>CAWKEB010000004.1:0-67565 GCA_963848505.1 Candidatus Krumholzibacteriia bacterium | reverse complement strand
TAACGTTAAATCGATTGTTGTGGAGGGTGGGATGGACTGGCTGCGTAGTGAAATCGGGCTGCGCAGCGTCACCCCCGGTTGGCGGTCAAGTACCTTGCCGCCAACCGGCCTCCACATCCCCGACTGGGTCAGTCTAGCAGAAATGAATGGACAATAGCAAGATAACAACCTAACCCCTGCCTTGCTCTCCGCGGATCTGGAACAACCGAAGCACTTTTTCTTCTGCGGCAATTCGCCGTCAGGCTCCGTTGCCAACGCACTTGCCGTGTAAATACATTGTAGGTATAATTGGCGGTGGCAGAAATCTGACTCCGCCCGCGAGGCGATATGTCGGGAGCAGGCCCAGTACAAGATGCGGTAGAGATGCGCAAGAGCTACAACTTCAAGTCCGGCAAGAAGAACCCGTACGCCAGCCGCTTGAAGAAGCAGGTGACGATTCGGCTCGAGGAGGGGACAGTCGAGTACTTCAAGGACCTGGCGGAAGAAACCGGAATCCCCTATCAGACGCTCATCAACCTCTACCTGCGGGACTGCGCGCTCAGCGGCAAACGCCTCGATATCGCCTGGAAGAGCGGAAACTAGCGCCGGGTGTGCACCCGGTGACCGCTTCCAGCCGCCTCCTCCCCCAGAATTGACATAGCATGATAGCCGTGCTACCATGATACAATCCTTCCGGGATGCCGGAACCGAAGCCGTTTTCAACGGCCTCGACTCGAAACAGGCTCGTCGAGTCTGCCCGATCGATATCTGGCCGCTGGCGGTCCGCAAATTGGACCAGCTCGATTCGGCTGCACGGCTTGACGACCTGCGGGGCCCTCCGGGCAACCGGCTGGAGCGCCTGGCGGGCGATCGGACGGGCCAGCACAGCGTCCGGATCAACCGGCAGTACAGGATCTGCTTCGCGTGGACCGACGCCGGTCCGCGCGACGTGCAGATCGTCGACTACCACCAATAGGGGGCGGCTCAGCCATGGTCAGAGTGCCGACAGACCGGGAACCGACGCATCCGGGGGTCATGCTCCTGGAGGAGTTTCTCAAACCGCTGGACATCTCCCAACGCGACCTGGCCGACGCCATCCACGTGCCCTACCAGCGCATCAACGAACTGGTGAACCGCCGGCGCGGCATCACCCCGAGCACCGCCCTGCGCCTGGCCAGGTTCTTCGGCAACACGCCCGAGTTCTGGCTCTCCCTGCAGCAGCGCTGGGACCTGCACCAGGTGTTGCAGGCCGAAGCACCGGAATTGCAGCTGATTCAGCCGGCGAAGATGAGCAACTGAACCTCTCCGTCCGCCGTTCCCGCCCCGAGGAGGTTGCATTCCATGAAAGCCAATGACTTCGACCGCAAGTTCGACGACGGAGCCGACATCTCCGCCGACCTGGACCTGGCCAAGGCCCGGCGTCCCGGACAGGAGCAGCGCCGCGTCAACGTCGACTTCCCGGTCTGGATGATCGAGTCGTTGGACCGCGAGGCCAAGCGGCTGGGCGTGACCCGCCAGTCCATCATCAAGGTCTGGATCGCCGAGCGGCTCGAGCGCCAGGTCTCATGATCCGCCCTTCCCCCTGCCCCCCAGCCGCTCATCCAGCGGACTCCTGACCCCCCGCCCGCCCGCGTTCAGCACGTGGGTGTAGATCATGGTCGTGGTGAGGTCGTTGTGCCCCAGCAGCTCCTGGATGGTGCGGATATCGTAGCCCGCCTCCAGCAGGTGAGTGGCGAACGAGTGGCGCAGGGTGTGGCAGGTGGCGCGCTTGACGATGCCCGACTCGCGGGCCGCCAGGGTCACCGCCCGCTGCACCGCCGACTCGTGCAGGTGGTGGCGACGGCGCTCGCCCGTCTCCTGGTCCCGGTAGATCTTGGTGGCCGGGAACACCCACTGCCAGCGCCACTCCTTGGACGCATGGGGGAACTTCCGGGCCAGCGAGCCCGGCAGCACCACGAACCCGGCGCCCCGGCGCAGATCGTCGTCGTGCTGCTGCTTCACCCGCCCCAGGTGGGCGCGCAACGGGTCACGCACCGCCACCGGCAGCACCGTGCGCCGATCCTTCTGTCCTTTGCCGCTCTTGACGGTGATCTCGCCCTTCTGCAGGTCCAGATCCTGGCTGCGCAGGCGCATGGCCTCCATCAGCCGCAGCCCCGAACCGTACAGCAACGAGGCCACCAGCCAGGGCGTGCCCCGCAGGCAGTCCAGCAACGCCGCCACCTCGTCCACCGTCAGGACCACGGGGATGCGCACCGGGCGCTTGGCCCGGACCACGTCGTCCAGCCACTCGAGGTTGCGGCCCAGCACCTCCTTGTACAGGAACAGCAGCGCGCTGAGGGCCTGGTTCTGGGTCGAGGCGCTGACGTGGCGATCGTTGGCCAGGTGGGTCAGGAAGGCGCTCACCTCCTTTTCGCCCAGCTCGTCGGGGTGGCGCTTGCCGTGGAACACGATGAAGCGGGTGATCCAGCGGGTGTAGGCCTGTTCGGTCTTGGGGCTGTAGTGGCGGGTGCGGATTGCCTGGCGCACGCGGTCCAGCAGGAGAGGCATGGTCGTGGTCCTGACCGGGAGGCGGCGGACGGGAGGGCGGCCCGCCTCCCTTGCATGGGGCGGGCCAGTTGCGGATCAGCCGCGCAGGCGACGCAGGCCGGCGCCGGCGTACGCGGCGACCGCGGCGATGACGGCCGCCACCAGCACGCCGCGGTTGCCGGTCACCTCGGCCACCACCATGGGACCGGCCACCAGCAGCGCCGCCAGCCAGGGCCGCACGCCGGCCAGGCCGGCCAGACCCGCCGCCAGCAGCACCGCGCCCGCGGTCAGGCCGGTGTCGTCCCAGCCGGGTCTCGTGTCCATCCAGGCGATGAAGAGGCCAGCGCCGAGGGCAAGCGCAGCCAGGATCACCGTCCTGGCCTGCCGGGTCCTGCCGTCCACCGCTGTCATGGGCTCTCCTTTGGTCCGCACTGGGGCATCCTAGCGCGGTTGGCCCCGCTCGGCCATCCTGCTATCATTGTGCCATGCCGCTGCTTGCCCACACCCCCCTGCCCGCCTACGCCCGCCTGGCCGCCGCCGGCGTGCCTGTGGTCGCGCCCGCTGACTGGGATGGCCCCGTGCTCGACCTCGGCCTGGTCAACACCATGGCCGACGGCGCCCTCGAGGCCACCGAGCGGCAGTTCCTGCGGCTGTTGGCGGCCGGCGTCCCGGACCGCGGCCTGCGCCTGCACGTGGCCGGGCTGCCGGAGATCCCCCGGGGGGCCCTGGCCCGCCAACACTGCGACGCCCACTACCTGACCCTGGCCGGGCTGCGCGCCCGCCCCCTGGACGCCCTGATCGTCACCGGGGCCAACATCCCCGATCCGGACCTGGACCGCCTGTTCTACAAGGACGCCCTGGCCGAGGTCATCGCCTTTGCCGAGGCTGCGGTGCCTACCACCCTCTACTCCTGCCTCGCCACCCATGCGGTGCTGCAATACCGCCATGGCAGGCGGCGCCGGCCCCTGGCGGCCAAGCGCTGGGGATTGTTCCCGCATCTGGTGATGGCGCCCGGCCACCCGCTCGTGGCCGGGATAGGCCCGACGCCGCTGGTGCCCCACTCCCGCTGGAACGACGTGCCGGCGGACGACTTCGCTGCCGCAGGCCTGGCGCTGCTGCTGACCGACGCCCAGGACGGCGGCGTCCACCTGGCGGCCTCGCCCGATGGGCGCAGCGTGTTCATGCAGGGGCATCCCGAGTACGAGCCGGTCTCGCTCCTGAAGGAGCACCAGCGGGAGGTGGGGCGGTTCGCGGCGGGCGAGCGGGCCGACTATCCGGAGGTGCCGACGGGGATCGCCGCTGCGGCGGGCCTGGCGCTGCTGGCCGACCACCGCGCCGCCGTCGAGGCGGCCTGCGCCGGTGGCGGTGCGCCGCCAGCCTACCCCGAGGCCGCGGTCCTGCCGCACCTGCATGACACCTGGTACGCGGACACGGCGCGGTTCTTCGCCAACTGGTTGGCTCCGGCGGCCGGGGGCGAGCTCAGGCGCCGCACCCGCTGACCGGCACCCCGTCGAAGAAATCCACGATCCCCGATTCGAGCGAGTACTCCGCCCCCACCACCAGCAACCCGTGGTCGCGGACCAGTTCCTCGAGCACCGGCGAACCGTGGCGCAGGTGGTCGGCCGAGGATTTCACGTTGGCCCGGCCGGCGGCGCAGATCAGGGCCGCGCGGTCGTGGCGCAGCTCGGTCTGCAGCAGGGGCAGCACCGCCGGGCGGATGCGGTCGACGATCGACGGCAGGTTGGGCGAGCGGCTGGGCCGGGGCGATTCCAGTTCCTCGACCGTGGCGGTGATGGCCCCGCAGGCGGTGTGCCCCAGCACCACCACCAGCCGCACGGCCAGCCGTTCGGCGGCGAATTCGACGCTCGCCACCTGGGACGGCGCGACGATGTTGCCCGCCACGCGGATCACGAACAGGTCGCCCAGGCCCTGGTCGAAGATCAGCTCCAGCGGCACCCGCGAGTCCGAGCAGCCCAGCACGATGGCCACGGGCTTCTGGCCGGCCAGCAGCTCGCGCCGCCGGTCGTGGCCGGTCGGTGCGTCGCTGGCGTGGCCTTCGGTCACGAAGCGGCGGTTGCCCTCGCGCAGGCAGTTCAGGGCCTCGGCGGCGTTCATCCTGGGCATGGTTCCCCTTGGCGGCGGCGGACGGTCCGTGGTGGTGGCGTCGCCGATACTAGCGGAACGGCTGCGCCGCGACCACCGGCAATGGCGTCAGGGGCGCTCGAGCGCCCGCCAGCTGAGCAGCGAGCCGGCCACCAGCAGCCCGCAACCGAGCCAAAGCTGCGCTCCCGGCACCACGGCCAGGTACAGGCAACTGACGAGGGTCGACAGCAGCGGCGTCAGGTACGAGGCCGCCGCCACCAGCACCACGTTGCCCCGGCGCATGGCGCCGTCCCACAGGGTGTAGGCGGCCCAGGTGGCCAGGCCCAGGACCAGGACCTCGACCGCTCCGCGTCCGGACCAGGCCCGCTGCTCGTCGCGCAGGCCGGCCACCAGCACCAGCACGAGCGCGGTGGCCGGCAGGAACACCGCCACCGCACCGCCCTCGCGACTGCCGGCCCAGCGCCGAGTCAGGGTCGAATAGAGCGCCCAGGTCAGCGCGGCGCCGACCGCCAGCAGGTGCGGCAGCGGATCGGTGGACAAGGTGCGCACCAGCGATTGCCAGGCCGGCCCATGGCCCGCGGTGACCACCACCACGAGCCCGCCCAGCGCCAGCAGCAGCCCCGGACCCAGCAGCCGATTGGCGCGCAGGCCCAGCAGCGGCACCGACAGCACGACCGTCAGGGGCGGCCACAGGTAGTTCAGCAGGCCCACCGCCAGGGTCTGCTCGCGGTTGGCGGCGGTGCCGACGGCCAAGAAGAGCAGCAGCATGTTGGCCACGAAGAGCGCGCCGCAGCCCAGCAGGTACCGCCGCGGAAGTTCGCGGACGCGCCGACGCCGTGCACCCGAAACCGCCAGCGAACCCAGGGACATCACCCCGCCCACGCTGCAGGCCGCCGCCGCCGCGGTGACCGGCCCTACTGCCTCGCCGGCACTGCGGGCCAGGGCCACCGTCCCGCTCCACAGCAGGATGGCGACCAGGCCGCCAAGGGTGGCGCGCGCCGACGGGCCGTCGCTCACGGCCGGATCCGATCCAGCTGCTGCAGCAGGTCGATGCCGTCCCACTCGCCCCAGCGCTCGACGATCAGGCCGTCCCTGATGCGGATGATCTCGATGCCCTTGAAGCGGACCATGCGGTCGGTGGGCGCGGCGCCCAGGTAGGGACCGCGGTGGGTGCCGGTCGCGTCCCAGCGCACGGCCACGGTGTTGGCCTCCACATCGACGATCAGGTCCCGCACCTGCGCCGACAGGTCGGGGAACGCGGCGAAGAGTCGCACGATACCCTGCTTGAAGCCCGCGTTGTCGGGGTGGCGGCCGCCCGGGTCGTGGTCGACGAAGTCGGCGGCGTGGAGGCGATCGACGACGGCGGTGTCGCCGCGCCGCCAGCCTTCCTCGATCCAGGCGCTGGCGATTTCGCGTAGGAAATTGGCAGGGTCGGCCATATGATCTCCTGGGTTCGGGCAGGACGACTGTACACCAGCCGGTAGTGGCCGCAAAGGCTGGTATGAGACCTGCTGCGCAAGGGTGATCGGCGCCGCCGAACGACGTTCGAGGAGGAACCCGCCATGGGTCGCCACATCCAGTCCTTGCGAATCGCCACGATCCTGCTGGTGCTGGCTGCGCTGGCTGCCCCCGGCGGCTGCGGCAGCGACTCGACCACCCCCCCGAGGAACGACATGGACCTGGACCGCCTGCCCCCGGACAACGGCGGCACCCAGACCGCCCTGCCCCGGGATCCGGACACCGCCGGGGCCGCGCCCTACGGGCTGCACATCTACCTGCCCGGGGGCCTGGATGCGTCGCCGGTGCCGTATCCGCTGCTGGTCTTCCTGCACGGGTCGGGCGAACGGGGCGACAGCGCCACGGATCCGGCTATCCTCGACTCGGTGCTGCGCAATGGTCCGCCGCGGCTGATCGATCGCGACCAGTGGAACCCGCCGCATCCCATGATCGTGGTCTCGCCCCAGTGCCACGGCAGCTCGTGGGACGCGACCCTGGTGCGGGAGTTGATCGTCTGGATCGACGCCCACTATCCGATCGACCGCACGCGCATCTACCTGACCGGCCTGAGCATGGGCGGCTACGGCACCTGGAGCTACCTCGGGCGCTATGGCGGCGCGGCCGACGACTCCCTGGCGGTGGCGGCGGCGGTGCCCATCTGCGGCGCCGGCAGCACGGGCCAGGCCGCGGCCATCGGCGGCACGCCGCTGTGGGCCTTCCACGGCACCGCCGACACGGTGGTGCAGCCGGCCGGGTCGGTCAACCTGGTCAAGGCCATCGGCGCCCTCGACCCGCCGGGCGCCCCGCGGCTGACCCTCTACGACGGCGTGGGCCACGACTCCTGGTCGCGCACCTACGATCTCTCGGGGCTGGAGCAGGGCCTGGCGGCGTACCCGGAAGATCCGGCGGTCGGGCCTTGGCTGGTGAGCTACGCGCCGGATATCTACACCTGGCTGTTCAGCCATCGGCGCTGAGCCTCACCCGCGCCCCAGCAGGCGACCCTCCCACACGTCGCGCCGACCCTTGCGCAGGAACGGCCGGATCGCCAGCTGGCCGGTGCGGCCGATGCTCTTCTGCAGATAGGCGATCTCGGCCAGCTTCTCCGGCACCTCCGGCGATGCCGGCACGTCGTAACCCTGCCGCCGCATCAGCAGCAGCCCCTTGGCATGGACCGACAGTTCCGCCTGGAGCTGCAGCAGGCAGAACATGTCCGCCACCACCTCGGGCGCGAAGCGCTCCCGCAGGGCCACCAGGTAGGTGCCGATCCGGGTCTCGGCGAAGGCGCCGGTGTGGAAGGACTCCAGCATCTCGGCATCGCTGTCGAAGCCCAGGTCCAGCCACTGTTCCAGCGACCGTTCGCTTTGCCTGAACACGCCCAGCGTGATCAGCGGCACACCGATCACCAGGCTGGCCGCCCCCAGCGCCGGCGTCACCAGGAAATGGTTGTAGACCGAATGCATGACCACGGCCAGGCCGAAGCCGGGCAGGAAGCGGTACCAGCGCGCGCGGGGATGGCGCTCGTGCAGGCTTTGCGAGACGATGCCGAAGACGGCGGCGGTGCTGCCGTGCATCAGCGCGGTGCCACAGCCCCGCAGCAGCCAGGTGACGAGTCCGGCCCGGGGCAGGTCGACCAGGTAGAACGCGTTCTCGAGCACGCCGAAGCCGGTGCCGACGGCGAAGCCCAGGATCGCGGCGTCGACGGCGAAGCCGGTGCGGCCGCTGCGCACCATGGCCACCACGTAGACCGCCTTGGCCGCCTCCTCCACCACCGGGGCCACGTAGCGCACGTAGTCGTGGACGGCCATCCCCGACAGCGGCAGCAGCCGGGAGTTCAGGATCCGGCAGATCGCCACGGCGATGCAGCCGGCGAAGATCGCCAGCAGGACATCGCGCAGCTTCAACAGCTTGTAGCTGTCCAGGACGAACAGGGCGCCGAGGTAGACCAGGGCCGGCACCAGGGCCAGGGTGCCCTTGGCCAGGATGGCCGTCACTGCAGGACCTTCAGCGAAACCATCACTTCGTCGCTGCGGCGCGCGTCATCCAGCCAGGCGACCGCATAGCCGCCGGACAGGGTCATGTCCAGGCGTGAGAGCATGGTGAAGCGCAGGTCGGCCTGGATGCCGGCGTTCACCGCGCCGTCGCGCAGCAGGTCGTCGTCCAGGTTCGTGGCCAGCCCCGACGAGAACAGCGCGAAGCGCAGCCAGGTCAGGTAGGAGCCCGAGGCTCCGACCCGCCGGAACATGACCGGTGGCAGGTCCCACTCCAGCAGCAATTTTGTGAAGTTGGTGCCGCCCATCTGGTTGATCTCCAGGCCGGGGAAGGCGTCGAAGTCCTCGAAGCGGCGGATGCTGCGGTGATCCACGTAGTTGTTCTGGAAGCCGCCGAAGTAGAAGTTGGCGAAACTCACTTCCGGGTCCCCCGGCGAGTAGCCGCCCGAGCCCTTGAGCCACAGGGCCGAGTGGTCGAACACGAGCGGGAAGCCCACCTCCAGCTCGACCCAGCCGAGGGGAAACGAGCGACCGTCGGCGTAGTTGTTGGCCAGGCCCAGGTTCCAGGCGCGGCCCTTCTCGGGGTTGACCGCCCCGATCGAGGCCACCTTGTCGCTGAAGTCCAGGCGCGCGACGGTGGACCACAGCTTGTCGTAGGTGGCGTCGATGTTCTGGGCGTAGGGCAGCTTCTCGAGGTTGGTGTACCCGGTGGTCGTCACCGAGAGGTTCATCTGCTTGGGTTTGTCGATCAGCAGGGCCCGGTGCCAGTCCAGGCCCAGGGACTGGCCCTTGCGGCTGGTCTTGAACGGCCCGAACAGGTCGTAGAAGTCGGCCACGTTGTGCTTGAGATCGAACTTCCACGCCCCGCGGGCATACTGCAGGCGGCCGTGCAGCCGCTCCTCCGCAGCCAGGTTCGTGTCGGGGGAGTAGGTCAGGTCCAGGTCCAGCGCGTGCACGTACCCCGGGTCCGAAAGACTGGCGGCCAGGCCCACGGCGACCTGGTTCTTGTAGCCCTGCACCACCGGGTAGATCGAGGCCAGGCCGAGGTTGGCCAGCCCGCGGTACGGCCCCTGGTAGGTCACCAGCGAATCCAGATCAACTTCCGCCGGCGAACCCACGTTCCAGGTCTGCACGATCGGATGTTTGCGGGCGATGAGATTGCCCAGCAGGGTGATCGAATTCACATCCTGCAGCGGCTTGCCCGTCAGCGTCGCCGGGATGAAGCCCTCGCCCGTGTAGCGGAAGACGATCAGCGAATCCCCCTCAACCGGTACCGGCCGGAACATGCCGGTCTCGCAGTTGGTCAGGATGTCCATGGTGCCGTCGGCCAGTTCGTACTGCCAGATGTTGGACACCCCGGTGTAGTAGGAGCTGCCGACCAGGCGCCGGCCGTCGGGCGAAAACACGAAGTTTCCCGGCAGCGAATAGCCGAAGTCGTGCAGGATCGTGTCGGGCAGGGCGCCCGCCAGCAGGGAATCCACGCTGGCCAGCCTCAGGGTCTGCCGTCCGCTGATCTCGGACAACGCGTAGGAGAACAACCGGCCGTCGGGTGAGACGTCGATGTCGTAGACCACCTTGCCGTAGGGCGGCGAGAGCACCTGGTGCCATTCGGTGTAGGGCGCCGCCAGCCGCACGACCGTCGAGATGCCGTTGAAGTGCCGTATCCCCCACAGGGAGCGGTCGGCCTGGTTGAAGGCGAGATCGCCGATGCGGGCGTCCTTGATCAACCGCGTGGTCTTGCCGGTGGCCAGGTCCAGTACCCACAGGTCGCGCCAATCGTAGTTGTGGGAGGTGTAGAAGAGGGCGTCGCCCTCCTCGTCGTAGGCCAGGGAGGTGACGAAGTAGAGCGCCGGGCCCTGGATGTCGGTCAACCGCTCCATCGAGCCGTCGTCCAGATCGATCGCCGCGATGTGGCCCACGACCCCGGGGTAGTTGGCGGCGACGTACAGGCGATTCCGTCCGGGGTCGCGGTAGGCCCGCGACACCGAGCCCAGGGCCGTCGCCGAAAGGTCCCGGTACGGCGTCAGCTCGTAGCGCCGCAGCGAATCGAGGTTGGCCTGGTGGAAGCCGTGTTCCCAGGCGATCCAATCCCGCCATTCCTCGTCCAGCGTGCGGCCGTAGACCTGCTTGAACTGGGACATGAAGTACTTGCGCGAGTCGGGACCGATGGCGATCCAGTCGATCACCGATTCGGGCCCGTGGACGTAGGCCAGGTAGCTCATGAACCGGGTGCCGTAGAGGTAGGCGTTCACGCCGGCCTGGAAGTCGATCCGGGTGCCTTCGGCCTGCAGGGCGATGGGGTCGTAGATGCGGCTGCCGTCAAGGACCTTGGCCCGGAACACCATTTCGTCATAGGGACCCTGGGCGCGGCCCACGCCGCCGGCCATCCAGGTCTCCAGGAATACGGCGCCGCCTTCGTGGTACCAGCGCGGCGACAGCCGGCGCGGCTCGGTCAGGTAGGCGTAGACAATGGACTCCGGGTGCTCGGGGACCTGGGCCACCTTGCCCCCGAACAGACGACGCCAGAAGCGGTCGCTGTGGTTGAACCCGTCCTGCATGGCGATGTGGGCCAGCTCGTGGTTCATGGTGTGGTTGATGCGTTCGTTGCTGGGCGCGGTCTCGTACACCCGGTTCGTGGGCGCGATCTGCACCCACAGCGAGTTGCGCGGCGCCGACCAGGCCGCCGCGTTGTTGTAGTCCATGGCGTCGTCGAGAAAGACCGTCACCCGCTCGCTGGGCGTGTAGGCGAAGACGTCGCGGTAGAAGAGCATCGCGTTCTCGAAGCAGCGGGCGGTGTGGGGAGCGAGGAAGGACTGGGTGAACTCGTTGTAGATCAGGCGCTGGTTTTCGGTTTCCAGGGCCGTGATCTGGGCCCGGGCGGGTGCGAACATGGCAGCCAGCAGCCCCGGCAGCAGAAGGCGGATGATGGTCCTGCGCACGATCCCCGACCCCCCTCGCTGCTGCACACGCGGGAGCACCGCCGGCTGACGGCGGTGCCCCCGCGCACCATTTCGCTAGGCTTCGAGCACGCTCAAGTGCCCTCCGGGGCTCTCCGGGTCCCTAGTTCCGGGCATGCTGCCGACCGTCGCCGGCGGCCTCCACGGCCTGCTTCCAGGTCGCGGCGTCGGTGGTGGCCAACATGCGGCCCCAGCCGGGATTGTCCGCGGCCTGCTTGAACGAGGGGGTGTCCGCCACGGCGACCAGGCGACCGAGGTCGGCCAGGAAGCTGCGGCTGTCTCCCACCACGAAGCTCGTGGTCTGCAGGCTGCGCAGGGAGACGTCGGTCTTGCCGGCGGCGATGGCCACCCGCGCCGCCATCTCGATCCGCCCGTCCTGCATCGCCTGGCCGAACTCGGCGTTCTCGCCGGCGAATGCCGCCACCGCGCGCAGGTCACCCATGGCGTAGTCGCGGGCGACCAGGCCCGAGGCATTGGAAGCCATGAAGACCCGGCCGGCGGCGTCGCTCAGGGCCGTCTTGCCCTCGGTGGCGAGGACCCGCTGGGCCAGGTCCAGGCGACCGTCGGCCATGGCGGCCTTCAGGTCCGCGCTCGCGCCGACGGCGTCGATGTAGGCCCTCATGTCGTCGATGGCCACGGTGTTGAGCTGCGGGTTGCGGCCCAGCCCGAGATAGACCCGGTTGGCCGCATCGGCGACGTAGGTCCGGCCCTCGGCCACGAGCACCTTGTTGACGATGTCCATGCGCCCGTCGGCCAGGGCGGTGCGCAGTTCGACGTTCGTCCTGGCCAAATCCAGGAAGACACGCATGTCCGCCAGATTGAGACTGCGGCCGTCGATCGCGGTGCGGTTGGCCGCCAGGAACACCCGGCCCGCCGCGTCGTTGAGGGCCATCTTGCCGTCGGCGACCAGGACCTTGTTGACCATGTCCATGCGACCGTCGGCCAGGGCGACCTTCAAGTCACCGTTGCCGGCGGCGAGATCCACGAAGCTGCGCATGTCCTCGAGCGCAACGGCGTTGAGCTCCGGGCTGCGGCCCAGGGACAGGAAGATGCGGTTCGCGCTGTCGGTCAGGTTGGTCTTGCCGTCGGCGATCAGCATCTTGTGCACGATGTCCATCCGGCCCTCGGCCATGGCTGCCTTCAGCTCGACGTTGGTGCGGGACAGATCGAGGAACGCCTTCATATCGCCCAGGCTGACCGGGCTGTTGGCCTGCGCGCCCCGGCCGTCGGCCATGAAGACCCGCCCCGCCGCGTCGGTCAGGGCGGTCCGGCCGTCGCTGACGAGGATCTTGTTGACCATCTCGATGCGGCCTTCGGCGAACGCGGTCCGCAGGTCACTGTTGCCGGCGGCCAGGTCCACGAACGACCGCATGTCGTCCAGGGCGGTCGCCTCGATCGCCGGGCCCCGGCCCAACGAGATGTACACGCGGTTGGCGACGTCGGCGAGGTTGGTGCGTCCGTCGGTCATCAGGACCCGGTGGACGATGTCCATGCGACCCTCGGTGAGGGCGCTGCGCAATTCCAGGTTGGTCCTGGCCAGGTCCAGGAAGACCCGCATTTCGGCCAGGTTGAACGCCCGGCCGGACATGGAGTTGCGGTTCTCGGCGAGCAGGACGCGGTTCGCCGCGTCTTGCATCTCGACCCTGCCGTCGGCGACCAGGATCCGGTTGACGACGTCCATGCGCCCGGCGGCCAGGGCCGCCTTCATTTCGGCGTCGGCGAAGACCCGGCCCAGGAACATCTTCATCTCGGCATAGGACTTGGCGTTGATTTCCGCGTTGCGCCCCTGGGCCATGTAGACCCGGTTGGCGATATCGATGAAGTGTACCTTGCCTTCGGCCGTCAGGATCCGGTTCACGATGTCCATGCGGCCTTCGGCCAGGGCCATCTTCAGCTCCGGGTTGTCGACGGTAAGGGTCAGGAAGTTGTCCATCTCCGCCAGGCTGGCGGGATTGGTGAACTGGGCGGTGCGGCCGTCGGCGATGTCCAGGCGCGCCAGCTGGTCGACCGCGATCTGTCGGAATTCCTTGTCAGTGGCCAGCTTGTAGAAAAAGTCGCTCTGCAGCAGCTCCTGGATTTCCGCATCCTGCAGCACGACGTCGGCGTCGGTGACCTGGGCGGTCCGGGAGTGCTCGGCGACGCCGACAGCACCCGAAAGGTCACCCTTGGGCGGGTAGGGCGAATAGATCGCCACGGCGATCACAGCGACTGCGATGACGGCAACCCCGCCCCACATGATCTTTTTCTGGTTCATTTGGTTCTCCCCCCGTTCGATCGTTGACTCCTGCACAGCTTCAACTACAACTACCGCTCGCGCGTGCGAAAGTTGGTGCCGGCGCCCCGGCTACCGCAGCGCGAGCACCTGTTCGCCCAGCACGACTCCCTCCCTCTGGACTCTCACGGTGACCAGGGCCGGCTGCCGGTCGGCGCTTCCGAGCTCGATCTCGTAGCTGCCACGGCCCGCATGATTCAACTGGATGGATCCGGGCCGGGTCACCAGTTCGTGGTACCCCGCCTCCAGGGCCCGGAAGATCTCGCAGACCAGGGCCGGCTGCGAACCGAAGGTCACCTGCACGCCGTCGGCGGCGTCCAGGTCGATGCGCACCACGAGCCGCTGGCCCTCGTGCCAGGACCGGATGTTCCCGCGCACGCCGGGGCCGTCGATGGCCAGCACGATGGCGTCGATCTCCGGCTGCTCCACCCCGGGCAGGGCCACGCCGTAGAGTCCGGCCCGCGGCGGGGCGTCCAGGTCGGCCAGGCGCGGCCCCAGGGCCGCCAGCACCAGCATCCCGAGCGCCAGGCCGGCCGCAAACGCGTAACCGTAGCCCGGCCGGTTCTTAAGGACCGCGCCCCACCGGTGCAGCAGTCCCCCTCCTGCACCGGTGTTGAGGGGCGCGGTCGGGGCGAGGTCCTCAACGGCGGCCAGGATGGCCCGCCGCAAGGTCGGCGAAGGCTCGCGCAGCCCGACATCCTCGAGGACGGCGATCGTCTCGCACAACTCCTCGTAATGCTTGCGGGCCGCGGCGTCTCCGCGCAGGCAGGCGTGCAGCCGTTGCGACTCCGCGGCGGCGTTGGTGCCGTCGATCTCCCCGTGCATGAGCGCCTGCAGTTCCTGAGGATTCATCGGGAGTACCCCCGTTCGATCAGGCGGTCCTTCAGGACCTGTCGGGCCGTGAACAGCCGCGACTTGACCGTCTTCTCCGGGATGTCGAGGATCGCTGCGATCTCCACGTAGGGCAGATGCAGCAGGTGCTTCAGGATGATGACGATCCGATGCTCGATACTCATGTCCTCCAACGCACCCTGGATGAACCGATCGGCCTCGGCCTGGCGGAGCACCTCATCCGGCGTGTTCGGCGCGGCGTGGGGCTCGGGGCGCAGGTTCCGGTTCCGCTTCCTGGCATCGATCAGGTTGAGCGACTCGTTGACGGCGATCCGGTAGATCCAGCTGAAGAACGCATGGGCGGGGTTGAACAGCGCGATCTTCAGGTACGCCTTCACGAACACGGTCTGGGTGATATCCGCGGCGTCATCGGGATCCGTGACCATGCGCAGGGCCAGGTTGTAAATTGGCTTTTCGTACTGTGCGACGAGCATCGCGAACGCCCCTTGATCGCCCTGACGGACCTGCCTGGCCAGATCGGCATCCTTGTTCGTCATGAATTACCGTCGCCCGGGGAAAAGGTTGGTCAAACTTTTCCGTCGTCGAACTCGACGCGAATGGGATCCTGGGCGGATCGGTTGCGGAAGCGAGGTGCGGGTGCTCCATGCGAATATCGGGTCGGCGGCGGGTCCGGACGCTCATAGCCCGGCCGCAGCTGGGGGATAAGAAAGCTACTCGATGTCGAAGATCATGCTGAATCCGGCAATCCTGAACAGCTCCCCCACGTTGCGATTCAGGTTCCGGCAGCGGACCTTGTGTCCGCCGGTACCCAGTCGGTGGTGCAGCGCGACCAGGAGTCCCAACCCCGCGCTGGAAATGTAGGCCAGGTCCGTGAAATCCAGCACGGCCTCCCCGGTGACGGTGCCGAGGAACTGGCGCGCCTGGTCCGCCTCGGCCGCCGTGAGCCGGCCTTCCAGCATGACCGCGCCGTCCTCACCCCGCCAGATCCTAAACATCGCCAGCCTCCAGCCGCTTGGTCGCCGTGACGCGCATGGTGCGATCGAAGTACTCGTATTGGAATCCGTCCGTGTAGATCTTGACCAGGTGCAGGCCCAGCCCGCCGGGCTTGCGCTGGTCCGCCGGTACGGACACATCGACCGCCGGCGTCTGGGTAACGTCGAACGGATCCACTTCGTAATCGGTCAGGGTCAACGCAATGATGCCGCCGGCAAGGCCCAGCTCCAGCAGGATGTGATCGCGGCCGCCCCGGTTGTACTTGACGAAGTTGGTGAACAGCTCCTCGGCGATCAGCCTGATCGCGAAGGTCGTCGCTTCCGAGGCACCACAGCGCAGGCAAAACTCGTCGACCGCGGCCAGCACGCGATCGAGGTCCTGGATCGATCTTGAAAACCGTCCCTCCGTGATGAGCCTCCCCCCGTGCTGGGCCCAGTCTATCACACAACATGAGCGAATTGGGCCGATTTTACGGTCACCGCCGCCGGTGGCCCGCCGGCCCGCTGACCCGTTGGCCCCGCATACGGCAAAAGGTCGATTCCTGACCCGGAATGACCTATATTCCCCCCTTGCCGTCGTCCCCGACCCCTAGCCGCCACCGCCGGAGGTGTCCCGTTGAAGCTCCATGCCATCCTGCCCGTCTGCCTGGCCCTGATCGCCCTGTGCGCGTCCCCGACGCTGGCCCAGGATCCGCACCCGTTCTCCGTCCATGACATGCTGGCCATGGAGCGCATCGGCGACCCCCAGGTCTCGCCTGACGGCCAGTGGGTGGCCTTCACCGTGCGCAGCACCGACCTGGAGGCCGACAAGGGCCGCACCGACATCTGGCTGGCCACGGTCGACGGCAAGACGGTCAAGCGCTTGACCACCGACCAGGCCGGCGACTCGAGCCCGCGCTGGTGCCAGAACGGCCACCTGTTCTTCCTCTCCTCGCGCGGCGGCAGCAGCCAGATCTGGCGCATCGACCCCCAGGGCGGCGAGGCGCAGCAGGTCACCCACCTCGACCTGGACGTGGGCGGCTACTTGGTCGTGCCGCAGCTGCAGGGCTTCCTGGTGGCGCTGGAGGTCTACCCGGGCCTGGGCATCGCCGGCACGCTGGAAAAGGACAAGACCAAGGCCGCGGCCAAGACCACCGGCCGCGTCTACGACGAGCTGATGTTCCGCCACTGGGACACCTGGGAGGACGGCAAGCGCAGCCACCTCTTCCTGGTCAAGGGCGAGGGCGGCGAACCGGTCGACCTGATGCCCGACCTGGACGCCGACGTGCCCACCAAGCCCTGGGGCGGCTTCGACGAGATCGCGGTCACGCCCGACGGCAGCGAGGTGCTGTACACGGCGAAGGTGCTGCCCGGCAGCGCGGCGGCCTGGAGCACCGACTACGACATCTACGCGGTCAAGAGCGACGGCTCCGGCACCACGCGCTGCCTGAGCGAGGCCAACGAGGCCTGGGACACCGAGCCCTCGTTCACCCCCGACGGCAAGACCCTGGTCTGGCTGGCCATGGAGCGCCCGGGCTTCGAGGCCGACAACTTCCACCTCCAGCTCATGGACTGGGCCACCGGCGCGGTCCGCCGCCTGGACGTGGCGTTCACCACGCCGCAGCTGGAGCGGCCCATCGACCTCTCGCCCCACGGGCTGAAGTTCGCGGCGGACAACCGCACCGCCTACTTCTGCGCCGGCAGCCTGGGCCAGAACTCGATCTTCAAGCTGGACACCAGGTCGGGCCAGGTCACGCCGCGTCCACGAGATGGGCTCGGCCTCGGGCCTGAACCTGCTGAAGGGGCGCCTGCTGTTCGGCCTGCAGCACCTGCAGTCGCCGGTCGAGCTCTGCACCGTCGGCATCGACGGCAAGGGCTTCCAGCAGATCACCGATCTCAACGGCGCCAAGCTGGCCGCGACCCGTATGGGCCAGCCCGAGCAGTTCAGCTTCAAGGGCTGGAACGACGAGACGGTGTTCGCCTACGTGGTCAAGCCCTACGACTGGACGGCCGAGAAGGCCGCCGCCGGACAGAAGTGGCCGGTCACGTTCCTGGTCCACGGCGGTCCCCAGGGCAGCTTCGGCAACGACTTCCATTACCGCTGGAATCCCCAGGCCTACGTGGGCGCGGGCTTCACCACGATCGCGGTCGATTTCCACGGCTCCACCGGCTACGGCCAGGGCTTCACCGACGCCATCACCGGGCACTGGGGTGACCGGCCGCTGGAGGATCTCGAGAAGGGCCTGGCCGCCGCCCTCGCCAAGTACAGCTGGATGGACGGGTCGAAGGTCGTGGCCGCGGGCGCCAGCTATGGCGGCTACATGATCAACTGGATGCACGGGCAGCCGTTCGCCCGCAGCTTCCGCGCCTTCGTCACCCACGACGGCAACCTGGACGAGCGCATGGCCTACTTCGACACCGAGGAGCTGTGGTTCCCCGAGTGGGAGCACGGCGGCACCCCCTGGGCCAACCCCGCCGGCTACGCCAGCCACAACCCGGTGGACTTCGTGCAGAACTGGCACGTGCCCACCCTGGTGGTGCACGGCGCCCTTGACTACCGCGTGGTCGACACCCAGGGCTTGAGCACCTTCACCGCGCTGAGGCGCCAGGGCGTGCCGGCGCGTCTGCTTCACTACCCGGACGAGAACCACTGGGTGCTGAAGCCCAGCAACTCGATCCAGTGGCACGACGAAGTGATGGCCTGGCTCACCCGGTGGACCCAGTAGCCTGCGAAAGGACGGTCCGGCGATGGTCGTTCCCATCCTCAAGCGCATCGGCATCGGTGTCGGTGCGGCGACGCTCCTGGTGGTGGCGGTGGGGCTGTTCATACCGCGCACCTGGAGCGTCAGCCGCGCCGTCGCCATCGACGCGGAGCAGGCGCGCGTGCACGAGCTCTGCTCGGACCTGCAGCAGTGGCCGGCCTGGGCGCCCTGGCTGCAGGCCGATCCCGAGCTGGAGGTCACCCTGGGCGCGGTCACCAGCGGCGTGGGCACCCACCAGGCGTGGCAGGGCAAGGGCGGTGCGGGCGAACTGACCTTCACCCGCAGCGATCCCGCCTGGGGCGTTGGCTACGATCTCGCCTTCATCGACCAGGGCACGCACGCGGCCTGCACCATGGTCTACGGCCCGGTGCCCGGCGGCGGCACCGAAGTCACCTGGACCATGTCCGGAAACCACGGCTGGAACGTCATGGACCGCTACCTGGGCCTCTGGATGGGTCCGCTGCAGGGGCCCATGCTCGAGGACGGCCTCGAGCGCCTGAAGCTGGTGGCGGAGGACCGCGCACCGGGAGTCGACGAGTGATCCGGCTCCTGCTGGCGGCGCTGCTGCTGGGCGCTTCCGCCCCGGCCGCCGCCACCGAGGCCGAAGCGCTGGCCCCCTACGTCCGCCTGGCCCTGGACTGCACCGGGCAGGAGTACCCCAACAAGATCGCCCACGTCATGCAGTCGGACGCGGACACGGGCACGCCGGCGCAGTTCACGCCCGCGTTCTTCGGCTGCTTCGACTGGCACTCGGCGGTGCATGGGCACTGGCAGCTGGCGCGCTTCGCCCGGCTGTAATCCCGCCCATCCGCTGGCGGCCGAGGCCCGCGCCGTCCTGGACGCCCACCTCACGGCAGCCAACATCGCGGTCGAATCCGCCTACCTGCTGGGCGAAGGTCGTGCCTCCTGGGAGCGCCCCTACGGCCTGGCCTGGCTGCTGCAGCTGGCCGCCGAACTGCGCGAGTGGGATGACCCGGACGCCCTCCGCTGGGCCGCCGCTCTGGCGCCGCTGGAGACAGCCTGCGCCGATCGCCTGGCCGACTGGCTGCCCAAGCTCGCGTACCCCATCCGCACCGGTGAACACAGCCAGACCGCCTTCGCTTTCGGGCTGATGCTGGACTGGGCCCGCGGCTGCGGGCAGACGGAGATGGCGGCCCTGGTGCGGGCGACCGGCCTGCGCCTGTACCGCGACGACCCGGCCGCGGTGCTGGCCTTCGAGCCCTCGGGGCAGGATTTCCTGTCGCCGGCCCTGGCCGAGGCCGACTTCATGCGGCGGGTGCTGGCGCCGGCGGAGTTCGCCGCCTGGCTGGCCGGATTCCTGCCGGAGATCCCCGCCGGCGGCGGCGCCGACTGGCTGCCGGTGGCCATCGTCACCGACCGCAGCGACGGCAAGCTGGCCCACCTGGACGGGCTGAACCTGTCGCGGGCCTGGATGCTTGAGGGCATGGCCGCCGGGCTGCCGGCCGGCGATGCTCGCCTGGCCGCCCTGCGGGACGCGGCGGCCGCCCACCGCGCCGACGCCCTGGCCGCGCTGACGGGGGAGCACTACGAGGGCAGCCATTGGCTGGGCACCTTCGCCCTCTACCTCGAGAGCGGCCGTGGACTGCCCGGCGCCCGCTGATGGCGGCTGGACCCTGCGGGGGGCCCGTGCCATGATCACGGCATGAGCATCGCGATGCCCCGCGGGCCGGCCACCGACCGGGACCGCGCCCGCCTGACCCGTTTCACCTTCCTGCTGCACCTGCGTCCGGTGCGCGTGCCGGCGCGCACCCTGCGCTGGACCCATACGTACGGCCTGGGCGGCACCTCGCTGGTCCTGCTGCTGCTGCTGGCGGCCAGCGGCACCCTGCAGATGCTGGTCTACCAGCCGGTGCCGACGGTGGCCTACGACTCGGTGCTGGCGCTGCAGCAGCAGACCCTCTTTGGTCCCCTGGTGCGCGGCATCCACTACTGGAGCGCCAACCTGCTGGTGCTGGTGGTCCTGCTGCACACGGCGCGGGTCGTGCTGACGGGCGGCCACCAGGGACCGCGGCGGGTCACCTGGCTGCTGGGCGTCGCGCTGCTGCTGGGCATCCTCGCTTCCAGCTTCACCGGCTACCTGCTGCCCTGGGATCAGCTCTCCTACTGGGCGGTGACCATCGCCACCGGCATGCTCGGCTACGTGCCGCTGGTGGGCGAGCCCCTGCGGCAAGTGGCCCTGGGCGGCGAGACCATCGGCGACGCCACGCTGGTGAACTTCTACACGGTGCACACCACCCTCGTGCCGGTCCTGCTGCTGCTGCTGGCGGCCTGGCATTTCTGGCGGGTGCGGCGGGCAGGCGGCGTGGTGGTGCCGCCGGCGACGAGCGAGGAGCCCGACCCGGACGGCGAGCCGGCCACGGTGATGTTCTGGCCCGAGCTGATGGTCCGGGAGATCGCCCAGGCCCTGGTGGTGGTGGCGTTGGTGCTGGTGCTGGCGGCGGTGCTGGGCGCACCCCTGGGCGAGCGGGCCAACCCCGGCATGAGCCCCAACCCGGCCAAGGCGCCCTGGTACTTCGTGGGCTGCCAGGAACTGCTGATCCACCTGCACCCGGTGCTGGCGGTGCTGGTGCTGCCGTTGCTGGGGGTGGCTGGTCTGGCGCTGCTGCCCTGGCTGACGCCCGACGACACGCCGGGCGGCCGCTGGTTCCTGTCGGCCCGCGGGCGGCGCTTCAGCGGGGTCGCAGCGCTGACGGCGCTCGTCGTCACGCCGTTGCTGGTGGTGCTGGACGAAGGCGGCGGCGCCGGCGGGGCGGGCTGGCTGGCCGGCGGCCTGCTGCCCCTGGCCGGGATCGTCGGCGCGGGCTGGGGCACCCTGGCGCTGGCCCGCCGGCGCGGCGCCAGCCGGGCCGAGGCCGTGCAGGCGCTGGTCGTGCTGCTGGCCGTCGCGTTCGTGGTGCTGACGGTGATCGGCGTCTGGTTCCGCGGCGCCGGCATGGCCCTCGGCTGGCCCTGGTCCGGAGGTGGCGCATGAACGATGTGCGCAACGATCGCCGCAGCTTCCTGAAGTGGCTGTGGACCGGCCTGGGCCTGGTCGCGGCAGCCGAGCTGGCCTGGGTCGGGCTCTCGTTCCTGCGACCGCGGCGGCGGGCCGACGCGACCGGCACCACGCTGACGGTGTGCGGCCCGGTCGACGACTTCGCCCCCGGCAGCGTGACCGCCTTCCCCGCCGGCAGCTTCTACCTGGCCCGCCTGGCCGACGGCGGCTTCCTGGCCCTGCACCGCCAATGCACCCACCTGGGCTGCACCGTGCCCTGGTCGGCGGCCGAGCAGCGCTTCGTCTGCCCCTGCCACGCCTCGACCTTCGACCTCACCGGGCAGGTGTCGGGGCCGCCGGCGCCGCGGCCGCTGGACCTGCTGGAGGTGCGCATCGAGAACGGCATCGTCAAGGTGCACACCGGGCGTCGCACCCGCCGCAGCGCCTGGCGGCCCGAGCAGGCGGTGCGCGCGTGAGCCTGCGGCGCTGGGAGCTGATCGGCCTGGCCGCCCTGGCGGTGATCGTGGTGGTGATCCCGGCCTCGCTGGCCCTGCGCCGCGAGCGGGGACCGGCGGTCGAGGCCGCGCCGGCCTTCGTCGGCAGCGCCGCCTGCATCGACTGCCATCGCGAGCAGTTCCGCGGCTGGCGCGGCTCGGACCACGACCTGGCCATGGACGTGGCCGCCGACTCGACCGTGCTGGGCGACTTCGACGACGCCGTGGTCACCCACGCCGGCGTCACCTCGCGCTTCTACCGCCGCGACGGCCGCTTCCTGGTCGAGACCGAGGGGCCTGACGGCGCCCTGGCCGAGTTCGAGATCACCCACGTCTTCGGCCACGACCCGCTGCAGCAGTACCTGATCCCCTTCCCCGGCGGCCGTCTGCAGACCTTGAACCTGGCCTGGGACCGGATCGAACAGCGCTGGTACGGCATGTACCCCGGGCAGCGCATCCCGGCGGGCGACTGGTTGCACTGGACCCGCAACGGCCAGAACTGGAACGGCATGTGCGCCGAGTGCCACTCCACCGACCTCAGGAAGGGCTACGACCCGGTCACCGACAGCTACGCCACCACCTGGTCGGACATCGACGTGGGCTGCGAAGCCTGCCATGGCCCCGGCTCCGGTCACGTGGCCTGGGCCGGCATCCCGCCCATGGCCCGGCCCGAGGCCCCCAACGGCGCGCTGGCCGTGGCCACGGCCGACCTCGACGGGCCGCGCCTGGTCGAGCTGTGCGCGCCCTGCCACTCGCGCCGGGCCGAGCTGGGCGACTACGACCACGCCGGCGGCAACCTGCTGGACCACATGCTGCCCTCGCTGCTGCGCGAGGGCCTGTACGAGGCCGACGGGCAGATCCGCGACGAGGTCTACGTCTACGGCTCGTTCCTGCAGAGCCGGATGCACGCGCAGGGCGTGCGCTGCAGCGACTGCCACGACAGCCACTCCCTGCAGCTGGTCAAGGAGGGCAACGCCCTCTGCCTGCAATGCCACGAGGGCACCGTCTACGACACGGCCGACCATCATTTCCACAAGCACGAATTCGAGGGCAGGCCCAGCGACGGCGCGCTCTGCGTCAGGTGCCACATGGTGGAGCGGCCGTTCATGGTGATCGACTGGCGCGCCGACCACAGCTTCCGTGTCCCGCGGCCGGACCTGACGACCGCGCTGGGCAGCCGCGACGCCTGCTCCACCTGCCATGCCGACAAGCCCCTGCAATGGTCCATCGATGCTTTCACCAAGTGGTACGGCACCGCGCGCAAGCCCCACTACGGCACGGTGCTGGCCGCGGCGCGGGCGGGGTTGCCCGGGGCGGCGCCTGAGCTGGCCCGTTTGGCCGACAGCCCCCTGCAACCGGCCATCGTGCGGGCCACGGCCCTGGAGCACCTGGCCGACTACGACGACCCGGCGGCACAGGCGGCGCTGGAAGCCGCCCTGCTGGGCGACGAGCCGCTGTTGCGGCACACGGCGGCCATGCGCCTGGCGGAGGCGGATCCGGCGCGGCGGGCCGCGTTGCTGGCGCCGCTGCTGACCGACCCCTTGAAAGCGGTGCGGATGGCGGCGGTCTCGCAGCTGGCGGGCATCGATTCGACGCTGCTGAAGACCTATCAGCGGGACGCCCTGGCCCGGGGCCTGGTCGAGTACGTCGACGCCATGGCCTACTCGCTGGATTTCGCCTCGTCGGGGCTGAACCTGGGCAACCTGCAGCAGAATCTGGGCGATCCGGCGGCGGCCGAGCGCTATTACCGCCAGGCCCTGGCGGTGGACGACATCTTCCTGCCGGCGCTGGTGAACCTGGCGGTCATGCTCAGCGGGCAGGGCCGCAACCAAGAGGCGGAGGCGCTGCTGCGCCGGGCCACCGACGCCTACCCCGACAATGCGGACGCGGCTTCGTCCCTGGGTCTGCTGCTAGTTGAGTCGGGCCGCACCGAAGAGTCGCTGGCATGGCTGCGCCGCGCGGCCGATCTCGATCCGCGCGGCGTGCGCATCCGCTACAATCTGGGGTTGCTGCTGCAGCAGGGAGGGCGCCTGGACCAGGCCGAGGCGACCTGGCGGGAGGCGCTGGTCATCGCCCCGGACGATCTGGGCGTGCTGCACGCCCTGGCCGACCACCTGGCCCGCCGCGGCCGGCGGGCCGAGGCCCTGCTCCTGGCCGAGCGGATGATCGCTGCCCATCCGGACCAGCCGATCGGCCAGGAGCTGAAGACCTATCTCGAACGGTCGCCCTAGGCGACCTCCGGTCACTTCACCGCGATGGTGACCTTGGGGATGTCCCCGGTGAACCGCGACTTGGCCTCCGACCCGATGGTCTCGACCACCGGCGTGGCCAGGTCGATGCCCACGTCCGCGGTCTCGTCCGCGGAGAAGATCATCTGCTGGGTCTCGTCGATGCGCCCCTCGGCCACCTTGCGATCGTCCACGTAGAGCGTGCCGGTGCCGCCCTTGCCCAGGCCGCCGCCGTCGTAGGCGAACTCGAAGCGGAGCGTCGTCTTGCCCGGCTTCAGCTTCTCCTGCGACGCCACGGTGAAGCGCTTCAGGCCCAGGAAATTGTAGTCGTAGGCGGGCCGGCCGTCCTTGACGTACAGGGCCCAGCCGCCGAAGCGGCCGCCCTGCACCATGACGGCGCCATGGCCGCCACCGGCCGGCACCACCAGGTCGGCCGTGATCGTCACCGACTTGTTCTTGATGTTGAGGAACACGTTCTCGCTCATGCCGGTCATGCCCTCGGCGAGGGTCAGCGAGGTGCGACCCGCCATCAGGTCGGGCCGGCCGGCCAGGGCGGCGTTCACCCGCTCGATGACGCGGTCGTCGATGGGCAGCGCGTGGTTGGCCTGGGCCTCCTGCATGAAGAGCGCCTGCAGTTCGGCCAGCTTCTCCGGGTGCTGGGCCGCCAGGTCGTTGACCAGGCTGAAGTCGTTGCTGGTGTCGTACAGCTCCCAGATGTCGTCGGCCAGGTCCCGCCGGGGCTTCATCTCCCAGGGCGCCCGGTGCAGGGTCCGCGCGAACCAGCCGTCCTTGTACATGGCCCGGTTGCCGAACATCTCGAAGTACTGGACGGTGTGCTGAGCCGGCGCCGCGGCGTCGTCGAAGCTGTAGAGCATGCTCACGCCGTCCATCGGGCGCTGCGGCACGCTGTTGACCACCTTGGGCTCGGGCAGGTGGGCCGCTTCGAGGATGGTCGGCGCGACGTCGATCACGTGGGTGAACTGGGTGCGCAGCCCCCCGCGGGCCTTCATGCCCGCCGGCCAATGCACGGCCATGCCCACCTTGGTGCCGCCGTGGTCGGAGGCCACCTGCTTGGTCCACTTGTACGGGGTGTCGAAGGCCACCGCCCAGCCCGCGGCCATGTGCGGGTAGGTCTCGGGGCCGCCCCACTTGTCCAGGACCTTCAGCATGTCCGGAACCGTTTCCTGCACGTGGTTGAAGTAGGTCATCTCGCTGAACATGCCGTTGCGGCCGCCCTCGGCGCTGGTGCCGTTGTCACCGGCCACGTAGATGATCAGCGTGTTGTCCAGCTCGCCGGTCTCGGCGATGGCGTCGATCACGCGCCCGATCTCCTCGTCGGCCATCTCCACGTAGGCGGCGAAGACCTCGGCCTGGCGGGTGAAGAGCCGCTTCTCGTCGGCCGAGAGGGTGTCCCAGTCGGGGATGGCTTCGGGCTTGGGCGCCAGCGGGGTGCCCGCGGGCACCAGGCCGGCGGCGATCTGCCGGGCCAGAATCTCCTCGCGCAGCTTGTCCCAGCCCTGGTCGAACTTGCCCTTCCAGCGGGCGATGCGGTCGGCCGGCACGTGGTGGGGCGCGTGGGCGGCGCCCGGCGCGAAGTAGGCGAAGAACGGCCGGTCGGGCGTCAGCGCCTTCTGGTAGCGGATCCAGGCCACGGCCTGGTCCGTCATGTCGATCATGAAGTGGTAGTCGGGATCCTCGGGCAGATCGACCACATGGGTGCCGTCGTAGATGAAGGGCGCCCACTGGTTGGTCTCGCCGCCGAGGAAGCCGTAGAACTTGTCGAAGCCCTGGTGGGTCGGCCAGCGGTCGAACGGCCCGGCCATGCTGGCCTCCCAGGCCGCGAGCTCATGCCACTTGCCGAAGGCGCCGGTGGCGTAGCCGTTGAGGCGCAGCATCTCGGCCAGAGGCGCCACGTCGTTGGGGATCGACCCGGTGTTGCCGGGGAAGGCCGTGCCGGTCTCGATGATCGAGCCCATGTTGTTCACGTGGTGGTTGCGCCCGCTCTTGAGCGCCGACCGGGTCGGCGAACAGACCGCGGTGGTGTGGAAGTTGTTGTAGTGCACCCCGCCGGCGGCCAGGCGATCGAAGGTGGGCGTGTGGTTGATGCTGCCGTAGGTGCCGGTGCCGGCGAACCCGAGATCATCGACCAGGATCAGCAGCACATTCGGCGCACCCTCGGGGGCCTCGACGTGGAAGCGCGGCGGCGGCGTGGCGTTGCGCACGTCCAGTTCGGTGTAGGTCGCCGGCTCGGGCTGGGCGATCGGCAGCACCGTGCGATCGAAGGTGCCGGGCGCCGGCGGCGTCGGCTTGGGCGTTGCGGCCGATTGCTGTTGGTCCGCGGCGCAGCCGGCAGCCAGCAGTCCGACCAGCAGGACCAGGGCGATCAGGTGATTCCGATTCATGCGGCATTTCCTCCAGGGTTAGATTCCGTAGACCAGACCGATATCCGGACCTCTTTGGGTCATGTCGTGCTTGAAATTGTCGGCGGTGGCGACGTCCGCTGCGCGGTCCGGGCCCGGCAGGCCGCGCTGGCCGTGGAGCAAATGACGATGATGAATGCGGCAAGGAATCCACGCACCCCGCATCCCCCTTGTCGTTGCCGCCCGCGGCGGTGGGCCGCACAAGCGGCCGGCAGGACACTGTAGCATGCCCTCCGGGCCCCGACAACCCGGGCCTGACCTGACGCGGCCCGCCCCGACGGGGACGGGCCGCGCCCTCCGCTGCCGCTGCCGCTGCTGCTAGGGTCTCGGGCTCAGGGTGCCGATCGTGGTCATCGTAAGTCCCGTTCCGGTTGACGTTTCCGAGCCGACTGGGTTAGAGTGCCGGGAGTCGCGGCACTCCGGCCCGGCCGGCAGCATGCTCTGTCCGGCTTACGGGGCGCGGCATCGACTGTGACAACGATTGTCAATATCTTCGGCGGGATCGCACCCCGACACACCAGGAACGGTGCTCCGTACCCATGACAGAGCCCTCCCGCAGACCCGAGAGCTCTCCAGCCGCCGCCCCGAGCGGTCGGCCGGAGCCGGCGCCCATCGCGGCGTCCGTGCTCGAGGGCGTGCGCGCGGGACGGCCCGAGGCCCTTGCGGAGTTCTTCGAGGCTACGTTCGCTGACGTGTACGGGCTGGCGATGCGCATGCTGGGCGACCGGCCGACGGCCGAAGACGTGACCCAGGAGGTCTACCTGCGGGTGCAGCGGGCGGCCTCGACCCTGGATCCGGCGCGCGACCCGCGGCCCTGGCTGCGGACCATCGCGGCCAACCTGTGCCGGGACCACTGGCGCTCGTTCGGCGCCAAGGTGGCGCGGCACTCGCAGCCGGTGGACGAGGATCCGGACCTGGCCGCGCCCCTGCGCAGCGACGGCCCCGCCCCCGACGCCGGGCTGCTGCAGGCCGAGCGGGCGGGCCGGGTGCAGGACGCCATCGGCCAGCTGCCGCCGGACCTGCGCGAGGTGGTCGTGCTGAGGGATTACGAAGGGCTGGACCACGGGACCATCGCGCAGATGGTCGGCGCCAGCGACGCGGCGGTCAGGAAGCGGTACTCGCGGGCCCTGGCCCGCCTCGGAGAGCTGCTACAGGACGTATGGCCATGAGCGAGCACGACAACAGCCAGCTGGATCCGCAGCAGCGCCTGGCCCAGGACGCCGTGCGCAGCCTCGCTGTGCCCGCGGCCGACCCGGCCTTCCGGGCGCGGCTGAAGGAGCAGTTCAGCGCCGGCACCCTCGCCGAGCCGCAGCCCAAGGTGGTGCCGCTGCCCCGGCGCCTGCTGAAGGTGTACGGCTCGGGCACCCTGGCCGCGGCCGCGGTGATCACCTTTGCGGTGCTGGGGCTGAACCGGTTGCCGGGGCCCGAGCTGGTGGCCGTCAGCGGCCAGGGCACCGTGATCGTCGACGGCAGGAGTGCCGACGCGGCCGACCCCGCCGCCGTGGCCGCCCTGCTGCACGCGGGCGGGCGGCTGGAGCTGCGCGGCGAAACCTCGCTGGACCTGCAGTACCCCGGCGCGCTGGTCATGCGCGTGGCGGCCGGCACCGACGTGACCCTGCCCGCCCGGCCCGGCCGCTGGTTCCGCCGCACCGTGAGCGCGGACCTGGCGATGGGCGAGATCAGCGTGCGCACCGGTCCGGACCTGGCCGGCGGCGAACTGGACGTGCACACGCCCACCGGCGACGCCCTGATCACCGGCACGCTGATCAACGTCATGCACAACGGCGAGCTGACCTGCTTCTGCCTGCACGACGGCTCGGCCCACGTGCACACCGGCGGCAGCGACCTGGGCGCCGTGCCGGCCATGATGCGCCGCGTGGTGTTCGCCGACGACCGCGCGCCCATGTTCGCCGACATCGCGCCGCCGCACCTGGAACACCTGCTGGAGCTGGAGCGGGACCGGGGCGGCATCTTCGACCGTCCCTAGGAATCCTGCCCGCCCCGCCGGATCAGCCGTTCCAGGTCCGCCTCCGCCTCCAGCAGCCGCCGGTTGTAGTAGGCGATCTGCTGCGCGAACCGGGTGCCCCGGTTGCTCACCTGGTAGCCCGCCTGCTGTTGGCGATACCACTCCTCGAGCACACCCTGGTCGGCCTCGCGGTACGGACCGGTCAACTCCGCGTGGCGACGATCAGCGCGCAGGTGGTTTCGCATTCCGCCGTCACGCGCAGGGATTCCTCGACCAGCGCCCGGATCGTCTTGCGGTCGCGGGCCCAGAGACCGTTCGGGTCGCGTCGCGAGTACTGGGGCCAGGGCGTCAGGGAGCGGCGGCAGTACCACTGCACGGCCGGTCGGCTGAGGTAACCGCGGAAGTTGACCGTCGCGAACCCTTCGCTCCTCAGCAGTTCCTCCCACTGCGCCCAGGACCAGAGATTGTGGTGCCCCCAGGTGCGGTTCATGCGCTCCGCGAAGGCCGTCCCGTATGCGGTGGTCATCGTCTCGGTGATGCCGCTGGTCGGTACGGTGGCGATCAGTTTGCCGCCACTGACGAGCGTCCTGGCCACGGCCGTGATCGCCGGGGCCAGCGGGGTCACGTGTTCCAGGGTCGAGTTGGAGAAAGCGGTCGCGATCGAGCCGGCAGCGATCGGCAGCGCCTGCCGCAGGTCCGCGGAGTGCACGCTTCCATAGACGCGCGGGTCGCACTGGCCAACGGCGTCGGCATCGCCGTCGACGCCGAATTCGACACGATCGGTCACCAGCGAGCCGAAACTCCCGTCTCCGCACCCGAGGTCGAGGAATGGCCGCCGCATCTCGGGCAAGAGCGCGCGCAACAGCCGCCATTCGACGGTTCGCCACAGCGAGTGCTTCGTGTCGCCTGTGCGCAGCAGTTCGAACCCGTCGTCGTCGCGGACCACCTCCGCAGAAAGGAAGACCTGCCCGCCGGGCAGCGAAGCCCCGAGGCCGTGCCTGGCGCCAGCCTCGGAGGCAAGCGACTTGCGCGCGGCGACGGCTCTCTGGAAGGCCGAGTCGACGAACAGGTGAAGGTTGTGGCCGAACGGCGGCATGGGACTCCTCTTTCGTGCTGGTCGGGCGTGGCTGCCGCCGGCTGCTAGTTCTTCTCGATCCAGGCGGCGAACCGGCGCAGGCCCTCGTCCAGGTCGACGGTGGGGGCGAAGCCGGCGGATTTGATCTTCTCGAGGCCGGCCACGAGCCGGTTGATGTCGCCGGGCCAACTCTGGCCGGTATAGTACACCTCGGTGTCCGTCAGCTGCAAGGTGCCCAGGATCATGGCGACGAGCTGGCGGATGGACACGGGATGGCCACCGGCAATGTTGTAGACCTGCCCGACGGCTTGTGGGTCCTGCGAGAGGTTGAAGAAGGCGGCGGCAGTGTCGGCAACGTAGCAATAGTCGCGGATCTGCTCACCGGTGCCCAGGACTTCCAGGCGCCGCGGATTCTTCTGGATCTTCCGGAACAGATCGTGGATGACGTAGCGCGGCTGCCGCGGGCCGTAGGTGTTGAAGATCCGGAACGCCGTGAAGGGCAGCTGATAAGTGTGGTGCCAGGCCAGGCCCATCGCTTCGGCAGCCAGCTTCGACGAGCCGTAGGGCGAGATCGGCCGCAGCGGATGACGCTCGTCCATCGGCGTGTACTCCGGTTCACCGTAGACGGCGGCCGTGGAGGCCTGCATGACGCGCTCCACGCCGTGTTTGCGGCAGGCGGCGTAGACGTTGAAGGCACCCACCGCATTGGTGGTAAAATCCACTTCCGGGAACTTGACCGAGCGTGGCACGTCGGCGTTCGCCGCGAAGTTGAAGACCAGGCGGCAGCCCTTGACCAGGCGGTCCACCAGGTCGGCGTCAGCGACCGAGCCGACGACCAGTTCGATGTCGTCCCGGACCGCCGCCAGGTTCTCCGGCTTGCCGGCGGACATGTCATCGAGGACGACCACCTTGGCCCCGGCGGCGACGAGGAGGTCCACCAGGTGGCTGGGGATGAAGCCCGCGCCGCCGGTGACGAGAATGCGCGATTGACTGAGGCTCATCGTCCGACTCCGTGTTCGCTCAGGATCTGTCGATAGACCGCGATCGTCCGCTCGGCGGCCGCCGCGGGCCGGAAATCGCGATCGGCGCGGGCCCTGGCCGCGAGGCCCATCCGGGCACGCGCCTGGTCGTCGACCAGCACGGACGTCAAAGCCCTGGCGATGCCGGGAACGTCCCCGAACTGCACCAGATGGCCCGACACGCCGTCGGCGACCAGGTCGGGGATGCCGCCCACGGCGGTGGCCACCACCGGCTTGCCGAGCGTCATGGCTTCGGCAATGGACACCGGCGAGCTCTCCTCGACCGAGCAAAGCGTGAACACCGAGCAGCCCGTGAATGCCGCCTGCAGCTCGCCGTCCGTCACGAAGCCCACCATCTCGACGCAGTCCTGCAGCCCGAGTTCCCGGATCCGGTTCTTGACCTGCTGCCCGTACTCGGGCACCAGCATCTTCCCGATCAGCTTGAGACGCGCTGCGGGGACCGACTGCCTGACGATGGCCATGGCCTCCACCAGGTGGATGATGCCCTTGCGCGGCTGGACGGCAGCCACCGACAGCACCGTCAGATCGCGGTCGGATGTCGGCAGTTCGAAGTAGGTGTCGGCGACCGGGTTGGCGATGGGATACTGCCTGGCCGCCGACAACGGCGCAATCGTCCGTCCGACGTAGTCGGCGATGACGAAGATGTGGCGGGCACGCTTCAGCACGCTCTTCTCGATCCGGGTCGTGGCTACGTTGCGGATCCAGCCGAGCGGGCCACCAACGAGCCCGACTTCTCGAAAGCGTATCCCGTGCACGGTCGTGACCGAAGGCAGGCCGGAATCCTGGGCCGCAGCGACGTAGGCCCCGGTGCCGTGGGCGTGTACGATGTCGGGCGACAGCTTGCGGATGGCTGCACACAGCCGCCGCCGGTCCAGGAAGCTGCTGCTGACGGCGCCGAGCCGGCGCTGGCCGGGGAGGTAATGGATGGTGAATCCCCGATACTCCTTGGTCACGGGCTGCTGGACCTGGGTGCAGCAGACGAGGAGATGAAGTTCGATTTCATCCTGCCGGGCCAATGCGATGGCCAAGTTGCGGATGACGGCCTCGACGCCACCGGGGATCCGTTCCGGATCGAGCGGAAAACTGCCGAGCATGGCTACGCGCATTGCTTCTCCCTGGACTGGCGTCGGTTTCTGCCAGTTCTTGGCATGAATCGGTAAGACAACAGGTTAGCACGGGGATGGGGTCTCTGACAAGTGAAAGATCAAATTGTGCAATTAATAGTATATTATGCCTGAAGGAGGAGTGGGTGAGCGACCCTTGTCGACCGGTTGGAGGGTCAGCGGACCGGCGGATGGTCGGCCAGCTCCCGGGACAGCTCGTCGTCGACGACCGCGGCCTGGCGCAGGACGTCCGTCACGGTCTGGACGCTGTCCATCACGGCCTTGATCTCGTGCTGCAGGGGGGATAGCTTCCACTCGATGCCCCGCTCGGGCGGTGCGCCGGAGTGACGGGCGGCCACGCGGGCCAGGCGGGACGATGCAGGTTCGTCCGACCGGGCTGGGCTGACCGCCAGGGCGAGGGCCACTCCGGCGCCAAGAGCGGGGGCGATGCCCATCTTGGTTTCCTTCCGGGAAACCGGCGGCAGGGACCCGGCCGCCGGTTCTCCCCCAGGAGACCATATGATATTGACATGGATTTTGATTTATTACAAGTAAAAAACGGGCCAAAGTCGACCAGGCGTGCCCCACCCCAACGGAGGATCCCATGACCAGCCTGCAGGACAAGATCACCCTCGTCACCGGCGCCAGCGCCGGCATCGGCCAGGCCTGCGCCGAGGCGTTCGCCCGGGCCGGCTCGCACTTGATCCTGGCCGCCCGGCGCCGGGAGCGCCTGACCGACCTGGCCGCCCGGCTGGGCGCCGACCAAGGCGTGCGGGTCCACACCCTCGGGCTGGACGTGCGCGACCGCGAGGCCGTCAACGCCGCAGTAGCCGGCCTGCCGGCCGAGTGGCAGGAGATCGACGTGCTGGTCAACAACGCCGGCCTCAGCCGCGGCCTGGACAAGCTGCACCAGGGCGACGACAGCGACTGGAACGAGATGATCGACACCAACGTCAAGGGCCTGCTGTGGGTCAGCCGCGCCGTGCTGCCGGGGATGGTGGCCCGCGACCGGGGCCACGTGGTGAACATCGGCTCCATCGCCGGGCGGCAGGTCTACCCCGGCGGCAATGTCTACTGCGCCACGAAGTACGCGGTGAGGGCCCTGTCCCAGGGCATGCGCATCGACCTGCTGGGCACGCGGGTGCGCTGCACGACGGTGGATCCGGGAATGGTGGAGACGGAGTTCAGCGAGGTGCGCTTCCACGGCGACAGCGAGCGCGCGGCCAAGGTCTACCAGGCGTTCCCGCCGCTGACGGCGGCCGACGTGGCCGACGCTATTCTGTATTGCGCGACCCGGCCGCCCCACGTGGCGATCGCCGAGATGGTGGTCATGCCCCAGGACCAGGCGGCGGCCTACGCCTCGTTCGCGCGCGGGCTGGACTAGCGCGGCCTACTCGATCGCCGACGCGATGGCCAGCACCACCCAGGAGCGCAGGGCCTCGCCCTCGCCGTAGCTGATGGCCGAGCCCACCTTGCCGCCCATGAAGGCCTGGGCCAGGGGCGCCTGGTAGTTCAGCACGCGGTTCTCGGTGTCGGTGTCCCAGGGCCCGAGGAAGGTGTAGATCTCCTCGGCGCCGCTCTGGTCGTTGCGCACGGTGACCCGGGTGCCCACGTTGACGAAGTCGCTGCGCGCCATGTCCGGGGTGATGACCCGGGCCTGGGACAGCTCGCTTTCCAGCCGCGTGGCCGTGCTGGCCAGCTGGTCGCGCTTCTCCAGGGCGGCGGTGTACTCGGCGTTCTCGCTCAGGTCGCCGAAGCTGGCCGCCTCGCCGATCTGCTTGGCGACGGCCGGGATGTCGTCGTCGATGATGTTCTGCAGCTTGCCCTGCTGCCGCCGCAGGCCGCCGGCGGTGGTGTAGGTGACCGTGTGGTCCTCCCACTCGCGGGTGCTCTCGACGAAGATGTCGGCGTGCTTGGCGCGCAGGAAGCCCAGGAGCAGCGTGCGATGGGCCGGGGCCAGGCCGCCGTTGCTCTCGATCACGCGCTTGAGGCGCACGGCCTCGTGGCGGTCCGCCTGCTCCAGCAGATCCAGCAGGGGCTTGCTGGCCTGGGTGGCGATGGTCTGGCGGGCCATCTCCAGGGTCTTGAGGTGCTTCTCCTCCATGGACATGCCGTAGAGCTTGCCGATGGCGTCCAGCAGGGTCAGCATCGCGTCGGCGATCACCGTCACCGGCAACGCCTCCTGCTGCTCGAGGAAGCGGCCACCGGCACCGCCGGTCAGGCGGGTGCGCCACATCCAGCAGACCAGGTCCGGGCTGGCCGTGGGCTTGGCCACCGACTGCTGCAGGGCCGCGGCCAGGGCCGCACCCTCGCCGCCTTCGAGCAGGCCGCGGGTCAGGAAATCGCAGAGGCGGCGGCCGGCGCGCATCAGCACGGCGCTCCAGACCTTGCCCCAGGTGTCGGGCATGGTCTGCTGCAGGTACAGCAGCACGCGCACGACCAGGGCCTCGGGCAGGGCCTCGACCAGCTGGCCGGGGTCACCCACCTTGCTCAGCACCTGGGCCGCGGCCCGCGGGTTGGGACGGGCCACGTCGGCACCCAGGGCGGCGATCTCCGCGTGCAGGGCCAGGCCGGCCAGGGCCAGCGCCGGGCGGGTGCCCAGCACCGCGACGGCCGTCTTGGCCGAGCCGTTGCCCAGGTACTGCAGCAGCTCCAGGTCCGCCGGCTGGCCAGTGCCCTTCTGCCGCTGCTCGCGGGCGATCTCGTCCAGGTAGCCGGACACCTTCAGCAGCTTGTCCTGGGGATCCTTGCGATGGTCGAATTCGCGGCGCAGGCGGTCCTCGTAGAGGTCGGCCTGGCGCAGGCGCCGCAGCACCGGCTGCGAGCCCGGGGACACGCCGATCAGGGGATCGCGCTTGAGGGCGGACTTGGCCTCCTGCCACCAGTCCTTCCAGCCCTTCTCGCCCAGCAGGCCGGTGACCCAGCCCTTCAGCTCGCGGTAGGGCACGCGCTCCTCACGGTTCGAATCCAGGGCCAGATTGACGAAGGCCACCGGGTTTCCGGTGGCCAGGTCGCGCAGGCGGTCGGGGGCGTACAGCACAAGGGCCGGGAAGAAATCCCCCGGCCGGGGCGCCAGTCGATTGATGGTGGTCGGGCCGTAGTCCACCCGCCGATCATCGAAGCGCACCGTCAGCACGCCGCGATCCGCCAGCAGGGTCTCCACCGCGCCGGGCACCAGCTGGCTGCGATCGATGGCGTAGGCGCCGGGCCGCAGCTGCAGGTAGAGGTCCATCAGGGCCACGCCCTGGTCCAGCGGCCGCCCGCCCTCGAGCAGCAGGTCCATCAGGGCTTCGACCTCGGGAAAGTCGGCGGCGTTGGCCACGTAGAGGCGACGCACCAGGGCCCGCACCGCCGCGCCGGCAGGCAGCTGGGCGGCGGCCCCGCGGGCGGCTTCCAGGGCGGTCGGCGGCCCGCTTACCTGCTGGACCCGGCCGACCAAAGCGTCCATCAGCCCGTCCGCGCGGTCCACGGCGCCCTGCCGACCCACCTGGCCGGCGATGGGCAACAGCTCCCGCCAGGAGTACTCGGTGGAATCCAGGGCCTCGGCCCAGAGCTCCTCCAGCTTGTCGAACTGTCTGCCGTTGGCCAACTTGCCGAGCTTGATGAGGGAGGGTCCCTCGATTGACGCTTCGCTCATTCCCGTCCTTCGCACTGAAAAGCCCCTCGTCGATATCAACGAGCGGGTAATCTAGTCAATCTGAACCCGGACGGAAAGGCGCGCGATGGGCATCCGCCCGATCCAGCGGGCGGCGGTGCAGACCGCGGTCAGCTCCGGCCGGCATCACCGAACCCGGCCAGCAGGTCCGCGGTCCGGGCGACCATCGTATCCTGGGTGAACTTCTCTTCGACCAGCGCGCGCGCATGGCGACCCAGGTCCGCGGTGCGGGCCGGGTCGCCGAGCATCCTGTCCAGCGCCTGCGCCAGTTCATCGATGCTGCCGGGGCTGACCAGCATGCCGGTCGCCCCGGGCCCCTCGGTGAGGATCGCCTCCTCGGCTCCCCCGATCCGACTCGACACCACCGGCGTGCCCATGGCCATCGACTCGAGCATCGCGAACGAGAACGTCTCCACCGCGATCGACGAGATCACCGAGAACTCGGCGGCCGCCAGCACCGGTCGGACGTCCTTCAGGACGCCCAGGAAATGCACGCGATCGGCGATCCCGGCGTCCCGGGCGATCTGCTCGACCGCCGGCGATTCCGGACCCTGGCCCGCGAGCAGCAGGTGGGCATCGGGATGCGCGTCCGCGATCCGGGCCAGCGCCCTGACGATGTTGCCCTGCACCTTCTCGGGTCTGAAGGCCGCGATGCAGCAGATCGCCGGCGCCGACTCGGGCATGCCCAGGCTCCGCTTCAGTTCGGCCTTCGTTGCGGCCAACCGACGGCGATCGAAATAGCCGGTGTCGACGCCATTGTAGATGACCATCCCGGTCCGGGCGAGTTGCGGGTCCCGCGCCACCCAGTATTCCATCTGCCGATGGCAGACGAACACCACCCGCGCGGCCGCGCGGAAGAACGGCCGGTACACGAAGCGGCCCAGCAGATCCTCTTTGCGGGTGGGATTGAGGGTGGTGTGGACCCCGGCGATGACTGCAGGCTTGCGGGCGGACTTCAAGCGGGCCAGGCCGCCGAAGAAGATCGACATGGTCAGCGTGCAGTGCAGGATATCGATCCGTTGTGCGTCGATGATGGCGGCGATGCTGCTGACCAGGCCGAGGTCGACCTTCCGCCGCCGCGTGAGTTCATGGTAGCGGACCTTGTCGAGATCCAGCTGGTCCAGCTGGTCACGATTGGTCTCGAAGGAGGCCAGATGGCATTCGAATCCGCAGGCGGCCAGGCCGTTGGCCAGGACCACGGCCTGCTTCTCGGCTCCCGCCCGCGCCAGCGAAGGGACGACCAGGAGAATTCTCGGCTTCCGCATCTGAGGCCAAACTCCCTCGACTCCCTGCCGCCGGGTTGCCGGAACATGCCGGGACGGGGCAAACCTGTAGAATACGGTGACTTCGCCGATTATAGAGGAATCATGCCGGTTGTGCCATGACGATTGCGTCCGGCCGGTTGCGTCGGCGCCGCGGACCGCGCGCGGACGAGGAAAACGAGGCCCCGGCCGTTGCCGGCCGGGGCCTTTGCATTTCGGATCGTCGCCGACTCGGCAGCCTATTTCAGCATCGTCATCTTGCCGGTCTTGGCCTTGTTCCCCACCACGAAGCGCGTCACGTACATGCCCGTACCCTGCACGATGCCGCGGTCGTCGGTGCCGTCCCAGATCACTTCGTGCCAGCCGGGGGTGCGGTCGACCGTGAAGGTGCGCACGCGCCGGCCGTCGATGCCGTAGATCTCCAGGCGCACCGGGGTGCCGGTGGCGATGTCCGTGGGGATGCCGTAGCGGATGCGGGTCTCGGGATTGAACGGGTTGGGGTAGTTGCCGTCCAGGGCGCCGGCCGGGGGCACGCCGTCATCGGAGCGGACCTCGCCCTCGAAGTACACCGGGTCGGACCACTCGCTGTAGGGCGACTGGCGACCCTGGTTGTCGAAGCCGCAGACGCGGATGCGCTGGACCACGCCGGGGGCGGCGTCCAGGGTGTAGACGGTGTCGCCCGACACGGTGGCCACCAGCCGGGGCTGGTCCGAGTCGGCGCGCAGCCAGACCTGGTAGCCGACGGCCTGGGGCAGCGGATCACCCTGGCCGTCGACGGCGGGGCAGGGCGCCCAATGGAAGTGGATGTCCTGGTTCTGGGCCAGGGCAGCGCCGGCCGCGAGGCCGAGCAGGGCGAGCATGGTCAGGATGGCGGCTGCGTGTCTCACGGCGTTTTCTCCCGGATTCTCGTGCGATAGGCCGCAGGTTTCGGGTTCCAGGCCCGGAGGTGCAACGGGGGTGCCACCGGAGCCGGCGGAGGCCATCCGGGCTGGACGCCGACCAATCCCCGTAGGACCGGAAAGCCTGGGGACGGACCGGGAACGATCGGCCGCGTCGAGAGGGCAGGATGCCCGCTGGGGCAGGTGGGGACCGCGTGCGGAAAGGGCCGGCGGCGGCCGGCCGGCGGGCAGAATGCAATCAGGTCGAATCAGGCCGGCGGCAGGGGACCGGGCTCGTCCATGGCCGCCAGGCGACGCCGGGTCAGCAGCAGCTTGCGTCCGCCGCCGATGGCCAGCACCAGCGCCATCAGCACGAACAGGGCCGGCCAGCGGGTCAGCATCACCAGCCAGCCGAAGCGCAGGCGCATGTGGGCGTCGAACTCGCGGCCGAAGGCCTCGGGGGTCTCGCCGGTGACCTCAAGGAAGCCGGCCTCGAAATCCCCCGCGGCGGCGGTCGCCGCCAGCACCGCCGGCACGGCCTGGGCGCCGTGGCGCTCCTTGAGCCGGCGCACCGCCAGCAGGCTGGTGCGGTAGGCCAGGTCGGCGTTGGCCGCGACCGCGGGGAAGCGGCCCTGCAGGCGGCCCAGCTGGGGCACGCGGCCGGCCAGGGCCAACGAGACCGTGTCCACGAAGCGCCACTCGCCGGACACCTCCATCGCCACCCCCTCGTGGAACCAGGTGGGCAGCCAGGCGCCGCCGGTACCCTGGAACAGCAGGGCGTGCACCATCTCGTGCAGGAAGATCTCGCGGGCACCGCGGCCGACCGCAGGCAGGCGCTCGCGGTCGATGGCCACCGCCCGGCCGGTGGGGAAGGCCAGGCCCACGCCCCAGTCCGGGGCCGCGCCGGCGAACAGGCGGGTGAACTCGGCGCTGCCGGCGACCAGGCAGTCGACCGTGTCGGCGGTTGCGTCCGGCGGCAGCAGGCGCGCGGACAGGCCCGGCCCTTCGGCTTCCCAGACGGCGGCCAGCTGGCGCGCCACGTCGGCCGAGGCCTCGCTGTCCCAGGCGAAGCGCACCACCGGCACGCCGCCGGCGGCGGCGGTGGTTGCCGTCAGCAGCAGCAGCAGGATGGGCAGCAGGCGGGACACGGGGTCTCCTCGGGGGCTGGTCAGCGGCGCGCGGCACGGGTATGCTCCGCCCAGTATCACCCCGCATTGCCGGCAGGGCAACGCCGCGCCGCCCATCGCACCCGGCCAAAGAGGGAGCCCTCATGGAACTGGCCGATATCCGCGCCCGCCTGGCCGCCGGCGCGAAGGTGGCCGTGCTCAGCGGCGCGGGCATCTCCGCCGCCAGCGGCATCCCCACCTTCCGCGGCGCCCAGGACAGCCTGTGGAGCCGCTACCGGCCCGAGGACCTGGCCACCCCCGCCGCGTTCGCGCGGGATCCCGAGCTGGTCTGGCGCTGGTACGACTGGCGGCGCGGCCTGATCGCGGGCGCCGGTCCCAACGCCGCCCATCGGGCCCTGGTTGCCCTGGAAGCCCGCGGTCCGGTGACGGTGATCACCCAGAACGTGGACGGCTACCACCAGCAGGCCGGCAGCACCACCGTGCTCGAGTACCACGGATCGATCTGGAACCTGCGCTGCACCGGCTGCGAGCAGGCGGGCCTGGACCGGCGCGTGCCGCTGCCGATTCCCCCGCGCTGCGAGGTGTGCGGCGCGCTGCTGCGGCCGGGCGTGGTCTGGTTCGGGGAGATGATCGATCCGCAGGTGATGCGCGGCGCCGAGCGGGCCGCCTCAGACTGTGAGGTGTTCCTCGTGGTCGGCACCGCTGGGGCTGTCTACCCCGCCGCCGGCCTGGTCCAGGTCGCACGCGCCGGGGGTGCCGTCGTCGTCGAGTTCAACCTCGAGCCAGGCGGCGTCACTGACCTGGCCCATCTCTTCGTAGCCGGCTCGGCCGCCGACACCCTGGGCGGCATCGCCCCATAGGTGCCCCACCCGGGGTGCGGTCGAGGGCGCGCCCATGGTCGGCAGCAGCAGGTAGAACGCCGTACCCCAGCCTTCCTGGCTGTGGACCAGGATGCGGCCGCCGTGCTGCTCGACCGCGGCCTTGGCGATGGGCAGGCTCAGGCCCGAGCCGCGGCTGTGGTTGTCGATGCGCCCCACCAGTTCGAACTTGCCGAAGAGGGCGTCGATGCGGCTGCGCGGGATGGCGCGGCCCGTGTTGTGGATCTCGATCAGGCGCCACTGCAGGTCCTCGTCGCTCCACTCCAGCCAGCCCGGCTGTTCGTGCAGGCGGTGCACCTGCTCGGCCGTGGCCAGGGACTCGGCGTCGCCGAAGCCGGGCACGGCGTCGGTCTCGCGCACCACGACGCGGCCACCGTCCAGGTTGTGGGCCACGGCGTTGTCCAGGATCTTCTGGATGGCCACCTGCAGCACGCCGCGGTCGCAGAGCACCTGCCAGGGCAGGCCGGCCGGCAGATGGTTCTCGACGGTGATGCCCCGGTTCAGGGCCCAGGGCGTGACCCGCTGCAGGCCCGCCGCCAGCAGCTCGTCCGGCGCCACCGGCGTCAGCTCCAGGCGGCGATCGCCCGACTGGATGGTGGTCATCTGGATCGCGTCGGTCATGAAGCCGTTGAGGCGCTCGCCGCTGCTGGCGATGATGTCGGCGATCTCCCGGAAGTTCAGGCGCTCGAGCACCTCCCGATCCTCGGCGGTGGACGTGTCGATGCTCGACTTCATCAGCTTCACGCCGCCGAGCACCGCGGTCAGGGGCGTGCGCACCTCGTGGGAGATCAGCACCAGGAAGTCGTCCTTGGCCCGGTCCAGCATGCGCATGTTCTCGAGGGCGGCCTTCAGGTGGGCGGCCTTGTCCTTCACCTGGCGATGGGCCTCCTCCAGGCTGGCGGCCATCAGGTTGAAGTAGGTGACCAGGCGGCCCACCTCGTCGGCGTTGCCGCGGGGCATGCGCCGGGTGTAGTCGCCGCGGGCCAGGGCCTCCATGTTGGCGCCCAGGGCGGTCAGCCGCAGCGACACGCTGCCGACCACGTTGCTCAGCCCGACCAGGGCCACGATCAGCGCCAGCAGCACGATGGCCAGCACCGCCGAGAAGCAGACGATGGCCAGGGCGTGGCTGCGGTGGACGGGACCGGAGGAGATCAGCACCAGCGGCAGGCCCGGGTCCCGGTACCGGCCGACGATCCAGGGGTCGAGCAACCCTCCGGTCGTGCGCTGGTCGAGCAGGTCGGCGGTGACGGCCAGGCCGGCGATGGTCGCGGTGGCCAGGCCCGGACCGCAACGGGCGCGGGCGTCGACCTGGTCGCCCAGCCGCGTGCCGGGCGGCAGGGTCAGGTCCGCAGCGAGCACGACTTCGCCGTCGGGTGCGGTCACGCACCACCAGGCCAGGTCCGGATCCAGGACCGGCAGCAGTTCGGCCAGATCCAGCAGCGCCACCAGCGACGGCTCCTCGACCCGGCCGTCGGGGGCCACCGCGCGCACCGCCACCGGCAGCACGGCGATGTGGCCGTCGGCGCCGGGGCGGGCATCTTCCAGGGGCATCGGCGCGAACAGCAGCACCTCGAGGCCAGGCTGGGGTTCGAGTTCGGCCGCCCCGCGGGCGGCGATGCGGCTGACGTCGCCGCGGTGCGGATCGGCGGCGCCGGCCCGGTGCCAGGCGCCGAGGCGTTCACGGTTGGCGGGGGTGTCGATGGCCGCGGCCAGGGTGCAGTGCGCGTCCCCGCCGCCGGCCCGACGTTCCAGCACGCCCAGGGCCGGGGTGCCCGGGACCGGCGCCTGCCGGCGCTGGGCCTGGTCCTGGCGCAGCCGCGCCACCTCCAGGGCCGTGGCGGTGAAGGCCGCGCGTTCGCGCACCACGACCGCAAGGTTGCGCAGATCCCGCGACTGGCGCTCGGTGGCCGTCTGCTGCGCCCACTGTCCGTAGCCCAGCCAGGCCACGGCCACGGTCGCGGCGGCGGCCACCGCCAGCACCGGCACCACGCGGCCATAGATCTGCCAGCGCGTCTGGGCCCTGAGGTCTGAGAACAGCTGCTTCATCACGTCCCACGGTCGAAGCGGACGGCGCGGAGCCGGCGGGCGCGGCGGCCCGGTCGGCAGGGATCTCCTCCCCAGGGTTATCGTTCGCAATCGCCGGAGGTTGACCACCGGTTTGGCGCGGTCCATCATGGCCCGACAGGCCGTCCGACCCGGCGGCCGGAAGGTGCGGACCCGTGGATCGGCCCAAGCTCCTGTTGATCAACAAGTTCTACCACGACAAGGGCCCCGCCGGCGGCGTGGGGCGCTACGTGGTGCAGGAGGAGGCCGACCTGGCCGCCCTGGGCTGGGACGTGGTGCCGTTCGCCATGGCCGACGCCGACGCCCGGCCCTCCCCCTATGAACGGCATTTTCCCCGGGCGCGGGACTACGCCACCGCCCGTTGGCGGGACGGCGCCCTGGGCGACGCCCTCTCGCTGGTCTGGAACCGCGAGGCGGCGGCCAAACTCGAGCAGCTGGTGCGCGAGACCCGGCCGCAGGTCGCCCACCTGCACAACATCTACCACCACCTGACACCCTCGATCCTGCAGGTGCTGCGGAGACATCGCATCCCCGCGGTGATGACCCTGCACGACCTGCGGCTGCTGTGCCCGGCGATCCACATGTTGCAGGGCGAGCAGCCCTGCGAGCGCTGCAAGGGCGGGCATTTCTTCGAGGCGGTGCGCGGGCGCTGCGTCAAGGAGTCGCGGCCGGCCTCGCTGCTGGCGGCGGTCGAGACGGCGCACCAGCGTTGGCGCGGGCTCTACCCCGCGGCGGTGGGCACCTTCCTCTGCCCCAGCCGCTTCTACGTGCAGAAGTACGCCGAGTGGGGCTTCCCCACCGACCGGCTGCGGCATCTGCCCAACTTCGTGGACCTGGAGTTCTGGCATCCGGACAAACTGCCGCCGGCGGAGGCGCGCGACGCGGTGGTCTACTTCGGGCGCATCTCCAAGGAGAAAGGGCTGCGCACGCTGCTGGACGCCCAGGCCCTGTGGGAAACCGGGCACGCCGACGGCTCCATCGCCGAGCCGCCGCCGCCCCTGCTGATCGCCGGCGACGGACCCTGCCTGGGCAACCTGCGGGCGCGCCTGGCCATGCTGAAGCTGCGCACGGCCACCTCGCTGGGTCCGCTGGGCATCGAGGAGCTGCGCGCGGTGCTGGCCCGCGCGTATTGCAGCGTGATCCCCTCGCGCTGGTACGAGAATGCGCCGATGGCGGCGCTGGAGTCGCTGGCCGTGGGCGTGCCCGTGGTCGGCAGCGCCATCGGCGGATTGCCTGAGCTGATCGAGCCGGGCCTTACCGGCGAGGTCGCCGCGCCCGACGATCCGGCCGCGCTGCTGGCGGCCCTGCGCCGCGCGCGCGCCCTGGGTCCCGGGGCCCGGACGGCCGCGCGCGGCTGGGCCGAAGCCCACGCCGCGCGCAGCGACCACATGGTGATCCTCGACCGCATCCTGCGGGACGCGATCAGTCCAGCCTGATCGGCACCTCCAGCACCAGGCGGCCGCCCTTCTCGCCGGGGCGACGGTCCGCCGTGCGCTCGTCGCGGAACGTCACCGCGCCGTAGGGAGCGAAGCCGGCCGGGGCCTCGGGCCAGGTGTCGGCGAAGCTCAGCTTCAGGGTCGCCGGCACGCCGCAGTGCAGGTCCAGGGAGCCGCCGCCGGCGCGCTTGACCTCGCCCTTGACCGGCGTCGCCAGCAGGTAGCGCTCCTCCAGCTCGAAGCCCCACTCCTTCATGTCCGCGGCGATCGCGAAGGCACCGACCACCTGCAGGGTGAAGGTGGCCTTGTCCCGGCCCGCGGGCAGCGACGCGCGCACGTGGGCCTCGAGGCCGTCGAAGCCGCCGGCGCGCACGATGTGGCCCGCGTCGTCCAGCAGGTTCACGGCGCAGTCGGTGAACAGGTTGCCGGTCTTCTCGTCCATCACCAGGTCGAACTCGGCGCGGGGCGTGGTGCCGTCCAGGGTGATGGCGCGGGTCCAGAGGTCGGACTTCTCGATCTTCACCTGCTCAGTGCGCCGGAAGCCGTTCACCGCCGCGCCGATGTCGCCCTGGAAGCGGCCGTCGAAGGCGCGGGTCACCGTCAGCTCGGCCGCGGCCGGCTTGCCCGGGGCCTTGCGGTCCAGCTTGGCGAGCACCGCCGGCTCGACCTGGTAGCCGTCGCAGGACACGGTCAGACGGTAGGCCGTCGGGTCCACGTTGCCGATGCCGGTGGCCACGCAGATCTCCCAGGTGCCCGGCACCAGTTCGTCGCCGAGCACGGTCAGGTCGCGCAGCGGCTCGCCGTCCGGCGCAGCGCTGCCGGAGAAGCCGCCGCGCCCGTGGCCCTCGGGGTTCAGGATCGAGACCGCGGCGGCGGCGCCGCGGGCGGCGCCCACATCGCTGCTGACCTCCAGCCGCACCCGCAGGGCCGAGGCGCCCGCCGGCACGTTCACGAAGTGGCGACGCACCGAACTGCCGGGCACGTCCTTGCCGTTGAAGACCTGCAGGTAGCCGACCTCCGGGCCCATGGGCGTGCCGGTGACCACGGTGTTCCAGAGGCTGAACTCGCGGGCCGCCAGGCCCGAAAGGTCGCCGCCGTCGAGGCTGGCGATGACCCGTGCCGCGTGCACACCGGGCGCCGCGAGCGCCTTGCCGTCGTACTGCAGGCGCACGGTCATGTCCGCCTCGCCGCGCACGTAGCGGTCGCCCGAGACGATCTTCAGCCAGTCGGCCTCGCTCTTGAAGCTGAAGCTGCGGAAGAAGCGGTCGCGCTGGTCGGGATCCAGGTCGGGATGGAACACCGGTGTGACGCGGAAGCTGACGGTCTCGGGCGCGAAGGGCGCGCCGCCGGGGGTGCGCCAGTAGGCGGCGTCGCTCTTGCCGTCGCCCTGGAACGGGCAGTCGGTATCGAGGTCCCAGCGCAGGACCTGGTGCGCGCTCTTGCTCCTGGCCAGGTCGTGCAGCACCCGCCACGAGGACTCGAGGGTGACCAGGCCGCCGCCCTGGTCCAGCAGGCCCAGCCCGGCGACGGGCGTGCCGCCGGCGATCAGGGCGCGCTTCATCATGCCCCAGTGCACGTCCAGGTGCTCGGCCCGCGCCGCCGAAAGCAGGCAGGCCACGGCGCCCGCGGTCTGGGGACTGGCCATGCTGGTGCCGTTGAAGCGGCCGGTGCCGTCGTTGAAGCCGGGCACGGTGCTCAGCGCCGATCCGGGCGAAACGACGTCGGGCTTGGCGGTCTCGCCGCCGCGGCTGGAGAAGTTGAAGAGCGTGGCCTGGCCGAGGCGCGCGTCGTAGAGGTCGGCGGCCGTGGCCGGCGACAGGTAGGCGCCGCTGGCGATCAGGCTGGGCGAGGTGGCCGGGATGCCGACCGACGACAGGCCCGGGCCCTCGTTGCCCGCGCTGGTGCAGACGATGAGGGTCGGATGCTCGGCCAGCAGGTCGTCCAGCCAGCCGCCCATGGCGTCGTCGCCCTCCTCCACCGAGTTGATGCCGAAGCTCATGTTGACGACGACCGGGATGCCCCAGGCCGCCTCGAAGGCGGCGGCGTAGTCGTAGGCGTTCTTCATGCTCGAGGTGCGGGTGGCGCCGCCGGCCAGGCGGTTGTCGCCGATCTTCAGCGAGACCAGGAAGGCGCCCGGGGCGACGCCGTCGAGGCCCTCCTGCCCGGCCACGCCGCGGCCGGCGGCGATGCCGGCGCAATGGCTGCCGTGGCTGCCGTCGTCGAAGTGGAACTCCACCGTCGGCGGCAGCGGGGCGCCCAGCTGGTCCTCCTCGCTGCGCACGTTCAGCTCCCAGGCCATCAGCGCGCGGGAGTCCGGGTTGCCCGGGCTGGCCAGGGCGAAGGTGTCGTGGTTGACGCGGTAGTCGCGCAGCAGGGCCTCGCCGGCCAGGTCGCCGTCGGCGTCGGTGTCGACGACCACCAGCCAGACCCGGGCCGAGGCGCGCTCCTTGGCCACGGTGGCGGCAGCCGTCTCGTTCAGGCCGCTCAGCAGTTCGTAGCCGCGACCGCTGCCCAGGGCGGCCTCGACCGCCGCGCGGTCGGCCTGGTAGACCAGGAAGCCGAACCTGTCGCTGGTGTCGCCGTCGTCGTTGAGGTCGTGCACGTCGCTGTTGTTGGCGAAGTCCTTCTCGGCGATCAGGCCCAGGTAGACCGGGCGGTCGGCCGACGGCGGCACCGCCAGGGCCTGGGCCCCGCGCAGCAGCAGGCCATCCTCGTGGCGGTAGACCGGCGCGGCGGCGGTGCCGGTGGAGTCCAACTCTGCGGGCGCAGTCTCCCAGTCGCCCTCGGTGCTGAAGTCGCGCACGTCGATCAGCTTGGGCAGGCCGGTGCTGGTGGTCCGCAGGCCGGGAGTGAAGGCGTCGATGCCCGTGTCGAGGATCGCGACCACGGTGCCGCGGCCGTCCCAACCGGGGTGCGCGGCCTGGAAGGCGGGCGCTCCGATGTCTTTGGCGGGCAGGAAGTTCCACTGGCCTTGGGTGGCGGCCCAGGCTGCGGCGGCGCAAAGAACGATGTTCATGGCAAAGAGGGCGGCAACGTGGCGGCCGCGGGCACGGCGTGCGGGCATGGGGAACCTCCGGCAGATCGCCCGGTCGTGTTCGCCGCCGGGGCGGGGACTGACCGGTCCGTATTGGTCAAGGCGGGTGTGCCGGGCTATTATAGGAGGCGTCCTCCCCGCGAACAAGACGGTTCGGCCGGTCGCCCGGCCCCTCCGGCCCGCCGCAACCAGCAGAAAGGGAATCCCGGACATGAAAGACATCGCCAAGCGCGGCCGCATGACCCGCATCATCCACGCCGGCCAGCACGTCGATCCCGCCACCGGAGCCGTTTCCACCCCGATCTACCAGAGCAGCACCTTCGCCTTCCGCGACGCGGATCATGGCGCGGCCTGCTTCCGCGGCGAGCCCGGCTACAAGTACACGCGGCTGGGCAATCCGACCATCGACGCGCTGGAGCAGAACATCGCCAACCTCGAAGGCGGCTGCGGCGGCCTGGCCGCGGCCAGCGGCATGGCGGCGGTCAACATGGTCTACCTGGCGTTCCTGGGGCAGGGCACCCACATCGCGGCCACCGCGTCCCTCTACGGGCCCAGCCGCACCATTCTGGAGAACGAGTACCCGCGCTTCGGCGTGGCGAGCGACTTCGTCGACACCTCCGACCCCCAGAACCTGGCTCGCGTCATGCGCAAGGACACCAAGCTGGTGTACATCGAGACGCCGGCCAACCCCACCCTGAAGCTGTCGGACCTCAAGGCCTGCGCCGAGATCGCCCACGACGGCGGCGCCCTGATGGTGGTCGACAACACCTTCGCCTCGCCCTACCTGCAGAACCCGCTGGAACTGGGTGCGGACATCGTCCTGCACAGCATGACCAAGTTCATCAACGGCCACACCGACGTGGTGGCCGGCATGGTGGTGGCCAAGGATCCGGACGTGCTGGCGCGCCTGCGCAAGGTGCACACCAACTTCGGCGGCACCATGGACCCGCACCAGGCCTGGCTGGTGCTGCGCGGGGTCAAGACCCTGGGCCTGCGCATGGACCGCGCCCAGGAGAACGCCCTGAAGCTGGGAGCCTTCCTGGAGAAGCATCCCAAGGTGGCCTGGATCCGCTACCCGGGGCTGGAGAGCCATCCCCAGTACGCCTTGGGCCGCAAGCAGATGCGTGGACCGGGCGCCGTGATGAGCTTCGGCGTCAAGGGCGGCCTGGAGGCGGGCAAGACGGTGATCAACAACGTCGAGGTGGCCACCTTGGCGGTCAGTCTGGGCGGCATCGAGACGCTGATCGAGCACCCGGCGAGCATGACCCACGCGGGCATGCCCCAGGCCGAGCGGCTGAAGGCGGAGATCAGCGACGACCTGGTGCGCATCGCCGTGGGCTGCGAGGACTACCGCGATCTGGAAGCGGACATGGCGCGCGTGCTGGACATGGTCTGAACGGGAGCATGATGTACCAGAGCTGGGTCGACGCCTCGCGGATCCGCAACGACAACACGGGGGACATCTGGGCGGTGGACCACACCGCCCACCCCCTGCTGGATCCCGGGTTCGCCGACCGCCGCACCCGGGTGCTGCATCTGGCCCGCCTCAAGTACCGCCGCATGCTCGAGGACGACGAGGTCTACGAGCGCGAACTGGCCCGGCTCTTCCAGTCCGGCGACGACGACGAAGCCGACCTGGCCGAATTGGCCGCCCGCGCCGCCGACTACCTCAGCGACGCAGACGTCTACCTGGCCTCGACCATCGACCTGCTGCCGACGGCGGCCCGGCCCCACGTGCTGCCGCTGCCGGAGGTGGCCGACTGCGACGACATGCGCGAGCTGATCGCCCTGTCGTTCCGGGCCGGGGAGCCGCGCCTGGCCTACGAGGCCCGCCGCAAGCTCTTCCTGGGCCAGACCCTGCTGCAGATCGACCAGTCGCGCCACGTGCAGGACGGGCAGCAGCACCTGGCCCACCTGGAGCACCTGCTGAACGAGGGACTGTGGCGCCACACCTCGCAGGTGCATGACCTGGAGATCGGCTTCCGCATCAGCAGCGACGGCCAGGAGATCATCTATTCGGCCCGGCCCGGCGAAGGCGACCAGCGCTGGCACTTCCGCTCGACCTTCGTGCAACGGAAGGTGGCCGGCCGGGACCTGGCCCTGGACATCCTCTACTACAGCTGCCGCTTCAAGCGCTCGGTGACGCCGATCTCGTTCGAGATCGTCGACGGCCGCCGCCAGGTGCTCGAGCGCATCCGCTGGAGCGAGATGCGCCAGCAGACCAGCGGCTCGATCCTCTCGAAGATGATCCGCAACGGCATCAACAATCCCGACACCATTGCCGACATGATGGGCGCCATGTTCATCGTCCACGACAACGACGCCCTGGACGACCTGCTGGTGCTGCTGGATGCGGCCATCGGCGCGCCCTTCGGCTGGCGCAACGTCACCGACACCCTGTCGCCGGATTCCGGCCAGTCGCTCAACGAGTACAGCAGCAAGCAGTTCAAGGTCTTCAAGGGCGACGTCGATATCCTCTACCCCGACCCGGCGCGCAGGCAGCCGTACCGCTTTCCGGTGGAGATCCAGATCTTCACGTTGGAGGCCTACCTGCGCACCGTGTGCGGCGCCCACGAGGCCAGCCACCTGGCCCTGAAGCTGCGGCAGTTCCTGTACGGGCTGGTGCCGCGGATCTTCCCGCGGGAAGTCTATGGCAGCGCGTGGCTGGAGGGCGGGGCGGCGGGCGGTTCAGCCTAGGCGTCCCGGCGTATCATCCGGTCCTCAACCCCGGGGAAGGTCCGTGTTCCGGCAATCGGCCACCCTGTTCGCGGCGAAGGTGCTCGGCTACGGCATCCGCATCCTGCTGCCGGTCTTCCTGGTGCGGGTGCTGACCAAGGCCGATGTCGGCGCCTACTTCCAGTTCTTCCTGCTCGAAGCGGTCACCATGACCGTGTTCCAGCTGGGCGCCGCCCAGGCGCTGTTCTACTTCGTGCCCCGGGATCCGCGCAACGCCGGCGGCTACCTGCTCAACGGCATCGGCCTGAGCGTGGTGTTCCTGGCCACCGGATTCGCCTGCATGGCGCCCTTCCGCGCAGCCCTGGCCGACGCGAGCGGGCTGGTCATGCTCGAGGCCTACTTCCCCCAGTTGGCGGTCTACACCACGACGGTGATGATCCTGGTGGTGCTGGAGTCCTACACCACGGTGCGCGGCTGGATCACCGCGACCGCCCTGTGGGACGTGGGCCGCCAGGTGGCGGCGACGATCGCCACCCTGGCCGCGGCGATCATCTGGCGGGATCTGGCGCACGTCATCGCCGCCCTGGTGGTGGTGCGGCTGCTGAGCCTGGCGGCCATGGCGGGCTGGCTGCACTTCGCCCGGCGCGGGTTCGCTTCCGAGCGCTACCGGGTGGACCTGCGGGCCCAGGTCGGTTACGGCGTGGTGCTGGGCCTGACCGGCATGCTGGTGACCCTGACCATGCGCTTCCACGAGCTGTTCGTGAACCGCTACTACGACCTGGCGACCTACGCGGTGTACGCGGCGGGCATCCGCCAGATCCCGGTGCTGCAGTTCTTCAGCCACTCGGTGGCCATGGTGTCGCTGGGGCGGTTCTCGGAGCTGGAGAAGAAGGGCGACTGGGCGGGCATCCGCGTCCTGTGGGACCGCTTCCACGCCGGCACCTACGGCCTGGGCGTGCCGCTGACGATCGTGCTCCTTTTGGTGGCCAAGCCGCTGGTGCTGCTGATGTTCACCGCCGACTACGCAGACGCCGTGCCCATCTTCCGGCTCAACACCCTGGCCATGCTCTACATGGTGCTGAACCCGACGCTGGTGCTGCGGGCCATGGACCGCAACGGGATCTCGCTGCGCATCAACGCGGTGATGGTGGTCGCGCTGCCGTTCCTGCTCTACGCGGGCATGAAGCTGTGGGGGCTGCAGGGGATCATCGCCGCCCATGGGTTGGCGCTGATCGGCGGGCGATTGGCCAACCAGGCCGCGCTGAACCGCATCGCGCCGGTGCGGCTGCCCTACCTGCCGCCGGCGGCCGCGGTCGCGGCCTTCTACGGGGATGCCTGGCGGAGCCTGCGGCAGCGCCTCAGGGTTGCTGCAGGCGGATCAGGCGGACCCAGCGCACGGTGACGTCGCCCGGGCCGTCGCAGGTGATCCGGAAGTCCATACCGTGTTCGAGCCCGCCCAGGAAGGCGGCGTCGGGAACGGTGAAGGTCACGGTCTTGACCTTGCCGTCGCCGATGTTGTGGAACTCGCCGGTGACCGCGGGCCGGTGGTCCGTCCCCATGTACTCCAGGTGCCAGTAGGCCTTGCTGTCGTCGAGGATCTCCACCTTGATCTGCACCGGGCCGTTGACGCGGAAGCGGCTATCCAGGTCGAAGCAGATGTGGGGATTGTCGTTGGCGGTGTCGGTGCGGCGGGCGAGATCGTCGTACCAGGTGTCGGGCTGGCCCTGGTAGTTGCCACCGGCGTTGAACTCGCGGAAGGTGCGCTGGGCGGGCACGGTCATGCCGCCGGGAACATCCCTCTGCACCAGCCAGCGCTCGAAGTTGCGGATCACGGCGGCGGAGGTCTCGTAGGCTGTCGACGGGGTCTCGCGCAGGTAGGCCCAGGCGTCGGGCGAGGTCGTGACGGTCTTGCCGAAGCTCAGGGCCGCATAGGTGGACAGGGCCGGATTGATGGCCTCGGCGGCCTCGCCGGTCCACAGGAAGCGCATCCGCATCTGCAGGGCCCGCAGCATGGAGAACCGGTAGCGCAGGGGGTCGCCGTCCCGGCTGCCGAAGCGCCAGGTCCAGGCGTCGCCGTACTCCTCGTTCTCGTCCCCGAAATACCGCACCGAGGTGAAGGGCGGCAACGATTCGTCGGTGTGCAGGTGGCCCTGGTCGTCCACGCTCTGGCCCAGCGCGGGCTCGTTCAGCCACTCGTTGAACAACTCGATGGCGCTGCTGCGGTTGCCAGCACCCAGATCCCAGGCGTCATGGACCAGGCGCAGGGTGAGGTCGGCGTAGCGGCCGCCGCTGAGGTAGCGCCAGGCGCCCTGCTTGCCCACCCACACCAGCTTGTGGGTCTGGCCGGCAAACGCGTCGGCGTAAGCTGCGAAGCGGGAGGTGATCCAGTCGTCGAGCACCTGGGGCGTGAAGCCGTGGGCCCGTTCGAGCCGGTCGAGGGCGGGCTGGGTCATCCAGAATTCCTCGCCGCGGGAGGGGCTGATGGCGTGGATGTAGGCCGCGGCCAGCTGCGGGCTCTCGGCGTAGCCCCTGGCCCCGAAGGCCCGGACCAGATCGTTGAAGGCGTCGCGGATGTCGGGACGCCAACCCGGTATCACGAGGATATCGAATTCCCAGCCCATGTTGATCAGGTCCGCTTCGGTCAGCGCGAATTCGTCCAGGACCCAGGCCGGCACCGATTGCGCCACGACGATGCCGAGCGGCTCGCTGCCGCCGCCCCAGGTGATGCTCTCCAGGTGCATGTTCAGCTGGTAGCCGCCGGCGGCCGCGGCGGCCAGCTTCTCCTCGACCACGGTCCAGTCGTACACACCGCGCTCGGGCTCCAGGGCCGCCCAGGGCAACCACCAGTTCTCGATTCTCATGCTGCCGGCCGGTCGCCGCAGGTCGCGGCTGCCCACGTAGCCGGAATAGGGCTCGGGATCGACCCACGACGGCAGGCTGTAGTCCTCGCCCTGCACGACCGTCATCCGGGCGCCGCCCGGACCTCGCGTCGGGTCGCCGGCCAACGGGTCCACGGGCTCGTTGGCGCAGCCGGCGCCGGCGATCAGGACCGCCAGGGCGGGCGCCAGCAGGCGCAGGCTGGGCCGCAGCGCCGGCTTGGACCTCCCGCGTTCGATCCGCTTTCGATCCCTCATGATCCGCTCCCGGATATCGCCGTCAAGAGTCGCCGTCATTGGCAACGCCGGAAGAAAGAACCGTACCCATGGCGGCAATCGGTCCGCATGGGAAACGATAAGGAGGAATCCCCCGCGCTGCGAACCGATGGGAAACCCCGGGGAACGGGCGGGATGCTCCGGACAGCGACGGGGCGATGCATTCGGCCCCGTTGCGCGGGCGGGGCGGGGCGCGACTTGCACGCCCCGGGCCCCGGGGGCCGGTGTGGATAGTCGAACGGCGGAGCCTACGGAACCGCTTGCCTCAGGAACCCTTCCCGAAGCGGGCCGACCGTTTTCCGATGAACTCCCACCCCCGGTGCCAACTGCGGGTGTAGAAGCCCCAGATCGCCCGGCGCGGCGCCACGTACGCCAGGTGCACCGGCACCAGGCGGTTCAGCCAGGTCTGGGAGGCGAACGCACCGGCGATGACGATCACGGCATGGGTCGCGATGATGCCGTCGAGCCCGCCCAGCTTCATTCCCCCGTACAGGGCGAACGGCAGGATCGCCAGCATGGCGAGGTTGACCTTCAGGGTCACGTCGTTGCGGTCCATCGCCCGCAGGACCAGGGTCGCGTTCAGCATCAGCGACAGGGTCGCCAGGGTGTTGTAGCGGAAGATGGAAACCGCCTCGGCGTACTCGCTGGTGAACATGATGTGGATCAGGGGGTTGGCCACCAGCAGCAGGCCCACCGCCACCGGCAGGCCGACGCCGTACATGGTGCCGAGGATCCGGTCCCAATACTCGCGCACCCCTGCCCAGTCCTCCTTCTTGACCAGCATGGCGAACTGGCTGAGCGCCACCGCCGCGATCGACTGGGAGAAGAACTGCAGCACCGGGATCTGCTTGAGGCCGGCCGCGTAGACGGCGTAGGTCTCGATGTCGTAGTTGCGGGTGACCGTGATTTCGTGCAGCCGCAACACGATCGTACCGAAGGTGCCGCCGAGGCCCAGGACCAGCCCGTAGCGGATCTGCTCGCCGATCCCCTGGAAGTAGTGCCGGGAACGGAAGCCGTGCAGCCGGAACTGCACGTAGGCGAAGCCGATGGCCATGGTCACCGCGCGGGCGATGATCAGGGCCAGGAAGATCTCCTCCAGGCCGCGGTAGCGCAGGGCCGCGTACAGCGTGGCCAGGGTGGCGATGACCTCGCGCTGGATGGTCAGGAACGAGGCCGCGCGGATCTCCTGGAAGGCCGCGCAGTAGGTCTCCAGCAGCAAGTTGAGCATCACCAGCATGGAATAGGCGGCCAGGTGCCAGAAGTACGTGAAGATGATCGCGATGCCCATCTGCTGCGCGATCTGGGCCTTGAAGAACCAGACGAGCACGTAGGCCACCGTGTAGATCGCGACGTTCAGGGTCAGGCTGTTGACCAGGTAGCCGCCGGCGTTCTGCTTGTCGCGGGGCACGAAGTAGAACAGCGATTGGACGATCCCCATCAGGAAGACCGTCTGGATCAGCACTTCCAGCAGGAAGAACTGGTTGTAGGCCCCGAAGTCCTCCTTGGAGAGGATGCGCACCAGGGCGATGGGCAGCAGGATGCGGATCCCGTAGCCGATCACCTTCGAGGCAAAAAGGTAGAGGGAACTGCTGAGCATCGGGCTGCGCCTATCCCCCGCTGCGGTCGACGATGTTGTACCCGTTGTCACGGAGCGCCGGCCGGTACCCCGCCCCCTGGCACATCTCGTCCAGGTCGGCGCGGGTCAAGGGATGGGTGATGCCCGCGGCCGAGACCACGCTCTCCTCCATCATCAGGCTGCCCAGGTCGTTGGCGCCGTACCAGAGGGTCAGCTGGCCGACGGCCTTGCCCTGGGTGACCCAGGAGCTCTGGAGGTTGCGGAAGTTGTCCAGGGCGATGCGGCTGATGGCCAGGTTGCGGAGGTAGTCCGAGGCGCCCAGGTAGCCGTGGGCCAGGACAGCGGCCTTCAGCTCGGGCTCGTCCATCAGCGGCGTGTTGCCGGGCTGGAAGGTCCAGGGGATGAACGCGGTGTAGCCGCCGGTCTTGTCCTGGCTCTCGCGCACGCGCAGGAAGTGCTCGACGCGCTCCGCGTAGGTCTCGATGTGGCTGTGCATCATGGTGACGGTGGTGGGCAGGCCGGCGGCGTGGGCCTCCTCCATGATGCCGATCCACTCGCCGGACATGGCCTTGCCCGGGGCCAGGATGCGGCGCACGCGGTCGCTGAGGATCTCGGCGCCGCCGCCGGGGATCGAGTCCAGGCCGGCCGCCTTCAGGCGCTGCAGCACCACCGGCGAGGGCAGGCCGTTCAGACGCGCGAAGTGCTGGATCTCGCTGGGCGAGAAGCCGTGGATCCAGAGCTTGGGGTAGGCGGCCTTGATGCCGGACAGCATCTGCTCATAGTAGTCGAGCCGCTTCTTGGGGTGGTGGCCGCCCTGCAGCAGGATCTGGTTGCCGCCGGCCTCGACCACGGTGCGGCACTTGCCGACGATGGTCTCGAGGTCCAGCAGGTAGGAGTCCTCGTCGCCCTGGTGGCGATTGAACGCGCAGAACTTGCAGTCGGCGTAGCAGAGGTTGGTGTAGGTGACGTTGCGGTCGATGATGTAGGTGACCGTGGTCGGATCGGCGCGCTCCAGGCGCAGCTGGTGGGCGATGCGGCCCACGTCGTGCAGGGCGGCCTCCTCGAAGAGGATCAGCAGCTCGCCGCCGGTCAGGCGCCGGGTCAGGGCCTCGTCCAGGAGCTCGAGGGCCAGCGGCGTGGAGCGGACGGGCAGGCGGATGGGGTCGGCGGTGACCGTATCGGCGGGCCGGCCCGCGGAGTCCTGCTCCTTCTGCGCCATCAGCTGCTGGAAGCGCACGGGGTCCATGGGGCCCAGGTCCGAGGGGTTGTTGGCGGGACGCACGTTGCCTACCTCACTATGGTCAACGGCGGCGTGCCCGCGGGCAGGACACCGTGCTTCAGGCCGAGTTCATGGAACCGGGCGATGCCGGCCAGGTCGTCCTCCTCCAGGCGGAAGTGCAGCGACCGCTCGAAATAATAGGTGATCGCCGCGGCGGTCGCCTCTCCCCCCGGTCCCAGGCGGCCCAGGGCGGCCTCGCGGGCGGCGATCTCCCGGCAGCGGGCCCGACCGTCGGCACGGGCCTCGTCCAGCAGGGCGGCCAGCTCGCGGCAGCCTGCGGCGCCGGCCCGGGCCACGAAATCGGGGGCCACGGCCCAGGCGGCGAAGACGAAGGGCAGGCCGGTCAGCTCGAACCAGAGCCCGCCCAGGTCCAGGGCCCGCCCGCCCGCGGGCGCGGCCTCGCGGAAGGCCTTCTCATAGGCGAAGCAGCGGTCGCCGATGACCAGCACCCCTTCGCCGGACTCGGGCAGGCGGCCGGGCACGGGCTCGGTCTCGATCAGTTCGGGCCGGCAGCTCCAACGCTCGGCCAGCAGCACCTGCAAGAGGGCCACGGACGAACGGGAGCCGCGGTCGGTGCGCACGCGGGTCAACTGCCCCGGATCGCCCGTCGTGAACAGCTTGACGCTGTCCACCTTGCCGCGGCAGGCGATGCCCGCGCCGGGGGCCAGCAGGCCGCCGCTGCGGCCGCGCAGGATCTCGGCCACCGGCAGCAGGGCGACGTCGGCCCGGCCGGAGGCCAGCTCGTCGGCCAGCAATGCGGGCAGGGCGCGGGTCAGGGTCAGGCGCGGGTCGCTGCCGTCCAGGAACCGCTCGATCAGCGGCAGGGTGTTGAGGAAGGAGACGGCGGCGACGCGGTATATCATGGCTGTTGCGGGGTCCCGGTTTAGCTGGGGCATGGGAATCGGGGCGGAGCCGGCGGCGGCGTCACCCCCAGGATAGGTCCTGCCCCGGGCCAGGGCAAGCCCTCGCGACAGTGGGATCTGCATGCTTCGAACTTGGCATACGGCCATCAAAAGACTATAAATAAGAGCTTGTACTGGGCGGACCCGCCGTCCGGGCCGGCAACGGTCCCCGAGTCGAGAAATTGGATGAGGTCGTGACCCCGCCGCGAACCTGCGTAGTGAGCCTGGAAGCCTATCCCAACCTGCGTCACGGGGTTTCTGAGAAGGCGGGCCTGACCGGCTTCCATCCGGTCCGGATTGCCTCGGGCCTACGTGCCCAGGGCTGGCCCGCATGCTTCGTGGTAGGTGACCACGCAAAGTCCCTCCACGAGGTGATCGGCGGCATCGAAGTCTGCTGGACCGACTTAGTTTACGGCGACCGGAGTACGCAGCGTAGCATAGCGAACCTCGGACTCCGGTGGCGCGCAATGGGGGCCTCCCTAGTCCGCCACTACGCCCTGGGCTCATTGCTTTCCCGCTCCTTCTTCCACACGGCTTACTCCCGGCTGCTGGGGGGACGCAACTCCTGGATGATGACCGGCTGGCCCCGCTGCCTACCGGCGGAACCGGAAAGGCTTTCGAAAATGCTCTATGCTTTCTACACCCTGAGTCTGCGCTGGATGCACGGCGTGGCGGTCCAAACCCGGAGCAACGGCTGTGGTGGACGCATTGCTAGTCGATCCGCAGGGCCTTTCAGCCGTTGCGAGCCGCCGCCGCGGTAATGTGGCGGCACGGCAGTTCGTCGACCTGCTGGGGGACACTCCGCGGCTGCTATTGGGCTTTGATCGCATCTGACGACGGCTAAAGCCCTGACATGTCGTACCGATAGTATTGCCAACGGGATACGGGCTTACACAAAAAGGAGCGCAAATGAAGGTCGTCGGTCAGACCCTGAAGGACGGCGCAGTCCGAATTCTCGACGCACCCCCGCCGGTCCTGCCACCGGGATTCGTCAGGGTCAGGACGCTCTATTCCGCTATCAGTCCCGGGACCGAGGGCGGCAAGGTCGTGGCCGGACGCATGTCTCTGTTCGGCAAGGCCAAGGCAAAGCCCGAGCAGGTCCGGCAAGTGCTGGACATGGCGAAGCAGATCGGCATCCGTCCCACGTTCCAGAAGGTCCGCGACAAACTCGAGGGCGCCCAACCTCTCGGCTACAGTTCCGCCGGGGAAATCATCGAAGTCGGGGACGGTGTTGACGGCTACGCAATCGGCGATCTCGTAGCTTGCGCAGGTGGCGGCTACGCTGTCCATGCCGACGAGGTCGTCGTCCCGGTCAATCTCATCGCCCGAATTCCCGCGGGGGTGGCACCCGACGCCGCGGCGATGACCACATTGGCCTGCATCGCGCTGCAGGGCATACGCTTGACGGAGCCCACGATCGGCGAGCACGCTGTCGTGATCGGCCTCGGCATAATTGGCCTTTCGAGTTGCCAGCTTTTGCAAGCCAACGGCTGCCGAGTGTTCGCCGCCGACATAGATCCCACCGCGGTCGCACGTGCTCATGCTGTCGGCGTTGTCGATCGCGCCGGAGTGATCGGCGCGGATCCCATAGAGAGCCAAGTCTCGGAATTCACCCGCGGTCACGGCGCCGACCTCGTCCTGATTTGCGCCGCCACCGCCAGTGATGACCCGGTCCAGCTTGCCGGCCGCATTGCCCGAAAGAGGGGACGTATTGTGGTCGTAGGCGCGGTGGGGATGAATCTACCGCGCACCAACTACTACGAGAAGGAGCTTAGGTTCGGCGTTTCCTGCTCCTACGGGCCCGGAAGATATGATCCGCACTACGAAGAAGGCGGGAGTGACTACCCGCTGGGCTTCGTGCGCTGGACCGAAGGGCGGAACATGGTCGCCGTCCTGGACCTCATGGCCGGCGGTAGGTTCGATCCGCTACGCTTCGTCACGCACCGAATCCCCTTCGCGACCGCGCCGCAGGCCTACGACATGATTGCAGGAAAGACGGAGCCGTTCTGCGGCGTGCTCGTGGAGTACCCCGACAAACCCACTACGACGGCTGGCCATCGGTTGGCCCGCGCCGGCACTGCCACTCCCGGCAAGATCGGCATTAGCTTCGTGGGCGCAGGCTCCTTTGCGCAGAGCTTCCTCTTGCCCCCTTTCAAGGCCTCGCGCAACGCCGTCATGCGGACGATCTTCACACGGACGGGTCTGACCGCCGCCGACATCGGCGCCAGATATGGTTTTGCGAAAGCTGTCGATTCCGTCGAGGCGGCGGTTTCCGACTCGGATACCGCGGCTGTGGTTATCGCCACGCGGCACGATCAGCATGGGCCCGTAACCGCCCATGCCCTCCGCGCCGGCCGGCACGTGTTTGTTGAGAAGCCTCTCTGCCTCAACGAGGCGGAACTCGATGAGATCAGGGCCGGCATTGCCTGTGCGGCCGCATTGAACCGCCAGCCAATCCTGCAAGTGGGCTTCAACCGCCGCTTCTCGGCAGCCGCGCGGCTCGTCAAGAAGCACTTCGGTACGTCGCCGGGACCGATGACCATGATGTATAGGATCAATGCCGGGCACATCGGCAGAGATCACTGGACACAGGATCCCGCTGTGGGTGGCGGCCGGATTATCGGCGAGGTCTGCCACTTCATTGACCTGATGCAATATGTCTGCGGAGGAGAGCCCGAATCGGTCTTCGCGATGAAGATCGATTCCGAGAACTCCGACGTCACTCCCGCGGACAACGTCGTGATCAGTCTGAGGTTCTCTGGCGGGTCCGTAGGAACAATCGGCTACTTCGCCGAGGGCGCCAAGTCCCTGCCCAAGGAGAGGTTCGAGGCTTTTACCGCCGGCCGGTCGGCGATCCTCGACAATTTCCAGTCTGTGACGCTTTTCTCCGGATCGCGCAAGCGAAAAGTTCGCTGCCCAGGCAAGGGCATTGCCGAAGAGGTCGCAGCGTTCATGGAAGCTGTCGCAAGTGGCATTCCGGCGATCCCGCTCGATTCGCAGATCGCAACCACTCGGGCGACATTCGCCGCCATGGCGTCGTTGCGCGATGGCCAGGTGCATGCCCTGTAAGCCCGGACGGGCCGGCTCATCGCGCAGCGCGCCCCGCCGTGCGATCGCGGAATTCCGTCAAGAATCGCCGAAGCAGGGGCCAGGGGCCCCTGCGCGGGCCGGCAACCTGCTCGTAATCCAGCATATTCCGCGGCCGCAAGCGAATGACCTGTAGACCGCTGGCAACGCCCACCGGTCCGCAAGTCAGGCTGCCGCTCCCATCCGGTGCCAATACGCTGCGGCGAACACCGCTGATCCACACCTCGTGTTCTTCCGGACTCCCGCCTATTGCAGGGGCTGCGATCTCGACCGATCGTACCCCGGCCGGTACCTCCAGATCGAACCCAAGCGAGTATGCCCGCACCGACATCCGGTTGTCGGCCACACAGGTCTCGACATTGCCCGGGCAATCGCCGCCACCGACTGCCAGCGCATATCGCCGAGGCCGTTGACGAAGGCCGCAATCTCCGCCATCCGCGCATAGCCCGACCGCGCATCCCCATGGTGGCCGTAGACTATCAATGGCTGCCCCAACCAGGCCCGGAATACGAGTTCCTCGGCCTCCTTGGCGATGGCATAGCGCGGCAAGACCGGCAATCCGCCGACCACATGGTCCGCCGGGAACCAACCGACCAGCGGCAGGTCGGCCGGTGGTGCCTGGAGCCATGGGTAAGGGCGGCTGATGCAGAGGGCGTCGTAGCCCGTCCGATGCAACGCGATCGCCGCTGCCTCCACACAGCGACCGTGGGGCGCTGCCATGACACGAGCGACCTCGAGGCCGGTCGCCCGTTCAAAGCGGTCGATGCGGCGGAGCGCTTGTGCGGCCACCGACGCATACACGTCTGCGCCGTAGGGATGACCGAGCTCCTCGCGCAGGTGATCATTGCCATGGATCAGGAGCGACAGGAAACAGGCGTTATTCCGGAATACCCGTGCCGCATGTGGCGACGAGTACCATGTGTCAAGGGGAACCATGGCAAACGCCACGTGGTATCGATGCGCTCGCGCGTGCTCCGCGATGCTGCGGTAATCGATGTGTCCATAGCGGACGGCGTGGAGGTTCGGATCATCGATGAGAATCGTTGCGCGTGATTCCGGACGCCGCCAACCACGTTCCTGACGAAGCCGATCTAGGAGCTGGGCCAGTGGCAGGAGCGCAAGGAAGCGCCCCGGCCGGAAGATGTCACGCAGTACCTGACCGGCGTCCAGGCCTGGGAACGGCATGGCTACTCGGTGGCGTTCGGCTCCCCGGCAGGGGCGCGAGGCCCAGAGGACGTCTCCGTCAACGGTTGCCACCGCCACCTCGTCGTCCGCAAGACCCGCCAAACCGCCCTCGGGAAGGTATTGGTCTTCGAGCGTTCGGCCGCGGAATGGCCTGTCCACATCGGGCGTATTTGTGAACTTTACCGCGGACGGCGCGCGCACGGCACCGCCGGTCGAGACATAGGCGAGAGTAGGGACGCCAAATTGCCGTGCAGGACCGTCTGCCCCGACTTCCAGGACTGCGTCCGGAACCGGACACGGAGTCGATTCCGCGCAGAAGTCGACATCGAAGGCCATTGCGAGTGCCGCCAGGAGCCGGGAGCACGGCTCTACCCCTCGCGCTGAAACGATATTGACCCGGATTCTAGTCACGGCTGCCCTGTGGACGGTGGACCGGCTTCAGTCTCTTGTAGAATTCCCGGACTGGTGTCGTCAACGACAGGGGAATTCCACAGGACGCGATCTCCACCGCGGGATTCCCTTGCACCATCATCATCGGCTTCACCGAACGGGTTACGACGCTGCCCGCCGTAACGACGGCACCTCGCCCGATCCGGACATTAGGCAGGATGATGGCCCCCGGGCCAATGAAGGCGTCCTCCTCGATGCAGATGGAATAGAAACGCCCATCGACCTCGAACCGCGGTACGTTGTCCCGAAAATGAGCGATGATCGTCGATCGGATCCCGATTGCTGCGCCCCGGCCGATATAGACGAGGTGCGGCTTGGAAGTCTCGATGATTGCATTGGTGCCGATGAAGGCCCCGCGTCCCACGTGCACACCACGCAGACGATGGAGATACACTCGGAGGGTCGTCGCCCCCGGGGCGTACCGTGCCGCGATCTGGAGTGGGCGCGCCACGAGTGCCCTAAACACCAGCACCTTCCTCGTCGACCCGGATCTCCATGGAGACATAACGCATAGCCCCGTCTCCAGTTACCGATTCAGCAACGCGTGTAAACCCGGCATGTTCATAGATACGGACAGCGGCTGCATTTGCGGCCGCGACATCCAGTGCAAACGAGCTGTATCCAAGATCACGGCCGGTTGCCAGGAACGCTCGCAGGACCGCCGGACCGCGCCCCTGGCCGCGCAGCTCAGGATCGACAGCCATCTTGCTGAGGTAGTACGTCCCGGCCGGGGGAAGCGCAAACAAGCCGCGCGACATGCCAAGTCGGCCTCGCACCGCGGGTTTCAGCTCTGCCGTGACATCGCCCATCAGGGCCACTGCGTCCGCCATGCGTCGCCTCCTCAGATCCGCAGCGTCGATACCTATGAACCCGCCAATCGTGCAACCGGCAGACATGACGACCCGAACGAGGCCCGTCGAGACTTCCGATGTCGACCGGCGGACCCAGGTATCGAGCACCCGCCGTGCCTCCCGATTCGATCCGAACAGCCAGTCGAAGTACGGGTTTCCCGCGGCGTGGATCCAACCCACGACGGATTCGGCAGGCGCGACCGCGTCCGTCCAGGGCATGGATAGGTACTCGTTCTGCGTCAAAGCCCGCCCCTATCAGCGACATATACGCAGAAGGGCCCGATTACAGTCAGTTGTTCCGGATCCATCTCTTCGAAATCAACGGCAATGCCGAAGGTACTGTCGACATCGGCGATCAGTTCAATCAAACCCAGGGAGTCGATGATGCCGCGCTCCATCAGATCGAAGTCGTCCGGTACCCTTGCCGGGTCTATGCCCATTCCCGCTAGCTGCTCGGCAAACCTCGTGCCGATGAACTGCCGGATTGCTTCTGCGCCGGTGTAGGTCATTGCATCTCCTTTAGCTCTTCCAGGAGTGCCCTCCGGTCGAACTTCCCGTTGCTGTTCAGCGGTAGACTGGACCGAAGGTACACCGCCCTCGGCACCATGTAGTCCGGCAACCTGCGCGCTGCTTCGGCCAGCACACTCTCGACGTCGAGGGTATCCGCCCCAATGAAAACGACGACCCCGCTAGCACCACTCACGGTAAGCGGCCAGCCCAAGGCAATTACCGCATCCTGGCCAGACTCCTCCCGCAGAACCGCCTCGATCTCACCGAGTTCGACCCGGTGGCCGAGGACCTGGATCTGTTGGTCCACTCGACCGAGGTAGAGGAGCTGTCCTGACGGGTTCCTCCGCGTGACGCGATCGCCCGTGCGATAGTGGACAGCGTCCCGGCCCGGCGGCACAACGAACGCCGCCGCGGTCCGCTCTGGATCGCGCCAATAGCCCGGTGTGACCTGGGGGCCACTCATGAGCAACTCACCCTCGGCCTCATCCGGCAGGGACTGCAGGTCGACTCCGGCGATCATCGCCGACATGCCCGGCAGCGGCTCGCCGATCGGTACGACACCATGCAGGCTCTCCCCGGGGGAACTTTCATCATCCCAGCGATAGACGGTACAGGCAATTGTGACTTCGGTCGGCCCATACAGATTTTCGACGGCCGAGTTGGGCGCCGCCGACTGCCAGGCCCGGGCGACCTCCACCGGCAGAGGTTCGCCGCAGAACAGACTGTAGCGCAGATCCGGATAACTCCCCGGCTTCAGGGCCCCCAGGCGCCGCATGAACACACCCGTCGATGGTACCGAGAACCAAATCGTCAATTTCTTGTCCCGGATGAACCGGCCGGGGTGAATCAAGGCCTTCGCACTTGGGCAACATACACAGGCGCCCCGCTCCCAGGCTATGAACATGTCGAATACCGACAGATCAAAGGTCATGTCGAATGTCTGGGACAGCCTATCCTCCTCATTCAGTCCATACCGATCGATCACGGCGTCGATGAAGGCCACGACGTTGCGGTGCGCCACCATCACTCCTTTGGGGTCGCCCGTGCTGCCCGACGTGAAGAGCAGATAGGCCACGTCACCCGGCGTCGCGGCGCGCGCTTCGAATATTCCGGCCTCCGGCAATTCGTCGGCACACACGATGTCATGGCCGTCCAGCGCCAGGCGTAGATCGGCGTCGATCACCGCGTCCGGCAGGATTAGCAGATACTTCCGCGCGCTGCCGGCCAACACCTCTGGCAACTGGACCGCTGACTCGGCATCCACGACTATTGCCTCGCATTCGGACTTCGCAAGCATCTTCGCTGTCCGGACTACAGGAAATGTCCGGTTCAAGGGTACGTAGCCGTGGCCGCGCAGGAGTGCCGCCAGCACCCCCACGAATGCAGTCTCGCTCCGGTAGGCATAGACGGCTGTCAAGGGGGTACGGCTGTCGACCCTGGCCAGGACCGCCGCTACACGCCGAGCCTGGTCCAGCAGTTCACGGTAGGTGATGCTGCGGTCACCGATTTCGAGGGCTGGGCGATCCGGGAATATCTCCGCCGACCGCAGAATTCCGCTAGACAACAATCGGCTCAATTCTTCCTCCAAGTGGCCTGCGCCCGAGGTTCCAACCCCATGTGATTTCTACCTGGTCCAACCGCGGACCCCATGCCGGCGACTCTCCAGATCATCGACTGGTCCGGGCGCCGGTTGAGTCCGCGCCAGGCCCGCGGACCTCGCGCTCCAGGCGGCTCATGGCCAGGAACATCCAAGCGACCGACCAACGAACGTAGGCCAGACGGTTCACGAAGTGCCTGTGGCGCTGGTATGCAAAGGATCCGTCGGGAAGGGCCATATGATTCAAGCACCACCTGCATACGCGATCGGCCAGATCAATATCGCCGAAACGGACAAGCGTCAGTATCGACTGGGCACAAGCCGTGGCGTCGATGGGGTAGGTCCGGTTATCGTAGTACTTTGGGATGCAACCGGCGGCAAAAAAATGTCCTGCATAGTAGTCGAAGCCTCGCGCTATTTCTCGATCGTAGGAGCCGTCACCTGTATGGATCCGGTACTCGTCGAGGCAGTCAAGCACGTAGCCGGTGTGAAAATTGTCCGCCCAGCCGCGGGGATCGTTGACCGCATAGGGCCAACTGCCGTCGGGGCGCTGGTTCGCGATCGCGAACCGCACCGTTGCAGCCGCCAGATCGGCAAGCCGCGCTTCGCCCGTCAACGCGAAGGATTGGGCACAAAACCGCGCCCCCTTGAGCGTCGCGTTCACGACCGCGCGGTGGTCTGTCGGGGAATAGGACCAACTGAACGAATCCCCAAAGTCCACGCGATTGAGGTCTTTCTCGAAAAAGCCGACCGCCGACCGCAGGAGGTCGGCCGCCCGCTCATCCCGCGACCATTGCCAGTATTCGAAAAGCGCATTCGTGACGAAGCCGGTGGCGACGATCGTGGGGTGGTACGGTGGGTTCGTTGCGAATTGGGACTGCCAGAAAAAGTCATATCCCCAGCAGGCATGGTCGTAGCCGGGGCTCCGCAGGCGCACGAGGTCCGCGAGCAACGAATCGCAATCCCCTGCTCGGGTCGGGCCGGCTGTCGTAGTGGCCGCATCCCGGTTGACGAAGGCTTGCAGGACCAGGCCCGCCGTAACGGGATTATAGCCTCGCGGTATCCGCAGGATCGGTCGCATCTGAAACGGAAGCCTTCGGATCACCTGCTGGGCCACGAAGCGCAGGCGCGCCGAGGCCGTGAACGGAGGCAGGCGAAAAATGGGCGACATCAGTCCATCGTAGGGATCCCATCCGCGATAGTTGACCGATCGCAGGTAGCTCTCCGTACGGTCAAGGGCCTGGGATATCGCATCATCACTCAATGGCCTAACCTTTCTCGCCGTCGGCATCGAACCGCCCCGAGCCCGGCTTCTCGCCAATGACAGTATTGACGAAGTCATCGAAACGAGCCTGATCGAAGCTCCCGGATCGCGACGGCCCATACTTCGGCAACGCGATCTGGGCCAGGAACCCCATGAGTTCCCGGGCAAGCCCATCCGGGGAACCCGGCGAATAGGTGACGACCCCGGGCGGTCGCGCCACGACGTCGCTGGCGAGGACCGGCAGGCCGAAGCACAAGGCCTCCCTGACTGCCACACTGTCCCCGTCTTCCCGTGACGGCCTCACGAACGCGCTGGCCCTTGCCAGGAGCGGGATCATCGGGATTCCATAATGAAGTTGCAGACCGAATTTCCGCCAGCGCGCGGCGCGTCTTCTCAAGTCCTTGTCCAGTTCCTTTAGTTCCGGAGTCCCCGGAGAATTCGAAACCAGGATCCAGAAGTCCGCGGGCTGGCCATCGGCGTTGTCGAGCTGTTCCAAGGCGGCGACCAGTTCCTCAACGCCATAGATATCTTCGTGGCCATAACCTGGACCAAGATAATAAGCGCCGCAACATACCTGGAGACGCCCCGAGGCGATCCCCGTGGAAAGATCGGTCGCCAACGAGTCCGGTAGCAGGGCCAAGTCGGCCTCGCTGTCGGCCGGGGGAAGAAACGCCGGCATGACGAAATATGGCTGGTCCAGCAGGCCCTGAGCACGCAGGGCCTCGCCGATCTCGGGGCGTACGACCACAAACTGGTGGACGTCCCGAAGGACCGACAGAGCACGACGGCGGAGAGCCGGCCGCGCCGCTTCCAGATCCTGGCAGACCCGGACCGAATGAAACGTCATGACCAACCGTACTGATTGCGGCCGGAGAACAGGGACAAGCGCCAGAAGCTGGCCGAGGCCACCGTAATGGATATGCATGATGCGCCGGCGATCACGGTATTGGGCTGTGAAGATTTTCGCAATGCGCCATGCTGCCTCGACCGCCTTGCCAAGCCGGTGCCGGAGCATGGTCCCGGTGTACGGAAAAACCCGCACTTCGTGGCCCCTGTCCCGGAGCATTGCGGCGAACCGGACAATATGGATCGAAACCCCGCCATACGGGGGTGGAACAGGTCCCAAAATATCAATGGGGCGCCCCATTGCAACTCCATGATATACTTATATTTCGAACCGACGGGTGAATACCCATTATGGATGCTTGCCAAGGTAGTGTCCAGACTGTTCCTCAGTGTCTTTTCGCATTGCGTTTGCGACGCGAATTGCCTTGGCCACAGGGTCTCCGAAAGGTCACAACAATGTCCAGAAGGGTATTCCTGATCGCCGCCGCCCGCCCCAACTTCATGAAGGTCGCCCCCCTCTGGCGCGCCCTGGCGGCCCGTGAAGGCCTGCGGCCGGTGCTGATCCACACCGGGCAGCACTACGACCGCAACATGTCGGACGTGTTCTTCGAGGACCTGGGCCTGCCCCAGCCCGACGTCCACCTGGGCGTCGGCGGCGGCAGCCACGCCCAGCAGACCGCCGGCGTGATGATCAAGTTCGAGGAGCTGTGCCTGCGCGACCGGCCCGACCTGGTGATCGTGGTCGGCGACGTCAACGCCACCATGGCCACGACCGTGGTGGCCGCCAAGCTGCACATCCCGGTGGCCCACGTGGAGGCCGGCCTGCGCAGCCGCGACATGAGCATGCCCGAGGAGATCAACCGCCTGATGACCGACGTGGTGGCGGACCTGCTGTTCACGCCCTCGCCCGACGCGGATGAGAATCTGCGCGCCGAGGGCGTGGCGCCGGAGCGGATCCACCTCGTGGGCAACATCATGATCGACACGCTGGTGGCCAAGGTCGAGAAGGCCCGCGACAACGGCGCCGTCGCCCGCCACGGCCTGGTGCCCCAGGGCTACGGCGTGGTCACGCTGCATCGGCCGTCGAACGTGGATGATCCCGGGAGCCTGGCGGCCATCCTTGCGGTGTTGGCCGCGGTCGATCTGCCGTTGATCTTTCCCGTACACCCGCGCACGCGCAAGGTCATGGCGGAGAACGACCTGGCCAGGAAGGTGGGCCTCGACCGGTCGCAGGTGCGCGTGGTCGACCCCCTGGGCTACGACGAGTTCATGAACCTGGTGATCCACGCCAAGCTGGTGCTCACCGACTCGGGCGGCCTGCAGGAGGAGACCACCTGGCTGCGCATCCCCTGCCTGACGCTGCGGCCGAACACCGAGCGGCCCATCACCATCAGCGAGGGCACCAGCGAACTGGCCACCGTCGCCAGCCTGCCGGCGCAGATCGCGACCATCCTCGCCGGCGGCTGGAAGCAGGGGCGCGTGCCGGCGATGTGGGACGGAGCGACGGCGCCGCGGATCGTGGATGTGGTCGAGCGGTTCCTGGCCGCTCGCTGAAGGGTTCAGCGCGCGGCGGCCTCGATGCGGTCGGCGATGAAAGCCACCAGCCTGGTCGGGTCCGGCAGCGAAACCGGCCCCGGGCGCCGCACCACGACCAGACTCTGCTGCACCGCAGGCGGATCCGGGATCAGCACCAGCTTGCCAGCTGCCGCCAGCGACTCGTCGACCATTCCCTCCCGGCCCCGGAAGAAGCTGTAGGACGGCACGCCCATGATGGCCGCTTCGCGGGTCATGGTGCCGCCGCCGCTGAGCACCAGGTCCATGGCCGCAACGAGGCTCGGCCCGTCGAACACCCGGTCGGGGATGATGACGCTCGCGATTCCCGCCCGCGAGGGCAGTTCGCGCTGGTCCGCCGTCCGGGGCAGGTAGACCAACTGGACCGCGGGCTCGGCAGCCAGGCGCGCCAGGATCGACGCCAGGATGTCCTCGGCTTCCGGGTTGTGGTAATGGGCGGTCGTAGCCGGCGGGCGCAGCAGCACCTTCACGCTGTCCGGCCTCAGGCCGAGCGCTGCGCCGACCGACGCGTCCAGCTCCCTTCCCCCCAGATAGAGCTCCTCCTTGTACCCCGGATAGCGGACCACCCGGCCTGCGGCGATGCCCGCGGCGACGCAGCGCTCCAGGCTCACCGCCTCAGGCAGCAGGATGCTGTAGCAGCACCAGTTGAACAGGCGCGGATCGACCCACTCGTAGTCGTACATGGTCACCGAAGGGACGCCCAGCAGCCGCGAAGCCAAGGGCAGGGCCCGCGAGCCGTGGCCGAAGCTGACGGCGCTGCCGCTGCCGCTCATGGTGCGGACCAGGCCCATGGCGCGGCCCAGGGTGCCGGCCACCTTGCCGCTGAAGCCCGAGCGATAGGTGCCGCCGACCCGGCGATAATCCAGCCCGTACAGGTCCAGGAGTTCGCAGGTGCTGGTGCGGTCGCGCGCCGTGAAGGTGATCTCGTGGCCGCGGGCCAGGAGCTCGGCCACCAGCGGGCGCATGATCAGCACGTGCGGGCCATTGTCGGCATCGAACCAGATCTTCAAGGTCGGAACTCTCCTGCTGCTCGCCACCGGTGTCGCAACCCGCCTA
>CAWKEB010000003.1:0-2848236 GCA_963848505.1 Candidatus Krumholzibacteriia bacterium | reverse complement strand
ATGCAGGCGCTCATGTGGTGCGGAGTACACCGTTTCTATTCACGGTGACGGCGTGAAATAAAACGGTGCTGATCGTTGGCCCGATGAGTTGTAACGGGCAAAACAATGGTGCCGATCGATTGTCTGCGATGTGGGCGTCTACGAAGCATGTCGATCGGCATGCGGCAGGTCGCCGCCGAGAGCGGAGATGCGGAAAGTTACAAAGGGTTTCGCAACTGCGGAGGTTTTCGGTAGGGTAGGCCAAGTGTAAAATCCGGCGGTACTGAAGGGGAGCAAGCGCCCGCCCCGATGCCGGCGAACATGGCGGGGAGCAGTTTCGGAATAAGGCGCGTAGGAGGTTCCTCGTGAGGCGTGGGAGGCGAACGGAGGCCTATGGATAAGGCGCTGTATCCCTATCTGCTGTTCTGGAGTATCGGGCTCCTGTGTTTTCTCGCCGAGTGGCGATTTCCTGCACGTCCGATTGCCTACCGGTCTGTATTCTGGCGGGATCTGATCGCGTTAGGTTTGTACAATGTATCGTTCCTTGCCGTGGTACAGGCGACGGATCGGATTCCGATCCCGAACTATATGCCTGCGGTCCTGTACAATCTGCCCACGGTCGTGAAGTTGGCCCTCTTCTATATCGTCGAAGATTTCGGGCTCTATTGGGTGCATCGGCTCATGCATACCAAGCCGGTGTGGCGCATCCACCGTTGGCACCATTCCCCCACCTCCCTGTACTGGCTTTCTGGAATCCGCGCCACCATTCCGCATATCGCTCTGTTCAACCTGACGTATATCATCGCCCTTCCGTTACTGCATGAGGCTTCGGCATGGGCATTTCAGGTGATCATGGTAGAGCACATTGTGCGGAACAATTGGATGCATCTGAATGTCACCTGGAGGTCGTCCTGGCTGGAATGGGTGTTTGTGACCCCGCGATACCATCAGATCCATCACAGCACAGATCCTGCTCATCAACGGACAAATCTAGGCGCGTTGCTCACGATTTGGGACCGGCTGTTCGGAACCTACTACAATCCGGACGATGTCAGAGGTGAATTGTCGTTTGGCCTTGCCGAACGGGTCCCGCCGGTGAGGCTGGTCATCGGATTGTAAGAGTACCATTGCGTCGCAAGCGTTTCGCTGTCTTCTTCGAGCTGGTTCTCGGCCTGATGGACAAAGCCTGGCGTCGATCACGGTCCGGGCCGGCAGGTGTCTCTGGTGCTTCGCGAAAGCCATTGAGAGGGTACTAGTGCAAGGGCCTGTCCTTTCCATCATCGTGCCGACATTTAACGAACGGGACAATATCCCCCGGCTTGTGGCGGCTCTGGACGCCTGCCTGGTTGGGGTAGAGTGGGAACTTATCGTGGTCGACGACGACTCTCCGGACCACACTGCCGCAGTGGTACGCGCGCAGGCCTGCGCCAACCATCGGGTGCGTTGTCTCCATCGGATTGGACGTCGGGGGTTGTCCTCAGCTTGTATCGAAGGGATGTTGTCGAGTTCCGCGCCGGTTGTGGCCGTGATGGACGGAGACCTTCAGCACGACGAACGATTGCTCCCCGACATGCTCAAGGTCTTATTGCAGGGTGGGTACGACATCGTGGTCGGGAGCCGGTACATGGCGGGTGGCAGCATCGGCGAGTGGGATGGCATGCGGGCCTTGACCAGTCGATGGGCTACGCGGTTGAGCCGCCCACTGGTGCCTGCCGGATTGACGGACCCGATGAGCGGCTTTTTTGCCATGCGCAGAGAGGTGTTCGAGCGGCTGGTGAGACGGACGTCCGGGATGGGTTTTAAACTCCTGCTGGATGTGTCGGCCTCGTCCCCGCATCCGTTGCGGTTCATAGAACTGCCCTATGAATTCAGGTCGAGACAAGTCGGGGAGAGCAAGCTCGACAGTCAGGTGGCGTGGGACTACCTCATGCTGCTGCTTGATAAGTCCATCGGCCGGTTTGTGCCTGTGCGCCTGGTGACATTTTGCTTCGTGGGGGGCTCCGGCGTCCTGATCCACTTCAGTCTGTTGTGGGTGTTGTATCGCTGGTTGGCGGTGCCCTTTGCCTGGGGGCAGGGTATTGCCACGTTGCTTGCGATGACGAGTAATTTCATCTTGAACAACATTATTACCTATCGGGACCAGCGGCTACGAGGGTGGCAGTGGTTGCGAGGGTGGTTGTCGTTTGTCCTGGTGTGTAGTCTTGGCGCTGTCGGAAATGTGGGGGTTGCGTCGTATCTGTTCACGCAGCAATTTCATTGGGGATTGTCCGCCCTGGCAGGCATTCTTGTGGGGACGGTATGGAATTATGCCGTCACCTCGTCCTACACCTGGAAAGTCAAGGCTCGGTGAGCAATCGGGATTGCCCTGTCGGCCGTGCGTTAGGGCTGTACCCTTCCGGTACGATAAAACTGGAACTCGTCTCCTGAGCCGAATGGAACGAAGTCGGCAGGAGGGGGGGGCGCAGGCGTTGGGTGCGTCGGACGACCACGTAGTCGTATTGGGCGCGGAGCTGGTCCCAGGGAATCGGCGCCGCGCGAAGGAGGAATTCTTCTACCGTCAGCAGTGCATGGACCGCCGGCGTGAGTCGGACCGGTTGCTGGCCCGGTGCGGCGAAGAGATTCGAGACGAAGACCGACCGCCGGATGACTCCCCAGCAGGACAGGTTGACCATGGGCATGGGCTCAGGTATCTGGCCGTCTGCCGGAGACCAGTTGTCATAGGAGGCCATTTTAATGGCCGACAGCAGGCGCGCTCCTTCCGGCAGCTGATCAAGGATCTGTTTGAACTGTCGGTAGTGGTGTGCCGTGTTCTGCCAGTGGTCCGTGATCGTAGCCATCCTCACCGCGAATACCGTGCTCAGGGCCAGTGCCACCGGAAGAGCCACCTCGACTGATTTCGCGCCAATCCGAGCTCGCGACGGTGAGTAAGACGAAGACGATCGGCATTCGAATATCGACCACCGCGGTTGTGCCGATCGTATTAGGCATCGCCATGGCGGCCAGCGCGGTTGCGCCGAGCGGGAGGTACATCGACGGCAGGACGGACCAACGTCGCAGGACCAGCCCGATCCCGACGAGCCCAATCAGCGTGAGTACGGTGACGCGATCCAGCAGCTGGTGCTCCGTTCGGATGGTCCCTTTCAGGGATTCGAGTTTTGTTACGGGAGAAGCGACAGGTGACGAGTGGAGGCGGGGAAGATCCTCTAAGCCACAACGGATAGTCGTCCGGGGTGCCTTTAAATGTCGGAGCCAGGTCAAGAGGAGCAGTGCCAGCGTGATGCCCGGAACGCTTTCCAGCCGGCGGAGTTGCTAGGGTTCGAGCGGTCTCGCGACGATGGTTCCACCACTGAGCGAGCTCGTAGGTCGAGGACCACCATGGCGAAGATGCCGAATGCGAACAGGTGGGCGAAGAACAACATGACGGCGATAGCGAAAAGAACGGAACGACCAGGAGCGCGGAACGAGTGCGGAGCCTGACCCACAGTGCGCAGGCGAACAAAGCCAGTCCAAGGCCGAAGAGATAATTGAGGAAACCCCACAGGAAGACACTGTTATAGAGAAAGAAGACGGCCAAGAGTGGCCAGGGAGACCAGCGTCGATGCAGGGCAGCGTGAAGCGCCATCGTGCCGCCCGCCAGCAGTGCGAATGTCAGCGCGATGAAGACCTTGCCGGCCGGTTTCGACCGACATGATCCGAGTAAGCGGCGGCACCACCAGATCCATGGAGAGGTTCGGAAGCATGTCCCAGTGGATGTCGTAATATTGGCGAAGCCAGGGCGAATGCCGGCATCGGCCAAGATGTGCATGCGAGCCAGGTGATTGGGTAGTCTACAAGCGGCGGAATGCGCACCGTCATCACGGGACCAGCGCGATGACCGAGGGCGAAGGCAGCTGCCGAGAGAATGCCAAATGCAGGCCTTTCAGGTGAGAGTTCGATGGTGGTCCTGTTCCTTGGTAAACCCGTCCGCTTTTGTAACGAAGAGGGCGTGGGAACGCAAGAAGTCCAACCATCACTGGTTTGGGAGAATTGTCGGAACCGGTGCGTCGGTTATTTAGCGGCGGTATCGCCGAGACTCACAAATTGCTTTCGAAACCCGACGACCTTCGCGAGATAGTCGCGGGTCTCCTGGTAGGGGAGTCCGGTACGGAGGCGGTCATAGAGTGCGGCCGGTTGTAATCCATTGATCTGCTGCAACGCGTTCCGCTGATCTTTGGAGAATGTCTTGAAGACGTTGCCGGCGCCGGTGTTATAGGCTGAGATCACGCAGTATTCACGCGAGACCAGGTCGGTGACATCGTCCAATTGGGCGTACGTCAGCACGTTAAGATAGGCCGTGCCCAATTCGATGTTGTTGTCCGGATCGAAGAGGTAGTCGCGCGAGGGCGCCTTGTCTTCACCTTTTGCCTTGCGGTACGCATCCCGCCCTCCGCTGGTGGGGACCAATTGCATCAATCCGTAAGCCGGCGCAGAACTGACGGCAAAGGGATTGAAGTTACTCTCGGTGCGGATAATGGCAAAGACAAGGCTGGGACTGATTTGGTAGCGCTCCGCAAACTGTCCGACGACCGCGCGGTATTTCTCGGCCTGTTTGTGCGAGAAATTCGTGACCATCGAGATGTTGACCATGTGGGCGGTTTTCGGTCCCTCTTCTTGCTCGACCTTCCGGGTCGTCGTGCTCTTCGAGAGGAGTGATGTCGGCGAACTGTTCCGCTTCCGCGGGTGTGCGCACCGGCTTGCCGGCTTGATCCAACACCAGACCCAGAAGGTACGGCTCTTTGTCGCTGGTCAGGGTGATTTCTTTGTCCGTAAACAGATCGACGCTGCGAGGATCGTTGGGAGTGAGGAGGGTGGTGACGACGGCATTCTTCAGGCTGGCCGCGGATCCTTCTCGTCAAGCGTCTCGACCAGGATATTGCCCGCATCGAAATCCACGATGGCGCGACTGCGGTAATTCTGTGTGTATTTCACATATTTCTTCTGCTCGGGCAGTTTCACTTCCTTGGTGCCCCACTTTTTCCCGACTTCTCCGGTCAACGCCGCCATGAGCGCTTGGAAGTCCCGCTGGATCGACCGAAGGTCCCGCAACAGGGCCTGCGGGTCTCGCCCATAGTTCTCGACACGCCGCCGGGCGATTTCAGCCGGATCCTTGCCGCCGACGATATCCAGGACGGTTCTTCCTGTGCTGCTGCCGACAGCCCGTTCGGCGGCGCCGAGCATCTTGTCGGTTGTTTCGCAGCCTGAAAAGAGGGCAGGGATGGATGAGACTCAGCAGCAGGAGGGGCAATCGTCGAAGAGACATGACGCGAGTATACCGAAGGTGCCGCAGAGAGGAAAATAAAATCTCTCAATAGCGCGTCGCTACCGTTCGGCGTGGGGCCGGCTGGGCCAGTCACCTGATCGCTTTGGCGACTGAAACCCAGGTATATCCACGTGCTTGACGCTCGGTTTTGGCGGCCAGTACCATAAACGATCATTGGCAGAAGTTATTGGAAGGCAGAACGTATGAACCACAGATTTGTCAGCCTGAGCCATCCTTGTCCCTCGACTTCGAGGTCCGTCCGGGGCTTGATCGTCTGTGGCTACTCGCGGTGACGTTGGTGGCGGTATCCGGTCATGCCACCTCTTCGTGGGCTGCACAGACGCCTACGGAGGTCGTCGAGCGCACGATGAAGGACATGTTGTATATCCTGACGGAGTTGAAGGATGCGAGCCGCTCTACGCAGCGTCAGTGGGAAATCGAGCAGGTGGTCCGGCGGGCCTTCAACTATGAAGAAATGGCCGAACGGTCGCTGGGCGAGACCGGGATCAAGTCGAATGCTGCAGAGCGCCGGCAGTTTGTGCGACTCTTTGTGCAGGTGTTACGCGATGATCTGGCCGACCACCTGCGAGACTATTCTGCGGCCAAGTGGTCTATCTCGCTGAAGGAAACGATGCCGACGGGACACAGGTCATGATTGCGCCTGCCGGCCAGGAAGTCGACACACGGATCGAATTTCAAGTCGTTCGGCGATCCGGGGCTTGGCTTGTCAATGATATCAGCATCGACGGGGCCAGCATCGTGGCGAAGTATCAGGCGCAATTCACGCGCATCCTTCGCGAGGGTTCCTTTTCCGATCTCATGGAATATCTCAAACAGAAGGCAGTCATTGCTTAGGTGCTCGACAGAGCGATCCCTGAGCCGTTAGCCACTGTCTCCCCTGGCCTGGAGCCGGTTCATATCAGCTGGACGAGGTTCCTCATGGCACGGCTCGTTGCTCTTCATCACGACGATGAATGGGGTGGACGAGCTTTCCGACGCGCTCAGGCTGACTGTTCCGAACCCGCTACGAGGTGTGCGCGAGCGGCTGTCCCATTCGCGTGGAGTTTGACCAGGCCGTATTTGTGCGCTCGAATCAGGAGTTGCTGGCGGCTGTGCACGTCGAGTTTGCCGAAAATGCTGGTGAGGTGATGGCGCACGGTCGTGCTGCAAATGCTGAGGCGGCAGGCGATATCTTTGTTGGACAGGCCCTCTCCAATCAAGGTGATGATGTCATGCTCACGTTTCGTGAGGTCCTCGGACCAATTCGGCAGAACGGGGATCCGGTCCTCGAAGCCGCCTGCTGAGCCGGTTGTCTCCAACGCGCTTGTGTCGCAAGGATGACAGCGCGCCACGTTCGCCGGACGCCGACAGAGATACTCGATGACGGCAAGCAGCACGACTCCCGGCTGGGTGGTCAACACCATGCCGTCTATTCCGGACGACAAGGCTTCCAGCCCGGCTCGGCTGTCTTCAATTCCATGCAGGGCGATGATTCGTATGGTCGAAAGCGAAGCCTTCACCTTTCGAACCAGCCCGAGGATGTCCATGCCGGGCTGCAGCTCAATGATGAGCAGCTGTGGCTTCTCTTGCGTGACGATGCTCACCGCCTGCAGCATGTTCGTCGCCTCTCCGATCAGCCGGATGTGCGCGTGCGGTGCGATGACGGCTTGCAGTCCAAGCCGCAGGAGCTGATTCTGGCTGACGATCGCGATGGTAATGAGGGCAGAGCCCGATCCGCGTTCGTGAATCAATCAGTCCTCGAATCCGTAGCCTTAGCGCGGTGAGACGCCGGAATGGGTCACCGCCTGTCGTCGGCAATACTCGTAACAACTGGACAGGACGAGGTCACCTGAAGGGCGAACCGTGCCACGACCTGCCCCATCAGGAGTGCCCATTCGGCGACGTGGGTTGCCAGTCGGACCGGTTCCAGGCCATGGGTGCTGAACAGATTCAGCGCAACCGTCGACAGCACGACCTTGAGGTACGAGAGGGACGGACCATAGCTGAAGACATATTCATGCTGCCCGGAGAACAACAGCTGCAGCCCTTCTCGTGCCCTCATCCCACGATGCCCGCAGTGTCCACACTGGAGGCATTCAAGACCAGTGCGTGCGTCATAGCCTGCACGATAATCAGATGCCATTAGTTGGCCGCAGTTGGTGGTTGGGCAGAGCATCGTACTGTTCTCCGTGCAGGATCTTCCGTGTGCGATCTTCTCATCGTCCCACGCGTGACGCCTGGACAGAGGTCGGGAGGCGGTCAGATCTGTCGTGGCGCGCGCGCGTCGGTTCCGTCAGTGTCAATCGTTCGGCTTCCAGCCAGTCTTGACGGTCGTGCCCGTCCTGCCGCCCTCGTTGCTGATAGAGCTCATAGGCCAACTTCTCGATGCGCGTCCTGATTTCCTCGGTCGTCGCTTCGTTGTCGGCCTGCTGCGGCGGGCTCTCAGGACCCGACCGTTGTCGTGCCGAGGTCTCCATCTCTTTCGTGGATCGACTCGGTATCCGGACGCTGTCTTCGATTGACCTTAACCGTCGCTGTGCCATGACTGAACCTCCCTGTTGAGTCCGAGTGAGTGGTGTTCTTCCCAAGATGAGCGCATCACGTCAGAGATGCGCGTACGCATGGAATACCGAGATTTGCTCGCAGCAACTCCTCGACGCGATTGTGCACGAGCGGAGCCTGATGACGTGGACGAGCGTCTATTGGCGGAGAAAGAGTACCCAACGCGTCTCGCATCGGTTCGACGACGGTCAAGATCGGCGCTTGTGGGCAGAGGACGTTGAGGGCTCGAAGAGTATCGAGTTCAGCGGTCCCCCGTTTCTCATCGCAAGAGTCCGAACTAAGCAGGATGGCCTCCGGCTGTATCTCCCCGAGCTCGGTGAGCATGGATTGAAGGTCTCGAACGAGAACTGCATGGTACCCATTGGTAGCGAGGCAATCCGCCAGTTTGAGTCCGAATTGCCATTCAGGATCGACGATCATGACACGGGATCTTCCGGTCTGTTTGGTACTGTTCATTGTCGCGCTCATGTGTCGACCTCCCTCTTATCTCCCGTACGAACGGCCGGTGTGCTGCCGGGTTTCCGCTACACGCCTGTCGGGATCGAAGTGGTGCAAGGTGTGTGCGTGGACAGACGCGAGAGAAACCAGGTATTGGCACCCAGCGCGCGGTTGGAGGGAGATCGTTCCTTCCCGCGACAGGGCATCGACTGCGATGAATATCTGGTTCCAGGTGCAGGCGGGGAATCTATAGGCCAGTGCATCCAATGTGCAGGGGCCCTGCTGTTCCAGCTCTCGGATAATGAGGGCCTCTGTCTCATAGAGCTCGGTCATGTCATCCCCCTCTGACCGGTCATCGTCTGAGTTGTAAGGAGGGACCAGCCCAACCATGCCACCCGGTCCTCTCTTGCGAATGACGGTGCGAACGGTCTCGCAACCAGATTGCACCGTCAGTGCTATCTGTACCGGAAGCAGGTTCCGAAAAGCATAGCCTTTTACGCAATTTACGCGTCGCCGTTTCCTGTGCGGCGCGTGTCGACGTTTATGCTACGAAGGGAGCTTGTAGAGCGGGAACGGATAGGCAATGATGACAGAGAGGAAGGATCTCACCTGATGAGCCGGTTAACGAGACGATGTTCTATCGCGTAATGCGTCAACTCGGTGTTGTTCTTCAGTTTCATTTTTTCGAGGATGCGCGCCCGATAGGTATTGATGGTGCTGACACCGACGCACAAATCATCCGCGATGTCTTTCAAGCTTTTCCCCCGCGATTAAACACATGACCTGGTACTCGCGATCAGACAATTGTTCGTGCAGCGGTTTCTCCCAATCACTCTCCAGATTCAGGGCCAGGAGTTCCGCCACTGCGGCACTGACGAATTTTCCGCCGCCGAGGATCTTCCGGAGAGCTTGCACTAATTCGTTCGGCGCACTGTCTTTCGACAGGTAGCCGGCCGCGCCGGCTTTCAACATTCGTAATGCCAGCTGGTCTTCCGGATAACCGCTCAGGACGAGGACGGGGAGTTTCGGCCGGGCCTGTTTGAGCTCTTTGAGCGCATCGAGTCCGCTCTTCCCGGGCATGCCGACATCGAGAATCACAATATCCCAGCTGTGCTTCCCTACCTGCGCGATCATCTCCTCCGCGTTTTGAGCGTCGCCGAGGACGGCCCCATGGAACTGTTCGCTGAGAATTTGTTTGACGCCCTGTCGGACGACGGCGTGATCATCCACAACGAGAATTCTTGTCACAACCTGTTCCTCCTTCCGCTATCGCGCCTGAGAGGTTGAACGCGCAGTGCCCCCTGTTGCGTTCCGGCGCCGGGCCGACTATGGCTGACCAAGAGGAATCCGGACCCTCACCGCCGTGCCTGTCCCAGGACTCCCTGTGACGATGGTTTCACCTCCCAGAAGCAGGGCTCGCTCCCGCATTCCCACCAGGCCCAGGGAATGCGGGTCGGCCAATTCAGCGTCGGTGACGCCGCGCCCGTTGTCGCGCACGTCAAGCACAAGGCTGCCGGCCTGCTCTTGAAGGGTGATATGGACGATCGACGCCTGGGCATGGCGAGCCACATTGGTCAGGATTTCCTGAAAAATTCTGAACATGGCCGTCGAACCGGCATGAGACAACGTGATAGTGCGCAGATAGACGTCGAGCGTGCATTGAATCCCTGTGCGTGCTTGAAATTCATGGGCCTGCCATTCGATGGCAGGGATGAGGCCGAGTTGGTCGAGGACGACAGGGCGTAATTCTGTGGCGATGCGTTGAACCGACTGGATCGTGCCATCGACCAGCGTGGAAATAGACTCCAGCCTTTTCATCATCGCAGGAGAGACTTCGGAGATCTGGTCGCGTAACAGGCAGAGGTCAAGTTTCACGCCTGTCAACGCTTGCCCCAATTCGTCGTGGATCTCACGGGCGATCAGAATTCGCTCCTCTTCCCGAACTGATTCGAGCCGCGCGGTCAGTTTTCTGAGTTGATCGTGCGAGAGGGTGAGCTGTTGTTCGGCCCGTTTGCGCGCGGTGGTGTCGAGAAACACCACCACGGCTCCGATGATCTGCTCTTGTTCGATGATCGGAAACGAAGAGTACTCCACCGGAAAATCCGTCCCGTCCTTGCGCCAGTACACTTCGTCATCCACCTTGCACCCTGTTCCGCGCTCGAGCGTCTCTTGAATACGGCAGGCCGTACGGGGGTATGCGGTGCCACCCGTGAAGGAATAATGGATGCGCTCATGCATATCTTGGCCGAGGAGCTCGTCCGGGAGATAGCCCAGCATGCGGGCCGCCGCTGAATTGATGAAGGTGCAGCGGCCCTGGCGGTCGATGCCGTAAATTCCTTCCCCGGTGGACTCCAGCAGCAGCAACCGATCTTTGGCGAGCTGCCGGCGGGCTTCTTCGGCCCTGGTTCGATCCGTGATATCGGTCGCGATGCCGCACAAGGCGTATAACTGGCCCTGCGCATTGCGCAGGGGAAATTTGACGACCAGGCTGGTGTGGAGGCCGTCGTCGTGCATGACGACCTCCTCGAATTCCATTGGGGCCCCGCTGTCCAGAACCTTGCGGTCGTTCGCGCGAAACACGGCGGCTTGCTCAGGTGGAAAGATCTCCTCGTCGGTCTTTCCCTTGAGATCGTCGTGCGTCAGATGGGATACGATCTCGAACTGGCGGTTCGCCTGGAGATAGCGGCCTTCGAGATCCTTGATGAAGATCAACGCCGGGCTATGGTCCATGATCGCGCGGAACCGCTCTTCGCTGTCCCGCAGTGCCGCCTCGGCCAGCTTGCGTTCGCTGATATCGCGTACGATGCCGGTAATGAACTGTTGTGACTTGATCGCCCAGGTGGCAAGGCTCAATTCCAGTGGAAATTCCGTCCCGTTCTTTTTGAGCCCCCTCAATTCGAACATGGCGGCATGCATGGTCAGCCGTCGGGCGGCAGCGACTCGTTGGACTCCTCGTTCATGGGCTTCGCGGAATCGTTCGGGGATAATTCGAGTCATCGGTTGACCGACCATCTCCTCGGCCCCATACCCGAAGATTTTCTCTGCGCCGCGGTTCCAGAAGGCCACTCGTCCCTGAGTATCTATCAGAATGATCGCATCACTGGTCGATTGCACGATCGACCGCAAGCGCCCTTCGCTTTCGGCCAGGGCCTCTTCTGCCCGTTTACGCTCCGTGATGTCACGGGCCACCGCTTGGAAGCCGACCACCTTCCCCCCTTCCAGGATGACTTGCACGTTCTGGCCGATCCAGACTTCGCTTCTGTCCTTGGCGAGGGAGAGAAATTCGTAATAGGTGCTGGGCTGTTGCCGGATGAATTGCCGCCCGTAAAACCGCTCGGCGGCCGGCCGATGATCGGGATGAATCAACTCGATGAAGCGACGCCCCAACAGTTCCGGTTCCGTATATTTCATGATGCGCATGGCGACCGGGTTCACAAAGGTGAACCGACCCCGATGCATCCGTTCTATAGATGATGTCGTTGGCTTTAGTGACCAGCAGTCGATACCGTTCTTGGCTGTCCCGGAGCGCTTCATCGGTTCGCTTCGCGGCGGTGATGTCTCGAAAGACGGCAACCCCTCCGCTGAGGTGCCCCGTGTCATCCATCAACGGCCTGGCCGTAACACTGAGCCAGGCTTCGCCCGGCCAATGCGGCCGGTGAAAAAAGATCAAGGCATCGGTCACGGATTCTCCGCGGATCGCTCGTGCCAGCGGGAGGTCATCGGTCGGGAATGGTGTGACCCTGTCCGGTAGAAACAGCGCGTAATGCTTGGACCATTCCCCGATTCCTATGTCGGCAGGACCGCTTCCGATGATACGTTCGGCGGCCTGGTTCCATACTTGGAACGTTCCACGTTCGTCGGCCATCACCACGCCTTCGGCCATGTTGTCCAGCACGGATTGAAGAAAACGTGTTTTCAGCCGCAGTTCTTCTTCCAGCCGCTTGCGTTCGACGGCATACTTCAGGGCGCGTGCCAGGAGCGGGGCAGTCGTCTGTCTTTTCACGAGATAGTCCTGGGCGCCTGCCTGGATGAGCTGGATTCCCAATTCCTCATCCTCCAGTCCGGTCACCAACACGATCGGAATTCCCTGCGCCGCCGCGTGCATCCTGACCAGGGTCTCTGCCCCCTGGCTGTCCGGCAACGAGAGATCCAGCAGAATGATGTCGAACGCGGCCTGAGTCAGGCATCGGATGGCGGCATCGAGCCGGTCGACGTGCGTGAGGGTGAGCCGGCCGGCGCCGGTTTCCGTCAGGAGTTCCTTCAGAAGACGAGCATCGCCGGCATTGTCTTCAACCAGCAGGATATGGGCCGGACCGGTGCTCATCTGGTTCCGTTTTGGGGTGGAACGGGTAACACGACGATCCCGAGCCAGAAATCTTCAATGGATCGCACTACCCGAATGAACTGATCCAAGTCCACCGGCTTCGTGATGTAGCAATTGGCGTGAAGGTTGTAACTCTTCAGAACATCCTGCTCGTCCTCTGAGGTCGTCAGCACGACCACCGGAATGCGTTTCAGCGGCTCCTCGGCCTTGATTTGAGCCAGCACTTCCCGACCGTCTTTTCGAGGCAGATTCAAGTCGAGCAGGATCAGGTGGGGGCGCATCGCGTGGGCATAGGGACCCTGTCGGCGCAGATAGGTCAAGGCTTCCTCACCGTCCTTCAGCACGGTCAGATGGTTCACGACTTTGGCTTCCTTCAGTGCTTCCATCGTCAGCCGAACATCGCCTGGATTATCCTCGACCAGCAGAATTTCGATGGGCTTCACCATCTCAGGTACCATACAACTCCTGCTCCTTCCTTCCGTCAGCGATTCGGGGGGTGCGCCGAGGTGCCCGGTTCCTCATCGCGCATGGTGAAATAAAATGTCGCTCCCTTGCCGAGTTCGGATTCCACCCATATGCGTCCGCCGTGGCGTTCGACGATCTTCTTGCAAATGGCCAGGCCGATACCGGTCCCCGGGTATTCTTCTCTCGTGTGGAGCCGCTGGAAAATGACAAAAATCCGATCCGCATATTGTGGGTCGAGTCCGATGCCATGATCGCGAACGGAAAACAACCATTCACCATCGGTTTGTTTCGCGGAGATGTGTATGCGCGGCGGTTGTGCCCCGCCGAATTTGACGGCATTGCTCAGCAGATTCTGGAACAATTGCGCCAATTGTTTGTCATCGCCCATCACCGCCGGCAACGGGTCATGGGTGATGATGGCCTGGCTCTCCTTGACGGCGTCGGTGAGATTGTTCAGCGCAGCCTTTAGAACCGTCTCCATGGCTGTCGGTTCGAATTGTCGGCCTGCCGTATTGACTCGCGAATAGGCCAAGAGGTCCAGGATGAGCCGTTGCATGCGATTGGCGCCGTCCACGGCAAAGGCGATAAATTCATCCGCATCCGCATCGAGTTTCCCCTTGTAGCGCCTCGCAATGAGCTGCGTGTAGCTGCTCACCATGCGGAGGGGCTCCTGCAAGTCGTGCGAAGCCACATAGGCGAATTGTTGGAGGTCGGCATTGGAGCGGCCTAATTCCGATACGGACTCCTCTAACTTTTGCCGGGCCTCGACCAGGTCATTCTTCTCGCGTCCCAGTTCCCACGAGACCCAGATGCCGTAGCCGGTGAGGGGGAGGATGACCAGCAATCCAATCCCTCCCACCATCCAGATCAGTCGATCGATCGGGGCATAGACCTGATCGCGGTCCAAGCGAAACAAGACCAGCCAGTCGAATCCGGGAAAGTTGGCATACCCTCTGGTCCAGGCATAGCCGGTGACGACTGCGTTTCCTCCCCGGCGATGGGTTTCTTGCACGAAACCGGGGTGATCTCGATGAATGACGGCTTGGGCTTGTGAAGGCAAATCTATCTTTACCGGATTGCCGTTCAGATTCGAGGGTCGATGTTTCTCGCTGAGGACCGCCCCCTCTCGGTCGAGCAGCAGCCAGTCGTAGGCCAACTCTCCGTATCGCAGTCTGCCTTCCTGCTCGAAAATCGATTGAAGATTCTCAAACGGCACTCGTGTGACCACTACCCCATGAAACTCTCCTTTGGGACCATAGATAGGTGCCGTGAATCCGATCGCCATCTTTCTCTGCGATGCCGGGGAGGGTCGCATGTCTTCGAAGTGAACCTTCCCTGTCCTGCGCACCAACTCGAACGACTCGGGGTTCAAGCCTTGCGTGCCCTGCGCGGGCAGCGCGTCGGTGGCGGCCGTGAGGTGTCCGTTCTCATCGGCGACCCCCAGCCAGGAGTAATATTGATAGAGTTGTTTGTATGCCAGGAGCCGGGCGGTCTTTTCAGCCGAGGTGCCGTCTCGGAGTATGCCGTCATTCGCAAACAGCTGGATATCGCCGAACCGTTCGAACATGACGCGGTCGAGCGCATCCGCGACTGCGGCGGCATTCATGGCCAATTCTCGTCCCCGTTCTGAGACCAGCACCGTTCGCAGGAACGACAACGCATAGAGTCCCAGTGCAGTAGCGATGACAAAACAGAGAAGCAGGACCAGCGGGAGGCCCCCCTGGGTCGATCTGCTTCTGTCTGATACCAAGCCAGCCTTGGAGGGCGCGTTGTTCAGCGCAGGTTCCATCGCACTCTTGTGTCAGGGGTTTAAAGGGGAAGACCTTAGTATCATACCCTGTTCACGGATACAGTTCCATCCGGCAGATAGGGGCGTCTCATCGGTGAATTGCCGCCTGCGAACAAGGTGTGATGTGCTCACGTGATTGACTCCCGCCTTGTCTCCCCAGTAGGTTCTCTTCACTGTCGGGCGCAGGACCTCACCGCTATGTTGTCTATTTCAACGCATGTGACCATTCCGGACGAGGAGATCGAATTGACCGCTGTGCGGGCGCAAGGCGCAGGCGGGCAGCATGTCAATAAGGTTTCCTCCGCGATCCATCTTCGATTCAATATTCTCGCGTCTTCCCTTCCGCCGTTCTACAAAGAGCGACTGCTGGCCTTGCGGGACCATAGAATCTCGCGTGACGGCACCATCATTATTAAGGCGCAGGACTCACGGAGCCAGGAGCGCAACCGTGCGTTGGCGTTGGATCGTCTGCAGGAATTGATTCAGTCAGTGGCGGTGCTGCGTCCGCCGCGTCGTCCGACGAAGCCGACGAAGGGATCGACCCAAAGAAGGCTGGACAGCAAGACCAAGCGGGCGCGTCTGAAATCGTTGCGGGGAAAGCCCGACGAGCAGTAGTCTCACCAGACGCAGGGCAAAAAAGAAGGGGCGCTTCAGTTGAAGCGCCCCTTCGGAGACGAGACGAATCTCGTCACTTCTTAGAAGCGGCTGCGTCCGCCACGGTTTTCACCGCCGCCGAACCGTCCACCCCCGCCGCCGCCACCGGAGCGAGCTTCTTGCGGCTTCGCTTCATTGACGGTGAGCTGCCGGCCATCCATGTCCGAGCCGTTCAACGCCGTGATGGCTGCCTTCGCTTCTTCTGCCGTGGACATTTCCACGAAGCCGAAGCCGCGCGATTGTCCGGTGAACTTGTCCGTGATCACGCGCGCCGATTCAACGGTGCCGTGAGCGGAAAACAAGTTGCTCAGTTGCGATTCAGTTGCAGCATACGGCAGTCCGCCGACATACAATTTAGTACCCATAGGGGTCTCTCCTTTTGAATAGTGACATTGTCGGCGACACGAGAACAGACATATGAGGGGAATGAGCGGGCCGAAGACGCGATGATTGAGGCGACTTGGGTCTGACTTCCGATCAACTTCTCGGTAACAAACAACATCGGTGATGAGCCATCCGGAACCATGATTCTCATGCGGCCCGTCATGAGATCACACTGCATCCTAACAGATGAATAGGGGGATTGCTACACGATTCATGGACAGGGAAAAAATAGTTTGTATCGGTCGGATGCGGTCGATCGCTGCACGGAGAGAGGCCACGCGCCTCCGGCCTGATTTCTGTGGTGGTGATCCGGTCGTTCCTCGGCGTGGCACACAATGGGTGTGGTTCAGTGGCCGGAAGAGGCTGTCCGGAGCGAGGAGGCGAGTCCTAACTTCCATAAGGTGTAGATCAACCACTTCGACGGGTCAAAATTGTACCACAGCGGCCCGTTGCGATAGTCGCTCGGATAGGTGTGGTGATAGTTGTGGTACCCCTCGCCGAAGGTCAGCAATGAGACAAACCAGGAGTTGCGACTGGAATCGGCCGTACCGTAGGGCTGCTCGCCCCACAGGTGACAGACGGAGTTGATGCAGAAGGTGGAGTTCAGTACGGCAAAGGTGCGTCCGACGCCGGCCAGCATGAAGCCACCGATTCCGCCCTTCCAGCCGTTATGCAGGAAGCCGACGACAAAGGGGAGCGCCAGGCCGACGAGGACGATCACCGCATAGTAGCGGTGTTGCCACATCGCGACCCGGTCCTGCATGACGCGGGAGCCGAATCGTTCATCGTTGCAGGGCACTGGATCGAGCAGCCAGCCGCAGTGGCTGTACCAGAACCCCCGTTTGGCGTTATAGGGATCGGCCGGATCGTCGCAGTGCGCATGGTGTCGCAAATGATCGGCTGTCCATTTCGCGCCGGAGTTCTGCAGCGCCCAGCCCCCCGCCACCAATAGACAGCCCTTCACCCAGTCGGGACATTCGAAACTGCGATGGGTCAGCAGCCGGTGGTAGCCCACAGTGATCCCCAGTCCGGTGACCACATAGAGGATGGCGAACATCGTCCAATCCAGCCAGGAGTAGCCATAGACCAGTCCATAGCCGGGCACCGCGATCATTGAACCTGCGACGACTGACCAGAATAGGAGATAGGTCCAGAACTTATGGTGAACGCGATGGACAATGTCGGTTGGAACCGAACTCGGGGCGATTTGTTGCATCCCGCTACAATAGTCAAGCGTGCAGGTTTTCGCAAGTGTCTGGTCGGCGCCGTACGATCGATGGACCGCAGATTTGTCCGGTCCGCTCTGGCCTGGGTGCCAGGGTGGTCGAGGGTGACCGTCAACCGTTTTCCTGCGGAGACGTTGAGTCACTGTGTCGGTAACAGGCTCCACGCGCAGTCATCGTGGGTGCGGAAGGAGAGTGGACCTAGTGTGGTCATCAATTTCGAAAGGGGGGAGTATGCGGGTTGATCGTGGGGTTCTAAGAAAGGCGATGGGGATTGTGGTCTTGAGCGGACTGGCGGTCGAGCTGTTTGGCGGCTATGAACCCGCCTGGTCGACATCCGATCCAGTCATCGGCAGCCGGTCAGGACCAATCCGCTGCTGCGCCCGAGTCTTCCGGCAGTCCTGGAAAGGGGCCTAAGGGAAAGGCTTGGGGGCCATCGCATGCGGAAGGCCTGCGCCGAAGATGTGAAAAAACTCTGTCCGGGCGTCAAAGCGGGAGAAGGGCGAATCGTTCAGTGCTTGAAGCAGCATGCCGCGGAACTCTCCCAAACCTGCTCCGAAATGATGCAGCAACGCGGCCAAGCGCCGGTAATCGCCTCCGGCTTGGGTCGGGCGGAGGAGAGGTGTCGGGCCGGTGGCGATCGGTCAGGTCACTTCCGGTCACCGTCCGTTCCGTTCCGTTGCGTCCGGTTGGTTTTCGTCAATTTATTTTTCGAACCGGCGCAGGTGCGATACAGTGGCCATATATACATACGGGAGGGTACGTATGAATGGCACTACGGGACAGGAACAGTTCTCCGTCGATTTGCGGCAGCATCCGCGGTTGCGCGTACCGGCACCGTTCGTCTGTTCACTGTCCCGCCTTGGGCTTGGCCAAATGGCTTGGGCGCGGGGGGGACGGCATCGGTGTCGTGTTCGATGTGTCGATGCGAGGGGCCAAAGTGATGAGTGAGGCCGGTATTCAGCGCGGCGACAGGGTGTCGGTCAGCCTTTCTTTGCCCAATCAGGTGTCGCCGATGACGGTCGAGGAAGCGACGGTGCGCTGGGAGAAAGAGCAGGTGTACGGACTGGAGTTTGTCGATCTGTCACCGGTGGCCGAGATGCGCTTACGAAAGTTCATCACGCATCGCGACGAAACCGGCGGCCTAACCCCAGCGTCCGTGCGATCTGCCCGGCGCAGTAGCGCGAAGGCGCACAGAACCGCGCATAGCCTCCATCGGGCCGGCATTGCGGTCCTGGTGCATCAGTTCCAACCGCGTCCCCCTCGCCAGCTCCCGTTGTGGCGATTCCCCGCATCGCTTCGAGATTGCGCTCGCCGCTCCGTTTCCCTACAATGGCTTCCCCATTCGGCCATGTCCAGTACGAACACACGAAATAAGCGGCACGCAGCCGCATAGTTCCTATCATCCGCTGTATTGGCCCACATGGGTCGGTCTTGGCTTGTTTCGCCTGCTGTCCTTGTTTCCCTATCGCTGGCAACTCGCATTCGGGCGGCAATGCGGGCGTTTGCTGCATGGTCTTCTCACCAAGCGGCGCGATATCGTCCGGGTGAATCTGGCCGTTTGTTTTCCCGACAGAACCGGTTGAGCGTAACCAGGTTGCGCTCCATTGTTTCGAGTCCATGGGGATGGGCGTGCTGGAGATCGCGATGGCCTGGTGGGCGAAGGATCCTCGCACCCATTGCGAGTGCACCATCAAGGGATTGGAGCATATCCGCGAGGCGCTCCGTCAGGGGCGAGGCGTGTTGCTCTGCGGCGCGCATTTGCATGCGGCGGAACTGGCCGGTCGATTCATGGCGCTGGAGCAGCCGGTGGCGATCGTCTATCGGCCTCAGAACGATGTCGTGGCGGAAATGGTCGCGAACCGATGCCGGAGCCGGTACTATTCCGAATTGATTCAGCATCGGGATATGCGAGGGATCCTGCGAGCATTGGCCAGGAACCAGGTGGTGTGGTATGCCCCCGATATCGATGCGGGATCGAAGCGCAGCGTCTTCGCCCCGTTTTTCGGTGTGCCGGCCGCGTCCCTGACCGCCACGTCTCGATTGGCGAAGGTCAGCGGTGCCGCGGTCGTTCCCTGCTTTTATTATCGAAGAGCCGACGGATCCGGCTATGACATCGAAGTGGGGCAGGCGCTCGATCATTTTCCGTCCGGTGAAATGATGGAGGATGCCACCCGTATCAACCGGTTGATCGAAGGGGCGGTCCGTCGAGTGCCGGAACAATATTTCTGGCAGCATCGCCGCTTCAAAAGCCGTCCTCCCGGCGAGCCGCCGATCTATCGACGCTAAGTGGCGTTCCATCGATGGGAGCGCGGTCGTGTATATTCGACTCGGGGCTCCGGCGAAATGATGAGAAGTATTCGGCGTCTCCCGCTCCCTGCGGTATACTGATCCTGGCTGGATGTAGTAGCACGATCGCATCATCCGCTCCGCCATGGATCAATCCAACAAGCTCTCTCCCGCGCGCATTGAACTCCGGCAGCACCAGCGGTGTGTTGTGCCCCCGGCCTGCCTGCTCTCGTTTGCGCCCTTTGCTCCGACCATCAGTTTTAACGGTGATGCGGAAGGTGAAGGCGTCGTCATCAACCTGTCGCCGGTGGTTGCAAAATCAGCAGCGACGCGGGTGTGAATGTGGGAGATGCGATGTCGTCTGATCATCCTCCTTCCGGGGGAACTGTCCCGACCAGCCATTGATCTGGCCCTGGTGCGATGGGGTAGGGATCTGCATTTTGGTGTGGAATTTGTCTCCATGGGGACAGCCGAATTCAATCGGATCCGCCAGTTTCTCGCATCCACCGGTCCTGAATAGGGCCGGTATCGGGGCCGATGAGCGCTGCGGGGGGTGTGCTGAGAAAGGAGCTCGGGTGGAAAAGACGAAAACGCCGCGAAAATCTCGTCGGGTCGCGACCGATTGCCGATTGGAATTTACCGGGGAGGATGAGGTGGATGGGGAGGCGGAGGTGTTGGATCTCTCCTCGTACCGGCTGTATGGCCAAGTCGGATAACAGGATGTCACCGGGACTTCGTATGAAGGTGTCTTTATTTCTGTCGGACGGGCATGAATGGCCGGTCCGAGTGGATGAAGCCGTGGTTCGATGGGCGCGAGGCGGGGAGTTCGGTGTGGAGTTTCTGGCGATGCGCCCTGCCGCAACTCCAGCGCATCCAGCAGTTCGTCATCAAGGCCAGGCCGTTGTCATAGGCCTCGTACAACGTTCCTCCTTCCTGTTGTTGCCTCCGCCGCTATTTGTCCACGCTGACCAGCCCACACGGCATCTCCTCTCGCCTGCGCCGGTTCGAGACGTCGCCGGCAGGGCGACTCATTGCTTTGTTTCCGATCCTTCCCCTACAATTTCGCGGGATCCCACATGAATATCTGGCTCGGCCCGACGGTGTTGCTCCATGGAAAAGGCGGCTCACAACGCATGATCGAGTGGGTGGGGCGCAAGACCATCGCGGGGTATACGTACCTGGCGGCGCTGGCGACACTCTTTACGCAAGCCGTGCTGGACCTCGTGCTCCCGACACGCCAAGGCCGTGGGGAAACGCTGCGGGTACTCGTCAGGCAAATTCTGTTCACGGGGGTCGATGCGTTGCCCGTGACGACCGTCATCGCGCTCCTGCTCGGCATCATCATCGTGACGCAGGCCGGGACACAGCTTCCGAGGCTCGGGGCCGGTGGCCTGGTGGGGAGCATCATCGTCGTGACCGTCATTCGCGAACTGGGCCCGTTGATTACGGCGTTCATTGTAGTCGGGCGCTCGGGAACGGCCATCGCGACGGAGTTGGGCAACATGTCGGTGACACGCGAGGTGGTAGCGCTCCGGCTCATGGGGATTTCCATCAGCCGATTTGTCATTATGCCTCGTATGGTCGGCATGGTCCTCTCGATGCTCTGCCTGACGCTGTATTTCGATGTGGTGGCTGTGTTGGGGGGCTACCTCGATCGCCGATGCGCAACTGACCATTCCGTTTTATGCGTTCGTCGGAGAGTGTCACCAAGGCGCTGTCGACGACGGATGTCCTGATGACGGCCATCAAAGGATTGTGATTCGGGTCGGCCGTGGCGGCCGTCTGTTGTTACCATGGCCTGGCCGTCCGGTCCTCCTTTACCGAAGTGCCGCAGCAAACGACCCGGGCGATGATCAATTCATTTGTCCTCTGTCTGCTGATCGATGTCGTCGTCACGGTGCCGTTGTACCTATGAATGAGGCAGCCCTCGTTCTGGAGCAGGTCCGGACGCCGATGGCCGGGCAGTCCTCATGTCCTCGATGTCGATCTGAGGATTGCCGCGGGCGAGTTCGTCGCGCTGGTGGGGCCGAGCCGCTCGGGGAAAAGCCTGATGATCGAGCTGGCAGCGGGGTTGGTGCGACCGGAAGCGGGTCGGGTGGTTCTGCTGGGGCATGAGTGGACGATATCTCGGAGAGTGAGCAGATCCCGTGCGGCTTCGAGTGGGGACTGTGCTGCAACAGCCGGGGTTGTTGAGCAATATGACGCTGTTTCAATAACGTGCTCTCTGCCGCTCCGGTACCATCGTGGGGCGATGTCCGGATCGCAGTCGGGAGCAAGCCGTGATGGCGCAGCTGGAACGATTGGGTTTGGCGCCGATGCGAGATCGGTTTCCTGCCGAGCTCAACCAAGGCGAAGTGCGTAGAGCGTGCCATTGCGCGCGCCTTGATGTTGGATCCCGAGGTGCTGCTGCTGGACGATCCCGTGGCCGGGCTGGATGCCGAGATGGTGTTGGTGCTCAAGGCCTGTGTCGAAGAACGTCGGGCGCAGCCATCCGCTGACGGTGGTCGCGGCGTTGCGCGCCTTTTCGCCGTTCATCGAGGGGGCGGATCGTCTGGTGGTGCTTCGCGACGGCCGCGTGGAAGCCGATGGGGCCTCGTGATGCGGTGGCCGGCATCGTTCCCGAGGCGCTCAGACGGTATGTGGAATAGACCGCGTCCTGCCGAGGCGGTCCAGCGAGACTGAGAGGTGATGGACGATGCACTATTCACATCGGCTATCCAGCGGGCGGTTGGCTCAGATTGTCGGCACATTCGTGCTGATTCCCGTCCTGATTCTGGCGGTGGCCGGCTTCTGGATGTCGAAGACCGAACATCTCTTCGAGCCGAAGTACCACCTCATGGCCAGCCTCAGTAAGTCGTATGGCCTCGAGCCGGGCGCGCCGGTCGTCGTATCGGGGATTCGGATCGGGCGGGTGAAGCAGGTGGATCTCAACGATCGCGGGACGGTCGATCTGACGCTGCAACTGTCGGCCCGGTACCAGGACATGGTGAAGGGCAATTCGGAACTGCATATTACCAAGAGCGGTGTCGTGGTCGGCCAGACCCAAGTCGATATCGGGGCGGGTACCGCCAGCAGTCCCGTGTTGACCGATGGCGCGCACGATTCGCGCCGTTGAACCGAGAGACATCGGGGACCTGCTCAATGAGGTTGAACCGGTGCTGATGGCCGTGAAGCAGACGCTGCTGCGTGTCGAAACCATTACGCAGGATCTGCAGGGCGGGCTGAAAGCCGGCGGCAAGGCGTCTGGAGCAGGTGGCGGTGGCGACGCAGGATCTGCCGGCGGTCGTGGCATCCGTGCAGCGCACGATCGCCTCGGTCGAGCAAACGGCGACCGCGCTTCCCGCCATGACCGGCTCAGTTCAGCGCACGCTGGCGGTGGTGGATCGTGTCACGGCAGACATGCAGCGGACGACCAGTCGACTTGCCGGCTATTTTGGACAGTGCGCAATCCACACTCACCAGCGTGAAGCGCCTCTCCGATTCCGTGGGCGAGGTGAGCCATGAGCTGCTTCCCGTCATTCACACGGCGGAGACCACGCTGGCAGACGTCTCGATCCTGGTGCGTGGCGCAAAGCAGACATTTCCCTTTAACCGATTCGCGCAGAACGCCGGGCCGGCGCCGAAGCCGGAAGCCGCCCTGTCCCCGACTGGATCCTCCGAGTTTGCGCGGGGATCACGTGCGTCGATGATCGTCAGACGGGCATGGTTGTTCCGCAGGCTTCTGCGGCGGTGACGTTATGTCTCCTGCTCGGGTGCGCCGCTGCGCCGCCACCGCCTCTCCGTCCCCGCGCCCAGGCCTCTAAGCCGTACAGGTCGAGTCCTTGCGCCTACAGGGAGATCGTTGGATGATCGCGGGGCGACCTGGCACGTGCCGGGGAAGCCTATGAAGAAGCTCGCCGGCTGGCCGAAAGTCTGGATGATATGAAGGGGCTCATCGGGGCCTCAACGATCTTGGGTCTCGTTGCGCTTGGCCGTGGGGCCGTGCGTGAGGCGATCCAGCTTCATGGGCGGGCCGTCTCCCTGGCGCAACAATTTGGAGAGACGGACCTCTTGATCGCTGGTCTCGCACTCATTGGGGGCGGCAGAATATCAAGAGGGGCGGACTGAGGAGGCAGGCCGGCGCTATCAACAGGCGCTGGATCTCGCTTCAGCGGGCAGCAGACCAGCGTACCGAAGCGATGCTCCGGAATAATCTCGGACTGGTCCGGCAGGCGACCGGTGATGTCGGACAGGCAGAACAATTGTTCCGGCAGGCGATGGCCTTGAATCAAGCCGCGGGGCATCTCGCATGCCGAGGCCAGCAATCATGTGAACCTGGGGATTCTGGCGGAGGAGCGCCGCGAGTACGAAGTCGCGGAACGGGAATTTGAGCGAGCTCTGGAGTTGGACAAGACCGCGGAGCGCCGGGCGGAGATTGCCGCCGATCTGCTGCGGCTGGGCCGGGTTGCGGAACGGCGGGGATTTCCCGATCGTGGGTTGGCCTATTCCGAGCGGGCCTATCGTAGTTATCTGGCGCAAGGGAATCAGGCTCAGGCGATCGCGGCGATCGACCCTTGCGTGGGACTGTGCGAGGAAATTGGGGCTGGTTGGGGAGGTTGCGCGGCTGGAGAAGGAGCTGATCCGTCTGACCGCGTTCCCGTTCCGGGCGATAGCGTACGCTCCGATTGTCGGTCCGCCGATGCTACTTGATGGCGACGGCTTTGACTTCTTTGTAGGTCGTGTGGCCTTGCAGCACTTTCTGGATCCCGTCCTGGACCAGAGTGGTCATGCCCTCCGCCATGCCGGCCTTCAGCATTTCGTCGGTTTTCGCTTTGTTTTGAATCAACTTCTTCATTTGATCTGTGCCCAGAAGCAGCTCGTGTAGCGCCACGCGGCCCTTCAAGCCCTGTGCGATTGCAGGTGTCGCAGCCCTTGCCTCGATAGAGCCGGAAGTTGGCGTCGAATGTGATGCCCAGCGTGTCCCAGTATTCAGGGCCATATCCCAACCGCAGTTCTTCATATTCTTCCTTCGACGGCTGATACGCTTCCTTGCAGTCTTTGCAAATCCGTCGCGCCAAACGCTGGGCGAGGACTCCCAGCATGGCGTCGGCGAAACTGAACGAGTCGCAGCCCATGTCGAGCAGTCGGGTGATGGTTTCCACCGCGCTGTTGGTGTGCAAGGTGCTGAGGACCAAGTGACCGGTCAGCGAGGCCTCGATGCCGGTGTCCGCAGTTTCTTTGTCTCGCATTTCTCCGACCATGATGACATCCGGATCGGCCCGGAGAAACGCGCGCATGGCGGCGGCGAACGTGAAGCCGATTTTGGAATGCACCTGCACCTGGCGCAGTCCGTATTGCGTGATTTCGACGGGGTCTTCCGCCGTCCAGATCTTGATGTCCGGCGTATTGATGTAGCCGAGCACGGAGTGCAGCGTGGTGGTTTTTCCTGATCCGGTCGGTCCGACGCAGAGAATGATGCCGTACGGCTTTTCCGCGATACTCTTGATCTCGCGCAGATTTCGCTCCGAGAAGCCCATCTTGTCGACCGGCAGCGGTTCGCTCGCGGCCAGAATACGCATGACCACGTCTTCGTTATAGCCGGCGGTCGGAATGGTGGCGACACGCAACTCGATTTCCTTGTTCTCGCCGATCTTGAATTTGATCTTTCCGTCCTGCGGTTTTCGTCGTTCCGCAATGTCGAGACTCGCCATGATCTTGAGGCGGGAGACGATGGCGCGGCGATAACTCGGTGGAATTTTCATGTACTCGAAGCAGTCGCCGTCGACCCGGAACCGCACGAGGGTATCGCGCTTTTCCCCATAGGGTTCGATGTGAATATCGGAGGTGCCTTGTCGGAAGGCGTCGGCGATGATTTGGTTGGCCAGACGCACGATGGCGTTGTCGTTTTCGTCGAGCCCTGCGCTGGAGGCATCTTCCTGCGCTTCAAGTTGGGATTCGTTGACCAGTTCGCCGAGAATGTCGGAGACATTCTCGTTCATCTTGTTGGTGATCGTCCGGGCTTCCCGGTCGTGCTCGCAAGGAACAGGGAGATATCGCGACGAAGACTGACGGCAAAGCGGATATTCAGGCCGGGGAAGGTGCGTTTGATGTCCTGCGACGCGATCCAGATCGCCGGGATCGTCGGTCAAGAATTTCAATCGCCGCGCGGTCCCGCTTGAGCGGCATCCAGTGATTTTTCTTGAGGTAGTCGACATTGAGGTTTTTGAGCAGTTCGATATCGACGATTGTCCGCTCGTTGTATTCGATGTAGGGGCATTTGTGAAAATTGGCGAGCGACTTGCCGAGTTCGGCTTTCGGAACTTTATACTTTTCGATGAGCAGCGACTCGATGTCGGTGGTCCCCTTTTTGGCCTCTGCGAGCGCATTGTCCAGATCGTTCTGCGAAACTTTTCCGTTGGTCAGCAGATAGTCGAATTTCGAAGGAGGCTTTTTTGACGTCTTTTCGAAGCGCGTAAAAAGCGGTCCCCAGTGCCTTGGCGATCTCCGCGACACATTCTTCGTCTTTGCGCGTGAACCGTCCGCCGCTCTTTTTGTTGAGCAGCTGGATGACACCCATGAGATATTTGTTCTCGGCGACGACGGGATAGGTGAGCACCTGTTTGGTCTTGAAGCCGGTGTTTTTGTCGTAGGAGGCGTCGTGGGTGAGCGAGGGGTGGATCGCGCTGCAGTTCGACCAGGCTGTAGGCGTCGCCGACATTGACCGGGCGAAGGTATTTGGCACAGAACCCGGCGAGACTCTGTTCGGTGATCGGGATGCGGACTTCCTGAACGGTGTCGAGATGGGGAATTTTGGAGAAGATCTCTTTCTTTTCCGAATCCACCACGAAGAGCGTGAGATCTTCCGCGTCGAAACAGCTCAGGATTTCATGGCGCAGATCCAGGAGGATCTGGTCGACATCGGACGCGGCGAGGATTTGTCCGCTGATCCGCTTGACGTTTTCGGCGATGCCGGATTTGAGAGTCGCATCGCCTAGACCAGGCAGCGGGGGTTTGGGCTGCATCAAGTTGTCTCCAAAACGCTTGCGCAGAGGGCGATTGCGGTGTCGACCGGGATCCGAACGCCGGGCTTCTTCCGTGTGAGTCAGTGTATCGCAACGCGCAGTCAAGGCAAGCAAAAGACACTTTCTCAAACCGATTCTGCCGGGTACGTGTGAGGACGTGTCCGCAGGAGGTGAGAGTTCGCGGGGGAGTGACAACGATTGAACCGTCTGGGAATGGAGCTAGGAGCGGCTTGCAGGAATGAGGACAGCAGGAGAGACCACCTGGTCGGGAGCGACTTTTTGAGTCTCGCCGGTATGACGAAGTTTGAGCTCGACCTGGCCTTGCGCCAGCCCTTTCTCCCCGATGACCAAATGATAGGGAGCGCCGATCAGGTCGGCGTCGTTGAACTTGACCCCGGCCCGCTCGTCGCGGTCGTCCCACAGTACTTCGATACCGGCCTCCTGCATGGCGCGATAGAGGGTCTCGGCTAACTGCGTGACTGGTTGAGACTGGCTGAGCGGCAAGCAGGGTGACATGGAAGGGCGCGATGGGAACCGGCCACTTGATGCCTTTCGCGTCATGATTCTGCTCAACCGAAGCCGCCGCGGTTCGGCTGACGCCGATTCCGTAACAGCCCATGACCGCCAGCTGTTCCTGTCCCTGCGCATCCAGGAAGGTGGCCTTCATCGCCTGGCTGTACTTTGTCCCCAACATAAAGACATGGCCGACTTCGATGCCTTTGGCCGTCTTCAGGGTGCCGTCTTTGCGAGGTGAGCAATCGCCGGCCCGTGCATTGCGGAGATCGGCAAACTGATCCACCTTGAAGTCGCGCTCCCAATTGGCGTCTACGAAATGGGTGTCGGCCTGATTGGCTCCGACGACGAAGTTGGCCATGGCCTTCACGGCCCAGTCGCCCATGATGCGGACCTGCTTCAATCCGACCGGCCCTACGAATCCGACCGGCGCACCGGTCAGGCCGGGAACCAGCTCGGGTTTGAGAAGCTCAATCTCCGGCACACCCAAGAAGGCGTTTGACCTTGATCTCATTGACCTCATGATCGCCTCGAACCAGGACGGCGACCGTTTCTTTGCCCGTGCTATAGAGCAGCGTTTTGACCAGTTGTCGTGGCTCAATTTTCAGGAAGGTAGTGACTTCCTCAACGGTTCGTCGGTTCCGGGGTTGAGACCGGCGTGAGCGGGCGGTGAGCCGAATTGTCGGCTGTATCCGGAGGGAGGACTTCGGCACGTTCGACGTTGGCGGCGTACGTGCCGTCCTCGCTGTAGACGATCGTCTCCTCGCCGGTCTCCGCCAGCACCATGAACTCATGTGACGAGGTGCCTCCGATCAGCCCGGTGTCGGCTTCCACGGGACGGAAGGTGAGGCCGCAGCGCGTGAAGATGCGGTTGTACGCGTCGTACATTTTTTGATAGTTCAGTCTGGCTCCGGCTTCATCCCGGTCGAAGCTGTACGCATCTTTCATGATGAATTCGCGGCCGCGCATCAAGCCGAAGCGTGGACGGATCTCGTCACGGAATTTCGTCTGGATCTGATAGAAATTCAACGGCATCTGCCGATATGAGCGAACTTCCCGGCGGAAGAGATCGGTGATCACTTCCTCGTGTGTCGGCCCCAGGCAGAAATCGCGCTCGTGCCGGTCCTTGAACCGGAGCAGCTCCTTGCCATAGAAGTCCCAGCGTCCGGTTTCTCGCCACAGTTCCGCCGGAGAGGCGACGGGCATGAGCAGTTCCTGCGCTCCGGCCCGATTCATCTCTTCGCGAACGATGCGTTCGATTTTACGGAGCACTCGCAGGCCCAGCGGGAGATAGGTGTAGATTCCGGCCGCGACCTTCCGAATCAGGCCGGCGCGCAGCATGAGGCGATGGCTGACCGTTTCAGCCTCGCCCGGATCTTCTCGCAATGTGGGAATAAGAGTTTCGGAAACGCGCATGTGGGTTTATGGGGAAATCAATCGCTCGATATCGTTCCAGAACGCAAAAATCATGATGCCGACCAGGAGAACCAGTCCCGACCTGTTGTGCCAGTTCTCGCTGCCGATCTTCAAGTGGTTTTCTACGAATGGCCTCAATAAAAAAGAACAAGAGGTGCCCGCCGTCGAGAATGGGGATGGGGAGAAGATTCAGCACGCCCAGGTTGATGCTGAGCATCGCCATCAGGAACACCAGGCTGGAGGTGCCCTGTTCAGCGGCGTCCCCTGCGGTTTTGGCGATCGTGAGCGGCCCGCCGATGTTCTTGCGGGAGATGTCCCCCGTGATGATTTTGTAGATGCCCACCACCGTCAGTTCGGTCCATCCCCAGGTGGCCTGGGCGCCCAGCCACGGGGCTTTGAGCGGATCGTTCGTCTGGAGAATAGTTTGGTTTTGGGCCGAAATGCCGATTTTCCCGACTTCGGCCGGCTTTCCCTCTACGGTGGCCTTTTCGCCCATCGGCGTGACGGAGAGCGTTTGGGTGGTGCCGCCCCGTTGAATATCAAACTGAAGCGCGCGATTCGGGCTTTCCCGCACGAGGGAGGTCATCTGCGACCAGGTGAAGATGTCGTGTCCGTCGATGCGGACGACCCGGTCGCCAGCCGATAGGCCTGCAGCCTGTGCGCGAGACCCCGGGATCACGGCCGTGATGACCGGCGCCCGCTCTTCAATGCCAAGCTGGAAGATGGTCGTGGCTTTGCCGTTGTCCTGCACGGTCGTTTTGCTTGGTGTGACCAGCACCGTCTTGACCTGTTCCCCGCGCGTCAGGTCCAACGTGAGTTGTTTCCCGTTGCTTTGAGCGATGTATTTCAGGAGTTCCGCGTTGGTCGAGATTTCTTTTTCATTCACCCGGATGACCCGGTCGCCCGGCTTCAGGCCGGCTTGGTCGGCAGGTGATCCAGGGAGTACGGCTTCGACTTCAGGAATGATGTCCTTGAAGCTTGGGACCGGCAGCGTATAGCCCGAGCCCGATATAGGCGGTATAAATGAGATAGGCGAGGATAAAGTTGAAAATCGGTCCGGCCGCCGACGATGAGCGTCTTGCCCCACAGCGATTGATGGACAAACGCCCGTTTCTTGTCTTCCGGCGTTAAGGTTTCGTGCTCGTCTTCGCCGAAGAGCTTCACATATCCGCCGAGGGGCACGACCGACAACAGATATTCTGTTTCCCCGATCTGGCGCCCGAAAATCTTCGGTCCAAACCCGAGCGAAAACTTCAGGACCTTCACTCCGACCCAGCGCGCAGCGAGAAAATGTCCCATTTCGTGAAAGGCGACGAGGACGCCCAACACCACCAGGAACGGAAGCGCCCAGTGGGTCAGAAGCGAGACCACATCAGGAGACCAGGCAAAGGCTGTTCCCACAACAACACTCCTTGGGTTCAGGGTATTACCGCGTCAAGGCATGCACAAGGGACTCGGCTTTGTCACGCGCCCAGCGATCGGCTTCCAGCGCATCATCCAGGGCGTCGATCGGACGCGGCGCATGAGACTCCATTGTACTCCGAATAATGTCCGGAATATCGAGAAAACGAATTCCGTTCTGAAGGAATGCTTCCACGGCCACTTCGTTGGCGGCATTCATCGTCGCCGGCATGGTTCCACCGATCCGCAACGCCTCATACCCGAGCTGCAAACAGGGGAATCGCTCATGGTCGGGCTTGAAAAACGTCAAGGTGCTGATTTCCGTCAGGTCGAGAGACGGAAGATCTAACGGCATCCGTTCAGGATACCGCATGGCATAAGAAATCGGTGTTCGCATATCCGGAAGGCCCAACTGCGCAATCACCGACCGGTCTCTGTATTCTACCAGTGAATGGATGATGCTCTCGCGATGCACCAGGACCTCGATCTGTGTCTCCGGAATATCGAAGAGCCAGCGCGCCTCAATGACTTCCAGCCCTTTGTTCATGAGGGTGGCCGAGTCGATCGTGATCTTCGAGCCCATTTTCCAGTTCGGATGCTGCAAGGCCTCGCTTCAGGGCTGACGTCTTGAAGTTGCTCGCGGGAGATGCCCGAGAGCGGCCCTCCAGAGGCGGTCAGAATGATGCGCTTGACGTCCTCTCGGCGATGCCCTTCGAGCGGACTGGAAGATGGCGCTGTGTTCGCTGTCGATGGGGAAAATGCGGACGTGATGTTTCTTGGCTTCTGCCTGCATCAGTGCGCCGGCCATGACCATCGGCTCTTTATTGGCGAGCGCGATCTGTTTGCCGGCGCGGATCGCGGCCAGCGTCGGGAGCAGCCCTGCGCCGCCGACGATGGCGGAAATGACCAATTCAGCTTCCTGCGACTGCGCCACTTGGCCACGCCTTCGTTGCCCGCAAAATCTTGACCGGGAGGTCGGCGCAACGATCCCGCAATCTTGCCGCGGCGGACTCGTTGGCGAGCGCCGCGAAGGCAGGACGGAACCGGCGGATCTGCGCCTCGAGTTTGTCATCGTTCGAGCCGGCGGTCAGGCCGACCACGCGAAACTCTTGCGGAAACCGGTCCACGATATCGAGCGTGTTCGTTCCGATCGAGCCGGTCGAACCAAGAATGACGATGTTTTTCATGGCATGCTCCAGAACGGGCGGACAATCATCTGTCACCCGTTGTTGACGATCGTGACATAGTAGTAGAAGGCCGGGCCGGTGAACAAGAGGCTATCCAGGCGATCCAGCATACCTCCATGGCCCGGGATCAGGGCGCCCGAGTCTTTGAATCCCGCACTGCGTTTCATGGCCGATTCCGCCAGGTCGCCGATGAGGCCGGTGATGGTGAGGATCACCCGAGCGCCAGGCAATCGACCAGCGAGAAAGCCGGGAAGGAACCAGGCGCGCGCGACGACGGCCATCAGACAGGCGAGGACGAGGCCACCCGCCAATCCCTCGTAGGTTTTTTTCGGGCTGACGACCGGCGCCAGCGGCGTGCCGTCCCATGGACTTTCCCGCCACATAGGCGCCGGTATCACCGGCCCACGTGACCAGGAAGACGAAGAAAATCAGCAGGGCGCCGTCGGGCAACCCTCTCGTGAGCACAAGATAGCTGAGCGTGAGCCCGAGATAGAGCACGCCCATGACCAGTACCATGCCGTCCGTGAGTGAGTCGCGCAGCGACTTTCCCGAGAGCAGGGGCATGCACAGCGCAATCGCCAGGGTCCCGAGCAGTACCGTACGGTCGGTGACGAGGGTCGGCCACTGCGCGCTGCTGATCAAAAGTCCGGTCGCCGCCGACGCCCAGCCAGCTCCACCATGGCCAAGGGGCCTGTCCCAAATGGAGCCGATAAAACTCTCCCACCGCCAGCATGCCGGCGATCGCGACCAGACCGAAGAACGCGATCGCCCCAAGGTCGTGGACGAGGTAATAAAAGATCGGCAGAAACACCACTGCCGCCAGTACGCGACGAACGGTTTCGGATGAAGATCGTGGTCGAGCCCTGTCCAGTGTGGGCGGCATAGTCTTCTCGCACTGGAATAGCTCCTGGTTTCACCACGGAGAAGCTAGGAGGAGACGCTGCTGAGCACCCGGCCGAAGCGGCGTTCGCGCCGCTGGTATTCGATCAGCGCGACCAACGTTTCGCGCCGACGGAAATCCGGCCAGAGTGTCGGGGTGAAGTACAGTTCCGTATAGGCCAGTTGCCACAACAGGAAATTGCTGATGCGCGTCTCGCCGCTGGTGCGGATCAGGAGATCCGGATCGGGCAGATCGTGGGTGTACAGAGCCTGTTGCATGGCCTGTTCATCGATCTGATCCAGTGAAAGTCGGCCGCTCTGCACCGCCCGGGCGAGATCTCTCGCGGCATCGACCAGTTCCGCACGGCCACCGTAGCTCAAGGCGACATTGAGGATCAATTTGTCCAAGATGCGCGGTTTCCTGCTCCGTCGTCCGGACCCATTGTAAAGCGGACGGAGGCAGGGACGTGACCCGGCCAATGGTCTGAAAGCGCACGCCTTTTTCAACCAGGCTGGATCGCTCTGTGGATAAATAATGTTCCAGCAGGCCCATCAACGCGGTGATTTCCTGGGCGGGCCGGTTCCAATTTTCCTGCGAAAACGCATAAATCGTGAGCACCTTGATCCCCAGTTCCAGAGAAAGAGAGATCAGTTCCCGCACGGACTTGATGCCTTCCTGGTGCCCGGCAATACGCGGGAGGCCCCGTAGCTCGGCCCAGCGGCCGTTGCCGTCCATAATCACGGCCAGATGTTTCGGCAGCAGGTCCGGTTCGAGTTGCGAGAGCAGATCAGAGTCGGGGGCAGGCTCGATATCGCGTGATCGAGAATCGTTCATGGAACGGCGTGAGCACCTTTTTTTAGACTATGTGGATCCTCGGGGAAGTAAGGCGAGTCTAGCGGTGGGGTCCAGGAAAGTCAAACAGTATTTCCCAATTTCGCTGTATTTGCAGATGGTTCGAGCGTGTTTGCATTGCGCCTCCGGAAAAGAGTGCGTTATACTCACGCACCGTACGAGAGGAGCACATGCATGTCCAATGACGAGTCCGGCGCACTGGCGCGTTTCGGGGTAACCGATCGAGAAATCGAGCAGGCGCTGGGACGGGTCAAGGTCTCGACCGTCGACTATGCGGACCTCTATTTTGAGTATTGCCAGTCCGAGTCGGTCTCCATGGAAGAGGGGATCGTCAAGCGGGCCACGAAGAGTGTCGGGCAGGGCGTCGGCGTCCGGGCAACCGCCGGTGAGAAAACAGGCTTTGCCTATTCCGACGAACTGACCCCCAAAGATTTGAACATCGCCGCCGATACGGCGCGGTATATCGCCAATAGCGCCCAGGGAACGGCACCGGTTCCGGTCACCCACCGCCCCGCCCTCGCACGCAATCTCTATCCCCATGACCGGGCCAATATTGAAGTCGCCACCCGCGATCGGGTCACGCTGCTCAACGCTATCGATGCCGAAGCCAGGCGGTACGATCCCCGGATCAAGAACGTCATGGCGGCCTATAACACCGAATACAAGGTCATGCTGGTGGCGACGTCCGACGGTCTGATGGTCGGCGATATCCAACCCTTGTCGAGGCTCCAGGTCACCTGTATTGCCGAAGAGAACGGCAATCGGCAGGTGGGGACGTTCGGCGGCGGAGGACGAATCGGACTGGAGTATTTCCAGAACGACCAGCGATATCTGCAGTTCGCCAGAGAAGCGGCGCGGGAAGCCATCCTGAACTTGAGCGCAGTCGATGCGCCGGCCGGTGTCATGCCGGTGGTGTTGGGCGGGGGATGGCCGGGGATCTTGCTGCACGAAGCGATCGGACATGGGCTGGAGGCCGATTTCAATCGGAAGAAAACCTCCGCGTTCTCGAATCTGCTGGGAAAGAAAGTGGCTTCGGAGGTCTGCACGATCGTGGACGACGGGACCCTTCCCTTTCGGCGCGGCTCGCTGAATGTGGACGACGAGGGCACGCCCACCAGCCGCACCGTCTTGATCGAACGCGGTATTTTGCGCGGATACATCACCGACAAATTGAATGCCCGCCTGATGGGTATTCCGGTGACCGGTAACGGGCGGCGTGAGAGTTATCAAAGTGTCGTGTTGCCGCGGATGACGAATACCTTCATGCTGGCCGGAGAATCAGATCCGAAGGACATCATCAAGTCGGTCAAAAAGGGGCTGTACGCCGTCTCGTTCGGCGGCGGGCAGGTCGATATCACCAACGGGAAGTTCGTGTTCTCCGCCAGCGAGGCCTACCTCATTGAGGACGGGCAGATCACCAAGCCGGTGAAAGGTGCAACCCTGATCGGCAGCGGACCGGATATTCTCAAGCAGGTCTCGATGGTGGGGCACGATTTGAAGCTCGACGAAGGCATCGGAACCTGCGGAAAAGAAGGGCAGTCGGTGCCGGTCGGCGTCGGCCTGCCGACCATTCGAATTGACGAAATCACCGTCGGCGGGACGAAAGCATAACCATGACACGTGTGATCGGGAACAGGACTATACGAATATCGCGCAGGATCTGCTGGCGCGTGCGGCGAAACATGGCGCGACGGCGTCGGACGTGATGGTGGCCGACGGGGAAACCCTTTCGGTGCAGGTCCGGATGGGCGCCGTCGATCGACTGACGAAGGCGCGTGAAAAGCGGCTGGGCTTGCGGGTCTTTTTCGGTCAGCGGTCCGCCAGCGCATCGACCTCCGATTTTTCCCGCGATTCCCTGGAGCGGTTCGTCGGTGAAACCTGTGCCTTGGCGCAGGCCGTCGTCGAGGATCCGGTGTCCGGCCTGCCGGAATCGGGCCAGTACGCCACCGAGTTTCCCTGAGTTGAATATTCACGATGCCACGAAACTTCAGACGGATCAGCAGATCGACCTCGCGCTGCGTGCCGAGCGGGCTGCGTTTGCCGCCGATTCCCGTATTACGAACTCGGAAGGGGGCGAGTGCGACTCGTCGTCCGGCCGGATCATTCTGGCGAACAGCCACGGATTTATGGGGCAGTATGCCAACAGTAGTTTCTCCCTGTCCGTCTCGCCGATCGCGTCGGACGCGGCCGGGATGCAGCGGGACTACTGGTACGGCGTGAATCGGGCATTTGCGAAACTGGAGAGTCCGGAAGCCATCGGGCAGGAAGCGACGAGACGGACGGTCCGGAAGCTGGGCGCGCGTAAAGTGTCTACCTGCCGAGTGCCGGTGATCTTTGATCCTGAAGTGGCGGGGAGTTTACTCAGTCATCTCTGCAGTGCGCTCTCGGGTTATGCCCTCTATAAAGGTGCCTCCTTCCTGATCGGACAACTCGGGCCAACAGATCGCCCCGGACTTTGTTACCATTTATGACGATGGCCGGATGCCCGGCGGCTTGGGTACGCGTCCATTCGACGGTGAGGGGCTGCCGACGAGGAAGCAGGCGATGGTCGAACGTGGTCGACTGACCAGTTATCTGCTGGATACCTATTCAGGTAAAAAGTTGGGATTGCCTTCCACCGGGAATGCGGCGCGCAGCATCGGAGAAAGTCCCTCTGCCGGGCCGACGAATTTTTATATGGTGCCGGGCACCACCAGACCGGAAGACATCCTGGCCTCGGTGAAGCAGGGCCTGTACGTGACGGATCTGATCGGGTTCGGCATCAACATGGTCACCGGTGACTATTCTCGCGGGGCGTGCGGGTTCTGGATTGAAAACGGAGAGTTGGCCTACCCGGTGGAAGAGATTACCATCGCCGGCAATCTGAAGCAGATGTATACCAACATTGAGACGATCGGGACGGATCTGGTGTTTCGCGGACGGATCGCCAGCCCGACGGTGAAACTTGCCGAGATGATGGTGGCAGGGAACTAGACGACAGAGGGGGACGGGTGATGCGACGACTGATGGCCTCGATGATCTATGTCCTGCTAGTGACGCCTGCGGTCGGCATGGCGGCGGAGTTTCAGGTTGACGAGTCCCACGATCAAGGATCAGAGCGCGATCGGCAATGAGCATGTGTTTAACGGTTTCGGCTGCACGGGCGGCAAGTGTCTCGCCTGAGCTGCGATGGGATCATGCGCCGAAGGACACGAAGAGTTTTGCCGTGACGGTCTATGATCCTGACGCTCCCACGGGAGCGGCTGGTGGCACTGGCTCATTTTCAACATTCCTCCGAGCGTGACGGCACTTGCCGGCCGGTGCGGGTCAACCGGACCAGTGAAGGCGCGCCCCAGGGAGCATCCAGAGCATGACGGATTTTGGGCAGCCTGGCTTCGGCGGGCCCTGTCCACCGCCGGGCGATAAACCGCACCGGTATATCTTTACGGTGTTTGCGCTGAAGGTGGACCAATTGCCGCTTCAAGAAAGAGGCGTCCGGCGCGATGGTCGGTTATTATCTCAATCAGAATGCCATCGGAAAAGCATCCTTCACCGGTACCTACGGCCGGTAAGCGGGAAATCACCAGAACAGAGTAAGGGAACACACCATGGCTCTTGATGCCGAACTGGGAAAGACCATGCTTCAGTTGATCACGTCGCGATACGAGGATCGACACTGGAGAAAAAAGATCGAGAAGACGCTCGAGCCTGCCGCAGAGCGGGGTGGAGGACGAGCATCAGCAGCAGATCTTCATGTACCTGAAGCTGAATCTGAAGGCGTACAAGTCCAGGCGGGCGGATCCGGATTCCTGGATTTTGGGCGGGTATGCCACGAAGGAAGTGATCGATCGCGCGAAGTTTCAGCCGCACCTGGTCGGAGACAGGGTGTATCAGCCGACGAGGTGGCGTTTCTCGGTGTCGATCCCGGGCCCTGAAATCGATGAGGCCTGGTGGGAAGAAATGTTGGTTGCCTGGTTTGGCGCTCCCGAAGAAGAGGAAGTGCTTGAGCCACGGATGAGGAAACTCCTTCCGAAGACTACTGCCGAAGAATCCTGCCCGCACCTGAACGAGACTACGTCCCCGTCCGGCTGTCTTGCCTTTTCGGTGAGGCTCCGGCGACGGTGGCTCGCTTAGGATCCGAACAAATCCATTTGCTGTGCGGTCGAAGTCGGGCGCTCGATTCCGAGCGTGCGGTGGGCGCTGGAAGGCCTCCTGTCTTGCGTCGCGGGAGCCTGACTGTGTCGGTCGAGAAACTCCTTCAACTTCTGGAAGTCTTCCCGCAAGGGCTGCAGCATGCTCCCCTGGTGCAATGCTGCGGCGGGATGGAGCAGGGGAAACAGGACGAATTCCTTCATGTAAAACGCCTGCCCGCGTACCCGTGTAATGCCGACCTTGCGCTCCAGCAGCGTCTGCGTCGCCCAATTGCCCAGGGAACAGACCAGCTTCGGCCGAATCAGAGCGATCTGCTGCAAGAGAAACGGTTTGCAGGTGTCGACCTCCTGAGGTTCCGGGTCGCGGTTATTGGGCGGGCGACATTTGATCACGTTGGCGATGTAGATATCCGCGCCTGGACAGCCCCGCCGACTGCAATAAGTCGTTGAGCAATTGTCCGGCCGCGCCGACGAACGGCTCGCCCTTCTGATCCTCGTGAAATCCTGGTGCTTCTCCCACAAACATGACGGATGCGTGCGGATTGCCGACGCCGAAGACGACCTGACGTCGACCGAGCTTGGCGAGCGGGCAGCGTTGGCAATCGTGAAGCGACTCGGCGAGTTCCTGCAGGGCGACGTGAGGGGAAGACATCGATCCATTCAGTGGAGCGCCAAATCTTAGTCGCGGCTCCGGGACTTGTCAACGCTGCGCGTGCACGCAAGACGTACGCATGCGGGCGGTCTTAAGACGCGTCGGCGGGAACGAATCGGCGCAGCGTTGGCCGCTGAGAATGGCGGACTCCAGATTGGCCGGCCAGCCCGTGTCCGTCCAGGCGCCGGCGATCGAGAAAATTGGCGAACGGGGCTCGTCGAGATCGGTCGGTACTGTTGCGCGCCCGGTTTAGTCGTGAGCATGGCCGACGGAAGGTGAATGACGGTTCGCCTCGATCAGCCGAGGCGCTGAGGCGGCCGGGAAGGCTGCCGCCATATCCTCCGATGGTCAGGCGAACGAGTTCCTCCTTCGACTGCGTCAACAAATTCGGTTCGCTCACGGCCAGAGCCCACAGCACTGACGCATGTTCGTGTAGTTCCTCGTCGGGATGCCGGATCATCCAATGGAACGTTCTGCGCTCAAGGAGGATCAACTGCGTCTGCTGCACCGGCTGGTCGAGGTGCAGGCGAACCATCACCAGGGGCGATTCACTCAGGCGGCTCAGCTGTTGGAAATAGGCGAAGTGGGTCACGACTCGTTCCGGGAGGAGCGGCGTGAGCCGGTTCGGAGGAAGCGCGGAGATATACCAGTCAGCCGTGAGCCGGGTGCGATCCGCCAATTCGACTTCTGTGGCGTGGTTTTGGGAGAAACGGAGTTGAGTCGCCATGGCAGTCAGCCTCAATCGAACGCCCATCCGATCGAGTTGTGATTTGAGCGGCGCGAGCAGAAACGAGTTCAGTCCGTGGGGCGGCACGATCAGCTTCGTGGCCCGCGCCCCGGTCAAAAAACAACGGCGTAACGTGCGCATGAATAGGCCGGCGGAGATCTGAGACAGCGCGGCTCCCAACAATAGTCTGGCCAGGCTGTTCCACACACCATGCCGGGCCGTCTCGGACTGGCCGATGCTGGCGAGCCATTCATCGGCGACTCGCCCATCGAGGTCATTCGGTAAGGGAGGATCCTGCTCCCATGTTCGCTCGAGGAACGAGAGGAGGTGCCAGCGGTCCCGCATCGACAGACCTTGAAAGAGAGTGGTTCCGAGTAATGTGTTGAGCGGGGAGGGCAGAGGAAGATGGAGGAATTGAATGCGGGCGCCGGTCGATTGCAGAAACTCGAGCGAAGTATGTCGAAGCGGTCGGGTAACGGCGTCCTGGCCAAGGGTCTTGAGCAACGACCAGGTGGCCCTGTGCGCCTCCAGGAGAATCGGCGGCGGCGCGTGGCATAGACGGCCCCCTACATGGTCGGCTTGCTCGATCACCGTGACCGAGTGGCCCTTGGCGGCAAGTGACAAGGCCGCTGTGAGACCGGCGATTCCGCCGCCGAGGATGAGCACGGTTTGGCTCATGGAGCGGTTGCAGGCAGGCGGGAACGCAGCCAGACTCCGGCGGCAACCGCCAAGCGATGGCTGGGCGACAGGGTGACGCGATCTCCCAGCACGCGATAGCCGGACTGCTCGATACGTTGCAGGATTCGGCTGTACACGCCGCGCATAATTTCGGCCACGGTCAGGGCCTGGCGTTCCTCGCGTGGCAGCGACTCGAGTGCCCGCGCGGCCTTGGCATAAAATTCCTTCGCGCGGCCGACTTCATACTTCATGAGTTCGGTAAATTCAGGTTTATACCGCCGGTGCAGGAGATCCTCCTCCCGATACCCGAAGCGCGTGAAGTCTTCCTGGGGCAGGTAGACGCGTCCGCATTCGGCGTCGTTGCCGAGGTCGCGAAGAATGTTGGTCAATTGAAAGGCCATGCCGAGATTGACGGCGTAATCCTGTGCGCGAGGCGAGGTGGTTCCAAAGACGTGGAGGCAGACCAGTCCCACGACCGACGCCACGCGGTAACAATAGAGCGAGAGTTGCTCGAAGGTGGCATAACGCGTGGTCGTGAGGTCCATCTCAACGCCTTTAATGAGTTCCTCAAAGTAGGCTTGCGGAATGGACAGCTCGCGCACGTGCCGAGCGAGGCTGATGGTCACTGGAAATGTCGGCGTGCCGTCATAAGTCGCGGCCAGTTCGCGCCGCCAGCGCGTCAACTCGTCTTGCGGATGGCTGCCGGGGGCCGGCTCATCGACGGCGTTGTCCACCTCCTTGCAGAAGGCATAGACGGTGTACATGGCATCGCGACGGGCTTTCGGCAGAAAGAGAAAGGAGTAGTAAAAATTGCTCCCGCTCTTTTTGGTCAGGGTCGTGCAGTAAGTTTGGGCTTCAGTTGGTGTCATCATCGTGTCATCGGTGTGAGTGTGTCATCCGTCGCGAGTCGTTCGACGGACGCGGGGAGGTGATGGTCATAACAGGCCGGGTGAAAAATGGTCGCCAGCTGCTCCACGCCATTGATGAGCCTCGGTCCAGGGCGGCTGAAGTAGGAGAGCGCATCAACCAGATAGACCTCGCCTCGTTGGACGGCGGGCAGGTGTTTCCACTGGGGATGCTCTGTTACGGCGGCCAGTTCGGTTCTCGTGCGCGGGACGGTAAATCCGCACGGCATCAGGACGATTACGTCCGGTGCGGAAGCGGCCAGTGTGTCCCAGTCGATTTTGTGAGAGGTGGCGCCGGCCTTCGCCAGGGCGTCGATGCCGCCCGCAGCCTCCACCATGTCGGGCACCCAGTGGCCGGCGGTGTACAGCGGGGCAAGCCATTCGAGGCAGGCCACTCTGGGCTGTGCCGATTCGACGCTCACGGTCTTTCGCACCGCGTCAAGCCTGTCGCGTAGTCGGGCGGCCAGTTGGTTTCCGGCTTCTTCCCGCTCCAATGCGGCGGCAAGCGTGGCAATGTCTCGAAGGATATCGTCGAGCCGTCGTGGATTGAGAGTGAGCATGCGCGGCGGCGGTGAAAGCTCGCGCAGAATCCCCGCAAGTTGCATCGGCGTAATGGCGCAGACATCACAGAGGTCCTGGACGATGAGCAGTTCGGGTTTGGCGGCCAGAAGCCGCGGTTCGTCCAACTCATACAGGCCTTCGCCGTTCGAGAGAACGGTGCCCACCTGCGCGTCGATCTGAGCGCTGGAGAGTGAACCGCTCTCCACGCGCGGGCGCACCATCACCGGAACGCGCGCGAGGCTCGGGGGGAAATCGCATTCGTGGCTGATGCCGATCAGGTGGTCTTCAAGCCCCAGCGCCGCAACGACCTCAGTGGCTCCCGGGACCAGCGAACAAATTCTCATGGGCGGCCTTGAGCCGGTCCCCAGAGTCGAGTCCGGAGGTCCGAGAGCCGGGTGTCCGCCAGTGAGTGGGTGATGGCATCGGCTTCTCCAAGGTCCTGCACCGTGTGGGTGTTGGCAACTGCGAGCACTTTCATGCCGGCCGCACGCGCGGCCCTGATTCCGGGCAGGGAGTCTTCAATGACCAGACAATCGTTCGGGGTCAATGCCGGTTGTGCCGGTTGTCGATTCAATCCCGCCATGGCGTGAAGAAAGGGATCCGGAGCCGGTTTCCCGCGGGTCACGTCTTCGGCGCTGGTGATATGGAGAAAGGCCTTACGGAGCCCGGCTTCTTCGAGAATCAATTCGATTTCGTTGCGCAGCGCGCCGGAAGCGATGGCGAGCGGATAACGAGCGGCGGCGTCCTGGACTAACTCGCGCACACCCGGGAAGATGGCCAGATGTTCTTTGACGGCGGCCAGGTAGGCCTGCGCCTTCTGGTCCATCAATTCGCCAAGGACTGCGGGCGAGGCCTGGCGTCGGTGAGACTGCAGCGCGGCTAGGAAGCAGCCGCGATCGTCGAAGCCGAGGTAATCGGTGTAGTACTCGGGTTCTGTCAGGGGGATATCAATGCCGGCCAGGACCTGCCGAAGGGCGGCAAAATGCAGCGGCTCGGTGTCCGCAATGACTCCGTCGAAATCAAAAATGATGGCGCGTAATTCGCTCATGGTGTCCAGGAACTTCCTTTTGCGTAGATCGTCGGAGACCGAGTTGTCGGTCGTGCGGGCGCGGCATTATAGCAAGGGCAGGCCGGCAAAAAAAGACAACGGCCCGTTCCAGGGAGGAACGGGCCGTTGCACGCGAAGCGAGCGGCCGTGTTTTTCTTAGCGTTTCAACCTCAGACTGCGTTCAGGGATCCATCCCTTGCGGCCGTCCTGAGTTCGCACCGCGTAGACCCAGCCGTTCTTCTGGTAATCCCCGTCCAGGATCGTGAGTGTGGTGCTGGCCGGCACGGTGGTGCTGGTCTTGGTGCCGACCGAATCGACAAACAGGGGCATGGGGGACTTGGGCCGATTCGGATCGGCAATGACTGTCACGCGCTGGCCCTCTGCGAAGAGTGGACCGGCGACTCTCACCGACGCCGGGGCTGATTTGACGACCGGTGCGGGAGCGGGTGTGACGGCGACAGACTCCGACATCAGTGACGAAGCCGGAGCGTCCGCAGGGGCCGGAGGCGCACCATCAATCACCGCAGGTGGAGTCGCGGACGGCGCCGGTGCAGGAATTGGGGCCGGTTTCGGTTCGGGAACGGGCGGACGCTGGGCCACCGGTTGATTCGTCTCCGCACCCCCCTCAAGATAGGGCTGGATCAGTTGCATGGCCCCGTCGGGGTCCATGGCCACATAGCCGATGCCGCCCACCAGCAGGAGCAGGAGTATCCAGAGGAGCGGGCCTTTGTTCGATCGTTTCGGCGAAGTATTCATCGGAGGTGCCGGAGGCGGCACGGTTTCGTCCAAGTCTTCTTCGGTGAATTCCAGATCAGGCTCGGGCTGACTTGCGAACAGGAGACGCCAGTTTGTCCACTCACTGCCTATCGCAGGAATGCCCGTAGATGACACCATCGGAGGACCTCCTCATTCGGAACCATAGCGAGGGTCTGTCTAATCGTCGATACTTATCACCGGTTCCACAGCCTGTCAATTTTTTCAAGAAAGCAAGGGCATGTGTGTGTCTCCTCGATGAAGCGCACCATGAAAGGGAAACGGATCGAGAGTACGAACCGTGAGAAAATTCAAACCGGCGGATGAGTTGATAGGTGCGATCCTCAGGTCGCCGCGCATGGTGGACAAGGGCTTGCAACTTCGAACATTCTCGTTGCAGAATCGCGCACCACCTGTGTGTGAGGCCGATGAAATCGTATCGGGAAGAACTCTGGTTTGAAACGAACAGCCGGCGCGCGTACGTGAATATCACGGCACAGGTCGAAGCCGCCGTGCGGAAAAGCGGCGTGCGCGAAGGCATGGTGCTGGTGAACGCCATGCATATCACGGCCAGCGTTTATATCAACGACGACGAGGCGGGGCTGCTCCACGACTATGACACCTTCCTCGAACGGCTCGCGCCGCACGAGGCGACCTATCGCCACAACGACACCGGAGAAGATAACGGTGATGCGCACATCAAACGGCAACTGATGGGCCGAGAAGTGGTGGTCGCGATCACGGAAGGGAAATTGGACTTCGGTCCGTGGGAGCAAATTTTTTATGGGGAGTTTGACGGGCGGCGGCGCAAGCGCGTATTGGTGAAGGTCATCGGGGAATGATGCTCCCGGAGATAATCCGGCAAGGATATCCCGGCCTAACCGACGAAGAACCGCATTCACGCTTGCCACGTTCTGGAAAGTTTGGCAACATGGACAACAGGATGAACGAATATTGTACAACAGGACCTCGCATCGACCTGGGAGGCCAGCCATGTTGAGTTGGTCACGACCGGATCCGCTGACGCGAGATTTGATCCATCTGATCAACGCCCGTCGCCACGACCATGGAGACACGGATGCCGCGCTCGATACCCTGCAGGCCTTTATCGAGCAGGGGCGCGAGCAGGATCTACTGACCGTCCTGGCCGCGCTCGACGAAGAGATGGCGGAGTGGATGTTCGACTTGGTGGCGGAGGCTTCGTGCGCCGTCATCATGGATGGACCGGATGACGACAAGGGCGCGTATGCCTTGATGGCCGCGTTGGAGTTGCCGCTCCAAGCCAACCTGGGACAGCCGCTTGGCTTGAAGATCGATCCGGTCGCGACGGCGGATCTGCTCCAGCGGCATTTGCAGATTCCGGCCGGCGTGGTCGTGCGAGTGGAACCTCGCCTCCTGACCGATGCGACGCTCGAAGGGCTGACGCTCCAGACCTTGAACGAGCACCTCGAGAGTATCGCCGATTCCCAACGCACCCAGGCCATTGCGTCGCGTCTCTATCCTCCGGTCGAAAACACGGCCTTCCTGTTCTTCCAACTGATCGGCATGCCCGATCCGGGCTTGCCCGATTCCCTGGAGGAACCTGAACGGCGGGCGTTGCTTGAAGGTCTCGTGCGCACAATGCTCCGAGCTGGCCCTGGCTCCGGACACCCTCGAGGTGCCGGTCTACGCGTCCTATGCGCTGTTCGACGCGCAGAATGCGGTGCGACTGCACCGGTTGGCCGACGAAACCGCTGCTGTGTGGCGGGACCTCGATCCGATGGTTCGCGCGCGCACAATCGCCCATTTGCACACGCAATGCGGAAACGGCGTGTACATGCCGGTCTGGACCGATCTCTTCGATCCCGAGCTGCCGGAGGATCACGGTCCCGTGTGGACCTCGCCCGACGTGTGGGTCTTCACGGCCGACCTTCCGATCGAATGGCCGGGGGAAATGCTGACCAATCGATCTGCTGGCCGAAGGCTGCACCCGGTTCGAGAATCACATCGTCGAAGCGCCGGAAAACTGACCGATTGCCGGATCAATTCAGATGTGCCGCCTCGTCGCCGCGTCGAGCGCGGTGAGCACCCTGCTTCAGTGATATTTTCCTGCTGATCGAGGCAGAACCGGATACGCAACCCCGTAGGAGTTCCTTGGCTGGCCCATCCCGAATCGGTGCCATCGCGATCGTGACGCTACTCAGTTGTGTCGTGTTGGGCGCGGTCTGGGGACTGGTGCATCTATGCTCTGCCGCAGAGCGACGCTGGCTCCCGGAGGCGACATCAATATCCGTTCCGCCGGCTCCGGTGACCCTCTCCTTCTGCCACCAGTATTTCTGCCCCGGACCTTAGCCGATAATTCTCTTCAACCGGTCACCGTGCAGGCAGAGGCGTCGGTCGTCCGTTCGGAGCCGCCGGGCCGGCCCACGGTGGAGGTCGTACGTGTGCCGTTGGGGCAAGAGGTGAAATGCAACCTGGAAATGGACGCGCTCTGTCCTGAAGAGGAGGGGGCGCGGCGAGGCTTGCCTGCATCGCAAGGCGGCTCAACTCTCCGTTCCCTGCCGGCCGATGTTGCGGGAACAGCTCGTACGGATGAAAGAGACCATGCAGCAACTTCGCGTTGCCTGCGAGGCGGACCGGCGGCAGTTTTGCCGTGATGTGCCGTTAGGGGGCGGGGGGATGCTGCAGTGTCTGGAGTCCCATGCTCAGGAAGTGTCGGACCAGTGTTTTCAACTCCTGCCGAAGCGCGGTCGTCTGCTCAACTAACCTAAGCGGCACAGCTTCTCCCCTCTCGTAACAGAAAGCGCATCGTGATCCCGGCCACTTCCACCACATCGCCGTTGCGGAGCGCATGCTCCCCCTGAATCGGACGGCCATTGACGAGGATGCGTTTCCCGCTCTCGGTCTGACTCACCACATATCCCTCTCCCCGACGGCTGATCGTCGCAGCGGTTTTCGGCGCAAACCAGCCGGTGAATGTGATGACGGCATCATCCTGCGCGCCGACCAGCGAGACATGTTTGGTCAGGTGATAGTGAGACTGACCGGTCTTTCCGGAGAGGACTTCCACCATGCCTATCTTGCGTTCAGGAGGCGGAGACTCACCTCCGGACTGGCGTGAGACGACCATTGTCTTATCGGTCACCAGCGCCTCGCTGACGGGCGCCGATTCTGCCGCGGGCGCCTGCTTTTCCCGGAAGATCAGACGGTGCGTACCGATTCGTATGCTGTCGGCGTCCTGAAGCTGCCGTCGGTCGATTTTCTGTTCATTCACGAAAGTGCCGTTGGTGCTGCCGAGGTCTTCGAGGAACAGCACTTCCTGCACCTTGACGATTCGCGCATGGTGGGCGGAGACAGCGATGTCTTCCAGGCACAGGTCGTTGTCCTGCTTCCGTCCGATCGTGAAGAGCGTGCGGGTAATCTCGCATTCTCTGGTGCCGGCTTGCGGCGCCTTCACGAGCAGCGTGGGTGATGCCGGGTGGTGCTGAGACATGGGCGCTCCTTAGGATGATTCCCGCGCGGGGGCGGCGAACAGCTGCGTGTAGATGCGGTTCAAGAGGCTCGGGTTTCGCTGCGTCACCATGGCCACGATGACGGTGGCGTTGTCGGTGCCGCCCGCGGCATTCGACAGGGCGATGAGCCGGTTCGAGATGGTCTGCGGATCGGACGATTCCTGGGTGACGCGCAGGATCGCATCGGCGGAGACCCCGGCGGTCAACCCGTCGGAACAGAGCAGCAGGATGTCGCCGTTCAAGACGGGGAGTTCTCCCAACGCAACGTCCACCAGGGGATGCACTCCGACCGCGCGGGTCAGTACATGCCTGTGCGAGCACGCGCGTCGCATCAGCGGCGGCCAGGAGCCCGGACCGTACCTGTTCCTGGACCAGCGAATGGTCCACGGTCAGCAATTGCACGGCCTGATCGCGAATCACATAGAGGCGGCTGTCGCCCACGTGCGCGATCGAGAGAATCGGCCCGACGAGCCAGGCCGCCACCACCGTCGTCCCCATGCCGGCGTATTCCGCGTGACGAGCCGATTCCTGATGCACCCTGTGATTGGCCAGCCGCACGGCGCTCGCCAGTCGGTTGGTCGCGGCTGAAAACTCAGGACGGGCGGTACCGATCAACGGCAGGGAGGGATCGGCACTCGCTTCCGCCAGGTGGTGAGGAATGACCTCGATGGCGCGGCTACTGGCAATTTCCCCGGCGCGGTGGCCGCCCATGCCGTCGCAGACGATGAAGAGACCGGCGGCGGGATCGGCATGAAAGCGATCTTCGTTGAGGCGGCGGATCAGACCGACATCCGAGGTCGCTCCCTGTGTGACGTGCAAGGAGTGCATGGTCGGGCCTATCTCGGCATGACCTGGAAGACGTCACGGAGGTCCTGCGCCATGTCGCTGGCGTGACGGTAGCGGTTCGGAATCTCTTTCTGGAGCGCGCGATCCAGAATAGCCTTGAACCCGTGTCGGCAGATCGCGGCGGTATTTGAGCAGCGGGGCATGCGGGACCTTTGGCGATACGCATGACCAGCGCCGGCATGTTTTCGGCGTCGAACGGCCGATCTCCGGTCAACAGTTCGAAGAGCACGATGCCCAGCGAGAACACATCGGACCGGCCGTCCACATCTTTTCCAGTGGCCTGCTCAGGCGACATGTATCGCGGCGTGCCCAGAATCATGCTGGTCTGGGTTTTCGAGCCGCTGGCCATCTTGGCGATGCCGAAGTCCATCACCTTCACGAGGCGTTGTTTCAGGATCATGATGTTCGGGGGCTTCACATCGCGATGGATGACGCCCTGGCTGTGAGCATAGTCCAGGGCATCGGCGACCGTGGCCACGATCTGCAAGGCCTGCTTGGCCGGAAGGAGGGTCGATTTCTGGCAATAGCAGCTGAGCAAGGTGCCCTCGAGGTACTCCATCGCGATATAGGCGAGACCCTCCTGCTCGCCGGCGTCGTAGACCGTGACGATATTGGGGTGCGAGAGACGTCCGGTCGATTCGGCTTCGCGAAAGAAGCGGTCCCGGAATGCTTTGAGCTCCTCTTCGTTATCGATGTCGTCGAGCCGCATGGTTTTGATGGCGACGTGGCGTTGGATCGTCGGATCTTTGCCCAGGTAGACGACGCCCATGGCGCCACGACCGAGTTCCCTGACGACCTGATATCGGCCCAGCGCGGCCGGAACGGCGGCCGCCATTGCGGACGATCACGGTGCCGGCTGCACGGGCCGGGTTGGGAGTGACCGCGTCGGCGGTCGCGCGGGCCTCGCCGGCCGTCGTCTGCCTGTGCGTCTTCCTCCTCAACCGGACGACGGCGTGGACGACCGGCGAAGGCCTGGGTCAGCGCGTCGGCATGACGGACCCAGGCGAACGTCAGCCAGATGGCCGCGCCGATCAGGCCGCCGGTGATCAGCCAGTTGTAGAGCGGTTGCTTGGGAGTCCCGAGCACCGGAACGCCATGCGCCTCATAGGCGCGAGTGGCCACGAGGACGATCAGGAGGAACGCGGAGGGAAACAGAATCGCGCGGAAAAATGTTTGGCCCTTGCCGTTGTCGTGCAGGTCGCTGCCTGGCCCGGGCCGCGGTGAGCCAGATCATCAACAGGCAGATCCCGTCGGCGATCAATCGCACGGCCTGCGCGGCGTTCATGCGTAACGGTTGGAGGAACGTGTGCGTGAACAGCGGAAGGGTGGCCAGTAACGGCCCGACCATAATCGCAAGGATAATGACGATCAAATACGGGCCGATCCAGCCCCAGGATGTGGTCATGTGTTGGAGTCGTGCGTAGTTATCCCTCAGTGTAACCGAAGGTCTTGGAGTGTCAACGAAACGAGGGAATAGTGCACCCTAGCCCGGATTATTCATGAATGCCGTCGCGAGGCGTTTGAGACCGAAGCCCGCCGGGGCTTCTCGCACGTAAGGCCGACGCAGGCGTACGTGCAGTCCGTCGAGGAGGCCGAACGAGAACAGCCCCGCCGGGCGAGAGGATCGGACGACGGAGCGGGTATTCATGAATAGTCCGGGCTAGAGACAGGGGAGGGATTGGTCCCGGAGAGGGCGATGCGGTGATCGTCGGGCTACTTGCCTGAAGATCAGTTCGAGGTTGCGGCTTTTCTGAGCGGATCGAGCAGTTTCTCGGACACCTTCAACTGACCCCGGCCGATGCCGACCTCGATATCCGGCTTGGTGACGCCGTGGAAATCGCTTCCCCCGGTGACGAGGAGGTCGCACTGCTTGGCCAGCTCAAGGTACTCGGTGGTTTGGCTGGGTGTGTGAGTGCTGTAGTGCACTTCGATGCCTCCCAGTCCGGCGGCTTTCAGGTCGCGGACCAGGGTGCGCAAGCCGTCTGCGGATGTTCTCACCCAGGTGGGATGCGCCAGCACCGGCACGCCGCCGGCCTCACGAATCCATCGCACCGCCTCGGCCGGTTCCGGCAACTCACGATCGACAAAGGCCGGGCGGCCGTTCGCCAGATAGCGGTCGAAGGCCTCCTTGGCTGAAGTGACGAATTTCTTCTCCATCAACAGCCGGGCAATGTGGGGCCGACCCACCGATTCGGTGCCGGCCAGGGCCCGCACTTCTTCATAGGTAATCGGGATGCCCAGCTCGTTGAGGCGTTGGACGATCTTCGGATTGCGTGTGTGGCGGCTGTCCCGCAAGGTGCTCAGACGTTGGGCCAGCAGCGGATCGGTCCAGTTCAGAAAATAGCCGAGGATATGGAGTTCGCTCTCGCCGAGGCGCGAACTGATCTCGACGCCAGGGACGACTTCGATGCCGAGTTCGGCCCCGATGGCCGTGGCTTCGGCGATCCCCTCGACAATGTCGTGGTCGGTGATCGCGAGCGCGGTTAGGCCGGCCTGCTTGGCGAAGGCCATCACGTCGCGGGTGGAAAAGCTGCCGTCCGAATGGGTGGTATGGAGATGAAGATCAATGCGACTCATCGTGGTAGTTCAGGCCCCGCTTTCTGCGCGACCAAGCGCGCGGTGTAGCATGGTCCGCTGCCATGGCCTCCGTCATGTTCGCCCTCGTCGTAATGGAGCACGCGCAGCGGGGCGGTCAAACGGAGTAATTCGTTCTGCGCCAGACAGAATTCCCATCGGCGCGGATGCTGATGGCGGAAGTAATTCTCGATGGTAAAGGTTTCGTAGAGCAAGATGCCGTTCGGTTTCAACGCGTCCATGAGGACGGGGAACAGGGGCGATGCAGGTAAAAAAAGACGACGACGGCATCATAACATTCCTGGCCCAGGCTGGGAGGCCGGTCCGGGTGTTCTTCCAAATCGAGCACCCGCGTGGTGAGGCCGGAGAGGTGCCGCGTTGCTCGGCGGCCGTTTCCAGCGCCGTCAACGCGTACGAGCGTCTCGATCGATGGCCTCGACTTGCATGCCGTGGGACAGCAGATGCAGGGCATGGCGTCCTCGGCCTGCCGCGACATCCAGGACCCGGCCTTTGGGGAGTCGTCCAAGCTGCTGCGTCAGAAACGGCGAGGGGCTCGGTCCTGCCTGCTGCGCGGTGCGAGTCCGGTCCACACGAACACCGACTGAGCCGGCGACCATCGCCAACGGCGCATGGAGTTTTCGGATCCAGAGCTGCACCCGGTCGACCGGGAATTCTGCGAACAGCATCCCGACCAGCTGTTCCGCGAGGGTTTCCAGGAGCCGGCAGGTCAACGAACCGCTGAGCGCCACGAGGCGTTCCGCGACCCGGGCATAATCGATCGTCTCATCGAGGCGATCCGAGAGGCCGGCGGCGTCGACCGCCGCTTCCAACTCCACATCGATGGCGATCAACTGCGGTTTGCCGCGTTCCTCTTCCGTGACGCCGCAGCGGCCGTAACACTCCAGGCGTTCGATGATGATGCGCGGTGCCATGGCGGCATTGTCGTGGATGGGCTTTCGGGCTGTCAAGCAAGGTGGGGCGGACCCCTGCCGGGCAGGGTGAGCGTGAAGCGTGAAACGTCAAACGTACCTCCGAGGAGGCCGAACGAGAAAAGCCTCGGCGGGCTTCCGTCTCGAACGCCTCGCGACGGAACTCATGAATAATCCGGGCTAGAGGCGGGCGGCGAGACGTTTGGCGAGTCCATTCGCCGGCGAGAGCGCACGGCGAACCGAGGACAGGATCGTTGAGGGGATACGGATGAACCGCGAGCCATCTGCTCGATGGAACGGCTCTGGACAGATGCGGCGACCGCCTGGGGTTTGAGGTAGCGGAATTCCCGGAGACGGATCGGGTCTTCCCGGAAGCTTGCCACCACTTTCTCCACGTAATCCGCGGGGCAATACTCCGCGTATTTTCGCTCAAGAACGGCCCGCACCACCTTTCTGGCAAAGTCTTTTCGCAACGGGGCGCCGCTGCCGAGACCGTCATAGACCAGGTAGGGCATGCACCTGTCATCCGGCGTTACCGGTGATTCGTAGGCGGTACCCACAATGGGGCGGGCATCGTATTTCTCGTAGAAGCGAAGTCGGGCGCGGTTCTGTTTGAGTTCCGCTGGATATGGGCACTCTTTTTCGTCATCCGGAAGACACTCGCAGAACAGCCCCCTGGACTTGAGGGCGTTTGATTCCGCACGAACGCGGTCATAGAGTGCGCTGCCGATGCCTCCTCCCATCCGGCTGGAGGATGCCGCGATCCAGTCGAGGAAAGTGAATCTGATGCCGGGTTCATGGAGCAGCATGGCAAACCCCCGGACATTTCCCTTGATGTTTTCGGCAACGAAGAGAATGGCCCGGAAGCGTTGCTTGAATGGATTCCTGAGTTTTTCACCCAGAAGAGAGATCTCCTCCTCGGATACGGTCGAAAACCGGCTCCTGAGAATTTCCTGGACCTGCCCCAGGGTTCCCTTGTTCAACGGCAGGGCGTTATCATAGATACGTCGGATGCGAAGCATTGTTAGTTCTCCAAAATTCGCTCCATCGCCTCGGCCATGGAAATACCCGCCCGAACCAGAGCAGCAGCGAATCCTGCGTCCGGAGACAGACAGGGATTTGCATTTACTTCAAGCACCCATGGGTTGCCCGACGCATCGACCCGGAAGTCCACTCTGGCGTAACCCGACAGATCGAGACATTCCCAACACCGGCGGGCAAGGGCTTTTAATCTCTCCAGCAGCTTTATGTCATCGTGAGAAAAATCGAAGGTACGGGGCGTGTGATGAAAGGCGTAAGCGGTTTCATCCCACTTGGCCCGATAGTCGACGATTTTCGGCATCTCTTCCGAATAGCCTTCGAATATTATCTCAGCCGGAGGCAGTACGGATGGGCCGTCACCTCCTGCCAGAATCGAGAGATTGAACTCACGCCCCTCTATGAAAGCTTCCGCGAAACATGTTCCGCCAAGCCTGGCGGCATGCGCCTTCAGAAGATCGCGGATTTCAGTAATGTTTTCGCTCCTGAAGATACTCTTATCATCCAGACCGATGGAGGCGTGTTCCCAGACCGATTTGACAATCCATACACCCCCGGGTGAAACAGTCCCGGTCGAAGTGCAGCCGCGCTTTCCGGAAAGGGTAATCCATGGTGGTGTGGGAATGCCAGCCGCTGCCATCCACTGTTTGGCCAGCACCTTGTTCGATGTCAGCAGCATGGCTTCGGCATTTGCGCCGGTATATGGCATTCCCATGGTATCCAGCAGAAACGGGAGAAGATGAATGAGCCGTCCCTTTCCCTCGATGGACTCCACCAGGTTCACCACCATATCGGCGCCTGATTGTTCAAGCAGATGCCTGACGCCGGCCAGGTCCAGACCGCAGCCGATTCGAACGGAGGTGTGGCCGAGGGATAAAAGTGCGGTTCCGACGGCATCGGCCTGGTGAAGAACGTCTACTGCGTCCGGGGCGTCGGTGTCCGTGATCCGGTCATGGACGATGGCAACGTGCATGGGCTGCCTTTCTGAATTCTCTCGGTTGCGGACAGGAGGATTCGTTCGATCAGGTCCCGGTAGGGGATACCCGACAGGTTGCAGATGATCGGCAGGTCCGAATGCTCGGGATGAATCCCGGCCAGGGGATTTACTTCCATGAACATGGGCTGACCGGCGGCGTCGCACCGAAGATCAAGACGACCCGCGTCCCGGCACCCCAGGGCACGCCAGGCGGAGAGGGCCACCCTTTCCACTTCGGCGCCTACGGGCTCCTGCTCGGGCCGAACGAGACGATAGGTGACCCTGTCTTCGCACAGCTCCTTGTTGGTATAAGAATAGACGCCTTGCTCGGCGTTGGCGAGAAGATGAACTTCCATGGTGCCGAGGACTACCGCGGAGCGTCCGGTACCGATGATGCCGGTGGTGAACTCTCTTCCCGGAAGATAGGGCTCCACGATAACCGGCTGCCGGTAGAGATCCAGAAGTCGGTGGCAGGCGGGTTTGAGTGTATCACGGGCGCGAATGATGGAATCAAGGTTGATTCCCTTGCCGGTGCCTTCGGCCACGGGTTTTATAAAATAGGGGGGTGTAAAGGAGACGTCGTCGGCGTCATCGGGTGCTTCGACAACGAAAAAATCCGTTGTCGGCACCCCTGCATCCCGAACGACCCGCTTGGTCATGCCTTTGTGGAGAGTCAGGCTCATCACAAGGGGATCGGAAAACGTGTAGGGGATCCGATACATGTCAAGAAGAGCCGGTACCTGGGCTTCCCGGCCGATGCCGTACATACCCTCCGCGATGTTGAAGACAAGGTCCCATCGCTTCCCGGCGGAGAGGGCCGCCGCCAACTTCCGTCCATGGCCGATGCGTTCGGTCCGATGACCCAGGGATTGCAGTACGTTTTCAATGGCGGTGACGGTTTCGTCCCGGTCAAATTCGGCGGTCTCATCCTCCGAGTAGCCCTCCGCGAGGTACTCGGATCGAAGATCATAAGTCATTCCGATTGTCAAAGTCATTTTCTGATAAAATCTCCTCGTAGAGCATGCGATGCCATAGCATCGCCTGCTCAGTGGATATGTGCAGTGCATCAAATACCGTCATGCCTTCGGGAACCAGGCACTTCGGGCAGTCCGCGGCCGGCTCGGCGTCAATTCCGGCAGCCGTATACGTGAAGGGGTGAAGTCTGCATAACAGGGGTCGGACGGTTTCCGGCAGGACGCATCCGGACAGCCCGAGAAAAGTGCAATCGCCCGAAGGTGTACGACGAAGTATCCGTCGCTTGCGATCGATCCGAAATACATGCCGATCCCATACCGGGTCATCCGATTGGTCCGAATAATCCGGATCCGATGCAGCGGACCATTCCGTAAAATCGTGTCGATTACAGAATGCGGTGATGCGGGCGGTGTCGGCAGGCGTAATGTAAATTTCTCTTTCCTGACAGCAGGTTTTAAAAAGCTTTGCGCACCGGGCGCACAAAAATTCAGTTGAAGGTATTGTTCCCATAATTTTGTTTTTCGGCGAATGATCTTAGATCATCGCATTTTTCAGAAATTATGTCATTAAAAAACACAGGGGATGGGCGGCTGAGGCCGTGCACCCCCTATAGGAATAATTAACATGATTACCCGATGGCCGCGGGTGCGGGCTCCGGATATCTGTAAACGCAATTTTCGTAGTTACGCAACACCAGTGCATCTTTCTCGCGTCCGACAACGTAATCCGGCATCAATGGGATTTTCCCGCCGCCTCCGGGAGCATCCACAACGTACGTGGGAATAGCGTATCCGGAGGTGAATCCGCGAAGTCCCCTGATGATCTCGGCGCCTTTTTCCGTGGTCGTGCGAAAATGGGCGGACCCGGTGATTGGATCGCACTGATACAGGTAGTACGGCCGGACCCTCATTTTGAGCAGGTTATGGACCAGATCGCGCATGGTATCCACCGAGTCGTTGACGCCCTTCAGCAGCACGGTTTGCGATCCCAGCGGGATACCGGCATCCGCAAGCATGGCGCAGGCCCGGTATGCTTCCGGAGTGCATTCATCCGGATGGGTGAAGTGCAGGCTCATCCACAGGGGATGATGCCGCCGCAGCATACGAACCAGGCTGGAGGTGATCCGCTGGGGCAGCACGGCCGGCACCTTGGTCCCGATACGGATGATTTCCACATGAGGGATCTGCCTCAGGCGCGAGAGTATCCAGGAAAGCTTTTCTTCTCCGAGCATCAGGGGGTCCCCTCCGGACAAAAGCACGTCTCGTATGGAAGGCGTATTGCCTATGTACTCAAAAGCGCGTTCCAGGCGATTCCGGCTCGGGTTGATGCCGCCGTGTCCCACCACTCGGGACCGCGTACAGTAGCGGCAGTAGGTGGAACAAAAATCCGTAAGAAGCAAAAGAACTCGGTCCGGATACCGATGCACCAGACCGGGAACCGGGCTTTGGGCGTCTTCGCCGAGTGGGTCGTCGGCCTCCCCGGGGGAACGAAGCATTTCGTCCAAAACCGGGATGACGGTTCGACGCAAGGGTTGCTCCGGATTGTCCGGAGAAACCAGGCTCATGTAATAAGGGGTAATACCGAGGGGAAGCAAGGCGCCGGAAGTACTGAAGGCCAACCGTTCTGCTTCCGATAGTGTAACCATGGACTCAAGTTGAGACAGTGTACGAATACGGTGACTTACCTGCCATTGCCAGTCATTCCACTGCTTGATGGAGACATCCGGAAAATAGCGTTTCCGAAAAATTCGAACGGCGGAATTTAAAAATTTTGATCGTTGGGCGGGGATTCGGACGAGGCGTCCGATAGATAATGGATTAAAAACAGAACGGGTGGAAACCGGACATGGTCCGGAGTCTGGGGGCTCATCATCCGCTTCTTCGGTTGCCTGGGAGGGAGGGACCCTTAACTGCTCGGTGGTAAACATGGTTACCTGCATTTTTTCTCCTTATGGGAAAAAGGATGGGCCGAAACGTTTCGCCTATTTTCCCCGTCCCGGCACACCATGGTCTATTATGCGCGAATATATGTATTTGTTGGCGGAATGCAAGAAAAAAATGAAGAAAGAAAATAAAAAAAGATATATTTTTTTAAAGGCCGCGGAACGGGCTTTTGAAGAAAAATATTACTTAATAATTACAGAAATTTGAAAATTTGATACCGGCCGACTCGGAGTGCTTTCAAACGGCACATTTTTTGGGGAACCGGTTTTGGAAGGCCATACGAGTTTCTCAAGAGCAGTTAGGCCCTTTTTCAATTAAAGGGATTGCCCTTGCCGTAGGAATCTGATGTACCCATTGATGGAATTGGACAGGAAGAATTTTTCGCGGCGCTGCACCGATGGAGACAAATTTTCAAACAGTTTTAATTCAGGATCGTTTTCAAGGAGCATCTTCATACATCCGGGGATAGGATTTTCTTCTCCTCTGGTAAGTTCTTCCAGGATGATCTCTTTCCACCGGTGGAGCTGGGCATGGAAGCGGTCAAGCATTTCATGTGAATGCGGGGCCTCGCCAAAATGACCATAGCAGAGGCTCTGATTCTCAAGGGCGAGAAGCCGTTTCAGGCTCTCGAGGTAGGCCGCCAGTAAAAACCGGGGAGGGGTTGCCGGTCGAAGATATGTTCCGTTGTCAAGCGCCAGATAGTTCCCTGCGGCTTCCCCCGCAAAGAGCCTGCCGTCATAACTGAAACTCAGATGGTGGGCGGCATGTCCCGGAGTTTCCACAATAGTGAGACCGGCGATATTGCATCGGCTGTGGGGGATGAACCACTTCTCTTCCACAGGCTTTGGCATCCCGTACAGCAGTGCCGTTTTGCCCAGAACCGAAAGGCTTCCGGTCCAGAGCCTGGAGGGGTCCGTTAAAAAGGGGATTGCTTTTTCATGGCAGATTACCCTTGCCGTGGGGTAGCGTTCCAGCACATCCGCCAGGCCGCCGGCATGGTCAATGTGGATGTGTGTTAAAAAAATTTTGTCGAGTCGGTCGATGCCGAGCGATTCGAGTTTTTCTATCAGGCGGGTTGCCGTATTCGCAGGCCCCACGTCGACGATGAAGTTTGTCTTCCCCAGATGTGCCCAGGAGCCGATAAATTGATTGAATCCGGGTGAGTCTTGGGGGATTTCGATAAGGCAAACTGCCATTCAGGCTCCCGTTGAAAACGCGAAAGTCAAGCTGGTATTGATCATCCACTCCTTTGATCCGCCTGTTTCTCATGACTTGACAAAAGAATCAAGAGGGGGCTTCCGCTTCATCCGTCCGGGTATCGGCAACCTGCGCCGCATTCATGGATTTGTTGTTGACTTTTAATTTTCGCAAATATATTCGTAACAATATTGAAATCATATGCTATCTCACAACTTTCCGTCGGCTGTTTGGGGAAAGCCGGCTTTTTGAAAGACAGGAAGCATCCCGCATGCCGAATCGTCAAGGAGTTGTTAAACAGAATTTTTTCAGGAGAACAGCAACATGAACGGGTGGAAAGCGAAGGTCTCCACATCGGTGGGGAAAAAGCTGATGATGGCCATGACCGGCCTCTGTTTTTGCGGTTTTTTGGCGGGACATCTACTGGGCAATTTTACGATTTACGGAGGCGGTGAGTTATTTAACAGCTATGCGGAGCACGTTCAAGCGCTGGGGGTTATTCTCAGGGTGGTTGAGGCGGGGCTTATCTGCCTGGCCCTGGTGCACATCGGAACCGGACTTCTCCTCTTTTTCCAGAACCTGATGGCCCGTCCGGTCCGCTACCAGGTGGACAAAAGGGCCGGCGGGCGGACCCTCGGCTCTGCCACGATGCCGTATACCGGTTTGTTGCTGCTTTGTTTTGTGCTGTTTCACCTGTTTCATTTTACTTTTGTGGATAAGACGGGCACCTCGATCTATGAGATTGTCTCAACGGCGTTCCAGAACCCTTATTATATAGCCCTTTATGTGGCCGCTGTTGTGATCGCGGGGGTGCATGTCAGCCACGGCTTCTGGAGCGCGTTTCAGAGCTTCGGGCTCAACCATCCGAAATACATGCCGCTGATCAAAGGGGCTGGTCTTTTACTGGCAATCGTGGTGGCCATCGGCTTTGGAAGTCTGCCGATCTACATGTCACTGACCGTTTAAGAGAAGGGATAGGAATATGGCATTGGATGCAAAGATACCCGGCGGCCCGATCTCGGAAAAATGGGATCGGCACCGGTTTGAACTCAAGCTGGTCAATCCCGCAAACAAACGCAAATTTACCGTTCTGGTGGTGGGCACCGGCCTTGCCGGCGGGTCCGCGGCCGCAACGCTTGCGGAACTCGGCTACAGTGTAAAGAGCTTCTGTATTCAGGACAGCCCCCGCCGGGCCCACAGTATCGCCGCCCAGGGCGGCATCAACGCGGCCAAGAACTACCAGAACGACGGCGACAGTATCCGGCGGCTTTTCTACGATACGGTGAAGGGGGGAGATTTCCGGGCCCGGGAAGCCAATGTGTACCGGCTGGCCCAGATCAGCACCGAGATCATCGACCAGTGCGTGGCCCAGGGGGTTCCCTTTGCCAGGGAATACGGCGGACTTCTGGACAACCGGTCCTTTGGCGGGGCCCAGGTGTCCCGGACCTTTTATGCCCGGGGTCAGACCGGTCAGCAGCTTCTTCTCGGGGCCTACAGCGCCCTGTCACGTCAGATCGGCGCGGGAAATGTCAAGATGTTCCCCCGGCGGGAGATGCTGGAGCTGGTGGTGGTGGACGGAAAGGCCCGGGGGATTGTCACCCGCAATCTGATCACCGGAGAGACCGAAACCCATGTGGGGGATGCCGTGGTGCTGTGCACCGGCGGCTACGGCAATGTCTTTTTTCTCTCCACCAACGCCATGGCCTGCAACGTGACGGCTGCCTACCGGGCGTACCGCAAGGGGGCGTTTTTCGCCAATCCCTGCTACACCCAGATTCATCCCACCTGCATCCCGGTCCACGGTGACTACCAGTCGAAGCTGACCCTCATGAGTGAAAGCCTTCGAAACGACGGACGGGTGTGGGTGCCCAAGAACCCGGGGGACAAACGATCCGCCCAGCGACATTCCCGAATCGGACCGGGACTATTATCTGGAGGACAAAATACCCGAGCTTCGGCAACCTGGTTCCCCGGGATGTGGCCTCCCGGAACGCCAAGGCCCAGTGTGATGCCGGAAAAGGGCGTCGGGGAAACAAGGCTATGCGGTTTATCTCGATTTCGCGGACGCCATCAAGCGAAGCGGCAAGGCCGTTATCGAGAAGAAATACGGCAACCTGTTTCAGATGTATGAAAAAATTACGGCGGAAAATCCCTACGAGACGCCCATGATGATTTACCCGGCGGTGCATTACACCATGGGCGGCCTGTGGGTGGATTACAACCTGATGAGCACCATCGACGGGCTGTTTGTGCTGGGGGAGGCCAACTTCTCCGACCACGGCGCCAACCGGCTGGGCGCCAGCGCCCTGATGCAGGGGCTGGCGGATGGCTACTTTCGTCATTCCCTACACCATCGGCGGGTACCTGGCCGGGCACCTCCCTTCCCAAAATCAGTGCCGAACATCCGGCCTTCAAGGAGGCCGCAGCCGAATCCGATCAGCGGGTACAGCCGGCTTCTGGCGGTTCAGGGAAAACGAACCGTGGACGATTTCCACAAGGCACTTGGAAACATCCTGTGGGAACACTGCGGCATGAGCCGGAACAATGAAGGGCTTGAAAAGGCCCGGGAACTGGTTCGAACCCTGCGGGCGGAATTCTGGGAAAACGTGAAAGTGCCGGGTACCGGCGAAGGATTCAACCAGAGCCTGGAGCGGGCCGGCCGGGTGGCCGATTTTCTCGAGTTTGCCGAACTTCTGCTGATCGATGCCAGGACCCGTCAGGAATCGTGCGGCGGGCATTTCAACGAAGCCTTCCAGACCGACGAAAACGAGGCCCTGCGGGACGATGAGAACTTCTGCCATGTGGCGGCCTGGGAATATGCCGGACCTGAAACGCGGATCCGGTCCTCCACAAGGAACCGCTGGCATTTGAAAACGTACATCTAACCCAAAGGAGCTACAAATGAGCAGCAAACAGCCCCTGAATCTGACCTTGAAAGTCTGGCGACAGGAGGGAGAGAACCAGCGCGGCCGCCTTGTGACCTACCGGGCTGACGATATTTCACCGGAGATGTCGTTTCTGGAAATGATCGATGTGGTCAACGAAAGGCTGACCCTGGACGGGAAAGGAGCCCATCGCCTTCGATCACGATTGCCGGGAAGGAATCTGCGGCATGTGCGGCGCGGTGGTGAACGGCCGTCCCCACGGACCCGAAAAGGGGACCACCCTCTGTCAGCTTCATATGCGGCATTTTAAAGACGGCGACACGGTTGTCATCGAGCCCTGGCGGGCCCGGGCCTTCAAGGTGATAAAGGACCTGGTGGTGGACCGAAGTCGCTCTGGACAAGATCATTCAGGCCGGCGGCTATATTTCCGTCAACACCGGCGGTACACCGGATGCCAATGCCATTCCGGTGCCCCTTCGAATGCGGAGAAAGGCCATGGATGCCGCCGCCTGCATCGGTTGCGGCGCCTGCGTGGCGGCGTGTCCCAATGCGTCCGCCATGTTGTTTACCGGCGCCAAGATATCCCATCTTGCGCTGCTGCCCCAGGGGCGACCGGAGGCGGCCCGGCGGGCACTACGGATGGTTGAAACCATGGATGCCATGGGGTTTCGGTAACTGCTCGAATGAAACGGAATGCGAGGCCGAATGTCCCAAGGAGATTTCCATCACCAATATTGCGAGGATGAACCGGGAATTTATCAAGGCTGCCGCTGGTGTCGGAGGAGTAAGAAAACATATAGGTCTTATAGGCGTTAAGCCTATAGGACCTATTAAATAAAACAATTTTAAGATTCGAAAGGGGTCTGTTATGGACAAAAAAGTAACGGTAGTCGGTGCGGGGAATGTGGGCGCCACCACGGCCCAGCGGCTTGCGGAAAAGGAGCTGTGCGATGTGGTGCTGATCGATATCATCGAAGGGGTACCCCAGGGAAAGGCGCTTGACCTGATGGAGGCAGCGCCGGTCGAAAAACATGATGCGAAACTCGTGGGTGCGAATACTTATGATGACATCGGCGGATTCCGACATCGTGATCATCACCGCCGGCATACCCAGAAAACCCGGAATGAGCCGGGACGACCTGATTGCCACCAATATGAAGATCATGAAAGACGTGGTGAAAAACGTTGCGGCCAGATCCCCGAACGCCGTTCTGATCATCGTGAGCAACCCCCTGGATGCCATGTGCCATGTGGCCTTTGAAGCCAGCGGGTTTCCCGAAGGAACGGGTCATCGGTATGGCCGGCGTGCTGGATTCCGCCCGGTTCAGAACCTTCATTGCCATGGAACTGAACGTGTCCGTTGAAAATACCCATGCCTTTGTTCTGGGCGGACACGGAGACACCATGGTGCCGCTGCCGCGTTACTCCACGGTGGCGGGAATCCCCATCACCGAGCTGATGACCAAGGAACGGATCGATGCCCTGGTGAAGAGAACCGCCAACGGCGGTGCCGAGATCGTTTCTCTTCTCAAGACCGGCAGCGCCTATTATGCTCCGGCTTCCTCGGCCGTGGAAATGGCCGAATCGATCCTCAAGGACAAGAAGAAAATACTTCCCTGTGCGGCCTACCTCGAGGGTGAGTATGGCATCGATAAGCTGTTTATCGGTGTGCCCGTGAAGTTAGGCAGCAAGGGAATCGAGCAGATTTTGGAAATCAAGCTGACACCCGAAGAGGACATTGCCCTCAAGAAATCCGCGGCGGCGGTGCAGGGGCTCGTTGAGACATTGAAAAAACTTTCAAAATAACCCCGGATGAACGGCCAACGGGCAAACGGGAGAACAGGCAAACCGGTTCAACCATCCGTATAGGAAAATCGAATGAAGATTCATGAGTATCAAGCCAAAGAGCTGTTTAAAAAATACGATATTCCGATCCCCAAGGGTGGGGTCGCGCGCAGCCCTGAGGCGGCCGTGAAAATGGCCCAGAGCCTTGGGGGATACCCCGTGGTAGTAAAAGCCCAGATCCACGCCGGGGGCAGGGGAAAGGGCGGCGGCGTGAAACTCGCTCATTCCGATGAGGAGGTAAAAAAAATCGCTTCTGAAATAATCGGCATGACCCTGGTAACCCACCAGACCGGTCCCGAGGGGCGCCTGGTGAAAAAAGTGCTTGTGGAGCAGGGGCTTGATATCGCAAAGGAGCTCTACCTGAGTATTGTCCCGGATCGCGCCACCGCGAAAAACGTGATCATAGCGAGCCTTGCAGGCGGTATGGACATCGAGCAGGTGGCCGAGGAAACGCCTGAAAAAATCATTAAGGTTTTCGTTGGGCCGCAGATAGGGCTTCGGCCATACCATTGTAATAAGGTGACATCCGGTCTGGGGCTTTCCACGACGATGGCAAAGGCCTTTTCGGTGATGCTTCCGAAACTCTATCGGCTGTTTATGGACTACGACTGCTCTCTTCTTGAGATAAATCCGCTGGTTATTACCGCGGAGCGAAGCAGTGTACTTGCCCTGGATGCTAAAATGGAGTTTGACTCGAATGCATTGTATCGTCACAAGGACCTGCTGGAGTACAGGGACCTGGACGAGGAAGATCCTCTGGAAATCGAAGCGTCCAAATACAATCTGAACTATATCAAGCTTGACGGCAATGTGGGCAACATGGTCAACGGCGCCGGTCTTGCCATGGCTACCATGGACCTTATCAAACAGGCCGGTGCGGCGCCCGCAAATTTTCTGGATGTGGGTGGCGGCGCCAATGAGGAAATGGTCGAAAACGGCTTTCGTATCATCATGAATGACAAGAACGTCAAGGGGGTCCTCATCAATATCTTCGGCGGCATTCTTCGATGTGATGTGTTGGCCCAGGGTGTGGTTCAGGCGGCGAAGAAGACCGGAATTTGCATTCCCGTGGTTATTCGCATGGAAGGGACCAATGTCGAAGCCGGCCGAAAGATACTGGCCGATTCGGGACTTAACCTGATCACGGCGGTGGATTTAAACGATGCGGCCAAAAAAGTCGCGCAAATCGTGGCGGTTTGATGGAACGCAATACCCGAAAACGATACGTGTTAAGGGGACACCATGAGTATATTTATAGATAAGAATACCCGCGTCGTGGTTCAGGGAATAACCGGCCGGGAAGGGCAATTTCACACCCGGCAGTGTGTCGCTTACGGCACAAAAGTAGCGGCGGGCTGCACGCCGGGAAAAGGCGGGCAGAATATGGACGGCATTCCTGTATTCAACACGGTGGAGGAGGCGGTGGTGAAGACCGGTGCAAACTGCAGCCTGATCTTCGTACCGCCGCCGTTTGCCGCCGACGCCATAATGGAGAGCGCGGACGCCGGGGTGTCGCTCGTCGTGGCCATTACAGAGGGCATTCCGGTCATGGATATGATGGTGGTGAAGAATTATCTTAACGGCAAACCGTGCCGCTTGATCGGGCCCAATTGTCCAGGGATCATCACCCCGGGGGAGTGCAAAATTGGAATTATGCCCGCGCCGATTCATTTGCCCGGCGGACCGGTGGGGGTGGTGTCGCGTTCCGGAACGCTGACCTACGAAGTGGTGAACCAGTTGACGGAAGAGAACCTCGGCCAGACCACCTGCATCGGTATCGGCGGGGACCCGGTGAACGGAACCAGCTTCATCGATTGTCTGGAGGCATTTGAAAAAGATGAGGCCACTCGCGCCATCGTAATGGTGGGAGAGATCGGGGGGTCTGCCGAAGAGGATGCGGCCGAATACATCAAGCAGCATGTCACCAAACCGGTGGTGGGGTTTATCGCAGGGCTTACAGCGCCTCCCGGGCGTCGCATGGGGCACGCCGGCGCCATCATCAGCGGTAAAGGCGGTACGGCCCAGGCCAAAGTGGCGGCCATGAAAGCCGCGGGCATTCACATCTGTGAAAATCTTGGTACTTTGGGAAAGCTTTGCGCGGAGGTGTTTAAGTAAAACCTTCTGAATTTGAAATTTGAAATTCCGGCTTTGCCGGGTTGGGACGTCGCCAGTAAAGATATTCCACTGCCTCTTTTATGGCAAGATTGATGGGGCGTCTTTGAAAGCCGATGGCTGGATTCATGGATGCGATACGCATGAAGCTTTCCTGGTAAATCGGAATACGCAGGCCCATGGAAACACTGAGTTCAGCGCGTCTCACGCTATCAGGGGAGACTTCTTTAATGCGTTTGCAGGCACAGAATTCAAGTCCGTCATGGCGGTTTCTTCTAACCGCAAATCCGAAAAGGCGGCACAGAAGCGGGCGAAACGGATAATAGGTACAGGATCCGTTGGACGCATTGTCCAAAGGCCTGAAAAGAATGCAGGAGAGATCGTCCCTATAAAGTTGGCCCTCCACGGAATCCAGGACCGATTCCTCTTCCCCATTGTTGAAAATAGCCTCGGCAAGGGGGAGCGTTTCAAGCAACGTTGCCTCAATATTCTGTGTTTTGCAGCATGCCCCGCATCCTTCCGGGCAATGGAGAGATGCTGCCTGTTGAAGCCGGCTGGTTTTCCGGTCGATGCTTCGATATATTCTGGAGACTTCTCCGGTGAGCTTGTCGATTTCACTGGTGCTCAAGTTGAAATGCCATCCTTCAATCCCTTGTTTTTGCCGAAAAGCAGGTACAGGGGGAACCGTCTGTGAATAACGTCAACAGTTATTTTGAAGAAGAAATCCGGCTCACTGTCAGTGGACCGGATTTCTTTCTTGGAGAGAACGGAGTGATATCGATCACGCTGCTTTTCTAAATCGAGGGGGTGACGCAAAGGATGGTTTTTTACCCGGGGAGGGTGTCCAGGAAAGCCCCGGGCTTTTTAGATTTCTGGTCATCCATCCATTCTTATGAGGTGTCATGAGCGCATAGAGTCCTATCCACGACAGATACGCCATCCAGAAAAAACTGTAGGGAAGCGCCCAGATCGCATGGTTGCTTTTGTACCGGATCGCATAAAAGATACCGGAGGCGCAGGATGCAACCGCGGCTCCCAACAACATTTTCGGAAGAACGATCAAGGGCAGCCAGACAAGAAGCAGGATCGCCGAAATGTGCATTGCCTGCCCAAGAGTCATGTTCATCATGCCGATCAGCACATTTATTCTCAACCCCGTTGCGCCGTCCTCACGAAACCGCCCGAACACGAAACGGCTGATCACGAGAGTCTCCCGAATGTTGCTCCGTGCCCATCGCAACAGCATTTTCCACAGTTTGGAAAAGGTAATCGGCGAGGTGGTGTGTACCGTGGCATCCCTTTCGTAGTGGACATGGTAGCCGTTTTTGAGAATCAGGTTGGTCATGGCTCTGTCTTCACCGATATTGGCCGGTTGACCGCAGAATTTCTGGTCCACCCATTCGGAAAGAACCTTTTGGACGACTTCCCGCCGGTAAGCGGAGAGAGCGCCCGGGGTGCACATCACTGCATTAACGACACTTTGCCCTGCCCTGAGGAAATCAAAGCTGTAGGCGAAGGCCACTTCAAGCATTTTGGGAATGGCACCTTCCTCGCGATTCAGGATGCGGACATTGCCCGCCACCGCCCCCACACGACGGTCCCTTACAAAGGGGCTCACCAGATGTCGAATAGTTCGGGGTCCGACAATGGAGTCGCTGTCGATGGTCACATAGACCTCGCCCTGTCCATACTCGAAACCTCTATAAAGGGCATGCCGTTTGCCGCGGTTGACCGGCTGTTTGAAGAGCTTGACCCGGCCTGGAAATTCTTTGGCGGCCTTTTTGAGCCATTGCCAGGTGTTATCCCCACTGCCATCGTCGACACCGACAATGGATATCTTTTCAGGCGGATAATCGCTTTGAACGATACTTTTTATGGTTGTATAAACCTGGCGGCCTTCATTATAGGCCGGGACGATGACGGTGCAGGTCGGCAACTCCTCATCGTTGCAGGGGGCGGTCGTCTTATATTTAAGGAAAAGGACGATGCGCCAGATGAAAACCGCAAGGTGAATGAAGAAAAAAATCTGTGAAAAGACAAGTAGATACTTGCCCAGGGTGATATCCTCCAGGGTAACCCAGATGGAACGAACATCCGTTGTTATGATCAAAAAAAGCGAAACGGACAAAATGAAGACATAGGGGATCAGCGCTGTTCGAGCGCACATTGTATACATGAAAGTTTCCTCGGTTTTTACTATTGGTTTGTTATGATGCATATATAAAATACCCAATCCGCCAAAGGCGAAAGGTACAACTATACAAAGTTACGAAGGCACACTGAAGATCAATAGGCCAAAAATTTTCGATCCAATGTTGCGCAACGTGCACGCTTTTGCGGGTTTATTAATGAAGAATTTCTAAGTGGCCATAACGCAAGAGGCATGCCAGAATATAATATTCTGAATCAATATGATTTTTTCATTTTTTATGCGGTCGGCTGAAACATGTTGCGCAAATATCTGTCGATTGGTTACGATTCTTGCGCAGCCGTTATCCTTTATAATAGGTTATTAATTGCTTTCCAAGGTCTTTTGTTAAAGACGAGCCACACTATACGATTCATTTCACAATATCAATAAAAATCGTAAAAAATCATAATTGTTTGTAAATAAAACGAATATGGCTACTTCTATATGGTTTTCAAGAGGGTGGGAACGGGTTGTGACGATTTTTTTATTCGGCGATATTTCACTTGACATCCACCCTGGAAGTAATTATAAAAACTATAGTGAGTACTCAGTATATAGGTAGGGGGGCTGAACATGGCAAAAAAGAAACGTTCGATTCTTAAAGCCGCAACCGTGTTGTTTGCAGAGAAGGGGTACACCGAAACGTCCATAGCGGAACTGGCCAGGCTGACGGATTCCGCGGAAGGAACGATCTTTTACCATTTCAAGACAAAAGCCGATCTTTTTGTGGCCATACTGGCTGACATCAAAGAAGGAATTCTCAGCGAATTCGACACATATATGAGTACTTGCCGGTTTGAAAACGGAATCGAAATGATGGAAAAGGTGATTTCCTTTTTTCTCTTCCTGGCCGGGCAACATGAAGAGTGGTTTTTGTTGCTTCAAAGGCACCATCCGTACGAAGTTGCGAGGAAGAACGAAGAGTGCCGCCGGCATCTTGCCACCTTGTACAACACCCTTCTGGACCTGTTTGAAGATGCGATCTTGCGGGGCCGGAAGGATGGTTCCATTGCGGATCTCCCCCCCAAAAAAACGGCCCTGTTAATTTTTTCAATGGTCAACGGTCTGATTTGGCTGAAATCCAATGATCTTTACGATGCCGGGTCATTATATCAAGAGCTTCTGGCGTCTTGCCGGAGAATGTTGATCCCTCAACCCACAAAAAATAACGGAGTTTCTTCATGTTGACGCGTATCTTTCCTTTTCTGGCCTGGTTCAAGGGGTACGGCATGGAAAGTGTCAGAACCGATGCCGTCGCCGGCTTGACGGTGGCACTTGTTTTGATTCCACAGTCCATGGCGTATGCCCAATTGGCCGGCTTGCCTCCTTATTACGGTCTGTATGCTTCATTTCTCCCGCCCATGATTGCATCCCTGTTCGGTTCCAGCAGGCAGCTTGCGACGGGACCGGTGGCCGTGGTTTCCCTGATGACGTCCGCGTCTCTATCACCCCTTGCGACGGCCGGCAGCGAAGGGTATATCGCCTATGCCATACTCCTTGCGCTGTCGGTTGGCGTATTCCAGTTGGCCCTGGGGCTTTTGAGGCTCGGGCTTGTGGTGAATTTCCTGTCTCATCCCGTCGTAAACGGATTCACCAATGCAGCGGCCCTGATCATTGCCTCGACGCAGCTATCGAAGCTTTTCGGTGTAACCGTTGACAGCGCCGCCCACGAATATGAGACCGTTATAAGGGTGATCGAGGGAGCGGTGCACTATACACACTGGCCAACCTTCTTCATGGGTTTGTCGGCGTTTGTGATCATGTATGTCCTGAGACGCATCAATCCAAAGATCCCCAACGTGCTCATCGCCGTGGCAGTGACAACCATAATTTCCTGGGCGACGGGCTTTGAGCACAACACCACCGCTGATATCTCGGAGATAGATTCCCCCGAAGTCGCCGGATTCATCCAGTCATTCAACCAGGCTGTGACGAAAATACCCGAAGAGTCCGAGAAGCGAACCCTGATTAACCGGAAGCTTGAAGACGCGGAGAAGGCGCATAAGGTCCTGGACCGGATCAACGCCGCCCATGAATTATCACTGGTGAATGCCGAGATTGAATATCTCAACCAGGAAGCATACCTATACCGGACTCGGCTTCGCAGGCTGCTGTTTTCAGCCATGGAAGATCCTTCAACCGGTAAGCTTAAATTTGTTCCGAAGGCAAATGCTTCAGAAAAGGGAGATGGCCGGGTATGGCAAATCAAGGTCGGCAACTCTCCCATTAAGACCGACGCGGTATTTATGGTTGGCGGAGGCTCCGTGGTGGGTGACGTTCCCAAGGGGCTTCCGGCAATTTCGTTTCCCCATCTCGACCTGAGTGTTTTTTTGCAGCTGATGCCTTATGCCGCAATTATTTCTCTGCTGGGATTTATGGAGGCTATTTCCATTGCCAAGGCCATGGCGGCTAAAACCGGTCAACGGCTTGACCCAAACCAGGAACTTGTGGGACAGGGACTTGCCAATATTTTGGGTGCGTTCAGCAAAAGCTATCCGGGCTCCGGATCATTTTCCCGTTCGGCCGTCAATCTCCAGGCGGGTGCCCTGACCGGCTTTTCGAGTGTATTTACGAGCATTACGGTCGTTATCGTGCTGTTGTTTTTAACGCCGCTTCTCTACTACCTCCCCCAGGCGGTGCTGGCCGCGGTTATCATGATGGCCGTGATCGGTCTTGTCAATATTTCAGGATTTATTCATGCCTGGCAAGCCCAATGGTATGACGGCGCCATTTCAATAATCAGCTTTATCGCAACCCTGGCGTTTGCCCCCCACCTGGACAAGGGGATTATGATTGGTGTAGCCCTTTCCCTGATAGTGTTTCTATATAAGAGCATGCGGCCTACGGTTGTTTCTCTTGTCACGCCATGAGGATCAGGCCTTCAAAAGCTCCTTTACCCATCAACTGGCTGAATGCAGGTATGTGGATCTGGTCAGGTTTGATGGACCCTTGTTCTTTGCCAATGCCAGCTATCTGGAGGATAAGATCAACGATCGACTCATACAGAAGAAAGATCTGAAAGATATTGTCATCGTCGCGAACGGTATCAGCGATATGGACGCATCCGGGGAAGAGGTGCTCTCGCTTTTGATTGACAGGGTCCGAAGCGCCGGGGTAGACATTTCATTCAGCGGTGTCAATGAAATCGTCATGGCGGCCCTGAAGCGGACCCATTTGTTTGAAAAAATTGGAAAAGATCACATCTATCCCACGATGGAGCGAGCGGTTTGCGAAGTTCAGGAACATGCTCATCGGAATGGGGAGGAAACAAACTGCCCGCTGACGACTGTTTGTCGTCTCACACAGGAAGCTGAAAATTAAGGAGAACACCCATGTCAGTCATAACCCTGTTCAGTAGTTCGTACTGTGGAATGGAACCGCTTTTGGAGCAACTTCTCCAGCGAACCGGCTACCGGCTGATGACCGATACCGACATGGTGAGGCATGCTTCATTATTGTCCGGGATCGATGAAAAGAAGATAGCTTCGGTTTTCAAGGCCAAGGCGTCGGTATTCAACAAGTTCACCCAGGATAAAGAACGCTCAATAACATGGCTTCGTCTTGCGATGGCCGAAACGCTTTCCAGGGATGATTTGATTATTTCGGGGTTTTGCGGGCACCTGATTCCCAAAACAATCACCCATGTGCTCAGGATCTGCATTGTCGCGGACATGAAATCGAGAATCGCCCGGGCGATGGATGAAGCCGATCTGTCAGAAAAAGATGCGGTTCTGAGGATCCGCGGTGCGGATGAAGACCGGGCGGCCTGGGTGGAAACGCTGTTTAAGATTCGCGACCCGTGGGATCCTTCCATTTACGATATCGTCCTGCCCTCCGACAAAACCGATGTGAAAGATGGGATTTGCCTGGTGGAAGAAAATCTGCGTAGTGAAGTCATTCGCCCAACGGACGCATCCAGGCGTGCCGCGGAGGATTTTATGCTTGCGGCCAAGGTGGACGTGGCCTTGGCCAAAGAGGGGCATTATGTGGAGGTCTCCTCCCGGGACGGCGCGGTTACCATTACCATCAACAAGAACGTGTTGATGCTGAGCCGTCTGGAAGAGGAGCTGAAACGGATTGCCCAGCCGGTGGGCGGCGTCACTTCCGTTGAGACACGGATCGGAAAGGGGTTCCACCGGGCCGATGTCTACCGGAAATATGATTTCGATATTCCCAAACTGCTTCTGGTGGATGATGAACGGGAATTTGTTCAGACGCTTTCCGAACGATTGCTTATGCGGGAGGTCCATTCCGCCACGGCTTATGACGGAGAGACTGCCCTGGATATCCTTTCCGAGGATGAACCGGAAGTGATGATTCTCGATTTAAAAATGCCGGGAATTGACGGCATTGAGGTGCTGAGAAAAGTGAAAGCCACCCGCCCGGAGGTGGAGGTGATTATTTTAACCGGGCACGGCTCTGAAAAAGATCGGGAGCTTTGTATGTCCCTGGGGGCGTTTGCCTATCTCCAGAAACCGGTGGATATCAATGTGCTTACCGAGACGCTGAAAAAGGCCAATGAGGCGATTAAAAACAGGAAGAGTGTCAAATGACATTCATCGGCAACCTCAAACCGAAGTTCTGGGATCATGTGGGGACGGGTTCGGGCGCCGGCAGGTATATGTTCAATTTCCGAAGAATATGGAAGCTGACTGTATTTGCAACCTTGTGTGCGGCACTTATTCCCCTCTCCATCATGACCCTTATCGACTATCGCGTCAGCCGGGATGCCACCCTTTCGGAGGTTATGCTTCGCACGGCCCAGCTTACGTCCAACACCAAGCGCAGTGTCTCCGATTTTCTCTTAGAGCGCAAGGCCGCCCTCGAATTTATCAACCATAACGACCCGCTGGAATCTCTCATTACCCCGGGTCGTCTTTCGATAATACTGGAGAGCCTCCAGAAAAGTTTCGGGGGATTCGTTGACCTGGGCGTCATTGACGGTCAGGGGGTCCAGGCCGCATATGCGGGGCCTTACGACCTTGTGGGTAAAGATTACAGCGACGCCAACTGGTTTAAGCAGGTCAACCTCAAGGGCATCTATGTCAGCGAGGTTTTCAGAGGCTTCAGAAACGTTCCCCACATGGTGATTGCCGTGAAGCACGTGGTCTCCGAGGAGAGGTTTTATGTGCTTCGGGCCACTCTGGACGCCGCCAGCATCAACGATCTTTTTTCCGGCCTGGAGGTTGGGGGCGCCGGCGATGCTTTTATCATCAACCGGGAAGGTGTCCTCCAGACGCGCTCACGGGAATACGGCCAGGTTCTGGAACAGATGGGACTCGATGTCCCGGAATACTCCGATAGAAGCGAAGTGAAGGTTCTTCCCTCGGCAGCGGGCGAACTGATCATGGGATATGCCTATATACCTGAAACATCCTTCATCCTTTTGATTATCAAGCACAAGGGACTTCTGATGGCCCCCTGGAATTACAGTCGGATGCAGATCATTGCCTTCCTGGTGACATCATCGTTGGCAATACTCCTGGTGGTTCTCGGCGGTACCACATTTCTGGTAAACCAGATTTATCTGGCCGATCAGCGCCGTCTGATGACCATGCACCAGGCCGAATACTCGAACAAAATGGCCTCCCTGGGACGCTTGTCGGCAGGGGTTGCCCACGAAATAAACAACCCCCTTGCCATCATCAACGAAAAGGCAGGGCTCATCAAAGACCTGTTCACCTTCACGGATAATTATGCCCGGGACCCGAAACTGATGGCGCTGATCAATTCGGTGCTCTCTTCGGTGGATCGGTGTGCTGAAATTACCCGTCGCCTTCTGAACTTTGCACGTCGGTCTGGGACACGCCTCCAGGAGATTGATCTTGAAACGGTGATTTCTGAAGTCCTTGACTTTATGGGTAAGGAGGCCGAGTATCGAAGTATCACCATCGATATTTCCGCGGATAAGGATCTGCCCAAGTTTAAGAGTGATCCGGGTAAGCTACAGGAAATCTTGTTGAACCTTTTTACAAATGCGTTCGCAGCCATGAATGACGGCGGCAGATTGAGTATCTCGGCTTGCCCGACGGACCGGGAGCAGATTGAAATCCGGGTTACCGACTCCGGCCACGGCATTCCCAAAAGTGATATCGACCGGGTTTTTGAGCCGTTTTTTTCAACAAAAACCGGCAAGGGTGGAACAGGCCTTGGCCTTTCCATCACATACGGACTGGTCCAGGAGTTGGGGGGTGACATCCGGGTGCAGAGTTCGGTGGGGCAAGGCACAACCTTTATTGTGACGCTGCCGCTGAACCCGACCGACGCCACACACGGGCAACAGGAACCGGGTACCATCGGGAGGGGCTATGAAGATATTGCTGGTTGACGATGAGATGGAATTTGTAAGCGCGCTGGCCGAACGGCTTCACCTGCGGGGAATCGATGCGGACTGGGTAAGTCGGCCGGAGGATGCCATGGGTCGAGTAGCACTGCACCACTACGATCTTGCCGTACTCGATGTGAAAATGCCGAGACTCAGCGGTATCGATCTGAAGGTAATGCTCCAGGAGAAATGTCCGGACATGAAATTTATTTTCCTAACCGGACACGGCTCTCAGGAATCCTACGAGGCTGGCGCGGCGGAAGCGGGAGAGGAATATTATTTGATGAAGCCTTTGAAACTTGAAACGTTGATTCTCAAAATCGATGAGGTCCTTGGCGGTAAAAAATAGAGAGCCGGCAAGCATGACGAAATGACGAAGAAGAAGGATAAGATGTAATGAATGATTCTTTAGCAGAGACAGGGCTCAAGTTTTTCGGAACAATGAGCGCATCCATATCTCATGAGATAAAGAACCGGATGGCGGTTATCAATGAACAGGCCGGGCTTTTAAAGGATCTCGTCCTCATGGCCGGACAGGGCAGCGAGATGAACCTTGAACGGCTGATGCGGCTGTCTGAATCACTAAAAAACCAAGTGGTTCTCACCGACGAGATCATCAAGAACATGAACCGGTTTTCTCACACGGTCGACAGGTTCCGGTGCACAGCCGATTTGGGCGAGGTGTTATCCCTGACAGCCACTCTGTCAAAACGCACGGCCGACAACAAAGGCGTTCGGATCGAACTTCAATTGCCGGAACCCTCAGTCGGTATTGCCACCACGCCGTTCTTGTTAATGAACTTGATCTGGTTGTGTCTTGAGGCAACGATGCCGTTTGCCGACAGGGCGCATCCGGTGACTGTTCGCGGTGAAAAAACCGATACCGGTGCAACGGTAGGGTTTTCGATGGAACGGTGGCCGGATGGCGGCGGGCCGGATTTGCCGGAAGCTGCATTCTTGCTTGCGGAAACAATTCGGGCCGAGATCATCTTGAATTCCGAAGAAAAAATAATTAGAATCGAACTGCATAATTAAAGGAGCGTGTCATGTCTGAAAAAGTATTGATCGTTGATGATGAGGTCGACTTTCTGGAATTGATGGAAGAGAGATTGGTGGCCCGGGGCATTGAAGTGTCCACGTCCAGTTCCGCCGAGGATGCTTTAAAGCGTATTGAGATGGACCTGTTTGATGCGGTGATTCTCGACCTCCAGATGCCGGGGATGAATGGTCTGGAAGCGCTCAAACGGATAAAGGAGCAACGCCCGGAAATCCAGGTGATTCTTCTGACCGGTCACGCCACGGTGGAAAAAGGCGTCGAAGCCATTAAACTAGGTGCTATGGATTTCGTGGAAAAACCGGCGGATCTGGAGGTTCTGGGTGAGAAAATAGCCAAGGCCCATAAAAAGAAGATGCTGATTGTGGAAAAGGACAGCAGGGACCGCGTGATCGATGCGCTCAAGCGTTACGGCTTTTAAAAAAAGACAAACAGTGCCAACTTCTCCGATATGGTCCAGGACGCAACACCTCGGGGCGGCGTTAACCGCCGGCCCTGGGGTGGGGTCCTGAGAATTCATCTCTATCTGCACACCATTGCTCCCCGGCCGTATGTTCCTGAAAAAAGCCTGTCCAAACCGGTTTCCAAATACTTGTGAAATAAATTACACATAATACGCATCGCCAATACCAAAATGACTGTGAAGTAAATTACACAATTATTATTCTAATTGAAAATATCTATGTATAACATACTGTTTTAATATTTAAAAACTATATTTATTAATATTGGCACTCGTATTGCATATAGAATATTGAAAATTCGAAGCTTATTGTTTTAACAGCAAATATGAGGTGATAGGATGAAAAACGTACGAATGGTTTTATTGGGATTGATGTTGGTGCTTTTTTCCGTTTCTTTGGCCGGCGCGGCGACATATACTTTTAAAGCAGGGGATTTAGGGGATCTGGATCATTACTACGCCTATAGATGGGGGATCGACTGGTCGGTTCCAAATAATGAGACCATTGTTGGTGCCTCGCTTTTTCTGAACGATATCCGTAATTGGGACTCTAAGAGCAACGACCTGTATGTTGATTTGTTGCCTAACGCGAGAGTAGGAGTGAAAACATTTTATGATAATCAGGTAAATAGCGACTACTTTGCCGGATGGGGGGGAACTGCATTGACACACTACATAAATCTCCCTGCGACTGCACAGGATATCACCTACAATTTTACCGACACCAACCTGTCTACTCTCATGGCCTACGCCGCAGATGGTAATTTCGGCTTTGGTTTCGATCCAGACTGTCATTTTTATAATAACGGTGTAACCTTTAAAATTGAAACCGCCGCCACGCCCATACCGGCGCCCATCCTTCTACTGGGGACCGGGTTGATCGGAATGGCGGGTTTCAGAAGAAAATTTAGCAGAGCTCAATAAGGGGATAACGAAAACCGAGAACTCACGAAATCCTGGCGTCGGACGTCGGACATCAAACCTCAGGAACGGAGAAACAGGATACGGAAACAGGATTCTGTTCCGACGTCCGACGCCAGGATACTACTTAGTGCCCATCCGGAAATCACGATTTTCGGATGGGCCTTTCAGTTTTCATAGATTCGCACAATCCATCCTTAGATCGTGACAAACCCTTGCATGAAGGCATAGTGATACGGTATAGAAGACAAATCATCATAGGCAGGTACCACCAGACAGACAAATTATGGATTTACACACATTAATGCTGGGCGTTGTCATTTTTCTCGCCCGAATCGCGGACGTTTCCCTTGGAACCATTCGGACCATCGCTATTGTCCAGGGGAGAAGCGTCGCTGCGTTTTTTCTGGGGTTTGTAGAGGTCACCATCTGGATTACGATTGTCAGCACGGTGGTCAACAATATCAAGGAAACCCCTTTACTGACGCTTTTTTTTGCGTTCGGGTTCGCTTCCGGGAATGTCGTTGGAATATTGGCAGAGAAAAAACTCGCCTTCGGTCTGATCGTTGTAAGGGTGATTACCAGGGAAAGGGGGCGATCCATGGCCGAACGTCTTCGCAAGATTGGTCAGGCGGTGACGATTTTTAAGGGAGAGGGCATGCGTGGGCCGGTGTCCGAACTGTATATTGCCACCCGGCGAAGAGAACTGAAGCGACTTTTATGTATTATCAACGAAGAAGATCCCGAATCTTTTTATATCATCGAGCAAGCCAGAGACATGAGCAAAATATTCAAACCGGTGTGCACTCCCCTGACCGGCTGGCGAGCGGTTTTGAAGAAGAAGTAGCGACTTTTCTTGGTCGTTTGTCACTGGTCATTAGGTCTGAATGGTTACGATCTTTCGTGTATTTATTTAACACCTTACCTGATTTGCTCTTATGGAGCCCGTTAAAAAGGAGGAATAAAGCATGGATGCAAATATGGAAAAAAACATCACCAATATCTTGAATACAGTCGTAAAGGTCATAACGAACCCGGTGGGATTTTTTCGTGGTATGCCCAAGGAAGGCGGATTCCTGGACCCGCTGATTTACGCGGTGGCATTAGGGATTGTTGCCGGGGTTCTCAAGGCTATTCTCTCGATCACCGGTTTGGGGGTCACCACCACCTTTTTCCTGGCCATCGCCTCGATTATTTTTGTTCCCATTATGGTGGCGATTTTCGGCTTTGTGGGGGCCGCCGTCATGTTCATCATCTGGAAGATCATGGGTTCCCAGGAATCTTATGAAACGGCCTATCGATGCGGGGCCTATGCAAGCGGTATCGTTCCCATTACAACGCTGCTGGGCATCATTCCCTATTTGGGGTCTATCATCGGAATTGTCTGGTTGCTCTACCTGATGGTGGTTGCCAGCACGGAGGTCCATAAGATCGAACAGAAGAAAGCGCTTATGGTTTTTGGCATCATTTGCGCCCTCCTGGTGATCATGAACACATGCTCTCAATATGGCGCCAGAAAAATGCAGAAGGGGATGGAAGAGTGGTCGACAAAAATGCAGGACATGACCCCCGAAGAGGCCGGCAAGTCTATGGGAGAATTTATGAAGGGCCTGGAGAAAGGGTCGGGTGGGAGCGAATAGGAGACCAGGGGTCGGAGGCCGGAGATCAGAGGCCGGAGGTCAGAGGTCGGAGGTCAGAAAAATACCAGCCCCAGAGCCATTAAAATAAACGCTACAAACATGGCCGTAATGCAGTATCCCATGATATCCTTCGGCTTCAACCGTGCGATGCCGAGGAGCGCAATAGCCCAGAAGGGCTGGATCATGTTGGTCAACTCATCCCCGTAGGCGAGGGCCATGAGTGCCTTGGGCAGGGGAACATTGAGCTTGGTGGCGGCTTCGATAACGATGGGGCCCTGGACGGCGATCTGGCCGCCGCCGGACGGGATGAAGAGATTGACAAACCCGGCGCTGACAAGGACCCAGATCGGATAGGTAGCCTGGGAGGAAATGGTGACGAACCAACCGGCGATGATTGCGCCCGCGCCCGAATAATTCATCATGCCCATTATGCCCGCGTAAAACGGGAACTGAAGTATCACCCCGCTGACCCCCTTTGTCGCTTCAATCATGGCGGTGACGTAGCGAATGGGAGTTTTCCAGAACGCCATTCCGCACATGAGAAACAGGAAATTGACGATGTCAAGGTTAAGGGAAAGGCCGTTGGCGGCAACATACCAAATCAGGTAAACAGTCCCCATCAGGCATATCAGAGCTGTAACGGCCCTGCTGTTTTCAAGCCGGCTGCTAAAAGTCGGGTTGTCCGGAGCCCCTTTTTCCTGTTCCGGGGGAAAGGCGTCATCAAGAAGAGAGGGAATCGCCGGGACGATCTGTTCCGGCCGGGACGGGAGCATCAATGTCATCACCAGCGGACAGATGAAGAGTATCCCCGCGGAGATCATGAGATTCATGGGACTGAAGATAGTCTCCGAAATCGGGATGATGCCGGTCGCTGATTCCAGAAAGTGGCCCGGAGTTGCGCACAAAAGGGGGCCGGAGCCGGACAAGCCGTTGTGCCAGATAAGCATGGCCAGATAGGCCGAGGCAACCACAAGGGGATAATGAAGCCGATATCCCTTTTCCCGGGCGGAGCGGGCTACAAAGAGGGCCAGAACACCCCCGCCGATGAGGCCGAATCCCCAGTGTATCCAGCCGAGAATGCAGGAGACGAATCCGGTCAGATAGACCGCCTGGGAAGGTGTCTTCGGGATGTCGGCCACCCGGCCAAGGAGATTCTTTATCAGCGGGGCGCTTGCAAGGGCATGACCGGTGACAAGAATGAGAACCATCTGCATACCGAATGAGAGGAGTTCCCAGAATCCCTTGTACCAGTGCTGAACCATCTGGAGAGGCCCCTGATGGGCGATGAAGACGCCGAGTACATAGGTGATAAAGGTTAGAACCAGCGCGAAGATGAAGGGATCCGGCATGTATTTTGCGGACCAGCGAGACAGCAGACTTCCCAGACGACGTAGCATGATCAGAGACCTTTCATTCAGATGTTACACATGAGCAGTCAATTGGATGTTGAACGTTGGATGTTCGATGTTGAACGTTCATCTTTTTCATCCCTCATGATGCAGATGCGTGGTTTCCCATCGCTTGTCCAGATAGTAGAGAATCGGCACGGTCATGCGGGAAAACAACAGGGATGCCACCTCTCCCGCCATAAGCGAGATGGCCAGTCCCTGGAAAATCGGGTCAAAGAGAATTACGGACGCGCCGACCACCACGGCCGCCGCCGTCAGCATCATGGGTCGAAACCGGACGGCCCCCGCATCGACGACGGCCTTATCCAGCGGCATGCCCTGCGTGACTCGGAGTTCGATAAAATCAACCAGAATGATCGAATTTCGAACCACGATACCCGGCCCCGGCGATGAAGCCGATCATGGAGGTGGCGGTGAAAAAAGCGCCCATGAGCCAGTGGGCCGGCAAAATACCGATCAGGGAAAAGGGGATCGCCACCATGATGATAAACGGCGTGGAAAAGGACTGAAACCACCCGACCACCAGAACGAAGATCAGCACCAGCACGACCCCGAAGGCGATCCCCAGATCCCGGAACACTTCATAGGTGATATGCCATTCTCCGTCCCATTTCATGGAAAAGCGCTGGTCGCTTTCCGGAAGGCGGGCGGTGTGCTGCTCAAGCGAATAGCCTTCGGGAATTCAGGAGCGTCTATCTTTTTTCGCATCTCCAAAATGGCGTAAACCGGGCTTTCCATGGCGCCGGCCACATCGCCGTCACATAAACCACCGGCATCAGGTTCTTGTGATAGATGCTTTTATCGGTCGGCGTCTTTTCAAATGTCACGAGGGAAGAAAGGGCGACGAGCTGCCGGTATGCGCGGCGATTTTGACGGCCCCCAGCCGATCGATGCCGGCTCCGAAGCGCCAGTCGGGCGCATTCAGCGATCTGAACATCCTCCTTTTCCCCGGGCAGATGAAGCAGACCCGCCGGACGACCGGAAAGCGTCGTGGTAAGCACCTGGCTGATATTGCCGGTACTGATTCCGTTAAGCGCTGCCTTTTCCTGATCCACCTCGACGGTGTACCGCGTCTGCTCCTCCTCCATATACCAGTCCACATCCACGACGCCCGTCGGTGTCTTCAAGATCTTCATGATCCGCAGGGCGAGGTCGCGCTGGCGGTCATAATCCGGACCATAGACTTCCGCGACGAGGGTGGAGAGAACCGGAGGGCCCGGCGGCACTTCCGCGATTTTTACTCTCGCGCCGATAGCGATCCGCGATTTCTCTTTAGGGTCGGGCGAACCCGCTTTGGCGATTTCGTGGCTCTGATAACTCGCGTTCTCCCTTCGCCGCCAGATTCACCTGAATATCCGCCACATTCGGACCGCTTCGAAGGTAGTAATGTCGAACGAGGCCGTTGAAATTAAACGGTCCCGAGGTTCCCGATTAGATCTGGTAATCGATGACCTCCGTCACGGTTTTCAGATAATTCCCCATGTCCATGGCAGCGGCGGCGGTCTCTTCCAGGGTGGCGGATTCCGGCATATCGAGAATGACCTGAAACTCGCTCTTGTTGTCGAAGGGAAGCATTTTTACCCGACAAGTCCCACCCCGACCAGGCGCAGGCGATCGAGAAGCAGCGCCGCCACACCGCAAGAAATCTCCACCGCCAGTTGGGCTGATGGATCAGAGGGTCCATGACTCGACGATAGAGCCGGTGGCCCAGTCCTCCCGGTGATGGTGAACGGTATCGATTGCCTCCCCGGCGGTCCTTCTGCTTAATGATTCGGACCGATGCCCAGGGGGTGACGATAAAGGCGATCATCAGGGAAAAGACCATGGCGGCGGAAGCGCCCACCGGAATGGGCCGCATATAGGGCCCCATGAGCCCGCCCACAAAGGCCATGGGCAAGAATCGCCGCAATGACCGTAAGCGTGGCCAGGATGGTGGGATTGCCGACCTCGTCCACCGCCTCGATCGCAATGTCCCATTTGTTTCGCTCCCGGTTTTCTTCAAGGCGGAGATGACGCACGATATTTTCCACCACCACAATGGCGTCATCCACAAGAATGCCGATGGAAAAAATCAGAGCAAAGAGCGTTATGCGATTGAGCGTATAGCCGTACAGATAGATTACCGCAAGGGTCAGGGCCAGCGTGACGGGGATAGCCAGGGCTACGACGCCGGACTCCCGATGTCCCAGGGTGAACCAGATGAGGACGGTCACCGACATGATGGCGATGAACATGTGCAGCAGCAGTTCGTCGGATTTTTCCTTGGCGGTCTCGCCATAATGCCGGGTGATGGTGACGTTGATGTCGTCGGGGATGACAGTGCCCCGGGCACCTTCCAGGCGGGCCAGCAATTTGTTGGCCACCTTGATGGCATTTGTCCCCTTTCGTTTTGCCACGGTGAGGGTGACGGCCGGGCGAACGCCGTCCGGTGTTGTGGCAGTGACGTGTTCTGATGACTCTGCTGCGGGTCCGGTGCCGAAGTAGACATACTGGGACGGCTCCTGGGGACCGTCCACGATTTCGGCCACATCCCGAAGGTAGACCGGTTTCTGGTTCCGGATACCGATCACCAGATTTGCCACATCTTCCGCGTCCTTGAGAAACCCGCCGGTATGTACGATCACCTGTCCTTCACGGGAAGGATACGACCCGGTATCGCCGGCCTGGTTGGCGGCGGACAGCATGCCGGCCACCTGGGTCATGTCAAGTCCATAGCCGGCCAGACGGGTGGGATCGATCCTTACTTCCAGTTGTCTGTTCTCGCCGCCGATCAGGGTCGTAATGGAGGCGTCGGGCTCCCGCTTCACGATATCTTCAACTTCCGCGGCAACTCTTCGAAGGGTGTAGTGGTCCGCCGTTTCTCCCCAAAAGGTCAGGGCCAGGATCGGAACATCGTCGATATACCGCGGCTTGATGAGCGGCCCGGTGACGCAGCAGGGGATCCGGTCCATGTTGCTCATCAGTTTGGACTGCAGCCGGACAATGGCTTTTTCCTCGTCTTCACCGACATAAAACCGCACGATGGCCAGGGACATGCCCGGGCTGGAGGTGGAATAAATATATTCCACTCCCGGGATTTCCCAGAGAAGTTTCTCCATGGGCTTGGAAATGCGCTGCTCCACTTCCTTTGAACTCGAACCGGGCATCTGGACAAAGATATCAATCATCGGGACGATGATCTGGGGCTCTTCTTCCCGGGGAAGGGCGATGACCGCGGCAATGCCCAGCAGAATGGAAGCGACAATGATTAAAGGGGTCAGCTTGGAATTGATGAAAAACCCCGCTATTTTTCCGGCAGGCCCTGTATTGGCTTTCATAGGGCCTCCACTCTGTTGCCGTCCGTCAGAGTCGGGGGTGGTTGTGCCACAAAACGCATACCCGGTTTCAGGCCGGAGATGATCTCCACCGCACCATTCATGTCGCGGCCGGTTCGAATCAGGCGAAACCGGGCGGTTGCCAGGTCGTCCAGGACAAAGACGCCGGTAAGATGCCCCTGATGTAAAACGGCGCTTCGAGGAATGAGAAGAATCCGCTCCTCTCCGGTGGGTATTTCCGCCCGGGCAAACATCCCGGCGTGAACCAGGGTGTTCTCGGGAAGGGTGATTTTGACCAGAAAGCTTCGGCTTCGGGCGTCCGCGGCAGGGGACACCGCCGCTACCTGGCCGGCCAGGGAGAGATCGTTCAGTGCGGGAATACGTATCGTGACCGGCCCACCGACTTCGACGGAAGCAAACAGTGTTTCCGGCAGGTCCACTGCCATTTCAAATCCGGTTTCGCTTTCAAGCGTGAGCAGCGGTTTTCCCGGCGTGGCAAGATCACCTTCTTCGATCAGTTTGGCGCTGACAATACCGTCAAAAGGAGCCTGGACGGAGGCGTCCTTGTCGGTAACCGAAGCCGCCATCAGGCCCGATTCCGTCTGACGGACCCGTGCGTGGGCCGCCGCGGCCATTCCCTGCGCCTGTTTCAGGGCGGATTGGGCTTGTTGGTACCGGGCTGCGACCTCATCATACTCCTGCCGGCTCACGGAGTCATCGGTCAGGAGTTTTTTATATCTTTCATAGGTGGCGGCCGCCAGGTCCGCGCCTGCCTGGGCGGCGCCTTTTGCGGATTCAGCGGCTGCCGCCCCTTGCGCGGCTTCGGACACCGCTGCCCGGGCCTGGGCGAACTGGGCCGCCACCTGCCTGTTGTCGATGGATACCAGCAGGTCGCCCGCCTTGACCCGGTCTCCTTCTTTCACATGCACGGTCAGAACGGTTCCCATTATTTTGGCGGAAAGGGTTCCGGCGGTCATGGACTGAATCGTACCCGCCGCTTCATAATACAGGGGTACAGTGGTTTCCTCTGCTGTGGCCACAGGCGCCTTGACGCCGGCTTGCGAATCGGAATTCCCTGAATCATTTGTGTCGCCGCAGCCGGCCAACAGGATGATGAGAAGAACAGCAACCCAATTGTGTCGTTTTGAAGAAGACATTTTCAAACTCCTGGAATAGTAAAAACATTTATCCCGCAGAGACGCAGAGTCGCAGATAAAAGCGGGTTTTATTTAAAGCTCTGATCCAGTGTACCGGCCGCCAGCATCAGGTCCACCCTTGCGGCATTATAATCATGGATTGCCCGAAGTCGGTTGGTTCGCGCCTGGTGGAGCACCAGTTCCGCATTCAGAAGTTCCACGATGGTGAACAGGCCGCCCTCATACCGGTTCCGGACAATGCGGAGGGCTTCTTCGGCCTGGGCCACGGAAGTGTCCGCAACCCGGATCTGCTCCCAGGCGCTTTTTGCCTGAAAATAAGCACGTCTGGTCTCCATGGAAATTCTCTGCTCGAGACCGGTGCGCCCGGCTTTGATCTGTTTCAGCGTTGCAGCGGCCTCTCCCACTTTTGCCGAAACTCTGAAACCGGAAAACAGGTTCAGATTTACTATCGCGCCCAAGGAATAGCTGTCGTTACCATCATTAAAGCTATCGGCGTTGGTGCCGTAATCAGCCGAAAGGGCGACGCTGGGCAGCCGGGCCGCTCCGGCTTTCTTGACTTCCGCTTCCGCTATGGCCTCCCGTTGAAGCAGCGCTTTCAAATCCGGACGGGTGGTGGCGGCCTTATTCAGCCACTCATCCAGAGTCCCCGTCGTTTCGAGGCCGCTTTCAAGGCCGTCCGCCGGGTCAAAGAGCGCGTCGGCATCGACGCCCATGACTGTGCACAGCTCCGCCCGAGCCACCATCATCCCGCTTTCAGCCTGCAGCCGCTGTTGATTCAAATCGGCAATATGCACCTGGCTTTGCAGAAAATCACTTTTTACAACAAACCCGCTTTCAAAACGGGAACGCACCATCTGTTGGTTTGCCTCGGCCGTTTTCAGCGCCTGCAGAACCGTCTCAAGCTGTTTTATCGAAAGCAGCAACCCGTTGTAGGCGGATACCGTACGGGCGATGATTTCCTGGATCGTCCGGTCCAGTACGAGGCCGGCGGTGGTTTGACCCATCCGCGCCTGCCGGAGGCCGTACCATGTCTGCCCGCTGTCATACAGGGACCACATGGCCGACAATGTCAGTCCGTAATTATCGATGGCCTCCGGATCATTCAGACGGTCCGGGATAAAATCTTCCGCACCGATGCGTCCCTGGTTCAGCCTCGTTCCGAAGGCCATCATGGGGCTTGTGGTTCTACTGAACGTTCCCGAGACATCGACCTGGGGGTAAAGACCCGATTTTGCATGGACCATGCGCTCGTCGGAGGCGGAGACCAGAGCCTCGGCTTCGGTAACGGCGGGATTGTGGGTAACGGCAATGTGAATGGCTTCCGTCATCTCAAGAAGCCGGGGAACATTGATTTCAGTTTCCGCAATGCCTGTTCCGGAAAAAGAGATCAACAACCAAACGACGGCCGGGAGCATTGCGACTGGGCCAGATCTTTTCATTTCGAACTCCAGCAGGGAAATGTGCTTGGCGCGGTTATGTTTACTCCACAAATTTATGATAAGATACACCATAAGGCAAATGTTTTTCCTTATAATAAGTCATTTTATCTCCTTTGCAATTGACAACTTGCTGATAAGAGGGATAAGTCTGAATAAAAAAAGACTGATTTTTATAACGCCATGAAAGTGCTGCTGATTTCAGCCAATACCGAACAGATAAATATGCCGGTGATGCCGCTTGGCATGGCGTGCGTGGCCTGGGCCGCGCAGCAGTCGGGGCATTCAGTAAGGACCCTGAATCTAATGACACCGGCGGATTCCCGACATCTGGTGCTCGAAACCGTCAGCACATTTTCCCCTGAAGTGATCGGTATTTCGGTACGCAACATCGACGATCAATCCGCGGCGCAGACGCGATTCCTTCTGGATGCGGTCAAACCGGTGGTGGATGCCTGTCGTCGGAGTTCGGATTCCCCGATAATTCTTGGCGGCGCCGGGTACAGTATCTATCCCCGGAGTGTTTTGAATTATCTGGAGGCGGATATGGGAATCCAGGGGGAAGGGGAGGGGACTTTTGTTGCACTCTTGTCCCACCTCGAGCGGGGTGAAACTGTTCCGGGGCTTCCCGGCCTTCATTTTTCAGATGGCCGGCCGGTGCGGCCTCCCGCTGTTCATAAAATCCTTGACGACTATGCGCTGCCGTTGCCCGACCCGTCGCTCTCGACCCATCCCGACTTTGATATGCGAAATATCTGGCTGCCGTTTCAAACCCGTCGGGGATGCGCCATGGAATGCAGCTACTGCTCCACACCGGCCATTGAAGGACGCAGATTAAGGAAGCGGTCCACAATTTCGGTCATGGCGGCTCTATGCGGCTACGCGGAAGCGGGGATTTCGCAATTTTATTTTGTCGACAATACCTTCAATCTTCCCATGACTTATGCCAAGGCCCTTTGTGATGCCGTTATCGATGCCGGTATCGACATCCGGTGGCAGGCGATTGTCTACCCCAATTTTGTGGATGAGGAACTGGTGGTAAAAATGGCCCGGGCCGGATGTGTACAGGTTTCGATAGGCTTTGAGAGCGGCGATGAGACCATACTGAAACGGATGAACAAGCATACCGACCCCGCAACGGTAGCGCGGATTTCAAATCTCTTCAAGATCAATGGCATCCGACGGATGGGATTTTTGCTGCTGGGCGGACCGGGGGAAAACCGGGACACCGTTAAGAAGAGCATTGACTTCGCGGATTGTCTCGATCTTGACTTGATGCGTCTCTCGGTCGGGATTCGTATTTATCCCCATACGGCCATTGAGCGCCTGGCACGGTCGGAGGGCCTGATTTCGGCGGATGACACCCTGCTTCGTCCCCGGTTCTATCTCCGAGAGGAACTTACCCCCTGGTTGCCGGAAGTTGCTGCCGCATTAACGACTGCGCGCAGCAATTGGGTTATGTGAGGCAGCTCCCGGGCAAGGGCATCCTGACGGGAAATATCTATCGAATTCAATCCGGCCGTGCCTGAGCAGGGAAATGGTCATGGGGTGTTCCCGGTAAATTCGTCAAGCAGACTTTGAAGCGGCTTTCCGGACTCTTTTTCAAGGCGCCGGACAATCCTCATGGTATCGTCTTTACGCTTAAGAATGGCGCTTTTTGCGTCTGGATTCCGGCCGTGGCGGGCGAGTTTGTCGTCGAAGCGAACGGACGGAGAGACCAGTTTGTCGCCTTTGACGAGCTTGTCCGCCAGGTACACCACTTCCCGGTCGGTGAGAGGCGCGTCCTCCGCGAAATCGATATCCATATGGCCGGCAACGATGTCGGCAATGCCGGGAAAACCCAATTCCGATACTATCGCCGCGCCTTTGCGTGCGTGATCCGGGCGACCTTTCGCCACATCGTGCAGCAGGGCGGCCGCCGTGATGCGGGAGAGGTGAATTTCGCTGTTTACCGGAGCGAGTCGACTCCCTAAAAAAACCGCCACTTTGGAAACCGTAAGACAGTGGGATGCGATTTTGTCGGAAACGAAGGTCGGGTCCTTCAAAATCGCCATGCATTCGGCGGCTGTGGGGATATCGTATCGGTTTCGGGCGGCGGTGATGTGCTCGTAATCCGACCGGGTGTCCATGTCCTTCAAGATGTATTCATCAATGACGGGCAGGTCTCCGGCTTCGGCTTCATGTGATTCGAGAATCGTGTTCAGTCCGCCTTGCCCCTTCCACCCCAGGATTTCCGGGACGAGTCTTGCCGAAATGAGCGGCGGGTGACCCCGCTCATCCAGGAAGGAGGGGTATAGAATGGACGTCTCGTTTTCAAGGATGCTCCATTTTCCCAGCATGGCCGCAATCGTTCGGGGTCTAACCAACGGAATGTCGACGGGCAGTATAAAAAAGCCCGTCCGATCCGATGCCAGGTCTTGGAGCCCCGCTTTGATGGATGAGAGCATGCCCTTGCGATAGTTGTCGTTGTGTACCCATGTTACCGGGAGCGACGCCAGGTGATGCCGGATATCTTCTCCGCGATGGCCGGTTACCACCCGAATGTCTGAAATTCCCGCGGTATGGAAAAGAGCCACTACGCGTTCAAGGACAGATCTTTCCCCCAGGGGCAGGAGGGGTTTGAACGTTCCCATGCGCCCGGATTCTCCGGCGGCGAGGATGACGGCGACTATGGCCTGATGGTTCATATTTTAGTGCCCGCCCGGTAGGCGATCAGCTCGGCCGTGATGCTCACGGCGATTTCTTCCGGTGTTTGTGCCCCGATTTCTATACCGATGGGGCTGTGGACCCGGGCAAGATCTTCCGGGCCCACCCCCTTTTTCGATAGATTGTCGTAAATGGTATTCCGTTTCCGTTTACTGCCGATCATACCAATATACCCGGCCTCGGTCTTAAGCGCCTGTTCGAGTACGGTCTGGTCATGGGCATGGCCACGGGTGAGGATGACAATGATGCCGTTCCTATCGATCAGAAGCTCTGTAAATACCGTGTCGAAACTATCCGGTACACAGATATCGTCGACTGTGGGAAAGAGATCCCGGTTGGCAAATTCTCTCCGGTCATCAATGACCACGGTCCTGAAATCGACCATATTCAGGACTCGTGCAACCTGCTGGGCCACATGCCCCGCGCCGAACAGATAGACGCATTCCGCGAAAATAAACGGATCGGCGATGACGGTGAGATTTTCCGCCGTCCTCATGACCGGAGCCCTGCACTGAAACGCCGTTTCTTTCAGTTCTTCAAACCCGGCCGTGTCGAGTGGAACATTCCCGAATACGGTCTCTTGACCGTCCACAAGAAAAAGGTGGTGATGCCGGGGTGAACTGCGTTCGGGATCGAATGTCCTGCCGAGGAGACATTTTTTACCGGTCCGAATATCCGATGCCAGTGCGTTGAAGATAGCGATGGTGTCCACATCAGTATCCAGTCGCTCCATTAGAACGTCCATCTTCCCGCCGCAGATCATTCCCATGGAACTTGCAACATCGGTACTGCTGAAGTTAAAGTTTCGGACGACTGCGCCCCCGGACTCGAAGAGATCCGGAGCGCTTCGGATTACTTCGGCTTCCACTGAACCGCCGCCGATGGTCCCGATAATGTTGCCCGCTTCGCATACGATCATTTTTGCCCCGGCGCCTCTGGGCGTTGAGCCGATATGACGTATGACGGTTGCCAGTACCACCGGATGTCCTTCTTCAAGTAGATGATGGATATGTCCTGAAAGGTCTGTCATGATTCTCTCCTTGCTGCTCTCTTACCAGTTAACCCTCCGGCATTCAATCCTTCGGATACTTTCATTGCCACCTGCCGGCCGTCCATTGCCGAAGAAACAATGCCGCCGGCATATCCGGCTCCCTCGCCGCAGGGGTAGAGACCCTTGAGGTCGGGGTGCATCAGCGTCGTGTCGTCCCTGGGGATTGTAACCGGGGCGCTGGTTCTCGATTCAACCGCCAGAAGAAGCGCTTCCTCGGATACAAACCCTTTTCTTTTTTTGCCGAAATCCGCCAGGCCGTTTGCCAAGCGCCGGGCAAGAAACGGTGGGAACAGTTCATGGAGCGGTGCTGTTTGAATGCCGGGAAGATAAGAAGTTCCGGGCAGGGAAGCGGAGAGCCTGCCGTGAATGAAATCGGTCATTCTCTGGGCCGGCGCCTGCTGGCCCAGAGCGCCCCCGAATTGGAATGCACGGCGCTCCAACTCCTGCTGAAAGGCCAGAAAAGCAAAGGAACCGTAAGCGTGGTAGGATTCGATGTCCTCAAGACGGACCTCAACCACAATGCCCGAGTTTGCAAACGGGGCGTTTCTGGCGGCATTGCTCATGCCGTTGACCACCAGTTCTTCAGGGTTTGTACCGGCGGGAATGATATGACCGCCGGGGCACATGCAGAAAGAATAGACGCCGCGTCCCTCGATCCGGCTGGTGAACCGGTATGCAGCCGGGGGCAGGTTCGGGTGTCGGGGTGACTGGTGGTACTGGATGGTGTCGATGAGGGCCTGGGGATGCTCAACCCGAACTCCCACCGCAAATGCTTTCGGCAGTACGGCGAAATTCTTTTTTTGAAACAGATCGTAAATGTCGCGTGAAGAATGACCCATGGCAAGAATGACGGCGTCGGCATCGAATGCACGCCCCCGGTCCGTCATCACCCCAAGAATACGACCATCGCGAATCAGAAAATCAGTTACCCGGCAATCGAAGTGAATTTCACCACCGCAGCTGATCAGGGTCCGGCGCATGGCCTTGACAATCGCCGGAAGCCGGTTGGAGCCGATGTGGGGATGGGCGTCGATGCGTATCTCTTCGTGGGCCCCGTGGGCGATAAATATATCGAGAATTTCCCGGACATCTCCGCGTTTTGTGGAACGCGTATAGAGCTTTCCGTCCGAAAAGGTCCCGGCTCCGCCTTCCCCGAAGCAGTAATTCGATTCGGCGTCCAAACTGCCGTGACGCAGCAGCATGGCAATATCCTTGCTGCGCTGCTCGACAGGTTTGCCCCGTTCAAGGACAATCGGTTTAATGCCCTGCTCTATCAGCGTGAGGGCCGCAAAAAGACCGGCGGGCCCCGCACCGACAATCAGGACGGATCGATCCCCCCGGACAGGTCTGAAAGCGGGGGCAGCCGGTTCGGGAACACAGTCGCCTTTACCGATCAATTCGACTTGAAGGGTGTATCGGGGCTTTTTGCTCCGGGCATCCACGGAACGCCGGACGATTTTAAAGTCTTCGAAGGGGAACCCCGAAACTTCGGTTATCCGCGTACGGATCTTTTCCCGATCGTGAAGGATGTCCGGGTCGATTGTGATATTGATTCTGTGTGACATCTTTATTGTTTAAAGTCCTCTTTTTTGATACCGAGGTGCTTCATTTTGTTGTACATTCCCCTGGGGTGGATACCGGCAATCCGGGCGGCATTACCCACACGGCCCCGGGTTTCCCGGAGGACGGTTTCAAGATACAACCGTTCTACCTGGCTCATCACCTCCTGTTGTACTTGAGGGAGGGTCTTTTTTGCCCAGTGGGTTGTATCAAACATGCCCTCCGGTCGGTTTCCGGATTCCGTGTTCAGGCCGTTATGAAACACATTGGGAAGATCCGAAAGGGTGATTATCCCCGTTTGACACAGGAGCATGGCACGTTCGATGACATTCATCAACTCCCTTATGTTTCCGGGCCAGTCGTAATTGCACAGGGCCTCCAGGGCATCTTCTTGAAGTCCGTCGATTTCTCTCCCGATTTTGTGCCGGTAATAGGTAATGAACCTCCGGGACATGGCCGGTATATCTTCCCTTCGCGACCGAAGCGGCGGTATGGTGAGCATCACCACGCTCAAGCGGTAGTACAGGTCTTTCCGGAAGTTCTTTTGTACGATCTCCTTTTCAAGGTCCTGGTTGGTTGCGGCGATGACGCGGACATCCACCCAGATGGGATTTTCAGCGCCCACGGGCCGCACTTCAAAATCCTGGAGCACCCGGAGAAGTTTTGTCTGAAGGTGAAGGGGCATTTCTCCGATTTCATCCAGGAACAGGGTGCCGTCGTGGGCCAGTTCAAACGCGCCCCGACGGGACCTGGCGGCACCTGTAAAGGCGCCCTGTTCATGGCCGAAAAGCTCGCTTTCCAGAAGCTGTTCCGGAAGAGCGGCCGTATTGACGGCGATGAAGGGACCCGACGATCTCGGGCTTTCGGCGTGGATCGCTTTTGCAAGATGTTCCTTTCCCACACCGGTTTCACCCAGAATGAGCATGGGGGCGGCACTTGAGGTGATATGATGCACCTCTTCCATGAAGAGTTGCATGCTCTGGCTGTTTGAAACAAAATCCGACATTTTCGGCAACGGAAGCCCCCTTCGGCCGAACCATTCCTTCTGGATAAACTGCCGGCGGGATTCGAGTGTCGCCTCGATGGCCTCGACCAGGCTTTTTCTTGAAATCCCGGAATGAAGAACCACATCTGCGCCCGCGGCGGTCAGTTGTGCCAGCTTTTCCGAATCGCCGCTATCGCTCAGAACAACCGTGGTCGGCTGTTCGGGCAGGCTGTTTAATGTTGAAATGCCGCTTTCGACGGGTCGTGGTATGAGTCCCGCATCGATGACGACGGCGTCTCCGCAACCCCGAACAAGTTTCTGCCAGGCATCGGGCAGGTGACCGAGGGAATCCACTCGGATATCGGATTGTGAGAATTTTCTCTCAAGGTGACGTTGGAGCTTATTGTCCTTGATTGCAAGCGTGAGTCGAATCAGCATGATGACGCCCTCTTAGTTATGTGTGTGGTAACCATCTCTGAAATAAAGTAATACAATACCGGAAAATAAAATTATTTGAAATAACAATCTTGTATTATCGGAAATGATATACCTGAAATATCTAACAACATTTTTTAAAACAATATCATGAGTACATATAACAGTTATGAAATATTGATTAATATGATCATCATAAACTGATGGGGGCATGAAATAAGTTCTGGTCGCCTAAAAAATAAAAAAAAGTAATTTTTTACTTAATTAATATAATAAAGGTAATATTTTACTTAAAAATGGGGCGCGCTCGCTTATTTCTTTTCGGCGATTAAGACGGAAAAATAAACTAAAATAGTTGCTTAGAACTTAACTCGAACGAATGGCATAAAATATGCTGTTGTGGGGGACCGGAAGCGACTCCACGAAGAGGCATGCCGGATGTCGATTCGTGAGGAAATATGAAAAACAAACCCACATAAGGAAGACGACTATCTGAATCGAGACATCATAAGCGAATGTAACATGAAGAAGAACGAATTTGATCCTGATAATGAATTTGATGCTGTTCTGAAAGAGGTGAGCCGGGAGCCGATTTACCGAAAGCGTCCTAAAGGACTCGCCTACGACGAAGAAGACTTTGAACCACGCAGCCGGAAAAAATCCGGAAAACGATCTCACCGCAAGCCCACTCCAAGGGATGATTTTGGAGGGAAATAGGGATGCAAAAAGGAGTTTGAAAAAATGATATCATTAATGAAAGAAGAAATGCCGCTTGGTCTTGAGAATGTTGGCGTTATGGAAAAGGCCAGGGCCTTGAATGCCTGGGGAATTGCTTCCTCCATCGACATCTATGGCTGCACACCGGAAACCATTCGGGATGCCGACGCGATTCGCAGGTTTGTAGCGGAACTGTGTGATCTTATCGACATGAAGCGATTTGGTGACACCCAGGTCGTGCATTTCGGAGAAGATGAACGGGTGGCCGGATTCTCCATGGTTCAACTCATCGAGACATCCCTCATTTCCGCCCACTTTGCAAACCAGACGAATGCCGTCTACCTGGATGTGTTCAGCTGCAAACCGTATGATGCGGAGGCCGTCGAGGCGTTTTCGAAAAACTTTTTTGGCGGGAAACATTCCGTGCTTCAGGTTAACTTGAGGCGATAGACGAATGAGAATTCGTATCAGTGAGGATTTGGAGGAGTGCCGGCGACTCTGGACGGTAAACCCTCCGGCCTGTCTTTTCGACATGTGGACGGTTCGGGAGGCCTTCGCCCACTCCTTTCACAGGGAACCCTATTTCATCGTGGCCGAGCAGGGGGGAGCGGTTTCAGGACTTCTTCCCCTCAGCTGGATTGAAGAGAACCAATGCTTCGGTTATTTTCCGGGAGAGACCTGGCGCGGTAAAACCTGGCTCGAGCAGAACAAGCTGTGGGCTACCGGCCATGAAACCGTCCAGGCGTTGTTGGAAGCGGTACCGGATGCCGCACACCTGCGGTATATGACATCCGAACCGTGGCACTCAAGCGAGACTGCGCTCTGCGAAGATGAAGAGGGGTATCTGTTTTATCCGGGTCGTTACGGCTACGACTCTCAGCGGTACTGGCAGGAGTTTTCCGGAAAATCCCGCAAGCAACTGGCACGGGAAATGGCGGCGCTCGCAGCCAGGGGGGTGTCGGTTCGATATGATCATTTACCCGATGCTGACGTTATGTTCCGGATGAATCTTGAGAGTTTCTGGGAATACTCCTATTTCTTGGACCCGCGTTTCCTGGGGGCGTTCGAGAGCCTGATAAGCCGTCTTCATCAAAGTGGGATGCTCCGGATCACCACTGTTCTGATTGGCGGAAAAATCGCGGCAGTAGACGTCGGCGCTCTCTGGAACAATACCTTCACGGTGCTTGCCGGTGCTACGCATCGAGACTTTCCCGGGGTTGCCAAGCTGATTAACTTTCACCATTTGGACCGGGCATGCGAAAAACGGTTTGATTCGGTCGATTTTCTCTGCGGGGATTTCGGCTGGAAAAAGCGATTTCATCTTGCCGCCCGACCACTCTACGAGATTCGACTGCCGGCGCCGGAGGCTCCAGTGAAAGCGCCTGCATTTCAGAACCTGGTCTATGCATAAGCACCCGAGGGTGCTTGTCATCGGCACCACCGCAGATTACATCGAGTGGATTCGAACCGCCTGTCCCGGCAGGGTGGTGTTTGTAACGGCCCCGGAGATTCGCCGCTGGTCCGAAGAGCCTGTGCCTGCGACTATCGAAGAGATTTTATGTGATCTCATGGATGAGCAGGCGGTCATTGGCGCACTGACGACCCATCTTGATTTGTTTGACCTCCATCCGGTCGGGGTCGCTTGCTTCGACTGCGAATCCATGGCGCTCGCCGCGGCAATTGCCGAACGTCTGGGGCTGCCGTATCCTTCCGTCGGCGCCATCGAAAAGTGCCGGGATAAATACTTTTCCAAAACCCTCTGGCTACAGAACGACGTGGATTGTCCGGCCTTCTGCATGATTCGGTCCGCCGGAGATGTGGCGGCTTTTTTTGAAAAAAATCAAGGGCCATGCGTCCTAAAACCCGTAAACGGCAGCGGCAGCGAGCTGGTCTATGTCTGCGACAGCGTGCAGGCCTGTGAATTGAATTTTCGAATTATTCTGGAAGAACTCGGGCGTAGAGTAAATAACGGGCTTTTCTGCCTCGGCGATGTCGACGGTCCCCGGATGATCGCTGAAGAATATATCGAAGGAGAAGAATACAGTTGTGATTTTATGCTGGCTGGAGACCGGGTCGATATTATCCGGATTACGAGAAAGATCAAAGCGGCCGGCAAGCCGTTTGGAACCATCCGCGGGTACGTGCTGCCGGCGTCTCTCCCGAAGCGATTTTCTGATATACTTCTTCCCGAAGCGCTAAAGAGAGGCGCCCGGGTGCTTGGCCTTACGCGATGCATCTGTATGGCCGATTTTATTCTCCGGGATGACCGGATCGTTCTTATAGAAATGACCCCCAGACCCGGCGGCGATTGCCTTCCGTTTCTTCTCCGGAAAGCCTCCGGTTTGGATATGCTGGCGCTTTCCATTGATTTCGCTGAAGGAAAGCCGGTCTGTCTGCCGGATACCTCCTCCGTCAGTCCCCACATCGGTGTACGGGTCCATGCCGATAGGGCGGGTGTTCTCAGAAGCATTGCGGTGAAGGCTGTTCTTGAAGATCCCCGGGTTATTGAAGTTCACTTTCCCCGTTCGCCCGGGCATAGGATCATGCTGCCGCCTTCGGATTACGATTCCTGGTTACTCGGCCATATCATCTTCAGGGTGGAGGCCGGCGCCGATGCTGAATCGGAATGTGGAATTATTTGTGCAAAGATTTGCGTGGAGATGGACGATTAAATGGCGACGCAGACCACAGCGAATGAATTCTCCCGTTTGCCGGAAAAGATGCTTTCGGCGTTTGTGAAAGCGTATTTTGACCGACGCCACCTGTTTCTTGATGCGCTGAAGGCAAATCCTTCTCCGCTTTATCTTCTGGATACGAACGCTCTAAAAGCCAGGGCCGTTCAATTCATGGCAGCGTTTACCGGTGTTTTCCCGGAGACCTCTTTTTACTATGCAATTAAAAGCAACAACCATCCCGAGGTGTCGCGTCTTCTTCTCGGTTCTGGATTTGGTCTCGATGTTTCCAGTGGTCTCGAGCTCGAAACCGCGCTTTCACTGGATGCCCGGGATATTGTTTTCAGCGGACCCGGGAAAACGATTGCTGAGTTGGCGCTGGCCGCAACCCATCATGACAGGGTGACGGTTCTTATGGACAGTTTCGGAGAGCTCCACCGGCTCAACAGTATCGCCGCGTCCATGAAAATATCCGTCCGTGCCGGCGTTCGCCTGACTACCAACCCGCATGGCCTGTGGCGTAAATTCGGCATTCTCCCGGAACGCCTCGACGCTTTCTGCGCGGAAGCGCAAACCTGCGGGCATGTGATGCTCGAGGGCGTTCAATTCCATACGAGCTGGAATCTATCTCCTTCGGCCCAAATCGACTTTATCCGGCATCTGGGAAAAATACTCGGTGAACTGGATCCAACATGTCGATCCAGGATCCGTTTCATCGACATCGGCGGCGGATACTGGCCGCCCCTGGGAGAATGGCTGCAGGCAGCGGACACTCCCGAGGGAGCGCAGCAGGCGGCTTCCGGGGACCCTGTCCCGGCGTCGAAGGATCATTTTTATCAACAGGCGACACCCATCGCCGTTTTTGCCGATGAGATCGGAGCGGCCGTCAAGGGGCACATCTTTCCGCACCTCCGGTGTCGAATCTGCTTTGAACCCGGCCGCTGGCTCTGCAACGATGCCATGCACCTCCTGATGTCCGTAATGGATAAAAAAGCCCCGGATCTTGTCATTACCGACGCCGGCACAAATGCCGTCGGCTGGGAACGCTTCGAAACCGATTATTTCCCGGTGCTCAACCTGACCCGGCCGGCCCTCACCGAAACACCCTGCCATGTGCTCGGGTCCCTCTGCACACCCCACGATGTCTGGGGATATGCCTACTGGGGAAGCGGTATCGAAATGGGCGATGTGCTCCTGATTCCCACCCAGGGGGCCTACACTTACAGCCTTCGCCAGCATTTTATCAAACCCTTGCCTCTGGTGGTATCTCTTTAAATTTTGGAATTTGGAATATGCCACAAAGTCACCAAGGCACTAAGGTCATAAAATTATTTTCAATTTTATTCTTTCTTAGTGTCTAAGTGGGTTTTGGCTTTTAGAAATTCCTTGACTTGATTGAATGCGTGTTGATAGGTTCCTCCCTGAACCAATCGTCTTCCGAAGCTATATAAATGCAGGCTCATCAGGAGGGAAAATCACGTATGCAGATCACGTCTTACGGCGGCGTCAGAGAAGTTACCGGCTCCATGCATTTGCTGAGCATCAACTCGGATCGGATCCTTCTGGATTGCGGCATGTTTCAAGGACGACGCAAAGAGAGCGCTGAAAAAAACCGGATACTTCCAATTGATCCGGGCATTATAACGAACGTCGTGCTGTCCCACGCCCATATCGATCATTCCGGACGGATCCCCTTGTTGACCAAGAAGAATTTCAGGGGGCGGATCATTTGCACCCGTGTTACCGCCGCTGCCTGCGAGTATCTGCTGCTTGATGCGGGGCACATCCAGGAATCGGATGCACTGTACCTGAATTACAAAACAGTTCGTAGTTTTCTGCATCAACTGCACAGCTCCGGGAATACCGGCGCCCTGTCGAACGCGGAAGAAACGCGGATCCGGAAAATGCTTCGAAAGGACGGCAGTCGGCCGGATGCGGAAACGATCAACCGCCTGATGGAGACTCATCGACTGGAGCAGATAAAGCCGCTCTACACCGTCAAAGATGCCGAGGCCGCCCTTGAATATTTTGACGGCTACCCGTACCGGCACCCGGTGACCATCGGGCAGGACATGACGGCGACTTTCTATGACGCGGGCCATATTCTTGGATCCGCCATTACGATTATCCGGGCCATGGAAAACGGCAGGCCGGTAACCGTATGCTACACGGGAGATCTCGGTCGGTTCGACAAGCCCATACTTGAAGATCCCACGTTGATTTTTGACCGCAACCCGCTGCCGGTGGACCTGCTTATTATGGAAAGTACCTATGGGAACCGGTTCCATGAGCCGGTACAGGATATTCCGGGTCAGCTCAAAAAGGTGATCCGGGAGACTGTCGAGAGGGGAGGCTCCATTGTTATCCCGGCATTCGCATACGGCCGGACCCAGGAGCTCATCTATCTGATCCACGAGCTTTACAACGCAAATGAGGTACCCAAAATCCCCATTTACATAGACAGCCCGCTGGCCACTAAAATTACCCGGGTGTTCGGTGAGCATGCTGAGGCTTTCGACCGGGAAACACACGAGGCATTTCTGGAAAACAGTGTCAACCCCTTTGCATTCGGTCAGATTCAATACGTGTCCACGGTGGAGGAGTCCATGGCGCTTATGCGGGATGAAAGGCCCCACATCGTTATCTCCGCATCAGGCATGTGTGAGGCGGGGCGAATCCTTCATCATCTCCGGTATAAAATTCATAATCCGAAAAATACGATTCTGATGGTTGGATTCATGGCGGAGCACACCCTGGGGCGGAGGATCCAGGAAATCGGCACAAAGCAGTCGACAGGCGGCGGTGACGGGTCCGAACCGGAAGTCAGGATTCTCAACAAGCTATATCCCGTCCGTGCAAGGGTGGTTCAGCTCGGCGGCTTCAGTGCACATGCGGATCGAACGGAAATGGTTCGATTTTTGAAGGAATCGAACCTGGATATCAAGAAAATCGCCGTGGTCCACGGAGAAGAGGAGCAGACCCTGGCGTTCATGGATTTTCTTACAACGGAAGGCTTTTCGGCCATGGCGCCTCGGGCGGGGGAGGCAATCCATATCTAGCACCCCACAAGGGGGTATAAGTGCCTTTCACAGATTATTTATCTTGTTTTATTATGAATGGAAATAATCTGGAAGGCACTAAAGCACAACCGTTTTTCGAACCGTTTTAACGATCTCTTCAGGCGTATCGATGATCTGAAGAATGTCCATGTCTTCGGGGGAAATCATGTGGTCCTGGAGCAGTCTCTCCTTGATCCAGTCGATGAGACCTTTCCAGTAGTCGGAACCCACCAAAATCAAGGGGAAAGGGCGGATCCGTCTGGTCTGAATCAGGGTGACCGCTTCGAACAGCTCGTCGAGGGTTCCCATGCCCCCCGGCATGATGATGTAGGCCATGGCATACTTGACGAACATGATTTTTCGAATGAAAAAGTAATTGAATTCCACTTTGATATTGGCGAAGGGATTGGGCTGCTGCTCGAACGGCAGGACGATGTTCATTCCCACTGACCTGCCGCCGGCTTCCCTGGCGCCTTTGTTGGCAGCCTCCATGATCCCGCCGCCGCCGCCGGTGATGACCGCGAAGTGGGCCTTTACAAACAGGGCCGCCGTCTGCTCGGCGATTTTATAATATGGATCTTCAGGTTTTGTCCTGGCTGAACCGAAAATGGTGACTGCGGGACCGAGTTCATGAAGCGCTTCCACGCCTTCCACGAATTCGCCGATAATTTTAAAGATACGCCACGATTCACCCAACTTGAAATCATCTACGATAAATTGTTTTTCCATGGTACTCCTCTGTCTGGTCGGCCGGTTTTCGGACCTTGGGACTTGAATCCAGAATTCCGGTTATGTGTTTTCTTCGTGCTCTTCGTGTTCTTCGTGGTAATTTAAACCTTTGAGTCCAACCACGAAGTACACGAAGCGCACGAAGAAATGCGGTAAACATTCGTTACCGTATATTATTTTTACACCAAAACAAAACAATTTTTTGCGGTATCGGCAGCCTTACCTCTTTCGGCTTGACGGGGTTGGCCGGAGGAGCCGTATTTGGATTTTTAGAGTTTTGTGGATGTTCATCTTTTGAAAAGTTCAATACCATGTGCAATTGTGGTTGCCCTGCGGAACAGGCAATTGCCTATTGACGGTTCTTTCCACATCCGACATAGTAAAAGACGAATTGGCGGCTAACCCTGAAACGTGAACTATCCTCCGGCAACGGGGATTTAGAATAATATATATTGTTTTGAAAGCACTTCGTCTCATCAAACCATACCTTGTTGAACTCAGGCTGTTCATTGCCATCGGTTTACTGAGTCTGATCCTGGTGGACTTTTTGCAGCTGATGATCCCCAGAATCATCAAGCAGGCCGTGGATGACCTCAGTGTCTTCAAAATAGACTGGCGGACGCTGCTCTTGTACGGGCTTGAAATTTTTCTGATCGGTATTTTGATCGGATGCTTCCGATACGGATGGCGGCGTTGCCTGATCGGCACATCCCGGCGGGTGGAAGAAGGACTTCGCAACCGGCTTTTCTCGCATCTCCAGACCCTTTCTCCCGGTTATTTTGACACCGTTACCACCGGGGACCTCATGGCGCACGCCACAAATGACCTGATGAATATCCGAATGGCCATCGGGATGGGGCTGGTGGCACTCACGGATGCCATTGTTCTGGGAAGCGCGGCCGTGGGCTTCATGGCCTACATTAATGTCCGTCTGACGATTTACGCCATGATTCCGGCTCCGTTTATTGTTTTCGGTGCACGATTTTTCAGCAAACGGATGCACCGGCTCTACGGCAGGGTCCAGGGCGACTTTTCGGAATTGACCGAAGCGGTTCGAGAGCGATTTGCCGGTATCCGTCTGATAAAAGCCCATTGCAGCGAGACGCGGGAGGCCCAAAAGGTGGCCGAGGTCTCAAGGCGATATATAACGAGCAATCTGGCGCTTGCGAAAATTCTCGGCGCGTTTTTCCCAATGATGCTTCTATTTACAAACCTGAGCAACGCCGTTGTGCTGTATCTCGGGGGAAAACAGACCATCACTGCCGATATCACACCGGGTGATTTCGTCGCTTTTCTCAGCTATCTGGGACTGCTTACCTGGCCCATGATGGCCATGGGCTGGGTCTCCAACCTGATCCAGCGCGGGAAAGCCTCCCTCGACAGGTTGCAGAAAATTTTGGATACCCGCCCCCACATCGCGGATATTGCCGATGCCCGACCGGTAGGCCGTGCCGGGGGGGGCATCGAGTTTCGCCGTGTTTCCTTCGCCTACGGTAACAGCTCCGGCCAAAGTTCCATAGTTCTGTCTGAAATCGATATCAGTGTGAAACCTGGAGGGATCCTCGGCATTGTCGGTCCCCCCGGCAGCGGAAAATCAGCGCTCCTGGGTTTGATCCCCCGGCTCTATGACGTCACCGAGGGCGGTATCTTTCTGGACGGAAACGATATCCGGACCTTAAAACTTCGGGACCTGAGGGCAAACATCGCCTTTATTCCCCAGGAGCCGTTTCTGTTTGCCGGGACCATCCGCGACAATATCCTTCTCAACAGTCCGGAAAGTGCCGTATCCGGGCTAATCCCGGCCGCCCGGGAGGCGTGCCTGCATGATACGGTTACTGCGTTTCCCAAAGGATACGATACGGTAGTCGGCGAAAAGGGGATCATTCTCTCCGGCGGCCAGAAGCAGCGGGTCGCGCTGGCCCGGGCGTTTATGAAAGACGCCCCTCTTCTGATTCTCGACGATCCCATCAGCCAGGTGGACACGCAAACCGGGGAGGCGATTATCCAGGCTATCCGCTCCAGATTCCGGGAAAGAACCGTTATCATGGCCTCCCACCGACTCAGCGCGCTCACGTTTGCGGATCAGATCATTTCGCTGAAAAGCGGCCGCATCATCGAATCGGGCACCCATGATCAGTTGCTGTCAGCCGGCGGATATTATGCCCAAACCTACCGGATGCAGGAAATTGAAGAGGCCTTCGATGCTTGACAAGCACGGATATACGGAGGAGCAATCCGGGACGGGCTACGATTCGACGTTACTCAAGCGGCTCCTGCCGTTTTCAAAGCCCTACCGGCTTCATATCCTGTTTTCCGTGCTGATCGTTGTACTTATCACCATCATGAACGTTGCCCTGCCGTATATCACCAAAATTGCCATCGACCGATACATTGTCCCTGTTACCGAAACAGTGACCCGGGAAGACGGCGACCCGGCGGATAAGCGCGGGGAGAGGAGGCGCCGCTTTTACAAAACAGACCTGGGACGGCCGGAGAATGCTGCTGTAGTCCGGAAGTATCCGGATCTTTTCAGCGTTCAAGATACATATGCCCTCATTCCCTTTGATTCTCTCGGCCGCCTCTCCTCCGACGACCTGAAACTACTGCGGAAAAAGGACATATCCGGGGTCGGCCTGGTGGCGCTTGTTTTTCTGGTATTGATCATCCTCGATTTCTGTTTCAATTTCATACAAAAAATCATCATGGAATACACCGGCCATATGCTCATGCACGACCTGAGGGTATCGCTCTTCGAGCATATCCAGGGGCTTTCCATATCCTTCTTCTCGAAAAATCCAGTGGGGCGCCTGGTGACGCGGGTTACCAATGATATCCAGAACATGCACGAGTTTTTTACCACAGTGATCGCTTTCATCTTCAACGATGTGTGCCTGCTGGTGGGGATTACCATCGTGCTGATAAGCATCAGCCTTGAGCTGACGGCTGTCTCTTTCCTGGTGCTGCCATTTGTCTGGATGGCTGCCCTGCATTTTGCACGAAAGGCCCGGGTGATTTTCAGGACTCTGCGAATAAAGCTGGCGGAAATAAATACCCGGTTTTCAGAAACCATCGGCGGCATGAAAGTGATCCAGCTTTTTCTCCATGAAAATGAAAATTATCGTCGATTTAAAACACTTAACCACGAAAATTATCAGGCCGGCATGGACCAGATCAGGCTCATGGCCGTTTTCATGCCGCTGATTGAAATCCTCTCGGCCGCGGCCGTGGCGAGCGTCGTCTTTTATGGCGGCAACCGGGTAATGTCCAACAACATCAGTCTGGGAGACCTGGTGGCCTTCATTTCCTATATCCGGATGTTTTTTCGACCGATTCGGGATGTGGCGGAAAAATACAATGTGGTGCAGAACGCCCTATCCTCCGCCGAAAGGATCTTCCTGATACTCGACAGCAAAGACCGTCTGCCGATGCCCGAAGGTGTTGATGTCATGCCTCGAGACACAGCGAAGGCAGCAACGGCGCCTTTCACCCGACTCTCATTTGAAAACGTATCGTTTTCCTATGATCCGGATGAACCGGTGCTCGAAGATATTTCATTTGTCCTCGATGCGGGTGAAACCCTGGGAATCGTGGGCCCTACCGGATCCGGGAAAACGACATTGATCAATCTCATCACTCGATTCTATGATCCCACTTCGGGGCGTGTGTGCGTCAACGGTCGTGATATGCGCAATCTGGATCCGGAAGCCTATTTAGCCAAAATGGCGATGGTCATGCAGGACCCCTTCCTTTTCTCCGGTACCATTCGGGAAAATATCCTGGGGGGAAACAGGAACTACAGCGAAACGGAAATTGAAGAGATACTAACGGCATCCAACTGCAAAGATCTTGTGGACCGCACCCCAAATGGAATAGAGACACAGCTTTCCGAGGCGGGCGCCTCCATCTCCAGTGGCGAAAGGCAGCTGATTTCCATTGCCCGGGCGTTTGCACGGAACCCTGAACTGATCGTAATGGATGAGGCCACCTCCCATATCGATTCACAGACCGAGCATAAAATTCAGGAAGCCCTCTTTAACCTCATGGAAAGCAGAACCGCTATCGTTGTGGCACACCGTTTGGCCACGGTTCGCCGGTTGAACCGTATCCTGGTGGTCAGAAAGGGACGAATCATCGAGACGGGATCACATGAAACATTGATGGCCCGTAAGGGATTTTACTACGGTCTGCACCAGACCCACGGGAAGTTGTATTAGAACCTGTATTTTACGCTTGCCAAAACATGAAACTCATGCTTAATTACCATAATTTATGAAGAGAATCCTTGGCTTTTTGGTGTGTGACTGGCACCGAAGTTTATTCGAATAAGCAATACTAACCCAATAATTATTAAGGAGGTTTGGATAAATGGCTTACGATGCGGTAAAATTGAAGGACTGGCAAATTTCTGAGGAAGCGGAAAAAAACATGCCCACGCCGGAACAGTGGCGGGAAAAACTCGGGTTGCAGAAGGATGAAATGCTTCCCATGGGGCGACTGTCCAAAATCGACTTTCTCAAGATCATCAACCGACTCAAAAACAAATCCGATGGAAAGTATATTGAGGTAACCGCCATCACCCCGACCCCCCTTGGGGAAGGGAAAAGCACCACATCCGTCGGTCTCATAGAAGGTCTCGGAAAACGCGGGCTGAACGTGGGCGGCGCCCTGCGCCAGCCCTCCGGCGGCCCCACCATGAACGTCAAGGGAACCGCGGCCGGCGGAGGAAACTCCCTTATAATTCCTATGACCGAGTTTTCACTGGGACTGACGGGCGATATCAACGATATCATGAACGCACACAACCTCGGCATGGTGGCCATGACCGCCAGAATGCAGCACGAACGAAACTATAATGATGAGCAGCTCCAGCGGCTCACCGGCATACGGCGCCTCGACATCGACCCCACCCGGGTTGAATTCGGATGGGTCATCGATTTCTGTGCCCAGGCACTTCGAAATATTATCATCGGCCTTGGCGGCCGGACCGATGGCTTCACGATGCAAAGCAAGTTCGGCATCGCCGTAGGCTCCGAGCTGATGGCAATCCTGGCCGTGGCAACAGACCTGGCCGACCTGAAAGAGCGCATCAACAACATCACCGTGGCATTCGATAAGAGCGGGAAACCGGTAACCTGCCGCGATCTTGAAGTCGGCAATGCCATGGCTGCCTTCATGCGAAACACCATTAACCCGACCCTGATGAGTACCGCGGAATATCAACCCTGTTTCGTACATGCCGGTCCCTTTGCCAACATTGCCGTGGGCCAGAGCTCCATCATCGCCGACCGTGTCGCCTTGAAACTTTTTGATTATCACGTGACCGAATCCGGTTTTGCCGCGGACATCGGCTTCGAAAAATTCTGGAACGTCAAGTGCCGCTTCTCCGGCCTCAAACCCCATGTATCGGTTTTGACTACCACTGTTCGCGCTCTCAAGATGCATGGCGGGGGGCCAAAAGTCGTTCCTGGAAAGGACCTTGCGATTGAATACACCAAAGAAAACATTGCTCTGGTGGAAAAAGGCGTCGAAAATATGGTCCATATGATCGGTGTCATTCGCAAGTCCGGCATCAACCCGGTGGTCTGCATCAACCGGTTCTACACCGATACGAATGCTGAAATCGCCACAGTCAAGAGAGCGGCCGAGGCCGCGGGTGCCCGGTGCGCCGAGTCCAGACATTGGGAACTGGGCGGCGAAGGTGCTCTTGAATTCGCGGATGCAGTCATCGACGCCTGTAACCAGAAAAACGATTTCCATTTCCTCTATCCGCTGGAAATGAAGCTGCGGGATCGTGTTACCCTTATCGCCAAAGAGGTCTATGGCGCGGACGGCGTTACCTGGAGCCCCGAGGCGGAGTCCAAGGCCAAAATGCTCGAGAGTGATCCGAAATATGCGGACTTTGCCACCATGATGGTAAAAACGCACCTGAGTCTAAGCCATGATCCTACCATCAAGGGTGTACCCAAGGGCTGGACGCTGCCGATCCGCGACATCCTGATTTACTCGGGCGCCAAGTTCCTTTGCCCGTGTGCCGGCACTATCAGCCTGATGCCGGGTACCGGTTCAAACCCGGCTTTCAGAAGAATCGATGTCGATCCGGTTACCGGGAAAGTGTCTGGATTGTTTTAAACGGCCCTGGATCAGTCGTTATAAGATATATGCTATCATCCCACGGAGATTCTGTTTAATCCCCCCTTGAGGGGGGCGCGGAGGCGCAGAGGAAGACAAGGTAAGGTTTTTCACTGCGTCTCCGCGACTCTATGGTATTTTTTTCCATATTTGTAAGAAATCCTCTTCCCATTTATCGTCATCCCACTGCTTGCCGTCTCTAACATACTGTATAAAAATGATATTTTAACCCACGCGGATAGAAAAAATTTGCACGGTTTTTGCAAAAACGATCTTCATTCATGATTTATTTTTATGTATTCCATACGGTACAACACTCTGATTGATTAAAAAAATGCTACATCCTCTTATCGGACAAAGTCGGGATATTGAACACATCCGGGATATTATTCACCACACCGCCGGGATGGGCCTCCATACTGTCGTATACGGAGAAAGTGGTGTTGGAAAGGAAGTCGTTGTCCAGAATCTCCACCAGAGTTCACCTCGCCGGGGCAATCCGTTAGTAAAAGTAAACTGTGCGGCACTACCCGATTCCCTTCTGGACAGTGAGCTTTTTGGCCATGAAAAAGGCTCATTCACCGGTGCCGTAAAGCGGCAGCGGGGTAAATTTGAAGTTGCGCATGGGGGGGTCCTTTTCCTGGACGAAATCGGCGAAATGTCATCAAAACTGCAGACACGGTTCCTTCATGTCCTTGAAGGCGGAAAATTTACTCCATTGGGATCGGAAGAGGAAATCTGTACCGACACATGGATCATCACCGCGACAAACAGTTGCCTGGAGGAAAAGGTTAAGTCGGGTACTTTCAGGGAAGATCTCTACTATCGATTGAATATCATCCGGATACCCATCAGGCCATTGAGGGAACGGCCGGAAGATATTCCGCCGTTGATTGATTATTATTTGAGTCTGTATCTGTCCGGGACCAAAAAGCGAAACAACCATAGACTCAACAAAAAAAATCTAAAAAAACTGATGGCATATCCATGGCCGGGAAATGTAAGGGAGCTTCAAAGCGTCCTAAGGCGATTTACACTTACCGGCAACTGGGATGTCGTCGTGGGGGAATTGCCGGTGCAGCAGGAACGAAAATCGGATATAACACATGGTCTACCCTCTTTTATCGCGCCGATTATCGATGAAATTTTAAACGTCGGTCATGCCGCGTCGCCGGCATCCGATACGCTTTCCCTGAAGGAGATTACAAGCGAAGCCCTTGCTAAAATCGAAAGGGAAGTAATTCGTCATACCCTGTTGAAAACCGGCTGGAATCGACGGCGCGCCTCAAAAATATTGGACATCGCCTATTACACTCTAAACCGCAAAATTTCAGATCTCACCATTACCCCGCCTCGTTACCTGCAATAATTTGAATGCTGTCCGAAGCGTTCGGGAGTAAAAAAACTGGGCCGCAAAACAAGTTTAAAACCTGTTCTTTTGCGGCCCAGTTTTTTTTAAAGCGGTAAAACAGATTCTCGGGACTATTTCAACCCGAACACACTATTTCCCCGTATTTTTTGAGAAGATCGCTTCGGCTTTTTGTGCTGACTGGGCGGCGCTTTGGGCGGCGGCGTCTGCTCTATCGGCGGAAGCCGCGGCGGCATCCGCTTTTGCCGATGCGTTGGCAGCTGCTGCCTTTGCGGCTTCAGCGGCACTCAGGGCTGCTTCGGCTTTGCTTGAGGCCGTGGCGCACTGTTCCTCAAGGGCACTAATTTTTTTGCAGCAGCAACCTGAAAAAACGGATCCAACGGTTAACAACAATACAGCAGCCAACACTATCCTTACAACTTTCATTCTGGTCATGGATTTTCCTCCTTCATATTTAAGTATTTGATTGACTTGCATATCAATTGATTGAACCTACGATTGGAAAAACTGTTTTCCGGGCTGTAGAAAGCGCCCCCTCATCACCCCCTTCCATAACAGATCCGATTCGAACAGGAACGCCATCTTGATTCTGAAGTGCCTGCTTAAGTTTTTCGAAAGAAATATAATATTTGTCGCCAAGTTCCTGTATGCGCTCCAGTGCGATTTTTTCCAGATCGGAGTGTCTTCCCTCACTGTCCGGATGAACCTCCACATAAATATCACCATTCAAGAATCCCACTTTTACCGGTTCATAAATGATTTCAACCCGGGTGCCCACCATAACCGCAGGATAGAGTCGTTCAATGTGTTCCGGGTACAGACGGATGCAGCCCCGACTTACCTGCCGCCCCACCGCCCATGGAAAATTCGTTCCGTGAATCCCGATGTGTTTGGCAGATAGCCCCAACCAGTAAGCACCCAGCGGGTTTCGCGGTCCGGCCGGCATTTGCGCGAATGAATATTTTTCCCGCAGAGAAGGCGGTACCACCCATACCGGATCTTTTTGCCGGTCGACCACCCGATAGTCCCCGATGGGGGTTTCAAACTCTTCGGTACCGATTCCAACCGGGTAGGTCTCGACCAGGTTTTTGTCAGGGATAAACCGATAGAGTCTCAGCTCAGGGATATTGATAACGATCCCCTCAAATTTGGAGGATGGAAGAATCCAGCAAACAGGTATCGTCAACTGCTTTCCGGGTTCAGGTACCCAAGGATCTAACTCCGGGTATAAAACCTGAATTTCATTGAACCCGAGTTCGTTGTCCCTGGCAATGTCCAGCAGCGTGTCTTTTTTTACAACCGTGTGGCTGCCGAGCCATCCCACCACCGTATTCCATTTCAAAACAGGTGTGTCGGCTGAAGGACGTTGATAGCTATACCCCCCCGCACGGACAGGGCAAGGGAATAGCATGGCTGATAGCAGACAGGCAAGTAAAAACAGCTTTGTCAGTTTTGTTCGCATGGTCAGTGTGCTTTACAAACTCGGCGGCGACCGGGAATTATTTTGTATAAATTCCTCCCAGGCAATGGATAACAATCAATGATCCGCAGGCAGGCCGTTTTTTCCTATATTAAAGGTTAAGCGCATATTTGATATTATCTCACCTTTATTTCATAGAAAATTTATTTTGTCAATATGCGAACGACAAAAAACTGTTTAAAAAACCAGACGATGGAAGGCGGGCAAAGTGGCTCTGACATTTAAAGTCTACCAACGGCGGACGCGACCGATGTCTACATGGACGAAGTCAGACCGGGGATAGTAACCGACCCCGCCCAAACCTAGATTCACTGCAATCATTTTGACCGTTTTTGTTTCCACCCCGGGGAATCGAATGTCTGCGGCCTGGCCCGTCATGTGAAGGCTTTTCCGAGCGATACCGGTGCTTTTGGCTCTTAACATCCGATTGGTCTCGGGACTGCGATAGCCGGAAATAAGATGCAGCGAACTGCTATCGGATGTTTTTTCTAAGACAGCATGCAGCAGATCAAGCAACCGGATATCGATGTCCCTGACGCTCTCCGTCCGAAAATCGCGGAAAAAATGGTTGACGGTCTTCAGTTCCCCATCAAGATATCGGCCATCGTGCCAATAGCAGACGTTGAGTCGTTCCCCAGTATGCGGATTATAGCATCGGAGCCGGCGTTCCCGCGGCACTCGTTCGGCAAAGCTTTTTTGGGTGATCATTGGATACAGGAGGCATGCGGCAGCCATAACGCCGGTCCTGAGGAATTTTCTTCGGTTACGTTGAAAATACGGCAATATCGTCTCGTTCCCCATCGAAAAGGTGCTGTCTGCTACTGTTTCTCCTCCATATCATTTCCCTTGCCGTTCGTCAATTATTGCTGTTATGCTGGGCGAACTTATGTGATGGAGGCATTCGGTGGCAAGCCGTTTCAACTCGTTTTTTCGAATCTGTTTTTTCAGTGGCGCATTTTTTTTCTTTCTGCTTTTCTCCCGTTCGGCAGTTGCACTCACCAACGAAGATATCCAAACCGCATTGGCTGAAAAGCTCGGGTTCAGCCTTTCCGAACCGTTCTCCATTGAAAGCCACGGCATCGATGCCGACATTACCGATCCGCTCATCGCCAAGGTTTATCGAGAAAACGGATTTGAGCCCCTGTGGGTGAGTGCCCGGGGACCAAACCGAAAAGCTGAAATTCTGTTAGACATTCTGAGGACCGCGCCGGATGAGGGGCTGAACCCCGAAGACTATCAAGTCGACCAAATCGAAACATATTGGCACACCACAACGTCATGCGTCCTTGCGGGACTCGATATCCTGCTGACGCAGGCATTGCATGCATATGTGTCTGATGCCCGGGAAGGGCGACTGGATCCCTGCCTTAAAGATCCGGACCTGTTTGCCTGCGCACGGGATCGACACGTCGACCCTGTTGACCTTGCAAACGAAGCAATGGCTGCCGCGGACCTGAGAAAATTTCTTATAGATCAGCCGCCGGATACCGAACAGTATCGAGAACTGCGCAGCATACTGAAACAATATCGCCATATTGAAGAAAGCGGCGGTTGGCCGGTAGTACCTGAAGGCCCTGCTCTGAAACCGGCCGAGCGTGATCCGAGGATATCCCTGGTGCGACAACGCCTGGCTGTTACTAAAGACCTTGTATCGGAAGATTCCCCCGAAGATTCATTTTTGTTTGATACGTCGCTTGCGGATGCCGTGAAAAAGTTCCAGGAGCGACACGGCTTGACTTCCGACGGCATCATTGGGGAAGCGACCCGAAGCGCCATGAATATACCAGTGGGGTCCAAAATCCGGCGGATCATGGTCAATATGGAGCGATTAAGATGGATCTCAAGGGATCTCGGTACGTTGTATGTATTGGTGAATATAGCCGGTTTCAGGCTCTCGGTATTTAATCACACCGCGCTTGCTCTTGAGATGCCCGTCATCGTCGGTAAATATTATCGTAGAACACCGGTATTCAGTGATATCATACGGTACATTGAGTTCAACCCATACTGGAATGTCCCGCCGACCATCGCCTCGAAAGATATTCTGCCCAAGCTCAAAAAGAATCCCGCATATTTGTCAGAGCAACAGATGCACCTGTTCGACGGATGGAAGACGGACGCCAGGGGAGCTGAACCCCGCCGATATCTCCTGGAACGACATTACACCCGCCGAGATGGCTTCATACAAACTGCGTCAGGACCCCGGACCTGAAAATCAGCTCGGCCGAATAAAATTCATGTTCCCGAACCGTTTTTCCGTCTATCTGCACGACACGCCGGCCCAGGATCTTTTTCAGCGCGCGGAGAGAACCTTCAGTTCCGGATGTATCCGGCTGAGCAAGCCTGCCGCGCTCGCGAACTATCTTCTGGGGGAGGAAAATGGCTGGGGGATGAAACGGATACAGGAAGTTATCGACAGTGCGGTTCGAACCGTTGTTCCGCTTGAAAAACCGGTTCCCGTCCACATCGTCTACCTCACGGTGTATTTCGGAACGGACGGGTCCGTTTATTTCAATAAAGATGTATACGGGAGGGACGCGCTGTTGGAAGAAGCGCTTTTTATTGAAGGCACAAAGGGTTGAAAACAAAAAGGGGATGAGGTTTCACCCCTGTCTCACAATTCGGTTCTGCTCACTGGATGCCGCTTTCAATGCAATCGTCACCGGATCGGATGCCTGTCATCCAGTATAACATATGATTCAACCATAATTTTGCAGTGGCTGTCTCCGGTATCAGCCAATAAACCGGTTAACAGCATCTTTCGACCGAGATATGATCCAATCGTCCGGCCCTTTTCGGTGGCGGTATCTATTTGATAGAGGTTTTCATCGTAGGTGGATATTGCCCATGCGCTTGGATTACCGTTCGAATCCCATTCCACGGGAACAATAATTCCCAGGACATCACACAGCCGGTTCCCGTCTGATGCGTTTTCTTTCATGGGTCTGTTCGGGAAAGGTTTTTTCGGTGACATACTTATTTTGCTCAGCAAACTTCATGCCACGTGCTCCGGTTATAGGCCTTTTCCGGCGCCGTCAGCCCTTTTCTTTAAAGCTTTCTTTCCTCAACCCGTATCGTATCATCAGTTTGTGCAGTTGACGGGTGGTAATACCCGCTTCCCGGGCTGAGTTGTTTATTGCCCCCCTGTTGCGAGCCATCAGCGCTTTCAAGTATTCGGCCTCAAAGGTCTTGATAACTTGCCGCCGGGATTCGGCTATCGGAAGGAAATAATCCGGTATCCCGCACGGATCAGGAGCGGTGTTTTCGAATAATTCATATGGAAAACTTTCTTCCGTCAACTCGGGGCCGGTCTCAAGAATGTAGGCGCGTTCCAGGAGATTTTCCAGTTCCCGGATATTTCCCGGCCAGGAATATTGCTGAAATGCTGCTCTTACTTCGGAGGAAACGGCATGGATAGCCTTCTGGAAATCAATACTGAGTTTTTTAAGAAAATAATCCGTCAGCAGGTGAATATCTTCTTTCCGTTCTCTCAGGGGCGGAATTTCGATTGGAAACACATTCAGCCGGTAAAATAAATCCTTTCGAAACAGACCGGTTTCCGTCATCTGCTTCAAGTCCGCGTTTGTTGCTGAGATAACCCTCGCGTTGGTATTAAGAATTTCTTCACCTCCGACGCGGCTATAGGTTCCGTCCTGAAGTACCTGAAGGAGCTTGATTTGCGCGGAGGGCGTTATGGTGCCTATTTCATCGAGAAAAATAGTACCGTTATTTGAAATCTCGAACTTACCGAGTTTTCTTCTAGATGCTCCTGTAAAGGCGCCTTTTTCGTGGCCGTAAAGTTCGCTTTCAAGAAGGGTGTCGGGAATTGCGCCGCAGTGGACGCTGATGAATTGGCTCTCCGCACGGTTGCTGTGCTGATGGATGAGTTTTGCCAGAAGCCCCTTGCCTGTCCCAGTCTCTCCCGTTAGAAGAACGGGAGATCGGGTCGGGGCGACGGACCGGATTTTATTAAACACCGTTGTCATGGCAGCGTTGCGAGTCTGAACGATATCAAGCACATCGGATTTCCAGAAACGCTCCCTGAAATAATCAAGTTCAGACTGAATGATAGCGGATTTCTGAACATTTTCGGCAATAAAGTCGATTTCGCTGACGTCAACCGGGTAGGTAAGATAGTCACTGGCCCCCGCCTTTACCGCCATGACGGCCTGTCTGATCATTTGCTGGGGTGCCATTACGACGATTTGTATCAGTGGGTGTACTCGCTGATATATGGCCAGTGCTTCCCGATATCCATGAGACGGAGCGTTAGCCATAAGAATTTCGAAATCGAAAAAAACAAGATCATATCGCCGTTGCTGAAGTCGTGCCAGTGCATCGCGGCTGTCGGACGATAGGTCCACACGGACGCGGCTATGGAACGAAGAACGAATCTTTTCAACAACATCAACCTCGACCGATACAATTAAAACGGCATTCATCCGTTTCTCCTGTGCAGAGCAGCCTGAACAAAGTGTTGATTCGGACTGCAAAACGTCCATTGGGGGTAAGACATAACCGTCCGAATATGCGAAAACAAGAATTAAAAATTCCTGTCCTGGTGCAATAGGAATTGCTAATTCCTATTTATTCCATTCCAACGATATCGTTTAAACGTTTCCGAACGGTGTATCAAGAGGAAAAATGCAAAAACCCTAAGGCATAGATCCATGGGGCGCAAGTTTCCCGCACAAAAGGGAGAGTTCGATAAGATTATTAATACTGGCACACGATTTGCTAGACGAAAAAAACGGCTGGTGCGGTTCTGATTGATTAAATGAACCTCAGCAATCGAATTGGCCCGGCAAATCGACACTTCAAGGAGGGGCACACCGTGCGACAAAAAGAACTCGACAACCTTAAATTACTGCTCATCGAACAACTCCAGGGACTTATCAGGGATGGTGAAGAAACCGTCTCCGGTGTCCGTTCACAGCCCCATTCCTTCAGCGATCCTCTGGACCGGGCTTCCCACGACGAGGTCCAGGATAGTCTTTTCCGAATACGCGAAAGGGAGAGCCGCTTGATAAAAAAAATACGTAATGCATTGGAATGTATCGAAGACGGCACCTACGGTATCTGCGAACTGTGCGGGGAAGAGATTTCCTACAAAAGACTGGAAGCAAGACCGGTTACAACCAAATGCATAGAATGCAAAATAAAAGAGGAGAACCTGGAACGCGCCGCGACCTGATATACGGAAACATACTCTCCATAACAATGCAGTTCCTATACGATCAGCCGGTTATGGCTCATCCGGGAGATCGGGCGGAACAACTCTGTACTGCTTTACGGTGATGACCATCATGTCATCTTCCTCGGAGTAGCTGATCGTCCCGACAATCTCCACCGTTTCATTGATGTGTTCAGTGGCGACTTCCGTTCCGGCACCCGTGTCGGCGATAACGTATATGTCACCGTCAGCGGTGAAAATCTGAAACTGGTCATCCACCTCCCCGATGATGGTGGTATCCGCGGCGAAAAGCACCCCTGCAGATAAAGCCAGCACGAACAACACGGATATTATGGCGCTTTGCACTACTATTCCTTGTTTGGTCATTAAGTCTCCTTTCGGCTTATAATCGGCTCTGGGGTATTGCCTTTATGCACCGATTCTCTCGATGTCGAACTTTAGCAAGACTTTAGCAAGTTGTATGCCATGATAAAAATTTCAATGGTCCGGGTACCTTTGGATCCGGGGGGGAGCAGTAGAATGGTGGTTCTTGACAACAAAAAAAATGGGATTAGTTTCTGTCTGAAACCGTCATTTGAACTTTCAACTCAAGCATAGGAGGGAGTGAAAGATGATCTATAAAAGCGCATTCGGATTTCCTGCCTGGAATTTCCGGCGGGCGTTTGAAGAGTTTGATCGGATGAGACGTCAAATGGACAGGTATGCAAGTGGTCCCGAGTCCGGGAGCGGAGAGAATTTCCAGAAAGCAGGCGTGTTCCCTGCACTGAACCTGACGGAGGATGACCAAAATTATTATATCCGTGCCGAGCTTCCGGGAGTCGTTTCCGAAGATTTGGACATCCAGGCCACGGGAAAAAATATTTCCATCAGCGGCGTGCGTAAAATACTTCCTGAAGCGGAGGGGGCACGCTACCATCGCCGGGAGCGGGAAGCCGGAAAATTTGCCCGTGTCTTAACCCTGCCGGGGGTTGTTGTGACGGAAAAAGTCAAAGCTGCATTTTCCAACGGAGTGTTGACGATCCGCATCCCGAAAGCCGAGGAAAGCAAACCCCGTAAGATTTCAATCAGCTGATGGCCATCGGTTAATGTTCATCTTCCGTTAGGCTGATTCCCGAAACAGGAGGAAAACCATGAACGAACAAAAAGCAGAAGAACTCAAAGTCAGGGGTAAACAGGGAATCTCGGGAGCTTCCGAGCAGACCCGCACCGGTTTGGTGTTTACGCCGGATGTAGATATTTTTGAAACCGATCATTCGTTAACGCTTCTTGCGGACATGCCCGGGGTGACGGCGGATTTGCTGTCAGTGGACCTTCGAGATGATACCCTCATCATTACGGGAGGGATACCGCCGTCTCGGCATGAGGAAGAAAAACCGCTGATGATCGAATATGAAACCGGCACCTATTACCGACAGTTCTCCCTTTCGGAGATTATCGATCAGCAAAAGATAGATGCTCAACTTAAGAACGGGGTGTTGAGACTCACCTTGCCAAAGGTTGCGAAGACGGTACCGAGAAAAATTGCTGTTAATACCGATTAGTGCCTTGGAACATACCGACATACCGGAATGCGGTTTTTCTTTCTTTTAATCTTAATCTTGCTCTTGCTCTAAAGTTAAAAGAGAGAGCAAGATTAAGAGCAAGAGCAAGATTAAGGGCGGAGTCAATTCGCGGAAGGGACGGGGGATGAATTTCCCCTTGTCCTGACCTTGTAGAATGCCGTCACCCGATCTTTTTGACCGGGTGACGGTTTTATTTTATCCGGGAAGGCGATCGCAACGGATATCTTTCCGTTTTTGTCAATTCCGCCGAGGGGAATTTTTTCCGTATAAAGCGTGTTTAGCTCCTGAAGCAGAAGGCTTCGACCGGTTACCTGAATCTGAGACGGGTCCATCGTGGCTTCCGTCAGAAGCAAGTTGCCGGCCAGTTTTCCGGTCCAGTCGGCCTGTACGGGAAGTGTCTTGACATCATATTTGTCAAGGGTGACTTCAACTTCCGACGGGGTTACGCGATTCAGTGCGACACCGGGCGGCAGGGAGACATCGTTGGGGAGAATTCTCAGGGTGTTTACCCCCAGTGGTAGCGTGCCCAAATCAATGTTCACCGCCACCTGATCCGCCCGAACCGATCGGATGAGCGCTCCGGCGCCGATGACGTGCACCCTGACGACATCGTCCGAAGATCCGACGATGTCTACGCCCGGCGCCCGGCCGGTATACTGGACCGGTACTTCAAATGAAACCAGGGTGTCAAGACTTCTGGTGAATCCGAACCAGACGCTGGATATTAGCAGAAAAGAGAGGCAGGCGGCCGTTATCATTTCAAAGCGCTCGTTTTTTTCGGCTTTGGCATTAAAGGTTTTTCGACCGATATGATCTTCCAGAATGACTCGCAACTCGGCCCGGGATTTAGGATACGAAAAGACGCCCCCCTTGGCCGTCGCCACACGCCCCCTCTCTTCGGAAACCACAACCACCAGCGCATCCGATTTTTCGCTGAGCCCGGCTGCCGCCCGGTGCCGCGTACCGAAGGTGGCGGGGAGGTCATCCCGAAGAGAAAGCGGAAGAATGCAGGCCACCTTGGATATCCTGTCGCCTTCCACGATCGCCGCGCCGTCATGAACCGGATTGTCTCGCCAGAAAATGCTTTTAATCATCTCCTTTGACACCAGTCCATACCAGGGGATGCAATTCTGGACATGTTCATCCAGATCATCCTTTCCCGGATATACCAACAACGCACCGACATTGGTATCGGCCAGATCGAATACCACGTCGCTCAATACTTCAATGGAGGCCTTATGGATCTTTTGCGGAAGCCCCCACAAAATCGCACGCATGTTTTTTGTCTGGAACACCGTACGGATTTCGTTCCTGAAAATAACGATGATAATGATGGCGGCCGCGGCGGTAATGGCCTGAAGGACCCAACTTGTGACAATGAGCCCGAGGGTGAGGGAGAGGCGCTGGAAGAACAATAAAAAAGCAAGTCCCACGAGTACCCGAAAAGTGGCGGTTCCCCTGAATAGCGCATACAGGCGGAACAGGATATAGCTGTTGATACAGATGTCGAGAATATCCTGCCATCGAAGGGATGAAAAAAATATATAAATGGAATCCATCCGGATCTATTCCGTAATGCTGAATCTAAGGGTTTTCAGAATGTCGCCGTTTTCGTTCGTGATATCCAAGCGCCAGGGACCTACATCGGCCTGGCGCAGCCGTAGAGTGCTGTATACCGCCCAACGCGGCGGGTGGACCGCAAGTTTAAAGGGTGTCATCAGCTCCCCGTTCCGATACCATTGGTGATAGATAACGCCGTCCACCGCAACGGGGTCGAATTCGCTCCAGCAGTACGCTGAACCCTTGGAAACGTCAAAGACAATAGTCTGATCCACGGGAAGTCCGTCTTTGACGCCTTCACACATGACCGCTTTTTTAAGCGTCGGAGAGGCGGCTTCGCCCGGGGTTACCCCTTGCTCCGCCATCGCCGCTAAGGATATAAATACCAATGCGACCCAAAGCAGAACGGTTTTCAACGGTGCTGTTGTACTTTTCATATACGGTCTCGAAAGCTATGGCATGGAAGAGATTTTACTCTTTTGAACATACAGGAAAATCGCTTGACATGCAATTGTCTTTTGTTACGATAAAAAATAATTTACCTGTCGAATGTGGTAATAAAAAGGGAAGCGCCAGCAAAAGGGGGACAAATGAACGATTATCAGTCTATTATCTACGAGACATCCGGACCCGTGGCCGTTATCACCCTGAACCGCCCTCAAGTGCTCAATGCAATGAATCGCATGCTCTGGGTCGAGTTGGCCGATGCCCTGGAGCAGGCCGAAAAAGATGAGGCCATCAAATCGCTTATTGTGACCGGTGCCGGAAGAGCCTTTTCAACCGGTGCCGATCTCAAAGAGTCCAAAAACCGTGACCTTGGGGCATACCGGGCTTACCTCGCCGGGCTGCAGGAAACGACTCGAAGAATTCTTCGCTTTGAAAAGCCCATTATTGCGGCCATTAACGGATATGCCCTGGGGTCCGGCTACGAACTTGCCCTGGCATGCGACATCCGCATTGCCGCCGAAGACGCCCAAATCGGCTCTCCGGAAGCACGGGTGAACGCTTCGGTGACGGGGGGGCGCCTTCAGGCTGCTACAGCAACTGGTGGGCCCCGGAAAAGCAAAGGAGCTTCTTTTTACCGCAGAGAATATTTCCGGCCGGGAAGCGGCGGCGATCGGACTGGTAAACAAAGCCGTCTCCCTGGAACAGCTTATGCCGGAGTGCATCGCCATGGCAGGGAAAATCGCGCAGAACAGCGCTTTTTCTATTAAAATGATCAAAAAGGGGCTCTACATTGCCGCTGGGGAAGCAAGCCTGGAAACCCTTATGGACTTCGAAGTTGAGGCGTGCCTTGCATGCGTATCGACCAAAGAAAGGATGGCGTCATTAAACGCGTTTGAAACCCGGAACCGAAAGGACACCGATCATGAGTCTTGAACGTATTCTCAATGCAGAATCGGTAGCCGTTATCGGCGCATCCCGAATACCCACCAAGCGAGGGTATCAGGCAATCAAAATCCTTCTGGAGGAAAACTTCGAGGGGAAAATATATCCGGTCAATCCCAAGGAAAAGAGAATCCTGGGGCTGCCCTGCTACCCGGATGTCGCCTCTATCCCTGATTCGGTGGACATCGCACTGGTGACCACACCGGCGTCAACGGTGCCCGCCATCCTCGACGCCTGTGGGAAGAAGGGTATTCCCGGTGTTGTGGCCATTGCAGGCGGATTTGGTGAAACAGGCACCAAGGGGCAGGAACTGGAAGCCGAGCTTGTTGAAGCAGCCCGTCGCAACCAGGTCCGCCTGATCGGTCCCAACACGTCGGGCATGATGAATTTGAAGACCAACTTGAACCTGGTGGGGTTGAGAAATGCTCCCAGGGGGAATATCGCCCTGCTGTCTCAAAGCGGAAACATGGCCCTGAGCCTGATCACCGAAGCTAAAATCAAGAGCTTGCGGGGCTTTTCTTACTATGTGGGGGTCGGCAACGAGGCGGACATCAAATTCCACGAGTACCTTGAATTTTTTCGGAATGATCCGGATACCGGCGCCATCCTCATGTACGTGGAGGGGATGCGCAAGGGGAGGGAATTCCTCCAGCAGGCATACAAGGCCACCCGCCGGAAACCGATTATTCTACTGAAAAGCGGTCGGTCGGCAACAGGAAAACGGTCCGCCGGTTCTCACACCGGCGCCATGGCCGGCATTTCCGAAGTTTCCAATACCGCTTTCCGCAGAGCCGGCATAATTGTGGTGGAAAATGCGGACGAGCTTTTTCCCGTGGCGGAAACGCTCTCCAGCCTGCCGCCCATCAAAAACAACAACATTGCGATTCTTGCCGATGGCGGCGGTCATGCTACTATTGCCGCGGATCTGCTCACGGATCTCGGTTTGATGATTCCTGAACTGTCCGAAAGCACACAGAAAAAATTGAAAGAGATTCTCCCTCCGGCGGCCTCGCTCAGAAATCCCGTGGATGTGGCGGGGGGAACCGATGCGGCCCCGACGCTTTTTGCAGACTGCGCGCGGATTATTCTGAATGATCCGCATGTGGGCGGCCTCCTGTTGGTGGGGCTGTTCGGTGGTTACGGCATCCGGTTCGCGGAGTCACTGGCACTCCAGGAAGAGGATGCGGCTCACCAGATGGGAAAGCTTGTGGCAAACCGGAAAAAACCGATCGTGGTGCACAGCCTCTTCAGCTATGAAAAACCCCATTCGCTGCACCTTCTTCGATACTACAACATCCCGGTCTATGATTCCATCGATGTAGCGTGCAAATGCATCGGCGCCCTGGGGGAATACGGCAGGTATCTCGGCGCATATCATGCCAAAACGAACTTTGTTCTCAACCCGGCGGATAAACGCAAAGCGTCGGGGGAGGAGATTATCCTGACCGCCATCCGGGAAGGCAGAACCGCGCTTCTGGAAACTGAAGGGAGGCAGCTCCTGGCCCTTCATGGGGCCATGTTAAGTCAGAAAGACGGAAACGGTTTGTTGTCCGGGAAAGCAAAAAAGCTTCTTGTCGAGACAAATGATCACTTTCCAAACGACTTTCTGGCGGAATCCGCTGATGATGCCGTTCGTTTTGTCGCCGGTATCGGAAAGCCAGTGGCAATGAAAATCGTGTCGCCGGATATTATTCATAAAAGTGATGCTAAGGGTGTCCGCCTGCGAGTCAAAACCGAAGAAGATGTGCGGGGTGCTTATGACAGCATCATGAAAAACGCTCATAAGTATCGACCCGGTGCCGATATTCAGAGGGATTCTCGTTTCCCCGATGGCCGAGCCTGGCCTGGAGGTCATCATCGGGACGAAAATCGATGAGCAGTTCGGACCGGTCATCATGTACGGCCTGGGGGGTATCATGGTGGAAATTCTGCAGGACGTTTCTTTCCGGGTGGTCCCCATCTCCCGCCGATCCGCAAAAAAAATGATCGAGGATACCAAATCCTATCCGATTCTTGAAGGCGTTCGCGGTCAGGCGCCTCGTGACAGGAAAGCGCTGGAGGACCTGCTGCTTATTTGTTCCGAAGTGATGGAAGCCTATCCGGAAATCCTTGAGATGGATTTAAATCCGGTCATTGTTCATGAGCAGGGGTTGAGCATTGTTGATGTAAGAATTTTGCTGAACCCGAAGTGTCATGCGTCCACATCCTGAGCCGAATTGAATCTCCCTATGTTACCCTTTTGTAGAAACCTCTTCCTTTGTTTGACGGCATTGTTCATATTGTCGACAATGGTTGCCGCCGAGAACTTACCGGAAACATTTCATATCAACCGTGTGAAAATAGTTGGAAGACAGCACTTGAAAAAAAAGGAGATCCGGAAGGTCATGGCACTCAAGCCGCCCGCCGTGTGGCGATTCTGGGCAAAGCGTCCTGTTGCCACCCGCGAGGATCTGGAGGATGATGCCAAGCGAATCATCCAGTTGTACAAAAACAGCGGTTTCTACCATGTCGATGTCCAACATACTGTCCACATCAGCGGCGAATCTACCGATAAAACAATTGGAGAGCGAGTTGCCACGGCACAGGTTACATATCTTATCCAAGAAGGGGCGGCGGTGCTGGTCGATAAAATTTCGATCCGGACCGACAGCCGGGAAACACCGGTTCCGGAATCGGATCTTCTCCCGTCGATTCCGATCAAAATCGGACTTCGTTTCGAAGAAAAAATATACCGGGAGTCCAAAAAGCTGCTTCAGAAGCAGTTCGGGGCCAGGGGATACCCCCTTGCCGAAGTATCGGGGAAAGCCCTCGTGTATCCGGCGACCAACAAAGCGACCGTTTCCTATGTTATCATTCCCGGCCCGCGATGTTTCTTCGGAGAGACCACCGTCATTGGGGATAACCTTACTGTAAAAGAAAAAATTATCACCCGCGCAAGGGACTATCAGCCGGGAGAGCTGTATGATACGCGCAAGGTAGAGAAAACACAGCGCAATCTTTATAATCTGGATGTGTTCAAGGCGGCGGTTATCCAGCCGGAAGATCCGGATCCCGAAACCGGCCGGGTGCCCATGACCCTCGAATTGAAACCCAAAAAGCGGCAGAATGTAAAAATGGGCATCGGGTACGGCGATGAGGATGGTATCCGCTTGAAGGGCGCCTGGACCTATCGAAACCCGGTTGGACTGGCCGGAAAGCTGAAACTGGAGGCCAGACGATCCGACCTGATGGAAAAGGTTTCGGCAGGCTATGACCAGCCTTATTTCCTTGATTCCAGCAGTGCCCTTCAGACCGAGGCAGGCATGCTCCGGGAAACCCTCGATTCTTACGATAGCCTTAGATGGTTCGGAACTACCCGGTTCACGCGAAAATTGCAGCGAAGCAAGGCGCTGACAGCAGCATATCTTATTGAGTACAGCGAATTGCAGGATCTTAATCTGATAAATCCCGAGGATCGGACCGCTTTCAGAAAGGACAACGCATACTTTATATCGTCATTGTTTCTGGAGATGGAACGCAAAACCACGGATAATGACATGAACCCGAAAAAAGGAAGTGATATTACCGGTTCCGTGGAGATCGCGCCTTCGTTGCTGGGATCTGAGTTGACCTATTTCAAGCCATCCATCGAGCTCATTAAATACTACAGGCTGCCGTTTCGGACCGTCTTGGCAAGTCGTCTGAAATTGGAAACCATCACGGACCTGGAAAAAAACGAAGATATCCCGATATTCAAGCGGTTATTCCTTGGTGGCGCCAACACGGTACGCGGGTATGCATTCCAGAAACTGGGGCCTCTGGATGCTACGGGCAACCCGGAGGGAGGGCAGTCCACGGCCCTGGCCAACATCGAGCTGAGAAGGCCGATTGTTGGCATTGTCTCCGGTGTTCTTTTTCTGGATATGGGCATGGTAGATAAGGAAGGATTACAGGTTAACGGCGACGATATGCGTTACAGCACGGGCTGCGGCATCCGTGTAACCACTCCCGTGGGGCCGCTTCGTCTGGATATCGGGTATAAGCTGAACCCGCCGGACAATCCCGACGGCAGTGGTAAAATGGATCGTTGGCGGCTTCATTTCAACATTGGGCATGCATTTTAGATCTTTTACCAGAAATATACATGAAAAAGCGTGCCTATTTTAGAGATACTGGAATTGAAATCATAAATCCGAAATTCGAATATCGAAATCCGAAACAATATCAAAACAGCAATGAATGAAATCCAAAACAACAAACGAAAATGGCACCTGAATCATGGAACTCTCCTCAAATGGGTGATTCGCGTACCGCTGTATTGTCTCCTTGGCATCATGCTCCTGATGGGTACGGGTATTTTGATTCTTCAGACCGGTCCGGTACGGAATAGGCTTCGCGTTTTTCTGATAGAAACCGCCAACCGGCAGCTGAATGCAACTGTCGATATCCAGAGAATTCAAGGGAACTTGCTCTCAGGTATTTCCCTCGAGGGGATAAGCGTAACCACACCGGATGATCAGCCGGTCCTTTTTATTGAACGGGTGACCGTGCGGTACCTGCTCCCCATGGTGCTGTCAAAGGTTATCCATCTGAACCGTGTCCGCATCAAGGGAATCCGATTGAATATGGTCAAATCACCCGATGGCCGGTGGAATTTCTTGACCCTTCTGAAGCCGTCGAGCAAAACTGAAAAAAGCAGCCCCGCCTCGGCGGGGTTTCCATTCCTGGTGGCGATCAAGCGTTTTGAAATTGCTGACGCACTATTGGCGCTAAAAGTATCCGGCCAGGAGGCAACGACAGTCCGATCACTTCAAATCGAACGGTTTATCGCGGGGTTTGAATACGGAGAGACCCTCCAGCTCTCGATCCTGGAATCTTCCCTGACAGTCAACACGCCGGAAGCGCTTCCGATCGCTATAACGGGAAAAGCCCTCTTTGATCCGGAGACAACCGGCATCAAAATTGACCCTCTCGTCATTCAAAGCGGACCCTCAATAATAAACGTGGAAGGAGATTGCCGATTTCAGGAAAAGATCCCGGTAGTCGATTGCAGAATCGGTCTCGACGGTATTGATCCCGGAGAAATCGGCCGAAGGTTGCTCATTTCGGGTATGCCCGAAGGCAAAATATCCGGAGACATCAGCGTTTCCGGCACCACTGCTGCGCTACGGTATCAGATAACCCTTCGCCAGAACGGCGCTGCACTGAATATAGGAGGAACCGCCGGTTACGATGATCCGGGATTCCGGGCGGAGCTTTCAGGCGGCATTCGCGCCCTCGACCTGTCAAAATGGAAGGTGCCATATACCGGGCAGCTTTCAGGGGTTGTTGACGCCGATGTCACCCTGACAGCCGTGGGACTTCAAAAACCGGAAACAATGGATGCCGGAGCATCTGTTGAAATCCGCGGAGTTTCAGCCGCGGGTATCCCTCTGGATAATATCCGGCTGATTGCAGACTGTTCCAATGGGAAAGTAGCAATCGATCAACTTGAGGTTGTGTCCGGGGAGGACCGCCTTGGACTTACCGGGTCAATTGAACTGGTTGACCGAAGCACCGGGCTGGATCTCATGGTGCATCTGGGACAACCGGAAGTGCTGCTCGACAGGCTCTCGAAGCGTTTTTCCCAAATTCCCGACACATTAAACCTGCAGGGGCAAACGGAGATCACCGTCGCCATGAGTGGATGGTTCGACAATCCTCACGCCCGATTTTCCGTCCGTTCCGGGGCGGTTTCCTACGAGCGGATTCGGGCGGAAACAGTTCACTTGACCGGCATCTGGCAAGGACTTCCGGGTCTCGGGAACCGCATCGACGACCTCCGCTTCACCGCCGGGGAAATGGGGATGGATCAGATAGGCACCGGAACGCTCTCACTTGACGGCAATTGGTATGGATGGCTTGACAATCCAAGCGCCCGTTTTTCCATCCAGGTCCGGAATGTTGCCGGTGATCGACTCAACATTGAAATGCTTGATCTTACAGGCGATCTGCAAGGGCTCCCAAGTGCTGACGACGGCCGGGCCAGTCTGATGCTCACCGCCGGTGGCGTGCGCATGGACAGGATTGAAACCGGAACGCTCTCACTGTCCGGCTCCTGGAGAGGCCCCCTTTCACGGTATGTCGGCCATGCCGAACTCAACGCCAACGAAATCGACATCCAAAACAACCTGCTGAAGGGTATCTCCCTGACGGCGGATGTTACACCCATAGAGGCGGTCATCTACGTCTCGGCCGATCATGAGAATGGAAGCAGATTTGAAATCGATGGAAAGGCCGCACCCTGGACAACGCCGGAGAAGGATGTCACCATCAGTACCCTTCGCATGGTCACTCTCTCACCATGGCCGGAATCAACCCTTATAAATACGGAGCCCATACGTATTTCCCTGAATGGAGACAATGAAATCCAAGTTCACGCCTGTCGCCTCAAGATGAATGATACAAAGATCGGCATTGAAGGAAAGCTGGCCGAAAGCGGGGAGCAGGATTTGAAACTGGCAATCGACAATCTTGAATTACGCGAAATTCCCGGAAACTGGAACACCGAGACTCGGCTTTCAGGAACCGTTACTTTGGAGACGAGCATTCAGGGGACTCTTGCCCAACCGGTTATTTCATCGCAGATTAGCATGGATAACCTTGTGGGATACGGCATTTCCCATGCCATCGATCTGAATGCGGCGGTGGAGTATGCCGGTGAAACGGCGACTTTCCAGGCCACTTATTTAAAGCAGGATATGCCCGTTTTGTCCGTGAAAGGAAATGCACCAGTTCAATTTTCCCTGATGCCCTTTTCGGTGGTTGAAGGCGCGGGCAATATGGAAGCGACTCTGGAAGCACGACAGTTGCGGTTTTCAGAATTGCCGATTCCCCGAATAGAAGGCGTTGAATGGGATGCAGAGGTGAATATGAACCTCTTTGTCTCCGGAACCTTTCGGAAGCCTGATTTTTCGGGAAATATCGCAATTCATGACGGGCACCTTACCCTCACAAAAAACAAATTGACCTATGAACACCTGAACGGTAAACTTTCGCTGTCCAACAACCAGGTAGGGGTGGATGAACTTATGATCGCCGGGGATCGTGAGGGGAGGCTTACCGCTTCGGGCACGATTACCATCGGTGAAAACAACCAGCTCGATTCGGAGTTGACGGTGATCGGCGACAATTTCTACATTCCCTTTCAGAAGGCCGTTTCCGCGCGTCTATCGCCCCGACTTCATCTGACCGGCGGTCTGAAAAATCCAAAGCTCACGGGAGAGGTCACCATCACGGAAAGCAGAATAAATCTTGATCGGCTGGCCGAACAGCAATATTCGGACATTCAGGTTGTAGACCCCGCTTCGGAAGGCGGCGATGCGCCGCTGACTGTTACTTCGGAATCTCAGGACTCGAATTATCTGTCGCCGCTCACGGCCGACATCCTTGTGCGCGTACCGAAAAATGCCTGGCTCAAGGGTCAGGATGTCAATGCGGAAATCGCCGGCGAAATCGCGATCAAGAAAAATCCGGGAGGTGCGTTTCTACTGTCGGGTTCCCTCAATACCCTCCGGGGAAACTACTACTTCATGGGAAAAAACTTTCGTCTGACCAAAGGGAGCGTGGAATTTCTCGGGTTCAAGGAAATCAACCCCAATTTGAACATCGAGGCGCAGACACGTATCAAATCGGTAACCGTTATCGTTACGCTTCATGGAACCGCGAGTGAAATCACAATCGACCTGAGCAGCGACCCGGTCATGGAGGAGTCCGACATTATCTCTTATCTTGTTTTCGGAAGGACGTCAGACAGTTTGGGCGGCAACCAGGCATTCAATGTTGAAAAGGCGGCCCTAAACTACACGGGCGGCCTGCTGGCCGCGGAATTGAGAAACCTGCTGGGGGATGTCTTTTTCATCGATTCCTTTGCTATCGACTCCGGAAGCAGTGAAAACGGTTTTGGTTCGGTGACCCTGGGGAAATATATTACTCCTGAAATTTTTATTTCCCACAGACAGGGGCTGTCCGAAAGCGACGCAAGCTATGAAGAAATTACCTATGAATTAACCCCCCAGGTTAAGCTTGAAACCCAGATCGGCCGGGATAACACAAGTAGCGTGGATTTAACATGGGAATTTGACTTCTAGGTTTTACATAATTCATCACATAATGGAGATCCATCCATGCCTCGATTTATAAAACGCATATCCGAAAAAGCGGGGGTCCCGCCCGGCACGCTGATCCACATCGGTGAGAAAAAGGTGGAGCACACAACCATCACCCTAATCGAATATGATGCCGGGCATTCGACCCGCAGATCGATTTCATCCCCGGAAGAACTCGAAACACTTCCGATTCATCCCGGGATGACCCGATGGATAAACGTGGAAGGACTTCACGACACCTCTCTGATCGAAGCCATCGGCAAACTCTTTGACATCCACCCGCTTACCCTCGAAGATATCGTCAATACCGGTCACCGACCCAAGGCGGAAGATTTCGATACCTACTTATACGCCATCATCAAAATGCTTCATTACCGGGAAGGGGACACCGTTATCACATCCGAGCAGGTGAGCCTCATTATACGGGATCGTTTGCTGATATCCTTTCAGGAGCAGGAAGGCGACGTATTCGATCCCGTAAGGGAACGAATACAAAAAGGAAAAGCCCGAATCCGTCATTCGGGGAGCGACTATCTTGCCTACGCTCTTCTGGACACTGTGGTGGATCACTACTACCATATCCTTGAATCGCTCGGGGAAGAACTCGAGCTTTTGGAAGAGGCACTCCTGGAAAACCCGAGATCCGAATCGCTTCATAGAATTCATGAACTGAAGCGTGAGACTATCTACTTGCGGAAGCAGATCTGGCCCCTGCGCGATACCATCAACAGTTTGTCACGGGATGAATCGACGTTTATCTCCGAACCCACCCGGATTTTCATGAGAGATATACACGACCATACCGTCCAGATAATAGAAATCATAGAATCCTACCGGGATATCCTTGCAGGGCTGATAGACCTCTACTTGTCCGGCATCAGCAACAAAATGAACGAAGTCATGAAGGTGCTGACCATTATCGCCACCATCTTCATCCCCATCACCTTTGTGGCCGGTGTCTACGGGATGAATTTTAAAAACATGCCCGAACTCGACTGGCGCTGGGGATACGCCGGCGCCTGGGGGATCATGCTGGGGAGTGTTGTTATGATGGTAGGGTACTTTAAAAAGAAAAACTGGTGGTAACCACAGGGAGGCATAGACCATGGCGTTATCCGATAGAATTAATGCTGTATTCCCGAAGGTGTCTGATATTCCAACAGGCCTTCTGAAAGGCATTCCCTTTACTCAGACTGCCTATATGGTCAACGGGGAAATACGACATTGGGAGGGGCCCCTTCAGCAGGTACTATCCCCCGTCCAGGTCGTATCCGAGACCGGCAGGATGCCCTTCCCGGTGGGAGCCTATCCGCTCTTATCCGAAAAAGAAGCGCTTCAGGCCCTCGATGCCGCCGTGACTGCTTACGACCATGGCCGGGGACAGTGGCCCACCCTGTCGGTGGCCGAACGCATTCATCACATGGAGCAATTCGTGTTTCGAATGCTCGGAACAGAAAGATCGGATTGTACAGCTTCTGATGTGGGAAATCGGCAAACCCCTGAAGGACTCGGTTAAAGAGTTTGACCGGACCATTCTCTACATCAACGATACCATGGCGGCGCTCAAAGAGCTGGACCGCGTCTCTTCCCGGTTTTCCATCGAGGAGGGGATTATCGGCCAGATTCGTCGCGCTCCCCTGGGGGTGGTGCTCTGTATGGGGCCGTTCAATTATCCCTTGAACGAAACCTTCACCACCCTGATTCCGGCGCTGATCATGGGGAACACCGCCATCCTGAAGCCGCCCAAGCATGGCGCCCTGCTCTATGCACCCTTGCTGGAGGCCTTTTGCGACGTTTTCCCGAAGGGCGTGGTCAATATCATATACGGCGAAGGTCGACAAGATGATTCCGCCCATTGATGACCTCCGGGAAAGTCAATGTTCTGGCCCTGATCGGCACCAGCAAGACCGCCAACAGCTGCTCAAAAAGCTTCATCCCAATGCCGAACCGCCTTCGGTGTGTCCTGGGACTGGAAGCCAAAAATCCGGCCATCATCCTTAAGGACGCCGATCTGGATCTGGCCGTCAGGGAATGCCTGCTCGGAAGTCTTTCCTTTAATGGCCAGCGATGCACCGCCCTAAAGATTCTATTCGTGGAAGCCCCTATTGCCGATGAATTTCTGGATCGTCTGGCCGGTGCCGTCAGTACGCTGCCTTTTGGAATGCCCTGGCAGGAAGGTGTTCAGGTAACCCCGGTGGCCGAAAAAGGCAAAACCGACTACCTGAGCGCTTTGTGGCTGACGCCCTGGCTCACGGCGCAAAGGTGATCAATGACGCCGGCGGAACGGTCAACGGCAGCTTTTTCTTCCCCGCTGTTTTGTATCCGGTTCATGAAAAGATGCGGGTGTATCATGAAGAGCAGTTCGGGCCGGTGATCCCGGTTCTGCCCTTTGACGAATCGAAGCAGCCCGTCGATTATCTGATCAATTCGAGCTACGGACAACAGGCCAGTGTTTTCGGAAGCGATCCCCATCAGATAGCACGGATCATAGACCCTCTGGTCAATCAGGTCTGCCGGCTTAACATCAACAGCCAGTGCCAGCGGGGACCGGACACCTTTCCGTTCACGGGCCGGAAGGATTCCGCCGAAGGAACGCTCTCGGTGTCCGATGCATTGCGTGCGTTTTCCATTCGCACACTGGTGGCGGCGAAACAGACGGACCTGAATAAAAAGATAATCACCCACATCGTCAGAAATCGTCAAAGTAAATTTCTGGCCACTGATTTTATTCTGTAACCTGAAGGAACCATAAGTCATACGATTATTACATTGTAAACCGCATGACGTTTCTGCTATTTTAGATATAGAAACCGGAAAAAAAGCGAATTCCAACAAAAAGAACAATGAATCTGTGCATTGCCCTTCTGACTGGTGTACATCTACGATTGAGAAGGCAACCGAATGCGGCAAAAAACCGAAACGAAAATAACCATTCTGGTGGTGGATGATGAAGCGCAAATGAAATATATGCTTCATAGATCGCTCATCGAATACGGCTATTACTGCATCACGGCATCAAGTGGGAAAGAAGCGTTGCAGCTTTTGAATTCGGAAGCGGTTGACGTCGTCATCACGGATATCGCAATGCCTGAAATGGACGGTATTTTGCTTACAGAGGAGATTCGGGCACTGAATGGTCCGGATGTCATCATGATGACCGGCCATGCAAAAGATTTTTCCTACGGGGAGGCCATTGCGAAAGGCGCCGGCGATTTTATTCAGAAGCCCTTCGAACTGAAAGAGCTTATGATCCGGCTTAAAAGGGTGCTTCGGGAGCGGGCCATGCGCGCTGAACTCAAGGAACGCGTATGCCAGCTGATGGCGGTCCTCGAAGGAGTGGTTCATGCCTTGTCTCTGAGTATCGATGCCAGGGATCCCTATACGGCGGGCCACCAGAAACGAGTAGCGGCACTTGCCGGTACAATTGCCGAAAAGATGGGACTTTCGGAGGATCGGGTTGCCGGTATCCGTATGGCAGGGGTGATCCATGATCTCGGGAAAATCGCCGTGCCGGCTGAGATCCTGAGCAAACCGAGTAAATTATCCGAGCTGGAATTCAGCCTGATCAAAACCCATCCCCAGGTTGGGTACAATATTCTCAAGGAAATTAATTTTCCATGGCCCATTGCCGAAACCATTTATCAGCACCACGAACGGATAGACGGCTCCGGCTACCCCCGGGGGCTTCAAGGAAACGAAATTATTCTGGAGGCGCGCATCATGGCCGTTGCCGATGTCGTGGAAGCCATCGCCTCCCACAGGCCTTACCGCCCGGCGCTTGGGATTGCCGCGGCGGTTGAAGAAATATCGAGAAATATCGGGATTTTTTATGATCCGGATGCGGCGGTGGCCTGTTTGGACATCATCGGCGAAAAGGAATTCGAATTCAATTAAATTAACTGTGGGTTCAATAATGCGGGAGGTTATAATATGGTAAAGACAACGAAGGGCAAACGACGGGTAACATTCTTCCTGGCGGCTCCCGGCGCCACCACTGTGTTTCTTGCCGGGGATTTCAACGATTGGGATGAAAACTTCCCGATGAACATGAAACCCAATGGGAAATGCAGCAAGACATTGATGCTGCATCCGGGCCGCTACGAGTATAAATTCAAGGTCGACGGTCATTGGCAGTGCGATCCTGAAAATCCGAGCCGGTGCGACAATGTCCACGGCACCACCAACAGTGTCATTATCGTATCGCCGGGAAAATAACATGAAATGGAGACAATTTTTTACTCCCGTCAAATCGTTCAGTGCGGATGAAGCGAAGTCTTTTATGGATAAAAAGGCCGGCGGTTCGGTCACCCTTCTGGATGTCAGGCAGCCCGAAGAGTATAAAGAGGGTCATATCCCGGGCGCCAAACTGATCCCGCTTCCCGAAATGGGGGCACGAATCGGTGATCTCGATGCCGACAAACCGACCATTGTCTACTGCGCTATCGGCGGACGAAGTCGGGTGGCCGCCCAGATGCTGGCGGGAAAGGGGTTCAAGGAAGTCTACAACCTGTCCGGCGGCATCAAGGCATGGGAGAACGGAAAGGTGGCGTTCGGAACTCAGGAACAGGGGATCGACCTGTTTTCCGGGGACGAATCCCCGGAGGCGATGCTGATCGTTGCCTATTCACTGGAAGAAGGACTCAGGGACTTTTATCTGTCCATGGCAACCAGGACTAAAGAGGAAAAAGCCCGCCAATTGTTTGCCAAGCTCGCGGAAATCGAGGTCAAACATCAGGATCGTATCTTCAGCGAATACCTGAATATCAGCGGCGCTCACGTTACCCGGGATGAATTCTCCGAACAGATTGTCTCCCCGGCCATGGAGGGCGGCCTTACAACGGATGAATACCTCAAGCGTTATCAACCCGACCTGGAAAAGGTTACGGAGATCATTTCCATGGCCATGGCCATTGAAGCACAGGCGCTTGATCTTTATCAGCGGGCATCCGAGAGGGCAACCAATGAAAAAAGCAGGGCGGTGCTTTTCAAGATCGCACATGAGGAGCGCTCGCACCTGGAGCAGCTTGGCAAGCTGTTTGAAACGGAGTTGAATTGAAAAAACACCTCGTTCTTGCCGGCGGTGGGCACGCACACATGATGGCGCTGGCACAGCTCGGCCGGTTTGTCGAAAAGGGGCACAAGGTGTCGGTCATCGGGCCGTCCGAACATCATTATTACTCGGGCATGGGGCCCGGTATGCTGGGCGGCACCTATGCACCCGAAGAGATACGGTTTGATACAAAACAGGTAGTGGAAAAAAACGGCGGCACCTTCAAGCTTGGCGAGGTTGTCGGAATCCATGCCGGAGCGAAAACCGTTGTTCTGGGTTCAGGAGAAACCGTCTGCTACGACGTGTTGTCATGCAACCTGGGCAGCCATGTGAACCGGGATATCGTCGAGGGCGGCATGGAGGGCATCTATACCGTCAAGCCGATTGAAAAACTGATGGCAGCCAGGGAGAAAATTCTATCTCTTTCCGCTCGGAAACACATAGCCGTCGGAATCGTCGGTGGTGGACCCTCCGCGGTTGAAATCGCCGGGAATGTTCATCGACTGGTTCAGACCGCCGATGCCGAACCTGTTTTCATCAAGATCCTCACCCGGGGAAAGGTTATGGCCCACCACCCCGAGAGCATTCGATCCAAAGCTCTGTCATCACTTAAAAAACGTGATATCGAAATATTCGAGGGGTGCCAGATTCAGAAGATAAAAACAGGGCTTGTTATCGAATCGACCGGAAAAACCCACAATTTCGATATCCTTTTCCTGGCCACCGGCGTCAAGCCGAACTCCGTTTTTAAAGACTCGGGTCTTGAAATCGGGCCGGACGGCGGCCTGCTGGTCAATCGCTTTCTTCAACACATGAAGCACCCGGAAATTTTCGGAGGCGGCGACTGTATTTATTTTAAAGAAAAGCCTCTCGATAAAGTGGGTGTTTTTGCCGTTCGACAGAATCCGGTGATTCTTCATAACCTCATGGCGGCACTGGAAGGAGAAGAGTTGAAAGCATTTGAGCCCGGCGGCGAGTACCTGTTGATTTTCAATCTGGGAGACGGCACCGGCATCCTTCACAAATGGTCGATTCAATTCGGCGGACGCCTGGCCTTCAAGATCAAGGATGTTATCGACCGCAGGTTCATGCGGACTTTTCAAGCATTTGAAAAATGATATAAATCTCAAAATTAAGCGGGTGTTAAAATCAGGTTTGTTTTTGATGAATGATGAGTATCTTGATGCAGCGAAAAATGCTGACTTCGGTATGGTGGTAAATCCATACTTTATGGGTCTTCCGGCCTTGCATCGGGATGCGAAGGCCGGAGGACCCTGTACGACATGAGCGTTAGAACTTTAAAACAAGGTCGAGTTGAATGAGGCTCTGGTCATCATTACTGTTCTTGTCTTCCATCATATAATAATCGATCCCGAAGGTGATGTTTTTGGCAAGGCCGATCACCACTTCAACTTCGGAGCCCTCAACGCCGGTGGCGCCGTCAAATGCATCCGAATCCATCAGAAAATCCGGAAAAGCGTTGTTTTCAAGGGACCGGTAGTTGTATTCAACCTGCCACTGCCCTAAAGCCTTCACGCTTTCGTCTCCGACTCTGAGGCCGAGGAGGTAACCGGTTTCATCCTGATCAGCGTCAGAAACGACATATTGACCGAATGCCCCGACGAAGACCGGAAGCCCTGTATAACTGAATTCGGCTTCAACGGAGTAGGCATTTTCAATATCCATGGTGTTTGTGCCGGCCGATTCGGAAAAACTGCCGGCGACAATGTCGTTGAACATATGCAGGGTGGCGCCAACTTTTAAAGAGGCATTTTGGGTAATATCCGCATCAATGCCAGCCTGAAGCACCCCCAGGGTTTCGAAATCTTTATCGCCTTTCGACTCCCTGTATTCGCCGAGAGCGAAATAACCGGGAGTCAGATACCAGGTAAGACTGTCGGATGACTTGAACGTCAACTCAGCTGCCGCCCCGTCCGGTCTTACGTCTGTGTCCCATATCAGGTCTTTCGGGTTCCAGATGGGGTTTTTCATTTTTCCGATCATCAACTTGACTGCTTTTGAAGGCTCATAGGTAGCGTATGCGTAGTCAAGCCGGATGTCGTAGGTGGAAAATTCACTGTAGGTTTGATTGGTGGACCGAAGGTCGTCACTGCCCGTGGCAAGCCCGAAGTCAACCGCCCATTTGTCGGTAACCTTCGCCGTAACACCCGGACGGAAGCGGATTCTGTATCTCTGCCGCTCGTTTTCACCAGGATCCGTCTCCTGGCCCTGATACCGGAGCCGGATATCTCCCTTCAGCTTGAAATTCTGAATCCATTCGGGAATGTCGGCCGCGTCTGCTTCGCGCAGATCCGTTGCCGGACCGATGGCGGTAAACAGAAGTCCCGCAACGATAAGCAGGAACGGAATGTCGGTACAGCGTTTGATGAAACCAGCTAATGTCATAATAATCTCCTTTGATAGAATTTTAATAAAGCCATTTCGTCGTTGATACTTTTTACTGGTACAATGTTTTTGTTACTCGAATTCATATGCTCATAAAGTTTTGTGCTACCGGTGTTTGAGGCGTAAAATACGGTACATATATTAGGATTGTGTTAGCGCAATGACAGAACTCTGTTAAGCTTAAATTAATTCATATATTCTGTATCGCTCATGTCCCGGTTCGGGGCGATTCCGGAATCTGTCTTATTGACGAACGGTTCAGAATGTCCCGGACAGCGTTCCGGCACTACCAACCAAAAGAAAAAAAAGACATCCTGCAAAGGAAGTAAAGCAAGCAACGGCAATAAAGGAAGTATTTCAATTGCCTCCCCGCCCTGGCACCGGTTACGGTTGCTTTCTCGAAGGCCGCACTCTTCTATGTGGACAAACTCTCCGGGGAAGGATTCGTCCCAGCCTCTCAAGTTAGGGGAGATCAAGAGCGCCATTTGCGATGCCTGGCGCCGGGATGAAATCCGGGACAAACACCAGATCACGTCCATGATCGGATTTACGATTCAATGGGTGCGAAAGGTGACCAAAGCACTGGATCTGGAAGATGACGCCGAAAAACCGGCCCTGGCCCGGAAAATCCAGAAAGAGGAAAACGTTCCCATCCGGGACATCGCCGAAAGAGTTGGATGGACCAGGATATGATTACATCATTTTTGATGACGATGTTCAGCGGTCGACGGTGTGATTTGTAAAGAATGTCCTCAAAAAATCCAGATCACTGTTCACTTCCTGCCGTTCACGCTTCCCTGTCTTTACTTGCTTTGTATCCGTTCACCGATATGTACGTGGAAACCACTATGGTTCCATGAAATCATATTTTCAATCACCGCGTCAGTAATCTTACCCTCTTTCTTGAGCATAGAAAGAACCTCATACCGAAGGGCCTCACTAAAGTCCTGTAAGCCACGGCGCCATTTTAAGAGGTGTATACAGCAATTTACCGGTCTTAGGATCACGAGCAAAATGCTTCATGAAGTTCCAGGCGATCTCGCCATAATTGGGATACAGCGCATGCGTCAAATTCTCTGTGCACGACAGGCTTAGAATTGGGATCCCTCCATCATTTTTAAAGGACCACAGAAAGCTACGCCATTCCCCTGCCAAAGTTGTCACATCCATCCGGTCAGCCGAATAGCCAATAATAGGATTGGCTGAAAAGTCGCCGACATTAGCCAGTTGGATCCGGTTCACCCAGGCAAAGTTGCGCAACTGCTTGAGCGTATTGTCTGTCAGTCGGCCTTCCTCCTGGTTGAATCCCAGGTCGAAGGTAGAGGTCAGAATCATGACAGGCATTCCAATCTCCCGCAGTCGGGTATCTTCTTCCGGGGTACTGGAATAGACCAGGTCATCGTGCATACCGGCCATGGGAACAGCAGCAGCGATTTTTTTCATGCCGCCATAAATAGCCCGGAGGGTGGCGCCGCCGCCAAGAGAATATCCTGCTGCGTATACCCGGGAAGCATCCAGCGCCGGATATTTCTCAAGTATGTGGTCTATCAGTCGGGGCAATGCCTTAACCAGAATCCCCTCGGAGACCGGTACTCCCATTACGACGCGCGCACCCTCATGAACGATGACCAGTTCTTCTTCGAAAGGGGCGATCACAGCCACTTTTTCCCGTCCTGCAACTTCTAAAAGGCCAATTTCATCAACGAACATCAAGGGATCATCCCCCGTTCCATGCAGCGCCAGAATCAAGGGAACGCTTCCTTTAGCCGCGGTCCCATCCAAAACGTCCTGCGGAATAAAGTCATACCAGGTTTGCAGATACTGATCGTAATTGGTCTTCAAATCGTTGAAAATTTCTTCTTGATGGAAGGAGACGCGAAGCCGACCCTTTGCCGTAACGCCGTTGACGATTGCATTGCGATTGCACAATGCATACCGGCTGATTTCGGGCGCCGTGACGTAGTTCAGATAGGGCAGGGTATTCACCGTCTCCTGCGACATTGAACGGATAACAGATACACGCTGAGCTTGAAGGAAGAGGCTGTGGAAAGCATCTGAAATATAGGTTGAGAGTTCCGGCTGTTTATTACCGGCAACCATCACCCGCCGCAGCGGAACAGTTTGGTTGTAAAACACCTCAATACCATTCTCAACACGGTATGCGTCTGTCCCGTTGACCTTACGGTACTGCTCAACGGCAGTCTGAGAGCAATTGAGAATATAGGCGGGTACATATTTGCTGACCTTCACGGATGCTTCCATTTCACCGCCAATCAGCATCAGGCCGGCACACAGACCAATGCAGTCATGTCGGCCCGGCGCGATGTAATTGTTGATGAAAGTCGCACCGCCTTCGATGCCGATAAAATACACCTTGCCGTATGCGCCGCAGTATTCTGCGTCAGAATAGTAAATTATTCCTCTATCGGTCCGTTCAGAAGCTTTCTGGGTAAACAGGACGCCGTGCAGCGTGTAATAGTTTTTTAGATCCGTCCTGGTAAAGCCGACGCCGGGATCAGCGGGCGTTATGAGAATGATGCTTCCTGTAACTGAATTGATTTGCTCAATCAATCCCAGTTTAGACAGGAAGCCAAGTGCCTCGTCTTTTCCCCGGAAGGAGCGTTCAGCAAAAACCACCACAGCCGTATTATTCCGAGCGGCAGTTTGCCCCCCGTAGAGATTTGCCGAGCGATATACAAACACGCTTCCCGGTGGAAATGTTTCCAGAGCGGGATGAGGCTTAAATTGCTTTTCCCCGTTTCCATACAGGGATGCAACGGCTGCGGGTCCGCTCTGACGCGCTTCTTCAAGAAGTTCGAATGTCGTCGTGTTGTTTTGACGGTTGAAGTAGTTCATGTAGGAATAGGTTGCCTCAGCCCGCGTTGGGCTGAACATACCCACCGCCAGGAAAATTATGGTGAATACCGCGGTGAATCCGGTAATAGATTTTCTCACAATAACGCTCTCTTTCCGCAACAGTGCACCAGTGTGGCTAATCAACAAAGGGGTTGTATACAATTGCGCCGGTTTCAGGGTTTCTGGAGTAGTGCTTCGCAAAGTTCCAGAAGATGCCGGCGTACTCCTGATAGAGGCCGTGTGGCAGAAATTCGGTGACGTTCAACCCCACCATGGGAACGCCATCGCTGTTGTTGATCATCCAGGTATGGCTGGGATACTCGTTGTTCATCATCACCCTCTCAAAGGCATCGCCCTTGAATCCGCTCATGGGATAGGCGGCAAAGTCAAACTGAACCGGATCCATCCCGTTGTAGCCAAGGTACTGGTTGATCAACGTCGTATAGTCGAAAGTGATGGACTTCATGCCGAAATAGTAGCTTAAGCGCAGGGTGAGGGTAGCTTCGTCCATATGGAAATCGTAGGTGGAGGTTGTGAAGAGGATCGGGATATCCGTGTGAGCATACTGTTTTGCCTGATCCTCCGTTGCCAGATAGGTTACAGCGCCCTGGGGAACGGCGGCAGCAAAGATTCCGGCGTTTCCGCTGAGCGCCGCCATAGTGGCCCGGCCACCCATGGAGTAACCGGTGCCATACACGCGCGACGGGTCAAGCGCAGGATACATGTCCAGCATATACCGGACCAGTTCTGGCAAAACATCACTCAGGAGGTTTGTCACATTCGAATGAAAGGGGGCTACAACGGCAATCCGCTTTTCGCCGGCAAGATCAAGCATGCCGATTTCATCAAGATACTGCAGGGGATCGTCACCGCCGCCATGATTTGCCAGGACAAGCGGTACGGAATGTTTTGGCGCCGTGTTGTTCTTTATTTCCTCAGGGAGCAGTTCATACCACGTATCCAGGTATTCGCCGGTTGCCGAAACCATATCCTTGAAGCGGTCCTCCTGATGCGCCACCACATGGACCCTGTCCGCTGTCACCCCATCCGTGATGGCATTGCGCCTGCCCAGGGAGTAGGGTGCTGCATTAAAGTTATAGTCTGCATATGGAGTAGAGGCTGTATGGAGGTTGGATTTGACGACAGGAACGCGAAGCGCTTTGGTAAACAGCCGATCGTAGGCGTCCTTGACGATGGACGGGATGTCCGGATTGTTCCCGGAAGCAGCGATCACCCTCTGAAGCGGCTGTGCCTGATTGAAGTAGTACTTCAGGTCCCCCTGCATACCCCAGGCATCCGTTGCGTTGGCGTCCCTGTATTTCCCAATGACGGCATCGGACGCGTTTACAAGATACGAAGGCACAAAAGAGGCCACTTCACGGATGCGCTCCATATCTCCGCCAACAAGAAGGACGCCGGCAACGCGGGTGATATAGTCGAAGGTGCTGGATATGTAATTATCGATGAACGTGGCCCCGCCGTTCAGGCCGATCAGGTAGCGATACGTAACGCCACCGTAATAGGCACTATCGGCATAAAAGGTCATTGTATTTTGAGTTCTCTTGGAGTAGCCGACATTGAACATGGCGGACTGAAGCTGGTAATAAGCGGTTTGGTCTGCCATGCCGAATCCCTTTTCCGTATCGATTGGCGTAATCAGTATCACACTGCCAAAAGCCTTCCCGATGATGTCGGTCAGGCCAAGACCCTTCAGGAAGGCAAGCGCTTCATCCTTGCTTCCGAAGGACTTATCCGTATAGACCAGGATGTTTGTATTCATACGTGCGGCAGCACTCAAGTTGGTGAACATCCTGGCGGAGCGGTACACAAACGTGGTGCCGACTGGATAGGTATCAAGGGCGGGATCAGGTGCATACGTGCGGCCGGTCAATTTTGCCAGCAAGGCAGGGCCATTGAGGCGAGCCTCTTCAAGGGTTTCAAAACTCGCTTCATTGCTGAAATGCTGTCGATAGTTCAATGCAGATGCGCTACTGCTGAAAAGTAGAAAGAGACCGAAAAATAGGCAGGCAATTTTAGGTTTCATTTTACATTTCCAGTCCATATGTCTTGCATGCAGCAGCCGCATGCGGGATCCGTGCGACATCAATCAACCTGAGGACATTCGGGAAATACTCGAATGCCATCGGCCTGCGTCACCATACAGCGTCGTTACTACCCGCCCGTCCGGATATGTTTCCGAGGCCAGTACCGAAGCGAATTGGGGCAGTTCTTTCCGATAGACAGGATTTCCTCAAGAACGTTCTTAGATCAGTACTCTGTCCCATTCTCCCAGCCGGATTTCGTGCCCGGCGGAACAGTTTCACAATACGCTTCAGCGGCGTGAATCTGACCGTCGAAGATTTTGAACGAGTGCCATACATCCAGCTCTCCCTTACCCGAGAACAGGGAGCCTGGACCAAAGTTCATCCTTATCGACACTACTCCCAGTTCCTCGTCGACCGCCATGACCCGGTACCGGAGTCCCGATAATTTCGGGATCGTCTGTGTCTTCATCACGTCGCAGCCCTTGAAGAAAGTGCAGCCCGGGCCGGCCATGAGGTTTCCGTTTTCGTAGCGGTAGGCATCTTGCTTCATGGGGGAATCGACTTTAACGAAGCTTCCCACTTTCAGTCCTTCCGGGTAGGTAACAGCGATCTTGATCATCTCATCCCGGGTATTCATCTGGCCCTTTTCCGGTTTGGCAAGCATCTCCGGACGGACCGTCTTGAGGTTGTCCGGGTTGAAGAGCATCCCCTCTTCCTTGTTCATCACAACCGTGCTCTCTATTTCCGAAATTTTATTGTCGGCAATTTTCAGTCTCACCACGTAGAAAATCGGGGCATTGTTTTCTTCCAGCACCAGGAAAGAGATCGCGATACCCTGGCGAACATCCAGAATGTCCCTGCGATACTGGGTCGGTTTCAAGTTTTTCTTCCACACGCCTTCGCCCAGCTTCAATTCTTTGGTGTCTTCGGTGAATTTGGCATTGGCGGCCAGGGGCAGGGCGGCCGGATTCCTGGCCAGAAGCGCGTCAACATACTTGGTGACGAACCCGGCAAGACAGTCCCGGTCGCACGGCGCCGCCTGGGCGATATTGAAGAAAGCGGTCATTAACAGCGCGCAAAGAACAAAGGTGTTTCTCCTGATCATTCCATCCTCCTTTGAAAAGTCTTCTATAAAAAGCCAGTACAGCATAACTCACATGCGCTCTTTTGTCGATAGGAACTTGCTTTTTGAGACAAATTATATGCCGGGAATTCGATATGTTGTTAAGCTGCAACGGGCACAAGATGTGGGTGCGCCACGAAGGCGCAAATCACCAGCGGGTGCAAGTCCGTCCGGGAAATTGTCGGTTTATCCCGGTAGCCACATAGACAAAAGATATCACTGGTTCTGAAAATGTTTTTTCTATTCATATAAGCAAAAGATATATATAATTGTGCCCAAGCATTGATCTTTCTATTTCTAGAAGTATACGTTAAGGAAAACTTGTCAATAGAAAACAGGAGCCTTTTTCCATGAGAAAGTATGTATTTTTATTTGTCTGTCTGTATTTTATACCTGCCCTTGCTTCAGCCGATGCCGCATCAACAGAATATGATAAAAACTGGCCCCAGTGGCGTGGACCAGATGCGAATGGTGTATCACTTTACGGTAAAGCACCTGTAGGATGGGATGAAAACAGGAACATTAAATGGAAGATTGATATACCGGGAAAAGGCCATGCTACGCCCCTTGTCTGGGGAAATCAGATTTTTGTTTTGACAGCCATTGAGGTCGAATCTAAAAAAGAAGCACCTGCCCAGGGACAAAACCAGGGACTGGGTATGAGTATCAGTACCAATAGCAAGATTAAATTTGTAATATTAGCAATTAACCGCTCCGATGGCAGCATTATATGGCAGCATACCGTCCGCGAAAAGGTCCCCCATGAGGGTTCGCATTCAACCGGAAGCTGGGCATCCAATTCGCCTGTAACAGATGGGAAACACATTTACGCATATTTCGGATCGCACGGTTTGTATTGCTATGATATGCAGGGTAAACTGATATGGGACAAAGACTTCGGGGACATGACTGTCAAAAATGCCTGGGGTGAGGGCAGCTCACCGGCGCTTTATAAAGATAAGATTGTGGTAAACTGGGACCATGAAGGGCAATCCTTTATCATCGCACTTGATAAGAGCACGGGTAAGGAGCTTTGGAAAACGGATCGTGATGAAGGAACTTCCTGGGCCACACCTCTCATAGTAGAAAGCAATGGAAAATCGCAGGTCATTACAAATGCAACCAATAAAATACGCAGCTATGATCTGGATACCGGCAAATTGCTCTGGGAAAGCAGCGGTATGACCCAGAATGCAATCCCGTCACCGGTTACAGCAAAGGGCATGGTTTATGTCATGAGCGGATTCAAGGAAAATGCATTACAGGCTATCCGTTTGTCAGAGGCCAAAGGAAATATCACCGGCTCAAAAGCGCTTCTCTGGAAACTTGACAAAGACACTCCCTACATCCCTTCACCACTGCTTTATGACGATACACTTTACTTTACGACCGGAATGGGTGGTGATAGGTTTTCCTGTGTTAATGCCGGCACCGGCGAGGCTTATTATAGTAATCAAAAGCTGGAAGGGCTTGGCAGTTTAATATATGCATCACCGGTTTTAGCTGATGGGAAGATTTACATTACAAGCAGGAACGGTTCGACAGCGGTAATAAAACAAGGTCCTCAATTCGAAGTTTTAGCCACCAACAATCTTGACGATTGTTTTTCTGCATCCCCGGTGATTGTTGACAGCGACTTATATCTACGTGGTGATAAATATCTATATTGTGTAACAGAGAAATAGATTAGCTGCAGGCAATGTGTTGAAAATCATTTGGCATTATGCCATGGGGAGGGGCTCCCCTATATCCTGCATTCGTCTCATCTTTTTTAGCCGTGATGCTCGACCCACTAAATTACCTTTAATTCCAACATTAGTTACTCACCGCAATACGTGGAGCAACCGGTTTGTGGAAATTGAGGAAATTTCTAAAACTGCTTAAAATTTATGACGCTGAGCGGTGAGGCAGGTAGAACATAATATATATATGATAAATCAATATATTTTTTCAGCGATTACCTTTCTTGCTGTCAGTTTCTTAGTAATTTGGATCGACGGGTGTTGGCTTCCGCATTTGGGTTGCTAAACGTATTGCGGTTAATTTTCTATAACATTTCGCTGCTCATCTTCTGTCCCCTATTAATGTGGTTTTCACCAAGGCTCACTGAGTATACTCACAATGTCTCGGCGGGATAAAACGGATGCACATCGTTCCCATAAATGTGCCCCAGGATCTATTGTTCCACGATATTTCACGGTAAAAGCATCCTGAGCCTTTTTCCTTTCGTGTATGTATTCGTTCATTCGGCTTTTCAACACTTCCTCATCTTCAATCCATTCATCATCGATTGTGTCTGGGAGACTTCCAAAAATATCATAAGTGTCACGTAGGCGTTCAGACAGGACGTTGTAAACCTTCTCATCCTGCGTTTCGCTGTAGACAAGATTGAGCATATCGACAAATTTTCGAGCCTGACCGAATCGCTTGATACGGCCAAGTCTCTGCTCAAGGCGGGATGGATTCCATGGAAGATCAATATTGATCAAAGTCCCTAATGTCTGGAGATTCAAGCCTTCGCAGGCAGCGTCGGTTGCTGCAACCAGCTTGATTTCACGTGCCCTGACGGCTGCCTTGATGATTTCACGCTCGACCCTATTAAACTGCTCTCCCCGAAAAAGCCCGCTTTTCCCAACCCCGGCATAGACCGCTACGACCTCTCCTTTAAAGGATTTTGACAGCTCTTTTCCTATCCATTCTGCTGTGTCGTAGTACTGGCTGAAGATAATGCATCCATGTTCCAGCCATGTTTTTCCATCAGTTCTGAATTCCGTTAAGAACCACTTCACCGTATTGAGCTTGGAATCGACGGCTTCGACACGTGAAAGCTGAGTTTCAATTTCTTTGAGGCAAGCTATTTCCGCAGGTGTCATCGCTGACAGAATATGTTCCACCTCTTCAACACGATCCTCATCTTCACTGGAAATGGAATGTCTAAGCATTTTCCGGGCGGTCTTCAGGCCGGATGCAAAACTTGAACAAATACGCTGCAGCATCAGCGATTTCATAAATCCACCGGCTTTGGTCCGGGATTGAAGCAACGTACTAAATTCTTTTGCCTTTTCATAGGCAACCTGAAAGGGCGTATTGGTTGGAATACCCAAACCAACAAAGCGAGACTGGTATTGTGCGAGGTTTCGAGTGACCGGATGGGTATTAACCCCGACTTTTTCGAGCAAACCATCTTCTTCAAGCTGTTTTCGTTTTCTTAGAACGGTATGGCGTAATACCGGGTTGTTTTCTTTGAAAAATCCGGGGGTCAGACACTCGGAAAGCCACATATTCTGAATCATATAGTCCAGATCTTCAAAGAGATGAGCACAATAGAATGTCTGGGGGTCAATTGATAAATAATCGCGGATCTGTTGAACTATATGATGTTCATTAGCCGGAGGCAGGGGATTGCTTAACCACCGCCAAACCTCTTGCTCAGATGTTATTTGGTTTTTTCCGGTAATCAGAGGAATCGCCTGCTCATGATCCAGCCATGGAGACAAAGCGTCCCCGAGAACGAACTCCGCGCCACTATTTAAAATCCCCAAAAGGTCCCATAGCTCACGAACATCTGTCTGGATTGGTGTGGCTGTGCCAAGAATCAGATGCCGGGTTCGCTTTCCCATTTGCTGCATAAAAGCAAGAAGGTTGTTAGGCTCGGATGCCTTGTCACCGAAACCGCCCCTTGCACGCGCTTTGTGTGCTTCATCTAGAATGATTGTGCCGAATCGATTTTTAAGGAGCATCCCCGCTTCCTTAACAAAGTCCCCCCCTTCCCGCTGATGCATGATCAAACCCGTCGAGAGGATGGCAATTCTGTATGGGCATTTTTTGATTGATGAAGCGTCTCCACGAGGTGATAGAATTTGACCTTCAACGCCTATCCACACCTTTTTTTGCGATGACCAGATGGCAGCCGGAATTCCCAGCTTATCCACCATCTCGATTTGCCACTGAATCGTTAATGTTGAAGGGGCAAGGATGAGGACCGGGCCATCGTCAAGGAGGGCGCTGACCAGAGCACTCGTAGCCATTGACAGTGTTTTACCCACACCGACTTCATCCGCCAGCAGCAATCGGGCTTTCCCATAAATTTCTCTATGCTCAAGAAACATCGTCACAAAAGAGCGTTGCCATGGCTGCAGTTGCTCACCACCGCGATATATGGGAGCTTCCGCCATCGCTGCAGCCGGAACCTCATCCGGCCGCAAGATTTCTACAGTGACTTCCCGGCGATTGGCCACACGATTGATTTCCGCCAAAATGGCTTCCGGGAGAGGTACACCATCGTTCCATAAAGCCCAGAACTCTTTTTCAACCCAGTCAGCGCTCTCCTTATCGTCGTCCTGCCACACCAGTTCATAGTTGTGGGCAAAGGCACTTTTCGATTCGTTCACTGAACCAATAAACGATTTCCGATTCCCATCCGGATAATGAATAGATCCTGCTTTTCCATGCAGGAACAGGCGTTCTCTCGGCACAACCCGAATTTGGACATTACCGGAGTTTAGCAACTGATCGAGGATCACATAGCGGTCCTTTTTCAAAAGGGCTTCGGCTTCAACATCCACTTCATTCCACCGTTCTTTAAGGGCTGTGTTCCGACCGGTGGCCACCTGAAAATCAGCCATATCCAGTTCAGAGTTACAGATAATCTTCACCTCTGGAATTTGTGCAATTTCTTCCCCAACCAATTCGAAAATTGAACTCCTGAAATAGCCGGCAATACGAAGATACTTGGACGCACCCTTAAGAGATTCAGCCAGGAACTCCGTATCCAGCCTTTCCGTTCGAGATGAAAATCGTTTGATGCTCATTTCCCGACCTTTATCTTAATCGTAAATGTGGCCCGATATAACCTACATAAATTTGACGTGTTACGTTATCCGGGAAAAAATGCATCCGATAACCAAAAGACATTTTCACATGCAATTCAAAAAATTCCTGGTTGCCGCGGGGCAGCCAAAATTCCCGCTCTCTGCGAAGCCTGGGATTATCTCGGACTGTGTGAGATTCACCACTGACCTGAAATGACAATCCCAAATCTCTTAAGGACTCGTTTCTGTATTCCGCGAACTGATTATTTTGCCATTTTGACGAAAAAGCATTCAGTACAGTTAAAGATCCCTTCACCTGTTCCAGCACTGTCAACGAGGCGGACCAGTTATTCAGCTGTTGGGCTGCTTTGCCGCATAGTGATATAGCCGGATATAATTCGTTAAATCGATTAAAAATTTCTTTCCCGGATTCGAGCGCTGCGTTTCGACGTCTTAGCAAATCCGGCAAGTATCGGCTCAGAACAGAATAGTTGTAAAAATTCTGGATGTTAGCGTCTTCGTCTTCGATTTCAGCTGTTACCGGGTTCAGTCGGGTGATGGTTACCGACAACGGCGACATGTTCCATGGCTGCCTTGTGGCAAAACTGACCAACGGCGATTCATGCCACGCCGCGGCACTTACGGCACTGTAATCCTTACAGCCACCCAGCGTCGTTTCAAACAAGTCCGCCCCGTCTGCAATATCATCGATATCAAAAAAGGGCGATTGGGTGGCAATGGCTCGGAATGCCCTGATGATATCCCGGTTTTCAGCACTCTGGTGCCGTTCATACCAGTTTTGCCAGAAAAACCCCGGAGCCAATTCCAGTCGATACCAGAACCCGTCAACCTCTTGGTCTACCAGAATTGTTCTAAGCCCAGCATTTTTCGCCTCGATGCAGGTTTTCAGAAAATCAGGAACCGCCCTTTCAGCGATATCAGAATGATCAAACGGCAGCGAATGGTGATTAAATACCAGGCAATCCGTCATAGCAGCTTCTCCAGCAGGCGATCCCCTTCATCAAAGAATCCTTTAGGCCAGAGATTGATACGTCCATTCTCGTCAATTTCCGGATTTACAACCAGTGCCTCATGCACTGACGTCGTACTTCTTTCAAGGTAAAAAACCTTTACCTCCTGGGCCTGAATCACCTTTTCACGAACCGCCACACGAACACCATTCAGGAAATGGTCGGCATGCGTTTCAATAAATAGCTGAACGCCATTTTTCGCGGCAATGGCACATAGTCGTCCAACGACAGACTGTCCGGCAGGATGTAAATGGGCCTCCGGATTTTCAATGATGACTAAATCCCCAGGCTTTGCCCGTAGAATCGTTGTCAAAACCGGCAAGACAAATGTCAAGCCGAATCCGACATTCTGAGGTTTGAAATCAGCCGTTATTTCTGTCCCCTGCTGGAAGGCATAGTTTAAGGATACAACATTCATGGCGGGCTGTAATTCAGCATGAATTCGTATCCCCGGAGAGATCTCCGACATCCATTTATCGATATTGTCTAATAGCGACAGCGAAGGCGCTTCAGGGTGTTTCAATGCGTTAATCGGCAACTGCGTCAACCCATACTCGGCAATGTAATGCGCCGTGTATTCCCCATGGTTTCCCAGGGAATTCAAATCCCGTATGTAATAGTCGGAAACATCATAGGACGCCTGCGGACTGATTCTGTCGGCAGACAAGTACTGAAACTGTTTGGTGAAAAGACTATCCTCAAAGAGGGAGTCATCTACTTTGGAATTCATAAGATCAATTGGCTGCATATCCGACTTGCTCTCATAAGCAAAGACGAAATGAGCCGGAGATCTTCCTTCCCAGGTCAAAGTAAATTCGATGGTCTCTTTCTCCGCATTTTCTGCAAGTATATCCTGTCCTGTTCCCACTGACACATATTCACCTTTCAGCAGAAGACCTCTGTTGGGCAGGGTGTTTTTTTCAAATGACTGACGCAGCAGAAGAAGTGTCTGAATGAGTGAGGATTTTCCCATTCCATTAAGACCACTGAACAGGTTGAGGGATGCTAATGGGAATTGTGCGTCGTTTAATGACTTAAAACGCTGTATCCGGATAAACTTAAGCATTCAAAATCTCCTCTATAAGTTGTTTAACCTTATCCCGGCGGGTTCGGTAGTGGTCCCTTTTCTGCGTCGAATAGGTGATGCTGCGGAAATAGTCATTATCAGTTGCCATAAGCGCCAGGTGCTTTTCTATCAACTGGTCTTTGTTGACCTCTAATTCGCTCATTTCCTCTTCGGAGATACGGCTTAACGCATTCATCCAGACTTCAAACAACGTTGAGTTCTTACGCCGTCTTTTGGCATGGCTGCCGTCGGTACTTTTCTCAAAGGCACGGTCTTCAAAAATATCCCAACACCGCTTAATGGCCAGGCGAAATGAGTTGCTGTAATCCTCCAACTCCTCTTCGGATGCGGCTTCCAGCTTGTCAATCATTTCATCTAAAAACGTCGCGATGTTCTTTTTGCTGAGCTCATAATCCATGAAGCGGAATGCCAGGTAACGAAGAACCATTTCCTGATCCACCATTCTTCGGCTCTGGTCACCAATTGTTTTGATGAGGTATTCATCCGAAGCCAGCGTTTCCAGATATTCACGCACTTCCGGCCTCGCCATGGCATTTCGAATTTCCTGATCATTCAATACGAGCCCGCCGGTATTGATGCGACGAAAAATGGAATACTTCACAGGCTCCGGGGTACCGGGTTGTATCAAAAAAAGCGTTACCGCACACTCATCTATCCGGCGTTTATAAGTTCGAGGCAAATCGTCATATTTTTTCCCGTCAGAATCTTTAAGGTATTCAAGTCCATACAGGCGGAGCTTTTGATCCACGACAAACTTCTTGATGGCTGACAACCTCTGGAGACCATCAACTATCAGCCACTTATCATCATCGGAGGCATCGAAATAGAAAGCCGGTAGGGGAAAACGGATCAATATGGATTCAATCAATTTCGACATTTTCCGATTGTCCCAAAGTTCAGCATGGCGCTGGAAATCGGTATTCATGTCAATTTCATCATGCTTGAGACGCTCAATAATATTCCTCAAGGTATCCGGTTTGGAGATGATATTAATTTCCGACGGATTAAACGGCTCCTGCATAACAGGTTCAATTTCGTCCTCTGCGCCCTCGCTAACTGTATCCGTATTTTCAATTTCAATATCTTCTTCCGCCGCTACGCCTTGAGCCTTATCGTTTTTTTCATCATCAAATTCAATCATCTTACAACCTCTGGTTTCTGATAGCTTCCGCGAGCACACGGGCGCAGCTTGCTTCCACTTCAGGTTTGAATCTCTACGGGTTCTATTCCCCGCTGCTTGCGGCGAATTAGAAGATAGAATCTGTAGTGATACCCCGTCCGCTTGCGGCGGGGTAGTTCATTCTATTGCGCAGTGTCAGTCGATTTTTCCAGGTTTTGGGGGCGCCGGTCAGATTTTTTGCCGTAGGGTCAACAGCGAGAAACTGAACACGCAACGCCTTGGTCGCCAATGTACTATCACTCAACACCGGACTGCTCTCAGTAACATCACCGTCTTCGGCGTAGTGGATTCGAGGGCTTCCGCCCGCGTTCGCCACGTCAATTTTCAGCCGAACCGTACCGGAGTCATCCGGAGAAGAGTCTTCACTGATTATAACCTCTGTTGTTTTTGGCTTTGGCTTTTTTGTAATATAGCCATTTCCAAAATCTTCCCAGACACCGCGCTGATAAGCTTCAATTGCCAGTTGATCAAATCCGCGAGTCGGAAGCCATGGCATCTGCGTTTTCTGCTTCATTTTGTCCAGCAGATCCGTTTTCCGCACCTCATCCTGAGAACCGAAAAGAAGCGACTCTGCTCTGGCCCGAAGGGCGTCAAAATTCTCAGTGATCTGCGTATACAGTTTGATGGGATCAGAGATCAGGGTTTTTACAATTTGCCGTTCCCCATTGTAGGGTTCATTGGATGAGTAGGTACTATCAAGTGCTTTCGGTCGAAGCACATCCTCCCCACGGTTGTTCCCCGGAAAGAGAATCTTGTCAAAAACTGAAAGCACAGTGGTCTGGAAGTCTTGCTCATATTGCGCTTTCTTTTCATCCAGTTCTTTCCGCTGCGGGTGTGAAGGCGGAATTCCGTTGTCCGCTTTGGTAACTGCATAAGCATGGCGGGCGGCTTTTTCGACACTGGCAATAGAGGACTTGTCACCGGTTAAAACCAGCACATTGTTCTTGTTGACCAGCCCTTTGAAAAAGTTGGCGACAACACCCGGTGGGGTTTTCCCATCAGGACTGATAATTAAAAGCGCCCGGCCGGTTTTTACCGCCGCCTCAGCATCATCCATCTCCGGAAGCGGCAACACTTTTTCATAGGCTTCTTTGGTAACAGGTTTGTACATCTCTTCAAGGCGATGACGAATCAATTCGTCCACCTTGTTTTGGGGGGCCTTATCCGCATACCCCTGAAGCTTTTTCGTTAGATTCTCCTGGTGGCTGAAATAGGTGCGGCCTTCCTGGGTCTGGTGCAAATACCATGCTGATTTTTGAAGTTCTGTGAACGCCGTCCGGTAATCGCTTCCCTGGTGATTTGGGTCAATCAAGCATTCCAGCATCTCGCTCTCAGTAAGTCCCCTTACTGAATGGACGGCAGTTGAAAGACTGGCGGTGAGTAAAAGGGTCCCAACCTGTTTTGCATAATGATTGCCACTGTTGATATCGATAATCTGCGCATGGGCGCTGTCAGTGGAATCCCAAAGGTCTCTTGCAATGACATCACGCATTTCAGAAATTTCAGCCAGCTTTTCACGAACGTCGGGGATTGAAAGATCAAAATGCTGAGCGCCTATAAGATAGACATCTTCACTGCTCTCCCAAACGGATTTCAAAAGGCGAGAAACCAACTCCATCAACCCGCGTGTCTGCTTGAATTTTTCGTTTTCCTTAAATAAAGCCACAATGCTTTTAAAGCTGGGATGGAAAGGGTAGGTTGACTCGATATCATTTGCCAAAGCCTCTGCGCTTCTCTCAACCGTCCTGGCCCTTGCCGCTTCAGCCAACCTTGATGCATAGATGGATGCCACTTCTGCTATTTCGCTCTTGTCAGGCAATGAAAGAAATAGGCGTTTACGCAGAATCTCATAGATTTCGTTGGATTCCAGATTAACCGGAGTAATGGAAACCTCTGCACGTCCCACCTCTTGTGTAGCATCATTAAGAGCACGCTGGATCAGCTTGCCTCCGGTGTCGTAGGCTGCTGTCAAATCCGACACGACGATGCAGACATTTTTCTTTTTCTGGGCGGCAGTGAGCATGTTTGAAAAAGCTCTTGTAACAACATCGGCAATTGTTCCCTGACCCAACACCTGAGTGCTGTAGTAATGAAAATATGGCGGCATCTCATCCAAAAGGATCAGGATGGGCGCATCCCCATCGAACAGATTAACCCATGCCTGTTCATCCGGAGCCTTTGCACCAGATTCCCAATATTCCCTGAAGCGGCTCTCTTTACCCAGCTGCCGGGCGATTTCTCCCCAAAAATAGGTGTGAGGATTGTTTCGGCCGTTAAAGGCAGCTATCTTTGCCAAACCGAAATCCGATTGATAAGGTATGACGCCAATCTGGGACTCTCGAAGCACAGCATCTTTTGCCAAAAGCCCAAATCCAACCATCAAGTGCGTTTTACCACCACCCATGGCCTGTTTCAGATGAAACACTGAATCATTTGATTTTCCGGCAAGACGCGCCACCCCCTTCGAAAGCAGGGTCTTCATTCCATCTGTAATGAACGTTTTCTTAAAATATTCCTGGCCATCGGTGTCCTGGATAATCTGGTCCAATCGTTCAATCTGATCGCCCACGTTTATTTCAAGGGCCTTGGGCTGTAATTGGCATGCGCTGCGAATGGTTTTCATCTAACAGCTCCTGGTTCTGTTAATTTCCTTCGTTAACTTCGCCGGCTTTTCCTTCGCGGACCCACTCATCTACCTCGTCCTTTTTGAATTTCCAAAGACGGCCTATTTTATGAGCAGGCATGCCCTTTTCGCTTATCCATTTATAGACGGTATCTCGCTTCACTCCGAGATACACCCCAATTTCATCCACGGATAACCATCTGTCTTCCATTTTCGACTCCATTGTTCTCTTGAGGGTCGCCCAAACGGCTCACCAATTGTTGGCCGGAGTGGGGTTCCACACCCATATAATCCGGCCATATTAGGTTAAACAGGGCTAAAAATATATAGATAAAAAGAAAAAATCAAGTTTATTCCCGGAATTAACCGAGTTTAACAAATTTTATTGCCTGCCCAGTACCCAAGGGGCTTCAGCAGCAAATTCTGCAGAACCATCCGAAGGGTTGTGGCCGATTTGCAAAACTTGTCTGCCGGGAAAAAATTCGTCGCATGCAGAACTACGTTCAAAAACTCCAGTAGGGCAAGTTCAGGACTGCTGTAGGAGAGATCAGCTCCTCAAATAGTGATAAAAAACATATACATTAATTTCGCCATTCAAGTGACCTGGGATATCAACCCAAATCCAAAGGGTATCAGAAACCCACAAAACCATTGATACATCTGTAATATCCAAAGGGCTTACCCGTAGGTAGACCTCATAATTCAATTAATCCCCGCCTGGCCTATTCCCTAAAACCAATATCGGCCTCTGGGTCATTGCTGCTGCTTATCTTTTGGGTGTTTCCGTCGAACGATTTTGCTGATTCGGCGAAAATCAGTGAAGAACACTCTCCATCAAGATCCGTATTGCCGATCTGGTCATGACCCGATATTGTGGAACGGGTTCACGTGCTGGTGAGAATCCTTATGGCCAAGGCCCGATATGTTCATGGTTACTTCCGTGACGCCGTCTACACGTTCCGCGGCGACTTTGATCTTTGACAGAACCTCATCGCGAATGATCACGTTTTTACCATAACAGTCGATGTAGACATGGCCATCATCGGCCGTAACATTCAGCTTCGGAAAAATTTCGACCAGTTCAACCTGGACTTTCGTTGAAAGAGCTAAGATCATTCAGACGTTTTTTTGATTCCGGTGTCGTTCTGTAAGCCGGCTTCCGGACCGTGTTGCACAGAATTTCCACGGCGTCATCAACCGTGAGGGTTCTTATGTTAAGAACAATGTCATACAGCCGGCTGTCCCATGTATCCATGCCGTATAACTGGATTCCCCATTTCCGGCGTTCTTCATCGTCCTTGATCAAAACATATCGGGCCTTTTCGGCGGAGATATTTTCCCGCCGCATCTCTTCCCGGACGCGATCGTCTATATCCGCACTGATTCTGACCTTAAGAACGTGGGGAATGTCTCTGAGAAAGTAATGACCGGCCAGACCGTGGTAGACGATATTGTCTTTCTTGACATGCTCCAGGAGGGCAGACATCAGGTAGTTGACATACCGCTCCTTGCCGTGGTGAAAGCGTTCCAGAACCGACGGGGCATCATGCAGCGCCCGAACGAGTTTGATTTCCGGGATATTGAACTCCTCGGAGGCTTCCAGCAGGATGTCCCGGGAGATACATTCATATCCAAGGGCTTTTGCCAGTTTTTCGGCGACTTCTTTTCCCCGGCTGTATGAACCGCGGGATATGGTGATGATGGCCATTTCATGCTCCTGAGGGTATTAAACAAAACAAACATTACCGGTTTCTTTTGATACAAAAAGTTTCCTGCTCTCCATAATCAACCTCTTTAGCACAATTTATAAGCCTTTTCTACACAATCAAAAAAAAACAATTATCTTTCGTTTTTTTTATTCTTCTTGCAGTTCGGGAATGTCCGCATAATAGTCCAGAACCTCCGGATTGCTCAAGGAATCCCTGTTCAGGACAGGCTGCCCCTGTATTACTTTCCTTACCGCAATTTCCACCTTTTTCATGTTGAGTGTATACGGGATATCCGGGACGGCGATGATCTTTTTCGGTACATGCCTGGGGGAGACATTGGTGCGTATGGTTGTCTTTATTTTCTCAATGAGTGCTTCGGTAAGTGAATACCCCGGCATCAGTTTGACAAAGAGTATCACGCGCACGTCATTTTTCCAGGGTTGGCCCACCGCAACGCTGTCGGCAATTTCATCGAAAAGTTCCACCTGATTGTAGATATCGGCGGTACCGATTTTTACACCACCCGGATTCAAGGTGGCGTCGGAGCGTCCATGAATGATGACGCCGCCCCGCTCGTTGATTTCGATATAATCGCCATGGCGCCAGACACCGGGAAAAACATCGAAATAGGCATGGTGATAATTTACGCCGTATGGATCTTCCCAGAAATAGATTGGCATGGAGGGAAACGGCGCGGTACACACCAGCTCCCCCTGTTTTCCGATAACCGGCCGTCCGGATTCATCAAAGGCTTCCACCTTCATGGCCAGGCCCCTGCATTGGATCTCTCCGGAATAGACGGGGCCAATGGGATTGCCCAACGCGAAACAGCCGTTGAGATCCGTTCCGCCGCTGATGGAAGAAAGCTGAAGGTCTTTTTTAACGGTACTGTAAATATAATCGAAACCTTCTTCCAGAAGGGGGGAACCGGTAGACAGCACCGTCCGCAGGGAAGTTAGGTCATGGTCTCTGCCGGGATGAACTCCTGTTTTTTCAAGGGCGCTGATATAACCTGCGCTTGTGCCGAAGACAGTTATTTTTTCGTCACCGGCCAGTTTCCATAAAACATCCGGCTCCGGATAAAACGGATGGCCGTCAATGAGAACGATGGTGGCGCCCACTGCCAGGCTGCTCATGAGCCAGTTCCACATCATCCATCCGCAGGTGGTGAAGTAGAAGATAGTGTCTCGGCGTTTAAGGTCCGTGTGAAGCACCAATTCCTTCAAATGGTGAACCAGAATGCCCCCGGCACTCTGAACCATGCATTTGGGAAGCCCGGTGGTGCCTGATGAATACATTATGTAGAGCGGATGATCAAAAGGGAGCTGTTCGAAATCGATGGTAAGGTTCGTTTCCCGGGATAGAAATTCATCATAATGGACGGCGTGGCGGATGTTGCCGATATCCGGCCGGGTTTCCGTATAAGGGACGACCACCACTTTTTCCACGGACGGCAGTTCTTTAATAATTTCCGCGATCCGGGTCAGGGAGTCGATGGCCTGGCCTTTATAGAAATATCCGTTTGCGGTGAAAAGGACTTTCGGTCTAATCTGTCCAAAGCGATCGAGAACTCCTCTGATGCCGAAATCAGGAGAGCAACCGGACCAGACCGCTCCCATGCTGGTGGCCGCCAGCATGCCGATGGTTGTCTGCGGCATGTTGGGCATAAACCCCACCACACGGTCGCCGGCCACAACCCCGAGGTCTTTCAGCGCCCTGGCGAGTCGGGCCACTTCATGATACAATTCGGCATAGGTGAATCGTACCGGTTCAAGACCTTCTCCCTTGAACACAATTGCCGATTTGTCATCCCGGAATCGCATCAGGTTTTCGGCGAAATTCAGCCGGGCGCCGGTAAACCATTTTGCGCCGGGCATTTTTCGGGGATCATCGATAACATTCGTGTAGGGAGCGGAGGCCTTGATTTCGACAAAGTCCCATAGAGATGCCCAGAAATCGGAAAGATGGCCAATGGACCACTGGTAAAGCGCCGGATAGTCGGTCAGACTCAGACCGAATTTTTTATTCAGATGGCCCATGAAACGGAACATATTGGATCCTCTGATTCTTTCCGGAGATGGCGTCCACAGTAATCTTCCCATGCATGCAACTCCAAACCCCCGACGCCGGGGCAATTCGATATTCAAATTTCGGATTTATGATTTCATTTCAGGTCAGCTTGTACCCGATGTCCCTCAGGAAGCGCTTCCTTTTCTCAATATCCGATTCGGTTTCAATACCTTTGGATGCAAAGCCATCGATTACGCCCAGAATGCCCCGTCCTTGTTCGGTCTCGGCGACAACGACCTCTACCGGGTTTGCTGTGGCGCAGAAGATGCGGACTACTTCCGGAATATTCCGGATGGTGTTGAGAACATTGATGGGGAACATCTCTTTCAGAAACAGAATAAAGCAATGTCCGGCAGAAAGGTTCAGCGCGTTTTGTCTGGCGAGCGCCACAAGCGATTCGTCTGTTCCGGTATATCGCACCAGGCAGGCATCGGAGGCCTCGCAGAATCCGAGACCGAATTTTGCTCCCGGAACCGTCGTGACCATCGCTTCGTGGATATCCTCCACCGTTTTTATGAAATGCGATTGGCCCAAAATCAGGTTGTGGTGGTCAGGATTGATAAGGGCGATTGTTTTGAGTTCCATGGTGATGTCCTCCTATGGTTCATAGTGAACAGGCACTGCTGGCCGGGGTAAACAGGGTCCAGAGACCAACCAGGATAAAAAAAACGCCTGCGCCGATTTTGATGTACTGGGGTGAGACGAAACGACCGATATAACTGCCGAATATAACCGCAAGCGCCGAGGCGACGACAAGGGCGCCGGCTGAACCTAAAAATACGGTAACCTTCGAATCACAGTTTGCGGAGAGGCAAAAGGCGGCAAGCTGTGTCTTGTCTCCCAGTTCGGCCAGGAAGACCATACCGAAAGTGGTAAATAAGAGCTTTAAATCCATTTGTATAATTCCCTAACCCGCCAAAGGCGAAAGTTCGAAATCCGAAGTACGAAATCCGAAACAAATTCAAATTACAAAAATTCTAATGACCAAAACAGTACTACAACGATTCAGGTATTGTTTTCGTTTTTGTTTTGAATTTTGATCATTGCTGTTTTGGTATTGTTTCGGATTTCGATATTCGAATTTCGGATTTATGATTTCACTTGTCCATCAGTTCAAGTGCTTTCTGAGCCACATTTTCAGCTGTGAAGCCGAAATTTTTCAAGACCAGGCCCCCGGGGGCGGAGGCGCCGAAACCGGTCATGGCGACGGTTGCGCCTTTGACGCCTGTATATCGCTCCCATCCCATGGGTGAAGCGGCTTCGACGGCAAGTCGCGGTGTGCCGTCGTTCGGAAGTACGCCGGCCTGATATTCGAATGTCGTTTTTTCAAACAGTTCCCAACTCGGCATGTTCACCACCCGTGCCGCCACGCCTTTTTCGGAAAGCAGCGTCTTCGCCTCGAGTGCTACATGCACTTCGGATCCGGTGGCGATGAGTATGATGTCCGGTTTCCCGGCAGTCTCAGAAAGGATGTAAGCGCCCTTGGAAACCGCATCCGTTGTTTCAAGCAAAGGCAGGTTCTGGCGGCTCAGGATAAGTGCAACCGGGCCGTCCGTGTGTTTAATGGCCGTTTTCCATGCCCGGGCGGTTTCGTTTGCGTCGGCCGGGCGAAGGACCGTAAGCCCCGGAATGCAGCGAAGGGAGGCAAGATGCTCCACCGGCTGGTGGGTGGGACCGTCTTCGCCGACAGCAATACTGTCATGGGTAAATACGTAAATGACCGGCAGTTTCATAAGCGCGGCCAGGCGGATGGCCGGGCGCATGTAATCGGCAAATACGAGGAATGTGCCGCCGTAAGGGCGAATGCCTTTGTGAAGGACCATGCCTGAAAGAATAGCGCCCATGGCGTGCTCTCGAACACCGAATCGGATATTTCGGCCGTCGTAACGGCCCTTTTGAAAATCATGGGAACCGGTAATCTCCGTCTTGTTGGAGGGCGCCAGATCCGCGGATCCGCCCATGAGGGTCGGAACCTTTCCGGCGATGGCATTCAGCACCTTCCCGGAAGCGTTCCGGGTGGCAACCGGATTTCCTGAAAATACGGGAATATCAGAATCCCAATTGTCCGGAAGGGTGCCGTCCATAGTCTCTTTATATTGGGCGGCCGAGTCCTTGAATGTTTCGGAATAGGTCGCCATTTTTTTTCGCCAGGCCGCTTCCGTATCGACTCCCCGCTGAACGCATTTACGAAATTCGGACAGTGCAAGATCCGGCGTGCAAAAAAGGGCATCCGAAGGACATCCCAGGTTTCTCTTTGTCAGACAGACTTCCTCTTTGCCAAGGGGGGCCCCGTGGGCATCGGACGTATCCTGCTTGTTGGGGCTGCCAAAGGCGATGTGCGTGCGGACACAAATGATGGAGGGCTTTCCGGTTTCAGCCCGGGCCGCTTCTATGGCCGCGGTGATGGCGGCCACGTCGTTCCCGTCCGCCACTTTTTGAACATGCCAGTTATAGGCCTGGAATCGAAGGCCGACATCTTCGGTAAAGGCGAGGTCGGTGCTTCCCTCGATGGAAATCTTGTTGTCGTCATAGAGGCAGATGAGTTTCCCCAGGGCCAGGTGGCCGGCCAGTGAGGCCGCTTCCGAGGTAATGCCTTCCATGAGGTCGCCATCACCGCACACAACGTAGGTGAAGTGATCCACGATCTTGCAGTCAGGACGGTTGAAACGCGCCGCCAGGTGACGTTCGGCCATGGCCATCCCCACCGCATTTGCAAATCCCTGGCCCAGTGGGCCGGTGGTGGTTTCCACACCGGGAGTATGGCCGTATTCGGGATGCCCCGGGGTTTTGCTGCCCCATTGCCTGAAATTCTTAATCTCATCCAGGCTCAGGTCATATCCGGTGAGATGAAGCAGACTGTATAGAAGCATGGAGGCGTGGCCGCCCGAAAGAACAAAGCGGTCTCTGTCCTGCCAGGACGGGTTTTTCGGGTTGTGTTTCAGGAACCGGGTCCAAAGAACATACGCGGCCGCGGCAAGACCCATGGGTGCACCCGGATGCCCCGAATTGGCTGCTTCCACGGCATCCATGGTAAGCGTTCGGATGGTGTTGATGCAAAGATCGTCAATGCTGCAGTGGCTCTCCGGCATGCCTGAATTCATGATATAAAGCTCCTTTTTGTATTGAAATTTGCAGTTAAAGTGCCCTCAAATACTCCGGTTTCAGCCTCAGTTCACCTGCCAGAGCCCGGTCGATGAGCGCCAGGGTATTCGTTTTGTCTTTCGGCATCCTTGCCTTGATCGGCAGGTAGTTCGACGCATGGTTGGCAAAAAAAAGCCCGCCGGAAAGGGTGGTATGTGAAATCATGGTCCGGATTTCCCGAAGCATTTCTTCCGGCCCGAGAAGCGGGAAGGTGCCTTTCAGGTAATCATCATGGAGAGGCGTGCCGGGAACCAGCATCAGGCTGAGGGCGCCGACATAGTCCGGATCGATGGCCGACAGGACCCGTCCCGTCTCTTTGGCATGAATCTCCGAGCGCTGTCGTCCCGCAATACCCAGAAGAACGGTGATGGAAAGCCTTATTCCTGCCGCCATGGCCTTTTTACCCATCTCGATGGCGGATTCCGATGTAAATCCCTTGTGAATAGCCTTCAGCGTTTCGTCGTCTCCTGTTTCCAGGCCCATATACAAAATCCCGAGGCCGTGGGCTTTGAGCTCGGCAAGCGCTTCGGGGGTTTTCATTTTCAGGCTTTTGACGTTTGCATAGGCGCCGACCCGGGTTACCCAGGGAAGTTGCTTCTCAATGGCGGTGAGGATGGCCATGAGGCGTTTCTGAGGAATGATCAGGGCGTCCCCGTCGCAGAGAAAAACCCGTCGTTGAAATTTGCAGTTTCGTGCGGCAAACGCGATATCCGAGAAAATGATTTCGTCGGATTTAATCCGAAACCGCTCTCCTGCGTAGGTTCCGCAAAACGCGCATTTGTTGTGGGAACAGCCGACCGTTACCTGAAGCAGGATGCTGTTTGCCTCGCTGGGCGGGCGAATGATATGTCCTTCATAGTGCATGTTGTTGCCGTATCCATTTCTATAAATTATTTAATACCGGCTTTTATATAGTGTAAACGGACGTGTTTGGCAATGGGGTGAGTTGTGATATAGAGCTCATGCTTTGTCGAGGTTGAGCATAAACCAGGTACCGAAAAAGGAGTCGTACTGATGCCGGAGATGGAACGCGCCGCTGTTGAAGGGAACGCGGTAGAAAGAGACTGGACCAGGGGACCCATTGTAAGAAATCTTCTGCATCTGTCTTGGCCTATGGTCGTAATGGAAGCCCTCTATATGATAGGCCAGATCATCGATATGATCTGGGTGGGAAGGCTGGGGCCTGCCTCTATTGCCGGAGTGGGGATGGCAAATATCTGTGTGCTTCTGGTTATGTCCATGGACATAGGCCTGATTATCGGAATAAGGGCCATGGTCTCCCGATATTCCGGAGCGGGAAATATGCGTGAGGCAAGCAGAGTCGCGGGCCAGGCAATCATTCTTGGGGCGCTATGGGGTTTGGCTGTAACCATTGGCGGATTGCTCCTGGTAAAACCTGTGTTCGGTCTGTTCGGGATGGAACCTGCCGCCACGGCTGATGGAATTGCCTACCTGTGGATCATATTCGCGGGCTGGGGCCCGTTGTGTGTGTTTTTAATGGGGCTTTATGCCATTCAGGCCGCCGGGGATACCATGACACCCATGATTATCGAGGCATCCATACGGGTTGTTCATATCGCTATTTGCCCTTTTCTTGTCCTTGGCTGGTGGATATCCCCCAGGTTGGGAGTCAGCGGTGCCGCCATAGGCAATGTCATATCCTCTTCTCTGGGAGTTGTTATTGTTTTGTGGATCCTTTTCAAGGGACGTGGCAGGCTGAAGCTTACCTTGAAAGACCTTATCCCCGTACCCGATATTATATGGCGTTTGCTGAAAATAGGAATCCCCTCTCTGATACTTCACACACAAAAATCAATGGGCGATCTCGTATTGGCATGGATCTTTGTCCCTTTCGGTACACTGGCAGTGGCCGCCCACAGTCTTGTCTTAAGGGTTGAGATGTTTTTTATCGCCATAGGGATAGGGCTGGGCGGAGCCGCCGGAGTTCTCGCGGGCCAGAATCTGGGAGCAGGCCAACCCGGAAGAGCGGAGAAGAGCGGATGGACGGCCGCGGGCATAATGGAACTCTTTATGGTTGTTTTTTGTATCGCGATCCTGCTGAAAGCAGAGTTCATAGTCAGCATTTTTACTGCTGAGGACGAACTGGTACGAATGGGAAGCGATTTTCTGAGGATAGCCACTGCCGGATATATGATGATAGGGATTGTTTTTGTGCTTCAGGACTGTATCTCGGGAGCCGGCGATACGGTCCCTGCCATGATAGGGAGTATTGCCATCGTCTGGATGGTACAACTGCCCCTTTCATTTTTTCTACCGCGGATAGGAAATCTCGGGGCATATGGTATCCGGTGGGCCATCGTTGCGGGTACGTTCGCGGGCGCTGTTTTTTATACCGCCTATTTTGTCTCGGGGAAGTGGAAGGTGAAGAAGGTGTAGAAGAAGGAAATTGCTTGACAAGCACCTTATTGTGCGATCCATATATAACCTGGATACGGACGCCGGAGCCGGCGTCCAGGGAGCGGCCGGTCAGCAGGTAGCTGATGGCCTGGGTCTCGGACAGGGCCGGCTCCGAGTAGACGCGCAGGGTGGGGCTTTCGGCAGTGCCGGTGATCACCACGCCGGCGATCACGCCGTCGGGCGCGGTGCGGTAGGCGCGCATGTCCAGGTTGGGGTTCTCGGCCGGCCCGACGAACGAGATCAGCCCGCGATCGATGGTCAGGTTCTGCCCGTAGGCCCGGTAGTAGCCGTCGCGGATGCGGATCTCGCCGCGCACGCTCGGGGGCTTGGGTACGTGCTGCTGGACCTGCAGCCCGCCCTCGAGCTCGATGCTCATGGCGAAGCCGCGGAAGGCGACCTCGTCGCCCAGGGTCACGCGCACGTCGATCCAGGTGTCGACCGGCAGCGCGGCCGGACCCGCGTCCTGCCCCACGATGACCGCGTCCCGGGACACGGGCACCGCCGTGGCCGGCACCTCCACCAGCTCCACCTGCACCACGGGCAGGGTGACCTCGCCGCCGACCAGCAGCTTGGACCCGTCGTAGGTGATCTGCAGGTCGGGCGAGACCAGGACCTCGACCTCGGGGGTGGCCACGCCCTCGAAGCGCTCGCCGGTGATGGTGACCAGCACCGGGTCGTCGACCGACGGTTGCGGCGGCACCCGGCCGCCGATGTGGATCGATCCCTCGCCTGATTCGGCGCCGCCGTCGAGGGTGAGGCCGGCGGTCGGGTCGCCCGACGCGGTGAAGGCGCCGTTGCGGATCGTGATGCCCAGGTCGGGCAGGGTGACGGTGACACCCTCGGCGCGCAGCTCGCCCCGGCCCTCGGGCGCGGCCACGGTGCCACCGGCCTGGGCGTCGACGGCGATCGATCCGGCCAGGCCGGTCACCCGGGGATCGAGGCCCGCGAAGACACCCAGGTCCGGCAGGCTGCCGCGCAGGGTCGCGCGCAGGGGCTGGGCGCCGGGATCGTCACGCAGGTTGGTGTATTCGGGCAGGGCCAGGTCGCCCGCCAGGTCGACCCGCGCCCCGGTCGCGGGCGCGGCCAGGACCAGGGCGAAGTCGACGGCGACTCCCGAGTCGCCCATGCCGGCATGCAGGGCGGCGTCCTCGAACACGAGGCTGTCCGGTCCGGCGGCCGTGGCGAAGACCAGGCGGGCCTCCGCCAGGGCGGCCGCGAGGCGGCCGCGGACCGTGCCGTCGGCCAGGCCGCTGGCGGCGAAGGTGGCCTCGACGGTGCCGTGCAGCTGCTGCTCGGGGGGCAGTTCCGGGTTGGCCAGGTCCAAAGGCAGGTGCTCGACGCCGCCGCGCGCGGCCCAGGCGCCGTCGTCCCAGTCGGCGCTCAGGCCCAGGGCAGCCGCACCCTGGGTCAGCCACAGGCTGTCCACCGAGGCATGCGTAGCACTCGCCGTCAGGGCGACCGGCGCCCGCAGCCGCCAACGCCCCGCCAGCGGGTTGGCCAGGGCCAGGCTGTCGAGGCTGCCGGTCCAGGCCAGGGTGTCGGGGGCCAGGCCGCCGGCTACGGCGAGCAGCGCCTCGACCTGGGGACCGGCAAGGGCCAGGCGCAGGCGATGCTCGGCGCGGGTGCCGGCGGCGGTCACGACCACGCTGTCGAGGACGGCGGTGCCCGCGGCGATGCCGTCCAGGCGCAGGTCGAGCCGCCCGCTGCCGCCGTCGGCGAGATCGAGCGCGAGCTCGGCGCCGGCCGCGGCCACCGAGCCGGCGCCCTCGGGCAGGACCAGGTCCTGTGCGCTGCAGGTGACCGCGGCCTGCGGCGTCGCGAGCGGGCCGCTGGCCGTGGTCGCCAGGTTGAAGCTGCCGCCGGCACCCGGCAGCAGCGAACCCAGGTCCGCGCAGGCCAGCTGCAGGTCGGCCCTCAGGCTATCGCCGATGTCGGCGGCGAGCCGGGCCGTGACCGCCGCCCAGGCCAGGGCGAAGTTGGCGCTCACCTGCCGGGGCCCCGCGAACTCGACCCGCCCGGATCCGCCCAGTTCCCGGCCGCGCAATTGTCCGTGCAGGGTGTCGAGGGTGGCCCAGCCCCGGGGCAGTCCGTCGACCAGCTGCCCGGCGCTGTTGAGCACGGCCCCGATCCGGCCGGGCCACTGCTCGGGCTGCGGTGCCAGTCGGCCCACGGCCAGGCTGTCGGCGGTGACGGTGGCCTGCCAGGTGATCGCCGGGTACCAGGCAGCCTCGGCGCGCACGACGACCGCGCCGTCCAGGGTCCGCACCGTCAGAGGCTCGACCGTCAGCGCGCTCAGGTTGCCGTGCACCTGCAGCTCCAGCGCCGTCGGCGGCATCGCCGCGCCCACCAGGCGGGTGGCGGCCTCGATCCGGTAGTCGTCTGGCCGGCCGCGCATCAGGAAGTGCAGATCCGCCAGCTCGACCTCCTCGGCCAGCAGCAGGCGCACCCGGACCGCCCGCGCCTCGTCGATGACGATCTGCAGGGGGATGTCCGGCGGCGGCTGCGGCGCGGCGGCCGGCTTGGGCTCGGCCGCCGGATCGGCCGCGGGCGGCGGCAGCAGCCTGGATTCCACGTCCTCGACCAGGAAGCGCTCCACGTGCAACTGGCGCCGCAGCAGCCCGGCCGGGGCCCAGTCCAGCTCCACGTGCCCGATCTCGACCTCGGCCACGGGCGTGCGCACGACGATGCCCCACAGGTGCAGCGGACCGGCCAGGCGGCCCTCGATGCGCTCGATGCTGATCGGCACCGGCGAGCGCTTCAGCGCCAGCGCCAGCACCTGGCGGGCACCGCTGGTGGTGCCCAGGAGATAGCCGCCGAGTGCGACCGGCAGCACCGCCAGCACCGCGAGGATCCGCAGCACGCGTCGTCGGCGAAGGCGGGGGATGCGCCAGCGCAGCCTCATAGGTCCGGTCCGATCGCCAGGTGGATGCGCAGGGGGTTGCCGTCCTCGCTCAGGCCGAGGGCGCCGTCCAGGCGCACGATGCCGATGGGCGAGAACCAGCGCACGCCGACGCCCGCGCCGACGGCCAACTGGCCCGTGAAGTCGTCCAGGGCGTTGCCGCTGTCCACGAAGGTGGCCATGCCCCAGCTCGGCAGGAAGCGGTACTCCAGCTCGCCGCTGAGGATGGCCAGCGAGTTGCCGCCGACGATCTCGCCGTTCGCGTCGACCGGCCCCAGCGACTCGTAGCCGTAGCCGCGGACCGTCTGGTCGCCGCCGGTGACGAAGCGCTGGGTCGGCGGCAGGGCCTCGAAGCGGTCGGTGAAGGTGCGCGCCGCGGTGCCGCGGCCGATCAGCCGCACGCGCCGGCCCAGGCTGCGGATGAGCTTGGTCTCGGCCCGCAGCTGCACGAACGATACGCTCGAGAGCACGGCGTCGCTGGCCCCGCGCAGGTCCAGGCGGGTGCGGCTGCCCCGGCTGGGGATGATGGGATCGTCGGCGCGGGTGCGGGTCCAGCTGCCGCCGGGGATCACCAGTTCGGACACGCCGTCCTGGCTGGCGATGGTGAAGTCCTCGTGCTCGTAGGCCAGGGAGAACACCTCGCGCCAGCTGCCGCGCGAGCGGGCGAAGCTGGTGCCGGTGGCCAGTCGCCAGCTCGAGCTCCAGTCCGGTTCGAAGAGCCCGATGCCGGCGAACAGGGTCAGGAGCTCGGTGCGGGGGTAGGGCCAGGGGATGAAGTACTGCCCGGTGGCGCTATATTCGATGGCCGAGGCCTGCAGCTCCGCCTCGGCGTGGTGCCCCCGGCGGTTCAGGCGCCGCCACTGGCTCTTGATCTTGCCGCGCACGCCGGTGTCGGTGCCGTAGCCCAGGCCCAGCTCCCAGCGCTGGCTGCGGGCCGCGTAGAGGTCCACGTCCACAGGCACACGCAGGGAGTCGGCCTGCTCGCTGCGGGTGTGGATCTCCACCGCCGAGAACCAGGGGCCGGTGCTCAGGTCGCTCTGCATCCTCAACAGCGGGGCCACATCGTAGGGCTGGCCGGGCTCGACCGTGACGTAGCCGGCGACCATGCGCTCTTCGAGCACGTCCTGGTGCAGGGCGACCGGTCCGAACAGGTAGCGCGGACCCGAGTCCAGGTGCACGATCACCTCCGCCCGTTGCTCGGGCACCGAGACCAGGATGGCGGCCGTGTCGAAGGCCGCGGCGAAGTAGCCGTGGCGGGCGGCGTACTCCAGCAGGCGCCGCTTGCCCAGCTCGTGGGCGGCGTGGTCCAGCGGGTCGCCTGCGGCCTGGGGGTAGGCGGCGGCCACGGCCAGGAAGCCGGGATCGTCCCCGCCCGGGCCCAGGACCCGGACGTCCACGCTGCCGACCTGCACGCGGGGGCCGGCGGCGACCACGTAGCGGGCGTGCCAGGTCTCGCCGTCCTGCTCGAGGGAGGCGGTGATCTGCGGATCGTAGTAGCCGAAGGGCTGCAGGGCGGTGCGGATCTCGTCGGGGGCCCGGGCGTGCAGGCGCCGGATGCGGCCGGCCGGCGCGCCTTCGACTGCCCGGCCGATCGACAGGGTGGCCATCACGTTGTCGCGCAATGGGTTATCTAGGCCCTGGAGGTCCACGTCGACTTCGGCCCAGGCGGTCGCGGCCAGCAGCACCAGGCTCAAGCAGACCAGACCGAGGGCGCGCATCAGGCGGGATCCTTCATGCAGGGATACGGGATCGTCGTGGCGGCGGCCGGGCATTCTCCCTGACCCGTCGTCGGTGCGAGGATAACGAAGCGCGGGAGGGATCGCAACTCCGACGCGGTGGCGTGGCTCACGACGGGCACAGATCGCGGCCCTGGGCGGACCCGAGTGGCGTAACGGCACGATACCGGGGCAGCGAGGGGCCGGTCCGACGCGACCGGCCCCTCCTCGTATGCGGCGTCGTCAATCCAACAGGGTCACCTTGATGGCGGACGAAAGGCCCGCCACCGTCACCCGGGCCAGATAGACCCCGCTGGCCAGGCGGGGTTGCCACGTAACCACGCACGGACCGGGCGGCAGCTCGCGGTCCAGCAGGGTGGCCACCAGCCGTCCCCGCAGGTCGAGGATCTCCAGGCGTACCGGCTGCATCCCGCCGGCCGTTCCGGGCACCTCGAAGCGCAAGGACGTGGTCGGGTTGAAGGGGTTCGGGGACGCCGAGAGACGGACCCCCGCCGGGGCGGCCGGCGGCCCGTCCACCGCGCTCAGCTGAGGGTGCAGCAGGGTGGCCGGATCACCCTGCAGCGACTGGTACCAGTAGGACGAGTACATGGGCGAGTCGGGCGACATCTCCATGACGAAGTCCGCCAACGCCGCCCGGTGGGCGTCACCCAGGCGGGCCGTGGCGTCGTCGAGCAGGTGCGCCCAGAACGATTCCTGGTAGGTGTACATGGGATAGAAATAGCCCGTGCCCGTGGGTGCGCTCACCGCCACGGCGCCGCCGTCGGGCAGCCCCAGCAGGTAGGCCAGGATGGACGGTTCGCGGCTGTCGGCCACCCCGGCCGAGACCATGCTCCCGAGGAAGACGTGGCCGCAGCCGGCCAGGTCGGCGAACCCCTCGGACTCGATGGTCACGGATCCGGCCAGCTGCCAACGGTCGCTGATGCCGTTGAGCTGCATGAACACCAGGTCGTGGGGCCGGGCCGCGAGGCTGTCGGCCAGGGACCCGGGATTCAGCCGGTTGGCCAGGGGATCGACCGCGTCGCCGTCCTGGTACAGCTCGCCCGCCAGCAGATCGGGTCGCAGCTCCAGGACCCGGGCCCGCAGGCCCATGGCATCGGCCAGCCACGGCGTCGGGTACGGGTCGCCCGGTTGCCAGTTCACATCCATGAGCGAGGAGACGAAGAGGGCCCGCTCGGCGCCCGGGTCACCTCGTTGCTCGTAGGCGATGATCTTGGCCACAGCGGCTGCGACTTCGGCGGCCGTGTCCAGGGGCAGACGCCCGACGGCCAGGGACACGGTCGGGTCGGCATCGTCGTCGCCGACCTCGGCGAACAGGCCGTCCCCGTCGGCATCCCAGTCGCCATCCAGGCAGGCATAGTAGGCGTCGATGGGGCTGACGTAGTCGGCGTACGCGAAGTCCAGGCGGTGCAGCGGGGCCGGCAGGACCGCGTGCGAACCGCCCAGCAGCAGGTACCCCGCTCCCCACTCGCGGGCGGCCTTGTCAGCCAGCCAGCGCAGGGCCGCGACGGTGTCGGTGGCGGTGGGGGCCCAGAACAGCACCTCGTCCAGGGACAGCACCACCGCGGCCAGTCCCTGGGCCTGGCGGTGGGCGGCCAACGGTGCGTAGGCGTCGGCAAGGGACGCGTCGGTGACGCAGACCCAGGCCAAGGACGCCGACTTCAGGTGATCGGGCAGTTCGGCGCGGGCATCGTCGCCCGGCGAGCAGAGCAGTGAGAGGAGCAGACAGCAGACGAGACGAACGAAACGGGAATGCATTGTTGCAGACATGGAGAACCTCCTCGGGATGTCCTGCACCGGCCGCGGTCCGTAACGCTGGCGAAACTCGATACCGGTGCGAAAGCTTGAAGACGATCCGCAAGAGGTATCAAGTTGGCCTGGCGTCACCTCCGGTCGGTTGCAGTCATCACGAAGAGGCTGGAGAACGAACTCTACCAGATCCGCGCGGCCAGGGCAATGGTCTTCTCCGGAATCCGACGCGGTGGCGCGGGAGCTTCGCTCTGGCGCGGCCGCACCGTGGAGGCGATCATTCGCCGATGACCTCCATCGCTCCGACACCGGACGCCGCCGTCCTGGCCCTCGAACGCCAGACCGTCCGCCGCTACCTGCTGGGCATGATCGCCCAGGGGGTGTGGTGGGCGGGGTACATCCTCTTCCCCTTCGTGCTGGGCAAGTCGCTGGCGGCGCCGGGCTGGCTGGTCACCGTGTCGGTGACCATGGAGACGACCGCCATGCTGGCGGCCCTCTACTGGGGGCACCTGCTGGCCCGGGGCGGGCGGCGGCGCTGGCTGTTCTGGGGCGGCCTGGGCGGCCGCGTGATCCTGCTGCTGATGCTGGCGGTGCGCACGCCCGTGCAGTTCGTGCTGCTGCTGGCGCCGGTCTACCTGTTCGTGGCCATGGTCTACCCGGCGCAGAACGGCATCCTGCAGGCCAACATCCGCGCCGAGCGGCGGGGCACGGTCTTCGGCTGGGGCGCGCTGGTGACCAACCTGACCGCCGCCGCCACGGCCGTGGTGGTGGGCCGGGTGCTGGACGCCGACCCGGGTCGCTACGGCGTGGTGTATGCGGCCATCGGCGTGATCGGCTTCCTCTTTCCGCTGAGCCTGGCCCGCCTGCCGCGGCCCGCGGGCGACGCCACGCCCGATCCGGCGGCGGTGTTCTTCGCGGTGCCGCGCCTGCCCCTGGGGCCGGTGCGCTGGCGGCGCCTGGGTACGGCCCTGCAGGTGCCGTTCCGTGATGCGGCGGCCACCTTCGCCGCCGACCACGCCTACTTCTGGTACGAGATGAACTTCATGATCTACGGCGTGGCCTTCCTGATGCTGGCGCCGGTGGTGCCCCTGTACTTCGTCAACGAGCTGGACCTCAGCTACCAGGCCATCAGCTCGTCGCGGGTGCTGATCGCCACCCTGGGCATCGCCGTGCTCAGCCCCCTGGCCGGGCGGCTGATGGACCGCATGCACCCGGTCGGCCTCTCGACCCTCTCCAACGCGGTGATCGCCGCCTACCCGGTGATGCTGGCCCTGATCGCGCCCTGCTTCGCCGATCGGCCCGAGCTGGGGGCGTACCTGGCGTTTGCGGTCTACTCGGTGGGCATGGCGGGGATCAACGTGACCTGGAGCGTGGGCTCGATCTCGTTTGCGCCCGATGGGCAGGGCGGGCATTACCAGGGCATCCACGTGGCGCTGGTGGGGATCCGCGGGTTGATCGGCCCGGCGGTCGGCTTCGTGGTGCTGCGGCTGCTGGGCTTCCGCGAGGTGTTCGTGCTGGCGGCCTTGATCTTCCTGGCGGCGGCGGCCAGTTCGGCGCTGCTGGGGCGCTGGCTGAAACGCCGCGGCCCCGGCGCGACGCCGGCCGGGTAGCCGGGTCGGGCCGGGGCCGCCGCCCTGGCTGCGCTACTTCTCCACGTGCTCGACGACGATGGCCACCGAGCCGTCCATCTCCGCCTTCAGATCCGGCTTCTGCACGGCCTCGGTCTCCACCTGCTCGCGGGGCAGGATCATGGCCGCGGCCAGGAACGTGCCGACCTTGTCGGCGCGCTTCTCGGCCAGGGCCAGGTTCTCGGCCGTGACGACGACCCGCACCGGCGACCAGGGATGGCGGCGGATCTCGTCGGTGGCCCGGGTCAGCCAGTCCTCGCCGCCGTCGGTCAGGGCCGCGTCCTCGCGCTTGAAGAGCTCGCCGCCGGCGATCTCCAGCACCCTGTCGCCCCCCTGGCGGTAGTCCAGGGCCGGCACGCGGAAGCTGACGCCGGCGTGGTTGTAGGTGTTGGTGCCCTTGTCGGTCAGGGTGAAGACATAGCTGTAGGGGTAGCCCACCTTCAGCATCTCGCCGTTGTCGCCCTGGCCGTCCCAGTCCAGCTGGTCGGGCGGGCTGCCCTTGCCGGCGAAGTTGCGGAAGGGGCTGCCGCGGAAGTCGGTCACGGCCAGGGACCAGTCCTTGACCTTGTGGCCCTCGGGATCGGCGGTGTAGAACGAGGCCACCGGCGTGCTCGCCATGTCCGCCAGCCACAGGTGGGGCGGCTGGTCGCTGGCCAGGGTCTCGAGGTTGTTCAGGTGGGGCTGCAGCCCGCTGACCGGGCTGACGCCCAGGGCCTCGGTGTCCATGACCGTGTAGAACGAGTCGACCGCGGCGGTGTCCAGCGCGAAGCTGAAGGTGCCCTTCTCGATCTCCTGGCGCACCTCGTTCTCGGCCTCGACCACCATCTCGGGCAGGGCCGCGCCGCTCTGGCCGTCCTGGGTCCATTCCTTGCCCTCGCCGCTCTCCTGGGCCGCGGCGGGCAGCACGCCCACCAGCAGCAGGATGATCGGGAGGGTCAGCAGTCTGATCTGGCTCTTCATGGCTTCCGTTCCGGCTCTCCGCTAGTTCAAGCGGAAGACGATGGTGATCACGCCCCACTGCTCGACCGCGGACTGGTCGTTCGGCAGGGGCGCGAAGCGGAATTGCTTGATGGCCTCGAGCGCCATCTGGTTGAGGTCGCGGTGCACCGAAGTCTGCTCCAGGTACATGTTGTCCTTCACCCGGCCGTCCGGCAGCACGGTGAAGTGGACGGCGACCACGCCTTCCCAGCCCTTGCGACGGGCCTGGTCCGTGTACTGGGGAAGCTCGCTCTTGAGGATCTTGCGGCCCTGGATCTGGCCGCTGATGGTCATGCCCACGCCCTTGCCGTCGAGCTTGACCTCGGCCACGGCCTGCTTGGCCGCGGGCTCGGCCGCCGTGGTGGCGACGATCTCGCTGGCGGCTTCGGGCTCGGCCAGGCGGGCGCGGCCGCTGAGGGAGCCGCCGCTGCCGCCGCCCCGGCCGCCGCCGCCGGAACCGTAGTCGAGGATGGTCTTGCGGCCGCCCTGGCCGCCGCTGCCGGCGCCGGTGGGCCCGGTCACGTCCAGCACGCCGGTGCCGCCGGCGGTGCCGCCGCCGCTGCCGGCGGGGGCCAGCGCCGCGGCGCCGGGCTGGTAGGCGGGCTGGGCATTGGACTTGAGCGAGCCGCCGGCCGCCACGGCCGGGGCGTCGGTGACCGCACCGGAGGCCTTGGCCGTGCCCGTGTCGGCGACGATGTCGCCGCCCAGGGCCACGGAGCCGCCCTTGCTCTGCAGGGCGCCCTCCTGGGGTTTGAACTGGCCTTCGGGCCGCACCGCGGCCTTGGCCTGGACCGTCGGGCCGGAGGAGACCTTGGCCAGGTCCGCACCCTTGAGCCGGCTGGCGTCGATCACCTGGCGGCTCTTGGGGCTGGGGGCCTTGGCCTCCAGCTGGGGCGCCGCGGCCAGGGTCTTGGTCTCGACCGCCGTCGGCACCAGCGGCGCGGCGATCTCGGCCGCCGCCACCTGGGGCCGCTGCATCTCGGTCGCGATCGGCAGGTCCGGCCGGGCCGTCAGGGGCTTGGGCTGGGGCCGCGGCGGTTCGGGCGAGGCCGGCTCGGCCGGCTTCATGGCGCTGTCGGTGGCGATGCCCGGGCCCGGCGGCTCGGGCTTGCGCCGCGGGGGCTCCTTCAGCTTGACCTTCGCCGCCACGTCCTCGCCGTAGTGCGACTCGATGTAGGCGATCTCCGTCAGCTGCTCCTGCAGCGCGTCCTGGATCGCCGGGCCGCCCATCATCAGGGTCAGGGCGAACAGCAGGGCCGCGTGCAGGGCCACGCTGGTGGTCATGCTGCCGCCGGTCTGGCGCGAGCGGTCGATGTGCTGCTGCATCATCGCGGCTCCTCCGCATCTTCTTCCACGGTGGCCAGGGCCACGCGGGGGGCCTTGCCGGCGTCGACCGCGGCGATCAGCGCCTCGACTTCGCCGTAGGGCAGGTTGCGGTCGGCCTTGATCACGGCCACGCCGTGGGGCATGCCCTCGAACATCACGCCCAGGTAGTGGCTCACGTCGGCCAGGGCCAGCTGGTCCTGGCCGATGAAGATCTCCCGCTCCAGCGTGAAGGTGATCTCCACGTTGTCGGTGTCGTCGACCTCGGCGGCACGGGCCCGGGGCAGGTCGACTTCCGCCTCCTGGTTGTTCAGGAAAGGCGCGATCATCATCAGGGTCAGCACGACCACCAGCGATACGTTGATCACCGGCACGACCGTGATGCGGCTCTCGGTTTCGAATGTGCTCTTCTTCACGGTCACCTTCCGATCTCGTTGAGCATGGCCAGGCCCTCGGCGCCGCTGGCCTTGGCGATGTCCAGCACCTCGACCACTGCCCCAAGGATGACCTCGTCGTGGGGGACGATCACGACGGTCTTGTCCTTGCGGCCGGTCAGGCGCGCGGTCAGTTCGATCTCCAGGGTGGCGGCGTCCATGGCCTCGCCGTCGAGGGTGATGCCGGCGGGGGTCACCGCCACCGTCAGCAGGCCCTCCTCGGTCGAGTCGGTCGGCGTGACCACCGCCTTCTCGCTGCCGGCCTCGGCGCTGTTGACCTGGATGCCGTTCCACATCAGGGCCGGCATCGTGATCAGGAAGACCACGATCAGGGTCGTCGTCACGTCCGCCAGGGGCGTGATGTTGGGCTCGTTGAGCCCCTGCTGCTGGGTGCGTCGCTTGCGCGCGGCCATGGTGTCTCCTCCGTCTTTCCGGCTAGGTCAGCAGGGCCGCGAGGGGGTCTTCCTGGTCGACGGTCGCGGGCGCCCGCGCCGGCGCCGGGCGGGAGCCCGCCGGGGCGCGCTGCACGCCGCGCTGCTGCTGCGCCTGGCTCCAGTAGGCGAGGAACGACTCGCGGGCGTCCTCGAGCTGGGCCGTGCGCGTGCGGATGCGCCGCACGAAGAAGTTGAAGGCCACCGTGGCGATCACGGCCACGATGATGCCCGCGGCGGTGGTCATCAGGGCCTCGGACACGCCCATGGCGACCACGGCGCCGCCGCCGCTGCCCGTCCGCGCGATGTCGGCGAAGGCGCGGATGATGCCGACCACCGTGCCGAACAGGCCCAGCAGGGGGGCGATGTTGCTCATGGTGCCCAGCACGCCGATGTTCCGCTCCATCTCGACCGTCTCCAGGTCGATGGCGGTGTCCAGCCGCTGGGTGATCTCCTCACGGGTGCGGCTGAAGGCGGCCACGCCCTGGGCCATGATCCGCCCCAGGGGGCTGCGGCTGCGCTGGCAGAATTCCAGGGAGCCCTTGGCGTCGCCGGCCTTCAGCCGGGTGCCCAGTTCGTTCATGAAGGTGCGGATGTTCTGGGTGCGACCGCTGAAGTAGAGCAGGCGCTCGACGGTGAAGCCCACCGTCACCACCGAACACAGCGCCAGGACGAGCATCGTCGGAGACGCCAGGAAGAAGCCGATGATGGACATTTCGCCGAACATGTCTTTCGTCCCTCTCGCGTGGCCGCGGGGCGGCCGTTCCGATTGCGTTTCAACCCGGGAAGGTGTCGTGCATTCTGCGACTCCCCCGGCCGATACCGGCTCCGTTCACCGCATTCGAGGCGCAGCGGCGGGCCGTGGCGGAACTGCCGCAAGCCATGTGCCACCGCGGGGAGCCCGGCACGCTTCTGCGCCGCGCACGGGCAGGGCGGGGGATGCACGGGTGTGATCGACCGCCGCCGGAAACACCACGACCGGCCCGGGCTGGCCGGGCCGGTCGCGGGGATGGCCCGTAAGGGCGTCCGGCTCAGCTGCCGACGACGCCCGAACTGCGGATGGCCGCGATGCGGTCGGCGGCCATCTGCGTCCACTCCGGCTTGCCGCCGGCGTCGACGATGCGCTGCCAGGCGGCCAGGGCCGCGCGCCAGTCGCCGCGCTCCTCGGCGATCTCGGCCATGCGGGCCAGGGCCGCGATGCGGAAGGGATCGGTCCGGGCGCCCTCGTCGGCGGCCGTGCCGAAGCTGGCCAGTGCCTCGTCGATGCGGTTGTCCTTCTCCTGGCACTCGCCCTGGCGGTAGCGGATCTCGGCGACCGGCGCGCTGCCGGCGGCCAGGGCGTACTCGTAGGCCTCGATGGCCTGGGGGTAGCTGCCCAGCTCGTCCTGGTACAGGCCGGCGATCTGCAGCCAAAGCCCCTGGGCGTTCTCGTGCGAGGGGTAGTCGGACAGGAAGCGCACGTAGCCGCCGATGGCCGCGTGCCAATCCTCGATCTCCTGGTAGCAGACCGCGGCGTTGAAGGATGCCAGCGGCGCGTACTCGCCCTCGGGGAAGAGGTCGACCAGGGTCTCGTAGCCCATGGCGGCCTCGGCGAAATCCTTCTGCTTGAACAGCACCGTGGCCCCGCGCAGGTGGGCCAGTTCGGCCAGCTTGTGGTCCGGGTGGGTGGTCGTGAAGTTGCGGTAGCCGGCCAGGGCGGGCTCCAGGTTCTCGGCCCGGTAGTAGCTCTCGGCCAGGTAGAAGAGGGCGCCCGGGCCCGACTCGCTGCCGGGGTAGTCCAGGGTCACGCGGGCGAAGGCCTTGGCTGCCGCCGTATAGTCGCCGGCGGCGAAGGCGTCCTGCCCCTTGTTCCAGTAGACGTCCGCGGCCATGGGGCTGTCCGGGTTGGTGGCCAGGTATTCCTCCATGTCGCGGCCGCTGCGATAGTAGCAGCTCTGCACGCCCAGCTCGGCGTCCTCGATGCGCGGATCCTCCGGGTTGCTCTTGATGAACGCGCCGAAGGCCTCGATCGCCAGGGTGTCCTGGCCCTGGTTGTAGGCGCAGTTGGCCAGACCGAATTCCGCGTCGGCCCGGTGCGGGCCGTTGGGGAACTGGGTCTGCAGGCGGCTGTAGGCGGTCGCCGCGTCGGCGAAGCGGCCCAGGCCGAACAGGGTGTCGCCGATGCGGTACAGGGCCTCCTGGGCCTCGGGCGCCGCCGGGAAGCGGGTCAGCAGCGAGCGCCAGCTCTCGATGGCCTGCTCGTAGTACTGCAGGCGGTAGTAGCAGTCACCCTGGTTGGCCAGGGCGGCGGCCGCCGCCGGGTCGTCGGGATGCTTGGCCAGGAAGTCGCTGAACTGCTTGAGGGCGTCCTGGTACTTGCGCTGGTTGAAGTAGATGCTGCCGACGGCCAGGCTGTTGGTGCCCTTCTCGCTCTCGGCGTTGGCCAGGGCCAGCAGGAACTTCTCCTGCTCCTTGAGGGCCAGTTCGTAGTCGCCGCTGCGGCTGAGGCTGGCCACCAGGCCCTGCAGCGAGGCCGCGGCCACGGTGCTGCGCGGGTAGCCGGTCAGCACCAGGCGGTACATGCCCTCGGCCTGGCGGTACAGGCCCTGGGCGAAGTAGGCCTCGCCCAGGTAGTAGTAGGTGTTGGCGCGCCAGGGGTTGGGCGTGGGCAGCAGCCGGCTGGCGATGTAGTTGTAGTTGGTGATTACCCGGTCCAGCTGGTCGACCCGGAAGTAGGCCAGGGTCGAGAGGAAGAGCGCGCGCTCGGCCACGTCGGTGTTGACGTGCTTGTCGACCACGTTCTGGAAGCACATGATGGCTTCCCGGTACTCCTCCAGCTGGAAGTGGCTGAAGCCCTGCAGCACCCGCACGCGGGGGGCCAGGGCGTCGCCAGGATACTTGCGCAGGAACTCCTCGGCCAGCACGATGGCCTGGCCGTGGTTCTTCTCCAGCGAGTAGGCGTAGATGATCTTGTGCAGGGCGGCGCTGGCCACGCGGCTGCCCTCGAAACGGCGCACGGCGTCGGTCCAGGCGAAGATGGCCTCGGCCCGGCGGTCCAGGGCCATATAGCAGTCGCCGATCAGGTACTGGGCGTAGCCGGCGATCATCTCGCCGGGGAAGAGGCGCACGATCTCCTCGAGCTGCCGCACCGACTCGTCGAAGCGCTTCTCGCTGAAGGTGACGCAGGCCATCTTGTAGCGGGCGTTGGCCACGAAGCGGCTGTCGGGGTAGTTGTCGATGAAGTCGCGGTAGCTGCGCACGGCCACGGCGTTCTGGCCCGAGCGGTAGAAGGCCTCGGCCACGGAGAAGGCCACGTCGTCGGCCAGCGGGCTGTCCGGGTACTGGCGCAGCACCTGGCGGTAGCGCTGGATGGCCAGGATGTACTGGCCGGTGTCCTCGAGGCAGCGTCCCAGGTAGTAGAGACCGCGGTCGCTGGGCACCTCGGAGAAGTAGGCGATGGCCTCGTCGTAGCGCTGCTCCTGGTAGGCGAACAGGCCCAGGGCGAACTTCACCTGGGGCATTTCGCCGTAGCCGGGGCGACGCTCCAGCAGCTCGCGGTAGGCGCTGCGCAGCTTCAGCCAGTTGCCCTTGACGATCTGGGCCAGGCCGTACTCGTAGAGGCCCTCCGCCAGCAGGAAGGTGTCGTCGTGCTTGGCGATCAGGCGGTCGTAGCGTTCGACCGCCTCGTCGAAGCGGCCCAGGTTGTAGAAGCATTCGCCCTGGCGCAGCAGCACGCTGGCCTGCAGGTACTCGTCGCTGCCCTTGCGGTCCTTGACCTTGTCGTACTCGCGCAGGGCGCCCTCGTAGTCCTTGGCGGCGAAGTAGCACTCGCCGACCATGTACTGGGCCGAGGCGGCGCGCGGGCTGCCGCCGTACTCCTGCACGAACAGGCGGTACTGCTGCATGGCCGCCGAACGGTCGACGCCGTCGGCGAAGGCCTTGCCGGCCGCCTCCCAGAGGGCCGATTCGGTGGGCACGGCCAGCTCGACGATCGGTCCGTCGGCGGCGCCGGCGGCGCCGGCGATCAGGAGGAGGGCGGCCGCTGCAGCGGCCGCAAGGGTCCGCCGCCGGCTGCTGAGGTTGGCACGCATGGTGGTCATCATTCGCTTCCCCCGGATTTGGTCGGCGCAGTGCCGCTGAGTTCGACGCGGATCGGTGCACGGGTCCGGTCCTTGAACCCCATGACCTCCACGCTCGTCGTGAAGTCCCATTCCTGGCCCAGGTCGTCCACGATGGTCACCCGGGCGTCGTAGCTGCCGTCGGCCACCAGGCGGCCGTCCTCGTCGTCGCCGGCCCAGGACACGCCTTCGGGGGGCGCGCCGTTGCCGGAGAGGGTGCGCACGGCCCGGCCCTCGCTGTCGAGGATCACGACCTGCCACGATTCCACCTGGCCGCGCACGGCGGTCCTGATGGCGAAGTTGACCTGGCGATCGGCGCCGCTGGGGCTGAAGAGGGCCTTGTCCTGGTCCATCTTCACGCCGAAGGGCACGCCGAAGCGCAGGGTGGCCGAAACCACGTTCTGACTGCCCAGGTCGGTGCTGACGAAGGCGTAGTCGAACTGCCAGTTGTTCAGGCGCACGCCCAGGCCGGCGCTCATGTGCTCGCGCTCGGAGTCGTAGCCGCCGCGCAGGGCCAGCGACTTCACCGGCCAGGCCTCCAGGCCGGCCCGGAAGCTGGTGTCCATCCACTTGGTCTTGACCACGTCGCTGGTCATCAGCAGGCGGTTGTTGAAGAAGCGCAGGCCCAGGCCCAGACGGCCGCTGCGGGCCAGCTCCTCCTCCTGGTCGACCAGGGTGATCGTCGGCGCGATGGCGTTCTGCACCGCCGCGCCGATGCTCAGGGAACGGTGGGGCCGGAACCAGAGGCCCAGGTCGACGCCCGAGCCGCTGCCCTTGGCGCCGCCGATGTCCTGGCTGACCGACTTCAGCGCCAGGCCGTAGGCGAAGCGTCCGCGCGACCCGGCCCAGCCCAGGGAGATGATGTTCTCCTTCTCGCTGAAGGTCTCGTCCAGGTCGGCGTCCCAGGTGGCGCGTTCGAACTCGCCGCTGCTGGTGAAGGTGCCGTTGAGGGCGAACGTGCCCCAGCTTTCGGTCGGCAGGCCGAGCGCGAGGTAGCTGTAGCGCGTGTCGTCGTACATGGTGGCACCCATGCCGGTAAGCTCCAGGGTGCGCAGCTGGGCCAGGCCTGCCGGGTTCCAGTAGGCGCTGGCGGCGTCGTCCGCCACGCCGACCACGGCGTTGCCCAGGGCCAGGCTGCGGGCGCTGGCGCCGAAGCGCAGGAAGCTGCCGGGGGAGCCGGCGTCGTCGGCGGCCGGGGCCGTCGCCGGCAGCAGCAGGGCTGCCGCCAGCGTGAACACGGCGCCACGACGCAGGATGTTCCGGATCTCGTTCATCCGAACCTTGGCTTTCATGGTTGCAGCCTTCATCACTTCACCACCGCGATCTTGCGGCGCAGGTCCATGCCGTTGCCCTGGATGCGGCAGATGTAACCGCCGTTGGCCACCACCCGGCTTTCGCCGTTGCGGCCGTCCCAGGGGTACTGCACGAGCTCGCCGGCGGTGACGCTCAGTTGCTTGCTGTAGACGACGTCGCCGTAGAGGTCGTAGAGGGTCAGGGTCACGGTGCCGCTGGTCGTCGGCCGGAACATGATCACGGTCGAGCCCTCGGCCGGGTTGAACGGGTTGGGCCGGTTGGTGATCTCGCGGTCGGTGTCCATGTCCTTGGCCGTGTAGAGGGTGACCGTGCGCACGTTCTCGGTGACGCCGCTGGTCTCCTCGGCGTAGAAGCGCAGGGTGTGCACTCCCGGCTCGGCGTAGGCCGGGCCCAGGTCGGCCAGGCTGAAGGAACCGCCGAACACGTTGCCCGGGCGCGGCGGATCGTTCACATCGACGTCGTAGCGGATGGCCTGGATGCCGCCCGCGTCCTCGGTGGTGGCGCTCAGGCTGATCAGGGTGGCGGCGGTCACGTAGTAGCCGTCACGGAAGGGCGTGGCGACAGGGTCCAGGTCCAGCACGGTGACCGGCGGACCGATCACCTCGATCAGCAGGATGTCCGAGACCAGGGCGCCGTTGACCGCCTGCAGGCGCAGGTCGCGGGTGCCGTACTGGTTGACCGCCAGGTCGACGCTGGCCAGGCCGTTGACGTCCGCGACCAGGGCCATCGAGAGCAGGCGACCACTGCCGAGGCTGCCGTCGCCGGCGACCACGTCGATGGTCATCGCGGTGGCGCGCACCGGGTTGCCGACGGCGTCGCTGGCCCGCAGGTGCAGGCGGGCCCTCTCGCCCGGCCGCAGCGGCCGGTCCAGCTCGTGGCCCGGGATGTCCTCGGCCCACAGCGAGAGCACGGCCGCCGGTGCCGGGATCACGGTGATCACGCGGCTGAAGGCCTGTTCCCCGCTGCCGTCGCCGACCCGCAGGTAGATGGTCTCGGCGCGGTCGTAGCTCTGGGCGCTGAAGGCGCAGAGGCCGTTGATGGTCGAGCCGGCGGTGTCCGCCAGCACGCCGGACGGATTGAGGGAGTAGTCCGGCCGCGGGGCGTTGCCGCTGTAGGCGCGCAGCGTGAAGTTGCGGTCGTCGCTGGTGACCAGCTGGCCGGTGACGATGTCGATCCGCTTGATGGCCATGCTGAAGGACTGGCCGGCGATCACCGTGTCCGGCACCGTGAAGGCGTAGCGCACGCCCTCGGGCACCACCGTCAGCACGTCGCTGAAGCTCTCGCGGCCGCGGTCGTCGCGCACGCGGACGACGATCTGCTCGCTGGTGGCATAGTGCTGGCCGCTGATGACGGCCTCGCCGCCGACCAGGGTGCCCTTGCCGATGCCCAGGGTGTCCCGGGCGCCGCTGCGGTCGGGCAGCAGCGCGGTCATGCTGAAGGCGCCGCCGGCGTTGATGCGGGTGCCCGTCTCCGGGTTCACCAGCCGCACCGTGAGGGTGAAGGTGGACGGCGGACCGGCGGTGACGGTGGCCGGGTCCGGCAGCACGATCACGTATTCGGCCTCGTTGACCGGGATGTCCACGCGGCCCGAACCGGCGGTGGGATGGCCGGGGTCGGTGGCGAAGACGGAGACCAGGCCGGGGTTGCCCAGCACGATCTCCAGGTCGCGCACGCCGTTGACGAACGGCGCGCCGAGGTCGCCGGCATCGACCAGGTCGAGCTGGCCGCCGGCGCTGCTGAGGTTGATGGTCCCGCCGCTGATGGTGCTGACGGGGTTCCAGTACTGGTCGACCGCGCGCACCGAGAGGGTGAACGGGGCCTCGGCCTGCTGGGTCAGGGGCGAGCCGGTCTTGCCGTTGCCGGAGAGGGCGCCGGGGTTCGGCGTCTCGCCCGGGGCGACGATCTGGATGCGCTTGAAGCCGTCGGCCAGCAGGCGGCAGCTGTTGCTGATGCCGGTGATGCCCGAGGTGTCGGCGACCTGGACGAAGATGTCCTCGGCCCGGCTGTAGGCCTGGTAGATGGTGCGCACGCCGCCGGCGAGGATGCCCTGGGTGACCAGGGTCGCGCCGCCGCCGGCCAGGCCGGTCTGGGCGCTCATCACCGCGACGGTGAAGAGGCGGTCCTGGGTGGTGACCCGCTGGCCGGTGTTGCTGTCCAGCAGCTCGACCGTCAGGGGGAAGGTCTCCGGCGGGCCGACCAGGGCGGTGTCCGGGATCGAGACCGAGTAGTAGAGCCCGCCGCTGTTCATGTGGATCACCGAGCTGAAGGCCTCGCGGCCGAAGTCGTCGGTGACGCGGATGATGATGTCCTCGACCGTGCTGTAGCTCTGGGCGTTGATCACCGCGGTGCCGCCGACCAGCTGCGCCTCCGGGGTGCCCAGGGTGCCGTTGGCCGCGCCGCGGTTCGGCTTCAGGGGGGTCAGGGTGAAGCGGTTCATGGCCGTGGGCACCACGTTGCCGCTGACGGGGTCGATCAGCTTGACCGTGACCTGGAAGCCGGGCACCGGTCCGGTCGAGGCCGTCGCCGGGACCGTGATCTCGTAGGCGTACGGCGGGTCGACCGGGATGTGGCTCGACTGGGAGGGCTTGTCCAGGTCGTCCTCGTCGTAGGCGGTGACGGTGACCGTGCCCGCGTCGGTCAGGTAGCCGGTGAAGGTGCGCCGTCCGTTGACGAACGGCACGTAGTTCTGCTGGGGGTTGCCCGGGTTGGCGAAGCTGTTGTCGCTGGCCACCAGGCGCACCTGGCCGCTGTTGGTGGCGTCGGCCAGGTTCCAGTACTGGTCGACCGCGCGTACCGTCAGCGGGAAGAGTTCGCCCGAGCGCTGGACCAGCGGCGTGCCGGTCTTGCCCGCGGCGTCGTAGGCGGGAATGCCCGCCTGCACGGTCTCGCCCGGGGCCACGGTCTGCAGCCGCTTGTAGCCGTCGGCGCGGATCGCGAACACGGGGCTGGCGCCGGTCAGGCCGGTGCTGTCGGTCACCGAGACGTAGATGTTCTCGGCCCGGGTGTAGCTCTGCTGGAACGAGATCACGCCATGGTCCAGCCGCTGGCTGGTGGTGCCGACGGCGCCCAGGCCCGGGCCGCCGAGGGCGGACATCACGGCCACCGAGATGCGCCGGTCGTTGTCCACGATGGTGTGGGTGTCCACGTCCCGCAGGCGCACCGAGACGGGGAAGGTGGCCGGCGGGCCCACCACCGGCGGTGTGGCCGCGGTCATGGTCACCACGTACTCGAGGCCGTTGGCCAGCATGTGGATGGTCGAGCTGAAGCTGCTGCGGCCGGCGGTGTCGGTGATCCATAGCACGATGTCCTCGACCGTGTCGTAGGCCTGGCCGGTGACGGTCACCGTGCCGGCCGAGAGCTGGGCGCTGGTGATCAGCAGCGTGCTGCTGGCCGGCTCCAGGTTGCTGCGCAGGGCGCGCACGTTGAACCAGTTGTTGGCCGTGGGCATGGGATCGCCGTTCTCGTCCACCAGCTGGACCGTGAAGGCGAAGGTCTGCGGCGGCCCGACGTAGGCCGAATCCGGAGCGGTGATCCGGTACGAGGCGCCCTGCTGCACCTGCACGGTCACCTGCTGCCCGGTGATGTCGGTGTTGTCCAGGGCGCTGCCGGCCAGGGTCACGTAGCCGGTCGAGGTCAGGAACAGCGGCATGGTCAGCTCGCCGGCCACCAGCGACTGCCCGTTGCTCAGGGGGTTGGTGGGGGTCAGCGAGCCGTCGTCGCTGGTCAGCCACACGTGCTCGCTGCTGTTGTTGACCCGGTTCCAGAACTGGTCGACCGCGCGCACGCGCACGTCGAACTCCAGGCTGGCGGTCTGGGGCACCGGCGAGCCGGTCTTGCCGTCGGGCTCGGGCCCGCCGGGCTGGGCCGCCTCGCCCGGCAGCAGCACCATCAGCCGGTCGAAGGACCCCGGCGTGACGACGATGCGGCTGGTGTCGACGATGGCGGGGGTGATCAGGTCGCCCGCGCGCAGCCGGTGGGTGGTGGCGGTCTTGAAGAAGAGGTCGAACTGGTCGCGCCCGCTGGGGTCCAGCGGCGTGTCGTTGGGCGTGATCATCTGGAAGAAGTTGTCGCTCTGGAAGTGCACCTGCGGCTGCACCGGCACCTGGTTCCACCAGGCGTCGGTGGCGATCACCGTGGCCACCACCGGATCGCCGGCGCCCACGGGCAGCGGCTCGCCGACCTTGCCCGGGGCGATGCCCGGGGTGTGGGTCTCGCCGGGCAGCAGCAGGATCATGTCCGCGTAGTCCTGGGCCTCGGCGAACACCGTGAAGGGGTTGCTGCTGTCGGTGTTGGCGTAGGTGTCCTCGCGCACGTAAAGGAGCACGCCGGTGCCCGTGCGGGTGATCTGGATCGGTCCGCGCCAGGCGCCGCGGTAGGTGCCGCTGCCCAGGCCGGCGCCCATGTTGATGCTGACCGGGTTGAGGATGCCCGAGCCGTGGCTCACGTACAGGGTGACGTTCGCGGCGTAGTCGTTGATGTGGTTGCCGAAGATGTCACGCGCGATCACCGTCACGTTCGGCAGCAGCGAGCCGGCCCGGTGGTCCGGGATCGGCGTCAGCACGTCGGCCGGCGTGGGATTGGTGCGGTTGTTGATGCCGATGTCGAAGTGGTCGATCACGCCCGCCTTCAGCGGGATGGTGGCGAAGGCCGCGACGGCGCTGCCGTTGTGGTCGACCCGCACCGTCTGGTGGTTGGGATCGGCCAGGGTGATCAGGGTGACCTGGAAGCTGCCGTTGTTGCCGCCGATGGACTGGGGGTTCAAGGGCAGCACGGCCGCGCCGTCGCTGCTGGAGAAGTCCATGGCCAGCGGCAGGACGGAATCGAAGTCGCCCACCGGGTTCCAGAAGGCGTCGGTGGCGTAGACGCGCACGTTGAAGGGCACGCCCGCGTCCTGCACCGCCGCGGCACCCACCTTGCCGTCGTCCTCGACGCTGTCGAAGATGCCCGGGTCGATGGTCTCGCCGGGGGCCGACACCACCATGCGCGCGTAGACCGCGGGCGAGACCTGCACCGGACTGGAATCGTTGGCCGGGATGCCGCTGGACTGGGCCCGCAGGTACTGCATCTGGTCGGCCGAACGCAGGATCACCCGGGCGCTGGTGGAGTTGCTGATGGTCATCACGTTGCCCGGGTAGTCGGGCATCGAGAACCAGCCCGAGGGGCAGCTGAAGGTCACGTTGCGCGAGCCGGGCGCCAGGTTGTTGTAGCGGTCCACCGGCCGGATCTCCATGCTGGTGATCACCGTGCCGGCCGTGACCGGGTTGGGCGTGCCCTGGTTGCCGCTGAAGTTGGGATTGTTCAGGCCGTTGACCCAGGTCTGGCCCGGGAACGACATGAGGATCTTCTCGCAGGGACCGGCATTGACCTGGAACGCCGGCGACTCGCCCACCACGCCCGCATCGACGATCAGGTAGGCGCTGAAGCCGCGCTTGGTGGCCTGCACCAGTGCGTCCAGCCGCCCGTTCACGAAGGTCGAGTTGTTGGTGATGATGTAGTCGGCGCTCTCGTCGGCGGCGCCGATGCGCACGCGCAGGCTGACCGCGCCGTTGAGCGGGAACACGTTGTTGGCCGCGTCGCGGGCGATGATGCGGATGTTGAACGGGATCGTCGTGACCTGGGGCACCGCGGGGTTCCACACGCCGGTGTCGAACTCGAAGTGGTGCAGGCCCTGGGGATTGATGATCAGGTCGCTGCGGCTGGTGGCGTTGACCGCGCCCGAGGCGGTGAGCGTGACGCGGGTCGCGCCCGAACGCACCAGGGTGGCGTTGAGGGCCAACTCGGGGTTGCCGCCCATGACGCCGCCCGCCGGCAGCACGACGCCGCCGTTGGGGTCATCCGAAGTCCAGGTCAGGTTCGGCAGCGGCGCCGGCTGGATGGGGTTCCAGTGCTGATCGGTGGCGTAGACGGCGATGCCGCCGAAGCTCTGGCCCGAGGTCTGGCTGCTGGGCGTGCCGGCCTTGCCGGGGCTGACGCCGGGGGTCAGGGACTCGCCCGGCAGCAGCAGCACCACCGAGGCCAGCGGTCCCGGACGCAGCGGCGTGATGGTGGCCGAACTGGTCGCGGCCGTGGACTGGCCGGGGTAGACCACCGAGTTGACGGCCGTCAGCACGTTCTCGCGGGTGACCGGGTCGGTGCCCCAGAAGGTCACCGGCACCGTGGCCGCGCCCAGGCTGAAGGCGCCGCCGGAGACGGCCATGGTCGGGCCGCTGGGGAAGTTGCCCACCAGGGCGTCGAGGGTCAGGTCATCGCGGAAGTTCAGCACCGCGGTGCCGAGGGCGTCGCGCGCCGTGATGGTGATCGCCACGGCCTGGTCGACGAACTTGTCGCCCGCCGGAACGCCGAAGTCGAAGTGGTGGACGTAGTTGTAGCAGTTCAATTCCACGTTGGCGGCCGGCACCGAACCATCGTCGGCGTCGACCACGCGCAGGCGCACCGGCTGGCCCGCGGCCAGGAAGCGGATGTTGTCGAACTGGAACTCGCCGCCGGCCAGGTACCGGGGCGCCGGCAGCACCGCCGCCACGTCGGGCGATTGCAGCTGGGCGTGGATGAAGTTGGCGTTGATGTCGGTGGAACCATCGCTGTTGACGGCCCGCACGTTGACGCTGAACGCCGTCTCCACGGTCACGGCCGGGCGGCCAGCCACCACGTGGGGGTTGACGACCGTGATCTCCAGGTGATCGAAGGCCTGGGCGCTCCCGGCGGCCAGCAGCCCCAGAACCAGCGAAATCACCGGCATCGCGTTCCTGAATCGGTTCGTTCGCAGCATCACGCCTCTGCCTCGTTCCATGGGTTTTGCCCTGACCGGTCGCCTCGATCGTGCAGATCGCCACTTGTGGGGTGGTCGCTGCGCCTCGAATCAGGCGATCCGGTCCCGTCCGGTCCGGATGGGTGCGGCGAGCGCAAGGTGCGTGCCATGCCTTGGGGTTCCCCGGGGCGGGGCAGGATTCCCTATAGGGGCGAGGGGGGAGCGGGCGGCGGGGTCAGGCGGGGAAGCTGAACCCCAGTCCAGGCCGTTCGGAGGACAGCAGCCAGCCGTCCTTGATGACCACGGCCCCGGCGGTGGGGTCGTCGCGCAGGTCGAGGTGACCGTCCAGGTCGGCGTACTGGACGTTGCGGCGGGCCAGGGCGTACTGCAGACCGGCGGCGATGCCCAGGGCGGCCTCGTCCATGCAGCCGACCATCACCTCCAGGCGGGCCGATTCGGCCACGGCGTTGATCTTCAGGGCCTCGGACAATCCGCCCACCTTCATCAGCTTGACGTTGACCATGTCGGCCAGGCCGCGACGGGCCAGGCGGAAGGCGTCGCGCAGGGACATCAGGCTCTCGTCGGCCATCACCGGCAGGTGGACCTCGGCGGTGACCCGGCCCAGCAGGTCCAGCTCGCCCTTGGGGGTGGGCTGCTCGATCAATTCCAATTTTGCGCCGCGCACCGCCTCGACGAACTCGCGCGACTGGTCCACGGTGTAGCCCTGGTTGGCGTCGAAGCGCAGCTGCACCGACGGACCCACGGCCTCGCGCACCTTGAGGATGCGCTCGGCGTCCAGCGCCGGGTCCAGGCCGCCCTTGAGCTTCAGGCACTGGAAGCCCTGGCCGGCGAAGGCCAGCGAACGGGCGACGGTCTCGTCCACCGGCAGGATGCCCACGGTCACGCTGGTGCGGATGCGCTTGCGGTAACCGCCGAAGAGCCGCCACAGGGGCAGGCCCGCGGCGTGGCCCACCACGTCCCACAGGGCCATGTCCACGGCCGCCCGGGCCGAGGGACGGTCCTTCAGCAGGCGGCGCAGCTTGTCCTGCACCGCCGACGGGCGCAGGGGATCCAGGCCCACCAGCGCCGCGGCCACGTCTCCCTGCAGCAAGGCGAGGGTGTCCTCGGGCGTCTCGCCGGTGACCGGCAGGTCGGGCGCCGCGCAGCCGCAGCCGCGGAAGCGTCCCGTGTCGATCTCCAGGAAGATGTTGGCCGCCTTGTCGATGGTCTCGTAGGCGATGGTGTAGGGCTCGGCCAGGGGCATGTCGCAGCGCCAGGCCTGGACTCCGCGGATCCGCATGTCAGTACCGCCGCTGGTGGATCTCGTCCAGGGTCAGACCCTTGAGATCCTCGATGAATTCCACGAGGTTGCGGACCATCACGTCCCACATGCGGCGCCCCTTGTCGGCCGTGGCCTTGGTGGGGTCGCCCATCACCCCGCTGGGGGAGATGCGCGCGGTGTAGGCGTTCCAGTCCACGGCGCGCTGGTTCGAGAAGTCCAGGAATCGGCTGGAAAAGCCGGGCACCGAAGCGCGCGCCCGGTCCATGCGCACCAGCTCCGGGCGCAGGGCCAGGGTGGTGCTGGTCTCGATCTCGCCCGCGTGCACGTCGTTGTCGGTCTCGGCCAGGGCGTTGATGTCCACGTCGCTGGTCTCGCCCGACTCGACGCAGGTGAAGATGCGGGCGTCGCGGTTGATCATCTGGGCGGCGAAGGCCAGGGCCGGCCCGTTGCCCCCGTGCCCGTTGACGATCACCAGCTTGGTGATGCCGCAGCGGGCGGCGCCCAGGCCCACGTCGTAGATGAGCTGGGCCATGGTCTCGTTGCGCAGCGAGAGGGTGCCGGCGAAATCCTCGTGGTGGTAGGACACGCCGTAGGGGATCAAGGGCAGCACGAGGGGTTTCGGGTCGCTGCAGGCGGCGGCCACCTGGCGGGCCAGCCAGTCGGCGTCCCAGGCGTCGGTGTCCAGGGGCAGATGCGGCCCGTGCTGTTCGATGGCGCCGACCGGCAGCAGGGCCACGTCCGTCTCCTGGAAGCGGCGCTCGGCCTCGGGCCAGGTCAGCTCGGCCAGCAGCCAGCTGGGCCGCTCGTTCTCGGCCTCGGTGCCCGGAGCCTGGGGCCGCTTGGCCTCGAAGGGCGAGGGCGCCTTGAAGTCGGTCTCGTCGAAGGGATCACAGGGCAGCCAGACCCGCCCCTGGCGACTGACCGCGCCGTCGGCGTGGGCCAGGCAGATGCGCAGCAGCGGCCCGCGCAGGTCCGTCGGCACGGTGTTCAGCGGCGCGTGCTCCTTGTCGATGCGCACCTGCAGCACCTCGGGGTGGGGCGCGGGCAGGGCCTGGGTGCCGCCCCAGAGGCCGCGCTCGTGCAGCATCAGGGTCATCTGGTCCGAGGCCGCACTCTCCTGCTTCAGGGTGCCGGTCAGCAGCGCCTTCAGGGCGGCCTCGATCTGCTCGGGGCTGTAGCCGCAGCGGCCCGGATCGGCGCCCAGGGCCTTGAGCATGCCCACGATGCGCCGGCACTTCTCGCACTTGCCGCAGGGCAGGAGGCGTTCGGACTGCTCGTCCTTGTGGGCGGCGTGGCAGGACACCTGCAGCTGCTGCAGGTCGGGGTAGCGTTCGACCAGCATCTTCTGGATCAGCAGCTCGGACAGGTGGCGCAGGACCGAGAACTGGTGCACCCGCCAGCCCTTGCGCTGGAAGTAGCGGCTGAGCGCCTGGTCGAACCAGCGGCTCTGGTCGTAGAGGCCGGCGTAGTGGGTGATGCCCTTGAAGCGCATGCGCTCGCTGGTGTCGTACTCGTCGCCGATCACCAGGCGGTCCACGCCGCGCTTCTTCATCAAAGGCAATGCGCCGAACAGGAACACCGCCACCGTCCACAGGCGGATCGGGTAGATGTCCGCGCGCACCTTGGCGAAGTCCGGCCGCACGAAGGGCAGCTGGCGCAGCATCCAGGCGAAGACCCGGTCGCAGTTGGTCCAGACCCGCGCCGTGTTGGGCACCGTCGTCCTTGAAGTGGCGGTGGGCGTTCAGGGCGGTGAACCAGTGGCGGCCCGACTCGTTGACGTAGATGGGGTGGGTCTCGGCGCCCAGCTCGTCCAGCAGGCCCTGGCTCAGCAGGCTGTCCTTGCCGCCGCTCGAAAGCACGCAACAGGCGCCGCGCCCGGCGCCCCAGGGCACCGCCGGGGTCTCGGCCGCGGCGTCGGGAAAGACCAGTTTGGCCCGGAGGTAGTCCTCCTGGCGCACCGTGGGCAGGGCGGCGGCCGGCCCGGTCAGGAAGGGGTTGGCCTGCAGGAACTTGTTCACGTAGATCTCGCGCGCCGTGTTGCGGGCCATGTCGCCCAGGAAGCGGCGGTCGCGCTCGTCGAAGGGCCCGCGCAGCACCAGCTCGCGGCAGAAGAGGCCGTAGTTGAGCGCCACCTGGGCCAGGATCATCGCCGCCAGGTTGCAGTCGGCCGGCGCGGCGGGATCAAAGACATCCTCTTCGCAGGTGTAGGTCAGGTCGATGGAGTCGCTGCCCTCGGGCCGCACCACGGTGTAGGCCGCGCTGATGCGGCGGGGCTCGATCTTCGCCGGGCCCACCTCGAGGCGGTCCCAGACGAGAAGGGGCGACAGCGGATCCTTGGCCTGCGAGCGGGGCATTCGTCTCTCCTCAGGTGCGCCGGCGGGCCAGCGCGGCGTCCAGTTGGGGGGCCAGGGCGGCGACCAGGGCGTCCGCGCCGTCGCGCAGCACGTCCACGCAGGGAAGGCCGGTCTCGGCGGTGATCGCCGCGCAGGCCTGGTCGATGTCCGCCGGCGCCAGGTTCTCGTGGTTGAGGGTCACGGCCACCACCGGGCGGCCGGAGATGCAGCTCCACCGCCTGGATCTGGGTCGGCAGGTCGTGCATGACGTGGCCGGGGAAGCCGTCGTACTCCAGGCGCGAGGGCGCGTGCTGCATCACCACCGCGTCGGGCCGGCCGGCGGCCAGCAGCTCGAAGCCGCCGGGGTAGGCCGGGTTCATGCAGGCTGCCCTGGCCCTCGAGCACGATCACGTCGGGCCGGGTCTCCTGCCAGCAGGACCAGACGGCGTACTCGATCTCGCCGGCCACGAAGTCGTTGATCAGGGAATCGAGGATGATGCGACTTGCGTGCCCCCTGCAACCAGGCGGTCTGGCCGGTGCCCACCAGCTCGGCCTTGCGGCCGGCGGCGCGCCAGGCGTCGACCATCAACCAGGCGGTGGTGCGCTTGCCCACGGCCGAGTCGGTGCCCAGCACGGCGACCGTGAAGGCCTCCACCTGGGCGATGCGGCCGTCGAAGAAGTGCAGGTCGGCGCGGCCGGGGGTCTTGCGCACGTCGCGGATGGCGACGCCGCGCTTGGCCGCCAGGGCCGCCAGTTCCGGGTCCTCGGAGAGGAAGTCGTGCAGGCCGCTGTCCACGTGCAGGCCGGCCTCGAGGGCCTTGACCACGTCGGCGCGCGCCGCCGGCGGCAGGCGGCCGCCGTCGGGAGCCAGGCCGATCACGAAGTGGGTGGCGGGGGCGCCGGGGGTGGCCAGGGCCGCCGCCAGATCGGCCACCACGGGGATGCGGTTGGTCTTGCCGTCGAGCACCTCGCCGGCGTCGCGGCCGGCCCAGGCGGCGTCGATCACCGCGGCGATGTCGTAGCGCTCGCTGCGCCGCACCAGCCCGTGGGCGGTCTTGCCGTTGGTGGTGTTGAAGGCGCCCTGGCAGTAGACCACCGCGTGCCCCTCCGGCCACTGGCTCATGTCATTTCCTTCCGGTGAGGATGGCCACGTAGCGGTCGCCCGGCAGAGCCTCCTGCTGGTGGCGGCCCAGCAGGGCCAGCAGCCCCGCGGTCGAGGCCGGCAGCACGTTCATGCCTTCCTTGTCGCGCAGCAGGCGCGCCGTGTCCAGCATGGCCTTGTCGGTGGCGTCGCCGGCCCAGCCGCCGGTGTGGCGCACGGCGTCCAGGGCCAGGTCGCCGTCGATGGAGTGCCAGTTGATGAGCGGCTCGTTGACCGCCGTCTCCTTGATCTTCTCCGGCGGCAGGTCGGCGCACTGGGGCAGGTGCTTGCGCCAGGCCAGCACGATGGGATTCTTGCCGTGGGACGAGCCGCAGATCATGCGCGGCACCCGCGAGGTCTTGCCCCGCCGGTACAGGCTGACGAAGCCGTGGTGGATGCCGGCCAGGGTCGTGCCGTTGGAGGCGGGCACGGCCACGGCAGCCGGCGCGTCGCGCAGCTCGTCGTAGATCTCGTAGGCGATCTCGCCGTAGGCCCGCAGCTGCAGCAGGACGTTGGCGCCGCCCGGGTTGGCGTCGTAGATGTCCTCGCGCGCGGCGTGGGCCCGCGAGACCTCCACCGCCCGCTCGTAGTCCCCGGGCACCTGCTCGATGCGCGCGCCCATCTGCTGCATCTCCAGCGAGCGTCCGGTGTGGTAGCCGCCGGGGATGTAGACGATGCACTTGAGCCCGGCCATCATCGCGGCCATGGCCGTGGCCACGCCGTAGTTGCCGCAGGTGGCCACGGTCACCGCGTCGAAGCCGCGGCGCAGGGCGTCCAGGGCCTGGGCAAAGGCGATGCGGTCCTTCTGGGTGCCGCTGGGGTTGCTGCCCTCGAACTTCAGGAAGATCTGCCGCAGGCCCGAGCCGCGCTCCAGGTTGCGCGCGCGGGCGATGGTGGTGTCGCCCACCTCGCTCTCGAACACGTCCTCGAAGGCGGCCAGACGCTCCACCAGCGGCCGCGACAGGTCCGACGCTACCAGGTGCTGGCTGCCGTACTCGAGGGTGATGTCGTGCTCGCCAGGGGTGACGCCGTCCAGCAGCGTGAACCCCGGGTCGGGCAGGGGATGCTTCTCGTCGCTCATGGGGTCGTACCTCCGTCTGCGGTGCAACCCACAGTCAAACACGTTCCGACCCGGTGCGGGAGGGAAAACTTCAGGCCCGGCGCGCTCGCCGCCGTAACCAGGTGACCACCAGCCAGGCGCCGCTGGTGGCCAGGAACCAGGCCACCGCCGCGCTGCCCACCAGCAAGGGGTGGTTGAAGTCGTCGCGGGTCCGGTAGTCCATGATGTGCAGCATCCAGAAAACGTCGTAGATCCGCCAGAGGGCGTTGCGCCGCGCGGCCACCTCGCCGCTGGTGGGGTCGACATAGATCGTGGTGCGCCGGTCGTCGGCGAACTCGATCCGCCACAGGGGCGGCGTGCGGCCGCGGGTTTCGACGGTGGCTTCCTGCTGCAGGGTGACGGTGGCCACGGTCGCGCTGCCGGCGTAGTCGGCTCGGGCCAGGGTGCGGGCTTCGTCGGCGGTCAGGTCCGGCAGGCGCGTGCCGTCGCTGGCGTCGGCGATGATCAGGCCTGCTGCAGTGTCCAGGCAGTAGACGGTGCGCTCGAGGCGGCGGGCCAGGCGGGCACCGCTGACCTCGGCGAGGCCGAGGTTTCCGGCAACTTCGGTGGGCGAGAGCAGGGTTTCGTCCGCCGGGAACAGGTGGACCGCGTGCTCGCGCACGCGGTCCTCACCCCGGACCTTGGCGATGGACAGCGCGCTCATCACCAGGCCGCCGCTGATCCACAGGATCACTTGCAGCCCCACCAGCAGCCCCAGCCAGCGGTGGACCTTGACGATGAACATGGGCAGACGCATGGGGGTGGTCCTCGGGGTCTGAGTGGATTGAATTTTGATTAGTTTCCCTGTCCCCGGGGACACGAAAGCGGACTAATGTGCAAAACTACTAACCTACACCTGCGGCAGGATCCTACATCGATGTCTGGGCACCCGACAACCCTAAGGACCGTTGATGTATGAAATATGGTCCAATATGGAACTAAACATTTACAAATAGTATAGTATAGCGTACATTGACTCCATGAAACTCCGCAACCACATCAAGCAGCACCGGGCGCGTCTGGACCTGACCCAGGAGGATCTGGCCCGCCGCGTGGGCGTGCGCCGCCAGACGATCCTGGCCATCGAGAAGGGCAAGTTCGTGCCCTCGGCGCTGCTGGCCTTCCAGCTGGCCGAGGCCCTGGGCATGCCGGTGGCCGAGCTGTTCGCACTGGACGAGGGAGAAGGGGGAGGCGATGAGTGACACGACCCTGCGCCGGCTGCCGTCGGTGGATTGGGTGGCGTTCGGGATCGGCGCGGCCGCCATGTTCCTGCACTACCTGTGGCCGCCGTTTCTGGCCGTGGTCGCCCTGGCCGTCTTCGCGCCGTCGATCCTGCGCGAACTGGGAATCATCAGGGATGCCGACGAGTACACCCTGGGCGTGATGCGCCGGGCCGGCTTCCATGCGGCGCTGGCGGTGGGGGCGCTGATCTTCCTTGACCACGGGCTGGCGCTGGCGGGCCTCTATCCCGGCACCACGTCGTTGGCCGAGCCGATGATCCTGGGCGCGGAGGCCCTGCGCAAGGCCCTGATCTGGGTGTTCCTGATCAGCTACCTGATCCAGTACTGGGGCGCCCGCGGGGGCGTGGCCAGGGTGCTGCTCGGCGCGGCGGTCATGTCCCTGGCGCCGGTGGCGTTCCTGCTGCGTCCGGAGGACTACCCCTGGCCGGGGATCTGGGCCGCGACCGCCATCGGCAGTGCGGCCGTCATGGCCGCCATGGCCTGGGTGGTCAGCCGCCGGCCGCGTGCCGGCGGCACCCTGCTGCTGGTGGTCTGCGTGGTGGCACTGGCAGCCTTGGCGACGACCGGGTTGAGCGAGCCGCAAGTGCGGTGGGGAGTGATCGGAGCGATGCTGCAGGCCGCCCTGGTCTTCGGCGTGACGGGTGTGGCGCTCCTGCGGGAGACCAGCGCGAGGGAGGCGGACCAATGAAGACGGTGTGCACGATCGTGATCCTGGCCTTGGCCCTGGCCGCGGCCGCCCCCGCCCAGGATCCCGGCCCCGCCGACGACCTCTGGCAGCTGTACCAGCAGGGCCGCTTCGACGACGTCATCCAACAGGGCAAGGCCCTGCTGTCCACCGGCACCGAAACCGCCCAGTTGAACCTGGCTGTGGGCCGCAGCCTGGCCGACCAGCAGAATTACGCCGAGGCCGAGATCTTCCTGCGCCGGGCCGCCGAGCTGGACGGCGCCGACCGCACCTGGGTCTACGCCTGGGCCAACGTCTACCTGGGCGTCTGCCGGCTCACCGACAGCGACGACGACGGCGCCCGCCAATTCTGGATCCTGGCCCGCAACTGCGGCGCCACCGCCAACGCCACCCGCAACGCCAACAACTACCTGGTCTACTTCACCCTCGATCCCATGTTCGACAAGTGGACCACCTTCACCACCGAGCACTTCCGCTTCCGCTTCTCGGACCGCCTGCAGGACCTGGACAAGGCGGCCTACGCCCGGCAGCACGAGGAGGCCTACGCGGCCATCAGCACCTGGTTCGGCGGCGGGGTCGAAACACCCATCCGCTTCCACGTCTGGACCGACCAGCAGGAGGCCGACGCCGCGGGCATGCCCCAACTGGGCTTCGCCCGGCCGGAACTGAACATGGTGCACTGCCGGCTCGCCCAGACCGTGGGCCACGAGATGACCCATGTCATTTCCGCCGCGGCGTTGCAGCCGACCAACACCGTGGGCCTGATCAACGAGGGCACCGCCGTCTACCACGACCAGACCGGCCGCGACCGCCTGGCCGTGGCCCGCCAGGCCCAGGCCGGCGCCACCTCCGAGAGCGGCGCGCCTCTGCCGCCGGTGGCCCTGCGCGCCCTGTGGGACGACTGGACCCTGCTGCCGGGCGACGCGGCCTATCCCCTGGCAGGCGCCTGGATCGACCGCCTGGTGGCCAACGGCGGCCGGGAGAAGTTCCTGGTCTTCTTCAAGGACCAGTCGCGCGCCCATGCCCGCGAGGTCTACGGCGCCGAGCTCGAAACCTGGATCGACGGGTTCGAGGCGGACCTGCACCGCTGATCGACGGCGTTCTCAAGCCCTGGGGCCTGCCCGAGGGCCGCCCCCGACGCGGGGCAACCCGAGGAAGGCCTCTGAACGAAGGACCAACCGCAGGCAACGACACGGCCCGGGCAACCGAGGTGCGATCATGCAGTACAGGACGGAATCCGACAGCAGCGGAGAGGTGCGAGTGCCGGCGGAGGCCTACTACGGCGCACAGACCGCACGGGCGCTGGCCAATTTTCCCATCGGCGAGGAACGCATGCCCGGGCCGCTGATCCACGCCCTGGGCTTGATCAAGCGCTGCGCCGCCGCAACCCACGTGGCCCAGGGCAACCTGGCCGGGGACCTTGGTCAGTTGATCATCCAGGCCGCCGACGAAGTGGCTGCGGGAAACCTGGACGACCAGTTTCCCCTGCCGGTCTGGCAGAGCGGCAGCGGAACCCAGACCAACATGAATGCCAACGAGGTGATCGCCGGCCGGGCCAACGAACTGGCCGGCAGGCCCCGGGGCGGAAAGCACCCGGTCCATCCCAACGACCATGTCAACCTGGGCCAGTCCAGCAACGATGTCATCCCCACGGCCATGCACCTGGCTGCGGTCGGCAGGATCAGTGCGGATCTGCTGCCGGCGCTCGAGGAGTTGATCGCAGCCTTCACGGACCGGCGCGCGGCTTTTGGCAAGGTGACCAAGATCGGGCGCACCCACCTGATGGACGCCGTCCCCCTGACGATGGGCCAGGAGATTTCCGGTTGGGAGAGCCAGGTCGCAGCGGGCAGGGAGAGGCTGGCCGGGACCCTGGATGGGCTCTGCGAATTGGCGCTCGGCGGCACGGCCGTTGGCACGGGGCTGAACGCGCCTCCGGGCTTTGCCGCGGAAGCCGTGCGGCGCCTGGCCGTGGCGACCGGGCACCCGTTTCGTCAGGCCTCCAATGCCTTCATGGCCCAGGCCGGCCACGACGCCCTGGTCGCCACCAGCGGAGCGTTGCGCGGCCTGGCCGTCGTCCTGATCAAGATCGCGAGCGATGTGCGGTTGCTGGCTTCCGGACCGCGCTGCGGCCTGGGAGAACTGCAGCTGCCGGCCAATGAACCGGGAAGCTCCATCATGCCGGGAAAGGTCAATCCCACCCAGGCCGAGGCCCTGCACATGGCCGGTGCCATGGTCATCGGGTATGACGCCGCGGTCGCCGTCGGCGGGATGTCGGGCCATCTCCAGCTGAACGCCAACAAGCCCCTGATCATCCATTGCGTGCTGCGGCAGATCGGCCTGCTGGCCGACGCCTGCCGCTCCTTCGCGAGGCGCTGCATCGTCGATCTCGAGCCGGATCAGCGAAATATCGCCCGCCAGCTGGAGCGCTCGCTGATGCTGGTGACCGCGCTGGTACCCCGCCTGGGCTACGACCAGGCGGCTGAGGCGGCCAAAAAGGCGCTCGCGGAGGACTTGACCCTGCGCGAGGCGGTGCTTGAGCTCAAGCTGTTGACTGCCGTGGAATTCGACGCGGTCGTGAATCCGGCGGCAATGACAGGCCCCGCCGACACCGGAGTGTCAAAATAGAGGTGTCCGCCGGACAAGACCCTCGCCCAAAAAACACCGGTCGCCAAACCGCCCCGGGCTTGGCGACCGGATGCATGGAGTCCGCAAAGAGACGCGAACTACTTCACCAGCATCATCTTGCGCGCCCCCACCAGCTGCCCGTCCAGTTGCAGACGGTAGAAGTAGGTGCCGCTGTTGACGCCCTGGCCGCGCCCGTCGCGGCCGTCCCAGCGGTAGGCGCCGTCGTAGCTGCCCGCCTCCAGGGTGTCGTCGACCAGGGTGCGCACCAGGCGGCCGCGCAGGTCGTAGACGGCCAGCACGGCGTGGCCGCCCTTGGCCAGGGTGAAGTTGAAGGTCGTGGTCGGGTTGAACGGGTTGGGGAAGTTGCCGCGCAGGACCGTCGGCGTGCCCGGCACCGGCGCCGCCGTGAGGTCGTCGTTGAACGCGCCCGGGGTGCCCAGGTCGCCCGAACCGAACGGAGTGATGGAAACGCTCCAACCGGTGCCGTCGCTGTTGTCGCTGCCGCCGCGCCAGAACATCGAGGCGCCGTTGGGACTCGGCCAGACGACATTGTCGTCCCAGACGATGGCATCGACCAGCACCGCGCCCGCGGTCTCCAGGACCAGTTCGTCGGCGGCGTTGCCCAGGGTGACGCCCGTGTACTGGTAGAACAGGGTCACGCCCTCCAGGGCCATGGCGGCGGCGTCGAGGCCCAGCACCTTGTACTCGCCGGGGTTGATGATCAGCGGGCCGCCGTTGTTGATCACGTGGCTGTCGGTGCCGTCGTCGCGGATGGTCCAGCCGTTCATGTCCACGGCCACGGCTCCGTCGTTGCGCACCTCGAACCACTCGCCATCGGCGTCGGCCAGGACCAGGGGATTGCGCATGACCTCGGTGATGACGATCAGCGGCGCGGGGGTGGGCTCGCTGATGGGCGCCGTGGTGTTCGCCGCCACGGGGTTGCCCGCCAGGTCGGCCACCGCCGAGACGGCCACCGTGTGGGGGGTGCCGGTGGGGTCGGTCGCCAGGGTCAGCAGCACCAGGGTGGGGTCGCCCTGCACGGCCGCCGCCAGCACGGCCACCGTGTTGCCCGGGGTCGCGGTCTGGTAGACGGCGTAGTTGCCGGCCAAATTGCCGCCGGCGGCGGCGATGGCCTCGTTGAACTGCAGCGTGACCGTGGTCGGCGCGGTCAGGTTGGCGCCCAGCAGCAGCGGCGCGGTCGTGTCCGGGCCCTGCCCGTCGTTGACCACGTCCGCAGCCAGGCCGACGAGGATCTCGCCCTCGCCCGCGAAGGTGGCGCCGGCGCCGGCGGCCGTCACCTGGTCGCCCACCAGCCAGCCCGCGATGCCGGGCGCCAGGTCGTCGTCGATGCGCACGATCAGCGGCCCGGAACCGTCGTCGATGGTCACGTTGTGGGCCGGATTGGTGCCGCCGGTCGCGGCGATGGCCGTGATGGGGCCCGCGGCCTGGACGTAGGTGCCCTCGTTGGACGGGGCGGCCGCGGCCGCGGTCGACAGCAGCGTCGGCACGAGCACCGGGTTGCCGGTCGAGATCGTCGTGACCTCGTAGTTGATGACCTCCACCGTGGTGGTGAACCAGTCCAGGCGCCCGGTCACCCGGACGATGGCCGAAGTGTCGTTGAGCAGGGCGCCGCCCGTGCTGAACGAGGTGCCGAACACGTTCAGCCCGCGGCCGCTGCCGTCCTGCAGGTAGGCCGAGACGCTGACGACGTCGGCCTTGTAATCGCCGGGGATGTAGACCTGGCCCTGCACCGTGACCAGGGTGCCGTCGTAGCCGGCGCTGTCGGCGTGGATGGTGGCGATGGGGGTGATCACCCGCGGCGCCACGGCGTAGCTGTAGAACGTGCCCGGCGCGCCGGCGGGATTGACCGCGGTCTGGGCGTCGTTGTCGGTGGCGGCCACGTAGTAGTCGACCGCGTCGCCCAGCAGGCCGGCCGCGATGGTGGCGCTGAAGCCGTCGCCGCCGGTGCTGCCCATGGCCGTGGCCGCGAAGCCGCCGCCGTTGAGCTGCACGAACAGGGTGGCGCCGGTGACGGTGCCGTCGCTGTCGCTGGCGTCGGCGGTCACGGTCACCGTCTCGCCGGGCTGGGGCTGGATGGGCCGGTGGATCACGTTGCTGACCACCGGCGGCGCCAGGGGCACGCCCCCGTTGGCGTTGCCCGGGGTGCCCTTGTCGCCGCCGCCGAAGACCGCGGTCGAGGTGCTCCAGTTGGTGCCCAGGTTGTTGTTGCCCGAGCCCTCGTCCCACATCATCGAGGCGCCGTTGGGGTCGGGCCACACGGGTCCGCCGTCCCACATGACGCGGTCGATCTCCACCAGGCCGGTGTTGAGCAGGACGAGTTCGTCGTCGGCGTTGCCCAGGTCGAAGGTGCCGGTTCCTCCATACTGGTAGAACACGGTCACGCCCTGGGTGGCCATGGCGGCGGAGTTGCGAGCCAGCACCACGTACGCGCCGGCGGGGACGACCAGCGGACCGCCGTTGGCGACGACGATGCTGTTGGTGCCGTCGTCCTTGATGGTCCAGCCGTTGATGTCCACCGCGGCAGCCCCGGTGTTGTGGAGTTCGAACCATTCCCCGTCCGTGTCGGCCAGGACCAGGGGGTTCTGCATGATCTCGGTGATCACGATGTCCGTGTCGGCGGCCAGCGCGGGGGCGGCGCAGGTCACCAGGACCAGGGCCAGCACGGCCTTTGCAAGGAACGTCGCTCGCATGACGTCTCTCCGTTCGATCAGGGGCGATCTCCTGCGGCCCGGCCGCAGGCAGGGGATTCGATGCGCCCATTCTAGCACCTCCCCGGGGTCACAAAGCGAGAATTGTGCAAAAATTGCGTGACGTCAGCCGTGCCTTGGCCAAACCCTCCCGGAATGGTACCTTGCCGTGACCATGACCCGCACCGCCTTGGACATCCTCAACACCGTCTACGGCCATGCCGCCTTCCGGGGGCACCAGGCCGCCATCATCGACCACCTGACCACAGGGGGCGACGCCCTGCTGCTGGCACCCACCGGCGGCGGCAAGTCCGTGTGCTACCAGATCCCGGCCCTCTTGCGGCCGGGCACCGGGGTGGTGGTCTCGCCCCTGATCGCCCTGATGCAGGACCAGGTGGATGCCCTGCGCGAGCTGGGGGTAAGCGCGGCCTTCCTCAACTCCAGCCAGGAATTGGACGAGGTGCGCCGCACCGAGGCCCGCCTGCTGGCCGGCGAGCTGGACCTGCTGTACGTGGCGCCCGAGCGGCTGCTGCAGGAGCGCACCCTCGATCTGCTGGACCGCCTGGTCAATGGCCGCGGCATCGCGCTCTTCGCCATCGACGAGGCCCACTGCGTCTCCCAGTGGGGTCACGACTTCCGTCCGGAGTACCTGCAGCTGGACATGCTGGCTGTGCGCTTCCCCGGCGTGCCCCGCCTGGCCTGCACGGCGACCGCCGACGAGCGCACCCGCGCCGAGATCGTCACCAACCTGCGCCTGGAGCGGGGCCGCATCTTCGTCTCGGGCTTCGACCGGCCCAACATCCGCTACCGGGTGCAGGAGAAGGACAACGCCCGGCGCCAGCTGCTGGGCTTCCTGCGCCGCGAGCACACCGGCGACGCGGGCATCGTCTACTGCCTGTCGCGCAAGGGGACCGAGGCCACGGCGGCCTTCCTGGTCGAGCACGGCATCCCGGCCCTGCCCTACCACGCGGGCCTCAGCGCCGAACTGCGCCGCTTCCACCAGGAGCGCTTCCTGCGCGAGGACGGCCTGGTGATGGTGGCGACCATCGCCTTCGGCATGGGCATCGACAAGCCGGACGTGCGCTTCGTCGCGCACCTGGACCTGCCCAAGTCCCTGGAGGCCTACTACCAGGAGACCGGGCGCGCCGGCCGCGACGGCCTGCCCGCCGATGCCTGGATGACCTACGGCCTGCAGGACGCGGTGCTGCTGCGGCGCATGATGGAAGGCGGCGAGGCCGACCAGATGCACCGCCGCCGCGAGTCCCAGCAGCTGGACGCCATCCTGGCCTGGTGCGAGGTCACCGGCTGCCGCCGCCAGGCGCTGCTGCGCTACTTCGGCGAGGAGCTGCCCCGGCCCTGCGGCAACTGCGACACCTGCCTCGAGCCGCCGGAGACCTTCGACGGCACCGTGGCCGCCCAGAAGGCCCTCAGCTGCGCCGCGCGCACGGGCCAGCGCTTCGGCGCCCAGCACCTGATCAACGTGCTGCGCGGGTCGGAGAACGAACGCATCCAGCGCTTCGGGCACGACCAGGTCACCACCTGGGGCATCGGCACCGAGCTGGACACCGACGCCTGGCGCGGCGTGTTCCGCCAGCTGGTGGCCGCGGGGATGCTGGCCGTCGACCCCGACGGCTACGGCGGGCTGCGCCTGACCGACGCGGCCTGGCCCGTGCTCAAAGGCGAGCGCACTCTCGAGCTGCGCCGCGACGCGGTCCACCCCGCAGCGGCGAAAGCGAACAAGACTCCCAAGAAGAAGCGCGGCGCCGCCGCCCTGGCCGCCCTGCGCGTCGACGCCGGCCAGCTGGACGACCCGGCCACCGAGGCCCTCTTCGAGCGCCTGCGCGAGAAGCGCCGCGAACTGGCCGAGCAGCAGGGCGTGCCGCCCTACGTCATCTTCCACGACCGCACCCTGGCCGCCATGGCCGTGCACCGGCCCCGGTCGGCCGACAGCCTTCCTGCAGCTGGGCGGGGTGGGCGAGCGCAAGCTGGAGAAGTACGGCGAGATCTTCATGGCCGAGATCCGCGCCGCAGAGGCGGGAATGAGATGACAGCCGGCCCCCGCAGTATTACATTAGGTTGCGAAACTTTGAAACAGGCCGCCCGCAGGCGGCCTTTCTCCTTGGCCGAGAGGATGCCGCCGATGATCACCCGACTGCTGCCCGCCCTGCTGCTGGGTGCGCTGGCCCTGACCGCCTGCGCTGAGGCCGACAAGAACGCCCAGCCCGCCGCCGCCGACACCCCCGCCGTGTCGGGCCGCATCGAGGACGGCCTGCGCGTCCTGACCTTCGACCCCGCCGCGCCCGGCGCCCGCTTCACCATCTACCGCGGCGACTACGTGCGGCCCGAGCTGGCGGGCGGGGCCCCGTTCACCATCTCGATCCCCAGCCTGGACGTGGCCCTGACCATGCCGGTGCCCGAGGGCGAGCGCGATCACTTCAAGGTGCCCGAGGCGGGGGTGTACGCGTTCACCATCGGCGAGCTGAGCGGCGAGATCGAGGCCATCGACTTCCGCGACGCCCGCTACAGCGAGGTCTCGGCCCAGGAAGCGGCGGCGCTGATCGCCTCCATCGATCCCGTGGTGCTGGATGTGCGCACCGGCGGCGAGTTCGCCGGCGGCCACCTCGAGGGCGCGTTGCTGATCCCGGTGCAGGAGCTGGCCCGCCGCAGCGGCGAACTGGCGGCCCACCGGCGCGATCCGGTGTTCATCTACTGCGCCAGCGGCAACCGCAGCACGGTTGCGGCCAAGATGCTGATCGACGCGGGCTTCGAGCGGGTGATCAACCTGCGCAAGGGCATCGCCGAGTGGAACCGCGAAGGTCTGCCGGTGGTGAAGTAGGTCCGGGCAACAAGCGCCCGCTGCGGCCGTATAGAGCATGTTTTTTGCCGGCTGTTTCCACCCTGGAGGTTTCCATGTCCGCCCTGTCGACGCGCCTTCTGTTCGCGTGCCTGGCCCTGTGCGCCCTGGCCGCGGGTTCCGCCACCGCCGCTAGCCCCTACGTCGGCCAGGCCGACCTGCACGGCGACCGCATCGTCTTCACCGCCGAGGATGATCTCTGGTCCTGCGACCGGCAGGGCGCCGACGTGCGGCGCCTGACCCGTTTCGAGGGCAGCGAGTACTTCCCGCACTTCTCGCCCGACGGCGCGCTGATCGCCTTCACCGGCGAGTACGACGGCAACCGCGACGTCTACGTGATCCCGGCCGCCGGCGGCGAGCCGCAGCGGCTGACCTGGCATCCGGCCGCCGACGAGGTGGTGGGCTGGTTCCCGGACGGCCGCGTGATCCTGCGCAGCCGCCGCACCGATCCCCACGGCGACTACCGTCTCTACACCGTGAGTCCCGCCGGCGGCGATCCGCAGGAGCTGCCCCTGGGCCCGGCCTCCCGGTTGGCCGTCGATCCGCAGAGCGGCCTGTGGGCCTTCAACGTCACCGAGCGCGAGCGCGCAACCTGGAAGCGCTACCGCGGCGGCACCGCGGCCGACATCTGGGTGGGCGACCCCCAGCGCGCGGACTTCAAGCAGATCACCACCTTCCCTGGCCCCGACGAAATGCCCATGTGGTTCGGCGGCGGCCTCTTCTTCCTCAGCGACGAGGGCGGTACCGCCAACCTCTGGCGCTGCGGGCCCGACGGCAACGGCCGCGCGCGGGTGACGAACTTCAGCGACTGGGATGCCCGCTGGCCCGCCATGGGCGACGACGGCACCATCGTCTTCACCCTGGGCGGCGACCTGCAGCTGTGCGACAGCGCCACGGGCGCGGTCACGGCCGTCGTGGTGGACCTGCCCAGCGATCGCCCGCTGACCCGCACCCGCTACCGCGCCTCCAGCGGCGACCTGCAGGGCTTCGACCTGGCACCCGACGGCGAGCGCCTGCTGGCCGAGGTGCGCGGCGAGTTGTTCTCGGTGCCGGTCAAGGAGGGCATCACCCTGCCGGTGACCCGCGGCACCGGCGCCCGCGAGCGCGCGGCCACCTTCAGCCACGACGGCAAGCGGATGATCTCCTGGTGCGACGCGAGCGGCGAGGACGCCCTGCAAAGCAAGGACGCCTGGGGCCGCGGCGAGGCCACGACTCTGCGCCGGCCCGGCCAGGGCCCCTGGCCGTTCGCCGTGGCGCCGTCGCCCGACGGCAAGTGGCTGGCCTGGGCCGACAGCGACTTCCGGCTGATGGTGATGAAGGCCGAAGGCGGCGACGAGCGCGAGGCCGACCGCGGCATCCGCGGCAACATCCGCAACCTGGCCTGGAGCCCGGACGGCCGCTGGCTGGCCTACGAGAAGGAGCTGGAGAACGACTTCTCGTCCATCTTCATCTACGACACCAGGGAAGCCGAGGTCCACCAGGCCACCGGCCGCTGGACCTCCGACTTCAGTGCGGCCTGGGATCCGGACGGCCGCTACCTGTGGTTCGCCTCCAACCGCGCCACCAACCCGGTGCTGGGCACCATCGACCTGCAGAACGTGGAGACCAAAAACGAGAAGATCTACGCCCTGCTGCTGCGGCCGGACGTGAAGGACCCCCTGCTGCAGGACGCGGGGCTGCCCCCGGCCGCGGACGAGCCGGCGAAGAAGGACGACGACAAGAAGGACAAGGACAAGAAGGACGAGAAGAAGGACGAGCCGCCCGCGCCCATCGAGATCGACTTCGCCGGCCTGGCCGACCGCGTGGTCGAGCTGCCGGTGGACCGGGGCAGCTACTACGTGGCCGGCGCGACCTCGACCCAGGTCTTCTACGTCAGCCAGCCCCTGCAGGGCATGGCCGAGGGCCCCGACTTCTTCGAGGAGGCGCCGCCGGCGGCCAGCCTCATGGTCTGGAGCCTGGAGGACAAGGAGGCCACCCTCTTCGTGGCCGGCATCAGCGCCGTCGACCTGGAGGCCAAGGCCGGCAAGATCGCCATCATGACCCAGCCGGGGCAGATCTCGGTGGTGGCCACGGCGGCGCCTCCGGGCGAGGCCATGGCCAAGGGCAAGGTGGACCTGGACGACGCCGTGGTCGAGCTGGAGCCCCGCGCCGAGTGGGCCCAGGTCTACTGGGAAGCCTGGCGCCAGATGCGCGACTTCTACTGGGACGCGAACATGGCCGGCCTGGACTGGGACGCCATCGGCAAGCAATACGCCACGCTGCTGGACCGGGTGTCCAGCCGCGCCGACCTCGGCGACCTGATCGGCCAGGTCTACGGCGAGGCCAACACCAGCCACACCTACGTGTTCGGCGGCGATGCCGGCGTGCAGGTGCCCCGGGTGGCGACCGGCCTGCTGGGCGCCGACCTGGTGCGCGACGGCAACGCCTACCGCATCGTGCGCATCCTGCGGGCCGACCCGGCCGACCGGGTGCGCTCGCCTTTGGCCGAGCCGGGGGTCGAGGCCGCCGACGGCAACTTCGTGCTGGCGGTCAACGGGCAGCCGGTCCAGGACGCGCCCAACCTGCACGCCCTGCTGGCCGGCCTGGCCGGCAAGCAGGTGCTGGTGACGGTGGCCGACGATGCCGCCGGCAAGGGCCGCCGCGAGGCGCTGCTGACCCCCCTGGGCGACGAGACCGAGCTGCGCTACGCCGACTGGGTGCGCCGCAACCGCGAATACGTGACCGAAAAGACGGGCGGGAAGATCGGCTACATCCACGTGCCGGACATGGGCGCCGACGGCATGGTGGCCTTCAACAAGTGGTTCTACCCGCAGCTGGACAAGGAAGGCATGATCGTGGACGTGCGCTGGAACGGCGGCGGCTTCGTCAGCCAGATGCTGGTGGAGCGCCTGCGCCGGCCGGTGCTGGCCTTCGACCGCGCCCGCGACGGCTCGACGATCACCTACCCCTACCGCACCCTCAACGGGCCCTTCGTGGTGCTGACCAACGAGAACGCCGGCAGCGACGGCGACATCTTCCCCCAGGCGATCCAGCTGGAGGGGCTGGCCCCGGTGATCGGCAAGCGCAGCTGGGGCGGCGTGATCGGCATCAACGCCATCCGGCCGCTGCAGGACGGCGGGCTGGTGACCCAGCCGGTGGCCGCCTGGTGGGATGCGGACAAGGGCTGGGGGGTGGAGAACCACGGCGTCGATCCCGACATCGTGGTGGACAACCTGCCCCAGGACCTGGCCAAGGGCCTGGACGCGCAGCTGGACCGGGGCATCGCCGAGGTGCTGAAGCTGCACACGGCCGAGCCGCCGGTCGTGCCTGCGTTCGGCCCGGTGCCGGCGCGCACGCGTGAGGCCTACCGGCAGCGCGAAGCGAAGTAGCTCCCGGACCAGACCGGGGACGAGAAAGGGCGGTCCGCACGGAGGCGGGCCGCCCTTGTTCGTTGCCGTCGGTGCGCGGCTAGAGCAGCGCCACCTTGTCGATGATCCCGCGCAGCACGGGGCTGAGCACCTCGCCGCCGCGCATCGAGGCCAGGCGCACCGCGTTGTCCTTGAGGCCGGGCAGGATGCGCGCCGCCTGCTCCGAGAGCTGGGTGCGGGCGCCGGGGGAGAGGCCCTTCGCCTGGTTCAGCAGGTCGTCGTAGTCGGCGCTGATCGCCTCGAGTTCCGGCAGCGCGGCCTCGGCCGCCGCGGCGCCGGTCACGGTGCCCAGCACGCGGGTGGTGCGGGCGTTGAGGGTCGTCAGCAGATCGACGGCGTCGATGCCGCCGGTCTCCAGGGGGCTGGTTTTTGGGCCGCCGCAGCCGGCCAGGGCGGCCAGCAGCAGAGCCAGGGGCAGGGTCATCGCGAGTCGGTTGCGCATGGCGTCCTCCGGGTCCAGGTGATGGCGCGGCGAAGTGCGCCTGCGAATCTAGCACGAATAGCTCAGCTGCGCACCAGCACCGCCGTGAACGTCGTGTCCGCATCGGCCGCCGGATTGCCGTGCAGGCCCTGGCCCTGCAGCGCGAACTCCGGCCGGGCGGCCAGGAACGCCGCCACCACGTCCTCGTTCTCGGCGCGCAGCCAGGAGCAGGTGGCGTAGACCAGCAGCCCCCGGGGCCGCACCGCGCCGGCGGTCGTCTCCAACAGGGAGAGCTGCACCGCCGCCAGGTCGGCCAGCTGGTCCTGCGCGAAGCCCAGCCGGCCGTCGGGATTGCGCCGCCAGGTGCCGCTGCCGGAGCAGGGGGCGTCCACCAGCACCCGGTCGAAGCCGCCGCGGCTGTTGATCTCGGTGCCGAAGTCGGGCACCTGGGCGCCGTCCCAGGTCTGGGCGCGCAGGTTGGCCCAGCCGGCGCGGCGGGCGCGCTTGCGCAGGTCCTTCAGCTTGCCTTCGAAGATGTCGGTGGCGTGGACGGCGCCCGTGCCCTCGAGGTCGGCCGCCAGCTGCAGGCTCTTGCCGCCGGCGCCGGCGCAGCAGTCCCAGATCATCAGGCCGGGACGGGCGTCGACGGCCTGGCCGATCTCCTGGCTGGCCAGGTCCTGCACGTCGACGCGGCCGTCCTTGTGGCAGGCCAGCTCGTAGATGCCCTTGGTCCCGGTGACGGCCAGGGCCGGGCCCTGCTCGGCGGTGATCAGGAAGCCCTGGCCGGTCAGCTCGTTCTGGACGGCGCGGCGGTGCTGCTCGTCGGCCAGGCGCAGCCACAGGGGCGGGCGCGAGGCGTGCTGGTCGAGAAAGGCCAGGTGTTCGGCGGCGGTCCAGCCCGTCAGGGCCGCGCGCTCGTCCACCAGCGGCGCCAGGGCCGTCGGCAGGCCGGCCCACAGGGCGCGCGCGGTCGGGTCGTCGCTGACCGGGGCCCAGGTCTTGACGGCCCGCCACACCTCCAGCGCATCGGGTCCCGGGGGCGCGATGGGCGGCAGCACCGCGCCCTGCTCGCGCTTGCGCATGAAGGTCCAGAAGAAGACCACCGGCACGGCCAGGCGGCGCAGGCGGCGCCACATCTCGGGGCCCTCGACCCCGGTCCAGGCCTGCAGCCTGTGCTGGGGATCGGTGCCCTCCTGCCAGCCGTCCTGGCGCCAGGCCTCGCAGAACAGGGTCAGCGCCGCGTAGCGCAAGCCGTCGGCCACCAGGTCGCCCAGCAGCAGGCGGTCGGCGCGGGGCAGGCCGTCCAGGGCGGACAGCTCCCGGCCCAGCCAGCGGTCCAGGGGCGGCAGCGTGCTTTCACGGGTCAGGCGGGCCCAGAGACGGACCAGCTTGTCCTGCAGCAGCCGGTCCCGGTTGCCGTCGCTCGTTGGGTAGCCCTGCTTTGCCGCGGTCATGATGCTCCCGTGGTCGGAGGTCGCCCGCCTTGACGGCGGCCCTCGATCCGGCTTAAGTGTGCCCTACGTCCCGGTGTCCCGAAAGCCCTTTTCGACAGGCCGTTTGCCGATGTCCGCGCCGACCATGCCCCAGGCCGAGCCCCTGTTCTCGCGACCCCGCTACTGGGCCGCCAGCTTCGGCATCGCGCCCGAGCTGCCGACTTGCCGGGCCGAGATGGATGCCCTGGGCTGGGAGGCCTGCGACGTGATCGTGGTCACCGGCGACGCCTACGTCGATCATCCCAGCTTCGGCATGGCGGTCGTCGGCCGCGTGCTCGAGCACCAGGGCTACCGGGTGGGCATCATCAGCCAGCCCGACTGGCAGAGCGCCGATCCGTTCCGGGCCCTGGGCCGTCCCAATCTCTTCTTCGGGATCACCGCGGGCAACCTCGATTCCATGGTCAACCGCTATACGGCCGAGCGGCGGCTGCGCCACGACGATGCCTACACTCCCGATGCCGAGGGCAATCGCCGCCCCGACCGGGCGGTGCTGGTCTACGCCCAGCGCTGCCGCGAGGCCTTCAAGGACGTGCCCATCGTCATCGGCGGCATCGAAGCCAGCCTGCGGCGCATCGCCCACTACGACTACTGGTCGGACAAGGTGCGGCGTTCGGCGCTGGTCGACAGCAAGGCCGACCTGCTGGTCTACGGCAACGGCGAACGGCAGATCCTGGAGATCGCCCACCGGCTGGGCGAGGGCCAGGAGATCGGTGCCATGACCGACATCCGCGGCACCGCCTTCATGCGCAAGGCCGTGCCCGCGGGCTGGGTGGAGCTGGACTCGACCGAGCTGGACACGCCCGGTCTGCTGGTGGACCACGCCGATCCCTACGCCTGGACCATGCCGGGCGGCAGCTGCAGCACCGGTGAGGCCGAGGCAGCCTCGCCGCCGGTGGCCCTGAACGCCGCGCCGCGCGAGCTGCGCGACCGCTGGGGCGACCGCGAGCACTCGGTGATCCGCCTGCCGGCCTACGAACTGGTGGCGGGCGACCCGGTGCTGTACGCCCACGCCTCGCGGGTGATGCACGCCGAGACCAACCCCGGCAACGCCCGGGCCCTGGTCCAGCGCCACGGCGACCGCGACCTGTGGCTGAACCCGCCGCCGATCCCCCTGTCGACGCCGGAGATGGACGCGGTCTTCGGCCTGCCCTACACGCGGGTGCCCCATTCGTCCTACGGCAAGGCGAAGATCCCCGCCTACGACATGATCAAGACCTCGATCAACATCATGCGCGGCTGCTTCGGCGGCTGCACCTTCTGCTCCATCACCGAGCACGAGGGCCGCATCATCCAGAGCCGCAGCGAGGAGTCGATCCTCAGGGAGATCGAGGACATCCGCGACAAGGTGCCCGGGTTCACCGGCGTGATCTCGGACCTGGGCGGGCCCACGGCCAACATGTGGCGCCTGGCCTGCAAGTCGCGGGAGATCGAGGCGGCCTGCCGGCGCCCGTCCTGCGTGTATCCGGGCATCTGCCCCAACCTGGACACGGACCACACGCCGCTGATCAACCTCTACCGCAAGGCCCGCAAGACCCCCGGCATCAAGAAGGTGCTGATCGCCTCGGGCCTGCGCTACGATCTGGCGGTCGAGTCGCCGAAGTACGTGAAGGAGCTGGTCACCCACCACGTGGGCGGCTACCTGAAGATCGCGCCCGAGCACACCGAGGACGGGCCCCTGCAGAAGATGATGAAGCCGGGCGTCGGCAGCTACGAGAAGTTCCGCGCCATGTTCGAGCAGTTCTCCCTGCAGGCGGGCAAGAAGCAGTACCTGATCCCGTACTTCATCGCCGCCCACCCGGGCACCACCGACCAGGACATGCTGAACCTGGCCCTGTGGCTCAAGCGCAACAGCTTCAAGCCCGACCAGGTGCAGTCCTTCATGCCGACTCCCATGGCCACGGCCACGGCCATGTACCACTCGGAGCGCAATCCCCTGCGCAAGGTGGTGCGCGAGGCCCGGCCGGGCGACGAGGTGGCCACGCCCAAGCGCAAGAAGCAGCGCGACCTGCACAAGGCCTTCCTGCGCTGGCACGACCAGGCCAACTGGCCGCTGCTGCGCGAGGCGCTCAAGCGCATGGGACGCGAGGACCTGATCGGCCCTGGCCCCGAGTGCCTGGTGCCGGCGGCGCGCGGCAGGAAGCTGCCGGCGGCGCCCGCCGCGACCGCACCCGCGACCCGCGGTCCGGCCCGCAGGAAGGGGCCCGGCCGGTCCGCCGGGGGCAGGCCGACGGGGCGCCCCACCCGCCGGCGCGGAAGCTGACGCCCCGTCCGCTTCGATTCCTGCTACTTGTTCGCCGGCTCGATCGTCAGTTCGGCCCGCATGCGGAAATCCTGGCCGTACATCATGATGGTCTGCGGACCCCACATCTGGTCGCCGTGCAGTTCGATCGTTCCCTCGGCCCATTCGTCGTCGCTGGCCCAGTCGTAGTCGCGGGCGTGCGCCGTGATGCGCAGGATCGCGCACCCCCAGTCGCAGGCCTCGGTGTCGTAGACCAGGTCGACCGTGCCGGGTGCGTTCATGATCGATCCGGCCTGCATCTCGTGGTAGTCGGGCGTGGACCAGTTGTACACCCACTGGTCGACCGGGTTGATCTGCGTGCCGGGGTCGGCCGCATTCACCCGGTCGAAGCCGTTGACCCAGATCCGCAGCCGGTCGACGTCGATGTCGTAATCGTAGAACGGGTCGTTGTCGCGGGACCATTCGCAGACGAAGCGCTGCGAGGTCACGCGCACGTACTGCTGGATGCGCAACGGCCGCACGATGGTGTACTGGGAGGTGAGCGAGATCAGCGCCAGGGTGTTGTCGGCTACGTGGCGGAACTTGTAGACCAGCGGGACGCCGGGCGAGTCGGGTCCGAACTCGGTGCTGGACTCGATGATCTGCATGAAGCCGTCGAAGCCGGTCAGCTCCTGGATGCCGGAGGTCGAGCCGCCGTAGACGATGACCCGGATCGAGGAGCTGGACAGCACCTCCGTGGCGGTGTAGCCGAAGCCGAGGTCCACGTCCACGACGCCGCTGTAGGCGGCATCGAGGGCCAGCTGCATCTGCTCGCGGCTGTACTCGGTCTCGATGCACATGACGGCCATCATGCCGTACTTGACACCGGCCACGTAGAGGGGGCGCGAGCCGGCGGGCATGGCCGAACGCAGCTGCGCGCCGCTGATGTCGTCGGCGAAGAGGGCGCGGGGGCTGGACGGCGTGTCCATGTCCACCGAGAAGTAGACCTGGGTGTACTTGGCCATGATCTTGTTCTTGGTGTTGTTCTGGTCCCAGTTGAAGGCCGTCTCGAGGCTGCCGCCGCCGTAGCTGATGTCGGCGTTGACGAACAGGTTCATCTGCGACTCGCTGTAGACCTGCTGATAGGAGAAATCGACCTGGGCCGGCACCGAGGTCGTCTCGTCGAAGACCCGCCCCACCAGGTCGCTGATGCCCTGGCGCACCGAGTGCAGCGAGGGCGAGGCGACCGTCTGGTGCAGGACGCCGCCGATGCTGGAGTTCTCCATCGACACCGAAAGGGTGATGGGCCCGCGCGGCGCGGTGATGGGCACGTAGACGAACTCGTGGGCGTGGTCGCCCTTGACCATGCTGCCGGGCCAGATCACGTCGTCGTTCAGCCCGAGGTAGGCGACGCCCTCGAGGTTCTCGATGGCGTCGTGCTGTTCATGGATGTAGCGGAAGCCGCCGTCCTCCTCCTCGGTGGTGGTGTAGTTGTCGTAGGACTGGGGGGCCAGCGGCACGACCTTGCCGGCCTCGTCCATGATGGCGTTGAAGTCACTGGTGGGAATCTGCGGGCCCGTCGGGTCGTCGCCGGAGCAGGCGACCAGGAGCAGCAAGGCGGCAAGCGGAATCGTGAAGCGTTTCATGGTAAGCCTCCCCCGAAGCCAAGGTGAACGCTGGCGTCTGCCGGGCCCCGGGGGCGACTCTCGTGGTGTGTGCTCGCCAGGGTCCGGCACCTCTGCACGGCGCACTAATATTGAAACACAACATTCAAATATAATCAAGTCCCTGCTTGCTGCTGCCGGATTCTCACGTTGCCGCGACCGAATATTGCGGCTGGCCACATTTCCAATGATATTGTACTATGGTAACACCAAATGAGTTATTGTAATTGAGACCGTTATTATCGTATAATGGATCCATCGTCATTCCCCTGCGGGGCGTCCCGGCGCCCCATTTCTTTCGCCCTGCCGAGGAGCCGCCATGCCGTTCGCTCTTTCCCGCCGCCTGGCCTGTGGCCTGACCCTGATCATCCTCGCCGTGGTCGCGCAGGCGGTCCTGGCCGCCAGCCCACTCGCCAGCGCGGGTCCCGTGTCCAGAGAGTTCGACGTGCGCGGGCTGGATCGCCTGCCGACCATGGCCGCCCTGCCGGTCGACCGCGAGGCCGCCCGGGTCGAGGACATCGATCGCGAGGCCGCCGGCCTGGCGCCCCGCTTCGCCCTGCCCCAGGACGTGCGCATCACGCCCGAGACCGACGGCGTGTGGGAGCAGCTGGACGAGCGCTGGATGCTGTGGCGCCTGCGCATCACCGCACCCGGGGCCACGTCGCTGAACCTGGGCTTCACCGGCTACCGGCTGCCCAAGAATTCGCGCCTGACCATCCACCCGGCCGATGCGGTCGCGGGCGATGATCCGCGCGGCGTGCGCATCTTCACCGAGCAGGACAACGAGGCCCACGGCGAGCTGTGGACCCCGGTCGTGATCAGCGACGACATCGTGGTCGAGCTGCTGCTGCCGGCGGCCTCGCGCCACGACTACCTGCTGGAGCTGACCAAGGTCAACCGCGGCTACCGCTTCTTCGACGAGCTGATCGCCGAGGCCGAGGCCGACAAGGCCGGCTCCTGCAACATCGACGTGGTCTGCCCCGAAGGCGACGACTGGCGCCTGGAGATCAACTCGGTGGGCGTGATCTCCACCGGCGGTTCGACCTTCTGCACCGGCGCGATGGTCAACAACACCGCCGGCGACGGCACGCCCTACTTCCTGACCGCCTACCACTGCGGCATCTCCGCCGGCAACGCGGCCTCGCTGGTGGTGTATTGGAACTTCCAGAGCCCGGTTTGCGGCCAGCAGGGTGGAGGCACCCTGAACCAGTTCCAGACCGGCTCGACCTTCCTGGCCGGCTCGTCCACCTCGGACTTCACGCTGGTGCTGATGGACGATGCGACCGACCCGGCCCACGAGGTGTCCTTCGCCGGCTGGGACCGCAGCGGCGCCGACGCCACCACCGCGGTGGCGATCCACCATCCGAACACGGACGAGAAGAGCATCAGCTTCGAGTACCAGCCGACCACCGTCACCACCTACCTGCAGAACGCGGTGCCGGGCAACGGCACCCACGTGCGGGTCACCGATTGGGACCTGGGCACCACCGAGCCGGGCTCGTCGGGCTCGCCGCTGTTCGACCAGGACCGCCGGGTGATCGGCCAGCTGCACGGCGGCTACGCGGCCTGCGGCAACAACGACTCGGACTGGTACGGGCGATTCTCGGTGTCCTGGGCGGCGATGGCCTCCTGGCTGGATCCGCTGGGCACCGGCGCCACCACCACCGACACCTACGCGCCCTGGGCCAGCGGCCTGGCGGTGGCCGGCGGGTCGTTCACGCCCGGCGGCAACGCCGGCGGACCGTTCACGCCCGAAACCGCGACCTGGACCCTGACCAACAACAGCGTGTACGCCATCGACTACCAGGCCAGTGTCGACGTGACCTGGGCCGCGATCACCAGCGGCGGCAGCGGGAACCTGGCCGCCGGCGCCTCGGCCGACCTGACCGTCGCCCTGACCGCAGCCGCCCTGGCCCTGCCCAACAGCGTCTACAACGGGGCGCTCAGCCTGGTCAACCTGACCGACGGCGACGGCGACACCCAGCGCGACCTGCGCCTGACCGTCGGTCTGCCCTCGCTGCAGCAGGCGTTCACCCTGGACAGCGATCCGGGCTGGACCGCCGACACGGGCTGGGCCTTCGGTGTGCCCCTCGGCGGCGGCGGCACGGCCCACGGCGAGCCGGATCCTACCTCCGGCTACACGGGCAGCAACGTGTACGGCTTCGAGCTGGGCGGCGACTATGCCGACAACATGCCCCAGCGGCACCTGACCTCCGCCGCGATCGACTGCTCGGCCTTCGGCGGTACGATCGTGAAGTTCCAGCGCTGGCTCAACGTCGAGACGTCGACCTGGGATCACGCGTCCTTCAGCGTCAGCAACGACGGCGTGAGCTTCACCCAGGTCTGGACCAACGGCGGCGAGATCACCGACACCGCCTGGACCCAGGTCTCCTACGACATCAGCGGGGTGGCCGACGGCCAGGCCACGGTCTACCTGCGCTGGACCATGGGCACCACCGACTCCAGCTACCGGTACTCCGGCTGGAACATCGACGACGTGGAGATCTGGGGCCTGTCCAGCCCGCTGTCCGCCGCGGGCGACGAGGTGCCCGGGCCGCGCCTGGCGGTGGGCAACCATCCCAACCCGTTCAACCCGCTGACCCGGGTCACCTTCGCCCTGGAGCGGAGCGGTCCGGTCTCCCTGGCCGTCTACGACCTGCAGGGCCGCCTGGTGCGGCGCCTGGTCACCGACAGCCTGGAGGCGGGGACGCACACGGTCGTCTGGGACGGCAGCGACGACGCCGGCCGCCGGGTCGGCAGCGGCGTCTACTTTGCCCGGCTGGCCTCCGGCGGGCAGGTCGTGCAGCACAAGATGGTGATGCTGAAGTAGTTCGATCACCAGCGGCGAACACGGCGGCGCGTGCCTTGCGGGGGACGCGCCGCCGCCGTTTGGGGCCCCACCTTGCGGATCGGGGTCAAAAACTCCTGATTGTCGGCTTCGGCCTGCCGATAAAGGCCGGAGGGGGCGACCGCCCCGCAGGTCCGATTCCGCGCCACGCCCTGAAAGGGACCGGAGCATGCGCACCGACAATCTCAATATCCTGAGCCTGACGCCGCTGATCGCCCCGACGGAGCTGCGCCAGGTCTTCCCGCTGACCGCCGACACGGCGGAGTTCGTCACCGGCGCGCGTGCGACGGTCAAGGCCATCCTGGCCGGCACCGATCCGCGCCTGATGGTGGTGATCGGCCCCTGCTCGATCCACGATCCGGAGGCCGCCCTGGAGTACGCCCGCCGCCTGGCCGGTCTGGGGCGCGAGGTCCAGGACCGGCTCTTCCTGGTGATGCGCGTCTACTTCGAGAAGCCGCGCACGACCGTGGGCTGGAAGGGACTGATCAACGATCCTGACCTCAACGGCTCCCACGAGATCTCCAAGGGCCTGGGCATCGCCCGGCGGCTGCTCTGCGAAATCAACCGGATCGGCGTGCCGGTCGCCGGCGAAATGCTCGACACCATCACCCCCGAGTACCTGGCCGACCTGATCACCTGGGGGGCCATCGGCGCGCGCACCACCGAGTCGCAGCTGCACCGGGAGATGGCCAGCGGCCTCTCGTTCCCCGTGGGCTTCAAGAACGGCACCGACGGCAACCTGCAGATCGCCTGCGACGCCCTGAAGGCCGCGGGCCTGCCCCACAGCTTCCTGGGCATCAACCGCGAGGGGCGCAACTGCATCGTGCGCACCACCGGCAACGGCCACGTGCACATGGTGCTGCGCGGGGGCGGCGGCCGCACCAACTATGGGGCCGCGGACATCGCCGCCACCGAGGCCAAGCTGGCGGCGGCCAATCTCTGCGGCGCCATCATGGTCGACTGCAGCCACGCCAACAGCGCCAAGGACCACGAGCGCCAGGCCGTGGTGCTGGCCGACGTGGTGCAGCAGATCAAGGCCGGCAACCGCTCGATCCGCGGCCTGATGATCGAGAGCAACCTCCACGCCGGCAACCAGCCCATTCCCGACGATCTTTCCCAGCTGAAGTACGGCGTCTCGATCACCGATGCCTGCGTGGACTGGGAGATGACCGAACGGATGCTGCGCTCGGCCTGCCTTGGTCTGGCCACGGTCTGACCGCACGTTGGCGAAAACCCTGCCGTGCCCTAGACTGGACGCCTCAGGCCAAGGAGGCGACGGCATGGGCAGCAGGGCGCAACGGCAGTGGATTGCGGCGGCGCGCCGGTCGCTGGCGCGACTGGCGCTGGTCGTGCTCGGCCCGGTGGTGGTGCTGGGCGGCGCCGAACTCCTGCTGCGGGCCGCGGGCCAGGGCCATAGCACCAACTTCTTCATCCCCGCCGATTCAGGCCCCGACCTGCTCAGCAACCCACGCTACGGCTGGCCGTTCTTTGGCGAGGAACTCAGCCGCCCTCCATTGCCGTGTCGCCTGACCCGCCCGAAACCCCCGCAAGTGATTCGGATCTTCGTTCTGGGCGGATCGGCAGCCCGCGGCGAACCCTCCCCGGCCTTCGGTCTGGCCCGCACCCTTGAAGCCGACCTGTCCCTGGCCCATCCCGGAAAGCGCTTCGAGGTTGTCAACACCGCGCTGACCGCGGCCAACTCCCACGTGGTCCTGCCGATCGCCCAGGAATGCCTGCACTTGGAGCCGGATCTGCTGGTCGTCTACCTGGGCAACAACGAGGTGGTTGGGCCGTTCGGGCTGGGTCCGCTGGGTGGTCGCTGGCGGGCGCCCTGGCAGATACGTCTGATCCTCGCGGCCAGGTCCACCCGCCTGGGGCAGCTGCTGGAGCGGGTCGTGCCGCGTAGTGACGGGCCCCGGGGCTGGGACGGCATGGCCATGTTCACCGACCATGCGGTGGTGGCCGCCGATCCGCGTCTGCCCGGGGTCCGCCGCGCATTCCGCGCGAACCTGGACCGGCTGTGCGGTGCCGCGGCCCGGGCCGGCGTGCCGGTGGTGCTCGCAACCGTGGCCACCAACACCAGCGATCAGCCGCCGCTGCTTTCGCGGCACCGGGCGGGCCTGTCGCCGGCCGACAGCGTGAGCTGTGCGGGGCTGCTGGCCGCTGCCGACTCATCCCTGGCGGGCGGCGACGCCACCGGCGCCCTGGCCGCCGCCGACGCGGCAGCGGCGTTGGACGACGGCTTCGCGGCAACCCAATTCCTGCGCGGTCGCAGTCTGGCCGCGCTGGGAAACGAGGTCGACGCCCGGGAGGCCTTCGTCCTGGCCGCCGAGAACGATGCCCTGCGCTTTCGTGCCGACGCCGGGATCAACGCCGCGATCCGCGCCGCCGCCGCCGCGCCCGGCGTCACGCTGGTCGACGTCGCCGCGGCCCTGGCCGCGGCCGACCACAGGGCGCTCTTCCTGGACCACGTGCACTTCAGCTTCGCCGGCAACCAGGCGCTCGGCGCGCTGCTGCAGCCGGCGGCGAGCGAGGCCCTGGGCCTGGCGCCGGCGGCGACCGTGTCCGACCGGGCCGGCGCCTGGCTGGGCTTTACCGCCTACGATCGCTGGGAGGCCGCCGAGGGGATCCTCCGCATCACCGGCCGGCCGCCGTTTGCGCCGGCCCAGGGCGAGCGCGATCGGGCGCGCGCCGCCGGGCTGGAGCAGGAGGCCCGGGCTTTGCCCATCGCCGAACTGCTGCAGACCCATGCCAACGCCCGCGTGGCCCGGCCCGCCGACCCGCTTCTAAAGGAGGTTCAGGCACGCCTGCTGCAGCGCCTGGGCCGCGACCTGGAGGCCATCACCCTGTGGTCGAGCCTGCTCGGCTGGTATCCGGACGCGCCCGGCTGGCTGGTCAACCGTGGTGAGGCGCAACAGCACGCCGGGAACACGGAGGCCGCAGTCCGCGACTACCGGCAGGCGCTGGTGATCGACCCGCGGCAGGATACCGCGCAGCTGCGCCTGGCCGGGATCCTCGTCCAGCAGGGACAGACCGCAGAGGCCCTGGAGCTGATGGACGACCTGCTGTCGCGCATGCCCGACGATGAGCGGGCGCAAAAGCTGCGCCGCCTGATCCACAGCAACCGCGGCAACTAGGGCCCGCGCGCCGCCGCCAAGACCCACTTCGACAATGTGTTTTCTCCTGTCGTTTCAACACTTTACATCGGCGGAGAAATGACTATCCATTGGGGAGGTTCCAACCGCGCCCGCCCGGCGCGGCGTCGACCCTGGAGGCATGCCCCATGGACCTGGTGCTGCTGTCGCGCATCCAGTTCGCCGTCACCATCGGCTTCCACTACCTGTATCCCCCGCTGAGCATCGGCCTGGGCGTGGTGCTGGTGGTGATGGAGGGGATGTACCTGCGCACGCGCAGGCCGCTCTATCGCCAGCTGACCCGCTTCTGGGTGCGCATCTTCGGCCTGATCTTCGCCTTCGGCGTGGGCACGGGCATCGTCATGGAGTTCGAGTTCGGCACCAACTGGGCCAACTACTCGCGCTTCGTGGGCGACATCTTCGGCGGACCCTTGGCGGCCGAGGGCATCTTCGCCTTCTTCCTGGAGTCGGGCTTCCTGGCCATCCTGCTTTTCGGCTGGGACAAGGTCGGCCCGCGCATGCACTTCCTGGCCACGCTGATGGTCTGCCTGGGCGCCCACTTCAGCGCCGTGTGGATCGTGGTGGCCAACAGCTGGATGCAGACGCCGACCGCCTACCGCATCGTCGAGACCGCCGTCGGCCCGCGGGCCGAGATCACCAGCTTCTGGGGCGCGGTGCTCAACCCCTCGAGCCTGGACCGGCTGTGGCACACCCTGATGGGTTCGTGGCAGGCGGGCGCCTTCTTCGTGATCTCCGTCGGCGCCTGGTACCTGCTCAAGGGCAAGCACGTCGAGTTCGCACGGACCACGATCCGCATCGGCCTGGGCGTGGCGATGGTGGCCTCGCTGGCCCAGCTGGTCAGCGGCCACGGCAGCGCCGTCACCGTGGCCGAGCACCAGCCGGCCAAGCTGGCGGCCTTCGAGGGCATCTACGAGACCGGCGCCGACGCCGACCTGACCGTGCTGGGCTGGGTCGACGAGGCCAACCGCACGGTGCACGGCATCCGCCTGCCCGGCCTGCTGAGCGTGCTGGTGGGCGGTTCGCGCGAGACGGTGGTCACCGGCCTGGACGACATCCCGTTGGACGAGCGCCCGCCGGTGCAGCCGGTCTTCCAGTTCTACCACCTGATGGTCGCCATCGGCATGACCCTGATCGCCCTGGCCTGGGGCGGGGCCCTGCTGGCCTGGCGCGGCGTGCTGTTCCGCTCGCGCCCGCTGCAGTGGGTGTTCGTGCTGGCGGTGCTGCTGCCGCAGATCGCCAACCAGGTGGGCTGGGCCGCGGCCGAGGTGGGCCGCCAGCCCTGGATCGTGCAGGGCCTGATGCGCACCAGCGAGGCGGTCAGCGACACGATCTCCGCCGGGCAGGTGCTGTTCTCGCTGATCCTGTTCACCATCATCTACCTGGCGCTGTTCGTGGTCTTCTTCGTGCTGCTGGACCAGAAGATCCGCAAGGGCCCGCTGGCGGCGGACCTGGGCGGGGAGGAGTCGTGATGGAGGGCGGCATCCTGAACATCATCTGGTACCTGATCGTGGGCGCCCTGTTCACCGGCTACGCCATCCTCGACGGCTTCGACCTGGGGGTGGGCGGCCTGCACCTGCTGGCCCGCGGCGACCGCGACCGCCGGGTCTTCCTCAACGCCATCGGCCCGGTCTGGGACGGCAACCAGGTCTGGCTGGTGACCGGCGGCGGCGCCCTCTTCGCGGCCTTTCCCCACGTTTACGCCACGGCCTTCAGCGGCTTCTACACGGCGTTCATCCTGCTGCTGTTCATGCTCATCTTCCGCGGCGTTTCGATCCACGTGCGCAGCCTGCGCGCGGGCTCGCGCTGGCGGGGGTTCTGGGACGGGGCCTTCAGCGTGTCGAGCGTGCTGGCCTCGCTGATCATCGGCGTGGCCATGGGCAACATCGCCTGGGGCGTGCCCATCGGCGCGGACTTCCGCTACCGGGGCGACCTGCTGGCGCAGCTGCATCCCTACGCCTTGCTGACGGGCCTGACCGTGGTGGCCCTGTTCCTGATGCACGGGGCCATCTACCTGGTGATGAAGACCGACGGCGAGCTCAACACCCGCGTGCGCGGCTGGGTGCGGCCAACCATCGTGTTCTTCGTGGTGATGTATGCGGTCACCACCTTCGCCACCCTGCTCTACGTGCCCCGGATGGCCGAGCCCTTCCGGGCCCATCCGCTGCTGTTCCTGGTGCCGGTGGCCGGCATGCTGGCCATCGCCAACATCCCGCGGGAGATGCACCGGGGGCGCGAAATGGCGGCCTTCCTGTCCTCGTCGGCGTCGATCGTGCTGCTGCTGGCGCTGCTGGGCATCGGCATGTTCCCCGAGTTCATCCACGGCAACGGGCCGTCGGGCACCAGCCTGACCGCCTACAACGCCGCCAGTTCGCAGCCCACCCTGCGCAACATGCTGATCCTGGCCGGCATCGGCATGCCGCTGGTGCTGGGCTACACGGTGCACATCTACCGGGTGTTCCGCGGCAAGGTGGAGTTGGATTCGATGTCGTATTGACGGGCTCAGCAGCGCTCGTGCCACAGGCGATGGCAGGCGGCGCAGAGGGTGATGAGGTTCGCGGGCTCGTGGGTGCCACCACGGGCCCGCGATTTCCTGTGATGGACCTCCAGGAAGCGGGTGCGGCCGCAGCCGGGGGCTTGGCAGCGGTGGCGATCGCGGGCTAGGACCTCTCTTCTGGTTCTTGGTGGGATGGTGGTGGTGTTGCGGCGGCCGGGCTCGCTGACCGCCGCGTCGCATTGCACGCGTTCGGCGTCGGCGCGGCCCAGTTCCCGCCCGCCCGCCTCGATCTTGCCGCAGCTAACACATTGGTGCACATTAATCTGGACTGGTGGGTCCGACTTCCCCCGGGGGAAGTTTTCGCCCATGGAGGCCAGGGCTTCGAGCAGGATCTCGGCGCGGTCGCCCGTCGTGCGGCGCTTGCGCACCTGCTCCCAGAGCGCCTCCCAGCCCGCGAATTGTTCGGGGGTGAACTCGACGTTGACCCGCACCGGTACCTCGGCCGCCAACGCGGGCTCGTCCACGGGCGCGAACAGCGCCGCCCCCGGCCGCCGCGCCTGCGCCTTCACCCGCTTGATCTTCGCCGTCAACTGCGCCCGCGTGCCGCTGCGCGCGGCCTCGACCCAGGTGGCCTCGGTTTGCGGCGAGGCGACGGCCACGATCTCCCGCGCCTTGGTGTAGCCGATCTCCGGCAGCGCCGCCTTCACCGCCGGCAGCTGGTCCAGCTTGTTCGCCAACCGCATGAAGTCGCTGATGCGGGTCTCGGAGAACCCCAACTCGACGCGCGCATACTGCGGCCTGGATGAATAGCCCAACTCGCGGTACAACCCGCGCGCGAGCATCTCACCGAACCAGAGCACGGCGCATTGGCGGGCGGCCGTTTCAGCAGAGGAAGCGGATTTCAAGGCGGCATCGGCCTCGGCGGCAGTACGGCCGGAGACGAACGCAGTCAGCATGGCGGGTCTCGAATTCCGGGAGGAAGGTCGATGGCGAAAATATAGCGTAAAAAGGCCGCAAGCGCAAGGCGGAAAAGAAGAAAATGCCGGGCGACGGCCAGCTAGTACGGCACCCGCCCCTCGCCCGCCTCCCACGTCTTCATCACCGCCCGGCACCCCTCAGCCCCCATCCCGCCCTCGATCGCAAACGCCGGCTCGATCTCCCCGGCCAGCACCCGGTAGATCGCCTCGTCATCGAACCCGACCGCCGCCGCGTCGGCCCGCGAGGCGCCGAAGCGCACCGTGTCCAGCCGCGCCCAGTGGATGGCCGCGAAGCACATGGGACACGGCTCGCAGGTGGCGTAGATCTCGCAGCCGGTCAGGTCGAAGGTGCCCAGCTCCCGGCAGGCGGCGCGGATGGCCTGGACCTCGGCGTGGGCGGTGGGGTCGCCGTGGGCGATCACCTGGTTGTGGCCGCGGGCGACCACGCGGCCGTCCTTGACAACCACGGCGCCGAAGGGGCCGCCTTCGCCGGCGGCGATGCCGGCGGCGGCCTCGGCGATGGCCTCGTTCATGAAGTCGTCGTGCATGGTTCGGTCCTCCGCCATCAGTGTACACCGCGGCGCGCGCGCGGAGAATCGTCGAGTGTGTGGTGGCCGCCCGCAGAATCGAACCTAGCTTGTGCCCACGGAAGCGCACGCCCGCCAGCAAGGAGAGATCCATGGACAAGCCCAAGATCGCCGACACCCGCCCCGCCGTGCTCGAACTGGCCGCCGGCAAGTACGCCTACTGCGCCTGCGGCGAGTCGGCCAAGCAGCCCTTCTGCGACGGCAGCCACGCCGGCACGGCCTTCCGGCCCCAGATGTTCGAGCTGGCCGAGCCCAGGACCGTCGCCGTCTGCCAGTGCAAGCAGACCGCCGGCGCGCCCTTCTGCGACGGGACCCACAAGGGCCTGCGCTAGGGCCGGCGCCCGTCGGCCTGCCAGCGGTCGACCCACCAGCGCGTGCGCTCCAGGTACCAGCCGGGCTCGCGCGGCCGGTAGTCCCGGTAGGCGAAGCCGCCGCCCACGAAGGGCAGGGCCGGTTCGATCTGCGTGCCCTCGTGCCATTCGTTGAACGAGGTGATGCCGATCACCGCAGGCGCCACCGCCAGCGCGGCCTCGAACTGCCGGTCGTAGTAGGCGCCGTTCTCGCGGCCGCGGGTGGTGGCCGCGTTCCAGGGGCGCACCCGCGTGTCCAGGTAGCCGGGGCCGACGCAGGGCACGAACAGCAGGTCGTGGTCCACGGCGAACGCCGCCAGCTCCGGCCAGTTGGCCCGGGACGAGCCCCAGGTGAAGCCGTCGGCGGCGAAGTAGGTGTAGAAGCCGTCGAAGCCGCCGTCGGTGAAGAACGCCCCCTCGTCCTGCCCCACCCAGAGGCCGATCACGACGCAATCATGGTCGGTGCCGCGGATCGAGATCTCCCCGTCCGTCTGCAGCAGGCGCGCCCAGTCCGCCGCCGGCGTCAGGTACGAATCGTAGACGTAGACCACGGGGCGCCCGTCCCGGCGATGGCAGGCCGGATGGCCGCCATAGGTCGCCACCAGGTAGCGCAGTGCCTCGCCGCTGCTGGCGGCATCGCGCCCGGGCAGCGGCTCCAGGTGGAAGGCCACTTCCAGGCCCGCTGCGGCGGCCACGTCCAGCAGCAGCGGCAGGCCCTGGTCCTCGAAGCCGCCGGCACCCCACCAGCTGGCCACGATCACGCCGATGCCGGCGGACCGCATCTGGGCCACGTGCTTGATCACGATCTTCGGATCATGGGAGCTGTAGGGACCCAGGGCGGGGTAGTAGTCGGCGCCGATGTCCGCGCCGCCCGGGTAGACCCGCCCGATGGTGTCGCCGATCACCTCATGGTTCCAGTGGGCCTCGAGGCCGTCGAACTCGGGGCTGGCGTACCAGCCGTAGTAGAAGGCGTGCACGCGCGGGTCGACCGCGGGGCCGTCGTCGGCCCGGGCGCCGGCCGCCAGCAGACCCGCCGCCAGGATCAGCAGCGCGCGCCTCACGCCGTCGCCTCGGCCTCGGACCGGCCCACCTGGCGCTGCGCCCACCACACCGCGACCAGGGCCGCCGACCAGGTGACGCCGAAGATGCCCCACCAGATGCCGTACAGCCCGTGGTCCCAGACCCGGGTCAGCAGCCAGAACACGCCGATGGGCGCCAGGATCTGGCGGTACAGCCCGATCCACAGGGCGAACGCCGGCTTCTTCAGCCCCTGCAGGGCCGAGGTGTTGACGAACAGCAGCACGTAGGCGTACTCGACGAAGGCGGCGATGCGCAGGTAGCGCGCGCCGATGTCCACCACCGCCGGGTCGTCGGTGAACAGGTTCATCAGCGGGCGCGCGCCGAAGTAGACCAGCGCCGCGCCGAAGACCATCACCACGCCGCCGTACTTCAGGGCCGTGCGCACGATCTGCCGCACCCGCTCGAACAGCCCCGCGCCGCAGGCCTGGGAGACCAGCGAGAGGGTGGCCATGTTCAGGCCGATGGTCGGCAGCAGCGCGATCTGCTCGATGCGGGTGGCCACGCCGTAGGCCGCGACGGCCTGCTGCCCGAAGCGGCTGAGGAACCAGGTGATGATGAAGATGCCCAGGGCGACGCTCATCATGTTCAGGCTGGCGGGGATGCCCTGCCCGGCGATGGCCCGCAGCACCTGTCCGTCGGGCCGCCAGCGCGCGCCCTCGCTGCGCCAGATCAGCCCCGTGCGCCAGGCCCGCCGGCCCAGGAACAGCAGCCCACCGCCCTGGCAGACGACGGTCGCCAGGGCGATGCCCCGCACCCCCATCGCCGGCAGCCCGAAGCCGCCGAACATGAACCAGGGATCGAGCACGATGTTGGCCACGGTGGCGCCGATCAGGTAGTCGCGGAAGGTCCTCATGTCGCCCTGGGCGGTGAGGATGCCGTTGAGCATGTAGAAGGTCAGCACGAAGCCGCTGCCGGCCAGGATCACGTGCATGTACTGCAGGCAGATGTCGAGATACGCGTCGGTGGCGCCCAGCAGCCGGAACAGCGAGGGCACCGACAGGTAGCCCACGGTCATCACCAGCACCATCAGCAGCAGGCCCAGCACCAGGCCCTGGGCGGCGGTGACGGCGGCCTCGCGGCGGTCGCCCCGGCCCAGGGCGTTGCCGATCAGCGCGGTGGCGCCGGTGGAGAAGCCCGAACCCATGGCGATCAGCATGAAGAACACGGGGAACGAGAGGGACAGCGCAGCCAGCGCGTCGGTGGACAGGCGACCGGCCCAGAACGTATCCACCACGTTGTACATGGTGTTGAAGAAGAAGCCGATCGAGGCCGGAATGGCCAGGCGGCGGATCAGTTCGGGAACGGGGGCGGTGATGAGGTCGCCCTGGGCGGTGCCTGGCATGCGGCTCACGGTGACTCCGGGGCAAGGGCTCGAACGGCGTTCGCGGACGGTCGGCCCAAGGTAGGCAAGAACCGCGGGTCCCGACAGGGGCCGGCTACTTCAACAGCAGCCCCTTGGTCTGTTGCACATCTGCGCCGCTCTCGAGGCGGAACAGGTAGAGGCCGCCCGGGGCGCTGCGACCCGCCAGGTCCCGGCCGTCCCAGTCCAGGGCGAAGGCGCCCGCGTCCAGCCCGCCGTCGTGGAGCACCGCGATCAGGCGTCCGCGCAGGTCATGGACGGTGAGGCGGACCGGCGCCGCGCCGAGCAGGTCGCCGCCGACGGTGGTGCGGGGGTTGAAGGGGTTGGGGGAGAGGCGCAGGCCCCGGGCGTCGAGCGCCGGCGGGACGGTGCTGATGGGGTCGCCGATGATGATGGTGGTGGGGTCCAGGTCGACGACCGGATACCAATTGCTCGTGACGTCGGAGACGTACACGCTCATCGCCGTGATGGGGGTGGTGCCGTTGGCGACGCCCTCGAAATCCCAGCGGAACAACTCGCCCGGACCGGCTACGGACAGCCCCGTGCCCAGAACGACACAGTAGCCATACCAGACGCCCGGCTCAGGTTCGCTATAGCCGCGGAAGAGTTGGTGACCGCTGGCGAGGAACAGGTCGCCAGCGCCGCCGCCCAGCGAGCTCACGATGCTCGTGTCGTAGCTGACCGTGATCTCGATCGTCCGTATGCTCATCGTGTCGTCGACGACGACCGAAAGGCGCCCCGGCACCGCCTGGGGCAGCGTCGTGTCGGCCGGTGAGAAGTGCAGCGGCACGGCGGCACCGGCGGCCGCGGCCGCCAGCAGGACGGCAACCGTGGCCGCCGCTGTGATTCCGATTCTTGCTGCCATGACGTACCCTCTCCGGTGGTTCATATCGATTCCGCCGCTGCGGGAACCCCCGGGGCGGTTGCCCCGGGGATCCCCGTTGCGGCGGGAGTGCCGCTTCTTGATCAGGGTCCTACTTCATCAAGGTCATCTTGCCGACCTGGCTGTACGGTCCGGCGTCGATCCTGCAGAAGTATACACCGGAAGCGGACTGGCGGCCGCTGTCATCCTGGCCGTTCCAGACCACCTCGTGCAGACCCGCCGGGCGGATCTCGTCGACCAGGGTCGCGACCCGGCGGCCGTCGACACCGTAGATCGTCAGCGCAACCCGCTGCGCCTCGGGCAGCGAGAAGCTGATCTTGGTCATCGGGTTGAAGGGGTTCGGGTAGTTCGGGTGCAGGGCGAAGACCCGCGGCGCCAGGGTGCCGCTGATCTGCTCCAGGCTGACTTCGATGGCACTGTTGTCGAGGCCGCGGGCGGTGATCGTCAGGCGATCCAGGTCGATGGCAGCCTTGGCGGTGACGATCATCAGGTCGCCCGCGCCGGTGAAGCCGTTGTTCACGCCCATCACGACCACCGAGGCGTCCAGCCCGGCGCCGAGGTTGCGCAGGAAAGTGGGCTCGCCCTGCTCGTCCAGCAGGGTGCCGGTCTCGACCGCGGTCACTTCGGCGTCGGCAGTGATGCGCAGGCCCTTCAAGCCGTCGCCTTCGACCAGGCGCAGGCCGTAACGGTTGTCACCGTAGTCGACCCAGGCCAGCACCGCACGGTCGCTGGTCGGGGCCCTGTCCTTGGCCGCCGAGACCACGCCGAAGTTCATGGAGAACACCATGAGGTCCTCGAAGTTGATCACGCTGTCGGTCAGGGGGATGCCCAGACGGCTCCAGTCGTCGGTGGGACCGACGTCGCAGACGCCATGCGGGGCACCGTCGGCCACGGGATGCCCGAAGGCGGCAGCCATGTAGTTGATGTCCTGGACGTTGACCAGGCCGTTGGGGACGAGATCCGCCGGCGGTCCGCCGGGCAGCCCGTAGACGTCGCCCAGCCAGTAGTTGGTGGAGCGGTCGTTGGCCGCGGCCCGCAGGCTGCCGTTGCCGACGGCGTCGACGGCGAACACCTCGTAGTAGTAGACGCCCCGGCTCAGGTGGTTGGGCCAGGTCTGGGTGAGCGTCAGGTTGGGCACCGCAACCTCAGGCAGATCGACCCAGGCGGGAAGGGCCACGGCGGTGACGTAATTGGCCGGCCGGGCCGGGATCAGGTCCGCCGGCAGGTCGTCGTACTCGGGGTAGGCCGAGGCGCCGCTCCCGTTGCCCCACATGGCCACGAAGACCTCGTAGTGGTCGGTGGCGATCCCGTCATGGTTCCAGCTGACGTTGACCTTGTTGTGGCCCGGGACGGCGGTGATGCCGGTGACCGCCGCCGGCGGCGTGCAGTCGACCGTGACGCTGGCACCGCTGGCCCCGGCCGGAATCGGCGCGTTGGTCGGGTCACGGAAGGCGAAGCTCTCGATGACCACGTCGCCGCTACCCTCGGCGGCCGTCACGAAGTTGATGGTGAACAGGTCGAAAGTGCCGGGGCCGACCACCGGGTTGGTGGGGTTGCCCACGGTCGAACCGGTGACGGTCCACGTGCCGTCCTGGTTGTTGATCGCGTAGAAGGTCTTGTTCGTGGAACCGAACGGTTCGGCGTCCAGGATCGAGTTGGAAAACAGCTGCGGCGGGATCCTCACGATGATGTTGTAGAGGAACATCGGCGGCGTAGCCGCGTCGGCGGTGTACTTGAACACCATCGGCAACGGCTGATTGCAGGCCAACGGGCCGGCGGTGGCCGGCGCGATCGCCAGGCCGGCCTGGCCGGTCCAGGGCTCGAACAGGACGTTGTCCGAGACCTCGTTGCCCTGGCCCGTGGCGTTCAGGGTCGGGTGGAACGGACCGCTGATGTGGCCCCAGTCGTTGCCGCGGGCGTCGTAGGGCGCCACGGTGTTGGAGAAGGCGCCATAGGTCAGGTTGTCGCGCAGGAAGTTGCCGCTGGCAGCGCCCGTGACCGTGCCGCCGTCCTCGTAGAGGCACAGGCCGTTGTCGAAGTTCTCGATGACGCAGCCCTCGACGGTGAAGTCGACGCTGCCTTGGGCCCAGGCCGTCGGGCCCCAGCTGTCGACGGCGCCGTTGCCGATGAAGGTGCTGTTGGACAGGGTGACGGTGATCGCCGCCTTGTCCACGCCGCCGGTGGGTGTCACGTCGAAGCCCTGGGGCTGGACGATGGTCCCGCCGGACGCCTTGGCGGCGTAGGCGAGGGCGTACATCGGGTCGCTGATCGGGTTGGTGACCGTGATGCCGTCGATTCCGCCGGAGGCGTCGATGTAGTAGATGCTGGTCTTGCAGGAGTCGATCGTGCCGCCGCTGACGTTGACCGTCCCCGGGCCGAAGGCGAGCAGGCCGACCGCCGTGGTGGCGCCTTCGGTGTAGTCGTAGTTGGCCATGTCGCAGTCGGTCAGGTTGGCGGCGGCGCCGCCGGAAACCTGGATGCCGTTCTGGGCGGGCAGGCCCAGGCCCAGCGGGCCGTTGCCGGTGCAGGACAAGCGCAGGGCGTTGACCGTCAGGCCGGCGCCGTCGAAGACCGTGGCGTTCTTCTGGACGTCATCGACCGCGACATCGGTGAAGGACACCGTGCGCAGCGTGGCGTCGTCGTTGATCACGTAGAGTCCGTTGCCGTGCTGCGAGCCGTTGAGCGGCTCGTTGCGCACCCGCGTGACGTGCAGATCGGCGTAGGTGCCGTCGGCGTTGTGCAGGCCGAGGCCCTGGAAGCGGTAATTGGCAAGGCCGTTGCCCTGGCCGTCGATGGTCAGGCCGGACAGCGCCGTACCGGTCGCGCCGTCGACGAAGACGACGGGGAAGTTGTTGCCGCCGGTGGTGGTGAAGAACAGGGGCATGGATGCCGGGGCATCCACGAAGGTCAGGCCGACCCCCGCACCCGTGATGGTCAGGTTGTCGGTGGCGATGTGCAGCTGCTCCTCGTAGTGGCCGGCGGCCAGGTTGATCGAGTCCCCGGCCAGGGCCAAGGCGAGGGCGTCGCCGATCACGTCGTTGGTGCCGATGATCATCGGCGAGGTGCCCAGCGGCAGGCCGTACCAGGGGCTGAAGTCCACCGGCCCGGTGACGGTCTCGGCGGCCTTGTCCGCCGTGCCGGACGGGACCTCAGGCACGTGGCCGTTCTTGGGCAAGTCGAAGCCGGCGGGCGAAATCATCGGCGCGATGGTCTTGGTGGCGCCCGCTTTGGCACCCGCGACGGGACCGGCCGGATCGCCCCAGTAGTTGGCTGGCGCGCTGATCGTCGTCGCGAAGAGGTTGGCCACCGCGCTGCCCACCGTGTTGGTGAAGCTGCTGCCGGTCACCGTGAAGCCGGCAACGGCGTTGGTGGCGTTGCCGGAATCGTCGGCGGTCCAGATACCGTCGAAGCCGGTGTTGTCGATGGTCAGGTCCGTGATGGCCACGGACAGATCGCCGTTGTTCCAGCCCGTGTAGTAGCTGCCGCCCCAGGGGTCGAGGCCGGTGCCGAAGATGTCGATGGCGTCGGCGGTGCTGCCGGTGATCTCGCAACCGTCCATGATGAGGTTGAGATCCGACTGCTCACCCGACAGTTGGGCGCCGAAGCTCCATTCGTTGCCGGTCAGGACGAGGCCATGGAACTCGAGGTTCACCGGCACGGGGTGCGAGTAGACCCACCGCCAGTCGCTGTAGCTGACGCCGGACTGGCTGCCGGTCACGGTGTCGCCGACCATGGTCACGTCGCCGCTCTCGAAGAGCAGGATGCCGGTGCCGGCCCAGCCGGAGCCCGTGTAGCCGACGCCGCTGACCGCGTTCGCGGCAGTCGAGCCCGTGGCGCCGTAGGACAACTGGATGCCGTTGCCCGCGATGGCGGGGGACGGGTCGGCGCTGACCTGGTTCCGCTCGACGGTGAACACCATCTCCGGACCCATGACCAGGATGCCGCCCTTCTGGAAGGTGGGCACCACGTTGTCGCTGATGTCCAGGACGAACGGCCCGGTGACCGCGCTGTGGCTGAAGGCCATGCTGACCACGCGCTGGGCGCCGGGGCCGGCCGGATAGGTGACGTTGTCGACCGTGCAGAAGGTCACCGAGCCGCCGGCATCCTGGTAGTGGATGCCGTAGAAGTCGCTCGGCCCGGTGTCGCGGCCGTCGATGGTGAAGCCGCTGATCACGACGTCGGCGCCGAGGACGCCGACCACGGCGTCGATGGTGCGCGCCTCGCCGGTCCAGGTCGTGATGCCATAGGTCGTGCGGTCGATCGCGTCCGGCGCTTCGATGGTCGTCGTGGCCATGCCGGCGCCCGTCAAGGTCAGGTCCTTGTCGATGAAGAGCTGCTCGCGGTAGATGCCGGCGTCGACGAGGATCTCGTCGCCGGCGGCGGCCGCGGCAATGGCCTCGCCGATGGTGGCGAATTCACCGGAGACCCCGACGGTGATGGTGGCCGCCTGCGCCCAGCCGCAGCCGAGCACGAGGGCGATGAGCGTCCACGAAGCGATCCTTCTCATGATTTTCCCCCCATAGGTTTGATTCGGAATGGCGAGCGGAGCGGACGAAGAGTGGCAGCGCGACCCGCAGGGCCGGAGATCACGTCGAAATAACGTGACAGGAAGGCCAGACAAGACGGTTCCCCCCATGCGAACCCCGGCCACGGAAGCAATCCGCCCCGGGTCGATAGCCTGATCGCTGGTGAGAACTCCGTTTCCCCCGACGATACTCAAACGCGCCGCATCGCGGCACCATAGGCGACAGGACACATGCCGGTCCCGCCCGTTCGATAAATCCGAGCCTGGCCGTGGATGCAGCGTCTGGAAACGGCGGCTCGATCGAGAGAATCCCAGAACCGCAACAACTTGTCAAGGGTCAACGATATTCGTCATGAATTTTGAGAAATGGAGACCAATGGAATCGTCATTGGGTTACCGATCGTGCCCCCAGCAGGTTGGAGCTCGCCCCGCCTAGAAGTACCAGGCCGCGCTGAGCCCGGTGAACGCATAGCGCCCCACCGCCCGCCAGCGCACCGCCACCTCGAGGTTCGTGAAGCGCACGCCCAGTCCCGGTACCCAGCTCCAGGCTTCGCCCTTGTCGTACCAGCCCACCTCGCCGCTCATGAAGAACGCGCCCAGGGCCAGTCGGCCGCCGGCCGTCACCTCCCAGACGTCGACCGAGTCATGGTCGCCGTCGCCGACGAAGGTGTTCCAGCCCACCCGGCCGGTGAGATCGAGCAGCGGGACCAGCGGGTAGTCGACGGTGCCGAACAGGCCCCAGCCGGTGCCGGCCTCGTTGCCCAGGTCGTCGTAGGGGAAGTTCAGGGAGGCGCCGGCGCCCCAGACGTGGTCGCGGTTGAGGACCGACTGGGCTGAGGCCGCGGAGGCGGCCGCCAGCAGGAGGGCCACAGAGACGAGGGCGGCGAAGATCTTCATGGTCCGGCTCCCGGGTTGAGGTCGAGCGCGGACGCTACCGCGGCCGGAGACGGCCGTCAAGAGGATCCGCGGCCGGGCGGCCGGTCAGGCGTTCTGGGGGGCCCAGCGCACCAGGGTCTCGCGCAGGCGACGCGGGTCGATGGGCTTGGTCAGGTAGTCGTCCATGCCGGCATCGGTGCAACGGCGGTGGTATTCGGCCAGCGCATGGGCGGTCAAGGCGATGATCGGGATGTGGCTGCCGCTGTCCTGCTCGGCCTCGCGGATGGCCGCGGTGGTGGCAAAGCCGTCCATCAGCGGCATCTGCACGTCCATCAGGATCAGGTCGAAGCGGCCGTCGCGCCAGGCGGCCAGCACCTCGCGGCCGTTGCGCACGCGGGTGACCCGGCCGTCCAGCTTCTCGATCAGCAGGGTGGCCACCCGGGCGTTGAGGTCGTTGTCCTCCGCCAGCAGCACATGCAGCGCGCAGGCGTCGGTGCCGCCCACGACGGCCTCCGGCGGCAGCGACGCCACGGCGGCCGCATCGGCCGCGACCACCGGCAGCAGGACGGTGAAGGTGCTGCCCCGGCCCGGCGCGCTGTCGAGGGTCAGGGCGCCCCCCATCAGCTCGACCATCCGGCGCGAGATCGACAGTCCGAGTCCGGTCCCGCCGAAGCTGCGGGTGGTCGAACCGTCGGCCTGCTGGAAGGGCTGGAAGACCAGGGCCTGCTTCTCGACCGGGATGCCCAGGCCCGTATCGCTGACGGCGATGCTCAGCAGCAGCGTGCCCGCCTGCGTCGGTTCGGCGGTGACGTCGATGGCGACACGACCGTTCGTGGTGAACTTGACGGCGTTGCCGACCAGGTTGTTCAGCACCTGCCAAAGGCGGTGCGGGTCGCTGAGCACGTGGCGCGGCACGTCGGGCGCGATGGTCAGCTCCAGCGTGTTGCGCCGGGCTTCGGCGGCCAGGCGCAGGGTGCGCGCGGCGCGACCCACGGTCTCGTGCAGGTCGCAGACCGTCTGTTCCATCGCCATGTGGCCGGCCTCGATCTTCGAGAAGTCGAGGATCTCGTTGATGACGTGCAGCAGCGCGCGCCCGGACTGGCGCACGTCCCGCACGTACTCCTGCTGCTCGTCGTCCAGGCCGGTGTCCGCCAGCAGGTCGGTCATGCCGATGATGCCGTTGAGCGGCGTGCGGATCTCGTGGCTCATGTTGGCCAGGAAGTCGCTCTTGGCCCGGTTGGCGGCCTCGACCTGGCGGTTGGCCAGGGTCAGGGCCTCGGCCCGGTTCTCCAGCTCGAGCCGATCCTCGAGGCTGTGCTGGAATTCCGCGTTGAAGAAGCGGCCCAGGATCATCATCTGGCCCCAGTAGATCAGCACGAGCACGCCCATGCTGACGAGGCCGCCGACGCCGAAGGAGGCGAAGGCCACGACCGTCGGCAGCAGGATGGCGCCGACGAACCAGCGGAACAGGTGGATCCGGGGCGACAGGCTGCTGACCGAGCCGGCGGCGATGCCGACGGTGGCCATCAGGCAGGCGATGGTCGTCCAGTCCAGGCCGTAGTGCACGACGATGCGGGCCATGGCCAGGCCCCAGAGCGCGGCGATCGTCACGGTCAGGGCGGCGTTGTCGCGCCGCCAGCGTCCCGGGCCAGGGGGGTAGACCTGGTCGAAGCGGCGGCACAGGCGCAGGCGCAGGAAGCCCGCGGCCAGCATCAGGACCACGAAGGCGACCGACGGCAGCAGGGCGTCGCGGCGCAGTTCGGTGATCGACACCAGGAGCGTGGAGACCGGCACGTACATGAAGGCCACGTGCAGGGTGCGCCGCGCCAGCTCGCGGTCGGCACGGTGCTCGAGCCCGGGTGTGGGGGTGGATTGCGGGTCGCCGGCCACGGTGCGTCTCCAAGGGGTTTTTGGCCGGGCAGAATCGTTGCCCGGCATGACCCCAGGATTATCGGCCGGGACAACTCATCCTGTAGCATTCCCTTGCGGTTGCCCGAACCCCGACCTTGCGCCGGGGGGCCTCGAAACCCACCTTTGGACCATGAACGGCAATTTGCACAAACACGCGCACGCGCACCCCGCGGCGATCTTCACCGACTGGACGGCCGAGATGCAGGTGACCGCGCTGACGGACGACGACCGCAAGTGGGTCAAGGAGCGCACCGAGCTGCTCTTCGGCGGCGATTTCGTGGTCTCCCGCGACGAGGTGCACGACCCCCACCAGCTGCCCGGCTTCATCGCCACCGAGGGGCCCGAGCGCATCGGGCTGGTGACCTACAACGTCACCGGCGACGACTGCGAGGTCGTGTCCATCGACTCGCTCTGCCAGTTCATGGGCATCGGCACCCTGCTGCTGGAGAAGGTGGAGGCGGTGGCGCGCGCGGCCGGCTGCAAGCGCCTGTGGTCCATCACCACCAACGACAACCTGGACGCCCACCGGTTCTTCCAGAAGCGGGGCTTCACCGTCTCGGCCGTGCGCCTGGGCACCATGAGCAAGATCCGCCTGCTCAAGCCCAACGTGCCGAAGATCGGCTACTACGGCATCCCGGTGCGCGACGAGATCGAGTTCACCAAGCCCCTGCCGCGGCAGCGCCCCGCCGCCAAGGTCTAGTCCCGCTTGGTGCTGTAGACCCCCACCAGCCTCGAGATCAACACCGCCAGGAACAGCACGCCGGTCAGGGCCTCGACCACGGCCAGGCCGCGGGCCAGGGGCGCCACCGGCACGATGTCGCCGTAGCCGAGGGTGGTCAGGGTCACGTAGCTGAAGTAGGTCATGGTGTGGATCGGATTCTGGTCCGCCAGCGATGGCGCGATGGTGAACGCCGCCGGGTCGATCGCCAGCAGCGGCAGGTAGAACAGCACCCACAGCATCCCCAGCAGCACGTACGCGCACAGCGCCAGGCTGATCACGTCCAGGTTCACGACCCGGGCCAGGAATATCCTGCGCAGCATCAGGCGGATCACGTGCAGGTAGAGGCACACGGTGATGAGGTAGCCGGCCCACTCGATCCGGTCATGCCCGGTCAGGTCCCCGGACACGACCAGGATCGCCGCCGGGACGGCCAGGACCAGGGTCTGCTTCCCATGCCGCCGCGAGTCCACGGCGGCGCCCGCCGCAGCCAGGATGATGCCCAGCTGGAAGAGCAGGCCCACCCAGCTGTTGGCGACCTGGGGCGACACCACGATGTGCAGCAGCAGGGCCAGCAGCAGCAGCAGTGGACGGCTGCGGCGCAAGGTGCCGGCCAGGCTCGGCTGCGGCGGCAGGATGCCCGCGGGGTCGCGGTCGGTCATCGTGGACTCCTTGGCCGGGGGCGATGGCGGCAGGCTGCATCGTAGCGGGCCCTGCCTACCGGATCAAGACCGCGCTGTTCCTCGGGACCGAATCAGGCTAGAATGGCCTGCGAGCGTCCGTTGCGGGCGCGGGAGGCCCGACGCCGCCCCGAGACGATCCTGACCCGAGCTGATGGAGGCCGTCATGACCGCACGCGATAAGGTCGCCGCGCTGCGCAAGCTGATGCAAGCCAATAAAATACAGGCTTACTACGTCCCCAGCGCCGATCCCCACCAGTCCGAGTACCTGCCCGAGAGCTGGAAGCTGCGCTCCTGGCTGAGCGGATTCAGCGGCTCGGCGGGCGAGCTGATCGTGGGGACGCGCCAGGCGGGCCTGTGGACCGACGGCCGCTATTTCCTGCAGGCGGGCGGCGAGCTGGCCGGCTCAGGCATCGATCTGATGAAGCAGGGCGAACCGGGGACGCCGTCCATGGAGGCGTTCGTGATCGACCAGCTGCGCAAGGGGCAGACCCTGGGCATGGATCCGAGCACGGTGTCGGCGGCCACGGCCGAGCGCTTCGAGGAGGCGCTGGCACCCCACGGCATCAAGGTCAAGTTCATCGCCGCCAACCTGGTGGCCAGGCTCTGGGACAACCGGCCGGAGCCCAGCCTGGCCCCGGTGGTCACCCACTCGGTGCGCTTCGCGGGCGAAAAGGTGCGCGACAAGCTGGCCCGGGTGCGGGCGGAGATGGCCGCCGCCGGCTGCAAGGTCCACGTGGTCGGCGCCCTGGACCAGGTGGCCTGGCTGCTGAACATCCGCAGCCGCGACATCCTGTACACGCCGGTGGTCACGGCCTACGTGGTGATCACCGACCGCGCGGCGACCCTCTACGTGGATCCGCGCAAGATGGTGCCGGCGACCGAGGCAGCCCTCAAGGGCCGCGCCGCCATCAAGGACTACGACGAGGTCTGGAACGACCTGAAGGCCCTGGGCAAGCGCAAGCAGGCGGTCTGGATCGATCCCGGCGCCACCAACCGCCGGGTCGTGGACTGCCTCAAGGGCGCCACGTTCCACTACGAGGCCAGCCCCATCACCGCGCTCAAGGCGGTCAAGAACCAGGTGCAGGTCAAGCACATCAAGGCCGCCCACGTGCGCGACGGCGTGGCCATGGTGAAGTTCCTGAAGTGGCTGGAGGGCGCGGTGCGCCGCGGCAAGGTCACCGAGATGTCGGCCGCCGACAAGCTGACGAAGTTCCGGGCCGAGGGCGAGAACTACCGGGACGACAGTTTCGCCACCATCAGCGGCTACGGGGCCAACGGCGCCATCATCCACTACAGCGCCAGCGAGAAGAGCAACGCCAAGCTGAAGGCCGAAGGCATCTACCTGATCGACAGCGGCGGGCAGTACCTCGAAGGCACCACCGACATCACGCGCACCGTGGCCCTGGGCAAGCCGACCAGGCGCCAGATCGAGTGCTTCACGCAGCGTGCTGATGGGCACCATCGACTGCACCCGCGTGCCGTTCCCCGCCGGCACCGGCGGCCAGCGCCAGGAGATGTTCGCCCGCCGGGCCCTGTGGCTGATGGGCGCCGACTACGCCCACGGCACCGGCCACGGCGTGGGCCAGTACCTGGGCGTGCACGAGGGGCCGCACAGCCTGAAGAACATCCCCACGCCGCCCCTGGTCGAGGGCAATCTCCTGTCCATCGAGCCCGGGCACTACGAGGCCGACGGCTTCGGCATCCGCATCGAGAACCTGGTCTTCGTGGTCAGGGACCGCAAGCGCAGCCACAAGGACCGCACCTGGCTGACCTTCGACACGGTGACGCTGTGCCCCATCGACACGCGGCTGGTGGACAGGAAGCTGATGGAGACGGCGCAGGTGGCCTGGCTCAACGCCTACCACAAGACAGTGTACGACAAGCTGGCCGACAAGCTGGACCCGACCCATCGCAAGTGGCTCAAGACGAAGACCAAGGCGATCTAGACACGCGACGTCGCCGCCCAGGCGGCAAAGGTGGTTTCCATGGCCAGGAATTCAGCGGTTCCCAAGCACTTGTGGCTCGTCGGCGTCGTTTCCCTGCTCTGGAACCTGGTGGGCGCCTTCGACTACACCATGACCCAGACCCGCAACGAGGCCTACATGGGCAAGTTCGACCAGGCCCAGCTCGACTACTTCTACGGCTTCCCCGTCTGGTTCGAGTTCTTCTGGGCGCTGGCGGTGTGGGGCTCGCTGGTGGGCAGCATGCTGCTGCTGCTGCGCCGGGACCTGGCGGTGCCGGTGTTCCTGGGGTCGTTTGTCGCCATGCTGGTCACGACCATCTACAGCTTCGGCTTCTACGACGGCATGGAGGTCATGGGCGCGGGCGGCGCCATCTTCTCGGCGGTGATCTTCGTGATCGCGCTGCTGCTGCTGCTGTACGCGCGGGCCATGCGGGCGCGGGGCGTGCTGGGCTGAGCGGGGCCTATTCCAACCCCGTCACCAGCATCAACTCCGAGATGTGCCGACGGATGGAGTAGACGTAGGCCGCACCGTCGGCCGAAACGCGCAGACGGTCGATGCTGGACACGCCGGCCGGATCGCGCGGCGCCAGGGTGCGCCACAGGGTGCGTTCGCCGCTGACGGTGTCCACCCGGTAGACGGCCGAGGGGATGGACAGGGCCACCTGCACGTAGAGATGGCGGCCGTCCTGGTCCAGGCGCAGGGGCAGATCCGTCGGCTCCAGCCCGGGGATGGGCCGGGGACCGTCGCTGTCGGCGCGGAATTCGACCGCCGCACCCGCGGCCGGCAGGGCGACAACGCACCGGCCGTCGGCCGAAGCCGCATGACCGTAGGAGGCCAGCGGGAAGTCGGCGGGCGTCAGGGCCTCGGGCGGCGTCCCGCCGTCCAGGGGCAGCCGGTACAGCTGCACCGGGCCGTCGCCGAGGCGGGCGGCGACGATCAGGGCGCCTGAATCAGCGCTGCCGACCCACGATCCCTGCTTTACGATGATCCGCAAGCCGCCCAGGTCCACGCGGCGGGGCTCGCCCGGCCCGGTGGGCACGAGCAGCAGTTCGGTGTCGTCGGCGAACGGCCGCTTCAGCATGGCCAGCCAGGCGCCGTCCGGCGACAGGGCCAGGGCCGAGCCATAGCCCAGCCGCAGCGGTGGCGACCCGTCGATCCCGCGCAGGTAGACGGCGTAGCCGTCGTCGTTGACGTCGTTGCCCTCCTCGAACACGATCAGCCGGCCGTCGTCGCTGAGGATCACCGGCGTCGTCCAGGCCTCCCAACTCAGATCCTTCTCCGCCGCGGCGCCGGGCGCCAGGCCGATCATCTCGCGCCGGATCGCCGCGGTGGCGGCCAGCACGCGGCCGCCGGTCCTGATGTCCAGCAAGTGGATCGTGCAGGGCATCGTGGCCAGTCGCACCGGCGCGGCTCCCGGGCGCGTGCGGTACAGGGTGCGACCGCTCGAGGTCAGCACCGACTTCCCGTCCAGGGCCCACAGCATGCCCCAGGACCAGCCGGGACCCAGGTCCTCGGTGCTGCCGTCGCGCCGGACGATCTTCACCATCGAGGTGTTGTCGCCGCGGACCGGATTGTCGGCGATGAGCACGCTCTCGCCGTCCGGATGCACGCGGAGGGTGCTGATCCAGCCGGGTGATTCGTAGAGCACCGTGCCGATGGGGTATTCGAGCCGCACCACGCCGTCCACCTCGTGGGCCACGGCCAGGGTCCGGCCGTCGGGTGCCCAGTCGGCCACCAGCACGTCCTCGAGGACCGGCCGCGGTGCCGAACCGCCGGGCTGGACCACCGCCAGGGTGCCGATCGCCTCCCAGCCCAGGGGATGGCGCCGGTCCAGCGAGACCGCCAGTTCGCCGGTGGAGGAGATGCTCAGCAGGGCGGCGTTGCCGAGGCCCAGGGGCTCGGAGGTGGACGCCCCGCGCGTCGCGAGGTAGAGGCGCTCCGGCTCTCCGTCCCAGGCCGCACTGTAGAGAGTGGTGCCTTCGTTGATGCCGAAGCGGGCGTTGGTCACGGTGCCGCGGCGGGTGCTGAGCTGGATGAAGTCCAGGTCCAGCGCCGACGGCGGGGCCGGGCGCAGGAACCAGGCCGCCGCCGCGCCCACCAGCAGACCGGCTGCCGCCAGGCCGACCAGTGCGGCCATCCCCGGCCGTCGCCGGGGCGGACCCTGGTCCGCCATGGCCGCGGTCATGCCTGTGGCGACCGCCGACCCGGACAGCGCCTCCAGGCTGAAGGCCAGGTCGTGGGCCGAATGGAACCGCTCGCCGGCGCGCTTCTCCAGGCAGCGGCGAATGATGGCGGCCAGGGCCGGCGGCACGCCGACGTTGAGCGTGGCCACGTCGGCGGGCTCCTCCTTGAGGATCGCCGTCATGGTCTCGGCGCCGGTCTCGCGATGGAAGGGGCGCAGCCCGGTGACCATCTCGTAGAGGACCGAGCCGAAGGAGAACAGGTCCGAGCGGGTGTCCGTGGGCTCGCCGCGCACCTGCTCGGGCGACATGTAGTCGACCGTGCCCAGCACCGCGCCCGGCGCGGTCAGCCTGGTGCGGGTGCCCAGGTCGATGGTCGCGTCCTGGTTCGGGGCGCTCTCGGTGCCGGCGGCGGTGGCCAGACCGAAGTCGAGGATCTTCACGTGACCGTCCGGGGACACGAACAGGTTCTCGGGCTTCAGGTCGCGGTGGACGATGCCCTTGTCGTGGGCCGCGGCCAGGCCGCGGGCGATCTGGCGCCCGTACTCGGCGGCCTTGCGCGAGGCCATGGCGCCCTGGGCCAGGCGTTCGCGCAGAGTCTCGCCCTCCAGCAGTTCGGTCACCAGGTAGGCCGTGCCCTCGTTGGTGCCGAAGTCGTAGACCGCCAGGATGTTCGGATGGGAGAGGGCGGCGACGGCCTTGGCCTCGCGCTCGAGCCGCGCCAGCCGGTTGGGATTTTCGGCCAGGTCCCGCGGCAGCACCTTGATGGCCACGTCGCGGTCGAGGTTGGTGTCGTGGGCCCGGTAGACCTCGCCCATGCCGCCGGCGCCGATCCTTCCGGTGATCTGGTACTGGGCAAGCCTCTGGCCGGATTCCATCGTTGCTCCCGATCAGGTGGTGCGCATGGAGGATGTAAATTCATACCACGGATGTCCCGATTCGGCCACCTGCGGTCTGCATCAGGCCGGGTCAGGCGTCCAGGTCCAGGTGCGTGGTCCCGATGCGGCGCACCGACCCGTCGTCGACGCCCGCCTGCTGCGCGAACTCCGGCCAGTGCGCCACCGCCGCGGCGACTTCGGCGATCAGGTCGGGAGCCTTGCGGATGTTCATCTCGCCGGCCAGCGCCAGCAGGTCCGTCCGCCCGAGGCCCTCACGCTTGCCGCCGACGGACATCTGGTGCCGCGCGGTCCAGGTGCCGGACGGATTGTAGGCGTAGGTCATGTCGAAGGCCGGCGCCAGGCTCCACTGCCCGTCGTGGTCCATCAGGAAGGCGATGTTCTTGGTGTGATCATCCTGGTTGCGGGCCGCGACGTTGAAGACCAGGCGGCGGAACTGCTGCTCGGCGGCGGGATAGGGCAGGCGCAGCTGGCGCATCACCTGGAAGGCCTGCTCGTAGGACCAGCGGTCGGGCTGGTTGAAGTCGAAGTGGGCGATGGCGCACAGGGACTGCAGATGCAGCCTGCGGTTGCCGGCGGGGCGGTCGAAGCGGCGGGTCATGAAGTGGGCGCGGCCGCCCTCCTCCAGCAGCCGGCAGGGCATCATGGCGATGCCCGCGGCGCCGGCCATCAGGGCGTAGGCGTATTCGATGCGGCCGTAGCCCGCCGGCTCGCCCAGTTGTTGGTCGCTTACGCCGTCGAACTTCAGCAGCCAGTGCTCGAAGCCGGCGGGGGCGTCCACCTGGCCCGAGCGCACCTCGCCGGTGTCCGGGTTCAGGGCGATGACCGCTTTGGGGCGGCCGCCGCCGGCGCTGGTGCCGACGCGGATCAGGTCCAGCAGGGTGCCGGTCGCGGCGTCGCCCAGGTCGCCGCCGACTCCGGCCCGCCGGTCGGCCACGGCCTGGGCCAGGCGCACCAGCTCGGCCACCTCCACGGGCACCGACTCGGCGAAGGCCTCCTGCAGCGGCGGCAGGAACTCGAGCGCGCCCATGGCCCGCGAGCCGGTGTAGCACAGGCGCTCGACAGGACTGAAGCTGTCCGGGGCGCGGCCCTGCCGGGCCAGCCAGGCGTCGATGATGCTGTTGCCGAAGGCGTCGGGCAGGGCGTCGGCCAGCAGGCCGGGCAGGCCGAAGAAGGTCTCGCGGGAGAGGCCGCGGAAGCTGAAGCGGGCGTCGCCGCGGCGGGCGGTCGCCAGCGGCATGTGCAGCGGCGCCAGGTCCAGGTCCCGGTCCAGGAATGCGCGGTCGTACTCGAAGGTGGCCAGCTCACGCTCGGGGTCCCAGGCCACCGCGCCCACCAGCTGCCCCCAGAGGTGGACCAGGGCGGTCTCGACCCGGGCTACCATGATGGCTCGCCTTGGTCATCGTCCGGATCGCCACCGCCGCGGGTGCCGCTGGCCCGCTGCCGGACGCGGCCCTCGCGCCTGGCCAGTTCGAGGGGGCTGGGGCCCGGGTCCGGGATGAAGGCCGCCAGTTCGTCCAGCAGTTCGAGCGCGCGCAGCACCTGCACCAGGGTCAGGGTGCTGGTCGAGGCGCCGCGCTCGTACTCGCTGATGGTGGTGCGGTTCAGGCCGGCGCGCTCGGCCAGCTGCTGCTGGGAGAGGTTGCGGCGCAGCCGGGCCTCGCGCAGGCGTCGGCCGAGGTCGCGGAGCAGGGCTTTGTCGCTTTGGGCGTATTGGTCCATTATGCCTCCTATACCGGTCATTATCGGCATATTGTCCAGTAAAGCAAGCTACAACCGTCAATAATTGAAAAATATATAATGTCGGACATCGCGGTAGTTGTAGAGGAAAAATGTCTAATTGTCGTGGAAAGACGACATCGAGCCGGGAGTTGCGCGGCCGTGCTGCACCTGCGGAAAACTATACAAAAACCTCCCCCGGGGGAAGTTTCTGTATAGGTTTGCGCGCCTGCCGGCAGGGCTCACCGCACCAGCATCAGCTTCCGGCTCGCGCCTCCGGCGGGTGTCTCGAGGCGCAGCAGATACGTCCCCGAGGCCAGGGCCAGACCGGAATCCCCGGTCCCGTCCCAGGTCAGGGAGCGGGGGCCGGCCGGACTCCATTCCGCGAGCAGGGTCCGCACGCGGCGGCCCGCCAGGTCGTGGATCGTCAGCGAGACCCTGCCGGCGGTTTCCAGCTCGAAGCCGACGGTCGTCCGGGGGTTGAACGGGTTCGGCGAGGCCGGACGCAGGGTCGGCGGGCCCCGGCGGATGTCCACCACCGCCGAGAGATCCTCCCGCTGCTGCACCATGCGCAGAATCACGAACTCGGCCGGCGCCAGGGGAGCGAAGGCGGCCAGCATGACGGTGCGGCCCTCCGCGAGGTCCAGCCCGGTCATGGTCGTGGCGTCGCAGCGCGCGAAGTAGGCATCGTCGGCCGTGGCACCCTGGAACCAGCCCGAGAGGAACAGGGTCTGCAGGAACTCCTCGATTTCGCTTTCCACGGCGAACCAGGTGCCGGGCTCATTGGGTTGGGCCAGGCACCAGGCGGTTCCCTCGCGGATCGATTCCTCGATGCACAGCGCCATGCGCCGCACCGTGACGTACCTCCATTCCGCTCCTGCGGCGAGAGTCCGCGCGCCCCAGATGCGGATGCCCGACAGGCTGCGGATGGCGTTGATGCCCAGGGGATTCAGCTGGTCCTGCTCGGCGGTCGTGACCGGGTAGGCCACGCCCGTGGCGGTGGCGATCACGCCGACGGGGGAAGCGTTGGCCCCGGTGGCGCTGTAGGCCCCGGCCACGAAGCCACTGGGGGGCAGGGTCAGGGTGGTGCCGGTCGGGGCAGCCTCGAGCCAGGGGAAATACAGGGCGGCGAAGCCGTCGTCGCTGGCCAGGAGGGCGCGCTGGGCCAGGATGTCGCTGACGTTGTCGGCGGCCGACGCCGGGTCGAGGATCGCCATCCGGTCCCCGGCACCTGCGCAGTGGGCGATCATCGCCGCCTGGACCGCCGGGGTGGCCGCGCCGGGAACCGCCACGATGGCAACCTCGTCCACGTCCAGCAGCGCCTGCAGCCCGGTCCGGGCACCCGGACCCCCGTCGAAGCCGATGAAGGCGGGGTCAGCGGCCGTCCCCACCCGCACGACCGCGCAGCGCACCCCGCCGTTGGCGAAGAAGCCGGCCACCGACGGCGCCAGGTAAGGGTTGGCGAGTCCCGCCGTCGCGGCGCCGAACACGGTCACGAACCCGGCGTAGCTGTCGACCAGGACCGCCTGGTCCAGGGGGCCCTGGGCGGCCAGGCCCACGAAGCCCGCCGTGTCGGTCGGCACCCGGGCGATGGGGGTGGCCGCGGCGGGCAGGGCGGACAAGGTCCAGAGCAGGAACAGTACGAGCGATCTCATGGAGGTTCCGATCCCGGATTGGTGGCGAGGGACGATTCCCCGTGAGGATACCTTAATCAGAGTTGCGTTGTCTGTTTTTCTGCGGGTCTATGGGCCTGCGGCGCTGTTCCGCGTCCTTCGTTGGCCTCGCCTCCTGGCAATCATGCCGCCCAAGCGTCGGAACGCCTGGGCGGCACGAGAGAACAACCACGGCAGGTCAGCGCGCGTACCGCCCCCGCCCCTCCGGCGCGTTGAGCGTCGCGCCGTCCAGCACCAGCTCGCCCCGCGACCACACCTTGACCGGCGAGCCTACCGTCTCGCGGCCGTCCCAGATGCTGTGGTCGCAGCGGCTCTGCCCGTCGGCGGCGAGGATCGTGCGCCGGGCATGGGGATCCCAGAGCACCAGGTCGGCGTCGGCTCCGACGCGCAGGCTACCCTTGCGCGGCCAGAGGCCGAAGATGCGGGCCGGGTTCTCGGCCATAAGCTTGACCCAGGCCGAAGGGTCGATCAGTCCGCCCCACACGCCCAGGGTCCAGAGCAGAGCCAGCCGTTCCTCGACGCCGCCGGCGCCGCCGGGGATGCGCGTGAAGTCGTCGCGCCCGCGGTCCTTCTGGCCGACCAGGTTGAAGGCGCAGTGGTCGGTGGCCACCACGTCGAAGGCGCCGCGGGCGAGCAGGCCGCGCAGGGCGTCGGCCTGGCAGGCCGGGCGCAGGGGCGGGCTCATGACGCAGGCGGCCGCGTGCTCGAAGGTCCCGCCGTAGACGCTCTCGTCCAACAGCAGGTACTGGGGGCAGGTCTCGGCAAAGACCGTGCGGCCATCGGCCCTGGCGGCGGCGATGGCGCCCATGGACGCCCCGGTCGAGACGTGCACGATGTAGGGCCGGCAGCCTGTCTGGCCGGCCAGCTGCAGCGCGCTGCGCACGGCGGAGGCTTCCATGCGTGCGGTGCGGGACAGCGGATGGGCATCGGGTCCGCGCCGGCCCGTCTCCAGCAGCTGGCGGGTGCGGGCGGCCACGTCCTCGCCGTCCTCGCAGTGCAGCATCACCAGCAGATCCAGCTCGGCGGCCGCAGCCATGGCCGGGGCCAGGTCGCGCTCCTGCAGGCCGATGGTGTCGAGGTAGGCCAGGTACATCTTCACCGAGCGCAGGCCGTAGTGCTCGGCAGTCTCGGCGAGCTCGGCGGCGGTGTCTCGGCGCCAGGCGGTGATGCTGGCATGCAGGGCGTAGTCGCAGGTGCAGGCGGCGGCCTCGGCCAGGCGAGCCTCCGTGGCCGCGGCCAGCGATTCGCTGCGCCCGGGGGTGATGAAGTCGATCACCGTGGTGGTGCCGCCGGCCAGGGCGGCTCGGCCGCCGGAGACGAAGTCGTCCACCGTGACGGTGCCGCCGGCCGGCAGGGCGAAATGCACGTGGGGGTCGATGCCGCCGGGCACCAGCAGCAGGCCGCTGCCGTCGATCACGCGGGCGCCGTGGCGCGCGGCCAGCTCCGCCGCGTCGGTCGGCGCCAGGTCGCCGGAAAGCACCTCGGCGATGCGTTCGCCGGCGGTGCGCAGCGTGCCCGGGCCGGCGGAGCTTCCGGTCACCAGGGTCGCGCCCGTGATCAGCCAACTGTCCATGCCTTCACTCCCGTCAGAGGTTGGCCAGCACCCCGGTCTCGCGGTTGAACTCGTCGATCATCTCGTCCCAGCGGGCGGGCTGGGCGAAGATCCGCGCCCATAGGCCGTCATCGTCCCACAGGGCGTTGAGATCCGCGAGCTCGTGCTGCTGCTGCTCGATCCAGGTGTAGTACTTCAGGTTGTGGATGGCCTTGCGGTCCGGATAGGTCAGCTCCTTGAAGTGGTCGCTGCGCTGGCCCAGCAGGCAGGCGTCCAGATCGCGGCCGGCCCGGCGCTGGTCGTAGGCGCCGTGGGCGGTGGTCAGCTCGACCAGGCGCGACTCGTACATGTCGGCGGCGTCGGTGGCCAGCGTCATGATGACATCGTCCGCACCCAGCTCGAACCAGCGGGCGGTTTTGATGGCCGCCAGCACGTTGCCGATCGCCGAGATGCCTAGCAGCGGCAGCGCCGCCACCACGTCGGCCGGCACGCCCTCGGCCCGCAGCAGGGCCTGGCCCTCGGGCTCGTTGAACAGGCGCAGGAGGCGCATGCAGTCCTCGTCGTCGACGGCCGCCACGCCGTCGGTGTTCTTCACGTTGTGGATCCAGGGCACGTGCTTGTCGCCGATGCCCTCGATGCGGTGGCCGCCGAAGCCGTTGTTCAGCAGGGTGGGGCACTGCAGGGCCTCGGCCGCGATCACCTTCAGCTGCGGGTGGGCCAGGCGCAGGAAGTCGCCGGCGGCGATGGTGCCCGCGCTGCCGGTCGAGGAGACGTAGGCCGCCAGGCGCGGGGCGCCGGTGGCGGCGAAGGCCTCGGCGATGGCCGGACCGGTGCAGGCGTGGTGCCAGGCCGCGTTGCCGAACTCGGCGAACTGGTTGAAGATCACCACATCCTTGCGGGTGCGGCGCAGCTCCCAGCACTTGTCGTAGATCTCCTTCACGTTGGACTCGCAGCCGGGGGTGGCGATGACCTCGGCGCCGACGGTCTCCAGCCAGGTGAAGCGCTCGCGGCTCATCTCCTCGGGCAGGATGGCGATCGAGTGCACGTCCATCAGGTACGAGTCGAAGGCGCCGCCGCGGCAGTAGTTGCCGGTCGAGGGCCAGGCGGCCTTGTGCCGGGTGGGATCGAAGCCGCCGGAGATGATCGCCGGCGCCAGGCAGCCGTAGGCCGCGCCCACCTTGTGGGCTCCCGTGGGGAACCACTTGCCGATGATCAGCACGATGCGCGCGTCCACGCCGGTCAGGCTGCGCGGCAGCTCGAGGGTGTTGGCCGGGCCGTAGAGCCCGCCCTTGGTCTTGGGCTCGTTGTGCCAGTTGATGCGGAAGAGGTTCAGCGGGTCCAGGTCCCACAGTCCGATCTTCGTCAGCCGCTGCTTCACGGCCGCGGGAATCAGCGCCGGGTCGCGCATCTGGGCAAACGTGGGCAGCACGATGCCGCGCTCGCGGTAGCGGGCGACGGCGTTGGCGCGGGCGGCGGGATCGGTGACGCGGTCGATGATCGGGATCATGATGGTGCTCCGTCTTGGCCCAGGCGCTGCCAGAGGCGCCGGGCCTGTTCGCGGCAGAACCGCAGGGTGTCGTCTTCGTCGATGGAGGTCAGGCGGCCGGCGTCCAGCACGACGCGGCCGTCGGTGATCACGGCGCGCAGGTGGCGCGCGTCCAGGCCGAACAGGGCGTGGCCCAGGAGATTGCCCTCGTCCAGGGGCGTGGGGGGGCGGTAGTCGAAGATCACCAGGTCGCTGCGGCGGGCGGCGGCCGGGTGATGCGCTGCGAGGTAGCGCCGGTTGTTCCAGAGGGCGCGCCAGGCCTGGCCGGGCGCCAGGCCGGCCAGGAATGCGGCCTGCAAACTGCGCAGCAGGTCGCCGTGCATGCCGTCGGTGCCCAGCAGCAGGCGGTCGGGTGCCAACCCGGCGGCCGAGAAGGTGCCGACGGCGTTGTTCTGGTTGCTCTCGGTGTTGACGGCCACCCAGGCCGGCGAGGCCGCGATCAGGGCGCGTTCGGCCTCGTCCACGTGCAGGCAATGGGCCAGGATGGTGCCGGGCAGCTCCAGCGCGCCGGCCCTGGCCAGCCTTTCGACCACCCGGCAGCCGTGCGCCGCCAGGCATCGCTCCTGGTCGACGGGATCCTCGGCCACGTGCAGGTGCAGGCCGGTGCCGTGGCGGCGGGCCAGGGCGACAGCATCGTCCAACAGCTGGTCGCCCACGGTGAACGATGCGTGCAGCCCCACCAGGCCGGGACGGCCGGCGGCCAGCCAGCGTTCGGTCTCGGCCAGGCCGGCGGCGGCGGCTGTGGGGCCGTCGCGGTCCGACAGCTCCACGCACAGCACGTGGGCCAGCCCCAGTTGGTCCAGGCCCTGGGCCAGCGCGTCGAGTGAATCCGGCCAGGCCGCCGGCGACGCGTGGTGGTCGATGACCGCCGTCACGCCGCAGCGCACCAGGTCGATGGCCCCGGCCAGGGCCGAGGCGAGGATCATCTCGCGATCGAGGGCGCGGTCGACCCGCCACCACACCAGCTCCAGGATCTCGGCGAAGCTGCGCGGAGGCCGCGGCGGCGCGGGCATGCCGCGAGCCAGGGCGCTGTACAGATGGTGGTGGCCGCAGACCAGGCCGGCGGTGGCCAGGCCGCCGCGGCCGTCGATCTCCCTCGCGCCGGCCGGCGCGGGGCCGTCCAGCAGTATGACGTCGTCCGCGACCAGCAGATCGCCCGTCTGCAGGCGGCCGGTCTGCCAGTCCCACCAGGTGACGTTGCGCACCACCACGCTCACGACGCCCCCTTCAGCGGCAGGCGCATCCGCCGCACGCCGTCGAAGGCGCAGAGCGCGTTGGCCACGGCGCCCGCGGTGGGCACCAGGCCGATCTCGCCCACGCCCTTGGCGCCGTAGGGTCCCAGCGGATCGGGCACCTCGACGCCGATCACCTCGACCGGCGGCATGGCGTCCAGGGGGATCAGGCCCAGGTCCTTGAGCTCGGTCGAGCGCAGGCGGCCGCCGTCCAGGGGCAGGTCCTCCGAGAGGGCGTAGCCCAGGCCCATGTGCACCGAGCCCTGGATCTGCCCGCGGAAGAGGGGCGGATTGACGATCTTCCCGGCGTCATGGGCCGCGACCACCTTGGCCACCTCGCCGTCGGCGTCCAGCACCACCAGCTGGGTGGCGTAGCTGTACGAGTAGTGGGTGATCACCTGGCCCGGCGCGCCGGGCTTGGTGGACTGGTCGAAGCTCCAGCGGCCGCGGTAGCGGCGGCCCGCCAGGTTGGCCAGGGGCGTAGCGGCCAGATCGCGGCGCAGGGCGGTGCAGGCGTCGATCAGGGCGTTGCCCACCAGGGAGGTGGCGCGGCTGGAGGTGGTCATGCCGGCCTCGGTCCCGACGGAGGTGTCCACCACCACCTGCACCAGCTCCGGCGCGATGCCCGTCTCCTGGTGCAGCACCTGGACCGCGACCGTGTGCACGCCCTGGCCCATCTCGGTCCAGCCGTGGTGGATGACCACGTGGTCAGCGCCGGCGATCTCCACCAGCACCTCGCAGCCGTCGCTCATGCCGTTGCCCACGCCGCAGTTCTTGATGCCGCAGGCCAGGCCGCAGCAGTCGGCGCGATCGTACTCGGCCTTGACCGCCTCGAGGGTGGCGCGCACGCCGACGCCGCCGGCCAGCACCTGGCCCGTGGCGGTCAGCGAGCCCTGGACCAGGGCGTTGTCCCAGCGGAACTGCCAGCGGTCGAAGCCGCCCAGGCGGCACAGCTCGTCCAGGCAGCTCTCCAGGGCGAAGGTGGCCTGGTTGGCCCCGAAGCCGCGCATGGCGCCGCAGGGCAGGTTGTTGGTGTAGACGGCGCGCGCCGTGACGTCGACCACCGGCACGTGGTAGGCACCGGTGGCGTGGCCCGCAGCGCGCTCGAGCACCTTGCCGCCGACCGAGGCGTAGGCCCCCGTGTCGCCCAGCATGTCGGCCTGCACGGCGGTCAGCTTGCCGGCGGCATCACAGCCGACGGTGTAGGCCATGCGGATGGGGTGCCGCTTGGGATGCATGCGGATGGACTCGGGGCGCGAGAGCTTGACCTTCACCGGCCGCTGCAGCTTGTGCGCCGCCAGGGCGGCGTGGCCCTGCACCGAGAGGTCCTCCTTGCCGCCGAAGGCGCCGCCGGTGGCCACCTGGATCAGGCGGATCTGCGCGACCGGCAGGTCCAGCAGCGAGGCGATCTGCCGCCGGTCCTCGTACACGCCCTGGCCGGGGGAGTAGAGCTTCAGCCCGTCGCCCGCCGGCAGCGCGGTGGCCGCCTCCGGCTCCAGGAAGGCGTGCTCGATGCGCTGGGTGTGGTAGACGCCGCTGGTGAGGTGGGCCGAGGCCGCCAGGGCCTTGTCGATGGCCCCGCCCCGGCGGATGACGCTTTCCTCGAGCAGGTTGCCGCCCGGGTGGACGCGGATCGGGCTGGCCTGGGCCGCCTCGGGATCGGTCAGGGGCTCGAGCACCTCGTAGTCGATCGCCACGGCGGCGGCGGCGGCGCGGGCCTGGTCCTCGTTCGAGGCCACCACCAGCGCCAGCACATCGCCGAGGCAGCGGGTGGTCTCGCCCGGCAGCACCATCAGCGGCCAGTCGGGCACGATCAAACCGGTGTGGCGCCGGCCCGGCACGTCGGCGCCGGTCAGCACCGCGATCACGCCGGGCATGGCCGCGGCGATGGTGGTGTCGATGCCGCGCACCAGGGCCCGCGGGTGGTCGCTGAAGCGCAGCGCGCCGTGCACCAGCCCCGGCACCGCCAGGTCGTCCACGAAGGGATGCTCGCCCAGGGCCCGGGCCAGGGCGTCCTGCTTGGGCCGGTCGCCGCCCACGCCCTGGTGGCCCGAGCTCAGCGGCGGCGGCGCCGCGCGCCCGCCCAGGATCGCCGCCGCCGCCAGCACCGCGTCGATGATGGCGTGGTAGCCGGTGCAGCGGCAGAAGTGGTGCTTGAGGGCCTCGACCACCTCGGCCCGGGTGGGGTCGGGGTTCTCGCCCAGCAGGATGCGGGTGCGGGCCAGGAAGCCCGGTGTGCAGAAGCCGCACTGCACCGCGCCGTGGCGCACGAAGGCCTCGCCCAGCACCTGGCGCACCTCGCCCGGCAGACCTTCCAGGGTGGTCACCGAGCGACCGTCCAGCCGCTTCATGGGCGTGATGCAGGCCAGCCGTGCCGCGCCGTCGATCTCCACGGTGCAGGAGCGGCAGTAGCCCTGGCCCGAGCAGCCGTCCTTGACCGCCGTCAGGTGCTGGTCGTTGCGCAGCCAGGACAGCAGCGGGCGCTCGGGATCGCCGTCGTAGCGGGCGGGGCGGCCGTTGAGGGTGAAGGTGATGCTCACGCTGACCCTCCTGCGCCGTCGGCGGTGATCCGCGCCCAGTTCTCCGGGTCGGTGTCGCTCTCGGTGTTGATCACCAGCACGGTGCTGTGCGGCCCGAGCTGCAGGTGGGCGCGGGCGGGGGCGAGATCGTCGTCGCCCAGCAGGGCCAGCAGACCGGCCAGGGTTGCCGCGCCCGATTCGCCGCTGACGATGCCGTGGCGCCGGTGCACCCGCATGGCCTGCTCGGCCCAGTGGTCCTCGATGGCCAGGAACACGTCGGTGGCGTCGCGCACCACCGGCCAGGCCAGCAGCGAGGGCAGGCCGCAGTTGAGACCTGCCATCAGCGACTGCTGGCGACCGCGCGCGGCGTGGGGCAGGCCGTCGCCCGCCTCCAGCGACTCCAGGAAGCAGGCCGAGTCCTCGGGCTCGACCGAGACCAGGTGCGGTCGCGCCGCACCCAGCTCCTGCACGTAGTGGGCGGCGCCCGCGCCGGCCAGGCCGCCCACGCCGGCGGGCAGCAGCACCACGTCCGGCGGCGTGCCCAGCTGCGCGGCGATCTCCACGAAGATGGTGCTGTAGCCGGTCATGATGTAGCCGGGAATCTCCATGTATCCGGGATACGCCGTGTCGGCGATCACCTGCCAGCCGTGGGTCTCGGCGGCCGTGGCGCAGGCGGCCACGCAGTCGTCGAACGTACCCTCGATCAGCCGCACCTCGGCGCCCTCGCGCTCGATGTGCGCGATGCGCGGGAGCGCCGTGTCGGCGGGCATGAAGATGACCGCGCGCTGGCCCAGGCGGCCGGCGGTCCAGGCGACGGCGCGGCCGTGGTTGCCGTCGGTGGCGGCGGTGAAGGTGATGGTGCCGAGGGTCGCCTTGACGACGGGGTCGGCGAAGGCGGCCGGTGCGAGGTCCTGGCCGGTGCGCTCCAGCCAGCGCGCGCGCAGCACCGAGTACACGGCGAAGCTGGCGCCCAGGCCCTTGAAGGCCTGGATGCCGAAGCGGGCGCCCTCGTCCTTGACCAGCACGCGGCCCAGGCCCAGTTCGCGGGCGAGGTCGGGCCGGTCCAGCAGGGGTGTGGGGGCGTAGCCGGGCAGGACGCGGTGCAGTGGCAGTTGGGCGCGCTGCCGGATGAGCTCGAGGTACGCCAACTCGGGCGCGCTCCAGTCGGGCTCCGCACGGCGCAGGGGATTGATCAGGAAACGAGCCACGACTCACCCCCTGATGCCTCGGGTCCGGCCAGGCCGTCCAGCAGCACGGCCATGGCCGCGGCCTCCCGCAGCGAGAAGCCGCGGGCGGGCGCGCGCAGGAACTCGACCCGGCGCACGGCGAAGGTGGCCGCGTCCAGTTCGACCCGCGCATCCTCCGTGGTCCAGACCAGCGAGCCGTTGCGGCGGGCGAGACTCTGCTCGCGGCCGTGCCGGCGGCGGCGCAGCAGCAGGCCGTCGCCGTCGCGCTGCAGCCGGTGGATGTCGTCCTCGACGGCCCAGGCGGCGTCGGTCAACGCGAAGCGCGGCTTGTCCATGAACGGCCGGCCCGCCGTGGGGCAGAAGGTGGTGCAGTTGCCGCAGTGGTTGCAGAAGTCGACCACGTGGGCGGTCTGGCGCGTCTGCGCCACCGTGAATTCGCCGTCGGCGACGGTGGTGAAGCCGTCGTCAGCCGGCAGCACCGTCACCAGGGGCAGGCGCACCGGCTGGGCGAGCCAGGAGAAGTTGGCGCGGTTGGGGCAGACGCCGACGCACACGTCGCAGACCAGGTCGCACTCGAGGCAGCGGCCGGCCTCGGCCTGGGCCGAAGCCGCATCGAGGGCGTCGCTGACCAGGCTGAAATCGCCGGGCCCGCTCGGCAGGTGCTCGGCCGGGCGGTGCGGCAGCTCGATCCGCGCGGCCAGGTCCTGGCGTGCGGCCTCGGGCAGGGGCTCGCGGACGGCCGCGCTGCCGGGGGCCGGCAGGCCGAACCTGCGCAGCATCGCCTCGGCGGCGCGGCGGCCGTCGCCCATGGCCGAGACCAGGTTGGCCGGACCGCGGCGCATGTCGCCGCCCAGCCAGACGCCGCCCAGACCGCGGCCGGCGTCCTCGCGGGCGGTGGCGAGGGTGCTTTCGTCCACGAAATCGCAGACGATGCGCTGGCCGACCGCCGGCACGATGGTGTCGGCGACGAATTCCTCGCACTCGCCGGGCACCGGTTCGGGACCCGGTCGGCCGGAGGCGTCGACAGCGCCCAGGCGCATCACGTCGCAGTGCAGGACCAGGCGGCCATCCCGGGCTGCGATGGCCTGCGGAGCCCGCAGTTCGTGCACCACCACGCCCTCGGCGCGCACGGCGTGCAACTCGTCCGGGTCGGCGGGCATCTGGCGTGCGGTGCGGCGGTAGACCAGGTGCACCCGGCCGCCCAGGCGCACGGCGGTGCGGGCGGCGTCCATGGCGCTGTTGCCGCCGCCGATCACCACGGTCACGCCCGGCGGTCGGCGGCCCGGTTCGTGGGCGGCCGCCGCCAGGAAGGCCAGTGCCGGCTCGACGCCCGGCAGATCCTCGCCCGGAATGCCCAGCTCGCGGTCGGCCTGGGCGCCGACGGCCACGAAGACCGCGTGGCTGGCCGCGCGCAGCTGGGCGAAGCGCTCGCGATCGACGGCCTGGCCGTAGTGGATGCGCACGCCCAAAGCGCGAATGCGGTCAAGGTCGGCGGTGAAGTGCTCGGGGTCCAGGCGGAAGCGCGGGATCACGTCGGTGACCATGCCGCCGGCCTGGGCGCGGGCCTCGAAGATCTCCACCGCCACGCCGGCCATGGCCAGCACCTGGGCGCAGGCCAGCCCCGCCGGTCCGGCGCCGATGACGGCCACGCGGCGGCCGGTGGGCGCGGCAGCGCGGCGTTCGGGTGCGCCTGCGCCGTGGCCGGCCAGGAAGCGCTTCACATCGCGGATCCGGACCGGCGCCTCGTAGTTCAGGCGGGTGCATTTCTGCTGGCATGGGTGGTCGCAGACCATGCCCGCGGTCACCGGCAGCGGGTTGTCGCTGCGCACCACGGCCAGACCGGCCGCGAAGTCGCCGCGCGCGGTGTGGTGCATGTAGCCGGGGATGTCCTGCCCCGTGGGGCAGCAGCCCACGCAGGGTGCGGCCACGCAGTCGAACGGTTCCAGGGCCCGCGCGGTGCGGATGGAGCGGTCGGCGTAGTGGTCCTGGCGGTAGCGCGGGTCGGCGGCTGCGGCTGCGGCGTAGGCCGGCAGGTGGGCCAGCCCACCGTCGGCACCGCGCAGCGCGTCCAGATCTTCGGCACCATCCTGCTGCATGGCCAGGCCGATGTTCTCCAGGTACTGGCGCAGCCGCAGATACCCGCCCGGCCGCAGCAGGTCCGAGCACACGGTCACCGGGCGCAGGCCCGAGCGCAGCAGGTCCGCCGTGTTCAGGGCGTCGGCCCCGCCGGCAAACGAGATGTCCAGGTCACCCTCGAAGGCCTCCTGCAGCCGGGCCGCCGCAGCCACGGCCAAGGGATGCAGGGCGCGTCCGCTGAGGTAGCGCGTGGCCTCGGCGCCGGGCAGGGCGCCGCCGGGATTGAGGCAGGGCAGGGTGTTGGTCAGCTTCACGCCGAAGCGCCGGCCCGCTGCCTTGGCCGTGGCCCGCAGCGAGCGCACGATGTCGACCACCGTGGCGAAGTCCGGGTCGCGGGTGAACGCGTCGTCGGGCACCTGCAGGTCCCAGCCCAGCTGCCCGTGCAGCAGTTCGCGCAGGGCGCCGGCCCCCAGCAGGGTGGGGTTCAGCTTCACCGAGGTGTGCAGGCCGCGTTCCTGCAGCAGGAAGCGCGCGATGCCCTCGATCTCCGCCGGCGGGCAGCCGTGCATGGTCGACAGCGTGACGCTGCCGGCCAGGCTGGCCGGTACGGCGATCTCCGCCGCGGGTCCGTAGACTGCCCGCGCCGCGGCCAGCCGCGCCTCAAGATCCGCCCGCGGGTCGGCGGCCCGGTCCAGGAAGCGCTGCATCGCGGCCCCGCGGATCCCGGCCAGGTCGTAGCCCACGCTCAGGTCGAAGGCGAAGCCCGGCTCGGCGGGATCGTACACGCCCGCCTCGTGCTGCAGGATGCGGATGGCGCACCAGGCGTCGGCGTACTCGCCGTAGCTGGCCTCCAGGCGCAGCTCCTGGGACCACTCGCAGTTGAAGCCGGCGTCGGTCATGTCGATGCAGGGCCGTGCCACGTCCAGCTCGTCCAGCGCCTGCACGGTCTTCAGCTCCAGCCAGCGCGCGCCGCACAGCCAGGCCGCCACCAGGTTCTGGGAGAGCTGGGTGTGGGGGCCGGCGGCCACACCGATGGGCGACTCCAGGCGGCGGCCGTCGCGCTCCAGCTGCAGGCGCCGCCCGGCCAGGCTGAACAGGCACAGGTCCTCGTGCAGGCCCAGCAGGGTGGACGACCGGGTCCGCTCGCGCTGCAGCAGCGTGAGCAGGCGCACCAGCCCCAGGGGCTGGAAGTCGTCGTTCCTGCCGGGCCGGCCGCTCATCCGGCCAGCCGCGGCACCGCGCGCCGGGCCAGGCCACCGAGCAGGGCCGCCGGATCGGCCACGCGCCCGGCCAGGATAATCGCGGCGATCACGTAGGGCTTGTAGCCGGCCTGCCGGTAAAGTGTGTCGCGGAAGCGCTCGAACACCTCGGCCGTGACCTCGCCCTGGGCGCACGACACGCCGGTGATGTCCGCGGGCAGGCAGTGCAGGTACCGGCCCTGGCCGCCGCGGGTGGTCTTCATCAGGGCCTCGCTGCACTCCCAGTCGCGGTGGTGCGCGTTCTGGGCCAGGCACTCCTTCTCCAGGGTCTTCAGGCCGTCATGGTCTTTTGCCCTCAGCAACTCGGTGCGCCGGCCCATCACCGCGTACGGCGCCCAGCTCTTGGGGTAGACGATGTCCGCACCGGCGAAAGCCTCGGCCATGCTGCCGGCCCGGGTGAACGAGCCGCCGCTCTCCTTGGCTTGCCGGCCGGCCATCGCCACGATCTCCGGGATCAGCCCATAGCCCTCGGGATGGGCCAGCACCACGTCCATGCCCAGCCGCGTCATCAGGCCGATGATGCCCTGGGGCACCGACAGGGGCTTGCCGTAGCTGGGGGAGTAGGCCCAGGTCATGGCCAGGCGCTTGCCGCGCAGCGCATCCAGCGAGCCGAACTCGTGCACCAGGTGCTGCAGGTCGGCCATGCTCTGGGTGGGATGGTCCCGGTCGCACTGCAGGTTCACCACGGCCGGGCGCTGGGGCAGCACGCCGGCGGCGCAGGCGTCGTCCAGGGCTGCGGCCACCTCGGCCATGTACTCGTGGCCCGCGCCCAGGTACATGTCGTCGCGGATGCCGATGGCGTCGGACAGGAACGAGATCATCACTGCGGTCTCGCGCACGGTCTCGCCGTGGGCGATCTGGCTCTTGCCCTCGTCCAGATCCTGCACCGCCAGGCCCAGCAGGTTGGCTGCCGAGGCGAAGGAGAAGCGGGTGCGGGTGGAGTTGTCGCGGAACTGGCTGACGGCCAGGCCCGAAGCGAAGCAGCGGGTGTCCAGGTTGGCCGCGCGCAGCAGGCGCAGGGCCTCGGCGATGTCCAGCACCTGCTCCAGCTCGGCGCGGCTCTTGTTCCAGGTCAGCAGGAAGTCGCCGGCCGGGCCTTTGGCGCGGGCGGCGATGCGTGCCAGGACGGTCTGCAGCTCGTTCATGGTGTCAAACCTCGCCTTCGGCGGCCATGGTCAGGGCGTAAAGGGCATAGAAGGCGGACGCCTGGACCAGGTCGTCCACCGGCACCATCTCGTCGGGGGCGTGGGCCATGACCTCGTTGCCGGGGCCGTAGCCGATCACCGGGATGCCGTAGAGGCCGTTGATGGTCACGCCGTTGGTGGAGAAGGTCCACTTGTCGACGCGCGGCGCGGTGCCGAACAGGGCCTCGTGCACACCGGCGCCGCGGCGCACGGCCTCATGGTCTTCCTCCAGCACCCAGGTGGGGAAGTAGCTCTCCATGCCGTACTTCAGGCCGGTGCAGGCCGTGCCGTCGTAGTGCAGCACCTCGACGGTGCCGGCGAACGGCGTCATCAGCTCCTGCAGCTGGGCCACCGCCGACTCCTTCGTCTCGCCGCGGGTCAGGCGCCGGTCCACGTGGAAGCGCGCGGAGTCGGCCACGGCGCACAAAGACGGGCTGCCCGAGCGGATCTCGCTGATCGTCATCGAGCCCTTGCCCAGGAACGGGTCGCCGGGCAGTCGGTCGTTCAACTTCTCGATCTCCAGGGCGGCGCGGGCCGCCTTGTAGATGGCGTTGTCGCCGCGCTCGGGTGCCGAGCCGTGGGCCGAAAGGCCCTTGAACGAGACCGCCATCTCCATGCGCCCGCGCTGGCCGCGGTAGACGCCCAGGTTGGTGGGCTCGGTGCTGATCACCAGCTCCGGCTTGAGGCCGCCCTCCTCGATCAGGTACTTCCAGCAGAGGCCGTCGCAGTCCTCCTCCATCACCGTGCCGGTGCAGAGCAGGGTCAGGCTGGCGCCCAGGCCCAGCTCCTTGAGGATCAGGCCGGCGGTGACGAAGGCCGCGGCACCGCCCTCCTGGTCCACCGAGCCGCGGCCGCGCACGCAGCCGTCCACGACGTCGCCGATAAAGGGATCGAAGGTCCAGTTGGCGCGGTTGCCCACGTCGACGGTGTCCATGTGGGCGTCGATGGCCAGCACCCGCGGGCCGTTGCCGATGCGGCCGATCACGTTGCCCAGGCCGTCGGTGGTCACCTCGTCGAAGCCGGCCTCCTTCATCTGCCGGGCCAGTTCGGCGTTCACGTCTTTCTCCTGGCCGCTGATCGAGCGGATGCGCACCAGGCGCCCCAGGTTGGCGGCGGTCAGGTCGCGGTGCTTCTCGGCCAGTTCGAGCACGCGTCGGGCGTCGTTCATGGTGTCGTCTCCGGGGCGGATGCAGCCGCCAGCAGCATGAGGGTTCGTTCGGGGGTCAACGGTGAAACTCGGGGCAGCGGGGCGCCGGGCCGGGCCGCGGCGATGGCGTCGGCCAGGGCGAAGAAGGCGCCGATGCCGTACATGAACGGCGGCTCGCCCACGGCCTTGCTGCCCAGCACGGCCCGTGGGTTGGGAGCGTCGGCCAGCCAGCGCACCTCCAGCACCGGGGGCATGAAGTCCAGGTCCGGCACCTTGTACTTGCCGCCGGTGTCGGTCACGAGGCGGCCGGCCTGGTCCCAGGCCAGCTCCTCCAGCAGCATCCAGCCCAGGCCCTGGGCCAGGCCGCCCTCGACCTGGCCCAGGTCGGTGGCCCGGTCCAGGCTGTTGCCGCCGTCGTGCACCAGGCGCACCGCGTCGAGGCGGCAGGTGCCCAGCAGGCGGTCGAGGGTGACCTCGGTGACGGCCGTGCCGTACACGTGGTAGGCGAAGGGCGTGCCCTGCTCGGTGGTGCGGTCGAAGGCCAGGCGCGGCGTCGCGTAATGTGCCTGGGCCGACAGGTTGGTGCGCGACCAGTAGGCCGCCTGGACCAACTCCTCCCAGCCCAGGTCCGCAGCCCGACCGTCGTGCAGCACCACACCCTGATCGATGGTGATGGCCGCGGGGTCGACCCCCAGCCTGCGGGCCGCCACCTGGCGCAGCCGCTCGACGATCTGCAGGCAGGCCAGGCGCGCCGCCTCGCCGTTGAGATCGGCGCCGGCGCTGGCCGCCGTCGGCGAGGTGTTGGCCACGCGGCCGGTGTTGGCCGTTTCGATCCGCACCCGCGCGGCGTCAAGACCCAGGGTGCGCGCCGCCACCACGCGGATCTTGCGGTTGACGCCCTGGCCCATCTCCACCGCGCCGGTGCTGACCTGCACGCTGCCGTCCTGGTAGACGTGCACCAGGGCCCCGCCCTGGTTCAGCGCCGTATTGGTGAACGAGATGCCGAAGCAGACGGGCATCACCGCGACGCCGCGCTTGAAGCGCTCGTCGGCGGCGTTGTGGGCGGCTGCGGCCGAGGCCAGGCCTGCGAAGCCGTAGGCCCGATCGGCCTCGTCCCAGCAGCGGCGGGCGCGGCAGTCCTCGGCCGCCTGGCCGTAGGGGAAGGTCCTGCCCTCGTCCAGCAGGTTCAGGCGCTGCAGTTCGCGCAACGGCAGGCCGGTCTCGCGCGCGGCGTGGGCCAGCGCCGTCTCCAGCACGAACATGGCCTGGGGTCCGCCGAAGCCGCGGAAGGCCGTGAACGGGAACAGATTGGTGCGGCAGCAGTGGGCCGTCACCCGCACGTTGGGCACGAAATAGCTGCCGGTGCTGTGGAAAAGCGTTCGTTCGAGGATCGCCGTGGAGAGATCGGCGGTGGCGCCGGCGTTCTGGTAGTAGGTGGCCTCCCACGCCAACAGTCGGCCGCCAGCGTCCACTCCCAGGCGATAGTCGGACGAGTAGGGATGCCGCTTGCCGGTCATCACCATGTCGTCGGCCCGGTCCAGCACCAGGCGCACCGGCTTGCCGGTCAGGTGGGCGCCAAGCGCCGCGTACACCGCCCAGGGTGTGGCCTGTTCCTCCTTGCCGCCGAAGGCGCCGCCCAGGCGGCGCACGTCCACCTCGACCGCGTGCATGGGCACGCCCAGCACCCGGGCGATGACCTTCTGCACCGCCGTCGGCGCCTGGGTGGCCGAGTGCACCAGCAGGTGGCCGTTCTCGGTGGGCACGGCCATGGCGGCCTGCGTCTCCAGGTAGAAATGCTCCTGGCCGCCGCTGTCAGCGCGGCCGCTGACGATGTGGGCGCAGTCCTGCCAAGCCGCGTCGAGATCGCCGCAGGCGAAGGTGCGCGGGGGCGTGATGTGGTGGCCCAGCGCGGCCGCTTCGCGCGCATCCAGCACCGCCGGCAACGGCTCGATCACCAGCTCGATCAGGGCGCGGGCCCGCCGCGCCAGGTCCACACTCGTGGCCAGCACCACGGCCACCGCCTGCCCCACGCAGTGCACCGTGCCGTCGGCCAGGGCCGGCTCGTCCAGCACGATGGTGCCGGTCTGGTTCTGCCCCGGGATGTCGGCGGCGGTCAGCACCGTGGCCACGCCCTCGGCCCCCAGCGCCGCGGCCAGGTCCAGCCTGGTGATGCGCCCATGGGCCACCGGCGAACCCAGCACCGCGGCCTCGAGGCAGCCCGCGGGCGCCGGCAGGTCGTCCACGAAGACGCTCTCGCCGCGCACGTGCAGCTGCCGGTCGTCCGCCTTCATACCAGCTCCCCGCAGCGCACCGCGTCGGGCGCCAGCTTTAGCACGTGGGCCATGAGCAGGCGCCCGGCCAGCAGGCGCTTGTAGGCCGCTGAGCCGCGCACGTCGTCGATGGGGGCGATCTCCGTCTGCAGGATGTCGACCGCCGCGCGCACCGTCGCCGCGTCGAGGATCCGACCGACCAGGGCCGCCGCGGTCGCCGTCGCCAGCAGCGGCACCGGCGCCACGCCGCCGAAGGCGAGGCGGGCGCTGTGCACCACGCCGCCATCGATGCCCAAAAGGGCGCAGCTGGTGACGCTGGCGATGTCCAGCACCCGGCGCCGCGCCACTTTCTCGAAGCTGAAGCACACGCCGACGGGAGTGCTGGGCACCCGCACGCTGCGCACGATTTCGCCCGGCTGCAGGTCCAGCTGCTTGTAGCCCCGGTAGAAGCGATCCAGGGGCACCCGCCGCGCACCGCGGGCACCGGTCAGCTCCAGCTCGGCGCCGGCGGCCAGCAGCACGGCCGTCAGGTCGCCGATCGGCGAGGCGTTGACCAGGTTGCCGGCCACCGTGGCCCGGTTGCGGATCAGCGTGGACCCGAACCAGGGGGCCATGGTGCCGATCACCGGCAGCACCGCCGCCACGTCCGGCGACTCGGCCAGCTCGCTGAGGGTCACGCCGCCGCCGATCACCAGCGCGTCCATGTCCCGGCTGATGGTGCGCAGCTCCGGCCGCCGCGAGACGAAGGCGGCATTGCCACGGGCCAGCCGGTCGCGCCGCTGCACCAGCAGGTCGGTGCCGCCGGCCAGCAGCGGCAGGTCGGCCGCGGCGGCGGGGGCCGGTCCCAGCAGCGCCAGGCGCTCGCCGGCCGTCGCGAAATGCTCCGGCAACACGCCGCCGGCCACCAACTGGGCCACCCGCGGCTGCGCCGGATCCAGCTGCAGCAGGGCGCACAGCCGCGTGACCGCCCGCACCACCGAGGCGTAGCCCGTGCAGCGGCAGATGTTGCCGTCGATGGCGGCCAGGGCGTCGGCGACTTCCAACTGGCGGCTGTTCAGCAGGAAGCCGGCCAGCGAGACCACGAAGCCCGAGAAGCAGAAGCCGCACTGGGGCGCGCCTTCGTCCACCAGGGCCTGCTGGATGGGATTGAGGCCGGTGGGGGGATTGAGCCCCTCGATGGTCACCAGATGGCGGCCGGCCAGCTCGCCAACAGGCAGCAGGCAGGAGGCGACGGCCCGGTAGCGCACGCCGCCGCCGACCGGTTCACCCAGCAGCACGGCGCAGGCGCCGCACTCGCCCTCGTTGCAGCCCTCGCGGGTGCCGGTCAGTTCGCGGGCGCCGCGCAGCCAGGCCAGGGTGGACCGACCCAGAGGCTGCTCGATCAGCACGGGACGATCGTTCAGCAGGCAGCGCACCACGGCCATCACCCGCCTCCGGCGAACGGGTCGATGCCCAGGTGGTCGTGCTCGCCTTCGCCGGTCAGGGCAGCCTGCATCTCGGCGGCCACCGACAGGGCGATGGCCGCGGGGGAGCGACCGCCCAGGCGCAGGCCCGCCGGCGCGCGCACGGTGTCCAGGGGCGCGGCCTCGCCCAGCTCGGCGCGCAGCTCGCGGGCCATCACCCGCCACTTGCGGGTCGAGGCGATCAGGCCGATGTACGGCGGCCGGGCTCCGCTGGCCAACACGTGGGCCAGTACGCGCTGGTCGCCCGCGTGGCCGTGGGTGGCGATCACCACCGCCGCCTGGTCCAGTCCCGGCAACTCGGGCAGGGTGGCGTAGTCGGGGCCGGCCTGCAGGCACAACTCGGGCCGGCCGGACAGGTATTCGGGGCGGCAGTCCACCAGCACCGGCACGATCCCCAGCGGCGGCAGCAGCGGCGCCAGGGCCTGGCCGATGTGCCCGGCGCCGAAGAGGTAGGCCCGGCGGGCGGGCGCCAGCCGCTCGTAGAACAGGGAGACCTTGCCGCCGCAGAGCATGCCGGTGGCCACGTCGTGGCTGCCGGGGCGGTCTTCGTCCAGGAGGTACTCGCGCAGGCGAGGCTCGCCGTCGACCAGGACGGCCTGGGCCTCGGCCAGCGCGTGTTTCTCGATGGCCCCGCCGCCCACGGTGCCGGCCACGCGACCACCGGCGTCGACCAGCATGTGCGCCGGGGGATCCAGGGGCACGTGCCCCTGCTTGGCGACCACCGTCACCAGCACGGCGGAGCGTCCCCGGCGCTGCAGGTCGACGATGGTGGCGAAGATATCGGTCATGCCGCTCTCCCGGCCCCCTCCGGGTGCGCCGATACCGCCGACGGGTGTCGCCGGCGGGGCCGCTCCGGGCGGGGAGCATTAATCGTCAACTATAGTCAATCTGAAATGCTAAGGTCAATGCAAGTCATTGAATGATAACGATAATCAGGGTGGGGCCCCGCCTAGAACTCCAGCCGGTAGAGGGTCATGCCGGTATCCTCGCCGGGCTCGTCCTTGGGACCGCGGTACCTGTACTGCTCGGGCACATCGTCCCAGCTCTCGTACATGGTGCCCTCGATCCAGAAGCGGTCGACCTCGGTGGAGCCGCCGGCGGCGGCCAGGTCGTAGCCGGCTTCGGGACCGTCCGGCCCGACCATTTCGCCCGATCCCACGAGCTCCAGGAGCCCGTCGCCATCGACGTCGGTCCGGATCCATTGGAGTCCGAGGATGCGGTTGAAGGTCCCGTCGGCAACCATGCCGGCGATGGCCGCGTCGAACTTCGCGATGATGGCCTCGGCGCCGGGCACGCCGCGGGTGAGGGCGAAGTGGAGGGGACGCACGATGAGCGGATGCGTCCCGATTTCGAGATGGGCGGATACGTCCTCCCGCTGATCCTGGGCCACATGCCGGATCAGCAGTTCGTCCACCAGCAGGTAGTCGACCTCGCCCGCGAGCAGTCGGGACAGGTTCTCCTGGTCACTGGCCCCCTCGACGAAGACCGGTGCGGCCTCGCCGTCCACCGACTCGCCGTACGAATACCCGGCCACCACCGCGATCCTGGCGCCGGCCAGGGGCGCGAGGTCGTGCGCGCTCACGTCCGCATCCTTGCGGCCGACCAGGACCAGCCGGTTCTCCAGATAGGGAGCGGAGAAGAACAGGTACCCCTCCCGCTGGGGATCCTGCCAGAGGGCGGCGCTGCCGTCGAAGTTGCCCAGACCGAGCCCCTGGATCACGGCGTCGAAGGCAACGATGTGCGTTTCGGACCGAACGTCGATACGGCGGAGCGCCTCGTCGACCAGGTCGAGGGCCACTCGGGGCCGGCCTGCCACGTCGGTGAAGGGTGGCCAGGTATCCGAAGCCAGACGGAGCTCGGCCGCTTCGGCACCGGATGCGGACGCCGCCAGGGAGATCAGGCCCAGGGCGAGGATGCGGACGGAGGGGGACATGGCGGCGGCTCCCGGGTCTGGGGTGGCTGGTTCCTGCCGCACATCCTAGCCGGAGGATCGATATTCCGAAAGCGGCCGGCCCGCTCCGGGCGCCGGATCCCTCAGCGGCCGTAGGGGCCGTCCAGGCCGGGCGGGAACTTCTGCCAGGGGTACCCTTCCCTGGCCAGGTCGTAGGCGTGGGTGTGGAGCGCCCGCATGTAGGTCGTCTCGAACGGCACCGGCTTGCCGGCATAGACGAAATCGTCGCCGATGATGGCGAGATTGAAGTCGAGCCCGTCGCGCTGGGTCGTCACATAGATGCGGTGCAGGTCGCCCATGCCCTGCGTCTGGATCAGCGAGGCGATGGCGCGGCTCGCGATCCCGATCGTCTGCCGCCGGGCCGGATCCCAGACCGGCTGCAGGGTCGAGTTGCGGATCACATACACGCTGCCGCCCCGGTCGGACTCCTCGCGCATCTCGGCCGAGACCACGAAGATGCCCGGCGGGTAGAGGAACACCTGCGTCGAGGCGCCGCCGTCCACGTGCATCTCCTCGTAGACCCGGCCGTCCACCTCCACGCGGATCATGGTCGGGGGGAAGGCCCCGGGGATGGCCGCCGACGCCAGCAGGATCGAGGTGAACAGCTGCAGGGCGTTGGGGGCGTCACTGGCGGCGATCGCTCCCATGTTCCACATCACCGGCTGGCGCGCATCCAGGTCCGTGGTGCCCACCAGCAGCAGCCGCCCCTTGGCGTATTCGGCGGCAATCGCGTCGAGCAACGCCCGGTCCACGTGCCTGGCGATCAGTTCCCCCAGCGGCCGGTTGTCGGCCATGCCGTCGTTCTCGATCGCCGCCAGGGGGCCCCGCTCGCGGGAAATGTCTTCCGGCGTGGTCTGGGTGTAGACCTCGGTCAGCACGTGGTCGTAGTCCGGGCCGAGAAAGGCGAACGGTGCGATCAGGGCTCCGGTGCTGACACCGGTGACGACCTTGAACGCGGGGCGGTTGCCCGCGGCGGTCCAGCCGCTGAGCAGGCCGGCGCCGAAGGCGCCCTTGTCGCCGCCGCCCGAGATCGCCAGCAGGTTGACCGGCGGCAGTTCGCCGGCATTCCCGGCGCCGGCGAAATGGGCCTGCTCCCGCTCGCGGGCGGCCAGGATTTCCTTCACCAGCGGCTCGATGTCGAGACCGACCCAGATGCGCGCGTCGGGGATGCCGGGGATCAGGGCTCGGGTCGTCAACTCGGCAGGGACGGGCGGCAGGCGTTCCGGCAGCTTCAGCAGCCGGTAGACGTAGAGCGTGAGCGCAGCGACGAGCACGACGATGATCCCCAGGACGTACCACTTCCTAGTGGTCATCGCTCCGCTCCGTTGCTCCGGCTACACATCGGACCGCCGCGCGTCATGCGCGGCGTCGGCCCAGCATATCCGCGGGTCTGCCGTTTGGCAAGACGGGCCCGACGGCCGTTGCCGCCGGCCCGAATCGGCTAAGGCTCCCTTTTCCCCGCGCGATAATCAAATAAGAGTGCAGTGCTCCGAAATAACCGCGGGATTCGGTCCGCCATTGGCCTGATTCGCGCCCAAGACGTTGAACCCGAAGGGGTTGGATGATGTTGCGCCTGCTGGCCGCCGCTGCGGCCGCCCTGTCCCTCGCCCAGTCGGTCATGGCGGCCGACCTGGTCGTCACCATCAGCGATGGCGCCGGGCTTCCCCTGCCCTGGGCCGTGGTGGCCCTGGAACCTCCCGTCGGGGGCGACGTCGGCGCCTGGCAGGCCCCGCCGGCGGAGATGCGCCAGCGGGGCACCCTGTTCTCGCCCTTCGTGCTGCCGGTCCGCACCGGCACCGTCGTCAGCTTTCCCAACGAGGACGAGTTCCGCCACCACGTCTACTCCTTCGCCAAGGCCAAGCAGTTCGAGCTGCGCCTGTACGGCCAGGACGAGACCAAGACCGTGACCTTCGATCGGCCCGGCCCCGTGCCCCTGGGCTGCAACATCCACGACAACATGCTCAGCTACGTGTACGTCACCGACTTCCCGGTCTATGCGGTGACCGACAGCTCGGGGACCGCGGCGTTCAGCGGCCTGGAGGCCGGCGACTGGCGGGTGCACCTGTGGCACCCGGACGTCGACGGCGAGGCCCCGGTCCCGCTCGCAGTGACCCTGGCCGAAGGCACGCCGGCCGTGGCTGCCGGCGGCCTGGAGCTGCGCGGAGCCCGTCGGCGGCAGTCGCCGCCGCGGGAGGGTGGCTACCGATGATCCGACCGGTCACCTTCCAGACCAAGTTGACCGTGGTGTACCTGGGCCTGTTCCTGGCCGTGCAGGGCGTGGTGCTGGCGGTGTTCGGTTCGTCGGTGCCCGGCCGGGTGCGCGGCGAGATCGAGGGGCAGTTAGCGGCCTCGGCCCGGGTCTGCGAGCGCATCATCGACGGCCGGGTGCAGCAGTTGGCCTCAGGGGCGCAGCTGCTGGCCAGGGACTTCGGCTTCCGTGACGCGGTGGCCAGCGCCGACGGACCCACGGTGCTGTCGGCCCTGCGCAACCAGCAGGCGCGCATCGGCGCGGACTTCGCCGTGGCCGTGGACCTGGATGGGGTGGTCATCGCCGCGATCGACGGCGACCGCGTGCTTGACCGCGTGCCGGCGCTCCCGGCCGGGCTGAAGCTCCAGGCCGAGGTCGACGGCACGGCCAGCCGCATCCTGGCCCTGGACGGCCGGCTCCATGAGCTGGTGCTGGTACCGGTGGCCGCACCGGTCACCATCGCCTGGATCGGCCTGGGAGTCGAACTGGACGCCCAGGCGGCGCAGGAGTTCAAGTCGCTCTTTCCCCTGGCCCTGGACATCGCGTTCCTGCACCGCCAGGGCGAGGGACCGTGGCGCCTGGTGTCGTCGTCGGCGGCCGACCTGGTTGCGGGGGCCGCCCTGCCGGACCTGGATGCCGGCGGCGTCTCCTTCGCCGACAAGGACCAGGTCTACAGGTTGCTGCCCCTGGACGGCGGGGGAGCCGAGGCCGAGTCCGCCGCGCTCCTGTCCTACCCCCTGGCCACGGCCCTGGCACCTTACCGGAACCTGGTGTTCACGCTGCTGGCGGTGCTGGGCCTTGGCCTGGCCCTGCTGGCCATCGGCGGGTCCCTGGTGTCGCGCAACGTCACGCGGCCCCTGCGGGATCTGGCTGCGGCCGCCCGCCAGATCGCCGCCGGAGACTACCGCGAGGTCAGCGGCCCGACCAGGGACGTGGAGCTGGCCGATCTGACGTCGAGCTTCAATCTCATGGTCGGGGCCGTGAAGGAGCGCGAGGAGCGCATCCTCTTCCAGGCCGCCCACGACGCCGGCACCGGCCTGCCCAACCGCCTGGCTTTCGCCGAGCTGCTGCACGCGCGCGCCGAAGCCGGCGGTCCCTTCGCGGTCCTGCTGGCGGAGGTCCAGCAGTTGCCCGAGCTGCGCACGGTGCTCAACCACGCCAACGTCGACGAGCTGATGGGTGCGGTGGGCGAGCGGCTGCACCGGATCACTGATGCCGAGGTGGCCAGACTCTCGACCGAGACCTTCGCGCTGATCCTGGCGGATCCGGGCGACGCCGAGGTGATGGCCTCCATCGTCCGCCATAGCTTCCTGACGCCGTTCTCCCTGGCCGGAGTGGCGGTGGATGCGGCGGTGCGCATCGGGCTGGTCCAGCACCCCCGCGACGGCGCCGACCTGCCGCTGCTGCTGCGCCACGCCCACAGCGCCCTGGACGGAGCCCGCATGGCTCCCGATGGCACGGCCTGGTACGACCCGGACAGCGACTCCTCCCACGCCCGCCGCCTGTCCCTGATGAGCGAACTGCGCCAGGGGCTGGCCGCCGGGGAGGTGGCCTTCGCCTACCAGCCCAAGTTCGATCTGGCCCGCGGACGGTTCACGGCCGTGGAGGCGCTGGTGCGCTGGCACAGCCCGACCCGGGGGTACGTGCCCCCGGACGAGTTCATTCCCCTGGCCGAGCGCACGGGGGACGTGCGGTTGCTGACCGAGTGGGGCCTGGGCGAGGCCATACGCCAGGCCGCGGCCTGGCGCGCGGCGGGCCTGGACCTGACGGTGGCCGTGAACATCTCGGCGGCGGACCTGTTGAACCGCGAGATGCCTGGGCTGGTCCACAGCCTCCTGCGCCGCCACGACCTGCCCCCGTCGCGACTGCAGCTGGAGGTGACCGAGTCGGCGGTCATGCAGGATGCAGACCGGGCCCTGGACGTGCTGGGCATGCTGGCGGCCATGGGCCTGGGCCTGGCCATCGACGACTTCGGCACTGGCTACTCGTCCCTGGGCTACCTCAAGCGCCTGCCGGTGCGCGAACTGAAGATCGACCGATCCTTCGTCACCAACCTCGCCACGAGCGAGGAGGACAACATCCTGGTGCGCTCGACCATCGAGTTGGGCCACAACCTCGGCCTGGTGGTCACTGCCGAGGGCGTCGAGGACGAGCTGGCCATGCAGAAGCTGCGTACCTACCGGTGCGACCTGCTGCAGGGCTATCACCTGGGGCGGCCCCTGCCGCCCGCGGAACTCGAACTATTCCTGGAGCAGAAAGTCCATGTCTAGATACACGCGATCCGCCGCCGCCCTCTGCGGCAGCCTCGTCCTTGTCTCGGCCACCGGAGCGGCGGCCGGCGATTCCCTGCCCCAGGTGCGGGCCGAACTCTACGCCGACATCCGCGCCTGGGCCGCCGACGGCGAACCTTCCTGGCTGGACGGCGGCCTGGGCAAGGCCCGCTACGGGGGCCACGAGGACCTGTCCGGCCGCCAGGGTGTAGGCCTGGCCGAGCTGTCGGCGTTGATCGACGTGGACCTGACCTGGGACCTCGCCGGCTACGTCCACCTCCAGTACGGCGACTGGCAGGACGAGCCGGTGGATCTGGTGGAGGCTTTCCTGGCCTGGAAGCCGGTTCCCCGCACGGCGGTGTCCTGGGAACTGAAGGCCGGGCTCTACTTCCCGCACATCTCGCGCGAGCACACGGGTCCGGCCTGGACCAGCCCCTACACCATCTCGCCGTCGGCGGCCAACAGCTGGATCGGCGAGGAGATCCGGGCTCTGGGGGTGCAGCTGGGGACCACCTGGCGGGGCGACGTCGCGCGCCTGCACTTGTCCGGCGGGCTCTTCGGCTTCAACGACCCCGCCGGCAGCCTGCTGGCCTACCGCGGCTGGGCCCTCGACGACATCAAGGTGGGCGCCTTCAGCCGCCTGCCCCTGCCGCCCCTGCCGGCCATCGGCGAAGGTGGGACCTTCGTGCCGTGGCAGCCCCACTGGGTGCATCCGGTGCGCGAGATCGACGGCCGTCTGGGCTGGCACGCGGGGTTGGATTGGGAGTACGGCGATCACCTGGCCGTCGGCGCCGTCTACTACGACAACGGCGGTGACCCGCGAGCCTTCGAATACGGGCAGTACGGCTGGGACACGCGTTTCTGGAACGTCTACGTCGAGGCGGAGCCGCTGCCGCACCTCGAGCTGATCGCCCAGTACATGCGGGGAGTCACCATCATGGGTGGCCGGCCCGACGGCGTGCACCGGGCGGTGGACGTCGGCTACGACGCGGGATTCCTGCTGGCCAGCCGCCGCTTCGGGGACTCGCGCCTGAGCCTCCGCTTCGATTGGTTCGGCGCCACCGATCACACCTTCGTGGTCGAGGACGACAACAACGAGGACGGCACGGCCTGGACCGCGGCCGCCACCCACGACTTCAGCCGGCGCGACCGGGTCATGCTCGAGGTGCTGCTGCTGGACAGCACGCGGCCCAACCGGGCGACCATCGGCTACGAGCCGACCCAGACCCAGCCGGTGGTGCAGGCGGCCTACCGCAAGCGGTTCTAGCTGCCGCCGGTTCCGTCGGCCGCGGCGGCGCCCGGTCGCTCGACCCCGGCGAAGATGCTCACGCCCAGCCACGCGCCGACCTCGCGCAGCAGCCCGGATTGCCCCGTGAGCCTGAGCAGCCCCTGGCGGCGCGCCTCGCCCAGGGTCAGGTCACCCATGAAGACCGCGATCATCGTGCGGACGTCGCACACGAAGCGGACGTCGGCCGGGTGCGCAGGCGCGTCGACGCAGAGGTCGGACTCCCCGTCGTTGACGACGATCCACCAGTCGCGGAAGCGCTTCAGGTCGCCGAAATGGAACTCCAGCACGATCCGTCCTTGGGGCAGGCGGTCGCCCCGGACGGCGCGGCAGAGGTAGACCATCAGGTGCTCCACGTCCAGTTCGTCGTCCGCCATCTGCCCGCGCGCCCAGCGCATGCCCCATACGCCAATGGCATTGACCACCGGGCCCAGCTCCCGGCCGGCGGCGGTCAGGTGGTACTCGTGGCGCTTCTGACCGGGGGCGGTGGTGCGGACCAGCAGCCCGTAGTCCTGCAGGGTGGCGAGCCGCTTCGACATCACCGTCGGGGAGATGTGCGAGAGCGTGCGCTGGAGTTCGTGGTAGCGGGTCGCGCCCATCAGCAGTTCGCGGAGGATGAGGATCGTCCAGCGCTCGCCGAGGATCTCGCAGGCCTTCGAGACGGGGCAGAATTGGCCGTAACGTTGCATGGGAGCCTCCGCGGGACGGGCCGCAATACTACGGATAAAGTAGCGGGTAGCTACGGATCCGGCACTAGAAGGACAAGACGACTCCTATTTTATTGTCGCTCTGGCGGGGGGGATCCCGCCAGAACAAACACTCGAACAGGAGGAAAATCCATGCCGATGATCAACGTGAAACTCATTGAGAACGTGTTCACCCCCGAGCAGAAGGAGCGCATGATCTCCGACCTCACCGACGCGATGGTCGCCATCGAGGGCGAGGCCTTGCGCGGTGTGACCTGGGTCGTGATCGACGAGGTGCGCAGCGGGGACTGGGCGGTCGGCGGCAAGGCCCTGACCACGGCCGCGGTCCACGGCATCCAGAAGAGCCGGGTCGCCTGAGGCCCTCCCGGCTGGTGGCGCCGGGACGTCTGACGTCCCGGCGCCTTCATGCCGGCCGGCTCTGGTTCCCGCACTCCTGGGAATCCCGCGCCACTTCTCCGGGTGTTCCGGTGCATGGAGCCATGAAACCGGCCCCGGTCCAAATGGGCACGCCCAACCCGCTTGCGTATCCCGGCCGAATGTCCGGGCTGCCCCCAGGGCACGATTCCGGATGACAACTACCCCTATAGCGACGATATTGCCTCCCGAATCGCCGGCTGCACCGGCAGATCACCGTTCACTGCCCCCGCGAAATTGGCCATCGAGACCCGAGGACGAGAACCATGGGACGTGCCTTCGAATACCGCCGCGCCGCCAAGGAAAGGCGCTGGGACCGGATGTCCAAGCTGTTCCCCAAGCTGGCCAAGTCCATCACCGTGGCGGCCAAGCAGGGTGGGACGGATCCGGAGATGAATGCGCCGCTGCGCTCGGCCATCCTCAACGCCAAGGCCGAGAACATGCCCCGGGACAACATCGAGGCGGCGATCAAGCGCGCCAGCGGCAAGGACGCCGCCGACATCACCGAGATCAACTACGAGGGCAAGGGGCCGCACGGCGTGCTGATCCTGGTCGAGTGCGCCACGGACAACACCTACCGCAGCGTCGCCAACATCCGCAGCTACTTCAACAAGGTCGGCGGCCAATTGCTGGCCAGCGGTTCCCTGGAGTTCATGTTTGACCGTAAGGCCGTGTTCGAGTTCGCCAAGCCGGAAGCCCTGGCGCTGGACGAGCTGGAGCTGGCGCTGATCGACGCCGGGCTGCAGGAGCTGGTCGAGGACGCGGGCACGGTCTACGTCTACGGCGCCTACACGGATTTCGGCAGCCTCGCCACCGCCCTCGATGAGCAGGGGATCGAGGTCAGCAAGGCCGGCCTCCAGCGCGCGGCGCAGAATCCCCAGGAGTTCAGCGAGGAAGAGATGGTGGAGATCGAGAAGCTGCTCGACCGCATCGAGGACGACGAGGACGTCCAGGCGGTCTACACCAACATCGCCTGAGGCCGGCCGCGGAGGTGCGAAACTTGGGCTTCGTCGGGCGGTCCCTGCCTTTCCTGCTGATTTTCGCCGGCTGCGGCAGCGACGGCACGGCGCCCGAGCCGCCGTCCGCGCCCACCCACGACCTCCTGTTCGAGGGCATCGTCGAGACGGTGCCGGAGCTGCTGCTGCTGGACGCCGTCGACGGCGGGATCCGCCGCATCCTGCCGCCCGGCACCCTGGCCAGAGACCCCGCACCCTCGCCCGACGGGCTGCGCATCGCGTTCGTGGTTTCGGACGAGATCCAGTGGATCGGCGACATCTGGGTGGTGAACCGCGACGGCACGGGGCTCACCCGGATCACCGATGATCCGGAGATGGACGACCAGCCCGCCTGGTCACCCGACGGCGGGCGCATCGCCTTCCGCAGCTATCGCACCGGACGCCAAGGCGACATCTGGGTCATGGGCTCCGACGGCGCCGATCCGGTGAACCTGACCCCTGACCCGTTGCCGGGTGTCCTGGACGAGCGCCGCCCCGCCTGGTCGCCCGACGGCGAGCGCATCGCCTTCGCGACCAACGCCGCCGGCAACGTAGACATCTGGACCATGAAGGCCGATGGCTCGGATCCCCTGCGGATCACCGCGACCAGCGACCTCGACACCGAGCCCAGCTGGTCGCCCGACGGCCGGACCCTCGCCTTCCGGCGCAGCAGCGACGACCTCGGCTCGGACATCTGCGTGGTGCCCGCCACCGGCGGAGAGGTGGTCCGCCTGGTCCTGCCCGGCATCCAGCGCCTGCCGACCTGGACCCCGGACGGCGAGCGGCTCGTGTTCGTGCACCACGCGGCGTCGAACGAGCGGCCCGACCTGGCCGGCATGCGCGGCGACGGCACGGACCTGATCCCGCTGGTCACCGACGGGGTTCCGGGCGGCGGTCTGCACCCCGCCTGGCTGAAGCGGCCCTGAGCGTTCCCCGGTCGGACGTGCTGTTTGCCGCCCCGGGAATCGGGAAAGCCGGTGTTGGTTCGTCAGCCCGCCTCCGCCAGCAACCGCCGGGCCCGCACGGTGTCCTTGGCCTCGGGTCCGAACGTCAGTTCCAACACCGGACATGCTTGTGCCAGCAGTGCTCTCGCCTCGTCGCCGCGCCCCAGGCGCAGCTCCGCCTCGGCCAGGTCCACCCGCAGCCGGTTCAGCTGGGGATGGTCGGCGGCCAGGCGCCCGGTCTCGTCCGCCAACAGGACCGCCAACGTGTCTGCGGCCGCCGCGTAGCGCCCTTCCTCCAGCAGAAAGCGGCCCAACTCGGCCCGGGCATCGCGGGTGCGGCGGTGGTCATCGCCCAGGGCCCGCTCGCGCACATCCACGGCCGCGACCAGCAGCGACTCGGCCTCGGCGGAGCGGCCCTGGGCCTGGCGCACCCTTGCCAACCCGACCATGGTCATGGACGTGTAGACGTGGTCGGGACCCAGGATCTCGAGGTTCATGGCGTTGGCCGGCTCGACCAGCGCCTCCGCACCGGCGATGTCGCCCCGCTCCAGCCGGACACGCGCCAGGTGGTTCATGCCGCGGGCGATGGCGGGGTGGCCGACCGTGTCGCCGTAGATGCGGCGGTACATGTCGAGGGCCTCGATGAACAGCGGCTCGGCCGCGTCCAGGTGGCCCAAGGTAAGCTCGATGCCGCCCAGGTTGTTCAACGAGGAGCCCAGTTCGATGTTGTCGCCGTCAAAGAGCCGGCGTTGGGCCGTCAGGGCCTGGCCAAAAAGCTCGCGCGCACCGGCGTAGTCGCCCTGCTGGTACAGCAGGTACCCCAGGTTGCTGCGGGCCCAGGCCACCCCGGGCTCGGCTTCCTCACCGAGGCCCAGGCCCAGTCCGATGGCCTCGCGCATCAGCGTGATGGCCTCGTCCAGCCGGCTCTGGGCCTGCAGGCAGGTGGCGAGGTCGGCCATCACCTCCATCCCGAAGACGCTCAGTGACGGGCCCACGCGGCGGCTCAGTTCCAGGGCCCGTCGGTCGTCGGCCTCGGCCTCGGCGTAGCGGCCCAGGTCGTAGTGGACCGTGCCGCGCAGGGACAACACCTGCGCGATCTCCGCGAGCACAGCCAGGGTGTCCGGCACCTGCTCGAACGCCTTCAGGCTGCGATCCAGCAGATCCAGCGAGCCCTCGTGCAGCGCCATGCTGTGGCGCGACTGGCCCATGATGCGCAGCAGCCGGCCGCGCACCAGGGGCTGATCCGCCAGTTCGACCTCCAGGCGCTCGGCGCCGTCATCCAGCAGCTGGCGCGCGGTGACCTCGCCGCCGGCACCCTGTTCCGGATCGATCTCGGTGAACAGCCCTTCCAGGAAGCCGGCGATGCCGCTGGCGGCCTGCTCCTCCTGGCGTGCCAGCTGCTCGGCCGCCAGTGCGCGGGAGCGCTCCTTCTGGAGGCGGTCGGCGTGGAAGCCGAGGAAGACCACGCCGGCGACGGAGAACAGCGTCGCCGCGGCGATCAGCGCCACCCACACCGGATGCCGCCGCGCGGATTTGCCCAGGCGGTAGCCCAGGCTGTCGGGGCTGGCGACGACCGGCCGGCCCTCGCGGTAGCGCTGCAGGTCCTCGGCCAGGGCCAGGGCCGAGGGGTAGCGGCGCTCCGGCTCGGGGCGCACGGCCATCAGGCAGATGCAATCCAGGTCTCCGCGCAGACGCCGGCGCCAGGGCACGGCAGAGGCGTCGCCGGCGGTCGCCGTCGCGCGGCTGGGCCGCGGCGTGGGACCGTCAACGCCGGATGCGGCCTCGTCGCCGGGCCGGGTGCCCGTCAGCAGTTCGTAGAGCATCACGCCCAGGGCGAACACGTCGCTGTGCACGTCCACCAGCGAAGGATCGCCCGAGCGCTGTTCGGGACTCATGTAGGCCGGCGTGCCCACCACCTGGCCGGCCATGGTCAGCTCGAGGTCGGTGGACTCCAGCGCCTTGGCGATGCCGAAGTCGATGACGCTGGGCACGGCCGCGCCGTCCACCTCGCGCACCAGCACGTTGCTGGGCTTGAGGTCGCGGTGCAGCACGCCGCGGTCGTGGGCGTGCTGCACCGCCCGGCAGACGCGGATCATCAGGTCCAGGCGTTCGTCCAGGTTCAAGCCCTGGTCGCGGCACCAGCGGGTGATGGGCTCGCCGTCCACCAGCTCCAGCACCACGTAGGGCCGGCCGTCGGCAGCCGACCCGGCGTCCAGGATGCGGGCGATGTGGGGGTGGTCCATGCGGGCCAGGGTGCGGCGCTCCCAGGCGAAGCGCTCCAGCACTCGCTCGGTGTCCAGGCCGCGGCGCAGCACCTTGACCGCCACCTCGCGCACGATGGGCTCTTCCTGGCGGCCGCGGTACACCACACCCATGCCGCCCTCGCCCAGCACGCCGGTGATGCGGTAGGGGCCGATGGATTCGGGGACGGGTCCGGGCGCGTGGACCGCGCCGCCGGACAGCACCTGCACGACCCGGGCCGTGTCGATGCCGTGCTCGACCACCGCGGCGGGGGCATTGTCACGGGAAAGGAGGTCGTCCACCTCGGCCCGCAGCTCGGGGTCGCCGGCGCAGGCCGCTGCCAGGTAGCTGCCGCGCTCGCCGCCCTGCCGCGCGAGGGCCTCGACCAGCACCTCCTTGACGCGCAGGAAGCGGGCCGGGTCCATCTCAGCCCGCCTCGAGCTCGCGGGTCAACCACAAGCGGGCGGTGGCCCAGTCGCCGTCGACGGTGCGGCGCGAGACCGCCAGCTCGTGGGCGATCTCCTCGATGGTCATCCCGCCGAAGATGCGCTGCTCGGCCACGCGCGCCGCGCGCGCATCCAGCGCCGCCAGTTTGATGAGCGCGTCGTCGAGGGCGATCAGCTCCAGCGCGTCACCGCCGCCGGCGAGCAGGCCCTCGTCCAGGGTCACCTGCCCCCAGCCGCCGCCGCGCTTGGCGGCGCCGCGGCCGCGGGCGTGATCCACCAGCACCTGCCGCATGGAGCAGGCGGCGATGCCCAGGAAGTGGGCGCGATCGGTCCAGGCGATGCGGTCCTGGTCCACCAGGCGCAGCCAGGCCTCGTGCACCAGCGCGGTGGGTTGCAAGGTGTGCTCGGCGCGCTCGCGGGCCATCAGGCGGCCGGCGGTGCGGCGCAGCTCGGCGTACAGCAGCTCGAGCAGCTTGTCCTGCCGCTGGGGATCCTCGCCCAGCAGCAGGCGGGTGATCTCGGCTTTGTCGGGAGCGATCATGGCTAAATAATATCAGAATTGTCCGAATTGTGCCAAGGGTCGACCTGCAGCGGCCGAGGCTCAGCGGCCGACCTGGCCGACGACCGTGAATTCGTCCCGATCATGGAAGAGGTGGCGCACCCTGAAGCCGGGGGCGTGCCGCACCAGCGGGCTGTCGGCGGCGCGCAGCTCGCGCAGCAGGGCCGCCGGATCAGTGCGCCCGAACTTCAGCATCACCACGAAGCGCCGGCACAGCCGCCCCGCCAGCCAGGGCTCGACCAGGTCGCGCAGCACGTGGTGGGGTTCCTCGACCAGGTCGCAGAACATCCAGTCGTAGACTTCGCCTGCGACTGGGCGGAAGGCGAAGGCGTCCTCGCGGCGGTGGCGGATCAGGGGATGGCCCAGGGCGCCGCCCTTGAGTGGCCCGTTGTCGACGGCCGTGACCCGCGCCTCGCGCCGCACGGCGCTGTAGCTCCAGCCGCCGGGGGCGGCGCCCAGGTCGCAGACCGTCTCGCCAGGCACCGGTTCGCGCCCCAGCACGCCGTACGCCTCCTCGATCTTCAGGTACGAGCGCGACGGCGCGGCGGGGTCGTCGGCCATGCGTCGCTGGCCGCCGGCCCAGGCCTCGCGCGTGGCGTAGGCGGAGCCGAAGTCCGTCAGATGCACGAAGAATCCGCGCCGCGGGCCGCAGCCGGGTTCGGGTGTCTCGGTGGCGAGCCTCGCCAGCCGCCCCACCCGCCGCTGCAGCACCTCGACCAGCGTCCGCCGCACCGCCGTCGCACGCCGGCCCAGCCCCGCCGGCTCGGGCGCGCAGCCGACGACCAGCGGCCAGGCCTCGGTGACCCGCTCTGCGCCCAGGTCGGCGAGAAACGCTTCGGCCAGGGCTTGCGCGAGGGCGTTGACCGCCTCGGCGGCTACGGTCTGCGGTGCCCTGAGCACGAGGTGGGAGAAGGCAGGATCCGGCGGCGGGTCGGGACGGCCGCCGGCCTGTACCCAGCCGACGCCGTGCGCGGTGACCTTCAGGCCGGCATCGGCCAGTTCAGCGGCGAGCAGATCCTCGACGCCGGGGCTGCAGATATGCAGATCCATGGCGGCTCAGTGCTTCTTGAGGCTCTTGTGCACCGCGGCGTTCTCGATCCACGGCTTGCGCTCGAAGTAGCTGTCGGTCATCCGGCTGACCTTGCCCGCCAGCAGGACCAGCGCGATCAGGTTGGGCAGGATCACCACCCCCAGGGCGATGTCGCCCATCTCCCAGATCACGTTCAGCGAGACCATCGCCCCGAAGAAGTGCATGACCACGAAGGCGATCTTGTAGGGGAGGATGGCCCTGGCGCCGAACAGGTAGTTGGCGCAGCGGTCGCCGTAGTAGCCCCAGCTGATCGCGGTCGAGACCGCGAACAGCAGCACGCTGAGCACCACGATGTACTTGCCCCACTGGCCGGGCAGGCCGCGGCTGAAGCCGTTCATGGTCAACGGCGCGCCGTTCTCGGCGGCCATGCCGTGCAGCACGGCGTACCGGCTGCCGTCGGCGGCGATCGCCAGGCCGTCCGCCGGCCGGATCACGCCGCTGAAGCGCTCGGACTGCTGCTCGTCGGTGAAGAATTCCTCGATGGCCACCTCGTGCCAGGCGTAGCGCGGGGCGTCGGGTCCGACGGTCAGCGGTCGGCCCTGCTCGATCACGAACTCGGCCGGCGCGACGGCCGAGTGGTGGTGGCCGCGCTCGTCCAGCTGCACCCAACTGCTGTCGCCGCCGGTCATGGCCAACGGCGTCGGATGCACGTCGTCCCACACGCCGGTCATGATGATCACCAGACCGGTCATGGTGCAGATCACCAGGGTGTCGATGAAGGGCTCGAGCAGCGCGACCACGCCCTCGGACACGGGCTCGTCGGTCTTGGCCGCCGCGTGGGCGATGGGCGCCGAGCCCTGGCCCGCCTCGTTGGAGAAGAGGCCGCGTTTGACGCCCCACATCATGGTCATGAGGATGGCGCCGACCCCGGTGCCGGCCACGCCGGCGGTGGGGTTGAAGGCCTCCTTGAGGATCAGCCCGAAGGACGGGATCAGTTGACCCAGGTTGCTCACGATGATGGCGAGGGCGCCCAACGAATAGATGCCCGCCATCAAGCGGGGCCAGGATGCCCGTCACCCGGCCGATGCGCCGGATGCCGCCCAGCACCACCGAGGCCACGATGATCGAGGTGAACAGCCCGGTGATCCAGGTCGCGACCCCGAAGGTGCTCAGCATGGTGTCGGCCACGGTGTTGGCCTGCACGGCGTTGCCGGTCAGGAAGGCGGTGAAGCCCAGCATGCCGGCGAAGAAGAGGGCCATCCATTTCCACTTCGGTCCCAGTCCATGCTCGATGTAGTACATGGGTCCGCCCGAGACCGTGCCCAGCTGCTTCGAATCGCCGGTCTCGGTCTCGCGGTAGCGCTGGGCCAGGGTCACCTCGGTGTACTTGACGGCCATGCCCAGGACGGCGGTGACCCACATCCAGAACAGGGCGCCGGGCCCGCCCCAGTGGATGGCGATGGCCACGCCGGCGATGTTGCCGATGCCCACGGTCGCCGACAGCGCCGTGGTCAGGGCCTGGAAGTGGGAGACGTCGCCCGGCTCGTTGGGATCGTCGTACTTGCCGGTGGTGACGCCGAAGCCGTGGCCCAGGCGGCGCAGCTGCACGAAGCGCAGGCGCAGGGTCAGGAACACGCCCGTGCCCAGCAGCGCGATCACCACGCCGGGGATGGTCTCGTCGCCGAAGGGGATGCCGAAGCCCCAGATGAAGCTGTTGATGGCGCCGACGATGGTTTCGAACAGGTGCACGGGGGCTCCTTCGGCTGGGTTCAGGGGTCGGGCGTAACGCGGAGCCCCCGCGGGGCGCCGTCGGGATCGGATTCGTCGCGTATTGTGCCCGCAACCGGGCTGAAGGGCAAGACGGGAGTGGGGCGGCGCCTTGACGCGCGTCGGCCGGAGGTGGGACTATCGGACGGTTCGCCTGTTGTTGCCGCATCCGCCCTGGAGATCCGCCCATGAAACGACTATTCGTCCTGACGCTCGGCCTGGCCTGCCTGCTCTGCCTGTCCTGCGGCGGCGGCCAGGAGAAGGCGCTCCCGTCCTTCAAGGCCCCGGCCGCGGTCATCGACCTGACCGACGACGCCTGGGACGGCCCCGCCGTCAGCTACAGCGGATTCCGCGCGGGCCAACGGCCGGGCGGTCCCTGGCCCTCGGACGCCGAAGTTCTGGAGGACCTCAGGATCCTGGAGCGCAACTGGAACCTGGTGCGGGTCTACAACGCCGACCTGCACGGGGAGGCGGTGCTGCGGGTGATCGCCGCCCATGACCTCGACCTGAAGGTCCTGCTCGGCATCTACCTGTGGCAGACCAAGGGGCTGGCCGGTGCCACTCTCGCGGCCAACGAGGCGCTGAACCAGCGCTACATCGGCGAAGGCCTGCGCCTGGCCGCCGCGCACCCCGACCTCGTGGTCGGCATCAACGTGGGCAACGAGGTGCTGGTCTCCTGGTCGTTCGTGCCCAACGACCTGGCTACGATGATCCGCTACGTGCGGCAGGTCGCCGCCGGCCTGGCCGCGGCCGGCCTGGACATCCCGCTGACCGTGGCCGACAACTACGCCTTCTGGGAATCGCCCGAGGCTCCGGCGCTGGCGGCCGAACTCGACTTCGTCACCGTCCACGGCTACGCCATGTGGGACGGCGTGGGCAGCGCCGGCGCCCTCGACTTCCTGCGGCAGCACGTGGCGGCCGTGCGGGCCAACCTGCCCGGCATGCCGCTGATCGTGGGCGAGACCGGCTGGGCGACCTACGCCGAGGACGCCCAGATCTACGGCCGCATCGGACCGGAGGCCGACGAGGCGAAACAGGCCACGCACTTCGCGCAGGCCGAGGCCTGGGCCGAGTCCAGCGGCACCACCACCATCTGGTTCGAGGCCTTCGACGAACCCTGGAAGGGCGAGGGCAACACCGGCGCCGCCGAAGGGTATTGGGGGCTCTTCGACGTCAACCGCAAGGCCAAGCAGGCCATGCACCGCTTCTACCCCGAGCTGGTGACCGACGCGCCGACCTCACCCGACTACGCGGGCTTCACCTACACGCCGGCCATGGGGGTGAGCCTCGCGTTCCGGGCGTCCACGGTCGCGGAGCTGGGCATCACCGCCGCCGCCGAGCCCCTGTTCAGCTGCACCCTGGCCGCGAGCCCGATCGCCTACGAGGGTGCGGACGCCCTGCGGTTCCGCCACGACGGCGCCGCCCGGGGCGGCTTCTACAGCGCCTTCACGCCGCCGCTGGACCTTGCCGGGCGCCGCAGCGTGGTGTTCGCTCTTTCGGGCCTGCCGGCCGCAGCCGCTTATTTCGAGCTGAAGCTGGAGGGCGGGGGCACCGGCCGCACGGTCAACATCCGCGCCTATCCGCCGGTCCGGGACGGGGACTGGGACCTCTACACCGTGCCCCTGGACGACTTCCCCGGAGTCGACCGCACGCGGATCAGCGCCCTGGGCTTCTGGCATCCGTTCAGCAGCGCCGTGTATGACGAGGGCCTGGGCCACTACGTGGCGGTCGAGGTGCTGATCGACGACATCCGCTTCGAGTAGGGGCTAGGCCTTGCCCCGCCGCTGCTCCAGCTGCTGCCGCACCTCGCGGGCCCGTTCCTCGGTGATGGGGTACCGGGCCACGGCCCAGATGGCGATGGCCGAGGTGATCATGGGGATGCCCGCGTCGCAGAGGCGCATCAGGGTGATGGTGCGGTCGGTCTGGTGCCCGCCCAGGGCCTCGTCGAAGCCGGTGGCGTTCAGCAGGTAGCCGCTGGCGCCGAGGGCGGCGGCCAGGCCCAGCTTCACCATGAACCAGAAGATGGAGCCGAACATGCCTTCGCGGCGCTCGTGGGTCTGCAGTTCGTCGGTGTCCACCACGTCGGCGACCATCGCCGGGATCAGGGTGAACAGGCCGCCCAGGCCGAAGGCCATCAGGGGCGCGGGCAGGATGACCAGCAGCGGGACGTCGGGGTTGTAGCAGACCCACTTCAGTCCGTAGCCGACGATGGACAAGCCGATGGCGGTGAAGAACGCCCGCCGCTTGCCGATGCGGGTGCCCAGCCAGGTGACGAAGGCCACCACCGCGAAGGTGCAGAGCCCGCCCACCGTCCCGGCAATGCCCGCGTACTTGGCGCCGGCCGCCTGGTCGCCGCCGGTCACGTAGTAGATGATCACGTAGAACTGGAACGACGAGACCAGGATGAAGCCGTTGAAGACCAGGAAGGTGGCCAGGCAGAGCTTCAAAAACGGCGTCGAGCGCAGCGTGATCCCGAAGCCCCGGAAGAACTCGGCCGAGTTTTCGCGGAAGCTGCGGCGGGGGGTGCCTGTTTCGGCCGCCGCCACGTCCTTCATCCGCTCGCGCAGGTAGATCGCCGGCAGGATGCCCAGGCCGATGGCGACCACCGCCACCACGATGGCCAGGCCCGCGGCGCCGGCCACCTGGTCCGGTTCGCCGTTGGCGTCGCGGAAGATGCGGCCGGAATTCATGATCCACAGGAACCAGGGCGAGACCACGTAGGCCAGCTGCCCCACGAAGTTCTGGGTGCCCATCAGGCGCGTGCGCTCGTTGTAGTCGGGGGTCAGTTCGTAGCCCATGGCGACCCAGGGCGTGGCGAAGACCGTGTAGCCCATGTAGAAGAGGATCGATCCGACCAGGAACCAGACGAAGTAGAAACTCTCGCTGCGCGCCGCGGGCAGCTGCCAGAGGATGGCGAAGATGATCCCGGCGGCAAACGCCCCGCCGAAGATGTAGGGCCGACGTCGTCCCCAGCGGCTGCGCGTGTTGTCCGAGATGAAGCCCATCAGGGGGTCGGTCAGGGCGTCGGTGAAGCGGGGCAGCATCCCCAGCAGCCCCACCAGCGCCGGGTTCATGCCCAGGCCCAGGTTCAGCACGATCATCATGCCGCCGCTGGCGGCCGCCAGCAGGTTGTTGACGAACGCCCCGGCGCCATAGGCCACGCGCTGGGAATACCGGATGCGGTCCTCGGGGGCGGTTTCGTAGTGGGGTGCGGCGCTCATCGGACCATCCTGTTCTTTGTACGCGGCGCGAACAAAGTACCGGAGCGCAGTCCGGTCGGTCAACGGGAATCTGCCGCCGGCGCAGGCCGCGGGCCGGAAAAAAGGCCCCCCTCGCCGGTCCTGCCGACAAGGGGGGCCAGGCAACGGAAAGACGCAGCTCCGCCTAGCGGAACAGGGTCTTCATCTCGCCCCAGCTGACGTCGTCGGCCGGGATCGCGCCCTCGAGGTGGAACTCGATGTTGTCGTAGAAGACGCCCGAGCCCACGTAGTTCGAGGCCATGTCCTGGAAGCCGATCTGCAGCAGCTGGCCCACCAGCGAGGCGTCGATGGTGATGGTCAGCGAGTAGTCCGACCAGGTGGTCGGGATCGTGGTCATGTCCAGGGTGATGTAGTTGGTCGTGGCGTAGCCGCTGCTGGGGTTCAGCGTCTTGATGTAGGCGACCGCGGTCGAGGGGGCCGCGAGGTTGCCCAGCTTGGCCTGGAAATCGAACTGCCAGGTCATGCCCACGTCGCCGGCGACGATCGGCTGCTCCTGGAACAGGAGTGCCTCGATGATGTTGCCGGCGGCGTGGTCGCCGTTGTTGTAGTCGCTGAACTTGACCAGCTGCTGCGCACCCTGGCCTGCGCCGCCCTCGCCGGCGGCGATGGCGCAGAAGGCCGCGCCGTCGTTGGGCGCCGGGAACACGCCGTAGCCGTAGAGGTAGCCCAGCGAAGGAGTGAACACGTTGGCGTAGACCAGCCAGCCGTTGGCGCCGAGCGCGCCGGTGTCGCTCTGGGTCAGACCCTCGAAGTCCTGGCTGTAGGGGGTGAGGGCGAAGCCGGCGGCGGGAATCATGCAGACGGCGGCGACGAGCGCGACCAGGGCGATAGCCATTCTCTTCATGTTGGTGACCTTTCGTTGACGGTGTCCGGGCTGACAGGGGACAGGGTTACGGACCACTGTCCTGGGAATCGGTTGATGCCTGAGTTGATTGTAGACTATGTTCGGCCTCCGAATCAAGTCAAAAATTACCATTCCGTCATTCGAAATCCGCAGCATTTTCGACATGATAGCATTTTGTCCGGGCTGCAACGCACAAAATGCAAAAGCACTGTCGGGCAATGCGTTGCGCGGCTCCCGCCCCGAGGCCTCTCAAACGGAACTGAGCGCCGTGGCCGGAATCCCGACCCGGATGTGATCGATCCTGCCCTGGCGCGTGAAGACCATCGCCGCCGTGCGCGAGTCCAGGCGGTCGCTGTCCTGGTCGGTGGTCCTGCCGTTGGCGAAGGCGATCTGCAGCGAGCCGTCGTCCTCGACCAGGGTGTAGATCACCGGCACCTGGCAGACGGTGAAGGCCAGCTGGCCGGCGGTCAGGGCCAGCGTCCGGGCCCGGCCCTCGAGGTCGAAGTAGTGGAACTCCGCGGCCTCCTGCAGGAACTCCTGCCGCCGCAGCAGCGTGGGCCGGAAGGCCAGCGTGCCCGCCCGCACGCGGATGCCCAGTTCGCCGCGCCGGGTCAGGATCTCCTCCTTGACCTGGCCGGTCATGCCGGGCTGTTTGGCGCCCCCGGCCGGCGGCGTGTGGGAGTAGGGGTCGGTGGGGAAGGTCCCGTACTCGGCCACCGACTTCTCGTAGCCGATGCCGGCGCGGATCCGGAAGTACATGCGGGCCAGTTCGTCGCGCACCGCCCGGGGCTGCCCCTCGTCCCCGGCGCGCAGGTGGATCTCCTGCACCGCCAGCAGCAGCTTGGCCACCATGTGCCAGTAGATGCAGCCCAGGCCTTCGTAGCCCACCATCACGCCGGAACGGCCGGTGTAGGACTTGTGCCGGAAGACCGCTTCGTAGAGGTCCAGGACGGCTGCCCGGTCGCGCTGCACGGCCTCGGCCCGGTCGGCGTCGGCGGCCAGCCGGTCCAGGGCGACCTCCAGGTCGCAGGCGTGGCGGAAGTCGGCGGCGAAGCGCAGGACACCGTCGGCATCGCGCGCCAGCACGGACCGGTCGTCGGCCGCCAGCAGGTCCCGCAGCAGCGGCACCGCCAGGGCGGAAGCATCCGCGATCACGTTCTTGTCCAGGAAGCGCGGCAGGGCCCGCTCGGGGTAGAGCATGAAGCTCCGCTGCTGGGGGCGGTAAAGGTCGCTGGCGAACAGCTGCGCCAGGATCTCCACGGCGGTGGCGGGTCCGAGCAGGCCTGAGCTGAGCGCCGCCACCTGGCCCTCCAGCATCTCCTGCAAAGGGTGCACCGCCACGCCCGACCCGTCGGTCGCGACCTCCAGCATGTTGTAGGTGTGGAAAAGGCCGTCGGGGCGCCGGTTGGCGGCCAGGTCGCGGTCGATGACCGCCTGGGCATGGCGGCACAGGGCGGCGACGCGGTCCAGCGCCAGGTCGGTCGTGCCGCTGAAGCCGTGGGCATAGACCGTCGCCCGGTAGTGCGAGAAGGCCTCGCCGCGCAGGTCCAGCCGGCGCTTGCAGTCCCGGGGCGAATCGTGGGCGGCGGTGGTCTCGGCCGACAGCGCCGCGTCGATGGCTTCGAACCAGGCGACGACCTCGGTCGCCACCGGCAGCGTGGGCGCGTCCGCCCGCGCCAGCAGCTCGCCCAGGAACGCCAGGTAGCGGCGCAGGTGGCCCAGGGTGACCACCGAGACGCCGCCGTTGGCCAGGGCGTTGTTGGCGTCGTTCCACTCCGGCCGCTGGGTGTTCATCCAGATGCCGGCGCCGGGCACCAGGTTCGACAGCTTGGACAGGGCAGGCACCAGGAGCTTCTCCAGCAGGTTCGCGTGGTGCACGTCCCCGCCGGGTCCGCACAGCAGCTTGCCGTCGGTGCCGCGCGTGCGGACCCGTTCGTCGATCCTGGTCGCGAGCTCCGTGTCGAAGGTGATCGTCGCGCCCGGGTTGCGCAGCATCTCCGCGTAGGAGGCGAGGCGATAGGGGACCTCGGCGTAGCTGAAGATCGCGGCGCCCAGTTGTTCCAGCAGCGCGCCGGGGTCGAACTGCTCCCAGGCCTCCAGCAGCTTCAGCAGGTAGATGATCTGGTGGTCGCCCCAGTAGCCGATGTTGCTCCAGGGATCGTCCGGCGCAACGGTCTCCCAGTCCACGCCGTCCTGGCTGAGGCGGTAGGGATTGAAGCCGTCGACGGTCGAGGCGTTGACGAACTTGGCCACGAAGCTGGGCAGGAAGCCCGGGAACGAGGTGCCCAGGGCCTCCCAGTTCTGGAAGATGTCCCGCCAGTTGCCCTGGTAGCTGAGGACCCTCTGGCCGACGCCGTCGCGGACGCGGATCGAGAACCGGTTCCAGGGCCGGCTGGGATCGCCGTGCCGGCGGCTGAAGGAGAGGGGCAGATACTCGTGGCCCAGGCGCACGAAGTCGGCGTCGCCGGTGGCCCGGGCCGCGTCGCGCAGGCCCTGGATCGGCAGCTCGGCGGGCAGGGTGCCCAGCAGGGAGCGGTGGCGTTCGGCCACGGCCGGGTTGCGGACCTGCAGGAAGCGGCGGAAGTCGGCCCTGGGCACCAGGTAGTCCTGGGCGAAGACCCCGCCCCGCATGTTGTTGTACAGGACGTTGGCGAAGTGGTGGCTCCAGGCTTCGGCGCGTCCGGTCAGCTGCAGGCCGTCGGCACCGGCCACATTGCGCCGCAGGTTGCGGCCGGCCAGGCGCAGCTGTTCGTCCACCAGTCGGGGCAGGTCCGACCCGTCACGCAGGTGCTGCCGCAGGTCGGCGATCTGCCGGTGGTCGCGGCCGCTGTCGGCGGCGAAATGCCAGTTCATGGCTTCCCCGGCCTGCAGGTCGAAGCCGGCGCTGACCAGGTAGTTGCCGCGGGCTCCGTTGAGGACCGTTTCGGCGCTCAGCACGCGCCCCTGGCGGAAGGCCTCCACCGCGTCCAGGGACAGGTGACCCCGGAAATCCTCCAGACCGCAGCACCAGACCGTGTTGGCGCGCAGGACCTCGACGGCCTCGGCCCGGTCGGTGATGCCCGCGGTCAGGGAGAAGATGCCGAGACCTGTTTCGGGATCCAGCTCGGCCTGCTTGTAGGCATTGACCAGGGTGCTGGCCTGCTGATAGACCGAGAGCGGGGCGCCGTGGGGCAGGAGGTTGCGCAGGCCGTCCAGGAAGGTTCCGCAGAGCGGCGCGGAGCTGCGGTTCTCCAGGGTCGCGCTGCGCACCCAGCCGAAGGCGTCGCAGGCGGACCAGGCATAGCGGAAGACCAGCCCCAGGCCGGAGTGGATCTCCTCGAAGACCAGGCGATTGCCGGTGACGTTCTTGTAGAGGTTGCGCTCGAGGCCAGGATCAAGGTCGCTGCCGGCGGCGAACGGTTCCCAAAGCGCCGCGTCGGTGCCATCGACCCGCACCAGGGTCTGCGGCCCGGTGTGGTGACGGGCGTCGTGCAGCCGGTCGACGGTGTCGTAGGGAAACAGGCTGCCCTCGGCATCGACGCGCCCGGCGGTCAGGCCACCGCCCGAGGCGATGAACATCCACAGGTCGGTGTCGCTGGGGATGCTGGCCAGGAACGGGGCCAGCCGCGGGTAGCCGGCGATCCGGTAGTGGAGCTCGCCGTCAAGCTCGACGAAGCCGCCGCTGGGCAGCGACAACGACCCGAGCGAGGTCGAGCCGGCAGCAGGTTCAGGTCTGCCCTTCATGCCTCACCTTCGGCTGGTTGGGATCCCGGCGGGAGCCGCAGCGGGCGGCTCCCGTCCGGAAAAGCTGCACTACTTGATGAGAGTCATGCTCCGGGCCGTCTGACCGGCGGCGGTCTGCAGCACGTAGTTGTACAGGCCCGTGGGGGCCGCGGCGCCGCTGTCGGTGCGGCCGTTCCAGGTCACATGGTGGTCGCCGGCCGCGAGCTCTGCATTGTGCAGGGTGGCGACCCGTCGCCCGGCCAGGTCATAGACCGCGAGGGTGACCATCCCGCTGTGGGCCAGGCTGAAGTCGATCCGCGTGGTGGGGTTGAACGGGTTCGGATAGTTCTGGCCCAGGGTGGCGGCCGCGGCCGGCGCGCTGGCGGGCACGCTCGACGGAGGGCTCGAGGCGTAGAAGTTCAGGTTGTCGTAGAACACGGCCGAGCTCCGGTAGAGGGTCGCGGTGTTCGTGAAGCCGAACTGCAGGCGCTGGCCCACCAGCGAGGCGTCGATGGCGATCCCCAGCGAGAAGGCGCCCCAGGTGGCCGGAATCGTCGTCATGTCGGCGGTGACGAGGTTGGTGATGGCCCAGCCCGCGGCGGGATTCAGGGTCTTGATGAACGCCATGGCGGTCGAGGGCGCGGTCAGGTTGCCCAGCTTGGCCTGGAAGTCGAACTTCCAGTAGCTGCCGACGTCGCCGGCCTCGATCGTCTGCTCGTGGTAGACGTTCGACTCGATGAGATGGCCGTTGGCGTGGTCGAGATTGTTGTAGTCGCTGTAGATCACCAGCTGCTGTAAGCCCTGCTCGTCGCCGCCCTCGAAGAGCGCGATCTGCGAGAAGCCCGAGCCGTCGTTGGGCGCGGGGAAGGCGCCGTAGCCGTAGATGTAGGCGCCGGTGGTCCCGTTGAAGACGTTGCCGTAGACGACCCAGCCGTCGGCGCTCAGCGCGTTGGTGGCAGTCTGGTCCAGGAGCTCGAAGTTCTGCAGGTACGGGGTGACGGCCGCCTGCCCGGTCGCCGGAATCAGGCAGACCAGGAGGGCGGCCAGGGCCAACACGGTGCGGTAACGCTGGGACTTCATCGGAGTACCTCCTGCCAGGTGCTGTTGCGGGCGCCATGGGGCGCGAAAGGGGTCTTGACAGATCTGGCGCAATCATACACTATGTTCGGAGTCCGAACAAAGGTATTTTTCGGGAGTCGATAACGCGTGGCCCACCAAGGATTTCCGACCGGGTTTCTCTGGGGCGCCGCCACCAGCGCCCAGCAGATCGAAGGCGGCCGCGGGGCCGGCGGCCGGGGCGATTCCATCTGGGACGTCTTCGCCGCGACTTCGGGCAGGATCACCGACGGCTCGACCCCCGACGTGGCCTGCGACCACTACCACCGCTGGCGCGAGGACATCGGCCTGCTGTCCGGGCTCGGCCTGGGTGCCTACCGCTTCTCCATCGCCTGGCCGCGGATCCTGCCGACCGGTCGCGGCGCCATCAACGCCCCCGGCCTCGATTTCTACGACGCGCTGGTGGATGCCCTGCTCGCAGCCGGCATCGAGCCCTTCCCGACGCTTTACCACTGGGACCTGCCCCAGGCCCTGCAGGAGCAGGGGGGCTGGGCCGCGCGCGACACGGTCGAGGCCTTCGTCGATTACACGTCGGCGGTCACGCGGCGGCTGGGGGATCGCGTGCGCCGCTGGGTGACCCACAACGAACCCTGGTGCATCGCCACCCTCGGGCACGAGGAGGGGCACCACGCCCCGGGGCACCACGATCCCGCCGAGGGCCTGCGCGTCGCCCATCACCTGCTGCTGTCCCACGGCCGGGCGGCCGCGGTCATCCGCCGCGAGGTGCCGCGGGCCGAGGTGGGCCTGGTGCACAACTACTGCCCGGCCATGCCGGCCTCCGACAGCGCCGCCGACCATGACGCGGCCCGCTGGTTCGACGGCTTCTTCAACCGCTGGTACCTCGATCCCCTGTTCCGGGGCGCCTATCCCGCCGACGCCGTGGCCGACCGGGTGGCCCGCGGCCACCTGGCCGGGCCCGAGCTGCCGTTCGTCCAGGCCGGCGACCTGGCCGCCATCGCGGCGCCCCTGGATTTCCTGGGCCTGAACTACTACAGCCGCGCCGTCATGCGCGGCGGCCCCGACGGCAAACCGGAACCGGTCCGGATGGTGCCGGAGGATGAGCTGACCACCATGGGTTGGGAGGTCTACCCCCAGGGGTTGACCGATAGCCTGCTGCGCGTGCACCGGGACTACGGCCCGGCGCGGATCTACATCACCGAGAACGGGGCGGCCTTCGCCGACCAGGCCCCCGTCGCCGGCCGCATCGCCGACCCGCGGCGGATCGCCTACCTGCGCGGCCACCTGCTGGCCGCACGCGCAGCCATCGCCGCGGGCGTGCCGCTGGCGGGCTATTTCGCCTGGTCCCTGCTGGACAATTTCGAATGGGGATTCGGCTACTCGCAGACGTTCGGCCTGTGCGCCGTGACCGAGCGGACCCTGCGCCGCGTTCCCAAGGACAGCGCCTTCTGGTACCGTGACGTCGTGGCCCGCAACGCCGTCGATGACGATGCCTCGGCGGCAACCCAAGGAGAATCCCGTGCACTCGAAGCCTGACCGCGGCCTGCGCCGCATCCGCTGCTCCCTGGCCGGGGCCCTGCTCCTGGTCCTGCTGCCTGCCGCCGCCGAAGCCGCCCTGCCGGAGATCAAGGTGGTCAAGGACGCCGGGGGCTCGCGCCTGCAGGTCGAAGGCCGGGACTTCATGGTCTACGGCATGAACTGGGACTACATGCCCATCGGCCAGAACTACACCTACAGCCTGTGGGCCCAGTCCGACGACATCATCGAGGCGGCCCTGGCCACGGAGATGCCCCTGCTGCAGGAGATGGGCGTCAACACCATCCGGCAGTACGTGGGCATGCCGCCGCGCTGGGTGAAGTACGTCTACGAGAAGTACGGCATCTGGACGATCCTGAATGACCCCATGGGTCGCTACGGCCTGACCCTCGACGGCGTGTGGTATCCCTCGACCGACTACAGCGACCCCAAGGTGCGCGCGGCCCTGACGGCCCAGATCGGGGCCATGGTCGACGAGTTCCGGGACACCCCGGGCGTGCTGATGTGGCTGCTGGGCAACGAGAACAACTACGGCCTGTCCTGGTCCTCGTTCGAGATCGAGGCGCTGCCCGAGGGCGAGCGGCACGCCGCGCGGGCACGGTTTCTCTATTCCCTGTTCGGCGAGATCATCCGCGACATCAAGCAGCGTGATCCGCACCGCCCGGTGGCCATCGCCAACGGCGATCTGCAGTACATCGACCTGATCGCCGAGGAATGCCGGGGCCTGGACGTCCTGGGCTCGAACGTCTACCGCGGCATCAGCGCGCGGGACTTCTACGAGGTCGTGGAGCGGAAGCTGGGCGTGCCGACCTTCTTCACCGAGTTCGGGGCCGACGCCTTCAACGCCGTCTCCATGCAGGAGGACCAGACCTCCCAGGCCTACTATCTGCTGGGCCAGTGGCGCGAGATCTACGAGCAGTCCGCCGGCAAGGGCCGGGTCGGCAACGCCATCGGCGGGCTGATCTTCCAGTGGAGCGACGGCTGGTGGAAGTACAAGCAGGAGGAGCGCCTGGACATCCACGACACCAACGCCTCCTGGCCCAACGCGGGTTACCCCCAGGACTACCGCGAGGGCGACAACAACATGAACGAGGAGTGGTGGGGCATCACCGCCAAGGGCTTCCCCGACGCCCGCGGGCTCTACCAGGTCTACCCGCGCGCGGCCTACTACGTGCTGCGGGACGCCTTCCGGCTCGATCCCTACGCCAAGAGCACCGACCTCGACGCGATCCGCACCTGGTTCGGCGGCATCGACCCCATGCGCGGCGTGCTGGCGGCCCGCGGCGACGCGTCCAGCCTCAAGACCGATGCCCTGTCCAAGGTGCGGGTCTCGGGCGTGCGCATGGAGTTCGAGACCTTCAGCACCGGCGGCGAGAACATCTCGACCCCGCCCATCGAGACGCCCCAGGACGCGTATCCCTCCTTCCTGGGCTTCGACAACGGCCAGTCGTTCTACGTGGACGTCGAGGCCAAGCCCAGTGACGCGGTGATGGGCCGCCTCTCGGTGAACGTGCTGGGCCGGGTGCCGAAGAACCCCATCGACGAGATCTTCTACGAGAACCGCGGCCGGCCGCAGACCATCACCAACGCCAACGGCGACCTGGTGGAGATCGAGTCCCTCGAAAGGGTCAAGGTCTACCAGGGGGCGATCACCTGGGACGACCGCTGGTTCCAGCTGGACGGCTTCTACCGCACGGGCCACCTGCACTGGCAGTACGAGGGCGATTTCTTCGGCAACTACCGCGACGCCTTCTACGGGGAGAACGTCGACATCTACAACGGCGAGGCGCCCGTCGGCTTCGAGGTCGCCGGCAAGAAGAGCCTGGCGGGCCTGAAGGTGGCCTTCGGTCCCCAGCTCTGGTGGGGCGCCAACCCGGCCTTCTTCGTCAAGTACAACCGGACCGTCGGCGGCATCGCCTGGACGGGCCTCTTCCAGGAGGACTTCGCCCAGCAGACGCAGGTGACCAGTTCGGTGGCCATCCCCATCCGTTCGACGCGCAAGGCGGCGCTGGCCATGCAGACCCGCATCGGCCCCTTCGGCTTCGAGGGCGGCGCCCTCTGGTCGGGGCAGCCGCGCGTCGGCGAGACCTTCCAGCTGGTGGACGAGGACCTGGCCAACTCGGGCCAGCCCCTGGCCCCCGGGGACATCCGGCAGGACACCATCAAGGACGAGGACACCCTGGGCTTCAAGGGCAAGCTGACCTGGCAGAAGGGCCGCTGGAACTGGTACGGCCAGGGCGCCTACATGGGCCTGGTGGCCGAGGGCGGGCCCACCGCCATCCCCACCTACACGGGCTGGATCCTCAAGGACAGCGGTTCGGGCAACCAGGTCAACGCCGTCACCGGGGTGGCGATCACCTCGGGCCTGTGGCAGGTCGGCCCCAATTTCCTGTGGCAGAAGCCGATCGTCGGCCCGATGCCCAATCCGGACGTGCTGGCGGGCACCGCCGGGCGGCCGCGCAACACCCAGGACGACCCCTTCGCGGTGCGCGGCAACCGCGAGACCACCGCCGGCGAGATCATGCTGACCTACGACCCGACCCCGGCCACCTGGCTGTGGGGCTGGGATAGCGACGTGCGCGAGGACGCCACGCTGGCGGCGAGCATGGGCTTCAGCCTGCGCAAGCACCACACCACCGCCGATGCGGGCCTGTTCATCTCGGCCGAGAACCAGGTCTACGCCTTCCCGGGCGCGACCCCGGCCCGGGCGTGGGGCGACCTGTGGGAGGTCAACTGCCGGATCGTCAACCGCGTGGGTTCCTCGGCGCGCATGATCAGCCATCTCTACTTCGGGACGGCCGAGCCCAACGGCAACGACCCGCGCCTGATCAAGCGTTTCGGCGTGGACAGCCGCATCGCCTGGCCCGCGGTGGCGCTGGCCGGCCACGTGAAGGTCAACGACTACGGTCCCTACGACTACCACCGGGACTTCAACATGACCTACCCGCTGCAGCTGATGGCCGACATCTCCTACAACCTGGGCAAGCCCCGCTGGTTCGGGCTGCCCCAGACCAAGCTGGGCGTGCGCGGCACCTTCCGCACCCTGGACCGCTACTCGAACCGGTACCAGCCGGAGAGCGAGCCGGTGCCGGTGCAAGGGGAGCTGTATCCGGAGGGGTTGCCCGACGGGCGGGAGTGGGAGATCCGCACCTACCTGCACCTGATGATTTGAGCGGCAGGCCGGGTCAGGGACGGGCGCCGTAGACGCGGACGTAGTCCACGAGCATGGTCTGGGGAAAGACCGTGGTCTCGTCCGGCGAGCCGGGCCAGCGCCCGCCCACCGCGACGTTCAGCAGGATGAAGAACGGGTGGTCATACACCCAGGTCGCGCCGGCGGGCAGGTCCGCCCGGGCGACGCTGCGGTAGGTGAAGCCGTCCACTTCCCAGCTGATGGCGTCCTCGTTCCACTCCACGGCGAAGACATGGAAGCCGAGGTTGAAGCCGCCCTGGGCCAGGACGTGGCGTCCGGTCAGGGCCGCGCCGCCCGAGTGACCGGGGCCGTGCAGGGTGCCGTGGACCACGCGGGGCTCGTGCCCCAGGTACTCCATGATGTCGATCTCGCCGCAGGCGGGCCAGCCCACCTGGTCGATGTCCGCGCCCAGCATCCAGAACGCGGGCCAGATGCCCTGCCCGATCGGCAGTTGGATCCGGGCCTCGAAGCGGCCGTAGGTGCGGGCGAAGAGCCCCTTGGTCTTGATGCGGCCGGAGGTGTAGGCCTGACCCCGGTACGCTTCCTCGCGTGCGGTGATGGCCAGGTTGCCGGCCCCGTCGAGGCTGACGTTCTCGGGGCGGTCGGAGTCCCACTCCAGCTGCAGGTTGCCCCAATTGGTGCCCTGGTCGAAGGCCCAGCGGGTGGAGTCGGGCAGCTGCCCGGCCGGTCCGTCGAATTCGTCCTGCCAGACCAGACCGTAGTCCATCTCGGGTTCGACCTCGTTGCAGCCCGCCGTGGTCGCGGTGGCCAGGACCAGGGCCAGCCCGGTCAGGAGCAGTTGCCGGCTCACGACGCGGAGCCGCCGGTGTTCGCCTGGTCCGGCGCCTCGACGGAGGGGAAGAGGCGGCTGTCGGCCAGTGCGGCCTTCAACACCAGCGTGGCCGCGCCCACGGCCACCGAGCGGGGGCCGAGGGTGCTGACGACGATTTCCGCGGCCGCGACCGAGCTGACCAGGGTGCGGGCGCGGACGCTCTTGCGCAGGGGGGCCAGCAGCAGCTCGCCCAGGCGGGACAGGTCCCCGCCCATGATCACGACCGCGGGGTTCATGAGGTTCAGCAGGCCGGCCACCGCCGTGCCCAGGTGCTCGGCCGCCTCCCAGATCACCTGCAGGGCCAGGGGATCGCCCTCGAGGGCCGCGTTCTCGATGTCGTGCACGGCGAACTCGCGCCCGGCCAGGATGCTCTGGGGGAAATCGACGATCAGCTCGGCCGTCCGCTCCTCCAGCGCGCGCGCCCCGACCAGGGTGACCAGGCAGCCGCGCAGGCCGCAGATGCAGGGCTTGCCGTGGGGGTCGATGGCCAGGTGGCCGATCTCGCCGGCCACGCCCGTCGCGCCCCGGTAGATCTCGCCGCCGATGACGTGCCCCGAGCCGATGCCGGTGGCGACCTTGATGTAGACCAGGTTGTCGACGTCCTCGTCCAGGCCCCACCAGTGCTCGGCCAGTGCGCCCAAGTTGGCGTCGTTGTCCACGAACAGGGGCACACCGTACTTCTCGCCGAGGTCCTCCAGGCCCAGGCGCTTTTCCCAGGCGGGCAGGACCACGCTGGAAAGACGGTCCGGATGGGCGGGGTCCAGGGGGCAGGGCACGGCGATGCCGATGCCGACCAGGGCATGGCCCGCCGCCGTCGGCGTGGCCAGGCAGATCTTACAGAGCTCGGCGATGAGCTTGCGGGTCCCGGGAGGATCCGTGCGCACGGGATGCTCACGCGTCTCCCAGGCCAGCACCCGGCCGCGCAGGTCGGTCAGGGCCACCACCACGTGGGCGGCACCCATCTCCACGCCGAGGATGGTGCAGGCGTCGTCCTGGAATTCCAGGAGGATGGGGCGGCGGCCGCCGCGGGACGGGCCCTCGCCGACCTCGGCCACCAGGCCCATGGGCAGCAGCTCGCCGACGATCTCCGACACCGTGGAGCGGGAAAGGCCGGCCAGGCGCGCGATCTCCGCGCGCGAGATGCGCTGCTCCTGCCAGATCAGCCGCAGCACGGCGTCGGCCAGGGGGCGCGGGCGGTCCGGATCGGTCCGCCTGACGCCTTTCCAGATCATGTCCCCGTTCTGCATCCAGCCCAACCTCTCGAGGGATCCATCGCCTCGGAGCGATCCTACCTGTGCCAGTACATGTTGTCGATCAGCACCAGCTGGGCATCACTGGTGCTCAGCACGATCTCGGCAATATAGCCCCAATCCCAGCTGGAGGGCAGGACGAAACTCGCCAGCGGGATGTCCAGGGACGACCAGCCGCCGCTGTTGAAGGCGGGCGTCGTCGTGGCGTTGAGGACGAGGTCGGTGGTCTCGGTCAGGGTCGAGCCCCCGGCAGCGTAGCAGCCCAGCTTGATTCCGAAGTTGGTGCCGGCCGGCGCGTAGACGTCCAGGTGCAGATGGGTCATGGCCGAGGCGTCGACCGTCGGGTTCTGGAACAGGATGCCCACCCAGTTGAGGGCCGAGTACATGCGCGTGTTGTCGCCGGCGATCACGTAGATCTCGTCCTGGGTGGTCGAGCCGCCCCAATGGGGATTCCAGGTGTCCACCGGCACGTCGTTGTAGACGTCGCTGAACATGGAGATCACGTCGCCGGCCGGCAGCACCGGCGGCGCAGCGGCCTCGGTCGGCGGCAGGAAGCCGCTGAGGGTCACGCGGCCGATCACGTCCAGGGTGTCCAGCTTGGCGGTGATCGTCGCCGTGCCCACGCCCTGGACGATGATCCTGCCTCCGGAGACCGTGGCCACCGTGGGATCGCTGGAGATGTAGTCGAAGTAGTCGGGGGAGTGGGAGACCGGGATCGGCGCCCCGTCGACGCGGAAGATGGTGCTGGTGCCCTGCAGGGTCACCGTCGAGCCGACGAAGTACTGCCTGGTCACCGAGGGCATCGAGGCCCGGAAGATCGTGATGTTGCCGAGCCGGGCATACTTGATCTCGTCGAACCAGATGTGGTAGCCGTCGGGATAGACCAGGCTGCCGTCGGGGTTGGCCTCCAGGCCTTCGGCGAAGGTGAACAGGCCGCGTTCGGCCACGATCTTGGCCGGGTTGGGGATGGGGATGATCACCAGCGACCAGTCGCGGGAGAGGGCCACGTTGGCGCGGCCGACGCCGTAGCGCGAGGTACCGGTGTTGTCGTTGCCGAAGCCCAGCTCGTTGAAGCTGAGGGTGTTCACGTCCGTGCGGGCGTAGAAGGTCAGCGCGTTGTAGGCGGTCAGGTCGCGCATGCCGCTGGAGGTCAACACGCCGCCGGCGTAGGCGCCCAGGGCCGACCCGGCCGGCGCGATGTTGACCTTCAGCGAGCGCGCGCCGTCGGGCGCATAGCCGTCGTAGGCGTAGACCGAGTCCATGGCCACGGCCATGTAGTCGGTCTCGGAGAAGGCCTGGAAGTAGACGTCGGGGCTGTAGGCGTCGCCGAACACCAGCGGATCGCCGTTGGCCATGGCCACCGGCAGTCCGGTCGGATCCCGATCGCTGCAGCCGGCGGCGAGGATCAGCAGGGAAGCCGCAGCCAGGGCGGGCAGGTGGCGTCTGGAAAGGTTCACGTTTCGCCTCCAACGGAAAGCGGCCAGCGGAGCGCGGTCTGCCCGGGACGGGGCCGGGTTCGCAGCTATGTACGGAAGTTCGCAGCTTTGTACGGAAGCCGATCAAAGTATGCCCCAAGGCGACTGGCGTGTCAAGGCCCGGTGAGTTCCGGAAGTACCTTCAATCACGGATCGAACCCGGCGCCGGCCAGGTCGTCGGGGGTGTCGAGGTCCGCACGCACCGAGGCCGAGTCCACCGGCACCCGCAGGGACGGCATGGCGGCCACGATGTGGCGCAGGGTCCGGCCCGGGGCGGCCTCGCCGATGGCGGCACGGGCGGCGATCGGCAGCAGCACCGGATGCCCGCCGCGCCCCTCGTGTTCCGGCACGACAGCCTGCCGGCGACCGCCGCCGTCGAACGCCGAAATCAGCGCGCGGCAGACATCCGCCGGCACGAAGGGGCAGTCCGACGGCAGCACGAAGAAGCCGTCCGCATCCGGCGCCACGGCCTCGGCCCCGACCAGCACCGACAGGAACATGTCTTCCGCGAAGCGCGGGTTGTGCACCGTCTCGACGCCGTCGAGGCCGCTGACCAGGGCGGAGGCGCGGGCCTGCTCGTGTCCGGTGACGACGATGATCCGGCGGCACCAGGGGCGCAGGCTGTCGACCGCGTGAACCAGCAGGGAGCGTCCGGCCACCTCGAACGCGGGCTTGAAGCGGCCGGCGCGGCGGGAAAGGCCGGCGGCCAGGATCACGGCTTCCAGGTGCGGATCCGGTGGCTTCATCATGGGGCCAGGGTATAGCCGCCGGTGCGGCGGCGTCAATGCCGGTCGGCCGGGCCGCACGAAGAAAGGGGACGGGCCCGGCCCGTCCCCTTCCTGCCTGCGCGGCGGTTCCCGTCCGACCGCTATTGCGCCTCGACCTTGTAGAAGACCGCGTACATGACCGGCACCACCACCAGGGTCAGCACCGTCGCCACGAGCAGGCCGAACATGATCGTCACCGCCATGGAGATGAAGAACGCATCCTGGATCAGCGGCGCCATGCCCAGGATCGTGGTCAGGGCGGCCATGGACACCGGACGCATGCGGCTGACCCCGCTTTCGACGATGGCCTGCAGCGGCGTCTTGCCGGCGGCCAGTTCGATGCCGATCTGGTCGATCAGCACGATGGCGTTCTTGATCTGCATGCCCGCCAGGCTCATCAGGCCCAGCAGGGCCATGAAGCCGAAGGGCTGCTTGAAGAGCAGCAGGCCGGCGGTCACGCCGATCAGCGACATCGGCACCGACAGCCAGATGATCAGCGGCTGCCGGAAGGCGTTGAACAGGAAGATCACCACCAGCACCATCATGCCGAAGTAGAGCGGGATCGACCGGCTCAGGTTGGCGATGGCGTCGGAAGAATCCTCGGCCTCGCCGCCCCAGGCGATGAAGTAGCCCGGGCGTCCGGCCAGGGGGATGATGTCGTCGTACTTCACGGGAATGGAACTGGCCGTGTAGTCGGCGAAGGGGTCCTCGTCCGGCCCGAAATCGTGGCCCGTGGCGGCGGCGACATCGACGCCCAGGGCCTCTTCGATCTGCGGCTTGATCCTGGCCAGCAGCAGCGAGGCCAGCTCCGTGCGGGCGTCGCAGTGCAGCTTGATCATCGCCCGACGATTGTAGCGGGAAAGCCGCGGGTTCTCGGTCACCGTCTCGTACCCGCTGACGATCTGCGCCATGGGGATCTGGGCGTCGGCCACCGGGCTGTAGATCTGCAGCGCCGCCATGTCGGCCATGGTGCCGCGCTCGGCCTGGGGCGCCCGGGCCAGGATGGGGATCAGCTCGATGCCCTCGCGGTAGACCCCGACCGGCAGGCCCTCGAAGGTCGACTGGATCGTCGCGGCCACCTGCGGCCGGTCGATGCCGTTGCGCCGGGCCACGTCCTCGCGCAGCACCGGCTGGACCACCTTGACCCGGCTGCCCCACTCGCTGCGGATGGCCTGGGCCCCGCCGTCGTCGTGCATGATCTGCATGGCGGCGTCCGCCAGTTCGCGCAGCACCGTCGGATCCGGGCCGTTGATGCGCAGCTGGATCTTGCCCCCCTCGCCCGGGCCGAGCGCGAACTTCTTGACGTTGACGACGGCGTCGGGGAACCGTTCCTCCAGCCCCTGCTGCATCTCGAGGAACACCCGGTTGATCACCTTGAGGTTCTCGACCGACACCAGCAGGATGGCGTAATGGGGGCCGGCATCCACCGGCACCGTATAGGTGAGCAGGAAGCGCGGGTGGCCGGCCCCGACCGCGCTGGCCACGCTGGTCACGCCCTCGAAGCCGCCCAGGTATTCCTCCATGGCCGCCACGTGGGCTTCGGTTTCGCGGATGTGGGTCCCTTCGCGGAACTGGCACTCGACCATGATCTGCGGCCGGGTCGAGGGCGGGAAGAACATGCTGTCGATGAAGCCGAAGCCGAAGAGCGCCAGCGCGAACAGGCCGGCCACGATGCCCAGGGTGACCCAGCGGTGGCGGATGGCGGCGGTGAGCCAGCCCCGGTACATGACGTAGAACCTGCCGGCGTAGGGATCGACGGCGACTTCGCCGGCGGCAAGCTGCTTCGGCTTGATGAACTGGTAGGTCATCAGCGGCGTGGTGGTGATCGCCGTCAACCAGCTCAGCGACAGCGAGATCAGGATCACGTAGTAGAGGGATCGGCAGTATTCGCCGGTACCGTTCTGCATGCCGCCGATGGAGGCGAAGGCCAGCACCGCCACCGCGGTGGCGCCCAGCAGCGGGATCGCGTTCTGGGCGACCACTTCCCTGGCCGCCTTGATGCCGTCCTGGCCGCCCTCGATCCGCACCTTCATGCCGTCGACGATGACGATCGCGTTGTCGACCAGCATGCCCAGGGCGATGATCAGGGCGCCCAGGGAGATGCGTTCCAGCGTGATCTGGTACTTGCCCATCACCACGAAGGTGGCGGCGATGGTCAGGACCAGGATGAAGCCGATGATCAGGCCGCTGCGCAGCCCCATGAAGATCAGCAGCACCACGATGACGATCACCACGGCCTCGACCAGGTTGATCACGAAGCCGTTGACGGCCTGGCTCACCGAGTCGGACTGCATGGAGATGATCTCGAGCTTCATGCCCAACGGGATCTGCGACTGCAGCTCGGCCACGCGCGCGGTCACCGCCTCGCCCATGGTCACGGCGTTGCCGCCGAGCACGGTCGAGATGGCGATGCCCAGGGATGGGCGTCCGTCCATGCGCAGCAGCTTCTGCGGCGGGTCGGCGTATTCGCGGCGGACCGTGGCCACGTCGGCCAGGTAGATCAGGCGCCCGCCGCTGCTGGCGATGAGCAGCTCGTTGAAGTCCTTCTCCGAGTTGAAGGCACCCGTGGGCACGATCGCCACGAACTCGCTGCCGATGCTGATGTGGCCGCCGTCGGCGACCAGGTTCTTGGCTTCGAGGGCGGCGAAGATGTCCTGCTGGGTGATGCCCAGCGACGCCATGCGCGAACGGGACATCTCGACGTAGACGACCTCCTGCTGCTCGCCGAAGAAGACGACCTTCTTGACGTCCTGCACCACCGTCAATTCGCGCTTGAGCAGCTCGCCGACCTTCTTGAGCTCGGCGAACGAATAGCCTTCCCCGGTCAGGGCGAAATAGACGCCGTAGACGTCGCCGAAATCGTCGTTGACCAGGGAGGGCCCGGCACCGGGAGGCAGCTCGCCCTGGACATCGCCGACCTTGCGGCGCAATTCGTCCCAGACCTGGGGCAGCTCGGTCTTGTCGTAGGAGTCCTGGATGGTGACCTTGACCACCGAGAGACCGCGGGTCGAGTACGACTGCACGCGCTTGAGCTGGCCGAGTTCCTGGATGGCCTTCTCGATGCGTTCGGTGACTTCCAGTTCGACCTCGGCAGACGAGGCGCCGGGGTAGGGAGTCGCGACCACAGCGTCCTTGATGGCGAACTCCGGATCCTCCAGGCGCGGCAGGCCGATGTAGGCCTGCAGCCCCACGATGATCAGGACCGTGGTCAGGGTCCAGGTGATGACCTTCTTGCGGATCGAGAATTCGGCGATGTTCATGGCTTCTCCTGCTCTTCCCAGAAGCGGACCTGCTGGCCCTCGCTGAGCTGGGCGAGACCGGCGGTCACCACGAGGTCGCCGGCCTCGAGGCCTTCACGCACCACGACATCGGCATCACCCTGCATGCCGCCGACGGTGATCGTCTGCCGGCGCACGGTCATGGTCGCGCGGTCGACGACCCAGACGACGCTCTCGCCGCCGGGCGAGGTCTCGACCGCGATCGCCGGGATCGACTTCTGGATGTCGATCGCGGCGCCCGCCTTCGGCGTCGCGACGAGCCGCACACGGCCGGTCATGCCCGGCAGCAGGCTGATCTCCCGCGGCTGGGGCATCGTGAACACCACCTGGAAGGTCTGCGTCTCCGGATCGGCGCGGGACGCGATCTCCTTCACCGTCAGCGGGTAGCTCTTGCCCGGGGCGGCATCGAAATCGGCGAACATGCCCAGATCGATCTGTTCGCGGTACTGCTTGAAGGTCGCCACCACCATCTCGGAGGCATCGATGCGGACGTCGACGCTGGTGGTGTCGTTGAGGTCGACGATCTCCTGCTGGACCGCGACGTCCATGAAGTTCTCGACGTAGCGGTTGCCGATCATGCCGGCAAACGGTGCCCGCAGGCTGGTGTAGTCGAGATTCTGCCGCGCCTCGTCCAGCCGGGCCTGGGCGACGTCGCGCTGGGAGCGGCGCTGGTCGAGATCGGCCAGCGGCACGGCGTTCTTCTCGTAGAGGGTCTTGTAGCGCTCGAAGTCGGCGGCGGCCTTCTGGTAGGAGGCGCGCGCCTCCTCGACCGCGATCTCGAAGTCCCGCGGCTCGAGCCGGGCGATCAGGTCGCCCTTGGCCACGGCCTGCCCCTTGCGCACCGGCAGCTCGACCAGGCGGCCGGGCACGCGGAACGAGACCACCAGCTTGCGGCCGGCGTCGACCGAAGCCGGGAAGCCCATTTCGCCCAGCTGGAAGCCCTGGACGGCGGCCGTCTTGACCGGACGGATGACCGGCGCGGTCTCGGCTGCTTCCTTGCCGCCGCAGCCCGTCAACAGCGCCATTGCCGCGAGGGCGAGCAGCAAGGTCACCGCCGGCAGGCGTTTGCGAGCGGGAAGGCCTGATTCGGAGTGCATCATGTTCCTCCTGTGCGGGGATGGGCCCGGCGGCCGCGCCGGAACGCGCGGCCGCCGGGAGATCCTGTTTGCTATTCCTGAAGCGCCATTTCCGCCTGCAGACGGGCGGCGAACTGATCAAGATCGGCCTGGGGGGCCCCCGCGGCGAAGAAGGACATCGCGCGCTCGTAGGCGGCCAGTTCGCGCAGCAGGGCATAGCGGGCCGAGACCGCGCCCAGATCGTCGCGCAGGCGCGAATTCTGCGCATCCAGCAGGTCGATGATGCCGACGATGCCGTTGGCGTACTTGTCGCGCACCACGTCGAAGTTCAGTCGGGAGTTCTCGGCCGCGGCCCGGGCGAATTCCAGGCTCGGCACCGCGCTGCGCAGGCGCCGCAGGGCCGTGCGCGTGCGCTGCTCCACGAACTGGCGCGTCAACAGCTGCTCGCGTTCGAGCTCGATCATCACCGATTTCTCCCTCGCCAGCTCGTTCACGCGCCGCGTGCCCTCGAAGATCGGCAGCGAGGCCACGATGCGGGCCTCGAAGCCGTTGCCGGAGTAGTCCGGGGTGTCCGGATCCTGGTAGAAATTGTTGTGCAGGGAGGCGTCGGCGTAGACCCGCGGCAGGAAGAACGTGCGCTTGCGCAGGCCCACGCTGATCCCCTGCGCCTCGATGGCGTAGTCCAGGGCCAGCAGCTCCGGGGCATCGGCGATGGCGATCGCCACCGAGGCGCTTTCGAAGCGCGCGAAGGTTTCGGGGGAGGTCCGGCCCGGATCGGCCATGCCCACCAGCTCATGCAGGCGGAGGGAGTCGAGATCCACCTGCGCCGGACGCCAGCGCGAGTCCTGGCGGACGCCGAGGATGCGGTTCAGGGAGATGCGGTAGGCCTCGACCGTGGCCTCGGCCTCGAGCACGGTGGCCCGCTGCTTGGCGACCTCGGCCTCCCAGCGGTAGACCTCGTCCTGCCCGCCCTGGCCCACCGCGGCCCGCGTGCGCGCCAGGTCGAGGTTGCCCCCGGTGACCCGCAGGTTGTCCAGCTGGATGTCGCGGTAGACGGTGGCGTTCAGCAGATCGAAGTAGCCCTGTTCGGCGTCCAGGAACACGTCCAGGCGTTCGGTCTGGGCATAGGCGTAGCTGGCGTCGCGGTAGCGGCCGGTCTGCCGGTAGCTGCTGATGGCCTGGTCGTCGTAGATCATCTGCGACATGCGCAGCCCCACGCGGCCGAGCTGCTCGGGCAGGGTCATGCTCGCCGCCGGCAGATCGTAATAGGAGGCCTGGGCGTCCAGTCCTACCTGGGGCAGCAGGGATCCGAGGGCCGAATCCCGCTCCTGTTCGGAGGTCTCGCTGCGCTGGCGGCTGATGGACAGGGACACGCTGCCGGTGTCGGCCAGCGCGATCAGGCCCGCCAGGTCCAGGGACCGCGCGCCGGTGTCCAGGGCCTCCGGATGGCGGATCTCCGCCAGCACCAGGGTGTCGAATCCGGGCTGGAAGCCCGTGGCGGCGGCCGACCGGCCGTCGATGACCAGACGCAGGTCCGACGACATCAGCACGCCCAGCTCAGCGGTCGTGCCGCCGCGGATCAGGTGGTGCAGGTTCAATGCGGTGCGCCGCGCGGCCTCTGCACGCATGTCCTGGCGGAAGGTGGCCACCGCGCCCAGGTCCAGGTCGGCGGTGCCGACGCCGCTGACGGTCGGGATCCCGCGGGCGGTCAGCGCGGCGATCAGTTCGCCACGCCCCGTGCCGGCCAGTTGCGGGGTCGGCAGGAGATAGCAGAGTTCGGTGTCCGGGCCGAATGCGGCCAGGGCAGCCCGCCAGTCGGTCCCCACCGGCACCGGCACCAGCGTCAGGATGGAGTTGCGCGTCAGCTCGGCCAGGGCGGCCTCGAAGCCGTCGATGGCTCCGTACTCCGCCGCACCGTAGGCGAGATGCACCCGCCGGACCCGGAACGCCGCCTGCAGCGATGCCACTTCGTCCTGGGTCTGCCGGGGCAGGATGATCAGGCTGAGGTTCGGTTTGGCCAGATGACCGTTGGTGCCCATTTCCACTTCCGGCAGGCCCCGGTTCAGCACGGTGGCGCCGACGAAGGGGCGGGGCAGCGGGCGCCCGGGGCGGGCTGCCTCCTGGGCCATGAGGTGGCCCACGCCCAGGACCAGGTCGACGCCGGCCTGCTGCAGGGCGGCGTCCAGGGCCGGGCCCACCCGCGCCGGATCCCAGCCCGCATCGAAGCGGGTGTCCTCGACAAAAACGAGGGCGTGCTCGTCGCCGACCATGTGCGCCAGCTCCGTGCGCACCAGGTCGACCACGGTCTCGGCCGGGTCCGGACCGTCGCGCACGACGGCGATGGTGATGGTGCGCGCGGGCGCTGTCGTGGCGCCCAGCAGGGCCAGCAGGGCGGTGGCCAGCAGGATCGCGCGGCCGGCGGCCGGCCGTCCGGGAGACTTCAGGGCATGGCAATGCATGGGACGGACCTCGGTTCAAGAGCTTGGAATCAGTGGTGGCAGGTAAGAACTAGCATACGGGCGGGGACTTGGCAACCGGCTGGGCCGCCGCGCGCAATGACCCCTTGACGGTAAGCAATTGCTTACTTACTATAGCGCTATGGCCACCAGGACACGCAAACCAGCCGTCGAACGCCGCGAAGAAACGGCCAGGGCCGTCCTGCGCATCCTCGGAGCGGAGGGGATCACGGCGCTGACCACCAGCGCGTTGGCCGCCGAGGTCGGTCTCAGCTCCGGAGCCCTGTTCCGCCACTTCCCCTCCCGCGATGCGATGCTGGACGAGGCGGTGGACCACGCCCTGGCCCAGGTGGAGGCGACCTTCCCGGACCCGGCGCTGCCGGCGCGGGACCGGCTGCTGGCGCTGGCGCTCAACCGCATCCGGGTGCTGGGGGCCGATGCGGGGATCGCCTGGCTGTTCCGTTCGGAGCAGGTCAACCATTGCCTGCCTCCGGCCGCGATCGGCAAGCTGGCGGACGTGGCCCGGCGCTCGCAGCGATTCGTCCTGGAGGCACTGACCGAGGGTGCTGCCCGGGGCAGCATCAGGAACGACATCGAGCCGGCGCTGCTGCTGGTGCCGGTCATGGGCACGATCCACGCCCTGATCGGCCGGGAAGGCATCCATGACCACGCGATCCGCGCCGGCCAGGCCGGCCCGGAGCAGGTCCTTTCCGCCTTGGCAGTCCTGCTGTCGCCGCCCGGCGGCCGCCTCACTGAAACCGACAACGACCCCGCGGGGTCAGACATAGAAGGAGAACGCGCATGAGCATCACGAGCGATTCCAGGGTCGGCCAGCTGGCGGCCGAGCATCCGTTGGCCACGCGGGTCTTCGCCCGCCACGGCATCGATTTCTGCTGTGGCGGCGGCGTGCCCCTGGGCAAGGTCTGCGCGGCCAACGGGCTGGACGCCGCCGCGGTGATCGCGGAGATCCAGCACGAGCTGGGCGTCGGTGGCGCCGCCCCCCGGCGCTGGGACCAGGCGCCGCTGATCGAGCTGATCGCCCACATCCTGACCACCTACCACGCCCCGCTGTGGGAGGAGCTGCCGCGCCTCGACGGCATGGCGCGCAAGGTGCTGGACGTGCACCGGGAGAAGGATCCCGAGGGCTTCACCGCCCTGGTCGAGGTCTTCGCCGGCCTGCGGGCCGAGCTCGAGCAGCACATGGCCAAGGAGGAGCAGATCCTCTTCCCCATGATCATGCAGGGGCGGGGCAATGGCGCCAACGCGCCGATCACGGTGATGATGCACGAGCACGAGATCGCGGGCGCCGCCCTGCGCCGGCTGCGCGAGCTGACCAACGACTACACCGTGCCGGAGGAGGCCTGCAACACCTGGCGGGCCCTGTGGCACGGGCTGGCCGCGCTGGAAAGCGATCTGCACGACCACATCCACCTGGAGAACAACATCCTGTTCCCGCGGGCGCTGGCCTGACCGCCTGCCTGCGGCGATTCCTGCGCTGACGCCCGCCCGCGGCCGTGCTAGTCTCGGTCGCGGGTCCTGGCGATCGCCGGCCCCGGGTCCGGCTGCCACCGGACGCGCCGACACGGAGGGACGGGACGCATTTGAGCGAACGTATCGACTCGCCGCACGATCGTCTGCAGAGCCGGCTCGAATTCGAGGAACTGATTTCCGACACCTCGGCGGCCCTGTTCGCGGCGGCGCCTGACCAGGTGGAGCCGTCGGTGCAGCAGGCGCTGGAGCACGTGCGCGACTTCTTCCAGGTCGATCGTTGCGCCGTGCTGACCGTCAGCGCCGACCGCAAACGGGTGCACGTCCGCCTCGGAGCCTACGCCGAGGGCGTGCCGCCGGTCGCGGGGGACCTCGACCTGGCCCATGCCTTTCCCTGGTCCTACCAGAAGCTGCTCGTCGAACTTGCGCCGGTCTGCGTCGCCCGGATCGACGACCTGCCCGTCGACGCCCGGGTCGAGCGCGAATCCTGGACGCAGCTGCCGATCCGCTCGGCCCTGTCGCTGCCGATCCGGACCGACGGAACCGTCGACCACATCGTCGTCCTGAACACGGTGCACCACGAGCGCGAATGGCCCGAGGTCTTCGTCAACCGCCTGCGCGTGCTGGCCGAGCTGCTCGTCGGCGCGCTGCAACGGCAGGCGATGACCGCCGACCTGCGCGAGGCCGAGACGCGGGTGCGCCTGGCTGTGGAGTCGGCCGGGGCGGGGCTCTGGAGCCTCGACTACCGGACCGGCCGCTTCTGGACCTCGCCGCGGGCCAGGGCGATCTTCGGCTATGCCCTGGACGAGGAGGTCGATCTGGAGCGCCTGTCCAGGTCGGTCCACCCCGAGGACTGGTCCGCCGTGCAGGCGATCATCGCGCGGGCGGAGCACGAGGACACGACCGTTTCGGCCGAGTACCGGGTGCAGTTGCCGGGTGGGGACGGCGTGCGCTGGGTGGCCTCGCACGGGCGGCGCCAGGGTGGCACCGACGGCCGGCCGCGCTGTCTGACCGGGGTCTCCATCGACATCAGCGAGAGGATGCGGACCCGGGAGGCGCTGCGCTCGAGCGAGGCGCGCCTGGCCGCCGGCGTGGATCTGGCCGGGCTGGCGTACTACGAGGTGGACTTCGCCGGGGAGGTCACCTGGTTGGACGACCGCTTCCGCGAACTCTGCGGTGTTCCGCCCGGGCGCGAAAGCGGCCTGGGGCCGCTGGAGTTCTGGATGGAGCAGCTGCACCCGGACGACCGCCCGCGCGTGCTGGAGGACCGGACGAGGCTCCACGACGGCAGATTGGATCGCCTCGACCTCGAGTACCGCTTCCTGCACCCGGCGGACGGGCTGAAATGGATCCGCCACGTGGGGCGTGTGGCTGCCCGCGACGCCCAAGGGCGCACGACCAGGTCGTTCGGCGTCCTGCGCGACATCACCCCGCGCATGCAATCCGAGGCCGCCCTGCGCGACCTCAGCCAGCGGCTGATCCGGGCCCACGAGCAGGAGCGGGCGCTGCTGGCGCGGGAACTGCACGACGACGTGACCCAGCGGCTGGCCGCGCTGGCGATCGATGTGGGCCGCATCCTCGGCGCCCCGTCGGACGGGATCCGGGCCGGGGCGCTGCAGCCGGTCGCCGACGGCCTGGCGAGGCTCAGCGAGGACATTCACGACCTGTCCTACCAGCTGCACCCCTCGGTTCTGACCGAGCTCGGGCTCGGTCCCGCCCTGCGGGCCGAGTGCGAGCGTCGTGTCCGTTTCGGCGGCTTTGCCGTGGAACTGGAACTCGACCCGTTGCCCCCGGGACTGGACCCGGACACCGGGTTGTGCCTTTTCCGCGTGACCCAGGAGGCGCTCGGCAACGTGGCCCGCCATGCCGACGCCCGCACGGCGACCGTCCGGTTGCAGTGGCGGGACCGGGGGCTGAGATTGACCATCGTCGACGACGGCGTGGGGTTCGACCCGTCCGCGCGGGAGGTGATCATGAGCCTGGGTCTGCAGAGCATGCGTGAGCGCCTGGAACTGGTGAATGGTCGACTGGAGATCGCGAGCGCCCCCGGCGGCGGCACGACCGTAGCCGCCTGGGTCCCGCTGTTGCCGGAGGCCCCATGAGCGTGCCGCACCGGCCCCGGGTCCTGCTGGCGGACGATCACCTGCTGGTGGCCGAAGCCCTCCGCAGCCTGCTGGCCCCGGACTACGACCTGGTGGGCGTGGTGCCGGACGGGCTGACGCTGCTGGAGGCGGCGGCGCGTTTGCGCCCGGACGTGATCGTCGCCGACATCTCCATGCCGCACCTCAACGGCATCGATGCCATGATCCGGCTGCGGCAGGACGGCGACCCGGTGCCGTTCGTGTTCCTGACCATGCACCGCGATGCGACTTTCGCGCGTCGGGCCCTCGAGGCCGGCGCCTCGGGCTTCGTGCTCAAGCACGCGGCGTCGACCGAGCTGACGGCGGCCATCGCCGCGGCGCTCGACGGCCGCACCTACCTGACACCGCAGCTGGCGAACGAGGTCCAGGAGGCCATGAAGCGGGGGGGGCCGTCGGCAGAAGACCCGGCGACCGCCCTCACGCCGCGGCAGCGGGAAGTCCTGCGACTGCTGGCGGAGGGCCGCTCGGCCAAGGAAGTCGGCGCGGCGCTTTCGATCTCTCCGCGCACGGTCGAGTTCCACAAGTACCAGATGATGGAGGCGCTGCACGTGCGCACGACCGCCGAGCTGGTTCATTTCGCCATCAAGCATGGAATCGTGGAAATTTGATCTACGGTCCTTAATTCCGCGATCTACCGGCCCAATTCCCGTAATTCTCCCAGTTTCAAGCTAGTCGCTGCCCGACTATGGTTCGTGTCCGCACCAGCGCTGCGGCCCCTGCCCGGGGTGCGGCAGCGCCCGGTTCCGCAGATCAGGTGACGGCAAAGCGAAGGAGACGCAGATCATGATGAACCATCGGACCTGGCTGGCAGTTGTCGGACTGGGCTGCCTGCTCGGCGTGGCGGGCGCAGCTCCCGCCCAGACACCCGAGGCCACCGGCGAGCACCCCCAAGGCGAGGCCGTCATGTCTACCGTGGTAGTCACCGCGACCGTGACGAAGATCGACCAGAAGACCCGCGAGGTCGAGCTCAGGACCGAGGACGGCCTGCTGCACACCATCATCGCCGGCGACGAGGTCAAGAACCTGGCCCAGGTCGAGGTGGGCGACGTGATCAGCGCCACGTACGTGGAGGCCCTGGCCTACGAAGTGAAGAAGGGCGGCAACGGCGAGGCTGCCCGGGCCGGCGTGGCCGCCGCGGCCGCCGAGCCCGGAGCCAGGCCCGCGGCCGCCATCGCCGCGCAGGTCGCGGTGACGGTCACGATCACCGCGATCGACGCCGAGGTTCCCTCGGTCACGTTCAAGCGGCCCGACGGTTCCACGCGGACGATCAAGGTCCTGCACCAGGAGAAGCTGCAGGGCGTGAACGTCGGCGACTCGGTGGAAATCACCTACTCCGAGGCCCTGGCCCTGAAGGTCGAAGCGGCGGCGAAGCCGTAGCCGGGTGGCTGCGCGCCGGCGAACGGCCGGGGCGTGCTGGGTCGGATCGCGGGGGAGGGGGTACCGATGTCCGGAAGCCGACTGGCCTGCGTGCTGCTCGCGAACCGCCACCACGACCTGACCGAGGGCGTGCGCGGGCTGCTCGAATCCGCCTTCGGGGCGGTGATGATGGTGGCCGACGTGGCGTCGCTGCTGGAGGGGGCCGAACGGCTCCAGCCGGAGGTGGCGGTCGTGGATCTTGCGCTGGCCCGGGGCGAAGGCCTGGATTGGCTGCGGGCCGTGCGCGTGCGCTGTCCCGGCGTCAAGGTGGTCGTCCTTAGCGTCCATGACGAACTGGCGGTCCGCGAGGAGGCGCTGGAAGCGGGCGCCGACGAGTTCGTGCTCAAGCGGTCGATCGCTACGGACCTGCTGCCGGCGGTGGATCGGATCAGGAATGCCCGGGGCGCCTGAACCCGGCCCCGGGAATCGCATTGTTGTCGGTTCGATGGACAATTCAAGCAGAAGGAGCAGGGAATGCGCGAACCAATGAAATCCGCGCTGCGCAATGCAGGGGCGTCGCTGCTTGCGGCAGTTTGCCTGGCGCTCTGGGCCCCGGCGGCCGTCGGCCAGGAGACCGGACCCTTCGCCGCCGCCCCGGACACGGCCCTCGTGCTGGGCGATGTCTCGTACGGCAACAGCATCGCCGGCGAGTTCACGCCGGCCAAGGGCTTCGACATCATCAGGACCAACAAGGCCAGCCTGAACATCAGCATGTACGGCCTGTTCCGTTACCTGAACCAGCTGCCCGGCGAGCAGACCTACACCGACCACCTGGGCCGCGAACGCACCGTCAAGGCGCGCAACGACCTCAACTGGCACCGGTCGATGGTCTGGTTCTCGGGATTCCTGGGCAAACCTCAGCTGCGCTACTGCGTCACGATGTGGTCGCTGGCCTCGACCCAGCAGACCCTCGGCTTCGGCTACCTCACCTACACCTTCAACAAGTCGGCGATCCTTGGTGTCGGCATGGCGCCCAACCTCAACATCCGGTCGCTGCAGGGCTCGCACCCGTTCTGGGCCGCGCCCGACCGGCAGATGAGCGAGGAATTCTTCCGGGGCGGCTTCGCCTCCGGCGTCTTCCTCAAGGGCGAGGTGCTGCCGCGCCTGCACTACGGCGCCTCGGTCAACACGAACCTCAGCCAGCTCGGGATCACCGCCAGCAACGACTCGCGGGATCTGGCCTACAGCGCCAGCCTGAGCTGGATGCCGACTACGGGCGAATTCGGGCCGCGCGGCGGGTTCGGGGACCTCGAGCACCACGAGCAGATGGCCACGCGGTTCGGCGTGTCGGCCGGTCATGCCCGCGAAGACAGGGCCGCGCCCCTCGGCGAGGCCCCGAAGGAGACCCAGCTTCGCCTGTCCGACGGCGTCCTGCTGTTCGAGGAAGGGGCCATGGCGGACGGGGTCACCGTGCTGAAGGCCGACTACGACAACGTGTCCGTGGACGCCGGATTCAAGTACCGGGGCTTCTGCTTCCAGGGCGAGTACTACTACCGGACCTATTCGAATTTCGACGCCACCGGCCCCCTGCCCGACGACAAGATCACCGACACCGGCTTCATGGCCCAGGCGATGCACATGGTCGTCCACCGGAAGCTGGGCATGTACATGGCCGGCGGCTACGTCTTCGACGAGTTCGAGCGGAACCCCTGGGAAGTCGCCGGCGGCGCCAACTTCTACCCCTACGGCAGCCGCTCATGGCGGATCAACCTGCATGTCATCCGCATCGAGAAGTCGCCGACTAGTTCGAATTTCGGCTACTACACGGCGGGCCAGAGCGGCACCACCATCTCGATCGCCACCGATATCCTGCTGTGACCGGACCATACGTGGCCGGCAGGAACGCGCGCACCGGCGCAAAAACGAAAGGAAGAATCACTATGAAGAGTTCGAGACTTTCGCAGGCCTCGCGTTGCCTGGCCCTCATTGGCGCGTTGCTGCTGATCGGCGCAGGGAGCGCCCTGGCCGAGGGCAAGACGACGATGGACATCTACGGCGCGGCGATGCTGGACATGGGCTATCAGTCCGGGCAGAACGCCGCGGACTGGTCCGACGTGCTGCGCCCGACCAAGCTGCCGTCCTTCGCGAACGAGTACGGCCAGGACGGGCGCTTCTTCTCCGGCGTGCGCCAGAGCCGGCTGGGCTTCAAGACCTCGACGCCGACCGAAAAGGGCGACCTGACGACCATCTTCGAGTTCGAGCTCTTCGGCACCGGCGCCGACGCGGGCCAGACCACCTTCCGCCTGCGCCACGCCTACGGCGAGCTGGGCAAGTTCGGTGCGGGCCAGACCTGGAGCCCGTTCATGGACATCGGCGTCTTCCCCAACTCGCTGGAGTACTGGGGCCCCAACGCCATGGTCTTCTTCCGCAACGTGCAGCTGCGCTACATGCCCATCCAGGGCGACACCCGGATGACCATCGCCCTGGAGCGGCCTGGTGCCAGCGCCGACCGTGGCGTCTACGGCGATCGCGTCGAACTGGCCGACATCCAGCCCCGGTTCTCGGTGCCGGACCTCTCGGCCGAGTACCACCGGGCCACGGGCTTCGGCTACGTCGAACTGGCGGGCATCGTGCGCCGCATCCAGTGGGACGACATGCTCGATGACGCGTACGACCTCTCGGGCGACCTCACCGGCTGGGGCCTGAACCTGAGCTCCAACGTCAACCTCGGCACGGCGAACACGCTGCGGATGCAGGTCGTCTACGGCGAGGGCGTCCAGAACTACATGAACGACGCGCCGGTGGATGTCGGCATCCAGAACAATCCCGGCAACACGATCCAGCCCATCGAGGGCGTGGCCCTGCCCCTGACCGGCGTGGTGGCCTTCCTCGACCACAACTGGAACGCCAAGTACAGCACCGCGATCGGCTACTCGTACCTGAGCATCGACAACAGCGACGGCCAGGCGGACGACGCCTTCCACATCGGCCACTACGCGCTGGTCAACCTGCTGTACACCCCGGTGCCCAACGTCATGTTCGGTCTCGAGGGCCAGTACGGGAAGCGGGAGAACTTCAACGACGGCTTCACGTCGGATGACTTCCGTGTCCAGTTCTCGGCCAAGTACAACTTCTCTTCCCGGATCGGAGGCTAGCCATGAACCGTTTCAACAACAAGACCAGGTGGCTGCTGGTGTGTGCCGCCGCCGTGGCGCTGCTCGGCGTTTCGGCGGCCTGCGCCCAGAAGCCCGACCAGGTCGACGCCGCGCTCAAGGCGGCCCACGCCAAATACGCGGGGCTCAATGAGGGCGCCGTCGCCGACTACATCCCGGCACTGGCCAAGGTCGATCCGAAGATCTTCGGCATCGTCTTGGTGACCGTGGACGGCAAGGTCTACAGCGTCGGTGACATCACCTCGGAGGTGTCGATCCAGTCGATCTCCAAGGTCTTCAACATGGCCAAGGTGATCCAGGAACAGGGGCCGCAGGCGATCCGCGACAACATGGGCGTGGATGCCACCGGCCAGGTCTTCAACTCGATCGTGGCGGTCGAGCAGTACAAGGGCGCACAGATGAACGCGCTGGTCAATCCGGGCGCCATCACCGCCGTCGGCATGATCCAGGGCGCCACGGCCGACGAGATCTGGGCGAAGATCATCGGCACCTATGACGACTACGCCGGCCGGAAGCTGTCGGTGCTGCAGGACGTGTACGAGTCCGAGGCGGCCACCAACCAGCGCAACCAGGCGATCTCCATGCTGATGTACGCCTACGGCCACATCAAGGAGAACCCGCTGCAGGCCTGCGACCTCTACACCAAGGGATGCTCCGTCGGTGTCAATGCCAAGGATCTGGCCATCATGGCGGCCACGCTGGCCAACGGCGGCACCAACCCGGTCACCGGCAAGGTGTGCATCGACAGCAAGAACGTGGACGAGGTGCTGGCCGTGATGGCGACCGCGGGGTTGTACGACGACTCGGGCCAGTGGCTGTACACGACCGGCCTGCCCGCCAAGAGCGGCGTCGGCGGCGGCATCATCGCCGTTTCCCCGGGCAAGTTCGGCATCGCGTCCATCTCGCCTCCGGTCGACGCCGCCGGCAACAGCGTGCGGGCCCAGAAGGCGATCGCCGACGTTTCCAACGCGCTCGGCGGCAACCCGTATGCCGTGACGCCGGTCGCGAAGAAGAAGTAGCCCCTGCCGGGAATGGAAAGACGGGGGGCCGCTGCGGCGGCCCCCCGGATGCAACCTGCGGTACGCCGGTCGCGGGAATCGGCACTTGATCCGCCGGCGCCCGGACGCCGACGGCAGACAAAGGAGCGATCGATGAAGATCAGCCTCGCGGCGCCCGTGGCCGCCTACGGTCGCCGGGCCCTTCTGCTCGGCGGCATTTTCGTGTGCGCGATCGCCAGCGTCTCGCCGGCCGGGGCCGCCGACAAGTGGGAGAAGGCCCTCTTCCACGACTCGCATTTCCACATCTCGAACTACGTGCAGGAAGCGACGGATGCCTCCGCCTACCTCGGGATGATGGGCACCACGATCGGTCGTTCGACCTTCTTCGGGCTCCCCCTGCAGCAGATGTGGTCCTACGGCAACACGGGGGACTATGCTCCCTACTACTACCTGCAGACCGACGCACCCCTCTACTACTACTCGTTCGTCGATGCGGCCATCGCCATGGCCTACCGCGCGCTGCCGGCGAAGCAGCAGGCGCGGCTGGACCCGATGATCACGGGCTTCAACCCCGCCGACATGTACGCGGCCGACCACATCCGCCGGGTGCTGCTGACCTTCCCGGGAGTCTTCTCCGGGATCGGCGAGTTCTCCGTGCACAAGGAGTTCGTGTCGGCCAAGGTCTCCGGCGAGGTGGCCAGCCTGACCAACCCGGCGCTGGACCGGATCTTCGATTTCTGCGCCGAGGCCGGCCTGCCGATCATCCTGCACAACGACATCGACATGCCGTTCCCCAAGGAGGGGCAGGAGCCCTACATGCTGGCGCAGATGAAGGCGCTGTTCGAGCGGCATCCGGACTGCACGATCATCTGGGCGCACATCGGCCTGGGTCGCATCGTCCAGCCGCTGGCGCGCCAGGCCGAGGTCGTCGAGGCCATCTGCACCATGCCGTCGTTGAGCCACGTGTACATGGACATCTCCTGGGACGAGGTGGCCAAGTACGCGACCCGCACCCCCGAAGCCGCCCGCCGCGTCGCCGACATGCTCAACAAGTATCCCGACCGCTTCCTGTTCGGCAGCGACTGCGTGGCCCCGAAATCGCTGGACTCCCAGCTGGCGGTCTATAAGCTTTACCAACCGGTCTGGGACCTGCTGGAGCCGGGCGTGCTGGACAAGGTCTGCAAGAAGAACTACGAACGGATCTTCGACGCGGCGCGGGTCAGCGTCCGGGCCTGGGAGAAGGCGAACGTCGGCCAGCCGGCTCCGGCGCCGACGTCGACGCCGGCTTCCGGCGCGGCGTACCACTAGTCCGGGACGCGGGTATCGCGCGATCGGAACGGCGGCCATAGGGCGTGCAAGGGGATTGGATTGAAAAATTCGAGACTTTTTCCGGCCTTCGCCAGCCTGGTCGTCGTAGGCGCCGTGCTGCTGGTCGACCGGGACGGCTTGGCGGCCGAGGGCCGCACGGCGATGGACATCTACGGCTTCGTGATGCTGGACATGGGTTACCAGACGGGTCAGAACTCCCCCGAATACTTCGATGTGCTGCGCCCGACCCAGCTGCCGTCCTACGAGAACGAGTACGGCCGGGACGGACGCCTGTTCACCGGCGTGCGCCAGAGCCAGATAGGCTTCAATACCCACACGCCGACCGCGATGGGCGACCTGAACACGGTCTTCGAGTTCGGGCTCTTCGGCAGCGGCGCCGACGCAGGCCAGACCGCCTTCCAACTGCGCTACGCCTACGGGGAACTGGGCAAGTTCGGCGCGGGCCAGACCTGGAGCCCATTCACGGACGTCGGCGTCTTTCCCAATTCGCTGGAGTACTGGGGTCCCAACGGCATGGCCTTGTTCCGCAACGTGCAAGTGCGCTGGATGCCCATCCAGGGGGATACGCGGATGACCATCGCCCTGGAGCGGCCGGGCGCCAGCGCCGACCAGGGAGTGTACAGCGATCGGATCGAGCTGGATAACGTGCAGCCGCGGTTCTCGCGGCCGGACCTGTCGGCCGAATACCACCTGGCCACGGGCTTCGGCTACGTCGAACTGGCGGGCATCCTGCGCCGCATCCAGTGGGACGACCTGCTCGACGATGCGTACGACCTCTCGGGCGACCTCACCGGCTGGGGCCTGAACCTGAGCTCCAACGTCCACCTGGGCGAGGCGAGCACGCTGCGCCTGGCGGTCGTCTACGGCGAGGGCGTCCAGAACTCCATGAACGACGCGCCGGTGGATGTCGGCATCCGGAACAACCCGGGCAACGCGACCCAGCCCATCGAGGGCGTGGCCCTGCCCCTGACCGGCTTGTTGGCGTTCCTCGACCACAACTGGAATGCGAAGTGTAGCACGGCGATCGGCTACTCGTACATGGGCGTCGACAACAGCGACGGCCAGGACGATTCCGCGTTCCACGTCGGCCACTACGCGCTGGTCAACCTGCTCTACACGCCGTTGGACAACGTCCTGTTCGGGATCGAGGGCCAGTACGGGAAGCGGGAGAACTTCAACGACGGCTACACCTCGGACGACTTCCGCGTACAGTTCTCGGCGAAGTACAAGTTCGCTTCCGAGGTCGGAGGCTAGACCATGGCCGCTGCCGGACCGAACGAACCATACAACAGGGGAAGTTGACGCCATGTCGCGATCCATGCTCCCGGCCGTCCTGCTGGTCCTGGCCGTGTTCCTGCCCCTGGCGGCCGGAGCCGAGGATGCGCCCGAACCAGCCCGCCCCCGCATCGGCCTCTGCCTGGCCGGCGGCGGCGCGCGGGGCGGGGCGCACGTGGGCGTGCTGAAGGTGCTGGAGGAGCTGCGCATCCCGGTGGACTACATCGCCGGCACCAGCATCGGCTCCATCGTCGGCGGGCTCTACGCCAGCGGCTACTCGCCCGCTGAACTGGACAGCGTCATCGTCAACGTGGACTGGGCGACGGTCTTCAAGGACACGCCGCCGCGGCAGCAGCAGGAATACCGCCGCAAGGAGGAGGACCGGCTGCCGTACTTCGGTCTCGAGTTCGGGGTCAACGACGGCAAGCTGCGCCTGGCCTCGGGCCTGATCTCCGGCCAGCGGCTGAACTTCCTGTTGCGCCAGCTCACCCTGCACACCACCGGCATCAGGGACTTCGACGATTTGGCCATCCCCTACCGGGCCGTGGCCGCCGATCTGGCCAACGGCTCGATGGTGGTGCTGGAGGACTGCACCCTGGCCGACGCGTTGCGCGCCAGCATGTCCATTCCCGGGGCCTTCACGCCGGTCGAGATCAACGGGCGCACCCTGGTCGACGGCGGCATGGTGCGCAACCTGCCCTACGACGTGGTCAAGTCCATGGGCGCCGACGTCGTGATCGGCATCGACGTGGGCACGCCGGTGGGCGAACTGTCGGATGACCAGTCCTTCCTCGGCGTGATCATGCGCACCCTCGACCTGGCCACGAAGACCAACGTCGCCGTTTCGCGCGCCCAGTTCACCGATGCCGACCTGCTGATGATCCCCGACCTCGGCCGGGTGACCACGGCCTCCTTCCCGCTGATGGGAGAGGCGGCCGAGCGGGGCGAGGAGATCGCCCGGGCCAACCTCGATCGCCTGCGCCAGTTCTCGGTGTCCGAGGAGGAGTACGCCGCCTGGCGCGAGCACCAGCGCGCCGGCCGCCGCAGCCGGCCGGTCCAGGTCGGGACGGTGGGCGTGCAGTCGTCAGGCCGGGTCGATCCCCGGCGCATCGCGCCCCGGATCAGGACCGGGGCCGGCGAGCCCCTCGATCTGGCCGTCCTGCAGGAGGACCTGACCCGCGTCTACCGCATCGGCGAATTCCAGTCGGTCGACTACCGGCTCGACAACGTGCCCGGCGACAGCACCTCCAACCTGGTGATCTCGGCGCACGAGAAGCCCTGGGGGCCGGACTACGTGCGCTTCGGCCTGGCGCTCACCGACCATTTCGACGGCAACGCCACCTACAATCTCCTGTTCTACCACCGGCGCGCCGAAGTCAATGCCCTCGGCGGCGAGTGGCGCAACCAGCTGGCCCTCGGCAACCGCTTCGTGGTCGACTCGGAGTTCTACCAGCCCCTGGACTACGGCGGCCGCTTCTTCATCGCGCCGGACGTGAACTTCAAGGCCGACAAGTACAAGACCTTCGACAGCGCCGGCGACGGCGTGAACGTCGATCGCGACGAGTGGGAGGCCCGCCTCGACCTGGGCCTGACCTATTCCATCTGGGGTGAGATCCGGTTGGGGATCTACCAGGGCGGCAGCGACGGCAGCGCCGAGGACGTGGCGGTTCCCTACCGGTTCAGCGACGACCAGGGGGGATGGCGCGCCCGCATCGGCTTCGATCACCTGGACAACGTCGACTTCCCGCGCCACGGCTGGGCCGTCAACGCGGACGCGCGAATGTCGCGCACCGGCCTCGGCGCCGATCTGCCCTATGACCGCGCTTCGGTCCGCGCCCTGGGCGCGACCACCGCCGGCAAGCTGACCCTGCTGGCCCGGGTCGAGGGGGGGACTTCCTTCAATTCGACGCTGCCGGTCTACGACCGCTACTACCTCGGCGGCTTCACCCGCTTGTCCGGCCTCGAGCCAGGCCAGCTGCAGGGTGACCAATACTCCCTGGCGACGGCCGGCACCTACGTCCGCATCGGGAACATCGGACAGCCGGTCGGCGGCAACGTCTATCTGGGTCTGCTCGGCGAGATGGGCCAGACCTGGCAGGAGGCGGAAGCCACGGCCCTGGTGGGCCGGCGGGCCGGCTTCAGCGCCTTCCTGGGCGCCGAAACCATGCTGGGGCCGGTGTACCTGGGCTACGGCTGGACCGACGGCGGCGACGACTCGGTCTACTTCTATCTCGGGCACGTGTTCTAGGCGGAGCTGCCGGTCGGCGCCTTCTACTGCCCGCCGCGCCGGGTCAGCACGATGCTGCTGCGTCCATAGCCGGTGATCGTGTAGGCCGACGGCAGGCCGCCCACCAGCTGCACGACGATGCCGACCTGGCCGGGCGTGGTGGCCGCCGCCCCGAACTGGGGCTCGGTCACGGCGTTGGTGAAGACGTTCTCCATCAGTGCGCCCTGCGGAAGCATGGGCATGATGTCGGCGGCCGCATCCGAGTAGCGTCCCTCGTTGACCACGCCCCAGTCCTCGGCCGCCAATTGCACCGTGTGCACGTCGGACTTGACGTGCGCCTCGCGGGCATTCAGCTGCATCTGGATGTAGTTGGGTATGGCGATGGAGGCCAGGATGCCGATGATGACCACGACGATCATCAATTCGATGAGTGTGAATCCTTCGCGATGCTTCACGGTCATCCTCCTGCTCGGCGTCATGGACGCCGATCCCCTGGGCGCGTGCGGCCGGTAGCCTCTGGGCAATGCCGGCCGGGCAAGGTACCCGCGGCATAGGCGGGACACACGCTCGACCGTCCATTGATCGGCCGCGGTTTACCTATCTGTAGCAAAAATCCTGCCTTCGCAGGCAGAAGGCAGGTGGGGGAACAGGAGGGAATCCCGCGGCGGCATGGACCGCGGGACGGACACCCGGCACGGGGCGGCGGCGGGGATATTGCAACCCGGACCGCCCCCGCACCGCCATCATTGCAATGCGGGGGCCAACTCCGAGGGGCTAGCCCCGGGCCGCGTGCCAGGCCGCCAGCAGTTCGGTTTCCCGGGCCGCCGACAGGCCGGCGGACTTGTCGGCCCGGCTGTAGAGGAAGCGGTCCTTGTCCGTGTCCGGCAGGGCGGCCCACCAGTCCAGGGTGCCGCGCACGGTCTCGCGGATGGGCCGGTAGACCAGCCCGGCGGCCAAAGCCCGGTCCACGTTGATGAAGGGGTGGCCGGCGTCCGTGCCCTCCAGGGGCACCCAGACCGGCAGCTGGGACCAGGCCTCGACACCCTGCTCGGACAGGAAGGCGCGATCGATCCAGGTGAAGGAGGCGTCGCTGCCGGATACGTCCTTGCAGGCGTCGAGCATCTCGCCGATGGTCAACTCTCCGGCCGGCGAGGTCGCGTTGTAGATGCCGGCGACGTTCCGTTCGGCACATTGCACGATCCATTCGCCCAGGTCGCGGACGTCGATCACCTGGGTGGGCACGTCCGGGGCGTCGGGGGCCAGCACCTCGCCGCCCCGCTGCACCCGCACCGGCCAGTAGGTGAAGCGGCCCGTGGGATCCATGGGGCCGACGATCAGCCCCGGGCGGACGACGCAGGTGCGCCCGGGCATGGCCTTTTCGGCCGCCTGTTCGCACAGGGCCTTCAAGGGCCCGTAGTTCTCGCCCGTGACCTTGCGCACCGAGTCGACCGCGGCCACCTCCTCGGCCGTGACCGTGCCCACGGCCGAGCCCTCGTGCAGGCCGCGCTGGCTGAAGTCCGCGTACACCGAGATCGTCGAGACGAAGATGTACTGCTTCACGCGTTCCTTGAGCAGGCCGGCCGTGTCGTCGACCGCCTTCGGGTAGTAGGCGCTGGTGTCCACTACCACGTCCCAGTCGCGGCCCTCGAGGGCGGCGAGGTCGCCGTCCCGGTCGCCCACCAGCTTCTCCAGGTCCGGATAGAGCTGGGGATTGGTGCGGCCCCGGTTGAACAGGGTCACGCTGTGGCCGCGCACCAGGGCGCAGTCCACCACCGCCGGGCCCAGGAACGAGGTTCCGCCCAGCACCAGGATGCGCAGGCGCTTGTCGCTGCGCAGGCGGGTGAAGTCGGCGAAGGCGCCGCCGGCCAGCAGTGGGCCGGCGCCGGCCGCCGCGCCGACGGCGGCGGTGGTCTTCAGGAATTCGCGTCTGGTCCAGGTCATGGCTACCTCTCCCGGGGGCTGAAGCTCATTTCGGCAAGTTGTAACACGGTCCCGCCGAATCGCGGAGCGAAAAGGCGGGCGGGCTTGGCCCGCCGCCGCCGGACCGGTATCCTCAGACAGAAGCCGCCGACGGCACCGACGAAGGGGGAATCCCATGTTGCGATTTTTGCTCGCGGTCCTCTGCCTGGGCCTGGCTGCCCCGGCGGCGGCCTTCATCGACCAGGTCGTTCTGCCGGATTCCGCCGAAACCGGCGAGACCGTCACGGTGCTGGTGGAGGGCACTCTTGCGGACTCTTGCTGGGAGTTCCAGGGCTTCGAGGTCGAATCCGTCGGCACGGTGGCCACGATCCGCTTGCGGACAGCCTACACCGCGCCGCCGGGCGTCGTCTGTCTGGCCGTCACCTTGCCCTACGATTGCTTCCCCGCGCTCGTCTTCGACCGGCCGGGCACCTGGACCGTCAGGGTCGTGGAGCACCGCAGCGATCCCGAACTCAACCTGCCCGACCTGGTGCACGAAGAGACGATCGAGGTCACCGGCGTGGTGCCGGCGGAGCGTCGTCCCTGGGGCGGCGTCAAGGCGGCCTATCGCTGAACGGGTCAACCCCGCGCCTCCGCCTCCACCAGATGCACCGTGCGCGTGGGGAAGGCCACGCTCAGGCCCATCTCCTGGACCAATCCCATGATCGCCTGGTTCACCTCCTGGCGCACCGCCAGGTGCCGCGTCCAGTCGGTGGTGGTGGTGAAGCAGTAGACGAACACGTCCAGGCTCGAGGCGCCGAATTCGGTGAACTTGACCAGCATGAACTCCTGGTCGATCTCCGCGTTCCCCCGCAAGTAGGCCTCGATCCGCTCGACCAGCGTCTGCATCTGCGCCACCGAGGAGCCGTAGGTCACGCCCAGGGTGGACTTGATCCGCCGCTTGGGCATCAGCGAGTGGTTCTCGACCGTGGCGTTGGCCAGGGCCTGGTTGGGCACCGAGACCACGGTCTTGGCGAAGGTGCGCACCCGGGTCGAGCGCAGGCCGATCTCCTCGACCACGCCGTCGCTGCCGTTGAAGGTGATCCAGTCGCCGACGCGGAACGGCCGGTCGATCAGGATCATGATCGAGCCGAACAGGTTGGCCAGGGTGTCCTTGGCGGCCATGGCCAGAGCCAGCAGACGCTTGCGGATCAGCCCGTTGACCACGGCGCGCACGGCCCTAGCGGGCGGCGCCGGTGGTGTCGGGCCGGGCGGAACGACCCGTCTTCAGCGAACGGCTGCCTGCGGTCAGGGCCGACACGGGACGGCCCGTGGCCTTGCTCAGCAGGTTCAAGAACATGTCCTGCAGACCGCCCACCTCGTGGGCCGGCATGCCGCCGCCCAGGCCGGTGACGGTCCAGTCCACGAAGGCTTCCTTCTGCTGCAGGACCAGGGGCAGGGGCACGATCATCTGGCCGGGGTCGTAGACGAACGCGATGGTCTCGCCGCCGAGGGCGGCCGCGCGCACCATGTGCCGCCGCGCGCGCTCGAAGTGGCCCAGGCCGATGTCCGTCAAGGCGGCGTAGAGCAGGGCGTTGGGCGTGGGGCCCCAGAAACGGAAGCCGTCCCCGGCCTCGCACAGCACCAGCGCCCCGGCCGGCACCGCGGTCAGGCCGTTGGCCCAGGTGGCCTGCAGGCGGCCCGCGCCCATCAGGTTCGGGCCCAGCGAGCCGCCCAGGGCCTGCTGCAGTTCGCTCTCGCCCACGAAGCGCTCGCCCAGTTCGGCGGCGCGCTCCACGGCCAGGGGATCCACCGGCACCTGCAGCATCACCACCGGGTGGGGCGGCGCCTCGCCCTGGGGCCAGCGCAGGTCGCCCAGCATGGCGGCCGTCTGCCAGGAGAGGGAGGTGGCCCGCACCACCGGATCGGCCGGGAAGCCCATCTCGTTGCGGTTGGCCATGCGCACACGCATGCCGGCGAAGCTGCCGATGATCACCAGCAGGGTCAGGGCCGCCAGGATGGCCGGGCGCAGGGTCAGCCCGCGCGGCATGGCCGAGCCCAGGGTCAGGGCGCCGGCGGCCACCGCCAGGTAGGCCAGGTAGGGCTTGATCTGCTGCTTCAGGGGCAGGGCGGGCGCCAGCACCAGCAGGCAGGCCAGCAGGGCGGCCGCGGGCAGGCGCCGGCCCCGGCGCCAGGACCAGGCTGCCCAGACGACCCACAGGACGAACACGCCGCCGCCGCCGCCGATCATCAGCCAGCTCAGCTCGCTGGCGAAGATCGGCCCGGGCGACACCAGCCAGAAGCCGAACACGCCCAGGTTGCCCAGCATGGTGAGCGGCCCGCCCAGGCGGTAGGGATCGTCGGCGCCGGTGGCGAAGTGGGTCATCACCAGCGAGGCTTCCAGCACCGCGGCCAGGCCCAGGAACAGCACCAGGGCCCAGGCCAGCGGGCGGTCGGCCGCGGGACGATGATCCAGCGCACCCAAGGCCAGCAGCGCGGCCAGCAGCACGGGCAGGCCCAGCCCGGACTCCTTGGACGCCAGGCTGGCCAGGGCCAGCACCGCCGCCGCGAGCAGGGACCAGCGCCGCGCTCCGGTCCAGCACAGCACCGCGCCCAGGGCGCAGACCGCCGCCAGCAGCTCCTGCACGCCGGCGGCCCAGTACAGGGGCGTGAACGCCAGGGGCGTGGCCGCGAACAGCAGCCCGGCCACGAGTCGGGCCACCGGCTCGAAGCCCGCCCGCGCCGCCAGGCGCACCACCAGCAGCGACGATCCCGCGTGCATGGCGATGCGCAGGACCGCGTGGGCATCCGCGTTCAGGCCGAAGAGGGGCCAGGTCAGGGCCCACCACAGGTGCTGGCTCAGCCAGCGGGCCGGCACGCCCGCCTCCGGGCCCAGCTGCCCGGCGGCCCGGGCCAGCAGCCCCCAGTCATCCAGGGTCCACCAGGCTCCCAGCGCGGGCAGACGGCCCAGGATCGCCGCGGCGGCTACCGCCAACAGGAGCGGCAGATCGGCGCGCAGGGTGGTAGCAGGTGGGCTTGCCAGGGCGGTGGCAGGGGCGGTGTCGCTGGTCACATCGGCTCCGGGGTCGGGGGCTCAGGGTCAGCGCCCATGGTAATCAAAGGCCAACTGTTTTGAAACCTGAACCCGGGAGTGCTATCATCGCCGGCAACAAGCGATCGTCACCGCCACCGTGAAAAGGACAAGACCCATGCTCTGTCGCCCGTCCACTGCGCGTTCCCTGGTTGCCACGGCCGGCCTGCTGGCCCTGCTGCTGGGCGCCTGCTCCCGCGAGCCCGAGGCCGTCGGCCCCCTGGTCATGGACCAGAACGAGCACGAGCGCTGGGAGATCGCCCTGGTCGAGATGCGCATCGAGAAGAACGAGACCTTCGCCCGCCCCGGCACCACGCCGCTGGCGGAGGACTCCCTGGTGGGCTTCGAGGGCCTGAACTACTACTTCCCCGAGCCGGCCCTGCGCTTCCGCACGCAGTTGGTGCGCGCCGCGGGCACCGACACGGTGAAGCTGACCCGGGGCAAAGGCGACATCGTGCCCTACATCCGACGCGGCAGCGTGTCCTTCCGCCACGACGGGCGCAACCACCAGCTGGCGGTCTTCGGCCAGGCCGACGGCGGCGGCGACCTCTGGCTGCCCTTCTACGACGCCAGCAACGGCTCCGAGACCTACCCCGGGGGCCGCTACCTGGACCTGGAGCTGGCGGCCGACGGCACCGTCGACCTCGACTTCAATTACGCCTACAGCCCGTACTGCGACTACGACGCCGAGCGCTGGAACTGCACGCTGCCGCCGGTGGAGAACACCCTGGCCTTCCCGGTCGCCGCCGGCGAGAAGCGCTTCTCCAGCGCCCACTAGACCATGGAAATGCTCGCGGACATCGGCCAGTGGTCGTGGTACGTGCTCTGGTCGCTGCTGCTGATCACCGCCTCGCTGTTCGTGTACCTGGGCCTCGGCGGCAACTTCATCATCCTGGGCCTGGCCCTGGTGCACGCGCTGGTCACGGGCTTCGATCCCATCGGCTGGCAGCTGCTGCTGGTGCTGGCGGGCATCGCCCTGCTGGGCGAGGGCATCGAGTTCGTGGTCGGCACCTTCTGGGTGGCGAAGAAGGGGGCCACGCGCTGGGGCGTGATCGGGGCCTTCGCCGGCGGCCTGCTGGGCGCGGCGCTGGGCAACGGGATCGTGCCGGTGGTGGGGGCGGTGCTGGGCAGCTTCGTCGGCGCCTTCGCCGGCGCGGTCGGCGGCGAGTACCTGGCCCGCGAGCGCCTCGAACCCAGCTTGCGCGTAGGCGGCCACGCCTTCCTGGGCCGGCTGCTGGCGATCCTGGTCAAGCACCTGCTGGGCCTGGTCATGGTGGGGCTGATCCTGCGCGCGACACTTCCCTGATTCCCGCCCGCAAGTCGCTGTCCGGAACCCCGGTTGCCGATCTCCCAGCTCTCCGCTAGAATATGGAGGTTAAAACTCCATTTTCAGCGCGGGGGGAAATGCGTCGATGATCGGCAAAAGCATCGGTCCGTATGAAGTTATCGGGTCGCTGGGCCGCGGCGGCATGGGCGAGGTCTACCGGGCCCGCGACTCGCGGCTGGGCCGAGACGTGGCGCTGAAGATCCTGCCCCCGGAGTTCGCCGGCGACGCCGAGCGGCTGGCGCGCTTTCAGCGCGAGGCCCGCATGCTGGCGGCCCTGCAGCACCAGAACATCGCCGCCATCTACGGCCTCGAGGAGTTGGACGGGCACCCCGTGCTGGTGATGGAGCTGGCCGACGGTGACGACCTGTCGGTGCGCCTGGGGGGTGGTGCGCTGCCGGTGGACGAGGTGCAGAAGATCGCCGCCCAGCTGGCCGCCGGCCTGGAGTACGCCCACGAGCAGGGTGTGGTGCACCGCGACCTCAAGCCCGCCAACATCAAGGTGGCGCCCGGTGGCCGGGTCAAGATCCTGGACTTCGGCCTGGCCCGCGCGCTGGAGGGGCCGCGCGGCGCCTCGAGCACCATGGCGGCCGCGATCGATGACACCGTCACCCGCACCCGTGACCTGACCGGCGTGGGCGCGGTGATGGGCACGGCGGCCTACATGAGCCCCGAGCAGACCCGCGGCTACAGCGTCGACCGGCGCGCCGACATCTGGGCCTTCGGCGTGATCGTCTTCGAGATGCTCACCGGCCAGCGCCTGTTCGGCAGCGAGACCGCCAGCGACACCCTGGCCGCGGTGCTGCGCAAGGACCCGGACTGGGCGCTGGTGCCGGCCGACGCCGCGCCGGTGCTGACCCAGATCTGCCGCCGCTGCCTGGAGAAGGATCCGCAGCTGCGGCTGCGCGACGTGGGCGAGGCCCGCATCGCACTGGAGGGCAGCAGCTCCTCGATGATGAGCCTGCGCACCGAGCTGCTGGGGCCGCCGCCGGCGCTGGCCCCCGCCGGCCGGACCGGCCGGCTGCCGCTGGTGATCGCGGCGGTGGCGATCGTGGCCGCCCTGGCCGTGGGTTGGCTGGGCTACAGCGGCCGGCTGGGCCCCGCGCCCGAGGCGGCACGGCTGGTGCGGGCCACGGTGGTGCTCGGCGAGGGCCAGGGTCTGTACCTGAACCCGGGCAACCCGGGGCCGCCGGTGATCTCGCCCGACGGCCGCCGCCTGGCTTTCGTGGTGCAGGACACCTCCGGCGCGGTGATGCTGGGCGTGCGCGCCCTGGACGACGAGCTGGTGCGCCTGATCCCCGGCTCCAACGGCGCCAGCTATCCGTTCTGGGGCCCGGACAGCCGGCGGGTCGGCTACTTCTCCAACAACGGACTGAGCACCGTCGACGTGGCGGGCGGCGGCCCGGTGGTGCCGGTCTGCCCCACCGAGAATGCCAAGGGCGGCTCCTGGAGCCCGGGTGACGAGATCCTGTTCACCCCCAACCACGCCGCGGCCATCTTCAAGGTCGATGCCAACGGCGGCACTCCGGTCGCGGTCACCGACCCGGAAAAGGACGAGGCCTTCCGCTCGCACCGCTTTCCCCACTGGCTGCCCGACGGCAAGCACTTCCTGTATGTGGCCTGGCATCGGGCCAACGCCGTGCGCGCCAACGCCACAGACGCGGCCCTGCACGTGGCCGCGGCCGACGGCAGCCTCGATCGCGAGTTGATGCCGGTGCAGACCGGTGCCAGCTACGTGGCGGGCCACGTGATCTATATGCACGAGAACAACCTGATGGCCCGGCCCTTCGATCCGGGCAGCCTGGAGTTCAGCGGGCCGCCGCGGCCCCTGGTCGGGGACGTGCTCTCGATCGGCGCGGCCCACTGCGGCGCCTTCTCGGTGTCCGACGCCGGGGTGCTGATCTTCGTCGGCCAGGCCGGCAGCACCGGCGATGCGCGCCTGGTCTGGGCCACGGGGCAGGAGCGCGATCCGGTGATCGACCGCGCGGGCGGGCTGCTCGGCTTCCAGGTCTCGCCCGACGGCAAGCGCGTCGCCATGTCCAAGGTCGACGACCAGCTGGGCTCCTACGACATCTGGGTCCACGACATCGAGCGCGCCCTGGCCACGCGCCTGACCTTCGCCGCCGAGTCCGAGATGGGACCGGTCTGGTCGCCGGACGGCCGCTGGATCGCCTACGTGGGCGAGGATGGCGGCAACAACAGCATCTACCGGCAATTGGCGGCAGGGGGCGGCCGGCCCGAACAGCTGGCCAGGATGGACACCGATCTCATGATGGACTCCTACTCGCCCGACGGGAAGACGATCTCCTTCACCAGGACCGGCCAGGACGGCGGCTTCAGCGTCTGGCTGCAGGAAGTCGGCGGCGAACCCAGGATCTACCGCGACGTGCCGTACAACATGGCCAACTCCCGCATCTCCCCCGACGGCCGCTGGATCAGCTACGTCTCCAACGAGACGGGCCAGGCCGAGGTCTTCGTCGAGTCGTTGGATCCCGAGGGCGGGCGCTGGCGCATCTCCGGCCAGGGCGGCAGCCTGCCCACCTGGTCGCCGCGCGGCGACAAGATCTATTACCTGGACACCGGCGGCGACGTGCAGGCCACGGAGATCATCAAGACCGACGGCGGCATCGCCATCGGGCGCACGAGCGTCGCCACCAGCGGGGTGGTCAGTTCGTTCTATCCGTCCTACGGTGTTGATCCGACGGGGGACCGCCTGCTGATCCAGGTGCCGGTCCAGGAGAACCTCAACAACCGCATCGAGATCATCACCGGCTGGCAGAAGCTGCTGGCCCAGAGGGAGGACTGAGGATGCCGCTGACCCTAGTCGGCACGGTGGAGGGCAAGCCCGTGCGCCAGGAGCTGGAGCAGGGCGTCCTGGTGATCGGGCGGGGCGCCGAGGCGGGCCTGCGCCTGCCGGTGGCCAGTGTCTCGCGCCGCCACGTGGAGATCCACCGCACCGGCGACAAGGTGGTGGTCGAGGACCTGGGCAGCCGCAACGGCACCCGGGTCAACGGGCGTCCGGTGTCCGGCTCGATGGAGGTGCAGCCCGGCGACCGCATCGACGTGGCGGGCATCGTGCTGCAGCTCGAGGGCGACCATCCGGTGGACCTGACCTGCTACAACGAGTCGGCCACCCTGGTCCCGGAGGAGGAGATCTCCTGGGAGGAGGTCCGCGCCGAGCGCCAGACCAAGCGCGACCGCCAGTCCCGCCTCTTCCAGATCCTGGCCGAGGCCGGCGAGCTGCTGACCATCCGGCGCGAGCCGGAGGAGCTCTACGAGCCGATCCTCGACCTGGTGGAGACCGCCCTCGATCCCGAGCGCGGCTTCATCCTGCTGGTGCAGGAGGGCGTGGCCGACCCGGTGGTGGTGGCCTCGCGCATCAAGGGCTCGCGGCAGGGCGACAGCCTGGCCCTGAGCCGCACCATGGTGGCGCGGGTGCTGCATCACCGCACCTCGTTCCTGACCACCGACCCGGTCAACGACCCGAACATGGACGGCGCCATGAGCATGGTCAGCCAGAGCATCCGCACCGCGGTGGCGGCGCCGCTGTTCGACAACGAGGAAGTGATCGGCCTGCTCTACGCCGACGACACACGGGCCAAGCGCATCAGCCGCGACGAGCTGCGGGCCTTCACCCAGCTGGCCAACTCCATCGCCGTGGCCATCACCCACAGCCGCTACCACCAGATGGAGGAGGAGAAGCGCCGCCAGGACGCGCAGCTGGAGACCGCCAGCGAGATCCTCAACCACATCCTGCCGTCGGACCTGCCCAAGGTGCCGGGCTGGGAGCTGTCGGCCAGCCTCGAGCCCTGCTACGAGGTGGGCGGCGACCTCTACGACGCCCGCCCGCTGCCGGACGGACGTCTGGCCTTCTTCCTGGGCGATGTCACGGGCAAGGGCCTGGGCGCGGCGCTGCTGGTTTCGCAGGTGCTGTCGCTGGCCCGCTTCATGATCGGCGAGGGCTGGGCTCCGGCGCCGCTGATGACCCGGCTCAATCGCGAGATCTTCCTGACCACCGACTACGTGCGCTTCACCACCGCCTTCATGGGCTACCTGGATCCGGCCACCGGCCGCGTGGAATGCGTCAACGCGGGGCACAACCCGCCGGTGCTGGTGCGTGCGGACGGCCGCATCGAGACCTGCGCCACCGGCAGCCTGCCCGTGGGCGTGCTCGAGGACACCCAGTACACGGTCAACGAGCTGGTGATGGAGCCCGGGGACATCCTCTCGGTGTTCAGCGACGGCATCCCCGAGACCGTCGATGCCGACGACGAGGAATACGGCGAGGACCGCTTCGCCAAGGTCGTGGCCGAGCGCCGCCTGACGCCGCTGAAGGAGATCTCCGACGCCGTGCTGACGGACCTGGCGCTGTTCCGCGGCGACGTCGAGGTGGGCGACGACGTCACGCTGGTGATGCTGCGGCGGGATCCGGCCTAGGCGGGGCTCTCCGGCGACAGGCAAATCCGATCAGGGTGCCCAGGGCGGCGCGCGTGAGTGCGCGGCGCCGAGAACCGCCCAACCATGCGAATCGGAATGTCGTGGTAGGAAATACCTGTTAACATCGTCCGCTTGGCCGGCCCGGCAGGCGCCTGCGCGGGACGTCCGGCCTCGGCCATGCTGTTTCCGCTTACGGGGTGACACCATGGGTGTGCGCTCGGCCGCCGCAGCCTTCCTGCTGCTCCTCTCCGCTGCCGCTGCGGCCGAACCGGCTGCCGAACCGGCCACTGCTGCCTCCACCCCCGCGATCGACTTCGTGGTTTTCGGCGCCTCCTTCGCGCCCGACGCCGATCCGGCCCAACTGGCCAACGGCGTCGACTGTTTCACCTGGGGTTTCGAGTTCGCCGGCGGCCTGGACCGCCACCTGGCCCTGGGTGTGATGTTCACCGACGTCGAGCAGCGCTTCGACACGCCGGCAGTGGATTGGCCCGGTCTCGGCGCGTATGACGACCGCATGAACGCCAGCACGGCCGGCTTGGATCTCTCCGCCCTGGTGCCTTGGCCGACCGGCCTCCTCGAACCCTACCTGCGGGCCGGCTTCGGCATCCATCGCACGAAGCTGCAGATCAGCGGCCAGGTGCTCGGGCTGCCGCAGCAGCTGGAGGAGACCGACACCGGCATCGGCGCCCTCGCGGGTCTGGGCCTGGTCGTCCGCCTGGGCCGGTGGCGGATCCACGGCGAGGTGCGCCAGACCTGGCTGGGCGGCGATCTGCCCCTGTACGGCGGGGGAGATGTGCAATTGGGCGGACGGATGCTGGTGTTCGGCCTGGGTGCGGGTCACTAGCAGGCCGCGGCATCGGCGCTGGCCCCGGGCCCGTCTCCCGCGTTATGGTGGGTGCGGCTCTCCATCCGGGTATGCAACCCGCGCGCTCGGCTCCCGTAAAGGCCGGGTTGTTTCCGGCCCCAGACAGGAAGGTCCGCCCCATGGCCAATCCCCGCGGCTGTCTCAAGAACACCCTGATCGGCTGCGGCCTGCTGCTGGGCCTGTTCATCCTGTTCATCGTGGTGATGGCCAGCCTGGCCTTCTTCGCCCGGGACAAGGGCGGGCAGATCGAGCGGGGCGCGGTGGCAGAAACGACGGCAGCGGATGCGGGCCTGGCCGTCAGCGATCCCGTGGCCCTGACCCGCACCCATCCCGGCCGCGTGGTGCTGGACCTGGCCCAGGGCGAGTTCATCCTGGAACCGTCCGCACCGGGCGAAGGGCTGAGCGCCACCGCCTCCTTCGACAGCGAGGTGCACGCCCTGACCCAGACCTTCACGGTCGCCGCGGATTCCAGCTGGACCAGCCACATCACCTTCCGGCGCACCATGCCGGCGCTGCAGGCGCTGTTCCGTCAGCTGATGGGCGGGGACACCAACTCTTCGATCACCATCCACCTGCCGGCAGACGTGCCCATCGAACTGGTGGTGCGCCTGGAGCAGGGCGGCGGCGAGGCCGAGATCGGCGGGTTGTGGCTCACAACGGCCGACTTCGATTTCCGCCAGGGCGGCTTCGCGCTCTCGGTGGACGAGCCCCTGCGCGAGCCCCTGCAGCGGCTGCGCCTGCACGGCCGCATGGGCGGGGTGTCGGCCTCGCGGCTGGGCAACGCTTCGCCCCTGGTCCTGGACGTGGACTGCGGCATGGGCGGCGCGGACATCGAGCTCAAGGGCGAGTGGCGCAACGACTGCGACGCCAGTTTCCGGGTGCGCATGGGAGGCATGGCGGTCAGCCTGCCGGCCAACCTGGACCTGGAGGCCGTGGGCGACCTGCCCAAGGACCTGACCTTGCCGGTCCTGCGCCAGACCGGGGCCGAGGTGCCGCTGCCGGTGCTGCGGGCGCGCCTTGAGCAGTCGATGGGCGAGATCGAGTTGCAGCGCTGAGCGGGCCCGGCGTTATTTTCCCCGGATAATATTGACGGATGCATTATACCCGGATATAATATCCCTTCGGCCGCCGTGGTGGCGGTCGGGATTCCGGGAGCCTGAACATGCCTGCAGCCCGTTGTCTTGTCGCTTTTGCCAACCACCGGTGCCTGGCCGCGGGCGCCCCCGCCGACGTGGCCCGCATCCTGGCCGCCAACCCCGAGGCCGTGCGCGGCGGGCAGGTCGTGGTGCTGGACACGGTCACCGCCGAACCCGTCGAACTGGATCTGCGCGGCACCCCCGACCAGGCAGCCGCACGGGCGGCGGCGTCCGAGGCGGCCCGCACGGCGGTGCCGGCCCCGCGTCCGGGCCGACCGCGGCTGGGGGTCGTCGCCCGCGAGGTCACCCTGCTGCCCCGGCACTGGGACTGGCTGGGGGCCCAACCCGGCGGCGCTTCGGTAACCCTGCGCAAGCTGATCGACGCGGCGCGCCGCGGCGCCCACGCCGACGACACGACGCGCCGCCGCCAGGACCGGGCCTACCGCTTCCTGGCGGCGGTGGCCGGCGACCTGCCGGGCTATGAGGAGACCATCAGGGCGCTCTACGCCTGGGACCTCGGCCGCCTGCGCGAACAGACGGCGGGCTGGCCCGAAGACCTGCGGGACCACCTGCTGGCCATGGTCCAACTCGAGGACTGACCACTGCGGAAGCCTTCGGCCGCGACCCCATTGCCTCGAACCCGAGCTTTGTGGTATCCTTACTGCGGAAAACGCAACTCGACGTTCGGCCAGAGAAGGATCGCACCTGGATGCGGTCTTTTTGTGATCTATAGGCGGAAATTTCCGCACTTCTTCCGCACTGAGGGATTCGCCCATGAGGCTTGTGCCCGCCATCGCCTTGCTGGGGTTGCTGTTGCTGGTCCCGAGGGCCGGCGCCGGACAGCTGTCGCCCGGCCTTGAGGCGCAACTGACCCGGCTGCAGCCGGATGCGTCGGTGCGGGTGCTGGTCGTGCTGCGCGAGCAGGCCGATCTGCGGGACCTGGATCGCCAGCTGCGGGCCGAAAAGGCCGGCACGCCTGAGCGTCACCGGCGGGTGCTGGAAGCCCTGCAGGGTGTCGCGGCCCGGAGCCAGGATGACCTGCTGTCGTCCCTGGCGGCGGACAAGGCCGGCGGCGGCGTGCTGGGCTGGACGCCTCACTGGCTGATCAACGCCGTGGTGGTCACGGTCCGTGCCGACGGCGTGCGCGCCCTGGCCGACCATCCGTCGGTCGAGCGGATCGAGGCCGACCTGGTGGTCGAGCTGATCGCCCCGGTGGCGAGCGCCAAGTCCGTGCCCGCGGACAAGGCCCTGGCCGTGGGCGTGACCCCGGGCGTGCGCGCCGTGGACGCGCCGCGGGTCTGGCGGGAACTGGGCATCGACGGCACCGGTGTGGTGGTCGGCATCCTCGATTCGGGCGTTGACGGCACCCATCCGGCCCTGGCGCCGCGCTGGCGCGGCAACTTCGCCCCGGCGCAGGAGTGCTGGCTGGATGCGGCGGGCCTGGGCGACACTGACTTCCCGGTGGACCGCCACTACCACGGCACCCACGTGATGGGCATCCTGACCGGCCAGGCGCCCGGCGACTCCATCGGCGTGGCGCCCGGCGCCCTCTGGATCGCCACCAACGTCGTCAACCATCCGGGCACCGACGCCGAGTTCGACAACGCGGTCATCGCCTCGCTGGAATTCATGGCCGACCCCGACGGCAACCCTGCCACCAGTGTCGACGTGCCGGCGGTGGTGCACAACAGCTGGGGCGTGAGCGAGGCCTTCGCGGGCTACTACGACTGCGACAGCCGCTGGTGGGGCGTGATCGACGCGGTCGAGACCACCGGCGTCGTGCTGACCTGGTCCGCCGGCAACGAGGGTTCGGGCGCGGGCACGGTCCGCTCGCCGGCCGACCGGGCCACCACCGCGTTGAACGCCTTCGCCATCGGCTCGGTGTCGCCGTTCGCGCCGTACCCTGTCAGCAGCTTCTCCAGCCGCGGGCCCTCCGGCTGCGGCGGGGCCTACGCCATCAAGCCCGAGGTCGTGGCCCCCGGCGACAACGTGCTGAGCGCCCGGCCCGGCGGCGGCTACCAGTACCTCAGCGGCACCTCCATGGCCGGTCCCCACGTGGCCGGCATCGTGGCCCTGATGCGGGCCTCGAACCCCGACCTGGACGTGGCCACCATCAAGCAGGCGCTGATGGACACGGCCCTCGACCTGGGCACCGTCGGCCAGGACAACAACAGCGGCTGGGGCCTGGTCAATGCCTACGACGCGGTGATGGCCGTGATGGGAGGGGTCGGCGAGGTGAGCGGCACCATCACGGCCCAGGGCAGCGGCCTGCCCCTGGCCGGGGCCCTGGTGCGGCTGGACGGCGGTTACCACCAGGTGCTGACCGACGCCGCCGGCGCCTTCCGCCTGGTCCTGCCCGCGGGGGCGGCCACCTTCAGCGTGACCGCGTTCGGCTACGTTGACGGCAGCCTGGCCGTCACCGTGCCCGACGGCGGCGCCGTTGCCGGCGATCTGTCCCTGGTGCTGCGGCCGCTGGCCACGGTCGGCGGCCTGGTCACCGGCCCCGAAGGCGAAGCCGTTCCCGGCGCCACGGTCGCGGCCGAAGGCACGCCCCTGGCGCCGGTTCTGGCCGATGCGGGCGGCCGCTATGCCATCGCCCTGCCGGCGGGTCCGGGCCAGGTCTACACCCTGCGGGCCCGCGCCGCCGGCTACGGCAGTGCGGTCGCGACGGTGGCGGTCAACGGCCCGCAGAGCGTCGATTTCGCACTGCCGCCCCAGACGGCCGAGGACTTCGAGTCCGGCGGCTTCGGATCCTACGCCTGGCAGCCCAGCGGCGACGCGGGCTGGACCGTCGATGCGGGCGTGGCCTGGGAGGGCAGCCACAGCGCCCGTTCCGGCGTCATCGGCCACGGCGACTTCAGCCGCCTGAGCCTGGCCTACGACGGGCTGGACGCGGGCGAACTCAGCTTCCGCTACCGTGTCTCCTGCGAGGCCGGCTACGACTTCATGCGCTTCTACGTCGACGGCGTGCTGCAGGCTTCCTGGTCGGGCGACGTGCCCTGGACCCGGCACGTGCAGCACCTCACGGCCGGTCCCCACGCCCTGTTGTGGTCGTACGAAAAGGACGGCTCGGTGGCCGGCGGCCTGGACGCCGGCTGGCTGGATTTCATCGAGCTGCCGGCCCAGGCCACGCCGCTGCTGCCGGCGCTGACGGTGCAGCCGGCGGCGCTGACGGCGACCCTGGCCCCCGGTGACAGCGCCCAGCTGCCCCTGCTGCTGATCAACAGCGGCGATGCGGAACTGCAGTTCGCCGCCAGCAGCGGCGCCCTGCCCGCGGTGCTGTCGGTGGTCAATCCGGTCAAGCATGTGACGGTGAACAAGACGGAGGCGGACCTGCGCGCGGCGATCGAACGCCGGCTCGGCGCCGGCGGCCCCGACGTCTTCGGCTACGCCTGGCGCGACAGCGACCACCCCTATGGGCCGCAGTACGCCTGGGTGGACATCGGCGCCGACGGTTTGGCCGTGCCCCTGGCCGACGACCAGAACGCCGACGTCTTCGACCTGGGCTTCGCCTTCCCGTTCTACGACCGCACGTTCACCCAGGTGCGGGTCTGCTCCAACGGCTTCCTGAGCTTCACCTCCAGCAGCAACGCCTGGGCGAACCAGGGCATCCCCGACGCGCTGGAGCCCAACAACCTGATCGCCCCGTTCTGGGACGACCTCTCGCCCAACGTCGGCGGCCAGGTCTTCGTCCGGGCGGATGCGGACCGCTTCATCGTCCAATTCCAGGACGTGCCCCACTTCGGTGCGCCCCAGGTCACCGAGACCTTCCAGGTGATCCTGCAGGCCGACGGCGCCATCCTTTTCCAGTACGCTTCCGTCGGCAGCGATGAAAGCTGCACGGTGGGCATCGAGAACGGCTCGGGCAGCGATGGCCTGCTGGTCCAGTTCAACAGCCCGGGTTCCCTGCACGACGAGCTGGCGATCCGCATCGCGGCCGATCCGCCGCCGGCCTGGTTGGCCGTCACACCGGCCCTGGGCACGGTGGCGTCGGCGGGGCAGTTGGCGGTGACCGTGAACATCGACGCCGCTGGGCTGCCGGTCGGCGTGCACGAGGCGTTCCTCAGCCTGATCACCAACGACCCGACCCGGCCGGTGGTCGCGGTGCCGGTCACCCTGACGATCAGCGACCTGGCCGGCGGCGGTTCGCACCTGCCCAAGGTGGTGCGGCTGCTGGGGGCGGTGCCCAACCCCTTCAATCCGGCCACGCAGATCCGCTTCGCCCTGCCCGCGGAGGCCGCGGTGTCGCTGCGGGTGTACGACGTGGCCGGACGCCTGGTGCGCACCCTGGTCGGCGGCCGGCTGCCCGCCGGCGAGCATGCCGCCTACTGGGATGGCCGCGACGACGGCGGCCGCAGCTCGGCCTCGGGCACCTACCTGGCGCGCCTGGTGGTCGACGGCGTGCCCGCGGTGCGGACCATGACCCTGCTGCGCTGATCGCCCCTGGCTTTTTGGGGCCCGCTCGCCCTACAGTAACGGGTCAACCCCACCCTGCTTCCGCGGAAGGATCACCATGAATCGCCTGCTGACCACGGCGCTGCTGCTGGGCGCCCTGCTGCTGCCGGCCGCCTGCGGCGCGGCCACGGACGTGCTGGTGGGCTGGGTCCACTCGGACCTGGGCCTGGACCAGGAGGGCGACGGCTTCACCCTCGGCGTGGCCGGGACCTGGCCCCTGGGCGACGGTCCCTTCGACATCGGCGCCAGCGGCGAGTACCTGCGCAAGCGCGGTGTGCAGCCCATGCTGGTGGCCAGCCCCGAGCAGGGCCTGGTGCGTTCGGATGCCGAGGTCACCTTGAGTTGCCTGCAGTCCACGCTGACCGCCGGCTGGAACCTGCCGCTGGGCGCACTGCGCCTGCGCCCCTACGCGGGCGGCGCCGTCTCCATCAAGCTGGACGAGAGCTGGGACCGGGTCGCCGGCCCCACCGGCCGCGACTACGGCTACGAGGACGTGGACTTGATCGTCGAGCTGGGCCTGCAGCTGCACTACCGGGAGAAGGTCTTCCTGGACGCGCGCCTCAGCCAGGGCCTGCTTTCGCAGGTGGTCGAGCGCGACGGCGACGGCTTCACCAAGGAGCTGGATCCGTTGACGGGGGCGACCCTGCCCGAGGACGGCGACACGGTGTCGTGGTACCAGGTGGGGGTGGGGGTCTCGTTCTAGGGATGGCGGCCGGGCCGGCCGCCGCTCCGGGGAGGAGGTCGCCATGGGACTTGCCGGGCCGGCGGCACAAGGTTAGTTGCGATAGATCGCCGAGAGTCGTGTGTGAGTGGGTTCGAAAAGCTTGATTGGTTCGGATCCGAACGAAAAAAGGAAATGCCGGGTGAGTGACGCAGGGCCCGCATTGATAAAAGACATCGTAGCGAAAAGGCCCCCCCCGGGGGAAGCCGGACAACATGATCCGCATTACCCCCGCACCAGCAACAGCGCTCCCAGCACCGCCAGCACCGCCGCCACCAGCCGCCGGAACGCCGCCTCGCTGAGCCGGATGTGGATGCGGTCGCCGATCCAGGCTCCCAGCAGCACCGCCGGCAGCACCGCCGCCATCGACGCCAGCCGCGCCGGCGTCACCAGCCCGCTGAACGCGTAGACCGGCACCCGCACCAGCCCCATCAGCAGGAAGAGGGTCATCAGGCTGCCGCGGAAGGCGGCCTTGTTGGGCGCGGTCAGGTGGTACCAGATGATCACCGGCGGGCCGCCGGCGCCGAACAGGCCGTTGAGCACGCCCGAGGCCAGGCCCGTGGGCACCGCCAGCCAGCGCGGCAGGTCGCCCTCGCGGCGCGCCGGCAGGCTCAGGAACACCAGGCCCATGGCGATCAGGAACCAGCCCAACGCCGTCATGGCCAGGCGGGTGTCGACCGTGTTCAGGAGGTGCGCCCCGATGGGGATGCCGACGGCGATGCCCACACCCAGCATGGCGATCGGCCGCCAGCGCACCTCGCGGCGCGCCCGCCAGCTGACCATCACCTCCGCCGGCAGGTTCACCAGCAGCAGCAGGACCACCGGGTCCTTGATGTCCGGAAACAGCAGCGCCAGCAGGCCCAGGGCCACCAGGCCCGAGCCGAAGCCGAACAGCACGTAGACGATCTGGGCCACGACCAGGACCGCGCAGGTCAGGCCGTACTGCCACAGTCCGCTGAAGATGGTGTCGGGCATGAGGGCTCCGGCGATGGGGAAAGGATGCGGGCTAGAACCACCAGCTGAGGCCGGCGCTCATCCAGGTGGAGTCGTCGGCCCAGCGCCAGTGCTCGCTCAGGCCGTCCGGGCCGACCGGCGCCAGATTGGACAGGCTGAACTCCAGGTCGGCCGGCCCCAGGTGGGCGGCCAGGCCGAGGCTGAGCGGGACCTCGCTCTCGGTGCCGGCCGCTGCCGAGGCCAGTTCCATCTCCGTGCGCCGGTAGCCGGCGGCCAGCCGCACCGTCAAGAGGGCGTGGATGCGCGACTCCACGGCCACGCGCAGGTCCAGCACGTCGGCGGTGAAGACTTCGACCCCGTCCGCGGTGTCGTGTTCGTTGCGCCGGTCCGCGGCCAACAGCAGCAGGTGATCCGGATCGGTCTGCCAGGTCAGCCCGGCGCCCAACCGCCACAGGCGCCAACGGCGGTCCGCCGGCTGGGCCAGTTCGTCCCACCCCCGGTCTTCCAGGCGGTTCTCCAGCATGGGCACCAGCACCAGCCCGTCGCCCACCTGCACGAAGGCGCGCCCGCGCCAGCCGTAAGAGCCCGCGGTGCTGCGCGGCTGCGGATCCGTGGCACCCAGGGTCGACTCGTCGGCCAGGCGCACCAGCTCGCCCGCCAGGTCCAGGTACGCGGTCTTGCCCAGGTCCAGCCGCAGGCCCAGCCCGAAGTCGTCGCGGGTGGCGTTGTGGTGCAGGCTCGGCGACAGGTCGAAGTCGGCGCCGCCGTGGCGCAAGGAGAGGCCAGCGTTCAGCCCGCCGAACGCCCGGCCGTACATCACCTGCCAGGTGTCGCCCAGCAGGTCGTTGCCCAGTTCGCCGATGCCGCCGTTGGCGCCGTGGCCGTTCCACCACAGGCCGGCGGTGCCGTGGCGGCCGTCCTGGCCGATGGGGACCTGGCCGCCCAAAGCCGGTCCGCTGGCCGTGTTGCCCTGGAAGTCGCGGGCGTAACCGTCGTGCTGGTCGAAGACGCCTGATTCCACGGCGACCCAGCCGCCGTGGTCGACCAGGGTGCCGTACCAGACCCGCGTGTTGACCGCATCCTCGAGGTAGGCGCCGTTGCCGCCCAGAGCCAGCAGGCGCGGGCTGGAAGCCAGCGCCACGGAAGCGGCGCAAGAGCACATGGCGATGACGGTCAGCAGGCGGCACAGGCGATGCATCAAGCGGCTCCTCGCACTCAGAACAGGTAGCGCAGCGACACGGTGACGAAGTTGGCCGTCTCCCGCGGGGCGTTGGCGTCCGGGACCGTGGCCTGGGACAAGGGTGCCTGATCGTTGTAGGCGGCGTCCAGCCGGAATCGGCCGGCGGCCGCGGTCAGGCCCAGGCCCAGGGGCGTGGTCACGGCGATGCTGCCGGAGTCGTTGTACGCGGCCGGCCCCGTCTCGCCCGGCAGCAGCAGGACCGCCTCATCGTCCACCCGCCGGTACTGCAGCGAGGCCCGCACCGTCAGCCAGGGCAGCAGGCGCTCCTCGACGCCGACCCGCACCAGGATCGTGAACCACTGGCGCCGCTGGGTGTCGTAGGCCCGGTACAAGCTGCCGATGCCGTTCTGGTCGTCCTTGCCGTCGCGGTACTCGGCCGAGAACACCACCAGGTCACCGTCGCGGCGCACCAGGTCCAGCCCGAAGCCGGCCTGCAGCAGGTAGCCGTCCAGCTGGGCCACGTCCTCCAGTTGCAATGAATAGACGTCACAGATGTCCCGGGCGTAGGCCAGCAGCGGCACCAGGATCACCGTCTCCGAAAGGCCGATCCGCGCGCGGGCGCGCAGGGCGTAGCTGTCCTTGCCGCTGGCGCCCAGATAGCTCAGGGCGCGGCTCTCGTCCACTGTGCGTTGGGTGATGGAGCGGATCTCGCCGGCGATCTCGAAGGAGAGGCGCTCGCCATGGCGCCAGCGCGCCCCCAGCCCCATGGTGTGCCGGTAGTCCTCGCGGCCGTCCAGGTCGTCGCCCTCGGTGCCGCCGTACTCGGCGTACGAGGTGCCGCGGAAGCGCAGGCCCAGGTCCAGGCGCCCCTGGCTGCGGGCGTAGACCAGGCTGAAGCTGCCGCCCGGGTAGTCGGCGCCCACCTGCCCGGCCGATCCCTCGACGGCCCGGCTGTGGAAGTAGGCGGCCAGGGTGCCCCAGCGGCCGGCCTCGTCGAAGCGCGCGTGCACGCCTCCGCCCTGGGCGCTGATCTGCTCGCTCCAGGGCTGGCCGCCGCCGCCGCTGTCGAAGCGGCCCAACTCGAACACGGCCAGGTTGGGGTGGTCCACCAGGTCGGCGTACCAGCGCAGGACCGCGCGCTCGTCGTCCAGGTAGTCGCCGCCGCCGAGGGCGGCCAGGCGCGCCGTGGAGGCTGCCGCCGGCAGCGCCAGGCCCAGGAGCCCGGCGACCAGGGCCGCGTTGCGCAGGAGTTTCATCGCCACAGTCCGCTGCCTCCGCTGTCGAGGTGATGGATGACGTCATAATCGCTGACGGTGTAGATGTCACCGGCCTGGTTGGCCACCAGGTCACGGATGATTCCTCCCCGGTCCGTGGTCGGATGCGCGTACCGGGTCCAGACCCCGTCCGCAAGCCGGTACAGGCCCTTGCTGGTCGTGGTCAGCAGCGTACCGTCCGCCAGGGCGGCCAGGCTCGTCGGCGTGCCGGGGAAGACGACGTAGGACTCGCCGCCGCCGCGCTGCAACCGGCGCAGGGTCGGAAACAGGAACTGGCTGCCGTTCTGCGGCTCGACCGCGCAGAGGATGCCGCGGCCGTCGGGCGCCAGGATCGCCGCATCCTCGTGGATGTACGAGCCCTCGTGCAGCACCGCCACATCCTGCCCGTTCCAGTGCAGGATCCGGCGGGACTCCAGGAAGTAGACGTCGTCGCTGGCGGTGCCGAGGATCAGATAGATCCGGCCCTCGTACGCGAAGTCCAGCGGTACCCAGGTCTGCCCGTCCCCGCGCCAGACGCCGGCGCTGCCGCCGACCCACAGTTCGCCGTCGGGCGTGCCCCAGACCGCATTCAGGGTTCCGTCGCCGGCCGGGGCCAACCACTGCGGAACCTGATCCGGGCCCAGGAGCGCGACCCGCCCGCGAGCGCCTACGCCGTACAGATGGTCCTGGCTCGGTCCCCACCAGGTCTGCAGCGGGTAGAACTCCTCGGGCGGGACCATGGTCAGCCTGCCGTCAGGGTGCCCCTGCAGGAGCGACGGTTCGTAGTCGTGGAAGCCCGTGAAGCCGCCCTCGGGCCAGGCCAGCAGCCGCGTGACCAGGGCGGGCTCGCCGCCGATGGCCCGCTCCAGGCCGCCGCCCGCACCGGAACCGGTCATGACCGTGCCGAAGCGCCCACCCAGCACCAGCCGGTCGCCCTGATCCGGGCCGGCGCCCGGGAGGGCCAGCAGGACACGCATGTCGACCCCCACGACCGTACCGAGGGTGTCACCGCCAAGGGTGCAGACGGCCATGCTGTTGAATGTATCCTTCAGCAGGATGTAGGCGGGCTCGCCGCCGCCGCAGCCGGCCACGATATCCCGCAGGCCGAAGAACCGCGAGTCGAAACGCTGCCAGCCCTGGTCGCCGGTCATGGTGTAGAGCTGCGAACCCGCGGCCGCCAGGAACCGCTCCCGGCCGGCGGGATCGGCATAGCGGCAAACGGCATCGGCGTAGGTGCGGAAGGACTCGAAAGCGACCGGATCCTCCCACTGCCCATGACGCCAGCGGGCCGAGTAGCCGCCGTTGCCGACCATGAGGTAGCCGTCGGCCGTGCCGGTCAACCAGTGGCCCGAGGTATACTCGGGGAGCACCGTCAGTTCCTGGCGCGTCCAGGTGCGGCCGTCGAAATGCTCGGACCATCCTTGCTGGCTGACGACCAGCACGTCGTCCGGTGCGCGGCACCAGAGGCGATTCCCGTTGCCGATCACGGAGGATCCGGTGCGCGACCAATCCCGCCCGTCGAAATGGAGCATGCCATCGTAGGTGAGGGCATAGATGTTGTGCCAGTCGCAGCCGTGCAGATCGAGGAAGTCGGTGTCGATGGGCCGCGGCGCCTCGCGCCACTGGAGGCCTTCCTTGACCAGCACCGCACCCTGTCGGCCGACGGCCATCAGGTGGTCCGGAGTGTCGCCCCACATGGCGCTGATCTCGATGGCGAAGGGGTGCGGGTTGACCAGTTGCCAGGGCGACTGCTCGGCCACCGGGGTCGGCAGCACCGAAGAGGTGTCGCAGCCCTGACCCGCCGCCAGGGCGGTCGCCAGGACCGCCACCGCCAGGGGTAGCGCCATGCCCGGCTTCAACGCCACAGCCCCAGACCTCCGAGATCGAGATGATACAAGCCGCCGGTGCTCAAGGTGAGGTACAGACCGCCGGTGGTGTTGCCGGTGATCCGGTTCGCGGCGTAGACGTCCCCGTCGACCTGCGGCAGGGGCAAGCGGGCCCAGCGCCCGTCCTGCCAGCCGAACCAGTCGTAGCCCGACATCACGCGGATGTCCTCGCCGGAGAGGACCAGCAGGCCGCTCACCAGGTCGCCGGGTCCACCCAGATCCTGCCAGCGTCCGTCGCGCAGCCGCATGACCCGGCGCGCGCCGCCGTCGCCCAGGCGGGCGATGATCACGGGCTCGCCGGTTTCCGGGGCCACCGCCAACCCGTGGTATTGCGTGGCCTCGGCCGGCCCCGCGGCGGTCCAGGCGGAGCCGTCCCAGCGACCGAGGGCCAGCTGGCTCATGGCGAAGACCTGGTCGCTGCTGCCGGCGAGGTCGGCCAACGCGCCAGGCAGGGTCCAGGGCACGACCGTCCAGGCCGTCCCGTCGGAGTGGGCGCTGGCGTCTCCGCCGCCGACCCAGATGTCGTCGTCGCTGCGGCCCCAGATCGCCAGCAGGTCGCCATCGAGCCCCCCCACACGGTAGCCGATCACGGGCAGGCCGTCCCGAAGGCTCACCACGATCCCCTGCCGGGCCGCGGCGTAGAGCGAGCCCGGCGCGGGCCCCCACAGGTCCAGGATGTCCCAGCCTGCGTGCACGGCCTGCAGGCTGAGGACACCGCTGCGCCCGTGCAGCACCTTGTTGCCCTCGCGGGCGGCGAAGTCGCCATTGGGCCAGACCACGAAGTCGTAGGCGGCGACCGGGACGCTTTGGGTGATCGCCTGCAGCGGCCCCGCCGGAAGGGTGCCGGCGAACACAGTGCCGAAGGTGGAACCCAGGAGCACGTCATCGCCGCCATAGCCGGACGCGCCCGGGAACACCGCCAGGGCCCCGGTGCGGTAGCCCTCGATCCGCAGCGCCGGTTCGTACGGGCTGCGCAGGTCCAGGACTCCCGATCCCCACAGGCTGGTCAGCAGGTAGGGTTTGCCCTGTCGTCCGCCGGCAGCCAGGTCCACGAACAGCCCCCGCTCGAACGTCGGACCGGAATACAATTGCCCGTCGCGGTGAACGAGGATCCGCACCGCCTGTTCATTCCAGTACTCGGCGGCCACGTACCAGGCCTCTTCGTATTCATCCACGAAGTAGCTCACCGCCATGAAGTAGTAGTCCGGATCGGCCTCCAGCACCCGCCAGCGGCCGCCGTCCCAGCGGGCGCAGTCCCCGCTGCGGCCCACGGCCATGTAGCGCCCGTCCGGTGCCCCGGCCAGCCAGTCGCCGGCCCCGATCGCCGCGCGCACCGGCAGCGGGTGGCTGGTCCAGCTCGTGCCGTCGAAGTGGTGGGACAGGCTGTCCGTGGTGACCACCATCACGTCGGCCGGCCCGTTGCACCAGACGCGCGAACCGTCGTCCAGGTCGCCCGGCCCCTCGTGCCGCCAGCGCAGCCCGTCGAAGCGCAGCAGGCCCTCGTCGCTGACCGCCCACACGTGCTGCCAGTCGCAGCCGTGGATGTCCCAGATGTGCGCCGCGGTGGGCGAGGGCACCCGCACCCAGGCGTCGCCTTGGCGCAGGGCGATGCCGCCGCCCAGGCCGACGGCGAACATCTGCCTGGGCGACGTGCCCCACAGGTCGGTGATGTGGAAGTCCAGCGGCCGCGGATTGACCAGCACCCAGCCCGAATCCTCGACCGACGGCTCCGGCAGCACCGAGTCCGGCGCGCAGGCCGCCAGCGCCAGGACCGTCAGGGCGGCCAGACCGCCGGTCAGGCCGGCTCGGAAGATGGGGGGCAACGGTCGCAAGGGACTTTGGATACCTTTCTCAGGGTGCGTGCCCCGAGGATAGCCCTCCGGCCCGGGGCCGCGCAACCGCCTTGTGCCGGGCCACGTTTCCCTTGCCCGGGGCCTGCTTCGGCTGTTGATTGTGGCCCAGACAGCCCGCAGGCCCGAATCGCGAGGATCCCCCATGCCCGGCCCCGAGCAGCGCCCCGAGATCACCTACCCCGCGCCCTGGTCCTTCAAGGTGATCGGGACCGACGAACAGGACGTGCGCCGGGCGGTCAAGATCACCCTGGCGGTGTGCCTGGACCAGAACAGCGGTGACCGCGCCTACGAACTGAGCCTGACGCGCACCAGCACCCAGGGCAGCTACGTGAGCCTCAACCTGGAGTTGACCGTGCTGAGCGACGCCGAGCGCGACGCGATCTTCACCGGCCTGGCGGATTGCCCCGAGATCCGCATGGTCATCTGATCCCGGACCTGCCCCAGCAGCCGAAAGGAACCCCATGAGCGGCCGCCTCGAGTCCTTCCGCGCCGAGCGCGAAAAAATGAACGCCCGCATCCTCGAGACGGGCACCATGACCACCAAGCGCTTCTTCAACCTGGACACCGGCACCTACAAGGACGGCGCGGTCGACACGCTGACCAAGGAGTTCGCCGGGCTGTCGGCCTCGCTGGTGCTGCGCTGCGACGACTGCATCGCCTACCACACCATCCGCTGCTTCGAGCTGGGGGCAACCGAACCGCAGCTGATGGAGATCTTCGACGTGGGGCTGATCGTCGGCGGCAGCATCGTGATCCCGCACCTGCGGCGGGCGCGGGCCCTGCTGGACGAGCTGATCGCGGCCAACGGCTGAGGGCGGACAACGGCCGGGACTATTCGGCCGGCGGCTGGTCGACCACCAGCTCGGGCAGGACGCGCAGCAGGTCCGTGGCATCGGCGGGCTGGGCCAGCTGCAACGAGTCGGCGGCGAAAGCCCCGTCGCGCGGCACCAGCCGCATGTAGGCCCGGTAGCGGGCCAGGATCTCCTCGACGTAATCCACCGTGCGCGTGCCGCGATAGTAGCCGTAGCGCATCTTGCTGAACCAGCGTGGCTCCTCCAGCAGCGGCAGCGTCTCGGCCAGCGACTCTTCCCAGCGGTTGGGGTCGCGGGCCAGGTCCATGGCCAGGCGCCGGGCGTCGGCCAGGTGGCCCGGCCCCGCATGGTACTCGGCCAGGGTGAAGCGGGTGCGCTCCAGGCTGTCCAGGTAGGCGTAGCTCTCCCAGGTCGTCTTCATCAGGCGCAGGCCCGCCCGCAGGTTGGCCTCCGGCACGTAGAGGCTGTCGGTCTGGTCGCCGGCAAACGCCGGCAGCACCTGCATCAGCCCCTGGGCGCCGGCCTTGCTGCGGGCGTAGGGGTAGAAGCGCGATTCCTGGTAGATCAGCGCGGCCACCAGCCGCCAGTCCAGGCCCAGGGCCTCGGCCTGGTTGCGGATCAGGCCGTCATAGATGGAGATGCGGCCGCTCTTGTCCGGGCGGTGCGCCACCTCCTGGAAGCCGCGGATGCTGGTCGGGTTCTCGAAGTAGCGGTCGTAGATGGTGCCGTAGATCTGGCTGCGGCGGCGGCGCCCCGTCTCGGCGACGTTCAGGTGTTCCTTCAGGTAGAGATTCAACGCGGCTTTCAGCTCGGGGCTGTTGTGGCGGACCAGCCAGACCGTGGGCCGGATGTCGCCCAGCGGGGCGGCTACCCGGATGTTCTCCAGGTAGGCCATGGCCGCACGCGCCACCACGTCGTCGGTGACCACCGCCTGCAGGTCGCCGCGGTTCAGCAGGGCCAGCAGCTCCTCGGGCCCGGCCAGGGGGCGACCGTCAGTCACGCGGAAATGGGCACCCGCCTCCCGGCGCAGGCGCTGCAGTTCGCCGCGGAAAGGGTCGCCGTGGGGCAGGGTCAGCACCAGCCCGTTGAGCTCCGCCAGGTCCTGGCCGCGCAGGTCGTCCGCCGGCAGCAGCAGCGCCTTGCGCACGAAGTTGGTGGGTCGGGTCCAGGCCACCCAGCGGGCCAGGTCCTCGGCGGGCGTCCAGCCGGTGCAGACCACATCGCCCCGGCCGGCGTTCAGCAGGGAGATCTCGTCCTCGCCCGGCTCGGGGATCACGACCTCGATGGTCAGGTCGTGCTCACGGGCGAACCACAGCAGCAGCTCGTAATCGAAGCCGGCCTGGCCGCCCTTGTGCACGAAGTAGCTGCTGGAGTTGTAGCGGGCGACCATGCGCAGCACGCCCGAGCGCAGGATCTCGTCCAGGTCGCGCTCGACCAGGGGGTGGGGGACCAGGGGGGTGCGGGTGTCGCCGCCGGCGGTGCCGTCGGTGGCCAGCCGATCGCCGCAGCCGCCGAACAGGGCGGCCAGGCCGGCCAGGAGCAGGCAGGCAGGGACCAGGCACGCCGCCGGGCGGGCGCCATGGCGGCGCGGGGGGGGGGCAGGTGCCGGTTTCATCTCCCAATCCTAGTCGAGTCCCCTGCGGTTGGGCAAGTCCGGCATTCGTCCATGACAAAACCCTTGGTTTCAGGTAGTTTTGCGCCACTTGGGAGGTGACCGTGGACGACGTGCGCACCTACACCGGCACCCTGATCGCCGACCTGGTCCTGCCCGAGGCCCGCAGCCTGAAGGAGCGGCGGGCGCCCCTGCGGGCCCTGGTCCAGCGCCTGCGCAACCGCGACCTGGCGGCGGCCCAGGTGGGCCCGGCCGACCTGCGGCAGCGGGTGTTCCTGGCCGTGGCCGCCGTTTCGGGGCGCGAAGGCGCCGTGGACGAGCAGCTGGACGTGGCCGAACGTATCCTCTATGCCTCGGAATTCGAGGTGGGCGCATTGACGCGGGACGTCCGCGTCGACACCTTCGCTTCCGGCACCTGAACACCCGACGCAGCTTCGTGCCGCCGGAAAGGACCCGCGCCTTGCGCCTGATCGACCTCAGCCACACCATCGTGCCCGGCATGGCCCAGTGGCCCGGCGACCGCCAGCCCCTGGCCATCCACCGCCACAGCGAGCACGGGCCGGACAGCCACATGTCCAGCTCCCTGGAGTTCGGCTGCCACGTCGGCACCCACATCGACCTGGCCCTGCACTTCCGGGCCGGCCAGCCGCCCCTGGAGCAGCTGCCGCCCGAGGCCTTCGTCGGCCGGGCCCGGGTGATCCGCACCGGCGACGGCACCACCGCCGCGGCCCTGGACGCCGCGTTGCTGGACGGCATCGACCCGGCGGACCTGGACTTCGTCCTCTTCGACACCGGCTGGGCCCGCCACTGGGGCAGCGGACTCTATTACCGGCGCTGGAGCTGGTACGGCGCGGACCTGGCCCGGCGCCTGGCCGCGGCCGGCCTCAAGGGCTCGGGGCTGGACACGCCCAGCCTCGATCCCTACGCCGGTCACGAGGCCCACGACATCTGCGCCGCCGCCGGCATGATCAACATCGAGAACCTGGCCGGCCTGGACCGGCTGCCAGACGCGCCGTTCACGCTGTTCGTGCTGCCGCTGAAGCTGGCCGGGACCGAGGCCTCGCCCGTGCGCGCGGTGGCCCTGCTGGATCCGCTGCCGGGAGGCGGACGTTGATCCTGACCCTGCTGCAGTTCGCCCTGGGGGTGGCGGTGCTTGTGGGCGGGGCCTGGATCCTGGTCAGCGGGGGCACCCGGGTGGCCGCGGTGCTGGGCGTGCCGGCGGTGGTGGTGGGCCTGACGGTGGTGGCCTTCGGCACTTCGGCGCCCGAACTCTTCGTCTCCCTGGTGGGCGCGGTGCGCGGCAACACCGGCATCGCCCTGGGCAACGTGATCGGCTCGAACGTGGCCAACCTGGGCTTGATCCTCGCGGTGGCGGCGCTGCTGCGGCCGGTGAAGGTCGAGCGCGGGCTGGCCCGGCGCGAGGTGCCGCTGATGCTGGCGGTCTCGCTGCTGTTCATGCTGCAGGTGTGGGACGGCGAGCTGAGTCGACTGGATGGGGCAGTGCTGACGGTAGGCTTCGTCGTGTTCCTGGTCTGGACCGCGCGCGGGGCGAAGCGGGGCGAGATCGCGGTGCCCTTGCCGCCGGAAGTCGCCCTGGCCCCCGGACACCGGGCGCGCGAGCTGGTGCGCGGCAGCCTGTTGGTGGCCCTGGGCGTGCTCGGCCTGGCCGGCGGCGGCCGGCTGATCGTGATCGCGGCGGTCGATCTGGCCCTGCGCCTGGGCGTCTCGGAGACCCTGGTGGGCCTGACCATCGTGGCCGTGGGCACCAGCCTGCCCGAGCTGGCGACGACCATCGTCGCGGCGGCACGGCGGCAGGACGATCTGGCCCTGGGCAACATCGTCGGCTCGAACATCTTCAACATCCTGGCGGTGGCCGGCCCGGTGGGGCTGGTGCGGCCCCTGGTCGACGCGTCGGGGCAGGGGCGTCTGCAGCTGGGCTGCATGGCGGCCGTGGCGGCACTGCTGTTCGTGATGGTCAGGATCGCCGGCGGCGACGTGGGCCGTCGCCGGGGACTGCTGCTGCTGGCGGCGTACGTGGGCATCATGGTGCTGTGGGCCGGCGGCAGCTGAGGCGGAGGAAGCGATGGCCAGCAAGCGCAAACCCGACAAGGACGAGGCCGCGGTCGCGATGCCGGCTGAGCCCACGCCTGCGCCTGCGCCGAAGCGCGGGTCGCCGCCGCCGCCCGAGCCCTGGCACCCGGCCCGCAAGATGGGCCTGGCCCGGGCGCTGCAGCAGGCGGGCTGGGGTACGCGCAAGCAGACCGAGCTGCTGGTCGCCTCGGGCCGCGTGGGGATCGACGGCGAGGTCTGCCTCGACCCGCGGATCGCCGTCGGCAGGAGCAGCGTGATCGCGGTCGACGGCTGTCCCCTGGCCGCGGTGAGCTACCGCTACTACGCCTTCCACAAGCCGGGCCGCGTGGTCTGCGCCAGCAGCGACGGTCCCAACCGGCGGCTGGTCGCCGAATTCCTGCCCGGCGACGTGCCGGGCCTGCGGGCGGCCGGCCGGCTCGACGGCAAGACCACGGGCCTGCTGCTGATCTCCAACGACCCGGGCTGGAACGCCGAGGTCGCCGGCAACACCCGCCTCGAGCAGGAGTACCGCCTGCAACTGGAGGGCGAGCTGAACGACCCGGAGTTCAGCGTGCTCACCGCCGGAGTGCACCTGCCCAACCTGGGGGTGTTCCGGCCCCTGTCCGTGCGCATCATCGAACGCCTGGCCGGCCGCACGGTCCTGGCGATGGTCGTGCGCGAGGGCAAGATCCGGCAGGTGCGACGCATGTTCAGCACCCTGCGCCACAAGATCATGCTGCTGCGGCGGGTCAGGATCGGCGAGATCCGGCTGGGCGAACTGGCCGCCGGTTCGTTGCGCCCGCTGTCCGCGGCCGAGGTGGCGTCGGTGCGCGCCGCGGCCGTGGCGGCGGCGGACACGCCCGACGACTGACCGGCAACCCGCCCGGAGGGTTCGCGGCCCGGCCGCCGGCCGGATCGGCAGCCCCGCTGAGAATGGATCTCAATCCCCCGGATACTGGAGTTGTCGATCTTCATCTCAACAACCATATGAATATGCGATATTTAAAATAGGATATTTTCCATCAACTAAATCCACAGCACGGCACCTTCGCCGTTATTGGGACAAGGTGTTTGTTTTCATTGGGATTGCTTGTTTGACCGCATTCCCGGCAGCGGCAATAGTGGGGCTTGTCAAACCTTCGGCAGGTTCCTGCTCACCACCGGGAGTGGCCCACGATGATCATCGACGTCGCCAAGCGTGTTCTCGTCTTTCTGTCGCTGCTGCTGGCGGCCACCGCCCTGGGGGCGCTGCTGGCCGGGCCGGGCCACGCCCAGGGCGCGGACGAATGCCTGCAGTGCCACGAGGACGAGGGTCTGACCAAGAACGTCGCCGGCCGCGTGGTCTCGCTCTATGTGGACATCGCCGCCTTCGACCGCTCGATCCACGGCGAGCAGGGCATCGGCTGTGTCGACTGCCACGCCGACCTCGAGGGCTACGAGGACTGGCCGCACGCCGAGGAACTGGCCGACGTCGACTGCACCGGCTGCCACAGCAGCATCGGCCGCATGTACGCCCAGAGCCTGCACGGACAGGTGGTGGCCAAGGGCGAGCCCCTGGCCCCGCGCTGCTGGTCCTGCCACGGCGCCCACGAGATCCGGCCGCCGACCGACCCCCAGTCGACGGTCAACCGCTTCAACATCCCCATCATGTGCGGTCGCTGCCACAAGGAGGGCAGTCCGGTCTCGCGACTTCTCGGAGATCGCGCAGGACAGCATCCTGACCCACTATCAAGAGTCCATCCACGGCGAGGGCCTGTACAAGCGCGGCCTGACCAACTCGGCCGTCTGCTCCGACTGCCACACCGCCCACGACGTGCGCGACAGCCACGACCCGGCCTCGTCCATCTCGCGCGAGCGCGTGGCCCAGACCTGCCAGCAGTGCCACGGCCGCATCGAGGACGTGCACCAGAAGGTGATCGAGGGCGCGGCTGTGGGAGGCCGAGCCCCACAAGGTGCCCGTCTGCATCGAGTGCCACCAGCCCCACGAGATCGCGCCGCGTCTTCTACGACCAGGGCATGAGCGACCGCGACTGCCTGGTCTGCCACGCCAAGACCGACCTCACCAGCGGCATGCCCGGTCGCGAGGGCGTGTCGATGACCGTCGACCAGTCCGAACTGGTGGACTCTGCCCACCAGAACACGCGCTGCATCCAGTGCCACACCGGCGCCACCCCCAGCCACGAGCGTCCCTGCGACACGGTCCCCGGCGCGGGTGGACTGCTCGATCTGCCACGCCGAGCGTCGTCGACGTCTACAACGCCAGCATCCACGGCAAGCTGCGCGACCAGGGCGATCTCGACGCGCCGGACTGCGGCAGCTGCCATGGCACCCACCACATCCAGAAGCACACCGAGCCCGGCTCGCCGACCCACGTGCGCAACATCCCCGACCTGTGCGGCCGCTGCCACGACGAGGGCGGCATGGCCGACAAGCGCTACGAGGGCACGCAGCATTCCATGGTCGAGAACTACAAGGAAAGCGTGCACGGCCAGGCCCTGACCAGCAGCGGCCTGGTCGTCACCGCGACCTGCATCGACTGCCACACCACCCACGGCATCCTGCCCAGCAAGGACCACAACTCGAGCGTCGGCCGGGCCAACGTGGCCGACACCTGCGGCAAGTGCCACCAGGGCATCGACCTGGAATTCCGCAAGTCGATCCACTTCACGGGCAAGGCCACCGACGAGCACGCCCTGCCCATGTGCAACGACTGCCACACCTCGCACGAGATCGCCCGCACCGACGCCGAGGGCTTCCGCCTGAGCATCGTCACCGCCTGCGGCAGCTGCCACGAGGAGGTGATCGAGACCTACTTCGAGACCTACCACGGCAAGGTCTTCGCCCTCGGCTACACCGAGACCGCCAACTGCGCACGACTGCCACGGCCAGCACAACGTGCTGCCGACCGAGCGATCCCGCGTCGACGCTCTCGCGCGAGAACATCGTGGCCACCTGCGCCCAGTGCCATCCCCAGGCGCACCGGCAGTTCGCGGGCTACCTGACCCACGCCACCCACCACGACAAGGACAAGTACCCGTTCATCTACTGGACGTGGCTGTTCATGACCTCGCTGCTGGTGGGCACCTTCACGGTCTTCGGCATCCACACCCTGCTGTGGATCCCGCGCTCGGTCCAGGCGCTCAAGCACTCGCGCCAGCTGCGCCAGCACGCCAAGGGGCAGAAGCAGTTCCGCCGCTTCAACCGCCTGCTCGCGCACCCTGCACATGCTGGTGATCATCAGCTTCCTGACCCTGGCGGTCACGGGCATGACCCTGAAGTTCTGCTACCTGGGCTGGGCCCAGTGGCTGGCCCACCTCCTGGGCGGCTTCCAGTCCGCAGGCACCCTGCACCGCATGGGCGCCCTGGTGACCTTCTTCTACTTCACGCGCCACATCATCGACATGTCCCACCGCCGCCGGCAGGCGGGCAAGAGCTGGAAGGAATTCATCTTCGGGCCCGAGGGCATGATGTTCAACCCGCGCGACGGCGAGGAATTCATCGGCACCATCAAGTGGTTCGTGGGCAAGGGCGAGCGCCCGCGCTACGGCCGCTGGACCTACTGGGAGAAGTTCGACTACTTCGCCGTCTTCTGGGGCGTGGGCATGATCGGCCTCAGCGGCCTGATCCTCTGGTTCCCGGAGTTCTTCACCCGGCTGCTGCCCGGTGCGTTCATCAACGTGGCCGGCATCATCCACTCGGACGAGGCGTTGCTGGCCACCGGCTTCATCTTCACGATCCACTTCTTCAACACGCACTTCCGGCCGGACCGGTTCCCCATGGACCCGGTGATCTTCACCGGCCGCATGACGCTGGAGGAGTTCAAGGAGGACCGGCCCCGCGAGTACGAGCAGCTGGTCGCCGAGGGACGCCTGGAGGAGCACATGGTCGAGCCCCTGCAGGAGGGCTTCGTCAAGGCCCTGAAGGTGTTCGGCTTCACGGCGCTGACGATCGGCATGGGGCTCATCCTGTTGATCATCTACGCAGTGGTTTTCGGTTACCGCTAGGGGCCCTGCACTGCGGACAAGGGAAGGGGCTCAGCGCTCGCCGCGAAGCGGCTCGCTCGGGCCTGCGGCCCGATTCGCCCCTTCCCTTGTCCGCAGCGCAGGGACTTGGCGGGGCGGGGAAGAGGGGATGGCGGAAACCCGGGGCTTGCGGTAGGATTTGGACTTCACTTGTCCACTGTCTACCGGAGGGGGAGAACGCCATGAAGAGGATGTTTGCGGTTTGTTGTCTGTTGGGGCTGTTGGTTGCGCTGCCTGGGTTGGCCCAGCCGGAGATGGATGAGGCGGCGATGCAGGAGGCCTGGATGAAGGCCGCCACGCCGGGGCCGTTCCACGCATTCCTGGCCGCGAAGGCCGGCAACTGGAAGATCAGCGGCAAGGTGTGGATGGCTCCGGGCCAGGAGCCCATGGACAGCGAAAGCACCGCTTCGGCGGAGATGATCCTGGGCGGCCGCTACCTGATGGAGAAGATGCAGGGCTCGATGATGGGGATGCCGTTCGAAGGCCTGTCCATCACCGGCTACGACAACTCCACCGGCCTGGTGACGTCGATCTGGATGGACACCATGGGCACCATGATCATGACCATGACCGGCACCTGGGACAAGCCCGGCGCGCCCATGGCCACCAGCGGCACCTACCTCGATCCCATGTCGGGCCAGGAGATGATGGTGCGCACCGTGACCACCTTCGTCAGCGCGGACGAGTCCCTCTTCGAATACTACACGACGGCGCCGGGCACGCCCGAATCCAAGACCATGGAGTTGCGGTACCAACGGGTTCGGTAGCTGGGGAGCGGGCGGGGCGGAGGTGCGGGCGGGGACAGGGGCTCAGCGCTCGCCGCTTCGCGGCTTGCTCGGGCCTGCGGCCCGATTCGCCCCTGACCCCGCCCGCACCTCCGCCCCACCCGATCCCCGCGGCGAAACCGTGGCACCGTGGGGCGGGTGGAGATGGTCCGGGCCAGGCCGCCCCTGTGCCGTCCGGACGACGGCCTTGTGATGCAGGCAGGGGAAGGGCGAATCGGGCCGAAGGCCCGAGCGAGCCGCGCAGCGGCAAGCGCTGAGCCCCTCCCCTGCCTGCATCACAAGGCCGTCGTCCGGACGCGTACCAGGACGCCTACTTGGCCTGGACCAACTCGACCTCGAGCTCGATCTCGACCTCGTTATCGACGACCAGCCCGCCCGTCTCCAGAGCCTTGCTCCAGGTCAGCCCGAACTCGCGGCGGTCGATCCTGGTCTCGGCGCTGAAGCCCATGCGCACGTTGCCCCAGGGGTCGTTGACCATGCCGGCATAATCCAGATCGAAGACCACGGGCCTGGTCACGCCGTGCAGCGTGAGGTCGCCCGTGAGGGTGCCCTCGTCGCCGTCCATCTTCACGCCGGTGGACTTGAAGGTCATGGTCGGCATGGCGGTGGCGTCGAAGAAGTCGGGGCTGCGCAGGTGGTCGTCGCGCTTCTCGTTGCCGGTGTCCACCGAGGTGACCTGGATCGTGGCCTCGAGGGTGAAGGTCTCGGGCTTGCCGGGCTCGCCGCTGACCTTGGCGTCGAACTCGCCGAAGCTGCCCTTGACCTTGCTGATGGCCATGTGGCGCACCTCGAAGCCGACATTGCTGTGGCTGGTGTCCAGGGTCCAGTCGGCCGCCAGCGCCGGCAGGGCCAGCAGGATGGTGGCGCTGATGGCCACGCAGGCCATGGTCGTTCTGCGAATCGTCTTCATGAAAAGTCCTCCCGTGGGAAGGCCCCGGACTGTGCCGGGGCCGTTGGTGATACTCCTTGCCTCAATGTCTAGGCAAGCTGGTGGCTGGCCGCAATCCGCTGCTCGTTCAGGCCCACCCAGAAGGCCTCGACGCCCGCCAGCATGGCCAGGCCGCCCTTGATGAACTTCGCCTCGTCGAAGCCGTCCTCGAAGTACAGCTCCTCGAGCTCGTCCATCACGTGGTCGGCGTGCTGCTCCTCGATGCGGTCGTGCCAGGTGAAGAAGGCCAGGGGCAGGTCCTTCTGCTCGCGCTGCTTGAAGGCGTCCAGGCCGGCGATCAGCTGCTTCCAGAAGCCGGCGGCGGCCCAGTTCTCCACGGCGAAGCTGGCGCCCTCGGCGATGTTGGGGTCCTCGTTGCCGTAGATCGCAGCCAACTGGTCGCAGAAGAAGATGGTCGCGGGCGTGCCGTGGCGGCGCTTGCCCATGTCGTTGAAGCCCAGGTCCAGCTTGCCGCCCAGGCGCAGCAGCCACTCGAAGTGGGCGGCGTTGAAGCGGAAGGTGCCGCCGTCGACGGTGCCCTCGATCGAGACGATGTCCGGATCGCCCATGCGGTCCTTGTCGCTGACCTCGCCCAGGCTGGCGCCGGGCTTGTTGAAGATCACGCCCAGCTCGTTGGCCAGGATCTCCTTCGACGCGCGCATGCCCTCGAGGGAGCCGGCGTTGATGGTCTTCAGCAGCTGGGCGACCAGGAACAGGTTCGAGAAGACCGAGAACTGGACCACGAAGTGGCGCACGTTCCCGCGGCTGGCCTCGCCCTTGGCGAACCACTGGCAGTACTTGTTGTCCAGGATCACCCGGTGGGTCATCAGTTCCTCGTTGCAGCGCTGGACGAAGGCGGCGAAACGCGCGGCATCGGCGCGGGTGATCTCACCCTTGGCCACCATGGTGCCGATGTTGTCGGAAACGGTCAGTTGCATCGAGGACCTCCCGGCGAAGATATGGGTCGGTTGCACATCTGGGGCCGGGCCTGGCGCCGGCGGACGACGGGAAACAGGATAGCGATGATCGGGAAAAACCGCACCATCGGGGTGCGGATTCAAGGGACGGGTGAAACCGGGCGTTGCGGTCCTGCGTCATCCGGGGATAATGCCGGTGGGACACCCTTGGGATAACCCGGGCAGCAGGAAGGAGAGCCGATGGCGGGCGCAGGACGGAAATGGCTGGTGGGCTGCGGCGTGGGCTGCGCCGTGGTCTCGCTGCTGGCGATCCTGGGCACCGTCGGCGGCGGCATCCTGCTGACGCGCCCGTTCGTCCGTGCGGTCGATTCCCAGACGGAACTGACGGTGACCTACGGCGAGCGCGAGGACTTCGTGCCCCCGCCCGCGACCTTGGACCTGGAGCGGGTGAAGGCCTTCATGATGGTCCGCAAGGACATGCAGCCGATCTGCATGAAATTCCAGGAGATCGCGGCCAGGTTCCAGGCCGTGGAGAACCTCGACGAGGGCGGCGACGATGTCTCGGCCGGCGAGGCGATGAAAGCCGTGCTGCCGGTGGTGGGTGCGGCCATGGGCATGGCCGGCAACATCGGCCGGCAGGTCGAGGAACGCAACCGGGCCCTGCTGGCCCGGGACATGGGCCTGGGCGAGTACGTCTGGCACTACGTGCTGATCTACAATTCCTGGCTGGGCTACCCGGCCAACCAGGACTTCGAAGACGCGCAGGACGACGGCAGCTACGACCAGGACGAACGCCGCTCGATCAGCGCCCTGCTGGCCAACCACGCCGACGGTCTGCGCGCCGCCGGGGCCGTCGCCGAGGCCGACCTGTGGCAGGCCGAGGCCGAGGCCGTGCTCGAGTCCGAGACGGGGGTGCCCTTCGGCCCGGGCGGGCTGCCCGCGCGGTACGCCGTGCTGCTGGAGCCGGCGCGCGGAAAGCTGGAAGCCACGTATTGCGCTGCCACCAGCAGCTTCGAACTGGGCACCATCCGCAAGAAGGGCCTCGGCTTCCGCACCGACTAGGCCCAAGGGCTTTGCTGGCTGGACATTGCGGTGCCGGCCGCCCCGGATTATGCTTGCAGACTGATGCCGCTCCGCGGGGGGGTGGCCGGAGGCCGTACCGGGAGCCGAGCCGTGCAGCGCATCGCCGTCATTTCCGACATCCACAGCAACCTGCAGGCCTTGGACACGGTGCTGGCCCGGATCGACGCGCTGGACTGCGATGCCATCTACTGCCTGGGCGACATCGTCGGCTACGGCGCCCGCCCGGCCGAGTGTGTGGCGCGGATCCGCTCCTCCGGCGCGACCTGCATCCAGGGCAACCACGACGCCCTGGTAGCCGACGGTTCCCTCGAACTGGGCTTCAATCCCCGCTCGCTGCAGGCGGTGGCCCACAACCGCGAGCTGCTGGACCCGGGCGCGCTGGCCTGGCTGGCCGCCCTGCCCACCAGGCTGGACCTGGACCAGGGCACGGTGCTGGCTCACGGCTCGCCCGCGGACCGGGACCGCTACCTGCTGTTCTCGCGCGACCTGGAATTGGTCCGCCGCGAACAGGAGATGCAGATGGGCAGCGGCATCACCTTCTTCGGGCACACCCACCAGGCGGTCTGCTTCGCCGGCAGCGGCCTGGCGGCCCAGGTGCCGGGGCCCCTCGAACTGCCCCTGGACGGGCGCATCCTGGTCAACCCCGGCAGCGTGGGCCAACCCCGCGACGGCGACCCCCGGGCGGCGCTGGTGGTCTGGGACCGCAAGGAGCGCCGCATCACCTTCGAGCGCCTGGACTACGACATCGAGACCGCCCGCCGCGAGATCATCGCCGCCGGCCTGCCCGAGCGCCTGGGCGACCGCCTGCGCGAGGGCCGCTGACCCGCCGCCGGCAGGAAATCCCGGTTTCGACGCTCCGCGACCGCGAAAATCCCGGGATAAATCCCTGCGCATATCCTATATTGGGCTTCGTGCAGTGGCATCAGGCGGCCCGCGGGGCCGTCGTGGCGATTTTCGCCCCCGGCGGGGGCCCAGGAGGATGATCGAGATGGCGATCGAGACGACCCGGGACATGGTGGGCAAGGTCTACGAGACTTCGCGGAGCAACCTCAAGGTGGTGCGCAAGCGTCTGGGCCGGCCGCTGACCCTGGCCGAGAAGGTCGTGCTGGGGCACCTGGCCGATCCGGCGGGCCAGAAGCTGGCCCGCGGCGAAGCCACCCTGGGCCTGCGCCCGGACCGGGTCGCCATGCAGGACGCCACCGCGCAGATGGCCATCCTCCAGTTCATGCAGGCCGGCCGCGACGAGGCGGCCGTGCCCTCGACCGTGCACTGCGACCACCTGCTGCTGGCCCACAAGGGCGCCGAATACGACAAGGCCCACGCCCTGGACGCCAACAAGGAAGTGTACGACTTCCTCAGCTCCTCGGCCGCGCGCTACGGCATGGGCTTCTGGAAGCCTGGCTCGGGCATCATCCACCAGGTGGTGCTGGAGAACTACGCCTTCCCCGGCGGCCTGCTGATCGGCACCGACAGCCACACCCCCAACGCCGGCGGCCTGGGCATGATCGCCTGCGGCGTGGGCGGCGCCGACGCGGTCGACGTGATGGTGGGCATGAACTGGGAAGTGAAGCATCCCAAGCTGATCGGCGTGAAGCTGACCGGCAGGCCCAACGGCTGGACCTCGCCCAAGGATGTGATCCTCAAGCTGTGCGGCATCCTGACGGTCAAGGGCGGCACCAACGCCATCGTCGAGTACTTCGGCGAGGGCGCCGCGGCCCTCAGCTGCACCGGCAAGGCCACCATCACCAACATGGGGGCCGAGCTGGGCGCCACCACCAGCATCTTCCCCTACGACGCCAGCATGGGCCGCTACCTGCGCGCCACGCGCCGCGCCGACCTGGCCGACCTGGCCGAAAAGAACCTCGACCTGCTGGCGGCCGACCCCGAGGTGCTGGCCGCGCCGGAGAAGTTCTACGACCGCATCGTGGAGATCGACCTCTCGACCCTCGAGCCCCACCTGGTCGGGCCCCACACGCCGGACCTGGCCCGCCCCTGAGCGACGTGGCCGCGACCACCGTCAAGGAGGGCTACCCCGAGAAGCTGAGCGCCGCCCTGGTCGGCAGCTGCACCAACAGCAGCTACGAGGACATCGGCCGCGCGGTGGACATCGCCCGCCAGGCCAAGGCCAAGGGCCTGAAGATGAAGACGACCTTGTGGATCAGCCCGGGCAGCGACCAGATCTACGAGACCATCCGCGCGACGGTATGCTCGACGTGCTGGAGTCGGTGGGCGCGGTGGTGCTGACCAACGCCTGCGGCCCCTGCATCGGCCAGTGGGAGCGGGACGACGTCAAGAAGGGCAAGCCCAACAGCATCATCACCTCGTTCAACCGCAACTTCGCCAAGCGCAACGACGGCAACCCGCAGACCCACGCCTTCATCGGCAGCCCCGAGGTGGTGATGGCCTACGGCCTGGCGGGCACCCTGAAGTTCAATCCCCTGACCGACAGCCTGACCAACGACCAGGGCAAGGCCGTGAGGCTGGAGGCGCCCCGGCGTGGCGGACGAGCTGCCGGCCAAGGGCTTCGTCTTCGACGAGAAGGGCTACCAGGCCCCGCCGGCCGACGCCCGCGAGCTGAAGGTGATGGTCGATCCCGAAAGCGATCGCCTGGCCCTGCTGGAGCCCTTCGCCAAGTGGGACGGCAAGGACTATCTGGGCCTGCCGCTCCTGATCAAGGCCCTGGGCAAGTGCACCACCGACCACATCTCCATGGCCGGCCCCTGGCTGAAGTTCCGCGGCCACCTGGACAACATCAGCAACAACATGCTGATCGGCGCGGTCAACGCCTTCACCGAGGAGACCAACAGCGTCAGGAACACCGAGACCGGCGAGTACGGCGAGGTCCCGGCCACCGCCCGCGACTACAAGGCGCGCGGCCTGCGCTGGGTCGTCGTCGGCGACGAGAACTACGGCGAGGGCAGCAGCCGCGAGCACGCCGCCATGGAGCCGCGCCACCTGGGCTGCGCCGCGGTGATCGTGCGCAGCTTCGCCCGCATCCACGAGACGAACCTGAAGAAGCAGGGCATCCTGCCACTGACCTTCACCGCGGCGGCGGACTACGACAAGGTCAAGGAGGGCGACCGCTTCGACCTGCTGGACCTGACCCAGCTGAAGCCCGGCAGCAAGGTGCCCTGTGTCCTGCACCACGCCGACGGCGGCAGCGACCGCTTCGATCTGGCCCACACCATGACCGCCGAGCAGATCGAGTGGTTCCGCTTCGGTTCGGCGCTGAACAAGATCAAGGCGGGGGTGTAGGGGCCTCACCGGAAAATCAATCCTCGGGCCCTGAAGGGTCCGGTAATCGGCCTCCCTTTGCCGTCTAATGGGTCCTGGATCCCGGCGGCAGGGGGAGGTCGCTTTTTGGCTCGCCCGGCCGGAGTTTGCTACTGGATGCACTGATCCCGTATAATCAGGAATATTCACCCTGACCAAGGGAGCAGCCATGAACGCCCGGATCGCCATTGCCATACTCGCCGTCCTTCTGGTCCTGCAGCCCGCGGCCCTGGCGACGGCCCGTCCGGCGGCAGTTCCGGCGCAGCCGCAATTCGGTGGTGAACTCATCCACGGCGCGGTGCCCGGCGCCGCCAAGGCCGCCGGAGACACGATCATGCTGATGGGGCCGCACGGCAGCGGGGCGCCGTACATCGGCAGCTTCGAGAGCGCGGGCGGTGGGGCGGACTGGAATGGCTGGACCAGCCGCGACTACACTGTGGACCCCGACACCCACTGGCAGGTGGATACCTACGGTGTGATCAGCGGCCTATTCTCGGCCTGGTGCGGCGACGCGTCCTTCCCGTCCTGCGATGCCGGCGATCCGGCCGGCGGCTACGGCAACAGCTGGGACGTGGCGCTGGAGTGGCGCGGCGCCGTGGCCGACCCGGGTCTGCCCTGCCAGGTGGATGTCAGCGCGGTCGTGAACCACGATGTCGAGCCCATGTATGACTACTGCTACCTGAGCGTGCTGACCGCCGGCGGCAGGGTGGATCTGTGGACTGCTGACGGGATCGGCACCGCAGTCGTCCTGGCCGAGACCCACATCTACCAGCCAGGCGACTACGTCGGACTGTCCGGCGACCAGGTGGTCGTGCAGTTCCGGGTGACTTCCGATCCGGGCTGGTCGGATTCCGACTGTGAGTATCCGTCGGCCGGCGCCATGCAGGTGGATGATGTGGTCATCACCCTCAGCAACGGCATCGGCGCGGCCCACGACTTCGAGGACGGCACCTTGGGACCGTTCGTCCCCGTGGGTCCGGTCGGAGTGGGCGACTTCGCCCAGCTGCTGAACAACCTGCAGGACGTCGATCCCTGTGCTTCCAACTCTTCCTACCAGGTGGTCTTCATCGACGACGGCGTGGTGGTGCCCGGCACCGGCGGCTCACCGTGCATCAACTGGTGCTACGGTCCCAACGGATTCATCGTCAACACGACCGGAGGCCTGGCCGGCCCGGATCATCACCTGCACAACGTGGTGATCTCGCCGGTCATGGTCTGGCCCGACCAGGGGCGGGACGGAGCGCTCTTCGCCTACGGCCACTACGGCCACGAGGACCTGAGCGCGGACTCCCCGGGCATCTTCGAGATCTGGGGTGTGCGCTCGGTGGCCTCGGGGAACCCGGCTGACTTGGAGGACGCCCCTTGGCTGGACCGCAACTTCGTGAACTTCCCGAGCGGGGCCTACCAACGGGCCGAGGAGGTCGTCAGCGACCTGTTGGTGCCGGGTCGCACCCACGTGCAGGTGATGCTGGGGGCCTCAGAGTTCGGCTACAACTGGGGATTCGACGGCGACGACGGCTATCCCGCACCCTACTTCGACAACGTGCGCTTCCAGGTCTTCCCGCAATCGGGGCCGGAGTTGAGCGCTGCGGAACAGCACCTTGCCCAGGACGCGTTCCCGGCCAACGGCGGGCTCGACCCCGTGGACCTCGGTGCCAACAGTGTGCGCTTCGATATGGCGCAGAACATCAGCCGCGCGTCGCACCTGCGCAACGACCCGGGCGACTCGCTGGTGATCTTCGCGGCGCCCGTGCGCGCGGGGGCCGTGCTGGTCGAAGCGCCGCGGATGCACTGGCGGCTGCAGCGCAATCCGGTGTTCGACGCGGTGCGCTCGAGCGGCCTGCCCGATGTGGGCTCGGTGCTCATGGGCGCCATCGAGTCCGGGTACCAGAGCTGGTCGGCTGACCTGCCGGACACCGGCTTCCTGTTCCCGGGCGACGTCCTGCACTACTATTTCGCCGCGACGGACAATGTGGGCGGGGACCAGCGCACCGCGCTGCTGCCGGCCGACACCACGGGCTTCGGCGACTTCAGCGGGGCGCTCTCCTACGATCCCAGCTTCACGATGCGGGCCCTGCCCAGCGTGCGCTGGGGCGGCAGCAACTTCAACCAGCCCGGCGTCCTGTTCTGGAACGACTTCGCCCGGCGCGGTGAAGGTGGCGCCATCTGGGACGAGGCCTTCACCTGGAACGCCCTGCGCCTGGGGCGGGAATACGACGTCTACTACACCAATGCACCCACCTCCGGCGTGGGCAACGGCCTGGGCGGCCGGGCCACCCTGGCCCAGTTGGCGGGCTACGACGATCTCGTCTATTCCTCGGCCGACCTGTTCCAGAGGACGATCGCCAACGGGGATGCCGCCTCCGGTTTCTCGCCGGACGTCCAACTCCTGGAGGCCTGGCTCGCGCTCGGGGGCAAGGACGCGTTCCTGGCCGGGGACAACCTCGCCTCGGATCTGGCGTACAGCGGCACCGAGACTGCGGCGTTCCTGCAGAATCGCCTGGGCCTGTCCTTGGCCTCGAGTGACATACGCCCCCTGATCCACAGTCAGGTCGCCCCGAAGGTGGTGGCGGCCGCCGGCAACCAGGTGTTCCTGCCGGCATACGTCGTCGATTGGATCGCCGGCGGCAGCTGCCCGGCCATCAACACCTTCGACGCCGTGACGCCGACCGGCCCGGGCATGCGCCTGGCCGAATTCACCACTGCGGGTGGACAATCCGGGGTCTACCCCTACAGCGCGGCGACACTGGCTGCGGCCAATGGCGCACGGGTGATCTCCCTGCCCTACGACCTGATGTTCGTCGAGACCGCCGACGCCGGTTCCGTCGCGGCCAGCACCCGGTTGTTCCGCGCCGTGGGCGCATTCCTGGGCTTCATCCTCGTCGTTGGCGACGTGCCCGACGCAGACGTGCCCGGCAGCTTCGCCACCCGCCACTACCCCAACCCGTTCAACCCCAGTGTGCGCATCGAATGCAGCATCGCGCGGGCGGGACGCCTGACGGTCAACGTGTACGACATGCGCGGCCGACTGGTGCGCACGGTACTGGACGAGCACGTGGAGCAGGGCGTGGCCGTGTCCTGGGACGGCCGCGACGCCGCGGGGGCGCAAGCGGCCTCGGGCGTGTATTTCTACGTGGCGCGCATGCACGACGACGTGCAGGTGGGCCGGATGATGCTTCTGAAGTAAACCTTGGTCTTGAGGAATGGGGCCGTGGGAGCGTTTTGTAACGCTTCCACGGCCCCATATGACAACATTCGTCGCGATTCCGGCTTTGATCGAATGGACTCACCGGGTTGACCCGAAGCCCACCGGCGGATTCCTGGACGGGGACGGCAGCGACGGTCGCGGCGCCCAGTCCGCCTCGGGCGTTTACTTCTACGAGGCGCGCATGGACAATGAAGTGGAGGTGGGCAAGCTGGCGCTGATCCGCTGACCGGAAACCCCGGCCGCAGTCGGTGCCCGGTCCGACAACGCGGAGGATGCAGCATGACGATCTCGCTGGCGGGCCGCCGCGCCCTGGTGACCGGCGCCAGCCGGGGCATCGGGCGGGCGGTGGCCCTGGTCCTGGCCGCCGAAGGCGCCAGGGTGGCCGTGCACTACGGCACCGACGCCAAGGCCGCCGAAAACGTGCGCCGGGAGTTGAGTGGCGGGGGCCACGTCGTTTTGGGCTGCGACCTGGCCGACCCGGCCCAGGCCGCAGCCCTGGCCGACCGGGCCGCCGAGGCCCTGGGCGGCCTGGACATCGTGGTCAACAACGCCGGCATCTACCAGCGGCACGACCTGCACGAGTCCGGCTGGCTGGAGACCTGGAACCGCATCCTGGCGGTGAACCTGACCGCCCCGGCCCTGATCATCGCCGGGGCGCTGCCGCACCTGGAGCAGGCCAAGCGGGCCCACATCGTCAACATCTCCAGCCGCGGCGCCTACCGGGGCGAGCCCCAGGGGCCGGCCTACGGCGCCAGCAAGGCCGGCCTCAACGCGCTCAGCCAGTCCCTGTCCCAAGCCCTGGCTCCGCGCCACATCACCGTGGTCGGCGTCGCTCCGGGCTGGGTGCTCACGGACATGACGAAGGAGTACCTGGACAGCCCCGAGGGCGAGGCCATCCGTGCCCAGAGCCCGGCCGGCCGCGTGGCCACGGCGGCCGAGGTGGCGGCGGTGGTGGCCCTGGCGGTGTCCGGGCGCGCCGACGCCCTGCAGGGCGCGGTGATCGACGTCAACTGCGCGTCGTACCTTCGCTAGGACCGACGGCGCCTAGTTGGCGTCGTAGGTACCGCCCAGGCCGACGGGCATGTGGGTCATGGTGCCGAAGGTGAAGCCGAACATCATGCGGTCCCGGTCGTTCAGGCCGACGAACACGCCCGGCCTGAAGGGCCCGGCGGGGATGGCGCCGGGATACAGGTTCAGGCGCCAGCGCATCTCCTTGGTCTTGGCGTACTGCAGGCTGGCCAGCAGCGAGTTGTGCTTGTCGTAGAAGATGCCCACCGAGGTGGCCAGATCGGCGGTCTTGCTGATCTCGTCGACCTCCTTGAGGTTCTTGGCCACCAGCCCCAGGCCCCAGGAGAGGCAGCGGCCCTGGTGGTCGGTGAAGCTCATGCCCAGTTCCGCGTGCCCGCCCCAGCGGTAGAACAGGCTGCGGTGCCCTTCCCGGTCCAGGTGCCACTTCACCACGTAGTTCTGGCCCATGTTCTGCAGTTCCTCGCGCCAGGGCATGAAGACGGGCTGGTACGACCAGTCGGCCATGTGCAGGGTCTCGCTGAAGAACTCCGCCACCGCGTCGTTGCTGAAGAGGATGATCCCCGCCGGGTTGAAGATCCAGAAGTCGGCGACCGGATCGGCGTTGGGTCCGATCCGGTCGTTGTTCTCGACCACCTCGTTCAGGAAGTGGTAGGCGAACATGGTCACGCCTGCCATCACCTTCGGCTGCCGCCATTCGTGGTAGCGGTAGTACTCGCACATCATGCGGTAGCTCATGCCGCCGCCCAGCAGGTGGTTCATGTAGTTGGGCCAGTACTGCGCGTTGCCGGAGTTGAAGGAGAAGGGGATGATCTCGCTGGTCATGAAGTCCCAGAAGCCCATCTCGGAGATGGCCCAGCCGGGGAAGGCCAGGTTTTCCGCGACGTTCCGCGCGCCGGTGGCATAGGCGATCTTCCCGGGCTGGTTGCTGCGGTTGCTGATCTGCATGATGCCGAAGCCGCCGTTGATGATCAGGCGCAGGGGGTGGATCAGGCTCTGCGAGCCGTAGTCCAGGCCGTGGAAGTAGTAGTAGCTGCCCTCGTGGCCGGGGATCGAGTCGGTCCAGCCGGCGGCGCCGTAGGTGATGTCGGTGTAGTTGACCGGCGGCTCGGCGGCGGCGGCCGCGGTGGCCGCCGTCAGCAGCAGGCTCAGTGCCAGGGCGGCCCATCCGTGGGCCCGGGTGCTCCGTCTCATCTCACACCAGATCCACGATTGATCCGTAGTCGGGGTCGAACAGCCGCTTGTAGATGCGGCTGGCGAAGGCGTCGGTCATGCCCGCGAGGTAGTCGCAGATGATGCGGGCGCGGCGGTCGGGGTCCTCGCCGGCGGCGCGCATCTCGGCGGCGAAGTCCCGCGACAGGAGGGCCTGCCGCGCCGGGTCGGGGCCCAGGTAGTTGGCCTGCAAGGCGCCGAAGATGCGCTCGATCATGAAGCCGCCCTTGTGCTCCAGCTGGCAGACCTGGGGCGACTGGAAGACCACCTCGCGGGCCAGGCGGGCGTAGAGCTGCTGCTCCTTGACCACCGCCGGGTCCAGCTCGAGGCCGAAGCGGTAGCGGTTGGTCAGGTCGTTCATGAAGGTGTCGCGCTCGACCAGGCGGCAGGCCTCGACGAAGGTGCCGATCTTGCGGTTCATGGTGCGCTCGAGGGCGCCCCGGCCGATGGCGTCGATCAGGTTCTCCAGCACCGCGGTGTCGGCGGCGTCCAGGGCCTGGGCCGCGGCCCAGCGGCGGATGGCCTCGATGTTCAGCAGCCCGGCGTTGGCGCTGTCGACCAGGTCGTTCAGGGAGTAGGCGGTGTCGTCGGCCCAGTCCATGATCTGGCATTCGAGGCTGCGGAAGGCGTTGCGCGCCTTGCCGGGGGTCAGCTCGGCGGGAAAGGCCCGGCCGACGAAGACGAACTCGAGAAAGCGCTGCTGGTCGTCGTAGAGGAAGTGCCTGCGCGGATCGTCCCACTGGCGGAACAGCGTCTTGTACTTGAGCACGCCGTCCATGAAGGCGCGGGTGGGGTTCATGCCCCGCCGGCTGCGCCCGCTGGTGAAGATGATCTCGGTGATCAGACGCAGGGTCTGGGCGTTGCCCTCGAAGCCGCCCCAGGGCTTCATCAGCCGGTGCAGCGTGGCCTCGCCCGCATGCCCGAAGGGCGGATGTCCGATGTCGTGGGCCAGGGCCGCGGACTCGACCAGGGCGATGTCGATCTCGAAGCCGGGCTTCAGCAGCGGACTGCTGCTGTTGAGCCAGCGGGCGATGGAGCCGGCGATCTGCCCCACCTCGATGCTGTGGGTCAGGCGCGTGCGGTAGAAATCGTATTCGCCGGACAGGAACACCTGGGTCTTGGCCTGCAGCCGCCGGAAGGAGGCGTTGTGGATCAGCCGGTCGCGGCCGCGCTGGAAGACCGAACGGTAGTCCGGATCGCGGGGCTCGAGCTCCTCGCGGTCGAAGTCGTTGTAGAAGGCGTTGGTCATCGGGCGGTCCTTCCGGCCTGCCGGCGCTGGCGCACGGCTTCGAAGAGCAGCACGGCGGCCGAGGTGGCCACGTTCAGGCTGTCGGCCGCCCCGGCCATGGGGATGGCCACGCGCCCGTCGGCCGCGGCCAGCCAGGCGGGCGAGAGCCCGTGGTGCTCGGCGCCCAGGACCAGGGCCACGGGCCCGGTCAGATCGACCTCGTCCCAGGGTGTGCCCTGGTCGGGGGTCGCCGCCAGGATGGTCACGCCGTGGTCGCGCAGCCAGGCTGCGATTTCCGCCAGGGGCGCCTCGATCGCCGGCACCGTGAACGCCGCGCCGCGGGAGGCCCGCAGGCAGTTGGGATTGCCGGGGTCGGCGCCCTCGCCGGTGCAGAGCACGGCCTGCGCGCCGGCGCCGTCGCACAGGCGCAGCACCGCGCCCAGGTTGCCGGGCTTCTCCACGTTCTCCAGCACCACCAGCAGCGCCGGGCGGCCGCTGCCCGGGTCCAGGTCGGCCAGGACCGGTTCGCGGCGGGGCGCCAGCACCAGCAGGCCCTCGCTGCGCTCGCGGTAGGCGATCTTGTCCATGACCTGGGGCGGGACTTCGACCGCCGGGATGCCGGCGGCGGCGATCTCCCCGTACAGCGCCGCGGTCGTGGGGGCCTGCTGGGCAGGGCAGGCCCAGACTTCGGCCAGGGGCAGGCCCGCGGCCAGGGCCCGGCGGATGACCAGCGGTTCCTCGATGATCACCAGCCCGCGGGCGCGTCGTTCCTTGCGGGTGCGCAGCCGGACCAGGTCCTTGACCCGGGGGTTGCTGGCGCTGGTGATCTGCTGGGCAGGCTTCAAGCTACGGTTCCTTCCGGCAGACGGCAGCCACGGCCGCGGGCACCGGCACGATGCGCCGCGCCGCGTAATCGAAGCAGACCATGCCGGTTTCCACAAGGGCAACGGCCTGGCCGTCGGCCGGGCGGGTCACCCGATAGGCCAGGCGGAAGCCGGCCCGGCCCGGCTCGCAGGCAGCCACTTCGAAGCGCAACAGGTCGCCGGCGAAGGCCTCGGCCTGGTAGACGAGGACCGCATCGCCGAGGATCAAGGCCGCACCGCCGCAGTCCAGCTCGGTCCAGCCGTGCGACTGCAGGAAAGCCACGCGTGCTTCGTGCACCAGCGAGAGCAGGCGGTCGTTGCCCAGGTGGCCGCCGTAATTCAGGTCGGTGGTGCGCACCGCCAGGTCGACGGCGAACGGGTATTCCGGTTGCGGTGCGAGCTGGACGCGGGGCATATGACTCCTCAAGCGTTGGCGATGCCCACGAATCTAGCTTGGGAGGGGGGGTGGTCGGAAGGGGAAATCGGCGTGGCGGCAAAGAAGTTGGTTCATGAAACGCGGCCGTCAAGGCCTCCCTGCGCCGTCAGCACGGTCCGGTAGCAGGCCTCCAGTCCGTCGACCAGCTGCGCGAAGCTGAACCTGGCCCGGATGATCCCGGCAGCCGTGCTGCCGCACGACGCCCGCAGGTGCGGATCGGCGGCCAACCCGGCCAGGGCGGCCGCCAGGGCTGCGGTGTCGCCGGTCGGTGCCGTCCGCCCTCCCTGCCGGTCGACCACCAGTTCGCGCACGCCGTCGATGGCGTAGGCCACCGTCGGCAGCCCCGCCGCCATGGCTTCCAGCAGCACCAGGGGCAGTCCCTCCCACAACGAGCTCATCACGAACACGTCGGCCGCACCCATGACCTGGTCCAGGTCGGCCAGGTTGCCCGGCAGCGCCACCCGGTCGCCCAGGCCCTCGGCCGCGACGCGGGCCGCCAGCGCAGGACGCTCCTCGCCGTCGCCGCCGATGACCAGCCGGAAGGGCACACTTCCGGCGGCCAGCAGCGAAGCGGCGGTGATCAGGTCGCCGAAGTTCTTCTGCTCGGTGAAGCGCCCGGCCGCCAGCAGGAACGTCTCGCCGGGTCCGAGGCCGAAGCGGGCCCGCACCGCTGCACGCCGGTCCGGGTCCAGCGGCTCCGGCAGTGGCACCGCATTGGGCACCACCGTGATGCGCGCGGCCAGGCCTGCGCCCAGCCCCAGTTGCCGCACCAGGCTGTCCTTCACCGCCGCCGAAACCGCCACCACGCCGCAGCGCCGCACGATCTGGCCGTAGGCCGTCCGCCGGGCCGCGCGCAGCACCGGACTGTCGTGCTCGCCGTAGCGGAACTCCTCGTTGTTGTGCACCGTGGCCACCACGCCGCAGGAGCCCCGCAATGCCAGCACCAGGCCCCAGAAGTTGGCGCCCGGCAGGTGGGTCTGCACCAACTGGATCCGCTCGCCGGCGATGACCGCGCCCAGGTGGCGCAGGCCCTTGCCGACCGACCAGGAGAAGGCGGCCGGATTGCGCACCGAAGCGCGCACGAAGCCCAGGTAGTGGGTCCTGACCGTGGGCGGGATGCGCTCGCTCAGGGGACCGGGACCGGTCGCGACCACCAGGTGGGATTCGTGGCCGCGGGCGGCAAGTTCGGCGGCCAGGTTCACGGCCAGGTGCTCGGCACCGCCCATGTTCATCGTCTCGATGAGCTGGGCCACGCGCAGGGGAGCGGCGTCGGGGTGCGCAGCCATCCTCAGCCCCCGATCAGCACGCCGGCGATGGTGGCGGTGAGCCACGAGGCCAGCGCCCCGCCGAACATGGCCTTCAGCCCGAGGGCGGCCACGTCGGCCCGTCGCCCCGGCGCGATGGTGCCGATGCCGCCGATCTGGATGGCGATGCTCGAGAAGTTGGCGAACCCGCAAAGGGCGTAGGTGGCGATCACCACGCTGCGGGGCGAGAGGGCGCCGCTGTCCCGGGCGCCGATCAGCTCGATGTAGCCCACGAACTCGTTGACCGCGATCTTGGTGCCCAGCAGGTTGCCGAAGGCGGCGGCCTCGCTCCAGGGCACGCCCATCACCCAGGCGATGGGCGAGAAGACCCAGCCGAAGATCTGCTGCAGCGACAGCCCCAGGAAGCCCAGTCCGTAGTTGAGCATGGCCACCAGGGCGATGAAGGCCAGCAGCATGGCGCCGATGTTGGCCGCCAGCTTCAGGCCCACGCCCGCGCCGCCGGCCGCCGCGTCCAGCACGTTGGCGTACTCGCGCTCCACGTCGAGGGTCACGCTGCCGCGGGTCGGCGATTCCTCGGTCTCCGGATACATGATCTTGGCCACCACCAGGGCAGCCGGCGCCGACATCACGCTGGCCGCGAGCAGGTGGCCGGCGTCGACGCCGAAGCGCACGTAGGCCGCCATCACGCCGCCGGCGACGGTGGCGAAGCCGCCGATCATCACGGCCATCAGCTCGCTGCGGGTCATGGTCGGCAGGTAGGGGCGGATCACCAGGGGCGCCTCGGTCTGGCCCACGAACACGTTGGCGGCGCAGCTGAAGCTCTCGCTGCCGCTGGTGCCCATGGTCTTGCGCATGACCCAGGCCATGCCGCGGATCACCGCCTGCATCACGCCCAGGTGGTAGAGCAGGGCCATCAGGCTGGAGAAGAAGATGATCGTCGGCAGCACGTGGATCACGAAGATCGTGCCCACGGGCACCAGGGCGCCGGAGGCCGAGTTGGTGACCTGGATGTAGCCGCCGTCCGGGCCCACGTATTGCACCAGGTCGGCGCTGGTGCGGAACAGGTTGCCCCACAGGAAGGACGCGCCCGCATCGGTGAAGCCCAGCAGCCGGGTGACGAAGCTGCGCGCGCCGGCGAAGACGGCGGTGCCCCAGGGCGTCTTCAGCAGCAGCAGCGCCAGCACCACCTGCAGGCCGAGGCCCCACAGGGTGACCCGCCAGGGGAAGAGCCGGCGGTTGTTGCTGAGCACCCAGGCCAAAGCCAGCAGCACGAAGATGCCCAGCAGGGAGATGAGGTTCTGCACGCGGCGCCCTCCGGTCGGTTCGATGGTTGCGGGCCATTATCGGCGCCGGGCGCAGGCAGGTCCACCGGCAATAGGGCGGAGCGGGCGATGGCGGCGGGGTGCGATCCCCGCGGCACAGGTCAGATGCCGCCGCCCCAGCGCATCTGCCAGGCCAGGCTGACGTTGTCGAAGTCGGCACCGATCCTCGTGCTCAAGCCGTTGATGTACATCAGCTTCAGGCTGTGCCGGGAGTTCAGGGGATAGGCCAGGATGCCGCCGACCTGGTGGTTGTGCTGGTGGGTGGCGCCGGTGACGCCATCGACCGTGGTCTGGCCTCCGTCGGTCACGGCCCAGCCCAGGCTCAGCCAGAAGCCCCGGCGGAACTGGCGGACCCCGTCGATGGTCAGGGTCCAGAGCGGATCCTGCGCGATGGTCTTGCCGCCGTAGAAATCATGGTTGTCGGCGAAGAGCCGCACGCCGCCCAGGGCCTCGACGTTCCACTTGCCCAGGCGCCGGGAGACTCCCACGCGGGGGCGCAGCGACCAGCGGTTGGCACCGAGGTTGATCAGCTTGTCGGGGTCGTACTGGCCCAGCGGCGCCGTGGCCAGCAGCGCCACGCCCACCACGGTGCTCTCCCGGTACTTCGGCATGTTCTGCAGGGTCAGGGCGGGAGCACCGATCACGTTGACCGCCAGCTGCACCGAGGGATCCATGAAGCCGGTGCGCGCCGTGCTCTCCTGCTGGCCGTTGACCTCGCCCTCCCAGTCGCCCAGTCCGAACGGCACGATCGCGGCCAGCTTGGCCGACTTGCCCAGCAGTCCGAAGGTCCGCACGTAGCCGGTACCCATGACCTGGATCCGGCCGCTGGCGTGCTCGATGGGCACCGAGGTGTCGAAGGTCAGATCCCCGCCGGTGTAGCCCCAGGACACCAGGGCGAAGTTCAGGCCCACGGGTGCCTGGCTGAAGGCGCGCGGCTCGACGTCCTGGGCCGCTGCCGGCGCGGCCAGCATCAGGGCGCAGCAGACGATCAACAGGCGAGGCGTCATGGGGCGACATCTCCAGGTTGGGATGAGACAGGAATATACGCCGCCCCGCCGGCCGGGTCCAAGCCAATGGTGGGCCCCCGGATTGACAGCCCCGGACCCGCCGGATATCTTCTGCCCATGAAGGCACCCGCGCAGCATCCCTTTCCCCCGGTGATCATCGGCGTGGCCGGCGGCTCGGGGTCGGGCAAGACCACCGTCGCCGTGCGCGTCCAGGAGGCCTTCCCGGGCCGCACTGTCGAGATCATCCATCATGATTCCTATTATCATGACAACTCCGGGTTGCCCCTGGAGCAGCGGGCGCGCATCAACTACGACCACCCCGAGGCCTTCGACACCGCGCTGCTGGTGCGCCATCTGGCCGCCCTGCGCCAGGGCGAGACCGTCGCCGTGCCCCGCTACGACTACGCGACCCACAGCCGCCTGCCCGAGAGCGAGGCCCTCGAGCCGGCGGACATCGTGTTCGTGGAGGGCATCCTGGTGCTGGAGTGCAAGGAGCTGCGCGAGCTGATGGACATCCGCCTCTACGTGGACGTGGACGCGGACGAGCGGGTGCTGCGCCGCCTGATCCGCGACACCCGCGAGCGGGGGCGCACCGTCGCATCGGTGGTCGAGCAGTACCTGAACGTGGTGCGGCCCATGCACCTGCAGTTCGTGCAGCCGAGCAAGCGCTATGCGCACCTGATCATCCCCGAGGGCGGACACAACAAGGTGGCCATCGACCTGATCGCCACCAAGATCCGCAACATCATCGACGAGCGGGACCGGCTGCGCGCCGCGCAGACCACCAACGAGATCGCGCCGGACCAGGCCGCGACGGGAGGCTGACCGTGACCTTCGACGACCAGGAATACCTGCTGCGCTACCCCATGATCGAGCGCGTGCTGATCCCCAGCGAGGAGATCACCCGGCGCATCCGCCAGCTGGGCAACGAGATCAGCCGCGACTACAAGGACTCGACGCCGATCTTCGTCTGCATCCTCAAGGGGGCCTACACGTTCCTGGCCGACCTGACCCGCTGCGTGTCGGTGGATCACGAGGTGGACTTCATGGCCGTCAGCAGCTACGAAGGCGGCACCCAGTCCACCGGCGTGGTCAAGATCGAGAAGGACCTCAAGAGCAACATCACCGACCGCGACATCATCCTGGTCGAGGACATCATCGACACCGGGCTGACCATCGACCACCTGATCAGCCTGCTGCAGACCCGCAATCCGCGCAGCGTGCGCGTGGCCTCGCTGCTGGACAAGAAGTCCGCCCGCAAGAAGGACGTGCCCCTGCACTACGTGGGCTTCGAGATCCCCAAGGAATTCGTCATCGGCTACGGCCTCGATTACGACGAGAAGTACCGCAACCTGCCGTTCGTCGGCATCATGAAGGCCTAGGAGAGACCATGAGCGACCGGCGACCGGCCCCCCGCGAGATCCGCGAGGCCCTGACCTTCGACGACGTGCTGCTGGTGCCGGGCTACAGCGAGGTCATCCCCAAGGACATCGACACCTCCACGCAGCTGACCCGGCGCATCCGCCTGCAGATCCCCTTCCTTTCGGCGGCCATGGACACGGTGACCGAGGCGGACATGGCCATCGCCGTGGCCCGCGAGGGCGGCCTGGGCGTGATCCACAAGAACATGGAGCCGCGGCTGCAGGCCTCGGAGGTGGAGCGGGTCAAGCGCTCCGAGAGCGGCATGATCACCAAGCCCATCACCCTGGGCCCGGACAAGAGCATCGACGAGGCCCTGGCCCTGATGAACCACTACCGCATCAGCGGCGTGCCCATCACCGAGGGACCGAAGCTGGTGGGCATCCTCACCAACCGCGACCTGCGTTTCGTCAAGGACACCCGGCGCCCGGTGCGCGAGGTGATGACCAGCGAGAACCTGATCACCGTGCCCGAGGGCACGACCCTGGAGCAGGCCGCCGAGATCCTGCACAAGCACCGCATCGAGAAGCTGCTGGTGGTCAACGCCAAGGGCGAGCTGCGGGGGCTGATCACCGTCAAGGACATCCAGAAGAAGCTGGACTACCCCAACGCCTGCAAGGACGAGGCGGGCCGCCTGCGCGTGGCCGCCGCCGTCGGCGTGGGCGCCGAGACGATGCTGCGGGCCGAGCTGCTGATCGAGTCCGGCGTCGACCTGCTGGTGGTGGACACCGCCCACGGCCATTCGCGCAACGTGCTGGACACGGTGGCGGCGGTCAAGGCCCGCTACCCCGAGGTGCAGGTGCTGGCGGGGAACATCGCCACCGGCGCGGCGGCCGAGGCCCTGATCAAGGCCGGCGCCGACGCGGTCAAGGTGGGCATCGGGCCCGGCTCGATCTGCACCACCCGCGTGGTCGCGGGCGTGGGCGTGCCCCAGATCACCGCCATCGCCGACGTGGCGAAGGTCACCCGTCCGGCCGGCATCCCGCTGATCGCCGACGGCGGCATCCGCTTCAGCGGCGACTTCGCCAAGGCCATCGCCGTGGGCGCCGACTGCATCATGGCCGGCTCGCTGCTGGCGGGCACCGACGAGTCGCCCGGCGAGAAGATCCTCTTCGAGGGCCGCGTCTACAAGTCGTACCGGGGCATGGGCTCGCTCGGCGCGATGCAGCAGGGCAGCAAGGACCGCTACTTCCAGGGCGAGATCACCGAGACCAACAAGCTGGTGCCCGAGGGCATCGAGGGCCAGGTGCCCTACAAGGGCCGCGCCGGCGACGTCATCTACCAGATGATCGGCGGCCTGCGCAGCGGCATGGGCTACTGCGGCTGCCGCACCATCGCCGAGCTGCAGGACCACGCCGAGCTGGTGCGGGTCACGGGCGCGGGGGTGCGCGAGGGGCATCCGCACGACGTGCACATCACCAAGGAGGCGCCCAACTACGGGAAGGGCGTCTAGGTGCTGCGGACAAAGTGAAGCGGTGAGGGCAGGGGGATGGGCTCAGCGCTCGGCGCTGCGCGCCTTGCTCGGGCCTGCGGCCCGATTCGCCCATCCCCCTGCCCTCACCGCTTCACTTTGTCCGCAGCGCCTGGACGCCCGGCGCGCGTCAGCTGGCTAGGAGGGTGCTCATCGTGTGGCGCATCCAGGCGGTTGCGGCCAGGGAGTAGCGGTCCTCGGCGGCGGCTTCGGCCAGCCAGGCTTCGAAGGGGCGGAGGCGCTGGCGGGCGATGCCGCGGGCGCCGGAGAGGGCATCGTCGTAGCGGAACCGGGTCGCATCGGCGCCCAGCTCCGCGGCCCGCTCCAGGTGCCGGGCCGCGCGGTCGAAATGGCCGAGGCCGAGATCCAGGACGGCGGCATAGAAGAGCGCGCTTTCGGGACCGCCCCAGTCCCGCAACTCCTTGGCGGATTCGCACAGCACCCGCTCTCCTGGTGCCATGTCCGCCAGCTCCGTCGTCCAGCGTACGGGTATCCCCCGGGGGATCAGCAGCTGGGGTCCCAGATCGCCACCGAGCGAGGTCCAGCGGGCCGACGGGAACACTGCCGCTTCACGGTCCTGGGCCGAACGTTGCGCCTGCTCGACCGTGACCGGCGACTGCAGCAGGACGATGGCCGCGGGATGGTCGCTGCCGGCCCGGCGGATGACCGCCGAGGCCTCACGCGACAGCACCGCGGCCCGCACGACCGGGTCGGCCGGCCAGCCGCGTTCGGTCAGGTTGCCGATGCGCGCCTCCATGCCCCACCAACCCCAGGCCGCTGCCGCCACCCCGAGCAGCGGAGCGAGGATCCGGGGCCCGGCCACCCGTCGGGGCAGGAGCGAGGCGAGGGTCAGCGCGCCGGCTGCCGCGGCGGTGTAGCCCAGGTAGGGGTGGGTCTGCCGGACCAACGGCAGGGCCGCAGCCAGCGACAGCACCGCCCCGGCCAGGGCCAACGCCGGCAGCCGATCGCGCCGACGCCAGCGCAGGGCGGCGACAGTTGCCCAGGCGCACCACACCAGTGCGCCGCCGGTCACGACCGTCGCGGTGATCCGGGCCGTGAAGATCGGCAACGGCGTGGCCAGCCACCAGCCGAACTTGGCCAGGTTGCCCAGCATCGAACGCAAACCGCCGGTGGCGTAGGGATCGTCAGCTCCGCGCGCGAAGTGGCCGAGCACCAGGATCGCCTCGATGGCAACAGCGGCCAGCAGGACCGCGATCATGGTCCACACCAGGCGCCGACCGCGGCTCGCCTCGTGCCGCCTAGTCCAGGCCAGCAGGGCCAGGAAGAGCGGCAGGCCGAAGGCCGACTCCTTGCTGAAGATCGCCAGCAGGCCGCAGGCGCCCGCGGTCAGGATCGCGCGCCGGCCGCCGGCCAGCAGGCGTTCGACCGCGACCAGGCTCAAGGTCCCGCCCAGCAGTTCCTGGATGCCCGAAGCCCAATACACAGGTGTGAAGGAGACCGGACCCGCGCCGTGCAGCAGGCCGGCCAGCAGGGCCGCCGGCACGGGCAGACCGCAGCGCAGGCCGATGCGGGCGACGGTCACCGCGGCGACGCCATGCAGGACCATGCGCAGGACGGCGTGCGCACCCGCGTGCAGGCCCAGCAACGGCCAGGTCAGGTCCCAGTATAATTGCTGGGAGACCCAACGGGCGGAGCCGCCGCCGGCGGCAAGCCCCGCGGCGCCGGCGAGCTGGCCCCAATCATCCAGGCACCACCACGTCTGCAGGGCGGGGATCCTGGCGCCCACCGCGACGGCGAACACCAGGAGCAGCATACCGCGATGCGTCCGGAGTCGTGGCAAGGCGGGGTCCCCTGATCCGCTGGAGTTGAACTGACCAGTGCAGCTGCGCCGGCCGGCCCGGGCGATTCTAGGTCCGGCCACGGCACCATGCAAGCCGCGGGCGCCGTCGTCGGTGAATATTCTTGCCTCCAAACGTGTAATCCGTCATGTTCCGCCGACCCCCGTTCGCCAGAAACTCCCGTAATCCCGGAGGATGCACCGTGAAACGAGTCCGTCATGCCGTCCTGCTGTTCGCCGTCGCCCTGCTCGCGGGCGCGGCCCTGTTGCCGTCCGCCGTCCTGGCCATGGACGCCGACGAGCTGATCGCCAAGCACCTCGAGGCCGTCGGCGGCGTCGCCAAGCTGAAGGCCGTGCAGTCCCAGCAGGCCACCGGCAAGTTCATGACCCAGGGCATGGAGATCCCCTTCACCATGGTCCACAAGCGGCCCAACCAGCTGCGCATCGAGGCCCAGGTCATGGGCATGACCATTGTCCAGTGCTACGACGGCGAGAAGGGCTGGTCCGTCAATCCCATGACCGGCTCGCCGGACCCCCAGCCCATGGGCGAGGTGGAAGAGAAGAGCTTCAAGCTGCAGGCGGACCTGGATGGCCAGTTGCTGGACTGGGCGGCCAAGGGCTACACGGTGGAGTACCTGGGCACGGACGAGGTCGAAGGCACGCCCGTCTACAAGCTGCGCCTGGACACCGGCGACGGCATGGTCTTCGACTACCTGTTCGACCAGGAATACTTCCTGGTGCTGCAGCAGAACTCCAAGGTCACCCACGAAGGCAACGAGTTCGAGACCCAGACCTACATGAGCGACTACCAGGAGATCGACGGTTTCATGGTCCCGTTCGCGATCGAGAGCCGCATGGGTGACCAGGTCTTGAACCAGATCATGCTCGAGACCGTTGCCAACGACGTGCCGGTGGAGGCCTCGCTGTTCGTGATGCCGGAGAAGGCCGCGGCGCCGGCCGCCGAAGGCAAGTAGGGTCCCGCGCCGCACGGCGTGTCGCACAGCGACGGGGGAGACAGGCATGCGCAGGATCATCCTGATGGCCGGGCTTTGCCTGGCGGCGGCCGGTGCGGCCGCGGACGACGGCATTCCCATGGGGCCGGAGGTCTTCGGGGCGCTGCGGGCCCGGGAGCTGGGGCCGGCGGTGATGAGCGGGCGGATCGCGGCCATCGACGCGGTGGCCGGCGATCCGCGCCTGGTCTGGGTCGGAGCCGCCGGCGGCGGTGTCTGGCACAGCCGCGACGGCGGGGTCACCTTCGCCCCGAAGTTCGAAGAGCACAACCAGTGCATCGGCGCGGTGTGCATCGACCAGGCCCGGCCCGACACGGTGTGGGTGGGCACGGGCGAGTCCTGGGTGCGCAACAGCGTCTCGGTGGGCGACGGCGTCTACCGCACCGTCGACGGCGGCGACAAGTGGACCCTGATGGGGCTGGCCGGCAGCGAACGCATCGCCGAGATCGTGATCCATCCGGCCGACCCGGCCACGGTCTACGTGGCCGCCATGGGACCCCTCTGGAACAGCGGCGGCGAGCGCGGGCTGTACCGCACCCGCGACGGCGGCGCGACCTGGGAGCGCATCCTCTTCGTGGACGACGATACCGGATGCGTGGACATCGCCCTGGACCCCGGCGATCCCTCGGTCATCTACGCGGCCATGTGGCAGTTCCGGCGCAGCGCCCACTTCTTCAGCTCGGGCGGTCCGGGCAGCGGCCTCTTCAAGAGCAGCGACGCGGGCGAAACCTGGACCGAGCTGCGCACGGGGCTGCCCACGGGCGACCTGGGCCGCATCGCCATCGCCGTGCCGCCGGCACGGCCGGAGACCGTGTACGCCGTGGTCGAGTCGGCGGTGACGGCCTTCTACCGTTCGGACGACAGGGGCCTCACCTGGCGGCAGACCAGCGACGCCGAGGCAGTCAAGGGGCGGCCCTTCTACTTCAGCCTGCTGATCCCCGATCCGGTGGACCCGGACCGGGTCTACAAGACCGACAACGGGCTGCTGGTCAGCCGCGACGGCGGCACGCGCTGGGAAGGCACCGGGGGCTGGGTGCATGCCGACCGGCACGCCCTGTGGATCAACCCGCGCGACACCAACCACATGATCGTGGGCACCGACGGCGGCGTGTACATCACCCGCAACCGCGGCAGCGCCTGGCGGCACGTGCCCAACCTGGCCGTCTCCCAGTTCTACCGGGTGGCGGTGGACGATCGCCGGCCCTTCTGGGTGTACGGCGGGCTGCAGGACAACGGCACCTGGCGGGCCCCGTCGCGGGCCGTGGGCGGCATCGAGAACGCCGACTGGGAGAGCCTGGGCGGCGGCGACGGCTTCGCCGTGGCGGTGGACCGGCGCGATCCCGACCTGGTGTACTGGGAATGGCAGGGCGGCAACGTCAATCGCCTGGACCTGCGCACCGGCGAGAGCAAGGACGTCAAGCCCCTGCCGGCGACCGGCGGGCCGAAACTGCGCTGGCACTGGAACACGCCGATCGCCACCAGCCCGACCGATCCGCGGCGCCTGTACGTGGGCTCGCAGTTCCTGCATCGCTCCCTGGACCAGGGCGAGACCTGGCAGGTGATCTCGCCCGACCTGACCGCCGACGATCCCGCCCGGCAGCGGCAGGGGGAGTCGGGCGGGCTGACCATCGACAACACCACCGCCGAGAACCACTGCACGATCTTCTCCATCGCCGAATCGCCGCGCGACAAGCAGGTGATCTGGGTCGGCACCGACGACGGCAACCTGCAGGTCAGCGACAACGACGGCAAGACCTGGCGCAACACCAGCGGTGATCTGGCCGGCGTGCCGGCCGGCACCTGGATCAGCTGCGTCGAACCGTCGGCCCACGACCGGCAGACGGCCTTCGTCACCGGCGACGGCCACCGGGGCGGCGACCGGACGCCCTACCTGCTGGTGACCCGCGACCTGGGCCGCAGCTGGCAGTCGCTGACCACGCCCGAGATCAGCGGCTACTGCCACGTGGTGCGCCAGGATCCGGTCAATCCGGACCTGCTCTACCTGGGCACCGAGGCCGGCCTCTTCATCACCCTGGACGGCGGCCGCCATTGGGGACACTTCGCCGAGGAGTTCCCGCCGGTCAGCATCCGCGATATGGTGATCCAGTCCCGGGAATCGTCGCTGGTGATGGGCACCCACGGCCGCGGCATCTGGATCATCGACGACCTGGCGCCCCTGCGCGCCATCACCGCCGAGGCCCTGGCCCAGCCGGTGGCCCTGCTGCCGTCGCGGCCCGCGGTCCTGCGCACCCCGCTCTGGGCCCAGCATTCGCCGGGCGACACCCACTACGTCGCCGGCAATCCGGGCACTTCGGCACAGCTGCTGTACTTCCTGCAGAATCGCCACATGTTCGGCGACATGAAGATCGAGATCCTCACCGCGGACGGGCAGGTGCTGAAGACCCTGCCCGGAGGCAAGCGCAAGGGGCTGAACGTGGTGAGCTGGACGCCGCGCCTGAAGCCGCCGAAGGTGGCGCCCTCGCCGGTGCTGGATCCGGCCACCAGCTTCGCCGGGGCCGTGGGTCCGGCCGCGCCCGAGGGCGAATACACCTGGCGCCTGACCAAGGGTCAGGAGGTGTACGAGGGCACGGTGTCCGTCATCTACGACCCCGACTACCCCCACGACAAGGCCGCCCGCGCGGCCCAGCAGCAGGCGGTGCAGGAGCTGTACGACATGCTGGCCCGCCTGGCCTACGTCTGCGACGCGGTGGCCGAGGCCCGCGACGGCGCGCGCGAGCGGGTCGGGGCGCTGCCGGCGGATGATGGGCTGGCGGCAGACCTGGAGGCCTTCGCCGCGGCCCTGGACGATCTGCACGGCGGCCTGATCGTCAGCGAGCGGGTGCAGGGCATCAGCGGCCGCAAGGAGCTGCGGGAGAAGCTGGTGGCGCTGTACGCGGGAGTCGCCGGCTACGGCGGCCGGCCCACGGGTTCGCAGACGGAACGCATGGCCGGGTTCCGCAGCGAGATCGCGGCGGCCAATGCCGCGTTCACGGCCTTGAGCGAGGCCGAGCTGGGCGAGTTGAACGCCGCGCTGGCCGCACGCGGCCTGGCGCCGGTGGATTTGCTGACGCCGGAGGCGCACGCGGCGCGCGGCGAGTAGCGTCGCCCCGCGACCTGCAGGGGGCCGATCCGCGGGGATCGGCCCTTTTGCCGTTGAGGCCCCGCTTTCAGGGCGCCAACGCGGAAATCCCCTGACAGCGTGGGGCGCTTCCGCTACAATGCCCCGGTCCAACTCCGGCCTGGCGCAACCCCCTCTTTTGGGAGCTCTCCATGACCCAAGGCGCGACCACCTGGCGCTTCCCCCGCATGTTCTGGACCGGCAACGCCGCCGAGCTGTGCGAGCGGGCCGCCTACTACGGCACCTTCATCGCCCTGCGCACCTACCTGATCCGCGTGGTGGGCCTGGACGACGTGCAGGCGGGCGTCACCGCCGGCATGTTCGGCGGCTGGATCTACCTGATGCCCTTCTTCACCGGTGCCGTGGCCGACCGCATGGGCTTCCGCAACGCGCTGATGCTGGCCTTCCTGCTGCTGACCCTGGGCTACGGGACCCTGGGTGCGTTCTCGACCCTGCCGCCGGTGATCGTGGGCCTGTCGCTGATCGTCATCGGCGGCGCCTTCGTCAAGCCGGTGATCACCGGCACGGTGAGCAAGTCTTCCGACGAGACCAACCGGGCCCGGGCCTTCAGCATCTTCTACATGGTGGTGAACATCGGCTCGTTCACCGGCAAGACCATCGTGGCGCCCATGCGCATCCAGCTGGGGGTCGAGACGGTGCCCTGGTTCTCGGCGGGCGCGTCGCTGCTGGCGCTGATCCTGGTGGCGCTGATCTACTGGCCGGACAAGGAAGTGGGCGACACCAAGGTCCGCACTTTCAACGAGACCCTGCAGGGCATGTGGATGGCCCTGACCAACGGCCGCTTCTTCGCCCTGATCCTGATCACCGCCGGCTTCTGGGCCATCCAGGGCCAGCTCTACGCCTCGATGCCCGACTACGTGCTGCGCATGGCCGGCGAGGCCTACAAGCCCGAGTGGTACGCCAACATCAACCCGCTGGTGGTGGTGCTGCTGGTGGTGGTCGTCACCCAGTTCGTGCGTTCATGGAAGCCGGAGAACTCGATCCTGGTGGCCATGATCCTGATCCCCTTCTCGGCCCTGGCCATGGCCATGTCGTCGCTGTTCGAAGGCAACGTGAACGTCATGGGGCTGCTGCTGCACCCGATCACCCTGATGATGATCATCGGCATCGCCATCCAGGGCGTGGCCGAGTGCTTCCTCAGCCCCAAGTGGCTGGAGTTCGCCTCGCTGCAGGCGCCCAAGGGCAAGGAGGGCACCTTCCTGGGCTTCGCGCACCTGAACTCGTTCTTCTCGAACCTGTTCGGCTTCATCTTCTCCGGCTTCCTGCTGGCCAAGTACTGTCCCGAGCCGTCGACCCTCCCGGAGGCCGTGCAGCAGCAGCACACCGCCGCCCTGGCCGGCCAGGGTCCGATGCCCGAGGCCTACGCCCACGCCCACTACCTGTGGTACGCCTACGCCCTGGTGGGCCTGATCTCGCTGGTGGCCATGGTGATCTTCATCGTGGTGACCCGGCGCCTCGACGCCCGCAAGGCGGCGGTCGCCCGATGACCGGACCGCTGGAGGCCACCCTGCTGCTGGGCAAACCCGTGCACTTCCGGGTGCGGCGCTCGCCGCGCGCCCGGCGGGTGGGGGTGCAGGTCTCCCGGCGTGACGGCCTGGTGGTGGTGCTGCCGCGGCGCGGCACCCGGCGCGACGCCGAGGCAGCCCTGCGCCAGTTCGCCGCCTGGATCGACGAGAAGGTCGAGGAGCACGGCGTGCGCCAGGGCCCGCGCCGGGTCGAGCTGGTGACCGGTTCGCCGCTGCTGGTGCTGGGCGAGCCGCGCACCCTGGTGCTGGGGCCGCTGCCGGCCGGCCGGGCCCGGGCCCGGGTGACCCTGGCCGACGACGTGCTGGTGATGGAGCTGCCGCCGGCGGATCTGCTGGCGCCCCGCGTGCCGCTGGAGCGCTGGCTGCGGCGCCTGGCCCGCCTCGAGCTGGAGGAGCGCACGGCCTTCTGGGCCGACAGCCTGGACCTGCACCCGGAGAAAGTGGTCGTCGGCGAGCGCACCAGCCGCTGGGGCAGCTGCTCCCGCCGCGGCACCATCTCCTACTGCTACCGCCTGGTGATGGCCCCGCCCCGGGTGATGGACGCGGTGGTGGCCCACGAGGTCTGCCACCTGGCCCACCTGGACCACAGCCGCCGTTTCTGGACCCTGCTGGACGGCGCCTGCCCCTGGCACCGGGACGCCTACCGCTGGCTGACCGACCACGAGGACGAGCTGGTTCTCTGAGTTCCTGCGGCGGCTGCGGCGTGCTATCATCGATGCGCTGAGACAACCCCGGAGGCACCATGGATCCCCTCTACGACCGCGCCCACACCCTGGCCCTGCTCCACGAGCACACCCTGACGGACAGCCTGCGCCGCCACGCCTACGCCGTGGAGGCGGCCATGCGTGCCGCGGCGCTGCGCACCGGCAATGATCAGGACTACTGGGCGGCCGTCGGCCTGCTCCACGACTTCGATTACGAGCGCTATCCCGAGCCGCCGGACCATCCGCAGCAGGGGGCGGCGATCCTGCGGGCCAAGGGCTACCCCGAGGAGTTCGTGCGCACCATCCTCTCGCACGCCTCGTACACCGGGGTGCCGCGGGAGAACGACTGCGCCCGCTGGCTGTTCGCCGTCGACGAGCTGTGCGGATTCTGCATGGCCTGCGCCATGGTGCAGCCGGACCGCCGCATCGCCGCGGTGCAGGTCCAGTCGGTGCGCAAGAAGCTGAAGAAGAAGGATTTCGCGGCCAAGGTGAGCCGGGAGGAGATCGCCGAGGGGGCGGCCGACCTGCAGCTGGAGCAGGACGAGGTGATCACCCACGTGCTGGCGGCGTTGGGTGGGGTCGGCGGCGAGCTCGGCCTGTAGGCCGGCGCGCTTCAGGTTGTCGTGCGCGGGAGGTCCGTGATGAGGGGCAGTTGGCGTCTCGATCGCAAACGGTGGGCCTGGATCCTGGTCGTGCTCGGGCTCTTCGTGGCGGTGACCATGGTGCGGGGCGGGGGGTTCACGCCGACGGTGATCGGCGTGGTCGTGCTCTGCTTCTGCTGCGAGATGGTGGACAGCTCGCTGGGCATGGGCTACGGCACGGCGCTGACGCCCATCCTGCTGGCCTTGGGCTACTCGCCGCTGCAGCTGGTGCCCTCGGTGCTGTGCTCGGAGCTGCTGAGCGGATTCGCGGCCTCTTACTTCCACCACGACTCGGGCAACGTGGACTTCTCGGGCCGGACCCGCGACTCGCGCATCGCCCTGCTGCTGGCCCTGGGCAGCGTGGTGGGCGTGGTGATCGGCGTCTCCATCGCCGTGAGGATCCCCGCCGACGCGCTCAAGATCGTGATCGGCGTGATCATCACCGGCGCCGGCGCCGCCATCTGGCTGCTGCACACCCGGACCTTCACCTACAAGACCTGGAAGATGTTCGCCCTGGCCGCGGTGGCCTCCTTCAACAAGGCCCTCAGCGGCGGCGGCTACGGTCCCCTGATGACCAGCGGCCAGGTGCTCAGCGGCATCAATGGCAAGGCGTCCGTCGGCATCACCTCCTTCGCCGAGGGCTTCACCTGCCTGGTGGGAGTGATCCTCTTCCTGGACAAGGGCCAGCGCTTCGACTACGACCTGCTGGTGCCCATGGTCACCGGCGCGCTGCTTTCGGTGCCGCTGTCCACGGAGTTCGTCAAGCACATCGACGAGACGAAGTTCAAGCGGATTATCGCGGCGGTGACGGTGCTGCTGGGGTTGTTCACGCTGTACAAGGTGATCGCCTAGACCGCCCGCACCGTTGTGGTATGATGACCGGACGCAGTCCTCCCAGCGAAGGAGCCGTCCCGTCATGATCCCCTGGCCAGACCCGCGAGTCACCGCCCTGTTCGGCCTCGAGCACCCCATCATCCAGGCCGGCATGGTCTACAACAGCGGGGCCCGGCTGGCCGCCGCCGCGGCCAACGCCGGCTGCCTGGGCCTGATCGGCGCGGGCAGTCTGCGCCCCGACGACCTGCGCATCCAGATCCGCAAGGCGCGCTCCCTGACCAACAAGCCCTTCGGCGTGAACCTGCCCCTGCTCTACGGCCATGCCCGCGAGGCGATGGAGGTGGCCCTGGAGGAGGACGTGCGCATCTTCTTCACCTCGGCGGGCTCGCCGAAGCGCGCCATCGGGCCGCTGAAGGCGGCCGGCTGCACGGTGGTGCACGTGGTCGCCAGCCCCGAGCTGGCGCTCAAGTGCCAGGACGCCGGCTGCGATGCGGTGGTCTGCGAGGGCTTCGAAGCTGGCGGCCACAACGGGCGCGAGGAGCTGACCACCATGGTGCTGGTGCCCCAGTGCGCGGCGGCGGTCTCGATCCCGGTGATCGCCGCCGGCGGCATCGCCACCGGTGCCCAGATCGCCGCGGCCCTGGCCCTGGGCGCGGCGGGGGTGCAGATCGGGTCGCGCTTCGCGATCACGCAGGAATCCTCGGGCCACGAGGCGTGGAAGCAGGCCGTGGTCGGGGCCGGGCCCGGCGACACCCAGCTGGTGATGAAGAAGCACATCCCGGTGCGGCTGCTGCGCAATCCCTTCCGGGACCAGGTGATGGCGGCCGAGGCGGCCGGCGCCTCGCGCGAGGAGCTGGTGGCCCTGCTGGGCAGCGGCCGCGCCCGGCGGGGCATGCTCGAGGGCGATCTGGTCGAAGGCGAATTGGAAGTGGGCCAGGTCTCGGGCATGATCGACGACGTGCCGACGGTGGCCGAGCTGGTGGATCGCCTGGTGTCGGGGTACGCGGCGGCGGTGGCGCGCCTGGCCCCGCCCTTGGCGCCGTGAGCGGCGAGCTGCAGCCGGGGCCGATCCCCGTCGCGGTGTCCGAGCTGGCCGCCGAGCTGGCCCGCCTCTGCCCCGAGCACGGCCTGGATCTGGCCGGCGCGGTGTCTCTGCCGGCGGTGCTGCCCCACGGCGAGCGCTACCGGGACTGGCTCGCCGCCAACCACCACGCCGACCTGGAATACCTGGTCCGCGATCCGGACGGCCGCCTCGACCCCACCCGGGCCAACCCCTGGGCCCGCAGCCTGCTGGTCTTCGGCCAGCGCTACACCGACGGCTGGCCCGCCGGCGACGAGGATCCCACTGCCGTCGGCGGCCCCGCGCCGGACGCGGCCTGGACCGGGCGCGTGGCCCGCTACGCCCGCGGCCGCGACTACCACGACGTGCTGCTGAAGGCCATCAAGCGCTTGACCGGTCGGCTGGCCGAGCGCTGGCCCGGCCTGACGGCCTACCCGGCCACCGACACGGGGCCGTACCTGGAGCGGGAGTGGGCCTGGCTGGCGGGGCTGGGTTTCCTGGGCCGCAACACCTGCCTGATCCACGAGCGGTTGGGGTCGGGCTTCTTCCTGGGCGTGGCGCCGACCAACCTGCTGATCGCCGGACTGCCGCAGCCGGGGACGGCCGCGAGCGAGCCCCTGTACGGCGTCCTGCCGCGGCGCCGGCATCCTGTGGACCAGGCGGCGGCCACCCGTTGCGGCACCTGCACCGCCTGCCTCGAGGCCTGCCCCACCGGGGCGCTGGATGCGGACGGTGGCCTCGATGCCCGGCGCTGCCTGTCGACCTGGACCATCGAGTGGCAGGGACGGGCGCCGGCCGAGGGCCGCGCCGACCAGGCCGGGCTGCTGTTCGGCTGCGACATCTGCCAGGCGGTGTGCCCCTGGAACCGGCGGGCGGCGGAGCGGGCGGCCGCGGGCCACGCTCCCCACCTGGGCGAGGCCTACCGCACCGATCCCGCCCACGCCGAACTGGACCTGGCGCAGCTGATCGCCCTGGACGCCGCCGGCTTCCGCGAACGCTTCCGCCGCACGCCCCTGTGGCGGGCCCATCCCGAAGGCCTGCGCCGCAACGCCCTGGTCGTGGCCGCCAACGCCGGGCGCACCGACCTTGCCGAGGTCGTCGCGGGGGCCGCCGGCTCGCCCGACGCCGAGACCGCCGAGGTGGCCGCCTGGGCCCTGGCCCGACTGCGCGAGGGAGGCCGCCCATGATGACCGTGACCGCCGCCTGGTGGCGACCCCTGCCCAGCGGCCAGGCCGCCTGCGACCTCTGTCCCATCGGCTGCCGCCTGCGCGAGGGTCAGAGCGGACCCTGCGGCACCCGGGCCAACCGCGGCGGCCAGATGGTGCCGCTGCAGTACGGGCGGGTCGTGTCGGCGAGCATCGACCCCATGGAGAAGAAGCCGCTCTACCACTTCCACCCGGGAAAGCCGATCCTCTCGGTGGCCGCGCCCGGCTGCAACCTGCACTGCGCGTTCTGCCAGAACTGGTCCATCAGCCAGCAGCACGCCGCGCCCACGCGGCCGCTGCTGCCGGCCGAGGCGGTGGCTCTGGCGCTGCGCGAGGGTTCGGTGGGCATCGCCTACACCTACAGCGAGCCGCTAGTCTGGTACGAGTTCGTGCGGGACACGGCGCAGCTGGCGCGGCAGGCGGGGCTGGTCAACGTGGTGGTGACCAACGGCTTTCTCTGTGCGGAGCCGCTGGCCGAGCTGCTGCCCTGGATCGATGCGGCCAACATCGACCTGAAGTCCATGGACGACCGGTTCTACCGCAAGGTCTGCAAGGCGCAGCTGGCGCCGGTGCTGGCGGCGATCCGGCAGACCCATGCTGCGGGCGTGCACCTGGAGCTGACCAACCTGGTGATACCGGGGCACAACGACGGTCCGGAGCAGATCGGCCGGCTGGTGGATTTCGTGGCGGACCTGGATCCGGACATCCCCCTGCACTTCTCGGCCTACCACCCGGCCTGGAAGCTGGAGGCGCCGGCCACGCCGCGGGCGACCCTGGAGCGGGCGCTCGACCAGGCCCGGCAGCGGCTGCGCCACGTCTACCTGGGCAACACCGCCAGTGCCCTGGGCCGCGACACCATCTGCCCGCGCTGCGGCGCCGTGGCGGTCGAACGCCGCGGGTTCGCGGCGAAGGTGCTGCTCAGGGACGGCGCCTGCGCCGGCTGCGGCGCGCGCCTGCCCCTGGTCGGCGTCTAGCCGTTCTCCCACTCCTCGTCCGTATGGCTGGCCGTCACCCAGGTGGTGATGCCGCCGCGCACGAACCACTCGCCCCGGATCTCCATGAAGCGCGGGCTGCAGGCCACCACCAGGTCGTCGAGGATCTGGTTGGTGACCTTCTCGTGGAAGGCGCCTTCGTCCCGGTAGCTCCACAGGTACAGCTTCAGCGACTTCAGCTCGATGCAGAGATCGCCCGGGATGTAGGAGATGTGGAACTTGGCGAAGTCCGGCTGGCCGGTCAGGGGGCACAGGCAGGTGAACTCGGGGCAGTCGAACTCGATCTCGTAGTCGCGGTCGATGCTGGGGTTGGCGAAGGTCTCGATCTCACGGGCGGGCTGGGTGGCCATGGGCATCCGTCCTTGGGCTGGGGTGGCTGGCTAGCGGCGATGGTAAGGGAACGAGCCCCGCCGCGCCAGCGGGGATGAAACAAGGCCGCCGCCCGTGAAGGGGCGGCGGCCAGCGGATCGACCAGGGGTGTGTCGGTCCGTTACTTCACCAGGGCCATGCGCCCGACGGCGCGATGGTTGCCGCTGGTGACCATGTAGAAATAGACGCCGGCCGCGACCTGGCGCTCGTCATCGTCACGACCGGTCCAGGTCACCTGGTGGACCTGCGCCGGCAGCACGTCGTTGACCAGGGTGCGCACCCGACGGCCCTTGATGTCGAAGATCGAGACCACCGTCTGCCCGCCCTCGGCCAGGGCGAAGCGGATGGTCGTGCTCGGGTTGAAGGGGTTGGGGAAGGCCTGGTCCACCCGGAAGGCGGTGGGCACCGTGTCGTCGTCGCCGGGCACGGGCGAGGCGCCGCAGCTGCCGCCGAGTGCGCCGATCAGGCCGCAGCCGCCGCTGTTGGCCGGGAGGCAGGGCGAGGCGGCGCCGAGGTTGAAGTTGTCCACGGCGCAGAACAGGGGATCAAGGGCGATGTTGCCGGCGGTGCCGGTCGGATCGGCCACGCCGGAGAAGGCCGGGTTCGCGTTGCTGAAGACGTCGTTGCAGCTGAAGCTGGCCGTGCCCGCAACCAGGGCGAAGCCGTTGCCGAAGGCCGCGCCGCCGCTGTTCAGGGCGATGATGTTGTTCTGCATGGTGTGCGCGCCGACGTTGGCGTACACGCCGCCGCCGCCGGCGGAGGTGCCCGCGTTGGCGACGATGGTGTTGCCGTCGAGGGTGACCTGGGTGTTGTTCTGGCAGGCCAGGCCGCCGCCGAAGAGCAGGGCAGAGTTGCCCGTCAGCACCGAGTTGCCGAGGGTGGCCGCGGGGCAGGCGTCGAACATGCCGCCGCCGCCGGCGTGGGCGTCGTTGCCGCTGACGGTCAGGCTGTCGAGGGTAGCCGTGACCCCGTTGAGGTAGAAGCCGCCGCCGTTGGCGAAGGTCGCCCCGGCGGTCCTGGCGTTGCCGGTCAGCGCGACCCCGCGCAGTTCGGCGCTGCCGCCGCTCTTGAACAGGCCGCAGCCCTTGTTCGAGGCCGTGTTGCCGCTGATCCCGCCGCCGGTCATGACCAGGCCGGTCGCGCCGGTGGCGTAGATGCCGCCGCCCTCGAGCAGGCCCAGGTGGCCGCTGACGGTGCAATCGATGAGCGTCAGTTCCGAGTCCACCGCGTGGATGCCGCCGCCGCGCGCCTGCTGGGTCAGGTTGTTGGTGATGGGCACGTTGTCGCGGATGTCGCAGCCGATCAGGGTGGGCGTGCTCTGGTAGGCGAAGAGGCCCGCCCCCAGCACCGCCGTGTTGCCGGCGATGGTCACGTTCTCCAGCAGCGAGGTCGAACCGTAGAGCATGATGCCGCCGCCGCAACCCAGCTCGGTGGTGTTGCCGGCCGAGTTGCCCGTCACCATCAGGTTGCGCAGGGTCGGGCTGGTGGCGTTGAGCATGACGCCCGCGCCGTAGCGCGCGAAGTAGGGGATGCCCGAGAAGACCAGGCCGCCCCCGCCCTGGATGCGGAAGCCGTCGACCTCGGTGTCCGCCCCGACACCGCCCAGGAAGCGCAGCACCGTGGTGGCGAGGCTGCCCTGCAGCACGGTGGGGTTGCCCAGGGGATCACGGCTCTGGTAGTCGGCGCTGTAGCCGCCGCAGAACTTGATGCCGCGGTTGGGCAGGGTCACCGACTGGGTGATCACCGCACCGCCGACCATGCCTACGGTGTCGCCGGGCGCGGACGAGTTGAGGGCGTCGTAGAGGGTCGGGAACTCGTCCGGGTAGCGGTGCAGGTTGTCGCCCAGGGCGGCCAGCAGGTTGACCCGGCCGGCCCCGAGCAGACCCGCGTAGCTCGGATTCAGGGCGTCGAGGTTGTCGGCCGTGTTCATCAGCAGGCTGGATATCTGGATGTAGGTCAGGCCCGGGTTGGCCGACCAGACCAGCGCCGCGGCGCCCGCGGTCAGGGGCGACGAGAAGCTGGTGCCCTGCACCGTGGAGTAGGTGGAGGTCTGGGTGCCGGCATTGTAGGCGGTGGTGTAGATGCCGGTGCCGGGGGCGGAGATCTCGACCCAGGTGCCGTAGTTGGAGAAGCTGGCCTTGCCGTCGCTGGGCCCGGTGGCCGCCACCGACAGCACGCGCGGATAGGTGGACAGGTAGCTGGGCACGCCGTTGGCCGGGTCGCTGTCGGTATCGTCGTTGCCGGCGGCGGTCACGATCAGGAGGCCGGCGCTCTGGCAGGTCGAGACGGCGTTGGCCAGGTAGCTGGACGAACCCCAGCTGCCGTTGATGATGTCGGCGCCCTTGCCCACGGCGTAGATCATGGCCTGGGACACGAAGTCCATGCGCACCACGCCCAGGCCCTCGCTGGTGAGGTAGCCGGCGCGCACGGCCATGATCTTGCAGCCGGGCGCGGTGCCGGCGATGCCGATGCCGTTGTTGGTGATGGCCGCGGCCACGCCGGCGCAGTTGGTGCCGTGGCTCTCGTAGTCCATGGGGTCGTTGTCGGCGATGCTGTCGTCCTGGTCGGGCCAGCCCTGGTCCGCCACGTTGACGAAGTCCCAGCCGCGGATGTCGTCGACCCGGCCGTTGCCGTCGTCGTCCTGGCCGGGGTTGCCGTGGTACTCGGTCCAGTTGGTCCAGACCGCGCCGTTGACCTTGTCCGGGTGCGGGCCGCCCAGGTCGGGGTGGTGCCAGTCCACGCCCGAATCGATGATGGCGATGATCACGTTGGAGTCGCCGAGGGTCTGGTTCCAGGCGCCGATCGCGCGCACGTCGCCGCCGCCGATGTTCATGTTGCGCAGGTACCACTGGTTGCTGGCGATGCCCGGATCGTCGGGCAGGAAGGCGTAGTTGCGGCAGATGTCCACCGCCCGGACCTCCGCGACCTCGGGCAGGGCCGCGAAGGCGGCCATGACCGTCTTGAGCCCCATCGCGGCGGGGAAATCGAAGGCGAAGGTGCGGGCCAGGGGGCCCAGATCGACGGGGTCGCCGGCCTTGCCGGCCTGGCGCTCCCGCTCGATGCGCTGCTCGACCTTCGGCAGCATGTCGCCGTAGAGGGACTCGACTCCGGTCACGCCGAAGCGCCGGACCAGGGCGTCGACAGCCGGCAGGCCGGCGGCGCCGACCGCGGCCTTGGCCGCGTCCAGCTCCACGCCGGCGCGCAGGGTCACGACCACGCGATCGGGCACCTGGCCGACCACGGAGGAATTCTCGAACGGCTGGGCGAGGGTCGGGGCGGCCACGGCTGCGGCCAGGGCGCAGAAAAGGGCGAACTTGAGCATCTTCATGCGTTGAAACCTCTCCAAGGGCTGACGGGGCAGCGATCTCCGGCAGGCGAGCTTGCCGGCGGTCCCATCCTGGCCGGCAGCGAGGCGCAGGGCCGGTCTGGATGGAATTTTCTTAGCTGATGTCGCAAAATGCATTATAAAGGAATGGCACGACTCCATCAATAGTCCGGCGATTTGAGTTTTCCACCGGTGCGCCCGGCGCGCCGGGACCGTTGGGGCCCTTGATCTTGCGTGAAATCCTATTCATCGAACCCTACGACGGCGGATCCCACCGCGCTTTCCGGGAAGGGCTGACCAGGCATTCCCGCCACCGCCTGACCTCCCTGACCCTGCCGGCCCGTTTCTGGAAATGGCGCATGCGCGGAGCCGCGGTGTGGTTCGCCGACCAGCTGGCGGCCGAGCCCCCGGCGGCCTGCGAACTGATCCTGGCCACGGGCATGCTCAACCTCGCGGACCTGCGCGGCCTGCTGCCGCCGCCGCTGGACCGGCTGCCCCTGGTGCTGTACCTGCACGAGAACCAGCTGACCTATCCCTTGTCGCCGAACGAGGAATTCGACTTCCACTTCGGGTTCACCAACATCCTCAGCGCCCTGGCTGCCGACCGCGTGGTCTTCAACTCGGACTGGCACCGCCAGGTGTTCCTGGACTCGCTGCCGGATTACCTGGCGCACATGCCCGAGGCGGTGCCGGCGGGAGTGCGCCCGCGGCTGGAGGCCCGCAGCAGCGTGTGCGCCGTGGGGCTGGAGCGGCCGCCGCTGCCGGCGGAGCACTTCCCCCGCTACCGCGGCGGTTCGTGCCTGGCGGACGCCGGCCCGGCCTGGCCGCGCGGCGTGCGGCCGCTGCTGCTGTGGAACCACCGCTGGGAATTCGACAAGCGGCCCGAGCTGTTCGCCGCCGCGGTCGGCCGCCTGCTGGACGCGGGGCTGGACTTCGAGGTGGCCCTGGTCGGGGACGAGCGCGCCGAGCACGAGGCCTTCGCCGCCCTGCGCCCGCGCCTGGGCGAGCGCTGCATCGCCTGGGGTCACCTGCCGGAGCGCGCCGACTACGACCGCCTGCTCGAGCGTGCCGACATCGTGGTGTCCTGCGCGGCCCAGGAGTACTTCGGCATCAGCGTGGCCGAAGCGATCCACGCCGGCTGCTATCCGGTGCTGCCGCGCGGCCAGGTCTATCCGGCACTCTACGGCAGCCGCTGCAAGGGGCGTCACTTCTACGCCGACGGGGATCTCGATGGCCTGGTATCCCTGCTGGGCGACCTGATCGGCGGCGACAGCTGCGGCCACGTCTGCTCCCTTGATCGCGACGTCGATCCCTGCTGTTGGCCGCGCCTGGCCCCGGTCTGGGACGCGCTGCTGGACGAGGTCGCCGCCGCCGGCCGCCTCGGGCCCGGTCGGGGGGTGCCCGCGTGAAGCGCCCCGGGCCGGTGCGGGCCTTCCTGCTGGATGTCGAAGGCGTGCTGGTCCGCGACAAGTCCTACCGGCCGATCGCCGGCAGCGTGGCCTGGCTCGAGGGACTCGAACGCCGCGGCCTGCCCTGGTGCCTGGTCTCGAACAACACCACCCACACGCCGCAGGAACTGGTGGCCGACCTGGCGAGCGCGGGCTTTCCCGTCCACGAGGATCGGCTGGTGGGGGCGCTGGGCCTGGGCGCGGGTTGGCTGCGCGAGCGCGGCCGGCGGCAGCTGCTGTGGCTGGGGCACCCGCGCCTGCGGCCCTGGTGGCAGGAGCAGGGCTTCGATCTGGCCGCAGCCGACGCCTGCGACACGGTGGTGCTGGGCCTGAACCCGGAGCTCGAGTCGGCGGAGCTGGACGCCGCCCTGCCGGCATTGCTGGATCGGGGCGTGGACCTCCTCTGCCTGCATCGCAACACGTTCTGGCTGGATGCCGCCGGGCAGCGGCGGCTGGGGCCGGGGGCCTGGGCCGCCGCCCTGGAAGCGCTGGCGGGGCCCGGCCGCACCGTCACGGTGGGCAAACCGGCCGAACCCATCTACCTTGAGGCACTGAAAAGGGTTGCCGCGGCTCCGGCGGAGACCCTATTTATCTCGGACGACCCGGTGGCCGATCTGGTCACCGCCGGACGCCTGGGCCTGCGCACGGCCTTCGTGCTGTCGGGCAAGCACGCCGATTGCGAAGTGCTTGGCAGTCTGGACCAGGACGATTGGCCGGAACTGGTCTGCGCCAGCCTGGCGGACATCGACCCGGACGAGGCCGGCAACCCGCAGAGCAGCTGAGAGGACAGGCGATCATGGCCGAACCCAGTGGGGACAGGCAGACGGCACCCGCAGCCCGCGACGGTGGTCGCGAAGACGGCCGCGACGGCGGCCGCGACGGCGGCGGTCGCGGCGGCAGCCGCGGCGGGCGCGGGGGCGGCGGTCGCGGGGGCAGCGGTCGCGGTGGCGATGGCCGCGGCGGCGGCGGCAGCCGTGGACCCGGCCGGGGCGGCGAAAGACGCGGCAGCGAGGGACGCGGCAGCGAGGGACGCGGCAGCGAAGGACGCGGCGGCGAAAGCCGTGGCGGCGAAAGCCGTGGCGGCGGCCCGCGCGGCGGCGGCTCCCGGGGCGGCAGCGGCCGCATGGGCCCGCCCCCCATCGACCGCAACGAGCCGGCGCCCGCCTCCCACGCCACGGTGCTTGCGCTGGCGGCCTGGGACCTGGCCCGCACCCGCGAGCAGCTGCCGGACACGCCCCGCGGCCTGGTCATGACCCTGCGCACCCACAAGCGGCTGATCGAGGCCTTCGAGGGCGAGCGCGACATCCCCGAGGCCGACCGCAGCTACCTGCGCGTGCGCGAGGACGCCATCGGTTCGGTGCTGCTGGTCCACGGTGCCTCGACCCGGCCCGGCGACCTGCACATGCTGGCGGGCCGCCTGTACGATGCGAACTTCAACGTCTACGTCATGCGCCTGCCGGACTATGGCCGGCCGCACCACACCATCAGCGAAGTCTCCTGGGAGGCGGCCCTGGAGCAGGTGCGGCAGCGCTTCCGGCTGCTGGCCCGCAGCGGGGGCAAGGTCCACGCGGTGGGCCTGGGCTTCGGCGCGACCCTCGCGATCCACCTGTCGAGGCTGGAGAAGGTGTCCACGCTGGTGCTGCTGTCGCCGGCGATCATGCCGCGCGAGTCCTTCTTCCAGCGGCTGGTGGTGCGCCTGAAGCTGCATCGGCTGGGCGTGCTGAACCGCTGGATCCGCTGGAACGCGGACGTGATGGAGGGCATGGACGCCGCGCGCAGCCACATCCCCAACCTGAAGGTGCCCATCTACGGTGCCCAGTGCGAGGACGACGACCAGGCCAGCCCCGAGTCGCTGCGCTTCCTGCAGCGCAAGACGCGCCACGACGATTCGCTGTTCCGGGTCTTTCCCACCGGCGGTCACGCCATCCTGACCACCCACGGCGAGGAGGTCCTCTACCGGGACATCCTCGATTTCTGCAGCGGGCACTAGGCCTGCCGGCGGATCAGGCGGGCAGCCCCAGGCGCACGGCGTCGACCCCGAGGGCGGCGGCGCGGGCCCGCAGGCCGGCCGCCCGCCGTGGCGACGGGTCGGCGCGATAGGCCGACAATTCGTCCAGCAGACCATCCATGGTCGGGGTCGGGTCGACGGCCGGCGTGACGGACTCGGCCGCCGCCGGACGCAGCAGGCCGGCCAGTTCTCCCTCGCCCAGCCGGGCGCCCAGACCCCAGCGCCGGGTCGCCAGCACGGCCAGCACGTGCACGTACTCCTCGAAGTTCGCCGCCAGTTTGCGCAGGACCGCCGCCAGGGCCGCCGAGCCGTCGCGGCGTCCTTCCAGCAGGCTGGCCGCCAGGGCGTAGCAGGCCTGGCCGGCGGCCAGATCCCGCGCGCGCCTCCCGTCGTCGGCGACGCCCCAGGGCTGGCGGCGGCGGCGCCGGCCGTCGCCGCGATCGAGCAGCCCCAGGAAAAGCAGGCGGTGATCGCCGTTGACCCGGTAGTGGGCGGCCCGGGCGGCCTTGGGCAGGGCCGCGGCCGGCGGCAGCAGGAGCGGATCGGCGCCCGGCAGGACCCGCGGGTCCGGGTGTCCGGCGATGAACCCCGTCAGCAGGCCGATCAGGTAGATGTTCACGTCCTCGTCCGGGCCCTCGGCGTTGGTGGGGAAGCGCGAACCGTGGCGCGCCTCCAGCAGCTGCTCGGCGAAGTACCAGCGCAGCGGGCGCAGTCCGGTCCAGTCGGGGAACAGGCCCCGGAAGCGGGGCTCGGCGGGGGCGCGCAGGACAGCGGGCATGGCGGGATCCTTCCCTGGTTTGGGGGTGCAGCGGCAGGCGATGCAGGGATCATGCCTGCTGCAGATATTGTAAAATCATTAAAAACAACGAGTTATATTGGTCGCAGCACCGTTTCGGCTGCATTCGGCCACCGGGCTGCCAGGATTCGGGCCAGCAGTTCCCGACGACGGTCGGCTCCGGCGAGATTTGGGCTTTGGTTTCCCCGATTCCCGCCGAAGAGTGATCCTGTCTCAGCGCCTGCAATCGCGCCGGGGGCCGCCTTGGCCCGACGGCCCGGGGCACGAATGTGAACGGAGCCGGGGGCTCGGCCCGTCGGCATGCTCACAGGGAAAGGAATCGCGAATGAGCAGGAACGATCTCAACGAGTGGACCGACAGCCTGGACTTCGAGTCCCTGGCGGACGAGCAGACGGGCGGCGGGTTCGCCGACCCCGACGCGGAGCCGGCGGCCGGCACCGAGACCCTGGACCTGGTCCAGGAACTGGGCGAGGATCCGGCGCCGGATCTCGAAACCGCCGTGCAGGACGAATCGGAGCTGGAAGCTCCGCCGCCGGGTCGCTCCGGCGGACGTCCGCGCCGGGCCCGGGTTTCGGGCGGCGGCCTGGGCGTGCTGTTCGCCCTGGCGATCGTGGTGGCGGCCATCGGCCTGGCCGGCGCGCTGGTCACGGCCCTGGGCATCGACCCGGTCAGCCTGTGGCAGCCGCAGAGCCTGCTGCAGTTCGACCGCATCGTCGACTTCAACGCCCATCCCTTGCATCTGCTCTACATCGTCGCGTTGGCGACGGTGGTGCTGGCCGTGCTCGGGGCCGGCTCGGTCGCCCGTGCCGTCGGCAAGCTGGACCGCGACGCGGCCCGCAACGCCCGCATGGTGGACAAGCTGACTGCCCTGCGCATCGACGAGGAGAAGGGCTGGCAGGATCCGCTGTTCAAGCTGCACCCGACCGCCGCCGCCTTCGTCAACGAGAACGTCGGTGCCTGGCGCCTGGGCGAGGCGCGTCAGCGCCGTTCCGCGGGGCTGGAGGGCGAACTGCAGCGGCTGCTGCGCGCCGCCTCGACCAACAACCGCGACGTCATGAACGCCCACTTCGACAACCCCACCGTCGGCACCCTGGCCGACGAGCTGCTGCGCCACCATGACCAGGCCCAGTCCGCGGGGCAGGAGGCGGCGGCCATCCGCGCCAAGGACCGCGAAGAGGCCGAGCGCCTGATGGCCCTGATCACCGAGGCCTGCGGCTGGACCAACGCCGCCATGGACAAGGTCGGCGTGCAGGGCTCGGCGGTCGATCGCCTGGCCTCGTCCCTGCGCCGGCTGGCCGACGGCGCCGGCGCACGCGGCCAGGAGGATCCCGTGGCCCGGGCCGCGGCGGCCGTCGCAGCCCTGCGCGGCAATCTCAAGACCCTGCTGCAGGCCGCCGAGCCCGCCGCCGCCGGCGATCTCGACGACCTGGTGGACCGCAGCAACAAGCTGGCCTTCCAGATCGCCATGGAAGTGGCGCGCCTCGGTCCCCGCGGCGAGCGTCTGCTGCCCATGACCCAGGCCCTGGAGGAGCTGGCGACCGAGTTCCGCCAGGTGGCCGAGAGCAGCACCGGTCCGGCCCTGCCCGACGATTCGTTCGCGGCGGCGGACCACACGCTGCAGCAGGTGCAGGCGGCTTTGGAAGACGCGAGCCAGAGCAGCGCCAACTGGCGCAAGGTCGTGCGCGATGCCGCACCCGCGGCCACCGAGGCCGCCGCGCAGCTGACCGGGCTGACCTCCGGATTCAATGGCCAGGTCAACCGCCTCAACCGCGCCGGCGAGGCCTGCGGCCTGATGACCGGCCTGACCTTCGATCCGTCGGCGGTGGCGCCGATCGATCCGGTCGAGCTCCCGGAGCCGGACCTGGGCTTCACCCGCTTCGATCCCTTCGGCGCCAAGGGCAACGACCTGTCGGCAGACCTGGACCAGGGGCCGGCCCTGGAGGTCGATCCGTTCTCCAGTGGTGAGCCGGAGCCGGTCGTGACGGACTTCGGCGCCGACGACCCCGATCCGTTCTTGGCCGAGGATCCGGACCCGGTGTATGATCTGGCCGGCTTCAACGCCCAGTCGGTGGAACCGCAGGCCCCGGTGGTCGAGCCCGATCCCCTGGCGAGGATCGCGCCCGCCGCCCAGCCGGCACCGCCGGTGACGAAGACGGCGGCTCCGGTGATCAAGCCCGTGGCTCAGGTGACCAAGCCCGCGGCGCCGGTGATCAAGCCCGCGGCGCCCGCGGCCAAGGCCGAGGAAGACGTGCTCGATCTCGCGGCCTTCGGGGCCGTGCGCCTGGACGACGACACGCCGGGCTTCGCCGCTCCCCAGGGCGGAGCCGAAGCGGCGATCCACGACCTGTCCGAGTTCGGGGCGGTGTCCCTGGACTGAGCGGCCGCCGGCGTCCCTGCCCGGTCGCCGACCGGCGGGTCCTCCCGAAGGAGCGGGACGCATGATCGGCCCCACGCACGCAGACGACCGGCCCTGGGCCGTGGTCAAGGCAATGGCGGAGCTGGCAGACCAGCTCCGCCTTTGCGTTGGCGAAGAGCCGTCGGCCGCCGCCCCGGCCTGGCAGGGGCGCCTGCTTGCGTCCGGCCGCTGGTGGCGGCGGGCCGGGGTCGAGTCGGGCCTCGGCGGCTGCGCGGAGCTGGCCGCGGCCCTCGAGAGTGCGGCCGCGGCCCTGGGCGTCGGCGCTGCTCCGGACCCCGCGCTGCAGATCCGTCTGCTGCAGCTGGACTCGGAGTTGACCGTGCTCGCCCGCGACTACGACACCGGCTGCCTGGACCCGGAGCGCTGCCTGCCGGAACTCCGCCTGGAGGCGCCGGCTGCGGCCGCGATTCCCGCCGAGCCTGCCGACGAACCTGTCGTGCTGTTGGTGGCCAGCCCGTTCCTGCGCGAGGTGCTGGCCTCGCGCCTGGCTGAGGCCGGCCGCCGGGTGCTGGCAGCCGCATCCCCGGCCGAGGTGCCGGCCCTGCTGGCGGGGCCGCGTCCGCCGCAGCTGATCCTCTGCGACAACGAGGAACCCACCGGCCACCTGCGTCGCCTGCGCCGTCTGCTGGCGGGGGCGCCCGCCCCCCTGCCGGCCCTGGTGCTGGTCGCTTCCGGGGCCGGGGCACCGCCCGGCGGGCAGCGGCGCGCCCGGGCCGCCGGCGCCGACGGCATCTGGGTCGAACCCTGGCCCGCCGAGCGCCTGCCCTTGGTCCGGGCCGCGGGCGGCAACGCCTGACCGGCCTCCGTGCGGATTGCAAGAGCCAATCGATTCTTGAGGTATCCTGCACAGGAGGACGGCATCCGCGCCGGGTGCCGGATTCCCTCTGGTTTCCTGTAACTCCCTGTATCAGGCGGATATTACGTGATTTTGACTTAACGGTGTCCTGGGCACGGTAGTTGCAGTTTTGTCATGCAACGCGTGTCTAGGCACGTACAGGTCCACATCTTTGGGAAGGAGTCCACCCATGCCCGACTTCAGGGATCACTCCAGGATCTACATCGGGGGGGACGATCCGGTCAGCCAGGTCATGACGTCCGTGGAAGCGGCGGAATACCTGAAAATGCACGTAAAGACAGTCTGCAGATTGGCGAAAGAAGGGAAGATCCCGGCGAAGAAGGTCGGCAGCGAATGGCGGTTCCTCAGGTCCGTCCTCGACAACTGGCTGGCCGAGTCGCTGGTGTGACCCGAGGAAGCCGGCGCCGGGGGAGCGCCGGCCACCTCGCACGACCCAAGTGACGCCCGCGGCCGTCCCGGAGACCGCCTCAGCCTCAGGAGCAGACCATGGCGACCCGCTTCGAACCTGTGAAACTCGCACACCCGGCCCTGTTCGGCGTGCAGGTGGCCGGCACCGTCGGCCCCGGCGACCGGGACCGACTGGGCGAGCTCGCCGACAAGTGTCTCGAGCGCGGCAAGCTGCGGCTGGTCCTGGACCTGGCGCAGATGAGCGCCCTGGGCGGCGGCGGCGCCCGTGCGTTGGCCGACTTCCAGCAGCGGCTGGTCTCGGCCGGCGGCGAAGCCGTCTTCTGCGGCGCCAGCACCATGGTCGCCAAGTTCCTCGAACAGAAATTCACCGGGCTGCCGTTGCGCCACTTCCCGGACGTGCCGACGGCGGTCGCCGTCTGCGGACCCGAGGTCGATGCCCTCGAAGAGCGCGCCGTCGACGACTGCCCGCTGATCGAGATCGGCGCCGTGGCCTTCGCCGCCGACGAGGACGAGGCGCAGGACCTTCCGGAATGCGATCCGGAGCTCAACTCGGTGCTGGAGGATCTCTCCCTCGAGACGGCGAGCACCGGCCGCCGCAAGGATCACCAGTACATGTCCCTGTCCGACGCGGTGGCCTCGCTCGGGCGCTGGACCGACCACGACGACAAGGCGGAGTTCGCCCGCACCCTGGGCAACCTGCTGTTCAGCCACGGCCTGGCCGAGGAGACCGTGCTGCTGACGAAGATCGGCGAGCAGATGGTCGACCCCGGCGGCGACCGCCGCGTGCTCTGCGGCAGCGGCCTGGTGCAGGCGGTGGCGACGGCCAACCGGCCGTTGACCCTGCTGGACCTGGGTGCGGACGAACTGGGCGAGGACGACACCGCCCTGCTCGAGGCCGTGGACCCGGACATCATCCTGCCGGTGAACCTGGACGACGGCCTGGCGGCCATGGTGCTGCTGCGCCGCGAGGGTGACGAGCGCGAGTACTCGGTGGCCGAGAACTTCGCCCTCGAACTGCTGATGCGGGTGCTGACGGCCAAGGACGAAGGCGTCATCACCGAGACCCGCTTCGCCGACGCCGAGGAGGAGATCGAAGTCCGCGAGCCGACCTGGGCGCCGGACGGCACCTCGCCCGCCGAGGTTCTGCTGCAGCTGGCCCTGGACCTGCCCGAGGCCGTGGATCGGCCCCATTTCTGGCGCATCTTCGCACGCCACTCGTGGCCGGTGCTGCCGGTCACCCAGCTGGGCTTCCTCAGCCCCGAGCGCGGCCGGCCCCAGGTGATGGTCGGCGGCAACGACTCGTGGATGGCCCTGGACCTGGGCGGGGAGAAGCTGCAGCTCTTCTTCTCGACCATGGAACGTCCGGTGGCCGTGCAGAACATGCCGGGCTTCTTCAAGGGCGTGCGCCAGGAGATGCGCACCGCGGGCGTCGAGTGGATCGTGGCCCTGAAGTGGGACGGCGAGAACCTGGGCACGGTGCTGCTGGAGCTGAATCCGGACTTCGTCTGCGACGATCCCACCGGCCTGCTCGAGGAGCTGTTCACCGAGACCGCGCGCCTGCTGCACCGCTACGACGGCAGCAACGACAACGCGGACGTGAACCTGGAGCTGGTGCGGATCCTGGTCTGCCTGCGCGAGAAGCGGGCCTTCGGCAGCGACGCCAACACCGCCGCGACGGTGGCCCACATCAACCGCCTGGCGCGGGTGATGGCCTTCCCGCCGGACCAGGAGCGCGACCTGATCTACGGCTGCCTGCTGCGGGACATCGGCCTCTTCGAACGGGCCGAGGACGCCGCCGCCACCGGAGCCGGCGCCAGCCCCGAGCAGCGCGAGCGTTTCCGCCGCCACCCGGACGAGGGGGCGGCCCTGCTGGCGGGCCTGAACCTGCCGAGCACCATCATGGACGTGGTCCGCTGCCACCACGAGCGCTTCGACGGCCGCGGCTTCCCGCGCGGGCTCAAGGGCCGCGACATCCCGCTGGCGGCGCGGGTCGTGGCCATCGTCGACCTCTACACGGCGCTGGTCACCGGCACCATGGGCAAGACCGTGCTGCGGCCCGAGGCCGCCGCCGAGGTGCTGCGCGACAAGTGCGGCACGGAGTTCGATCCCGAGCTGGTGGAAGTGTTCCTGCGGGCCGTGCTGCCCACGGCGATCCGGCGGCGCAACGGCATGCCGCGGGAGCTGGAGCCGGTGGTCTAGCCCGCCGTCGGCGTTTCGTCGGCCGCGCGATCGCTGCGGCGCCGCCGCCGGCCGCCGCCGCCGCTGCGACGCAGGAAGATGCGCTCGATCTCCGCGCGCAGGTCGTCCAGGGTCAAGCCCCGCCTGATGTCGCCGCCATGGGCCACGCTGATGGCGCGCGTTTCCTCCGAGACCACGATCACGATGGCGTCGGACTGCTCGCTGATGCCCAGCGCCGCCCGGTGCCGGGTGCCCAGCACGTAGCCCAGCTCCTCGCGGTCGGTGATGGGCAGGAACACCGCCGCCGCCGCGATCTTGCCCTGGCTGATGATCACCGCGCCGTCGTGCAGGGGGCCGGGCACCGTGAAGATCGCCTCGATGGTGGCCGCGGAGATCTCCGCGTCCAGGCGCACGCCCTTCTTGATCCAGTTGTTGAGGCGCACCTCGCGCTCGATGACGATCAAGGCGCCCAGGCCGCGCTTGCTCATGCGGCCGACCGCCTGCAGCAGCTCCTCCTCGGCGGGGATTTCCGGCGCTGCCGAGAACAGGCCGAAGCCGCGGCGCAGGCCCAGGTTGGTCAGGGCCGCGCGCAGCTCGGGCTGGAAGATGATGATGAAGGCGATGACCCAGACCGTCTGCAGGGTGCCGAGGATGCGGCCGACGACGATCATGCCCAGGCTGCTGGCGGCGTAGGACAGCACCAGCAGCAGGCCCAGACCCACCAGCATCTGGATCACCCGGGTGTCCTTGATGAACACGATCAGGCGATAGAGCAGGTAGGCCACGATCAGGATGTCCAGGACATCGATCAACGGGCTGGTGGCTAGTTCTTCCCACATGGTGGCGTCAAGCTATCACCGGTCCCGCGGATACTCAACCGGAATCGCCCCGCGCGGCGGCCACCGCGGCGCAGACCTCGCCCAGGAAGGCCCGCACGCCGGCCACGGCCCCTTCGGCGTCGGCCGCCCCGGCGATCACCCGCTGCAGGGCGCTGCCGATGACCACCCCGTCGGCGCTGGCGGCCACCTGCGCCGCCGCCGCGGCGTCGGCGATGCCGAAGCCCACGTACAGGGGCAGGTCGCAGTGCTCACGCACCCGGGCGCAGTAGCCGGCGATGTCCCCGCCCACGCCCGCGCCGGTGACCCCGGTGGTCGAGACCAGGTACAGGAACCCGCCGGCCTGCTGCCCGTAGGCGGCCAGGCGCCGCGGGCCGCTGGTGGGGGCCACCAGCTCGACCAGCGAGACGCCGTGGGTCAGCAGCAGGGCGCGCAGGCCCGCCGCCTCCTCCAGGGGCAGGTCCGGCACGATCACCCCGGCCACGCCGCGCACGGCGCAGGCCGCGGCGAAGCGCTCGGGACCGTAGCTGAGCACCGGGTTGAGGTAACCCATCAGCACCGGCAGCAGGCCCAGGTCGCCGGCCGCGTGCCCGGCCAGGTCCAGGGCGCCGCCGAGGGTCATGCCCTGGTCCAGGGCCGCCCGCGAGGCGGCCTGGATCGCCGGCCCGTCGGCCACCGGGTCGCTGAAGGGCACGCCGATCTCCACGATGGGGCAGCCCGCCTTGGCGACCTCGGCCAGCAGGCGGCGGCCGGTCTGCAGGTCGGGGTAACCGGCGGTCAGGAAGGGCACGACCGCGGGGGTGCCGGCGGCGCGCAGGCGTTCGGTGGTGCGCGACAGCAGCGTGCTCATGGGGTGACCTCCGCCAGGCCGGCCATGTCCTTGTCGCCGCGGCCGGACAGGTTGACGATGACCAGGGGCGCGCTGTCGGCACCGTCGTCCGCCAGTTGCCGCTTGCAGAAGGCCAGGGCGTGGCTCGACTCCAGGGCCGGGATGATGCCCTCCAGGCGCGAGACCTCGTGGCAGGCGGCCAGGGCCTCGCCGTCGCCGACGCCCAGGTAGACGGCGCGCCCGCTGTCCCTGAGGTGGCTGTGCTCCGGGCCCACGCCCGGGTAGTCCAGCCCCGCGGCGATGGAGTGGGCGGGGATCACCTGCCCGTCGTCGTCCTGCACCAGGTAGCTGTAGGAGCCGTGCAGCACCCCCGGCCGGCCCAGGCCCAGGGCCTGGCTGTGGCCCAGCTCGCTGCCGGCCGCCTCGACCCCGAACAGCGCCACCGGGTCGTCCAGGAAACCCGTGAAGATGCCCATGGCGTTGCTGCCGCCGCCCACGCAGGCGATCACCCGGTCGGGCAGGCGCCCCTCCTTCTGCAGCACCTGGGCCCGGGCTTCGCGGCCGATCACCGCCTGGAAGTCGCGCACCAGGGTGGGGTAGGGGTGCGGCCCCACCGTCGAGCCGATGATGTAGTGGGTGTCCCTGACGTTGGTCACCCAGTCGCGGATGGCCTCGCTGGTGGCGTCCTTCAAGGTGGCGCTGCCGGCGGTGACGGTGACGATCCGGGCGCCCAGCAGCTGCATGCGCGCCACGTTGGGCGCCTGGCGGACCACGTCGGTGGCGCCCATGTAGACCACGCAGCGCAGGCCGGCCAGGGCGCAGACGGTGGCCGTGGCCACGCCGTGCTGCCCGGCGCCGGTCTCGGCCACGATGCGGGTCTTGCCCATGCGCCTGGCCAGCAGGATCTGCCCCAGGCAGTTGTTGATCTTGTGGCTGCCGGTGTGGTTGAGGTCCTCGCGCTTGAGGTAGATGCGGGCCTGCGGGCCCCAGGCCGCCTCCAGCCGCCGCGCCCGGTACAGGGGGGTGGGGCGGCCGGCGTAGTCGGCGCTCAGCAGGTCCAGTTCGGCCGCGAAGGCCGGGTCGGCGGCCGCGGCCAGCCGGGCCTCGTCCAGCTCCAGCAGGCAGGGGATCAGGGTCTCGGGCACGAACTGCCCGCCGAAGCCGCCGAAACGGCCGGGCCCGTCGCTCTTGAGGATGCTGCGGTTCACGGATGCACCTCCCGGCCCAGGGCGGCCAGCTTTTCAAGGTCCTTGCGGCCCGGGGACGATTCGACGCCGCGGCACAGGTCCACGCCGTCGGGCGCGGCGGCCAGGGCCGGCTTCAGGTTCTGCAGATCGAGGCCGCCGGCCAGCAGCACCGTGCGGCCCTCGGCGCGCAGGGCCGCGGCGGCGGCCGCCAGGTCGGGCGCGATGGTGCCGGGCGTCGGGGCGGGCGCGCCCTTGGGCAGGTCCAGCAGCAGGTAGGCGACGTCGTAGGCGCGGGCCCGCGCCGGCAGGTCCGGCCCCGCGTCCAGCGCCTTGATCACCGGCAGACCGGTGCGGTTGCGCAGGGCGGTACATTCGGCCGGCGACTCCCTGCCGTGCAGCTGCAGCAGGTCCAGGCCGCAGGCCAGGGCCAGTTCGGCCACCCGGTCCGGTGCCTCGTCCTGGAACACGCCCACCAGCCGGGCCGCAGGCACCGCAGCGCGGATGGCCAGGGCCCGGGCCCGGTCCACCTGGCGCGGACTGGCGGCGAAGATCACGCCCAGCAGGTCGGCTCCGGCGGCGTGGGCCGCCCGCGCGTCGCCGGGGTCGGTCAGCCCGCAGACCTTCAACAGCGGGGCGCCCTCCGGCTCGGTGCCCAGCAGCTGGCGCAACTTGCGGCCCGGATCGGCGTGTTTCAGCAGGGCGTGGCCCACCAGGAAGGCGTCCGCGCCCAGGGCGGCCAGCTCCGTGACCTGGTCGTGCCGATCGATGCCGCTTTCGGCCACCTTCACCACGCCGTCCGGCAGCAGCGGCAGCATGCGCGCGGTCAGGCCCACGTCCGTGGTCAGGGCGTCGAGGTCGCGGTTGTTCAGGCCCACCAGGGCCGCGCCGGCGGCCAGGGCCGCGCGGATGTCGGCCTCGTCGTGGCACTCGACCAGCGACTCCAGGCCCAGCCCGCGCACGCAGGCCAGCAGCTGGGCCAGGCGCGCCGGCGTCAGCATGCGGGCGATCAGCAGCACCGCGTCGGCGCCCGCGGCCCAGGCCGCCTGCACCTGCACCTCGTCGATCACGAAGTCCTTGGCCAGCACCGGCAGGCCGCAGGCCGCGCGCAGGGCCGCCACGTCGTCCAGGGAGGTGCCGAAGTTGGCCCGGTCGGTGACGATGGAGACGGCCGCGGCGCCGTTGCGTGCGTAGACCGCAGCCAGGCGTTCGACCGCCGCCTTCTGGCGGAAGGCGGGGTCGCTGGGCGAGCAGCGCTTGACTTCGGCGATCAGGCGCCGCCCGCCGCGCAGGGCGGCCGCGAAGTCCCGCACCGGGGGTCCTGACCGCCGCGGCGGCTCCAGGGCGAAGAGCGTGCGCAGGGCCGCGACTTCGGCCTCCTTCACCGGTCGGATCCGCTCCAGGAAATTCATGACGCCTCCCCGGCGGCGGCTTGTGAGGCTGCGGCCAGACGCGCCAGCAGCGCCGCGGCCCTACCGTCGGCCAGCACCTCGCGGGCCTGGGCCACGCCTTCGCCCACGGTTGCCGCCTGCCCGGCGACGACCGCCGCGAAGCCGGCGTTCAGCGCCACGGCGTCCGCCGGCGGCCCGGTCCGGCCGGCCAGGATGCCGCGGATGATCTCCGCGTTCTCTGCCGGCGTGCCGCCGGCCAGATCGGTCGGCCGGCAGCGCTCGATCCCCGCCTCTTCGGGTGTGAACGTGAAGGTGTTGACCTCGCCGGCCCGCAGCTCGGCCACCAGGGTCCGGCCGCAGGGCGAGACCTCGTCCAGGCCGCCTTCGCCGTGCACCACGAAGGCGTGCTCGCTGCCCAGGTTGCCCAGCACCTGGGCCAGGGGGGCGCAGAGGGAGGGGGCGTAGACCCCCAATAATTGCCGCCGCGCGCCGGCCGGGTTGGTCAAGGGGCCCAGCAGGTTGAAGACCGTGCGCACGCCGAGCTCCCGGCGCACGGGCATGGCGTGCTTCATGGCCGGGTGCAGCAGCGGGGCGAACATGAAGCCGATGCCCACCTCGCGGATCATCGCGGCCACCTGCAGCGGATCGGCGACCAGGGCCACGCCCAGCTCTTCCAGCACGTCGGCGCTGCCGCTGCGCGAGCTGACGGCGCGGTTGCCGTGCTTGGCCACGGGGATGTCCATGGCTGCGGCCACCAGCGCCGTGGCCGTGGAGATGTTGAAGGTGCCGCTGCCGTCGCCGCCGGTGCCGCAGGTGTCGACCAGGCCGCCCTCGCCGGCGGGCACCGTCACCGCCGCGGCGCGCATGGCTTCGGCAAACCCGGTCAGCTCGTCCACCGTCTCGCCACGGGTGCGCAGCACCATCAGGACCGCCGCCAGTTGCACCGGCGAGACCTCGCCGTCCATGATCCGCTGCATCAGCGCGCGGGCGGCGGTGCGGTCGAGGCTGCCGCCCTCAAGAAGCCCGGCGAACATCGCGACCTCCCCGGGGGGCCGCCTGGGCCAGGAAGTTGGCCAGCAGGTGCGGGCCCTCGGTGGTGAGGATCGACTCGGGGTGGAACTGCACGCCCTCGATGGGCAGCTCCCGGTGGCGGACGCCCATGATCTCGCCCTCGGCGGTGCGGGCGACGGCCTCCAGCTCGTCGGGCAGGTCCTCCGGCCGCACGATCAGCGAGTGGTAGCGGGTGGCGGTGAAGGGGTTGCTCAGCCCGGTATAGAGCGTGCGCCCGTCGTGGTGGATGCGGCTGGTCTTGCCGTGCATCACCCGGTCGGCACGGGTGATGCGGCCGCCGAAGGCCTCGACGATGGACTGGTGGCCCAGGCAGATGCCGAGGACCGGCACCCGCCCGGCGCAGGCCTGGATCAGCGCGATGCTGATGCCCGCGTCGGAGGGTGTGCCGGGCCCCGGTGAGATGATGACGCTCTCGGGCCCGAGCGCGAGGGCCTCGTCCACGCTGATGCGGTCGTTGCGCCGCACCTCGATTTCCGCGCCCAGCTGGCCCAGGGCCTGCACGACGTTGAAGGTGAACGAGTCGTAGTTGTCGATCATCAGGTGCATGTCAACGCTCCTCCTCGGCGATGGCCACGGCGCGCACCAGGGCGCGGATCTTGTCCAGGGTCTCCTGGTGCTCGCGGGCAGGGTCGCTGTCGGCCACGATGCCGGCCCCCGCCTGCACGCTGAAGCGGTTGCCCTGCATCACCAGCGTGCGGATGGCGATGCACATGTCCATGTCGCCGCTGCGGCCGAAGTAGCCCACGGCGCCGGCGTAGGAGCCGCGCCGGTCCGGTTCGAGGTCGCTGATGATCTGCATGGCGCGGATCTTGGGTGCGCCCGAGACCGTGCCCGCGGGGAAGGTGGCCGCCAGCACGTCGAACATGTCGCGGCCGGGTTCGACCTCGCCCGAGACCCGCGAGACGATATGCATGACGTGGCTGTAGCGCTCGACGGACATGAAGTCGTCCACCTGCACCGTCCCCTTGACGCAGATGCGGCCCAGGTCGTTGCGTCCCAGGTCCACCAGCATGACGTGCTCGGCGCGCTCCTTCTCGTCGGCCATCAGCTCGTGTTCCAGCACGTGGTCCTCGGCGGGGGTGGCCCCGCGGCGCCGGGTGCCGGCGATGGGGTTGACCTGCGCCCGCCCGTCCTGCAGCCGCACCAGCATCTCGGGCGACGAGCCGATCAGCTGGGTGTCGCCGAAGTCCAGGTAGAACAGGTAGGGGCTGGGGTTGAGGATGCGCAGGGCGCGGTAGATGCGGAACGGCGGGGCACTGGTGGTGCCGCTCAGCCGCTGCGAGAGCACGATCTGGAAGGCGTCGCCGGCCAGGATGTGCTCCTTGGCGCGCCTGACGCCGGCCTCGAACTGGGCCTGGTCCTGGTTGGCGGCCAGCTGCGGCTCGACCGCCCGGCCGCCGCCGCCCAGGGGCCGGTGGGCGTCCGCCGGCAGCGGCGTGTGCAGGGCGCCCAGCAGCCGGTCCAGCTCGGCCTGGGCGGCGCGGCGGCCGTCGCTGTCGTCCGCGGGCGGCGTGGTCAGGAACTCGATCTCGTTGCGCAGGTGGTCGAACACGGCGATGGTCGCCGGGAACATGAAGCGGTAGTCGGGCAGGTCGGCTGCATTGGGCTGCAGCGGCAGGGGCACGCGCTCGAAGTAGCGCACCATGTCGTAGCCGATGCAGCCCACGGCGCCGCCGTAGGCCGGGGGCAGGTTACCTTCGTCGCCGTTGGCTCGGGCTTCGCGGGCCAACTCGGCGCGCACGGCGGCGAAGGGATCGGCTTCGTCCAGGGGTGAGGTGACGATCGTCGCGCCATCGGGACCGCTGCGCTCGGTGGTCACGATGCCGTCGCGCAGGCTGATGGTGGTGCGCGGCGCCAGGCCGATGAACGAATAGCGCCCCATCTGGATGCCCCGCTCGACGCTCTCGAAGAGGAAGGCCGCGCCCAGGCTCTTCAGCTTCAGGAAGACCGAGACCGGCGTCTCCAGGTCGGCGGGGATCTTGGCCCGCACGGGGGGCGCCAGGGGCGCGGTGTCAGTCGGCTGCGGCACGGTGCTCTCCTCGGGTTCGCGGCGTCCGGATCCGGCTGCGGCGGGCAATGAAAAACCCGCCGGTCGGGGCGGGTGGCGCGTCGCATCGGGTCTGGGGTCTGGGGACTCTAGATTTCTCTGTCCGGACCGCCCGCGGCGTCGCCACCCTCGTGCCAGGCACGCCAAGCCCACCAGCGGCAGCCGGTGGTGACGGTCGGGGCAAGGGTGCGGGCGTCGCGGTTCATGCGGTCCTGGAACTCCTGTGACGAGACCCGCCGCGGGGCGGGCCGGACTCGATTCGTGCTATGATCATACCAGAGGAGTGGGGTCTTGTCAATGGGGGCAGGCGCGGCCTGCGCTGGCTGTTGCGCAACGACACGACCATTGGCCCGGCCCGCCGCAACTTGATGATGCGACTGATTTCCTGTCCCCGGGGACAGGATTGCTGACTGATGCTCAAGCGTGCGGCGGTGCCCGCGCTGCGAAGAGCCCATGCTCGTGATCGCGGTCGTGCTGGATCCGCCGGCGCCACGGCCGCGCACCAGGGGCGCCAAGCCCACCGGGGCCCCAGCAGAAGCCGTCGGACGTGGTGGCGGTACGGACGTCGCGGTGCGCGTTCCCTCGGGAGCCGGTCCGAATGTGTGTTTCCTGCCAATTCCAATTGTTTCGTTGGAATTTACGGTGAAATATGATATCCTCCTGAGTCTAGAGCCCCGTGGAGGGGGATTTTTGTGATTTCAAAGGGTTTACGCCCGACTCCCAGGAGGTTGGTTTCCATGAAGATGCTAAAGATCGTGTCCCTGCTTGCCGTGCTGGCCATGGTGCCGGTTGCCGCGAGCGCCCAGCTGGTCATCACCGGCGTCATGGACGGCCCGCTGACCGGTGGACTGCCCAAGTTCGTCGAGCTCTTCGCCTGCAGTGACATCCCCGACATGTCGATCTACGGTCTGGGCTGCGCCAACAACGGCGGCGGCACCGACGGCGTCGAGTTCACCTTCCCCGCCGTTGCGGTTGCCGGCGGCACCTTCATCTACTGCGTGGACAACACCACGGCCATTACGACTGCGTTCGCCGACTACATGGGCTTCGCTTTCGATTATGACGTCGGCTTCGCCGCCGGCACCAACGGCGACGACGCCACCGAGCTGTTCCTGGTCAGCGGCACCGAGCCCGTAGTGATCGACGTGCACGGCGACATCAACGTCGACGGCACCGGCCTGCCCTGGGAATACCTCGACGGCTGGTCCAAGCGCAACACCGTGACCGGACCGGACGGCTCGACCTTCGTCATCGGCAACTGGTCCTTCAGCGCTCCCAACGCCAACGACGGCTGCCTCACCAACGCCACCTGCACCTCGGTGTACCCCGTCGGCGCCTTCCTGTGCGACCCGGCCGTTCCCAACGTGGACGCCAGCTTCGGTGCACTGAAGGCCCTGTACCGGTAGTTCCGGCCGGCCTTCCTGTTCGTGGCGGGACCCGGGCTTGCCCGGGTCCCGCTTTTTGTCCTCGAGTCGCTTCAATCTCCGGCGGCGGCGCCACCGGTGGGCTGCCGGTTGCCGAGGTGCATTGCCGGACGCCATCAGCAACAGGTTGAACGCCGGGACGGGAGACAATTGAAGGATCCTGCCGCAGGAGCGTTTTATGACGCTTCCAGGACACCATCCGACAAGCATGTCCGGCAAGTGTCGGGTGCCGCACGGCCTGCCCGCCGCGACCTCGATGCCCGCCGACCGGCCTAGCCGTCGCCGAGCGCCGTGCGCGCGGCGAGCAGCTGCCCTTCCAGGGTCGAGTCGCCCAGGGCCGAGGCGATGCCCAGGGCCTGGTCGTAGCGCGCGCGGGCCGCAGCGGGCTGGCCCTCCAGCTGGTCGGCCCGGGCCAGGGACTCGAGCACCTCGACCAGGCCGAAGCTCTGCGCACCCAGGAGGCGCTCGCGCAGGACGTAGGCCTGCTCCAGCAGGGGGCGGGCCCGGGCCGGTTGCCCGGCGTCGAGGTACAGCTGGGCGAGGATCGTGGCGTTGGTGTGGATGGCCGGGTGGTCCTGCTCGAGGCTGCCGGCGAAGATCGCGGCGGCGCGCTCGGAGGCAAGGATGGCCTCGGCCGTGCGGCCGGCGTGGCCCAGCTCCTGGGCCAGGTTGTCCAGGGCCATGGCGTAGCTGGCGCTGCCGGTGCCCACCGCCTCGGCCCAGATGGCGACGGCGCGCTCGCGCACCGCGACGGCGCCGGCGTAGTCGCCGACCCGGCTGTGCAGGTCGGCGATCACGCGCAGGGTTTCGGCGACGTCCGTGTGCCCGGGGCCGAGGGCGGCCTCCTGGACCGCCAGGGCCTCCTCGCTGAGCTGCCGCGCCTCGTCGATGCGGCCGGAATCCTCGTAGGTGCGGGCCAGCATGGTCAGGCTCCAGGCCAGGTCCAGGTCGTCCGCCGGCAGGGTGCGCCGCTGGATCTCGACCACCTGCTCGAAGGTGGTCCGCGCGGCGTCCAGGTTGCCGGCGTTCCACTCGGTGATGGCCCGGTTGCAGAGCATGGCCGCGTAGCGAGGATCGTCGGTGCCCACGGAGCGCTCAAGCATCCCGAGGCCGCGATCGTAGAGCCCACGGGCGGCCTCGTAGTCGCCGCGGTCCACCGCGAGGTTGGCCAGTCCGGACACGGCCACGCCGATGTCGGCATGATCGGGCGGCAGCGCCCGCTCGCGGATGGCCAGGGCGGCCTCGTAGTGGACCTGGGCCGCGGGGTAGTCCTCGAGGCGCCGCAGCAGGCTGGCCAGGACGAAGTGGTTGCCGGCCAGCACCAGGTCGTCGGGCGCGAGAGTGGCGTCCTGCAGCGCCACCGCCTGCTCCAGCAGGGGCCGGGCGTCGCGGTACAGGCCGAGGTTGCGGTAGGCATTGCCCATGGAGGCGAGCAGGCGTCCGCGCACCCGCGGCTGGTCGTCCAGCTCGGTGGCGATGGTGGCCACGGCCTGGTCCAGCAGCTCGCGCGCGGTCACGGCGTTGCCGCGGGATTCGCCGGGCTCGGTCACCCGGAACACCTTCTCCAGGAAACCGGCCACCTGTTCGGCCGCGGCGGCGTCGGCGCGGGCGGCCGACTCGGCGTGTCGGGCCCGCACCAGGCCGAAGCTGGTCCCGCCGACGGCCGCGACCAGGGACACGAAGACCAGCCCCAGCAGCCCGATCAGCACCCGGTGCCGGCGCACGATCTTGCGCAGCTGGTAGGCGGTGCTGGGGCTGCGCCCGAGAATCGGCAGGTCGTCGCGGAACCGCTGCACGTCCTCGGCCAGGGCCGCCGCGCTCTGGTAGCGCTGGGCCGGGTCCTTCTGCAGCGCCTTGATGAGGATGGTCTCGAGGTCGCCCCGCAGGATGCGCGCTCGCTCGCCGGGGCGCCGGGGTTCGCGTTCGCGTATCGCCGCCACCGCGTCGTGGATGGGCAGGCCGCGCACCTCGATGGGGTGCCCGCCGGTCAGCATCTCGTGCAGCAGCACGCCAAGGGCGTAGATGTCGCTGCGCACGTCGATGGCGTCGGTGTCGCCGCCCGCCTGCTCGGGACTCATGTAGGCCAGGGTGCCGAAGATGCCGCGCCCGGCCAGGGTCCGGGTGGCGTCGGTGTCGCCGCCGCTGAAGCGGGCCACGCCGAAGTCCAGGACCTTCAGCGCAGGGGCGGCGTCCTGACGGGTGCGCGTGCGGGTGGGGGCCCGCAGCACCAGGACGTTCGACGGCTTGAGGTCGAGGTGGATGACCCCGCGCTGGTGGGCATGGCTGATGGCGTCGCACAGTTCCAGGAAGAGCATGAGCCGGGCGTCGATCTCGGCGCGGGTGTCGGGCCGCGGCCGGGCGGCGAGGTGGACGTCCAGGGGCGCGCCGTCGATCAGCTCCATGGCGAAGTAGTCCAGCCCGTCGTCGGTGCGTCCGGCCTCGTGGATGGCGGCAATGCCCGGATGGGCCAGCCGGGCCAGGCTCTGGACCTCACGCCGGAAGGCGCGCCGCTGGCGCTCGTCGGCGAACACGCCGGCGCGCAGGACCTTCAGGGCCACCCGGCGCTCGGGCTGGGCCTGCTGCGCGGCGAAGACGACGCCCACGCCGCCTTCGCCCAGCCGGTGCAGGATGGTGTAGGGACCGATTTCACGGCCGCCGAGCAGGTCGACCGGGTCGGACGGCAGGGCGCCGTCGGCGGTTTCGGCGGCGAAGAGCGCGCCGAAAGCCTCGCCGGCCGGGCGATCCAGGATCCGCTGCCAGCGGGAGGGGTCAGGCCGCGTCATCGTCGGCCAGTTCGCGCTGCAGGAACTCGCGGGCCTTGCGCCAGTCGCGCTTGACCGTGGGCTCGCTCACGCCCAGGGTGACGGCGGTCTCCTCCACGGACAAGCCGCCGAAGAAGCGCAGCTCCACGACCTGCGCCAGCCGCGCGTCGTGGCGGGAGAGGCGCACCAGCGCCGCGTCGAGGGCGATCAGGTCCCGGGCCTGGGCCTCGACCGCCGCGTCCTGGTCGTCCAGGGGGACGTGATCGGCGCCGCCGCCCCGCTTGGCGGCCACGTGCCGGCGGGCATGGTCCAGCAGGATCTGGCGCATGGCCGTCGAGGCCACGGCGAAGAAGTGGCTGCGGTCCTCCCAGGCCAACTCGCCGTGGCGGACGATCTTCAGGTAGGCCTCGTTCACGACCGCGGTGGTGTCCAGGGTCAGGCCGGACCCGTGGCGGGCGACCCGGGCATGGGCGATGGCGTGGATCTCGTCGTAGACCAGATGGAAGACCTCGCTCAACGCGGCGGGATCACCAGCGCGGGCGGCCTGCAGGGCGAGGGTCACCAGGTGGGACGGCCGGGGGCCCGTGCCGTCGTCCTCGTTCGCCAGGTCGGATGCCGTATCTTCTTTCATGGCAACCATTGTAACAGATGGGCGCCGGCTTGCCACGGGTCCCGGCGGCAGAATTTCGCGGTCGCGGTGATCCCCTTGGCGCGGAGTCTGCGTTAGTCCAAGCAAAACCACGATTTCGGTCCGATTTGGTTCGGAGGGAATCTGGTCGAAAATGATATTCATTCGCCGGACAGGGAGACTCCCCATGCACCGCGCCGCCGGGCTCATGCTCACATTCCTGCTGATGATCGCCGCGATCACCCCCGCTCTGGCCCAGGATTGGACCGTGATCCCCATGGGCACCACGGCCACCCTGCGCGGCCGGCGTCTACTACCTGCGGATGTCCGGCAGCGCGGGCAGCAGCACGCAGCGGTTCACGGTGGTGCGATGAGGAACCGGGACGGGTGGTCCGCTACGCCGGCTGCGTGTTGACCACGCAGACCTTGTTGCGGCCAGCCTCCTTGGCGGCGTAGAGGCCTTCGTCGGCCAGCTTCAGCAGTTCGGTGATCGAGGCCACCGCGGTCGAGGCCCCGGCCACGCCCACGCTCACGGTGACGTGGCCCTTGAACCCGGGCACGTCCATGGTGTTGGCCTCGACGGCGGCGCGCAGGCGGTCGCCCAGCATGCCGGCGGTCTCCAGGTCGACCCCGGGGCAGATGGCCAGGAACTCCTCGCCGCCGAAGCGGCAGACCACGTCGCCGCCGCGCAGGCACTCGGTCAGGGCCCGCGCCGTCTCCTTCAGCACGAGATCACCCGCGTCGTGGCCGTAGGTGTCGTTGACCCGCTTGAAGTGGTCGATGTCGATGATCATGCAGGCCAGCAGTTGGCCGTGGCGGCGGAAGTCGGACCACTCCCGCTGCAGATGGTCCATGGCCGAGCGGCGGTTGCCGATCCCGGTCAGCTCGTCGTGCAAGGCCATGTGCTGCAGCTTGCGGTTGAGCACCGCCTGCCGCGCGGCGAAGCGACGGATCTCCTCGGCGTCCTTTTCCACCCGCTCGCGCAGGCCGATCAGGCGCTGGGCGGCGCGCAGGCGCGCGGCCATGACCTCGCGGTTCAGGGGCACGGCCAGGTAGTCGTCGGCGCCGGCGGCGAAGGCCTCGACCAGCCGTTCGTTGCCGGTGTCCTCGGTCAGCAGGATGAGATGGGTGTGCGCGGTCTCGGGTGAGCTGCGCAGGGCGGCGCACAGTTCCGGACCGGACAGGCGCGAGGCCGTCCAGTCGGCGATGATCACCTGGGGGCCGGTCTGCAGGGCCAGGGTCAGGGCCTCCTGCCCGTCTTCGGCCGCGGTCAGGGCATGGCCTTCGGCGCCGAGGATTTCGCTGAGCATTCCGCATTGCCCGGCCTCGCCGTCGACCAGCAGGATGCGCAGGCCGTCGGCGCGCAAATCGACGGAAGAGGCGACGACCTCTTCGGCAACGGAGTCCGCCGTCTCCGGCCGGGCCGCGGGGTGTGACCCCGGTTTCAGCGCGGCACGGGCCACCAGCTCCTGGATCGGCGGCGGATCACCCACGATGACGTTCAGCACCTGGCCCATGTGCTGCCACTCGACCAGGGCCTGCTCGCAGCCGGAGGCCAGGGTCTCCTGGTCCAGGCCCAGGGCCGAACTGCGGCGCAGCAGTTCCTGCACCAGGGCCCCCTGCTGCTGCGGACCGGCGGCGCAGACCGCGGCCAGCTGCCGGGCCAGGTGCAGCAGCCGCGGCAGCGTCCGGCGGCGGACCGGCAGGGCTTCGATCCCGGCGGCATCGTCCTGGCAGCGCACGGCTTCCAGGTAGCCATCGGGCAGGCCCCAGTCCTCGAAGAGCGCCACGGTGATCGCGTCGTGGTCGGTGGAGAAAGCCTCCTGCTCCAATTGCCTCAGTTGGGCGTCGCCGCCGTGGCGCCATTTGCGCAGGACCTTGCTGTAGGCCTCCGGGTGCACGCTGGCCAGGCAGAGGCGGCCGATCTGCCCCAGCAGGCCGCAGGTGAAGGCCTCGTCGGGGGTGACGCCGCGCAGGCGGTGGCTGAGGGTCTGCCCGCAGATCGCCGTGGCCAGGCAACTGGTCCAGAAGCCGTTGTAGTCGAAGGCTTCGCAGGGCCCCGAGCGCACCCGCGACAGCAGCGAAAAGCCCAGGGCCAGGCGCCGGACCTGGGCCAGGCCCAGCTTCACCACGGCCTCGTTGATGGTGCGCGCCTCCTTGCCGGTGCGCTCCTGGGCCGAATTGGCGAACTTCAGCATCTGGCCGGCGAGGGCGGGGTCGGTGGTCAGCACCTGGGCCAGCTGGGTGGTCGAGGCGTTCTTGTCGCGGGTCAGGCGCAGGATCTCCAGGGCCACGCCGCTGGGCGAGGGGAGCTTGTCCGAGACCCGGATTTCGTCCAGGCCGGTCAGCGGGGCGTGGGTCATGGCTTCGGCTCCCGATCCGATGCGGCGACAAGGCGTTTGCGCGGTATGCCCATGGATCGGCCAGCTAGGTGCGAGCTTGAGCCATCGACTATAAAGATAAGACTTATATTGTTGCAGCAGGGTGAATTGGACAACCGGGCGGGCGCAGCAAACCGGAAGCAGCGATCCCCGGCAGGTTTGCTGGTGACAAGCCGCTCCGGGCCCGGCATCCTCCACGGTGACAGCGCGTTGAACCCTTGCCCCGGGGAATGCCATGACCACCGCCATCACCCGCCGCGACTTCGTCAAGACCGTGACCCTGACCGCCGGCGCCGTGGGCGTCTGGGGCCTGACCGGCTGCAGCAGCGGGCCCGCCGCGCGGCCGCGCCGCAACCTGTGCGGCTTCGCCGCGCCGCCCCTGGCGCGGGTGCGGGTCGGCTTCGTCGGCCTGGGCATGCGCGGCCCCGACGCGGTGGAGCGCCTGGCGAAGATCCAGGACGTGGAAATCGTCGCCCTGTGCGACATCCGGCCGGCGGGCGTGGCGCAGGCCCAGGGCATCCTGGCCGAGCACGGCCGCCCGCCCGCCCGCGAGTTCACCGCCGGTCCCGAGGACTGGCGCAACCTCTGCCAGCTGGACCTGGATCTGGTCTACATCTGCACGCCCTGGTCGTGGCATGTGCCCATGGCCACCGGCGCCATGCGCCACGGCAAGCACGCGGCGGTCGAGGTGCCGGCGGCCCTGGACCTGGACGGCTGCTGGGAACTGGTCGAGACCAGCGAGCGCACCGGCCGGCACTGCATGATGCTGGAGAACTGCTGCTACGACTTCTTCGAGCTGCAGACCCTGAACATGGTGCGCCAGGGCGTGTTCGGCGAACTGACCCACGCCGAGGGCGCCTACATCCATTCGCTGGTCGACTACATGCAGCCGAAGGACGGCCAGGAGATCTACCAGGGCAACTGGCGCCTGCATGAGAACCTGGGGCGCAACGGCAGCCTCTACCCGACCCACGGCCTGGGGCCGGTCGCCCAGTGCCTGGACATCAACCGGGGCAACCGCTTCGCCTGGCTGACCAGCATGTCCAGCCAGCAGGCGGCCTTCACCGAGCACGCGCGGCAGACGGGCAACCTGGAATTCGCCGATCTGCCGACCTATCGCGGCGACATGAACACCACGCTCATCAAGTGCGCCGGCGGGCAGACGGTGATGGTGCAGCACGACACCAGCACGCCGCGGGCCTACAGCCGCATCCACCTGCTGCAGGGTTCGCTGGGCATGGCCCGCAAGTGGCCCAAGACCGGGATCTGCCTCCATGAAAAGGGGCATCGCTGGCTGGACGACGAGGAACTGCAGGAGCTGGAGGCCCGGTACCGGCACCCGCTCTGCCGCACCATCGGCGACATCGCGCAGAAGGTGGGCGGCCACGGCGGCATGGACTTCATCATGGACTACCGGCTGATCTACTGCCTGAAGAACGGCCTGCCCCTGGACCAGGACGTGTACGACGCGGCGGCCTGGAGCGCGGTGGTGCCCCTGAGCTGCGAGTCGGTGGCGAGGCGCTCGGCGTCGGTGGCGGTGCCGGATTTCACGCGGGGGGCCTGGGCGACGAACCGGCCGCTGGGCATCGTGGACGTGGACCCGGCGCTGTTGCCCCTGCAGCCGGCGGTGGCCGTCCCAGCCGCGCCTTGACTTCGTTCGCACCACGGTGCAAAGATCCGGACTTGCCGACTTCCGCTGCGGCCCGCGGCCGCGCACCCGTCGAACATGACGAAAGGATCCCACCGTGCTGCGCAAGATCATCTTCCTGGTCCTGGCCCTGTCGCTCTGCCTGACCCTCGGCGCCTTCGCCCAGAGCGGCGAAGCCCAGGACGACCGCATGGCCGCCTTCGACGCCGCGGTCCGCACGGGCAAGGCCCGCCCGTTCATCGAGTTCAGCTACGGCCAGGGCAAGCCGCAGTTCGAAGGCCTGGGCGCGGACTTCGCGACCGTGGGCATGATGGAACTCAAGCTGGGCTATGCGGACATCGAGGATGAGCAGCCGGGCGTGGTCTCGCTCATGGAAACCTACGTGTTCGGCACCTCGTTCTCCGAGGACCTGGGCTCTTCCGTCGGCGACGGCGAGGTGCGCAGCGAGTTCGGCCGCTTCGGCGGCGGCAACCGCTTCGGCTACGGCTTCCAGGGCAAGTCCCTGGCCCTGGACCTCTACAACCAGAACTCCCTGAACTGGACCGAGGTCAAGCCGGTCGAGTACGACGCGGCCGACCCGGGGGCGCAGGCGATCTTCGACCGCTACGGCGACAGCTACCGCTTCGGCCAGCTGATGGAGGCCGGCGTGAAGCTGCGGTTCTCGCGTTCGTTGGCCCTGAGCGTCGGCGCCGAGGGCGCGGTGATCCTGCCCCGGTACGTGTTCTGGCCCTGGCTGGGCAGCTACGCCCTCTACTCGGGTGTGCAGGGCGCGGTCGAGTACTTCGCCGGCTCCATCATCGAGTCCTCGCCGACGCTGGGACCGATCCTGTACTTCGTGCTGAAGTCCGGCGTTTCCTACGCCTACTACGCGGGCTCGCAGCAGGACATGAACTGGCCCTTCGACTCCGAGACGCCGCTGACCATCGCGTCGTTCAAGGTCGGGGCGACCCTGAAGTTCTAGCAGGCCAGGCGGTACTGATGTCCAGCAGCTTCGGCACCCTGTTTCGGATCGCGACCTTCGGCGAGTCCCACGGCGGCGGCGTGGGCGTGGTCATCGACGGCTGCCCGCCGCGCCTGGCGGTGGACCTGGCCGCGGTGCAGGCCCAGCTGGACCGCCGCCGGCCGGGCCAGAGCCGCATCGCCACTCCGCGCAACGAGCCGGACCAGGTGGAGATCCTGTCGGGCCTGCAGGACGGGCTGACCCTGGGCACGCCCCTGGCCATGCTGGTGCGCAACCGGGACCAGCGCCCCGGCGACTACGGCACCATGCAGGACGTGCCGCGGCCCAGCCATGCCGACTACACCTACCAGCAGAAGTACGGCATCCGGGCCATCAGCGGCGGCGGCCGGGCCAGCGCCCGCGAGACCATCGCCCGGGTGGCCGCCGGTGCGGTGGCCGAGCAGTGGTTGCGTGCGGCTTTCGGCACGGAGATCGTGGCCTGGGTCGCCAGCGTGGCCGACGTGGACGCCGGTCCGCCGGATCACGCCGCGATCTCCCGGGCGGCCGTCGACGCCACCATGGTGCGCTGCCCCGATCCGGCCGCGGCCGACCGCATGATCGCCGCCATCGACGCCGCCCGGCTGGACCAGGACTCGGTCGGCGGCGTCGTCGGCTGCGTCTGCCGCGGCGTGCCCGCCGGGCTGGGCGAACCCGTGTTCGCCAAGCTGGAGGCGCTGCTGGCCCAGGCCATGCTCTCGCTGCCGGCGGTCAAGGGCTTCGAGATCGGCTCGGGGTTCGGGGGCACGCGGCTGCGCGGGTCGGCCCACAACGACGCCTTCGTGGCCCGCGGCGACGGCGCGCTGGGCACGGCCACCAACCGCAGCGGCGGTGTGCAGGGCGGCATCAGCAACGGCGAGCCGATCGTCCTGCGGGTGGCCTTCAAACCGCCGGCGACCATCGCCAAAGCCCAGCGGACCGCCGACTTCGCGGGCCAGGCGGTGGACCTGGCCGTGCCCGGCCGCCACGATCCCTGCGTGGTGCCGCGGGCAGTGCCCATCGTCGAGGCCATGGCCGCCCTGGTGCTGGCCGATTGCGCCCTGATGCAGGCGGCGCGGCGGGCGCCTTGAATCCCCTGCACCTCCTGTTGCTGTTCGCCGTGGGCGTGGTCTCCGGCGTGCTGAACGTGCTGGCCGGCGGCGGCTCGCTGCTGACCCTGCCGGTGCTGCTGTTCCTGGGCCTGCCCGCGGGCTTGGCCAACGGCACCAACCGGGTGGCCATCCTGGCCCAGAGCGTGGTGTCGGTGGGCGCCTTCCGCCGCAGCGGCCTGATGCCCTGGCGGCTGGCCCTGGTCTGCACGGCGCCGGCGCTGCTGGGCGGGGCGCTGGGGGCGCAGCTGGCGGTCGGCATCGACGACCTGCTGTTCCGGCGCATCCTGGCGGCGGTGATGCTGGGCGTGTGCGTGGTGATGGTGGTCGATCCGGCGCGCCACCTGAAGTTCGACCCGGCCCGGCTGGGGGCGGTGCGGACGGCGGCGCTGGTGGTCTCGTTCTTCGCCATCGGCGTCTACGGCGGCTTCATCCAGGCGGGTGTGGGGTTCCTGATCATCACCGCGCTGCTGGTGCACGGCCTGGACCTGGTGCGCATCAACGCGGTGAAGGTGTTCGTGGTGGGTGCCTTCACCGTGACGGCGCTGGCGGTGTTCGTCGCCCACGGCCAGGTGGACTGGCGGCTGGGCTCGGCCCTGGCCGCGGGCAACGCCCTGGGCGGCTGGCTGGGCACGCGGCTGGCCATCGCCAAGGGGCACGACTGGATCCGCCGGCTGGTGCTGGTGGTGGTGCTCGTCTTTGCGCTAAGGCTCCTCTGGCGCTGAGCGGCGTGCTATACTCCCGGTGCAACTGAGAATTCGCATCCAGAACCTCCCGCGGGTCCGTGCCTCGGCGTGGTCCCGCTCCTGCCCCCGGAGAGAGGAGCCGCCATGCGCGGACGGATGATCATTTCCTGCCTTGTCCTGGTCCTGCTCATGGGCGCTGCCGCCTGCGAGAAGACCACCCCCGTCGTGCAGCCGACCGGTCCGTTGACGATGACCGCGTTCGACTACCAGGGCGCCATTCCCGCCGAGTACGGCCGCCTGGTCTCGGTAACCTCGAGCGCGGCCTTTCCCGGCTGGGCCCAGCTCTGGTTCGAGCGGCCCGACAGTTCCCTCGTCACCGTCTTCGTGAACTTCCAGACCGGCGCGGTCCGCGACAGGATCCTGGAGATCCCGCGGTCGTAGCGGGCGCGGGGCAACCCGGGAAAGGGGCTACCATGAATTTCGACAAGCTGAGCAGCGTGTTCTCGCGCGTGCTGTTCCTGGTGGCGATCGTGCTGCTGGCGATGGCGATCGTCGAGAAGATCGTCAACCTCAACGGCTACACGGTCATCAAGACCTACGATCCGCAGCGGCTGCTGGAGCTGGCGGCGACCATGATGGTGTTCGTGATCGCGCTGCTGCTGCGGCAGATCCGCGAGGGGGTGAAGAAGCCGGCGCGCTAGGGCGCCGCGACCGACGAGGCGGGCGGGGCATACCCCGCCCGCCTCAGCCCAGCTTCAGCAGTTCCTCGCGGAGCACGCCCCGGGCCATGGCCACCTTGGCACCGTTGTGCTCCAGCGGCTCGGCGGCGGCCAGCGCCGCCGACGCCGCGCGGTCCGCGGTGGCCGGCGTCAGCTCCCGGCCCTCGAGTTCGGCTTCGGCGGCCCGGACCCGCCAGGGCACCGGCGCCACGCCTCCCAGCACGACCCGGGCCGAGCGCACCCGGCTGCCGTCCAGGACCAGCACCAGGGCCGTGCTGACGATGGCGAAGTCCCAGGCGCCGCGCGTGCGGATCTTGCGGTAGCTGCCGCGCACGCCGGCGGTCGGCGCCGGCAGGTGCACGGCGGTGACGATCTCCCCGGCCTGGAGCACCGTTTCGCGCGTCGGGTCGTCCGCCGGGAGGATGCAGAACTCCTGCACCGGCACGGTCCGTCGGCCGCCCGGACCAGCCAGTTCCAGGGTCGCGTCCAACGCGGCCAGCGCCGGCGCCGTGTCCGAGGGATGGACATACACGCAGGCATCGCCGCCGAGGATGGCGTGGAACTGGTTCTGTCCGTCGCGGGCCGAACAGGTGTTGCCGCCCCGGCGCAGGCAGGGGAATCCGCCGCGGTAGTACCAGCAGCGCGGCCGCTGGCAGAGATTGCCGCCGAGGGTGCCCTGGTTGCGCAGCTGCGGGCTGGCGACGGCCGCCGCCGCCTGGGCCAGCACCGGATAGCGCCGGCCGACGTCCGCATGGGCCGCCACCTGCGCCACCGTCACCATGGCGCCGATCGTCAGGCCGTCCCCTTCGGGCCGCACCTGCCGCAGCTCGTCCAGGGCGCCCAGGCTCACCAGCTGCCGGGCCGGCAGCACCTCCTCGCGCAGGCAGCCCAGCAGGTCGGTGCCGCCGGCCATGACCCGCGCGCCTTCGCCGGCGGCGGCACGCACGGCCTCGTCCAGGGTGCGGGCCTTCAGGTAGGAGAAATTCGGCAGCATGGCTCAGCCCTCCTTGCGTGCGGCCGCCAGCTGCTCCACCAGGCGGAGCGGCCAGACCGGGGTCTCGGGAGTCGACGCGCCGCAGGCATCGCGGATCGCGTTGGCGATCGCCGCGGCGGTGGGGATGGTCACCGGTTCGCCAAGCCCCTTGGCTCCGGTCAGGTTGCAGGACTGGTCGCCGGGATCGATGGGCAGGGTCACCACGTCCGCGGGGGCGTCCAGCGCCGTGGGCAGCTTGTAGTCGTGCCAGTTGCGATTGCACAGGCGGCCGCTCTGGCCGCGGTCCAGGATCCGCGCCTCGGTCAGCGCGAAGCCGATGCCCATGGTGATGCCCCCGACCACCTGGTTCTCGTAGGTCTTCAGGTTCAGCACCCGGCCGCTGTCGTGGGCGCCCAGGAAGCGCAGCACCCGGACCTCGCCGCTGGTGGTGTCGACTTCCACCTCGCAGAACTGGGCGGCGAAGGGGCAGACCACCTTGCCGTCGGGATTGGGTCCGCGGAAGCCGACGCCCACCAGATTGCGGCGGCGGCGCAGGCCGTCCAGGGCGGTGATCTCCACCCGGCGCGCGGGATCGTCGCGGTGCTCGATGGTGGCGCCCTTGAAGTGCAGCTCGGCGACCGGCGCGCCCAGCTGCTCGGCCGCGAACTCCAGCAGCTGCCGCTTGACCTCCACCGCGGCCGTGCGCACGGCCGGGCTGTCGCTGGGCACGGTCTTGCTGCCGCCGCTGGGCCCGGAGAACGGCACCGTCGCCGTGTCGGCGTTGGTGATGCGGATGGTGCCGGGTTCGACCCCCAGCTCCTCGGCCACGACCTGGGCCATCACCGTGCGCGTGCCCGTGCCGATGTCGGCGGCGCCCATGTCCAGGCTGACGCTGCCGTCGGCATGCATCGTCACGATGGCGCCGGCGGGTGGACCGCCGCCGCCGGCGATCCAGTCGCAGGCCGCCATGCCCACGCCCCGCCGCAGGGTGGCCTCGCCCTGGGTCCGGGTGCGGGTGCGGCTCTCCTGCCAGCCGAAGGCCCGGGCGCCGTCGCGCAGGCACTGCTCCAGGCCGGTGGAGGAATACGGGGGCTCGCCGGAGCGCCCCTGGCTGACCGTCGGCACGTTGCGCAGTCTCAGCTCCACCGGATCGAGCCCGATGGCCGCGGCCAGCTCGTCCATCATCTGCTCGAGGGCCCAGGCGCCCTGGGGATGGCCGGGGGCGCGGAAGGGGCGCTGCACGCCGGCGTTGATGTACCAGTCGGCGGTCTCGGTGCGCACGTTGGGGCAGGTGTAGAGGTCGCGCACCAGCCAGTCCACCAGCCCGCTGCCGCCGGCCCAGGCGCCGCCGGTGGACCCGGCGCGCAGCTCCAGGGCGGTCAGGCGTCCGTCCCGCTTCACGCCGGCCTTCAGCTTCATGGTCGCCGGCGGACGGTTGCCCTCGCTGAGCATCGTGCCCTCGCGGGTGACGAAGAGCTTGACCGGAAGCGCGGCCAGTTCGGCCAGCAGGGCGGCGCAGACCGCGTACTTGCCCGTCTGCAGCTTGCTGCCGAAGCCGCCGCCCATGTAGGTGCCGATCACGCGCACGCGCGACAGGGGCAGGTCGAGGTAGCCGGCCAGCTGCTCGCGCACCGCGAAGACGCCCTGGGTGGACTCCCACACCGTGAGGTCCGGCCCGTCCCAGGCGGCGACGGCACCGTGCAGCTCCATCGGCGTGTGCAGTTCGCAGGCGGTGGCGTACTCGCGCTCGAGCACCACGTCGGCCGCGGCGAACCCGCCGGCCGGATCGCCGCGCTCGTAGATGCGGGGCTCTCCCAGGCGATTGTCGCCGCCGTGGACCGACGGTGCGCCGGGCTCCGCGGCGTCCCGGTGGTCCGACACGTGGGGCAGCACTTCCCAGCGCGGCGCCAGCAGGCGCAGGGCGTCGGCGGCCTCGTAGGGGGTGTCGGCGGCGACGGCGGCCACGATCTCGCCCTCGAACAGGCATTCGGCCGGAAACAGGCGCACGTCCCGGCCGCTGCCGTAGTCCCAGACCACGCGGGCGGCCGCCGGGGTGCCGGCGTGGATCACCGCGCGCACGCCGGGCGCCTTCCGGACCGCGGCCAGGTCCAGCTCCAGCAGCCGGGCGTGGGCGTGGGGGCAGCTCAACAGGGCGCCGTAGAGCAGGCCCGGCAGCTGCAGGTCCGACGGATAGACGGCGGCGCCGCTCAGGCGCTGGTAGCCGTCGACCCGGGGGCGGGGTGCGCCGACCACCGAGGTGGCGGCCCACGGCGGGGGATCGCCCGCCGGCAGCGGCGTCTCGGGCAGGGAGACTCCCTGCTCGTGGTAGAGCTTTTCGCGCTCGCTCATGCGCCGCCTCCCTGGCCGCGGGTGCTGGCCGCCAGATCGGCGGCCTTGAAGATGTGGGCATAGGCGCCGCAGCGGCACAGGTTGCCGCTGACGCCCTGGCGGATCTGCTGCAGGTCCGGATGCGGCGTGCCGCGCAGCAGGCCCTCGACCGCCATCACCTGGCCGGGGGTGCAGTAGCCGCACTGGAAGGCGTCCTCGGCCACGAAGGCCTCCTGCACCGGGCCCAGCTTCTCGCCCTGCATCAGGCCCTCGAGGGTGGTGACCGTGCGGCCCTCGGCCTCGACGGCCAGGGTCAGGCAGGCGTAGCGGGGCTGGTCGTCGATCAGCACGGTGCAGGCGCCGCATTCGCCGCGTTCGCAGCCGACCTTGGTGCCGGTCAGACCCAGGCGCTCGCGCAGGACGAACAGCAGCGACCAGCGGGGTTCGACCAGGACGCGCCGGTCGCGGCCGTTGATGCGCAGGGTCACCGGCACCGTGGCGCCGGCCGGGATCTCGCCGGTGTCGACCTCGGGTTCGCGGGCGCCCACCGAACCGGCCGCCACCGCGGCGGCGCCGATGCCGACGGTCTTGAGGAAGCCGCGCCGGGACAGGGCGCCGGGGGCGGCGGGCTTCTGCGGGGGTCGTTTGGCCATGATGGGACTCCCGGGTTGGATTTTGAGTGCGCTCGTTCGATCATGCCTGCCCGAACCGCTCCCTGTCAATCGGGTCGAGGCGACAGCGGGCTCACCATCGGCGCCGAAATGCATTAGATTGGCGGCGCATTGCAAACCGGAGCCGGAGGTCTGCCCCCAGCCATGGCGCTGCTCGAACTCAAATCCGTCACCCTCTCCCTGGGCGGCCCGCCGGTGCTGGACGCGGTCGACCTGCGCGTGGAGCAGGGCGAACGCCTCTGCCTGCTGGGCCGCAACGGCGAAGGCAAGACCACCCTGCTGCGCCTGTTGGCGGGCGAACTGCGCCCCGACGCGGGCGAGGTGCTGCGGCCGAAGCGGCTGCGCATCGGCATCCTGCCCCAGGAGGTGCCGACCAGCCTGGCCGGCACCGTGCGGCAGGTGGTGGCCGCGGGGCTGGCCGACCTGCCGGGGGGCGCCGCGGGCGAGGCCTGGCGCGTCGAGCACGACATCGACCGCATCCTGACCCAGAGCCGCCTGGACGGCGACCTGCCGTTTGCCACCCTCTCGGCGGGCAACAAGCGCCGCACCCTGCTGGCCCGGGCCCTGGCCGGGGATCCGGACATCCTGCTGCTGGACGAGCCCACCAACCACCTGGACATCGACGCCATCGCGTGGCTGGAGGAGAGGCTGCAGCGCTTCGCCGGCACGCTCTTCTTCGTGACCCACGACCGGGCCTTCCTGCGCGGGCTGGCCGGCCGCATCCTCGAGCTGGACCGCGGCCGGCTGCGGGACTGGACCTGCGACTACGACACCTTCCTGGTGCGCCGCGACGAGCTGCTGCGCACCGAGCAGGCCCAGTGGGCCGAGTTCGACCGCAAGCTGGCCAAGGAGGAGGTCTGGGTGCGCCAGGGCGTGCGCGAGCGGCGCACCCGCAACGAGGGCCGGGTCCGCGAACTCAAGCGCATGCGCGACGAGCGCAGCCGACGGCGCAGCCAGGTCGGCGACGTGTCCCTGCGGGTGCAGGAAGCCGAGCGCAGCGGCCGCCTGGTGGTGCGCACGGAAAACCTCGGCTTCGCCTGGGGGACGACGCCCATCGTCACGGGGCTCTCCACGGCGATCATGCGCGGCGACAAGGTGGGCATCCTCGGCCCCAACGGCGCGGGCAAGACCACCCTGCTGCAGCTGCTGCTGGGCCACCTGCAGCCGGACAGCGGCGGCGTGCGCCTGGGCACCGGCCTGGAGGTGGCCTACTTCGACCAGCAGCGGGCCCAACTGGACGAATCCAGGACCGTGCAGGAGAACGTCTGCGAACTGGGCGACACCGTCGAGGTCGACGGCCGCCGGGTGCACATCATCACCTACCTGCAGAACTTCCTGTTCTCGCCCGACCGCGCCCGCAGCCCCATCAGCCACCTCTCCGGCGGCGAACGCAACCGGCTGCTGCTGGCGCGGCTGTTCACCCGGCCGGCCAACCTGCTGGTGCTGGACGAACCCACCAACGACCTGGACCTCGAGACCCTCGACCTGCTGGAGGAGCTGCTGGTCGGCTTCGCCGGCACGCTGCTGCTGGTCAGCCACGACCGCGAGTTCCTGGACAACGTGTGCACCAGCACCCTGGCCATGGAAGGGGAGGGCACGGTGGTCGAGACCGTCGGCGGCTACGCCGACTGGGCGCGGGTCTCGCGCGTGGCGAAGGAACAGGCCGAGCTGGAACGCAAGCAGCTGAAGAAGGACAAGCCGCGGGCCGAGCAGGCGCCCTTGGCCAAGCCGCGGCGCCTCAGCTTTCGCGAGACGCAGGAGCTGGGAGAGCTGCCGGCCAGGATCGAGGCGCTGGAGACGGAGCAGGCGACGATCCACGCCCGCCTGGCTGATCCGAGGCTGTACCAGGAGGAGCCGGCCGCGGTGCCGCAGCTGGGCGAGCGGCTGGAGGAGCTGGCCGCCGCGTTGCCTCCGCTCTACGCCCGCTGGGAGGAACTCGAGGGGCTCAGGACCTGATGCCGGCCAGCATCTCGGCGTTGGTGGGGAACTTGCGCATCAATTCAAGCATGCCCTCCATCGCCGGCCCCGGCATGGCCGCCGCCGCCCGCCGCCGCAGCAGGTTCAGGCTCTCCAGCTCCTCCTCGCCGTAGAGCAGGTCGTCGCGCCGGGTGCCGCTGGCGCGCAGGTCGATGGCCGGGAAGATGCGCCGCTCGGCCAGCTGGCGGTCCAGCACCAGCTCCATGTTGCCGGTGCCCTTGAACTCCTCGAAGATCATGTCGTCCATGCGGCTGCCGGTCTCGATCAGCGCCGTCGCCAGCACGGTGATCGAGCCGCCGTGCTCCACGTTGCGCGCCATGCCGAAGAACTTGCGGGGGATCTCCAGGGCCCGCGAGTCGAGGCCGCCGCTGAGGGTGCGCCCCGAGCCGGCGCCGTGGGCGTTGAAGGCGCGGCCCATGCGGGTGATGCTGTCCACCAGCAGCACCACGTCGTGGCCGCACTCCAGCTCGCAGCGGGCCTGGGCCAGTACCAGCTCGGCCAGGCGCACGTGGGCCTTCACGGTCTGGTCGCTGCTGCTGGCCAGCACCTCGGCCGGTACCTGGCGGCGGAAGTGGGTGACCTCCTCGGGCCGTTCGTCGATCAGCACCACCACGATGCGCGCCTCCGGCGCCTCGCGGTGGATGGCCTTGGCCAGGGCCTCCAGCAGCATGGTCTTGCCGGTCTTGGGCGGGGCCACGATCAGGCCGCGGGTGCCGTGGGCGACGGGCGCCACCAGGTCGACGATGCGCATGGTCGCGTCGCCGTCGGCGCCCAGGTCGAAGCGCCGCTCGGGGTTCAGGGCGGTCAGGTCGGCGAACTTGGGCCGTGCCGCGAAGGCCGCCGGCGACAGGCCGCAGATGGTCTCGACGGCAGCCAGGTGCTCGCCGCGGCGCCCGCGGGCCCTGGTGCCGCAGACGGTGGCGCCGGCGACGAGGCCGTACTGGCGCACGATCGCCGGCGGCACGGCCAGGTCGCCGGGCGTGGGCACGAACGAGCGGGCCGCATCGCGCAGGAACCCGTCGCCGCGGGGGCCAAGCTCCAGGACGCCGGTCACGGACGAAGACATGAGGATCCTCCCGGGGGAATTCAGGCTGCCGGTCGACCGCTAGTCGAGGCCGGCGAGCACGTCGAGAAACTGGATGCTGGCCGCGACGTCGTGCACCCTCACCAGGCTGGCGCCGGCCCGTCGCGCGGCCACCAGGGCGGCCAGGCTGCCGGGCAGGCGCTCGGCGACCGGGGCGCCGCTGAGCAGCCCGATGAAACTCTTGCGGCTGGCGCCCACCAGCAGCGGGCGTCCGCCGGCGACCCGCTCCAGTCCGCGCAGCAGGGCCAGGTTGTGCTCCAGCGTCTTGCCGAAGCCGAGGCCGGGGTCGACCACCAGCCGGTCGCTCGCGACGCCCGCCGCCTCGGCCGCGGCGCAACGGGCGGCCAGCCAGCCGCCGACCTCGGCCACCACGTCCGTGTACTGCGGGTCCTGCTGCATGGTCCGCGGCGTGCCCTGCATGTGCATCAGCACCAGGCCGCAGCCGCGCTCGGCCACCAGGGGCAGCATCAGGGGATCGGCCGCGCCGCTGATGTCGTTGATGGCGTCGGCGCCCGCGTCGAGGGCGGCGCGGGCGGTCGTCGCCCGGGTCGTGTCCACGGTCAGGGGCAGATCGGTCAGGGGCCGCAGGGCCGCCAGCACCGGCAGCAGGCGCTGCTGCTCCCGTTCGGGGCCGATGCTTTCGGCGCCGGGCCGCGAACTCTCGGCACCCAGGTCCAGCAGGTCGGCGCCTTCGTCGACCAGGCGCAGGGCAGCGGCCACGGCGGCGTCGATGCCCCCGGCGGCGTCCGGGCGCGAGCCGGCCCAGAAGCTGTCCGGCGTCAGGTTCACGATGCCCATCACCAGCGGCCGTCCCGCCGGTGCCAGCAGCCGGCCGCCGGGCCGCCACTCCGGTGCGGCGAAGCGGGCCGGCCGGCCCCCTTCGGCCCGCGCCGGGGGCAGGTTCAAGCCGGGGTCCCGGGCTCGTCCGTCGGGTCGGACGGGGTCTCGGGAGCGGACGCGGCCGGCTCCTCGCCGGTCGAGTGGTCCACTTCCAGTTCCAGCGTGGGCAGGGGCCGACCGGCCATCAGCAGCTGGAAATCCTCGGCGTCGATGGTCTCGCGCTCGAGCAGGGCGGCGGTCACGGTCTCGACCGACTCGCGGTTCGCGTCGAGGATGTGGCGCGCCCGCTGCAGCTGCTCCGCGACGATGCGGCTGATCTCGCCGTCGATGTCCTGCAGCGTCTTCTCGCTGTGGGCGGTGTGCCGCGCGTAGTCCCGGCCCAGGAAGACCTGCTCGCTGCCCTCCTCGTAGGAGATCGGGCCCATCTTGGCGCTCATGCCCAGGCGGGTGACCATGGCGCGGGCGATGCCGGTCACCATGCGGATGTCCGCGTAGGCTCCCGAACCGATCTTGCCCAGGAAGATCTCCTCGGCCACGCGGCCGCCCAGGGCCATGCAGATCTTGTCCAGGTACTGCTGCTCGTCGATGGTGTACTGGTCCTCCACCGGCAGCATGTGGGTCAGGCCCAGGGCCTGCCCGCGGGGGATGATCGTCACCTTGTGCACCGGGTCGGCCTCGGAGCAGTTGAAGGCCACCACCGCGTGGCCCGCCTCGTGGTAGGCGGTCTCCCGCTTGACCTTGTCGGTGAAGACGCGGCTGCGGCGCTCGGGCCCCAGCATGACCTTCTCCTTGGCGTCCTCGAAGTCGTCCATGGTCACCATGTCGTGGTTCTTGCGCGCGGCCAGCAGGGCGGCCTCGTTGACCAGGTTCTCCAGGTCGGCGCCGGCCATGCCGGGCGTGCCGGCGGCGATCTTCTGGGCCGAGACCTCCGGCGCCACGCGCACCTTCTTCATGTGCACCTTGAGGATGGCCTCGCGCCCGACCAGGTCCGGCATGTCGACCACGATCTGGCGGTCGAAGCGGCCCGGCCGCAGCAGCGCCGGGTCCAGCACGTCGGGGCGGTTGGTGGCCGCCAGCAGGATCACGCCCTCGTTGGACTCGAAGCCGTCCATCTCCACCAGCAGCTGGTTGAGGGTCTGTTCGCGCTCGTCGTGGCCGCCGCCCAGGCCGGCGCCGCGGTGGCGGCCCACGGCGTCGATCTCGTCGATGAAGATGATGCAGGGCGCGTTCTTCTTGCCCTGGTCGAAGAGGTCGCGCACGCGGCTGGCGCCCACGCCCACGAACATCTCCACGAAGTCCGAGCCGCTCATGCTGAAGAAGGGTACGCCCGCCTCGCCGGCCACGGCGCGGCCCAGCAGGGTCTTGCCCGTGCCGGGCGCGCCGACCAGCAGCGCGCCCTTGGGGATGCGGCCGCCCAGGCGCTGGAACTTCTGGGGCGCGCGCAGGAAGTCGATGATCTCCTGCAGTTCGTACTTGGCCTCGTCGCAGCCCGCCACGTCCTCGAAGGTGACCTCGGGCTTGTCCATGTTGAACAGCTTGGCCTTGGACTTGCCGAAGCTGAAGGCCTTGTTGCCGCCGCCCTGCATCTGGCGCAGGAAGAACAGCCACAGCACCAGGATCAGGATGAAGGGCAGGTAGTAGGTCAGGAAGTGGGCCCACCAGTTGGTGCGCTGGGGCTCGCCGACCAGGGTCGCGTTGGGGTTGTGCGCCCGGATGTACTCGTGGAAGTCCGGCATGTCCGACACCAGGTAGACCGCGAAGCGATCCACCTCCTTCAGCGTGCCGTCCTTGACCGTCAGGGTGGTCTTCTCGTTCAGTTCGCCGTGGACGTTCATGTCCGTGCGCGTGACCGAACGGATGTTGCCCGACTGCACCTGCTCGTCGAACGCGCTGAAGGTGATCTCCTGCACCGTCGAACGGTCGATGTACATCATCTGGTAGACCAGGAAGACCAGGAACACCAGCAGGATCCAGAAACCGGCGGTCTTGCCGGGCATCTGGGGCGGCTTGATGTTGGGACCACGCGGCGGACGGTTGTCCGGCCCCTTGCCTCGGGGGGGATTCGGAGTCATCGGGTGTCTTTCCCTCGATTCGGTGGATTCTTCGCTGGGCTCTCGCGGCGGGCGACCGTCAAGGTAACGGTCGGTCCGCTCGTCGGCAACAGACGCGTGCGTTCGGCGCGGGCCAGGCCCACGACCCAGAGGATGCCCGCATCGTCCTCCACCACCAGCACACCCGGTCGGGCGGTCGCCGGCAGGCGGCATTCGCGAAAAAGATCGCTCAATTTCTTCGTGCCGTCGAGGCCAAATGGCGTCAGGCGGTCGCCCCGGCGCCAGTTGCGCACGCGCAGGTTGCCGCTGAGCGCCGCGGCCGGGCAGGTCAGGGACCAGGTGGCCTCGTCGTCGGGAGCTCCGTGGCCGGGCTCGATGGCGCCCGGGCCGTCGGCCTCCCGCTGCACCAGGATACGATAATCGTCGGCGCACCGCCCCTGCGGCGCCCCGGCGGCGGGGCCCCGGCGCAGGCGGTCGAAGTGCCGCTCCACCCGCCGGCCGCCCGGCAGGTCGAGGCCGCGGCCGGAGGCACCGTCGGCCAGCAGGCCCAGCAGCGCCTGCAGGTGCACCTGTTCCGGCTGGGGTTCCGGCCGATCGGGGGCGGCATCCGGTCCGGCGCCCAGCCAGCGCTGCAGCACCCGGCGCGCCAGGGCCGGCGGCAGGGCGGCCAGGCGGCCCACGTCCAGGTCGTCGCCCGCGGCGCAGCCGTCTGCCGCCTCGTCCGTCAGGGCCTCCAGCAGCTCGAGGTCGTCACCCAGCAGGTCGGCCAGGCGGGCCGGCGCCTCGTCGCAGCCGGGCCCGAAGAGGCCGCGGGCCACCGGCAGCAGCTCGCGGCGCAGGCGGGCCCGCAGGTTGTCGCCGCCGGTGTTGGTCGTGTCCTCGCGCCAGGGCTGGCCCGCGGCCGCCAGGCCGGCGGCGATCTCCGCACGCCCCACACCCAGCAGCGGATGGATGATGCGGCCGCTGACGGGTCGGATGCCGCGCAGCCCATCGGGCCCGGTGCCCCGGAACAGGCGCATGATCACCGTCTCGGTCTGGTCGTCGCGGTGGTGGCCGGTGGCTGCGGCGTGCAGTTCGGGACTGCGCGCCAGCACCGCAGCCAGGAACCGATGCCGCAGGTGGCGGCCGGCCTCCTCGAGGCCGCAGCCGCGGCTGCGGGCCAGGGGCCGCGGATCGTCGCGGGTCGTGGCCAGGGGCACGTCCAGGCGGGCGCACAGGTCGGCGCAGAAGGCCTGGTCCAGGTCGGCGTCGGCGCCGCGCAGCCCGTGGTTGAGATGGGCCGCGGCCAGCGGTCCGCCGCCCTGGTCGCGCCAGTGCACCGCCGCCAGCAGCAGGGCCACCGAGTCGGGGCCGCCGGACAGGGCCACCAGCAGGCCGGGCCGGGGTTCGGCGGGGCAGACCTCCGCCAGCAGATCGCTGATCCGCGCGGCGACGTCGGCGATGAACGGGGGTCGGGGCACGGCGCCTCCGGGGCGAGGCGGACAAGACAGGGCAAAAAAAAATGTTGGTAGCGGCTCAGGGACTCGAACCCCGGACACTCGGATTATGATTCCGATGCTCTAACCAGCTGAGCTAAGCCGCCACCCACATTTGTTTTGGCGCACCACGGGCCGTCCCGCGGGCAGATCGGGAATCTATACCCGCGACGCATTCTTGTCAAGGTGGCCGCGGCGGCCTATGCTCGGGCCATGGAACACACGATTTTTGACCGGATTCCGCCGCCCCCGGGCACGGTGGTCGAGGCCGCCCAGGTCCGCCTCGATCCCTTGCGCGGGCGCACCGTGGCGGTGATCGGCTACGGCACCATGGGCCGGGCCCAGGCCCTGAACCTGCGCCGCAGCGGGGTGGAGGTCCTGGTCGGCGCCCGCCTGGGCTCGACCCGGGCGGACCTGGCCCGCAGCGAGGGATTCACGGTGCTGCCGGTCGCCACCGCCGTGGCCGCCGCCGACCCGGTGATGCTGATGCTGCCGGACCAGGCCATGGCTGTGGTCTTCGCCGCCGAGGTGGCGCCGCACCTGCGGCCCGGCGCGGCTTTGGGCTTTGCCCACGGCTTCGCCGTGGCCTTCGACCAGATCGTGCCGCCGCCCGGGCAGCCCTGCTTCCTGGTGGCGCCCAAGGCCCAGGGCGACATGCTGCTGGCGGCTCATGCTGCCGGTAACGGGGTGCCCGGCCTGCTGGCGGTCACCGACGGGTCTTCTCCTGCAACCTGGGACCTGGCGGCCGCGTACGCGCTGGCCGTGGGCTGCCTGCAGGGGGGGGGCTTCGTCACCACCTTCCGCGACGAATGCGTCAGCGACCAGTTCGGCGAGCAGGCCGTGCTCTGCGGCGGCGTGATCGAGCTGCTGAAGGCCGCCTTCGCGGTCATGGTCGAGGCGGGCTACAGCGCCGAGAACGCCTACTTCGAGTGCGTGCACGAGCTGAAGCTGATCACCGACCTGCTGCACCGCCACGGCCTGGAAGGCCTGCGCGGCCGCATCAGCGGCACTGCGGCCTACGGCGGGCTGACCCGCGGCCCGCGCCTGATCGACGCGGGCGTGCGGCAGCGCATGGGCGAGATCCTGGCCGAGATCGAGAGCGGGGCCTTCGCCCGCGAACTGCTGGCGCGGCACGCCGACCCCGAGCAGGGCACCGCCGCGCTGGTTCGAGCCGAGGCCGACACGCCCCTGGCCCGCACGGGCCGCCGGGTGCTGCCGCGCCTCCATCCTGACACCGAGCCGAAGGAGAAGACGTGAACGACCTCGCCGCCGGCCCCCCGGCCGAACCCGTCAACGACACGTTCACCGGACGCCTCGCCGACCTGGTGGCCAAGCCCGGCCGCCTGATGGACAAGGTGGGGGTCGCCCCCCGCTGGTGGCACGCGGGCCTGGTGATCCTGGTGCTGATCGCCGCCTTCGCCTGGTTGACCGCGCCCATCTCCGGCCCCGAGCAGCTGGAGATGATGCGCGACTCCAAGATCATGAGCATGATGCCCGAGGAGCAGTGGCAGCAGCAGTACGACGACGCGCTGCACCCGACCCTGGCCAAGCGCATCACCACCGCCATCGGCGCCGGCTTCTCGGCCTGGGTGATGGTGCTGCTCTTCGGCTTCATCCTGGGCTTCTTCGCCCGCATGGGCGGCGGCAAGGGCACCTTCAAGCAGGCCCTGGGCGTGGTCTCCTGGGCGGCGCTGATCCCCTTCGGCCTCGGCTCGCTGGTCAAGGTGCCGCTGGTGCTGGCCACCGAGTCGGTCTTCAGCGTGAACATCGGCCTGGCCGCCCTGGCGCCGGGGCTGGAGCACTCGTCACCACTGTTCCAGGTGCTGATGACCTACGGCGACTTCTTCACCTGGTGGGGGCTGTTCGTGCTGGTGATCGGTTTCCAGCGGGTCTTCGCCATGGGTCGGGGCGCGGCGGCCACCGCGGTCCTGCTGCCCTGGATCCTCTGCTCGGCGGTGCCGCTGGGCCTGACCCTGCTGTTCATGTAGCCGGCCGGGCCGGCATCAACGCGACGGGAGCGCAAACGTGAAGAAGATCATCCTCATCGCCCTGGCCGTGATCGTGCTGGGCGTGGTCGTGGTGGCCATCCTCAAGGGCGGCGGCAAGGCCGAGGCCACGGTCGAGTCGGGCAAGGTCGCGCGCAAGGACCTGACAGCGACGGTCACCTGCTCGGGCACCATCCAGCCCAAGCGCAAGGTCGACGTCAGCGCCAACGCCATGGGCACGATCATCAACCTGGCCGTGGCCGAGGGCCAGCACGTGGCCCAGGGCGACCTGCTGCTGGAGATCGATCCCTCGGAGTACGCGGCGGCGGTCAAGGCCCTCGAGGCCACCATCAGCAGCTCGCGGGCGGACCTGCGCCTGGCCGAGGCCTCCCGCGACAAGTCGCTGCTGGACCGGGACCGCGCCGAGCAGCTCTTCGCCGAGGGCCTGGCCTCGGAGGAGAGCGTCAGCAGCGCGCGCACCAACGCCCAGGTCGAGCAGGCCCGGGTCGAGGCCGCGCGGCACCGCATCGAGCAGTACCAGGCCAACCTGGTGCGGGCCCGCCACGATCTGACCAAGGTCACCCTGACCGCGCCCATGGCCGGCGTGATCACCCGCCTCAACGTGGAGGAGGGCGAGAACGCCATCATGGGCACCCTCAACAACCCGGGCACGGTGCTGCTGACCATCAGCGACCTGGGCACCATCGAGGCCTGGGTCGAGGTGGACGAGACCGAGGTGGTGAAGGTGGAGCTGGACCAGGTCGGCGAGATCACCATCGACGCCTTCCCCGACCGCACCTTCAGCGGCCGGGTGACCGAGATCGGCAACAGCCCCCTGCGCGTGCGCGCCGGCGCCACCCGCGAGGCGGTCGACTTCGAGGTCAAGATCACCCTGGACGAGGCGCCGCAGGCGATCCGCCCGGGACTTTCGACCAAGGCGGAGATCACCGTGGCGGACCGGGGACAGGCCCTGGCCGTACCCCTGGGCGCGGTCACGGTGCGCTCCTGGCCCCTGGCCGAGACCGACATCCGCCGCTACACCGGCAAGCGGGCCCGCCGCCAGGAGGCCGCCCTCGGCGAACTGGGCTTCACGCCGCGCAACGCCCACGCCGACACCGCCGAGACCAAGGTCGAACGCAAGGAGACCGAGGGCGTGTTCGTGCTCAAGGACGGCTACGCCAAGTTCGTGCCGGTGGAGATCGGCATCGCCGGCGAGGACGACTTCGAGGTGATCAGCGGCCTGGACGACGGCCAGGCGGTGGTCACCGGACCCTTCCGCATCCTGCGCGAACTGAAGGACGGTGCCCAGGTCGAGACCGCGAAGAAGGGCCGCCGCGGCCGGCGAGGGGCGGACGACAAGTGAACCTGCTCGAGGGCATGCGTATCGCGCTGTCCAGCCTGCGCGGCCACAAGCTGCGCACGTTCCTGACCCTGCTGGGCAACATCGTCGGCACCATGTCGGTGATCGCCGTGGTCTCGCTGATCTACGGCGCCGACCGCTACGTCTCGGAAGTGGTGCTGGACGAGGGCACCGACGTCTTCACCATCACCAGGGTGGACGGGCTGCAGTTCCTGACCGACTTCGACGCCTTCCTCGAGTCCCTGACCAACCCGGACCTGAACCTCGACGACCGGGCCTACCTGCAGCAGCACATGCAGGAGGCGCGGGCCGTCGGCGCCGAAGTGGTGCGCGGCGACGAGCTGCGGGCCGGCGGCCGCACCTACCGCAACGTGCGGGTGCGCGGCGTGACCGAGGACTATCCGCTGCTGGAGGAGCTGCCCCTGGCCGCGGGCCGGCACCTGGCCGGCAGCGACGTGGCAGCCAGCGGGCAGGTGGTGGTCCTGGGCTGGGACGTGGCCCGCGATCTCTTCCCCCGCCACGCCGACCCGGTGGGCCGCGAGGTCAAGATCGGCGGCCGCCACTTCAAGGTCGTCGGCCTGATCGAGGACCGGGGCACCGTGCTGGGCAACAACCGCAACGAGGTGGCCCTGATCCCCATCACCGCCTGGCAGAAGGTCTACGGCAGCGGCGAGTCCCTGGACCTGCGGGTGGCCGCCCGCGACCTGGCCGAGCTGGACGGGGCCCGCGACGAGGCCACCTTCCTGATGCGCGTCCGCCACCGGCTGCGGCCCCTGGAGCGCAACGACTTCGCCGTCCAGACCAGCGACCAGCTGCTGAACATCTGGGGCGGCATCAGCGGGGCCATCTACGGGGCCCTGGTGCCCCTGGTGGGCATCAGCCTGGTCGTCGGCGGCATCGTGCTGATGAACGTGATGCTGGTCTCGGTCACCGAACGCACCCGCGAGGTGGGGGTGCGCAAGGCCCTGGGCGCGCGCCGGGTCTCCATCCTCTGGCAGTTCCTGGTCGAAGCCATCACCCTGTCGCTGATCGGGGGTGTGATCGGCATCCTGATCGGGCTGCTGCTGGCCTGGCTGATCTCGCTGGCCTCGCCGCTGCCGTTCGCGGTGGCGGGCTGGTCGCTGGTCCTGGGCCTGGGCACCACCTTCCTGATCGGCGCGGTGTTCGGCACCTGGCCGGCCTGGAAGGCGGCGGGCTTCGATCCGGTGGAGGCGCTGCGCCATGAATGAGGCGAAGGCGTACACGGGCATCCCGCTGGTCGAGGGCGTGCGGCAGGCCATGCGCACCATCCGCGGGCACCGCATGCGCAGCCTGCTGCTGATCCTGGGCGTCGCCATCGGCGTGACCACCCTGGTGGCCATCTTCTCCATCGTCACCGGATTGAGCGGGCGCATCCGCGACGACATCGTTTCTTCCAGCCGACCCTACGTCTACGTCTCGCGCTACAGCGGCCTGGGCGGCGAGGATCCCGACGAGATGCTGCGCCGGCCCCACCTGATGCCGGAGGTCGGCACCGCGCTGGAGGGCGTGCCCGGTGTCGGCGTGGTCGACTACCAGTTGGCCAACAACCGCGGTACCGTGCTCAGCTACGGCGAGGAGCGCACCAATTTCGTGCAGGTCTTCGGCTCCTCGGAGCACTTCCCGTTCATCTTCTCGATCCCGGTGGCCGAGGGCCGCTTCTTCACCGGCGACGAGGTGCAGGCCAGCGAGCGCGTGGCGGTGCTGGGCTACGGCCCGCGCAAGGACCTGTTCCCCCAGCTGGACCCGGTGGGCAAGACCCTGCGCATCTACGGCCGCCCCTACCGGGTGATCGGCGCCATGGCCGAGCGCAAGCACATCATCGGCTCCCTGGGCGACAACTACGTGGTCGTGCCCTGGCCCGCCTTCGAGAAGGACGGCCTGCGCGAGGGCATGGAGGACCGCAACATCGCCGTGACCATGCTCGAGGGCTGGGACAGCGACGAGGTCATCTCCAACGTCACCGGCGCGGTGCGCCAGGCCCGGCGCCTGCGCCCCGGCCAGGCCAACGACTTCGACGTGGTGACCAGCGAGGCCTACGGCGAGATCATCGACAAGGTGACCGGCGGCATCGCCCTGGTGCTGGTGGTGCTGTCCTCGATCGGGCTGATGGTCGGCGGCATCGGCGTGATGAACATCATGCTGATCTCGGTGGCCGAGCGCACCCGCGAGATCGGCGTGCGCATGGCCGTGGGCGCCCGCCGCCGCGACGTGCTGCTGCAGGTGCTGGTCGAGGCGGGCACCCTGACCGGCATCGGCGGCGTGCTGGGCATCGGCCTGGGCTACCTGGCCTCCTGGGGCACCACCCACCTGCTGCGCTTCCCCTTCACCGTGTCGCTGCCGGTGACCCTGGGCGCGGCCCTGTTCTCGGTGGCGATCGGCGTCTTCTTCGGGCTCTACCCCGCCAACAAGGCGGCGCGCATGGATCCGATCGTGGCCCTGGGGCGGGAGTAGGCGGCGCCGACGGCGACCTCCGGAAAAGGCGGGGGCGGTCCCGGGACCGCCCCCGCCCTCGTTCCGGGTCCGGGGACCCTACTTCAGCATGATCATCTTGCGGGTGAGGTCGTAACCGTCGGCCTGCAGGCGGTAGAAGTACACGCCGCTGGGCAGGTCGCGCCCGTCGAAGAGGACCGTGTGCTCGCCGGCGCCGAAGGCCTGGTCCGCCGGCACGGCCACCGCCCGGCCCCGCACGTCGTAGACGGTCAGGCGCACGTGGGCGTCGGCCGCCAGGACGAAGGCGATGCTGGTCTGGGGGTTGAAGGGGTTCGGGCTGGCCAGGCCCAGCTCCGTGCCAGCGGCCAGGCGTCCGCCGCCGTAGACGTCCCCGCCCTCGCAGGACTTGGTCACCAGGTTGTCGCCCGGCGCGTAGGTCAGCGAGGCGTGGGTCACGTCGGTCACCTCGAAGCAGAACGGCACCGAGGCCGTGGATTTCACGGTCGTGAAGCTGGCCACGCCGTTGGTCCCGGTGGTGGCGGTGAGGGTGCCGCTGTTGGTGCCCGTGTAGTACACCGTGACCGCGGCGCCGGCCAGCGGCGCCCCGCCGTCGTCGACGATGGTCACGCTGCACAGCCCGTAGTACTTGCGGCCGCTGGGGGTCCGCGTGACCACGATGTCGGCCACGTGCATGGTGCCGCCGGTGCTCGGGGCGGTTACGGTGACGTACCCGGTCCTGGTCTCGCTGTCGCTGCCGTAGGCGTTGGTCGCCGTCAGGCTGACGGTGAAGGTGCCGGCGACGGTGTAGGTGTGGGCCGGGTTCTGGGCGGTCGAGGTCCCGCCGTCGCCGAAGGTCCAGCTCCAGCTGGTCGGCGTCCCGCTGGACTGGTCGCTGAAGGCCACCGCCAGGGGATAGGTGCCGCTCGTGGGCGTGCCGACGAACGCCGCCACCGGCGGGTTCTCCACGGGGCCGCCGCCGCCGGCGACCGCCGCCGCGGCGTCCACCATGCCGTAGCCCGTGTACTTGTCCCAGCCGCCGCCCGATTCCACGCTCATCACGTCCTGGGCGGTGTCGCAGAGCTGGTCGCGGACCTGCTGCGCGGTGTAGGCCGGGTACGCCGACTTGATCAGCGCCGCCACGCCCGCCGCGTACGGCGTGGCGCAGGACGTGCCGTTGAAGAACAGGTCGTAGTTGCCCGTATTGTAGCCGGCGGTGCCGCTGATGTCGGTCGTCGGCACGATGGTCGGCGCGATCACGTCCACGGCGCCGGCGCCGTCGGGCGTCGTGGTGCCGTAGTTGGAGCCCCACCAGCGCTCGCCGTCGCAGGTGTAGCCGTTGGGGTCGGCGAAGACGCCGGGGTTCAGTTCGGTCGAGAGGCTGGACGAGCGCTTGCGCTCGCCGCAGGGCGAGGCCGCGCCCACGCCGATCACGTTGGGGTTGATGGCCGGGTAGCTGATCACCGTGGCGTTCTCGTTGCCGGTGGCGGCCAGGATCACGCAGCCCGCGTTGAAGGCGTACTGCAGGGCCGCGTCGGTGGCCGGATCGCTGGTGATGGCGGCGCCCAGGCTCATGCTGATCACGTCGGCGCCGTGGTCGGCCGCGTAGTAGATGGCGTTGGTGATGGAGGTGAACGACATGGTGCCGCGGCGGTCGGCCACCTTCAGCGGCATGATGGTGCAGTTGCCCGCGATGCCGGCCACGCCGATGCCGTTGCCGGCGACCGCGGCCGCCACGCCGGCGCAACAGGTGCCGTGGCCGGGGCTGCGGCTGTCGTCCATGGGGTTGGTGTCGCCGTCGCCGAAGTCGTAGCCGGCCATGCAGGCGAGGTCCTCGTGGTAGATGTCCACGCCGCTGTCGACGATGGCGATGATCACGCCCGGATCGCCGTAGGACACGTCCCAGGCCGCCTGGGCGTTGGCGTCAAAGCCCACGGTGCCGACCGTGGGTCCGGTGTGGCTGTAGGTCGCCCAGTCGTAGCTGATCATCTGGGCCGTGTTGTTGTGTCCCCAGTGCGCCGTGTAGAGCGGGTCGTTGGGCACGGCGGCGGGGAAGGCACGCCAGTCGGGCTGGGCCGCCGCGACGGCCGGGTCGGCCGCCAGGCGCGCCGCCAGGGCCGGCATGTCGCCCGCGGCCACCGTCAGCATGAACCAGCGGTCGAGGCCCGCGGCCTTGTCGGCGCGCTGCGGACTCAGGAACGGACGGGCGATGCGGGTCACCCCGGCCTCGGCCGCCAGCGCGTCCAGTCCCGGCAGCCCGAAGCGGGCCCCGGGCAGTTCGGCCCCCAGTTCCATGGGCACCGCAGCCATGGTCTTGGCGGGGTCGTTGTGCAACTGCACCAGGACCCGGTCCGGGACGTAGGGCAGCACCTGCTCGGCCTGTCCGGTCGGGCCGTTCTGCACGGGCACGAAGGTGCGGGGGGTTTCGGCGGCTCCGGCGGCAACTGCCAGCACAAGCAGCAGGGCGGCCAGAATGGCGAGAGCGTGGCGAGAAGTCATGCGCGACTCCGATCGGCTATTGGTTCGAGCCAGCTGAGGTTCTCCCCTCCTCACCCTGGACCTCGATTCCGAACAGCGCGGGAATCCTCCTTGTCGTCGGTGCCTGGCGCCAAATGAAATCACAGTAGTATTGTGTGATAACCTCTTGACATAGAGTATCATACGGCGTTTACAGCACGGCGGTCAATGGCAGATGTAACTTGATTCAGGAAATTTTTCGAGGCGGGGATTCGGTTCGCGCCGCGAGCCGGAAGGTGGAGGGGAGCAAGGGTTCCTCCGGTCTCGCGGCGCGAACATACGGTCACACCCAAGGAGCGGGTGCCGAGGTCCTGGTTCGGGGTCGAACCGCTGCCTCGCCATCGACCCGATGCAACCCTTGTTCCGACTGGGAGGGCATGATCAATGATAATTTAAGACGTTGTAGATAAATAAGTTTACACATTTTTGCCCGGTCTGCAAAATGTCCCTGCAGGGACGATTCGCAGATTCCCGCGGCTTCGCGTGACGACAGCTCGCAGAAATCAGCGAGTAGTCACGAAAACGTTACTCATCCCGCCATTTGCCTAGCTTGTAACGCAATCCGCTCTCGGTCAGGCCCAGGCGACGGGAGGCTTCGCTCTGGTTGCCTCCGCAGGCGGCCAGGGTGTCCAGCACGATCCGCTTCTCCAGGGCGGCCAGGGTCGCCGCCAGATCACCCTGGGCGGGCGGCGCCGCGCCGGCCGGGTCCCCGGCCCGCGCCTGGTTCAAGCCCAGGGGCAGGTCGTCGCGTTGGACCACCTCGCCGCGGGTCATGACCACCGTCTGCTCGACGATGTTCTCCAGCTCGCGCACGTTGCCGGCGTAGTGGTGGGCCATCAGCGCGGCCATGGCCTCGGCGCTGAAGGCGCGGGCCGGGCGGGCGTAGCGCCGGGCGTAGCGCGCCAGGAAATGGGCGGCCAGCTCGGGAATGTCCTGGCGCCGCTGGGCCAGGGGCGGCAGCACCAGCTCGACCACGTTGAGCCGGAAGAACAGGTCCTCGCGGAAGCTGCCCGCGGCGATGCGGGCCCGCAGGTCGCGGTGGGTGGCGGCCACCACCCGCACGTCCACCGGCAGGGGGTGGTCGCCGCCCACGGGGGTGATCTCGCGCTCCTGCAGGAAGCGCAGCAGCTTGATCTGCACCGGCGCGGCAAGGTCGCCGATCTCGTCCAGGAAGAGGGTGCCGCCGTCGGCCTGCAGCACGCGGCCGCGGCGGTCGCTCTCGGCCCCGGTGAACGAGCCGCGCAGGTGGCCGAAGAGCTCGCTCTCGAGCAGGGTCTCGGGCAGGGCGGCGCAGTTGACCGCGACGAAGGGCTGGGCGGCGCGCGGGCTGAGATCGTGGATCGAGCGGGCCAGCAGCTCCTTGCCGGTGCCGCTCTCGCCCTGGATCAGCACCGTGGCGTCGGTGTCGGCGGCGCGGCCGGCCCGGGCCAGCACCTCGGCCATGGCCCCGGACGAGCCCAGCAGGCGCGTGCCCCCGGCCGAGTCGGCCAGGCGCCGGCGCAGCTCGCGGTTCTCGTGCACCAGCTGGCGCAGGTTCAGGGTCCGCTCGATCACCAGCGCCAGCCGGTCCAGGTCCAGGGGCTTGCCGACGAAATCGGCCGCGCCCCTGCGCATGGCCTCGACCGCGCCCTCGACCGTGCCGTAGGCCGTGACCACCACCACCGCCACGTCCGGCCGCCGCTGGCGGCACTCGGCCAGCAGCTCGAGGCCCGAACGGCCGGGCATGCGCAGGTCCGTCAGCAGCAGGTCGACCGGACGGTCCGCCAGCACAGCCAGGGCCTGGTCGGCGCCGCCGGCGGTCAGCACGGTGTGCCCCCACTGCTGCAGCACGCCGGCCAGGGCCTCGCGTTGGGTGCCTTCGTCCTCGACGACCAGGATCGTGCCGGGAATCATGCCGTGCTCCTTTGCCGGGGCAGCCGCAGGACGAAGCGCGCGCCCCGGCCCTCGAGGCCCGGGCCGTCGGCCACCGTGACCGTGCCGCCCAGGGCCGCCGTCATCTGGCTGACGATGCTCAGGCCCAGCCCGTTGCCGTCGGGCCGCGTGGTGTAGTACAGGTCGAAGACGCGCTCGCGCTCGGCGGCCGGGATGCCGGGCCCGTTGTCCGCCACCGTGATCTCCAGGTGCTCCCCGGCCGCGACCAGGGACGCCATGATCTTGGTGGCCCCGGCCTGCACGGCGTTGCGCACCAGGTTCTCGAGGATCTCCACCAGGAAGCCGCGGTCGGTGCGGATCGTCTGCGGGCTGGGGGCGTAGCCGATGATCTCCACCCCGGTGCCGGCGCGCGCGGCGGCCTGCAGCTCCGCCACGCCGCGCACCACGGCGTCGACCTCGACCGCTTCGGGCAGGGGTTCGCGGGGGCAGGCGAATTCCAGGAACTGGCGGATGCGCCCGTCGATGCGCGCGGTCTCGCCGCTGATGTGGGCCACCTTGTCCCGGGCCGCGGGCGGCAGGTCGCTGTCGGCCGCCAGTCCCTGGGCCAGCAGGTGGATGCTGTTGAGGGGATTGCGCAGCTGGTGGGCCACGCCGGCGGCCAGGGTCCCCATGGCCACCAGCTTCTCCGAGCGGCGGGCCTCCTCCTCCCGGCGCTCCAGCCGGCGCGAGACCTTGGCCACCTCGCGGCCCAGCACGGCCTGCCGCTGCAGCGACAGGAGCAGCACCGAGACCAGGGCGGCGCCGGCCGCGCCCACGCCCAGCCGCAGCCGCGAACGCAGGGTGATGTCCCGGCGCAGCATGTGCAGGGGCTCGGGGTCGAGGCCGACCCGCACCAGCACCGGCCCGCCGTCGGGCAGGCTGCCGGCGGCGGCCACTTCGAAGACCGGTCCGCCGGGGGTGTCGTATTCCAGGGGCGGGCCGCCGGGCAGCGCGGCCCGCGGCGCGGCGTCGCGCAGGATCGCGCCGCCGGGCGTGGTCACGGCCAGGCCGCCGCCGCTGACGTCGATGAAGCGCACGCCCAGGTTGGCGCCCAGGGCCGCGATCACATGTCCCAGCTGCGGTGCCACGGCAGCGGGGGACTGGTCGTCGGCAGCCACGTGCAGCACCACGTCGGCGATGCCGCGGGCCTGCCCGGCCATGAACTCCTCGATGCGCGCGATGCGGCCGCGGGTGTCGTTGCAGCTGCCGACGGTCAGCAGCACCGACAGCAGGGAGACCACGGCGATCGTGCCGGCCAGGCGCAGGCGGCGCACGGGCGGAGCCGAGGGCATGTCCGGAAGGGCTGCGGTCATGGGTTCGCGGATCCCGGTTCGGCGCCGACGCTGATCCGCCGGGGGGCGGATACCAGGGGGCCATCATAACATCCGGCCGCCGGCGGCTCCAGTCCGGGACGAAACGGTTCAGGGCCCTTCCAGCGGGTACATGGCCATGTTCAGGCCGCTGGGCAGCATGCGGATGAGCTGCACCGCCCGCACCTCGTCGATGTGGATGAGGTTCTCGCGGCCGCGGCTGAGCGAACCCAGCGAAGAGATGGCCATGATGTAGGGCACATCGTTGCAGAAGGCGTGGCCGTGCAGGCCCAGCACGTGGCCCAGTTCGTGCACCGCGATCTCCAGGCAGGGATCGGGTCCGGGCAGGTCCGGGGTGATGCGCACGCGGGCGTGCACCGGCGGCAGGTCGCCGATGATGAAAGCGCCGTCGCCGGGCTGGTCCAGTTCGACCACGCCGTAGTTGACGTCGTTGGCCAGGTCGTAGTGGAAGCCGACGCGCGCCAGGGCCGGGTCGTCGACCTCCACCAGGAAGGGCTCGCCCAGCGCCGCGTTCCACAGGTCGATGGCCTCGCGCGCGCCGGCGCCGTAATCGACGCCCCGTGGCGAGACCCAATCCGGCACGTGCACCGGCACGGGGTACTCGGGCCAGCGGTAGAGATCGACGTTCGGGCGCCGCGGGTTGGTCAGGCGGGTCAGGGTCATGATGCGCAGATACGCCTGGAAGTTGCTGCCCAACCCGAAGCAGCCGATCGCCGAGCCCAGCCGCGGGATCAGGATGAAGTCCTGCCGACGCGTACCGGCCGCACGCAGGGTGTCGCTGCGGGCCAGGTGCCAGGATGCGCCCGCCGGCGCGGACACCGGTGTGCTGGCCTCGATCACCACCGGCACGAGCTCGAAGTAGGGGCCCACCCGGTAGCTGCCGTCGGCTCCGCTCAAGGTGTCCTGCCGATGGTCGCGGTCCTCGACCAGGATGCCCGCCAGCGGCGTGCCGTCGGGGGCGCGCACCGTGCCCTCGACCCACCAGTGCCCGGGCAGGCGCAGGTCGGCCGCCTCGCTGGGCGGCGACAGCTGGCCGAGCTCGTTGCGCGCCCGCACCCCGAACCATGCCTGGCGGTCCGGCTCCAGTCCGGCGTTCTCCGGCGTGTACAGCACCCGGGACCGCTCCAGCTCCGCGTGCCAGGGATAGTCGCCGGGGTCGTGATCGTCCGCCCAGGAGGCTGCGGTCGGCGGACCGTCCCAGCTGTAGCGGACCTCGTAGGCCGCGATCGGCAGGACCGATTCCGGGCTGCGGTCCCAGGACACCACCGCGTAACCGGGTCCGTTGCCCGGCGCCACGGCCACGCCGGTGACCTGCGGCGGCGCGGCCTCGACCGTGGGCCGCACGGTCACCGCCCACTCCCGGACGAAGGTGCTGTCGCCGATCTGGACCGCCACCGCCAGCTCGTGGCGGCCCGTCAGCGCCGGCTCGAGGCGCAGCAGCGTGTCCGCGCCGGCGGGCGCACCGTCGAGATGCCAGCTGACGGTGTCGATCGGCCAGGGCGTCCGCACCCGGAACTCGGTCACGATGCCGGCAAAGGCTTCGACCTCGGCGGCGGCCGGCAGGAAGCCGGCCCGGGGCCATCCCTCCGGATCGATCAGGATCGTCCAGCTGCGCAGCCAGCTGCGGCCGTCCTCGTCCTCGATCCGCGCCGTCACGGTCTCGCGGCCCAGCCCACGCGCGAAGAAGCGGTAGCGTTCGCCTCCGGCCTCGGGTTCCTCGCTCCGCTGCCAGCGGACCCGCCAGTGGCGGCCGGCCGGTGCGGCGACGCGGAAATCCAGGTGCGCATCCAGGGCCAGGTGGACGTCGGCTGCTGCGGGGGTGTAGACGGCGCCGGCATCGGGCGCCGGGTCGGCCGGGGCGGCCGGATCGGTCGTGTCGCCGCAGCCGGCTCCGACCAGGCAGAGCGCCAGGCAGCAGGCCGGCAGGGCCGCCGCGCGGAGGATGTGGGCTCGGGTCTCCATGATCCTGAGCTTAGCCGCACCGCGGTCCGCCGTCAAACCGGCCCCCGGGGACGAGGCCGGCCGGCGCCCGTGGGGGCACCGGCCGGCCGGATCGTGCAGGCAGGATGTCCCTAGCGCAGCTGGGGCACCCGACCCGGCGTCCAGGGGGCGCCGGCCTGGTCCAGCTGGGCCTCCAGGGCGGGCAGATCCCGCTCCACCAGCGCCGTCACTTCGCTCAGCACCGGGCCGAACTGCTCTCGGGCAATGGCCAGGCTGCGGCGCTGCTCGGCCGTCGGCTCGCTGGTGACCTCGCGGCTGCCCCACAGCACCCGGCTGACCCGCGAGTTGATGCCCGGCGTCGCGGGCTCGTTGCGGCCGCTGACCGTGCGGTCACCCGAGAGGACGGTGTGCAGGTCGGCCAGGCGCGCCGTCAGGCCGTCGATCGTGTCGTGCAGACCGCGCTCGAGGCCGGGGGTGCGGTCCACGGCCAGGCGGGCATGGTCCAGGCGCGACTCGGCGTCGCGCAGGACCCGGCCCGCGCCGGCCACCGCGCGGTGCAGCTCGGCCGCCTCGCGCTGGAAGGCCACCGTGGCGCCGAAGTCACCGCCGGGCAGGCTGCCGTCGGCCAGCAGCCGGGTCGTGAACTCCACCGGACCGGCCAGCACCGTCTCCTGGCCCTGCACGCGTCGGGCCAGGGTCGCGCTGTAGGTGCCGGGCACGGTCAGCGGACCGCCCGGCTCCTCGTCCCAGGGGTCGCGCTCGTCGTCGCCGCGCACCTCGATGGGATCGGTCGGCGGGTAGCGCAGGTCCCAGGCCACCCGGTGGAAGCCCTTGCCGGCGGGCGCGTCCAGCTGGCGCACCACCTGGCCCTGGGCGTCACGGATGGTCAGCACCACCGCCGGATCGATCTCGCGGTCCTCGGCGCGCAGATCGTCCCAGCTGGGGTAGGGGCTGCCCTCGCCGGCCTCGGCCTGCTTCTTCTCGGCCGTGCGGCGCCGGTCCTCGAGGCTCTGCAGGCCTTCCTTCAGGCGGTAGGTGATCACCGCGCCGAAGGGCGGGTTTTCGGCGGTCCAGAAGTCGTCGCCCTGGTGGCCGACGCCGGCCGGCGACCAGGGGATGTAGATCAGGGCCTCGCGCGCCGGGAAGAGCACGGCCTCGGCCTCGAGGGTCGTCGGCTCCAGGTTGCGCAGGGGCGAGTAGTCGTCGAGCACGTAGAAGCCGCGGCCGAAGGTGGCCACGACCAGGTCGTTCTCCCGCCGCTGGATCTCCAGGTCGCGGCAGGCGATGGTGGGCATGCCGGCCTTCAGCTGGGTCCAGTGGGCGCCGCCGTCCCGCGTGAAGAACACGCCGAACTCGGTGCCCGCGAAGAGCAGCTTCGCATCCAGGTGGTCCTGGGCCAGGGTGTAGACCACGCCGTTGGCGGGCAGGTTGCCCGCGATGCTCTTCCAATTCTTGCCGTAGTCGGTGCTCATCAGAACGTAGGGCGTGAAGTCGTCGCGCTTGTGGTTGTCGAAGCTGGCGTAGACGGTGCCGGCGACGAAGCGGTCGGCCTCCAGGTCGCTGACGTAGCTCTGGGCCGGGACCGGCTTGAAGTTCTCCAGCTTCGTCCACGAGCCGCCCGCGTCGCGGCTGACCTGGACCAGGCCGTCGTCGGTGCCGGCGTAGAGCAGGCCTTCCTGCACCGGCGACTCGTTCAGCGAGACGATGCTGCCCCAGAACGAGGTCGAGGCGTTCTTGGCCACCGCGTCCACGCTCCAGACCTTGCCCATGATCTCCAGCTGGTTGCGGTCGAGGCCGCGGCTGAGGTCGTCCGAGATGCGGGTCCAGCTGCTGCCCATGTCGTCGCTGCGGAAGACCTTCTCGCAGGCGAAGTACAGGCGGCGGTGGTCGTGGGGGCTGATCAGCACCGGCGAGTTCCAGTTCCACTTGAGGATCTCGCCCGCCGCGGGCACCGGCTGGATGTCCACGGTCTCGCCGGTCCTGCGGTCCCAGCGTACCAGGTTGCCGTGCTGCCACTGGCAGTAGACGATGTCCGGGTTCTCGGGGTCGCAGGCCGGCTCGAAGCCGTCGCCGCCCAGGGTGAAGTACCAGTCCCGGTTGCCCGCGCCGTAGCTGTAGCGGGTGCGCGACGGGCCGCCGATGGTGTTGTTGTCCTGGGTGCCGCCGTAGACGTTGTAGAAGGGCGCGTCGTAGTCCACGGCCACCCGGTAGAACTGGGTCACCGGCAGGTTGGTGAAGAAGCGCCAGGTGCGGCCGCGGTCGAAGCTCTCGTAGATGCCGCCGTCGCAGCCGGCCAGCAGGTGCTCGGTGCGCACCGGGTCGACCCACACCGCGTGGTCGTCCACGTGCTTGGCCTTGACGCTCAGCCGCTGCCAGGTCTTGCCGCCGTCCTCGCTGGTGCGCAGGAAGGTGTCCACGGCGTAGATGCGGTCCGGATCGATCGGGTCGGGGATCAGCTCGTTGTAGTACTGGGGGCTGCCGGAGACGAAGTCGCTGCGCTTGTCCCAGCTGGCGCCGCCGTTGGTCGAACGGAAGAAGCCGCCCTTGTCCTGGGCCGCCTCGACGATGGCGTACACCGTGTCCGGCGCCTTGGGGGCGATGGCCAGGCCGATGCGGCCCAGCTCCACCGAGGGCAGGCCCGACGAGAGCTTGGTCCAGGTGCGGCCGCCGTCGACGGTCTTGTGGATGCCCGAGCCCGGGCCGCCGTCGATCAGGGTCCACAGGTGGCGCCGCCGCTGGTAGCTGGCGGCGTACAGCACGTCCGGGTCACGGGGGTCCGGCACCAGGTCCACCACGCCGGTGTTCTCGTCGATCTCCAGCACCAGCTCCCAGTTGGTGCCGCCGTCGACGGTCTTGTAGACGCCGCGCTCGCCGCCCGGTCCCCACAGAGGGCCCATGGCCGCCACCCAGACGATCTCCGGATCGGTCGGATGGATCACGATGCGGCCCACGTGCATCGACCGCTTCAGGCCCATGTTCTGCCAGCTCTGCCCGCCGTCGAGGGAGCGGTAGACCCCGTCGCCGTAGCTGACCGAGCGCTGGCTGTTGTTCTCGCCGCTGCCGACCCAGACGATGTCCGGGGCCGAGGGCGCGATGGCCAGGCAGCCGATGGAGAAGCTGCCCTCGCCGTCGAAGACGGGCTTGAAGGTGACGCCCCCGTTGGCGGTCTCCCAGACGCCGCCCGAGCACACGGCCACGTACCAGTGGAAGGGATCGCGGGGGTCGACGGCGAAGTCGCCGACCCGGCCCGAGGCGATGGCCGGACCCAGGTCGCGCCAGGCGAGCCCGGAAAAGTCGCCGCTGGACCAGGGGCCTTCGTCCTTGTCGGCAGCCATGGCCGGCAGGGCGCCGATGCTGAGGGCCAGCAGCAGGAGGCCGGTCACCGCCGGCAGCAGGCTGGGGGGCGTGAAGCGCATCGTGATATCCTCGTTTCACTGGGTTGCAGGGGGGCGGATCCCGGCGGGGGACGGTTTCCGATCGGGCCGATGCCACCGGGGATTTATAACAGACGGGCGTCCCGGAGCCAAGCCCGCGGCGCGGCGGATCCAGCCGGTCCTCGCCAAACGGAGTGGTTTACACTATTTTCGGGCGATTCAACCGGGAGGTGGCCGTGCTCCTTGGCGGGGCCCTGCTGCTGGTCGCGGCCGCCTCGGCGCCCGCGATCCCGGAGCACGCCGTCGTGCTCCTCTACCACCACGTGGACGCGGCGACGCCGGCGGTGACCAGCACCCCGCCGGAGGTATTCGCGGGCCACTTGCAACTGCTGGCGGACGAGGGCTGCACCGTGCTGCCGCTGACGGCGGTGGTGGAGGGGCTGCGCGACCCGGGCACGGTGCTGCCGGACCGCACGGTGGCCCTGACCTTCGACGACGGCTACCGCAGCGTCCACCGCGAGGCCTGGCCGCTGCTGCGGGCGCGCGGCTGGCCGTTCACGGTGTTCGTCAGTCCGGCGGACATCGACCAGGGCCATGGGCCGGTCTGCAGCTGGGACGAGCTGCGGGAGATGGCCGCCGCCGGGGCCACCATCGCCAGCCACGGCCTGGGCCACGAGCACCTGCAGCGGCTGCGGGCCGGCGAGGACGAGGATGCCTGGCGGGCGCGGGTCCGGACCGAGCTCCTGGCGGCCCGGCAGCGCATCGAGGACGAGATCGGCGCCGCGCCGGCGCTGCTGGCCTACCCTTACGGGGAATGGAGCCCAGCGCTCGCGGCGCTGGTGGCCGAACTGGGCTGGACGGGGTTCGGGCAGCAGTCGGGGCCGCTGGGCGAGGGCTCCGATTTCCGGGCCCTGCCGCGCTTTCCCGCGGCCGGGGCCTACGCCGAGGCCGGCAGCCTGATCGAGAAGCTGCGGACCCTGCCCTTGCCAGTGCTGGCGGTCGAGCCGGAGGATCCGCGCCTGCCGCTGCCGCCGGGCCGCGAGCGGGTGCCGCGGCCGGAGCTGCGCCTGCGCCTGGATTCGGCGGGCGGACCGTGGTCGCAGGTAGCGGCGTTCGCCGGCGGTGCGCCGCTGAAGGTCACTGCCCGCGACGACACGGTGGCGATCGCCGCCGAAGGAACGCTGGCCGCGGGCCGGGCCCGCACCAACGTGACGGCACCGTCGCTTTGGCCGGGCCGCTGGTACTGGTACAGCCACGTGTGGATCGTGGGCGAGGAGCATCGGGACTGATGATGACGCATCTGCAGGGGGGCAAGCGGCTGCGGCCGACGGCACTGGTCGTCGGCGTGGTGCTGCTGGCGGCGGCCGTCGGCGGCAAGGTGGCTGCCGACTCCGCGGGCCCGGGCGCCGGCCAGCCGCCGGGTGCGCGCCTGCGCGACGCCCGCGCCGCGTTGCCGGTCGAGCCCGGCCGCCTCCGCGGCACCGCCCCGCGCGAGCGCTCCCGGCTGTTCCGGGGCACGCTGAGCCGGGCCAAGGTCCGCGTGCCCGACTTCACCACCTACGCCGACGCGGCCCGGCGCAAGGAGGACTTCTTCGCCTGGATGCTGCCCCTGGTCGAGCAGGAGAACGCGCGGCTGCGCGACGTGCGTCGCCACCTGGCCGCCCTCTTCGACCAGGTGCGCTGGGGCCGCGAGCTCTCGACCCGGGATCGCCAATGGCTGGCCGACCTGGCCCGCGAGTTCCGCATCCAGGACGCCGATCCGACCGCGGCCGCCTTCTGGCGCACCGCCTTCGAACGGGTCGACGCCCTGCCGCTGGACCTGGTGGTGGTGCAGGCGGCCAACGAATCGGGCTGGGGCACCTCGCGCTTCGCCCGCGAGGGCAACAATCTCTTCGGCCAGTGGTGCTTCCGTCCGGGTTGCGGTATCGTGCCGCTGGAGCGGCCCGACGGCGCATCCTACGAGGTGGCCCGCTTCGAGAGCCCGGCCGAGTCGGTGGGCAGCTACATGCGCAACCTGAACACCGGGCGCAGCTACCAGCTGCTGCGGCGCATCCGGGCCGACCACCGGGGCCGGGGCCGCAATCCCGAGGCTGCGGAACTGGCCGCCGGACTGATCGACTATTCCGAACGCGGCGGCGAGTACATCGACGAGATCCGCGCCATGCTGCGTGTCAACGCGCCGGTCATCGCCGACGTGCGTGACCGGCTGGAAGACCTGCAGGACCAGGAAGGATAGCTGTCGCCGTGGCCCGCCTGACCCGCACCCGCCTGCACGCCCTGGCCGCCGAGCGCATCCTGGTGCTGGACGGCGCCATGGGCACCATGATCCAGTCCCACGGGCTGGGCGAGGCCGACTTCCGCGGCGAACTGCTGCGCGACCACCCGCGCGACCTGCAGGGCAACAACGACCTGCTCTGCCTGACCCGGCCCGAGGTGATCGCCGGCATCCACCGGGGCTACCTCGAGGCCGGCGCCGACATCGTCACCACCAACACCTTCAACGGCACCTCGATCTCCCAGGCCGACTACGGCACCCAGCACCTGGTGCGGGACATCAACCTGGCCGCGGCCCGGCTGGCCCGCGCCGAGGCCGACGCCATGACCGTGCGCACGCCTGACCGCCCGCGCTTCGTGGCTGGCTCGCTGGCGCCGACCAACCGCACCTGCTCGCTGTCGCCGGACGTGAACGATCCCGGCTGCCGCAACGTGACCTTCGCCGAGCTGGTGACCGCCTACACCGAGGAGGCAGAGGCCCTGCTCGACGGCGGCGTCGACATCCTGATGGTCGAGACCGTGTTCGATCCCCTGAACGCCAAGGCCGCGGTCTTCGCCCTGGACGAACTGCTGCGCCGGCGCCAGCTGGTGGACTTCCCGGTCTGGATCTCCGGCACCATCACCGACGCCAGCGGCCGCACCCTGACCGGCCAGACGCCCGAGGCCTTCTGGATCTCCCTGCGCCACGCCCAGGCGGCGGCCTTCGGCCTCAACTGCGCCCTGGGGGCCGCGGCCCTGCGGCCCTTCGTCGAGGAGATCGCCGCGGTGGCCGACACCCTGGTCTCGGCCCATCCCAACGCCGGCCTGCCCAACGAGCTGGGCGGCTACGACGAGACGCCCGCCCAGATGGCCGCCATCCTCGGCGAGTTCGCCGCCGCCGGGCTGGTGAACATCGTCGGCGGCTGCTGCGGCACCGGGCCCGAGCACATCCGGGCCATCGCCGCCGCTGTGGCGGGCCAGGCCCCGCGCCGCATCCCGGCGCCCCGCCCCGGCACCTGCCTGGCGGGCCTCGAGCCGCTGGTGATCGACGACGAGTCGCTGTTCGTGAACATCGGCGAGCGCACCAACGTGGCCGGCAGCAAGCGCTTCGCCCGCCTGATCCGCGAGGGCAGCATCGAGCAGGCCCTCGAGGTGGGCCGCGAGCAGGTGCGCGGCGGCGCCCAGATCGTCGACGTGAACATGGACGACGCCATGCTCGACGCCCCGGTCGCCATGGCCGGCTTCCTGAACGTGCTGGCCGGCGATCCGGAGATCGCGCGCGTGCCCATCATGATCGACTCCAGCGACTGGGCGGTGCTGGAGGCGGGCCTGCGCTGCATCCAGGGCAAGGGCGTGGTCAACTCCATCAGCCTCAAGGACGGCGAGGCCGAGTTCCGCCGGCGCGCGCGCCTGGTCCGACGCTACGGCGCGGCCGCGGTGGTGATGGCCTTCGACGAGCGCGGCCAGGCCGACACGCTGGAGCGCCGTCGCGAGGTGATCAGCCGGGCCTGGCGCGTGCTGGTCCAGGAGGAGGGCTTCCCGCCCACGGACGTCATCTTCGATCCCAACGTGTTCGCCGTGGCGACCGGTCTGCCCGAGCACGACCGCTACGCCCTGGACTTCATCGAGACCTGCCGCTTCATCAAGGAGACCATGCCGGGGGCGCGCATCTCCGGCGGCATCAGCAACCTCAGCTTCTCCTTCCGCGGCAACGACGTGGTGCGCGAGGCCATGCACTCGGCCTTCCTGTTCCGCGCCATCGAGGCCGGCCTGGATATGGGCATCGTCAACGCCGGGCAGCTGGCGGTGTACGCGGAGATCGAGCCGGAGCTGCTGGAGGCGGTGGAGGACGTGCTCCTGGTGCGCCGGCCCGATGCCACCGACCGCCTGACCGCCCTGGCCCTGCGCACCACCGGCAAGGCCACCGACCGGGCGGCCGACCTCGCCTGGCGCGAGCTGCCGGTGGCCGGGCGCCTGGCCCACGCCCTGGTCGCGGGCGAGGGCGCCTACGTGGAGGCCGACGCCCTGGAGGCCCTGGCCGCCGCCGACGGTCCCATCGCCGTGATCGAAGGGCCCCTGATGGCGGGCATGAACCGGGTCGGCGACCTCTTCGGCGCAGGCAAGATGTTCCTGCCCCAGGTCATCCGCTCGGCGCGGGTCATGAAGAAGGCCGTGGCCGTGCTCGAGCCCTACCTGGCGGCGCTGAAGCTGGACGCGCCCCGGGCCCAGGGCAAGGTGCTGCTGGCGACGGTCAAGGGCGACGTCCACGACATCGGCAAGAACATCGTCGGCGTGGTGCTGGGCTGCAACAACTACGAGGTCATCGACCTGGGCGTGATGGTGCCGGTGGAGCGCATCATCGCCGCGGCGAAGGAGCACGAGGTCGACATCATCGGCCTCAGCGGCCTGATCACCCCCTCGCTGCACGAGATGGTGCATGTGGCCAGGGAGATGCAGCGCCTGGGACTGGAGTTGCCCCTGCTGATCGGCGGGGCCACCACCAGCCGCGTGCACACGGCGGTCAAGATCGCGCCGTCCTACGCGCCCGGGGTGATCCACGTGCCGGACGCCTCGCGGGCCGCGGGCGTGGTGGGGCAGCTGATCAGCCCCGAGGCCCGGGCCGGCTTCATCGCCCGCGTCGGCGCCGAGTACGCCCAGGTGCGGCAGGAGCGCGAAGGCAAGCAGGAACGCTCGCCGCTGTTGACCCTGGCCGAGAGCCGGGCCGCCGCCCCGGTGCTGGACTGGACCGCCCATCGGCCCGAGCGCCCGGCTGCGCCGGGGGTCCACACCGTGACCCCGGACCTGGCCGAGCTGCGGCCGCTGATCGACTGGACGCCCTTCTTCCACACCTGGCGCCTGCCGGGCCGCCATCCCGACATCCTCCAGGACGCCGAGGTGGGGGCCGAGGCCCGCCGTCTGCTGGCCGACGCCGAAGCCCTGCTGGACGCCTGCACGGCCGACGGCAGCCTGGTCGCCCGCGGCGTGCTGGGCCTGCTGCCGGCCGCCCGCGACGGCGACGACCTGCTGGTCTACACGGACGAGGAGCGCACCGCAGTCCGCCGTCGCCTGCCCTTCCTGCGCCAGCAGCGCCGCAGCCACGGGGGCCGGCCCAATATGTGCCTGGCCGACTTCGTGGCGCCGGTGGGTGGGCCGGCCGACTGGGTGGGGGCCTTCGTGGTTTCGGTGGCCGGAGCGGGCGCCCTGGCGACGCGGGCCGAGCAGGCCGGCGACGACTACGCCGCCATCCTGGCCAAGGCCGTGGCCGACCGCCTGGCCGAGGCCTGCGCCGAGTGGCTGCACCTGCAGGTGCGCCGCCGCACCTGGGCCTACGCCCCGGACGAGGACCTGGACGGCGCGGCGCTGGTCGCCGAGGCGTACCGGGGCATCCGCCCGGCGCCGGGCTACCCGGCCTGCCCCGACCACCTGGCCAAGCGCTGGATCTTCGAATTGCTGGACGCCGAGGCGGCCACCGGCGCCGCCCTGACCGACAACTGCGCCATCGCGCCGGCGGCGAGCGTGGCCGGCTGGTACTTCGCCCATCCGGAGGCCCGCTACTTCGGCATGGGCCGCCTGGGCGCCGACCAGGTGGCCGACTACGCGCGACGCGCGGGCATCAGCCTGGACGAGGCGACCCGCTGGCTGGCCCCGAACCTGGACTGAGTCCGCAACCGAACCCGAAGAGGCAGACATGCACGTCACCGAGCACCTCGACCGCGCCCAGCGCACCCTGTTCAGCTACGAGATCATCCCGCCCCTGCGCGGGGGCACGGTGCGCGACGTCATCGACATGGTCGAGCAGGTGGCGCCGCTGAATCCGCCCTTCATCGACGTGACCAGCCACAGCGCCGAGGCCGTCTACGACGAGCTGCCCGACGGCACCATCAAGCGCCGGGTGCGCAAGAAGCGGCCGGGCACCATCAGCATCTGCGGCATCATCCAGAACCGCTGGGGCATCGACACCGTGCCCCACCTGCTGTGCACCGGCTTCACCCGCGAGGAGACCGAGGACGCCGTCATCGAGCTCAACTACCTGGGCATCCACAACGTGCTGGCCATCCGTGGCGACGAGTCCAACTACGCCAAGGCCATCAGCCAGGGGCGCAGCCGCAACGTGTACGCCAGCGACCTGGTGGCCCAGCTGGCCGAGCTCAAGCAGGGCCGCTTCATCGACGACATCGCCAACACCGAGCCCATCGCCTTCTGCGTGGGCGTCGGCGGCTACCCCGAGAAGCACCTCGAGTCGCCCAACCTCAAGACCGACATCGGCAACCTCAAGGCCAAGGTGGACGCGGGCGCCGACTACGTGGTCAGCCAGATGGTCTTCGACAACGCCGTGTACCTGGACTGGGTGGCGCGCTGCCGGGCCGCGGGCATCACCGTGCCCATCATCCCGGGCATCAAGCTGATCGACAGCGTGCGCCAGCTCAGCAGCCTGCCCAAGCACTTCCACGTCTCGATCCCCGACGAGCTGGTGGACGAGATCACCGCCAGTCCGGCCCACGTGCGGGAGATCGGCCGCCGCTGGGGCCGCCGCCAGGTGGAGGGGCTGATGGAGGCGGGCGCCGGGTGCATCCACTTCTACGTGATGAGCGATGCGGGCCCCGTCACCGGGATCGTGCGCGACCTGGTCTGAGCGGGCGCCAAAGCCCGCTTGCGCGCCGGACGGGCCCATAGTACCGTCGGGGCGCTGGCTCACCGGCCGCAGGGACGCGGCCGCCTTGGCCTCTGAAGGGATTCGGGTAGGCATCCATGAGCGCCGACGGACAGGTCCGCCGTCTCCTGCTGCTGCATGACGATCCGGCGTTCGCCGAGCACCTGCGCGCCCTGCTGGGCGGCTCGCGCCGGGCCTGCTACCGGGTCGCCCACTACACCCATCTCAAGGATGCCCTCGCCCACCTGGCGGTCAGCCCGGTCGACCTGCTGCTGGCCGGACCGAAGCCCGCGGACGCCGACCTGGCCACGGCCGTGGCCCGCCTGGGCGCCGCCGCCCCCGAGATCCCCATCGTCGCCGTCCTCAAGGGCAACGGCAGCGCCCAGCGCGAGGAGGCCCTCCGGGCCGGCGCGCTGGAGTGCCTGGACATGGCCGACACCAGCGTCGAACTCTGGGTGCGCACCTTCGCCTGGTGCGGCCGCGAGATGGAGGTCAGCCGCGAGCTGGCCCGGGCCACCGCCCGCCTGGACTGGCTGACCCACATGGACGCCCTGACGGACCTGCTGAACCGCAAGGGCCTCGAGCGCGCGATGATGAAGGAGCTGTCACGCTGCCGCAAGCACGGCCGCGACCTGGTCGTGGTGCTGGTGGACCTGGACGACTTCTCCCAGCTGAACGCCACCCTGGGCCACGGCGTGGGCGACCTGGTGCTGGTGGGCGCGGCCCGCCGCATCGTCGAGGCCGCAGGCGCCAAGGCCAAGGTCGGCCGCTGCGGCACCGACCGCTTCATCGTCATGCTGCCGGAGGCGGACCTGCCGGCGGGCGAGGCCGTGGCCGAGCGCATCCGCCTGGCCGTCTCCCGGGACGTGATCCGCGCCGGCGAGCGCAGCCTGGTCACCACCGCCAGCCTCGGGGTCACGGCCATCGAGCCCGAGTCCCTGTCCTTCGACGAGGTGCTGGCCAAGGTCCACTTCGCCCTGCAGCTGGGTCGCCGGCCCGGCGGCAACGGCGTGTCGCGCGCCGCGGTCGTGGGCGAGGTCGGCCGCCTGGCCGTGCCCGAGGCCGACCCCGCGACCATGCGCTCCCTGCTGCGCGGCGAGGGCATCCGGGTCGTGGCCCAGCCCATCGTCAACCTGGCCGACGGGCGCATCGTCTCGCGGGAGATGCTGGTGCGCGGGCCCGAGGGTCCGCTCGAGTGCCCGGACGACCTGTTCCGCTTCTGCCAGGAGCAGGACATCCTGGTGGCGGTGGACCTGCGCTGCCTGACCCGCTGCGCCGAGGCCGCACGCAGCAGCGGCGACGCCCGCTACCACGTCAACATCATGCCGGCCACCCTGCTGCAGACGCCGGCGGCCGAGCTGGCGCGCGTCCTGCGCGTCAACGCCGACTACGGCCACTGCTGCCTGGAGATCAGCGAGCAGCAGCTGCTGGGCGACCCCACGGTGCTGGTGCCGCGGGTGCGCGAACTGCAGGCCGCCGGCATCCGCATCGCCATCGACGACGTGGGCTTCGGCAACAGCTGCCTCGAGGGCCTGGTCATGCTGCAGCCCCAGATCATGAAGATCGACAAGCGCATGGTGCGCGGCCTGGCCGCCGACGCCGAGCTGCGCCGGGCCCTGAACCGCCTGCTGATGGTCGCCGAGGTGCTGGGCGCCGAGGTGGTGGCCGAAGGCATCGAGACCAGCCAGGACTACGATGTGCTGCTGGAGCTGGGCGTGCGCTACGGGCAGGGCTACCTGTTCGGCCGGCCGCGCCCGGTGGCCGCCGCGGCGGCCTCGGGGCTGCCGCCCCGGGACCCGCCCAACGAGGCCGCCAAGGCTTGAACGACCTGACCTGAAGGCCAATGCCGGCGGCAACGCCTGCCGCGCCCCGGAGGTGACCCGCAATGCCCGCCATCGACCCCAACCTGTTGCCGTTCTTGATCTTCCTGGCCAGGGTGACCGACGTCACCCTGGGCACCCTGCGCACCATCGCCGTGGTCAACGGCCGCAGCGTCACCGCCTCGGTGCTGGGCTTCTTCGAGGTCAGCATCTGGATCTCGGTGATCACCCAGGTCATGCAGCGGCTGGACAACCCCTGGAACATGCTGGGCTGGGCCCTGGGGTTCGCCGCGGGCAACGCGGTCGGCATCACCATCGAACGGCACCTGGCCATGGGCCACCTGGTGGTGCGCATCCTCAGCCGCGAGAAGAGCGGCGAGGTGGCGACCGTCCTGCGCGGCAACGGCCAGCGGGTGACCGAGTTCACCGGCCACGACCCCGAGGGCGACGTGTCCCTGCTCTACGCGGTGATCGATCGGGGGGATCTGCGCAGCCTGTCGGCCGCCGCACGGGCGGTCGATCCGGAGTGCGTGGTCGTCAGCGAGGACGTGCGCGGCTTCGAGGCCGCGGTGCGGCCCACCGTGACCCACCGCGGGGGCTGGCGCGCCCGCAGCAAGCGCAAATAGGGGGTCAGCCGCCCAGGCTGCCCACCTCGGCCTCCACCGCCGCCAGCACCGCGCACGACTTCACGAGCTCCTGCATCGCCGTGTGGTCCGGGTACAGGGAGCGGTCCTCGTCCAGGAAGGCGACCGCCTCGCGGATCCGCCGCCGCGCCGCGTCGACGCCGCGGCCCGGCTTGAAGCCGCGCAGGTCCAGGGCCTGGGCCGCGCCCATCAGTTCGATGCCGAGCACGCCGTGGGCGTTGGCCAGGATCTGCCCGTTCTTGATGGCCGTGTTCATGCCCATGGAGACGAAATCCTCCTGGTCGGCCGCGGCCGGGATCGAGGCCACCGCGGCCGGCGTGCAGAGCATGCGCTGCTCGACGATCAGGCTGTCGGCGGTGTACTGGCTGAGCATCATGCCGCTGAACATGCCTGCGCCCCGGGTCAGGAAGGCCGGCAGGCCGGCCGAGAGCGCCGGGTTCAGCAGACGGTTCAGCCGCCGTTCCGAGAGCACGCTGACCATGGTCACGGCCTGGCCTGCACCCTCCATGGGCAACGAGACCGGCGTGCCCTGGAAGTTGGCGCCGGTCAGGGTCAGGTTGTCCTCGGGCAGGAAGATGGGGTTGTCGCCCACGCCGTTTAGCTCGATCTCCACCTGGCTCTTCGCCCAGGCCAGCGCGTCGTGGGCCGCGCCGATCACCTGCGGCGTCGAGCGCATGGAGTAGGCGTCCTGCACCTTGGTGCGCACCTTGCCGGTGGCCAGGTCGCTGCCGTCGATGCAGCGGCGGATCGCGGCTGCGCTGCGCACCGCGCCCGCGAACCCGCGCACCTCGTGCAGGCGGCTGGTGTAGGGCTTGAGGTTGGCCAGCAGCGCCTCCAGCGACATGGCCGCGGCGATCTCCGCCTGCTTCAGCCAGCGGTCCATGTCCCACAGGTGGATGGCGCTCATGGCCGTCAGCAGGTTCGAGCCGTTGATGGTGGCCAGCCCGTCGCGGGCCTCCAGCCCCGGCGGCGTGATGCCGGCCCGGGCCAGGGCCTGGGCCCCTTCCAGCAGCTCGCCGCGGTAGTAGGCGCGCCCTTCGCCCATCAGCAGCAGGGCGATCTGCGACATGGGGGCCAGGTCGCCGCAGGCGCCGACCGAGCCCTTCTGGCAGACGAAGGGCGTGACCCCCTTGTTCAGCATCGCCAGCAGGGTGAGCGTGATCTCCGGCCGGCAGCCCGAGTTGCCGTGGGCGTGCACGTTGATGCGCCCGGCCATGGCCCCGCGCACGTATTCGACGGGGGCGGGGTCGCCGATGCCGGCGGCGTGGTTGTAGATCAGGTAGCGCTGGAACTGCTTGACCTGGTCGTCGTCCAGGACGATCTCGCTGAACTCGCCGATGCCGGTGTTGACGCCGTACATGATCTCGCGCGCGGCGACCTTCCGCTCCAGCATCGCGCGGCAGGTGCGGATCCGCTCCAGGGCGTCGGGGGCGAGGGCGACCTGTTCGCCGTCCCGGGCGATGCGCACCAGCGTGGCGATGTCGAGTCCGGAACCGTCGAGACGGATGGCCATGGCGAGATCTCCCGGGGCAGCGGTGGGCGGTGCCGATCCGCCCGAAAGCATGAATCCTGCCCGCGATATTGTCCAGACGGATCCCTTGGTGTTAGATTCCCCGGGTACGGGACCGAGCAGCCACCACCGGACGGGAGACGGGCATGGGCAAGCGCGCACTGATCACCGGCATCACGGGCCAGGACGGCTCCTACCTCGCCGACCTGCTGCTGGAGCAGGGCTACGAGGTCTTCGGCATGGTGCGGCGCTCCAGCACCGAGACCCTGGGCCGGGTCGAGCACCTGCTGGGCCAGGTGACGTTCCTGCAGGCCGACCTGTTGGACCAGGCCTCCCTGGGCAAGGCCGTCGAGGACTCGGCGCCCGACGAGATCTACAACCTGGCCGCCCAGAGCTTCGTGCCCACCAGCTGGAGCCAGCCCACCCTGACCGGCGAGTTCACCGGCCTGGGCGTGCTGCGGCTGCTGGAGGCGGTGCGCCAGCTGCGGCCCGAGGCCCGCTTCTACCAGGCCAGCAGCAGCGAGATGTACGGCAAGGTGCGCGAGGTGCCCCAGACCGAGCTGACGCCCTTCCATCCCCGCAGCCCCTACGCCGTGGCCAAGACCTTCGGCCACCACATCACCGTCAACTACCGGGAGAGCTACGGCCTGTACGCCGTCTCGGGCATCCTCTTCAACCACGAGAGCCCGCGCCGCGGCCGCGAGTTCGTCACGCGCAAGATCACCGACGGCGTGGCGCGCATCAAGCTGGGTCTGGCCAAGGAACTGCGCCTGGGCACCCTGGACGCCCAGCGCGACTGGGGCTACGCCGGCGACTACGTGCGCGCCATGCACCTGATGCTGCAGCAGCCCGAGCCCGGCGACTACGTGATCGCCACCGGGCGCACCCACTCGGTGCGCGAGTTCCTGCAGATCGCCTTCGGGCACGTGGGGCTGAAGTGGGAGGACCACGTGGTCCAGGACCCGCGCTACATGCGGCCGGCGGAGGTGGACCAGCTGATCGGCGACGCGGCCAAGGCCCGCCGGCAGCTGGGCTGGGAGCCCACCGTCAGCTTCGAGCAGCTGGTGACCATGATGGTGGAAGCGGACCTGGCCCTGCTCGGCCGCTGACCCCGGCTACTCGACCGGCGCGAACCACACGCGCCGGTAGGCGATGGTGACCTCTTCGCCCTGGCTGATATCCCGCTCCGCGACGATGGTCATGCGCTTTTCGCGCACGTGCCGCTCGGTGCGCGCGTTGGGGTGCGAGCCGTGGTTGTACAGCCCGCCCCAGCCCAGGGCCACCGCCCCGTGCCGCGAGTTCCACTCGAACACGTAGTCGTCGAACACCGTCTCCAGCATCACCCGGTGCAGCCGGGACCAGCGGTCGGGCAGGCTGCGGTCCGGTCCCAGGACCAGCACGGGGCAGCACTCGACGATCTCGCCGGCGGCGATGGGCGCGATCGCCACCACGCCCAGGCCCTTGACCGGCACCGGGCGCACCGCCACCGCGGGGGAGATCTGGAAATCGGGCAGGCAGTCGGGAACGAAGATGACCGGGCGGCGGGCCTGCGGATCGGCCGCCAGGGGCGACGGAACCTCGGGAGTCATGGGGCGCTCCTGGTTGGGGTGGGGCCGGGTGCGGTCCCGGCGCGGCGCCAATCTATATGCGCCATCGGGCGGCGGCAAGTCGGGCCGCAGGGTGGCCTAGCGCTGGAACTCGTAGTCCGCCGTGACCCCGAAGGCCAGCAGCACGCTGGCCAGGTAGACCGGCCGCTCCAGCATCATGAAATGCCCCGCCTGCTCGACCCGCTTGAAGCTGAGCGTGCGCGCGAAGCCGAAGCCGGCGTGCTCCAGCACGTGGCGGCTGTCGACGCCCTCCGGGAACATCAGCTCGCTGCCGACGATCAGCAGCGGCACCGTCAGCCCGCCCAACTCCTTGGTCACGTCGAAGCCGTTGGTGCTCATCAGCAGGCCGATGAAGCTGGCGCTGTCGGTGCGCAGGGCATCGTCCAGGATGCGGTCGGTGACGTCCTGGCTGGGGCTCATGCTCAGGTAGCGCCGGGCCACGGTCTCGTCGTAGTTGACGGCCAGGCTGGCGGCCGTCTCCTTCTGCTGCTCGGGGGTCGATAGCTGGCGGGCGGTCGTGTCCAGCAGGATCAGGCGGTGCACCTGGGACGGATGGTCCAGGGCGTAGCGCAGGGCGATCATGCCGCCGACCCCGTGGCCCACCAGGGTGGGATAGGCGATGCCTTCGGCCTCGAGGAATTTCGCCAGGCGGGCAGCCTCGGCGGCGATGCCCGGCTTGGCCACCGGCTGCGTCGTGCCGTGGCCCGATAGTTCGAAGGTCCACTCCTTGAAGGTGCCGCGCAGGTACGGCTCGACCTCCTGCCAGACCTTGGCGTTGGAGCCCAGGTCGTGGATCAGGACCATTTCGAACTCGCCGCGCCCCTCCAGCAGCGGCGGCGCCGGCTCCTGGGCCGTGGCGACGGTCGCGCCCGACATCAGCACCAGCAGCAGGGAGGCCGTCAGGGTCGTCTTCATGCGGTCGAGTCTCCTTGTTCGGGCGGGACGCTGCACACGGTGCCGTCGCGGGCCTGGATGATCCGGGTGCCGCCGGGCGAGCCCAGCTCGGCGGCCAGGTCCAGCACCGCCGCCGGCGGATACTGGTGGGTCAGCACGGTCTGCCTGGGCCGGGCCTCGGCGCAGAGGGCGGCCACCTGGCCCACGGTCATGTGCCCCGGCGTGGCCAGGGCGTCGGTGGTCGAGCATTCGACCAGCAGCAGGTCCACGCCGCGGGCCGCACTGGTCAACGCCGGACAGGGGCCGGTGTCCCCGGAATAGACCGCGACCCGGCCGGCCCTGTCGGTGAACACGTAGCCGAAGCACTGCCGGGCCAGCCGGTCCTGGGGGTGTTCGACCAGGAACGGGCGCACCGATCCGCCCTGCGGCAGGGTGCGCGCGACGCCGGGCACCAGCTCGGCCACCTGCAGCTCGCGATGGCGCGGCTCCAGCCAGCGGCCCCAGACCCCGCGCAGCTTCTCCAGGTAGTCCAGCAACCCGGGTGGGCCCCAGACCACCAGCGGATCCCGCCGCGCCGGCAGGGGCGAGTGGACCGCGAACAGCAGGGCGATCAGGTCCAGGCAGTGGTCCGGATGCAGGTGCGAAAGCAGCACCAGGCCGATGTCGTCGACCCCGCGCGGGGCCAGCCCCGCCGCGACCAGGCGCACCAGGGCGCCCGGACCCGGATCCATCAGGATCGGGTCGCCGTCCAGGTCGACGTGGTAGGCGGCCGGGGATCGTTCCGGCAGCGGGATGGCGCCGCCGGCGCCCAGGATGTGGATGCGGATCATGCCCATAAAGCAACGGCATCGGGCCGCGGCGTCAAGCCCGGTTTGGCGACGGCGGGAATTCCGGCCACCCGCCCGGCGTAGAAGCAGGGATCCCCGGGGCGGCCGACAACTGGACAGACCGGCCCGGGATTTCTATCATCGGGGAAGCCGCCGGGCCTGCCGCCCGGTGCCCAGATCCCCCGAAAGGTGTTTGCGGATGACCCCGACCCCGAACCTGATCCGGTGCGCAGTCGTGTGCCTGCTCCTGGCCGGCACCCTGCCGGCGGTAGCCCAGACCGCCAAGCCGGACACGGCCGCGCCCCCCGGGACCGAGGTGCCGGCCCCGTTGACCGACGACGAGAAGATCGCCGCCCTCAACGCCCGGCTCAACGCCAACCCCGCCGACGGCAAGGCCTGGAACGACCTGGGGGTCATCTACGCCCGCCAGGAGAACTTCGAAATGGCCCGCGACGCCTTCATCAGCGCCGTGCAGACGGCGCCCCGCGAGGCGGACTTCCACCGCAACCTGGGCCTGGCCTTCAGCCGCCTGGGCGACCCGGACCTGGCGCTCCAGGAGTTCGAGGCCTACCGCCGGTTCGATACGCTGGGCGGTCGCGACTTCTGGCGCCTGATCGGCGGGGCCCAGGCCCACGCCGGTGCCATCGACGAAGCCCGCGCCACCTACAAAGAGGGCCTGGCCATCCTCAGCACCGGCGGCGGCCCTGAGACCCTGCGCCTGGCCCTGGCCCTGAACAAGCTGGAGGCCGATGCGGGCGACGAGCAGGCGGTGCGCGAGGTGCTGCAGCAGTACACGCCGACCGCCCAGGCCTTTCTGCGCGACAATCCCGCCGGCAGCGACGGCTACCTGGAAGCCAAGGGGCTGATCCACAACCGGGTGACCCTGCTGGTGGATGACGGCAAGCTGATGGAAAGCTCCGGCCTCTTTGTCGAGGCGGCCGAATTCTACGAGCAGGCCTACGCCCTGGCCCCCGAGCGCGACGACCTGCTGCCGCGCCTGGTGGACGTCTACCTCAAGGGCGACGATTCCATGAAGGCAAGGGTGGCGGCCCGCCTGGCCCGCGAGTCCCAGCCCGACAAGGCCGGTACCTGGATCGCGACGGCCAAGGTGCACGAGCAGACCAATCGTCTGGACGACGCGGTCGAAGCCTACCTCAAGGCCTACGCCATCGACCCCGAGTTCCCGGATCTGCGCCTGGCCATCGGCAACCTGCTGATGCGCCTGGGCCGGGACAAGGAGGCCGCCGAGTACCTCCGGGCCGGCGTCACCTCCGCCGAGACCAAGCCCGAGGTGGTCTACAACTACGCCGTCAGCCAGATCCGCGAGGGCAACTACCACGCGGCCATCGCCTCGCTGCGCCGGGTGGTTGCCGAACGACCGGACATGGCGCCGGCCTGGATCGCCCTGGGCCAGTCCCTGCGGGTGACCAAGCAGTACACGGCGGCCATCGAGCCCTACCAGCGCGCCCTCGAGCTGCAGCCCGACGCCAAGCTGGCCTACAACCTGGGCATCTGCGCCCAGAAGGCCGCCAGCTTCGACACCGCCATCACGGCCTACGAGCAGGCTCTGCAGATGGACCCGACCATGGTCGAGGCCCGCTACAACCTCTCGCTGACGCACATGGATGCCAAGCGCTACGAGGACGCCATCGCTTCCTTCGAGCTGATGAAGGCCATGGAGCCGACATCCTACCGCCTGTACTACAGCCTGGGTCTGGCCTACTACTACCTGGGCCGCTACGACGAGGCCCTCGAGTCCTACGACGAGGCCGCCGAGCAGCAGGAGACCCGGGCGCTGCTGAACAACATCGGGTTGGTGTACGATGCCAAGGGCGACAAGAAGACCGCCCAGAAGTGGTACACCATGGCCAAGGAACTGGGAGGCTGATCACGTGCTCAGGCGAGTGATGATGACGGCGGCCGGGGCCGCCCTGCTCTGGGCGGCGACCGCGGCGACGGCGGCGACTCCGACCCATCCGTCCCAGCTGCCGCCCCTGGCCCATGACGCGGCCTTTCCCCGCTGCAGCGCCGCCGACCTGGCGTCGGCCGGCTATCCCGACCACCAGCACGCCTGGACCTGGCCCGGCTGGCAGGCGCCCACGGGGGCCGACGGCCTGGCCCACGGCCCGGGCACCCTGTGCCTGCGCGGCGAACAGCTGCCGCGTCCGGGCCTGGTCAGCGCCCCTGCCGAGCAGCGCCTGGGCCCCTGGATCCTCACGCACAACGCCGGTTACACCGCCTGCGACATGCTGGGCTTCCTGGAGCTGCTGGACCTGGCCGGGTTCACCGTCAGCGGCCTGCTGGACCTGGCGCCGGTCGATTCCCTCGTGATCATCAATCCCGACAACAACGGGCACTACGCCGAACTGTGCGGCGCCGGCTCCTGGCGCCTGTATCGGCGCCAGGGCGCGCGCGCGGTGCTGCAGCCCGTCGGCACCCTGCAGGCGCGCACCCTCGACGGCCATGCCGCCTTCCTGCTGGCGGCGGACTGGACCATCGCCAGCGCCCTGCCGCTGGCGCTGCCGCCCTGGCTGCAGCACGGCCTGGCCGAATACCTGGCCGAGGACGGCACCCACCTGCTGAACTACATGGCCGAGTTCCGCACCAACGATTCGCCGCTCTATCGGCCGGCCGTCATCGACGCCATCCTGGGTGCCGCGCCCGACGGCGATCCCGGGCGCGACCGCGAGCGCTTCCGCCGCGCTTCGTACAGCGCCTTCCTGATGGCCTGGCAGCTGGTGGAGAACCGGGGCGGCCTGCAGGCCCTGCGCTCGTTCCTGCACCTGGTGCAGGGCGGCCTGCCACTGGACGAAGCCTCCCGGCAAGTGTACGGTGCGGATCTGAGCGAGCTTGCGCGGAGCCTCGATCCGGTCGACCTTGGTGAGCCCGTCGGCACGGCGACCGGGTCCCGACGCCCGCACCAGCAGCCCTGACCGGCCGGGCCTCCCGCCGGTCATCACGCAGCGAGAGGTCCACAGGCACCATGAGCAGCCCCAACGCCCCGCGGGTGCGCTTCGCGCCCAGCCCCACCGGCTTCCTGCACGTGGGCGGCGCCCGCGCCGCCCTCTTCAACTGGCTGTACGCCCGCAGCCAGGGCGGCACCTTCATCCTGCGCATCGAGGACACCGACCAGGAGCGCAGCACCGAGGAGAGCTACGCGGCGATCCTGCGCGGCCTCGGCTGGCTGGGCCTGGACTGGGACGAGGGTCCCCACGCCGGCGGCGACCGCGGGCCGTACCTGCAGTCCGAGCGCCTGGACATCTACCGCGCCCACCTGATCAAGCTGGGGGCCCAGGGCAAGGCCTACCGCTGCTTCTGCACGCCCGCCGACCTGGAGGCCCGCGAGAAGGCGGTGCGCGACGCCGGCGGCAACTGGGACGGCTACGACCGGCACTGCCGCCACCTCGCGCCCGGGCAGATCGCTGCCTACGAGGCCGAAGGCCGCATCCCGGCCTGGCGACTGATCACCCCCGACGAGGGCGCGACCTTCTGGTACGACCTGGTGCTGGGCAAGCTCGAGTTCCAGAACCAGGTGCTGGTGGACCGGGTGATCGTCAAGGCGGACGGCTTCCCCACCTACCAGTTCGCCTGCGTGGTGGACGACCACCTGATGGGCATCACCCACGTGCTGCGGGGCGACGACCACGTCAGCAACACGCCGTTCCAGATCCTGGTCTACCAGGCCCTGGGCTGGGACCTGCCCAAGTTCGGGCACATGCCCATGATCCTGGGCCCGGACCGCAAGCGCCTCAGCAAGCGCCACGGCGCCACCAGCGTGGAGGAGTTCCAGGGCCAGGGCATCATCCCCGAGGCCATGGTCAACTACCTGGCCCTGCTGGGCTGGTCGCCCGGCGGCAGCGCCGACGAGGTCATGCGCACGCAGGCCATCGTCGGCAAGTTCAGCCTCAAGAAGATCAACAGCAGCCCGGCCGCCTTCGACTACGACAAGCTGGCCCACATCAACAGCGAGCACATCAAGCGCCTGACGCCGGCCGAGCGCCTGGAGCTGGCGCGCCCGGTGATCAAGGCCCAGGGCTGGGCCTTCGACCCGGCCTGGCAAGTGGCCGCCGCCGCCGACGCCGACGGCTACCTGGCCCGGGTGCTGGCGGTGCTGGGCAACCGCTTCAGCAGCCTGCTGACCTTGCCCGAGCAGATCGGCTTCTTCTACAGCGAGGACCACTGGATCGACCAGCCGGTCTGGCAGGAGCACACCACGGGCGACGAGGCCAGGCGCCTGCTGACCGCCCTGGCCGACGCGGTCGCCAGCGATCTGGGCACCGCCGTGCCGCGCGCCGCGGCCGAGTTCGAAGCGGTGCTGCGGGGCCTGGCCGACCAGCTGGGCATCGACGCGGGTCAGCTGATCCACCCGGCACGGGTGGCCCTGACCGGTCAGGGCCGCAGCGCGGGGATCTTCGAGGTGATGGAGCTGGTGGGGGCGCCGCGCTCGGTGGCGCGCCTCAGGAAGGCAGCCGGCGCCTGAGCCGGACCGCGGCGAGGGGAGCGATCGCGAAGGTCGTGCTGGGCATCCTCGGACGCTATGTCCTGGTCTGGGTGGTTTCGGTGCTGGCCCTGCTGCTGGCGCTGAGCCTGCTGCCCGGCTTCAGCCTCGACACCTCGGTGCCCCGCTGGTGGGTGGCCTGTTTGCGCCTGCCGCTGATCTTCGCGGTCCTGCTGATCGTGCTGCGGCCCCTGCTGCTGTTTTTGACCCTGCCCCTGAACAGCTTGACCCTCGGTTTCCCCACCTTGTTGTTCAACGGCCTGATTCTCTGGCTGGCCGCAGGTGCGGAGCCGGCCATCCGCATCGGCAGCTACGGCGAGGCCCTGCTGGGCGCGCTGGTGCTGACGGTGGCCCTGGCCTCGGTGGTGGGCTGGCTGGGCCTGGACGAGGCCTACCCGTTCTTCCAGTCGGTGATCTACCGTCTGGGCCGGAACTTCGGACCCCGTGCCGACCGCAAACCCCTGCGCGGCCTGCTGATCCTGCAGATCGACGGTCTATCCCTGCCCAGTCTCGAGCGGGTGCTGGCCCGGGGCCGCATGCCCACGGTCTCGGCCATGCTGGCCAAACCCACCCACCGCCTGCACGGTTGGCACTGCGGCGTGCCCTCGAACACGCCGGCGTTCCAGGCCGGCTTCTTCTATGGCAATCGGGAGAACGTGCCGGGCTACCGCTGGTTCGACCGCACGGACCAACGCGTGCGCGTGGTCAGCGATCCCCAGGACCTGCGCGACCTGGAGGCCCGCGTGGCGGCTGACGGTGGCGCGCCCCTGCTGGCGGGCGGTTCCTGCATCAACACCTTCATGGCCGGCGGTGCAGCCAAGCGGCTGATGACCGTCAGTGCCCTGGGCGAGGAGGCCGACCGCCGCCGCGAGGGCGAACGGGCCGACTTCAATCTCTTCTTCCTCAGCCCCAACGCCTATACCATGGCCGTGCTCAGCGGGCTTTGGGACTACCTGGCCGGCCTGGTCCTGGCCGCGGTCGGGCGCATGAACCGCAGCCGGCCGCGGTTGAGGTTCAGCGTCAAGCGCGTGGCCCAGCGGGCCGTGGCCAACACCTTCCTGCGCGACCTTTCGTTCTTCTGGATCAAGCAGGACATGGTCCGCGGCGTGCCGGTGATCTACAGCAACTTCGTGGGCTACGACGACGTGGCCCACTTCACCGATCCGAATTCCTACGAGGCGGGGATCACCCTTTCGGCCTTCGACCGCCACCTGCGCAAGCTCCAGCGCCGGGCCGCCCGGCAGTCGCCGGTGCGCTACGACATCATGCTGCTGTCGGACCACGGGCAGACCGCCAGCCTGCCCTACCGGCTGCTGGCGGGCGAGACGTTCGAGGCCACGGTGGCCCGGCTGCTGGGCGACTCGCGGGCCCGGCCCTTCGAGCCCGGGCGGGCTTTCAATCCCGACCGCAGCTACACCGCCGCCCTGCTGGCCGAGCTCGACGAGTCGGGGGCCCGCGGCCTGGGCTGGGCCGCGGCCCGGGGCCGGCGCACCCTGGCTGCCATCGCCCCGGAGCCGGCGCCCATGCCGCCCGAGCCGCCGGACACCAAGGCGGTGGTCTGCGCCTCGGGCTGCCTGGTCCACATCTACTTCACCGGCCACCCGGAGCCCCTGCCCCTGGAGGAGATCATCGAGCGCTACCCCGGGCTGATCGAGGCTCTGGTGCGCAATCCCGGGGTGGGCTTCGTGGCCGCGGCCCGCCAGTTCGGCGACGCCGTGGCCATCACCGACGACGGCATCCGCAACCTGATCACCGGCGAGCGGGGGGGCAGCCGCGACCCCCTGGCCCCCTACGGCGAGCCCGACCGCTGGGCCGGGGAATTGGCCCAGCTGCTGAGCTTCGGCGACAGCGGCGATCTGATCCTCAACGGGGCCTGGCTGGCCGAGCAGCAGCGGGTGGTGGTGTTCGAGGAGCAGTGCAGCAGCCACGGGGGCGTCGGCGGGCCCCAGAACCGGCCCTTCCTGGTGACCCCGGCCTGGTGGACCGTGGGCCCAATGGATCTGGAGTCGCCCGAGGCCCTGCACCGCTTCCTGCACCAGGCCCTGCGGGACTACCGGCGCCGGCCGGGCACGACCGCCCCGGCGCGCGTCCCGGCCGGGCCGTCGGTAAAAAGCCCGACCTGAACTTGCGTCCCTGCAGGGGCCCGCATATATTTTGCCTTCCGATTGCCCGGTCGTCCAATGGCAGGACAGCTGACTCTGGATCAGTCGATGGGGGTTCGAGTCCTCCCCGGGCAACCACGACGTGCATCCGGACGGCATGTCCGGTGGGATATAGTGCCCCGTTCGTCTAGCGGTCTAGGACGCCGCCCTCTCACGGCGGTAACACGGGTTCGAGTCCCGTACGGGGTACCAGTTCGAAGCACCTTCTCCGGCAGCCGCTGGGGAAGGTGCTTTTTTGCCTCAGCCACGCCTGGATAGTGCGCGGGCGCCGCCTGGTCCGGCTGGTGACCCCGCCCAGGCGACACAAGCACCGTTGCTGCGGCGTGCTGGCGCTGGACCAGTCGGCCGGTCAGGCAGCGTGGCCGGAGATGGACCAGACGGCGGGGCCGGGCGGCGCGGCCTGGGAGTGAATCCCTCAAACAGGACAGCAGAGCGGGCGGCCGCCGGTGCCGCGACGGGTCGGCGGCGGCGGACGGAGGGGTGTGTCCGAAAAGGCGGGATCGAGGGGCTCCAGGGGCGGAATCAGGCGGCGAACGATGAGCTGGAGGGCGTCCGGCTTGCCGGAGGACAGCCTGGTGGGGTATCAGGGGGATTCGGGGGGTCGGTAGGGGGGAATGGGTGGTTGGATTGCCAACTCGTCTATTCGCTGCGATTGCGGTCATTCAAAGTGTGGGCGTTTACGAAAGGTCCGAGCGCGAGCGCGAATTGCTGCGTTTACTGGCCATCGGTGCAAAGGAAATCGCTGCGGGTGAAGGGCACACCTTGGTCAGCGTCTTGAAAGAAGCGGACGAAGTGTTGATGGGCGGAGGACATGAAGGTTGGGTTCACGCCGACCGCCCGTGCACAGTTGGTTGGTGCAACTCGCGATTCAGGGGCAGACGGGGCCCCCGGTGGAGGCATATACTCCGCATCAAGCGCCAAGATCAAGGACGGGGCGTCCGCGTCGAGCGGTCCGCCGGGCTGTCCACGCAACCGGGGCCACTTCTGATTTTATAAGGAGAGCAGCATGAAAAGAACGCTGGAACGATATCTGCGGATGATCCTCTTTCTGGGCGTAGCCTTGTCGATGGCGGTCGGCGCCGTGCAAGCGCAGACCAGCAAGCCGAACATCGTCGTCATTTTCGGCGACGACATCGGCACCTGGAATGTCGGCGCCTACTCGCACGGCATGATGGGCCGCACGCCCGGCATCGATCGCATTGCCCAGGAGGGCATGTTGTTCACCGACCACTACGGCCAGCCGAGCTGCACCGCGGGACGTGCGGCCTTCATCATGGGACAGTATCCGATCCGCACGGGCATGACGACCATCGGCATCCCCGGTTCGACGCGCGGCATCCAGAAAGTGGATCCCACCCTGGCTGAGGTCCTCAAGGCCCAAGGCTATGCGACCGCCCAGTTCGGCAAGAACCACCTCGGCGACCGAAACGAGTTCCTGCCCACGGTCCATGGCTTCGATGAATGGTTCGGCAACCTCTATCATCTGAACGCCGAAGAGGAGCCCGAGCAGCTCGACTATCCCGGACAGGTGAACCCGGAGCTGCGCACCGCCGAGCAGTCCGCCGAATTCACCAGGATGTATGCGCCACGCGGCGTGCTGCATACCTGGGCCACCGACAAGGATGACGCCACGGACCAGCCGAAATGGGGCCCCGTCGGCAAGCAGAAGATCGAGGACACCGGGCCGCTGACCCGCAAGCGTATGGAAACGTTCGACGCGGAAGTGACGGCGCAGACGCTGGAGTGGCTGGACAAGGCCGGCCGGGGCACCGAGCCGTTCTTCCTCTGGTACAACTCGACGGCGATCCATATCCGCTCGCGGCCCGCCGCGAAGTACGTCCAGATGGCGGTCGATGAGGGCCGCCCCGAGGAAGACGTTGTTCGCGCCCGCATGATCGAACACGACGAGCTCGTCGGGTCGATCCTCAGGAAGCTCGACGAACTCGGTATCGCGGACAATACGATCGTGATCTACACGACCGACAACGGCAACGAGTTGATGCTCTGGCCCGATGGCGGCTACGCGCCGTTCCGCGGTGAAAAGGGCGGGACCTGGGAAGGCGGCGTGCGTGTCCCGTTCCTGGTGAAGTGGCCGGGCAGGATTCCTGCCGGTCGCACATCGAATGCCATCCAGAACCACGAGGACGTGTTTGCAACGCTCGCTGCCGCCGTCGGACTGCCGAACCTCGCGCAGGAGCTCCTCAAGGGCAAGAAGATGGGCGACACGACCTACAAGGTCCATCTCGACGGCTACAACCAGCTGGACCTCTGGACCGGCAAGACCGAGAAGTCGGCCCGCCGCGAGATCTTCTACTACGATGAGACCGATCTGATGGCTCTTCGCGTGGACAACTGGAAGATGCACATCGGCGTGAAGAGGGAGGGAAGCTGGTGGAACGAGAAGTACTACCCCAGCATCCCGTACCTCTTCAACCTGGCCATGGACCCGATGGAGAAGATGGACCCGGAGTCGCCCGAATGGGGCTTCACGGCTCGGCAGCTCTTCGCGCACAAGATGTGGGCGCTGAATGCCTCGGGTCCGTTCATTGCCCAGCACCTGCAGTCTTTCCTGGCCTATCCGCCGAGCCAGGGTGCCGACACGCTGAGCATCAAGAAGGCGCTGGAGGAAATGCAGGCGAGAATGGCCAAGGCGGCCGCAGGCGGCGCCAGCCATTGACGTTGCACTCCCGCCGGTGCCGGGCCGATTCGCCCGCGCTCGCCGTCGTCTGGCGGCGGGCGCGGGCATTGCCGCCGGACCACCGCGGTTTCGGTCGTCCCGGATGAATGTTGCCGGCGGTATCCGATGAGGAACATGTCGGAAGTCTCGGGCACACCATGCAGGCGGACCGCCACGGTCCAGGGGAGGCGTCCCCCGCGGCGGGGCCTGGTTGCTGCACTCGCCTTCGGCATCGCCTTGGCATGCGCAAGCCTCGCGCCGGCCCGGACCGCCGACCCCCTTCCATCCTGGAATGATGGCGTGGTGAAGCAGGAGATCATTGCATTCGTGGCGCGGGTCACGAGGGAGGGCTCGCCCGATTTCGTGCCGCCCACCGAGCGCATCGCCGCGTTCGACAACGATGGCACCCTCTGGGCCGAGCAGCCGGTGTACTTTCAATTGCTCTTCGCGCTCGACCGCGTGAAGGTGCTCGCCCCTCAGCATCCCGAATGGAAGGATCAGGAACCCTTCGCCTCGCTGCTCAAGGGTGACACGAAAGCGGCCCTGGCTGGCGGCGACCATGCCATCCTCGAAATTGTCATGGCCACCCACGCCGGCATGACCACGGAGGAATTCGAGGCGATCGTGGGCGACTGGCTAACCACCGCGCGGCATCCCGCGACCGGTCGCCCCTACACCCAGATGGTGTACCAGCCGATGCTCGAAGTGCTGGCCTACCTGCGCGCGAACGGATTCAAGACCTACATCGTGTCCGGCGGCGGCATCGAGTTCATGCGACCGTGGACGGAGAAGGTCTATGGCATCCCCCCGGAGCAGGTGATCGGCAGCAGCATCAAGACGCGTTTCGAGATGCGCGACGGCCAGCCGGTGCTGACTCGGTTGCCGGAGGTGGATTGCATCGACGACAAGGAGGGCAAGCCGGTGGCTATCCAGCAGCACATCGGCCGCCGGCCGATTGCCGCGTTCGGCAACTCTGACGGCGACCTGCAGATGCTGCAATGGACTGCCGCCGGAAGGGCACCGCGATTCGCGCTCTACGTTCACCATACCGATTCCGAGCGCGAATGGGCCTACGATCGCAAGAGCAGCATCGGCCGTCTCGACAAGGGGCTCGACGAGGCCCAGGCACAAGGCTGGACGATTGCGGACATGAAGCGGGACTGGAAGGTCATCTACCCGTTCGAGAAGCGGTAGGACAGTCGGCAGCTCCGGATCGGGCCTCCTGTCACCATCAGCGCCGTCATCGTTGTCGGGCCGGGCGCGCTGCAGCGTGGCATTCGGCCCACCGGCCGGCGGTGACCGGATCCGAATCCCGCGCGGTCATCGCGTCCGCCAGGGCGCCGGTGGCCCCCCCCGACAGGTCGCACGTCATCTGCGCGGAGGGGACATTTCAGGCTTGAACACGGGCCTCGGAACCCAGGTCATATTCCTCATCGCGGTCGCACTCGGCTTGTGCGGCCCGCTTCCGCGCCAGGATCCGGTCGCGACGCCACGCCCACGGTTGTTCGCGTGGTCACGTTCGTGCTTGCCGAAGGCAGCGAACCCGCCTGGTCGGGCGCCTTTCGTCGACTCGCAGCTGCTGCCGAACAGGCCCGCGGGGACGCCAACCGGCTCGTCCACCGGGTGGACGACCGGAACTACCACCTTGTGGCATTCGGCGATCGCGAGGAATTCAGGGATCCGCGTTCGCCCGTGGGGGGATTCGCACGGCACGATCCCGGGATCTTCGCCGACGAGGTTTGGGAACAGGGGCGGGCCTGGAGCACGAACTCGGACCTGAACTCATTGACCCATCCCGGCGTAGACCAGCGAACCTTGAGTGCCTGCCGCTGCTATGCCCGCACTGCGGGGAACCCATGCGGATCATCGTGTTCGTGCTGGATCCGCCGGTGATCGAGCGCATCTTGCGGCACATCGGCGAGGCCACGGAGGCGTCGGCGCTGTTGCCGGTGCTGCGACGGGTGGCGGCGGCGGACGGAGGGGTGTGTCCGAAAAGGCGGGATTGAGGGGCTCCAGGGGCGGCATCAAGCGGCGAAAGATGGGCTGGTGGGCGCCCGGCTTGCCGGATGAAGGCCTGGTGGGGTATCAGGGGGATTCGGGGGGCCGGCAGAGGTGGAATGGGTGGATGAATGCCTGTTCGCTGGACGGCCCTGGATGCGGGTCTCACGGGGGACCTCGACGAGGTCTGGACCGGCGGCCGGGAGGCCTGGGTGTCGAGCAATCCCCTGCTGGCCAGGTACGCCGAACCGCCGTCGTTCGCGGCGCTCCTGGGCACGCCCTGAGAGTGGCGGAGGTCCGAGCAATCTCCGAGCAGTGGCGCCCCGCGTTTCGTATACTGTGACCTACGGGGTACCAGATCGAAGGCCCCTTCCCGGCGGGGAGGGGTCTTCTCTCTTGAAGGGACTTTGCTTGCGCGCCGTGCTGCTGTTCATCGACGGCTTCGGCTGGGGCGGGACCGATCCCGCGGTCAACCCCCAATGGGCCTATGGGGGCGAACTGCTGCGTCTGCCGCCGATGCCCGTGTCCGGCGCCGTGCCCATGCCCCGCAGCGGTTGGGCCCGCCCCATCGATGCGGTCCTGGGCATCGAAGGCCTGCCCCAGAGCGCCACCGGCCAGACCACCCTGCTGTCGGGGATCAACGCCCAGGCCGCCCTGGGCAAGCACCTGACCGGATTTCCCAACGACGCCCTGCGGGCCATCCTGCTCGAGCATTCGGTGCTGCGCCAGTTGACCGTGTCGGGTCGCCGCGCCTGCTTCCTCAACGCCTTCCGGCCCCGCTTCTTCGAATTCCCGCGCGAGCGGCAACTGCAGTTCTCGGCCACCACGGTGGCCAACCTGGCGGCCGAGCTGCCGTTCTTCGGTCTGGAAGACATCGCTGCCGGCCGTTCCATCTACCAGGAGTTCACCAACAGCGAGTTGCGCACGATGGGCTTCGAGCTGGATCCACTGACGCCAACCGACGCCGGCCGGGTGCTGGCCCGTGCGGCCGCCGACTACGATTTCGTGCTCTACGAGTACTTCCAGACCGACAAGGCGGGGCACAGCGGCGAATCCGCACGGGCCTGTGCGGAGCTGGCGAAGCTGGATGAGTTCCTGGCTGCGGTGTTGGACAACCTGCCGACGGATACGCTGCTGCTGCTGACCAGCGACCACGGCAACCTGGAGGACCTGCGCACACGCCACCACACGGCCAATCCCGTGCCGCTGATGGCCTGGGGGCCGGGGGCGGCGGATTTCATCGCGCCGTTGACACGCCTTGACCAGGTAACTCCCGCCATCCTGGCCGGCTTGGCGCGAGGCTGAACTGCGTGGTGGCCAGTTGACAGGAATCGAAACAGGCTAACGGTTATTTAGATATCATACGAATGATGTTGATATGGTAATTTCTATCCTGTAAAATCCTATTCATTCCCTCGGATAGAATTGTCTGCGTTCATGGGCCGGCTGGCCTCGGGGACCGAAGTGCACAGCAAATCAACGATATACTTTTTGTTCTCTTTGATTTGTCTTGTTCTGGGCGCCGTTTGCGCCGTGGCTGCCGGGTCTGCGGACCCGGTGGACGCCGCGTCGGCGAGCGAGGCGATCCCTGGACCGTATGGCCTCACCGCCGCGGCCAAGGCCGGCTGCGGCGACGGCTGGGACGACCGCTTCTTCCTGCGTGGCACCAACGGACCGGTCAATGCCTTCGCCGAGGTGAACGGCGACCTCTACGTGGCCGGCAACTTCACCGTCGCGGGCGGCGCCAACGCCTATCTGGCGCGCTGGGACGGTGCGGCTCTGCAGCCGGTCCCCGGACCCAGCAACTACGTGAACGCGATGCTCGCCGTCGGTGACACCCTGTATATTGCCGGCGGCTTCACCTCGGTCGGCGGCGTGCCGGCCAACCGCATCGCCCGCTGGGACGGCGCCGCTTGGTCGGCCTTGGGCAGCGGCACCTCCAGCGGCACCATCAATGCCTTGGCGGTGTGGAACGGCGACCTGTACGCGGGCGGCCAGATCCCCACCATCGGCGGCGTCGCGGTCAGCAACGTCGCGCGCTGGAACGGCGCCGCCTGGCAGGCGCTGGGGACCGGCGTCAACGGCACGGTCAATGCCATCACCGCCGACTCGGCCGGCATCTACGTCGGCGGCAACTTCACCACCGCCAGCGGCACAACCGTCAACCGGATCGCCAAGTGGGATGGGGCCACCTGGTCGGCCCTGGGCACCGGCGCCACGTCAACGAACGCCAACGTCCTGGCCATCACCATCGACGGTGCGGACCTCTATGCCGGCGGCAGCTTTTCGCAGATCGGCGGCGTGACGGTGGCGAACATCGCGCGCTGGGACGGCGCGTCCTGGTCCGCCCTGGGCCCGGGCATCAACAACGGGGTCCGGACCATGGTGCTCAGCGGTGGCGCCCTGGTGGTCGGCGGCGGCGTCACCACCGTCGGTGGTGTGACGGCCAGTCGCATCACGCGCTGGGACGGGCTGGCGTGGCAGACCCTGGGTGCAGGCGTGTCCAGCCCAGGGGTGCCGAACATCAACCGGCTGCTCAGCCGGCCCGACGGCTCCGGAGGTCAGGAGATCTTCGTGGGGGGAAGCTTCACTTCCGCCGACGGCGTGGGTCTCCTGAACGTGGCGCGCTGGGACGGGGCCACGTGGGGTCCGCTGGGCGACGGGCAGGCTCCCAATGCCCGCATCCTTTCGCTGGCGAGCGGCGCCGCAGCAGGCGGCGGACAGCGCATCTTCGCGGTGGGTGACTTCACCGCGGCCGGCACGGCGGCCGCCTACCGGGTCGCGGCCTGGGACCCGGTGTCCGGCGCCTGGGAGGCCCTCGGTGCCGGCCTGGGCGCGACCGGACGCGACGTGGTCACCGATGGTACGACCACCTATGTCTGCGGCAGCTTCACGTCTCCCGGCAACCGCATCGCGCGGTGGAACGGGGCGGCCTGGTCGGAGTTGGGCATCGGCATGAACAACATCGTCGAGGTCATGGCCCTGGTGCCCAACGGCGCCGGCGGGCTCGATCTCTATGCCGGCGGCGGCTTCACGACCGCCGGCGGGCTGGCGGCCAGCCGCATCGCCCGCTGGAACGGCGCTGCCTGGTCCGCCCTCGGCGCCGGCGTGAACAACACGGTGGAGCGGATCGCCTTCGCTCCCAACGGCACCGGCGGCTACGACCTGTACGTGGGCGGACAGTTCACCACCGCCGGCGGTGCGCCGGCCAACCGGATCGCCAAATGGGACGGCGCGGCCTGGTCACCGCTCGGTGCGGGGCTCGACGGCACGCTGGACGAGCTGCTGGTCTTCGGCGACGGGGCGGGCGGGGTCACCCTCTATGCCGGCGGATCTTTCACAGCGGCGGGCGGCGTCCAGGCCAGCAATATCGCGATGTGGGACGGCATGGACTGGTCGCCGTTGGGCGGCGGCGTCAACGGGTCGGTCAATGCCATGGCCATGAAGAACGGCAGCCTCTACGTGAGCGGCAACCTGACCGAGGCTGAAGGCATGCCCGTGCCCGGTCTGGCCCTTTGGGACGGTGCGGCCTGGTCGTCCCCGGGCACGGGCCCGTCGCCGGGCCTGGACGCCCTGCTTTTCGTTGGCGAGGACATGTACGTAGGCGGGCTGCTGATGCAGGCCGGCTGCGCCACGTCGTTGTACTTCGGGCGCTTCACGGCGGCGGCGTCGGCCGTCGCCGGTCCGGATCTCCTGCCGCCCCGCCGCGCAATGCTGGAACAGAATCATCCCAACCCGTTCAATCCCCGGACCGAGATCGCGTTCAGCCTCGAGCGCCGCGGCTTCGTCGAGCTGAAGGTCTACGACCTGCGCGGCCGCGCGGTGGCGACGCTGGTGGCCGGCGACCTGGACGCGGGAGCGCACACGACGCTGTTCGACGGGCGCGGTCTGGCCAGCGGTGTCTACTTCTGCCGGCTGCGGGCCGGCGGCCAGGAGCAGACCCGCAAGATGACGCTGGTGCGCTGAACCGGGGGCCGGGTCCGGCCCAGGTGGCCAAGGAGCTGGGGATCAGGAAGCCGCCGCGAGATGACGTGCGGCGGCGCCGCATGGCACCGCTAGTCCCACCGCATGAATCGCATACCCATGTCTACCAACGACTTGGTCTTTTACAAACAATTTTTATCCGGATTTGCCATAATAATCGTTCGGAAACACCGTTTCGGAGCGGAGGTGCGGATCATGAGGTTATCGAAAATCGTCCGTATGGTATTCGTCGTCGCCCTGCTTGGAGTTTGCGCTCCCCCGATGGCAGCGGCCCAGTGGACCCCCGGCGGCGTCAGTCTCGGGGGATACGAGATGACTCCCGGCGGAGCGGTGGGCGATGGCGCCGGCGGCGTGATCGTGGTCTGGGAGGACCGCCGGGACGGACCCTATCCCAACCACTACGACGTCTACGCGCAACGCTGGAGCAGTGCCGGCGTCAAGATGTGGGGCTTCAACGATGCCCCCGTATGCACCCTTGCCTCGAGTTCTAGCGAAGCGCGCGTGGTCATCGACGGCTCAGGTGGGGCGATCGTGGTTTGGTTCGACGGTCGTACGGATGGTGCCGGCCCCGGCATCTACGCCCAGCGCGTCAATTCGTCGGGAATGCCAATGTGGACGGATCAGGGCGTTTTCGCCACGGCGGCCGGCGCCTACACCGGCAACATCTCCGCGGTATCCGACGGCCTGGGCGGTGTCGTCATCACCTGGGTCGATTTCCGCTCGGGAGGCCAACTTGTGTACGCCCAGCGCGTGATCTCCTCGGGCATTCCGGCTTGGCCCGGTGACAGGGTGGTGCCCGACTTCGCCGCGGAGCACTACACACCGCGCATCCTCGAGACGGGTGACGGCGGTGCCATCATCGCCTGGGTGACCGGGCCGTCGAGCAATCGCAATGTGCTGGCCCAACGTCTGGATGCCGCGGGCGTGCGCATCTGGAACTTCGGAACCGCCACGTTCGTGTGCACGGCTCCGCAGAGCCAGTCCGATCTGAACCTCATCAGTGACGGTGCCGGCGGCGCCATCATTTCCTGGGCGGACCGCCGCGCGGGGGACGACATCTACGCCCAGCGCCTGAACTCGCTCGGCGCTGCCCAGTGGACCAATAATGGTGTGCCGGTTTGCAGCCACAGCTATCAGCAGGATTCGCCGCAGGCCTGCCCGGACGGCACCGGTGGTGCGATCTTCATCTGGAAGGACGAGCGGGATCAAGGCTCCGGAGGCGGTTTCTCCCCGGAGGGCAAGCGGCTTACCGAGCCGGATATCTACATGCAGCGTCTCGACGGATCCGGCACGGCGATGTGGACCGAAGATGGTCGGGCGATCACCGTGGAGCCGGGCACTCAGCGTACAGGCTTCATCACGGCCGATGGGTCGGGCGGAGCCGTGATCACCTGGGTGGACGACGCGGACGACGACCAGAACGACGACATCCGGATGCAGCGGTACAGCTCAACCGGCATCGCGATGTGGATGCCGGGCGGCGTGGTGCAGGCCACCGGTCCGGGCCTTCGGCAGGTCTTCGCCCAGGTGCAGGGCGGCGTGGGACACACCATTCCAGTTTGGAGCACCTATCTCTTCCCCGAGAAAGCCGAGGGCACGTCCATCTTCGTGCAGAAGGTCGATGACGAGGACGGCGAATGCGCGTGTGGCGGGGCCTCCGGCGTCGAAGATACCCGCATCACCGGTCCCCTGATCGTCACGGCGTTCGCGCCCAACCCTTCGTCCGGTTCGGGGCACCTGAGAGTGTACCTGGCGCAGAAGAGCGAGGTGTTGGTGGACGTGTACAACGTCCGCGGCCAGCGGGTCGCGTCGCAGCGCGTGGGCGAGAGTCCCGAAGGCTGGCGCACGTTCCACTTCGACGGCCAGGACCTGGCCAACGGCGTCTACTTCTACAGCGTCAGCGCGGGGGGCGAGCGGCAGACGCGCAAGATCGTCATTCAGCGGTAGGTGGGAAAGGCATCGATCGAAATCGGTCGGGCCCGCCTGCGGGTGGGATGACGTGCGCCTCGGGCCCGCGCTACTCCCGCCCGCTGGAGGCGTTGCCTACGCGCACCCAACGCCCACCGTCGCGGGCCAGCATCTCGACCCACGAGTAGCCGAAGGCGATGGCCGCCGCACCTTCCGGCCCCGCCTGCACACCCTCCGCCTCGATCTCGCAGGCCAGCCAGGCCAGGCTGCCGTCGGCCGCGACGGCGATCCGCGGCGCCACGACGTCTTCGTAGCGGGTGAAGGTGGTCGCCGCGAGGTAGGGGCCGAGCCGCGAGCGGGTTTCCTCCCGCGAGGCGCCGGTCAGGCGTCCGCGGCCCGAGTTGAAGCCCCGTGCGGCCTGATCGGCCATCAGCAGATCCAGATCGCCGCGGCGATGGGCTTCGAGCGCACGCTCGTGCCCGGCGGCGATGGCGTGGAGGTCGGCCAGGCGGTCTGCCAGCCCGGCCGGATCGTCCGGCAGGGGCGCTCCCGGCCCGAGCACGAAGGGCAGGACCTCCTGGTAGCGGTAGACCCAGTTCTTGGCCTCGTGGCGGAAGGTGACCCGGCGGGGCAGGTCTCCTTCCGGGGCGTGCGCCGGCTCGGCAAAGACCAGGACCACCCGGCCACCCCCGATGTCCGCCGGGATGTCGCGGGTCAGGGAGTCGGGCGGCGTGCCGTGCCCGGCGCAGGCCGCCAGAAACAGGCGATGGGCGTCGTGCCCGTGGACGAACTCGGCCCAGACCGCATCCTGTGGCTCCCAGGTTCCGCTCTCGTCCGCCCACCGCCGCACCTGGCCGGCCGCGTCGACCAGCAGGCGGGTCTCGGCGGCACCGTCGCTCTGGCGGAAGAGCGCCCGCCCGTCCGGGAGGGTGATCAGGATCGTCTCGAGGGCGCTGCCGTCCGGCGCGTCGACCGCTGCCCGGACGGCCAAACCCCAGGATCCGGCGGGGTCGGCCCCGGCCGGGAAAGTCGCAAGCGACAGGACGGCGGCCACGAGGAATACCCGCGGGCTGGTCATGGGGGGCGTCCTTTCGGCGAAGGTGGCCAGGGGCCCGCGGGAGCGGACCGGCGGCAATCGATCCGGATACCGGCGTACTACGCCTCGTCCGGCGGCGACGTTGCCGGCGGCCGCAAGAATCCCCGCCACCGGTCAGAAGGTCGCCGGGGCCGAGAAGACCAGGCTGAAGTCCACTTCCTCGGTGAACCAGTCGTGAGTGCTCAGCTCCACCCACAGCTCGTAGGCTCCAGGGGCCAGGATGCCCGAGGTGTCGACTGCCACCTCGCCGGCCAACCCGGAGTTTTCACCGTAATGGGAGATGACATTGTTTCCTTGCGCCGCCGCGGTGTCTCTCAAGACGATCTTGTCCGTAAAGTGGTCCGCATACCTGAGCAACCCGACCGCGCGGTAGGCGACGGGATCTCCAGTCACTGCCAGTTGAAGTCGTGCCCGAACGACGGAGCCGCTGCTCGCAGCGCCTGTGTGCGAGCGGCTCGCTATCGCTTGGGCCACGAGCCTGATCTCCGAGAGGCCGCTGTCGGGCGCGGCGAACCGGTAGGTCAGCGACCCTTCGACATCCATGTTGCCGGAATGCGGCTCGTCCGGGCCTATGGCGGAGCAGGATACGCCCAGGTCGATGTAGATCGGGGAGAAGTCGTCGCCGGCCGGATCGATCGTCTGTGTGTTCCGGCAGTCATAGCCGGCTGCGGCCAGTGCGCTGAAGAAGCTGTCGTTCCGGACGAGCGTGACCTGACCCTGCACCGGAACCGGATCGGGCTTCGTCGGCGTGGGACTGGACTTGCAGCCGCCGAGGACGGTGATCCACGCGACGGCAGTGGTCAACGTGGAGATATCGCGAATGGTCAGCCTCAATGAGGGCATGGCAGGCCTCCTGATTGGTCGGTGCAGCGGGCGCGGTGGGCCGGCCGTTCGACCGGCCCGGTCGAGATGAAGCCGGCCCACCGCTACCAGGCGCGACGTCCAGGGACGGAACCCGACACGTGGCGCGCCAGGAAATCGGAGCGGGGATCAGCGAGCGGCGGCGATCCTGGCCAGCAGGTCGGCGCTGGGCCGGGGCGCGGCGGCGACCAGCACCTCCAGCGAGTCGAGCACCGCGTCCGCTCGCTCTCCACGGCCGGCCAGCCGCAGGCTGCGCGCGGTCAACAACCCGACGGCCACGCGGTCGCCGCCCGCTGGGGGGGAGGCGGCGGTCAGGGTGTCGGCGCGCGCGATCAGCGCGTGGGCGCCGGGCAGGTCCCGGCGTGCCAGCGCGATCTCAGCCAGTAGGGTCAGCGGGCGCGCGGTGTAGGCGTGGCCGCCGGGGAAAGCGGACTCCAGATCCGCCAGCGACTGCCGGGCCAGGGCTGTGGCCTCGTCCACATGGCCCTGTTCCATCCGCACGCGGGCAAGGTTGTTCCGGGTCACGGCCGTCCAGGGGTGGTGGTCGCCCAGCCCCGCAGCCATCACGCCGATCGCTTCGCGGTAGAGCGGGACGGCCGCCTCGCGGTCGCCCAGCCGCCAGCGGCAATACGCCATGCCGTTGTTCGCCAGGCCCCAGTTCACGTGATCGCGGCCCAGGCTGGCTTCGATCACGCCGCGCGCGCGTCCGTAGTCGACCAGGGCCTCGGCGTACCGGCCCGACACGCCTTCGGCGTCGGCCAGGTTGCTCAGCAAGACGGCGAACTCGGGATGTCCGGCCGGGTACAGGCGCTCGTAGACCGCCAGCGCCTCGCGGAACGCGGTGGCGGCCTCTTCCGGGCGGCCCAGCGCCGTGAGCACGGCGCCCAGGTTCTGCGTGGCTTCGGCGGTCAGGACGTGGGTCTGCCCGAATGCCTCGCGCGCCGCGCGGGCGGCGTCGATCATCAGCGTTTCGGCCGCCGCATAGCGACCCTGCCGGTAGAGCACGGTCCCCAGTTGCGAGCGCGTCTGCACTGCCAGCGTTGGCTCGAGGCCGGGTGCATCGGCCAGGGCAACCGCCGCACGGGCGGCCGATTCGGCTTCGTCCAGGCGGGACTGTTCGGTGCGCAGGCGCGACAGGTTCAACTGCGCGCCGATCCGCACGGGCGCGGACGTCGCCGGCAGCGCGGGGGCCATCAGGCTGTCGACGATGGCCAGGTTCCCCTGCTTGATCGCCAGGTCGGCCTGCCGCACCGCCACCATGCCGAGGCCATCCGCGCCTTCCGCCCGACCCGAGGCGTAGAGATCGCGCGCGGCCTCCAGGTGCCGACCGCCCTCGTCGAACAGCCCCAGGTTCACGTACGCGTTGCCGATCGTCAGGTGCAGCGCGGCCGCCACCGTCGGCTCGGCGGCGAGTTCGCGTTCCAGCCTTGCGGCGGCCTCGTCCAGGGCCTGCCGCACGGTGATGTCGGCGCGCGCGCCGGAGCTCATCGGATCCACGGCCGCCAGCAGTCCTTCCAGGAATCCGCTGACCTGTTCGGCCGTGGCGCGCTGGTGCACCGCCTCGCGACGCGCGGTCTCGGCGCGGCCGTAGAGAGTGAACCCGGTCACGGCCGCCACCGCCAGCGCCGCCACGGCGACGAACGCCAGCACGACGGCAGTAGCATGCCGCCGGGCGAACTTGCCGGCCACGTAGGTGAACGAATCGCCGCGCGCGCGGACGGGACGCCCGTCCAGGTAGCGCTCGAGGTCCTCGCGCAGGGCCTCGGCGGAAGGATAGCGGCGATCCGCGTCGGGGCGCAGCGCCGACAGTACGATGGTGTCCAGGTCGCCGCGCAGCTGCTGCGGCGCCACCGCAGCCAGCCGGGCCGCCAGGCTGGGCCGCCGCGGCGCCGAGGTCGTGATCTCGCGCTCCAGTTCCCAGCGCCGCCGCCCCGCGTATGGCAGCTCGCCGGTGAGCAGACGGTAGGCCGTCACGCCCAGGGCGTAGACGTCGCTGGCGAGGGACAGGGGTTCGCCGCGCAGCTGTTCGGGACTGGCATAGGCCGGCGTCATGCGCTCCAGGCCGGTGAGGGTCTGCTCGACGTCCTCGTCGGCCAGGTCCAGCGCGCGGGCGATGCCGAAGTCGATCAGGCGCGGGCGGCCATCGGTATCGACCAGCACGTTGGCCGGCTTCAGGTCGCGATGCAGGATCGAGTGGCGGTGCAGATGGCGCACGGCCTCGCACACCTGCATCAGCAGACGGACGCGGCCGCGCGCGTCCACGGCGTGCTCGTCGCACCAGACGTCCAGCGGACGGCCTTCGACGTGCTCGACGACCAGCCAGGGCACGCCCTCGTCCGTGACGCCGCCGTCGACCAGCCGCGCGATGCCGGGATGGTCCAGGCCCGCGAGCAGGCGACACTCGTTGCGGAAGCGGCGCATGGCGTCGGGAGTCAGGATGGCGGCGCGGATGATCTTGACGGCCACCTTCTGCTGCGCGCCCTCGACGTCGCGCGTGGCCAGCCATACGTCACCCATGCCGCCCGAGCCCAGGAGCCGCTGCAGATGCCAGCCGCCGATGACCTGGCCAGCGCGGTCGCGCGCGCCCGTCGGTGCCTCGCCCGGCGCCAGGGGCCCGGCTTCGTCGGCTTCGCCGGCCGCTGCGGCCGCCAGCACGATGGCGGTCGGATCCGCCGGCCGGGACAGGAAGTCGCCACTGTCATCCCAGGCCGCCAGCAGTGATGTCAGTTCCGCGCGCAGCGGTTCGTCGTCACCGCACAGCTCCCGCAGTCGAGTCGGGCGGACGGATGCCGGCAAGTCGACCAGCGCGTCGAAGATCACGTCGGGCATCCGGGGCCGATCAGTCAATACGCACTTCCCCGTCGGACACCGGAGACGGCGGTTCGTTGCGCATGGCGCGGAACAGCCAGGCCCGGGCGTACCGCCAATGGCGCTCGACCGTGCGCGTCGACACGTCCAGGGCGGCGGCGATCTCGTCGTGGGTGAACCCGCCGAAGTAGCGCATCTCGACGATCCGGCACTTCAGGGGGTCTTCCAGCCTCAGACGCGACAAAGCGTCGTCAAGGACGACAAGCTCGTCATCGACATCGGGTGCCGGCGCGTCGATGCCGGTGCGCAGGTGCGTGTGATGGGCGCCGCCGCCGCGCTTGGCCCGCAGGCGCCCGCGCGCGTGGTCGACCAGCAGTCGGCGCATGACCCGGGCGGCGATGGCGAAGAACTGGGCGCGGCTCTGCCAGTCCGCCTGCTGCTGGCCGGCCAGTTTCAGGTAGGCTTCGTGGGCCAGGGCGGTGGCGCCGAGGGTGTGGCCGGCACGCTCCGCCCGCAGCTGGTTGCGGGCGATACCCCGCAGCTCGTCGTAGACCAGGGCGAACAGGCGCTCGCCGGCCTCCGCGTCGTGGCGGCTGGTGCGCAGAAGGAGGGTGAAGTCGGTGGGGTCATGCATAGTGGGGGCATTATAGCAGTTATGGCGGGCCTCGGCCCGCGGGTCTTTGAATCGACAGCAGGTTGTCAATGTCGGCATTCGATGTCGCTTGTCGCGTCTGAGTGCACGGAATGATCCATGCCTTGCGTACCGCCGAACCCCGGGAGTCCACGATGAGAGCCGCCAATGCCCTACGCCAAGTGGCTGCATTCGTCGCGCTGCCGCTGGCCGCTACGGCCTACGCCCAGTCCGAACCCTTCAGCTGGAGCACGAGCTTCGAGGACAAAGCGCAGGTGGCCGTCGTCACCGCCGACTGGGACACGACGGCCGGCACGCTTTCGTTGCCGCGCCTGAACATGACCCAGGTGGGCTCGTATTCCTTCGCCGGGGGCACGGACAGGGACGTGGCGGTCGACGGCCGCGTCGTGCACGCGCTGGATGGGCGCGAGCTGTTCTGCCTGGACGGCGGTCGCGCGGCGCAACTGCCGCTGCTGGGGCGTCTCTACCTGGGTTCCGGTGCCCGGGCGGTGGCCGCGGACGACGGGTGGGTGGTGGTCGCGATCGGGACGACTGGCCTGCGCATCGTCGATGCGCGCAATCCCGCCGCTCCGGTGCTTACGGGCTCGCTGCTGCTGCCGGCGGCGGTGGATGTGGCGCTGACGGGACGTTCCGCCTTCGCGGTGGACGGCGTCGGCTCGCTGCACCTGGTCAGCCTGGCGAACCCCGCCGCGCCGGTCCTGGTCGAGTCGGTCCCTTTGGGAGGCACGCCGAACCGCATCGCGCGCGACGGCAGCGTGACCGTCGTCGGGCTGGGTGCCGCCGGGTTCACGGTCATGACCGCGCAATCGTCAGCGATGCCGTGGACGGCCGCGACGGTCGCTACCACGTCGCCGGTGCTGGCGGTGGCAGTGCTGGGCAACCGGGCCTTTGTCACCACGGGCGCGGCGCAGCTGCTGGTCTACGATATCGGCAATCCAGCCTCGCCGCAGCTGGTCACGACGCTGCCGACCGTCGATGCCTGCACGGCCGTGCGCGCGGACTCGGACTTCGTCTACGCCGCCGGGGCTACGCGGCTGCAGCGATGGCACATGCCCTTCGGCGGCCAGCCGCAGTCGGCCGGCGAGTTTCTGGCCGGCTCGGCGGTCAGGGACCTGGTCGTCAGCGGCCGGCACGCCTTCCTGGCAGGCAACAGCGTACTGGCCGTCGAACTGGTGGTCCCGGCCTTGTTCACGGGTACGTCGACCCTTGACCTCCCCGGTACCGCGATCTACGACCTGCACCGGTGCGGGGACCTGCTGGCAGTCGCCACGAACAGCGGCGGCCAACTGGTCGACGTGGCGGACCCGGCGGCCCCGTTCGTGGTCTCCACGTTCGGTGTCGGCACATTGGCGGCGGTCGACCTGATTGGCGACAGGCTGGTGTACCTGTCCAGCACGAACGGGCTGGTGGTCATGGACGTGACGAACGCCGCCGCGCCCGTCACCATGGGCTCGGCCGCCAGCGTCCTCACCGGGGAATTCGCCGTCGACGACTGGCGGGTGCTGACCAGCTACGGCGGACTGCAGCTCTGGAATCTGCAGGACCCGTACGGGACGATCCCGCAGCTCGGCACCCTGAACATCCCGACCGGCAGCACCGACGTCGGGGACCTGGACCTGCAAGGCGACCGCGCCTGCGTCGGCACCTGGTCCCATATCCACCTGTACGACGTCACAAACCCGGCAGCGCCGTCCGTGATTGCGTCGATCCCTGCGTCGGACCTCGTGAGGAACGTCGCGCTGGTCGGCGATCGCCTGCTGGCCACCGTGGACATGGTGGGACTGTTTGTCTACGACATCGCCGGCGTATCGCCCGTGCTGCTGGGCACGTACCCCGTGGCCGATATCCTGTACGGCATGGATGTCTTCGGCGACCGCGCGGTGCTCGACGTCGGCGCGAACCATCTCCTGCGCCTGGTGGATATCGGCAATCCCGCCGCGGGTATCCAGAATCTGCAGGCGTTCGCGACCGGCAGCGGCACGCCGCGCCGCCCGGCCTTCGGGACGACACACGTTTGGATCGGTGGGAACTCGTCGGTGCTGGAGGGCCGCCACTTCGCCACGCACGCCTGGCGGCCGGACGACAACTTCGCGGAGGTCCTCCAGCAGGAGCACGCGGGCACCGTCGGCATGCGTGCGACGGCAGCCTACTCCGGGGACCCCGAAGCGATCACCTGGACCTACGTCCTGAATGGCGCCTGGGTCGACCTGCACCCGGCCGGCGACGGAACACCCACACCGTGGCTCTACCCCTACGACGGCACCCCGGGCTGGTGGTGGTGGCACGTGACGCTGAGGCTCGGGGCCGACCAGCAGTCGCCCGTGATCCACGACCTGGGTCTCGAGTTCCTCTACGACCGCCCTGTCATCACCGCCGTGGTCGACGTGCCCAACGACCAGGGCCGCCAATTGCGCCTGACCTGGAGGCGCAGCGCCTTCGATCGCGCCGGCAGTCCGCAACCGCTGGTCGGCTACGCGGTCTACAGACAGGTCGATCCGACCCTGGGTGCGAAGGCGCTCAACCCGCCCCCGCCGGAAGAGGCCAAGAGCCTGCCGCCCGGCGACTGGGACACCCTGGGCCTCTTTGCGGCCGACGGCGAGGACACGTACTCCGTGATCGTGCCCAGCCTGGACGACGCCTCGGTCGAAGAAGGTGACTACGCCACAACCTACCTGGTGCGCGCGCGCACAACGACCGTCGGGCTGAACCACGACTCGCTGGTGCTGGCGGGTGTCTCGGTGGACAACCTGGCGCCGAACGTGCCGCAGCAGCTGGCGGTGGCGTATGCAGGAAACGGCAATACGCTCAGTTGGCAGGAATCCCCCGACACCGACCTGCGCTACTTCAACGTGTACCGCGGGGGCAGCGCCGCGTTCGTGCCCGGCCCCGGCAGCCTGGCGCACCAGACGACGGGCGCCGGCTGGACCGACGCGACCGCCGGCTTCGGCGTCCACTACAAGGTGACGGCGGTGGATTTCGCGGGCAACGAGAGCGACGCGGCGGCGCCGGCGGCGGTGTCGGGCGTGCCGGGGGCTTCGGCGACGACCTTCGCGCTGGCGCAGAACGTTCCGAACCCGTTCAACCCGCGCACGGTGATCGGCTTCAGCCTGGATCGTCCGGGCGCCGTGCGGTTGCGGATCTTCGATGTGGCCGGTCGCCTCGTGCGCACGCTGCATGACGGCCAGGTGCTGCCGGCGGGCACGCACGAAGTGGCGTGGGAGGGCCGCGACGATGCGGGCCTGCCGGCGGCCGCCGGTGTGTACCATTGCCGGCTCGAGGCCGGCGGGCAGGTGGCCGGCAGGCGTTTGACCATGATCAAGTGACCCACAGCAACCTAGATCTCGCGGCGGCGGGCCGCCCCGCCGCCGCCTAGGGCTGGGCTGCCTTCGCCTGGCCCAATCTCAGGGTGACCTCGGCGCTGTAGCTGGACTCCGGCCGGAGACTTAGGAATGCGTCCCCTGAAAAATTGACGGAGCCGTGATAGCGCCCGGGCGGCAGGTTGCCGGCCACCAGGACCGTCGACGGGGCATCGTCCCCCAGCCTCCAGTGCCAGCGATACCCTTCCCACTGCTCGGTCTCCAGCCTCACTTCGATCGAACAATTGCCGATGGCCGTGCATGCCGCGTCCAATTCGAAGGTCATCGGTTCTCCCTGGACATCGAAGACGACGCGGAAATTCGCGTTGGAAAATGCGCGCGCCGAGGAATTCACGGCCGACACGCTGGAGCCTCCAACTGCGGAGTAAGTCATAACGGCCGAACGGCCATCGGTGGCGATACCGGTGTCGGATGTCTGGCTCATGAAGGTCGCGGCGGTGACCGATTCGACATAGCCGCTTTCCGGATCCTCGAAGTAGCAGAACTGGTTGGCAGCCGCGCTTAGCGTGAGGGGCCCTGCAGCGGCGCTCCAATCGCTGTTTTCTTCCGACGGACAGTTCTGGTTGGTCGGGACAGCGGCAACCACCACGCTGACCCGCTCGAGCAGCGAGATCACGCCGATCGCGCCCGTCGCATCCGCACCCACGCGACCCCTGGCGACCTGGACGCCGTCCGCTTCGACAAGGAAGTCGACGACGACCGAGTCGACTCCGGCCGCGGCTTCGATCATGGTGCGCGCGACCCCGGAGCCGTCGGTGACGGCGGTGGCCGGATCGGCGCTGCCGCCGGACACCGAACAGGTGACGACAGCCGCGGTTCGGGGCGCGATGACGCCGGCGGACACCTCGTGCTCGACGAGCACGCGCAGCTCCGTGGGGACGCCCGGCGCCACGCTCGCGGGAAACGAAACCGTGGTGCGTGTCTCGCCGCGGGTCAGGGCCGCGCGGCCGACGATGGGCACCGCAGCCAGCGTCAGTCCTCCCTGCGGGCTGAACAGCGGCAGCAGAGGAACAGCAGTCACGTCAAGCACGATCGTGTGTTCCTCGGTGCGCCGCACCACGGTCGTGAATTCGCCCGCGGCATTGGTGCGGCCGCAGCAGCGCTCGTTCTGGCTGCCCATGTCCACGTTGCCGAACACGACTACCCGGAACGGAATCTCGACCGGCGTGCCGTCGAGGTCCAGGCGCAGGGCGACGTCGACCGAAAGGTCCTGGTCGACGGGCATGGGGTCCGGCAGGTCGAAACGCTCGACGACGACCTCCGCACACAGCCCTTCGAGCGTCTGTTCGTCGGCCAGGCCGTACTCCTGGTTGTCCAGCCCCGTCGAGTACGCCAGCCATCTCAACTCGAAAATGGCGATCAGGACCTCGATCTCCGGGCGGTCCCCGCAGAGATCCGCCTTCAGGGCCGCGATCTCCTGGCGCAGACCCGAGGCGATGAGGTCGAGCGCGGCGTCGTGATCGGCCTCGAGCACGTCCTGCCAATCCGCGGCCCCGTACTCCTGGGCGAAGCTGTTGACGAAGCTATACCAGCGCAGGTAGAGGTCGATGACCGCGTCACGCAGCGTCAGGCCCGCTTCGCCGCGCACGCCGGGCACCACGACCTCGTTGAGGTACTCCCTGGCCGCGGCCAGGAACCGGGCCCGGGCCTCGGGCAGCCCAGGCGCGATGCACATGATGCGCGTGCCGATGTCCGGATCCGCACAAGGATCGAAGCCTGGTTCGCCGGGTCCGGCCGCCGCGGCGCCCGCGCCGCTGAAGTGGGTCACCGGCACACGGATCACGCCCGGGCCGCCGATGGCCGCCGTCGGGGCCAACGAACCGCCTTCGCCCTCGTAGCTGAAGCCCACCAGCCGCTGGTTTCCGTCCAGCGCGGCCGACGACTCCATGGAGAGGATGGCCGGCACGACCAGCACCAGCCCGGAGGGCTCCAATTGAACGGCCGCCACCAGACCGCCTGACCAGGGCAGTTCCGCGATGGCCGAGACCGGCGCCATGGAGATCTCGACCTCGGTCGGCAGGGCGGCCGCGGGGACGGCCAGGGTGAAGACGACGCCGTCCGCGCCCGTGGTCGACAGCTCGCCGCCGTCAGGGCCGATGGTCCGGGTGACCCGGCGGCCCGTCTCGACCGTGACCCGGTCGCCGGACGGTGCCGCAGGATCGTCCGCGCCGCCGCAACCGGTTGCGGCGACAGCCAGCACCAGGCCCAGCAACAGGAACAAGGGATGGATCGCCTTGCGCATCGTGCAACTCCTTGGGAAATGGACTCCGTTACCTGATCACCACCAGGCGCGCGGTCGCCACGCCGCCCGCCGCAACCGACCGCGCGAGGTACACGCCCGTCGCGACCGTCCGGCCGTCATCCGCACGTCCGTCCCAGCGCACCACCGGCTGGTCCCCGGCGCCGCCGTCGACGACCAGGGTCCGCACGCGCCGGCCCGCCAGGTCGTGGATTTCGACGCGAACGGGCTCGCCCCCGCCCGAACGCGCGCGCAGGAAGAATTCCCCGGTCGAGGGGTTCGGCCAGACGGACATCGTCTTCGTCGGCCGGACCGTCGCCGGTCCGTCGTCGTCCACCGGCGAGGCGCCGCCGCAATGGGCCGGCAGGATCTGGAGCCCCGAGAGGTAGTCCGCCAGGTAGACCAGTCCGTGCTGCACGGTCATGCCGAGCGCCTGCCCCGGCGTGTCCAGGCTGCCTATCAGCCGGGGGTTGAAGGGGTCGGCGACGTCGATGACCTGCATGCCGGTCTGGTCGTCGGCGACGTAGGCCACCCCGTCGGCGAACGCCAGGCCGTAGGCGGTACCGGGCGTGTCCAGTTCGCCGATGATCAGCGGCGAGGTGGCGCTCGTCACGTCGATGACCTGCAGGCCCCGCCCGGCATCCGCGACGTACACCGTGCTACCCACCAGGGCGAGTTCCTGCGCCGAACCAGGAGTGTCCACGCTCCCGACCAGCACCGGCGAAAGCGGCGTGGCGATGCTGATGACCTGCAACCCCGAACCGCTGTCAGCCACGTAGGCGTGCTGCGCGTTGACGGCCACATCGACGGCATTGTGCGGCGTGTCCACCGTCCGCACCAGTTGCGGCTCGCTGGGCGCCGAGACGCGGATGATCTGCAGGCCGGAGAATCCGTCGGCGACATAGGCGATGTTCCCCTGCACGGCCACCGCCTGGGCGATGCCGGGCGTGTCGACGCTGCCCAGCAGGAGAGGGTTGGCCGGATGGCTGACGTCGTAGATCTGCAGCCCGTCCTCGGAGGCGGCCACATAGGCGAGCGTGCCGACGATGGCCAGTCCGAGCGGTGCCCCGGTCAGCGTCGGGGTCGTCACCAGCGCCGGTTCCTGCGGGTCGCTCACATCGATCACGAGCAGGCCGCCCGCATCGTCCGCAACGAAGGCGTGGGTGGCGGTGGCGTTGACGGCGACGGCCTTGGCCTGCCCCGGGGTGTCGACAGCGCCGATGATCAGCGGCGACTCGGGTCGTGACATGTCCACGATCTGCAGCCCGTTGTCGTTGTCCGCCACGTAGGCCAACCCCGCAGCGAACTGCACGGCGAACGGCGCGCCCGGCGTTTGAACCCGGCCGATGATGCGGGGCACCTGGGGGTCGGCGAAGTCCACGACCTGCAGCCCGCCGATGTTGTCGGCGACATAGGCGTGGATGCCGTTGATAGCCACGCCTTCGGCCGCACCGGGCGTAGCCACGCCGCCCAGCGCGACCGGAACGAGCGGATTCGAGACATCGACGATCTGCAGCCCCGCCAGGCCGCTGGCCACCAGCAGCAGGTTGCCCGAGAGCGCCAGGGCGCGGACATCGCCCGGCAGGTCGAGGGTGCCGACGACCTGGGGCGCCGCCGGGTTGTCCACCGCGACGACCTGGATGCCGGCACCGCCGTCGGCCACATAGGCGTAGCCGCCCGCCGTCACCACGTCCATGGCGAACCCCGGCGTGTCCACGCTGCCGGCGGGTTGGGGGGCGCCGGGCTGGGCCAGGTCCAGGATGGACAGGCCGAAGAAGTAGTCGGCGACGTAGGCGTACGAACCGGCGACGGTGATCCCGTAGGCCGCCCCCTGCGTGTCCACGCTGCCGAGCAGCACCGGGTTTGACGGCGTCACGATCGACACGACCTGCACGTCGCCGAGTTCGAGCACGACGTAGGCGAAATCCCCCGCCACGGCGACGCTGCGCGCGTGACCGGGGAGGTCCACGTTGCCGATGATGGCCGGCTGATCAGGATCGCTGACATCGATGACCGCGAGGTTCCCGGCATCATCCGCGACGAAGGCCAGATCGCCGGCCACCGCCACGTCCCGGGCATAGGTACCCGTGTCGGCGTTGCCGCGCAGGACGGGCCCGCTGGTATAGTCGATGCAGGTTGCGCCGGCCCGGACCGCCGCCAGGACGACCAGGACCAGGTTCAAGGCAGTAGTGCGACGGATTCCCATGATGCACCTCAGGGCATGGTGTAGGTGATGCGCATGCCGTGGACGGCCACCGCAGTCACAGTGGCGGGTGTCGTCCAGTTGCAGGCCACCACGTAGTGGGTGGTGGTGTTGTTCACGACGGTGTTGAGGCTCGTGTCCGACATCATCGTGCGGCCCGGGATCCCGACGGTCGCCAGCGTGGCAACGATCGCGCCCGGGCCCGCGACGAACGGATGGCTCAACAGGAATGTCTGGACGTTGCGGACGGCGTCCGAGTCGGTCACATGGATCTCGAAGCCGGTGATGGTGGCGCCGTCCGGCAGGTAGACCGGCGCCTCGAACGTCAGCCCCTGGCCGGCGGTGCGGCCGTTCAGGATGACGTTGCTGCGATGCACGTCCATCAGGTTGGTGTCGGACTCCAGGAAGGCCGACGCGGGGATGGCGATCGAGCCGCCGCCCCCGCCGCCGCCCCCGAAGATGGTCCCCTGCACCGTCAGGTTGCCGGTGATGACCGCGTCGCCGGCCACCTCGAGGCGCGCGCTCGGGGTCGGCGTGCCCAGGCCCACGTTACCGCCGGGCATCAGCACCAGGCGGTTGGCCGCCACGCCGCTCTCCACGAAGTTGAGGCCGCCGGCTTCGTTGGTCAGGTGCCAGGCGTCGGCGCCGGCGTTCGTGCGGAACTGCAGCCAGCCGGAGTTGGCACCGATGCCCTGCAGGGTGAGCGACTTGGTCGCCGAGGGCGTCGGCGTCTGGATGCCCACGACGCCGGTGGCCCCGTCGACGGTGAAGGCGTCGATCCGGTTGCGCGTGTCGATGGTGAAGTCCGGCGCCAGTGCGGCGCCGCCTTTCCAGTAGGTGCGGCCCAGCAGGGTCGTGTCCAGGTTGTACAGGGACTGGGCGCCCCAGACTTCGCCGGACAACATCGCGCCATTGCCGTTGAGGCGGAGCTCGGGGGCGTCTCCCGGGGCCGAAAGGTGCAGCAACGCCTGCGGCGACGTGGTGCCGATGCCCACGTTGCCCGCCACGCCGGCGAACATGTCGCTGCCGTTGATCACCCAGTCGCCGTCGGCGCCGCCGGGCCCGGCGGCGGTCGTCTGCAGGGTGCCGTCACTGAAGCGGATCGAGCCGAGATTGACGCGGCCGGTCGTGCCGGACATCGAGATGGGGAAGGTCGCGCCGTCGCCGACCTGGAACGAGCCGAGCGCGCCGTCGGCGAAGGCGGATTTCAGGGCGAAAGGGCTGCTGGCCAGGGGCTGGTCGCTCAGCTGTTCGAAGCCGCCCCCGCTGTCGACCCACACGCGGAGGCTCGGCGAGGCGCAGTCGTCGACCAGGATGCCGGTCAGCGGAAGCATCGAAAGCGCGGGGTCGCCCAGCAGCACGCTGAACACGCCCTGGGCCACCGCAAGGGTGACTGCGGCCGCGGGCTCGCTGCCGCCCGTGCTGCTGCCGTCATTGGACCAGACGCTGTTCGGACCGCAGAGGACGGCGAACTTGAAACCGGCGTTGCCGGTGAACGGCGCGCCGTCGACGTTCATCTGGCCCTGATAGCTGACGAGCGAAGGCTGCGCGAAGGTCGCGTCCGCCACAAGCACCAGGGCTGCCAGGGCAATCATCGTCGCGGACCGGAAATGCTGCTTTTTCATGGAAATGTTACCCTCCAGGGTTGACCTGACCGGTTGCCGGCGCGTCATCGCACCAGCATGAGCTTGCCGCTGGCGCGACCGAGCGGCGTTTCCAGGATGGAGATGTAGACCCCGGAGGCGACCGCGCGCCCGGCGTCGTCGGTGCCGTTCCAGGCCACACTGTGTTGCCCGGCGGGCAATGCCCCGTCGACCAGCGACGCGGTCAGCCGACCGCGCAGGTCGTACAGCCGCAAACGCACCGGCGACGCCGCCGTCGGCAGGTCGAAGGCCAGAGTGGTGCGCGGATTGAATGGATTCGGGTGGTTGGGGTACGCGCGGAAGACCATCGGCAGCGGCAGGTCAGCCGGCACATCTGACACGATCCCCGGCAGCGGCAGCCACCAACCGGCCTCGATGCGGATCGTCGGACCCGCAGCCGGCCCGGCCTGCGCTTGGCCGATGGTGCAGAGGACGGCGGTGGTGGGGCCGACAGCCGTGCCGCCACCCGCGCCGACGACGGCCCGCGAGATCTGGCTCGCCGCCTGGCCGGGGGCCGGTACCAGCAGTGCCGACACGCCCAACACCATGGCAATGAATCGGTTCACGTTGGACTCCTTCGCTTCCCGGACGGTCACCGACGGCGGGCCGGATGCCCCGTCGTTCCCGTGCTTGCCGTCAAACGCGAAGAAGTCCCCCGGTTTGTGCCATAAAATTTGACTGAAATTGTCTTTTTAAATGGCGGGCCCATTCGGGCCGATTCTATAATCGAGGCATGACTACCGACGGGCGCGATGTCACCTTGATCCTCCGGCAGGCGGCGTCCGGCGAGCCGGAGGCCGTGCGCGAGCTTTTCGCCGCCGTCTATGACGACCTGCGCACCCGGGCCCGGGCCTGCCTGGCCCATGAACGGCCCGATCACACCCTGCAGCCCACCGCGCTGGTCCACGAAGCCTACATGCGCCTCATCGACCAGAACCGCGTCGTCTGGCAGAATCGCGCCCATTTCCTGGCCGTGGCCGGGCAGGCCATGCGGCGCATCCTGGTCGACCACGCCCGCGGCCGCGGCGCGCAGAAGCGCTCGGGGGGGAAGATCCACCTGTCGCTCGACGAGGAGATCGTGCTGGGGGATCCGGCCGCCGACCCGGTCATCCTGGCGCTGGATGAGGCGCTCGCCCGGCTCGAGGGCGAACAGCCCGACATCGCGCACGTGGTGGAGATGCGGTTCTTCGGCGGCCTGACCCAGGACGAGTGCGCCGCCATGCTGGGGATCTCGCGCCGCACCGTGTGCCGCCACTGGGATTTCGCCCAGGCCTGGCTCTACCGCGAGATGCGCGATGGCGGGGCGTAGGCCATGACCGACGACGCCGGCACGCCGCCCCCCGACGCCCGCCGGGTCCCTGACCTGTTCGCCGCGGCGCTCGAACTGCCGGCGGACGAGCGCACGGTCTTCCTCGACACCGCCTGCCGGGGCGACGCCGCGCTGCGTGCGGACGTCGGCTCGCTGCTGGCGGCCCTGCCGCCGGCGCAGCGGCTTTTCGACGGGGCGCCGCATCTGGCGGCCGAGCCCGGCGCCGACGTGCCCGCCGACCCGGCGCTGGGCATGGCGCTGGGTCCGTGGCGCCTGGAACAGCGCATCGCTGTTGGCGGCATGGGCGCCGTCTACCGCGGCGAACGCATCGACGCCGCGTTCCGCAAGCAGGTCGCCATCAAGATCATCCGGCCCTGGCTGGACAGCGCCGACATCGTGGAACGCTTCCGTCGCGAGCGGCAGGTGCTGGCCGACCTGGAGCACCCGCACATCGCGCGGCTGCTTGACGGTGGCGCCACGCCGGACGGCCGCCCCTACCTGGTGATGGAATACGTCTACGGCGACGCCATCGACAGGTACGCCGACCGGTGTGGGCTGACCATCGACGAACGCCTGCGCCTGTTCCTGACCGTCTGCGAGGCCGTGCAGTTCGCGCACCGCAACCTGGTCGTCCACCGCGACCTCAAGCCGAGCAACATCCTGGTCGACCGGGACGGGCAGGTGAAGCTGCTGGACTTCGGGATCGCCAAGGCCCTGGCCGGGGACGCGGGCCCCGAAGCCGCCGGCGGCCCCGAACCGACGATGCCGGCCGCGCTGACTCCCCGCTACGCCAGTCCCGAACAGCTCCTGGGCCGGCGCATTACGACGGCCACGGACATCTACAGCCTGGGCGTGCTGCTTTACGAGCTGCTGGCGGGCTCGCCGCCGTACGAGGTGTCGATGCAGCTGACTCCCGACACGGTCCGCGTCATCTGCGACATCACTCCCGCACGACCGAGCCGCGCGGCCGCGCGCCTGGACGGGGACGCCGCCGGTCGGCGCGGCCAGTCGCCGCAACGCCTGGCGCGTGCCCTGGCCGGCGACCTGGACACGATCGTGCTCAAGATGCTGCGCAAGGAACCGGAACGCCGCTACGCGTCGGTCGACGAACTGTCCGCGGACATCCGCCGTCATCTCGACGGACTGCCGGTGCTGGCGGCGCCGGACCGTCTGGGCTACCGCGCGGGCAAGTTCCTGCGCCGGCACCGCACGCTGGCGATGGCCACGGCCACGACGGTCGTGGCGCTGTCGGTCGCGCTGGGGGTCAGCCTGGGCGCCTGGCGGCAGGCGCAACGACAAACGAACGAGGCCCGGCAGCTTGCCTACGAGAGCTCGCTCGCGGCGACGGAATCAGCCTTGCGGGAAAACGCAACGGACGAGGCGTCGAGCCGGCTTGAGGCCGCGCCCGAGGCCCTGCGCGGGTGGGAGTGGCGTCATCTGTCATCGCGTCTCGACCGCAGCCTGGCCTCAGTGCGCGCACATGCCCAAGGCGTCACCTGCGTGCGCTATGCGCCGGACGGGCTGAGCGTCCTGACGGCGTCGGCCGACGGAACGATCCGCCGGTGGGACGCCGCCACCGGCGCCGCGCTCGGCGCCTGGGGCCCGTTCGGCACCAGCGTCGAGGGCTTTGCCCTGGCGCCGGACGGGTCCTGGCTCGTGGTCGGGATGGACGACGGCCGGGTGCTGCTGCTGGACGGGGCCGCCGCTGCCGCGCCGGTTGTCCTGCACGATGACGGCCGGTGGAGCGCCGTCGCCGCGAGTCCCGACGGCCGTTTCGTCGCCACGGGCAATCTGGACGGCTTCGTGCGCGTGTGGGAGACCGCGACCTGGCGCCGGATCGCGAGCTGGCGGGCGCACCCGGGCTTGTCGCAGGTGGCCTGGGTGCCGGGCGGCGATCGCCTGGTCACCGGCGGCGGGGACGGGGAGGTCAAGGTGTGGGCTGCGGCGACCGGTCGCCTGATCCAGGCGTTTCACCGCCACACGCGGCGGGTCTATTGTCTGGCGGTCAGTGCCGACGGTCGCCGGGTGGCTTCGGGCGGCATGGACCAGATCGCGGTGGTGCACGACGTCGAGTCCGGTGAGCACCTGGCGACGTTTCGCGGGCATGCGGGGACCGTGGCCGGTCTGGTATTCACGCCGGACGGGGCGCAGGTGCTGTCGTGCGGTCCCGATGGACGCTTCCTGCGCTGGGACGTACGCACCGGCGTCGTGCTGGCGGAACTGCGGGGGCACCGGGCCGACGTTTCGGCCGTCGCCGTCAGCCCGGACGGCGCCCGCGTGGCCAGCGCGGATTGGGCCGGCACCCTGAAGATCTGGGAGGCGGGAGTCGCGGACGTCGCCGTGCATCGCGTGCCGTCGCTGGCGACGGCCGTGCCGCACGTCTACCGGGTCGCGGTCGATCCCGCCGGGCGCTTCGTGAGCTGCGGGCATAGTCAGACGGGCCTGCCGGTCTGGCCGTTGACCGACACGGTGACGGAGCCGGCGACGGTGACAAGGACGCCGCAGGCCGTGATCGGGCTGGACTACACGCCCGACGGTCGCCGCCTGCTGGCCGGGACCGGCGCGGGCCTGTTGATGGTGCTGGATGTCGTTTCGGGGGCCGTCCTGGACACGATCGGTGCCCATGACGGTGCCCTGGTCAGCGTGGCGGTCCATCCCTCCGGTCGCCTGGTGGCCACCGGAGGCGAAGACGCCCGCGTAAGGATCCGGGATCTGGCCGCGGACGGTGGGCTAGGGCGCCAGGCCCGCGAACTGCCCGGTCCGGCGGGTGCGGTGCTCGATCTCGCGTTCACGCCCGACGGTGCACTGTTGGCAGGCGCCGCGGCCGACAGCCAGGTGTACGTTTGGGATTGGCCCACCGGTGAAACGCCGCTGGTCCTGCGCGGCCACCTGGCCCCGGTCCTTGACCTGTGCACGGATCCCGGAGGCGCGCACCTGGCGTCCACGAGCGCCGACGGCACGCTGCGCCTCTGGGCCCTGCCGGACGGACGACCCCTGGCGGTCCTGGCCTTGGGCCACAACCGCGGCGGCGCGGTGGCCTGGAGCCGCGACGGCTCGCGGCTGGCCGTCGGCGGCATCGACGGGGCCGTGCGCCTGCTCGACGCGGCATCGCTGCGTGAACTGGTGGGACTGAGGAGGCACGTGGCTCGCGTCACGTCCCTGGTGTTCGGACCGGACGATGCCTGCCTGGTCTCCGGCTCGCGCGACGGCACGGTGAGCGTCTGGACGGCGCCCGCCGACCCGCGTCAGGGCAGCCGCCCCTCCAGATAGAACACCTCGAACACCTTCTCATGGAAGATGGGCCCGTGTCCGAAGTAGCCGTCCTCGCCGAACAGCTCCCCGTGGTCGGACATGATCATGAAGTAGGTGTTGGCCGGACAGCGGTCCATGAAGCGGCCGACCACGCCGTCCAGGTGCTCGACGCAGGTGACCTGCTTGTCGTAGAAGGCCCTGAACTGCTGCGGCGTGAAGAACTCGTCTTCCTTCCTGCCGTCCAGGAACTGGGACGGGTTCTTCAGGAAGTCGTCCAGGTGCTTGAACACCCCGTGCACGCCGCTGATGTGGGGCAGGTCTGCCGCGGTCTCGCCCGGCAGCAGGTACGGGTAGTGGGTCTCGCCGGTGTTGAGGAAGTAGAACGCCGGCTGCTCCTTGCTGGGCTTGAGGCCGGCGAAGGTGCCGTCGCCGTCGAGGATGATGCCCAGGTCGTTGTGGCTGGGCGCCAGCTCATAGCGGTCGAAGCCCACCGAGAGGTTGGTCATGGGGTTGAGCACCGGCAGCGACACCACGCCCTCGGTGCGGTAGCCCTGGCTCTTCAGGAACACCGGCAGCGAGAGCTGGGGCACGAACTTGGCGAACTCCACGTCCGGCACGTTCAGCCGCCGGGACCAGAGGGCGAACTCGTCGCGGTAGACGTTGGAGGCGAACACGCCCTTGGGGCTCAGGTGCGGCACCATGCCCATCAGGAAGGTGTAGTGGCTGGGGCTGGTCCAGCTGGCGTAGCTGTAGCGCCGCTCCGCCTTGCCGATGCGGTCGAGGTTGGGCGTGCGAGCGGCCTGGTAGGCGTCCCAGCGGCAGCTGTCGAAGACGATGAAGACGATGTTGTTCTTCAGCGCGGCGCCGGCCCCGAACATCTTCTTCACGCCGTCGACGAATCCGGACATGGGGCACTCCCTCGGTGGGGTTGGTCGCTGCGGTTGCGCTGACAATGTCGGCCCTCGGCGGCGGTTGCGCAAGACGCCGCCCGGCACGCGAAAGCGCCGCCGGCCCGGGGGGAGGGGGCCGGCGGCGCAGAGCGCGGTCTATCGCGGTCGCCGATCCTAGAGGACGTCGTTCAGCGCCCCGGCCAGGTCTTCCTTCGAGCGCAGGCCCACGAAGCTGCCGGCGACTTCGCCGCCCTTGAAGAGCATCACCGTGGGGATGCCGCGGATGCCGAACTGGCCCGCCAGCTCCTGGTTGTCGTCCACGTTGACCTTGCCGATCTTGGCCTTCCCGGCGAACTCGCCGGCCAGCTCCTCGATGATGGGCCCGATCATCTTGCAGGGGCCGCACCAGGGGGCCCAGAAGTCCACCAGCACCGGCTGGTCGCTGCTGATCACCTCGGTCTGGAAGTTCTTGCTGTCGAAGGTCATCACGTTCGCCATGATTCGGTTCCTTTCGTCGCCCAGGGGGCGGGGGGCCAACGGGCGCAACACCCGTCCAGTTGTCGCATGTCTCGAGGGGGGCTATTGCACCCTGTGTGCCAGCGGGTTGGCGGCGGACCGGACGAAGATCCAGTGCGAATTTAACTTAAATTACAGCAATGAGTTAGTGTGATTCTCGATCCGGGGTTATGGGCCGCCCGCCGGAATCTCCGCTTGCCCTCACTGTTGAATGCAGCGATAATGTTGCAACAATAGTGTTGTCTGCAACGGGGGTTCCCCATGACCGATCCGAACCGCGGCGTCCCCATCGCCCGCCTCCTGTCCCAGGTGCAGCCGGGAAGCGTGCTGGCCATCATCACCTCCCTGCGCGAGGGTATCCTGGCCATCGATCCGGAGCTGCGCATCCTGACCATGAACCCGGCCGCCGAGGAGATCCTCGGCCGCAGCCGCTGGGACCTGGCCGGCACCCCGGTCTGCGACCTCTTCGGCGTGGGGGCCTGCCCCCGGGACATCCTGGCCGAGGCCCTGCGTTCGGGGCAGCCCATCGTCGACTTCCAGACCACCGTCCACCTCGCGGGCGGCCAGATGGGCCACGTGCTGCTGCGCACCGCGGCCCTGCGCCACCGGGACGGCACGCCCCTGGGCATGGCCCTGATCCTGGGCGACGTGACCGAGGTCACCACCCTGCGCCAGCAGATGAGCGGCCGCACCCGCCTGGGCCGGCTGGTGGGGCGCGACCCCAAGATGCAGGAGCTGTTCGGCCTGATCACCGACGTGGCCGGCAGCGACGCCACGGTGCTGATCCGCGGCGAGAGCGGCACCGGCAAGGAACTGGTGGCCCGGGCCATCCACGAGACCAGCGGCCGCAGCGACGGCCCCTTCGTGCAGGTCAACTGCTCGGCCCTGTCGGAGAACCTGCTCGAGAGCGAGCTCTTCGGCCACGTCAAGGGTGCCTACACCGGCGCGGTGGCCGATCGTCGCGGGCGCTTCGAGGAGGCCACGGGCGGCACCCTCTTCCTCGACGAGATCGGCGACGTCAGCCCCGTGGTGCAGGTCAAGCTGCTGCGGGTGCTGCAGGAGCGGGTGGTCGAGCGCGTGGGCGACAACAAGCCCATCGCCGTGGACGTGCGCGTGGTCTCGGCCACCAACCGCAACCTCGAGACCCTGCTGACCAGCGGGCGCCTGCGCGAGGACTTCTTCTACCGCATCAAGGTGGTGTCGCTGACCATCCCGCCCTTGCGCGACCGGCGCGAGGACATCCCGCTGCTGATCCCGCACCTGCTGCAGAAGATCGCCCAGCGCGAGGGCCTGCCCGTGCCGCCGCCGGTCACCGGCGAGGCCCTGACCCAGCTGATGCGCCACGCCTGGCCCGGCAACGTGCGCGAGCTGGAGAACGCCCTGGAGCACGCGGTGGTGCTCAGCCGCGGGCAGCCCATCCGCCCGTCCCACCTGCCGCCCGAGGTGGCGGCCGGGCCGCGGGGGGCCGGGCGCGGCCTGGCCGGCGTGCCCCTGCACACCGAGACCGAACGCCAGGTGCTGCAGGAGGCGCTGGAGGCCGCCGGCTGGAACCGTTCGCGCGCCGCCCGGCGCCTGGGTATTGACAGGACGACCCTGTGGCGCAAGATCCGCGAGTACGGACTCGAACCTGAGCCTGCCGGGAGTGACCGATGAACAAGACGCTGATGAAGGGCTGCGGGATCAGCTGCGGCGTGATCGCCCTGCTGTTCCTGGTGCTGGTCGGCGGCGGCGCCTGGTTCGCCCGCCAGATGGGCCAGGAGTACAAGGTCGTCGAGGAGACGGAAACCGCGCTGCTGGACGCGTTCGCCGTCGAGGGCGGCTGGACCCCGGCGCCGGGCCTGGTGCCGGCGGAGGACCGCCTGGCGGTCTTCGTCACGGTGCGCCAGCGCACCGACGAGTGGCGCCGGAAGCTGGACCAGGGCATCGGCGAGTTCGCGGCCGAGCGGGCCAAGGGCGGGGGCGTCGGCGGCCTGTGGCGCTCCATGCGCTCGGGCAGCGACCTGGGCCTGATGTACGCCGGCTTCTGGAGCGCGCGCAACCGCATCCTGCTGGAGGAGGGCATGGGCCCGGCCGAGTACACCTGGCTCTACGGCCTGGCCTACCAGGCCTGGTTGGGCCACGATGCGGCCGCCGGCGTCGGCGCCTTCGACGTCTCGCGCGGCCAGGGGCTGCGCGTGGAGGTGGAGGTCGGCCAGGCCGACCCGGCGCACGAGGCGCGGGTGCGCCTGCACGAACTGCTGGTGCCGCTGCTGACGGGGGCCGAGGCCGGGGGCGAGGGCGGTGTGACCGCGGCCGCACTGGTGGACGAACAGCTGCGGCTGGAAACCGATCCGACCCGCGTGCCCTGGCAGGACAACCTGCCGGCAGTCATCGGCGCGGCCTTCGCGCCGCACCGCGCCGCGCTCGAGGCGACCTGGAGCGAGGCGGTCAACCCGCTGGAGCTGATGTTCGACCTGGAGGGCTGGGCCGAGCGGCAGGACGAGGCGCTGGGAAAGTAGGACCGCGCTCAGTCGTCGGCGGAGCCGGGATCCCCCGGATCCCGGCTCCGCTTGCGTTCCTTCACCGCCCGCTGCAGCAGGAACTCGATCTGGCCGTTGACGGAGCGGAATTCCGCGTCGGCCCAGCGCCGCAGCTCCTCGTAGAGCTCCGGGCTGAGGCGCAGCGGGAATGCCTTCCGGGCCGCCATGCTACTGGTGCAGCGAGCCGGCGTTGATCACCGGCTGGGCCGCGTGCTCGCTGCACAGCACCACCAGCAGGTTGCTGACCATCACGGCCTTGCGGTCCTCGTCGAAGTGGACGATGTCCTTCTCGCCCAGCTGAGCCAGCGCCATCTCCACCATGCCGACCGCTCCCTCGACGATCTTGGTGCGCGCCGCGACCACCGCCGAGGCCTGCTGCCGCTGCAGCATGGCGTGGGCGATCTCCGGCGCGTAGGCCAGGTGGCTGAGGCGCGCCTCGATCACCCGCACGCCCGCCTTGTCCAGCCGCGCCTGAAGCTCCTTCTGCAGGTGCTCGCTGATGGCGTCGGTGGTGCCGCGCAGGGTCAGTTCGGCGTCGTCGCCGTCGTAGGGGTAGGCGCCGGCCAGGTGCCGCACCGCCGACTCGCTCTGGATGGTGACGTAGGTCTCGTAGTCGTCCACCTCGAACAGGGCTTCGGCGGTGTCGTGCACCTTCCAGACCACCACCGCGGCGATCTCGATGGGGTTGCCCGACAGGTCGTTGACCTTCAGGCGGTCGCCGTTGAGGTTGCGCGCCTTGAGCGAGATCTTGCGCTTGGTGAAGAAGGGATTGGCGTAGCGCAGGCCGATCTCCCGGGTGCTGCCCTTGTAGTCGCCGGCCAGCAGCAGCGCCACCGCCTCGTTGGGGTTGATCACGAACAGCCCCGGCAGCAGGAAGAAGCCCAGCACCAGGCCGCCGATGGCCGTGAACAGCAGGGGCGGCGAATGGTGGGTGATGGCCCAGACCAGGCCCCAGATCGTGCCCACCATCAGGGCCAGGATGATGAAGAGCATCCCCCAGCCGGACATCGTCTTGATCCGCTTCTCGTTGTGCATCGTATCCCTCCGGGTTGCCGGCATCACCTTGCAGGCCCGCGGGATCGGGGCCGCTGTTGGATGCCAGTATGATATCACTATGGCATCATACCCGCAAGGAGGGATCGCTATTCGGTCGGGGGCAAAAGGAAACGGCCCGGTCGCGGGGACCGGGCCGTTCACCCTCAGCGGAGGCAGGCCGTATCTAGAAGACCGTGCCGATGTCGACGCGCAGGATGTCGTTGCCGCTGTAGTTGTCGAGGTCGACCCAGTTGTGCTCGTAGCCGCCGCGCAGGAAGACCTTCGGGGTCAGCTCGAAGCGCAGGCCGGCGCCCAGGCCGTAGGTGAACTCGTCGGTGCCGAAGGTCGACGAATAGGTGGAGCAGACATAGCCCCACCAGGGATCCCACCAGCAGCCGCCGCTGGTGCCGGCATAGATGTTGGTGTCGAGCATGGTCCAGCCCAGGTTGCCCGAGACGTAGGGCTTGATGCGGCCCTTGCCGAACTGGTAGTCGCCGGTCAGGGCGAAGGTCGAGGTGTCGAGCTCGTTGCTGTAGTAGGCGGGGGTGGCCGAGCCGTCGTCCAGGATGTAGGTCGCGTTGTAGTTGGCCGAGTGCCAGGAGAAGGCGAAGCCGAGGTTGAAGGCCTCGTTGACGTTGTAGCCGAAGCCGAAGCCCCAGCCCAGGTCGTCCTCGATGTCCAGGACGGTGCCGCGGTCTCCGTTCACGGTTTGGGCCCAGGAGTAGCGGGTCTGGACCGAGAACTCCCACATGCCGGTGCGGTCGAAGCCGCTGGACATCTGGGCCTGGGCCAGCCCGGTGACGGTCGTCAGCAGCAGCAGGGCCGTGACGGTGATCATCCTGATTTTCATGTTTGTCTCCTGTTTCTGGAAAAGTCAGCGATCGATCGCCGAATCCTGGCCATTCTAGCGCCCGCGGTCCGGGCCGCAAACCCCAATTTCCGTTTGCCTGCGCGCGCGGCGCCCTCTGCCCCCGCGCCCCGATGACGGGCAGAGGGGCTGCCGTCGCCCTCGGTGGTCCGGGGAACACCCTCACGGGTCAGGCAGTGCACGAAAGCGCCCGCCACTCTCAGCAGGGAGAGCCCGGCTAGTCGCGGCGGGACCCGTTGTCGCGCACGTCAGCAAAATAAGATCGTATGTATCCGAATTATCTTGCCCGCGTCCCCTCAGGAGGTGTTCAATGGATATACATTCCGCAGCCCGGCTGGGTGGACCGGGCGGCAGACCTGTCTTCCCCTTGTACCGCCGTTCTCCGGGGGTGCGATCATGTGCCGATCTTCCATACGAATCCTGTTCGCGTGCATCGTGGTTTCCGGCGTTCTGGGTGCCCAACCCGCCGCGGCCCAGTACTTCTACGCGGTCGGCGCTGACGGTGCCCTCCAGTGGTCCGAGCACCTCGGCTGTGCCGACGGCGGCGACCAGTGGGATGGCCCGCGCACCGTCGGCAGCGGCTGGCAGGGCTTCCAGCGGGTCTTCGCGGGCGACGAAGGCGTCATCTACGCAATCCAGCCGGACGGGACGTTGCTGTGGTACCGCCACGACGGCCGTCCCGATGGGAGCTTCACCTGGGCCGGCGGCAACGCCGTCGGCTCCGGCTGGCAGAACTTCACGGCGGTATTCTCCGGCGGCGACGGCGTGATCTACGCCCTGCAGGCCGACGGATCCCTGCTCTGGTACCGGCACCTGGATTGGCGGAGCGGGGGCAACGGCTGGGCCGCTTCGCAGGTGGTGGGTGTCGGCTGGAACAGCTTCACTTCGGTGTTTGCCGGCGACGGCGGGTCGCTCTACGGCGTCCTGCCCGGGGGCGACCTCCTGTGGTACCACCATGTCGGCAGGGAGAACGGCTCCTTCCTCTGGGAGGGCCCGGTCATCGTCGGGTACGGCTGGGACCAGTACCGTCGGGTGCTGGGCGGACCCGCCGGCGTGATCTATGCCCAGACACCGGCCAACGAGATGATCTGGTGGCGCCACGACGGATTCCGCGACGGGACCGTTGCCTGGAGCGGAGGCTGGGGCGTGGGAGCCGTTGCCGACGCACCGACACTCCTGGCAGTGTCCGAGCCGATCGAGGGCTACGCCTGGCCATTGTCGGCGGCCCCGGGGCAGGACATCGTGTTCTGCGTGTCCAGTCCGGACGCCTACGACGTCGTCTACGCCCGCTACACGCGCGCGGGCGACCAGAATGCCGCCATTCCCCTGACGGCTCCCGCCACCAGGCCGGCGTCGGTCCAGGCGGTCACCCCGCTGCCCGCGCAGAACGGCTGCGGTTGGAGCGAGAGCTTCAGGCTGACGGTGCCGGTGGACTGGCAATCAGGCGTCTACGCGGCCGAATGCACCGACACCGGGGGACGGACCTTCCGCATCACCTTCGTCGTGCGACCGGGCGCGGGGGACACCGGCGACTTCGCGGTGCTGGCCAACACCCACACCTGGAACGCCTACAACGCCTGGGCCGGCAGTTCCAAATACACCAACCCGGCGGCACCGACCCTCAGCTACCTGCGCCCGAACCCCGCCGCCGCGCCCATTGACGCCGGCGGCGTGAACCACCTGACCCGAGCCGAGCTGTGGGTGCTGGACTGGCTGGCGACGACCGGGTACCGCTTCGATGTCTACACCGACATCGACCTCCACTTCGGCGTCCCGGATCTTGCGGCCTACAAGGGACTGATCCTGGATACCCACCCGGAATACTGGACCCTGGCCATGCGCGACGCCCTGGACACCTACATCGCCTCCGGCGGCTCGCTGCTCTACATGGCGGGCAACGGATTGTACGAGTTGGTCGAGTCGTCCCCGGACGGGCAGACCCTGACCATGTTCGCCGGCGGCCAGTACCCCTGGCGCGATCCCTCGTACTTCCGCAACCTGGTGCCGCCCCGCCCCGAACGGGCGGTGCTGGGTGTGGCCTACTGCTATGACAACTACTTCACGTTCGCGCCGCTGGCGGTGCTCGCGGCCGCTCACCCGTACTTCGCCGGGACCGGTGTCGTTGACGGACAGCCTATCGGCGCCGCCGGCCTCAACGGCGGCGGAGCCAGCGGCTGGGAGATGGATACCTCGATCACCGGCACGGCGGCCGACGGAGTCATCGTGTCCGGGTACGTCGGCAACGACCGCGGCGCCCCTCCGGCCAACCTGGTGCTGCTGGCCCGCGGCACCAATGCCGGCGGCTATGGTGCCGACATGACCTGCTACGACACCCCTGCCGGCGGCATCGTGTTCAGTGCCGGTTCCCTGAGCTTCGGGGGCAGCCTGGTCATCGACCCGGTCCTGCAGCAGGTGGTGCGCAATGTCCTGCAGCGGGCGGCGGCCGGACCGGCGGCCGTGGGGGACGAGGCGCCGTCCAGCCTGGCGGGCCGCCTGGCGAGCCGTCCGAACCCCTTCAACCCGTCCACCGAGGTCTCTTTTGCCCTGACGGCTCCGGGCACGGTGCGGCTGGAGATCTACGACACCGCGGGGCGGCTGGTGCGCCAGCTGCTCGCCGCCGATCTGGACGGCGGCCCGCACACCGTCCGTTGGGACGGGCGGGACACCGGGGGACGCGCCGTGGCCTCAGGCACCTACGTCGGTCGGCTGCAGGCCGAAGGTCAGGTGCAGAACGTGAAGATGAGCCTGGTGCGCTGAGGGGCAACGGGCGGGCCGGCGGGACGAACGCTGTCCCGCGCCGGCCCTTCGGCGCCGGGCCGGGCTAGCGCTCCTTCTCGGCCCACACTCCGATGATGTGCAGCAGCGTGGACGTCGCCAACTCCATGTCCTTGACGCAGATCCACTCGCCGTAGCCGTGGAAGTCCTGCTCGCCGGTGAAGACGTTGGGCGTGGGCAGGCCGCGGGCCGACAGGGTCGAGCCGTCGGTGCCGCCGCGGATCGAGCCCTGCATCGGCTTGATGCCCGCGCGCTTGACCGCCTCGAGGGCGTAGGCCATGGCCCGGGGCTCCTTGGCCAGGTCGTACTTCATGTTGCGGTAGTATTCCTTGATCTCCAGCTTGAAGCTCGCGCCCGGCCACTGGTCGCAGGCCTTCTGGGCGTGCTCGCGGATCATCTCGGCCTTGGGCTTGAGCCCGTCGGCGTCGAAGTCGCGGATCAGCAGGGTGACCTCGGTCTCGCTGCGTTGCCCTTGACGGAGATGGGGTGGATGTAGCCCTGCTTGCCCTCGGTGGTCTCGGGGGCGCCTTCGCGGGGCAGGCCGGCCAGGAAGGCGCCGGCGACCTTGACCGAGGGGATCATCTTGTCCTTGGCGTAGCCCGGGTGGATGTCGCGGCCCACGAAGGTGACGATGGCGCTGTCGGCGCAGAAGGTCTCGTCCTCGATCTCGCCGCGCTGGCCGCCGTCCATGGTGTAGGCCACCTTGGCGCCGAACTTCTTGACGTCGAAGTGCTTGACGCCGGCGCCGACCTCCTCGTCGGGCGTGAAGGCCACCTTCACCGGGCCGTGCGGCGAAGTCCGGATTCTCGTGGATGCGGGTCAGGGCCTCCACGATCTCGGCGATGCCCGCCTTGTCGTCGGCGCCGAGCAGGGTGGTGCCGTCGGCGGTGATGATGGTCTCGCCGATGCACTGCCTGCAGGTAGGGGTTCTCCGCCGCGATGATCTTCTTGCCGTTCTTCGGCAGCTCGATGTCCCCGCCCTTGTAGTTCTCGTGGAAGGTGGGCACCACGTTCTCGCCGCTGACCTCGGGGTAGGTGTCCATGTGGGAGATGAAGGCGATGACCGGCACCTTCTCGCAGCCCGTGCTCGCCGGCAGGGTGGCCGTCACGTAGCAGTGCTCGTCCACCGCGGCGTCCTTCAGGCCGATGGCCTGCAGTTCGGCCACCAGGATGCGGGCCAGGTCGAACTGGCGCGCCGTCGACGGATAGGTGTCCGAGCTCTCGCTGCTGGTGGTGTGGACCTTGGCGTAGGCGACGAAGCGGTCCACGAGGCTGGGGAACTTCGATCCGGTCTTGCGTGCGAGCATCTTGATCCTCCGCTTGCGGTTGGGCTGCGGCGGGGCGTCGGGAAGCCCCCGGGCGGTTGTGGCAAGGCCCCAAGATAGGCCCCGGGCGGCGCGGGGCGCAAGGGTGGGGTGGGCGCGGTGGTTGCAAGGCCCGGGAAGTTCTGCCGACCGTCCCCTGCCGGGAGATCCCCATGGCCAGCGACCCGGGCCGCGTCCGCGTGCTGCGGTGGGCGGTGCCGCCGCCGCCGGCGCGCCGGCTGCGCGCCGAAGGCTACCAAGTGCTGAACTGGGACCGCCTGGCCGCGGCGGTGGCGGCCGCCCGTCCGTCCGGCGGCCGGCGGCGATCGCTGGCCAATCCGGCCGCGGGCCTGTTCGCCGTCTACGCCCGCCACGAACGCGTGGCCGTGGTGGGGGTGCCCTGCGGCTCGGTCGACGACCTGCGCCTGCTGTTGGGGTACGTGGTCGAACCGGCCTTCCGCGCCGGGTGCACCCTGCTGATCGGCGCCGGGCAGGCCCTCGAGGCGCTGGACCCGGCGGCCTGCATCGACCCGGACTGGCGCTGCCCCTGGACCCTGGAGCGGCTGCGCCATCTGGCGGCGCGCTATGCCGAGCCTGCCGTCGTCCCGCTGCCGCCGCCGCCGCTGCCCTGGTGGCGACGCTTCATGCCGGCGGCGTGGCGCCCGGTGGACACCGGCCCGCGTCCGGCGCCCCACCTGGATCCCCAGCAGAACGCCGCCGTCGCCGCCGGCGACGGCGTGGTCCAGGTGATCGCCCCCGCCGGCAGCGGCAAGACCACGGTGCTGGTCGAGCGGGTGCGCGAGCTGCACCGCCGGGGCACGCCGACCGGGCGCATCCTCTGCTCGACCTTCAACCGTGACGCCTGCACGGAGATGACCGCGCGCCTGGCCAGGGCCGGGCTCGAGGGCACGACCGTGCGCAGCTTCCACGGGCTGGGCCTGGACATCCTCAAGGCCGAAGGGCGCCTGCGCGGCGGCGTGGGCATCCTCGAGCCTGTCTGCTGGCAGGAACTGGCCGTCCGGGCGGCGGCCGCCGAGCCGGGCTGCGGGCACTTCGACGGGGCGGCGGCCCAGCACGCGGTCGGCACCTTCAAGCTGGCGGCGATGATCACGCCCGCCGAAGCCTGGCGCCAGGCCGCCGCGGCGGGCCCGCGGGCCAGGGCCGAGGCCCGGGCCTACGATTTCTGCGAACAGGAACTGGCCGCCCGGGGCCGGGTCGATTTCGACGACCTGATCGCCCGCTCGGTGGCCCTGCTGCAGCAGGATGCCGCGGTGCGCACCCGCTGGCAGGCCCGCTTCGAGCGGGTGCTGGTGGACGAGTACCAGGACATCGAGCCGGCCCAGGCCCTCCTGATCGGGCTGCTGGCCGCGCCCCAGGACTCGCTCTTCTGCGTCGGCGACGAGGACCAGTGCATCTACGCCTGGCGCCGGGCCTCGGTGGCCCGGGTGCTGGAACTGGACCAGACCTATCCGGGCCTGGAGCGCCACCCGCTGGTGCGCAACTACCGCTGCGGGCGGGCCATCACCGGGGCTTCGCGTCGGCTGATCGGGCAGAACCGGCAGCGCTTCTGCAAACCGCTGCTGGCCGGGGTGCGCCAGCGGGGCCGCATCTCGGTCTGGACGCAGCCGGACCCGGAGCGGGGCGCGATCCGGGCCGCGGCCATGGTCGCGGGGGCGGAGCCGGGCAGCGTCGCCGTGCTGGCCCGCACCGGCAAACTGCTCGAGGCGGTGGCCGCGGCCTGGCAGGCGGGAGCGGGGGCGGACGGCGCCGCCTGCCCGGCCGATCTGCTGACGGTTCATGGTGCCAAGGGTCGGGAGTGGGACCGGGTCATCATCTTCGGTGCCGACCAGGGGCGCTTCCCCCTGGCGCGGGCCCTGCGCGCGGGGCAGCTGGAAGACGAACGCCGGCTGTTCTACGTGGCCCTGACCCGGGCCCGGCAGCAGCTGGACATCGTCTGCAGCGCAGCCGCGCCCAGCCGCTTTCTGCAGGAAGCCGGGATCCGCGTCGGCCGCGGCCCCTCCTGGTGGTGAAGGGCCGGCGGCGGGCCAGACTACGCTTGTGCCGGGGCGTTGCGGATGTTAGCGTTCCCCGCTCAAGGCCGCCGTGGGGCCGGTTTCGGCCGGTTTGCCGCGGTTGGTGCCGTTCGGTCCCGCCCCACCCCTTCCGGAGGATCCCATGGACGTCGGTGGTTCCGCCCGCAACCTGCCCGAGAATGCCTATCGCCAGCTGAAACCGGGTGAAACATACGTGCCGGTCGTGCCGGCCGACAAGATCGTGCCGGAGGTCACCGGCTACTCCCTGGGCATGGGCCTGCTCTTCGCGGTGATCTTCTCCGCGGCGGCGGCCTACCTGGGCCTGAAGATCGGCCAGGTGTTCGAGGCGGCCATCCCCATCACGATCCTGGCCATCGGCGTCTCGGCGATGCTTCGACAAGAAGAACGTCCTGCAGCAGCACGTGATGATCCAGTCCATCGGTTCCGCCTCGGGCGTGGTCGTGGCCGGCGCGATCTTCACCCTGCCGGGCATCTACATCCTGGGCCTGGCCGAGCGCACCAACTTCCTGCAGATGTGCCTGGCCTCGCTGCTGGGCGGTTTCCTGGGCATCCTGCTGCTGATCCCCTTCCGGCGCTACTTCGTCAAGGACATGCACGGCGAGTTCCCGTTCCCCGAGGCCACGGCCTCGACCGAGGTGCTGATGGTGGGCGAGGCCGGCGGCGACCAGGCGGGCGTGCTGGTCAAGAGCGGCGGCATCGCCATGCTCTTCCAGCTGCTGAGCCACCAGACCATCGGCCTCTGGCGGGAGACCTTCTCGCACCACGGCCTTCGGGCTCGGCCAGCGCCTGTCGCAGCAGGTGCGCCTGGAGTTCCACATGCTGACCGAGGCGGCGGTGCTGGGCCTGGGCTACATCATCGGCCTGCGCTACTCGCTGATCATCGCCTGCGGTTCGTTCCTCAGCTGGTTCGTGCTGATCCCCATGATCGGCATCCTGGGCAAGGGCGTGCACGTCAACGGCGAGCTGTACCAGCTGGCCGCCCTGGACGGCCTGTCCACCAACGACATCTTCAAGAACTTCGTGCGGCCCGTGGGCATCGGCGCCATCGCCATGAGCGGCCTGATCGGCGTCTGGAAGAGCCGGCAGATCATCGTGGGCGCGGTCAAGCTGGCCATGAAGGCCGGGCAGCAGGGCGGCGACGTCCAGGACAACGACCGCACCCAGCGCGACCTGCCCCTGCGCATGGTCACCGTCGGCACCTTCCTGGTGCTGGGCCTGGTCTTCCTGTTCTTCTGGTTCATCGTCAAGGTCACCCTGGTCCAGGCCGTCGTCGGCCTGCTGCTCGTGGCCGGGATCTCGTTCCTGTTCACGACCGTGGCGGCCCGCGCCATCGCCATCGTGGGCAGCAACCCGGTGTCGGGCATGACGCTGATGACCCTGATCATCAGTTCGGTGGTGCTGCGGGCGGTGGGCCTGCAGCGGTCCAGACGGCATCGTCGCCGTCGCTGCTGATCGGCGGCGTCGTCTGCACCGCGCTGTCGATGAGCGGCGGCTTCGTCAGCGACCTGAAGATCGGCTACTGGCTGGGCACCACGCCCGCGACCCAGCAGAAGTGGAAGTTCCTGGGCACGATCGTCGCCGCGGTCTCGGTCACCGGCGTGATCATGATGCTGAACGCCACCTACGGCTTCACCAGCGAGCCTGCTGCCGGCCCCCCAGGCCAACGCCATGGCCGCGGTGATCGAGCCGCTGATGACCGGCCAGCCGGCGCCCTGGCTGCTGTACATGGCCGGCGTGTTCATGGCCCTGATCCTGCAGTGGACCGGCCTGCCGGCCCTGGCCTTCGCCCTGGGCATGTACCTGCCGCTGTCGGTCAACACGCCGGTGCTCGCCGGCGGCCTGATCGCCCACTGGGTGGCCCAGGGCGGCAGCGAGAAGGCGCAGAACAAGCGCAAGGAGAAGGGCACCCTGATGGCCAGCGGCTTCGTCGCCGGCGGGGCCATCATGGGCGTGATCGCGGCCGCGGTGCGCTTCACGGGCATCAGCGTCACCGGCGAGCAGGGCTGGAGCGTGGACCACGCCCTGGGGCTGTCCCACTGGGCCACCGCGAACCAGTGGTCGGCCGTCGTGACGCTGGTGGTGTTCTGCCTGCTGGGCTACTACCTGTACAAGGGCGCGCGCAACGCCGCCCAGGACTGACGCCGGCCCCGCGGCGGTCCGGGGCGATGGGCGCCCGACCGCCGAGCCGCACGCCAACCACGGGGCCGCCGGGCAAACCGGCGGCCCTTTGCGGAGAAGATCATGAGCTGTCCCTGCGGATCCGGACTCGACACCGCCGCCTGCTGCGCGCCCGTCATCAGCGGAGAGCGCCCGGCCGCCACGGCCGAGCAGCTGATGCGGGCCCGCTACACCGCCTACACCACCGCCGCCATGGACTTCCTGGGCGAGTCGCTGCACCCGGACGCGCGCGAGGGCCACGACCCCGAGGCCAGCCGCGACTGGGCCGAGAACAGCGAGTGGCACAGCCTGGAGATCATCGCCACCGAGGCCGGCGGCCCCGACGACGAGACGGGCATCGTCGAGTTCGCTGCCACCTACACCCACGAAGGCGAACTGCAGCGCTACCACGAGGTCGCCACCTTCACGCGCCAGGACGGCCGCTGGTACTTCAGCGAGGGGCGCCAGGGCGTGCGCAAGCCGATCGTGCGCGAGGAGCCCAAGACCGGCCGCAACGACCCCTGCCCCTGCGGCAGCGGCCGCAAGTTCAAGCGCTGCTGCGGAGGCTGAGCCGTGCGCCGGGTTATCGCCGCCGCGCTCGTGTGCTGGCTGGCGGGCCCCTTTGTTCCCCTGCCGGCGGTCGCGGCCCCGTCTGCGGCCGCGGATTCGTCCCGGACCGCAGCGGATGAGCAGTCCTGGCTGGGGCGGTTCCTGCACTCCTATTTCGGCCGGTCCGCGCGTTCCGGCGCCGGGCTCCAGGGCCGGGCCGAGCAGCTGGTCGACCGCTACGCCGAGTTCTCCGGACGCACCATCGAGGTCGTCATCGTCAATCCCGTGCTGCGCTTCGACGGCGACCTGGTCGACGGCCAGGAGATCAGCTGGGGCGGCCTGATGGGCCTGACGGCGCCCTTGTGGACCTACACCCGGGAGAGCGTCGTCCGCCAGTACCTGCTGTTTCGCACCGGTGACCGCCTCGATCCCTTCAAGCTGGCCGACAGCGAGCGCATGCTGCGCCGGCTCGACTACATGAACGACGTGCGCATCCTCATCCTGCCCATCGAGGGCACCGACGGTTCGGTGGCCGTCGTGGTCGAGACCCGCGACCGCTGGCCGTTCGGCGTGACCGGCGCCGTCATCAACACCGACCGCTACGAGGCCAGCTTCTTCCTGACCAACGGCCTGGGTGCGGGCCTGCGCTTCGAAAACATGCTGCTGGTGAACCGGCAACGCGAACCGCAGGTGGGCTACCGGGGCAGCCTGGGCAAGGAGAACCTGGCGGGCACGTTCATCGATGCCCGGCTGGAGTACGAGGACTCCTGGCGCCAGCTGCGGCGGGCGGCCGCCGTCGAACGCAATGCCGTGCACCCGGCCATCCGCCTGGTCGGCGGCCTGGCGGGGCAGCACGTCGAGGACCGGGACAACGGCGACGTGCCGCGCACCTACGACCTAGAGGATGCCTGGGTGGGCCGGGTGTTCCAGCTCGGCATCGACGACCCCTTCGCGGCGGCGGACCGCGGGGGACGGCGCCAGACCCTGACCCCGGCGCTCGGCTTCAGCCAGCTGGACTTCCTGGAGCGGCCGGAGGTTTCCCGCGACACGCTGCGGGCCTACCATGACCGGCGCGACTACATGGTCGGCCTCACCTACGAGAACCTCGTCGACCTCAAGACCAGCTACCTCTTCCGCATGGGCGAGACCGAGGACCTGCCCGACGGCTACACCCTCAAGGGCACCCTGGGCTACGAGGACGGCGAATACCTGGACCGCGGCCTGGGCTACGCGCTGGCCGACTTCGTGGACGTCACCGGCGGCGGGCAGATCCGCTGGTTCGAACTGGGCGGCGGCGGCTTCCTGCGGGATGACTCGTTCGAGGACGGCCTGCTGGAGGGGCGCACCGGCTGGATCTCGCCGCTGCTGGGCCAGGGCCGCTGGCGCCACCGCTACTACGCCCAGCTGCAGTACCTGCTGGGCATCAACCGCACCGCCGGAGGCGGCGTGGTCCTGGGCAACCGGTCCGGCATCCGCGATCTGCCCGACGATGCGGTCTACGGCGACCAGCGCCTGGTGCTGAACCTGGAATCGCGCCTGTTCACGCCCTGGCGCATCGGCGGGTTCGACACCATGCTCTTCTGGTACGGCGATCTGGGCGTGGCCGGCGGAGAGCCGGATCCCATCTTCCAGCAGACGTTCTACGGCAGCCTGGGTCTGGGCCTGAGGGTCAGCAACCCCGAGCTGGTGCTGCCGACCTTCGAGTTCCACGTCGGCGCGGTCCGGCTGGCCGACCGGACGGAAGTGGCGTTCGCCTTCGATCTGGGCGACCGCAGCAGCACCGTGGTCGAGATGCCGGGCGTGCGCCCCCGCACGATCAGCTACCGTTAGGAGGCAGCGATGGAGACTCACAGGCAGGTCTGGACCGCGCGTCGGGGCGACCCCGGCACGCTGGAAGTGCGCACGGCCCCGCTGCCGTCGCCGACCGCGGGCCAGGTGCGGATCCGGGTGGCCGCGGCCGGCGTCAACTTCGCCGACGTGATGATGCGGCGCGGCTTGTACCCGGACGCGCCGAAGCTGCCGGCGGTCGCCGGCTACGAGGTCGCCGGCACCGTCGACGCCGCCGGGCCCGGCACCGCCGGGGATCTGGTCGGTCGGCCGGTGGTGGCCATGTGCCGCTTCGGCGGGTACAGTGAAGCGGTCTGCGTGCCGGCGGATCAGGTCTGGGTGCTACCGCCGGGCCTGGACCCGGTGACGGCGGCCGCGTTGCCGGTCAATTACCTGACGGCCTGGCAGATGCTGCGGGTGATGACGTCGGTCGGGCCGGGGGACACCGTGCTGATCCAGGGGATCGCCGGCGGCGTGGGGCAGGCGGCGCTGCAGCTGTGCCGGCTGGCCGGGGCCCAGGTGCTGGGCTCGGCCTCGCCGGCCAAGCACGCCGAACTGCTGGCCCAGGGCGTGGTGCATGTCCTCGATTCGCGGCAGCCGGAGTTCGCGGCCGCGGTGCGGGCGGCCACCGGCGGCCGCGGCGCCGACATCGTGCTGGAACCGCGCAGCGGACGCTGGATCATGGAGAGCTACCGCAGCCTGGCCAAGTGCGGGCGTCTGGTGCTGTTCGGCTTTTCCCAGGCCGCGGTCGGTCGCGGCTCGGGCACCTGGTCGGCCCTGCGCACCCTGGCCCAGGTGCCGTGGCTGCGCCTGAATCCGATCCGGCTGATGAACGACAACCGTTCGCTGGCGGGGGTGAACCTGGGCCGCATGTGGGACCAGCTGGAGCGGACGGGCAGTTGGATGGACGAGTTGCTGGCCCTGGCCGCGGACGGGCGCATCGCCCCGTGCATCGACGGCGTCTACGGCTTCGACCAGGCCGCCGCGGCGCAGCAGCGGCTGGAGGATCGTCAGAACTTCGGCAAGGTGATCCTCGTCCCGCACAGGGAGGACCGGGCGTGAAGGTGTCGGTGGCGATCATCACCCGCGACGCGGCCGCCGACCTGGACCGCTGCCTGGCCTCGCTGGGCTTCGCCGACGAGGTGGTGGTGCTGGACCAGGGCAGCAGCGACGACACCGCGGCGGTCTGCACCCGCCACGGCGCCGCGCTGCACCAGACGCCCTGGCTGGGCTTCGGCCCCACCAAGGCCCGGGCCGTGTCCCTCTGCCGCAACCGCTGGGTGCTGAGCATCGACAGCGACGAGGAGGTCACGGCCGAGCTGGCGGCCGCCGTCCTGGCCCTGGCCGACGCGCCGTCCGAGGCCGCCTTCACCGTCAACCGGCTCAGCCGCTTCCTGGGCGGCTGGATCCGCCACGGCGGCTGGCATCCCGAGCACGTGGTGCGCCTGTTCGACCGCGAGCGGGCCGGCTTCGACGACAAGCCGGTGCACGAATCGGTGCAGGTCGACGGTGCGGTCGGCCGTCTGCCCGGCCTGCTGCGCCACTACACCTACGAGACGATGGAGCAGTACATCGCCAAGCTCGATCGCTACACGACCCTGGCCGCGGCCGAACTGCACGCGGCCGGCCGCCGGGCGTCCCTGCCCGGCGCGGCCCTGCGGGCCCAGGCCGCGTTCTGGCGCATGTGGCTGCTGCAGGGCGGACTGCTGGACGGCGGGCGGGGCACGGTGCTGTGCCTGGCCTCCTCCTTCTACGTGCTGAGCAAGTACGTCAAGCTCTGGCAGCTGGGGCGGCGTTGAAGATCCTGGTGACACGGACCGACCGTCTGGGCGACCTGGTGCTGAGCCTGCCGGCGGTCGACCTGCTGGCGGCAGCGCGCCCGGACCTGGAGATCCACCTGATGGTCGCGCCGGGGGCGGTGCCGCTGGTGGAGCATCACCCTCACCTGGCGCGGATCTGGACCTGGGACGACCGGCTGGCCGGCCCGGCCCGGGCGGCCCTGCGCGACGTCCTGCGCGCCGAGGGCTTCGCGGCGGCGGTGCTGCTGCAGTACCGCCGGGAGCTGGCCCTGCTGCTGCGGCAGGCGGGCATCGGGCGGCGCCATGGTCCGTGGTCGAAGCCCTCGAGCTGGCTGCTGCTGAACCGCGGCCGATGGCAGGCGCGCTCGCGCCGCGGGGCCCACGAGACGGACCTGGGCGCGGAGCTGATGGCCACCCTGGCGGGACCGGCGGCCGGACCGCTGCCCCTGCCGCGGCTGCATCCGGACCCCCAGGCGCTGGAGAGAGGTCTCGCCTTCCGCCGCGAACGGGCGGCCGGTGCCGGGACCGTGGCCTTCGTGCATCCGGGATCCGGCGGCTCGGCCCTGGATTGGGCGCCGGAGCGCTTCGCGGCCCTGGCCTCGGACCTCGCCGTCCGACCGGGTTGGCGGGTCTTCGTCACGGGGGCTGGGGGTGATGCCGCGGCCGTTGGCGCCATGCGCGGGCGGCTCGATCCGCGGGTCGAGGTGGTGCTGGACGCCTTCGACCTGCGCGGGCTGCTGGGGGTCCTGGCGGCCGGCGACGTCTTCGTCGGACCGTCGACGGGCCCGCTGCACATGGCGGCGGCGCTGGATCTGGCGACCGTGGGGTTGTATCCTCCGGTGCGCGCCATGGCGCCGGCGCGCTGGGGGCCCCGCGGCCGCTGGGCCGAGGCCCTGGTGCCGGCGGTGGCCTGCCCGGCCCGGCGCACCTGCGTGCGCACAGGCTGCGCCCACTGGAACTGCATGAACGGCCTGGCGCCCGGCGCTGTGGCCGAGGCGGCGGTCGCCCTGGCCGGGCGGCGGAGCCACGCGATGATGAAGGACAAGGAAGGAACCCAGGCATGAGCAGAGCGGCAAGCGGCGGTGTGTGCGGGGCGATGGCCCTGGTGGTGGCGATGACCCTGGCCGGCGGACCGGGGGGCGGGGCGGCGCTCGCCCAGGACGACGGATCCGCCGCGCGGGTCGGCGCCCTGCTGGACCAGGCCAAGGGCCTGGGGGCCAAGGGCCAGCTGCCGACAGCCTGGTGGGACCTGGACCAGCGCTACGGCCAGGCCCGTCAGGGCGGGGCCGACGCCGCGACCTGGGCCGGGCTCGAGAGCGACGCGCGCCGGCTGGTGAACCAGGCCGCCTTCATCGAGGAGATGCGCAGCCGCAAGAGCGGGATGGAGGCCCTGCTGGGCCGCTTCGACCAGGCTTTGGGGGAGATCGGCGCCCTCTACGGGGTGGCGCCCGGGCCCGAACTTACAGGCACCGCCGCCGCGCGCGATCTGCTGGACCGCCTGGACGCGGAGAACCTGCGCCGCCAGGTGCTGATCGATTCGCTGACCATCAGCAACCGCCAGCTGTCCGAACTGGCCGGCGGCCGCGCGGCGGGCCGGGACTCGCTGCTGGCGGCCCTGCAGATCGATGTCAGCCGTCTGCGCCAGCGCCTGTGGGAGACCGAACTGCGGGCCGGCGTGGCCGAGGCCGATCGCTCGGCGGCCGAGACCGTGCTGACGGCCAAGCAGCAGCGCGAGGCGTCGGTGGCGGCGGTCCGCGCCCTGTTCACCCCCGCCGAGGCGGAGATCCTGCAGACCGGCAGCGGCGACCTGCTGCTGCGGGTGCACGGCCTGGACTTCGCCGTCGGCAGCGCCAGCCTGCAGCCGGACCAGGGCGACCTGGTGGACCGCCTGGGCGACGCGGTGCGGCTGTTCCCGGGCGCGCCCGTGCGCCTCGAAGGCCACACCGACGACACCGGTGCCCGCGACGCCAACCTGCGGCTCTCCCGCCGCCGGGCCGAGTCCGTGGCCGCGGCGCTGGCCGGCCGCCTGGGCCGGGACGTGTCCACGTTCGGCACCGAGGGCTACGGCCCCGACCGACCGGTCGCGCTCAACGCCACGCCCGAGGGTCGCGCGCTGAACCGGCGCATCGACGTGGTGATCAGCCCGGTCCAGTGACCGGCACGGGTTGACTTCTGCGGCACCGCGACTATCGTAGAGCTATTCAACGCATCACGTTTCGTTTTTTGGAGTTGCGTCGGTATGTCACGACGCTGCCAGGACCGAAGGGGATCGCATGCCGGAAGTGAACACCCAACAGCTCGTGGACCAGGTCAGCGTGTGGGGGCTGAAGGTCATCGGCGCCATCGCCATCCTGATCATCGGCCGTATCGTCGCCGGGTCGGCGCGCCGGGGCCTGCGCAAGGTGATGACCACCCGCAACGTCGATCCCAGCCTGATCGGCTTCGTGGCCAGCCTGGCCTACTTCGCGATCATGGCCTTCGTCTTCATCGCGGCCCTGGCCAAGTTCGGCATCCAGACCGCCAGCTTCGTGGCCATCCTGGGCGCGGCCGGCTTCGCCGTGGGCATGGCCCTGCAGGGCACCCTGGCCAACTTCGCCTCCGGCGTGATGATCATGGTCTTCCGGCCCTTCAAGACCGGCGATTTCATCGACGCCGCCGGGGTCAAGGGCGCGGTCAAGGAGATCTCGATCTTCAGCACGACCATGGCCACGCCCGACAACGTGCGGATCATCGTGCCCAACGGCAAGCTCTACGGCGACATCATCCGCAACTTCAACGGCTACGACACGCGGCGGGTGGACATGACCATGGGCATCGCCTACGGGGCGAGCATCGACAAGGCCATGGAGATCATCAACGGCCTGCTGGCTGCAGACAGCCGGGTGCTGGCCGACCCCGCGCCGGTGGTGGCCGTGTCCGAACTGGCCGACTCCAGTGTCAAGATCATCGTGCGGCCCTGGACGACCGGCGCCGACTACTGGGACTTCTACTTCGATTTCCACAAGAACTGCAAGGAGGCCTTCGATGCCGCGGGCATCGAGATCCCCTTCCCGCAGCGGGTCGTCCACATGCAGAAGGCCGAGGCCTGAGGCCTTGCAAGGGAGAGGTAACACAATGCGCTACGATATTTTGCTGATTTCCGCGGTCCTGCTCGCGGCGGCCCTGCCGGCCGCGGCGCAGGATGCCCCGCCCATGGGCGAATGGCAGAACGAGTTCGAGGTGGGTGTCAACCTGCTGCAGAGCAGCTATTCCAAGAACTGGAACGGCGGCGACAAGGGGTCCGTCGCCTGGACCGGAAGCTTCAGCGGCCGCATGGAGAACCAGTTCAACGAGGGCAAGAACTGGCGCAACACGCTGAAGCTGGCCTACGGCCAGACCCACCAGCAGGATCGTGCCGCCGACGGCAGCCTCTACTGGCAGAAGCCGGACAAGACCGACGACATCATCGATTTCGAGTCGCTCCTGCGCTGGACCAAGGCCTCGGGCTGGGATCCGTTCCTGGCCCTGGCCTTCACCTCCAAGTTCGACGACATCAGCGACCCCGCGGGCCGCAGCATCATGTTCAACCCCATGGTCGTGTCGCCGTCGGCGGGCATCTCGCGCAAGATCATCGCCCAGGAGCACCGTTCGCTGCTGGGCCGAGTGGGCGTGGCCTATCTCGTCAGCAGCCGCGCCTTCTTCATCGACCCGGCACCCTCGACCGGCACCCAGCGCGAGTCGGCGAACGAACTCGCCGCCGAGGCCGTGCTCGAGTACAAGGTCGGCGCCCTGGACAAGCGCGTGGACTGGGAGAGCCGCCTGACCCTGCTGCTGCCCTTCGTCTACTCGGGCAAGACCGTCTTCGAGGACGACTTCAGCCCGGTCGATTACGGCCTGCCCTCGGACGTCGCCTCCTACACCACGACCCTGGACGTGGACTGGGAGAACACCTTCACCGCCAACATCACGAAGGTGATCTCGGTGAAGCTCTTCATCCGCTGGGTCTACGACAAGTACGACAACACGGTGTCGCCGGTGGTGGAGGAGGGCACGCTGATCAACGCGAGCCAGGTGTCCGAGGCCATCCGCAAGGCGGGGCAGTTCAAGCAGACCCTGGCCCTGGGCATGAGCTACAAGTTCTAGCTGGCGCCTCGGCATCCGACCCGGCAGGCCCGCAACGGCGCGGCCTGCCGGGTCGCTTCGTCGCGGCCGCTCGGTCGACGACGATCTTCACGGGATACCAACTCAGTTCTTCAGCAGCGGCGCGATGGCCTTGAACTCCGGCGTGCCGGCCCGCCCCAGGAGCTCGAACAGGATCATCTGCGAGCCCATCAGCTGGGCGCCCAGCGCCCCCATGCGGGCCAGGCCGACCGAACGGTCGGCCGCCGCGCAGGAGCTGACGGCGTCGGACGCGACGGCCACCTGCTTGCCCTCGCGCAGCAGGTCGAAGGCGGTCTGGTAGATGCAGACGTGGGCCTCGATGCCGCAGATCAGGATCTGGTCGCGGCCGCTGGCGGCCACCGCCTTGGCGAAGCCGGCATCGCCGGCGCAGCTGAAATGGATCTTCTCCAGGGGCGCGAACGGCCGGAAGAGCTCGCGGATCTCGGGCAGGGTGACGCCCAGGCCGCGGGGATAGTGCTCGGTCACCAGCACCGGGATCTGCAGGGCCTGGCAGCCGCGCACCAGCCGGTCGCTCGCCGCCAGCACGCCGTCCAGGCCGTGGATCAGGCCGCGGAAGCGCTCCTGGATGTCGACCACGACCAGCAGGCAGCGGGTGCGGTCCAGGCGGTCGGGCAGGGTCTTGCTGTCGCTCATGATCGTCCTTTCACCGGTTATCAATTGCGCCGCGGCGCCGCGTACTCGCCGCAGGGGCTGAGGGTCGTGGCGTAGGGGCCGTGCCAGCTCAGGTTGAAGAACAGGTCCGGGTCCCGGGCCGCGCCCTCGCCCTGGAGGATGACGCCCAGGTTGCGCGACTCGTGGAAGTAGTCCCGGGACCAGTTGGAGGTGCCCAGCCAGCACAGGCGGCCGTCCACGGTCAGGTACTTGGCGTGCTCGACCCGGGCGAAGGGGATGAAGCCGTCCGGATGTTCGGCAATGGCGGTGAAGCGGATCTCGATGCCCTCGATCGCGGCCAGGCTCTGCAGCCAGGGCAGGGCGTATTTGCTGAGGGCCCAGTCGGCGACGATGATGCGCACCTGGACCCCGCGCACCGCGGCGCGGCGCAGGGCGCGGTCCAGGTCGTCGAACAGCCGCTGCTCGCGGTCGGTCACGCCGTAGGACAAGAGCTGCAGGTGCAGCGAATCCCGGGCCGCGTCCATCATCTCCACCAGCAGCGGCAGGTCCCAGGGCACGCCCGCAGGCAGGCCCGCCGGGGGGCTGGCGACCAGCAGCGCCTCGACCTCGGCGCCGGTCGTGGTCCGCAGGCGGTGCTTGGGCAGGTCGGCCAGGGATACGGCGATCAGGGGCACGGTTGCCGTTGCGGCTTCGGCCGCGGCCGGCGTGCCGCCGCCGGCCAGGTCCCAGTCCAGGTCCCAGATCCGGCGGGCGTCGGCCGCGAGGCCGGCATGCCGCACCAGCACGCCCAGCTCGTGGATCTGGTCCAGGGCCCGCCAGTCGAAGTTCTGGCTGCCGACCCAGAAGACGTCGTCGTCGGCCAGGAAGTACTTGGCGTGGAGCACGCCGCCGAAGCTGGCGCCCACGTCCCACAGCCGGGTCTCGGCGCCCGGCAGGGCGCCCAGCCAGGCCGGCACGTCCGGGTAGTTGCGGGCGAACTTGGCGTCGGCCAGGCAGCGCACGACCGCGCCGCGGCCGGCGGCGGCCGCCACCGCGTCCAGCACCGGCTGCAGCCGGTCGGGGGCCGAGTCGGGGCCGTAGGAGTCGCTGCCGTCGCCCTTGCGGCTGAAGTAGAACCCGGCCAGGTCGATGCGCCGGGCCGCGCCCAGCACCTCGGTCCAGACCAGGGGTGCGTCCCGCAGTCCGGGCAGGTCCAGTTCCGTGTGCTGGGGCCAGCTCTCGACGAACTCGATGGTGCCGACGGGCTCGGCCGCGCCGGCGGCCGTGGCCAGGCCGAGCAGGAGGACGACGATCAGGGCAGGGCGCATGCGGCACGCTTCCTTTCGCGGCAGGGGTGGCGCCCAGCATAAGCGCGGACGGCGCGGGGAACAACCGCGGCCGGCGGCCGGCACGAAAAAAGGCCCCCGCCCGCCGGCGGGGGCCCGATCGGACCGCGGTCAGGCCTTGGCCTTGTCCAGCATCCCGCCCAGCTCGGTCATGCGCTTGGCGTGGTCCCTGGCGAAGGCCACGACGCCGGCGGCGATGGCCTTGGGGTCGATGCCCGCGCTCTCGCAGACCTCGTCCACCGAGCCGCCCGGCCGCCACTGGTCGTCCCAGTCGCTGCTCAGGGCGTAGCGGTCGGCCAGGGGGTTGAAGTTCCAGTCGTGCATCAGCCGCCGCGAGCCGGTTGGTCACGTAGGTGCTGTTGAGCTTGTCGCCCGCCGAGAGCACCGACTCGCGGTAGGCCTTGTCCTGCAGGGCGAACAGCTGCGGGCTGGGCACCGCCACGAACTTCACGTTCACGCCGGCCTTGTCGATCTCCGGCAGGGCCCGGATCAGGTTGTAGGTGCTCATCGTGCCCTGGACCATGACCACGCCCTGCTTGGGCAGGCCGGGCTTCCAGTCCCGCAGCACGTAGGCGCCCTTGGCCGCCTCGAGGTGCGAGCCCAGGCCCAGGGCCGTGCGGTCGGGGATCGTCACGCCGGGCCGGGTCAGGTGCAGGGCGACGATGGGCCGGTCGGTCTTCAGGGCGGCCGCCAGCATCACCGGCACCTCGTTGTACTCCCAGGGGTGGATGTCGATGACGTGGCCGTCGGGGAAGAGCTGGGTCGCGCCCGGGCTGAAGATGCCGAAGTGGGTGCGGCTGTCCTCGGCGGTCTCGGGGCCGCTGTGGCCGGCCACCCAGATGGTCTTGCCGACCTTCAGTTCGCAGTCCTGGGCCAGCTGGCTGTACAGGCGCATGGCGCCGTACTTCAGGTAGCTGAACGAGCCGTAGGTGCTGCTGGCGGTGTAGAAGCCGTTGAACTCCTTCTCCGGTTCGGTGGCGAAGTTCACCGAGGCAGCGCCGACCATGATGCCGGCGTTGGCGAACTCGGTGATGCCCTGGGGCAGGATCACCCCGTCGGGATTCGTGTCGCGGTTGTACCAGCCCGTGTTGGGCATGTCGCCGCAGCGGATCGCCGAAGCCCGAGATGTTGGTCGAGCCGGCCAGGTCGGCCGAGCAGACCAGGAACAGCGGGCGGCCGTACTTCTTGCAGGCAGTAGCTGTTGATCCAGCTGCCCCACTTGGCGAAGCCCGGCCCGGTTGGGCTGGTTGTCGCCGGGCTGGGCCCACATGTCCTGCGGGGTACTTCTCGAAGTCGAAGAGCGCCGGATCGTGCAGGGGGTTGGCCTTGACCGGCAGGCGGAAGCCCTTGATCTCGGCGGGCACGCTCTCGCCCAGCTCGACCAGGCGGTCGGCCAGGTAGGTCAACAGCTTCTCGTCGTTGCGCAGCACGTCCAGGGCCACGTTCAGGTTGTCGGCGAACTGCTGGCGCTGGGCGCGCCTTGTCCTTGGGGGCGGGCTGGCCGGTGCCGCGCCACGTGACGCCGTACGTGTCGCTGAAGTCCTGCCGGCAGTGCCAGAAGTGCTCGTCGTTCAGCTTGTGGGGCGAGCCGTGGCTGGGCGCGTCGTACTTGTAGTAGCCGCGGCCCTTGCGGGTCTTGCCGAACATCATGCCCGGGCTGTGGCGCGGATTGTCGCCATGGGTCATCTCCAGCATGGCCTGCAGGTGACGTCGGCCCAGTCGCTGCCGTTGTCGGCCTCGTGCACGTGCCAGCCGTAGGGGGCGAACCAGTCGCGCGGCGATCCGTGCACGATGGAGCTGGTCGGGTGCGGGTCGATGCCGAAGTCGTTCCAGTCCATGATGATGTTGAGGTTGTCCAGGCCCAGGCCGTAGGCTGAGTTCTTGGTCTCGTGCCAGCAGCCGGCGGTGTGGCCGCCCTCGCCCTCGATGCCGAAGACCTTCACGCCCACGGCGCCGGCGCGCTTGAGGGCCATGGCCTCGCCGGCGGCCGGCGCCGCGCCGTGGCCGCTGGGGCCGGTGTTGAACTTCACGAACAGGTTCTTGCCGGCCATCTCCACGTGGCCGGGCAGGCCGCCGCGGTTGCGGAAGTCCAGCAGGTCCTCCCAGAGTCAGCATGCGCTCGCGTCCGCCGCCGACGGCGTACTTCGCGTCGCCGGTCTTCTCGTGCATCACGCGCATGGCCTCGTTGAAGACCGACAGGGTGGCGTAGACCAGGGGTGCGGTGTGGCCGGCGACCAGGATGAAGCGGTCGCCGAAGCGTTTCTCGGGGTGGCGGATGTCCCAGCGCATGGCGCCCGAGAGCAGCAGGCTCACGAAGTAGTGCACCTTCGAACGGCTGCCGCCAGGGTGCCCGCTCTGGCGGTAGTTGAGCATCAGGTCGATCTGCTGGTCGATGACGTCCTTGAGCATTTCCCAGTGGGCGAAGTTGGCCTGCTGGGCCGTGAAGATGCTGCTGGCGTCGGACACGGGGGTCTCCTCTCGGACGGGGTCGCTCCAGTGCCGGCCCGTGGTCGGCTGGGGCACCCACGGCCGCGGGGAGGCTCGATGTTCCAGGCCAAACATGGTGGACGGGCAGGCGGGTTTCAAGCGGAATCGGGCCGGAAACGGAGCGAATGGCTCCAGGTTGGACCGGTGGCGGATCCGGCGGCGGCAAACGGCGCCGCCCGTGCTATCATCGGCGGCGGCCGTGCCCCGAACCATCCGCCCCGACCGGAGGAATTCCCGTGCAGGACCAAGTGAACGCGATCCATCAGCCCCACGCCGAAGCGCCCCACCCCCTGGGTCCGGACTTCGGCCGCACCCTCGGCGACATGCGCTTCATGGGCTGGGTGGCCCTGATCTGCGGCATCCTGCCCTGCCTGACCATCGTCGGCGCGGTGGTCGGCGTGCCGATGATCATCGCCGCGCACCGCTTCATCGAGGGCGTCAACCGCTTCGATCTCTACCGCCAGGACGGCAGCGAGGGCGAGCTGCGCACGGGATTCTACGAACTGGGCCGCAGCTTCCGCATCCTGAAGATCCTGACGATCATCTACCTGGTGCTGACGGTGCTGTACGTCTTCTTCCTGTTCTTCCTGGGCGGCCTGGGCCTGCTGGCGAAGCTGGGCGACATCTGATCACTCGGCCAGGACCAGGCGCAGCAGGCGCTCCCAGGGGACGCGCAGCGGCTCGCCGGGGCCCAGCACCAGGACGCCGGCGTTTTCGTCCGTGGCGTCGGTGCCCTCGTCCAGCTCCAGCACCGTGCCCGAGCGCAGGGTGACGCGGCTGCCGCCGTCGACCGGCTCGATCGCGGCGATCAGCGCGAAGGGCAGGTCATGGTCGGTGCCGTCGGCGGTGCCGTTGAAGATGTCCCAGGTCCAGCCCTCGTCCAGGTCGAAGACCAGCCGGCCTTCGTGCCGGCGGTCGTCCCTGTCCCGGGCCGTGCCGGTCAGCTCCCGGCCCGGGTCGAAGTCGCCTCGTCCCGGGCCGCTGCCGGCGGCCGGGTCGAACTCCACGCGGACGAAGTGCTTCCAGGGCAGGGTGATCCGGCCTTGCCCCGCGACCTCGACCCCGATGCCCCGGTTGTCGGCGTTGACGTCGTTGGTCCCGGTCAGGTGCAGGGTGCGGCCGTCGCGCAGGGTGACCAGCGAGCCGTCCCGGTCCTTGGCGATCGAGGCGATCGTGCCCATGGCCAGGTCGTGGTCCCGGCCGTCGGCCTCGCCGTTGAGTTCGTCCAGGTCCGAGCACTCGGACCGATCCCAGCTGACGAATCCGCTGAGGGTGGCGCCAGCGGTGGTGACGGTCCCGCCCAGCCGTCGCCAGGGAGGGGCCGACCCGGCCGGCGCCGGGCTGAAGACGATCCGCTGCAGCTCGCCGGAATCAAGCACCACCGAATCCCCGGCCACGACGGTCCATTCGCCGCCCAGGTCGCGGCCGCGGCGCTGCACCCGGTGGCTGCCGCCGTCGATGGTCTCGATGGTGGCCTCGTCGGCGCCGAAGACGATGCGCGCCACCTGCCCGTAGCGGCAGAGGAACTGGCGGGTGGTGTCGATCTTGCGGTCGTCGCCGCCGAGCACGTAGGCCAGGCGGTCGACCAGCCCGTGGTCCCGGAAGTAGGCCGCGCGCCGTTCCTTGGCCAGGGCGTCCTCGTCGATGTAGTCGCTCCAGGGCGAATCGATCCGGTTGGCGGTCAGGATGTCGTCCCACCAGGTGTCCCAGGCGTCGTTGCGCAGGAAGCCGGTCAACTCGCGGCCGGATTCGGTGACGACGGTGCCGTGCAGGCAGCCGGCGGCAGGGTCAACGGCGGCCGTGGCGGCCGCGGCGGGCAGGGCCGTCAGGCCGCAGCACAGGATGGCGAGCAGCGTGCGCAAGGAATTCCTCCGGTCAGGGTGGCGTCGACCCGGGTCAGACGCAGACGGGCCCGTCAGGGTTGCCTTTCAGTCGAGGGCGCGCCCCAGGTGATGCATCTGCAGCACGGCGGCGGCGGCCCGGGCGTCCTCGACGGCGCGATGGGCGGTGAAGCGTTCGGCCAGCCCCATCTTCTCGAGGATGGACTCGAGGGTCAGGCCGCTGGTGCGGTGGTCGTTGGCCGCCAGCCAGACCATGGCCACCGCGCGCAGGTCGAAGGCGCCGCCGGCGATGTGGGCCCGGAAGTCCAGGTCGTGGCGGTCGCACTCGCGGCGCAGCAGCGGAATGTCGTAGTAGGCCCCGAAGGCGGCAATCACCGCCTTGTTGCGCGGCCCGTACCAATGCAGGAAGCGGCGGCCGGCCTGGGCGAAGGTGTCCTTGTCGGCGACCATCTCCGGCGAGATCCCCGTGATGCCGGTGATGAACGGCGGGATGGGATGATCCGCCGGCCGCACCAGCTCGCTGAAGGAATCGACCGTCTCCAGGCTGCGCCGGTCCAGGCGCACGGCCCCGATCTCGATGATGCTGCTGCGTTCGATGCTGTTGTTGCCCTCGTCCTCGGCCGGACAGCTGGCTTCGAGGTCGATGACGACGATGTCGGTGGTGTAGCGCACGCAAGCTCCTCGCTGGGGGATCGGCCCAGGATAGCACAGCCGGGGCCCCGGGACGACTGCCGGATGGGGCCGCTGCCGTGCAAACCCCGGTAAAGCCTGGTCCAGCCGGACCGATAGGATTTGAACGGCAATCTCCAGGACCCGCAAGCCCGATCGAGCGCAGGTATGATGTTCCATCGCCGGCTGATTCTCCTTGCCTGCTGCTGCCTGCTGGGCGCGTCCGCTGCGGCCGGGGGGACGGAGCCGCGCACCGTGCGCTTCGGCCTGGTCGAGGTCGAACCCCTGGTGTTCAGCACCGACGGCAAGCCCGACGGCTTCTTCATCGACCTGCTGGAAGAGGTGGCGGCCGAGCGGGGCTGGCGGCTGCAGTATGTGCCCGGCACCTGGGACCGGAACCTGGCGCGGCTGGTCGCCGGGGAGATCGACCTGCTGGCCCCGGTGGCACCCACGGCGGCCCGCGATTCGCTGCTGGACTTCACGTCCAGGCCGGCGTTGACCCTGTGGAGCCAGGTCTACGTGGCACCGGGATCGGACGTGCGCACGATCCTCGACCTGGCCGACCAGTCCGTGGCCGTCATGAAGGGCGACATCAACGGCCAGAACTTCCGGCGCTACGTCGAGCGGTTTGGCATCGGCTGCCGCATCCTCGAGCTGCCCACGCTGGACGCGGTATTCAGCCAGGTCACCGAGGGCAGGGCCTTGGCCGGGGTCGCGCCCAACGTCTTCGGCTACACCCGTGCCGGCGCCCGCGGCCTGGTGTGCAGCCCGATCATCTTCGAACCCTACGGCGTCCACTTCGCGGTGCCGGCCGGGACCAGCGCCGACCTGCTGGCGGCCCTCGACGGCTCCCTGGAGGCGGGCCAGGAAACCGAGGGCTCGTCCTATCACCGCCACTTGGATCACTGGTTCGGCGGCGGCGGTCTGCGGCCCGCCGTCCTGCCTCGCTGGATCATCCTCGCCGTCGCCGGCGTGGTCATTCTGGCGCTCGCGCTGGCGCTCTGGAACCGGGCCCTGAACCTCGAGGTGCGCCGGCGCACCCGCCAGCTGCGCCGCAGCCAGGAGCGTTTCCGGGCCATCTTCGCCAACAACTTCCAGCTGACCGGCCTGCTGACGCCCAGCGGCGTGCTGGTCGAGGCCAACCCCGCCTCGCTGACCCTGGCCGGCGTGGAGGCCGCCGAGGTTATCGGCCGGCCCTTCTGGGAGTGCGTCTGGTGGAACCATGACCCCGTGCTGCAGGCCAGGGTGCGCGAGGCCGTGCGCGAGGCCGCGGCGGGCTCCTTCGTGCGCTTCGAAGCCACCCACCCGGCCGCCGACGGCAGCCTGCGCCTGATCGACTTCTCCCTCAAGCCGGTCTACGACGACGAGGGCCTCCTGATCCACCTGCTGCCCGAGGGTCGGGACGTCACCGGCCAGCGCCGCGGCGAGATCCGCTACCGCAACCTCTTCGAGTCGGCCGGCGACACCATCTTCATCATGGACGGCGGCACCGTCATCGAATGCAACGCGCGGGCCCTGGAGCTTTTCCGCTGCGACCGGGACTGGCTCGTCGGCGCGCGTCCGGACGCGTTCTCGCCGCCCTGCCAGGCCGACGGCAGCCGGTCGAGCGACGCGGTGGCGGCCCACATCGCCTGCGCGGTCCAGGATCGGGTCCACACCTTCGAGTGGAAGCACCTGCGCCGTGACGGCAGCCTCTTCGACGCCGAGGTCACCCTGACCTCCTGCGCCGCGGCCGGGCTGGTCTACCTGCAGGCCATCATACGCGACGTCACCGCACGCAAGCAGCTGGAGGCGGACCTGCGCCAGGCCCAGAAGATGGAGGCCATCGGCACCCTGGCCGGCGGCATCGCCCACGACTTCAACAACATCCTGGCGGCCATCCTCGGCTTCGGCGAGCTGGCGCGCTTCCAGGCCGAGCACGATCCCGTGCTGGTCGGGAACATCGACCAGATCATGCGGGCAGGGGAGCGGGCCCGCGACCTGGTGCGGCAGATCCTGGCCTTCAGCCGCCGCGCCGCCGAGAACCGGCGGCCGGTCGACCTGGCGCCGATCGTGGCCGAAACCCTGCACCTGCTGCGCTCCTCGATCCCCACGACCATCGCCGTGCACCACGACCTGCAGGTGGCCGGGCCGGTGACTGCCGATCCGACCGGCCTGCACCAGGTGGTGATGAACCTCTGCACCAATGCCTACCAGGCGCTGGCGGCCGGCGGCGGCCGGCTCGACGTGTCCCTGCGCGAGGTCGAGGTCTCACCCGGCGCCGTCGGCCCGGCACCCGGGCCCTGGGTCGTGCTCGAGGTCCGCGACGACGGTCCGGGCATGAGCGCCGCCGTGCAGGCCAAGATCTTCGAGCCCTACTTCACCACCAAGGGAGCCGAGCGCGGCACCGGCCTCGGCCTGGCGGTGGTGCACGGGATCGTGCAGGAGCATCGGGGCCTGATCGAGGTGGAGTCGGCCCCGGGGCAGGGGGCGCTCTTCCGCGTCTGGCTGCCGCGCCGCGCCGCCCTGGGGACCGGTGCGGACACGCCGGCCGCGCCGGCGGGCGAGGCCCGCGGCCGCGAGCGCGTGCTGCTGGTGGACGACGAACCCGACATCGTGCGGGTGGGCGAACTGGGCCTGGTCCGCTACGGATATTCGGTGGGAGGGTTCACCTCGCCGCTGGCCGCCCTGGCCGCGTTCCGGTCCGATCCGGGCGCCTGGGACGTGCTGGTCACCGACGTGACCATGCCGGACATGACCGGTCTGGCCCTGGCCGCGGAAATCCGCAAGGTGCGGCCGGAGTTGCCGGTGCTGCTGTGCACCGGCTACAGCGAGGGGCTGTCCGCCGGGGCCGTGCGCGCCGCCGGCGTGGGCGCCGTGGTGCTGAAGCCCGTGGTCGCCTCGCGCCTGGCCGTGGAGATCCGCGCCGCCGTCGACGCCGGGCGCTCGTCGCCGCTCAGCGCGCCGGTGCCGGGTAGCCCGCCCGATCCAGTTCCGGTAGCTCCGTGATGGGCCGCGGCGGCTCCAGGTACCGCGCCAGGAAGCGGTAGACCTTGACCCGCACCTCGCGTGCGTCCTTGGTGTCCAGGCGGTCGAAGCTGTGGCCGCCGGGCGCGTCCTCGTAGATCTCGTACTCGAATTCCTTGCCCTCGGCCTTCAGCGCGCGGATCAGGCCCTGGACCTCGAGGCTGTTGACGTCCTCGTCGTTGGTGCTGGTGTGGATAAGCACCGGGGTCTGCAGCTTCTCGGCGTTCCAGACCGGGCTGCGCCGCTTGTACTCCTCGATGTTCTCCTCCACGGTCTGCCCGATGTGATAGTCGGCCGAGTAGAGGTCGCGATACTCGTCGTCCAGGTAGCCCAGGCGCGCGATCAGGTCGCTGACCGGCACGCCGGCGTAGGCGCAGCGGTAGTCCTGGGGGTGGGCGAACACGTTCAGCAGCGAGATCAGCCCGCCGTGGCTCCAGCCGATCATGCCGACCCGCTTGCCGTCGACGAAATCGTAGTTGTCCAGCACGTACTGCCGGGCGGCGTGGTTGTCCTCCACCTCGAGGCCGCCGTAGTCGATGTTCTCGTAGACGCCGCGCCCGTAGCCGGTCGAGCCGCGGTACTCCGGCGCCACCACCACGTAGCCCTGGGCCAGCAGCTCGCGCACGATGTGGGTGTAGTAGGTGGTGAAGTCCGCGTGCACGCCGCCGTGGGGAAAGACCAGCAGCGGCGCCTTCTTGGTCGTGTCCAGGTCCCGGGGGAAGAAGAGGTAGCACCAGAATTTCAGCGGGTTGCCGGCGCCGATGGCGGTGGGGTTGTCCTCCTTCCAGCGCGGCGGCCCGTAGATGCGCACCTTGTCGATCACCGCCACGTCGCCCAGGCGTGCGAACCAGAGATTGTCGTCGGCCAGCTTCTCCAGCACGTCCAGGCGGTGGTTCAGGCTCTCCAGGCGGCCCAGCACCTGGTCCAGGCCGGCGGCCACGCCCTCGAGGGTGGCCGGGGTGGGGTCGCCGCCGAACGCCGGCCGGCTGCCGGCCAGCAGCAGGGTCAGGCAGAGCACGGCCTGCATCGTCCTCATCGCTCGTCTCCTGTTCAGTAGCCGGCGGCCTGGCCGTCCTTGCGGGACTCCGAGGCGCCGTAGTACACGTCCTGCGCGCGGTCGTAGAGGATGGCCTGGTAGCCGCCGAAGTCGCCGACGTCGGTCACCAGGCGGTGGCCCATTTCGGTCAGGGCGCGGCGCGTGGCGTAGGGGAAGCCCTGCTCCAGGGCCACGCTGCCGCCGTCGGTCATCTCCTCGCCGGTCGGTTCGTTGTCGTCCCAGTGCAGGATGCGCGGGGCGTCACCGGCCTCCTGCAGGTTCAGGCCGAAGTCCACCAGGTTCATGATGATCTGGGCGTGGGCCTGGGGCTGGGTGCCGCCGCCCATCACGCCGAAGCGAGATCCAGGGCTGCCCGTCCCGGGTCACGAAGGCGGGGATGATGGTGTGGAAGGGGCGCTTGCCCGGGGCGTAGCTGTTGGCCTGGCCGGGCTCGAGGTTGAACAGCTCGCCGCGGTCCTGCAGGCCGAAGCCCAGGCCCTCGGGGCAGACGCCGCAGCCCAGGCCGCGGTAGTTGCTCTGGATCAGCGAGACCATCATGCGCTCGCCGTCGGCCACGGTCAGGTAGATGGTGTCGCCTTCGCGCAGGGCCGGATTGCCCGGCTCGACGCTGCGCGCCGCTCGCTGCGGATCGATTTCGGCCCGCCGCCGGGCGGCGTACTCCTTGCTGATCAGCCGGGCGACCGGCACCTCGGCGAAATCCTGGTCCGCGTAGAAGCGGGCCCGATCGGCGAAGGCCAGCTTCTTGGCCTCGACGAAGGCGTGCACGTGCTGCGGACTGCCGAAGCCCATGGCCGCCAGGTCGTAGCCTTCGAGGATGTTGAGGATCTGCAGCGCCGCGATGCCCTGGCCGTTGGGCGGCAGCTCCCAGACGTCGACGCCGCGGTAGTTGGTCGAAACAGGCTCGACCCATTCGCCGCGGTGGGCGGCCAGGTCGGCGTAGGCGAGGAAGCCGCCGGCATCCGCGACCGTGGCCGCGATCACCCGGGCCAGCTCGCCCTGGTAGAACGCGTCGCGGCCGCCGGCGGCCAGGGCCTCGTAGGTGCGGGCCAGGGCCTCGTTGGTCCACAGCTCGCCCTTGGCCGGGCCGCGGCCGTCGCGGGTGAAGGTCTCCAGGAAGAAGGGCTGATCGGCGCGCGCCGCGATGCCCAGCCGCCAGTAGTGGGCGATCAGCTCGCTGACCGGGAAGCCCTCGCGGGCGTAGGCGATGGCCGGCGCCAGCACCTGGGCCATGGGCAGCCGGCCGAACTTCTCGTGCAGGGCGAACCAGCCGTCGACCGCGCCCGGCACGCTGATCGGCAGCACGCCGTAGGCCGGGACCGAGGTCAGGCCGCGGCGCTGGAATTCCTCCATGGTCAGGGCCTGCGGCGAGCGCCCGCTGCCGTTGTACCCGTGCAGCTGCGCGCTGGCCGGATCCCAGACGATGGCGAACAGGTCGCCGCCGATGCCGCAGCCGGTGGGCTCCATCAGGCCCAGGGCGGCGTTGGCGGCGATGGCCGCGTCCACCGCGCTGCCGCCCTGGCGCAGGATGTCCAGGGCGATCTGGGTGGCCAGGGGCTGGCTGGTGGCGGCCATGGCGTGGGGCGCGATCACCTCGCTGCGGGTGGCGAAGAGCTCGCCGGTCACGCGGTCGGCGGCCGCGGCCCAGGCGGCGACGGCGAACATGAACAGGACGCAGGGCAGGGCGGTGCGGCGCATGGTTCCTCCCGGGGGTGGTTGCGGCAACGGGGCGGATCATAGCGCAGGAGGAGGGCCGCCGTCGAGGGGCGCTCAGCCGCCGCCGAGGCCGTCGAGCAGGGCCTGCACCACCTTCTCGGCGTCGCGCTGGCGGATCTCGGCGTGGCGGATGGCCCACACGTGCTCGGGGTAGGCCAGGTTGCGCATCTCCACCAGCAGCTTGTAGCGGGCGGGGTTGGCGCGCAGCACGCCCAGGCTCTTGCCCTTGATGCGGGCGCCCGCGCCCATGGCCGGCAGCAGCGAGGAGGCGAACCCGCGCGACACGGTGTCGGTCCGCTGACGGTCCTGGTAGTAGAACAGGGTCACGGCGTCGCCGGCGGTGGGGTCGTTGTCGGCGTGGAAGCTGAGGAAGACCTGCCGCGAAGCGGGCACGCCGGCGAAGGCGCGCTCGGCCACGGCGATCCGCCGGTCCAGGTAGCCCTGCCCGCCCTTGGGCCAGGCCTGGGGCCGGTCGCGCCGGTTCCATTCCTCGTCGTTGAAGACCTCGTTGCGGTCGTGGACGAAGGTGTCGTCGGCCGGCTCGTTGTTGCGCAGCAGGTGGTTGGGGCTGAGCAGGGTCGGCGTGACCACCGCGCCGTGCAGCTTCAGCAGCACCGCCGCGCGCAGGGCCACGTCGTGCACGTACTCGTCCTCGACGATGTACTGCATGCGGCCCTCGGCGTCGCGGACGGCCACGATCGTGCCCGGGTCGATGCCGCCGTGGCCGGGATCCAGCACGATGTGCCAGCCCTCGAGCCGACTGCTGAGGCGCGGCTGGCGGTCGATCTCCTCCTGCAGGCGCTCCCACAGGCGCAGACCGTGCCGGAAGGCGATCGGCGCCGACACCGAACTCTCCTCCAGGTAGCGTCGGCCCTGCTGACGGTCGGCCCGCGGCCGCTCCCAGTAGTAGGGCCCGTTGCTCAGGGGGATGCGCCGCACGTTGGGGATATCGAGCTCCAGGCGGTCCCAGTCCACCTGGTCGGTGTCCTGCCCGCTGCCCAGCCGCGGGCGCACCCGCAGACTCTGCCCGGGATGGATCACCGAACTGTCCAGCCCGTTCAGCTGCCGCAGCTCCTGCAGGCTCATCTGGTGCAGCTGGGCGATGTCGGTCAGGTTGTCGCCGCGGCGCACGGTGTACTCCGCCAGCAGAGGCTCGCCTTCGGCCTTCAGCTGCAGCTCCTGGCCCGGGTGGATCACGTCGCCGGACAGGCTGTTGATGTCCTTCAGCTCGGTCACGGTCAGGCCGTAGGCCTGGGCGATCTCGCTGATGGCGTCGCCGCGCTCGACCACGTGCAGCGTGCGGTCGGGCTCACGCAGGTGCAGGGGCTGGCCCAGGTAGATGCGGTCGCCGTCGATCCCGTTGATGCGCTGCAGCTGCGCCACCGTCAGCCCATGGCGCCGGGCGATGGAGGTCAGGGTGTCGCCCTCGCGCACCACGTGCACCGCCTCGTCGGCGGGCGACGGGCGCAGGCGCAGGCGCTGGCCGGGCTCGATGTGGTCGCCGGAGAGGCTGTTCAACCCGCGCAGCAGCTCGACCGTGGTGTCGTGGCGGCGGGCGATGATCTCGAGGCTGTCGCCGCGGCGGACGGTGGTGAATTCCTGGTCCTCGGCGGGGATGCGCAGCTGCTGGCCGATGGCCAGCCCGTCGCTGCGCAGCTGGTTCCAGTCGCGCAGGTCGTCGACGGTGACGCCGTAGCGCCGGGCGATCACCGTCAGGCTCTCGCCGCGGGCCACGCGGTGGGTCTGCCACTCCTGGCCGGGGGCGGGCAGGGGCGGCAGCGCCAGCCAGCAAAGGCCGGCCAGCAGGATCAGGCGGCGACGCATGGGGACGGGCACTCCTTTGCCGTCGGCTTGCGGGCGGCGGGTCCGCCGCGCCGGGGATCCGGCGAACCGCCGGGTGCGCTCCTTCGCTCCAGCGAGGATAGGGCCGAATCGGCCGTGCGCCAAGGGGGAATGCCGAGTCTGGGCCAGACTGGTGGCGATCCGGTGATTGTGCTAACGTAGCGCCGCATCGACCATCGACCCTACCCCCGGAGGAAGGCACCGTGAACGACCTTTCCCTTTCTTGTCGTCAACGCCGCGCCCTGCTGCCCCTGCTGGCGATTCTGGCAATCCTGCTGGCGGGCTGCACGCCGGGCGGACCCGAATCCGAATCGGATCTCGGCATGGTCGTGACCGCGAAGATTCCCGGCGCCGAGTACGGCGACCTGCAGACCTTCGCCATGCCCGACACCGTCCTGATCCTGGATGTGGACGACTCGACCGCCGAGCCCGTCGACCCGACCTACAACCCGGTGATCCTGGAGGAGCTGCGCGCGCAGATGGTGGCCGCCGGGTTCCAGGATGTGAGCCCCGACACGGCCACGGTCACGCCCGACGTCTGGGTGATCTGCGGCGCGATCCAGTCCGAGGTCTGGTACTACTCCTACGACTCCGGCTACTGGTGGGGCTACTACCCGCCGCCGGCGACGGTGCAGAACTTCACCCAGGGCACCGTGCTGTGGCAGCTGATGGACATGCGCGCGGTCCAGGGCGGCGGTGCCAACGACACCATCGCCTCGATCTGGCTGGCCGGCGTCAACGGCGTCCTCCAGAAGTCCGAAAGCACCACCGAGTCGGGCATCCGCACCGGCATCCGCCAGGCGTTCACCCAGTCTCCCTACATCCAAGCCAGCCCGGCCGGCAAGTGACAAAGGAATGGTCATGAAGAAGACTCTTGTCATGCTCCTTCTGCTCGCCTTGCCGCTGCTGGCGGCGGTCCCGGCCGCCCGGGCGCAGAGCTCCTTCGGGGTGGCCTGGTCCCTGGGTCTGCCCCTGGGCGACATGGACGAATTCGCGCCGGGCCTCAGTGCCCGCGGCGTCAGCCTGGACTACCGGCGCTTCCGCAGCCGCACCTTCGCCCTGGGGGCGAGCGCCGGCTGGAACGTCTTCAGCGAGGCTTCTGACGGCACCTACAGCGACGGGACGCTCTCCCTGACCTCCAAGCGCTGGAACAGCATCAACGCGGTACCGCTCTACGTTTCGGCCTTCCACTACTTCGGCGACGACCGGCGCTCCCAGCGCTGGTACGCGGGTCTCAACGGGGGCACCGCCTACCTGGAGCGGACCGTCGAGATCGGCGTGTACCTGTTCGAGGACAAGACCTGGCACGCGGCGTTGGCTCCGGAGATCGGGGTGCAGCTGCCCTGGGACACGCTCCTGGGCTACCTGGCACTGCGTTACAATGTGGCTTTCGAGGCGGGCGGCGTGCCGACCCAGTCCTGGTTCGACCTGCGCCTGGGCTTCGGGCTCGACTAGCGGGGCGGCTCAGTCCAGCCCGTACTTGTCGAGGCGATAGACGAGCACGTGGCGGGGAATGCCCAGGTACACGGCCGTGCGGCTGCGGTTGCCGCGGTGCATGGCCAGGGCGCGCCGGATCAGCTCCTTCTCCAACTCGATCAGCGAACAGCCGTCCTCCGGCAGCGGCCCCAGGGGCAGGCTGCCGGGGGACGGTGCCGTGCCCTCGGCCGGCGGCGCGGCCGGGCCGTCCGCCGCGGGCGGGGCCAGCCGCTGCAGGTCGGCCGCGGTCAGGGTGTCGCCCCGCCCCATCAGCACCAGGCGCTGGTTGAGGTTCTTCAGCTCCCGCACGTTGCCGGGCCACCGCCGGCGGGCCAGCTCCGCCAGCAGGGCCGGCTCGGTGGCCAGATGCTCACCCCCGTGCAGCCGCTTGAACTGTTCCCAGAGCGGCTCAAGGTCCTCCTGCCGCTCGCGCAGGGGCGGGATCGGCAGCTGCAGGACGTTGATGCGGTACAGCAGATCCTCGCGGAAGCGCCCGGCCGCCGCTTCGGCCGCCAGGTCGCGGTTGGTGGCGCAGATCAGCCGGAAGTCCACGGGCACGGGCTTGTCCCCGCCCACCGGATCGACCTCCCGGGACTCGAGCACCCGCAGCAGCTTCGGCTGCAGGGCCAGGGGCAGTTCGGCGATCTCGTCCAGGAAGAGGGTGCCGCCCTCGGCGGCGCGGATGCGGCCCACGGCCGGGCGGTCGGCTCCCGTGAAGGCCCCCTTGACGTGCCCGAACAGCGTCGATTCCAGCAGGTCGGCGGGGATGGCCCCGGCGTTGACCGCCACGAAGGGCCGGTCCCAGCGCGGGGACAGGTCGTGGCAGGCGTGCGCCGCCAGCTCCTTGCCGGTGCCGCTCTCGCCGCTGATCAGCACGGTGGCGTCGGTGGGCGCCGCCCGGCGGATCTGTTCCAGCAGCTCGGCCATGGCCGCCGAACGGTGGATCATGCCGCCGTCGCCGCCGCGCTGCTGCAGGATGCGCCGCAGCCGGGCGTTGTCCGTCTCCAGCTCCCGCGTGTGCAGGGCCTGCTCCACCGTCAGCCGCAGCTCCTCGCGGCCGAAGGGCTTCAGCAGGTAGGTGAACGCGCCCAGGCGCATGGCCGCCACCGCCTGCTCGACGGTGCCGTGGGCCGTCAGCACGATCACCGGCGGGCTGGTGGCGCCGCCGCTCTCACGGATGCGCGCCAGCACCTCCATGCCGTCGAGGCCGGGCATGCGGACGTCGGTGATCACCAGGTCCGGTTCCCGGGCCATCAGCTCCAGGCCGACCCTGCCGTTGGCCGCGTCGAGCACTTCGTGGCCGGCATCGCTGAGGATGAAGCGCACCACCTCGCGCAGGCTGGTGTCGTCGTCGATGACCAGGATCCGGGCCACGTCGCCTCCTAGGGGGTGAGCGAGGCACGGGCCTCGCCGCTGGTGGGCACGACCCGGCCCTCCCACGCCTCGGGGCGGGTGTCGGTCCAGCTCGCCAGGTACCACAGCTGCCGGATCTCGATGAATTCGAGGACGGCCCGGCCCCGGAAGGCTTCCCCGTCCACCAGCAGGGTGTAGATGATCTCCCACTCGCTCTTGCCGCGGGACTCGATGCCCTTGTCCTGCACGTCGTCCATCAGGTGGAACTCCACCGTGCGCGTGGGGGCGCACATCCAGCGGATGAACTCGAATTCCTGATCCACGCCCCAGCGCTTCCAGGGCAACTGGGGGTACGCCGCGGCCACCGCCGGATTGGGCGTGAAGCGGAAGGAGTCGGCCAGGCATTCGCGATACTGCTGGGGCACGCGTTCCTCCACCGATTTCTGCAGGCGGCCCAGCACCGCCGCGGGCGAAGGCTGTCCGGTCATGGCCTGGACCGGCTGGTCCTTGGCCGCGAAGGCGAGGCCGGCCGCGCAGGCGGTCAGGACGACCGCCAGGACAAGGTGCTTAGCAAGACGTTTCACGGGCATCCTCCTGGTCGGGGGCCGCGGGCAGGATCAGCTGCACGCACGCGCCTCCGGGGTGATCGGTCACGACAGCCAGGGAGCCGCCCTGGTCCTCGACGATACGCAGGCTCGTCGCCAGGCCCAGGCCGGTTCCTCCTTCACGGGTGGAAAAGAACGGGGTGCCGAAGTTCGCCACCGCGTCGGCGGTGAAGCCCGGCCCGTCGTCGCAGACGCGGCAGCGGCAGCCGGCGGCGGTCCGGTCCAGGATCATCTCGACCCGGCCCCGGGGGCCGGTGGCGGTCCCGGCGTTCAGGGCCAGGTTCAGCAGCACCTGGCGCACCTGCTCGCGGTTGGCCAGGGCGCGCAGCCCGGCCCCGTCGCCGCCGCGCACGGTGACCGGCGGCAGGTCCGGCTGCGCCCGCACCAGCTCGGCCACGGCGCGGGCCTCGGCCGCCAGGTCGAAGCGTGCCGCCTCGCCGGGCTCGCTGCGGGCGAAGGCCAGAAAGCGGGTCAGCACCGCGTTGAGGCGCCCGGTCTCGTCCTTGAGGATGCCCAGCAGGCGTCCCTTGGGGTGCTCGGGCGGGTAGTCGTCGGCCAGGATCTCGGCGGTGCCGCGGATGCTGGCCAGGGGATTGCGGATCTCGTGGGCCAGGCCCGCTGAGAGCCTTCCTACCGCCGCCAGGCGCGCCGCGCGCACCAGCTCGGCCTCCATGGCGGTTTTCTCGTCCAGGGCGAGGCGCAGATCGTCCGCGGTGCGCGCCTGCCGGTCCCGCGCCGCGGCGATGCGCGCCGTCAGCACCCCCGTCAGCAGCCCCACCGCCAGGTAGAGCACCATCTCCAGCACCTTCTCCACGCTCTGGGCGGGATCGAAGCCGATCAGGCCGAAGGCGTGGGGGATGTACAGGGCGCAGACCAGCAATGCCGCCAGCACGCCGCCGCGGACGCCGCCGCGGAAGGCCGCCAGGATGATGGGGAAGTAGTACAGCCGCCGGTAGATGCCGTGGGCCGCGTGGATGTGGATGGAAGTGTTGTAGTGCAGCGTCGTGACCAGCGCCACCGTCACCAGGACGACCCAGTAGCGGCGCAGGAAGCGGACCAGGCGGTCCGGCCACGATTGCGGGTGCGTGCTCTCCACGGTCCTCCTTGGCGGCTTTCGCCACGACGTTGCCGACTATTCTAGACCCAACTCGAGAATATTCTGCAATTTTCTGGGCCGGTCGGTCCTGTTCATTTGCAAGTCGTTGTCGAAGCACACGATGGTAATTGGCCTCCATCCTGCTTGTCAGAGTCGATCCCATCACCGCGACAGGCCGTCCAACCCAAGAGAAACGAACGATGAGCCGACCCTGCCTGATCCTGTGGGGCTTGCTGGCGGCGGCGTCGCCGGTCTGGGCCGCCGACACGGCCGCTGACACCGCCGCCTCGCCCGCCCCCGACCTGGGCCACTACCTGGAGTGGGCCGTGGCCAACCATCCGGCTCTGGCCGGCGAGCGCCAGCGCACCGCCGTGATGCGCGACGATGCGGACCGGGCCGGATCGCTGCCGGAGCTGCGGTTCGCCTGGGGCGAGATGGTGGTGCCGGTCGAGACCCGCGTGGGTCCGCAGCAGCGCATCCTCTCCCTGAGCCAGAGCTTTCCCTGGTTCGGCACCCTCGGCCTGAAGGAGGAGGCGGCCGACGCCCTGGCCGAAGCCGCCGACCAGGGCGTGCGGGCGCGCCGCCTGGCGGTCGAGCGGGACGTGCGCACGGCCTGGTACCGCCTGGGCGCCGTGGCCGAGGAACTGCGCCTGGCCCAGGAGACGCTGGGCCTGGCCGACGCCGCGGTCTCCTGGCTGCGCACCGCCTACACCGCCGGCACCGCGGCCTACGCCGACCTGCTGCGTGCGGAGATGGAGCAGGCGCGCCTGGCCCTGGCGGTGGCCGACCTGGAGGACCGTCGCGCGCCGCTGACCCTGGCGCTGAACACGGCCACCGGCCTGCCGGCGGCGACCCCGGCGCCGCCGGCCGAGCTGCCGGCGGTCGCGCCCCTGGGGGCGGACCTGCCCGACGACGTCGCACTGCGCGCCTTGCTGGAGCAGCACAACCCCGAGCTGGCCGCCCTGGCCAACCGCCGCGAGAGCAGCCGCCTCGGGGCCGAGGCCGCCGCCCACGCGGGCCGGCCTGCGTTCACCCTCGGCGTCGATTATATCATGACCGGCCCGGCACGCATGCCCGACGTGCCGGACAGCGGCAAGGATCCGGTCATCGCCCGCCTCTCGGTGGGCATCCCCCTGTGGGGCAGCGGTTCGGCCGAGACCCGCGCGGCCGCCGGCCGGGTGCACGCCGCCGCGTCCGAGCTGGCGGACCGGCGCCTGGGCCTGAGCGCGAAGCTGGAGCAGGCGCTCTACGCCTGGCGCGACAGCGGCCGCAGGCTCGATCTCTACAGCGGAACGCTGCTGCCCCGGGCCGACCGCATGGTGGAGGTGGCCGCGGCCGCCTACACCGCCGACCAGGCCGGCTACGGCGACCTCCTGGCGGCGCGCCGGGCCCTGCTCGGCCTGCGCAGCGAACAGGTGAAGGTGCGCCTGGACCGGGTCCTGGCCCTGAATGAACTGGTCACCCTGGTCGGCGTCCCCGCCGACACCATTGCCGCCCTGCCGGCGGCCGCGAATCCGGAGGCAACACCGTGAAGCTCCCGCGCCCGACCCTGCCCCGTTCCTCCTGGCTGCTGCTGCTGGTGGTGGCCGTCGTCGCCTTCGCCCTGGGCCGCGGCGGATCCGGCCGCGGCGGATCCGACGACCACGGCTCTCCCGCCACGACGGCTGCCGACGCGGGCGCACCCACCCTCTGGACCTGCTCGATGCATCCGCAGATCATCCTGCCCAGCAACGACCAGAAGTGCCCCATCTGCTTCATGGACCTGATCCCCCTGCAGACCGACCAGGGCGAGGGGCTGGGGCCGGCCGACCTGCGCCTGAGTCCGTCCGCAATGGCTTTGGCGGAGATCCGCACCGCGCCGGTGCAGCGGCGCCCGGTCGCCCGGCCGCTGCGCCTGGTGGGCAAGGTCTCGGCCGACGAGACCCTCGAGCGCACGATCACCGCCCGCTTCGGCGGCCGCCTCGACCGGCTGCACGTCGATGCCACCGGCGAGATCGTCCGCGCGGGCGATCCACTGGCGGACATCTACAGCCCCCAGCTCTACGCCGCCCAGACCGAGCTGCGCACCGCGGCCGCGGCGGCCGCGGACGATCCTTCGGCCGCGGCGACCCTCGAGGCCGCCGCCGGGCGCCTGCGTCTGCTGGGCCTGGACCAGCGCCAGATCGACGCCATCCGGGCCGGTCGGGCCGCCGCCGAGCACCTGACCGTGACCGCGCCCCTGGGCGGCGTGGTCATCCGCCGCGTGGCCACCGCGGGGGCCTACGTCAAGACCGGCGACGAGCTCTACGCCATCGCCGACCTTTCCCGGGTCTGGGTGCGGCTGCACGCCTTCGAGGCCGACGTGCCCTGGCTGCGGACGGGCCAGCCCGTGGCGCTGGCCACGCGCGCCTGGCCGGGCCGCGCGTTCGCCGGGACCATCGCCTTCATCGACCCGGTGCTGGACCAGAAGACGCGCTCGGTCGAGGTCCGCGTCGCGGTGGACAACGCCGACGGCGCGCTGAAGCCGGGCATGCTGGCCTCCGGCGTGGTGGAGGCGGGCCTCGACGCGCGCGGCCGGGCCGTCGCGCCAGGCGCCGCCGCCGCCGATCCCCTGGTGATCCCGGCCACCGCCCCCCTGCTGACGGGCACCCGCGCCGTGGTCTACGTGAAGCTGCCGGACCGGGACGAGCCGGTGTTCCAGGGCCGCCAGATCGACCTCGGCCCGCGTGCCGGCGACTGGTATGTGGTGGCCTCGGGGCTGGAGGCCGGCGAAGAGGTGGTGGTCGAGGGCGCCTTCAAGATCGACAGCGCGCTGCAGATCCAGGCCAAGCCCGCCATGATGAGCCTGGCCGTCGGGGGAAATGATGCCGACGCCGCGGCGGCACCCGCCGCCGAGGTCGGGCCGCTGGTGCCGGGCGCCTGCCTGCAGGCGGGCCTGGTCGGCGTGCTCGAGGCCTACCTGCCCCTGCAGGCGGCCCTGGCCGCGGACGACGACGCCAAGGCCGCGGCGGCGGCCGCCGACGTGGTCGCACGCCTGGCCGCCATCGCCTGCGCCGTGGGCCCGCCGCCGCCGGGCGACGCGGTCTGGTCGGGCCTGGCGCCGCGTCTGGCCGAAGTGGCGCGGGCGGTCGCCGCGGCCGACGGCATCGCCGCCCGGCGCCTGGCCTTCGAGCCCCTCTCGGACGGCCTGTGGATCGTGCTCGACCGCTTCGGCATCGGCGAGGTGCGCCCGGTGCGCCGCTTCCACTGCCCCATGGCCCTGGACGGCGCCGGCGCCAACTGGCTGCAGGACGGCACGGTCACCGCCAATCCCTACTACGGTGCGGCCATGCTGCGCTGCGGCTCCCAGACCGCGGCCCTGGGCCAGGTCGACCGCGCCGGGGGGAACTGACATGAGCGATCCCAACGCCCCCCGGGGTTTCGTGGCCGCCCTGGCCGGATTCTGCCTGGACAACAAGCTGATCGTGGGCGTGCTGGTCCTGCTGCTGGTGCTGTGGGGCCTGGTGGTCTCGCCCTTCGACAGCCGGCTGGGCGGGCTGCCCCGCGATCCGGTGCCCGTCGACGCGATCCCCGACCTGGGCGAGAACCAGCAGATCGTCTTCACCGAGTGGATGGGCCGCTCGCCCCAGGACGTGGAGGACCAGGTCACCTACCCGCTGACGGTCTCGCTGCTGGGGCTGCCCCAGGTGCGGACGGTGCGCAGCTACTCGTTCTTCGGCTTCTCCACCATCTACGTGATCTTCGAGGAGTCCTCCGACTTCTACGACTCCCGCTCGCGCATCGTCGAGAAGCTGGGCAGCCTGCCCGACGGCATCCTGCCGGCGGGGGTCACGCCCGTGCTGGGCCCGGATGCCACCGCCCTGGGCCAGGTCTACTGGTACACCCTGGAGGGTCGCGACGCCGAGGGCCGGCCGGCCGGCGGCTGGGACCCGGCCGAGCTGCGCAGCATCCAGGATTTCCAGGTCAAGCAGGCCCTGCTGGCGGCCGGCGGCGTGGCCGAGGTGGCCTCGGTCGGCGGCTTCGAGCAGGAGTACCAGGTGGACGCCGACCCGGACGCGCTGCGCGTCTACGGCGTGTCGCTGGAGGACCTGGGCCGGGCCGTGGCCGAGTCCAACCGCGACGTGGGCGCGCGCTCCCTGGAGATCAACCGCGTCGAGTACGTGGTGCGCGGCGTGGGCACAATCGAGGGTGTGGCCGACCTGGAGGCGGCCGTGGTCGCGGTGCGCGACAACGTGCCGGTGCGCGTGGCCGACGTGGCGACCGTCGCTTTGGGTCCGGCCCTGCGCCGCGGCGCCCTGGACAAGGACGGGGCCGAGGCCGTGGGCGGCGTGGTCGTGGTGCGCTACGGCGAGAACCCGCGCCGGGTCATCGACCGGGTCAAGCTGAAGATCGCCGAGATCGCGCCCTCGCTGCCGGTGCGCACCCTGGCCGACGGCCGCAGCAGCCGGGTGACGATCGTGCCCTTCTACGACCGCAGCGGCCTGATCGACGAGACCCTGGGCACCCTCAGCGAAGCCCTGATCCTGCAGATCCTGATCACGGTCATCGTGGTGCTGGTGATGATGGGCAACCTGCGCGGAGGGCTGCTGGTCTCGCTGGTGCTGCCGCTGGCGGTGCTCTCGGTGTTCGTGGTCATGAAGCGCGCGGGCGTCGACGCCAACATCGTGGCGCTCTCGGGCATCGCCATCGCCATCGGCACGGTGGTGGACATGGGGGTGATCCTGGTCGAGAACATCCTGTCGCGCCGGGAAGAGGCCGAGGCGGTCCGGCAGGCCGGCGGTCCCGAGGTGGCGCTGCGCGACGTGATCCACCGGGCGACCACCGAGGTGGGCAGCGCGGTGATGACCGCCGTCGCCACCACCATCATCTCGTTCCTGCCGGTGTTCACCCTGGTCGCGGCCGAGGGCAAGCTCTTCAAGCCGCTGGCCTTCACCAAGACCTTCGCGCTGCTCTCGTCGGTGGTGCTGGCGCTGGTGGTGCTGCCGCCGTTGGCCCTGCTGCTGCTGCGGCGGCGCGGCGGGGGCAGCCGGGCCCTGCGGATGCTGCCGGCCTTGTCGGTCTTACCGACCCTGCCGGCGAGCTGGCGCCTGCCGCCGTCGGTGCCGCGCCCCGGCCTGGCCCTGGTGCTGGCGGTGCTGGCGGCCCTGCTGCTGGCGGCGCGCTGGTTGCCCCTGGGCGCCGGGCGCAGCCTGGCGGCTAACAGCCTGTTCGTGCTGGTGGTGGTCTTCGGGCTGCTGGGCGGGGTGGCCCTGTTCCGGCGCGCCTATCCCCGGCTGCTGCGCTGGTGCCTGGACCACAAGCCGCTGTTCCTGGCCGCGCCCCTGCTGCTGGTGGTCTTCGGAGCCACGGTATGGCTGGGCTTCGACCGCGTGTTCGCCTTCCTGCCCGGGGCCGGTGCCGCCGGCGCCGACGGCTCGAGCTGGAGCCGCCTCTGGAGCGGACCGCGCCACGATCTGCCCGGCCTGGGCAAGGAGTTCATGCCGCCGCTGGACGAGGGCTCATTCCTGTACATGCCCACGACCATGCCCCATGCCTCGATCGGCGAGGCCCGCGACGTGCTGGCCAAGCTGGACCTGGCCATCGCCACCATCCCGGAGGTGGAGCAGGTGGTCGGCAAGCTGGGACGGGCGCGCTCGGCCCTCGATCCGGCACCCATCTCCATGATCGAGACCGTCGTCAACTACAAGCCCGAGTACCGGCAGGACGAGCAGGGCCGGCGCCTGCGCTTCCGCTGGGACAAGCGCAGCGGCGACTTCGCCCGCGACGCACAGGGCGAGCCGATCCCCGACCGCCGCGGCCGCTACTACCGCCAGTGGCGGCCGGAGATCCGCAGCGCCGACGACATCTGGGACGAGATCGCGCGGGTGGCCCAGGTGCCCGGCACCACCGGGGCCCCGCATCTGCAGCCCATCGCCGCCCGGCTGGTGATGCTGCAGAGCGGCATGCGCGCGCCCATGGGCGTCAAGGTGCGCGGGCCCAGCCTCGAGGCCATCGAGACCGCGGCCCTGGCCATCGAGCAGCATCTGAAGCAGGCGCCGGGCGTGGCGGCCGGGAACGTGATCGCCGACCGCGTGGTGGGCAAGCCCTACCTGGAGCTGGTCATCGACCGCGAGGCGCTGGCCCGCCACGGGCTGACCGTCGCCCGGGTGCAGGGCGTGATCGAGACCGCCCTGGGCGGGCGCACCGTCACCACCACCGTCGAGGGCCGCGAACGCTACGCCGTGCGGGTGCGCTACGCCCGCGAGCGCCGCGACGACCTGGACGAGCTGCGCCGCATCCTGGTCCAGGGCATGGACGGGGCGCCGGTGCCCCTGGGCGACCTGGTGCGCATCGACTACGTGCGCGGCCCCATGACCATCAAGAGCGAGGACACCTTCCTGCTGGGCTACGTGATCTTCGACAAGCAGCCGGGGCTGGCCGAAGTCGACGTGGTCGAGGCCGCCCGCGATTACCTGCAGGCCCGGCGCGATGCGGGCGAACTGGTCCTGCCCGCGGGAGTCAGCTACACCTTCGCGGGCAGCTTCGAGAACCAGGTGCGCTCCCAGAAGACCCTCGGCCTGGTGATGCCGCTGGCCCTGGCCCTGATCTTCCTGGTGCTGCAGCTGCAGTTCCGCGTGGTCTCGACCACGGCCATGGTCTTCGGCGGGGTCTTCGTGGCCTGGGCCGGGGGCTTTGCCATGGTCTGGATGTACGGCCAGCCCTGGTTCCTGGACGTCTCGTTCCTGGGCGTCTCCCTGCGCGAGATGTTCAACGTGCACACGGTGAACCTGAGTGTGGCGGTATGGGTAGGCTTCCTGGCCCTGTTCGGTATCGCCACCGACGACGGCGTGCTGATGGCCACCTACCTGGACCAGAGCTTCGCCGCCCACCGTCCCGCCAGCCGGGCCGAGGTGCGCGCCGCTACCGTGGCGGCGGCCGAGCGCCGGGTGCGGCCGGCGCTGATGACCAGCGCGACGACGATCCTGGCCCTGCTGCCGGTGCTGACGTTGACCGGCCGCGGCGCGGACATCATGATCCCCATGGCCATCCCCTCGTTCGGGGGGATGACGGTGGCGACGCTGACCCTGTTCATCGTGCCGGTGCTCTATGCCTGGCGCGAGGAGCGCTCCCTGCGGCGCGCGACCTGACCGGTTGCCGGATCGGGTCGCCTGGCCCTAGAATGGGGCAGCGCGACTCGACCCCCTTCCGGAGGCCTCCATGCCCATCCTGCCCTCGAAGACCAAGTGCATCGGCATCCTCACCGCCGGCGGCGACTGCCCGGGGCTGAACGCCGCCATCCGCGGCATCACCAAGACCGCCATCAACAGCTACGGCATGAAGGTGATCGGCATCCAGGACGGGTTCCGCGGCCTGGTGGAGAACCGCATGCGGCCCCTGGAGTTCGCCGATCTCAGCGGCGTGCTCACCCGCGGCGGCACCATCCTGGGCACTTCCCGCGACAAGCCCGCGCGCATGCCCATGGGCGGCAAGGTCCTGGACATGACCGCGGTCGCGGTGGAGAACGCGCGCAACCACAACCTGGATTGCCTGGTCTGCCTCGGCGGCGGCGGCACCCAGAAGAACGCCTGGCAGCTGCACACCGCTGGCGGCCTGGACGTGATGACCCTGCCCAAGACCATCGACAACGACGTGGCGGGCACCGACTTCTGCTTCGGCTTCGACACCGCCATGCAGACCGCGGCCGAGGCCATCGACCGCCTGCACGACACCGCCACCAGCCACGACCGCATGATCGTGGTCGAGGTGATGGGCAACAAGGCCGGCTGGCTGGCCCTGGGTGCGGGCATCGCCGCCGGCGCCGACGTGGTGCTGATGCCGGAGATCCCCTACGACCTGGACACGGTCGCGCAGTTCCTGCTGCGCCGGCAGCGCCGCTACGGCAAGAAGTTCACCATCGTCTGCGTGGCCGAGGGTTCCATGTCCCGCGGCGAGGCGGCCCGGCGCGCCGGCGGCAAGAACAGGAACGACGACGACGAGCTGCCGCCCGAGGGGGCCGACCCGCGCGCCTTCACCCTGGTCAAGGAGTCGCTGGCCAGCCACCTGGCCCGGCAGCTGCAGGACCTGACCCGCACCGAGGCCCGGGTCACGACCCTGGGCCACGTCCAGCGCGGGGGCGTGCCCACGGCGACCGACCGCCTGCTCTGCACCGGACTGGGCGTCAAGGCCGCCGATCTGCTGGCGGAGGGCCGTTACAACGTGATGGTCGGGGTGCGCGACGGGGTCTGCGTGCCGGTGCCGCTGCCGGAGGTGGTCGGGGTGCGGCGGACGGTTCCGCTGGACCACGCCTGGGTGCGCACGGCCATGCGGCTGGGCACCTGCCTCGGCATCCGGGGCGCCGATCTGGTCTCCCTCTGGGACGGCGAGGTCACCATCGGCGAACTCAACGCCGGCCGCTAGATCAACCGCGGGATTGGACTTCCAGCAGCACTCGGGCCGGGATCGACCACTCGAGGCTGCCGTGGAGCGGCCGTTCGCTGCGCAGGTCGACGCGGATCAGGCTGGCCTTGCGGCAGGCCACCGCCGAACCGCCGGTGATGCTCCCGATCACCTCGCTGAACGACGGTTCGTGACCCACCAGCATCATTCGCCGCGCATCCCCGTGCTCATCCAGCAGCCTCGCCAGGGGGCCGACCGCGAAGGACAGCCCCAGGCGCGGGTCGACGACCAGGCCGCCGGTCGGGGCCAGGGCATCGGCCAGGATGGCGGCCGTTTGTTCGGCCCGGAGCAGGGGACTGGTGACGATCAGGTCGACCCCCAGATCGAGGCAGGCCATGACTTCGGCTTGGCGCTGCAACTGCTCCTGGCCCTGGTCCGTCAGCGGACGCCGGCGGTCGTCGTCGCCGCTGAAGGCGGCGCGGTCGGCCAGGCCGTGGCGCACGAAGTATAGGCGGCGGGGCATGGTTCCTCCCTGCTCAGGTCTGCGCGCGCCGGTAGCCGGCCAGCAGCCGGGCCTGGGCATCGACGGTAGCTTCGTCCCCGGCCGGCTGGGCCGTCCGGTAGCTGCCGTCCGGCTGCATCAGGCGGGCCTTGGTGTTGTCCTGCAGGCAGGTCTCGAGCACCGTGTCGCGCAGGTGCCGGCGGATCGCCGCCGCCTGCACCGGAAAGAGCACCTCGATGCGCCGGTCGAGGTTGCGGGTCATCAGGTCGGCGCTGCCGGCGAGCACCTCGTCCTGGCCGTCGTTGCCGAACCAGTAGACGCGGCTGTGCTCGAGGAATCGCCCGACGATGCTGCGCACGCGGATGTTGTCGCTCAGTCCCGGTACGCCCGGGCGCAGGCTGCAGATGCCGCGGATCAGCAGGTCGATTTCGACGCCGGCCTGGGAGGCCTCGTACAGCTTCTCGATCATGTCCTTGTCGATCAGCGCGTTGGCCTTGAAGACCAGCCGGGCCGGCCGGCCGGCGCGCGCGTGCTCGATCTCGCGGTCGATGCGGCTCACCAGTTCGCGGCGCAGGCCCGCCGGCGCCACCAGCAGGCGCTTGAACTCCGCGTGCTGGGAGTAGCCGGTCAGGATGTTGAACAGGTCCGAGGCGTCGCTGCCCAGGTCCTCGTCGCAGGTGAACAGGCCCATGTCCTCGTAGAGGCGGGCGGTCACGTGGTTGTAGTTGCCGGTGCCCAGGTGCAGGTAGCGGCGCAGGCCGCTGTCCTCCTTGCGCACCACCAGCAGCACCTTGGCGTGGGTCTTCAGGCCGAGCATGCCGTAGATCACGTGCACGCCTTCGCGTTCGAGCATCTTGGCCCAGCCGATGTTGCTCTCCTCGTCGAAGCGGGCCTTCAGCTCCACCAGCACCGTCACCTGCTTGCGGTGCTCGCGCCGCGCCTCGAGCAGGTACTTGACCACCGGCGACTTGCGCCCCACCCGGTAGAGGGTCTGCTTGATGGCCAGCACGTCCGGGTCGCGGGCGGCCGCCTTCAGCAATTCGATCACCGGATCGAAGGACTGGTAGGGGTGGTGCAGCAGGATGTCGCCCTGGCGGATGGCGGCGAAGATGCCGCCCTCGGTCGCGTCGGGGCCCAGTGCCGCCGGCAGGGACTGCACCAGCGGCGGTTCCTTCAGGTCGTAGCGGTCGATGTCGTAGAGCTGGGCCAGGCCGCCCAGGCCCAGCGGGCCCTCCAGGGTGTAGACGTCGTTGGCGTGGGTCCCCAGGTTATCCACCAGGATCGAGCGGCCCGAGTCGGGCATGCGTGCGTCCAGCTCCAGGCGCACCACCGCACCGAAGCGCCGCTCGCGCACGTTCTCGGTCATGGTTTCCAGCAGGTCCGAGGCTTCCAGCTCCTGGATCTCGAAGTCGGCGTTGCGCGTGACCCGGAAGGGCGTGGCGTGCAGGACCTCGACGCCGGGGAAGAGTTGCCCCAGGTGGGCGGACATCACCTGCTCGAGCCAGACGAACCAGTGGTGGAAGGGCACCGTGCCGTCCTTGCGCTCGCCTCCGGACGAACGTTTGATCGGCAGCAGCCGCGGCAGCGTGGAAGGCAACTTGACCCGGGCGAAGCGCTCGTCGCCCGAAGGCAGGCGCACCATCACCGCCAGGTTCAGGCTCAGGTTCGAGATGTGGGGGAAGGGGTGCCCGGGATCGAAGGCCTGGGGTGTCAGCACCGGGTAGATGGCCTCGACGAACTGCTCGTCGACGGCGCGGCGCTGCTTGTCGTTGAGCTCCTCGTAGTCCAGCACGTGGATGCCGGCCGCGGCCAGGGCGGGCTTCAGCTCGTGGCGCCACAGCTGGATCGCGTCGAGCATCAGCTTGACCAGGTCGCGGCGGATCACCGCCAGCTGGTCCGCCGGCAGCAGGCCGTCCAGCGAAAGCTCGACGATGCCCGCGCGCTTCTGCATAATGAGCCCGCCGATGCGCACCATGGCGAACTCGTCGAGGTTCGAGCCCAGGATGCCCAGGAACTTGACCCGCTCCAGCAGCGGCAGCTGCGGGTTGCGGGCCTCGTCCAGCACGCGCTTCTGGAAGGCCAACAGGCTCAGTTCGCGGTTGACGTAGCGTTCGGTCGCCGCCGGATCACGGGTCACGTCGGGCATCTCCAGGTGCGGTGTCAAACACGGACCGTCCTTCCGCCCGGTTGGGCCCTGATCCGCGCAGCATAGGATCCGCTGCGACCGGATTCAATGGGGTCCCGGCGGATTGACCATAAATTAACATCGTCGCCGTGCGCGGCCACTGCCCCGAGGGATGCCCATGAAGATCGTCTCCTGGAACGTCAACGGCCTGCGCTCCTGCCTGGGCAAGGGTTTCCTGGATTTCCTGGCCGCCGGCGACGCGGACCTGGTCTGCCTGCAGGAGGTGCGGGCCCTGCCCACCCAGGTCGAGCTGGACCTGCCGGGCTGGACCGTGTGTTGGAATCCGGCCCTGCGGCCGGGCTACTCGGGCACGGCGATCCTGGCCCGGGTGCCGGTGCGCTCCTTCTTCGCCGGACTGGGCAGCCCCGAGCTGGATACCGAGGGCCGGGTGCTGACGGCCGAACTGGAGGATTTCCACCTGGTCACCGTCTACACGCCCAACGCCCAGCGGGAGCTGACGCGGCTGGATTTCCGCACCCGCGAGTGGGATCCGGCCTTCCTGAAGTTCGTGCGCACCCTCGAGAAGCGGAAGCCGGTGGTCTTCTGCGGCGACCTCAACGTCTCGCACCGGGAGCTCGACCTGGCCAACCCGGGGCCGAACCGGGGCAACGCCGGCTTCACCGACGAGGAGCGGGCGGGCTTCGACCGCATCCTGGCCGCGGGCTTCGTCGACACCTTCCGCGAGTTCGAGCCCGGCGGCGGCCACTACACCTGGTGGAGCAACCGCAAGGGGGTGCGCGAACGGAACATCGGCTGGCGCATCGACTACTTCCTGGCCTCAGGGATCCTGCGCCCGCGGCTCGTCGCCGCCGGCATCCGGGCCGACGTCCTCGGTTCGGACCACTGCCCCATCACCCTCGAACTCGCCTGAGTCCGTTCCCGCGGCGACGGCGGGCCAGGCCGCGAGCTCCGGCCCGAACTGGCCCAGCCAGGCCAGGTCCAGGTAGCGCACGAAGACCGGCAGCGGCAGGCTCAGCACCGTGCCGACATAGGGGATCGCCAGCAGCAGCAGGCCCAGGCAGCAGGTCAGCAGGCCCGCGCCCAGGAGCGCGGCCACCGCCAGCAGCCCGATCCCCAGGTGCAGCAGGCCGTAGAGCACGAAGGGCCAGGGGCGGCGCCGGAATTCGCGGCCGAACACGCCCCAGGCGGCGGTGCAGCCGATGCGGCGCCGGTGCATGATCGGCACCACCAGGTGCATCAGGAAGAACTCCACGTAGACCAGCCCCGCCACCAGCAGGAAGCCCACCGTGCCCAGGACCACGAACACCGGCAACAGCGCCAGGCCTCCGGCCTCGCCCGGGTCCAGGGCCGCCACCCCGACGAAGAACGCCACCGCGACCAGGCCCAGCACCATCATCACCACCAACCCATAGACCAGCTGCCACAGGAAGAGGCTGTTGCCCTCGGCCCGGAAGCGCCGCCAGGGTTCGCTCACCTCGTTGCGCCGGTGCGCCAGGTTGTCCAGGAACATGAACTGGCCGCGGCTGCCGACCCAGGTCAGGACCAGCGCCACCACCAGGCCCGCCAGCACCAGCGCCGCGACCAGGGCCACGATCCAGCCGTCGAAGGCCAGGTCGCGCACCGCGTCGAGAGCCGCGTCGGGCCATTCCCCCACGGGTCGGTCGGACTCGAGGTCCAGGACGTCCTGCAGGCGCCAGCCCGAGCTGCCGGCCCCGTCGCCGCTGACCAGCCCGGCCAGGAAGGCGGTGAAGCCCAGCACGAACCAGCGCCCGAGGTCGAAGGGCCGAAACAACAGGCTGGTCATGTGGGCCCAGGCCTGTTCCAGGGGGCGGGAGTAGGAGATCCGCATGGTGCCTCCGCACGCTTGGGGTCGCCGGTCGGGGTGCGGGCGGTACCCGGTTCGTCCGGCCCCTATTCACCGCTGCCGGCGGCCTGGTCGTGGTCAGAACCGCGGGCCCAGCGCCAACCCACAACCCCTGAGCTCGTACCCGTCCCAGACCACGCCCACGGCCCAGGGGTAGGGTGCCCCGCTCATGGTGTCGAGGCAGGGACCGGCCTCCATGGTCAGGGCGATCCCCGCCGCGGCATCGGCGTAGCCGGCCGCGGCGCCCAACCAGGGCGCAGCCGGATCGAGGCGGTGGGTCAACCGCGTCGCGCCCAGGTCCAGCAGCAGGACCAGGGAATCCGGCCACACCGTCAGGGTCCAGAAGGGTTCGTTGCCGGCGGCGGTGAACAGGGCGCCGTGGCGCCAGAGGTCCACCAGCACTCGTTGGCGTCCGGTCGGCGCGCAGCCCCGGTAGGTGCGGCCGTCGCGGATCAGCAGGACGTCGTCCCCCTTGGTCCAGAGGGTGTCGGCGGCGCCGGCGTACCGCGTCCCGGAGGCGGAGCGGGTCCGCAGCAGGATGTGCACGCCGTCCGGGGCCGCCAAGCGGGCCGTGTCGGACCCGCTGAACGCGGCCAGGAAGAGCTCCTCGTCGCCGCAACCGAAGGCCAGGAAGGGGGGACGTCCATGGCGCCGTTCGCCCACCCCGTCGCATCCCCACAGCAGCGCCGCGGTGGCCAGGGCCAGGACCAGGCTGCCGAGCGGTTTGAGCATGCTGACCATCTCCTTGGCCGCCGATCCCCGGCGCGCGATTCCCCGGCGATCCGCACGCTGCCCCACACGGGCGGTCCGCGCCTTGCAGATCCTGCTCAGGGAGCCGAAAACCCTTGCAAACAAGCACTTGGGGCGCACTTCGACGGGAACGGCCATGCAGAATGCAACCACCTTCGCGCTGATCCTGCTGCTGGCCGGTGCTCCGGCCCTCGCCGGCACCGCCGCTCCCGACACGATCGTCTACACGGTCCAGGATGGGGACTCGCTCGTCAAGGTCTGTGCGCTGCACCGCGACCGGACCAACCACTACTCCCTGACCGACCTGCTGACGGACATCCGCCAGGCCAACGGGCTGCAGTCGAATTTCCTGCGCGTGGGCCAGAAGCTGCGCATTCCGGTCCAGGGCGCCGTCAGCGGCGGCCTGGTGGCCCAGACGGTGGCCGGCGGGGCCGAGGTGCGGGGCATCTACCTGACCGGCCCGGCCTGCGGCTCGTCGTCGGTGTTCGAACGGGTCGACGCCTTCATCGCCGCCGGCGGCAACGCCGTGGTCTTCGACGCCAAGGACATCGACGGCTCGGTGTCCTACCAGAGCGCCCACCCGCTGGCTTCGCCGGGCACGGGCCGTTCGGCGCCGATGATTCCCTCGTTGGCTGACATGATGGACCGCTTCCGGGACCGCCGGCTGTACGTGATCGCCCGCCTGGCCCTGTTCCTGGACGGGGAGCTGGGCCGCCTGCACCCCGAGCTGGCCCTGCACGACACCACCGGCGCGGTCTGGAGCGAGCGCGGCTGCGCCTGGATCGATCCCGCGGACCCCCGGGTGCGCGACTACCTGCTGTCGCTGGCGGTCGAGCTGGCCAAGGCCGGCGTGGACGAGGTCCAGTTCGACTACGTGCGCTTCCCGACCAACGGCTGGCGGGGCGACTGGACCGGCGACCTGACGGGGACCGCGTCCCGGCGCCGCGCGGTGATCAGCGACTTCCTGGCCGCCGCCCGCGACTCCCTCCACGGCCACGGCGTGCGGGTCAGCACCGACCTGTTCGGCATCATGGCCTGGGACCGGGTCGAGGACCTGGCCCTGACCGGCCAGCACGTGCCGACCATCGCCGGCCTGGTCGACGTGATCTGCCCCATGATCTACCCGTCCCACTTCCGGCCGGGCTTCGAGGGCCGGCGCCGGCCCGGCGACGACCCCGAGTACTTCATTGCCGAGGGCACGCGCCGCTTCCTGCGCCTGGCCGGCGGGCAGGCCGAGATCCGGCCCTGGCTGCAGGCCTTTCCGTACCTGGTCACCAACTACGACGGCGCCTACGTCGCCACGCAGGTGAGCGCGGCCATGCAGGCCGGCGGCGCCGGCTGGTGCCTGTGGAACCCGTCCTGCAGCTACGGGGTCGCCCTGGAGGTGCTGCCGGAGCTGCTGAAGGCCGCGGCCGCGGCGCCGGTGGTCGCCGCAGCCGTCGCGCCGGTCGAGCCGGCGACCGTGGTCCGGCCGCCCCTGACCGCGGCCACCGTCGCGCCGGCCGAACTGCTCGGCGGGGCCCTGGTCCGCAAGACGCCCGGGCGCGCCGACCGGCCCTAGGCGTCGACCGTAAACGACCGCCATACTCCGCAATCGCCGCCCGCCGGCACAGAATCCCGTGGCATCCGGCGGGTCCGCCGTTTAGATTTCGAGGCGGAACACCGTCCGTCCACGCCATCGGGGGACCAGACCATGCCTTTCAGCAGGATCGCCCAATCCATCGCGCCGTCGGCCACCCTGGCGCTGAACGCCCGCGCCGCCAAGCTGCGCGCGGACGGCCAGCCCGTCATCCATCTCGGCGGCGGCGAGCCCAAGAGCCTGGCGCCGGCCGCGGCCATCGAGGCGGGCATCGCCATGCTGCGCAGCGGCGAGGTGCGCTACACGCCGGCCGGCGGCACACCGGCCATGAAGGACGCGATCATCGCCTACACCGACCGCTTCTACGGGCGGCAGGTGGCGCGCGCCAACGTCATGGCCAGCGCGGGGGCCAAGCAGGCCATCATGATCGCGCTGATGGCCCTGGTCGATCCCGGCGACGAGGTCGTGTTCCCGGTGCCCTACTGGGTCAGCTACCCGGACATGGTGCGTCTGGCGGGCGGCGTGCCGGTGCCGGTGACTCCGGCCGACGGCACCTTCCAGCCGGCGCTCGAGGACATGGCAAAGGCCTTCACGCCCCGCACGCGCGCGGTGCTGCTGAACAGCCCCAACAACCCGTCCGGCGCGGTCTTCGACGAGGACTTCGTGCGGGGCATGGTCGAGCTCTGCGAGCAGCGCGACGTCTTCCTGCTGATGGACGACATCTACCACCGCATGGTCTTCGACGGCGCGACCGCGGCCAATTGCTACGAGTGCACGGAGCGGGAGATCGACGACACGCGCCTGGTGGTGCTCAACGGCGTCTCCAAGCAGTACGCCATGACCGGCTTCCGCATCGGCTGGGCGGTGGGCCCGGCGTCGCTGATCCAGGCCATGGACAACATCCAGTCCCACCAGTCGGGCAACCCCTGCGCCCTGTCCCAGCACGCGGCGGTCGCCGCCATCACCGGCGCCCAGGACTCGGTGGACGAGCTCTGCACCACTCTGGAGCGCAACCGCAACGAGCTGATGCGCCTGCTGGCGGAGGTGCCCGGCCTGGGCGTCAACGTGCCCGGCGGGACCTTCTACAGCTTCTGCGACTTCAGGCGCTTCGACCGCGACTCGACCCGCCTCTCGGAGCGGCTGCTCGAGCAGGTGCAGGTGGTCACGGTGCCCGGCATCGAGTTCGGACAGGAGGGGCATCTGCGCCTGAGCTACTGCGGGGCGATGGAGGACGTGCGCGAGGGCGTGCGGCGCATCGCCTGGCTGCTGGACCCCAACGGCCCGGCCGAACTCGCCACCGCGGGGCAGGTCTTCCGGCGCTGAGGCCTCAGTGCCCGCCGTGGCGGATGATCGAACCCTCGACCGTGTAGATGGTGTCCTCGGCGATGTTGGTCGCCTGGTCCGCCACCCGCTCCAGGTTCTTGGCCACCAGCAGCCAGCAGACCATCTTCTCCGACTCGCCGGGGCGCCGCCCCATCTCCGTGCGCAGCAGGTCCACGATCTCGCGGTAGCGGGCATCGACGGCGTCGTCGGCGGCCAGCACCTCGCGGGCCCTGGCCACGTCCATGGCCATCAGCGACTCCAGGGCCGAGCGCAGCATGGCCTGGGCCTTCTCGCCCATGTCGTGCAGGGCCTCGGTGAAGGCAGCGGGCATGGATTCGCCGCCCATGCACTTGCGGCCCGAGGCGATGTTGACCGCCAGGTCGCCGATGCGCTCGAGGTCGTTGTTCATCTTCAGCACGGCGATGATGAAGCGCAGGTCCACGGCCACCGGCTGGTGCAGGGCCAGGATCTTCAGGCACTCCTCCTCGACCGCGACCTCGAGCCGATCGATCTCGCGGTCGCCCTCGCGCACCCGCGCCGCCAGCTCGGAGTCGCTCTCGTGCACGGCGCGCAGCGCGAACTTCAGGCTTTGCTCCACGAGGGAACTGAGATGGAAGAGCTGCTTCTTGAGTAGCTCGATCTCGCGTTGCAGATGGATCTTCACGCGGTGACCTCCGCTGGCAGGGTGATGGTGAAGGTGCTGCCCCGGCCCACTTCGCTGCTGACGGTCACGCGTCCGCGGTGGGCCTGGGCGATGTGCTTGACGATGGCCAGGCCCAGGCCGGTGCCGCCCAGGACCCGGCTGCGCGCCTTGTCGATGCGGTAGAAGCGCTCGAAGAGCCGGGGCAGGTGCTCGGCGGCGATGCCCGGTCCCCGGTCGCTGACGGTGATGTGCACGCCGCCGGTTGCGCGCGAACCGCCGAGCTCGACCGGCGTGTCCGCCGGGCTGTACTTCAGGGCGTTGTCCAGCAGGTTGCCCACCGCCTGCTCGAGCAGGGCGGCGTTGACGGTGACCCGCAGGCCCTCCGGGCAGGCCAGCACCACGCGTGCACCGCCGGCGGGGTCGCGGGCGGCCAGATCCCGCTGGATGCGCTCCAGCACCGGGCGCAGGGGCAGGTCGCTCAGTTCGAGCCCGCCGCTTTCGGTGTCCTTCTCCAGGCGCGAAAGGGCCAGCAGGTCGCTGATGATGGCGTCCAGGCGATCGGCCTGGCGGTTGATGATGCCCAGGAAGCGCCGGACCTCCGCCGGCTCGGCCGGCGGCTGTTCCAGCAGGGTCTCCACGAACCCCTTGATCGAGGTGATCGGCGTCTTCAACTCGTGGGAGACGTTGGCCACGAAGTCGCGGCGCATGTTCTCCAGGCGGCGCAGCCGGGTCACGTCGTTCAGCACCAGCAGCGCGCCGATCAGGCTGCCTTCGCCGTCGCGCAGGTCGGTGGCGGTGGCCTGCACGCAGACCTCGTCGCGGCCGCCCAGGCGCACGTCGCGTTCGACCGTCGCGCCCCCGGCCAGGGCGCCCTGGACCATGCGCGTCAGGTGCGGGTCACGCGCCGCCTCCTGGATGCTGCGGCCCATGGCCCAGCCCGGGGCCTGGCCCAGCATCCGTGACGCCACCCCGTTCATGCTGATGATCGTCTCGTCGAGATCGACGGCGACCACGCCCTCGACCATGCTCGACATCACCGCCTCCAGCTCGCGGCGCTGGGTGTCGATGGTCTCGATGCGCCGGCCCAGCTGGTCGGCCATGCGGTTCATGGCCTCGGCCAGGGCGGCGATCTCCGCCGAATCGGCCTCGCGGGCCCGCTCGTCCAGGTTGCCGGCCGCGAAGGCCTCGGCGCCTGCCTGCAGCCGGGACAGGGCATTGCGCAGGCGCCTGGCCAGCAGGTACGCGGTCAGGCCCGCCAGCAGGGCCAGGGCCAGCCCCGCGGCGGCGATGCGGGTCAGGGCGCCGCTCATCACCTCGGCCAGGGTGGCTTCGCTGATCGAGGCGCGCACCGCGAAGGGTTGGCCGCTGTCGGTTTCGGCGGCGATGGCGCAGTACACGCGCTGGTGGTCCAGGGTCGCGCTGTAGCGCCGGCTGCGCCCGGTCTCGCCGGCCAACGCGGCCTTCACCTCGGGCCGGTCGGCGTGGTTGTCCATGCGGCCGGGTTCCTCGACCGAGTCGCCGGCGACCCGTCCGCCGGCCATGATCACCGTGAAGCGCATGCCGGTCAGCGTGCGGAGGCGGCGGCAGAGGTCCTGCACGGCCTGCTCGTCGCCAGTGCCCAGGGCCGCGGCGAATTGGGGCACGGTGACCCGGGCCATCTGCTCGAGGTCCTTGCCGGTCTCGCGCAGCACGAAGGTCCGCACCGCCTGGCCGGAGAACGCGGTCACCAGCACCAGGCTCAGCACGAGGATCGTCAGCAGCGGCGGAAAGAAGGTCCACAGGAGGCTGCGACGCGGCATCTCAATCGCCCATCTTGTAGCCGACCCCGCGCACGGTCTGGATCTGGTGGCCCGCGGGGCCGAGTTTGCGGCGCAGCGCCGCCACCTGCACGTCGACCGAGCGGCCGGTCACGGGGTAGTCGTCGCCGTGGACCGAGTGCACGATCTGGCTGCGCGTGAACACCCAGCCCGGCCGCGAAGCCAGGAACTGGAGGATGCGGAACTCGGTGCGGGTCAGGTCGACCGCCGCCCCGGCCACGCGCACCTCGTGGCGCCCGGGGTGGATCTCGAGGCCGTCCAGGTCCACGCTCTCGTCCTCGCGGCTGCGCCGGCCGCTGCCGCGGCGCAGCACCGCCTGGACCCGGGCCAGCAGCACCTTCGGCCGGAAGGGCTTGGTCACGTAGTCGTCGGCGCCGGCCTCGAAGCCGGCGATGATGTCCTCTTCCTCGCCCTTGGCCGTGAGCATGATGATGGGGATGCGGGCGGTCTGCGGGTCGCCCTTCAGCCGCCGGCAGACCTCGAGCCCGGACAACCCCGGCAGCATCAGGTCGAGGATCACCAGGTCGGGCCCGCCCTCGCGCGCCTGGATCAGGCCTTCCTCGCCGGTGCCCACCGCCTGGGGGTCGTAGTCGTGCCGCTCGAGATTGTACTCCAGCAGCTCGGCGATGTCCGCCTCGTCCTCGACGATCAGGATGTGTTCGCCCGCCATGATGCCTCCGGTGGCCGGGGTCCGCCTGCCTGGTTTCGCCGGGACGTTCACCTTGACCGGTGTATTGCGCAAGTTAGGAGTTTGTAAAGGTCCGGGACCGGCCGGCGGCGTCGCCGGGCGCGTATGAGGGAATTTACACCATTTTTACAATGGCCTGTCATATTGCTTACAAGCGGCGTCTAGCGTATGGCCCGAACCAGCGGGCCGGAGCCGGCCCGAATCCGAGGTCGAGCGCCGAAAGGAAACAGACATGCTGCGCAAGAATCCCGTCCTGAAGTCCCTCGCCGTCCTGGCCTTGACCCTGATGGTGGCCGCGGTGGCCGTCGGCGGTGTGGGCGTCGATCCTGCCTTCAAGGCCTACACGAAGAACGCCACCGCCACCGGCAGCATCAAGAGCATCGGTTCCGACACCATGAACAACCTGATGGCCCTGTGGGCCGAGGGCTTCCGCGGCCACCAGCCCGCGGTCAAGGTCGAGGTCGAGGGCAAGGGCTCGTCCACCGCGCCGCCGGCCCTGATCGCCGGCACCAGCAACTTCGGGCCCATGAGCCGCAAGATGAAGAGCAAGGAGATCGACGAATTCGAGCAGCAGTTCGGCTACCAGCCCGTCGAGCTGCGCACCAGCATCGACATGCTGGCCGTCTACGTGCACAAGGACAACCCGCATCAAGGGGCTGACCCTGCAGCAGGTCGACGCCATCTTCTCCAAGACCCGCAAGGGCGGCTACGACCGGGACATCCGCACCTGGGGCGACCTCGGCCTGACCGGCGAGTGGAAGGACAAGCCCATCAGCCTGTACGGCCGCAACTCGGCCTCCGGCACCTACGGCTACTTCAAGGACCACGCGCTGTTCAAGGGCGACTACAAGGACGAGGTCAAGGAGCAGCCGGGCTCCAGCTCGGTGGTCCAGGGTGTCGCCAGCGACAAGTACGGCATCGGCTACAGCGGCATCGGCTACCTGACCTCCGACGTGCGCGCGGTGCCCCTGAGCGACGAGACCGGCCAGGTCAGCGAGTTCGTGGCCGCCGAGGCGGACAACGCCTACAGCGGCGACTACCCGCTGTCGCGCTTCCTCTACCTGTCGGTCAACTACAAGCCGGGCAGCCAGCTGGACGACCTGCGGGCCGAGTTCGTGCGCTTCGTGTTCAGCCGCGAGGGCCAGGAAGTCGTGGTCAAGGACGGCTACCTGCCGGTGCCGGCCACGGTGGCCCGCGAAGAGCTGAAGTCCGTGGGCATCGACCCGGGCTTCTAGGATCCGGACCTGCAGTCGGGACGAGCAGGAACCCATGAGTGCCAACGAGCCGCAGAACGACCGCCCGAGCTTCACCGGCAGGACCTTCAGCCGCAAGCCCAGCCGGCGGGTCCTGCTGGTGGACGATCTGGCCCGCTGGCTGATCGCCCTCAGCGGCATCGGCGGGATCGTGGCGGTGTCGCTGGTCGGGCTCTTCCTGCTCTGGGTGGTGCTGCCGCTGCTGGCCCCGACGGACATCGAGACTGTCGCGCCGCTGCCGCCGGAGGGGACGGATGTCCCCTCCGGCGCGGCCGTCCTGCGCCAGGGGCTGGACGTCTACGCCTCCCTGGTCTGGACCCTGCATGAGGACGGCACCATCTCCGTGCGCAGCCTGACCACGGGCCGCAGCCTGCCCCCGCTGCACGTCGATCCGGTCGCTGCGCCGACGGCGGTGGCCTTCGCCGGCCGCGGCGGCTACACGGCCTTCGGCTTCGCCGACGGTTCGCTGGCGACGGCGGTGCTGGAATTCGCCACCGAATACCTCGAGCACGACGATGTCCCGGTCTCGCTGCAGGACCTGGCCGTGGGCGAGACCCGCGTCGTGGGGGACGCCATCGTCGAGAAGACCCCCGAGCAGCAGTACCGGCGGCAGACGCTGAGCCTGGTCCGCGACGAGCGGCTGGCCGTCGGCAGCGGGCCGATCCTGGCCCTGGACATGGTCCGCACCTCGGACGGGTTCATCACCGTCTGCCTCGATTCGGCCGGCGTCTTCCACGACCGGCGCCTGACCTGGAAGACCAACATGCTGACCGGCGAACGGCGCCTGCGCAGCCGCGGCGGCGATTTCGCCCTGGCCGACCTCGGCCTCGATCCCGCGGCGCCCTGGGCCCGGATCCTGGTCGACGAGATCGGCAACCTGGTGCTGCTGGTCGAACGCAGCGGCCGCACGGCCCTGCTGCGACGTGACGACGACGGGGATTTCGCGCTCGCCGCGCAGCAGGACCTGACGCCGGTCGACGGCGTCCGGGTCACGGCGCTGACCTACATCGGCGGCCGCTCGTCCCTGGCCGTGGGCGACGACCGCGGCGGGCTGACCGTGTGGTTCCCGACCGGCGCCGCCGCCGGCGAGACGCCGCTGCTCCAGCCGGTGCACGTGCTGGAGGGTGGCCCCGCGGCGGTCACCGCCCTGGGCGGTTCGCTGCGCTCCCGCATCCTGACCGCCGGCTATGCCGACGGCACGGTCCGCCTGTACCAGGTGACGGCCGAGCGCCTGCTGGGCTCCGGCCGCCAGGAGGGGGGCGCCGTCGAGGCCTTGGCCATCGCCCCGCGCGAGGACCTGATCCTGGCCTCCGGCCCCGCCGGCGGCACCCTCTGGCAGGTCGAGGCCCCGCATCCGGAGACCAACTGGACCACGCTGCTGCGCCCGGTCTGGTACGAGGGCTACGCCGGCCCTGCCTACGTGTGGCAGTCCTCGGCCGCTGACGACAGCTTCGAGCCCAAGCTCAGCCTCGTGCCACTGGTCTTCGGCACCATGAAGGCCACCTTCTACTCGCTGCTGTTCGGCCTGCCCCTGGCGCTGCTGGCGGCCATGTACACCTCGGAGTTCCTGCACAAGGACGTGCGCGCCCGGGTCAAGCCCGTGATCGAGGTCATGGCCAGCCTGCCCAGCGTGGTGCTGGGCTTCCTGGCGGCCCTGGTGCTGGCGCCCATGGTCGAGAACGTGGTGGTCGAGGTGCTGGCGGTGGTGGTGGGCACGCCGTTCTTCGTGCTGCTGGGCGCCCACCTCTGGCAGCTGCTGCCGCGGCACCTGGCCATGCGCGCCGAGGGCCTGCGTCCGCTGGGCGTGCTGGCGGCCATGACCGCCGGGGCGGCGATCCTCTGGACCCTCGGCCCGGGCCTGGAGAGGCTCGGGTTCGGCGGCGACATCAAGGCCTGGCTGGACGGCCGCGTGGGCTCCGGCATCGCGGGCTGGGTGGTGCTGCTGCTGCCGGTCTGCGGCCTGGGCGTGGGCTGGGCCAACGTGCAGTGGGGCGAGGGCCTGCTGCGCCGGCGGGGCCCGGGCTGGACCCTGGGCCGCCTGGCGCTGCTGGATCTGGGCCGCTTCGCCGCCGGCGCGGCGCTCACGCTGGGCCTGGCCCTGTTCGCCGGCTGGCTGCTCGACGGCGTGGGCTGGGACCCGCGCGGTGCGGCCTTCGGCACCTACGTGCAGCGCAACGCCCTGGTGGTGGGCATCGCCATGGGCTTCGCCGTCATCCCCATCATCTACAGCATCGCCGAGGACGCCCTGACCGCGGTGCCGGACCATCTGCGCGCCGCCTCGCTGGGCGCCGGCGCGACGACCTGGCAGACCGCTGGTCAAGGTCGTGGTGCCGCCGGCCATGAGCGGCCTGTTCTCGGCGGCGATGATCGGCCTGGGCCGGGCCGTGGGCGAGACCATGATCGTGCTGATGGCCGCGGGCAACACGCCCATCATGGAGATGAACATCTTCAACGGCTTCCGCACCCTGTCGGCCAACCTGGCGGTCGAGCTGCCGGAGGCGGTGCAGAACAGCACCCACTACCGCACGCTGTTCCTGGCCGCCCTGACCCTCTTCGCCATGACCTTCCTGCTGAACACGGTGGCCGAGATCGTGCGCCTGCACTTCCGCAGGAAAGCGAGCCGCCTGTGAGCCCGACCCGCGCCAGCCGCCCCGTCGGGCGCCCCGAGTCCTCCCGCGTGGCGTCTTCGCTGATCGCCCGCGGCGAGCCCATGGTCTGGCTGACGGGCACCGGCCTGGTGGTGGGCCTGCTGATGGTCACCATCCTGGTCGGCTTCGTCTTCTGGCAGGGCCTGGCCACCTTCTGGCCCCAGCCGGTGGTGCAGGTCGAGCTGCGCGATGGCGAACTGCTGATGGGCGAGTTCACCCGCGACGACCACTACCGCCCCGGCGCCGAGGTGATCGCCGCGCTTGAAGGCGGAGCGCGGGCCGCCGCCGAGGGGCAGCTGCTGGCCGAGGACGGCCGGCTGCGCCGCCGCCTGCTGCGGATCGGCAACTTCGAGCTTTCGGGCGAGCACTTCCGCTGGGTGGACGACTTCGCCGTGGCGCGCGACGGGGAGTCGCGTCCGCCCTGGGCCCTGGTCTTCGAGCGCCTGGCCTGGGGGCGGTTCTACGGCCGGCCGCTGGCCTTCCTGGCCGACGACCGGGTGCTGGCCGAGGATCCGGCCGAGGTCTGGCGGCTGTTCGCAAAGCACCACCGGGGTGCGGCCGATCCCCATGCCCGGGCCGGCGAACCGGCCGGCCCCCGCTACGTGATCCGGGTCGCCACCGCCGGGGGGGCCGCCAAGGACCTGGCCCTGGACGAGATCGTGCGGGCCTACCCCGCCAATCGACTGGGCCTGGGCGGGCGCCTGGGCCTGTACCTGGGCCGCTGGCACGAGTTCCTGACCGCCGAGCCCCGCGAGGCCAACAGCGAGGGCGGCGTCTTCCCGGCCATCTTCGGCACCGTGGTCATGACCCTGGCCATGACGCTGCTGGTGGTGCCCTTCGGCGTGATGGCGGCGCTCTACCTGAAGGAGTACGCCAAGGCGGGCCTGATGGTCAGCCTGGTGCGCATCGCCATCAACAACCTGGCCGGCGTGCCCAGCATCGTGTTCGGCGTGTTCGGGCTGGGCTTCTTCTGCTACATCGTGGGCGGCGGACTGGACACGCTCTTTTTCAGCGACCGGCTGCCCAACCCCACCTTCGGCACCGGCGGCATCATGTGGGCCTCGCTGACCCTGGCCCTTTTGACCCTGCCGGTGGTGATCGTGGCCACGGAGGAGGCCCTCGCCGCGGTGCCCACCAGCATGCGCGAGGGCTCGTTCGCCTGCGGCGCCACCAAGTGGCAGACCATCCAGCGGGTCGTCCTGCCCCGGGCCCTGCCCGGGGTGATGACCGGCGCCATCCTGGCCATGGCCCGCGGTGCGGGCGAGGTGGCTCCCTTGATGCTGGTCGGCGCGGTGAAGCTGGCCCCCGACCTGCCGATCGACGGCGCCTGGCCGTTCCTGCACCCTGAACGCAGCTTCATGCACCTGGGCTTCCACATCTTCGACCTCGGCTTCCAGAGCCAGAATTCCGAGGCCGCCAAGCCCATGGTCTTCACCACGACGATGCTGCTGATGGCCATCGTCCTGTTCCTCAACGCCGCGGCCATCTGGTTCAGGTCGCGGCTGGCCCGCAAATTCACCGGGTCCAAGTTTTGACGGCCCGGGAGGGGACCATGACCGAGATCCTGCAGAACGATCCGCCCGAGGACCTGGAGTTCTCGCCGCCTTCGGACCGGCTGGCGGCCATCGCCGCCGGCCAGGTCATCCCCGCCGACGTGCATCCGGAGGTGGCGGCCGAGGTGCCCGTGCTCGAGGTCCGGGACTTCAGCTTGTGGTACGGGGCGAAGCAGGCCCTGTTCAGCAACAACCTGCCCGTGCCCCGGGGCAAGGTCACGGCCCTGATCGGGCCCTCGGGCTGCGGCAAGAGCACGCTGCTGCGCTCGGTCAACCGCATGAACGACCTGATCGAGGGTGTGCGCACCAGCGGGGACATCGTCCTGGGCAGCGACAGCGCCTACGGCCGCGGCGTCGACGTGATCGAGCTGCGCCGGCGCATGGGCATGGTCTTCCAGAAGTCGAATCCGTTCCCCATGAGCATCCGCGACAACGTCACCTACGCCCTGCAGATCAACGGCGTGCGCAACCGCGCGGTGCTGGCCGAGGTCTGCGAGAAGGCCCTGCGCGGCGCCGCCCTCTGGGACGAGGTCAAGGACCGCCTGGGCGAAAGCGCCCTGGGCATGTCCGGCGGCCAGCAGCAGCGGCTGTGCATCGCCCGGGCCATCGCCGCCGAGCCCGAGGTGCTGCTGATGGACGAGCCCTGCAGTGCCCTGGACCCCATCGCCACCACCCGGGTGGAGGAGCTGATCCTGCGCCTGCGCGGCGACTACACGGTGCTGATCGTGACGCACAACATGCAGCAGGCTTCCCGCGTCAGCGACTACACGGCCTTCATGTACCTGGGGCAGATCGTCGAGTACGGACCCACCGCCCGCCTCTTCACCAATCCCCATCTCAAGGAGACCGAGGACTACATCACCGGCCGCTTCGGCTAGCCTCAACCGGCTCCCGGACGGCCCGCGCGCCTGCGGCCGGCCTTGTCACGGGCCTCCGCGCCTCCCTGCCTGGCGTCAATCCGTTGCCCACCAATCTGTTGCAGATGATAATCATTAAACATGGCGGCCTGCGCAGGTCGTTGGCATTGATTAACTTGGTTAAATGAAAAACGACCACTCAAGGTCACCGCCCAGCTCCGGCACAAATCTCTACAGTTTTAATATGATATAAGATCTATATAAACAATGTGTTGCATGGTAATTGAGTTTGGCCATTCCCCGGCCAGGTACTAGGATTGCGGGCAAGGCGGGCAAAGCCGCGGCGGCGCCGCGGGCACCCGCAGAGCCCGGGTCGGCCGGCGATCAGGTGACCTGTCGAAAGTTTGGCAGTGTGGGGCGGAGAGGGATTCGACAGCGGCTGCCTCGCCGGTCGGCTCCCAGATGCCCGTTCGGATTCCGGGCCGTACGGTCCTGTTCCGGCAAGACGTGAAAGGTCCAGGCAACCATGCGAGCGTACCGAACCCTCGTCCTGGCGGCGATCCTGGCGCTGGGCTGCCCGGCGGCGGCCTCCGCCTTCAGCGATGCCGTCTGCGCCGACTGCCACAGCGACACGGGCGGCGAGCCCACCGAGATCGGGTCCGAGCTGCTGATCGGCAGCGTGCACGAAGGCTTCTCCTGCCTCGACTGCCACACGGGCGTCACCTCGATCCCGCACGCCCCGCACCTGCCGGAGCCGGACTGCGGCACCTGCCATGAGGACGTCAAGGAGACCTACGTCCAGCATGGTCGCGGCTTCGTGGGCGTGTCCCAGTCGGTGCCCTCCTGCCAGGACTGCCACGGCAGCCACCGCATCCTGCGCCACGCCGACAGCAAGTCGCTGGTGCATCCGTCGAACCTGCCCTCGACCTGCGGCACCTGCCACGAGGACCAGGACTTCCTGGAGCGGCTGAACATCAAGTTCAAGCACCCCATCGAGGTCTACCAGAAGGGCGTGCACGGCAAGGCGACCGCCGGCGGCAAGGACACCGCCGCCTCCTGCAACGACTGCCACTCCACCGGCGGCACGGCTCACCGCATCCTGCCCCCGGGCGAGATCGAGTCGACCATCAACTTCTTCAACATCTCCAAGACCTGCGGCAAGTGCCACGGCACGATCCAGACGCAGTACGAGGCCGGCATCCACGGTGAGCTGGTCTCCCGCGGCGAGGTCGACGCGCCGACCTGCACCCACTGCCACGGCGAGCACGGCATCCTCGCGACCAGCGACCCTCGCTCCCCGGTCAGCGCCTTCCGCGTGGCCGAGGCCACCTGCACGCCCTGCCACGACTCGGCCAAGCTGAACGAGAAGTACGACCTGCCCTCGGGCTTCCTGCAGTCGTACGTGGACTCGTACCACGGTCTGAAGAGCCGCGCCGGCGACAAGACGGTGGCCAACTGCGCCTCCTGCCACGGCGCCCACCTGATCCTGCCGTCGGACAATCCGCGCTCGTCGGTGGCGCCCCAGAACCTGGTCGCCACCTGCGGCCATTGCCACAGCACCATCAGCACCGAGATCGCCGCGCGCACGAACATCCACCAGCCGTCCAGCGGCCAGGCCAGCGGCTGGCCCTACTACATCCGCATCGTCTACCAGCTGCTGATCTTCCTGGTGATCGGCGGCATGGCCGGCTACTGCCTGCTGGACTGGATCCGCCAGGTCAAGGACATGATGAAGAAGGACCAGGTGCGGCGCATGGAGACCGACGAGGTCATGCAGCACGCCCTGCTGGCGGTCTCGTTCACGGTGCTGGTGGTGACCGGCTTCTCGCTGCGCTTCTACGACGCCTGGTGGGCCAAGCTGATCTTCGCCCACGAGGGCGGCGCCCAGGTGCGCGGCCTGATCCACCGCGGCGCGGCGATCGTGATGATCATCGGCTCGGTCTGGCACGCCGGCTTCCTGCTGACGACGAAGGGGCGCATCTTCCTGGCCGACATCGCGCCCAAGCTGGAGGACGCCAAGCTGTTCTGGCAGGCCCTGATGTACAACCTGGGCCGCTCGACCCACCACCCGCACATGCGCCGCTTCTCCTTCGTGGAGAAGGCCGAGTACTGGGCCCTGATCTGGGGCACCGTGGTGATGGTCATCACCGGCCTCTGCCTCTGGTTCGAGGATTTCCTGGTGATGCGCCTGGGCAAGGGCCTGCTGGAGGTCTTCCTGGTCATCCACTACTACGAGGCCTGGCTGGCCTTCCTGGCGATCCTGGTCTGGCACATGTACGGGGTGATGTTCAACCCGAAGCTCTACCCCATGAACCCGTCCTGGATCACCGGCACCATGCCCAAGGAGATGTTCGAGGCCGAGCATGCGGCGGCCAGGTCGCCCGGCAACGTGGACAAGCGCAAGCGTCTGGGGCTGGACCGGGAGGTCTGATCCCGGCCGATCGCGGCTCAGCGCGGTCCATCGAGTGGGCCCGTTCCCCGGCAGGGGGGCGGGCCCCCTTTTTGCATTCCGCTCTCAGGAAATGACCGATCCGGCCGAACATGGATAGGTCGAGGAATCGTCGCTCCCTCCAACCGGAGTGTTGAATATGCCTTTCGTCGAGCAGATCCTGTATGGGTCCGAATCCGGCCAGCGCGCCGCCCCGCGCTCGGTGCTGGCCCAGTCGCCCGGCCTGGGCGCCGACGCCGCCACCGAGATCCGGCGCCTTTGCGAAAGTTGGGGCGATCTGCCCATGGCCGGCCTGGAGGCCCCGGCGCTGATTTCGGTGCCCCTGAAGGCCACCATGTCCTCCATGCGCGGCCAGCTGTGGGCCGTGCTGCGCATGGCCGCCGGCGACGCGGGCTTCGTCCATGGCTTCGTGCTCAACGACGCCGACTACACCGCCTTTGGCCGCAATCCCTTCGGCCTGGTGCAGGCCGTCGCGGTCCTGGAGGAGTGGCGGCCCGGCCTGATCCTCGACCGTCAGACCGTCGACGAGGTGCCTGATTCCCAGCTGGTGTCGCCGCCGCCGGGGCTGGGGGACCTGCCCCTGGTCACCGAATCGCTGCGCCATCTGCTGACCAAGGGCAAGCTGATGCTGCCGCTGGAGCAGCCGGGACCGGCCTCGGACCGGGCGCTGGCCCTGATCATCGCCGCCCTGCCGGGGCCCATGCGCAAGGACCTGCGCTTCGCGTCCTGGGCCGGCAGCGACGGCAACTCCTGGCGCATCGCCGCCCTGGGCAAGTCGGGCTGTCCCTTCAGCGGCTGGCAGCGCCTGCTGATGGCCGAGGTGGCGGCCATCGTGCCCCAGGCCGTGGAAGACTACGCCCGCAAGGTCGGCGACCGGCTCAGCGCCGGCGATCTGCCCGGCCTGTGCCGGGTCGGGCGCGACCAGAACACCCTGCCGGGCATGGGGCCCAAGGTCGCGACGGCGCCGGCCCGCACCCGGGCGACCGAGCTGGCGTCCAAGCCCGCGTCCAAGCGCCCGGCCGCCCCGCCGCGGGCCCGTACGGCCGAACCGGTGACCGGCATGAAGGCCGGGCCGGCCAAGCCGTCGAATCATCCGGCCCGCCGCCGCGACCGGGTCCAGTCGCCGCGGGCGCCGCAGGCCGCGCAGCCGAAGCCTCCGGTGCCGTCGGCGGGCCCGGCTCCGGCCAAGCCGGCTTCGAACTACGTGCATCCGGCCCGCCGCGGCGGCAGCCCGGCCGCCGCTTCCGGCGCGCCGGTGGAGAACTGGGGCTCGCCGCGCAGCGCCGGCCGGGCCCGCGCCGTGGCCCGCACCCAGCTCGAACGCGCCGGGCGCGCCGTCGGCGACGCCGGTCGACGCCGGCCCAAGCCGCGGCGGGTGGTGCCCCTGGCCGTGTGCGGGTTGCTGCTGGCGGCCCTCTGCTGGTGGAAGATGCCCGAGATCACGACGTTCATGAGTGACCGCTTCGGCTGGTTCCGTGCGGAAGATCCGGACAACGCTCCCACCGAGGTGGCCTCGCTGCTGCAGGCGGTGGACGTGGGCGCGGTCTACGAGCGCAGCCTGGCCGCGGTGACCAGGGCCGGCGCCGGTGCCGATGGCGGCCGCTCCCAGGACCGGCGGCGCGTGAAGATGGTCTTCCAGAGCGAGGCGGCAGGCCCGTTGCTGCAGCAGGTGGACTTGTTCGCCACCCTCGCCGCCGACGGCATCCAGCAGGGCAGCCGTCCCGACCGCGAAATCGAACGCCTGAAGGCGCTGGCCGGCCAGGGCCGCATCCTCGAGCAGGAGATGCGCCGGCTGGAGGTGGCCTGGTACTCGCTGGCCAACAACCTGGACTGGCGGGATGTGGGCGACCTGGACGACGCCCGGATCGCCGCGCGGCGGGACTCGCTGAAGGCTGCCGCGGCGCCGGAAATGGTTGCCGCCGGCCGCGAGGTGGGCACCGCGCCGGCCTGGGCGCGCCTGGCCACGGCCCGCCTGCAGGTCGGCGGCATGGTCGGCCTCCTGGGCGCGTTCTCCGCCGAGCGCTGGAGCGAAGGTTGGGAGGAGAACCTGCATGCGGCGGCCGAAAAGGTCTCGCCCTCGGCCAGCGCCACGACCCGGGCCTACCGCAACACCGCGTTCGCCCTGGTGCGCCTGAAGCGGGCCGAGCGCCTGCCCGCGGCGCGGAACCTGCCGTTCGACGCGAATTTCGGCGACGGCGTCTGGCCCGCGGCCGAGGTGCGTGAAGTGCTGGCGGACCTGCGCAAGCAGATCCAGCGCTTCGACGACAGCGCGGTGCCCGACCTGCTGCCGGCCACTTTCGCCCTCTACGCGGCGCTGGAACGGGCCGGTTCCCTGGCGCGGGACGACGCCGGCAAGGAGGTGCTGGCGGATCTGCGCGGCAATCCGGCGGTGCGCTTCGATCCCGCCGGCTACGGGGACTACCTGGAGCGCATCCGCTTCGAGGCCGCGCGTGCGGCCCTGGCCGCGACCGCCGACTCGACCGGGATCCCGGACCATCTCTACAACGGGCGCGACTCGCTGATGGCCCACCGCTTCCACGCCGCCCTGGCCGAGACCACCGGCTCGACGGCCTGGCGCATCGAGACCCTGACCCAGGAGGACCCCTTCCTGGCGCGCTGGGCCGAGCACGAGACCAACCGGGCCCTGGCCCGGGAACTGGAACGGCGCGGCCTCTTCGCCGGGCAATGGCAGCGTTGCCAGGAACTGCAGGCCCAGGTCACGGCCCGGGCGGCCGAGGGCCGCGACTGGAGTGCCCAGTGGCTGGACCTCAGGGACCAGACCGTCAGCCTGCTCGACACCTACGTGCGCCAGTCCGGCGGCGACCGCGAACTGGCGGCACGCCTGACCGGAGCGGCGGACCTGGTGCGGGTCATGGATGTTCCGCGGACCCTGCTCCTGACGGGCGTGACGGTGCGCTTCGCGCCGGAGGTGTTCGAGGCGGCGACCGAGGTCCTGGTGGAATTCCAGGTCGTGGGCCAGGGCACGATCCTGCGCAGCGGGCCGGTGACCGTGGGGCCGGCGGCGCCCCAGGAGAGCGGCTGGGTGGGTGCGGCAGCGGTGGCCTGGCGGGCCACCCTGGGGGCCGACGATGCCGTGTTCGTCCGCGTGCTCGACGCCGGGGGCCGGGAGCTGCTGCGGGCCGACTGCCCGTCGCTGCACGACCGCGTCGGCCCGGGCGCCCTGGCCCGGCCGCGGGGCAACGAGGCCGGCACGGTGGCCTTCCAGCTCGATCCGGCCTGGTGGTCGGCGCTGGTGCTGCCGCCGCTGCCCTAGGGCGTGTAACCGTTCGCGCCGGCGTGCGTACTTGAGGGCGGGCCCTGCCGTGGCGGGGCCCGCCCTGCAACGTCCACCGGCACCGAGGAGACCGCCATGCCCGCCCTGCTCCACCGCATCGCCATCGCCGCCGGCTGCTTCCTGCTGCTGGCCGCCGTCACCGCCGCCGCCGAGGACGATCGGCAGGTAATCCTGGTGGGCGACGGGGGGCAGACCCTCTCCCTCGATCTCGACGGCACCGAACTGACCATCGTGACCGAGGGCGACGACGGCACCTGCGTGCGCATCGTCGACATGGAGCAGGTGGGCCTGCTGCTGCAGGACGGGCTGCAGGGCGCGTTCGCGGCCCTGCGCGACCTGCAGCTGGACATGCACATGGGCCAGGACAACCGCCTGGAGTTCTCCCACGGCGACGAGACGGTCGAGGTGGATGTGGACGCCATCCTGGGCGAGGTGCACCGCGCCCTGCGCGAAGGCCTCTCCGACCTGGACACCGACGCCTGGACCGGGAGCCACCACCGCGACCGCAGCGACGAGGAATTGCGGGCGGAATTGCGCGCCTTGCAGCGCGAGGTGCAGAAGCTGCAGCAGGAACTGGCCAAGGAAAAGATCTGAGCGGGGGCCCGGCCCAGGCGGCGGCGGTCAGCGCCGCGCGGCGATGGCCGCGAGGATCTCCACGTGCTCGGGGAAGCGGTCGAGGGCCTTCTTGCTGAAGATGAGCTTGCCGTCCAGTTCGACCTCGAACACGCCCCCGCTCGAGGGGATCAGTTCGGCTTCGAGGGCGTGGGTCGACCTGATGGCGTCCGCCAGACCGGCGGCCTTGGGCTCGTAGTTTCAGACCTTGCAGTACTCGATGGTGATCTTCACGTCGCCTCCCCGGTGCGGTTTCCCGCGGCTCAGAACTGGATCAGGGGCTTGGGCCAGGCGGCCAGCGTCTGCTCGAAGCGGTCGGGCTCGAAGTCCTGGATGTGCACCACCGCATCGTCCCCGCCGCCGAGGATCACGTCGTGGATCCGGTCCTGGATCCCGTTGCTGCGGTCCTCCAGCAGGTTGCGGGTAATGTACCAGGATTCGAAGATCCGGCGACCGATCACGCTGTGCAGGGTCAGGCCGTTGACGATCACCCGGTCGAAGGCCTGGATGTGGAAGTTGCCCTGCTTGAGGCCGAAGAGGATCACGTCGCCGCCGCGCCGGGTCGACTGGATGGCGTTGTTGACGCTGGAGTTGAAGCCGGCCATCTCCATGGCCACGTCGCAGCCGATGCCGCCGAAGGCCTCGCGCACCTGGGCCACCAGGTCCTTGTCGGCGCTCCAGCTGTGGGCGCCGCCCTTGCCCTGCTTCAGGGCGATCACGTCGTCGGCGCCCAGCTGCCGGGCCATGGCGATGTTCTTGGCGTTGGGCTCGATGCCGATCACCCGGGTCGCGCCCAGGGCCCGCGCCACCATGATCACGAACAGGCCGATGGTGCCGCAACCGAAAACCGCGACCGTGCGCCCGCGCAGGTCGGCGCTGGTGCAGGCGTGCACCGCGTTGCCGAAGGGCTCCTGCACCGCGGCCACCTTCATGCGGATCTTGCGCGGGTCGGTGGCCCACAGCACGTTGGCCGGCAGCTTGATGTATTCGGCGAAGCAGCCGTCGCGAGCGATGCCGATGATCACGTCCTGGCTGCAGATGTGGGTCTGGCCGATGCGGCACTGGTAGCAGGTGCCGCAGATGATGTGGCTCTCGGTCGAGACGATGTCCTTGGGCCGCAGCCCGTAGCGGGCCTGCACGTTCGAGCCGGTCTGGACCACCTCGCCCACCAACTCGTGGCCGATGATGCGGGTCGTCTTCTGCTCGCGCTTGAGCGAGTCGAAGATCATCCCCTTGAAGGCCGTGCGGTTCCAGATGCCGCGGTCGCTGCCGCAGAAGCCGGCGTAGACCACCTTGACGATGACCTGTTCGGCGTCGGCCGGGTCGGCGCGCTCGTCCAGGACCGGTGCGGGCATGACCTGGCGTTGGAAGCCCCGCGACTTCTCCCAGGGCATGGAGGACTTGTCGTAGACCAGGCAGGTCATGGTCTCGGCGGTCAAGGCGTTACCTCCGCGGCGGGTCCCCAAGACGAGGGACCGGCCGGTTGGCCCGGCCGGTCCCCCTGGTCGCGTCGGGCTTGGCTCAGTTCAGGATGTCGCGTCCTTCGCCGTCGAAGGACCAGGAACGTTCGTCCCAACCCTTGTCTCCGGAGCGGCGGCCGTGCTCCTCCTCGGCCAGCAGGTCCTCGAGGGAGACCATCTCCGGGGACAGCATCTCCTCGCGGCCCGGGGCGCCCCAGGGCTCCTCGGGTCCGGCCAGGTCCAGCAGGAACCGCTCGAAGCGGTTGCCGCCGCCGCCCTCGGCCGAAAGGACGTCCGCGACGTCCTCGTCCGCAAGCCCGTCATCCGCCGCGAATCGCTCCGGAATATGCTCCTGGGTCCCGTCCTGCTCGCGGCCATGACAGTAACGCTGGACAAGTTCATCCGCCAGATCGAAATAGGCGCGGCTGCCGGGGGAGCGGCGGTCGTAGATCACCGCCGGCTTGCCGCGCAGGGCCATCTCGGCCAGGCGGGTGGTGCGGGGGACCTCGATGTCCAGCAGCAGGTCGCCGAAGTCGTCGGCGACCCGGGAGGCCACGTGGCGGCCGATGCGGGTGCGGTCGCTGGCCATGGTCAGGAACAGGCCCTCCAGCTGCAGCGGCGCCGCGGCGACCCGGGCGCCCGGCGAGCGGCCCGCCGCGCCGCCGGGCTGCAGCTCGTGGCGGGCGCGGAACTCGTCCACGAAGTCGATGAGGCTGGCCACCGATTCGCGGCACAGCTCCTCGGCCTGCACCGGCACCAGGTAGCTGTCCGAGGCCAGCAGCGCGGCGCGGGTGGCCGGGCCCAGGTTGGGCGGGCAGTCGATGAGGATGGTGTCGTAGAGGTTGCGCGCGCGGTCGACTTCGCGCACGAACAGCCCGGCCCGGGTCTCGAGGTCGTGGTGGAAGCGCTCCTCGTCGTCCAGGCTCAGGATCCGCGGCGAGACGAACCACAGCCCGTCCAGGGGGGAGGGCTGGGCCAGGTCGGTCAGGATGGCGTCCTGGCTGAAGATGTCGCCCAGGCCCACGGGCAGGTCCTCGGGGCTGCAGCCGAGGGTGCGGCAGACGCCGCACTGGCTGTCGGTGCCGATGACCAGCACGGTGTGGCCGCAGAGGGCCAGGGCCGCGCCCAGGTTCACCGCCGAGGTGGTCTTGCCCACGCCGCCCTTGCGGCTGACCAGGCTGATAACCCGTCCGACCACCGTGTCCCAGGGGGTGCGGCTGCGCGGTCGGTCGGCATTGAATGCTTCGATGCGGGTGATGGGGTCGGTCGAGGCGGCCGGACGGCCGGCAGACCTGATGTCGTCCATGGTGGCGCTCCTTCGCAGGGTTCGGACAACCGCGCCGTCCCTGGCGCGGTGGGGGCGAGTCCGCAGGTCGGGACGCCGTCTCCCCCGGCGGGTCCCGTATGACCGTGGTCAAGTTAACGCGACCGGGCGCGCGTTACAACCGAAAACCGGACTGACCCGCCGATCGGGTCAGTCGCAGAGCTCCAGCAGCTTGCCCACGAAGTCGTGGGCCCCGTCGAAGACCTCGGCGATGTCGCCGGCCATCATGTAGGCGGGGGTCGAGGCCATGCGGTTGACCTCGTCGACCACCGTGCCGGAGGCCGGGCACTCCACGTGTTCGGCGCCCATGGCGGCCACCAGCCTGGCCGTGGTCGGGTCGTTGCCGATGGTCAGCTTGGGGTGCAGCTCCCGGCCGAAGACCCGGGCCAGGATCACCGGTGCGATGCACATGGCGCCGATGGGCCGGCCCGCGGCGTGGGCCGCCCTCAGGAAGGCCTCGACCTGGGGCGCGACCGTGCAGTCGGCACCGGCCGTGGCGAAGCTGCTGAGGTTCTTGGCCGCGCCGAAGCCGCCCGGCAGCAGCACCGCGTCGACCGACGCCGGGTCGACCGCGTCCAGGGGCAGGATCTCGCCGCGCACGATGCGCGCCGACTCGGTCAGCACGTTGCGGGCCTCGCCCACCGACGGCTCGCCGGCCAGGTGGTCGATGACGTGCTTCTGGGGGATCGACGGCGCGCAGACCACGGCTTCGGCCCGGTGCCGGTGCAGGGCCAGCAGGGCCGCGCAGGACTCGGCGATCTCCGAACCGTCGAACACGCCGCAGCCGCTGAGGATGACGGCAACCTTCTTCATGGCAATTGCTCCCGGGCCCGGGTGGCGGGTGGTGCTGGGGATCAGGCTCAGCTTAGCGTTCCGGCCGGTCCGGCGCAACCGCCGCCGGCCCGGGGTGGCCCGCGGAATAATTTGTGTCGCGGATCCCGGAGCATACCTTTGGGACAGGCCGCCGGGAGGGGCGGCGGGGGCCCCCGGGGGGCCTCGGCCCGGGCAAGGGAGACAGCGGAACCATGAACGGCAAGATCGCCGTCGGCGGCATCACGAGGAAGGACGGGCTGGTGCTCGTGCGCATCCTCGGCGCCCCCGCCCACCGCGGCCTGGCTGGCCAGGCCCTCAGCGGCCTCGGCCTCAAGGGCATCAACATCACCTGCGTGACGTCCTTCGTGGACAATGAGGGCCTCAACAACATCTGCTTCGCCGTGGGCAAGGACGATCTGGACCAGACCCTCGGCATCCTCCAGGACATCCGCGAGGAGATCCGGCCGCGCGCCATCGAATACCAGAAGGGCTGCAGCGCCATCTCCATCTACGGGCCCCACTTCTCCGAGCGCCCGGCCATCGCCGGCACCATCTTCCAGACCACGGCCGAGGCCGGGGTGGAGGTGCTGCTGATCAGCACGTCGTTCTCCACGGTGAGCTTCGTCACCGGCGAGGACCAGGCGGAGCTGGCGGTCACGCGGCTGCACGGGAACTTCCTGGTGCCCTAGCGGGCGACTGCGGCCGTCCGGCGGCGGCGCGATGCAGCCGGACCTAAGGCTGTTCCACCAGGTCTTCCTGCTCCGCGGGCGTGGCGACCGACCCGAACAACACGTGCCTGGTCGCACCCAATGCATCCGCCAGGAATAGTGGCGCGACGCTTTCGCGGGCCAACTCCTCGATCCGCCGTTGCAGGGCCGCCACCTTCTGCGGTTGGGCCGCGGCGACGTCGGTCTGCTCGTACGGGTCGTTGGCGAGGTCGAAAAGCTCCACCCGGGACGGCAGCGCCGTCTGCCACAAGAGCTTCCAGTCCCCCTGCCGCACGGACGCGAGGAACGGCCCCACATTGTAGACGACCTCGTCCCGGGGCGAGGCCGCGCCCCCGGCGATGGCCTCCCAGGCATCGAGGCCGTCCAGGGGCTTGCACCCGTCCAGTCCGGCCCCGGCCAGCCCGGCCAAGGTCGGCATCATGTCCACGACGTGCAGGGGTTCGTTGACGACGGTTCCCGGCACGATCCGGCCTGTCCAGTTGGCCAGCGCCACGACCCGCGTGCCGCCCTCGTAGAGGGAACCCTTGCCGTCGCGGTACGGACCGTTGTCGGCCGGGATCGTGCTCTTTGACATGTCGATTTCGCCGGTGAACCGGGCCGAGCGCGGCCCGCCGTTGTCGCTTTGGAAGACGATCAGGGTGTTGCCGCGCAGGCCGCGTCGCTCGAGGGCGTCCACCACGCGCCCGATCTGTGCATCCATGGCCGTGATCATTGCGGCATAGGCACGCCGGCTCTGGTCGACGATGCCCGCATAGGAGTCGAGGTACTCCTGCGGTGCCTGGTAGGGCGCGTGGGGCGCGGTGAACGCCAGGTAGAGGAAAAGCGGCCTCCCGGGGTCATGCCCCTCGATCACGCTCACCGCCTCGTCACCCAGCAGGGTGGTGGCGTAGCCTTCCTCCTCGACCAGCCTGTCGTCCCGGTACCAGTCGGTGGTGCCGTGCGCCCGATGAGTGAAGTAGTCGATCTCCCCGAGCACAGGCCCGTAGGCACGATCGAATCCGCGCTGCCGCGGCCAGTATTTGCGGTCGCCGTGCCCGAGGTGCCACTTGCCGACGATCGTGGTGGCGTAGCCGGCCGCGCCCAGGATCTCCGGTAGCAGCCGTTCGTCGGTGGCCAGGCCGTAGGTGCTGGCCGAGGGGATGACCGCGGTCTGCAGGCCGTAGCGGAACGGGTAGCGACCGGTCATCAGTGCCGCCCGCGACGGTGTGCACATGGGCTGGGCGTAGAACGCCTCCAGACAGGCGCCGCTCTCGGCCAGGCGGTCCAGAACCGGTGTCCGGATGTCGGACCCGTGGAAACCGACGTCTCCCCAGCCCTGGTCGTCGGCCATGATGTACACGATGTTGGGGCGCGGGGCATCGTTTCCGGGTGCGGCGACTACTCGCGTGGCGGCGGCAATCGCCAACACTAGTAGCAGGACGAAGCGGTTGTGGGTGCGCAAGTGGCAACCTCCACGGGTCAGGGAATGTTCGGAAAGGGGATAACGGCGGGCCGGGGTTGCACCTCGGCGCTAGGGCGCATGATACGCGCAATCGGGCGGCACCGCCGCACCACGCGAGTTGTGCCACGAGGAATGTGTCCGGCCCGGTCCCTGCGACCTGACCGGTCATGGCCACATACAAGCAGCACAGCCCCGACTTCCAGCCGCCCTTCTGTCCCAACCCCAGCTGCCCGTTCCACAACGGGTTGAACCCGGGCTGGCGTTACAAGAAGACCGGATTCTTCCGGCGACAGGCCAAGCCGCACCGTATCCACCGGTTCACATGCCTCCAATGCCGGCGCTCCTTCAGCACCCAGACCTTCAACGTCACCTACTGGCTGCGCCGCCCAGACGTCTACCCCCAACTCCTGACCAGGACCGTCGGCTGCATGGCCAACCGCCAACTCGCCAGGGACCTGGGCGTCTCCCCGCCGACGGTCGACCGCCAGCTCGAGCGCCTCGGCCGGCACTGCATGTTGTTTCATGCCAGGCTGATGGCCGATGCCCCGCCGGTGCGGGAGCCGGTCATCGACAGCTTCGTGTCGTCGGAGATGTCCCAGTACCTGCCGTTCCACCACCATCTGGCGATCGAGAAGGGTACCGACTTCTTCGCGTACTACACCGATAGCGAAGTCAGGCGTAGCGGCACGATGACCACAGCCCAGAAGCGGAAACGAGCGGAGCAGGAGCGGATCCACGGGCGGCCTGACCCCCAGGCCGTGCGGAAGGACGTCCGTGAACTGCTCGAGGTCATGATCGGCGGACAACCCGAGGTGACGATCTACAGCGATGATCATCGGGCCTATCCCCAGGCGATGCGCGGGTTGGCGCCGCGGATCCATCATCGGGTGACGTCGAGCAAGGAGCGTCGGGACAATCGCAACCCGTTGTGGGAGGTGAACCTGGTCGATCTTCTGATCCGGCATTGCGGCGCGAACCACAAGCGGGAGACGATCGCCTTTTCAAAGCGGCGGCAGGCGAGTTCGGAACGACTGGCGATCTTCCTGGTATGGCGGAACTACATGAAGGGTCGTCGGGAGAAGGTGCGTGGGAGTCCAACGCCGGCGATGGCGCGGGGGATGCTGGAGCGGGCGTTGACGATCGACGACCTCTTGGAGGAGCGGATCTTCCCGACGCATGTGCCGTTGCCGCCGCGGTGGACGCTCTACTACGCGCGCAAGGTCAAGACGCGGGGGCTGGCCGGTCAGCGGGAGAGAGTCAGGGGCTACGCGAATTGACTCGGCCGGGGGTCGCGGTGCCGGCTTGCACGGTCAGACACATTTCTCGTGGCACAACCTAGTAGGAGAACCCCGACCCCCCGATGAATTCCCGCAACAGCGACGTCGGCGGCACCTGGCTGGCATCGATCGGCAGCAGCAGCGCCAGCAGATCGATCAGCGTGCGCGCCAGACCGTAGTTGGGATCGTCGGCGTCGACCGCGGCCAGCCGGGGCTCGGCCCACAGCTTCAGCACCGCCATCTCGTAGGTCAGGCCCGAGTTGAAGAAGAGGTCGGCGTTGTTCTGGAAGGGGAAGATGTGCGCGTCCTCGCCGTGGCGCACCTTGGGCCAGCGGGCCAGGGTCTCGCTGGCGGTGTAGCCGCGGAACTGGGCGTCGCGCACGATGCGCCGGAACAGCCGGGTGTGGCTGGTGCGGATGTAGCTGAGGTTGGTGATGTTCATGTGGCAGAGCGCCGACACGTAGATCAGCATCTTGGCCGCCGCCGGGATGGCCGGCGTCAGCCGCGGGTTCAGGGCGTGGATGCCCTCGACGATCAGGGGCTGGCCCCGCACCAGGCGCGTGGTCTCCTTGCCCGGCCGACCGCGGCCCGAGACGAAGTCGAACTTCGGCAGGTGCACCTCGTCGCCGGCCATCAGGGCCTGCAGGTGCTCGTTGAACAGCTCGACCTTCAGCGCCTCCAGGGACTCGTAGTCGTAGTCGCCGTCCGGGCCCTTGGGCGTGTCATCCCGGTCCACGAAGTAGTCGTCCAGCGACAGGGCGAAGGGCTTGAAGCCCAGCACCCGCAGCTGCAGCATCAGGCGCTTGGCGCTGCTGGTCTTGCCGCTGCTGGAGGGGCCGGCCAGCAGGACCAGGCGCCCGCTCTCGGCCATGTCGCCCACGTGGCGCGCCGCGTTGACGAAGAACTGGGCGTGGCGGGCCTCGGAGATCTGGATCAGCTCGGCGGTGCGGCCCTGCACGATGTACTCGTTGAGCGAGCCCGAGTCCTGCAGGTCCAGGGCTTCCAGCCAGCGGGCGTAGTCGCGCAGGGTCTTCAGCAGCTTGGGCTGGGGCACGAACTCGGGGATGCCGCGGCCGCCGCCCAGGTTGTCCGTCAGGAGCACGAAGCCCGGGGCCTCGGGCTGCAGCCGGAAGGCGCCCACCTTGCCGGTCGAGGGCAGCTGGCGGCCGTAGAAGAGCACGTCCCGCCCCTGCATGCGGTAGAGGGTCATCGCCTCGCGGCGCAGGTAGCGGGCGGCCTTGTAGTTGCGCAGCTCGCCGCGCCGCTCGTAGATCTTCAGCACCGCGCGCATGCCCAGGCGCTGGGGGGTCAGCGCCAGGTCCTCGTCGCGGATCTCGGCCATGCGCTGCTCGAGCGCGGTGATCTCGGCCGCGGTCAGCGGTTCGTCGCGCTTCAGCTCGGCGTAGACGCCGCCGCCGTAGCTGAAGTTGATCCACAGTTCGTGGTCGGGGAAGAGGTCCTCCGCCGCGGCGGCCAGCACGAAGATGACCGTGCGCTGGACGGTGGTGCGGGCCAGGGGGTGGGAGCTGCGCACGGTGCGGACCCGTTCGTCACCGGTCAGCGGTTCGGCCAGGCTCACCCGGCGGCCGTTGACCGAGGCCAGCACCACCGGGTCGTCGCCGCCGAGGCTGGCCGGGGCCGACTGCTGCAGCAGCTGCTGGACCGAGATCCCGGTCGTCGTCTCGACCGCTGCCCCGTCCAGTTCGACCCTGATCATGCCTGCGGCCATGGCCCACCCCGTTCGTTGTGCGTTGCCCGGATGCCGGTCAGTTCCCGTCCGCGGCCGGCTTCGGCGCGCTGGCGGGGGCGGTGCTGGCGGTGTCGGCCGCCTTTTCGCCCCCGGTTGTAGCACGGGAGTCGGTCTTGTAGAAGCCGGAACCCTTGAAGACCACGCCCATGCCGCCGCTGATCAGGCGTTCGACCTTGCCCCTGCACTCGGGGCAGCGCTCGCGGCGCGGCGCGGACATGGGCTTCACTTCCTCGAAGACCAATTGGCAGCGGGTGCATTCGTATTCGTAGGTCGGCATCGATCTGCTCCTTCGGCCCTGGAGGGCCCCCGGTCCTGGTGCGTCGTTGCGAAGGCTGGAATATGGGGCCAGGCCGGCCCGGGCGCCAGTCGGCCGGGGGCGCCCGGCCCGCGCTGTTTGCCTGCGGGGGCCATTCTGGAGTATCATTGAAGGGCGACCGGCCTCCGCCCGCCTGTGGCGGAGCGACCGGAATCATCCGTGCGCCACCACCGCCGAGGAAGCTCCATGACCGCCAGCTGTCGATCCCTGACGTCCTGCCTCCTGGCCATCTGCCTGTTGCTGCCCGGGGCCGCCGCCGCCCTGGAGATCGCCCCGGTGGCCCTGCCGCCGCAGGGGCAGCCCTGGAACCGGGACCTGCAGGTGCGGCAGACCCGGGTCCTGGAGGCCGAGACCAAGGCCCGCTTCGCCGCCAAGGCCCTGGCGGGTCGGACGGCGGCCAAGGCCGCCCAGGCCGGTTGGGACGTCACCTTCTACGACCTGGTCCTGGACCTGGATCCGGCGGCGCGGGTCCTCGCCGGCACGACCACGGTCACGGCGACGGTCACGGCGCCGGACCTGGCGCTGATCGACCTGGACCTGATGGATTTCATGGCCGTGTCGGCGGTGCGCTGCGCCGGCCAGCCGGCGGTCTTCACCCACGCCGGCAACGTGCTGGGCGTGACCCTGGATCGTCCCTACCAGCCGGGCGAGACCTTCAGCGTGGCGGTGGACTACGCCGGCGACCCCGCCGGCGACTACTTCGGCTGGAGCTACTACGCCGGCCAGCCCCTGATCTGGACCCTGAGCGAGCCCTACGGCGCCCGCCACTGGTGGCCGTGCAAGGACGTGAACACCGACAAGGCCGACTCGGTGGCCCTGCACGTGACCGTGCCTGATCCGCTGGTCGTCGCCAGCAACGGCCTGCTGCTGAACCAGGCGACGGCGGCGCCCGGCAAGAGCACCTTCCATTGGCTGACCCGCTACCCCATCGCCACCTACCTGGTCTCGCTGGCCGTGCATCCGTACACGGTGGTGTCCCACAGCTACGCGACCCTGGCCGGCGGCACCATGCCGGTGGACAACTACCTGATCCCCGACTGGGCCGCGGCCGGGGCGGCCGGCTACGCGGTCGTGGTGGACCAGCTGGCGGCCTTCGCCGGCGCCTTCGGCGAATATCCGTTCGTGGACGAGAAGTACGGCCACGCCCACTTCCCCTGGGGCGGCGGCATGGAGCACCAGACCTGCTCGAGCATGAGCTACAGCTACTACCAGCCCTGGTTCCTGGCCCACGAGCTGGGCCACCAGTGGTTCGGCGACATGATCACCTGCGCCGACTTCCACCACATCTGGCTGAACGAGGGCTTCGCCACCTGGTGCGAGGCCTACTGGCGCGAGGTCAGCGAGGGCATCCAGGGCTACCGCGACGAGATGGGTGCGGCGCGCTATTTCGGCCCGGGCACGATCTTCGTGGCCGATCCGAACGACTTCGGCACCATCTTCGACCACGACCTCAGCTACAACAAGGCCTCCTGGGTGGTGCACATGCTGCGCTGGGTGCTGGGCGACGAGGACTTCTTCGCCGGTATCCGGGAGTACCGCGCGCAACACGGCTTCGACTCGGCGGACACCGGGCAGTTCCAGGCCGTGATGGAGGGGGTGTCGGGGCAGGATCTCGGACCGTTCTTCCAGCAGTGGATCTACGGCGAGTACTTTCCCGCCTACAAGGTCAGCTGGCGCGGCGTGCCCGGCGCCGGCGGCACCAGGGTGACCATGCGGGTCGAGCAGACCCAGACCAACACCGGCCTGTTCAGCATGCCCCTGGAGATCCGCGTCACCAACCACCTGGGAGCGCAGACCACCGTGCGCGTGCAGAACAGCGAGGCGGTGCAGTGGTACGTGGTCGACGTGCCCGGAGTCGCCATCACCGCCGAGCTGGACCCCGACGGCTGGGTGCTGTGCACCAAGGCCAACGGCGACATCTCCGGGCTGCCGGAGGTGCCGGAAGCCGCGGTCACGCGCATCACCGGCAACGTGCCCAACCCCTTCAACCCGCGCACGGAGATCCGCTGGGAGCAGGCCGCGGGCGGCGCGGTGCGCCTGGAGATCTTCGACCTGGCGGGCCGGCGGCTGCGCACCCTGGTCGATGGCGAGCGCCCGGCCGGTGCCCAGACTGCGGCCTGGGACGGCCGCGACGAGCAGGGCCGCGCGGCGGCGGCGGGGATGTACTTCGTGCGGCTGACCACGCCGGCGGCCGCGTACCTGCACAAGATCACCCTGGTCAAGTAGGCGGGGCGCATGGCCTGGCTGGTTGCCGCGTCGTTGTTGTTCGCCTTCTCCTTCGGCCTGATCAAGGGCCAGCTGGCGGGGGTCGACCCGGTGGCGGTCTCGGCCGCGCGGCTGGTGTTGGCGGCGGCCGCCTTCGCGCCCATGCTGGGCCGGGTCAGCCTGTCCCGGGCGGTGGCCGTGCGGGCGCTGCTGCTGGGGATGCTGCAGTTCGGCCTGATGTACGTGCTCTACATCTCCTCGTTCATCTGGCTGCCCGCCTGGATGGTGGCGCTGCTGACCATCTTCACGCCGCTCTACGTCACCCTGATCGCCGACCTGCAGGAGCGCCGCTTCCGGCGGCGGCACCTGGCGGCCGCCCTGGTGGCGGTCGTCGGCGCCGGGCTGATCCTGGTGCGTGGGCTGCCCGCCGGTGCGGACTGGCGCGGGGTGGTGCTGGTGCAGGGCTCGAACCTGTGCTTCGCCCTGGGCCAGTTGGGCTTCCCGGGCCTGCGCCGCCGGGCCGGGGGGCACGAGGCCGTGCTGCTGGCCTGGATGTACCAGGGCGCGGCCCTGCTGACCCTGCTGGCGGTGGCCGTGCGTGGCGGCGACGTGCGGACAGGCTGGGACACGGCGGCGCTGCTGACGGTGCTGTACCTCGGCCTGGTGCCGACCGCGGCCGGCTTCTACCTGTGGAACCGGGGCGCCGCGCGCACCGGCACCGGCCGCCTGGCGGTGGCCAACAACCTGAAGGTGCCGCTGGCGGTGCTGATCTCCTGGTGGGTGTTCGGCGAGACCGCGGACTACGCGCGGATGCTGGCGGGGCTGGCCGTGGTCACGGCGGCCCTGTTCCTGGCCGGCCGGCGGCCGGCGGCCGAGGTGGTCGCGCCCGAATCCTGAGCCTCCGCGGGTCAGTTGCCGTCGGGCACGCCCGTGTCCACGGCCACCTTCCAGCTGCCGTCGTTCTGGCGCTGCCACACCGTCAGGTAGCGGCCTTCGCGGGCGATGGGTCCTTCCGGGCCGGGCCGCGTGCTGACGTAGCGGCCGGAGGTCCAACCCCAGGCGCCTTCGCCGTCAGCCAGGTCGGGATCCCAGGCCAGGGCGAAGCCCGGGTCGGCGAAGGCCGGCTCCATCAGCGCCAGGATTTCCGCCGGGCCGTTCACCACCGCCGCCGGCACCAGTTGGCGGCCGGTCGGGGCGAACCAGCCGGCCCAGATGCGGGCACGCTCGCCACCCTGGGCGGCGGCCACCTCGGCGGCGAAGCGGCGGTCGGCGTCCATCAGCTGCTCGGCGATCCCGCCGGCGGCCGGCGTGCTGTCGTTGGTCATGGCGGCCTCCTTGACCGGTTCGCCGCAACCGGCGCCCAGCAGCAGGAGCGCGACCGGGACCATGAGCGCCGATCGCCTCGGGCTTCGCGGCAGGCTGGGCATGGGCTCTCCTCGGGTTGCGGGGTGGCCGGACCAGCATACGCCGACGGCCCGTCCTTGTCAGCGCTCGATCGCAGGCCGTATCATGGAGGCAACGGCCCCAACCGGACGATGCCATGCCGCTTGTCGTGATCCACGAAGACAATCACCTGCTGGCGGTCCACAAGCCGGCGGGCCTGCTCGTGCAAGGCGACCGCAGCGGCGACCCGACCCTGCTGGAGGAGGCGCGGGCGTACCTCAAGCAGGCCTACGCCAAGCCCGGCAACGTGTACGTGGGCCTGGTGCATCGCCTGGACCGCAACGTCTCGGGGGTGGTGCTGCTGGCCAGGACCAGCAAGGCCGCCGGCCGGTTGTCCGCGGCGTTCCGCGAGAACCGGGTGCACAAGCGCTACCTGGCGGTGGTGCTGGGCCGGCCGCCTGCCGAGGCCGCCGAACTGACGGCCTGGCTCGCGGCCGACGGCGACGCCCAGGGTGTGACCCGAGCCGATACCGTGCCGTTTGCCGGGGCCCGCGAGTCGCTGCTGCGCTATCGCCTGCGCGGGCACGAGGACGGCCTCAGCCTGCTGGAGGTGGAGCCGGTCACCGGCCGCCGCCACCAGATCCGCGCCCAGCTGGCCCTGGTCGGCTGCCCGTTGCTGGGCGACGTGAAATACGGCGCGCAGGGACGCCTGGACGACCGCCGCCTGGGCCTGCACGCCTGGCAGCTGAGTTTCGATCACCCGGTGGGCGGTGCGCCGCTCACCCTCATCGCCGAGCCGGACGGGACCTTCCCCTGGCCGCCGGCACGCACCGGAAGGAACGAGCCATGAGTTTCGTGCGGGTCCTGCTGCTGATCCTGGGCCTGTCCGCCTGCGGCTCCTGGGCCGCCGCCGGGGCGGCCGAACCGACCGGAACCGAAGCGCCCGCCGCGGCGCCGACCGACTACAGCCGCGTGCAATGGCAGAACCTGCGCGAGGCCCAGGACCGGGCGCAGGCCGAGCAGAAGCCGCTGCTGATCCATTTCACCGCGCCCTGGTGCGGCTGGTGCAAGAAGATGCAGCGCGAGACGTATGGGGTGCCGGCGGTCATCCACTACCTCAACGACAACTTCACCATGGCCATGGTGGACACGGACAAGCTGCCGGCCATGGCGACCAAGTACCAGGTCGAAGGCCTGCCCACCCTCTGGTTCCTCGACAGCGGCGGCAAGCGCCTGACCAAGCTCGACGGGTTCACCAGCGCGGAGAACCTGCTGCCGCTGCTGGAATTCATCGTCGCCCGCGACTACGAGTGGACCGACTACCAGACCTGGCTCGAGCGCCGGAAGTGAGCATGCCCGAGGTCGACCTCACCATCGTCGGCGGAGGCATCGTCGGCTGCGCCGTGGCCGATGCCGCGGCCCGGGCCGGCCGCTCGGTGGTGCTGCTGGAGCAGGAGCCGGCCCTGGCCCACGGCACCACCAGCCGCAACAGCGAGGTGGCCCACGGCGGCATGTACTACCCGGCCGGATCGCTGAAGGCGCGCTTCTGCGTCGAGGGCCGTCGGCTGCTGCGCGCGTTCAGCGCCGAGGCGGGGCTGCCCTGGAAGGAATGCGGCAAGCTGATCGTGGCGGTCGAGGCGGATGAGTCGACGGCGCTGGAGGACCTGTACGCGCTGGGCCAGGCCAACGGAGTCGAGGATCTGCAACTCCTGGCTGCCGCCGAGCTGCACCGCCTGGAGCCCGAAGTGCGGGCGACGGCCGCCCTGCTCTCGCCGCGCACTGCCGTCTGCGACGCCGAGGGCCTGGCCCGGGCCTTCGCCCGCCGGGCGGCTGCGCACGGCGCGCAGGTGATGACCGGCGCCCGGGTCACGGGTCTGGAGCCGGCGGCCGGCGGCTGGCGCGTCACCGTGGCCGGCGATGGCCGGCGCGAGGGCTGGTCCCACACCAGCGGCACGGTGGTCAACGCCGCCGGTCTGTGCGCGGACCGGGTGGCCGCCCTGGCAGGGATCGATGTCGACCGGCGGGGCTGGCGCCAGGTGCTGGTCCGGGGCAACTACTTCAGCATCGATCCCCGGCACCGGGGCCGGGTCGGCCGCCTGGTCTACCCGCTGCCGCCGGCCGATGGTTCGACCCTGGGCGCGCACCTGTGCCTGGACGTGGGCGACGGACTGCGCCTGGGCCCGGACTTCGAGCCGCCGCTGGCGAAGGGCTGCGATCCCGCCACGATCACCTGGGGCGTCGACCCGGCCCGTGGCGCCGACTTCCATGCCGGCGCCGTCCGCTTCCTGCCCTGGCTGGAGCCCGCCGACCTGACGCCGGCCATGAGCGGGATGCGGCCCAAACTGGCGGCCGAGGGCTTCCGGGACTTCGTGATCGACCGCGGCGAGGGCGACCTGGCCGGCCTGGTCAACCTGGTGGGCATCGATTCGCCCGGCCTGACGGCCTCGCCGGCCCTGGCCCGGCACGTGGTGGAGGAACTGCTGGCCGGCTGAGCCGGCGGCTAAGGAGCGGAGACTGACCGTGTGGATCGTCATCGGATTGTGCGTGGTCGCCGCCTTGCTGGTGCGGCCGGGCGAGCGCCGCCGGCGCGGGGCCATGGCGCCGCTCTTCGTGGGCACCGGCCGCCACTGGCGGCGCAACTACGCCTCGCGGCGCACCTTCCTGCGCCTGGGGGCGGCGCTGGCCGGCGCGGCGGTGCTGGCCTACAGCGGAGCCGACACCGCCATCGAGTCCTGGCACACCACCGCCGTGCGCAGCCGGAGCAGCGATCGCCTGGCCGCCGTGGTCAAGCCCGCCGGTGAGCGCTTCTGGTTCATCAGCTGGCTGCTGGTGGCGGCGGTCGACGCCTGGATGCGCACCAGCGCTTTCAGCCGCTGGGGCCGCCGCAACTTCGAGGCCATGGTCGTGGGCCTGCCCACCCTCTGGACCCTGCAGCGGGGGCTGGGGGCCAACCGCCCCTCGTCCGACGACGCGGATCCGCGCTGGCGGCCCATGGCGGCGGACAACGCGGCCTCGGGCCATGCCTTCATCGGCGCCATTCCCTGGCTGACCCTGGCCCGGCGCGCCCATGGCCGCGCGCTGCCGCCCTTGGCCGGCGCCGCCTCGGTGCTGACGGGCTGGTCGCGCCTCAACGATCGCAAACATTACACGTCCCAGGTGATCCTGGGCTGGACCATCGCCTACAATGCCGTCGCCGCCGTGGCGGACGAGCGTGCAACCGAAGCCGATGCCCCAACGGAGCGAGGATGATCATGCGACTTTCCGCCGTCACTCTGCCGGTCCTGCTTGGGTTGGCGCTTGCCGGCCCCGCCGCCGGTGTCGTGCCCGGGCACGGGGAACTGCCTGCGTTGGCACCGACCGGCCTGCCGAGCCTCGCGTTCCCGCTGCCGGACCGGGCGCAGCTGGCGGACCAGGACAAGGCTGCCGCCGAAGCGGACCAGCCATACCGCTTCGCCCTGCCGGCGGAGGTCGCCCTGACCCCCCGCAGCGCCGGACGCTGGAGCAGCGACGGGGCCGGCCGCGAGGTGTGGCGGCTGCGCCTGGTTTCGCCCGGCGCCCTCTCGCTGAACCTGGGCTTCGTCACCTGCGACCTGCCGCCTTCGGCGACCCTGGTGCTGCGCCCGATGGCGGGCGGCCCGTCCCTCAGCTACCGGGCCGACGACCTGGTGCCCGCAGCCGAGCTGTGGACGCCGGTGCTGCTGACGGACGACCTGGTGGTCGAGGTGACCGTCGCCGCGGCCGAGCGCGACCGCGTGGCCCTGGAGCTGGCCAGGGTCAATCGCGGCTACCGCTACTTCGGCCAGGAGCCTGCGCACAAGGCCGGCACCTGCAACATCGACGTGGTCTGTCCCGAGGGTGACGATTGGCGCAACGAGATCCGCACCGTCGGGGTCTACACCCTGGGCGGCAGCTGGAAATGCACCGGTGCGCTGGTCAACACCACCGCCGGCGACGGCCGCGCCCTGTTCCTGACCGCCAACCACTGCGCCGTCACCGCGGTTTCCGACGCGTCGGTGGTCGTCTACTGGAACTACCAGAGTCCGGTCTGCGGCGAGCAGGCCGGCGGCAGCCTGACCGACAGCCAGACCGGCTCGACCCTGCGGGCCAACTGGACGGTCAGCGATTTCTGCCTGCTGGAACTGGACGACCAGCCGCTCCAGGCCTGGAGCGTGGCCTTCGCCGGCTGGAGCCGGGCCGACTCCGTCCCCGTGGCCGCCGTGACCATCCACCATCCCAGCACCGACGAGAAGAGCATCAGCTTCGAGAACGATCCGCTGCTGGCCTCGTCCTACCTCGACCTGGCGCCGCTGAACCAGACCCACCTGCGGATCACGGCCTGGGATCTGGGCACCACCGAGCCCGGCTCGTCGGGCGCGCCCCTGTTCGATCCGGACCACCGCATCGTGGGGCAGCTGCACGGCGGCTACGCCAGCTGCAGCCTGCCTGCCGAGTCGGACTGGTACGGGCGCCTGTTCACGTCATGGGAGGGCAACGGCACCGCGGCCACGCGGCTGCGCGACTGGCTCGATCCGGAAGGCAGCGGCGCCTTGAGCGTCGACCTGCTGGACCCGTCGGCCGGCCTGCTGACGGTCACGCCGCTGGAACCGATCGGCTTCCAGGGTCCCGTGGGGGGACCGTTCCTGCCGGCGCAGCACGTCTTCACCGTGACCAACAGCGGGACCGAAGCGCTGGACTGGACGGTCATCGCCGGCGCCGGCTGGCTGGCTGTCGCGCCGGCCGGCGGCAATCTCCTGCCCGACGCCGCGCAGGACGTCATCGTCAGCCTCGACGCCTCGGCTGCGGATCTGGGCGCCGGCACGCGCAGCACCAGCCTCGTCTTCGCCAACAGCAGCGGCGGGCACGGCGGGGCGGAGATCCCGGTGGCCCTGGCGGTGCTGGACCGGCAGCCGAAGGTGGTCGCGGTCGGGCCCAACCCGTTCCGCGGCTACACCACCGTGGTCTACACCATGGGCGCCGACGTGGATGTCCACGCGCGGGTCTACGATCTGCGGGGGCGCATGGCCGCGGACCTGGGCAGCCAGGCGGCGGAAATCGGCCGCAACGAGTGGACCTGGGACGGCACCGACGGCGAGGGCCGCCGCCAGCCGGGCGGACTCTACGTGCTGGAACTGGATGCCGCCGGTTACAAGGTGCGGGTGCGGTTGACGCTCCTGCACTGAGGCCGGCAGGCCGCTACTTCAAGAGCAGCATGCGCCCGGCCGCCCGGCCGCCCGGCACGGAGATCAGGTAGAGATAGGTCCCCGCCGGCTGCGGCCGGTCGCCGGAGTCCCGGCCGTCCCAGCGCGCGGCATTGGCGCCCATCTGCACCGCCAGCGACCGACGCAGGACCAGATGCCCCGCCACGTCGTGGATGCGCAGCTCGCCGGGCCCGGCGTCGCGGGCCGTGAAACGGATCTCGGTGGAGGGATTGAAGGGGTTCGGCGCGTTGCCGTTCAGCACCAGGGGCGCGCCCATGACGTCCGGCGTCGCGCTCTGGCCGCCCTCGTCGGTCTGCCAGGCGTCGCCGGCCACCTGGTAGGTGGCGCCGCCGTCGGTGGTGATCACCACGTGCCCGCCCACCACGCGCAGGTCGCTGGCCGGCAGGGTGCCGCCCGAACCGGTCTCGGTCTGGTAGACGAAGGAACCGTAGGTGGCCAGGCGGTCCAGCACCACCTGGTGCGGGTGGCCGTAGGAGTTGTTGCCCACCGAAATGACCGCGACCTCGGCCTGCAGGGCGGTCAGGAAGGCCGCCACGCTGCTGGTGTAGCTGCCGTGGTGGTTCACCTGGTAGACGTCCACGTCGCCGACCAGGGCGCCGACGCTGGTCTCGATGTCCTTGGACCCGCTGGCCGGGTCGCCGGTCAGGTCGCCGGCCTGGCAGAAGTCGAAGCCGCCGTACTCCACCTTCAGGCAGACATCGTACTCGTTTTCGTAGTTGCTGTTGCTGTAGGGCGAGGGCAGGGTGCCGTTGCCGTTGAGGGCCACGCAGGTGACGGTCACGCCGTCGCCCATGTCGATGACCTGGCCCGGCACCAGGGTCTGCCGCTTGGCGCCGGCCGCGGCGGCGTAGCTGGTGTAGGTGGCGGTGGTGTAGGTCCAACCCCGGTCCAGGACGGCCTCGCGCACCGGGATCTGGGCCATGACCTCGTCGAGACCGCCCACGTGGTCGGAGTGGTAGTGGCTGGCCACGATCCAGTCCAGGGTGTCGATGCCCGCGGCCTGCAGGAAGGGCAGGATCACCGAGTTGCCCCGGCCGTTCTCGCCGCCGTCGAAAAGCAGGGTGCGGCCGCCGGGGGTCTGCACCAGGGTGGCGTCACCCTGGCCCACGTCCAGGCAGGTGATGGTCAGGGTGCCGGCCGCCAGGGCGGACGAAGCCGCCGTCAGCAGCAGCAGGAGCAGGGCCGCAGCCCGGGCACGGGAGGTGCGCAGCATTCAGGACCACCTGGGTATGGGTTTGTACGACGCCCACCATTATAACAATAATTCGTATCTGACAACAGCAACACCTGCCCGGCGCTCCTTGACGCTGGCCGCAGGGGGCCCGACAATGGTCCGATTGCCGGCCCGGGAGGACCCATGCACAACGGATTCCACGACAACCCCGCCCTGGTGGTGGCCATCGCCCTGGCCGCCGGGGTGGTGGCCCAATCGGTGGCCCGCCACCTGCGCGTCCCGGGCATCGTGCTGCTGCTGGCGGTGGGCGTCGCCCTGGGGCCGGACCTGGCCGGCATCGTGGTGCCGTCGACCCTGGGCGCGGCGCTGGAGGCGCTGATCGGCTTCGCCGTGGCGGTGATCCTCTTCGACGGCGGCCTGAACCTGAACCTGAAGCGGATGCGCGGGCAGGCGCCGGTGATCCAGCGCCTGCTCTCGGTGGGCGTGGTGGTCACCACCGGCGGCGCCGCCCTGGCCGCGCACCTGCTGCTGGGCTGGGCCTGGACTCCGGCCCTGCTGTTCGGCACCCTGGTGATCGTCACCGGCCCGACGGTGGTCACGCCGCTCTTGCGGCGGATCCGCGTGCGCCGCAACATCGAGACCATCCTCGAGACCGAGGGCGTGCTGATCGACGCCGTGGGCGCCGTGGTGGCGGTGGTGGCTTTGGAGATCGCCCTGGGCAGCTCGCTGACCGCCGGCGCCATCAGCGCGCCGACCCGCCTGCTGGTGGGCCTGCTGGTGGGTGCGGCTGGCGGCGGGCTGATGGCCGCGCTGCTGCGCTGGCCGCTGGCGGTGCCCGAGGGCCACGAGACCATCTTCACCCTGGCCCTGACCCTGGCCATCTACCAGGTCAGCAACGCCCTGACCGCCGAGTCGGGGATCATGGCTGCCATCGTCGCCGGCGCCGTGGTCGGCAACGCCGGCGCCCGCAGCGCTCGCGAGATCAAGGAATTCAAGGAGCAGCTGACCACCCTGCTGATCGGGATGCTGTTCGTGCTGCTGGCGGCGGACGTGCGCATCGCCGACGTGGTGGCCCTGGGCCGGCCGGGCGTGCTGGTGGTGCTGGTGCTGATGTTCGTGGTGCGCCCTCTGAGCATCCTGCTCTGCACCGCACGCAGCGGTCTCGCCTGGCGCGAGAAGGCGTTCCTGTCCTGGGTCGCGCCGCGGGGGATCGTGGCCGCGGCGGTGGCCTCCCTGTTCGCCGACCGCCTGTCCGCCGACGGCAGCGACCTGGGCGCGCAGCTGCGGGCCCTGGTCTTCCTGGTGATCGCGGCCACGGTCGTGATGCAGGGCGCGACCGCGGGCACCATGGCCCGCGTGCTGGGCGTGCGCCGCCCGACCGGTCGCGGCTTCGCCCTGTTCGGGGCCCAGCCCCTGGGCCGCCTGCTGGCCCGCCTGCTGACCGAACACGGGCAAGAGGCGGTGCTGATCGACGCCGACGCCACCCTCTGCCAGGAGGCGGAGCAGGAGGGCTTGAAGGTGGTCTACGGCAACGCCCTGGACGAGCGCGTGCTGCTGCGTTCGCAGATGGACACCCGCCGCGCCGCCCTGGCCGTGACGCCCAACGAGGCGGTGAACCTGCTCTTCGTGCGGGCCGCCCGCCAGGAGGCCCACGTGCCCCTGGTCTACGCCGTGGGGGTGCGCAGCGGCCCGGAGATCAGCGCCGCGCACTTCCATGACGCCAAGGCCCGCCTGCTGTTCGCCAGCGAGACCGACCCCGAGCTGTGGTCGGTCCGCATCCGCCGCGGGCTGGCCGCGGTGGAGGCCTGGCGGCGGGACGACGACACCGCCGGCGACGATCCGGCGCTGCCCAACGAGCAGCTCTCGCTGCTGCTGCCGCTGTTCCTGGTGGGCGGCAACGGCGAACTCGAGCCGGTGGATGAGACCCGACGCTTCGGCAAGGGCCGCACGGTGCTGTGGTTGCTGCTGGCCGAGCGGGGAGACGAGGCGCGGGCCTGGCTGGCGGCCCAGGGCTGGCAAGCCGTGGAGCCGACCTGATCATGCGCGTCCACGTCCTGCAGCACGTGCCCTTCGAGGGCCTCGGCAGCATCGAAGCCTGGCTGGCCGCGCGCGGCGCGCAGGTCGGCTGGACCCGGTTCGACGAGCCCGGCGCCGTCCTGCCCGCGCCGGCGCAACTCGACCTGATCATCACTTTGGGCGGACCCATGAGTGTCCACGACGCCGGGCGCCTGCCCTGGCTCGCGGCCGAGCGGCGCTTCCTGGCCGAGGCGGCCCGCACCGGGCGCCCCACCGTCGGCATCTGCCTCGGCGCGCAGCTGCTGGCGGCGGGGCTGGGGGCGGCGGTCGGGCCGGCCGCGCACCGGGAGATCGGCTGGTTCGCGGTCGAAGCGGTGGACGACGGATCGCCGCTGGTTGCAGAACTGCCGGTGACCCCCGTCTTCCACTGGCACGGCGAGACCTTCGACCTGCCCGCCGGCGCCCGGCACCTGGCGCGCAGCGCGGCCTGCGAGCACCAGGCTTTCTGGTGGGGAAAGCGAGCGGTCGGGCTGCAGTTCCATCCCGAGGCTACGCCCGCGGCGGTCGCGGCGATGGTGGCCGCTGATCCGGAAGACCTGGACGGCAGCGCGTGGGTGCAGTCGGCAACGGAGATCCTGGCCACCCCGGCGGTGGACTATGCCGCCGGCAACCGCTTCATGGCCGCCGTCCTGGACGCGGTGACGGCCTGAGCACCGGCTCTCAGCCTTTGCCCGCCTCGATGGCCGCGACCTCGTCCGCCGTCAGGGCGAATTCGGTGATCTGCAGGTCGTCGGCCATGTGCTGCGGATCGGTGGTGCCGGTCAGCGGCAGCATCCCCACCTCGAGGGCGAAGCGCAGCACGATCTGCGCCGGCGTGCGGTCCAGGCGGCGGGCCGCTGTCAGCACCGGCGCCGAGACCAGCACCTGCGGGTTGGCCGTCAGCAGCGAGAAGCCCTGGTAGATCATGCCGTGGGCGCGGCAGAAGGCGCGCACTTCCCGGTCCCAGCCCCGGTCGGCGTAGCAGCGGTTCTGCACGAACACCGGGGCGACCACCGCGTGGTCCGTCAGCAGTTCCAGCTGCGCCGCCGTCACGTTGCTGACGCCCAGCCGTGCGACCGTGCCGGCCGCGTGGGCGGCCTCCATGGCCCGCCACACCGCCAGGTCGTAGGGGGCAAGTCCGAGGCGGGTCGAGGGGCCGTGCAGCACATAGGCGTCCAGCCGGTCGGTGCCCAGGTGCTCCAGGGACGAGGCCAGCGACTGGGCCACCTGCTCGGCGGGCCCGGCGGCGGGGTCGTAGGGGAGGCGGTGGTCCTGCCCCGGCGGCGAGGTGAACTTGGTCTGCAGGAAGAGCTGATCGCGGCCGAGGCCGGCGGTCGCCAGCTGCCGCAGGGCGGCCCCGACCAGGGCCTCGCTGTAGTGCCGGGGCTGGTTGGCCGTGTCGATGGCCCGGAAGCCGGCCTCGACCGCGGCGACCACCAGGGCGGTGGTGGCCTCCTGTTTCCAGGCCGTGCCGTACATCAGGGCTGGGATGGCCGAATCGCGCGTCATCGCCACGAAACCTCCTGGGCGGTCGGTGCAGCAGGGGCGCGCGTGGCGCCTGCAAGAGCTGCGCCACAGCATAGGGCCCGGCGGTCGCGGCGGCCACAACCGGTTCCGCACTGGCACCACGGCCCGAAAAGTGTATTTTTGGCCGTCCGCCCCGACGGGCCGCTTTCCGGCGTGACGCGCCCCCCGGGGTTCGCTAGACTTCGCCGATTGCGGTCATGGGCCGCGGCACGCATTTTGGGGCCCCCTCGGGTGGCATCGTATCAATCCTGTCGAGCGGAGGTGGCCATGTTGCCCGGGACGCCCTGGAACGTCGCCAAGAGCGAGCATCTCTACGGATTCGAGTACTGGGGCGCGGGCTACTTCGGCGTCAACGCCCATGGCAACGTCAGCATCCGTCCCGGCGGTCCCGACGGCCCGGAGGTGGACCTGCACGAACTGGTCGACGCCGCCTGCCATCGCGACATCCGCCTGCCCATCCTCTTCCGCTTCAACGGCATCCTGCGCCACCGGCTGCTGCATCTGCACAACGCCTTCAGCGCGGCGATGGCCGAGTACAGCTACCAGGGCCAGTACCGGCCGGTCTATCCCATCAAGGTCAACCAGCAGCGCCACGTGGTGACCGAGCTGACCCAGGCCGGCCGCGACCTGAACCTGGGGCTCGAAGTGGGCAGCAAGCCCGAGCTGGTGGCGGCCCTGGCCATGCACGAGAACCCCGACGCGCTGCTGATCTGCAACGGCTACAAGGACCGCCAGTACCTTGAGCTGGCGATGATGGCCCAGCAGATCGGCCGCGAGGTCATCGTGGTGATCGAGAAGCCGTCGGAGATCGACCTGCTGCTGAAGATCAGCCAGGAGCAGGAGATCGAGCCCACCATCGGCTTCCGCCTGCGCCTGGCCGGCCGCGGCGCCGGCCGCTGGGAACGCAGCGGGGGCGAGCGCGCCAAGTTCGGGCTGAACGTGGCGGAGATCGCCGCGGCCCTGAAGATGTTGAAGGAGCATGGCAAGCAGGACTGGGTGCGCCTGGTGCACTTCCACAACGGCAGCCAGCTGACCAACATCTCTTCGCTGAAGCAGGCGGTGCGCGAGGCGGCGCAGATGTACGTCCAGGTCTCGCGCTACAGCCCCAAGCTCAAGTACTTCGACGTGGGCGGCGGCCTGGCCGTGGACTACGACGGCTCCAAGACCGCCTTCGAGTCATCCATGAACTACACCGTCGAGGAGTACGCCCGCGACGTGGTCTGGATCCTCAAGGACGCCTGCGACAACGCCGAGGTGGCCCATCCGTCGGTGGTCACCGAGTGCGGGCGGGCCATGGTGGCCTACAGCTCGGTGCTGGTGGCGGAGGTGCTGGGCCTGGCCAACACCTTCACCACCACGGTGGACGCGAAGGAGGTGGCCACCCAGACCGAGGAGGCCACGGTCCTGAACATGGCCCTGCTGCTGCAGGACCTGACCCCCAAGAACTGCCAGGAGACCCTGCACGACGCGGTCGAGCTGCGCCAGACCATGCTGCAGGAGTTCAGCCTGGGCCTGATGACCATCGAGGACCGCGCCCTGGGCGACCAGACCTACTGGGCCCTCCTGAACGCCATCAACGCCTCGACCAGGGAACTGCATTACGTGCCGGAGGACCTGCGCCGGCTGCCGGCCCTGCTGACCGATACCTACTTCTGCAACCTGTCGATCTTCCAGTCGATGCCCGACAGCTGGGCCATCGACCAGATCTTCCCCATCACGCCCATCTCCCGGCTGAACGAGGAGCCCAGGCGCCGCGTGGTGCTGGCGGACATCACCTGCGACAGCGACGGCAAGGTGGAGCGCTTCGCCGACCTGCGCGACATCAAGCACTACCTGCCGGCCCACGACCTGAAGGACGGCGAGCGCTACTGCTTCGGCGTATTCCTGGTGGGCGCCTACCAGGAGATCCTCGGTGACCTGCACAACCTGTTCGGCGACACCAATGCCATCCACGTGGACGTGGACAAGGACGGCCGCGTGACCTTCGCCAACGTGCTGCGCGGCGACACCGTGGCCCAGGTGCTGCGCTACGTGCAGTTCGAGAAGCCCGATCTGGTGGAGCGCTGGCGCCACGCCCTGGAGCTGGCGGTGCGCGAGGGGCGGCTGACGGCCCGCGAGTCGGCGGTGCTGCAGCGCAAGTACGACGAGGTGTTCGGGGATTACACTTACCTGCGGTAGGGCCGGGCCCGACCGCACTGGAGCGACGATGCAAGGCAAGTCCGACAACCTGATCCTGGCCGACGAGTTCACCAGCCTCGAGCACGCCGACTTCTGCGGCGTACCCGGCTACCTGGTGCTGAAGGTCAAGACCCGCGCCGAGTCCTTCGGCGATCTCTCGACCGGCCAGGCCCAGCGCCTGGGCGGCCTGCTGGCCTCGGCCTCGTCCGCGGTCGAGACCGTGACCAAGGCCGACCGCGTGTACTGCCTTTCCTTCTGCGAAGTGAACCGCAAGCTGCACTTCCACCTCTTCCCCCGCACCGAGGGGCTGCTGGCGGCCTACCAGGAGGCTACCGGCAGCGCGGACCAGCCCGTGGACGGCCCGGCCCTGTTCGCCTGGGCGCGCAAGGCCTTCCCGCCCGGGGCGCCGGTGCCGGCGGGCACGCCCAAGGTGGCGGACATCTGCGTGGCGCTGCGGGAGATGCTGGATCCGGCCTGATCCGGGCCCGGTCGGCGAATTGCGACACGGGTTTCACTGCGGCATGCTACAATCTCCCCGGCGAAGGAGGTTGCCCATGCGCCGCACGATCCTGCTGATCCTACCGCTGTTCATCGCCCTGAGCGCAGGCGGCGACGCTGCGGCCCAGATCCGCGTCGACCTGCCCGACCTGCCGGGCGTGTACGAGACCGGCTTCGTCCCGCCCGACCAGGGGCCGGGCGGATTCCTGTTCAGCCTGACCCTGCCGGCCGAGCTCGAAACCATCGCCGAGATCCGCCTCGTGCTCTCGGGCACCATGCAGGAGGGATTGGTCAGCTGCTCCAATCCCTACGGCGGCCCTCCGGACACCACCGCGTCCCGGCCCGGGCTGAGCCTGTACCTCTGGGAGAGCGGCTCGAGCGATTTCCTGCACGCGACCGTCGAGGCGCCGCACGGTGCCTTCAGCGGGCTGGCGGCCCCGTTCACCTCCTGCTGCCCCCCGGGCGTCCTGGATCCGAACACGCTGCTGGGCAAGGAGCTGCAGGCCGAGTTCTTCCTGGACTGGGTGCTGATCCTGCCCTGCGGGTGGGTCGTCGACGCCGCGGTGGTCCTCGAGGATGCGTACCTGGAGATCACCGGCACCGTGCCGGCGGAGGATACGGCCTGGGGCGCGGTCAAGGCGCGGTACGGGTCATAGTCCGCTCGCCGGTGTTGATCGGGTGTGGTCGATTTCCCTGTCGTGACGGCGGCCCGGGCGAGACGCTGGACGATCGAACTGCCTTGATCCGGGAGGCACGACGATGAAATCCCGTATCGCGACTCTATTGCTGCTGCTGGCTCTCCTGCTGTTCGCCGCCCCCGCTGTGGCCCAGGTCACGGTGCATTATGTGTCCCGCGTTGTCGTCGCGGAGATAGCCTATATCGAGGACGGGCAGGTCGGCGAGCACCTGCAAGTGAGCAAGTTCAGTCCGGCGGTGGGCGAATGGTCGGCCGGCGGCGAGATGCCTCTCGACGATGCGATGTCCTACGCGCATCAGGTGACCACCGTGAGCGTCGGCAGCGACACGCTGCGGGTCGGCGGAAGGTTCGTTGTCGGCCACGTCCAGCCGGGGGACAAGCGGCATTTCTTCCACTCGTGGGCCTTTGCCGGCGGCGAATTCTCGGTCGCGGGCGCCACGGACTTCCGAATCCGGGGCTCCCGGTCGTGGCGGGCAGAGGCTTGGCTCGCCCTGCTTGACTCCGAGACGGGAACCAATCGTCGCATCCTGTTGCAGCAGGGAGATTTCGATGCTGCGGAACGAATCGACGTTCCGGGCCGCTACCGCTTTCATATCTACCTATCCCGCTTCGACCTCCCGTGGGCGGCCGAGGCCGAGGAGGACTTCATGGACTTCAGCTTCGAGCTGGTGAGCGCTGCCGGCGTGCCGACGGCCGACAGCAGCTGGGGCGCGGTGAAGTCCCTGTACCGCTAGGATTGCCGGCGCCGACTTGATGAAGAATGCCGCCCAAGCGTTATATAACGCCTGGGCGGCATCATCTCTCAAGCCGAGCCGTCCCGCAGGGGCTAGCTGTCCTTCAAGGCCTCCACCAGCTCCATCATCGCCTTCTTGCCGTCGCCGAACATCATCAGGCAGTTGTCGGCGGCGAACAGCGGGTTGGGGATGCCGGCGAAGCCGGGGCTCAGCGAGCGCTTGACCACGACCACGGTGCGGGCCTTGTCCACGTCGATGATGGGCATGCCGGCGATCGGGCTCCTGGGGTCGGTGCGGGCCACCGGGTTGACCACGTCGTTGGCGCCGATCACCAGGCAGACGTCGATCTGTTCGATCTCGCTGGTTGATCTCGTCCATTTCCTTGAGCTGTGTCGTAGGGCACGTCGGCCTCGGCCAGCAGCACGTTCATGTGCCCGGGCATGCGGCCGGCCACGGGATGGATGCCGTACTCCACGGTGATGCCGCGGGCCTCGAGGATGGCCGGCCATGTTCGTGACCACGTGCTGGGCCTGGGCCACGGCCAGGCCGTAGCCGGGCACGACCAGCACCCGCTGGGCGGTGTCGAAGAGCATGGCCACTTCCTCGGGGCTGGTCGGCCTTGACCTTGCCGCCGTAGACGTCGTCGGCGCTGGGGCCGTCGGCGCTGGGGCCCAGGCTGGCGAACAGCACGTTGGCCAGCGAGCGGTTCATGGCCTTGCACATGATCTTGGTCAGGATGATGCCCGAGGCGCCCACCAGCGAACCGGCGATGATCAGCACGTTGTTCATCAGCACGAAGCCCGTGGCCGCCGCCGCCAGACCCGAGTACGAGTTCAGCAGCGAGATCACCACCGGCATGTCGGCGCCGCCGATGGGGATGGTCAGGGTCACGCCCAGCACGCCGGCGATGGCGACCACGGCCCAGTAGGCCTGGGTCGCCGTCGGGTCGACCGTCAGCCAGCCCACGCAGGCCAGGGCAGCCAGGCCCAGCAGGCCGTTGAAGACCTTCATGCCCGGGAAACCGATCTGGCCGCCGGGCAGGATCTCGGCCAGCTTGCCGAAGGCGATCAGCGAGCCGGTGAAGGTCACCGCGCCGATCAGGCCCGACAGGCCGGTCGAGATGGTGGTCTGGGCGTCGGGATCGCGGGTGATCATGAACGCCGCGCCGGCCACCAGCACCGAGGCGCCGCCGCCGAAGCCGTTGAAGAGCGCCACCATCTCGGGCATCTGGGTCATCTGCACCCTGACCGCCGCGATGCCGCCGACCAGGCCGCCGACCACCGCGCCCAGCAGGATCCACTGGTAGCTGAGGCCGTTGGCCAGCAGGGTCACGACCACCGCCAGCAGCATGCCGACCGCGCTCTCCAGGTTGCCGCGCACCGCGGTGCGCGGGTGGGTCAGGCCCTTGAGGCCCATGATGAACAGGATCGAGGCGACGACGTAGGCCAGGTTCACCCAGCTGTCATGAATCATGAAGTGCTCCACGCCGCTCACCTCTTCCCTTTGAACATGGCCAGCATGCGGTGGGTCACCAGGTAGCCGCCCACCACGTTGATCATGGCGAAGGCCACCGCGGCGGTGCCCAGGATCGTGGCCAGCTGGGGATTGTCCACCGTGGTGGAGATCACCGCGCCGATCAGGGTGATGCCGCTGATGGCGTTCGAGCCGGACATCAGCGGCGTGTGCAGCGTGGGCGGCACCTTGGTGATGATCTCGAAGCCGATGAAGACCGCGAGCACGAAGACCGTGACGGCCGCAACGAGGGCATCCATGTCACTCTCCTTCCGGTGCGGGGGCGCCGAGGCCCAGCAGTTCGCGGACGCGGGGGTGGACCACGTCGCCGTCCCGGCACAGCAGGGTGCCGGCGGTGACCTCGTCCTGCAGGTCGTAGACCAGCGCGCCGTCCTTCAGCAGGGAGCGCAGGAACGTCTCGACGTTCTTGGCGAACATCTGGCTGGCGTGGTAGGGCTTGCGCGACGACGAGGTCGGTGGGCCCCAGGATGGTCACGCCGTGGGCGACGACCACCTCGTCGGCCCTGGTCAGCTCGCAGTTGCCGCCGCGCTCGGCGGCCAGATCGACGATCACCGAGCCGGGAGCCATGGCCTCGACCATGGCCTCGGTCACCAGCACCGGCGACTGCCGGCCCGGGATCGCGGCCGTGGTGATCACGACGTCGTTGCGGGCGACGACCGTCAGCATCTGCTCCTGCTGGCGGCGGATGAACTCCGCGCTCTGCTCCTTGGCGTAGCCGCCCTTGTCCTCGGCGCCGGCGGTCTCCAGGTCGAACTCCACGAACTTGGCGCCCACGCTCAGATCACCTGGTCCTTCACGGCGGGCCGCACGTCGTAGGCCTCGACGACCGCGCCCAGGCGCTTGGCCGTGGCGATGGCCTGCAGTCCGGCCACGCCCACGCCCACGACGAAGACCTTGGCCGGAGCCAGGGTGCCGGCGGCAGTCATCATCATCGGGAACAGCTTGGGCAGCCAGCTGGCGGCCTCCAGCACGGCCTGGTAGCCGGCCACCGTCGCCATCGACGAGAGCACGTCCATGCTCTGGGCGCGCGTGATGCGCGGCACCAGCTCCAGCGAGAAGGCGGTCACCCCGGCCTTGGCCATGGCGGCCGTGCCCTGGGGATTGCCCAGGGGATCCTGCAGGCCGATCACCACCTGGCCGCGCCGGCAGGAGGTCAGCAGGTCCGCCGCGGCGGCGGCGCCGGGCCCGTTGATCATCAGCAGGATGTCCGCCTTGGCGAACACCTCGGTCCGGTCGGCCAGGCGGGCGCCCTTGCCCTCGTAATCGGCGTCCGGGTAGCCGGCGGCCTGCCCGGCGCCCCGTTCGACCAGCACTTCGAGTCCGGCCTTCGCCAGCAGCGGCACCGCCAGGGGCACCAGGCCCACGCGGCGCTCGCCGGGCGCGATCTCGCGCAACACTCCGACGATCATCGGGCATCTCCTCCGGTTGGGAATGCGATGGCAACGCTCGCCATGATAATGAATGTCCGTGCAATTGTCATGGTTTGTCAGCCTGGTGGCGAACAGGAAGTGGACAGGCGGGGCCGGTTCGGCCAACATCGGGGTGGCCCGGCGCAGCCCGCGGGAATCGCCAACATGTCCACCACGCTGGCAGGTAGCATGATGCATCCGGAGAGATCGACCGGGGCCCGTTCCCGGCGGCAACTGGTCCTGATCCTGGGCATCGCCGTCGGCTTGGCGGCCTCCGCCGGACCAGCGCCGGCGACCGTCGGCAACGATCCCATCGTCTCGCGCAGCGGCCTGGTCGTGGCCCAGGAGGCGACCGCCGCCACCGTCGGCGCCGCCGTGCTGGCCGAGGGCGGCAACGCCATGGACGCCGCCGTGGCCACGGCCTTCGCCCTGGCCGTCACCCACCCGACCGCCGGCAACCTCGGCGGCGGCGGCTTCCTGGTCTGGCGGGACAGTGCGGGCGCCGCCGCGGCCTACGACTTCCGCGAGACCGCCCCGGCGGCGGCCCATCCACGGATGTGGCTGGCTGCCGATGGCCGCTACGACGAGGAGCGCCACCACTGGAGCCCGGCCTCGGTCGGCGTGCCCGGTTCAGTGGGGGGCCTGCACCTGGCCTGGCAGGAGCAGGGCAGCCTGCCCTGGGCGCGCCTGCTGGCGCCGGCCGTCACCCTGGCCGCCGAGGGCCTGATCGTCGGCGAATCCCTGGCCGCCTCCCTGGCCGCCAAGTGGGAGCGCCTCGCCCCGCACCCGGCCTCGCGGGCACAATTCGGCCGAAGCGGCCGGCCCCTGGCTGCGGGCGACACCTTGCGCCAGCCCGATCTCGCCCGCACCCTGGCCCGCATCGCGGCAGCCGGGCCCGCCGGGTTCTACGCCGGCGAGACCGCCGACCTGCTGGTGGCGGCGATGAAGGCCAACGGCGGGCTGATCACGGCCGAAGACCTGGCCGCCTACCGGGCCGTGCGCCGCGAGCCGGTGCGCGGGCACTACCGCGGCTGCGAACTGATCGGCATGCCGCCGCCCAGCTCCGGCGGCGTGATCCTGGTGGAGATGCTCCACATCCTGGAGGGCTTCGACCTGGCCGCCGAAGGCCGCAGCTCCGCGCGCACCGTGCACCTGCTGGCCGAGACCATGCGCCGCACCTACGCCGACCGTGCGCGCTGGCTGGGCGATCCCGAGGCCAACCCCGACCAGCCGACGTCGCGGCTGCTGGGCCGGGCCCACGCCGATTCGCTGCGGGCGACCATCGACCCCGACCGGGCGACCGCCTCCGACCCCGCGGGCTTCCCCTGGCCGGACGAGAGCCCCGAAACCACCCACCTCTCGGTGGTCGACGCCGCCGGCAATGCCGTGGCGCTGACCACGACGCTGGAATACGGCTACGGCTCGGGAATGGTCGTGCCCGGCGCCGGCTTCCTGCTCAACAACGAGATGGGGGACTTCAACGCGGCACCGGGACTGACCGACACCACCGGCGAGATCGGCACCGCCGCGAACCTGGCCCGGCCCGGCCGTCGCATGCTCTCGAGCATGGCGCCCACCATCGTGACCCGCGACGGCCGCCTGCTGCTGGTTGCCGGCGCCATGGGGGGCCGCACCATCATCACCACGGTGCTGCAGACCATCGTCAACGTGCTGGACTTCGGGCTGGACGCCCAGGGGGCCGTCGACGCCCGGCGCATCCACCACCAGTGGCTGCCTGACCGCATCCTGGTCGAGCCGGGGGCGCTCACGCCCGCGGTCCGGGCGCAGCTGGAGGCCATGGGCCACCGGGTGGTGGAGGCGGACAGGCGCTACAGCGCCGGGATCATCGTCGTCGGGCCCGACGGGACCCTGGCCCCAGGTGTCGACCGCCGCGATCCGGGCGCGGGCGCCGGCGTGCCCGCGCGCTAGGCAAAAAAAGGGCGGCCCGCCGTCAGCGGGCCGCCCGTCCCTTGGGACCGGCAACCTAGGCCGGCTTCACCTGCTTCTTCATCCAGACCGTGGTCACGCTCTTGGGCCGCTCGATGGGCGAGCCCATGGCGCGGTTGATGACCAGCTGGCTGAGCATGCCCATGGCGCGGCTCACCGAGAACAGCACCGTGTAGTAGTCGAACTCGCGCAGGCCGTAGTGGTACAGCAGGGCGCCGCTGCCGGCGTCCACGTTCGGCCAGGGGTTCTTGGCCTTGCCCTGCTCCTTGAGCACCTCCGGCACGATGGTGAAGACCTTGTTGACCATCTGCATCACCGGATCGTCCGGGAAGTGCTTCATGCCGAAGTCGCGGAACGACGTGAAGCGGGGATCGGTCACCCGCAGCACCGCGTGGCCGTAGCCCGGGATGACCTTCCCGCTGTTGAGGGTGTCCCAGGCGAACTTGGTCAGCTGCTCGTCCGTGGGCACGCCCTTGAATTCCTTCATCAGCTCGAGCACCCAGCCCAGGCACTCCTGGTTGGCCAGGCCGTGCAGCGGACCGGCCAGGCCGTTCAGACCCGCCGACACGCTGTAGTAGGCATCGCTCAGGGCCGAGCCCACCAGGTGGCAGGCGTGGGCCGAGACGTTGCCGCCCTCGTGGTCGCAGTGCAGCACCAGGTACAGGCGCATGCAGTCGGCGAACTCGCCGCTCTTGTCCGGCACGCCCAGCATGTGGGCGTAGTTCTCCGCCCAGGTCAGGCCGGCCTTCGGGGCGATGCGGTTGCCCTTCTTGAAGCGCAGGCGGTAGATGCCCGCCGCGATGCCGGGGAGCGGGCCAGCAGGTCCAGGCTGTCCTCCAGCGTCGGCTTCCAGTAGTCCGGCCTTGGGCATGCCCGCGTTGTAGGCCTTGACGAACTTGCTCTCGCGCTGCATCGCCAGGATCGCCGTGTCGAGCATGCACATGGGGTGCGAATCCTTGGGCATGGCCTCGAGGACCTTCCACACGTAGGCGGGCACCTTGGCGCGCGCGGCCAGCTCCTCGGTCAGCGCCTTGCGGTCGGCCGGCGCTGGGCAGCTCGCCGGTGCACAGCAGGTAGAAGATGTCCTCGGGCGTCTTGTCCGCCAGGTCGCCGATCGGCGTGCCGCGGACCAGCAGGCCGATGTCCGGCGGAACTTCGCGAGGTGTCGCAGACCATGCCCTTGACGCCGCGCATGCCGCCGTAGGCCTGGGCGATGGTGACGTCGCCGATCACCTGGGCGCCGTGCTGCTTGACCAGCGATCCGATTTCCTCCCGCCAGACGGGAATCTTCTTGGCGAGGGCATTCTGGAGCTTGGCCATCTCGGTCTCCTTCGTGGCGGGGCCGTTGCAGGGGCCGTCACCGTTGGCTGGCAAACGCCGCTCCGGACCCGGCCGGAGGGGCAGGCGCCCAAAACCCCATGAAAACAGTAGTGTTTAGGGGTCGGGCCGAAAACTGTCTTCGCGATCCGGAAACTACCAAGGACCGCAACGAATTTCAACCCCATCCGCGCGATCCGGGTGTTTTTTCATGGCAATTCGGGGGTGGGTGATTACCATTGAGGCACGACAACCGACACCCGGTATCGACCGACGGAGGACGTCATGACCGACGATGTGAAGCTCTGCGTGGAGATCCTCGAGAAGGCGATCGCCTTCGAGGAGGAAGGCATGGCCTTCTTCCAGGACCGGGCCGAGAATGCCCCGTCCTCCCTCGAGCGCAACCTGTTCAACTCCCTGGCCAAGGACGAGGCCGGCCACAAGGCCTACCTGGTCAAGATGCGCGAGGACCTGCTGCGTGAAGGCACCGTCGACGTGCTGCCGGACGTGGACGACGACCACGTCATGAACGTGCGCAAGCATCTTCAACGACGCCATCGAGGGCGCCAGCGACCCCTACGTGTCCGAGCTGGACGAGCTGGAGATCCTCAAGGGCGCCCTGGACGTCGAGCGCCGCGGCTACACCATGTACGCCGGCGCCGCCGCCAAGGTCAGCTCGCCCCGGGCCAAGGCGATGTTCGAGCACCTGGCCGCCGAGGAGCAGAACCACTTCTCGCTCCTGAAGAACACCTACGACTACATGGCCGACCCCGAGGGCTTTGCCGGCTTCGACGGCAACGCCATGCTCGACGGGGGCTAGCCGGTGGCGGCGGACGAGCGCCGCGCCTTCTTCCGGGAGGTTGTCGCAATGGCCCCCATGGCCACCGGCGGCAACCTCCCTTATCGTCGTCTGTGCAAGGAGTTCGGCGCCTCCCTGACCTGCAGCGAGATGATCCTGGCTGACAAGCTGGTCAAGGGTGGCGAACGGCCCCTCTTGCGCCGCCACGAGAGCGAAGACCTCTTCGGCATCCAGATCGCCGGCAAGCACCTCGAGGTGATGGCCGACGCCGCGGTGATCGCCGTCGAGCACGGCGCCCGCTTCCTCGACCTGAACTTCGGCTGCCCCATCGACCTGATCGTGCGCCGCGGCTCGGGTGCCGCCCTGCTGAAGAAGCCGGGCCGCCTGGCCAAGGTGGTCGAGGCCGTGCGTGCCGCGGTCGACGTGCCCCTGTCGGTGAAGATCCGCATCGGCTACTCGGAGGAGAAGCTCAACTGCGTGGAGGTGGCCCAGGCCGCCGTGGCCGCCGGCGCCGACGCGGTCGGCGTGCACGGCCGCACCCGTGCCCAGCGCTACCGCCTGAGCGCGCGCTGGGACCTGGTCGACGAGGTCGCAGCAGGCGGTCGAGGTGCCGGTCCTGGGCAACGGCGACCTCCTGACCCCCTGGGACCTGGAGCGCCGCCGCCGCGAGACCGCCGTGCGCTCGTTCCTGGTGGCCCGCGGCGCCCTGGTCAAGCCCTGGATCTTCCGCGAGCTGGCCGCCGGCGAGGCCTGGAACCCCACCACCGCCGAGCGCTGGGCCATCATGCGCCGCTACTGCGACTTCGCCTGCGAGTACTTCGGCGACGACGAGAAGGGCCTGGTCCGGGTCGAGCGCTTCTTCCTCTGGCACCTGGGCTTCTGGCACCGCTGGCGCCCCTGGACCGAGGCCGACTTCCAGGCCCAGCTGCCCGACTCGCTGATCCAGGCCCGCGCCCCGCAGATCGACGGCGACAGCGACGAGGCCCTGCTGGCCCGCGAGGACGAGGACGCGCACCGGGTGGTCTTCCGCCGGGTCCTTGACAGGGACTTCCCCTCCGCCTAGTGTCGCCTTTGCCCGGCCGCCAACTGCGACCCGGGCGCCACAACCGAATATCCGAATGATGCCTGGGACCAGAGGAAGCCGGTGCAAGACCGGCGCGGCCCCGCCACTGTAAGCGGCGACGAAACCTGCAATCATGTCACTGGAAGCCCTCGGGGCGACCGGGAAGGCGCAGGAAGTAGGACGACCCGCGAGCCAGGAGACCGGTGCCAGGCCTGCCACCACCTTCGAGGGCGAGGTCTGGCTTTGGCGCATCATCCCGGCAGGGATTTTCCAGGGATCATCGGCCTGCGGCCGCACTGGCGGCGCGGCGTCGGCGTCTGCGCGCTGGTCGCGGCGTTGGCCGCGTCCGCTGCGGCCGCCGAGGTGGCCGCGCCCCTGGATGCCTCCCTGGCCGCCGCCGCCCTCGTCGACACCCTGATCGTCAGCGCCCGCTCGGCCCACGGTGCCTTCGACCCGGCGGTCGGCGGCCTGGTCACGCGCATCGAGCTGGATCGGGAGCGGGGCTCGCGCGACCTGGCCGACGTGCTGGCGGCCACCGCCGGCTTCCAGGTGCGGCGCTACGGCGCGGCCGGCGCCTCGGCCGTGCCCTCGCTGCGTGGTTCGGCCGCGGCCCAGATCCGCCTCTTCCTGGACGGCATGCCCCTGGACGATGCCGAGACCGGCATCTTCAACCTGGAACGCCTGCCGCTGGAGCGCTTCTCGGCCCTGGAGATCCACCGCGGCGCGGTGCCGGCCGGCCTGGGCGGGATCGGCGGCGCCGGCGCGGTGAACCTGCTGTCGCGGGCCGATCAGGACGGCGGCAGCGCGACTGCCGGCGCCGGCTCCTTCGGCGAACGCTGGGCCAGCGCGGCCTGGGGGCAGACCAGCGCGGGCGGCGCCAGCGGCGGCACCATCCTGGCCCACGCCCGCCGCGCCGACAACGACTTCAGCTACCTCGACCACAACCAGACCTTCAACCGCAGCGACGACGACACGGTGCGGGTACGCGAAAACGCCTGGCTGCGCGAGCACGGCTTCTTCGGCCAGGGCCGGACCGCCGCCGGCGCCTTCGCCCTCACAGGCTGGGCCGGCTTCGTGCGGCGCGACGGCGGGCGCCCGGGTCCGGTCGGCGACTACGCCTCGCCCGACGCCACCGTCGGCTACGATCGCCTGGACAGCCACCTGGGCCTGGGCTGGCGGGACAACCTGCTGCGCCTGGAGGGCTCGGCCGCCCGCACCGACGAGACCCTGGACGACCCCGAAGGCGAGATCGGCTTCTCGCCCCCGGGCACCACCCGCACCCGCAGCGACGATCTGACCGTGCGCCTGGTCTGGGCCCCGGGTCTGGACCTGGGCGGCGGGGCCGACCTGGCGCTGCAGACAGGGCTCGAGGGCCGCGGCCAGTGGCAGAGCCAGTGGTGGAACGACGATGCCGATCCCCTGCGCCACCGCACCCAGGGCACGGCCTTCGCCGTCGCGGACCTGGGCCTGGAGGACGGTCGTCTGCGCCTGGCCCCGGCCTGGCGCTGGCAGCGCACCGTCGACGATTTCCCGCCGGTGCCGGCCCTGCCCTGGCTGCCCGAGCAGCAGGGCGTGCGGCACGAACAGGACGACGTCTCGCCCTCGGTGGGCGCCACCTGGGCGCTGCGCCCAGGCATGGCGGTGCTGGAGGCCCACGCCGCGCGCACGGTGCGCACGCCCACCTGGGTCGAGCTCTTCGGCCATCGCGGCGGCGTCAACGGCAACCGCACGCTGCAGCCGGAGACCGTGCACACGGTCGATCTCGGTCTGACCCTGCGTTCGCAGGGCGGAGCCGTGTCCGGCCGCCTGGCCGTGTTCGACGCCCGCACCGACGACACCATCATCTTCGTGGTCAACAGCCAGCGCACCAGCCGCGCCGTGAACGTGGGCTCGACCCGCACCTGCGGGCTGGAGGCGGAGTTCCTCTGGACCCTGCCGGCGGACCTGGACCTGCGCGGCAACCTCACCTGGCAGCAGGCCCGCGACACCGGCGGCGAACCCGCCTACGACGGCAACCAGCTGCCATACCTGCCGGACCTGGAGGCCTTCGTGCGCCTGCTGCAGGGCGGTCGCCGCTGGCGCCCCTGGCTGGAGGCCCGCTTCCAGTCGGCCAACTACCTGGACCGCGCCAACAGCGAACCGAACATGGCCGAGGCGCGGGTGCGCCTGGACCTGGGCCTGGACGCGGTCTGGCATCCGGCCTGGGTCGGAACCGGCGGCGCTTTGACGACGACCGTGGCCCTGCTCAATGCCACCGACATGGACATCTACGACATCGAAGGCTTTCCCCTGCCCGGCCGCAGCTGGCGGGCGGGGCTCGAACTCGGCTTCTGAACCGTGCCCGAAGAAAGGACCGTCCCATGACCGCCCGTGCCGCCCTGGCCGTCTTCCTGCTGCTGGCCTCATCCGCCCCGGCCGAACCCACAGCCTGGCTGTTGACCACCGACTACTCCACGTTCGGGCGCGTGCGCAGCTTCGACGCCGCCGCCCCGTGGACGATGTCGGCCGACCTGGCGACGATTCCCGGCGACGCGGCCGGCCGCCACCACGGCGGGCTGGTCTATGTCCTGGGCCGCGGCGGCAGCAACGTGCTGCAGGTCTACGATCCGGCCGCCGGCTTTGCCCTGGTGCACGAGTTCAGCCTGGGCGCCGGGCGCAACCCCCAGGACATCGCCTTCGACCGCGCGGGCGAGGCCTACGTCACCTGCTACGACCAGGCCGTGCTGCTGCGGGTGGACGTGGCCAACGAGACCGTGCTGGCCACCTACAGCACCGCACCGTTCGCCGACGCCGACGGCTTGCCCGAGACCGCCTGGTGCGCCGTCGACGGGGATCGCCTCTACGTCGCCTGCCAGCAGCTGGACCGGGACAACTGGTACGCGCCCAGCGGGCCGGGCGCGGTGCTGGTCTTCGACATGGCCGCCGAGCAGTGGGTGGACATGGACGCTGCCGCCGCCGGTGTGCAGCCCATTGCCCTGACCGGCAGCAATCCGTACACGCGCCTGGTGCTGGACGGGAGCACCCTGGCCGTCGGTTGCGCGGGCTACTTCGGCCTCAGCGACGGCGGCATCGAGACGGTGGACCTGACCAGCGGCTTGTCCCTGGGCTACGCCGTGAGCGAGAGCACCCTGGGCGGCGACATCCTGGTGCTGGTGCCCGACGGCGACTGCTGGCTGACCCTGGTCAGCAACGCGTCGTTCATCACCAGCGTGCGGCGGGTCTGCGGCGGCGGCGTGTCCGTCCTGGCCACCGGCAACGGCTACGTGCACGCGGACCTGTGGCTTGCCGGCGGCCAGCTCTTCGTGGCCGACCGCACCGTCGGCGCGGCGGCGCTGAGGGTGCTGGACCCGGTGACCGGCACGGCCCTCGCTCCCGGGGTGATCGGCACCGGGCTGCCGCCGTTCATGTTCGTGCCGCCGACGAGCGCGCCTTCGGCGGTGCCGCTGCCGGCGGTGGCGGGCCTGCGGCTGGGGATGCCGTATCCGAACCCCTGCAACCCGGCGGCAAGGATCGCGTTGGCAGGGCGGCCGGGCGCGACGGTCACGGTCGGCGTCCACGACCTGCGCGGCCGGCGGGTGGCCGGCGGCGAGGTGGCCCTCGACGGCACCGGCAGCGGCGTGTTCACCTTCGACGGTCTGACCCCGGCCGGGGCGGCGCTGCCGGCAGGCGTCTATCGCGTGGTGGCCAGGGACGGCGGTGCGAGGGCGGCAACCGCTGTCACGCTCATCAAGTAGAGGCCACCGGGAAATCCTTTGCCCGATCCCGACTTTTGCCTAGTATGGGCCGGCGGCGGGCCGCCGCCGGTACCTTCGGCAGGTAAGGAGATCCCCCATGGCGCGCATCTACACCCGCACCGGCGATGCCGGGCAGACCTCCCTGGGCGACGGCACCCGTGTGCCCAAGCACCAGGCCAGGGTCGACCTCTATGGCGACGTGGACGAGTTGAACAGCGCCCTCGGCGCTGCGGCGGCGGTGCTGCGCCGCGGCGAACCGCGGAATCCCATGGCCGACCTGCTGGCCCGCATCCAGAGCCGGCTGTTCGACCTGGGCTCGGTGCTGGCCAATCCGCGGCTTTCGGCCGCCGACCACGACTTCGATGCCGCGGCGCTGGAGAAGTGGATCGACTCCATGGACACCCACCTGCCACCCCTGGCCAACTTCATCCTGCCCGGCGGCAGCGAGGCCGCGGCGATGCTGCACCTGGCCCGCTCGGTCTGCCGGCGCGCCGAGCGCAAGGCCGTGGCCCTGGCCACGGTCGAGCCCGTGCCCCAGGGGGCCATCGTCTACCTCAACCGCCTCAGCGACGCCCTGTTCACCGCGGCCCGGGCCGCCAACGCCGCCGCCGGGGTGGCGGACGTGCCCTGGCGGAAGGACGCCTAGGTGTCCCCCTGGCGGTTTTTTCTGCGGATCCCTGCGAATAAGCCCGACGACGGCGGGTATGTCCCGGCAACGTCGAGCGACGGCCAGGCGGCGGCCGCCGCGGCCGAGGCCGATCTGGAACAGCGCCGCCGCGACCGGGCCGACATCGAACGGGCCCTGGCCGGCGACCAGCAGGGATTCGAGGATCTGATGAACCGCTACCGCCACCGTGCCTACGCCGTGGCCCTGGGCCTGGCCGGCAGCCATGACGACGCCATGGACGCCGTCCAGAAGTCGTTCATCCGCATCCATCGCACCCTGGACCGTTTCCAGATCGACCGGCCGTTCTTTCCCTGGCTGTACCGCATCGTGCGCAACTCGGCGCTGAACCAGCGCCGGGACGAGAAGCGCCACCAGGGCGACCTGCCCCTGGAATGGGTGCGCCAGTCCGACGGCCGCCCCGACCCGCTGGCCGAACAGCAGGCCGCCGACCTGCTGGAGCGGCTCTGGGCCGGCATCAACGACCTGCCCGCGGAGATGCGCGAAGTCTTCCTGCTCTACCATTTCCAGGGCCTGAAGTACCGCGAGATCGCCGCCGCCTGCGACATTCCCATCGGCACGGTGATGTCGCGCCTGCACGCCGCCCGCGGCCGCCTGCACGCGGCGGCGGGCCTGGAGGAGGCAACGTGACCTTCGATCCCCGACAGGACGAAGCGCTGCTCTCGGCCTACGTCGACGGCGAACTGGAGCCGGCCGACCTGGTTCGGGTGGAGGCCCATCTCGCGGCCAGCGCCGAGGCCCGCCGCGAGGTGGCGCGCCTGCGCCGCCTGAAGCAGCTGACCGGCGCCGTGCGCCTGAAGGAGGCGCCGCCCGAGGCCTGGGAGGGCTTCTGGCAGAGCGCCTACAACCGCAGCGAGCGCTCCCTGGGCTGGCTGCTGCTGGGCCTGGCGGTGCTGGTGCTGACCGGCTGGGGCGCCACCGTGCTGCTGCGCGCGCTGCTGGAGGCGCCGGACATCGCGCCGCTGCTGAAGGGGGCGATCATCGCCGGGGTGGCGGGCCTGGCCCTGCTGCTGGTCTCGGTGGTGCGCGAGCGCCTGCACACCCGCGCCCGCACCCGCTACAAGGACGTGATCCGATGAGCGGCTTCATGGGGCCGCAGGAGGACGGCATGCTGATCACCACGACCCACGACATCGCCCACAAGCGCATCGTCAGGACCATCGGCCTGGTGCGCGGCAACACCATCCGCTCCCGCCACCTGGGCCACGACCTGCTGGCCGGCCTGAAGGGCATGGTCGGGGGCGAGATCGCCGACTACACCAAGATGATCGCCGAGTGCCGCGAGGAGGCTCTCGATCGCATGATCGAACAGGCCCGCGCCAACGGTGCCAACGCCGTGGTCGGCGTGCGCTTCGCCACGAGCGAGATGATGGAGCACGCGGCCGAACTGCTGGCCTACGGGACGGCGGTCATCGTGGAGGACTGCGAGGACTAGGCGGGAACGCAAGGCCGCGCGACGGTTTTTGATGGGAAAGTCCGTGCAGGCCTTATATAGCGCTTCCACGGTACGGCAGCTCAAGAGTCATAACGATTCCGGGAGGCGATGTCCATATTCCACGGGATGCTGACCCGCTGCTTGCTGCAGAAACTCGTCCGACTGGTATCAGGAAAGAAAGGACGCCCCGGTCAGGGCGCCCTTTTCTTGTCAACCATCGGCGCTCCCGCTCCGCAGGTCAGTCCACCATGCTGATGGCGTCCTCGGGGCAGGCGTCGATGCAGGCTTCGCAGTCGATGCACTCGTCGGGGTTCACCCAGGCGTGGCCATCCACCATCGAGATGACTTCGGTCGGGCAGGCATCGACGCACTCTTCACAGGCGGAGCACTTCGTCTCGTCAACCTTAGCGGGCATGTCGCAATCCTCCTGAGGACGGTCGAGGTTGCCGCACGAAGCGGCCGATTGTTCGTGAACTATAGTGCCTGATGCGCAATTGTCAAATCGGCGCTGAAACTCATTCTCGCCTTCAAACACCTTGTCGCAGCGTAACATGCGCGAATCATGTCCGGCCACTCCAGAGGGTCTCCAGGGCCGGCCCGGCGTTGCGCACCAACAGCGGCGGCAGGCAGGCCAGCAGCAGCGCCGCATCGCGCACCAGCAGCTCCAGCCCGACGCCGTGGCCGCCGTCAGTGTGGAAGCAGCCGCAGCTGATGTCCAGCCCGCGCACCAGGGCGGTGGCGATGGCCACCATGAAGACCAGCGTCAGTGCGCCCAGCAGCAGGGCAGCGCCCCGGCGGGCCACGCCCAGCACCAGGGCGAGGCCGCCCACGGCCTCCAGCACGGGCAGGAAGTGCGCCCAGGGATGCAGCAGCGGCCAGGGCACCAGGCGGTAGTTGTGGATCGCCTCGGCGAAGGCCTGCGGATGCAGCAGCTTGTCCCAGCAGGCGAAGAGGAAGACGCCGCCGACGGCCAGGCGGCACAGGAAAGCGAGCCAGCGCATCATGGCGTATCTCCGCGGGCGCCGACTGGCCCGCCGGCCGCCGCCCAGGCCGCCAGCCCGCCGGACATGATCCGCAGGTCGGTCCAGCCGCGGTCCGCGAGCCGGCCCGCCACGTTCGAAGCCGCGGCCAGGTCGCCGTCGCCGAAGATCACCAGCGGGTCGGTCGGGGAGAGGAAGTCGAACGAGCGCAGCAGGTCGTCGTCGAAGGTGTCCTCGCGCACCAGGAAGGCGCCGGGCACGGTGGTCGCCGGCGCACCGGGGCGGGTGTCCACGAAGAGATGGTCGCCGGCATCGTACAGGGCCATGGCCTCGGCGGCCGCCACCAGCGGCGCCGCCAGCTCCAGTTCGTAGTAGGCGGGATCCGCGCTCAGGGGCAGGCGCTCCGGGCGCAGGGCCCAGCCGCCCGCGGTCAGGATCGCCGCCGCCAGCAGCAGCAGGGCGGCCTCGCGCCCCGTGCCGGCCAGGCGGCTGCCGGAGTCCCGGTCGAACCTGCGCGCGGCCACGGGCGACGTCACATCCGGACCATGTACCGCACCGGCACGGTCAGGGTCGGCAGCTCGGGCAGATTGGTATGGATCGTCAGCGTGCCGTCCATGCGTCCGTTGACCTCGATGGCGCGCGGGTCGTCCGCCGGCAACGCGGTGCCGCTGAGGCGGATCATGGTCTCGGTGTTGGGCAAAGTCTCTTCCACCACCACGGTGATGCCGGGCAGGTCGATCTCCGCGCCGGTGATCTTGAACTCGATGCCCTTCTCGGAGGGGGCCACGCGCACGTCCTGCCGGAAGGTCGTCTTGTAGCGGAAGTTGACCTCTTCGGGGCTCGTGGCCAGGGCCTCGTAGCGCCAGGCGCTCAGCTCGATGTCGATGTACTCGTTCTCCGGAACGTTGGTCTTGACCCGCACGTTGTCGCGCAGGCGGCCGGCGGGGGCTTCGGCCGGCAGCACGACCTCCAGCGCCGCCTTCCGCGGGTCGCCGTCGATCCCGTTGACCGCGCGCACCTCGAAGACGCCCTTGCGGCTGTCGTCGGCGCTGATCTCCAGCTTGGCCAGCTCGGTGGCTTCGAAGGTGACACGGTCGGACTGCACGCTGCCGACGGCGGCGCGCACGAAGCCCAGGCGCTGGCTCGCGGGTTCGATGATCAGCGGGGTCATCACCTCGGCGGTGAGCATGAAGTCGACCACCGGGTTGACGGGGTCGTTGCAGAAGATCTGCACCGTCTTGTGCACCTTGCCGTTGAACTTCTTGCTGTCGAAGCGGACCTCGATCTGGGTGGACTCGCCGGGCGCCAGCTGCTTGACCGTCAGGGTCGGCACGGTGCAGCCGCAGTCGGCCTCGACGTTCTCGATCACGAGCAGTCCCGCTCCCTGGTTGGTGACCTCGATGAAGGTGGTGCGGCTCTCCTGCTGGTTCATCTGGCCGAAGTCGTAGGTGCTGGGCGAGATGGCGATCACCTGGCCCGCGGCGGGCAGGGCGGTCGCCGCCAGCAGCAGCAGCGGGGCAAGCAGACGGGCGGTCGTATCACGCATGTCGGTCGGTCCTCCCGGAGATCCGGCTGTCAGATCCGGTTGTCCTGGTTGCGGGGCGGTCGGCCCGGTGATACCCGGGGCCGGCGGCAGGGTTCCCGGTTCCGGCCCGGTCGCCCGCCTCCCCTAATTTTGCTGCTTTTCGCCCGGGTGGCAAGACCTTAGGATGGACCGGGGCCCCCGACCGGACCCCGGAGGTGCCATGTTCGACTCGGACATCAGCTTTGCCAACGTCATCCGCGGCGTGGTCGTCATGCTGCTGGTGCTGGCGGCGGGCACGGCCTGGTTCGCGGCGATGGAAGGCTACACCGTCCTGGACGCCCTCTACATGACGGTGATCACCGTCAGCACGGTTGGCTTCCGCGAGGTGCACGAGCTGGACACCTCCGGCCGCGTGTTCGTGGTCGTGCTGATCATCACCGGGCTGACGGTCATGACCTACACCCTCGGCTCGGTCGGCCGGGTCATCGTCGAGGGAACGATCCAGCGCTTCGTGGGGAGGCAGAGGATGCTGCGGGAAATCGACAAGCTGCAAGGCCACTACGTCGTCTGCGGCCACGGCCGCATGGGCCAGATCCTCTGCGAGGAGCTGCAGAGCGAGGGCGTGCTCTTCGTCGTGGTCGAGGGCGATCCCGAGATGGCCGACCAGCTCACGGCCAAGGGCTACATGGTCGTCGGCGGCGACGCCACCGAGGACGACACCCTGCAGCGGGCCGGGGTGACCCGGGCCAAGGGCCTGGTGGCGGTGGTCTCGCGGGACGTGGACAACCTCTACATCACCCTGTCGGCGCGGGAAATGTGCCGCACCGAGAACCCGGGCCTCTACATCCTGTGCCGCGCCACCGACCAGAGCGCCAGCCAGAAGATCGTGCGCGCCGGCGCCAACCGGGTGATCTCGCCCTACGCCATCGGCGGCATGCGCATCGTGCAGGCCCTGCTGCGGCCCACGGTCTACGACTTCGTGGACATCGCGACCCAGCGCAGCGGCCTGGACCTGATGTTCGAGGAGCTGCACATCGGGGCGGGCTCGCGCCTGGACGCGGTCTCGGTCAAGGATTCGGACATCCGCAAGAACTACGACGTGATCGTCATCGCCATCAAGAAGGCCGACGGCACCATGGGCTTCAACCCCGGTCCCGACACGGTGATGCACGGGGGCGACGTGCTGATCACCCTCGGCGACCGCGAGAAGCTGCAGCAGTTGGCCGCGACCCTGCCGGCCTGAGGCTGCTGGCACCATCCTTGACATTTTCTATCATGTATTGCGGCGGGCCGCCCGGGCGGCCCGTCACCACAGCCCCGCCCCGCCCTGCCGCGGTACCCAGGAGGTCGCCGACCATGAGTGAACGGATCCATGACAGCATCGTCGAGGTCATCGGCGGCACTCCCCTGGTGCGGCTGGGGCGGCTGAACCCGGGACCGGGCGAGATCCTGGCCAAGCTGGAGAGCCTCAACCCCATGGGCAGCGTGAAGGACCGCATCGGCCTGGCCATGGTCGAGGCCGCCGTACAGGACGGCCGGCTGCGCCCCGGCGGCGAGATCATCGAGCCCACCAGCGGCAACACCGGCATCGCCCTGGCCTTCGTGGGCGCGGCCCGCGGCTACAAGGTGACCCTGACCATGCCCGAGAGCATGTCCCGGGAGCGCCGGGCGGTGCTGCGGGCCCTGGGCGCCGAGCTGGTGCTGACCGAGGCCGCCCAGGGCATGAAGGGCGCCATTGCCCGGGCCGAGCAGATGCTGGCCGAGCGCCCCGGCGCGTTCATGCCCGGCCAGTTCGAGAACCCGGCCAACCCGCGCATCCATTACCGGACCACGGCCGAAGAGATCTGGGCCGACAGCGGCGGTCGCGTCGACGTGCTGGTGGCGGGCGTGGGCACCGGCGGCACCCTGACCGGCACCGCGCGGCGCCTGAAGGAGCTGAACCGCAACCTGCAGGCGGTGGCAGTGGAGCCGCAGGACTCGCCGGTGATCTCCGGCGGCAAGTCCGGGCCCCACAAGATCCAGGGCATCGGCGCGGGGTTCGTGCCGGCGAACCTGGACACCGGCCTGATCGACGAGATCATCACCGTCAGCAATGACGACGCCATGGTCACGGCCCGGCGCGCAGCCCGCGAAGAGGGCCTGCTGGTGGGCATCTCCAGCGGCGCGGCCCTGTGGGCGGCGCTGCAGGTGGCCGGCCGGGCGACCATGGCCGGCCGGCGCATCGTGGCCGTGGTGCCGTCGTACGGCGAGCGCTACCTTTCGACGGACCTGTTCAAGGACCTGATGGACTGAGGATGCCATGACCAACGAGGATCGCAGCCGCCGGCTGCGCGAATTGACCCGCCGCCTGGTGGCGACCTACGGCGAGCACGGCGGCATCAACCGCGCCGGCGAGAAGGACCTGCCCGGGCCCGAGCTGGTGGCCGGCATCCTGGCCGAGCTGTTGGCGATCGTCTTTCCGGGCTACCACGGCGCGCCCGTGCCCCACGACGCGGATCTCGAGGTGCTGATCGGCGCCCGCATCGACCGCGTGGGCCGGCGCCTGGAGGAGGCGGTCGAGCGCACCCTGCGCTTCTGCCACCAGGCCGACTGCGTCTGCGAGGAGCTGTGGGAGCTGTCGGGCGTCGCGCCGGGTCCGGACCGCTTCCGCGACGCGGCGCGCTTCGTGACCATGGCCTTCCTGCAGCAGCTGCCGGAGGTGCGGGTGCTGGTGGCGGGCGACGTGCAGGCCGCCTTCGAGGGCGATCCGGCCGCGGCCAACACCGAGGAAGTCATCCTCTGCTACCCCGGCGTGCTGGCGGTGGCGGTGCATCGGCTGGCGCACCCCCTGCACCGGCTGGGCGTGCCGCTGCTGCCGCGCATGATGAACGAGTGGGCCCACCGCGCCACGGGCGTGGACATCCACCCGGGCGCCCGCATCGGGCCGCACTTCTTCATCGATCACGGCACCGGCGTGGTGATCGGCGAGACCACCGAGATCGGCCGCGGGGTCAAGGTCTACCAGAGCGTGACCCTGGGCGCACTCAGCTTCCAGCGCAACCCCGACGGCTCCCTGGTCAAGGGCGGCAAGCGCCACCCGACCATCGGCGACGGGGTCACCATCTACGCCAACGCCACCATCCTCGGCGGCGCCACCGTGATCGGCGACGGCGCCGTGATCGGTGGCGGGGCCTGGGTCACCGCCTCGGTGCCCGCCGGCGGCCGCGTCAAGATGACCTGACCCCGGAAGGGGACACGAGCGCCGCCCGGCGGGGACGCCGGCCCCGGCTGCGGGATTTCTGAGTGGCTACAACACGTTGTCCGGATTGGTCTTGGCGCGCAGGTGACCTGTGGCCCGGTCCTTGTAAGGTCTGCCCGGCTGCCAGGCACACCAACGAGGGGGACGGCCATGACGGGACAGGAACCTGAACGCAGACTGAAGATGAAGGCGCGCCGGCGTTCGCCGGTGGTGCTGGCCTTGGGCGTGTTGTCGGCCCTGGCGGCGGCGCCCGCAGCGGCGGCCGGCCGGGTGGCGGCCCAGCGCCGGACCCAGGCCGCGACCGTCGATTCGCTTGCGCTGACCCGGCCAGCTTCGGCGCCGACCGACTGGCAGGAGGTGCCCGGGGTCCAGCCGCCGGCGGAGTCCACGCCCGCCAGCGGCCCCACCCAGGGCCCGCCCGCACCGCCGACCCGGCTGGAGATGATCTTCCAGGCCGGCTGGCAGCACACCTGGCCATCGACCGGGCTGTGGGGCAATCGCAACCACAGCCTCTTCTCGCTGGACCTGGGCATGACCGTGCGCGGAGACGACGGCCACCGCTGGGGCGGGGCCGCCACCGCCTTCTGGTATACGGGGTATCGCCGCACGCTGGCGCTCAAGGGTATCCGGCGCTGGACCCTGGAGGAGGCTTCGGGTTCCTACCTGCAGCTCGCCCCCGGGGTGATCATCGCCGGTGAGGACGACCAGGTGGACCTCTCGCCCGGACTGCTGCTGGAGGCCGAACTGGGCAACAAGTGGGTCGCCCTGACCACCGGCGTGCACGTCCAGTCCTGGTCCGGCGACTCCGCATGGAGCCAGCTCGATCACGGAACCGACCTCATCTACACCCTCGGCGGCCGCGTCCACGGCGCGATCGGCGCCGGCGTCATGGTGGGCCTCTACCTCTTCGTGGCCCTGGCCTTCGCGGCCGGCGGCGCTGGCGGCTGGAACTGAGCCCGGACGCGAAGGGGCCCCGCCTGTGGGCGGGGCCCCTCGTCGCGTGGAGGTGTCCCGGCGAAACTAGCTGCGGATCGCGGCCTGAGCCGGCACGGCCCAGCGCAGCTGGATCTTCTTCCAGCTGAACACCTGGTACATGGCGGCCGCCCCGACCAGGACGTACACCGCGTTCATCAGCAGCGGCAAACTGCCGAGCAGCGTGGCCACCAGGTCGAATTTGAACGCGCCCCAGAGCCCCCAGTTGAGCCCTCCCACCACCAGCAGCACAGCCGCAATCACATCGAAGGTCTTCATGGTCCTCTCCCTTGCCGAACCGGGGCTGCCCCCGGAGATCACTCGTTGTTTCCATCCCCATCCGGGTATGGGTTTAATATATACAAAAGCAGTACAAATGCCAAGACAAATTTGTAGATTATTGACAAGTGATTATTTTTAAGTAAGATAAAAGCATTTTATGTATCGTCTATGTACAGATATATTCCAACCCACCCAGGCGGACGATGGAGAGGGGGCGGGGGAAACATCCCGCAGGCCCCCGCAGGGGGCCGAGGACGTTTCCCCCGCCCCCTCTCCATCGTCCGCCGACCTACTTCCAGTGGGAGGAGATGAACTCGTCCACCTCGGGGATCCCGCCCTGGAAGACCAGGTACCCGTTGTGGGGTTCGCGGGGGGTGGTCTCGCCGTTGACCGGGCTCAGCATGATGCGCTTGACCTCGTCGTGGTCGTCGGATCTGGCCCAGGGCCCAGCCCAGCTTCATGTAGGCCACCTCCGGCAGCATGTTGGCCGCCGGCACCACACCCAGGCCCATGATCTCGCGGCCGGTCTCGTAGACGTACATCTGCACGTAGCCCCACAGGGTCTGCACCGTCATGTAGACGTGCACGCCGGCGGCCCGCGCCCGGTCCAGGGCGGGGTAGAGGGGTTTGTTGACGTGGCCCAGCCCGGTGCCGGCGATCACGATGCCGCGGTAGCCGTTCTCCACCAGCGAGTCGATGATGTCCGGCTTCATGGCCGGGTAGTAGTAGACCAGCGAGACCCGGTCGTCGAACACCGCGTTGAGCTTGACCTCGCGGTCGTCGCGGCGCCGGCGGTAGTCGTCGCGGAAGGGGGTCACGCCGTTCTCGTCGATCTTGCCCAGGGGGATGTCGCTGATGGTGCGGAAGGTGGAGCGGTAGCGACGAGTGCATCTTGCGCACGCGGGTGCCCCGGTGCAGCAGGCCGTAGCTGGTCGCTGGTCGGGCCGAACATGCAGACCATCACCTCGGCGATGTCGCTGGTGGCAGCGGTGCGGGTGGCGTTGATCAGGTTGATGGCGGCGTCGCTGCTGGGCCGGTCGCTGGAGCGCTGGCTGCCCACCATGACGATCGGCACCGGCGAATCCTGCAGCATGAAGCTGAGCGCGGCGGCCGTGTGGTGCATGGTGTCGGTGCCGTGGCCCACCACGACTCCGCGCACCCCGGTGGCGATCTCCGCGGCGATGGCCCGTGCCGTGCCCATCCACTGCTCGGGGCCCATGTTCTCGCTGAACACGCCGTACAGCTTCTCGGTCTCCATGTTGCAGATGTCCGCCAGTTCGGGCACCGAGCCGTAGAGCTCGCCCGGGCTGAAGGCGGGGATCACCGCGCCGGTGCGGTAGTCCAGGCGGCTGGCGATGGTGCCGCCGGTGCCGAAGAGCTTGACGCGCGGCTTCTGCGGATCGAAGGGGAAGGCCTTCTCGGGGATCTGGTAGTGGGCCTCCTTGCGGCCGTGCACGTCGATCGTCTGCACCGTGTCCCAGCGCACGCCGATGTTGTAGCCGGTGGCCAGCTTCAGCACGATGTGCGCGGCGTCGGCGGTCTCGCTGCGCGGCAGGATCAGGCCCGAGAAGTCGCCGCGCGAGGTGTGCAGGGTCACCTGGCTCCAGACCGGGGCCTGCTCCCGCTGCAGCAGATCCAGGGTCGGGCTGCGGTAGCCCTTGAATTCGTCGTTGTTGCCGGTGCCGCTCACGCCAGTTCCTCCTTCAGCCAGGTGCGGAGGCGCGCACCCGGGACCCGGCCGCGCAGGTCCGGCATGATCAGGCCCATGGCCACCAGTTCACGCTTGCGCCGCTCCGGCGGCAGGTCGTCCGGCAGGGTCGGCCAGCGCCGCGCGCAGGCGCTGCCGGGCCGCGGGTTCGTCCATGCGGGGCCAGCGGCTCGTCGTCGCCGCTCCACACCCCTTCGGGGATGAGCGTGCCGGCGGCCAGGCGGGCCGCCACCGCTTCCCACCAGGGGCCGGCCGCGACCAGGCTGGCCGGGCGCGGGCAGGAGCGGTCCAGCAGCAGCGACGCCAATTGCGCCGCGCTCACCGGGCCTCCGTCCAGGCGCGGCACCAGGTGGGCGAACAGGTCCCAGGCGCGGTGGCGGCCCAGGCGCTCGGCCAGGTCCATGCCCACGCCCAGGTCCCGGGCCCGGGCCTGGCGTTCCCAGGGCCGGCTGCGGCAGGGCATCGCGCAGGGCGTCGACCCGCGGGTCGCCCAGGGCGATGGGCGGCAGGTCGGTGTCCGGGTACATGCGGTCGGCGCCGGGCAGGATGCGCTCGAAGCCGTTGGTGCCGTCGTCCAGGGCCTGGCGGGTCTCGTTGGGCACCCCGAGGGTGGCCTCGCGGGCGCGGATCGCGATCTCGCGCGACGGCGGTCTCGGTGTCGGCCCGGGCGCCCCAGACCACGATCACCGGCACGTCCGGCCCCACGCCGCAGGTCTTGGCCACCCGGTCCCACTCGCCGCTCGAGAGGGTGGGCACGTCCTGGGTCGAGAGCGCCAGGTTGGGCAGCTCGTCGATGCAGGCGATCACGCGGATGCGGTCGCTGAATTCCTTGAGGAAGCTGGTGCGGGTCTGGGTCTGCACCTCCAGCAGGCCCTGGAATCCCGGCAGGGGGATGGCCAGCGCCGTGGCGCCCTTCTCCACCGCCGCGGCGGATGAAGCGGCAGCCGGTGCCGCGCACCGCCGCGGTGACGTCGAAGCCGCGCTCGTCGATCGTCGCGGCCGTGACCCCGCGCCGCTCCAGTTCACTGCGGATGCCCACCAGGGAGCGCTGGCGCAGGGCCTCGTTGTGGGTCAGGCGCGGGATCATGCGCAGGCTGGGCACGCCCTTGATCTCGATGCGGGTGCCGCCGGTGACCGAGACATTCACGTCCTGGCGCGCGGCGCCGCTGCCGGTGCGCACCAGGCCGCTGGCCCGGCACAGCCAGCGGATCACCTGGCCCACCTGCATGGCTTCGGCGGGAGTCTTCATGTCGGGATCGGTCACGATCTCGATCAGGGGCATGCCCAGGCGGTCGGTGCGGTAGGTGCGCACGTGGCCGCGGTCGCTGACTTCGCGGCAGCTGTCCTCCTCGATGGAGAGCTGGCGGATGTGCACGCTGCGCCCGGCGAAGGGGATGTCGCCATCGGTGCCGATGATGGCGGTGCGCTGGAAGCCGGTCGGAATGCTGCCGTCCAGGTACTGCTTGCGGGTGATGTGCACCTCGCCGACCACGTTGCAGCCCAGCAGCATGGCGATGGCGATGGCCGCGGTCCAGGGCCAGGTCGTCGATCTCGAAGGGCGGGGCGTCGTCCATCTCGTAGGTGCAGACGGTGTCGTTGTTCAGCAGGTAGATGATCTCCTTGCGGGTCTTGAACTCCATCAGCGCCGTGCCGTCGTACTCGCCCATCTCCGAGAGGGTGGGGCGCATGTGGCGCAGCACCTCGGCGTGGTGCTCGGTGTTGGCGTAGCGGCCGGCGGGGCAGCGGCAGAACAGCTTGCGCTCGGTCAGCAGCTGCTGGTGCACCTCCAGGCCGCACATGAAGCCCAGTTCGGCGTAGCCGGCGGCGTCCAGTTGCCCGAACAGGGGCAGCGGGCGCCGCAGCCAGGGATCCTGGATGGTGAATCGATCGTCCATGTTCGCTTCCAGGCTTGGGGGTGGGTGGCCGCTCGGATTGGACCAAGATAAGGAGCGAGCGGCCAAAGCTCCAGTCTTTTGCACGGTTACGTCGGACAAGAGGTTCGGATCACTCCGGAAGGGTTGACGAAATTTAACAAGTCGGGTATGTTCGTTGTGAATTGTGTAACAGAAACGGGCTCACGCCCGTGTTTTCGGTTACCCACTTAACAGAGTAGCGAGGGATCCGCGTGAGGAAGACCAGACGTGCCTGCGACGTGCCGGACGCCACCATCCACCGGCTGCCGCTGTACCTCGAGAAGCTGAAGCTGCTGCAGGCCATCGGCGTGGAGGACGTGTCCAGCCGCCAGCTGGCCGAGTCCCTGGACATCAAGGCCAGCCAGCTGCGCCACGATTTTCATTATTTCGGCGGATTCAGCCGTCCGGGGCGCCCGTACCAGGTGGACATCCTGGTGCCGGCGCTGGAGCAGATCATCGGCATCTCGGTGCCCCAGCCCACGGTCATCGTCGGCGCCGGCCACCTGGGGCAGGCCCTGGCCAACTACCAGAACCTGGAGCTGCAGGGCTTCCCGGTGATCGGCATCTTCGACGTCAATCCCAAGCTGATCGGCCTGGAGATCCGCGGGCAGCCGGTCCGCGACATGGACGAGCTGGAGCCCGTGATCCGCAACAAGGGCGTGCGCATCGCGATCCTGACCGTGCCGACGGCCAACGCCCAGGCGGTGACCGACCGGCTGGTCAAGAGCGGCATCATCGGGCATCTTCAACTTCGCGCCCACGGACCTGAAGGTGCCCCGGGGCGTGGTCGTGCGCAACGAGCGCCTGGCCGTGGGCATCATGTCGCTGAGCTTCAAGGTCAAGTGCATCGTCGAGGGCGGTCCCGAGGGGGTGCTGGAGATCGAGAGCGCCGACTAGAGCGCCGATCCGGAGGCACGACGGGCGGGGAGCCGGCCGGGCTCCCCGCAGCGTCAGCCGATCGTCAGCAGGATGATGCCTCCCACCGTCAGCACCATCCCCAGCAGCGTCTTCATGGTCAGCGGTTCGCCGCCCAGGGTCAGCGCCAGCACTGCCCCGAACAGGGGAGACGTGAAGGCGATGGGCATCACCCTGGTCAAGGGCGCGCCCTTGAGCGCCGCGTAGAAGCAGAGCATCCCCAGCGAGCCCGCCACCACACCGCCGCCGACGATCATGTAGACCAGGGCGCGGGGACCCGCCTGGGCGACGTCCTTCCAGTGGGGGGCGCTGACCGCGCCCAGGATCACCAGGGCCACGGCCGTGCGGATGGTGATGCCCAGCTGCGGGGGCAGGTTGCCCAGGTGCAGGCCCTTCTTCTCGAAGTAGCCGCCGATGCCCCAGGCGGCGGCGGTCAAGAGGGCCAGCAGTTGCGGTTTCATGGCGGCCTCCGGGTCGGTCGGTTCGGGGGGCGGACGGTGGACCGGCGGAATCTACCACCGGCGACGGCGGCGGGCCAGTTCCGGGCGCGTGCGGCATCCGCAAATCGTGGCGATATTCGGCAGGCGGGGCAGGGACCGACGTTGCCGGAAGGACATTGCACCTGATGCGCCATCTCATCACGGCTCTGCTGCTCCTGGCCGGCGGCCATCAGGCCGCGGCAGGCCCCGTTCCCGCCGATCTGGCCTGGCCTCCCGGCGGAGACGGGCCGTTTCCGGTGGTGGTGATTGCCCACGCCTATCTGACCGACGCGGAGCGCTATTCCTGGCTGGTCGACCGCCTGGTCGACGACGGCCACGTGGTCACGGTGGTCCGCACCCAGATGACCTGGGCTGCCGATCCCGACAGCTTCGCCGCCGATCTCGCCGCCGCGCTGGCCGAGGTGCGCGGCCTGGGCGCCAATCCGGCCTCGGTCCTGTTTGGCCGCGTCGGCCCCCAGGCCGCGGTGGTCGGCCATTCCCTGGGGGGCGCGGCGGCGGTGCGGGCCGCCGCGGCCGGGGATTTCGACGCCCTGGTGACCTTGGCGGTGCTGGACGGGGGCAAGCCGCCGACCCGGCGCTTGGCGCCGGCGGTGACCGTGCCGACCTTGATGTTCGCGGTGGCCGGCGACTGCGTCACGCCGGTGGACGGGCATGAGCTGCCGGTTTGGGAGCGGCTGGGGACGACCGATCGCACCGGGGTTGTTCTGCACCGCGGTACCCACTGCGGATTCGCGGCGCCTGATCTCGACTGCACGGGTGCCGAGGCGGGATGCGGGACGCCCGCGGCTGAGGCCGCCGTCCAGCAGGCACGCACGGCCCAACTGCTGCTGCCGTGGCTGCAGGCGGTGCTGGCCCCGGATGCGGCGGCACGGCAGGCGCTGGAGGCGGAACTGGCAGCGGCGACGGACCTGGATTGGCGCGGAGGTGCGGGTGTTCCTGCCGCGCGGGGGGATTGGGGCGGGCTGCGGGCGCGTTGGCGTTGAACGGCGAAGACCTGCGCCTCTTCCCCTACCAGCGGATCAGGTTCGCCCCCCAGGTGAACCCCGAGCCGAACGCGACCGTCACCAGCAGGTCGCCCCGCTGCAGGCGTTCCTCGCGCACGGCCTCGGCCAGGGCGATGGGGATGGAGGCGGCGGTGGTGTTGCCGTACTTGGCGATGTTGGAGTAGACCTTCTCCGGCGGCAGGCCCAGGCGCTGACCCACCGCGTCGGTGATGCGCTGGTTGGCCTGGTGGGGAATCACCAGGGCCAGGTCCCCGGCCGTCACGCCCCCCTTGGCCAGCACCTCGGCGATGGCCTCGCCGAAGCGGCGGGTGGCGTGCTTGAAGACCATCTGGCCGTTCATCTGCGGATACTGGCGGCCCTCGGCCAGCATGGCGTCGTTCCAGCGGTTCTGCAGGTTGCCCACGGGTATCTCCGCCCACAGCTCGCGGGCGTAGCGGCCCTGGCTGTGCAGGGCCGAGGCGAGGACGCCCCGTTCTCCGTCGCCGGCCTGCACGACCACCGCGCCGGCGCCGTCACCGAAGAGCACGGCGGTGTCGCGGCCGGCGGTGGACTTGTCCAGGCCCACCGACTGGATCTCGCTGCAGACCAGCAGCACCGTGCGCGCGGTGCCGGCCTGGATGAAGCCGTCGGCCGCGGCCAGGCCGTAGACGAAGCCGGTGCACTGGTTGCGGATGTCCATGGCCCCGGTGGTGTGCAGGCCCAGCAGGTCCTCGATGTGCACTCCGTTGCCGGGGAAGCAGCAGTCGGGGCTGAGGGTGGCGTAGAGCACCAGGTCGATGTCCGCCGGTTCGACACCGGCCTCGGCCATGGCCATGCGGGCGGCGCGGGCGCCCATCTCCGCCCCGGAGACCTCGGTGTAGCCGTCCTGGTCGACCCGGAGCCAGCGGCGCTCGCGGATGCCGCTGCGCTCGACGATCCAGGCGTCGGAGGTGTCCATCATGATCTCGAGGTCGGCGTTGGTGACGATCTGTTCGGGCACCCAGAATCCGGTTCCGGTGATGGCGGCGCGGGTCATGGCTCAACTCCCGGCTCAGCGGTGGACGGCGATGGCGCCCCCCAGTTCCTGGCGGTTCTGGGCGACGAAGGCTTCCGCCGCCTGGCGCGTGGCGAAATAGCCGATCTGCACCCGGTGGATCAGGGATCCGTTGCTCGTGTTGCCGACCTTCACGCGGGCGTCCCAGCCCTTGGCCTGCAGCGTGGCGGCGGCACCGTCGGCGTTGACGGCTTCGCCGAAGGATCCGACCTGCACCAGCCAGGGGCCGTCGGCCTGGGGCACGATCCGGTCCGCCTCGGCAACGGGATCGGCCGCGGGTTTGGTGGCGGCCGGCTTGGCGGCGGCGGGCTTGGTGACGGCTTCGGGTTTGGCCGCGGCGGGCTGCTCGGCCGCAGCGGTGCCGCCCTGGGGCCGCTCGGGCGTCAGCGCCTGCACCTCGCCGGCAATGTCCACGTCACCGGAGCGGGGAGCACCGTCCGGGACGACGGCCGAGTCCGCGCCGACGGTGACCACCGAGCGCCGTTCGCCGATGCCCGTGGGCACGTCGCCGCCCTGATTGCGGAACAGCAGCACCGCCCCGACCACGCAGACCACGATGGCCAACCACATGATGCGGGGCATGCCCCGCCGGTTGCCGGCCTTGGCCAGGCGGCTGGTGCCGTCCTTGAGCAGTCCGTCCCGGTTGGTCTTGCGCGTCGTCTTCCTCATGGTCGTCCTTCCTTGGCCGTACCATCGGCAATATCCGGTTTGCAGAGGCTCAGCGCCACCGTGGCGATCAGCGAGACACAGAAGCCCGGGATCATTTCGTAGAGATTGTCCCGCAGGACCGCGACGTTGTACCAGACCACCACGGTCACGGTTCCGCTGATGAACCCCGCCAGCACGCCTGCCCGGCTGGTTCGTCGCCAGCGCAGCGACAGCAGCAGCGGCGGCCCGAAGGCGGCGCCCAGCCCGGCCCAGGCGTACAGCACCATGTTGTACACGAACGCGTCGGCCGTCCAGGCCAGGATGAAGCCGACCACGCCGACGCCCAGGGTCGCCCAGCGGCCCAGGGCCACCAGCTTGCGCTGCGGAGCCTGTGGATTGATCAGCCGGCGGTAGATGTCCTCGCTGATGGCGCTGGCCGAGGCCAGCAGCTGGCTGTCGGCGGTGGACATCATGGCGGCGAGGGCGCCGCAGATCATGACCACGGCCAGCCACTCGGGCATGAAGGTGCGGGCCATCATGGGCATCAGCTGCTCCTGGTCGGCGATCGCCAGGCCCGGGCCGATCGCTTCGGGACCAAACCAGGCCAGGCCCGTCAGCCCGATCAGGATGGCGCCGAAGAACGCGATCAGGGCCCAGCCCACGGCGATGAAGGTGCCCTTGCGCACCTGGTCGGCGTCGCGGATGGCCATGAAGCGCAGCACCAGGTGGGGTTGGCCCATGTAGCCCAGGCCGATGGCGAGGCTGCCCAGCACCCCGCTGAGCGCCAGCCAGCGGGTCTGCCCCGGCGCGGCGGCCAGGTAGCTGCCGCCCAGGGACGTGAGCTTGGCCTGCAGCACACCGGGCCCGCCCAGCTCCGCCAGCACCGCCAAAGGCAGCAGCGCCAGGGTCACCAGCATCAGGATGCCCTGGATCAGGTCGGTCCAGGCTACGGCCAGCAGGCCGCCCGCGGCGGTGTAGAACGCCACCAGCACCGCGCCGATCAGCATGCCCTGCAGCGGTGTGATGCCCAGGTAGAAGTTCAGCACCTTGCCCGCGGCCAGGAACTGGGCCGCCACGTAGAAGGTGAAGAAGAAGAGGATGATCACCGTGGCGGTGATGCGCAGCAGGTGGCGGGCGTCGCCGTGCCGGGCCTCGAAGTAGTCGGCCAGGGTCAGGGCGCCGTAGCGGCCGGTCTCCTCGCGCAGGCGGCGGGCCACGGCCAGCCAGCTGAAGGCGATGCCGGCGCAGCAGCCCACGCCCACCCAGACCGTGCCCACGCCGGTGGTGAAGGCCAGGCCCGGCAGGCCGATCAGCAGCCAGGCCGATTCGCCACTGGCCCGCTCGCTGAACGCCGCGACCCAGGCGCCCAGCTTGCGGTCGGCCAGCAGGTAGTCCTCGAGGGTGCGGTTCAGGCGCGCGGCGGCCAGGCCCACGCCCAGGATCACCACGCTGTAGACGATGATGCCCAGGACCAGGGGATTCACGGGACCTCCGGGATCGGGAAACCGGCGGCGATGGGCACCGGCGGGGCCATCATACGGTCGAGTGGCCGCCGGAGCAACGCCCAACCCGGAGGTGGCCGGGAGGCGGCAGCAGGGGTATGATGCCGGCGGTCGATCGTGCCTGGCCAAGGAGGATCCATGCCCATCTGGTTCGTCGAATTGCACCCGGTCAAGCAGGCCCTGCTGGCCACCCTCTTCACCTGGGGCGTGACCGCCATGGGCGCCGCGGTGATCTTCGTGTTCAAGGAAGTGAACCGCAAGCTGCTGGACGCGATGCTGGGCTTCGCGGCGGGCATCATGATCGCGGCCTCGTTCTGGTCGCTGCTGAACCCGGCCATCGCCCTGGCCGAGGAGATGGGCGGGCGGCCCTGGGTGCCGGCGGTGGTGGGCTTCCTGGCCGGCGGGGCATTCCTCTGGGCGGTGGACAAGATCCTGCCCCACCTGCACCTGGGTTTCCCGCGCAGCGAGGCCGAAGGCATCCAGACCAGCTGGCACCGCAGCGTGCTGCTGGTGCTGGCCATCACCCTGCACAACATACCCGAAGGCCTGGCCGTGGGCGTGGCCTTCGGCGCGGTGGCCAGCGGCATCGAGTCGGCGAACCTGGGGGCGGCCATCGCCCTGGCCGTGGGCATCGGCATCCAGAACTTTCCGGAGGGGCTGGCGGTGGCGGCGCCGCTGCGGCGGGAGGGCTGGTCGCGGCGCAAGGCGTTCGCCTACGGGCAGGCCTCGGGCCTCGTCGAGCCCATCGCGGGCGTGATCGGGGCTGCGGCCGTGCTCTGGATGCGGCCGATGCTGCCTTACGCCCTTTCGTTCGCTGCCGGCGCGATGATCTACGTGGTGGTGGAGGAACTCATCCCCGAGTCGCAGCTGGAGAAGAACACCGACCTGGCCACGGTCGGCGCGATGCTGGGCTTCGCGGTGATGATGATGCTGGACGTGGCGCTGGGCTGACCGCTAGAGGCGCACCGGCTTGCAGAGCCACTTCTTCTCGCCGGTGGCGCGCCCGCAGTCGCGGCACACGAACTTGGGCTCGGCGACGATCTGCTTCAGGAGCTCGAGCTCCTTGACGTACTGGCTCGGCTTCCATTTGCACAGCGGCTTGATCTTGTCGCCCATCCCGTCCTCCGGCCCGAGGCGCCTTGCCCGGGACTTGCGGCGGTCCGGGGTCGTCTCCCATTGTATCTGCGACCGGCCCGCTTCGTCAATCCGGGGCCGGCAGGTCGACGCGGGGGCAGGCCTGTGCTAGCCTGCCCCGGTCCGGCGATCGACGCGCCAAGCCAAGGAAGGTATCCGTGCGCCCACTGCTGCTGCTGCTGATGGCCCTGGCCTGCACGCCGGCGGTGGCCGTGGCCGTCGAGTCCGCGCCCGTGCACCATGCCGAGATCGGCCTGTTCCTGATCGAGATCACCGACATCGACGAGTTGGCCGGCACCTTCACCGCCGAGTTCGACGTGGTCTCGCGCTGGCAGGATCCGGAGCGCGCCTGGCTGGTGCCGGCCGACGCGCCGGACTTCCGGACTTTCGTGGACGAGGACGCCCTGGCCGAATTGCACCGGGGCTGGTGGCCGGCGCTGCATGCGGTCAACGGCGTCGGCGGCTATGAGCGGGGGATCCTGCGGGTGACCGTCCGGGCCGACGGGACGGTGACCAACCGGGCCCGCCTGCGCATGACCCTGCGCGCGCCCCTGGACTTCCGCACCTTTCCCTTCGACCGCCAGGAACTGCCGGTGCACGTGGAGTCGCTGCTGGAGCCGGCCTGGCGTCTGGAACTGGCGGCGGCCGAGGACTTCGCGGGCTTCGCCGACGATTTCGCCATGCCCGAATGGCGCCTGGTGGGCATGAGCTCCGGGCGCACGGTGGTGGAGCGGCGGCAGGAGGGCCAGCCCTACGCCCGGGTTTCGTTCCACATCGGCGTGGAACGGCTTTCCGGCTTCTACCTGTGGAAGGTCATGCTGCCCATGGCCATCCTCGTGATGATCTCCTGGATCGTCTTCTGGATGAGCGACGAGGGGCTGGGGCGCCGGGCCGGGGTCTCCTCGACCGGCATGCTGACGGTGATCGCCTACCAGTTCGTGGTGGCCGGATCCCTGCCGCGGTTTCCCTACCTGACCACCATGGACCGGATCTCCCTGACGGCGCTGGTGTTCATCGCGGCCACGATGCTGATCAACCTGCTGGGTTCGCGGCGCGCGCCCGAAGGCCGGCTGCGCCTGGACCGGATCTGCCGCTTCGTCTTTCCGGTGGTCTTCGTAGCCGTTCTGGCGTTGGAGCTGGCGCCGTGAACGATGGGCCGGCGGCATTCGTCTTCGATTTGGACGGGACCCTGGTGGATTCGGGGCTCGACGTCGCCCTGGCGGCCAACGTGGTGCGGGCCCATTTCGGGCTGCCGCCGCTGCCGGTGCCGGTGCTGACGGGGTACGTGGGCGACGGCGTGCGGGTGCTGCTGGAGCGCACCCTGGGCCATGATCCGGACACCGGTCAACCGGAACTGGCGGTCGCGGCGGACCGGCTGGACGAGGGCCAGGCGGTCTTTGCGGCCTGGTACGGCGACCATCTGCTGGACAACACGCGGCTGTATCCGGGCGTGCGCGGGGTGCTGGCCGGGTTCGCGGCGGTGCCCCTGCATGTGGCGACCAACAAGCCGCAGGGCTTCAGCGAGGCGATCCTGGCGGGCTTCGGCCTCGACGGGGTGTTCCGCCGCGTGGTCGGCGGGGACCGGACGCCGGCGCGCAAGCCGGATCCGGCCCACCTGCGGGCCTGCCTGGACGGGCTGGCGGTGGCGCCCGAGCGCGTGGTCGTGGTCGGGGACAGCCCCAACGACATCGCGGCGGCCCGGGCCCTGGGGGCGGTGGCCGTCGGCTGCACCTACGGCCTGGTGGACCCGCAGCGGGTGCGGGCCGCGGCGCCGGACCACGTGGTCGACGACATCACCGAACTGGCGGCCATCTTCCCGCGGGTGGGAGACTGAGGCGGCCTAGAGGCCGCGCCGCAGGGCCAGCAGCAGGGTGCGCACGCCGGCCTCGGTGTAGGGATCGTCGGGATGGGCGGCGCCGCCCTGTTCGAAGCGGGGCCGTTCGCCGTAGTCGCGGCCCCAGCGGGCATCGGCGTCGCGCACCAGGTCGGCCAGGGCGACGGGGCCGGCCAGGATGCGGTCCAGGAACTCGGCGAGGGCGCCCGGCGGGTCGTCGAAGTGCCGGGCCAGCAGCGGCGGATCGGCCTCGAACCGGGCCAGGATCGTGCGCCGGAGCGAGCCCTCGGCATCGTCCAGGTGCGCCTCGAGCAGGGCCTGCACCGCCAGTTGGACCCGGCGGGCCGGGGCCACCGGCGAGGCACCCTTGAGGTTGCCGGCCCCGGCCCGGCCGAGGGCCTCGGCCAGGTCGAACGGTCGGCTGCGCCGGATCTCATCCTCGACCGTGCGGTCGTCGCGGTCGTCGTGCTTGTCGTCGTCGCTCATGGGGCAGAGGTTAACAGACGTGACCCGCGAAGGAAACCACAGCGACGAAGCGGCGGGCCGGCCGGTCCACCTGGCGGCAGGCATGCCGGCGGTCGCCGGCCAGTTCCTGCTGGAGCGCCGCCGCCGGCTGGTGGCGCCGCTGCTGCCGGCGCCCTGCGCCCGGCTGGTGGACATCGGCTGCGGCAACGGGGCGCAGACCCTGGCCCTGGCCGGACACGCGGAGCGCCTGACGGGAGTGGACATCGACGAGCGCTTCGTGGCGGAGTTCCGCCGGGAAGTCGCGGCCCGCGGCCTGGGCGGGCGCCTGGACGCGGTGGTCGCCGCGGGGGATGCCGTGCCCCTGCCCGACGGCTGCGCCGACGCCGTGACCTGCTTCACGGTGCTCGAGCACGTGCCCGACGAGCGCGCGGCGCTGGCCGAGATGCGGCGGCTGTTGCGCCCGGGCGGCCGGCTGGTGTTGACGGTGCCCAACCGCTGGTGGATCTTCGAGACCCACGGGGCGGACCTGCCGCTCCTGCCCTGGAACCGGGTGCCCCTGGTCAGCTGGTGGCCGCGGCGGCTGCACGACCGCTGGGCCCGGGCCCGCATCTACCGCCGGCGGGACATCGTCCCGCTGGTGGAGGCGGCGGGCTTCACGGTGACCGCAGCCTTTGGCCTGACTGCTCCCCTGGATGTGCTATCGTGGGAGCCCCTGCGTCGCCTGGCGCGCGGCACGCTGTTCCGCGCCGACCGGGCGGCATTCCCCGTCCTGGCCACCGAGATCGTGGTGGCCGCCGAAAGGTGATCCGATGGCGAAGCGAACGACTCGTCTGTTCCTGCTGGCGTTGTGCGCCCTGGCGCTGGCCGCCTGCAGCAAGGCGCCCCAACCGCCGGTGGCGAAGATCGTCCCCCACGAGCTGACCAGCCACGGCGACACCCGCATCGACGACTACTACTGGCTGAAGGAGCGCGAGAACCCCGAGGTGATCGCCTACCTGGAGGCCGAGAACGCCTACACCGAGGCCATGACCGGGGACACGGCCGATCTGCAGGACGCCCTCTTCGCCGAGATGAAGGGCCGCCTCAAGGAGGACGAGTCGTCCGCGCCCTACGAGAAGGACGGGTACTGGTACTACACGCGCTACGTCGAGGGCGGCGAGTACCCGCTGCACTGCCGGCGCGCGGGCAGCCTGGAGGCGCCCGAGGAGGTCATGTTCGACGGCAACGCCATGGCCGCCGGCCAGGGGTACTTCTCGCTGCGGGGCGTGGAGGTCAGCCCGGACACGCGCCTGGCGGTCTTCGGCGTCGACACCGTCGGCCGCCGCTTCTACACGCTGCGGGTCAAGAACCTGGAGTCGGGCCTGGTCCTGGCGGACGAGATCCCCGACGTGACCGGCAACGTGACCTGGGCCATGGACAACAAGACCCTCTTCTACACCCGGCAGGACCCGCAGACCCTGCGCGCCTGGCAGGTCTGGCGCCACCAGCTGGGCACGCCGGTCACGGCCGACGTGCTCGTCTACCAGGAGGACGACGAGACCTTCGAGCTGCGGCGTCGATCGATCCAAGCTCGGACCGCTACCTGATGATCGACTGCGACCAGACCCTCAGCACGGAGGTCCGCATCCTCGAGGCCGACGACCCCACCGGCGAATTCCGCGTCTTCCAGCCGCGGCAGCGCGACCTCGAGTACAGCGTCGAGCACCAGGGCGACCGCTTCCTGATCCGGACCAATCTCTTCGCGCGGAATTTCCGCCTGATGGAGTGCCCGCCAGGACGAGACCTGGCTGGCCAACTGGCAGGAGGTGGTGCCGCACCGCGACGGACGTGCTGCTGGAGGACGTGGATGGCGTTCACCGACTGGCTGGTCATCGGCGAGCGCTACGACGGCCTGAGCCACCTGCGCATCGTGCCCATGGACGGCGGCCCGGACCACACCCTGGATTTCGGCGAGCCCACCTGGTCGGTGTGGCCGGAGACCAATCCGGAGATGGACACCGACCTGCTGCGCTACGGCTACACCTCCCTGACCACGCCGCGTTCGACCTACACCTACGACATGCGGACCCGCGCGAAGACCCTGCTCAAGCAGCAGGAGGTGCTCGGCGGCTTCGATCCGGCCGACTACGTGGCGGAATACATGCACGTCACGGCGCGCGACGGCGTCGCAGGTGCCGGTCTCGCTGGTCTACCGCAAGGGGCTGACGAAGGACGGCACGGCGCCGCTGCTGCTCTACGCCTACGGCTCCTACGGCTACAGCCAGGACGCATCCTTCCACCCGACGGTGCTCTCGCTGCTGGACCGGGGCTTCGTCTACGCCATCGCCCACATCCGCGGCGGGCAGGAGCTGGGCCGGCAGTGGTACGAGGACGGCAAGCTGCTGAAGAAGAAGAACACCTTCACCGACTTCATCGACTGCGGCCGCGCCCTGGTCGACGAGCGGCTACACCTCCCCGGACCGGCTGTTCGCCATGGGCGGATCCGCCGGCGGGTCTGCTCATGGGTGCGGTCATCAACCTGGATCCCGACCTGTGGCAGGGCGTGGTGGCGGCGGTGCCCTTCGTCGACGTGGTGACGACCATGCTGGACGAGTCCATCCCCCTGACCACCGGCGAGTACGACGAGTGGGGCAACCCCAACCAGAAGGTCTACTACGACTACATGCTCAGCTACTCGCCCTACGACCAGGTGGAGGCCAAGGCCTATCCCGCGCTGCTGGTCACGACCGGGCTGCACGACAGCCAGGTGCAGTACTGGGAGCCGGCCAAGTGGGTGGCCAGGCTGCGGGCCCTGAAGACCGACGACAACGTGCTGCTGCTGCGCACCAACATGGACGCCGGGCACGGCGGAAAGTCGGGGCGCTACCGCAGCCTGGAGGAGACGGCGCTAGGCTACGCCTTCATGCTCGAGCTGGCGGGCATCGGCAAGTAGGGGTCCACTGCCTATGACGACGCAGGGGGAATTGGCCGGCCGGCGGATCCTGGTGACCGGCGCCACCGGTTACGTGGGTGGGCGGCTGCGCCGTCGGCTGGAGGAGGCCGGCGCCCTGGTGCGCTGCCTGGCCCGTGATCCTGGCCGGCTGGCCGGCCGGGTCGGTCCGACCAGCGAGATCGTCGCCGGCGACGTGCTGGACGCCGCCTCGCTGGGTCCGGCGCTGGCGGATGCCGACACGGCCTTCTATCTGGTCCATTCCATGGGCTCGGCCCACGGGTTCGAGACCAGCGACCGGGTCGGCGCCGAGAACTTCGGCCGGGCCGCCGCAGCGGCCGGAGTGCACCGCATCGTCTACCTCGGGGGGCTCGGCGACGATGCGGCCGACCTCTCGCCGCACCTGCGCAGCCGCAACGAGGTGGGCCGCATCCTGCGCGAATCCGGCGTGCCGACGGTCGAGTTCCGCGCCTCCATCGTGCTGGGTTCGGGCAGCCTCTCGTTCGAGATGATCCGCTCGTTGACCGAGCGTCTGCCGGTGATGATCACCCCCAGCTGGGTGCGCGTCCAGGCCCAGCCTATCGCCGTGGCCGACCTGCTGGACTACCTGTTGGCCGCCGTCACGGTGCCGCTGGCCGGCAGCCGGGTCTACGAGATCGGCGGGGCCGACCGGGTCTCCTACGGCGACCTGATGCGCGAGTACGCCCGCCAGCGCGGGCTACGCCGGCCCATGATCCCCGTGCCGATCCTCACACCCTGGCTGTCGAGCCTGTGGCTCGGCCTGATCACGCCGCTGTATGCGCGCATCGGCCGCAAGCTGATCCGGAGCATCCAGCATCCGACGGTGGTGCGCGACGATGCGGCCCTGCGCGATTTCGCCGTGCGCCCCCTGGGCATGGCAGAGGCCATCGCCCGCGCGCTCGCCGCCGAGACCCGCGGACCGGAGACCCGCTGGTGCGATGCCGTGTCCTCGGGCGGGGCGGAGCACAGCCGTACCGGCGTGCGCTATCGCGGACGACTGCTGGACGCACGGGAGGTGGGCGTGGCCGTGCCCCCGGCGCGGGCGTTCGCGCCGATCGCGGCCATCGGCGGCGACCGCGGCTGGTACGGCTGGGATGTCCTGTGGCGCGCGCGCGGTGCCCTCGATCTGCTGGTCGGCGGGGTCGGCCTGCGGCGTGGCCGCTCGCACCCGACCCGGCTGCGGGTGGGCGATGCGCTGGATTTCTGGCGGGTGGAAGCGGTCGAACCGGACCGGCTGCTGCGGCTGCGGGCGGAGATGAAGGTGCCGGGCCGGGCCTGGTTGGAATTTGCGGTGGAACCGCGCGCCGAAGGCGCCGTGATCCGCCAGACGGCGGTCTTCGACCCGGTCGGCCTCACCGGACTGGCCTACTGGTACGCACTCTATCCGGTCCACGAACTCGTGTTCCGGGGCATGCTGAGGGGACTGGCCAAGGCAGCCCGGGAGGGCTGATGGTTGCCCCCTGGCTGCGGCGGTGCTTTCATGTGCCGCAAAGCACGATCCCCAGCGACGAATCCCGAGGAGAGCAAAGCGTGAGCCGACATCTGACCCTGATCCTGTGCGCCTGGCTGGCCGTCGCGGCATCGGCCGCCGCCGAGACTCCCGTGCGCGACAACCCGGCCACGCCCAGCGGCGGCCGCCAGACCGTCACCCTGGCCCCGGAGTGGAAGCTGGGCGGCGAGGACGACGACGAGCACTTCTTCGGCATCGTGGGCGAGGTCTTCGCCGACGACGCCGGCAACGTCTACCTGGTGGACAACCAGCTGTCCGAGGTCCAGGTCTTCGACCCGGCAGGGGAGTGGCTGCGCACCCTCGGCCGCCGCGGCGACGGCCCCGGCGAGGTGCGCAACCTGCGCACGGCCCTGCTCATGCCCGACGGCAGCGTGGGCCTGGTCCAGGCCTTCCCGGGCCAGGTGGTCACCATCGGGCAGGACGGCGTGCCCGGCCTGAGCATGATTCCCGGCCGCACCGACCCGACCGCCGGCGGCTTCATGGCCCTGAACACGGCCCGTTCCCGCGCCGGGGTGCTGGCCTTCAGCGGCTCGCGCATGCAGCGCCGGGAGCAGACGGCCCTGCGCACCAACTACCTGGGCACGTTCAGCCCCGACGGCGCGCCCGTGGCCGAGATCGTCGTCAAGGAGCTCGAGTCCGAGATGGGCGCCCAGCGGATCAGCGAGTCCGACGAGGACTTCGCCGACCAGCGCTGGGCCCTCGGCCCCGACGGCCTGGTCTACGTGGCGGCCGCGCGCAACGACTACCGCATCGACGTGCACGGGCCGAACGGGCAGCTGGTGCGCTCCTTCGGCCGGACCTACGAACCCGTGCAGCGCAGCGCCGCGGAGAAGAAGGAAGCCGAGGACACCCTGCAGCCCTGGCGGCAGCGAGGACGCGAGTCCCTGCAGTTCGACCTGCTGGACACCGAGCCGGACATCGTGCGGCTGCACGTGATGCAGGATGGCGAGGTCTGGGTGCTGACCAGCCGCGGCCTGCGCGAGCGCAAGCCCGGCGAGATGGCGGTCTACGACGTGTTCGACGCCCAGGGCGCGTTCGTGCGCCAGGTGGGCCTGGCCTGCGACGGCGACCCGCGCAGCGACGCCATCTTCCCGGTGGCCGCCGGCCGCTGGGTGCTGGTGCGCGGCCACGCCGAGGCCCTGCGCTCCATGTTCGGCCAGACCGGCGAGGCCGGCGAGGGCACGGACGCGCTGCTGGAGATCGTCAGCCTGCGCGCCCGGGGCTAGGGATGGGCGGCGTGCCGGCTCCAGTGATCGTCTGGTTCCGCAACGATCTGCGCCTGGACGACCACCCGGCGCTGGTCCACGCCGCGGCCATGGGCCGGCCGCTGCTGCCGGTGTGGGTGCTGTCGGACGAGGACGGCCCTTGGGCGCCAGGCGGCGCGGCGCGCTGGTGGCTGCACCACGCCCTGGCGGCCCTGGAGCGCGACCTGGCGGGGCTGGGCCTGCACCTGCTCATCCGTCGCGGCGCCGAGGGCGAAGCCATCGGCGGCCTGGTGGCCGAGACCGGCGCCGACCTGGTCTGCTGGAACCGGCGCTGGGAGCCCGCAGGCCGGGGTCGGGATCTGGAACTGGCCGCGGCCCTGACCGTGACGGGCTGCGCGGTCCGGGAATTCCCGGCCTCGCTGCTGTGGGAACCGGACCAGGTGCGCAACCGCCAGGGCGGGCCGTACCAGGTGTTCACACCGTTCTGGAAACGCATGCTGGGCGAGGCGCCGCCGCCGCGGCCGCTGGCTGCGCCGACGCGCGTGGCTGCGCCTGCGGCGTGGCCGGCTTCGCTGCCGCTGGCCTCCCTGGGCCTGCTGCCGCGACCCGATTGGGCAGGCGGGCTGCTCACCGCCTGGCGGCCCGGCGCCGCCGGAGCGGCCGGGCATTGGCGGCACTTTCTCGCGGCGGCGGTCGCGGATTATCCCGCAGGGCGGGACCGCCCCGACCTGGCGGGCACCTCGCGGCTCTCGCCCCACCTGCACACGGGCGAGATCTCGCCCCGCACCCTCTGGCACGACCTGGCCGGGACCGCGGGCGGCAACGAGGTGCGCCGGCAGCTGGTCTGGCGCGACTTCGCCCACCACCTGCTGCATCACTTCCCGCACACGGCGACCGAGCCCCTGGACGAGCGTTTCGACCGCTTCCCCTGGGTGGGCGGACCGCAGCGCCTGCAGGCCTGGCAGCGGGGGCGCACCGGCTATCCCCTGGTCGACGCCGGCCTGCGCGAGCTGTGGACCACCGGCTGGATGCACAACCGGGTGCGCATGATCGCCGCCTCGTTCCTGGTCAAGCACCTGCTGGTGCCCTGGCAGGAGGGCGCGGCGTGGTTCTGGGACACCCTGGTGGACGCGGACCTGGCCAACAACACCATGGGCTGGCAGTGGACCGCCGGCTGCGGCGCCGACGCCGCGCCCTTCTTCCGCGTCTTCAACCCGGTGGTGCAGGGCCGGCGCTTCGATCCCGAGGGCGCGTACGTCCGCCGCTGGCTGCCCGAACTGGCCGGCCTGCCTGATCGCTGGCTGCACGCCCCCTGGGAGGCGCCGCCGCTGGTGCTGGCCGAGGCTGGCGTGGTTCCGGGACGCAGTTACCCTTTGCCCATCGTCGATCACGCGGAGGCCCGTGCGCGCACCCTGGCCGCCTGGGCCCGTATCAAGGGCGGCTGAAGGCCGCGACCACGAAAGGATCCGCCATGCTCCGAGCTGCCGTCGTCCTCGCCACGTCCATCCTCGCCGTGGCCGCCGTGCTGCCGGCCGCGGCCCAGGATTCGCCCTGGAAAGGGCGCACGGTGCTGATCACCGGCGCCAATCGGGGCCTGGGCCTGGAGTTCGCCCGCCAGTTGCAGGACGCCGGCGCCGTGGTCATCGGCACCGCCCGCCGGCCCGAGGAGGCCGCCGAACTGTCCGGCCTGGGCGTGCGCGTGGAGCAGTTGGACGTCACCGACCAGGCCAGCGTCGAGGCCCTGGCCGCGCGCCTGGGCGACCTGCCGCTGGACATCCTGCTGAACAACGCCGGCTGGTTCGGCTCGCGGGGCAGTGCCGCCGAGCTCGATCCCCAGGTCGCCCTGCAGGAGTACGAGGTCAACTGCCTCGGACCCCTGCGCGTGACCCAGGCCCTGCTGCCGGCCCTGCGCCGCGGCCAGGCCAAGCTGGTGATGAACATGTCCAGCGGGCTGGGCAGCATCGCCAACAACAGCCGCGGCGGTTCGCCCGGCTACCGTGCCAGCAAGGCGGCGCTGAACATGCTCACGGCCACCCTGGCCGCCGAGCTCAAGGACGAGGGCTTCATCGTCGTGGCCATGAGCCCGGGCTGGGTGCAGACGGATATGGGGGGCGAGCGTGCCGAACTGACCCCCGAGGTGAGCGTGCGCGGCATCCTGGCGACCCTGGCCCCGCTGGGGCCGACCGACACGGGGCGCTTCCTGAACCACGACGGGTCCGGCCTGCCCTGGTAGGCTGGAGCGATGATCGAGCAACCGGCATTGCTGCTGCTGGCCCTGGTCTTCCTGGCCGTGGCCTTCCTGTACGCCAGCGTCGGCCTGGGCGGCGGCTCGACCTACACCGCCCTGCTGACCATCGTCGGCGTGAGCCACCTGCTGGTACCCAGCGTGTCGCTGGCGCTGAACCTGGTGGTCACCTTCCTGGGCATGATCAACTTCCACCGCGGCGGGCACCTCAGCCCGCGGCTGATCGCGCCGTTCCTGGTCGCCTCGATGCCCTGCGCCTGGCTGGGCGGCTCGCTGCGCCTGCCGCGCGAGGCCTTCCTCTGGCTGCTGGCGGGGACGCTGGTGCTGGTGCTGGTGCGCATCTACCTGCTGGGTGAGCTCAGGCTGCGGACGACCCTGACCGGGCCCCGGCGCCTGGTGTTCAGCCTGGTGCTGGGCGCGGTGCTGGGTTTCGTGGCCGGCACCGTGGGCATCGGCGGGGGCATCTACCTGGTGCCGCTGCTGATCATGTTCGGTCTGGCGGACGAGAAGCGGGCCGCGGCGGCGGGCGCGGTGTTCATCTGGCTGAATTCGGCGGTGGGCCTGGCGGCGCGCTGGCCCCAGGCCAGGCTCGAGCCGCAAGCGATCCTGCCGCTGGTGGCGGCGGTGGCCGTCGGCGGCTGGCTGGGCAGCAGCCTCGGTTCGCTGCGCTTCGCGCCGCGCACGATCCAGCGCACCCTGGGCCTGGTGGTGGCCGTCGCCGTGATCGTCATCGCGCGCCGCTTGTCATGGCCCTAGGGCCTCAGCGGTGCAGCCTCGCGCGGAATTCACGCAGGCGGTAGCCCGACTCGGCGGCCATGTCGCGGATCAGGGCCCGCGCGTCCAGCAACGGCACCGGGTCGACCTCAGGGCCGGCGACCAGGGCGGCGATGGCCACCGTCAGCAGCCAGTCGTCCAGGGCCTCGGACCCGAACCAGATGACGCCGTCGTGCTCGTTGATGCCCAGCAGGGGCGCCGCCTCGGGCTGGTCCAGGCAGGAGGCCAGCCAGCCGGTGCGCCCGGCGGCCATCTCCTCTGGAGCCAGCGGTGCCGCCGCCAGGGTCCTGGCCGCCAGGGTGGTCAGGCGGGCGGCGTGGTCGTGCCCCAGCCAATCGGTCGTCGCGGCCAGGACGTCGTCCGCCACCAGGGGCACCGCTTCGGCCGGCAACCCGTGGCCGGGCAACCGGACCTCGCTCAGCACACCGGCCAGGTAGACCGCCTGCAGCGCACGGCTCAGGGGTGCGGCGTCCTGCAGGGCTTTGAGTTCCTTGCGGCTGCGCGGCCCCAGACCCGCGGGCAACGGCCGGTGGGGCAAGGCCCGCAAGCCTGCGGCCAGCGCCGCCAGGTCCGGCGGCAGGTCGGCCAGCGGATCGACGGCGTCGGCAGGACCGTTCAGCTCGGCGTCCGCCGTCGCCGCCTCGGCGGGTGCAGCCTCGGCTTCCAGCCAACCCAGGATCGACGGCGCCATCCAGGCGCGCAGGGGCGCCAACTGCGGTTCGAAGTGGCGTCGGCGCCGGGCCAGGTCGAGATCCGGCACGCCGCGGCCGCCGAGATCAGCCGCCAGGGCGGCCCAGCTGCCGTCGTGGTCCTCGAGGCGGCGGAAGTCCAGCAGCACCCGGGCCTGGTAGCCATGCAGGTGGCAGGCGAAGCCCTCGTGCGCCAGGCCCGCCCCGCTGGCCAGGTGCTCCAGGCCTTCGACCAGGTCGCGCCAGGCGTACCAGACGCCGGCGCCGGCCTCCAGACCCAGGGCCTGGCCCAGGCTGCGGCGCACCAGCTGCGGCGCGTCGGCCGGACCGGTGTTCATCGCCGCGGCCATGCGCACCCGGCCCGAGGTGGAGTCGTAGGCGTTGTTGTAGAGCACCAGGGCCGCCTGGCCGTGGGCGCGGTTGCTGTAGGCGAAGACGTTCTCGTCGACCCAGCCGCCGTCGGTCTCGAAGTCGTAGAGGGCGAACTGGGCGACGTTCGAGAACAGGGCGCGGCGGCGCAGCAGGGGGAAGATCTCCCGCTCGTGGCGCCGGACCATGGTCTGGTCCACGGGCTCGTCCCAGTAGGCGCGCCGGTACTCCATGCCGTACTTCTCGGTGAAGCCCTCGACCTGGCCGTGGCCCAGCATGGGCAGCCCGGGCATGGTGGCCAGCAGGATGGCGCAGCCGAAGTACTTGTCGCCCCGGCCGAACTGCTCGACGGCGGTCTTCTCGTCGGGGTTGTTCTGGAAGTTGACGAAGCGGCCCAGGACCGCCGGGCTGAATTCCAGCACGTTCTTGATGGTCTGACGGTACTTCTGGTTGTCCTCCATCTTGAGCATGTTCATGAAGGCCGAATTGTAGACCCGGTGCATGCCCAGGGTGCGCACGAAGTAGCCTTCCATCAGCCAGAAGGCCTCCGCCAGCAGCAGGGTGTCGGGCGCCTCGACGGCGATGCGGTCGACCACCTCGCGCCAGAACTCGACGGGGAAGACGCGGTCGAAGTCGGGCTTGCCGAGGCCGTGCTCGGCCCGCGAGGGGATGGCGCCGGCGTCGCCGGGCGCGGGGAACCACAGCCGCTGGTAGTGCTTCTTGGCCAGGGTCATGGCCGCGTCGAAGCGGATGACCGGGAACATGCGGGCCACGTGCAGGATCACATCGCTGACCGCACGGCGCACCTCCGGCAGCAGGAAGTTCAGCTGCGCGGTGTCGTTCCAGGGCATGCTGGTACCGTCGTTGCCGTGGTAGATGTAGCGCACCTGGCCGCTGCCCTCGTCGACCCGCTGGAAGACCACGGCGGCGTCGCGCTTGTCCCAGTAGCCGTCCTCGATGCGCACCGCCACGCCGGGCGTCTCGCAGAGGTCGCCGCCGCTGAAGTTGTAGGCGGGGTAGGGCGGGTGGTCCAGCTGCAGGAAGTACTCGGGGTGTTCGACCACCCAGCGGCTGTCGATGCCCATGTGGTTGGGCACCATGTCGCTGGCCAGGCGCAGGCCCCGCTGCCAGGCCCGGTCGCGCAGGTTGCGCCAGGCGGGCTCGCCGCCCAGGTCCGCGGCGATCACGTACTCCTTCAGGGCGTAGGCGCTGGCCGCGGCATCGGGGTTGCCCATCCACTGCTTGATGGTGCGCGAGGCGGTCGAGCGCTCCCACAGCCCGATCAACCACAGCGCATTGACGCCCCAGCCGGCCAGGCGGTCCAGCTCGGCGTCGGGCACGTCGGCCAGGGTGTGCACGGGGCGGCCGTGCTCGCGCGCCAACTGGTCCAGCCAGACGTAGACCGACTTGGCCATCAGCACGACGTTGCTCATCCAGTCGGCGTCGCGGCTGAAGGCCTCGGGCTCGGGGCCGTGCTCGCCCCAGGCCGCGGACCCGGGCCCGAACTCCAGCACCGGCGGCGGTCCGGGCTCGCCGGCCCGGTGCACGTCGATCTCCTTGAGGACGTCCAGTGCCGTCAGCAGGCCGTCGCGCAGCTCGTCCGGCAGCAGGTCGCCCCAGTTGTCGCGGATCCAGCGCAGCTGCCCGGCCAGGGAGTGGGGGCTGGCCCGCAGTGGCGCCCGCAGCAGCGAGAACAACGAGAGGCCGGTGCTGCCGGGGGGCTCGTGCTCCTCCAGGTGCTGCTCGAAGTCGGTGACGAAGGCCAGGTAGCCGGCACGGCGCTGCAGCTCCGTGTCGTCGAACAGGGGCGAGGCCGCCGCCGCCGCCGGGTTGGTGGTGTTCAGGAAGAGCATCAGCAGCTCGAGGGTGGCGGCGTCGGGCCCGTGGTCGGGCGCCGGGCCGGCCAGGAAGCGGTCGGGGCTGTCCCCACCGGGGCGCACGTCCACCGGCGGGAAGAGGGCGACGAATGCGGCCAGCACCCGCGCCACCTCGTCCTGGCCCAGGCGTGCCGCGGCGGCGGTCCGGCCCCGGGCCAGGCTGCCGGGGCTTTCCACTTCCAGGTAGCGCCGGGCCAGCCAGCGCAGCACCGCGTTGAGGGTACGCAGGGCCAGCAGCTCCTCCGCCGGCAGGGGGCGGGCTGGATCCAGGCGCGGCGCCAGCCGGCGCAAGGTGCGGCCGGGCTCCCCCGCGGCGCCGGCCAGGGCCTCGGCCACGGCGAAGCGGTCCCAGGCCCGGTCCGACAAGGGGATGCCGAGCACGAAGTAGTCGCTGGAAGCGGGGGATTCGGGACTCATGGACGGTGGTGCGCCTTTCCTGCTTGATCGCTGCGGCCGGATGCTCCCATTATCCGGTGGTTGGGCCAAAACACAAGGGCCGGGATCGTCCGGCCCATTGCCGGGGAGTGCCAGCCTTGAAGAAGACCATCCGCATCGGCAATGCCGGGGGCTACTGGGGCGACGATCTGGACGCGTTCCGGCGCCAGCTCACCGGCGGCCGGCTGGACTACATCACCATGGATTTCCTGGCGGAGATCACCATGTCCATCCTCCGCCGCCAGCAGCTGAAGGATCCGCAGCTGGGCTATGCCGCCGACTTCCTGACGCAGCTGGAGCCGACCCTGCCGGAGATCGTGGCCCGCGGCGTGCGCGTGATCACCAACGCCGGCGGCATGAACCCGCTTGGTCTGGGTCGCCGCATCCGCGAGCTGGCCGCCGGCATGGGGCTGGACGTGAAGGTGGGGGTGGTCGACGGCGACGACATCAGCGGACGCCTCGACGAACTGACTGCCGCGGGTGAGCGCTTCACCAACATGGAGACCGGCGCCGCTTTCGCCGGGGTGCGCGGCCGGGTGGTCTCGGCCAACGTCTACCTGGGCGCCGAGCCGGTGGTGGCGGCCCTGGACGCCGGCTGCCAGATCGTGGTCACCGGGCGGGTCACCGACACCGGCATCACCCTGGCGCCCATGATCCACGAGTTCGGCTGGGCCATGGACGACTGGGACCTCATGGCCGCCGGCATCGTGGCCGGCCACATCATCGAGTGCGGGGCCCAGGCCTCCGGCGGCAACCTTACCGACTGGCAGGACGTGCCCGACTTCCACGACATCGGCTACCCCATCATCGAGATGCGCCCCGACGGCGACTTCACCGTCACCAAGCACGCCAGGACCGGCGGCCTGGTCAGCCTCAAGACGGTCAAGGAGCAGCTGGTCTACGAGATGGGCGACCCGGCCCAGTACATCTCGCCCGACGGCGTGGCCTTCTTCGACACCATCCGCGTGGCCGAAGGCGGCCGCAACAAGGTGAAGGTCAGCGGCGTGCGCGGCGGCCCGGCGCCGGCCATGTTCAAGGTCTCGATGGCCTACGAGGACGGCTGGAAGGCCGACGGCGAGGTGCTGGTCTCCGGCCCCGAGGCCAAGGCCAAGGCCGCCGCCCTGGCCGAGGTCTTCTGGCGCAAGGTGGGCCCGGATTTTGCCCAGACGGCCACGGCGCTGGTGGGCGCCGGATCCATCTGGCCCGACAGCCTGAACCGCTACGAGCCGAACGAACTCTTCCTGCGCTTCGCGGTGCGGGACCAGGACCGCGGCAGGCTGGAGGCCTTCAGCAAGGCCCTGCCGGCGCTGATCCTGGCCGGGCCCAGCGGCCTGGCGGTTTCGACCCGGGGCCGCCCCCGGCCCCAGCAGGTGATGGCCTACTGGCCGGCCCTGCTGCGGCGCGATCGGGTCGAGGCGCGGGTGCTGGTGCTGGATCAGGGCGGCGCCGAGGACGCGCGCACCATCGCCTTCCCGGTGCGCGACGGGGCCGCCGAGCCGGTGCGCAGCGACGAGCCGCGCCCACCCCGGCCGCGCGCCGCCAGCAGCGGCGCCAAGCGCCGCGTGCCCCTGCGCCGCCTGTGCTACGCCCGCAGCGGCGACAAGGGCGACACCTGCAACATCGGCGTGCTGGCCCGCTCGCCGCGAATATACGCCTGGTTGTTGGGTTACCTGACTGCGGCCCGGGTCGCGCGGTTCTTCGGCGACAAGCTCAAGGGCCCGGTCAGCCGCTACGAACTCGACAACCTGGAGGGCCTGAACTTCCTGCTCGAGGGGGCGCTTGGCGGCGGTGGCACCAGCAGCCTGCTGGTCGATCCCCAGGGCAAGACCATGAGCCAGGCCCTGCTGCAGATGGAGGTCAACGCCCCGGCCGTGCTGCTGCGCGGGCTGGGCTGAACCCATGATCCAGCAACCGGCATTGATCGTCGCGGTGATCGTGATCCTGGCTGTCGTCGGCGTCCTGGGCTGGCGGCAGGAGCAGCGGCGTCTGCGGCTGCTGCTGCACTGGGCGCGCCGGCACGCCTTGACCAGGCAGGACGGCACGCGGCGGGACTGGCACCAGCGCTACCCCGGCCTGCAGGTCCTGCAGCGCGGCCACTCGCGCAAGTCGACCCTGGCTCTCGAAGGGGAGATCGACGGCCGGCGCGTGGTCTGCCTGGACTACGTCTTCGTCACCGGCTCGGGCAAGAACCGCACGACCCACCGCCGGGCCCTGGTCATCGTCGAGACCGGATTCCCGGTGATCCCCCTGACCATCCGCCGCGAGCACGTCTTCGACAAGGTTGGCGAGTTCCTCGGCCACGACGACATCAACTTCGAATCGGCCGAGTTCAGCCGCACCTTCCACGTGTCGGCCGCCGACCGCAAGTGGGCCTACGACGTGATCCACACCCGCACCATGGAGTACCTGCTGGGGGCACCGGCGTTCACCATCGCCTTCGGCCTGGGCGAGATCGCCGTGGAGCGGACCGGAAAGCTGCAGGCGCGCCATTGCCGCCAGGCCCTGAAGGTGGCCCACACCATGCTCGAATTCATCCCCGACTACGCCCTCGACCAGCTGAAAGGCGGCAGGAAGTGACCTGGCAAATAAGCGTCGGTATCGTGGCAGCTGTCCTGTTGTGGGCGGCCCTGGCCTACAACTCGCTGGTGCGCACCCGGCAGCAGGTGCGCGAGTCCTGGTCGGGCATCGACACCGAGCTGAAGCGGCGCTACGACCTGATCCCCAACCTGGTGGAGATCGTCCGCGGTTACGCGGGCCACGAGCGTCAGACCCTCGATGCGGTGACGACGGCCCGGGCCCGGGCCGCGGCCTCCAGCGGCGGACCGGCCAGCCAGGCCGCCGACGAGAAGCCCCTGGTCGACGGTCTGCGCCGGCTCTTCGCCGTGGTCGAAGGCTACCCCGAACTCAAAGCCAGCGAGCACTTCCTGGCCCTGCAGAAGGAGCTGGCCAACACCGAGGACCGCATCCAGGCGGCCCGGCGCTTCTACAACGCCAACGTCCGGGACCTGAACACCCGCATCGAGGTCTTCCCGAGCAACCTCATCGCCGGCCTCTTCCGCTTCGAGGGGGCGGAGTTCTTCGAGGTCGAGACGGCCAGCGTGCGCCAGGTGGTGGACGTGTCGTTTACGGGCTGAATTCCCGTGGTTCGTTGAATTACGGATATCCTTAAAGGTTTGGCCGGGATCAGCCGATAATTCCCGGGTCAAGAGCATCGGCATGAATCGCCCGCAACGGAGGACTGCATGCTGCCGGCGCCGGACCGCAATGCCCCCCAAGGCCATAACCCGTTGGACGCGCCTGTCCTGTGGGTCCTGCTGGTCGAGGACAACCCGGTCAACCTCAAGTTGGCCAAGAGGATCCTCGAGAAGCTGGGCTGCCGCGTGGACACCGCCGAGAACGGGGCCATCGGCGTGCGGATGTTCGCCACCAACCGCTACGATGCGGTCTTCATGGACTGCCAGATGCCCGTAATGGACGGATTCGAGGCCGCCCGGCGCATCCGCGACCAGGTGGCCGACGATCAGCGCCTGCCCATCATCGCGGTCACGGCCAACGTGCTGCCTGACGACCGCAAGCGCTGCTTCCAGTCAGGGATGGACGACGTGATCGACAAGCCTGTGCACCCCAACGACTTCGCTGATGCTTTGACCCGCTGGTGCGGGTACGCCGGCCCAAATCCCGCCTAGTGGATTTTCCCATTTCGTGCACTTTATTGTAGCTTATGGTCTCTATATTTGTGCTATAATCATCTCTCCGGACCCGAAGGAGAGATGTGCGCCGCTTCCCGAACATCCTGATCCTCACGCTGGTGAGCACCTGCGCGGCCTTCGCGTCCGTGTCGGCGGGCGCCGTCGGCTCCACCGCCGCGGTCGTCGACGCCCGGGACCCGGCGCGGATCCTGGTCAGCTGGGACCTGCCCGCCTACAGCCTGGAATCCGGGACGGTCGACGGCCGCCCGGTCACCATCGTTGATCTGCCCGGGCACGAACTGCGCCGCGAGGCCGGCTGGCCGGAGCTGCCGATGGCCGCGGTCACGGTGGCCCTGCCCGGACAGGGCGAGGTCCGCCTGGAGATCGTCGCCCTGCGCGAGCGGGCCATCCCCGTCGATCCGGTCATCCCCTCGCGCGGTCACCTGACCCGAAACACCGACCCCGCGGCGGTGGCCCCTGTCTTCGGACCCTTCTACGCCGGCCGGGGCGTCTGGCCCGCGGCGCCGGCCGAGCTGGATCGCCCCTTCCTGCTGGGCACCGAGCGCGGAGCGACTCTCCGCCTGCAGCCGCTGCGCTACGACGCGGGCCGCGGGCTGCTGCTGGTGGTCGAGCACCTGGAGCTGGCCGTGGTCAGCGAAGGCACCGGCGGCGTGAACCCGGCGCCCTCCGCGGTCGTCGCCGGCCCCGGTCTGCCCACGGTGGCGGATCGGCTGTTCGCCAATCGTCCCGCCGCCGCGGCCAAGGTCTTCTCCACCGGCGAGCGCCCCGGCCGTCTGCTGCTGGTGGTGCCCGACGAATTCGCCGCCGCCGTCGAGCCCCTGGTGCGCTGGAAGGCGCGCCGCGGCATCGAGGTCGAGGTGGCCGCCGTGAAGGACTTCGGTTCGACGGCCGCCGGCATCGCCGCCGGCATCGCCGAGCGCTGGCACGGCCCGGGCCTGGACTGGGTGGTGCTGGTGGGCGATCGCGAGTGGGTGCCTACCCTGGCCGGCAGTTTCGACGGCTCGGACTCGGACGTGCGCTACGGCATGGTCTCGGGCGACGATCTCTTCCCGGATCTCTTCGTGTCGCGCGTTTCGGCCCGCAGCGCGGCCGAGGTGGCGACCCAGGTGGCCCGCTTCGTGGCCTACGAGAAGGAGCCGCTGCCGGGCGCAGCCGCGGCGACCTACGGCAAGGCCGCCGGCATCGCCAGCAACGAGGGCACGCCCGCCGACGACGCCCGGGCCGACCTGCTGCGCAGCGACCTGCTGGGAGCCGGCTTCCTGAGCGTCGACCGCATCTACCAGCGCAGCGGCGCCGGCAGCGCCGACGTGCGCGCAGCGCTGGCCGACGGGCGCAGCCTGATCAACTACCTGGGCCACGGCACCGGCACCGGCTGGACCAGCGTGCCCTTCGGCGTGGCCGACGTCGCGGCCCTGGGCAACACCCAGTGGCCGTGGATCGTCGACGTCTCCTGCTCCAACGGCGAGTTCGCCCGCACCACCTGCTTCGCCGAGGCCTGGCTGCGCGCCGGGACGGCCGCCGCCCCGGCCGGCGCCATCGCCGTGCTGGCCGCCAGCTCGCTGGCGCCCTGGACCCCGCCCACGGTGATGCAGGCGGAGATCGTCGACCTGCTGACCGGCGAGGCGGAGCGCACCCTGGGCGCGCTGCATGCCGCGGGGCTGGTGCGGGTGCTGGACATCTACGGCGGGCTGCCGGTGGCCGCGCAGGTGGTGGAGCAGTTCAACCTCTTCGGCGACGCCTCGCTGCAGGTGCGGACCCGGCCTGCCGGGACCTTCACCGTCGATGCCCCGCTCAGCGTCGCCGCGTCTGATGCCGGCTTCGCGCTCACGGTCGCCGGCCCGGTCGGCGCCGTGGTCGCCGTCACGATCGACGCCGTGCTCTATGGGCGCGGCACCGTGGGCAGCGGCGGACAGGCCGCCGTGCGCTGGCTGCGCCCGCCGCCGGCCGGCGCCAAGCTCGACCTGACGGTGACCGGCCCCGAGATGGCCCCCTGGCTGGGCTCCGTCGCGGTCGCCGGCGCCACCTCGCCGGTGCCCGACGTGGCTGCTGCCGGTGGGACCCGGCTGCTGGGCAACCACCCGAACCCCTTCAATCCCGCCACGACCATCGCCTTCGAGCTGGATCGCCCCGGCCGCGTGCAGCTGACGGTGCACGACCTGGCCGGCCGCCGGCTGCGCACCCTGGTGGACGCCGGACTCGGCGCCGGCCGCCACGACCTCAGCTGGGACGGGCGCGACGACACGGGGCAGCAGCTGGGCAGCGGGGTCTACCTCTACCGCCTGACCACCGCCGCCGGCAGCGCGGCCGGACGCATGACGCTCGTCAAGTGAGCTTGTTCGGGCGCGCCCGTTGCAATTGGCGGTACCACGCCCTATCCTGCGCGTGAGCCCCATGCCTTGAGCCAAGCCGCGACCTGAGCCCGGAGCGACCCCCATGAGCGAGTCCCGTCCCCTGTTCACGCCCTTCGCCACGCACCCCGAATCCTTCGCCGTCGACCCGGCCCTGGTCGCGTCCGCCGGGCTGGAGGCCTGGGCGGCCCGCTTCGCCCTGGGCACCGCCGGTTACCGTGACCTGCTGAACCCGGACGATCTGTTCGACTTCGCGGTGCCGTTCAACGGACTGACCGTGGCATTGATGCTGGAGGCGCGGGCGCGCATCGCCGTGGAGCAGGGTCTGCGGCGTCTGCACGTGGGCGGCGAGGTGCGGCCCCACACCCAGGAATTCATCGACCTGGCGGCGCGCCTCTACGCGGCCCATGGCCTGGAGGTGCACCTCAGGCCGGCCGGCCGGCGCACCACGCCCATCTGGCTGTCCAGCTTCGGGGTCTTCAGCGAGGAGCTGGACGGGGGCGAGAACTTCACCGCCAGCCACAGCCAGAGCTACAAGGGCGGCTGGAAGCCCATGGACGCGACCGGCGGCCAACTGCTGGGCATGGCCGCCGAGATCGCCGAGCGGGTGCGACTGCTGGTGGCCGCGGCCAAGACCGGCGGGCTGAAGGTGAACCTGGCTGCGGCCGACGATGCGCGCATCCTGCGCGACTTCGAACCCACCGACGCCTACGTGGAGGTGCTGCGTACGGTTGTGCCGGCCAATCTGCTGGCCGAAGTGCCGGCGGCGGCCGCCGGCGGCTTCCGGGCCGCCTTCTGCACCGAGGGCGGCAGCATGGGGCCGGCCGGGCGCGACGTGTTCGCGCGCCTGGGCATCGGCGTGGGCGACGATGGGCCGGTCTTCTTCACCCACGAGGACGAGAGCACCACCTACCACGGCATCGGCATCGTCGACGGGGTGAACCACGGCGTCGACCCCGGCAAATGGCAGGTCTACAAGCACGTGGGGGCCCAGCAGCTGCTGGGCGCCGGGGCCTGCGACGTGTTCTTCATCTGGGATCCGGACGGCGACCGTTTCAACATGGTGACCACGGCTCCGGCCCGGCTGGCCGGACGCGCCGAGGCCGCCGGCCTGGAGGTCGATCCGCTGGATGCCGAGCGTTGCCTGGTGTTCTTCAAGCCCAACCAGATCTACTTCATGCTGACGGCGGCCAAGCTGGCGGCCCTGGCGGCGTCGGGCGAACTGGACCGCTACAACTGGATCGTCGCCACCACCTTTCCCACCAGCCGCTCCATCGGCGAGATCGCCGAGCAGGCCAACCGGCGCCAGTCCGCCGGCCTGGCCACCTTCCGCGTGCCGGTGGGCTTCAAGCACTTTGCCGCCCTGGTGACCTCGCTGGAGGAGCAGACGGCCGCCGGCAGCGACATCTGCCGGGCCGTGGACGTGACCGGCGAGACGACCGAGTTCGGCCCGCGGCCGCGACTGCTGATCATGGCCGAAGAGAGCGGCGGCGCCGCCATGGGTCCGGCCGAGCCGGCCCGCAGCCGCCACGGCGCGCGCACCAGCCTGGCCGCCAAGGAGAAGGACGCCATGCAGATCGGCGTCATGTGCCTGTGCCTGGCCGCGCGCCTGCACCGCGGCGGCGGCAGCTTCGCCGACTGGTACCTGCAGCAGTTGGAGGGCTGGGGCACCCGCTACCGCTTCTACGAGCGGCGCGACCTGACCCTTTTCGACGAGGCGCTGACGGGAACCGCACGGGTCCAGGCCCAGGACGCCGGCAACCGGCGCAAGGATGCGACCGTGGCCTTCTTCCGTTCCCTCGAGACCCTGACCGTGGCCGAGGCCACCCGCAAGCTGGTCATGGCCATGCCCGAGGGCTCGGCCCTGCCCACCATCGAGCGCATCTTCTGGGCCGGCGACGGCACCTTCATCGAGTTCAACGCCCAGTGGTTCGAGCTGCGCGCCAGCGGCACCGACGCGGTGCTGCGCTACTACATGGAGGGCGCCGATCCGCAGCTGGTGGCCGAACTGAATGAAGCCTTCACGCAGCTGGCGATCCCCGCGGCGGCGGGTCCGGCCGGCTAAAGGCCGCGGCAACCGCGGTATGCCCCTGGGGCAGTTTGTCTTGCCGGTCTGATAATGAAATCCGTTGATCAACACTGTGCCCATGTGCGATTCTGGGCGACCAACGCCCGTTGCGCAGGTGGGGGTGTCGCCGGACCGTCCGTCAAGGGGGAGGCGAGCGGTGTTGAAGAAGAGTACCCGCGTGGTGCGGTCCGCCGCCACGGCGGTGCGCACGGCACGCGCAGTCAAGGATCGTTGCGGCGTCCCGCTGCATCGCCAGTTCCGGGATATGGCCAGCCTCAAGGCGAGCACCGGTCTCGGGCCGGCCGACTACTTTCGCTACGCCTTGTTCGACCGCGAGCGTGTGCCTGACCGGCAGGCGGCCAGGACCTTCGGTGGCTGGCGCCTGTTCGGGGAGTTCCTGCACTTCTCGCACCCGGAGTACCGTGGGCTGACCCACAAGCACATGTTGTACCGGCTGCTGGAGTCCTTCGACCTGCCGGTCCCCAGAATCCACCGTGTCTACGCGCCGGTGCCGGACTGCTTCGAGCGCCACCGGGCCCTGGCCACGCCGATCGAGCTGGCGGACTACCTGCGCACGACGAATGACCTGCCGCTTTTCTGCAAGCCCTCCAACGCCTCGGGCGGCTACGGCGCGCTGGCCATAAGTTCGCGTCCCGACCCGGACAGCTTGGAATTCCTCGACGGCACGCGCGCAACCCTGGACGAGACCGTGGCGCGCATCCACGCGTTCGCGCTCGATCGCCGCACTTACCTGCTGACGGAACTGCTCGAGCAGCGCGAGGACGTCCGGGCGATCTGCGGCCGTTGCATCGCCTCGTTGCGCGTGGTGATGCTGGTCCGCCACGGCCGGCCGGAGGTCTTCCGGGTGGTGATCCTGCTGCCGACTAGCCGCCAGCAGACCTCAAACTGCCGCCACATGGCCAGCGCCACGGTGCTGGGGCGGGTGGACCCGGAGACCGGTCGCATCAGCCGGGTCATCAAGTCCGAGGGCCCGTTCTACGAGTACAGCCCGCAGCACCCCGAGACCGGCTTCCCCATCGAGGGACACGTGCTGGCGGACTGGTCGCGGGTGCTGGAACTGATGCATGCGGCGGCCCTGGCCATGGCGCCCTTCCGCATGCAGCACTGGGATGTGGCCCTGACCACGCGCGGGCCCGTGCTGATGGAGATGAATGTCCACGGCGACGAGGGCGGGCTGCAGCTGCACGGGCCGCCGGGAGCCCTGGACGAGCAGTACCTGAGCTTCGCGCGGGAGCACCGCGTGTGGTAGTACGGGGCGGGCGCACCTGAAGTCGCCTATCTTGGGTTCGGACCCGTGAACGGGCGCGCCCCGACGCGCACCGCCTGCCGCCGCAACAGGGCGCACCGCCGACGACCCCTCACGAGGAGGACGGCCATGCCCTGCCGAAAACTGCTGGAATACCTCAACGAGAACGCCATCGACTTCCGCTACCTCGAACACCCCAAGGCCTACGCCGCCGAGGACGTGGCCCACAAGGCCGGCGTCGCCGAGCGCGAGTTCGCCAAGACGGTGATGGTCAAGCTGGACGGCCTGATGGCCATGGCCGTGCTACCGGCCTCGTTCAAGGTCAACTTCAACCTGCTGCGCGAGGCCGCCGGCGCCCAGACCGTCAGCCTGGCGCTGGAACGCGAGTTCGCGGCGCGCTTCCCCGACTGCGAACTGGGGGCGATGCCGCCCTTCGGCAACCTCTACGGCCTGAAGGTGTACGCCGACGGCAGCCTGGCCGGGCGCGCGACCATGGCCTTCAATGCGGGCAGCCACCACGAGGTGCTCACCATGGCCTGGGACGACTTCGAGACGCTGGTGGAGCCGCAGCTGGCGCGGTTCAGCTACCAGAGCCTGCACGAGGAGCGCGCGGCCTGGTAGGGGCAGGACAAGGGCCGCCACGGCGGTGGCGGCCCCTCGTCGGGTTGGCTCGCTGGCGAAGCGCGGACTAGCCGTGCCCGTGGCCGGTGTGGTCCTCGCCCGCCTTCTTGGCGCAGCCGGCGCAGTACCAGTGGCCTTCGATCTCGGTGAGCTGGGCCTCGGGCACGTCCTTCATGCCGCAGCCGCCGGCGCAGTCGTGCACCGCGGCGGCCTGCTCGCCGGCAGCCGGGGCGGCGGCCGCGTCGGGCTTGGGCACGCAGTGGTCGCAGTAGAGCTTGCCGTCGACGGTGTGGGTCTTGTCGGCCGCCATCTGCATGCCGCAGGCGCTGCAGGCCTGGGCCTGGGCTTCCTTGCTGCCGCAGCCGGCCAGGGCCAGGGCGCCCAGGGCGACCAGCGCCAGCACCGTGGCCAGAGCGATCATCCGTCTGTTCATGTTCCTACCTCCAGGAATCGGTCCGCGGACCGGCGTGTTGCCGCCATTGTGCCCCGGCCGGCCCAGGCGGGCAAGGCGGGATCGATGCGGACCTAGTAGCGGAAGACCCCGAAGAACTCCACGCCCTCGAAGGCCGGCTCGTACTTGCAGACGCCGCCGGAGCAGAGGTAGCCGGCCTGCCGCTTGCCGACCCACAGGTTCAGGTTGCCGCCGCGGGCCAGGGTGTAGCTGATCTGGCCGGCGGGGAAGGGGCCAGGCTGCTCGTCGTGCGCCATCTGCTCGGCGTACTTGTTGTTCATCTCCAGGATCGCGGCGAAGGCCCAGGTGGGCGCTGTCTCCAGTTCCAGCTTGAACCAGTCCTCGTCGTAGGCGCCCAGGTCGTAGCCGGTGCCGCCGCCCAGGCGCACGTGCTGGTGCTCGGCCTGCAGGGTCAGCGAGCGCCGTTCGCTCAGGAACCAGGTGACCTCGCCCACCAGGCTCTGGCGCTGGCCTTCGTTGTCCTGCCAGCCGAACCCGCCCTGCAGGCGGAAGTCGCCCAGGCGGTCCTTCTGCACCGCGGCGTAGGCCAGTTCGTAGAGGGTTTCGCCGTTCTGCCGCTCCAGGCGGGCCAGGCTGCCGACGGTCGTCCAGCCGCCGCCGCTGTGGACGGCGTCCAGGTTGTTGCCCGTCTCGTCGTTCTGGTCCAGCGGATGGGGCGCGCGGTTCAGCAGGGTCCAGGTGAACTCGCGGATCAGGCTGGGCGGACGGTTCAGGGGCGTGGTGCCGTCGGCGCGGGGCACGACGGTGAAGCGCTCGTAGTCGCTGTGCTCCCAGGAGAGGGAGAAGGGGCCGCTGTAGAGGTTGACGTTGGCATAGAGCGCGGTGCCGCTGTCGTACTGGTCGTCGGTGGGATCGTAATCCCAGCCCTTCTTCCAGCCGTACTCGAAGTACCAGTCCACGTGGGACAGTTGCTGGCGCGCGCGCAGGGCGCTGACCCACTCGCGTCGGACCTCCCCGTTGTCGCCGCTCCAGCTGTCGGCGCGCCAGGTCATGCCGGTGGCGCCCAGCTGCAGGCCGCGCCCGCAGGCGTACTCCAGGTCGGCGGCGCGGATGTCCAGCTCCCGCGCCGACGGCGTGCCCGAAAACACGGTGGCCGCCAGGGCGCCGTGGTGCACCGAGGCCACCACGCCGTCGAGGCGGGTGTCCACGCGCACGGTGCGGTCCTCGTAGGCGTTGAAGACCAGGCCGCGGCCGAAGATGCCGTAGAAATGACCGGCCCGGAAGTCGTAGTCGCCGCTGGAGAACTCGAAGAAGCGATGGCTGATCTCGTTGCTGCGGTAGCCCTCCTCGCTGGGGGCGCGGCTGTCCAGCAGGATGCCGGTGCGGAAGCCCCCGAGCTGGTAGCTGACGTCCAGCCAGTTCTCGAAGATCTCGCGCTCGGTGACCGTGGAATAGGAATACTCGAAGCGGTCGGTGGCGGTGACGGCCTCGCTCCAGTCGGCCTTGCCGGTGGCTACCGTGGCGCCGGCGGCCTCGGCGGCCAGCAGGTCCTCGATGGCCCGCTCCAGCTCGAGCTCGTCGCCTTCCTTGTAGCCGATGTGGCGGTAGACCTCGCGGCCCCGGGTGTCGTACAGGGCCACGAAGGGCAGCACGCCGCCCACCTGCAGCAGCTGCTGGACCTCCGCGCCCGTGTCCATGGGCACCCGCAGGTTGGCCAGGTTCGCCGCCTGCAGGTAGGGAGCGACCTTGGCCACGGCCCGGGTGTTGTCGGTGTTGACGGCCAGGAACGAGACGCGGTCGCCGAGGCGGCCGGCCATGGCATCGAGCTGGGGCAGTTCCTTCAGGCAGGGCCGGCACCAGGTGGCCCAGAAGCTGAGCACGACCGGGCCCTTGGCCAGCTCCTGGTGGAAGTTGACCGAGCTGCCGTCGGCGGTCTCCAGGGTCCAGTCGGCGGCGACGATGGCGGCGGCACGGGCCGGGGTCGCCGCCGGCGCGCAGACCAGGACCAGCGCCAGGGCGGCCGGCAGCAGGCGTCCGGGGCGGGGCATCGGGAACATGGTGCGGGGATCGTCCTTTCGCCGCGGTCGGTCCGGTTCGCTACTTCGCCAGGGTCATCTTCAGGGCTGCGGAGGCCTCGCCGGCGCTGATCCGCGCCAGGTAGACGCCGGCGGCCAGGGCACGTCCGCCGTCGTCGCGGCCGTCCCAGGCCACGGCCTGCGGGCCCGGCTGCAGGGAGGTCTGCAGCAGGCGGCGGACCAGGCGCCCACGCGCGTCGTGCACCGTGATCGAGACCGCCTGCGCTGCCGTGCCCGCCAACTCGAAGGACAGCACGGTGCGCGGGTTGAAAGGATTGGGCGTCGCCCGGGGCGCTCCCAGGCGGGCCGCGGGCAGATCGCCGACCGCCGAGGCGCCGCCGACGTACCAGCCCAGCACGGCGCCGGCCAGGTCGGTCCGCTGCGCCGCCGTCTGCACGCCCTCCAGGGTGAAGGCGGTCAGCACGATGCGCCCGGCGCCCCACACCCGGCGCACCGCGGCGGTGGTGCCGGTGCCGTAGGCCAGGCAGGCGGTGCCGGCGGTCGCGGTCAGCACGTCGGGCGCGGAGTTGTTGGAGGCGCTGTCGCCGCCGCCGAGGGTCATTGCCAGGCCGTCGCCCAGTTCGTCCCCGGTCAGGCCGTTGACCAGGGTGGAATTGGCCGAGAAGGCGACCCAGTCGGCGCCGACCACGTCCCGCATCCAGGCCAGGCTGGCCGCCGAGTAGACGGGCGAGGCCGGTGAACACTGGCTGAAGGCCAGGTTGGCGCCGTTGAGCCACAGGTGCCCGCCCTGCTGGACATAGCCGGACAGCGCGCTGCGCGCCGCCTCGTCCAGGCCGTTGGCGGTGCCGCCGGTCGACCAGATCACGGTGCCGTAGTTGGCCAGGATCTGTTCCTCGGGGCTGCCGACGGCGGCGGCGGTCCAGGCCACCGAAGATTTGCCCAGGGCGCCCAGGGCGGCCGCGGTCCAGGGCACCGGATCGGCGCTGTCGTCCGCATCGACGATCAGCACGTCCAGGCCGGGGGTGACGACCGTGAACGAGCGGGTCTGCACCAGCGCCGGGTTGTCCAGGCAGGTGACCGTCAGGGTGGCCAGGCAGCCGCCCAGATCCGTGACCGGCGTGATGTTGGCGCCGATGTCGTTGGTGTCGCCGGGCGCCAGCGTGAAGTCGAACTCGCGCACGAAGGGCGCGTAGCAGAAGTTGCCCTCGCACATGGAGGTGACCCAGATCGGCGGGGCCTCGACCGCCATGGCCACGCGGTAGGTGCTGGTCAGCGTGCCGGTGTTGATCACGTCGCTGTGGAAGATCGTCAACTGGAGCAGGCCGGCGGCGGCGCCCTGCTCGTGCGCCTCCCAGGCGAAGGAATGCTGGGCCAGGGCAGGGGCGGCGCCGGCGGCGGCCGCCAGGGCGAGGACCAGGAGGGCGGCGAGGGATCTCATGGGCGATGTCCTTCCGGGGAGGCCGACCGGGCGGCGGCGGGAGCGAACTGGGAGGCCGGGGCGTGGGCGCTCAGGGCGGTCGAGCCCGCCTGGAGCACCGCACGGGTGGCCGGGTCCTGGACGAAGGCCACCACGACGATCGAGCCGGGGTCACGATCGCCCCGCTGCAGGGTCAGGTTGAACTGCTGGGGCGCGCCGGCCGTCAGCGCACCCAGCACCGGCGGCGCATCCACGCGGTCGCGGAACACGTGGTGGAACTCGGTCTGGCCGTTGCTGCCGGGAGCGGGCACGACCGTCAATTCGTCCTCGTACAAGGCGACGAAGATGCGCCGGCCGGTCAGATCAAGGTCGCGCAGCGGCGTCAGGGTCACCGTCACCGGGATCGTGGCCAGGGTCGGGTCGGCGCTGACGTCGATCAGAAGGCCGGGATCGGCGCCCAGGTCGGCATCCACCGCCGCCTGCAGCAGGTCCGGGTCGACGGCGTCGGCCAGGGTCATGCCGTCGGCGATCAGGGTCGGGGCGCCCAGCACCTGGTAGAAGGTGTAGCGGTCGCTGTTCTCGGCGGCGTTGGCCAGGTAGAACGGATCCAGGAAGCTGGGCCAGCTCACGCTGAACTCGACGAAGAGCACCCGCTCGGGGCCGTAGCCGGGCTGGCTGGTCAGGGCCAGCAGGTTGGCCGTCAGCTGGGGGCAGGGGCCGCAGTCGACGTTGGCGAAGCCCTCGAGCATGACCGTGCGTCGCGGCCGCAGGGTGAAGGTGTCGCCCGGCAGCGCGGACACCAGACCGGCGGTCACCGTCGCGGTGTAGGCGGCCGGGAAGACCAGCCAGTCATCCAGGGCCAGGGCCACCTCCACCGGGCCGGGGGCGAGGCCGCCGATCACCGCGGGGGTGAGCAATCCCGTGTCCAGGCCGTCGAGGAGAATGCGGGCGCCGGCGGGGTCGGAGGACACCGCGAGCCCGGTCTGCGACAGGGTGAAGTCGACGCTGCGCACGTCGAGCGGACGCAGCTCCACCGTCTGCTCGGCCGGTGTGGCCACCCAGCCGTCGAGGTGCACGCGCACGCCGTAGACCGCGGCTTCAAGTTCGCCGAAGGTGTGGGGGGTGAGCAGGCCGGTGTCCTGCCCGTCCAGCAGGATGGTCGCGCCGGCGGGCTCGGAGGTGACGGTCAGTTCCGCCGGCGCGAAGCTGGGCGCCTCGCGGCCGCAGCCGCCGGCGCCGCCCAGCAGCAGCAGGCCGACCAGTCCGCACGACACGGTGGAGCGACGATTTCGCCGGGCAATGGCGGCAGGCAGCACGCGTCATCCCGTTTCGCGGCGGCGGGGAGCGACGGTCCCCGCGCGGTTCTGGTTCATCCCGTTCCGTGACCCAGTATAGGAAGGCGGGTCCTCAGCCGTCAACGGGCCCGGTGCGAATTCCCGGGTCCCAAGCGACGACCGCCTCCCGGCATCGCGCCGGAAGGCGGTCGCAGGTCCGAGCCAGGGGTCCCCGGGCCCGTCTAGTCGTCGATGCCGCCGCCGCCGCCGGTGTTGATGGCGCGGAAGATGCGGATGGCGTTGCGCACCTCGTCACCGGCCTTGCCGGCGTCCTGTTCGGCCAGGTAGACCAGCGACTCTCCCCAGGCCAGCAGCGCGGCCTGCAGGGCCGGGTCCTGGCCCACGATGCCCCGGTCGCTGACCGCGTTGAACTCGGTGGTCAGCAGCTCCTGGCGCAGTTCCTCGACTTCGGTCTGGGGCACTCGCCGCAGCTGGCCGTAGGCCGAACGGAACTCGTCGCCCTGGGTGAACATGAACGGATCGGCCAGGTACAGCCCGCGGATGCGGTTGATGAAATCCATCATCTCCTCGGGCTCGAAGTAGGCGTCGCGGATCCAGTTCGGATAGGGGTCGAAGCCGCGCTCCTGGAGGATGACCAACACCATGAGCTGCTGCTTCCACCAGATGGTGGTCTCGCCGTCGGTCGCGATGGTGTCGTCCTCGAGCGCCGTGATCAGGTCGTCGGCGCGGGGCACGAAGCCGAAGCCGTTGTCGAACGAGTCGGGACCGACCGCGATCTCGAGGTCCAGGTCCGTGGTCGCGTCCCAGTAGGTGCGCAACACGCCGTTCATCCGGTCGGCATAGCCCAGGGTGTCCACGCGCACGGTGTAGGTGCCGGCGGCGCGCTGGAAGGTCCAGGCGCCGTCCAGGCCGGTGGTGAAGGTCTCGACCGCGCTGCCGGGGCCGAGCAGTTCGACCACCACGTTGGCTATGCCCGACTCCGCCGGCCCGCGCAGGCCGTCGCCGTCGGTGTCCACGTAGACGTCGCCGGTGATGCTGTACTCGGCCAGCGGCGCGCCGGCGCAGGGGCCGGGGATCTCGCCCAGCTCGGTGGTGCGGCCGGCGTTGACCAGCGAGCGCACCGTGCCCTCGGGCACGTTGCCCGGGAAGGTCAGCGAGTAGCGCCGGCCCACGTAGTCGTCGGGCTGGATCGGCAGCAGCCACTTCATGCCGGTGACGAACATCGTGGGGTGGGCGTAGAGGTGGCCTTCGCTGGGCTCCCAGGCTACCGGCGCGGGGGCGCAGTCGGGCAGCTCCACCAGGAAGTAGGTCAAGGGCGGCGGGGTGCCGGTGCCCAGGACGTTCCAGGCGAAGGTGGTCTGCTGGCCGTCAAAGGTGCGGCCCTCGTAGGCGACGACGTAGTTGTTGATGGTCGTGGTGGCGATGGCCTCGGCCCGCTTGCCGGTCTGGTCGGGACCGCCGTCGGTGGAGGTGACCGGATCCACGCTGTTGCTGCAGGCTGCCAGCAGCAACAGCAGCAACAGCCCTGAATGACGAAGATATGTGGCTTTCATACGCATGGCTCGACTCCCGTTGCGGGTGTGCGGCACCCGACGTTCAAGGGTACGAATACTGGCACGGGAACGGCCCGAGGCACACGAACAAGGAGTTCGCTTTCCAATCCCCCATTGGGTCCCCCCGGCAATCATTGGGTCGGACCGGGAGATCTTACACGAAGATGTGATAAATGGCAATTAGGATTGATCAAGTCCTTATCTGGGGGTGGGCGCCGGCTCGGGGCGGATCCGGTCGGCCCAGGCCTGGGTGGTCGCAGCATCGGCCGGGCGCCTCGCATGGTCGAGTGCTTCGGCGTAACTATCAAGAATAGCAGCAAGTTCCGGGTGGTCAGGCCCGTTGGCGGCCGTGAAGGTGGCGATTGCCTGCCCGAACCAGGCCATGGCTGCGGCGGTGTCGCCGCGGGCGTCGGCCAGGGCGCCCAGGTCGCGTTGGCTCCAGGCCACGTCCGGGTGCTCGGCGCCCAGCACCCGGCCGCGGATGTCCAGGGCCCGGTGCAGCAGCGTGTCGGCCTCGGCGTAGCGTTGCTGCTGTCGGGCCAGGTTGCCCAGGTTGTTCAGGGTTTGGGCCACGTCCGGATGGTCGGGTCCCAGGGCCGCTTCGCGGATGGCCAGGGCGCGGCGGTAGTAGGTCTCGGCCTCGTCGTAGCGATCCTGGTCGAAGCAGACCAGGGCCAGGTTGTTCAGGGCCTGCCCCAGGCGCGGGTGCTCGGCCCCCAGCACCTTCTCGTAGATGGGGATCGCCTCGCGGTAAAGCGGTTCGGCCTCGTCGTAGCGCTTGAGCTGGTGGTAGAGCAGGGCCAGGTTGTTCAGGCCCTTGGCCACGTCGGCGTGGTTGTCGCCGTAGGCCTGCCGCCACACCACCAGCGCCTGCTTGTAGCGCGCTTCGGCTTCGGCGTAGTCGCCGCGGTTCCAGGCCAGGGCGGCCAGGCTGTTGTCGGTGGCGGCGACCAGGGGATCGTTCGGGCCCAGGACCTGGACCCGCAGGTCGCGGGCCCGTTCGCACAGGGGCAGGGCCTCGTCGTAGCGGCCCTGGCGGCGGTAGACGTTGGCCAGCTCGAACAGGCTGTTGGCCAGGTTCAGCTGGTCGGGCGCTTCGCGGCTGTCCATGTCCTGCAGGGATTCCTGCAGCAGGGCCGCGGCCTCGTCGAAGAGGGCCAGCAGCCGGTAGAGATCCGCCAGTTCGGCCAGGCTGACGGCCAGCCCGGGGCCCGATTCGCCGGCCTCGCGGCGCAGCCGCACCGCTTCTTCAAGGTAGGGACGGGCCGCCTCGTACAGGCCCAGGTTGCGGTACACCTTGCCGATGGTGGTCAGCAGGCGCGCCCGCACGTGGGGCTGGTCGGCCAGTTCGGCCTCGATGCGCCCGGCGCCCTGGTCCAGGATCTCGCGGGCGGTGATGGTCTCGCCCCGGGACTGCCCCGGGTCCGAGACCTCGAACAGGTCGACCAGGAAGTCGGTCACCCGGGTGGCGGTCGCGGCCTCCTCCTGGGCCACCTTCTCGGCATTCACCGCCCGGATCATGCCGATGGTGGTGCCGAAGGCCCCCATGATCACCGCCAGGGCCACCACCGCGCCCGCGGCCACGCCGGTGCGATGCCGGCGCACGAACTTGCCGATGCGGTAGGACGCGGTCGGGGGCCCGGCGCTGACCGGCTCGTGGCGCAGGTAGCGTTTGATGTCCTGGGCCAGGCCGTAGGCGGTGGTGTAGCGCCGCGCCCGGTCCTTCTCCAGGGCCTTCATGGTGATCCAGTCCAGGTCGCCGCGCAGGCGGCGGCGCAGGACCGTGGGCTCGACGGCGCGGAAGTGGGCGATCTCCTCGCGGGCCGCGGCCATCGTCGTGTAGCGGTCGCTGGGCCGCGGCGGATCGTCCTCCCGGATCATGCGCATGGCTTCCTTGAAGCCCGCCTTCTCCAGCTGCTCCTTCGAGAACGGGCGATCCCCGGCCAGCAGCTCGTAGAGGATCACGCCCAGGGCGTAGACGTCGGTGCGCGTGTCCACGTCGTGGGAGTCGAGGTCCGCCTGCTCGGGGCTCATGTAGGCCGGCGTGCCAACCACCTGGCCCATGCCGGTGCGCATGGTGTTCTCGGTCAGGTCCCGGTCCAGGGCCTTGGCCACGCCGAAATCGATGATCTTGGGCACCGGCTGGCCGTCGAACTCGGTGACCAGCACGTTGCCGGGCTTGAGGTCGCGGTGGATGATGGCCTTCTGGTGGGCGTGCTGCACTCCTTCGCAGACCAGGATGAACAGCTCGAGCCGCTTGCGCAGGGACAGGCAGTGGGCGTCGCAGTAGTCGTTCAGGGGGACGCCGTCCACGTATTCCATCACGAAGTAGGGGCGGCCGCGGGGGGTGGCGCCGGCGTCGAAGACCTTGGCGATGCAGGGGTGGTCCATCACCGCCAGGGCCTGGCGCTCGGACGCGAAGCGGGCCACGAACTCCTCGGTGTCCATGCCCTTCTTGACGACCTTCAGGGCCACGGTGCGGCGCAGGGGTTCGGTCTGCTCGGCCTCGAAGACCTGGCCCATGCCGCCTTCGCCGATCATGCGGATCAGGAGGTAGGGGCCGATGCGTTCGTGCTGGTCGGCCCGGGTGTCGCCGCCGGTCGCGGAAGGCGGGGGTGGCGCGGAGCCGTCGGGGCCGCCGGCGGCCACGGTGCGGTCCGGGTCCAGCGCCGGGCCTCCGGCCGCCATGGTGCGGTCGAAGTCGTCGTCGTCCGGCTGGACGATGGTCCTGTCGTCGTCGGTCACGCCGTGTTTCCTGCCCGGTTGTGCGGCCGGCCGCGGCGGCCGGCCGCGGCGGGTATCCCCCGAGCGGGCAGGATAGGCGATTTGGCCCCCGGCGTCGAGCGCCGGGCTCAGCCCACGGTGTAGCCGTCGGCGTCGATGACCCGCCCGGCGATGGCGTCGTGCAGCGCGGCCCGGTTGACCGGGTCGTGCTTGGTCAGCCGGCGCAGGCCGGCCAGGGTCGTGCGCAGCTCGTCGCCCTCCATGGCAGCAGCCAGGATGTTGCGGGCCTTGACCGCGACCCGGTCCATGGCGTCGTGCACGTACAGGGTCAGCATGTCGGCCATGGGGCCGGCCGCCGCCTCACCGCCGGCCGCGGCGCGCTTGAGGGTGCGCAGCAGGCCGCTCTCGCAGGCATAGGCCTCCATGCAGATGTCCGCGGCGTCGGCCAGCACGCCCTGCTGGTCCTTGAGGCCCGGTCCGAACTTCTGGGCCGCCAGGCCGGTGACCGCCAGCATGGTCTTCTTCATGTTGGCGATCAGCTTGGCCTCCTCGTCCAGCCACTCGGGCTCGCCGGGATCGCTGAACGAGGGCAGGCCCGTCAGTTCGCCCGGCCACCACCTGGGCCGCCTGCAGGAACGGCAGTTCGCCCTTCATGGCCTTCTTGAGGATCATGCCGGGTACCAGCATGCGGTTGATCTCGTTGGTGCCCTCGAAGATGCGGTTGATGCGCTCGTCGCGGTAGAGGCGCTCCAGGGGGTACTCCTGGCAGTAACCATAGCCGCCCAGCATCTGCAGGCACTCCTCGGCGGCCAGCGCACAGGCTTCGGTGGCGAAGACCTTGATCATCGAGCACTCGATGCTGAACTCCTCGACCTGCTGGATGCTCTTGCGGTCGTAGTCGGGGGCGCCCTTGTCCAGGGTGGCGATGGCGTCGTCCAGCAGGCCGGCGGTGCGGTAGACCATCGATTCGGCCACGAAGGTGGCCGCCGCCACGTCGGCGATCTTGCGCCGGATCAGGCCGAAGTCGCAGATCGGCGTGCTCGAACTGCTTGCGCTGCTTGGTGTAGGGCACCGAGGCCTTCAGCGCCAGCTTGCAGCCGCCCACGGTGCTGGCGCCCAGCTTGAAGCGGCCCACGTTCAGGATGTTGAAGGCGATGTGGTGGCCCTTGCCGATCTCGCCCAGCACGTTGCCCACGGGCACCTCGACGTCCTCGAGGATGATGGCGCAGGTGGAGGAGCCCTTGATGCCCATCTTCTTCTCTTCGGCGCCGATGGTGACGCCCTTGCTCTTGAGGTCGACGATGAAGCCGGTGAACTGCTCGCCGTCCACCTTCGCGAACAGCACCACCATCTCGGCGTAGCCCGCGTTGGTGATGTACTGCTTGGTGCCGTTGAGCAGGTAGTGGGTGCCGGCCTTGTTCAGGACCGCGGTCGTGGCCGCGGCCAGGGCGTCCGAACCGCTGCCGGGCTCGGTCAGGGCGTAGCAGGTCAGCTTCGCGCCGGTGGCCAGCTTGGGCAGGTATTCCTGCTTCTGCTCGGGGGTGCCGAAGTAGACGATGGGCAGGGTGCCGATGCCGGCCTGGGCGCCGTGGGTGACGGCGAAGCTGCCGGTGCCGGCGATCTTCTCGCTGATCAGCATGATGGTGGCCTTGCTCGAGCCCATGCCGCCGTAGGCCTCGGGGATGTCGGCCATCAGCAGGCCCAGCTCGCCCGCCTGCTTCAGCAGGTCCTTGCCCAGGGCCGTGTTGCCGTGGTACTCGAGGTCCTCGCGCACGGGCGCGACGTGGCGCTCGATGAAGTCGTCCACCGCCGCGGCGAACATGCGCTGGTTCTCGTCGAAGTCCTCGGGGGTGAAGACGTCGGCTGGCGCCGTCGGTCTGAGCAGGAACTCGCCGCCGGTCAGGTAGGTCTTGGGGGTCATGGCGTTCTCCTTCTAGACGGCGGCGAAGATTCCGGCCGCACCCATGCCGGTGCCGATGCACATGGTGACCAGGGCGTGCTTGCCGCCCCGACGCTTCAATTCATGCAGGGCCGTAGCGGTCAGCTTGGCGCCGGTGCAGCCCAGGGGATGGCCCAGGGCCACGGCGCCTCCGTTGGCGTTGAGCCGCGGGTCGGTCGGGTCCAGGCGCAGGCCCTTGCACACGGCCAGGCTCTGGGCGGCGAAGGCCTCGTTCAGTTCGATCACGTCCATCTGCTTCAGCGAGAGGCCGGCGGCCTTCATCACCAGCGGCACGGCCTCGACCGGGCCGATGCCCATGATCTCGGGCGGCACACCGGCCACCCGGTAGTCGACGAAGCGGGCGATGGGCTGCAGCTTCAGCTCCTTGGCCACCTCGCCCGAGACCAGCAGCACCGCCGCCGCGCCGTCGCTCATCTGGCTGCTGTTGCCGGCGGTCACGGTGCCGCCCAGCTTGAAAGCGGGCTTCAGTATGGCCAGGGCCTCGACCGTGGTGTCGGCGCGGGGGCCCTCGTCCACCTTGAATTCCACCGGCACGTCGGCGGGGCGGCCCTTGGCGTCCCTGCCCGGCAGGCTGGCCAGCACCGGCACGATCTCGTCCACGAAGCGCCCGGCGGCGATGGCCGCCATGGCCTTCTGATGGCTGTGGAAGGCGAACTCGTCCTGGGCCTGGCGGCTGATGCCGTCGCGCTCGACCAGGCGCTCGGCGGTCAGGCCCATGCCCAGCAGGGCCTCGGGGTTCTCCGCGGCCAGGGTCGGGTTGGGCAGGTAGCGCAGGCCGCCCATGGGCACCAGGGTCATGGTCTCGGTGCCGCCGGCGATGATGGCGTCGGCCCGCCCGGTCATGATCTGCATGGCGCCGATGGCGATCGACTCCAGGCCCGACGAGCAGAAGCGGTTGATGGTCATGCCCGGCACCGAGACCGGCAGGCCAGCCAGCAGCGCGATGTTGCGGGCCACGTTCATGCCCTGCTCGGCTTCGGGCATGGCGCAGCCCATGATCACGTCGCCGATGCGGGCGGGGTCCAGGCCCGGGGTGTTCTGCAGGAGATCGCGCACCACGGCCGCGCCCAGGTCGTCGGGGCGGGTGTGGCGCAGGGATCCCTTGTAGGCCTTGCCCACGGCGGTGCGGCGGGCGGCGATGACGAAGACTTCTCTCATGTCCTTGTCCCTTCTAGTTCCGCAGGGGCTTGCCGGTCTTGAGGATGTGCTCCATGCGCTCGAGGGTCTTGCGCTCGCCCATCAGCCGCATGAAGCCTTCGCGTTCCAGTTCGAGGATGTGCTGGTGGCTGACCGTGGTGCCCGGCGGCACCGGTCCGCCCGCCAGCACGTTGGCCAGCATGCGGCCGATCTTCCGGTCGTGCTCGGAGATGTAGCCGCCCTGGTGCATGTTGTAGAGCACCGACTCGGCCAGGGCGATGCCCGCGGTGCCCAGCACCGGGATCGCCTGGTCGGGCACCGGCGGCGCGTAGTTGCCCTGGGCCAGGGCCAGCGCCAGGTCGCGGGCGTCGGCGGCCAGGTGGCTGCGGTTCAGGGACCAGCTGTCGCCGGGCTTGAGGAAGCCGATCTGCCGGGCTTCCTCGGCGCTGGTGGCGACCTTGACCATGCCGATGGTCTCGAAGGTCTTGCGGAAGGCCGGCTGCAGGTCCTTCGGGTCCAGCAGCATCGCCCGGTTGCGCTGGTAGAGGCGGGCGCAGCCGCCGCCGGCGGGGATCACGCCCGCGCCGAACTCCACCAGGCCGATGTAGGTCTCGGCGGCGGCGCGCACGGCGTTGCCGCCCATGGTCACCTCGCAGCCGCCGCCCAGGGCCAGACCAGCCGGCGCGGTCACCACCGGCACGCCGCAGAACTCCAGGCGGTCGCAGGCCCGCTGGAAGGCGCGCACGATCAGGTCGATGTCTTCCCAGTTGCCCTCCATCGCCTCCATCATCAGCATCATGAGGTTGGCGCCGGCACTGAAGGCCTCGGCGCCGTTGGTCACCACCAGGGCGCGCCAGTTCTTTTCCGCCTCGTCGCAGGCGGTCATCAGCATGTTGAGGGTGTCCTGGCCGATGGCGTTCATCTTGGAGTGGAACTCCAGGCCGAGGACGCCTTCGCCCAGGTCCAGCAGGCTGGCGCCCGGGTTGCGCTTCACTTCGCCCGTGCCGCGGCGCAGCACGTCGAAGTCCCAGGCGCGGGCGTCGACGGGCACGGCGGCGAACTCGCCGGCCTTGGCGGTGGGGCTCATCTGGACGCCGTCCACTTCCTTGTACAGGGACTCGGCGCCGGCGGCGTAGAGCGCGTCCACCCAGGCGGGCAGGGGCCGCCCGTCCTCACGCAGGCGCTCGACCACCTTGCGGAAGCCCAGGGCGTCCCAGGTCTCGAAGGGGCCCAGTTGCCAGTTGAAGCCCCAGCGCATGGCCCGGTCGATGTCCGCGGCCTGGTCGCAGATCTCGCCCACGCGCATGGCGGCGTAGCTGAAGGTCGGCGCCAGCAGCTTCCAGATGGCCTGGCCCGCCTTGCCCTTGCCGAAGGCCAGGAAGCGCAGGCGCTCGGCCAGGTTGTCCATGGTCTTGCCCTGGTCGATCTCCGGGTAGCGGGCCTTCTGCTTCTCGCGGTATTCGAGCGTCTGCAGGTCCAGGGCGTAGAAGACCTTCTCGCCGCCCTTCTTCTCCAGCTTGTAGAAGCCGCTGCCGGATTTGCGGCCCAAGAGGCCCTTCTCGACCATGGCGCGCAGGTACTGCGGCGCCCTGAAGATGTCGCGGGCCTCGTCGTCCGGCACCAGGGGATGCAGGTTGTCGGCCACGTGCAGGAAGGTGTCCAGGCCCACCAGGTCGGCCAACTGGAAGGTGGCGGTCTTGGGGTGGCCGATGGCCGGGCCGGTCAGGGCGTCCACTTCCTCGATGGAAAGGCCCAGCTCCTGCATCACGCTGACGGTGGCCATCATGGCGTGCACGCCGACGCGGTTGGCGATGAAGTTGGGGGTGTCCTTGGCCAGCACGATGCCCTTGCCCAGGCGGTCCTGGGCGTAGGTGCAGACGAACTGCAGCACCTCGGGATCGGTGTCCGCGGTGGGGATCACCTCGAAAAGCTTCATGTAGCGGGGTGGATTGAAGAAGTGGGTGCCCAGGAAGCGGGGGCGCAGATCCGCCGGCAGGGCGGCGGCCATCCCGGTCAGGGACAGGCCCGAGGTGTTGCTGGAGACGATCGCGCCCGGCGCGATGTGCGGGGCCGCGTTGGCCAGCACGGTCTTCTTGATGGCCATGTCTTCCTTCACCACCTCGATCACCCAGTCGGCCTCCTTCAGGCGCGGCAGGTGGTCCTCGAGGTTGCCCGTCTCGATCAGGTCCATGCGCTCGGGGCTGAAGATGGGCGAGGGGCTGGTCTTCCTGAGGGCGGCGACGGCGGCGGCAGCGACGGCGTTGCGCCTGGCCGGATCCTGGCCGGCATCCTTGGGCACGATATCCAGGACGAGCGACGGCACGCCGGCGTTGGCGAAGTGGGCGGCGATGGCGCTGCCCATGACCCCGGAACCCAGCACGGCCACCTTGCGAATCTGCCTGGCCATGGACCCTGCCTTTCGTTTGCCGGGTAACGGTGCCCGGCGGACGGGCCTATAAATGAATGATCATTCACTATGGTAGGGGCCCCCGGGCGGGCTGTCAATGCCGTTTCTGGGCGGATTAGGCATTGCTCCGGGCTTCAGGCTGACCATATAATCAAGGGGTCATCGCAGGACCCCCCGGGGGGGGGTGGTGACTGAATGGAGATTCAGCCATGGCCCGCACCAGCAGCGGCAACAAGCGCGAGCGCATCCTGGACGCGGCCGTGGTCGAGATCGCCCGCCGCGGCTACGGCGCCACCACCGTGGCCATGATCGCCCGCCGCGCCGGCGTCGCCGACGGCACCATCTACCTCTACTTCAAGACCAAGGGCGAGATCCTGGTCGAGCTCTTCGACCGGGCCATGGGCCGCTTCATCGAGGAGGGCCGCGCCCGCCTGGCCGATCTGCCGGGCGCCGAGGCCCGCCTGCGCGCCATCGTCGAGCTGCACCTGTCGCTGGTGGGCCGCGACCGCGATCTGGCCATCATCACCCAGGTCGAGCTGCGCCACAGCCTGCACTTCATGGAGGAGCTGTCCCGCGCCCAGGTGGGGCAGTACCTGGGCATCATCGCCCAGGTGGTGGACGACGGCCGCCGCGAGGGCGTGTTCCGCACGGACTGCGATCCGCTCTTTGCCGCCAAGGCGGTGTTCGGCGTGCTGGACGAGATGGCCACCGACTGGATCCTCAGCCGCCGCAACACCCGGCTCGAGGGGCGCGCGCCGGAGGTGGCGGACTTTCTGCTGCGGGGGTTGCGCGGGGGGCGTGATATGTCCTGATCGGCGCGGGGCAGGGGATGCCAGGCAACCATAGCGGTCGATCGTAGTGATGGTCACGACGGCGGGATGGGAACTGATCGATCAAGTCGTGGCGGCGTCATATAACGCTCCCACGGCACCATGCAGCAATTCGACGCCGTCCTGATGTCCGCGGAATTCCTCGAACCGGTTCTCCACCACCGTGAACGACTTGGCCTCGGCCTGGTCGCCCGAGTCGCCACTGGCCCCTGCGGCGCCCCTGTGCTAGTTTTCGGCCCCTGACCGGGAGCCCCGGTGGACCCGCGGGACGCGAAGGAGCGCAGTCTTGAGATCCCATCCCCTGAGCACCGCCCTGCTGGCCCCGCTGGTGGTGCGCCGCCTGCCGGCGAGCCGCCCCGACACGGTGCTGCTGAGCTTCGACGACGGTCCCCGCCGCGGGGTGACCACCGGGGTGCTGGAACGCCTGGCCGCCCATGGCGCGCGTGCCCTCTTCTGCGTGCTGGGTCCGCGGGTGGAGGCGGAGCCCGAGCTGGCGCGGGCCATCGTCGACGGGGGCCACGCCCTGGGCAACCACTCCCACGTCCACGACATGGCCCGGCTGCCGGCGCCCGGCGGCTACTGGGCCGACATGCGCCGCTGCTCGGACGCCATCGCCGCGGCGACCGGCGCGCCGCCCCGTTTCTTCCGCGCCCCCGGCGGCCGCCTGCACCCGGCCAGCCTGCTGGGCCCGGGCCGCCTGGGCATGCGCCACGTGCTGTGGTCGCTGGATTCGGAGGACTGGCGCTGCACCGAGCGCGAGGCCTCCGCAGCGCTGGGCCGGCGCCTGGGCGCGGAGATCCGCGGCCGCGACATCGTCCTCTTGCACGACTACGACGACGTGGTCCATGCGCTGCTGGACGAGTTGCTGCCGGCGCTTGCGGCCCGCGGCTTCGACCTGACCGGTGGTCCCGGGGCCCTCGCGCGACGGCGGCGGCCATGAGCGGCACCGCGCAGGTCTCCTTCGTGATCCTGACCTTCAACCGCCGTGAGGCCGTGCTGCGTTTGGCGGGGCAGCTGGAGGCCATGGCGGACCCGGCGACCGAGATCATCATCGTCGACAACGGCAGCGCCGACGGCACCGCTTCAGACCTGGCGGCGCAGCATCCCGGGGTGATCCTGATCGCCCAGCCGGAAAACTGCGGGGTGGGCGCGCGCAACCGCGGCCTCGAACGGGCCGGCGGCCAGGTGATCGTGACCCTGGACGACGACATGGTGGACTTCGGCCCCACCCAGCTGGCGGCCGTGCGCCGGGCCTTCGCCGAGGACGAGCGGCTGGGCGCGGTCACCTTCACCGTAACCTGGCCCGGCACCGAGCGGGTGCGGGACTGGGTGCACCGCCGGCCCGTGGCCGCGGCCCCGGAGCGCTTCGCCACCTACGAGCTGACCGAGGGTGCGGCGGCCTTCCGCAAGACCGCCCTGGACCAGGTCGGCCTCTACCGCGAGGACTTCTTCATCAGCCACGAAGGGCTGGAGCTGGCCTACCGGCTGCTGGACGGGGGCTGGGACATCGTCCACGACGGCCGCATCAGCGTGGGCCACGACCATCGCCGCGAGGGCCGGCCCGGCTGGCGCCGCTACTACTACGACACCCGCAACCTGTTCTGGGTGGCGGTGTTGCATCAGCCGGCGGGTTATGCGGCCGCCTACCTGCTGCGCGGACTCGGCGCCATGCTCGTCTACAGCCTGCGCGACCGGCACCCCGGTGCCTGGCTGCGCGCGGTGCGCGACGGGCTGGGCCGGGTCGGGGCCCTGCGCCCCGAGCGCCGGCCGTGGACCGCCCGCACTGACGCCTGGGTGCGGGCCGCCGACCGCGAACGGCCAAATTTCTGGCACCTGGCCCGCAAGCGCCTCGGTCAACGGGACTTCAGCCTCGACTGATCTTGCCGATATCCCCATTGACAGCCGGGAGGGTGCCAACCATCTTCCAGGCATTGCGAGGCCATTTTCACCGGGTGCACCGCTCCATGAACGATTCCGCCGTGAAGCATCCCGAATTGTCCGTGGTGGTGCCGGTTCGCAATGAATCGGCCCACATCCGTTCGATCCTGGCCCAGCTCTGCGACCAGTCCCTGCCGGCGAGGCGCTACGAGATCCTGGTCATCGACGGCTACAGCGACGACGACACCCGCGCCCAGGTGCTGGCCGCGGCGGTCGAGCATCCGCACATCCACCTGCTCTACAACCCGGGCATCACCTCCGGCAGCGGCCGCAACATCGGCGCGGCCCACGCCCTGGCACCCCACGTGCTGTTCGTCGACGGCCACTGCCGCATCGAGAGCCGCACCATGCTGGCGACCGCGCTGGCCGCCTTCGCCCGGGGCGAGCGCTGCCTGTCGCGGCCCCAGCCGCTGATCGGCGAAGGCGTCGGCGTCTTCCGGCAGGCGGTGGCCCTGGCCCGCAATTCGCGCCTGGGCCATCACACGGGTTCGAAGATCTACGAGGAGGGCAGCTGCCACTGCAACCCGCTGAGCGCGGGTTGCGGCTACAGGCGCAGCCTGTACGAGGAGCTCGGCGGCGTGGACGAGGCCTTCGATGCGGGGGAGGACCTGGAGTTCAACCTGCGGGTGCACCGGCGCGGCGTCGAGGCCTACCACGACCCCGACTTCGCCGTTTCCTACTACCCGCGCGACGGCTGGCGCGCCCTTTTCCGCCAGCTCTACCGCTATGGCTACGGGCGGGCGCTGATGGCGCGCAAGCACGCGGGCACGGTCTCGCCGCCGGCCACCCTGCTGGCGGTCTTCGCCCTGTGGCTGGCGGTGCTGCCGCTGGCGGGCTTCTTCTGGCGGTCGGCCTGGCAGGCCTGGGCGTTGCTGGCGGGGGCGTACCTGCTAATCACGACCGTCCAGGCCGGGCTGTTGGCCGGTGCCCGTCACCCGCGCCTGGCTGCGGCCGTGGCGGTCTGCTTCCCGGCCATCCATCTGGGCGCCGGCTTCGGCTACCTGTCCGGTCTGCTGGGCGGTCCCGGCTGGCGCCACGCGCCGCGGGCCGAGGTCCGCCGCCGCGTGGCCCAGGAGCACGCCCAGGCCAGCCAGGCCCTGGCGGCCGACGCCTCGGCCAGCCTGCGCCGCACCGACTAGGCCGCTTCCTCCGTCGCCGCGCCGACCCGCCGGGCCTTGGTGAACTTCGCCAGCACCGCGTACACCACCGGCACCAGCAGCAGGGTCAGGAACGTCGAGAACAGCACCCCGCCCACCACCACGATGCCCAGCGGCCGCCGCGACTCGGCGCCCGCGCCCATGCCCGATGGCGATGGGCAGGATGCCGAACACCGTCGAGAACGAGGTCATCAGGATGGGCCGCAGACGGATGCCGGCCGCCTGCACCACCGCCTCGGTGATCTCCAGGCCCCTGGCCCGCAGCTGGTTGGCGAACTCCACGATCAGGATCGCGTTCTTGGTCACCAGGCCGATCAGCATGATCAGCCCGATGCGGCGAGAAGATGTTCAGGGTCTGGTCGAACAGCCACAGCGAGACCAGCGCCCCGAACACCGCCAGCGGCACCGAGAGCAGGATGGTCAGCGGGTCGACGAAGCTCTCGAACTGGGCCGACAGCACCAGGAAGATGAACAGGATCGCCAGCACGAACATGAAGTAGAGGGTGCCCTTGCTGTCGCGGAACTCGCGCGACTGGCCGCCCAGGTCGCGCTTGACCGTCGGCGGCAGCTCGTTCTTCCAGATGCGGTCCAGGTCGTCCAGGGCCTGGCCCAGGCCCACGCCCGGCGCCAGGTTGGCGGTGATCGTGGCCGAGCGCACGCGGTTGAAGTGGTTCAGCTCCTTGGGCGCGACCGTCTCCTCGACCTGCACCACGTTCGCCAGCTGCACCAGTCCGCCGCGGACTGCGCAGCCAGGTCTGGCCGATCACGTCGGGGGTGGCGCGGCCGTCGGCCCGCATCTGCGCGATGACGTCGTACTGCTTGGCGCCACGCTTGAAATTGCCGACCACGCGGCCGCCCAGCATGGTCTCCAGGGTGGTGCCGATGTCCGTCACCGACACGCCCAGGCCCGAGGCCCGCTCGCGGTCGATGCGCGATCTGCAGCTCGGGCTTGTTCAGGCGCAGGTCGCTGTCCAGGTTCAGCAGGTAGCCCAGCTCGCCGGCCTTGGCCATCATCGTGCCCACGGCCTGGCCCAGCTCCTCGTAGCTGTCGGCCTGCAGCACGTACTGCACGTCCGACGAGCTGAAGCTCGCAGCCCAGGCTGGGCGGGTTGATCAGGAAGGCCAGCACGCCGGGGATGCCCAGCAGGCGCGGGAACATCTGGCCCACCAGCTGCTGCTGGCTGCGCTCGCGCTCGTCCTTGGGCGTGAGGTTCAGGAACACGAAGCCGTTGGTCACGCGGCCGGGGCCGCCGAAGCCCAGGCCGGTGGCGGTGAACAGGCCGCGCCGCTCGGGCAGCGGCAGCAGCACGTCCTCGATCTGCCGCATGTAGCGGTCGGTGTATTCTAGGGTCGCCCCCTCGGGCGCCATCACGATGCCGAAGGCGGTGCCGCGATCCTCGGTCGGCACCAGCTCCTCGGGCAGGCGCCCGAACAGCCAGACGCTGATCGCCACCAGCAGCAGTCCGCCGCCGAAGACCAGCGGCTTGAAGCGCAGCGACCAGCGCAGGGTGGCGGCATAGGTGTCGCCCAGCCACTTGAAGAAGGCGTCGAAGGAGCGCTCGGTCCAGCGCTGGGGGCGGTCGGTCGCCTTGGGGCTGCAGGATGCGCGAGCAGAGCACCGGCGTCAGGGTCAGGGCCACGAAAGAGGAGATGGCCACCGCCACCGCCAGGGTGATGCCGAACTCGCGGAACAGCCGGCCCACCGCGCCGGTCAGGAACGCCACCGGGATGAACACCGCCACCAGGGCCACGGTGGTGGCGATCACCGCGAAGCCGATCTCCTGGGTGCCGTCGAAGGCCGCCCGGCGCCGGCTCTTGCCCATCTCCAGGTGCCGGTACACGTTCTCCAGCACGACGATGGCGTCGTCGACGACCAGGCCGATCGACAGCACCAGGGCCAGCAGCGTCAGGATGTTGATCGTGAAGCCCATGGCGAAGGCCACCGTGAAGCTGCCGATGATCGAGATGGGGATCGCCACCACCGGGATCACCGTGGCGCGCAGGCTCTTCAGGAACACGAAGACCACCAGCACCACCAGGCACAGGGCGATCAGGATGGTCTTGCCCACCTCGTCGACCGAGTCCTGGATGAACGCCGACGAGTCGAAGGCCAGGTCGATGCGCATGCCCTCGGGCAGCAGCTGGCCCAGCTCGGGCAGGGACCCGCGCACGGACTTCGCCACGTCCAGGGTCGAAGCCTGCTTCTGCTTGACGATGCCCAGGCCGACGGTCGGGTTGCCGTTGAAGCGGGCCTTGGTGCGCTCGTCCTCGGGGCCGACCTCGACCTCGGCGATCTCGTCCAGGCGCACGATCTCGTCGCCGCGGCGCAGCACGATGATGGCGCCGAAACCCTCGGGGGTGTTCAAGTCCCCGCGGGTGCGCACGGCGAACTCGCGCTCGTTGCCCTCGACGCGGCCGCCGGGGATCTCCGCGTTCTCGCTGCGCACCGCCTGTTCGACGTCCTGCACGGTGATGCCGCGGGCGGCCATGCGCAGGGGATCGAGCCAGATGCGCATGGCATAGCGCCGCTCGCCGCCCAGGAAGATCGAGCCCACGCCCGGCAGCCGCTGCAGCCGCTCCTTGAGGATGCGGTCGGCGTAGTCCGAGAGCTCGAGCCCGCTGTGGTTCTCGCTGGACAGCGCCAGCCACATGATGGGCTGGGCGTTGACGTCCACCTTGGCCACGATCGGGTCCTCGGCCTCGCGCGGCAGCTGGCCGCGGATCCGCGACACCCGGTCGCGCACGTCGTTGGCCGACTCGTCCACGTCGCGGTGCAGCTCGAACTCGATGGTGATCACCGAGCCCTGCTCGCGGCTGCTGCTGGTGATGGTCTTGACCGACTCGATGGTCGAGAACTGCTCCTCCAGCACGTCGGTGATCTCGGTCTCGACCACGTTGGGGCTGGCGCCGCGGTACAGGGTGGTCACCGAGACGATGGGCGGATCGGTTTCCGGGTACTCGCGCACCGGCAGCCGCGTGAAGGAGATATAGCCCAGCAGCACGATGGCCAGGCTCATCACCGTGGCGAAAACCGGCCGCTGGATGGCGATCTCGCTCAGCTTCATCGCGCCGCGCCTTCCTGCGGGCCGGCGCCCACGGGCATCACCTTGGCGCCCTCGTACAGCTTCTGGTGGCCGGCCTTGACCACCTGCTGGCCGTCGGCGAGGCCCTCGCTGACCTCGACGGTGCCCGACTGCCGGCTGCCCAGCACCACCGGCGTGCGGGAAACCACGCTGTCGGGCCGCACCACGAACACATAGGCCTGGCCGCCTTCGACGAAGACCGCCTCGCTGGGCACGGTCAGGGCGCCACTGCGCTCACTGAGGATCACCGAGATGGTGGCCGACATGCCCGGCCGCAGCAGCTCGTCCGGGTTCTCGACCCGGGCCACGATGCCCACGCTGCGGGTCGCGGAGTCCAGCTGGGGCGCGATCACGTCGATGGTGCCCTGCAGCACCACGTCGGGGAAGGCCGTGTTCTCGACCGTGACCGGAGCGCCCTGGCGCATGGCGCCCAGGATCCGCTCGGGCACCGCGAAGGTGACCCGCAGCCGATGGATCTGGGCCAGGTCGGTGATGGCCGTGCCGGCCCGCAGGAAGGCGCCGGGGCTGACGGTCCGCGCGCCGGCCAGTCCGGCAAACGGCGCGGTGATGCGCGTCTTGGCCAGCCGCGTGCGGGCCAGGGCCAGGTCGGCCTCGGCCACCTTCAGGGCCGCCGTGGCGTCGTCCAGGTCCTGGGCCGCGCCCGCGCCCTGGTCGACGATGGAGGTGATCCGCGACCAGGTGGCCTGGGCCTGGTCCCTGAGGGCCTCGGCCCGCGCCGCCTCGGCCGCCAGCTGGGCGTCGTCCAGGCGGGCGATCAGGTCGCCCTGCTGCAGGTGGCCACCCTCGGTGAACGGCACCGCCTTGACGATGCCGTCGATCTCCGAGGTCACCGTGATCGACTCGCCCGCGTCCAGCGAACCGACGGTGGTGAAACGGTCGGTCACCGTGCCGGCGTTGACCGGCGCGACCTCGACCGGAGTGGGGGGTCGCTGGAAGCCGCCGCCCTGCCCCTGACCCTGCTTCTGCCCGCAGCCGCTCAGCAGCACCGCCACGCCCAGGCCCACGCTCGCCAGGTTGAACTTGATGGACATCGCTCAGTTCTCCTCGGTCCGGGATTCGGGATACCAGCCGCCGGTCAGCTGCCGCAGGATGGCGGCGGCCCGCGCCGTGCGCACCAGGGCGTCGGAATAGCTCTGCTGCGCCCGGGCCAGGTCCGCGGCCAGGCGCACCACCTCGAAGGCCGTCGTGCGGCCGTTGCGATAGTCGATCATGCCGATCTCCACCTGCCGCACCGAGGCGGCCACGCCGCGCTCGGCGATCTGCAGACGCTCGCGTCCGCGGGCCAGCTCGCGGTGCTGGGCCCGCACGTTCTCCTCGAAGTTGCGCTGGGCCCCGACCAGCACCTGCTCCGCGCGCACGACCTCGGCGCGCAGGCGATCGCGCTCGCCCTTGCCGGTGCGGTTGCCCAGGGGCAGGGCGAAGACCAGCCCCACGTTCCAGGTGGGATAGTCGCGACCCAGCGCCTGGTTGATGGCCTCACCGGAGCCGCCCGTGATGTCGGTGCGGACCGGCGTCGCCGAGCCGGGAAAGTACACGTCCTGGGCGGTGCCGGCCAGACCGTTGCCGCCGATGGCGCCCACCAGGTCCAGGGTCGGCCGGGCGTCCCAGACCGCGCCGCGCTCGTAGGCGCGCACGGCGTCGGCGTTGCGGGCCAGCACCTCCAGGTCCGGGTTGCGTTCGCTGGCCACGGCGACCAGCTGGTCCGCGTCCACCAGCGGGAACTCGCGGGGCGGCTCGTCCCAGCTGCGGTAGCGCACCTGGCCGGCGGCGGGGCGACGGCCCGTCAGCGTGGCCAGATGATCCGAGTGCAGGTCCAACTCGTCCTCGGTGTCGAGCACGGCCCGCTCGGCCTCGGTCAGGAAGAACTCGGCGTTGGCCACCTGGCTGGGCCCGATCATGCCCGTTTTGGCGCGCAGCTGGGTGTCCTCCAGGAAGGCCGCGGCCCGGTCGCGGATCAGCCTGGTCACGGCGTGGTTGCGCTCGGCGGCGTAGAGGCTCCAGTAGGTGATCTCCACTTCGGCGCGCACCGCCAACAGGGCTCCGTCGTAAAGAGCGCTGGCGCCGGCGAGGTTCTGCTCGGCTGCCGCCAGGTCGGCGCGGGTCGAGGGCCCGAAGCCCGCCAGCAGCGGCTGGCGCAGGGTCAGCGCGCCGTAGGCCTGATACTCGGGATCGAGCGCGGCGAAGGACGAGTTCGAAGTGGTGCGCAGGGAATTGAGCGAGGCCGAGAGCTCCGTGCCGATGGGCAGCAGGATGCGGGCCCCGCCGGTCAGATCGGTGGACTCGGTCTGCAGCACGTCGGCCCCGGCAAACAGCGAGGCCGACGGGGTGTCGGCGCCCGACCAGCCCGCGCGGCCGAAGAGCTCCGGGTCGAAGCTGCCCTTCTCGCTGCGCACCGTCTGCTCGGCAGCGACCAGTTCGGCGGCGGCGATGCGGCCGATGGCGGCGACTTGGGCGGCCTGGGCCAACGCGTCCTCCAGCAGCAGGCGCTCGCCGGGCAACTGGGCGAGGACCGCGGCCAGGGCGCTGTCCGGGTTCGCCGCCAGGATGGTCTGGGTGGGGCTGGTCTGGGCCGCCGCCGCCGGGGCCAGGGCCCAAACCAGGCAGGCCGCCACCAGGCTCGGCCACGGCAGGAGCTGAACCGCACGGTTCATGAAGGGGTCGCCTTTCACGAGGGGGTTTCGCAGTGCCGACTTCGCCGCCGGAAACACGAAGGGCCATGATAACACAAGGTGGCCGGATCGGCCCGTCCATCCCGCTGCGGCCGCTCGAAACCGCTGAACACGAAGTATTTTTTTACCGCTGGGGATGCTGGTCCCCTACAATGATCGAGGGGATCGTCCACCCGCGCAACCAGGCCGACACCGCATCATCCGGGGGACTTCGTGACCGCCGCCGTGAAGCTTCGCATCCACCGGCTCCGCCCGGTGATCAGCGCCTTGCTGTTGCTGGCGGCCTGCGGCGTGGTCGCCGCACCGGCCAGCGCCCAGTGCACCGACTACCGCGGACACCTGCGCTGGCTGGGCTCGGCCGCCACGCCCGGTCCGGCCCGCTGCGTCGCGCCGGGCGGGGCCCGGATCTACGTGGCCGACGACTTCGGGCTGCGCATCTTCTCCAGCGCCGATCCGGCGGCCCCGGCCCTGCTGGGCGGCCTGCTGACGCCGGGCCTGGCCCGCTGCCTGGCCTGGGACGGCACCCATGTCTACATCGCGGCGGCGGACTCGGGCTTCCAGGCCGTGGAGGTCGGCGATCCGTCCGCGCCGGTGCTGGTCGGCCGGCTGGCGACCCCGGGTCAGGCCCTGTGCATCGCCCTGGCCGACACCCTGGCCTACGTGGCGGCCGGGACCGCCGGCGTGCAGGTGGTCAGCATCGCCGCACCCTCCGCGCCGGTGCTGCGCGGCAGCCTCGACCTGCAGGCGACGGTGCGGCACCTGGTCCGTTCGGGTTCGCTGCTGTATGCGGCGGCCGATTCGCAGCTGGTCGTGGTGGACCTGACCAACCCGCTGCAGCCCCAACTGCTGGCGGCGCTGGACCTGGGCACCGCCGCTGTCGGGCTGGCCGTCGACGGCACCACCATCCACCTGGCCGATTTCAGCGGCGCCCGCCTGCTGACCGTCGATGCGCGCGATCCCCATGCCCCGGCCGTGGTGGGCGAGGTCGCCCTGCCCGGCCCCGCCCATGGCGTGGCCGCCTCGGCCGGCACCGTCTTCGTCGCCTGCTGGAATGCCGGCCTGGCGGTGGTCGATGCCGGCGATCCCGCCGCGCCGCGACTGCTGGGCACCGCCGGCACCCTCGGCCTGTCCAGCGAGGTCGCCGTCGACGGCGATATCATCTACCTGGCGGACGGCTACCCCGGCCTGCAGGTCTACGCCGCGGGCGACCTGGGCAGCCCGGCGCTCCTGGGCAGCGCCGACACCGAGGACTACGCGTACGATGTGGCCCTGGCCGGCGGCCGGGCCTACCTGGCGGACCGGGCTTCGGGGCTGCGCGTCTTCGACCTGGCCGATCCGGCGCAGCCGCAGCCGCTGGGTGCGGTCGATCCGGCCGGGCTGGTGCTCGGGGTCACGGTGGCCGGATCGTTCGCCTACCTGGCGGCGACCACCGACGGGTTGCACATCGTCGACATCACCCTGCCGTCGCTGCCGCGCATCATCGCCACCTTCAACACGCCCGCCTACACGGTGCAGACCGCCGCCGTCGGCAGCCTGGTCTACCTGGCCGACCGCGAAGGCGGGCTGCGCATCGTCGACTGCTCGGCACCGACCTTGCCCCGGCTGGTGGGGCAGCTGTCCCTGCCGGGCAACGTGCTGGACGTGGAGGTGGCCGGCAGCTTCGCCTACCTGGCCGGCTCGTCCGCGGGCTTCTGGGTGGTGGACGTGGCCGATCCGGCCGCGCCGCAGCTGGTCGGCAACTACGACCCGCCGGGCAGCGTGCTCGCAGTCGCCCTGCAGGGCAGCCACGCCTACCTCGCCGAGTACGGCGCGGGACTGCGGGTGGTGGACATCGGCGTGCCGACTTCACCGCAGCCGGTGGGCTTCGCGGCCACGCCCGGTCTGGCCTGGAGCGTGCGCGTGGCCGGGGATTGGGCCTACATGGCCGACGACGAGACCGGCCTGCAGGTGATCGGCATCCGCGACCCGGCGGCGCCCGTGCTGGTCGGCGCGGTCAACACCCCGGACAAGGCCTGGGGACTGGCCGTGGCCGGCGGGCTGGTCTGCGTGGCCCAGAGCGCCTCGGGGCTGGCGGTGCTGCCGGCCGCCTGCGGCCTGAGCGCGGTGGCGCCGCCGCCGGCGCCGTCGCCCCTGGCCCTGCGGGCCTGGCCCAACCCGTTCAATCCGCGGACGACCTTGGCCTTCGACCTGCCGGCGCCGGGGCGGGTGCAGGTGCAGGTGCTGGACCTGCGCGGCCGCCTGGTGCGCCGCCTGCTCGACGATGCTCTCGCGGCCGGTCCGCACCGCGTGGTCTGGGACGGCCGCGACGACGACGGCCGCCAGGCGGCCTCGGGCGTCTACCTGGCGCGGGTGCAGGCCGCTGCGGCAGTCGACCTGCGCAAGATCGTGCTCGCCAAGTAGTCGTTCGTCGCGCTAGCGCCGGCCGCCGCCGAGCGCGGCCAGGCTCACCTGCCCCGCCAGCAGCAATCCGAACACGCAGACGATCGCCGCGCCCGTGGGCAGGTCCAGCAGGTAGCTGGCCGCCGCCCCCAGCACCACCGCCAGCAGACCGATCACCGAAACGAAGGCCAGGTGGCGCAACTCGCTGCCGCAGCCGCAGCGGTAGGCCATCACCGTCGGCACCACCAGCAGGGTGAACACCAGCAGCACCCCGGCGATCTGCACGCTGCTGGTGACCACCGTGCCCAGCACCGCGTAGAACAGGAAGTCCCAGCGGGCCAGGCGCAGGCCGCGGGCCCGCGCGGCCTCCGGGTCGTCGCTGATGGCGCGCAGCCGGCCGTGGGCCCACCACAGCACGCCGCCCAGCGCCGCGTACAGCACGGCCGTCTTCAGCACCTGGTGCCAGGAGACCCAGAGGATCGAGCCCACCAGCAGGTGGTGGATCTCCTCGCTGCCGTGGGGCACCTGGGTCAGCACCAGGATCATCGCCGCCGAGAATACGGCGTAGATGATGCCGATGTATGCCTCCTGGGGGATGCGCCGTTCGCTGCTGCGGGTGGCGGCGATCAGCAGCGCACCCAGGAAGGTGGCGCCCAGGCCGCTGAACCAGGCGGCATTGGTGCCGTGCTCGGCGCCGAAGAACATGGCGATGGCCACGCCGAAGGCCGAGATCTGGGCCAGGGCTATGTCCACGAAGATCACTCCGCGCCGCACCACGTGGCCGCCCAGGTAGCCGTGCATCACCACCAGGACCAGGGCCACCGCCACCGGCGCGGCCATCATGCCGACGAATCCCGTCATGGGGCGCTCACTCCTTTGCCGCGGCCGTCAGGCCGGCCAGGATCAGGTCGAACATGGCGGGATAGGTGTCGGCGCCCGGCAGCGAGCCCACCGCCGCCGGCAGCTCCACCAGCGTCGCGCCCATGCGCTCGGCCGCCTTGGCGGCGGCGTCGAGGTGGTTCCAGGGCGCGGCGACCAGTTCGGTCACGCCGGCGGCGCGGGCCTGGGCCGTCAACTCGTCCACGTGCCGGGGCGAGGGCGCGATGCCGGGCCGGTGCTCGACCGCGCCCAGCAGCTGCAGGCCCAGCCAGTCGGCCAGGTACTCCCACTGCTTGCTGTAGATGACCAGGGGGTGGGCGCGAACCGGCGCGGCGGCCGCCTGCCAGGCGGCGATGCGCGGCTCCAGGTCCGTCGCCAGTGTCTCGGCCCGGGCAGCGAAGCGCTCGGCGGCCTCGGGCCGCAGCAGGGCCAGGCGCCCGGCCAGCAGCCGCGCCACCCGCACGCCGTTGCGGGGGTCCAGCAGGTAGTGGGGATTGCCGTCGGGATGCACGTCGCCCTGGGCCCGCGAGACCTGGCCCGCCGGCACCTCGAGCACCGCCGCCAGCGCCGCCGAGCAATCCAGGTCGCCCGGCTGACCGGCCCTGACCCGCGGGTTGCGCGCCTTGTCCAGCAGCACCGGCAGCCAGCCCACCTCCAGGTCCAGGCCGTTGTAGCAGAGCAGGTCGGCCTTGCCCAGGGCCTTGGCCAGCGAAGGCCGCGCGGGCAGGAAGTGGGGATCGTAGGGGCCGGGGCAGAGGACCGTGACCTCGATGTCCTCGCCGCCCACCTGCCCGGCCAGCCAACCCAGGTCCGTCAGGGTGCAGACCACGTTCAGGCGCCCGCCCGCCTGGGCCGTGCCCGCGGTCATCAGCAGCGCCAGGATCAGGATGCGTTTCATGGCCGCCTCCTAGTAGAGGTGGGCCGGATGCGACCCGATGGTGAAGTTGAACTGGATCGCGTACAGGGTGTCGTCGGCATCCCCCAGCACGTCGTCGTAGTGGGCGACCTCCAGCCGGATGGCCGAGAACTCGCTCGGCACCCAGGTGAGGTTGGCCTTGTATTCGCGCGCTTCGTCCCAGGCCAGCAGGCCGTGGGCGTGTTCGTCGCCTTCGCCGGCGTGCGCGGGCAGCGCCCGGTCCAGCGCGCCGGTGCCCAGGCCCAGCCACCAGGCGCGCCGGAAGCGGTACTGGGCCAGGGCGTACCAGCCCCAGGGCTCGGCGCCGGTGTCGGCCGGCCGCGGCAGGATCAGCTCGCCGGTCACGGTCACCGCGGGCCCCTTGCTCGCCGCGGCCGAGACCCACTTCCAGGTCAGGTCGGCACCCCAGACGTCGACTTGGCCTCCACCGGCAGCGAGATAGTCCGCTGCCGCCGGGCCATGCAGCCACGATCCGCCCAGCTCCAGCGTCGACTCGAACGAGAGGTCCACGACGTTGCTCCAGCGGGCGCCCCAGGCCAGGTCGCGCGACTCGGCGGCGAACATTTCCGAACTGCCGTCGACCCCGTAGGCCGTCAGGTCGCTGTACCAGGGCAGGGGCAGGTCGTGGGAGAGGCGCACGCCGGTCTCGCTGAGGGCATGGTCGCCCAGGAAGGCGATCACCGCCGCCGGTGCGTCCACGAAGGGGAACTGGTGGGTGTGCAGGGGCACATGCTTGCCGAAGGGCAGGTAGTCCTTGCCGACCAGCAGGCCGAAGCCCCCGGGGATGGCCTGCCCGGCGATGGTGGCCACCTCCACGTCGCCGGCGTAGCCGCCGTGTTCCTCGCCGTCGCCGTGGGCCGGGTGCACGGCGAAGACCAGGTTGGCCTTCCAGTAGGGATCGACGATGGAGGTCAGCTGCACCTCCGACTCCTGCAGGTCGATGCCGTTGTACTCGCTGTCGGTGGTGTTGGCGGCGACCCTGCCCAGCAGCAGGGTGTTGACGCTGATGGCGGGGTTGAAGTCCCGCGACACGCCGGTCGCGGTCGATGACTGGGCCAGGGCCTGGCCTGCGGCCAGCACGCCCGCGGCCAGGGCCAGTAGGATGGTGCGCATGTTTGCCTCCCGAATGCGAAACCAGGGTAACCGGAAACGAAGCGTTCAGGGAACCGGCAACGCAGAGGGAGGAGCACGGGAGCGGGTGGCGGCGACGGCGGGGGCGCTGGTGTCGGCCGCGCGGGCAGCTGCGGTCAGCGGCAGCGGCCGGTCGGCGGGCAGGTCGATGGCAGCCACGGGCACGGCCGGGTTGGCGGCCAGCTGCACGCAGACCGCACAGGTCGGGTCGGCCGGGTGGTCCGCGTGATGCAGCAGCGGGTGCAGGCCCAGGGCGGCCCAACCCACCAGCAGCACGAGGCACACCGCCGCCAGGGGCGGGCGGCGGACCGGAGCGACCGGGGCTGAACTGGACAGGCTCATGGCACCAGCATAGTCTGCTCCGACACCGTGGCAAGCCCGATGATCCGGGAAAGGACCCCGCTGACCATGCGCCCGCTGCCGCGCCGACTGCTGCTGTTGATGATCGCCGCGCCGGCGGCGGTAGCCGCCGCCCTGCTGTCCGGCCGCGGCGTGCTGCCGGTGTTCGGGCTCTACCAGGTGGGCGTCTGTCTCGTGCTGCCGGCGGTGGTCGACCTGGGCCGGCGCCGCTGGTCGTGGCGGCGCCATGCCCGTCACCTGGGCCTGATCGGTCCGGGCACGGCCCGCGGCCTCGGTCTGGGCCTGCTGCTGGCAGTGCTGACGGCCGGCGGCGTGCTGGTCATCATGCAGGCGGTGAGCGGGAGTCTGCTGCAACCGGAAGACGTGGCGGCGGCCCTGGCCGCCTGGCAGGTGGCGCCGTCGGATCTGGGCGTTCTGCTGCTGTTCATGGCCGTGGTCAGCGCTCCGGCCGAGGAGCTGTTCTGGCGCGGCTTCTGCGCGGCCGAATTGTCCGCGCTGCCCTCGCGGGCGCTGCGGCTGCTGCTGCCTTCGCTGCTCTACGCCAGCTACCATGGGGTGACGATCCCGCGGTTGATGCCCAGCCCGCTCCTGGCGGTGGCGGCGTTGGCCGCCGTCACCGGCGCGGGCCTGGTCTGGGCCTGGCTGCGGGAGCGCACGGATTCGGTCTGGCCGGCGTTGCTGAGCCACGGGGCTGCGGCGGCCGCTTACACGGCGGTGGCGAAGGACCTGCTGGGCGGGTAGCGTCCGATGCCCTAAGGGGCAGATCCGCCGCATCTTGGCCCTTAGTTGTCAAAAGTTTGACATATCCGGCCCGCTTCTTGACTTTGGCGGTCGGCAGCGGCGAGCTTAGACTCCATCGACACGCTGGAACGGGCGCCTCCGCCCAGGTCCGCCGGCATTGCCGGCCACCCCCGAGGCTGACCACATGAGCGACTCCAAGCCCAACACCCCCGGGCGGCTGCTGGCCGAGTTCCCCCTGCCGGAAGCGGCCGCCTGGCGCGCCGAGGCCGAGCGCCTGCTCAAGGGCGTTCCGTTTGCCAAGGCCCTGGTCACCCGCACCCTCGAGGGATTCGACCTGCTGCCCCTGGCGACGGACGCCGACACCGCGGACCTGCCCTGGCTGTCGGCCCTGCCGGGGCAGGCGCCGTACCAAAGGGGCGCCACGGCCGCCGGTCACCTGGCCGCGCCCTGGCTGGTGGCCCAGGAGCTGCCCCTGCCCACGGCCGCGGAGTTCAACGCGGCGCTGCGGCATGACCTCCAGCGCGGCCAGACGGCGGCGCACCTGCGCCTGGACACCGCCGGCCGGCACGGGCTCGATCCCGACCGGGCGCCGGCGGGCACGGTGGGCGCGCGGGGCACTTCGTTGGCCGACCTGGCCGACTTCGAGGCGGCGCTGGCCGGCGTCGACCTGGCGACCGTGCCGCTGATGATCATGACCGGCGCGTCGGCGCTGCCGACGGCGGCCCTGTTGGCGGCGCTGGCGCGCGGCCGCGGGCTGGCGACCACCGAACTGCGCGGGCTGATCGGCGGCGATCCCCTGGCCATGCTCGCCCGCGAAGGCGCGTTGCCACGCTCGCTGCCACGCCTGCGCGCCGAGCAGGCCGCGCTCGTGCGCTGGGCGGCGGCACAGGCGCCCGGCCTGCGCACCCTGCCCATTTGCGAAGGTCCCTGGCAAGACGGCGGCGCGGACGGCGCCCTCTCGCTGGGCGTGGTCCTGGCCGCGGCGGTGGACACCATGCGCGACCTCGAACCGCACGGCGTGGCCCCGGACCAGGCCGCGGCGCAGATCCAGTTCCAGCTTTCGCTGGGCAGCGATTTCTTCCTGGAGATCGCCCGCCTTCGCGCCCTGCGCCTGCTGTGGAGCCGGGTGCAGGAGGCGGCGCAGCTCGTGCCGCAGCCGGCGCTGATCCACGCCCGCACCAGCGCCCGCGCCCAGACCGTCCACGATGCCCACGTCAACCTGCTGCGCGCCACCACCCAGGCTTTGAGCGCGGTGCTGGGCGGCGTGCAGAGCCTGCACGTGGCACCGTTCGACGCCGTGGACAGCCTGCCCGACGAGTTCAGCCGCCGCCTGGCCCGCAACGTCCAGCTGCTGCTGCTGCACGAATGCCGGGGCGATCGCGTGGTCGATCCCGCCGGCGGATCCTGGTCCGTGGAGAAGCTGACCGCGGACCTGGCCGGCGCCGCCTGGGCGCGCTTCCAGGAGATCGAGGCCGAGGGCGGCCTGGCTGCTTCCCTGGCCGCCGGCCGGGTGCAGGAACGGATCGCCGCGGTGGCGGCCGTTCGCCGCGAGCGCCTGGCCGCGCGCAAGGACGTGCTGGTGGGCACCAACCGCTACGCCGACCCCGACGAACCGGCCCGGCCGCCGCGACGGCCCGATCTGGCGGCCCTGGCCAAGCGGCGCGGCGCCGAATTCGCGGTGCGGCGCCACGGCGAAGGCGGGGCCGGCGCCTGGGCCGGCGGCAGCGCGCAGCTGCTGCAGGAAGCGTCGCCCGAACTGCTGCCGGCGCTGGCCGCCGCGGCCGCTGCCGGCGCCACCCTGGGCGAACTGTCCGCGCTGCTGCAGTCCGGCGACACTCCTGCCCAACCGGTCGTGCCGGTGCCCGTGCGCCGGGATGCCGCACCCTTCGAGGACCTGCGCCGCCGGGTGCTGGCCCTGCGTGCGTCCACACCAGCGCGCGGCCGCGTGGCCTGCGCCTGCGTGGGCGACCTGGCCCGGACCCTGCCGCGCCTGGACTTCACCCGGGGCTTCTTCCAGGTGGGCGGTTTCGCCGTCGAAGCGGGCGACTTCCATGCCACGGCAGAGGAGGCCGCGGCCGCGGCCCTGGCCACCGGCGCGGCGACCGTGGTCATCGTCGCGGTGGACGAACAGCTAGCCGCCTGCGGCACCGACCTGGCCCGCATCCTGAAGGCCGGCGCCGCGCCGCCGCGGGTGATCCTGGCCGGCCAGCCCGCCGGCCTGGTGGACGACCTGCGGGCCGCCGGCGTCGACGATTTCATCCACGCCCGCAGCGACGTCCTGGACGCGCTCGGCCGCCTGATCGAAAACCTGGAGGTGTCCCGGTGAGCCGCCTGCCCGACTACACCAAGGTGCCGCTGCGGGGCGGCGCCCCGGCGCCGGCCGCCGACCCGGCCGCCTGGCGCGCCCAGTTCGCCGCCACGGTGGGCGTCGAGCCCGAGGCCGCGGCCTGGCGCACCGGAGAGCAGATCGTCGTCAAACCGCTGCACACCGCCGCCGACCTGGCCGGCTGCGAACAGGTGGGCCACACCGCCGGCCTGCCGCCGTTCCTGCGCGGACCCTACGCCACCATGTACGTGACCCGGCCCTGGACCGTGCGCCAGTACGCGGGCTTCTCCACCGCCGAGGAGAGCAACGCCTTCTACCGGCGCAACCTGGCCATGGGGCAGAAGGGCCTCTCGGTGGCCTTCGACCTGGCCACCCACCGCGGCTACGACAGCGACCATCCGCGGGTGGAGGGCGACGTGGGCAAGGCCGGCGTGGCCATCGATTCGGTCGAGGACATGAAGGTGCTCTTCGACGGCATCCCCCTGGACACCATGTCGGTCTCGATGACCATGAACGGCGCCGTGCTGCCGATCATGGCCTTCTACATCGTGGCGGCGCTGGAGCAGGGGGCGACCACGGAGCAGCTGGCGGGCACCATCCAGAACGACATCCTCAAGGAGTACATGGTCCGCAACACGTACATCTATCCGCCGGAATTCAGCATGCGGATCATCGCCGACATCTTCGCCTACACCGCCGCCCGTATGCCGAAATTCAACAGCATCAGCATCAGCGGCTACCACATGCAGGAGGCCGGCGCGACGGCGGATCTCGAGCTGGCCTACACCCTGGCCGACGGCCTCGAGTACGTGCGCACCGGATTGAAGGCGGGCCTGACCATCGACCGCTTCGCGCCGCGGCTCTCGTTCTTCTGGGGCGAGGGCATGAACTACTTCATGGAGATCGCCAAGCTGCGCGCCGGCCGGCTGCTGTGGGCCAAGCTGGTCCGCGGCTTCGACCCGCAGGATCCGAAGTCGATGGCCCTGCGCACCCACAGCCAGACCTCGGGCTGGTCCCTGGCCGAGCAGGATCCCTTCAACAACGTGGCCCGGACCTGCATCGAGGCCATGGCCGCGGTGCTGGGCGGCACCCAGAGCCTGCACACCAACGCCCTGGACGAGGCGATCGCCCTGCCGACGGATTTCTCGGCCCGCATCGCCCGCAACACCCAGCTCTTCCTGCAGGAGGAGACGGGGATCTGCCGCAGCGTCGATCCCTGGGGCGGCTCGTGGTACCTGGAGAGCCTGACCCGTGATATCATGCACCGCGCCTGGGAGCACATCACCGAGGTGGAGCAGCTGGGGGGCATGGCCGCGGCCATCGGCGCCGGCCTGCCCAAGCTGCGCATCGAGGAGGCCTCGGCGCGCCGGCAGGCCCACATCGACTCGGGCCAGGACGTGCTGGTGGGCGTCAACCGCTTCCGGCTGGAGCAGGAGGACCCGCTGGCGATCCTCGAGGTGGACAACACCGAGGTGCGGCGGCAGCAGGTCGAGCGCCTGGAGCAGCTGCGCAGTCGGCGCGACGGCGCGGCGGTGCGGGCGGCCCTGGACGCCCTGACCCGCGGCGCACAGCAAGGCGAGGGCAACCTGCTGGAGCTGGCGGTGGAGGCGGCCCGGCTGCGGGCGACCCTGGGCGAGATCTCGGACGCCTGCGAGGCCGTCTGCGGCCGGCACAAGGCCGAGACCCGCACCATCAGCGGCGTCTACCGCGCCGAGTTCGGAAAGGACGACGAGATCGAACGGGTGAACGAACTGATCCGCCGCTTCGAGGCCCGCGAAGGCCGCCGTCCGCGCATCCTGGTGGCCAAGATGGGCCAGGACGGCCACGACCGCGGTTCGAAGGTGGTCGCCACGGCGTTCGCCGACCTGGGCTTCGACGTGGACGTGGGTCCCCTGTTCCAGACGCCGCAGGAGACGGCGCGCCAGGCGGTGGAGAACGACGTGCACATCATCGGCATGTCGTCGCTGGCGGCCGGGCACAAGACCCTGCTGCCCCAGCTGGTGGCCGAACTGAAGGCGCTGGGCCGCGACGACATCATGGTCATCTGCGGCGGCGTGATCCCGGCCCAGGACTACGCCTTCCTCAAGGAGCATGGGGCGGCGGCCATCTTCGGGCCGGGCACCGTGATCCCCGACGCGGCCCGCAAGCTGCTGGTCGAATTGATGACGCGGCTGGGCTTCGACGCCTGAGCGGCCGGTTGACGGCTGCCTGGCGCTGATCTAACCTCGTGGCGGGTGCAGATTTCCCGTGACGAGGAACGGCCCCGGCCATGCTTGCTGCCGCCTTGCCCCTGATGCTTGCCTTGGGTGCCATGCCGGGCGCGGGGCCACCCTACGAGACGCAGCTGCTGGCCAACTGCGGGACACTTTCGCCGACCAGGGTCCAGGCCGCGGTGTCGGTCGATCTCGATGGTGATGGGCTCAACGAACTCGTCTACGGCTGTCAAACCGGACTGCTGGTCCTTTCCCTGAATGACGGCACCGTCCGCAACCTGACCCAGTTCAACCTTCCCCCCGAATTCGTCGCGCCCGGTGGGCGCGTCTTCGCGTCGATGGCTGCGGACCTCGACCTTGATGGCCGCCCCGAGGTGCTGGCAACCGCCCGCAATGCCGCCGGCACGCGGCATCGGCTCTGGGTGCTGGACGTCCTGGCGGAGCGGATCGTGCTCGAGGTGGAATTGCCGGTCGGCCTGGACCGGCGGCCCGACGGGATCTGGGACGGGGAATACGAGGTGGCGGGGGTGCTGCCGGGGCCGGCAGCACCGCTGATCGTGGCTGCGGGAACCACCGGGTACGACAAGCTGCCGCGGGGGCTGCTGGCCGTCGATGCCCGGCACGGGGACCTGGTCTGGACCTTCGCCTCGGCCGCCAACCTGATGAACCATGTGGTGGCGGACCTCGACGGGGATGGGCGGCCGGAACTCGTCAGCGGCGAGGGTTCGGGGGACAACCTCGACTCTGAGACCGTGCGCGGGCGCAGCGACGACGAGAGTTGGCTGGTGGTGGTGGACGCCGCCGGCAGCCTGCTCTGGGAGCGCCGGCTGGGACCGTACTTCACCAACGTGCTCCCGGCAGTCTGCGACCTGGACGGCGACGGCGCTCCGGAAGTGATTGCGGCCACCTCCTCCCAGCATCCGGACTTCGCGAATCAGGTGACGGTGTTCTCCGGCGCCCGCGGCGACACCCTGGCGATCGCGGACCTGGGGCCGACCTGCCGGGCCGTCCACGCCTGGCGCGACCCGGTCGCCGGCACCGGCTCGATCATGTGCGCCCTCAATGACGGCCGGGTCCTGCGCCTCGACTACGACGAGGGTCGTCTGCAGCTGGTGCAGTCGCGGCGATTGCCGGGGGCGGTCTTTCAGATGGTCGCGGCAGACATGCTGCCGGAGGCCGGCCCGGAATTCCTGCTGCACGGGATCGATCGGAAGATGCACCTGCTTTCGGCGGAGCTGCGACCCCTGGCCGAACTCGCCGATTTCACGTCGGGGCAGCGGGCCGGGGTCTGGGACGCGGGTCCGGAAGCGATCCTGATGTACGCCAACGGCAGCAATTCCGGCCAGCGCCTGGTCCCGGTGCCGGCGCACCGGCGCTTCGCCCGCCCGGCCGGGGCCGCCGTGCTGCTGCTGGGCGCCGGCCTGACCGCCGTCACCCTGGCCCGCCAGCGCCGCCGCCTGCACAGCCTGCGCCGCAGCAGCCGGCGCGACCTGCTGCGGGCCTTCCTGACCTCGCATCACGGCACCGTCGGGCCGGTGGGTGTCCTCGAGCGCGTGCTGTGGGCGGCCGAACACCCGGAGCTGGGCGGGGCCGCCCGCCTGGAGGAGGCCTGGACCGCCGCCCGCGCCGAGGCGGTGCCTGACCTGCAGGTGCTGCTGGACAAGGCCGCCCATATCCGCCTGGACCCGCCGCTCCTGGCGATCGTGCGGCGCGAACTGGCGCGGCTGGGCGGGATCTACGACGAACTGGCCGGGCTGGCGCCGGACGCCCGCCAGCGCGACGACCTGCTGCGCAAGGCCCGCACCAGCCTGGGCCTGGTGGCCGACGGCGTGAGGTCGCTGGGTGCGACCCTGTCCGCCTCCAGCCACCTCGATCCGTTGCCGGTGGTGCGCGCGGTGGTCGAGCGGTACCGGCAGCGTTCGGCCCAGGTGGCGTTCGATCTGCGCCTGGGGGACGAAGAGCCGGAGCTGCATTGCCATGCCGATGCCGTGGACCTGGAGTTCGCCCTGGACAACCTGCTGGACAACGCCGTGCGCCAGACCGCGGCGGCGGCGGCGGCGGCCATCGCCGTCACCATGGCGGCGGACTCCCGCCGGGTCACCGTCACCGTCGAGGACAACGGACCCGGGGTGCCGGCGGCCGAACGCGAGCGCATCTTCGCCGCCGGCGTCAGCACCAGGCCCGGCGGCGGCGTGGGCCTGTGGCACTCGCGGGAGGCCCTGCGCTATTTCGGCGGCGACCTGACCGTGGAAGACGCCGCGGCCGGCGGCGCCAGCTTCACCATCACCCTGCGGGTGGCCGGAAACTGATCCGGCGGCGATTCCGTCCTTGCCAAACGGCTGTCCGCGTGTGACTTTCCGCCGGTCGCGCGGCCCAGGGATGGGCCGACCCCTTCGCACCCGCCAGGAGGAGAGGGCAGCCAGGATGCGTGAGTTCGTCACCCGCTTCGGAATCTTCGTGTTGGCCCTGGCCGTGTTGACCGCGCTGGGCTGCGCGTCCCTCGTCGTCCGCTAGTTCGGCGCGCCTGGAACTGAAGACGGCGGCCTCCCAGGGGGAGGCCGCCGTTGTCTTGCCGTAGGGTCCGATCCCGCCTAGCCCTCGCTCGGCGGCAACGTCACCGTCGAGACATCGACCGTGATCTCGTCCAGCCGCTGCTGCGTCGTGGGCTCGACGTCCGCCTGGAACCGTCCGCCCAGCTGCTTGGCCAGGAACTTCTCCATGGCCACGGCCAGCGCCTTGCGGTTGTTGGGGGCGCGGAAGCCGTGGCCCTCGTCCGGCGCCACGATGTACTCCACGTCCTTGCCCTTGCTCCGGAGCGCGACCACGATCTGGTCGGACTCGTGCTGCTTGACCCGCGGGTCGTTGGCGCCGTGCACCACCAGCAACGGCACCTTGATGTTGTCGCAGTGGAAGAGCGGCGAGCGGGCGATCAGGTCCGCACGGTCAGCTCTCGACCTCGGGATTGCCCACCCGCTTGTACCACGAGCCCTCGAGGAAGGGCTTCCAGTACTCGGGGAAGCTCTCGATCAGCGTGATCAGGTTCGACGGCCCCACGTAGGGGATGCCGCAGGCGTAGAGGTCGGGGGTGAAGGTCACGCCCGCGAGGGTGGCGTAACCGCCGTAGCTGCCGCCGAAGATGGCCACCTTGGCCGGGTCGGCCACACCCTCCTTGATCAGCCACTGCACGGCGTCGGTCACGTCGTGCTGCATGGCGCCGATGCCCCATTCCTTGTTGCCGGCGTTCATGTAGTGCTTGCCGTAGCCGGTGGAGCTGCGGTAGTTCACCTGCATCACCGCGTAGCCGCGGTTGGCCAGGAACTGGGCGTACGGCTCGTAGCCCCAGTTGTCGCGGGCCCAGGGGCCGCCGTGGATGTACATGACCACCGGCAGGTTCTTGGCCGCGACGCCCTTGGGCACCGTCAGGTAGCCGTGGATGGTCATGCCGTCGCGGGCGGCGTAGCGCACCGGCTTCATGGGCGCCAGGTCCTTGCTCGGCAGCTCGGGCCGCGAGCGGTACTGCAGGGTCGCGGTGCCCGTGGCGGCGTCGTACAGGTAGACCGAGCCGGGGTCCACGTCGCTGTAGACCGCGGCCAGGATCCGGCTCATGTCCTGCGAGGTGCTGGTGATGCCGATCTCGCCGTCGGGCAGGGCCTTGCGCATGCCGTCCCAGAGGCTCTTGGCCTCGGCGGTCTTGGGGTAGACCCGCACGCGGTCACCCACGTACGCGGTCGCCAGCAGCTCGTCGGTGTCGGGATGGAAGACGGCGTCGCCGAAGTCCACCTCGTTCTCCGGGTCCTTCTCCACCGGCACGATCTCGCCGGTCTCGGTGTCCAGCAGCACCAGTTCGCTGAGGTCACGCTCGCCCTTGTTGGTGTCGACGTAGACGCGGCGGCGGTCCTGGTGGAAGCCGACCGGCGACATGTCCTCCTCGAAGGTGGTGGTCAGCAGCTGGTCGAAGCCCTGCATGGTGACCTTCAACAGCTCGGCGCCGCCGCCGGGCAGGGAGCGGTAGGCCAGGCGCAGCTCGCCCTCGTTGTCGAAGATCCAGAAGCCCACGTTGTCGGTGTTCTCGCGCAGGAGCGTGCGCTCGCCGGTGGTGATGCTGACCTTGTAGATGTCGTGGTAGCTGGGATCCCGGTCGTTCAGCCCGACGATGATCTGGTCCGGCGTGGCCTTGGGCACCGAGTAGATCTGGGCCCGCACGCCGTCGACGGGCGTCAGGTCCCGCGCCGGCGGCACGTTCTTCTCGGCCGGCGCTGCGGCCGGATCCACCGCCCAGACGTGGAAGTTCTCGTTGCCGCCCTTGTCCTGCACGTACATGAGATGGCGGCTGTCGCGGCTCCAGAAGTAGCCGGGCACCGGGCGCTCGTCGGCGGTCACGGGCTTGGCGGCCTCGAACGGCTCGTCGGCGGTCTTGACCCAGATGTTGCGGGCACCCTCGTAGGGCTTAAGAAAGCTCATCCACTTGCCGTCGGGGGAGAGCTGGGCGCCGGAGATCTCCGGGTCGCCGAAGAAGAGTTCGCGATCGATCAGCGGGGCGGGCTCCATGGCAACCTCGGTGTTCTGGTCGCTGGCGCCGCCGCCGCAGCCGACGACCGCCGCGAGTCCGGCGAAGAATATGATCCCAAGCATGCGCTTCATCTGTTCCTGCTCCTTGGCCGATGGATGGGGGCGATTGAACCGCACAACTACGCGCCCCGGTCTGAAATGTTCACTGTGGGTGCCCGGCGGGCAAGCCTCCTCTGGTGTGGTCGGCATACCACACCTGTTTGCGTCCTGCCGTGGCTCCACTTGCTGATGGGCCGGGCCGGCAGGAAGAGCACCCCGCCCACCGCCGCGGACATGAACACGAAGATCACGAAGAAATCATGCAAGCCCGGGGGGTGGCGGACCGGCACAGGCTAGGGGCGGCGGCGCCGGGCGTCAAGGCGGGGTGCCGCCGGGCAGTTGCGCACCTACACTGTCGGCTCCCCGTCATCACCCCTGGCGAAAGGACCAGCGATGTTCAGCAAGGACCACGGCCGCTTCTGCTGGCACGACCTGATGAGCACCGACCCCGCCGGCTCGCAGGCCTTCTACGGCACGATGTTCGGCTGGAAGGTCGAGCCCATGTCCGTGGGCGACGGTGTCTACCACATGTTGAAATCCGGCGAGCGCGGCATCGGCGGCATCGTGCCGCTGGATGCGGCCGACGGCCTGCCCACCCATTGGATGCCCTACGTGGCGGTCGACGACATCGCCGCCGCCTGCGTCCGGACGGCCGAACTGGGAGGCAAGGTCTGCGTGCCGGCCACCGACCTCGGCTTCGGCGTGATGGCCGTGATCACCGATCCCCAGGGCGGAGCGTTCTCGTTCTGGCAGGACAAGCAGGGTATCCCGGCACCGGCGCCCAAGGGCACGCCCCATGTGTTCAGCTGGGACGAGTGCCTGAGCACCGACGCGGCGGCCGGGGCGGAATTCTACGCGACGATCTTCGGCTGGCGCCCCGAGAGCGGCGAGATGCCCGTAGGCGGCACCACGGCCGTCTACCGGGTCTTCTGGCACGGCGACGACCACTTCGCCGGCATCCTGGACCTGCCCCCGCAGGCCCTGGCCCAGGGCGCGTGCACCCACTGGCTCTGCTATGTCACGGTGCCGGACGTGGACGCCTACGCGGCCAAGGCCGCCGGGCTGGAGGCGAACGTGTTCTGCCCGCCGACGGACATCCCGGGCGTGGGCCGCTTCTGCGTGATCGCCGACCCCCAGGGCGCCATGCTGGCCATGTACGCGCCGGCCTAGGTTCCCGCCCGTGCAAGCGAAGCCCGGCTCCCAGGCGGGAGCCGGGCTTCCTGCCGCCGCGAGCGAAGTCTACTTCAACGCCTTCAGCACCGCCGCGTAGTCGGGCTCCTCGGCCGTCTCGGGATTGAGCTGGCTGTGCAGCACCTTGCCGTCCTTGCCCACGACCACCACCGAGCGGGCCAGCAGCCCGGCCAGCGGCCCGTCGGCGATGCGCACGCCGTAGGCGCGCCCGAAGCCGCCGTCGCGGAAGTCCGAGGCCGTGACCACGTTGTTGAGGCCCTCGGCGCCGCAGAAGCGCTTCAGGGCAAACGGCAGGTCCATCGAGACGCAGAGCACCACGGTGTCGGCCAGCTTGCTGGCCTCGGCGTTGAAGCGGCGCACGCTGGCCGCGCACACGTCGGTGTCGATGCTCGGGAAGATGTTCAGGACGATCCGCTTGCCCGCGAAGTCGGCCGCACTGACGGCGGAGAGATCGGTCCTGGTGACGCTGAACGCGGGGGCGGGCTTGCCGACCGCGGGCAGCGAGCCGGAGGTGTTGAAGGGGTTGCCTTTCAGCTTGAACTGGGCCATGGCTGGTGCTCCCTGGGCTGGGGTCCGATTGTCTTGCTCACCCGGGCAATGTGCCTCAAAACGAACCGTTTGTCACCCGCTTCCGGTCCTGCGGGGTGCGACTTCGGTGTTGCTCTCCGGATCCTGTTGTCACAGAATCCCCGGGACCACCTGCGGCTACGAGAACCTGCACGGGAAGGATGGCGCGGGCGTCCCGCCGCCGATCGAGATATGAGCAAGGACCGCAAGCAGACCCCACCCACGGCCCTGCACCTGCGCCAGGGCGTCGACGGCGGCCAGGACGGCCGGCCGGGCGCCGGCGGCAGCCGGCGCCGCGACCTGAGCGCCGCCGAGTACGTCGACGGCGTGCTCGCCGGCGACCGCGTGCTGCTGGCCCGGGCCATCACCCTGATCGAATCGAACGCCCCGGCCCACCAGGACCTGGCCCAGGAGGTGCTGGCCGGGGTGCTGCCCCACCGGGTGCCGTCGGTGCGCGTCGGCATCACCGGCGTGCCCGGCGCCGGCAAGAGCACGCTGATCGAGGATCTGGGTTCCCGCCTGACCGCCCGCGGCCACAAGCTGGCCGTCACCGCGGTCGATCCCTCGAGCACCGTCACCGGCGGCAGCGTGCTGGGGGACAAGACCCGCATGGAAAAGCTGGCCGCCGACCCCGCGGCCTTCATCCGCCCCTCGCCTTCGGGCGGCACCCTGGGCGGCGTGGCCCGCAAGACCCGCGAGACCATCGTGCTGTTCGAGGCCGCCGGCCACGATGTGATCCTGGTCGAGACCGTGGGCGTGGGCCAGAGCGAGGTGATGGTCCGCTCCATGGCCGACTTCTTCCTGCTGGTGCTGATCGCCGGCGCCGGCGACGAACTGCAGGGCATCAAGCGGGGCGTGGTCGAGCTGGCCGACACCATCGTGATCAACAAGGCCGACGGGGCGGGCCTGCAGGCCGCCGCCCGCGCCCGCGCCGAGTTCGAACGGGTGCTGCACTACCTGCGCCCCGCGACCGAGGGCTGGACGACCCGCGCGTTGACCGCCTCGGCCCTCAGCGGCGGCGGCATCGACGAGCTGTGGGGCACCATCGAGGAGTTCCTGACCGCCACCTGCAGCAGCGGCGTCTTCGCCCGGCGGCGGGCCGACCAGGAGCGCGCCTGGATGCGGGCCCTGGTGGAGGAGGGGCTGCGCGACCTCTTTGCCGCCCACCCGCCGGTGGCCGCGGCCCGGCAGGAGCTGGAGGACCAGGTGGCGGCGGGCGCGCTGCCGGCGACCTTGGCCGCGCGGCGCTTGCTGGATCTGTTCCGCCAGGGTTGATCCTCATTGATAAATAAACAGTTACCGCGACCCCGGGGTCGCGTTTGCGGACGACTCCGCAAGTTTGCGCCGCCGCCGCGAAATGGTTGCGCGCGGAGCCTGCCCTGTGGCATACTCCCGGCAATATCCGGCTCGGGGGGCCATTCCCATATGTCGAAAGCGCATGCAGAAATCATGAAGATCAAGGCGACGGCGGCCGGCCTGGCCGCGTGTGGTCTGCTGGCCGCGGCCCTGCCCGCGTCGGCCCAGTGGATCGGTTTCAATCCCGCCGAAACGGTGCCCTCGGCCGAAGACTTCACCGTCGACCTGGTGCTGGACACCGCAGGCCTGACCGTGATGGGGGCCGACGTCCTGTTCTCCTTCGATCCTGCCTTCGTGCACCTGGACTCGGTCACCGTCGGCGACTGGCTCACCACCGCCGTCGAGCCCCATTTCTTCTGGGCCGATCCGGCGCTGGCGGTGCCGGGCGTGGTGCACGTCAGCGGCACGGTGATGACCACCGGCCGCAGCGGGAGCGGCACCCTCGCGGTGCTGCACTGCACGGCCGTGGCCGCGGGCTTCTGCCCCCTGGTCTTCCAGGCCACAAGTCTGCGCAATGTCCTCAACGCGCCGGTGCCCCACACCCGCAGCACGGGGGACCGCATCGTCATCGAGGAGGCCATCCCCGTCGGGCCGGCCTCCTTCGGCGGTCTCAAGGCCCGCTGGCGCTAGGACGGGGCCGATCCGGCGCTGGTCCAGCCCGCCGATCGGTACTACATTCCCGCGAACCGTCCCTGCGAATCCCAGCCGAGGTGGCGCCGCCATGACCGAGTCGAGTCTGCCCGAGATCCTGCTGCACGACACCCTGACCGCCACCAAGCGCCCGCTCGAGACGATCGTGCCCGGCCACTGCGGGATCTACTGCTGCGGACCCACGGTCTACGGCCTGACCCACGTGGGCAACGCCCGCGCGGCCATCGTGCCCGACGTGATCGTGCGCTTCCTGCGCCAGCAGGGCTACCGCGTGACCTACGTGCGCAACGTGACGGACATCGACGACAAGATCATCGCGCGCAGCGCCGAGGCGGGACAGTCGGCAGCCGAACTGGCGGCGGCGTTCACCGCCGAGTACCACCGGGACATGGACGACCTGGGCATGCTCACCCCGGACGTGGAGCCCCGGGTCAGCGACCATCTCGAGCCCATCATCGCCCTGGTGCAGTCGCTGATCGACCAGGGCCTGGCCTACGCCGCCGAAGGCGACGTCTACTACCGGGTCAAGGCCTTCGGCCCCTACGGCCGGTTGAGCAAGCGTTCCCTGGACGAGATGATCGAGGGCGCCGGCAGCCGCATCGAGGTGGACCAGCGCAAGGAGACGCCCCTGGACTTCGCCCTCTGGAAGGCGGCCAAGCCCGGCGAGCCCGCCTGGGACAGCCCCTGGGGACCGGGCCGCCCCGGCTGGCACATCGAGTGCTCGGCCATGAGTTCGACCCACCTGGGCGACAGCTTCGACATCCACACCGGGGGGCGCGATCTCATCTTCCCCCACCACGAGAACGAGATCGCCCAGAGCCAGGGCGCCCACGGCGCAGGCACCTACGCCCGCTACTGGGTGCACAACGGCTTCATCAACTTCGACGGCGAGAAGATGTCCAAGAGCCTGGGCAACTTCTTCACCACCCGGGAGATCACCGCGCTCTATGACCCCGAGACCGTGCGCTACTTCCTGCTGACGGTGCACTACCGCAGCGGCCTGAACTTCGAGGTCGAGGTGACCTGCCCCGCCTGTGGCGCCCTGCTGGACAAGGTGCAGCAGGAGAGCGGCGCCTGCGGCGAGTGCGGCCAGGTGACGCCGGTCGAGGCCCTGCGCGCGCAGGTGCGCTTCCCCGGGCTGGAGGATGCCGACGACCGCCTGGCCTACATCTACACCACGCTGCAGAGGGCCCGCGCCTTCGTGGCGACCCAGGGCGGCCCCGCGCCCGCGCCCGAGCCCGTGCTCGAACACACCGCCGGCCTGCTGGAGGCCTTCGTCGCCCACATGCGCAACGATTTCAACACCAGCGGCGCCCTGGGCGCCCTGAGCAAGCCCCTGGGCGAGATCAACGGTCTCCTGGATTCGGGCAAGGGCGTGGGCAAGGCCGTGCGCCGGCTGACGGTCGAGCGCTTCCTGGCCGATTTCACCGAAGTCGCGGCGATCCTCGGCTGCTTCGGCGCCGATCCCGAGGCGTGGCTCACGCGCCGGCGCGACCTGAAGGCCGCCCGCGTGGGCCTGGACACGGCCAAGGTGCAGGAGCTGGTGGCGGCGCGCCAGGCGGCGCGGCTGTCCCGGGACTTCGCCAGCGCCGACCGGCTGCGCGACGAACTCGACGGCATGGGGGTGGCGGTGCAGGACGGTCCGCAGGGGTCGGTCTGGACCTTCATCTAGGTCCGTCGGATCGGTACCCGCAGCCCGCGGCCCCCTTGCCGTTTCCGTCAATCGCCCTTAGAACTGAACAGGTTGCCCTCACCCAGAACCCCAAGCTGCCGTAAGGCAGGAGGATACTCATGAGACGACCCACATGGCTGATCCTGGCCGGTTTGCTGGCCACCGTTGCCGGGTGCAGCGGATCAAGCGAGAAGACGACGACCACGCTGCCGGTGCTCCACTACACGGCGATCCCCGACCAGAACTCCACCGAACTCGTCCAGCGCTTCGCGCCGCTGAGCGCCTACCTCTCCGACAAGCTGGGCATGACCGTGGAGTACGTGCCCGCCCGCGATTACCAGGCCTCGGTCGAGATGTTCCGCAACGGCGACGTGCAGCTGGCCTGGTACGGCGGGCTGACCGGCGTGCAGGCTCGCGCCGCGGTGCCCGGGGCCCGGGCCATCGCCCAGGGTGATGCCGATCCCACCTACTACTCCTACTTCATCGCCAACGCGGCGACGGGGCTGCAGCCGTCTGAGTCCTTCCCGCTGGCCATCAAGGACCTGAGCTTCAGCTTCGGCTCCGAGAGCTCGACCTCCGGCCGGCTGATGCCCGAGTTCTTCATCAGGCAGCACAGCGGGCAGGGACCGGCCGAGTTCTTCAGCCGGCCCTTCGGCTTCTCCGGCAGCCACGACAAGACCTGCGAACTGGTCGAGGCCGGCCGCTTCGAGGTCGGCGTGGTCAACTACAAGGTCTACGACCAGCGCGTGGCCGAGGGCAAGACCGACCCCGCCGTGTGCCGGGTGATCTGGACCACCCCGACCTACGCCGACTACAACTTCACGGCCCACCCCGCTCTCGAAACGATCTACGGCACCGGCTTCACCGACCGGCTGCAGGCCGTCCTCGTGGCCATCGACGACCAGGCCCTGCTGGCGGCCCTGCCCCGCACGCGGCTGGTTCCGGCGGCCAACAACGAGTACGACGGCATCGAGGCCGTCGCCCGCGACCTGGACATGCTGCGTTGAGCGCGGCGTCGGCCGCGCCTGCGGCCGCCGCCGTGCAGCTGACGCAGGTGACGGTGCGCCTGGGCGGCCGCCCGGTCCTCGCCGCGGTCGACCTGGCCGTCGCGCCCGGTGGGGCCGTGGCCCTGGTCGGTCCCAGCGGCGCCGGCAAGACCACCCTGCTGCGGCTGCTCAACGGCACGGTGCGGGCCGAGTCGGGCTCCGTGCGCGTCGGGGGCCGCGATCTGGCGGCCCTCGGCGCCCGCGAGCTGCGTGAACTGCGGGCCGGCATCGGCTTCATCCACCAGGATCTGCGGCTGGTGCCGAACCTGCGCGCCGGTCAGAACGTGCTCAGCGGCGCCCTGGGCCGCCGGGGCATGGGCGGGGCCCTGCGCCTGATGCTGCGCCCGGCGGACGACGACCTGGTCCAGGTGCACCGGCTGCTGGAGCGGGTGGGCATCCCCGAGAAGATGTTCGAGCGCACCGACCGCCTGTCCGGCGGCCAGGCCCAGCGGGTGGCGGTGGCGCGCGCCCTCTTCCAGCAACCGACGCTGCTGCTGGCGGACGAGCCGGTGGCGTCGGTGGATCCGGCCCGGGCCCGGGCCACCCTCGAGCTCCTCTGTCGGATCGGCCGCGAGGAAGGGCTGACCCTGCTGGTCAGCCTCCATGATCCGCAGCTGGTGCGCGAGTTCTTCCCGCGGGTGGTCGGGCTGCGCGCCGGCCGCGTCGTCTTCGACCGGGCCGCCGCGGATCTGGATGGGGCCGCCCTGGACGCCCTCTACGCCCTGGAGGATGACGGTGCGGCCTGAACTCCGGCGCGGGCATCGCCCCGGTTCCCTGGGGACGGGCGGCCTGGTGATCGCGGGCCTGGCCGCGGCCGCCCTGGCCTCGGCGCTGGTGCTGGGCCTGGGGCCGGGCGGCCTGTTGCCGGGCTCCGGCGGGCTGCGCCTGGCCGCGGACTTCTTCGGCCGCGCCTTCAGTCCGGCCCTGGCCTTCGAGGGCTCCTACAGCGAGGGCGGATCCTGCGCGGTGCTGCTGCAGGCCCTGCGCGCGGCGGTGCAGACGGTGGTCTTCGCCGCGGCGGCGGTCTCGCTGGCCCTGGTCGCGGGCCTGGCCCTGGGCTTCCTGGGCGCGAGCGCCTGGTGGCCCGACCGCCGGGCCGCCCTGGTGACGGCGCCGGTGCGGCTGCTGGCGGCGCTGATGCGCTCGGTGCACGAACTGATCTGGGCCGTGCTGCTGCTGGCGGCCTTCGGCACCGATCCGCTGGTGGCGGTCATCGCCATCGCCATCCCCTATGCGGGCACCCTGGCCAAGGTCTGCGCCGAGATGATCGACGAAGCACCCCGCGACGCCGCCGGCGCCCTGACCGCGGCCGGCGCCACGCCGCTGCAGGGCTTCCTGGTGGGCCTCCTGCCGCGGGCCGCACCCGATCTGGCGGCCTACACCTTCTACCGCTTCGAATGCGCCCTGCGCTCGGCGGCTGTGCTGGGCTTCTTCGGCTTCCCCACCCTGGGCTACTATCTGTCCGTGTCGTTCGAAAACCTCCACTACGGCGAGGTGTGGACCTACCTCTACGTCCTGTTCGTGCTGGTGCTCGCGGTGGACTGGTGGAGCGGTCGCCTGCGCCGGGAGGTGCCCGCATGAACGCACGCCTGGCCGAGGTCCGCCGCCTGCATCGCGCCCGGCCGCGCCGGCGCTTCATCATCTGGAGCTGCCGCCTGCTGGCGTTGGTGGTGGCGGCCAGTTGGCTGGGCGGCGACTTCCACCTGGCCGGCTGGTTGACGCCCCGCCGCCAGGCCAACCTGGACCGGTTCCTGGAGGAGCTGCGGCCCTGGCCCCTGCGCGATCGCCCCTGGGATTGGAGCGAGGCCGGACGCTGGGCGGCCGGCCTCTGGCGTGACCATGGGGCCGAGGCGGTGCTGGCAACCCTGGCCGTCAGCGTGCTGTCCATCGTGCTGGCCGGGGCGGTGGGCGCCTTGCTGGGGCCGGCGGCGGCCCGCAACTTCGCCTGCCCCGAGCCCTTCGTCAGCGGCGGTCGGCCGCCGCGGCGCGCCTCGCGCCTGGCCTGGGCCGCCCTGGTGGCGGTGACCCGCTTCGTGCTGGTGTTCCTGCGGGCGATCCCCGAGTACGTGTGGGCCTTCCTGCTGCTGGCCCTGCTGGGACCGTCGGCCTGGCCCATGGTGCTGGCCCTGGCCATCCACAACGCGGGCATCCTGGGCAAGCTGGGGGCCGAGGTGGTGGAGAACACCGACCGGGCCGCGCCCGGCGCCCTGCGGGCCCTGGGCGCCTCGCGGCGGCAGATCGCGCTGCTGGGCCTGCTGCCCCTGGGCATGCCGCGTTTCCTGCTCTACTTCTTCTACCGCTGGGAGACCTGCGTGCGCGAGGCCACGGTGCTGGGCATGCTGGGCATGGGCTCGCTAGGCTTCCTGATCATGGACGCCCGGGCGCGCACCCGTACCGACGAGATGCTCTTCTACGTCCTGGCGGGCGCGGTGCTGGTGCTGGCGGGGGACCTGGTGTCGGCGGCGATCCGGCGGTCGGTGCGGCGGGCCTGAGGTGCGCCCGCGGCAACGCCCGGCGTTGCCGCCGGGCGTTGCGCTGCGGGTCGAAATTCGCGGCTAGCGGAACGACGCCTTCAGCGTGCTCCAGCTGGTGCCCTCGGCCGGCACCGCACCGCAGTCGGCCAGGTGGTAGCCCAGGCCGCTGATCGTGTCCGAGGCCAGGAAGGACCACTGCAGGCAGGGATTGAAGGCCGTGCCGACGGCGGCGTCGCCGGTGCAGACGCCCGCCAGCCGGCGCAGGGTGTGGTTGGCCGTCGTGCCGTTGGTGCAGGACCAGGAGTCGCCGGGGTCTTCGCCGACCCGGCCGACCCGGTCGATGGCTGTGCCGTTGAAGGTCAGCACCACGGCGTCGTCGCCGTTGAAGTTCAGCTCGATGCTGGTCAGGTCGGCCAGCGCCAGGTTGACGAACGACGGGTGGGTCACGACCCAGGTCTCACCCGACGGCAAGTCCGCGCTGCCCAGGGGGATCACCGTCGCGACGGTGCCGCCGTTGGAGTAGCGGGCCAGGGCGTAGCCGGCCAGGTTCACCGTGTCCTCGGTGCCGTTGAAGATCTCGATGGCCTTGTTGTAGCCCGAGCCTTCGACGTACTCGCTGATCATCAGGTCGGTCGTCTGGGCGCCGGCGGTCGCCGCCACCATCAGCAGCACCATGGCGACCGTCGTGATCCTTGTCTTCATGCGGACTCCCGTCTCGTGTCAGGTGGCAGGCAGGCGGTTCCTGCCGGCCGGAACGGTGGCCGAAGCCGTTATATTATATCAAACTCCGGTTGGATTTGTCAAAGATCCATCCCCCCGGGGGGCCAATTCAGGCCTCCAGGCCCATGCCCCGCCAGACCCGGACCGCCGAAGCCTGCACTGCGGCCGGGTCCACGGGCGGCTCGTCGCCGCTGCGGTAGACCCGCCTCCCGCCAACATACACCTCCTGGATGTCCCAGGGGTGAAAATCCGTGAGCAAATGGCTCAGCCAGGTCTCGTCGGTCAGGGGCGTCTTCTGGAAGTTGTGCAGGACGATCAGGTCGGCCGGGGCGCCCTGGTCGAGGCTGCCGAAGGGCTCGCCGAAGACCTCGCGGGCCAGGGCGTAGTTGCCCAGCCAGAAGCGCGCCGCCGCGGTGTGGTCCAGGGGGCCGCGCCCGCCCTCGTTGCCCCGGAAGAAGGTGGTGCGCAGCTCGCCCCACATGTTGTCGTCCAGGCCGTCGGTGCCCAGGCCGCAGCGGGGCGGGAAGCGGTCGACCGGGGCTCGGCCGACGCCGTTGTGCATGTTCGAGCGCCCGCAGTGGATCAGCCAGCTGCCCTTCTCCTGCAGCAGCTGCATGTCGATGGGCGAGAGATCCACGCCGTGGGCGAAGACGCTGCCCCGGCGCACCAGCCCGAACTCGTGGAGGCGGTCCAGGGGATCCTTCCAGCCCCGGTCGCGGCTGACCTCGCGGTCGGTGGCGCCTTCGGCCAGGTGGGCGTGCAGGCCCACCCCGTAGCGGCTGCAGAGCGCCTCCAGCAGGGCCAGGGTGCGGTCCTCGAGGGTGAAGCTGGCGTGGGCGCCGACCAGGCCCCGGAAGCGGGCCACGCCCTGGTCCGAGCGCTCGGCGATCTTCTGCAGGTAACGCTCGTTCTCCTGCAGGGTGACGTCGCGCTGCCCCTTGCCGCCGCGATCGGTGACTTCGTAGGAAAGGCAGCCGCGCAGGCCGACGGTCTCCAGGCCCCGCTCCACCAGGTCGAGGGCGCCGTCGACGCAGGCCAGGCTGGCGTGGTGGTCGAAGACCAGGGTGGTGCCGCAGCGCACCGCGTCCCAGGCCCCGGCCGCGGCGCTCAGGTGCACCGCCTCGGCGTCGAGGGAGCGGTCCAGCGGCCACCAGATCTCGGTCAGGATGTCGGTGAAGGTGTCCAGGCGGCGGGTCGCCAGGGGCAGGCCCGCCAGCAGGGCCGCGTAGAGGTGGGCGTGGGCGTTGACGTTGCCCGGCAGCACGGTCACGCCGCGCAGGTCGCGCACGGTCTCGCCGGCGCCGGGCACCAGGTCGGTGCCGCGTTCGACGATGCGGTCGCCGCGCAGGCGCAGGTCGGCCCGGCGCACCTGCGGCCGTGGCTCCGCGTCCAGGGCCACCGGATAGTAGTCCAGCACCAGCGCGTTCTTCAGCAGCAGCCCCCCGCCGGCGGCGGCGTCACGGTCATTCACGGTCGTCCTCCTGTGGCCGAAGCTGCGACCGCCGCCCCGGCGGTCCCGGCCCCCAATCTAACACACGATTTCAATGAGGGAAAATGGGGAGAGGGGCCGCCGGCCGGACGCCGGCGGCCCCGATCCGCTCAGGACCCGGGCTGCAGGTCCTCAAGGGACTTGAAGATGTTGCCCACGGCGTAGGTGGTGGCCACCCAGACCGTCGGCTGGTCGTCGACGCGCAGCCAGTTGCCCCCCTGGAGCCCCTCGACGGCGGGCCGCTCGGCGCCGAAGGCCAGCACCAGCTCGCGGCCGTCGGCGAACACCACCACCGCCCGCCGGGCCGGCTCGGCCAGGCCGTAGTCGGCGGCGGGGGCGGTGGGATCGTCCACGTCCACCGCCCGCAGGGAGGTGACCGCGCCCAGCACGCCGTCGCAGCGGGTCTTGGCCAGGGGCCGGGTCGGCGAGCCCACCAGTTCCCATTCCCAGGTCAGCCGGTCGATCTCCGCTTCGGCCGCCGTGCTGTCGCCGGCGGCAGCCGGCACCATGGCGAAGACCTTGGCCAGGGTGCGGGTGCCGTGCTCGTCCTCCAGCACGATGCGGTCGACGCTGTTCTTGTCCTCCTGCACCGCCTGCAGCTCCAGGAATTGCCGGCTATCGGGCCGGGCCGGCCCGCCGTAGAGGCCCAGCGCCGACAGCACGCTCGCGCCGCTGACGTAGACGGCGTCGCTGCCGGGCACGCGCACGAACTGGCCCTGGCCGCCGGCTGCCTGGTTGCCCACGTCCAGGGCGATGACCTCGCGGCCGTCGCCGTCGCTGGCGCGGATCGTGACCGCGGCCTCGGGGGTCAGGCCGTAGTCGGCCAGCACGTCGGTGCCGGCGGAGCGGAACTCGCCCTTGAAGCCGCTGAGGGTGGCCAGCAGCGCGTCCAGCTTCTGCCCGCTGGCCGCCGCCTGCCAGGCGGTGGCCACGGTCCAGCCGGCGGGGGTGCGCTGCAGCACCACGGCCTCGGGCTCGGCACCGTGGCCGAGGGTGATGCGGTCCAGGTCGTCGCGGGTCCAGCTGCCGTCCAGCAGCAACGCCGAGGACGGCCTGGCGGTGCTGCGTTCGTGGCTGGTCTTCTGCAGCAGGCTGATGGCCGCCAGCGCGGCGACCACCACCGCCAGGATCACAAGATGCCTGGGCTTGAGCATGGTCGTCTCCTTTCTAGCGGGCGGCCTCGCGGCGCACCTTTTCGCGGTAGTGGGCGGCTTCGCGGCGGCGGCTGGCCGCGCGCAGCAGGCCGTAGACGGTCAGGATCACCGGCACCAGGAACACGACCACCAGGCGCCAGATCAGCTTCTCGCGGTCGGTCACCGGGCGGATCACCCGCTGGGTCAGGGTCTTGGCCCGGATGCTCAGCAGCTGCTCGTTGCCCACCAGGTAGTCGATGGCGTTGAGCAGCAGCAGCGCGTTCTGCGGCGCGGCGATGATGTTGTCGTCGAACATCTTGGCGCTGCCCACGACCAGCAGCCGCGAGGGCTGCGGATTCACCGGGCCAGGCGCCGGTTCCGGGCCGGCAGGCATCTCGCCGGTCTCGGCCGCGGGGGCCGCTGCGGGCCAGGCCGGCACCTCAGCGTCGGCGAAGGTGTCGGGGAACGTGCCCTCGACCAGCACGGCCAAGGGCTGGGGCCCCGACTGCTGGCGCCCGTCGGGCTGGAAGACGGCGCCGGCCACCGGCCCCTCGTTCCAGGGTGCGGTCCAGTTGCGGCCGCTGCTCTCGATCAGGTTGGTGGCCGCGAGGCCGTGCCGCGAGAGTGCGCCCGCGTCGGTGGTCACCGGCGTGCCCCACAGGTAGAACAGGCTGCCGATGCGGTTGACGATGGGCGAGGACTGCAGCATCTGCGCCTCGGTGACCCGGATCTGGATGGGCAGGCGCACCGGCTCGCGCTGCTGCACGCGCATGCCTCCGAGCATGTACTCGCGGGGCAGGTCGATGGTCTCCATCGCCTCGTCCAGGAAGTGGTCCTCGCCCACGGTCAGGCCGAAGCCCGCCAGCAGGGGTTCCAGCCCGGTGTCGAGGGCATGGCCGCTGATGGTCCAGCCGCCGTTCTGGGCCGGGCCGTAGCCGTACTCGTGGGCCTGCACGGCCATGATCACCGGCAGGCCGCCGCTCAGGGCGCGGTTGATCTGCCAGACCTGCCGCGGGTTCAGTTCGGCCAGGCCCATGACGATCAGCAGGTCGGCGTCGTCGGGGATGGGGGATTCCTCGTTGATGTCCACCGGCACGGCCTCGTAGTGGCCCTGCTGCAGCAGCTCGCTGATGCGGGCGAACTGCTCGCTGGGCTCGGGCGGCTGCATGCCCTGCTGCAGGTACATCATCGCCAGCTGGGGATCGACCGCCTTGCGCGGCCCGAACACCGCCACCTTGGGGGTGCGTTCGCGGGTCAGGCGGTGGATGGGGCCGATCACGTCCTGCTCGATGGTGGCCAGGCTGCCCGGCAGCACCCGCGGCAGCACCTCCTCGGGCTTGTCCTTGTAGGCGATGGTCATGGCGCTCCAGACCAGCTTGACGCCGATCTCGTCCTTGTCCACCGACTGCACCTGGAAGGGCTGGATGCCCTTGGCGCCGAGGGTCTGCTGCAGCTCCTCGTCGTCCTGGGGATTGAAGACGGCGTACTCGATCATGCCGTCGGAAACCTGCTCGAAGTTGCGCAGGCGCTCGCTGATGTCCCGTTCGAGGTTGCGCAGCTGGGTGGGCATCTTGTCCGCCGGCGTGATGTACAGTTTCACCTGCACCGGCACCGCCAGGCCCTGGAGGATCTCCACCGCCGCCGGCGACATGGTGAACAGGCCGTCGTCGGTGAGGTCGACCCGCGCGCCGCGCAGGCCGCCGCTGACGGCGATCAGCAGGAAGCAGAGGGCCACCAGCAGCACCGCGGCTGCGGCGAAGGTGAGCCGGAAATTGCGTCGTTTGGCGCTCATGCTAGTACTTCCTCCCTTCCAGCCACAGGGTGTTGAGGGCCAGGAACACGGCGGTCAGACCCAGGAAGTAGACCAGGTCGCCGAGAGTGACCATGCCGCGCAGCAGCATCTCGTAGTGCTCGGCCAGGCCCAGGTAGCTGCGCAGGAACGAGCCCGCTCCCGGCAGCCAGCCGTCGACGGTGGCGGCCACCCACTGCTCGCCCACGATGAAGACCAGGAAGCAGGCCACGATGCCCAGGATCACCGCCGAGATCTGGTCGCGCATCAGGCCGCTGGTGAAGGTGCCGATGGCCAGATACAGGGCCCCCAGCAGGGCGGCGCCCAGGTAGCCACCGGCCATGGCGCCCACGTCCGGGTTGCCCAGTTGCATCACCATCAGCGGCAGGGGCAGGGTGCCGGCCAGTGCCACCAGGTAGAAGCAGAAGGCGGCCAGGTACTTGCCCAGCATCACCTCGCGGGTGCGCAGGGGCAGGGTCATCAGCAGTTCGAAGGTGCCGAGGCGCTTGTCCTCGGCCCACAGGCGCATGCTGACGGCGGGGATGAAGAGGATCAGGAAGAAGGGCAGCATCCCGAAGAAGCCGCGCAGGTCGGCCGTCCCGCCCAGGAAGAAGCCGTTCATCACCATGCCGCCGTTGAAGACCAGGAAGGCGATGATGAAGATGTAGGCGATCGGGCTGTTGAAGTAGGCGGAGAACTCGCGCCTGAAGATCGTCGCGGTGCCGTGCATCTACGCCACCCCCCGTCGGGCCCCGGCCGCCTCGTGGGCGCGGCGGGTCAGGGCGATGAAGGTGTCCTCGAGGCTGTAGGGGGCCTCGTGCAGTTCGGTCAGCTGCCAGTTGTGGGTGCGGGCCAGGCCCTCGACGGCCGCCACCAGGTCGCGGTTGAAGCCGCCGCGCACCTCGAAGCGGGCGATGTCGCCGGCGCTGAGGGTGTCGACGGTGTCCACGGCGTCGAGGCCGCGCAGTTCCTGGGCCACGGCCCCGGCCGAGGCGCGCACGCCCAGGTAGACCCGGTTGCTGCCCATGGCCTGCCGGCGCAGGTCGCCCACGTGGCCGTCGGCGATGATGCTGCCCTCGTTGATGATCACCACGCGGTCGGTGACCGGGGAGACCTCCTGCAGGATGTGGGTCGAGAAGATGATCGTCTTGCTGCCGGCCAGGGACTTGATCAGCTCGCGGATGCCCATGATCTGCAGCGGGTCCAGGCCGCTGGTGGGCTCGTCGAGGATCAGGATGTCCGGGTCGTGCACCAGGGCCTGGGCCAGGCCCGTGCGCTGGCGGTAGCCCTTGGAGAGCTCGCCGATGGGCTTGTGGTACTCGCTGACCAGGCCGCAGGCCTCGGCGCACCAGCCGAGGCGCTCCTTCAGCCGTGCGCCGTCGAGGCCGCGGGCCCGGCCCACGAAGGTCAGGTACTCCTGCACGTTCATGTCCAGGTAGAGGGGGACGTTCTCGGGCAGGTAGCCGATGCGGCCGCGGACGGCCAGGGGCTGTTCCAGGACATCGATCCCATCCACCGTCACCGTGCCCGAGTCGGGGGCCAGGAAGGTGGTGATGATCTTCATGGTCGTGCTCTTGCCGGCGCCGTTGGGGCCCAGGAAGCCGAGAATCTCGCCCCTGGACAGGCTGAAGGACACCGAGTCGAGTGCGGCCATGGTCCCGAAGCTCTTCGAGACACCGCGCACTTCGATCATCGCGTTGACTCCTCCGGGGTTTGCGGTTCGGTTGGACGTTTGACGAGCATTTTCAGGGGGGTATGGTACCCCAAGCGCCCCCATACAGCAAACCCCGGGTGCGGGTTCCCGCGAATCGGCCCGTTGCGGTCGGCGGTTGCCAGCGCCGGCGGCGGGGTCGATACTGGGCTCTCGGACCCTGTGCGCGCCACCCGAACCCGGAGTCGGCCATGCCCGCCTTCCAGCTGAATCTCATCCCCGGCGACGGCATCGGTGTCGAGGTCATGGTCCAGGCCCGCCGGGTCCTGGAGCGTCTGGCCGACCGCCGCGGCGACCTGGCCTTCGGCACCCGCGAATTCGACTGGAGCTGTGCACGGTATCGGCGCGAGGGCGCCATGATGCCCGCCGACGGCCTGCGGCAGTTGGCCGACGGCGACGCGATCCTGCTGGGCGCCGTCGGTTTTCCCGGCGTGCCGGACCACGTCTCGCTGCGCGGGCTGCTGCTGCCGATCCGCCAGGTCTTCGACCAGTACGTGAACCTGCGGCCGGTGAAGCTGCTGGCGGGGCTGGACTCGCCGCTGAAGGCGGGCACGCCCCGGTCGATCGACTTCGTCGTGGTGCGCGAGAACACCGAGGGCGAGTACTGCGGGGCCGGGCGCACCGAGGCGGCGGGCACGCCCGACGAGACGGCGGTCCAGGAGGCGCGCTTCACCCGCCGCGGCACCGAGCGCATCCTGCGCTACGCCTTCGCGCTGGCCGCCGGGCGGCGCGGCCGCCTGACCAGCGCCACCAAGAGCAACGCCCTGAACCACTCGATGGTGTTCTGGGACCGGGTCTGCGCCGAGGTGGCGCGGGATTTCCCGCAGGTGGCGGTCACCAGCACCCACGTGGACGCCCTGACCGGATTCTTCATCCTGGATCCGGGGCGCTTCGACGTGGTGGTGGGCAGCAATCTCTTCGGTGACATCCTGACCGACCTGGGCTCGGCCATGCTCGGCAGCATCGGCGTATCGCCGTCGGCGAACATCGATCCCGAGCGACGCCATCCGGGGATGTTCGAGCCGGTGCACGGCTCGGCCCCGGACATCGCGGGCCGCGGCATCGCCAACCCGACGGGCATGCTGTGGTCGGTGGCGATGATGCTGGAGCATCTCGGTCTGGACGACGAGGCCGCCACCCTGATGACCGCGCTGGAGACCGTGCTCGCCGCGCGCAGGGTGCGCACGCCGGATCTGGGCGGGCAGGCGACCACGGTGCAGGTGGTCGATGCGGTGCTGGCCGCGATTCCGGCCTGAGCAAACCACGGGCGGCCGCCGGCCGTCCCGGGAAGGAGCAACATGTTCGGCATCGGCCTGCGCGAGTTCCTGGTCATCGCCTTCATCCTGGTCCTGGTCTTCGGCCTGAAGTTCTGGGTGCGGCTCGGGCTGCGCCTGAACCGCATGATCCGCGACCGCTTCAACCCCGACTGAACGAGCCCCCGGCCGGGGGCCGGGGGCTCGGGTGCAGAGGCCTGCCGGGTCCGGGTCGTCAGAAGACCAGCAGGGCCAGGCCGTAGCCGATCAGCGTGGCGGCGAGCACGGCGATCAGGCCCGGCGCCATGAAGCTGTGGTTGAAGTACCACTTGCCGATCTTCGTGGTGCCGCTGACGTCGAAGTTCACCGTCGCGATGTCGCTCGGGTAGTTGGGGATGAAGAAGTAGCCGTAGCAGGACGGCAGGATGCCGATCAGCAGGGCCGGACTCAGGCCCAGGCCCAGGCCCACCGGCAGCATCATGCGGCAGGTGGCGGCCTGGCTGTTGACCACCACCGAGACCACGAACATGGCGATGGCGAAGGTCCAGGGGTAGGAGTTCACCATCTTGGTGATGCCGTCCTCGAAGCTGGGCATGGCGTGCTGGAAGTAGGTGTCGCTCATCCAGGCGATGCCGAAGATGGCGATGGCCGCCACCATGCCCGATTTGAAGACCACGCCGTCGGGCACCTTGGCGGTGGGGGTGCGCGTGACCAGCAGGATCAGCCCGCCGAAGGCCAGCATCATCATCTGGATGATCACGGCCATGCTGATGGGCTTTTCCTCGCCCCCGATCTTCTGCAGCGAGGGGACCATGGCGATCACCACGATCACCACCAGGGCGGTCAGGAACAGCAGGACGCTGTGCTTCGCGGCGGCGGGCAGCTTCTCGCCCAGGGTCGTCGCCGAGGTGTTGGCGATCCGGTCTTTCCACAGGGGGTCTTGCCGACGCTGCTGGAACTCGGGATCGTCCTCGAGATCCGCTCCCCGCCTCATGCTCCACAGGGAGGCCAGGATCACGCCCAGCAGGGTGGCCGGCACCGTCACCATCAGGATGCTCATCAGGGTGACCTTGCCCGACAGCGGCGAAAGCTCGGACAGGTAGTAGACGACGGCCGCGGAGATGGGGCTGGCGGTGATGCCCATCTGCGAGGCGATCGAGGAGACGGCCATGGCCCGCTCGGGCCGGATGCCGTTCTTCAGGGCCACGTCGCCGATGATGGGCATGACCGAGTAGACCGCATGCCCGGTGCCCAGCAGGAAGGTCATGAACCAGGTGACCAGGGGCCCGATGATGGTGATGCGCTGCGGGTTGGCCCGCATGATGCGCTCGGCGATCTGCAGCATGTATTTCAGGCCGCCGGCGGCCTCGAGGATCGAGGCGCAGGTGACCACCGCGATGATGATCAGCATCACCGTGATCGGCGGACTGGTCGGGGGCATCCGGAACACGAAGACCTCGATGACCAGGCCGATGCCCGAGATGACGCCCAGGCCGATGCCGCCGTAGCGGCTGCCCAGATACAGCATCAGGAGCAGGAATGCGAACTGCAGATAGAGCATGGTCTCCTCCTTGTCTTTATCGGGTCAGGGTCCGAGGAGTCGGCCGGTCACGAACGTCCGCCCGCCTTGCCGCGGGCGGGTGCGCCGATGAACGCCGAGACCAGGCCCATCAGGATGGCGCCCAGTATGGCCCAGCCGATGCCGTCGACGGTGAAACCGGGCACCAGCACCGAGCCCAGGGCGAAGAGGATGCCGTTGAGCACCAGGTAGAAGATGCCCATGGTCAGCACCGTCAACGGCAGGGTCAGCAGCACCAGCAGCGGCTTGAGCACCGCATTGACGAAGCCCAGCACCAGGGCTGCCACCAGCAGGCTGCCCACCGAGGCCACGTGCACCCCGGGCAGGATGAAGGCCGTCAGGGCCAGCGCCACCGCCAGCACCAGCCAATGGATGAAGAAATTGCGGTTCATCGGCGCTCCTCGTCGTGATCGGGACCGCAGGGACCCCGAAATTCCGTGTCACCATCATCGGGGCCGCGCGTACACTGGCCCGAGACCCGCAACCGCGAGCCCCGGAGAGTATGCCCTTGGAACTGCCGCGTGTCATCCGCGATCGTCGCCATGCCCGCTGGGCGAAATCCGCCCGGGACGGGGATGAGCGCGCGCTCGTGCTGCTGTATGACGAGCTGCACGCCCCGGTGGCCTCCTATCTGCGCCTGCGGGTCCCGGCCGGCCATGACGCCGAGGATCTGGTCTCCACGGTCTTCCACCGCTTCCTGTCGAACCTGGAGAGATACGATCCGCAAAAGGGCAGCGTGCTGGGCTGGGTGCTCGTGATGGCCCGCCACGCGCTGATCGACGACCTGCGCCGCCGCCGCGACACCGTGCCCGTGGACGAGATGGCCGACCTGCTGGCCGGCACCGCACCGGACCCCCTCGAGGGGTTGATCCGCACCGAACAGGCGGATCGGGTCCGGGCGCTGGTGGCCCAGCTGCCGGCCGAGGAGCGCGAGCTGCTCGCCCTCCACTACGGGCAGGATCTGCGGCTGCGGGACATCGGCGGCCTGTTGGGACTGGGCGAGGCGGCGGTCAAGCAGCGGCTCAGCCGCCTGCGGCGCCGGCTGCGCGAGCAGTTGCGGAACGAATCGGAACCGGCCCCCAGGTCGGCGGTCGCGCGCGGGGAAGCCCGCGGGGCCGTCCGCGCCGGGCGGGCCGGCTGAACGGAAAGGGGAGATCATGCGCAACCGTGACCTGGACAGGATGCTGCGCGAGGCCCACGCCGCGCCGCCGCGCCCGGACGACCCGGACCGCGACGGACTGCGTGCACGCCTGGTGGCCGAGCATCGCCGCGCGCACCCCCGCAACCAAAGGTGGAAGATCATGACGCACAGGATCTGGTTCCGGCCCGCCGTGGCCATGGTGGCGATCGCGGCCCTCGGCGTGGCCGCCTGCACGACGCCGACCGAGTACGAGGTGCCCATGGGGCAGCAGCTTTCCCTGGCCTTCAGCGGCGCGGCCAAGGACGGCGCCGCCTCCCTGGTGGAGGAGGTGGCCGCCTGGGTCGAGACCCGCCCCGGCGTCGAAGGCGTGATGGTGGGCCTGGAAGAGCGGGCCGACGGGCCGCTGACCGGGCACCTGACCGTGTGGGGGCAGGACCTCGACGGCGAGCGGCTGCAGGCCGACCTGGCGTCCCGCTTCGGCGACCTGGCCGGAGCCGAGGTCACCGTCAAGGCGCTCGAGGGCACGGTCGAGGGCAACCTGGCCGCTGCCATGGGCCACGCCGTGTTCGGCCTTGAGGTCAGCGGCGAGACCGCCGAGGAGGTGCGGGCCGGGATCCTGGCCCAGTTGGCGGCCCAGGGCTTCGGCGGCGAGGCCCAGGTCGAGGTGATCGACGCGGACGGGCAGCGCACCGTGAACATCGAACTGAACGACGTGCAGACCGGGGACGCCGCCGGCGCCGGCGAGGTGATCATCGAGCTGAAGAAGACGGACTGACGCCCGCGCAGGTCCGGCGGCAGGGAACTTTGACAAGGATCCGTTGACCAGGAAGCCCCCGCCGCATCCGCGGCGGGGGCTTCCTGCATGCTGCGCGGCGGGGTCAGCGCACCAGCATCAGCTTGCGCACCACCGGCAGGTCGCCGCCCTCGGCGAAGCGCGCGAAGTACTGGCCGCTGGGGGCGCTGTGGCCCTGCTCGTCGCGGCCGTCCCAGGGCACCTCCTGCGGGCCGGGCTCCAGCTGTCCGCGCACCAGGGTGCGCACCAGCCGGCCGCGCAGGTCGTACACCGCCAGCTCCGCCGCCTCGCCGCCGCGGGCGGTGAAGCGCAGGGTCGTGCGCGGGTTGAACGGATTGGGGTAGCTGGTCAGGTGCAGCGGTCCGGCCGCGGGCACCGGCTCGTCGACGGCGCTGAGGCCGGATCCGTAGTCCAGCACCACCGGCACGAACAGCGGCGAGGCCGGGTCGTTGCTGAGGATGATCAGGGTCGCGGTGTGCGCGCCCTGGCCCAGCCCGGTGGGATCGACGAAGACCGGAATCGTGGCACTGGCGCCCGGGGCGATGGCCGCCGCCGGTGCCGTCGCCTGCAGCCAGGGTCCGTCGTCCCAGACGGCGCTGACCTGCAGGGGCAGCACGCCGTCGTTGTGCAGCACCAGGGTGGCCGCTGGACCCGCTTCGCCCAGCACGTCCAGGGCGGCGGCCAGGTCGATCAGGCCGGCCCCGGAGTGGTTGTCGCGGCCGACCGTGGCCGGGGCCCCGGTCACGTCGCGGGCGGTGGTTTCCAGCAGTTCCGCCAGGGCTGCGGGCCCCAGTCCGGGCGCGGCCTGCAGCAGGATCGCCGCCGCGCCGGTGACCAGGGGCGTGGCCATGCTGGTGCCCGAGTAGACCACGTAGCCGCTGCTGCCGACGGTGCTGGTGATCAGGTCGCCAGGCGCTGCCACGTCCGGCTTCATCAGGCCCGGCGGCCAGGGATAGTCGCGGTAGTTGGCCGCGCCGTAGGGATTGTCGTAGTCCCAGCGCACCGGACCGATGCTGGAGCCGCTCCACACGCCGCCCGCGGCGGTGACCGCGCCGACGGTGATCACCGCGGAGGCGCCGCCGTTGGGTGCGTACCAGGGATTGGGGCAGTCGCCGGGGCTGGAGACGTCCGCGGGCAGCGCCACGTGGCCGCCCTGGTTGTCGCCGTTGCCGGCGGCGCAGATCCAGGGGATGCCGGCGGCCATCAGCACGTCGGCGTTGTAGCGGTTGGCCACGCGCAGGGCCGATGCGGCGTTGGTCCAGCCGCCGCTGAGGTTGAAGAGGTCCACGCCCTGGTCCAGGCCGAACTGCAGGGCTTCGACCAGGTCGTCGTAGTAGCCGGGCAGGGCGCGCAGGGCCATCAGCCGGGCGCCGGGCGCCGCGCCGGTGGCGGTGCCGCCGGTGCCGTCGCCGGCGATCAGGCCGGCGGTGTGGGTGCCGTGGTACCAGTCGGGGTCGCCGTCGTACGGATCGTTGTCCTCGTCGACGGCATCCCAGCCGTGGTGGGGCCAGGTCGTCCCGCCGTCCCACATCCGGCCCGCCAGGTCCGGGTGGTTGTAGGCGATGCCCGTGTCCACGTGGCCGACCAGCACGCCTTCGCCGTCGAAGCCGCGGGTCCAGGCCTCCGGTGCGCCCACCTGGTCCAGGTGCCAGGCCGGCACGCCGGCGGCCTTGGCCCCGGCGCCGGTCGCGACGCCGGCGCCGAAGGTCTCGCTCGGCGTGTCGTCCAGCCAGAGGGTGCCCACCGAGGACAAGGCTGCCAGCTGTTCTACCGCCAGGGGATCCAGCTCGATGCTGATCATGCCCGACAGCCAGAGGGCGCGGGGCTCGCCCGCCAGGCCGGCCCGGGCCAGCTGGTCCAGGCGCGGGCGCAGGTCCGCCAGGGCGCGCTCGGTCTGCAGGCGGGCCGCCGCCAGCACCGTCTGGCGGCGCAGGGGGCCGCTGGCCGTGTGCAGCTGCACCGCCAGCGCCGCCGGGTCCAGGCGCGCAGCCGGCACCAGGACGACGCGCAGGCGCTCGCCGCCGAGGGCCTTGTCCAGGGCCCCGGCCAGCTCGGGGGCGATGGTGGCCCTGCCGGTCGCCGGCAGCAGGGGCGGGCGCTGGACCAGCGCCCCGGCGGCGGACAAGATCTGCGGCGGATCCAGCCGGATGACCAGGCGCCCGGGCTCGGCCCGGGCCACCGGATCGCCGTCGATCCAGGTCAGCAGGCGGGTGGCCGTGTTGTTGGTCTCGTCGTCCTCGGCGATCTGGCCCAGGGGATCCAGGCGCAGCGTCAGGTTGTGGTTGCCCGCGGGCACGATCAGCGGATGGTCCTCGACCGCCACCCAGCTGGCGGTCGCCAGGCCGGACACGGTCCAGGCCGCGACCGTGGTGCCGTCGAGGTTGAGGTGCAGGCCGAAGCTGCCGGCGGCGTCGGCCAGGCCGGCGTTGAGGAAGGCGAAGCTGACGAAGGTGGTGTCGCCGCCGGCCAGCCAGGTGTCGGTGCGGCCGCCGCGGGCTGCGGCCGCGACCAGGGGGGCGGACCAGCCCTCGGGCTGGTGCGGGGCCAGGTCCGGCAGGAGGGGGCGGCTGCCGGTGTAGACGTTGTTGCCCTGGGTGGGATGGTTGCGCCGGTCGATCCAGGCCGCATGGACCCGGCCGGAGGCCGCCAGCCCGGCCACCGCGTGGAACTGGGGTTCGACCCGCGGCTCGTCGGTGACGATCTCCACGCCGCCGAACAGGGCGGACTGGCCGCCGCCGCCGCCGAGGCGCGCCGCCAGGTGGAACTCGTCGCCGCCGGCGGGCGCGTCCAGCCACAGGCAGCCCACCACGCCATTGCGCGTGAAGACCGTCGGCCCGACGCTCTCGTACGGGTCGGCGATCATCTCGATCGGACCGAACCAGCTGGCGGCCCGGTCCCAGCTGTAGGCGTAGATGATGTCGCCGTCGGTGTTGAAGCCGTCGGTCCAGTCGTGCTGGTAGACCACGAAGACCTGCTGGCCCTGGCAGGCCAGGCGCGGGAAGAGGCAGTTGTTCGGGGTCCAGCCGGTCAGGCTGGCCACGTCGGTGAAGCTGCCGCTGTACTGGTCGCTGGCCACCACGATCTCCAGCTCGCCGGTCTCGTAGTCGGCCTCGGCGTTGACGAAGTGCACCAGGCTGCCGTCCATGGCCACGTCGGGCCAGTACTCGGGGTAGCCGTCGGGCACGAAGTAGTCGTAGGTGATGTTGCGCCCGCCGTCGCTGGAGAACATGAACAGCAGGGTCCACTCGTAGGCGAACAGGTCCCAGTTCACGGTATTCCAGGCCGTGGCGATGAACACGCGGGCGAAGTCGCCCGCACCGGAGACGGCGATCGACGGGGTGGCCAGGGGCTCGTCGGCGGCCAGTCCCTCGACGAAGGCCCAGTGCAGGGGGTCATCGGCCGCGGCGCTGCGGGCGCGCATGAGGGTGCCGGGCGCGGCCACCCACACCACGTGGATGAAGCCGGCGGCGTCGATGGCCAGGTCGGGGTGGTACTCGTCGGCGGACGAGGCGGGCAGCTCCCACACGGTCCAGGTCAGTCCGTCGTCGGTCGAGCGGGCGATGTGGATGTCGCGGTCGGTGCCGCCCAGGTCGGTGGCGGCGAAGGTGGCCCACAGGGCGCCGGTCAGGGGGCTGGCCGCCAGCGACACGTACTCGTCGTTCATGTCGGTGGGGTTGGCCAGCAGGCGGTTGCCGCTCCAGGGGGCGTCGGCCTTGTCGGCGCTGCGGCGCAGGTCCGCGGCCGGGACGGATCCGGTGACGGGCCCGCGCCCCAGGAAGGGCGAGCTGAGGGCGTCGATGCGGGCCCGGACCCCCGGGTCGAGGCCGACCGCGGCGCCGCCGGCGGTCTTGGCGTCCAGGCTCAGGGTCCGGAAGATGCGGCGGGCCGAGTCCGGCAAAGAGGCGGCCGTGCGCCGGTCGTGCCTGGGCATCGCCTTGTCCTGGTCGATTGTTGCGGCCGCCGGCAGCCGGCCGCGTGCCGGAGCGAGGGCCTCGTCGCGGACAAGCGGGCGCGGCGGGGTCGGTTCGGCAGCGGCGGCAACGCCCGCCGCCGGGGCCAGGGCCCCGACCAACGCCAGGGCGGCAGCCGCCCGCGGCAGCGCAGATTTGGAAAACCAGCCCATGGGCACCATCCTCAGGGTCGGGCTTGGAGCGGCCAAACACCATATGACAAGCATTATAACATAAAATAAAGTACAGAAAGTATAAAAAATACGCCTGGGTTAGCCCCAGCCATCCAAGAGATTGTTACTATCAGCAGGATTAGGCCCAAAGGAATCTTAGTTTCACTAACAGTTTTATCTTGCAAAGCCCAGCGATCTCATCTATGATTTTTGCACTGGGGGTAGATAACAACGCACCTGTGGAGAGGGAAACAGAGATGAAGAAGACATACGAGCGGCCGATGCTGCGCAGTGTGACGATTGCGTTCGGTGTGTTCGGTAGCTATGGCGATGACGGCGGCGACAATGGCGGAGGCGACCGCGGGGGCCGCGGGGGCCGCGGTGGCCGTGGCTGGTGGTGGCGGTAGCCTCAAGTTGATCGCCGAATTGCAGGATTGGGCCGGTCGCCGGTTGGCGGCCGGCCTTTTCCTGTCGGCGCCTCAGCGGGGCACGACCTGCCAGAAGCCCGCGTCCTGGCGGAAGCGCAGCACATGGGCGGGCACCCGGGCCAGGATGGCCAGGGCCGAATCCAGCATCGCGGCGCGGGTGCTCACGGGCACGGCATCGCCCAGGCCCACCGGCGGCGCCACCTGGGCCGCCAGGTCGGCCGCGGCGCGGGCGGCTGCGGCCGGCAGCAGGGAGTGCTCAGGGGCCTGCTCCAGCAGCAGGATCGCCGCCAGCGGCGCCCGGCCCTCGACCTTGGCGGTGAAGAAGGCGTTGAACGGCGTGCCCACCAGGGTGACGCCGCCGTCGTCGTCCAGCTCCACCAGGTTCATCTCGTCGTTCAGCACGCTGTGGGCGGCGCTCAGCCGGGCCACCGTCGACTTGCCGGCGCCTGACGGTCCGACGAAGAGATAGCCCCGACCCGCCCGCACCACGCCGGCGGCATGGACCAGCGCCGCGCGGTACCCCAGCCGTTGCGCGGCCGAGTGGAACACCTGGTACAGCAGCTGCTCGAACACCCGCATCATCTGACCGCGCAGCAGGGTCGAGCGTACGGTGACCCGCCCCCGGCCGCGGGCCTGGTCCCAGTGCCCGCGCACCAGCCCGCCGTCGATGTCGATTTCCGCGCCGGTGACGGTCTTGGTCAGCAGCAGGCTGTTGGGCACGGGGCAGGGCTGGTCGTCCCGGGCTACCAGCACCTCGAGGCTGACCGTCGCCGGTCCCGGGTCGCTCGGCCGGCCGAAGTAGTGGGCCAGGAAGCCGGCGAAATCCGGTTCGGGGCTCGACACCGCGATCACGGCGCGGCCGAGGCGCAGGTGGTAGGGATCGCTGGGCGCGTGGGTCATCGGGCGGTGCCTTTCCGGAGCGGGTCGGTTCGTGCGTTGCCGCCCATCCTAGCACGGGAAGGGCGGGCTCCCGAGCCTTGAGTGCGGTCCCCGGCTGTGGGATACTGCGCCCCGGCGCCCGACCGAGCGCGCGCCGCCGCCCCCAAAGGAGATCATGCCGCGCCCGCCCCGTCCCGAACGCGTCGAACCCAAGCTCTGGCAGTACGAACTGCCCGGCGGCTGGATCGTGCTGGCCGGGCGCACCGACCTGGACAACGATCGCCTCTCGATCCGCCTGGCCAAGGCCAACGACTGGTGGTTCCATGTGCGCGGCCTGCCCGGCAGCCACGTGATCCTGCGGGTGCCCGCGGGCGAGGAACCCGACAACGCCACGGTGCGGGCCGCGGCCGCGGTGGCGGCCTGGCACAGCCGCAAGCGGGAATCGCGGGAGGTGGCGGTCTCGGCCACCCGGGCCCGCTACGTCACCAAGCCCCGGGGCGCCAAACCCGGGACCGTGGAGATCCGCAAGGAGAAGGTGCTGAAGGTGCGACCGGCGCTGCCGGACGGCGCCGCCGGCGAGGACTGAACCGGGGAGAACCATGAAGCCGATCCGCGAACTCGTCGACCGCTACGGCGATCATCCGTATTTCGACGCCGCCCTGATCCTGCTGGGCATGCTCGTGCTGGTCCTGATGCTGCGCCTGGTGGTGCTGCCGCTGCTGCGGCGCGGCGCCCGGCGCACCCGCGGCGAGGCGGACGACCTGATGGTGGCCCGCCTGGGCCCGGCGCTGCAGTCCACGCTCGTGCTCGTCGGCTGTGAATGGGCCGTGGTCGACGCCCTGCAGCCCACGTTCAAGGGTCTCCTGACCAGCATCCTGGCGACCCTGCTGGTGGGGGTCTGGGCGCGCTTCGCCCTGCAGGCGGGGGCCATCGTCTTCCGCGTGGCCAGCCAGGGGAGCCGCCGCTTCCGCTGGGTCCAGCCCGAGTCGGTGCCCCTGTTCCAGTTCACCTACAAGGTGCTGCTGCTGGCGGTGGGTTCGTACCTGCTGATGGCGGCCTGGCACGTGAACCTGACCAGTTGGCTGGCCTCGGCGGGCGTGGCCGGCATCGCCATCGGCTTTGCGGCCAAGGACACGCTGGCCAACTTCATTTCCGGCGTGTTCATCCTCATGGACGCACCCTACAAGGTGGGCGACGTGATCATCATCGACGAGGTCACGCGGGGCCAGGTCACGGACATCGGCATGCGCTCGACGCGCCTGCTGACGGTGGACAACGTCGAGGTCACGGTGCCCAACGCGGTGATCGGCAACGCCAAGATCGTCAACGAGAGCAGCGGTCCGACGCTGCAGATGCGCGTGCGGGCCACCGTGGGCGTGGCCTACGGCAGCGACATCGACCAGGTGCGGGAGGTGCTGGCAGGGGCGGCCCGGGGGCTGCCCCACGTGGCTCCGGACGAGGAGCCGACGGTCCGCTTCACCGGCATGGGCGAGTCGAGCCTGGAGTTCCTGGTGCTGGTGCTGGCGGACCACCCCAGCGTCCGGCCGGCGGTCGCCGACGAATTGAACACCAGGATCTACAAGGCCCTGGGGGCCGCGGGGATCGAGATCCCGTTCCCGCAGCGGGACCTGCACATCAAGCAGTGGCCAGGATCCCGCTTGCCAGCGGACGTGCCCACGGAGTAGGGTGGGGGAGGTCGCTTGTCCGCCGACCGGCCGGGAAGGGCGGGGATCATGTGGGACCTCAAGGAATACCGCTTCGCTTCCTCCCCCGCCGAGGCCGTCGCCATGCTGCGCCAGGGGCCCGGCCGCGGCGCCTACATCGCCGGCGGCACCGACCTCCTGCGCGGCAAGCCCGAATGCGACTTCGTGGTCGACATCAACCACGCGGGCATCGCCACCATCGACCTGCATCCGGACGGCGACCTCTTCCTGGGCGCGGCCACCACGGTGCTGGATGCCGCCCGGGACGCGCGGGTGGAGGCCTTCGCCGGCGCGGCCCTGGCCACCACCCTGGCCGAGTGCTCCCGGCGCACGCTGCGCCCGGGGGCGACCTTCGGCGGCCAACTCTGCCACGGCACCCGCTGCGGCGACCTGGCGCCGGTGCTGCTGGCCCTGGACGCCGAATGCGTGATCGCCGACGAGGCAGCCACCACCACCCTGCCCCTGAGCGCCTTCTACCATCACGGGGGCACGGCCCTGGCCGACCGCCTGCTGGTGGGGGTGATCCTGCCGCGCAACGCCCGCCTGCGCCGTTGCCTCAGCCACCGTCATACCCGTTCCCGGGACGGCGCGGCCCTGGTGCAGATGGCCGTGGGCCTGGACGTGGTGGAGAACCGCATCGTCAACCTGCGCATCGGGCTGGGCGCGGCCACGGCGGTGCCCCAGCGAACCCCGCTGGCCGAGGCCGTGCTGACGGGGCTGGATCCCCGCGCGGTCGGCCCCCGCGAGGTGCAGGAATGCGCCGACACCGCGGCGGCCGAAGTGGCGCCCATCGACGACAGCCGGGCCTCGGCCGGCTACCGTCGCGACCTGGTGGCGGTGCTGACCAGACGGCTCCTCTCGCGCGCCCTGGCCTGGCGCGAAGAGGAGGAGCCCGACCGCTACGCCTAGGCGCCGGAACCTTGGGGGTTGACGGGCGTATGGCGTCAGGCGAACATGCTGGCCACCCCTGAACGAGTTTGGCAATCCCGCGCCCGGCCCCGCAGCCGGCGCGCACGACTCTGGCATCGGCGCGCCGACGGGCGGGCCGGGAGGGAATCCATGAGGACCATCGGAACACGGTACGCCATGGCCCTGCTGCTGCTGGCAGGCACGGCTCTGGCCCTGGGCGGCTGCAGCAGTGGCAAGCAGGTCACCCGTACCGACGTCGAGGAGCAGATCGACCTTTCGGGCGAGTGGAACGACGTGGACAGCCGCCAGGTCTCGGCCGCCCTGGTCGCCCAGATCACGGCCAGCCCCTGGGTCGAGGATTTCCGGGCCGAGAACGGCAAGCAGCCGATCCTCATCGTGGGCACGGTGCGCAACAAGACGCCCGAGCACATCCCGGTCAAGACCTTCATCGCCGACCTGGAGCGCAACTTCATCAACGGCGGCCGGGTGAAGGTCGTGGCCTCGGCCGAGGAACGCGACGAGGTCCGGGGCGAGCGTGCCGACCAGCAGGAGTTCGCCTCCGAGGCGAGCATGAAGCAGTGGGGCCTGGAGAAGGGCGCCGACTACATGCTGATCGGCGAGATCAACGCGATCTTCGACCAGGAGAAGGGCGACCAGGTGAAGTACTACCAGGTGGACTGCTACCTGGTCGACCTCGAGGACAACACCAAGGTCTGGGCGGGCTTCGAGAAGATCAAGAAGTTCGTGGGCAAGGACAAGTACAAGCCCTAGGCCATGACGATCCGATGCCCGAGCACGAGCAGGCCGGGGCAGGGCGTCCGCAGCGGCGCCCTGCTCCTGCTGGTGTGCTGGACCGCCGGCTGCGCCACCTACAGTGCCAAGATGGGCGACCTCAGGCCGGCCGTCGCCGAGGGTGACTGGGAGCGTGCCCTGGCCACGGTGGAGAAGCAGGCCGGGTCCAAGGACCAGGTGCTGTACTTCCTGGAACGCGGCCTGATCCTGCACTACGCCGACCGCTGGCGCGAGAGCAACGAGGCCTTCGCCGCCGCCGAACGGCTCAGCGACGATCTCTACACCAAGTCCATCAGCGAAGGCGTCTTCTCGCTGGTCTCCAACGACAACGCCATCAGCTACCGGGCCCGGCCCTTCGAGCTGGCCATGGTGCCGTACTACAAGGCGATGAACTACGTCTACCTGGGCGAGCGGGGCGAGGCCCAGGTCGAGGCGCGGCGGGCCAGCCTGCAGCAGTCCAAGTACGTCGACGCCACCCTGGGCGTCGTGCGCGAACAGGACCGCGCGGAGCTGGAGAGCGTGCGCAACAACGCCTTCCTGCTCTACGCCAGCGGCATGCTCTATGACTGGGACGGCGAATTGAACGACGCCTTCATCGCCTATCGCAACGCGGCCACCGCCTACCAGCACAACCGCACCGCGCTGGGCCTGGAGATCCCGGCCAGCCTGGCCCGCGACCTGGAGCGCGTGGGCCGGCGCATCGGTTTCCGGGCCGAGCTGGAGCAGCTGCGCCAGGCCTGCCCCGACGTGTTCGCCGAACTGCCCGCACCTGACGGCGAAACGCTGACGCCCGAGGCCTACGAGGAGGCCGTGCGCTGGCAGCCGGGCACGGGCGAGGTCGTGCTCTTCCTGGAGGAGGGCTTCGTCTCGGCCAAGACCCAGATCCGCTTCGATTTTCCGGTCTTTGCGGGCGAGGCCTACAGCGACGGCGCCTACTGGGCCTGGGAGATCTATGCCGGTATGGGCAACATGCAGGCCCTGATCGCGGGCCACAATATCGAGTACTGGGTGTCGGTGGCTGCGCCGGAAATGCAGGACACGCCGGGCCGGCTGGGCAGCGTGCGGGTGACCGCGGGCCTCGCCGGCGGCCACGCCCGCGGCTACCGGGCCGAGAACCTGTCCCGGGCGGCGCGCATCACCTTCGACGCCGAGAAACCGACCATCTTCTTCAAGACGATCCTGCGCGGACTGACCAAGTACCTGGCCAGCCGCGAGGCCAAGAAGGCGGCAGGCGACATTGCGGGCTGGGTGGCCAACATCTTCGGTGCGGCCACCGAGAGCGCGGACACCCGCAGCTGGCTGACCCTGCCGGCGGACGTGCACCTGGTGCGGCTGAGCCTGCCGGCGGGCGTCCACGACCTGCAGGTTGAGCTGGTCGACCGCGACGGCCGGTCCCTGGGCACGCGGACCATCGAGGACCTCGAGGTGGTGGCCGGGGATTGGACCTTCGTCTCGCGCCGTCTGTTCTGACGCCTGCCCCGTCGACAAACGAGAGGAGCCGGACCCCGCGGGGTCCGGCTCCTCGTTTGCTCCAGGGCGCGGCCGTCTAGCGGTAGTCGGCCTTCATGGCGCCCCAGGTGAGCTGCTCGTTGGGCACGCCGTTCTCGTCCCAGCTCACGGCGAAGTAGGCGTCCGCAACCCAATCCTCGGTCCACACGCCGTTGGTGTTGACGTGCATGAGGCCGGGGTGGCTGTTGCCGGAGCGGCCGAAGAACAGGAACGACTTGGTGACGTTCTCCCAGGTGACGATGTAGTCGCCGCTGTCCAGACCCCAGGTCTGGTCGGAGAAGTCGAAGGTCACGTTCTGGGTGCCGTTGTTGAAGGCCAGCACCTGCTCGACCCGGGCCAGTTCGTTGTGGTTGAGGTCCATCAACACGCAGGCCATGGTGTCGCCCAGGGCCAGGCAGGTCTGGGACCCGATCGTCAGGTTGGCATCGACCTGCAGGCGGAACGTCACGGCCTGCAGCTGCGCGACGGCGCAGTCGACGCTGAACTGCTGCCCGACGTGGACCTTCGTCCCGCCGGGGATCTCGCCGACCATGCGCATGTCGTTCGCGTTGAAGTTCGAGGTACCGGTGGAGCACTGGGCCACGACGCTGGTGGGGTCGGCAAGGGCCAGGCCCACCAGGCACAGGGTCAAAACCGCAATCTTCTTCATGTCACCCTCCTGGCGGTGGGTTGGGATCCTGGGCGTCCTGACCGGACCATCCGGCCGACGTCGCTGGTCACGGGGAACTGATCGGCCTACTGCGGGGGGCCTTTAGGGATTATCGAGGCGGCAGGCGCAGGGGCGGAAACTCCGCGGCAGCGTAGGGCATCGAGCGCAGCGTCGCCCGCTCGGTCAGCAGCAGACGGGCCAGGGCCGAGCGCTGGATCGGGACCAGGCCCCAGGCCCAGGAGTCGAGTTCGGCGGACGCCGGATCGCGGCCCAGCAGGTCCCGATAAAGCGAGCGCAGGAAATCCGTTTCCTCGCCGGCAGCGTCGGCCATGGCCGCGATGCGTCCGGGCCAGGGGGGCGCCAGGTCGGACCAGTGCTGGGTCAGGGGCGGGGGCGCCGGCAGCCCGGCTGCGGCCGCGCGGGCGGCGTATTCCGCACTCAGCAGGATCTCCCAGGCGATGCAGGCCCGCTGTTCCCGGGCGATGCCCCGGGCCCAGGCGGCCTGTTCCCCGGATTGCAGGGGGCGGCCCACGGTCAGGGGGTAGGCTGCGGCGAGCCATCGTCCCGGTTCGGCCGGCAGCGGGCCCGCCGCCGCGGCCAGGTCGCGCACCGCCATCTCCCGGACCGCGCGCGGCCCCACGTTCATGTGGCCGGTCCAGGCGTCGGGCAGGAATTGGGTGGCGGTGGTGGCGGACCAGCCCATGACCAGGGCCAGCTGCCACAGGGGGCGCCCGCGCAGCCAGGCCGCCGCCCAGACCAGCATCCCGCCCACCGTCAGGGCGAGCACCGCCGGCTGCGGCCAGTGCAGCAGCCCGAAGACCAGGGCGCAGGCCAGGGCCGCCCCGGTCGGGCCCGCGTCCATGGCCCGCAGCCGCCGGGCCGGGATCACCAGGAAAACCGTCAGCTGCAGCAGCGCGAACACGGGGTAGAAGAGCGCCGACAGCAGGATGGCGCGGCCGTCCAGGGGGGTGCCCGCCAGCAGCCCGAGGGCGACCGGCAGACCGATCATGGCCAGATCGACCGGCAGCCAGCGCCGGGCCGCGACGCGATGCGCGGGCGGCAGGGCGCGCGGCCCGCGGACCAGCAGCCAGGCCAGGGCCGCCGCCAGCAGCATGCCGGTGATCCAGGCCGCCGGCCCCGCGGGATCTGCGCCCAGCACCAGCCACACGCCCGCCAACAGCAGGGGATAAACCAGGATCAGACCGCCGAACAGGCTCTCCCAGCGCCGGGCCCGGGCGTGGCCGGCCGCGGCGACCATCACCAGCAGGGCCGCTGCGCCGGTCAGCGCCGCCAGCGGGCCGATCGCCGCCGCCAGTCGGGGCAGGGCCAGGGGCAGGGGCCAGGCCCGGGCCTGCTCGGCCGGGGCCAGGCCCACCGCCACGCCCGCCAGGGTCGCCGCCGCGCAGGCGAGCACCCAGGCCGTGGTGACCAAGGTCGAGGAGCGGAGGGTCGGGACGGCCAAGGCGGTCTCCAGCGGCTGGCGGTTGTCCGGCGGGGGTCAGGTGCCGAAATTATCAGACTCGCGGGCTAGGCGCCAGCACGGGCCAGGGGTTATGATCCCTGCGGGACGCCGCGGTCCCGTCCCCGACATCCCCGATCCCGAGGTGAGCCCGTTGCAGGAACACGTCCACCACCTGATCGAGAAGATCCGCGATTCGATCATCGGCGACGAGCGCGCCCTCGACGGCCCCTACGGCCCGCGCCGCATGATCTACGCCGACTACACCGCCAGCGGCCGCAGCCTGCGCTTCATCGAGGACTTCATCCGCGACGAGGTGCTGCCGCTGTACGCCAACACCCACACCGAGACCTCGGCCACCGGCCGCCAGACCACGCGCTTCCGCGAGGACGCCCGCGGCATCATCCTCGAGGCCTGCGGCGGCACGGACCGGGACGTGGCGATCTTCACCGGCTCGGGGGCCACCGGGGCCATCGACAAGCTGATCGAGATCCTGAACCTGCGCATCCCCAGCGACCTGGACGAGAAGTTCGGGCTCAGCTGCCGCATCCCCCAGGACAAGCGGCCGGTGGTGTTCATCGGACCCTACGAGCATCACAGCAACGAGCTGCCCTGGCGCGAATCCATCGCCGACGTGGTGACCATCGCCGAGGACCAGGACGGCCGCATCGACCAGGCCCACCTCGAGCGCGAGCTGTCGGCCCACGCCATGCGGCCCCTGCGGATCGGCAGCTTCTCCGCCGCCAGCAACGTCACGGGCATCGTCTCGGACACCCGGGGCATCACCCGGCTGCTGCACTCCCACGGGGCCCTGGCCTTCTGGGACTTCGCGGCCGCGGCGCCCTACGTCGACATCGAGATGAATCCGGACGGGGAGGAGGACGGGCCGGCGGCCAAGGACGCCGTGTTCATCTCGCCGCACAAGTTCATCGGGGGACCGCAGACCCCGGGAGTGCTGGTGGTGAAAAGGAAACTCCTGACCAACCGCGTGCCTTCGGTTCCCGGCGGCGGCACCGTCAGCTACGTGGGTCCGGAGGCGCACACCTACCTGGCCGACCTGGCCCACCGCGAGGAGGGCGGGACCCCGGCCATCATCGAAGCCATCCGCGCCGGGCTCGTGTTCCACCTCAAGCAGGCCGTGGGGGCCGCGAGCATCGAGCACCTGGAGCGCCAGTTCGTCGAACGGGCCATCGCCCGCTGGTCGGCCAACCCGAGCATCCGCATCCTGGGCAACCTCGAGGCCCAGCGCCTGTCCATCGTCTCGTTCGTGATCCGCCACGGCCCGGACAAGGTGCTGCACCACAACTTCGTGGTCGCGCTGCTGAACGACCTGTTCGGCATCCAGGCCCGCGGCGGCTGCTCCTGCGCCGGGCCCTACGGCCACCGCCTGCTGGGCATCGACCTGGCGCGCAGCATGAAGTTCCACGAGGCCATCAACGCCGGCAGCGAAGGCATCAAGCCCGGCTGGGTGCGGGTCAACTTCAACTACTTCATCTCCGAGGAGGTGTTCGGGTACATCCTGGACGCCGTCGAGCTGCTGGCGGCCGAGGGCTGGCGGCTGCTGCCCCACTACGAATTCTGCCCGCTGACCGGCATCTGGCGCCACCGCGACCAGCGGCCGGACCAGAACCTGCGGCTGCAGGAGGTCTGCTACCGGTCCGGGACCATGCAGTACCGCTCGCGCCACCTGACCGAGCCGGAAACCGCGTTCGCCGACTACCTGGCCGAGGCCAGGCGCGTGATCGCCGCCATGGCCGAACCGGCCCGGGAGGCAGGGCGGCCCGGCGGCCTGGTCCCCGGCGGCACAGCGCCGGTCCTGGCGCCCGAGCTGGAGCGGCTGCGCTGGTTCCCGCTGCCGGGCGAGGCGCTGGCGGACTAGACGTTGGCCGCCGGCCTCACGACCGGTCCAGCAACTCGCGCACCTTGGTCAGCAGTTCGGCCGGCGAAAAGGGTTTGGGCACCAGGTCGACCTCGCCCTCGACCAGACCCCGCTGCAACAGCACGCTGTCGGTGTAGCCGCTGATGTAGAGGACCCGCAGGTCGGGCCGCCCGCGGCGCAGGCATGCCGCCAGTTCGGGGCCGCCCATGCGGGGCATCACCACGTCCGTCACCAGCAGGTCGCAGTGCAGGCCCGAGGCCGCGACCAGGTCCAGCGCCTCCTGCCCGTCGCCGGCGGTGTGCACCGCGTAGCCGCGGTTGCGCAGGACCTTGGCCACCAGGTGGATGAGCGTGGCCTCATCCTCCACCAGCAGGATCGACTCGCTGCCGCCGGTGTCGCCGGCTGTCGGCAGCGGTTCCGGCTCGCCCGCCGCTTCCTGCGACAGGGGCAGGCGCATGCGGAAGACCGAGCCCTGCCCGCGGGTGCTGTCGACGGTGATCTCGCCCCCGCTCTGCTGGACGATGCCGTACACGGTGGACAGGCCCAGGCCCGTGCCGCGGCCCTGCTCCTTGGTGGTGAAGAAGGGGTCGAAGACCCGGTGCAGGTCGGTCGGGGCGATGCCTTCGCCCGTGTCGCGGACCGACAGCACGGCCCAGCCGCCCCCGTCGGTCGCGGCGTCCACCGAGGTGGTGAAGGACAGGGTGCCGCCGCTGCGCATGGCGTCGCGGGCGTTGGTGGCCAGGTTCAGCACCACCTGCTCCATCTGGTGCGGATCCACCAGCACCGGCAGCGGAAGCGGGGCCAGTCGGCTCTCGATGCGGATGTCCTCGCCCAGCAGCCGCGAAAGCATGCGGTCCAGGCCGCTGAGGATCTGGTTCAGATCGACCACCCGCGGCTGGCGCAGGCTCTTGCGGCTGAAGGCCAGCAGCTGCTCGACCAGGGCGGCGGCCCGGGCGCCGGCCCGGCGGATCTCGCCCACGTACTCGGCCAGGTCGGGCCGGGCACGCAGCTCCTGCTCGAGCAGCTCGGCGTTGCCGCCGATGGCCATCAGCAGGTTGTTGAAGTCGTGGGCGATGCCGCCGGCCAGCTTGCCGACGGCTTCCATCTTCTGGGCCTGGCGCAGCTCCTCCTCGAGGCGCTTGCGGTCGGTGATGTCGCGCCACACCACGTGCAGGATGCTGCGGTCGCCGCGGCGGACGGCCGTCAGCAGCACCTCCACCGGGAAAATCTCGCCGTCGGCCCGCCGGTGGGCCCACTCGAAGCGGTGGCTGCCGCGGCCGAAGGCCAGGCCCATCATCTCGTTGGCCTTGTCGAAGGAGCGGCGGCCGTCCGGCTGGAACTCGGGCGAGAGCTCCGAAGGGTGGGTCTGCAGGACCTCGGCGCGGCTGTGGCAGCGCAGCATCGCCACGGTGGCATCGTTGCAGTCGATGAAGCGGTCGCCGTCGATGATCAGCACCGCGTCGGCGGTCAGGGTGAAGACATCCCGGTAGCGCGCGGTGTCCGCCTCGGCGGCCAGTCGGGCCTCGAGTTCGCGCACGCGGGCGCGCAGGTCCTCGAGATCGGCGGGCGGGTCGGGGTGGGGCGAAGTCACGTCGCTGCTTTCGGTCAGGTGTGGATCAGGGCCACGATCCGCTGCAGCCCGGCGGCGTCGGCCGGGCCGAACGCGTCGGGCTGCGCCGAGTCCACGTCCAGGACGCCCAGCACGGCGCCGGCGCGGTCGCAGAGCGGCACGACGATCTCGCTGCGGCTGCGCGCGTCGCAGGCCACGTGGCCGGCGAAGGCGTGGACATCGGGCACGATCACCGTCCGGCCGCCGCGCACCCCTTCCCAGCACACGCCGTCCGGCCCCGGCAGCACCGCGCAGGCCAGCGGACCCTGGTAGGGCCCGACCACCAGGCGGTCCCCGCGCTGCAGGTAGAAGCCGGTCCAGAAGAAGTGGGTCATCTTGTGCTGGAGCAGGGCGCAGGCGGTGGCCATGCGGGCCACCGGGTCGTCGGTGGCCTTGGGGCCGGTGGTGAAGATTTCCTCAAGCTGGTCGGCGATGCGCCCGTAGCGGGCGGCCAGCTGGTCGACAGTCGTGCTCACGCCTGGTCCTTTCGCTGTCCGAGGCTGTTGGCGAAAGGTAAACGCCGCCGGCGGCCGGCGGCAAGGGGGGAATCGCGTGCGAGCCGGCGCCCCGGGCTTGCGTATCGACAAAATTCGCCGTTTCGACGATCATGGGCCCGCACTGCGTCACGCAGATCCTGCAGCGGGGTATGGACAAAGGAGGAACCGGTCATGCATGGAACGACCCGGCGGGTGTTGAGTGCCCTGTTCGTGTTGGTGTTCGTCGTCGGCGCGTTCGGTTGCGCCAGCATGAGCAACAAGGAGAAGGGGGCAGTCATCGGTGCCGGCAGCGGCGCGGTGATCGGCGGCGTCATCGGCAACCAGGCCGGCAACACCACCGTCGGGGCCATCATCGGTGCCGCCGTCGGCGGCGCCGCCGGTGCCTGGATCGGCGACTACATGGACGACCAGGCCGCCGAGATCGAGCGCGACCTGGAGGGCGCCACGGTCGAACGCATCGGCGAAGGCATCAAGATCACATTCGATTCGGGGATTCTTTTCGCCGTCGACCGCTCGGAACTGCAGCCGGCGGCCCAGCAGAACCTGCGCGAGCTGGCTGTGATTCTCAACAAATACGCCGATACGGACGTCCTGATCGAAGGCCATACGGATGCCAGCGGCAGCGAAGACTACAACCTGGGCTTGTCGCGCAACCGTGCCCAAGCGGTGGCGAACTTCCTCGGCGACCAGCAGGTCATCGCCACGCGTTTCACCATCATGGGCTACGGCGAGTCGCAGCCGATCGCCGACAACGGCATGACTGCGGGTCGCGCCGAAAATCGCCGCGTGGAGCTGGCGATCATGGCCAACGACAAGCTGAAGCAGGCAGCCGAGAACAAGTCCCGTTGATGGATGCGGAAGGCGCGTGGTGCGCCGATCCGGCCATGGCTGCGGGACGATTCGCCACACCAGGGGGTTCCTTGACTGCCAGCAGTCGCTACTTCGGCGCCTTGACCCGGCCTGACGGCGGGATTCTGCGGGGCTGCCTTGCGGGGGCGCTCCTGCTCTGGGCCGCAGTGGCGGGCGCCGGGCCGCCGCCGGAGGCCTTCCGGGGCCGCGACGTCCTGCTGATCCAGTCCTACGACCAGCTCATGTCCTGGACCACCAACATCCAGCGCGGCATCGTCGACACCCTGGCGGTCGACGGCGCGCGGGTGCGCCTGTCGGTCGAGAACATGGACGCCAAGATCCACAACACGCCCGAGTACTTCGACGCCTACCGGCGCATGCTCGCGGTCAAATACGCGGACACGCGCTTCGACCTGGTGCTGACGGCCGACAACCATGCCTTCGAGTTCATGCGCCGACACCGGGACGAGCTGTTCCCGGGCACGCCAGTGGTGTTCGGCGGCCTCAACGGCTACGACCCCGGGCTGCTCGCGGGATTTCCCGGCGTCACCGGCGTGGCGGAAGTCTATTCCGCCCGCGAGACGATTGAACTGGCCCTGCGCCAGTTCCCGCAGACCCGGCGCATCTACCTCTTGAACGACGACCTGGTCACGGGCCGGGCTGTGGCCGGCGACATCGCGCGGCAGCTGGCGGACCTGGCGCCGGCGGTCACCGTCGAGCACGCCCCGGCCCTGTCCCTGGCCGAACACCAGGCCCGGTTGGGCGCGCTGCCGAGTGACACGATCGTGCTGTTGGGGGTCTTCTACGCCGACCGCGACGACCACCACACCACCTTCGAGGTCATCGGCCGCGAGCTGGCCGAGGCCAGCAGCGTGCCGGTCTATTGCGTGCTCGGCTTCAACGTCTCCGGCGGCGTGGTGGGAGGGAAGCTGGTCAGCGGCTACTGGCAGGGCGTGGCCATGGCCCGCCTGGCGCGGCAGGTGCTGCAGGGCGCTGATCCGGCCGCGCTGCCGGTGGTCTCCGAGCGGGCCAACCGCTTCATCTTCGACCATGCCCAGCTGGTGCGCTGGCGGCTGGACGAGCGGGACCTGCCCGCCGGCAGCATCGTCGTGGGCCGGCCCTTCTCAGTGTGGCGCGCCTACCGCCGCCAGATCATCGGCCTGGCGGTGCTGATGTCCCTGCTGCTGCTGTGCATCGCGGGGCTGGTGCTGAACATCCGGCGGCGGCGCGAGACGGAAGTGCGCCTGCGCCGCAGCGAGGAGCGGCTGGCGATCACCCTGCGCTCCATCGGCGACGCGGTGGTGGCCACCGACGGCGAGGGCCGCGTCGCGCGCATGAACGCCGAGGCCGTGCGCCTGACCGGCTGGAGCGAGGAGTCCGCCCGCGGCCGCCCGCTGATCGAGGTGCTGCCGGTGGTGGACCTGCACTCGGGCGAGCCGCTGCCCGATCCGGCGCGCCGGATCCTGGCCGACCGCCGGTCCGAGGAGATCCTGCCGCGCAGCCTGCTGATCGCCGCGGACGGGCGCGAACGGGTGATCGAGGAAAGCGGCGCCCCCATCACCGCGGCCGACGGCACGGTCGCCGGCGCCGTGCTGGTCTTCCGCGATGTCACCAACAAGAACGAGCTGGAGGAGCGCCTGCGCCATTCCCAGAAGATGGAAGCGGTCGGCCAGCTGGCCGGAGGCGTGGCCCACGACTTCAACAACATGCTGGCCGGGATCATGGGCTACGCCGAGATGGCGCGGGAACAGGAGACGAGCCGCGAGGAGGTCGTCGAGTTCACCGGCCACATCCTGGACGCGGCGGGGCGGGCCAGCGACCTGACCCGCAAGCTGCTGGCCTTCAGCCGCAAGGGCAAGGTGCTGTCGACGCCGGTCGACGGGCATGCCCTGATCCGCGAGGCTGCCGCCCTGCTGGAACGCTCGGTGGACCGCCGCATCGAGCTGCGGATCAGGCTCGAGGCGGAGAACGCCTCGGTGATCGGCGACCCCACCCAGATCCAGCAGGCGATCCTCAACCTGGGCCTCAACGCCCGCGACGCCATGCCCCAGGGCGGGGTGCTGACCATCGCCACGGCCGGCCGCTGGCTGGACGAGGCGGCCTGTGCCCGTGCGGCCTTCCCCCTGGTGCCGGGCGACTACCTCGAGATCACCGTCGCCGACACCGGCGGGGGCATCGCCCCGGAGGTCCTGCCCCGCATCTTCGAGCCCTTCTTCACCACCAAGCCGGTGGGCGAGGGCACCGGGTTGGGCCTGGCCGCGGTGCGCGGTTCGGTGGAGGAGCACCTGGGCGCGATCGAGGTGACCAGCACCGTCGGCGCCGGCACCACCTTCACGCTCCTGCTGCCCCTGTCGGGGCTGCCGGCGGTGGCCGCCCTCATCGACGACGGCCCGCCGTTGACCGGCAGCGGCACCGTGCTGGTGATCGACGACGAAGCGGTGATCCGCGGCATGGTGCGGCGCATGCTCGAGGGCCTGGGCTGGACGGTGCTGCTGGCCGAGGACGGGCAACAGGGCCTGGAGATCTTCCGGCGCGAGCAGCAGCGCATCGACGTCGTGCTGCTGGACATGATCATGCCGCGCATGAGCGGACGCGAGTGCTTCCGCGCGATCCGGGAGGCGGCCCCGCAGGCCCAGGTCATCCTGGCCTCGGGCTTCACCGCCGACCACGCGGTCAGCGACCTGCTGGGCGAGGGCCTGGCCGCCTTCCTGAAGAAGCCCTACCGCCAGGGCGAACTGCTGCGGGCCCTGGCGCGGATCAGCGCCGGCGGGCACGGCTCGGCCTGACGCCGCCGCACGGTGGACCGCGGCCGCTCCCTGCACTATACTGCCGACGGCGCGGGGCGCAGGTGCGGTCCGCGGGCCGACCACTGCCCACGGGGAGAGCGGATGCGACGAATCCAGAGCAGGATCAGCACCAGTGACCCGGTCTTCCGCGAGAACGACCGGCGCAACCGCGAACGCACCGCCGAACTGGCCGCGCTGCTGGCCTCCATCAGCAGCGGCGGCAGCGAGGAGGCGCGTCGGCGCCACCAGGCCAAGGGCAAGCTGCTGGTGCGCGACCGCATCGAGGGTCTGCTGGATCCCGGTTCGCCCTTCCTGGAGTTGTCGCCCCTGGCCGCCCACGGCCTCTACGCCGACGACGTGCCGGCGGCAGGGCTGGTCACGGGCGTCGGCCAGGTCCACGGCCGGCAGGTGATGATCGTGGCCAACGACGCCACGGTCAAAGGCGGGACCTACTATCCCATCACCGTGAAGAAGCACCTCCGGGCCCAGGAGATCGCCCGGGAGAACCGCCTGCCCTGCGTCTACCTGGTGGACTCGGGCGGCGCCTTCCTGCCCCTGCAGGCGGAGGTCTTCCCGGACCGCGAGCACTTCGGGCGCATCTTCTACAACCAGGCCGTGATGAGCGGCCTGGGCATCCCGCAGATCAGCGCCGTGCTGGGCTCCTGCACCGCCGGCGGCGCCTACGTGCCGGCCATGAGCGACGAGGTGGTGATCGTCAAGGAGCAGGGCACGATCTTCCTGGGCGGCCCGCCCCTGGTCAAGGCGGCCACCGGCGAGGAGGTCACCGCCGAGGAACTGGGCGGCGGCGACGTGCACACCCGCATCAGCGGCGTGGCCGACCACCTGGCCAACGACGACGCCCACGCCCTGCGCCTGCTGCGCGACATGATCGAGAACCTCGGTCCGGTGGACCGCGCCCGTGTGCCCTGCGCCGCGCCCGAGGATCCCCACTACGATCCCCAGGAGCTGTACGGTGTGGTCAGCCACGACCCGCGCCACCCCTTCGACATCCGCGAGGTGATCGCGCGCATCGTCGACGGCAGCCGCCTGCACGAGTTCAAGCCGCGCTACGGCACGACCCTGGTCTGCGGCTTCGCCCACCTGCACGGCTACACCGTGGGCATCCTGGCCAACAACGGCATCCTCTTCAGTGCCGAGGCCCTCAAGGGCACCCACTTCATCGAGCTGTGCAACGCCCGGCGCATCCCCCTGGTCTTCCTGCAGAACATCAGCGGCTTCATGATCGGCAAGCAGTACGAGCACGGGGGCATCGCCAAGGACGGCGCCAAGCTGGTCAACGCGGTCAGCAACAGCACCGTGCCCAAGTTCACCGTGGTCGTGGGCGGCAGCTACGGCGCCGGCAACTACGGCATGTGCGGCCGGGCCTACCAGCCGCGGCTGCTGTTCATGTGGCCCCAGGCCAAGATCTCGGTGATGGGCGGCGAGCAGGCCGCCGGCGTGCTGCTGACAGTCAAGCAGGAGCAGGTGGCCCGCTCCGGCGGCACGCTCAGCGCCGCCGAGGAGCAAGCCATCGTCGACCCCATCATCGCCAAGTACGAAACCGAGGGTCACGCCTTCTACAGCAGCGCCCGGCTCTGGGACGACGGCGTGCTGGACCCGGTGCAGACCCGTGACGTGCTGGGCCTGGGCCTGGCCACCTCCCTCAACGCGCCCATCGAGCCGGTCCGCTACGGCGTGTTCCGGATGTAGGAGGGGCCATGGCGCCGGTAGTGCAGATGCAGGGACGGGTGCTGGTGGTGACCCTCGACGCGCCCGGGGTGCGCAATGCCCTGGACCGCGACACCATCGTGGCCCTGCGCGATCTCTTCGAGGGGCTGGCCTACCGCGAACCGCTCCCGCCGGGTGCGGACGCGGGACAGGCCGCCCCGGACGGGCCCTGCCGGCCCCACGCGGTGGTGCTGCGCGCCAGCGGCGACGTGTTCTGTGCCGGGGCCCACCTGGGGGAGATGCGCCGCCTGGGCCAGGCCGACTACCAGACCAACCTGTCGGCGGCCCTGGACATGGGAGCCATGTTCCGCGCCGTGCGCAACTGCCCCGCCCCGGTGGTGGCGCGGGTGCAGGGCCCGGCCTACGGCGGGGGCGTGGGCCTGCTGGCGGCCTGTGACCTGGTGCTGGCCGCACCGGCCGCCCGCTTCGCCTTCAGCGAGGTGCGTCTGGGCCTGGTGCCGGGGGTGATCTCGCCCCTGGTGATCGAACGCATGGGCGTGGCCGCGGCCCGCGCCGCGTTCCTGACCGGCCTGCCCCTGGACGCGGCCGAGGCCTTGCGCCTGGGCCTGGTCGACCAGCTGGCGACGAGCGCCGAGGCCCTCGATCCGCTGGTCAACGCCACCGTTGAGGCCCTGCTGGCCGGGGGCGCGGCGGCCCTGGGCCAGGCCAAGAGCCTGGTCGACGGCGTGCAGACCCTGGGCTTGTCCCGCAGCGCCGAATTCTGCGCCCGCATGATCGCCCAGGCCCGCACCGGGGCCGAAGGGCAGGCCGCCCTGGCCGCTTTCGCCGAGCGCCGGCCCGCGCCCTGGGCCGTGGATATCGCCTGGGAACTGCCGCCCCTGCCGGCCGAGGAGGCCCCGTGACCGTGACCGTGCGTCCGCTGCGCCGCATCCTGGTGGCCAACCGGGGCGAGATCGCCGTGCGGGTGATCCGCGCCTGCCGCGAGCTGGGCATCGCCAGCGTCGCCGTGGCCTCGGAGGCCGACCGCACGGCGCTGCACGCGCGCCTGGCCGACCAGGTGGTGGTGATCGGGCCGCCCGAGCCGGCGCTCAGCTACCTGGACCAGGACCGCATCATCGCCGCGGCCAGGGCCAGCGGCGCCGACGCCGTGCACCCGGGCTACGGCTTCCTGGCCGAGAACGCGGCTTTCGCCGCCCGCTGCGCCGCCGAGGGGCTGGTCTTCATCGGACCGGACGCGGCGACCATCACCGCCATGGGCGAGAAGACCGCCGCCCGCGCGCTGATGGAAGCGGCCGGGGTGCCGGTGGTGCCCGGTGCCCTGCTGCCCGAGCCGGACGCTGAGGGCAACTTCGACGCCGCGGCGGTGCAGGCCAGCGCCGACGGCGTGGGCTATCCCCTGATGGTCAAGGCCGCCTTCGGCGGCGGCGGCAAGGGCATGCGCCTGGTCGCCGGGCCCGGGGCCGTCGTCGCGGCCTGCGAGGCCGCCGCGCGCGAGGCCCGCAAGGCCTTCGGCGACGGCAAGGTCTACCTCGAACGGTTCATCGCCCGGCCCCGCCACGTGGAATTCCAGATCTTCGGCGACCGCCAGGGCGCGGCCGTGCACCTGTTCGAGCGCGAGTGCTCGGTGCAGCGGCGCCACCAGAAGATCATCGAGGAGACGCCCTCGCCGGCCCTGACTCCCGAGTTGCGGGCGAGCATGGGCGAGGCGGCGGTGGCCGCGGCCCGGGCCGTGGCCTACGTGGGGGCCGGCACCGTCGAGTTCCTGCTGGGCGCCGACGGCCGCTTCCACTTCCTGGAGATGAACACCCGCCTGCAGGTGGAGCACCCGGTGACCGAGCTGGTCACGGGCCAGGACCTGGTGCGGACCCAGATCCGCGTGGCCGAGGGCCACCCCCTGCCCTGGCGGCAGGAGGACCTCCGGAGCCAGGGCCACGCCATCGAGTGCCGTATCTACGCCGAGGACCCCGAGCGGGGGTTCCTGCCCTCGCTGGGCGTGCTGACCGACCTGGTCGAGCCCGCGGGTCCGGGCCTGCGCATCGACACCGGCGTGCGCCGGGGCGACGAGATCTCCATGCACTACGACCCGATGATCGCCAAGCTGAGCGTGCATGCGGGCGACCGCGAGGCGGCCATCGCCCGGGCCCGGGCCGCCCTGCGCGGCTACGCGGTGCTGGGGGTGGCGACCAACGTGGAGTACCTGGACGCGATCCTGGCCGATGGCGAATTCGCCGCCGGCCGGCTGCACACCGGGCTGCTGGAGCAGCAACTGGCCGGCTGGACCAGCGGACGGGCCGCCGACGCCCAACTGGCGCTCGCGGTCGCGGCGGTGGCCGAACACGAGCGACGGGGGCAGGGACCCGCCGCGCCCGAAGCCGGCAGCGCCGCCATGGGCGGCCCCTGGCAGAGCCTGGGCCGCTTCCGGCTGGCCGGGCTGGACTGATTCCCGGGCTGGACCGATGGACGGGCGCCGCGCAGAAAGGACGACCGCGTGCTGCTGCATTTTTCCGACGACCAGGGCGAGCACCGGGTGGAGATCGTCCGCCGGGGCGAGCACTGGCTGGTGAACGTCGACGGCGTACCCGCAGAACTCGAGGTGACTCCCGACGGCAGCGGCGGCTGGTCCGTGGCCGGCGCCGAGGGCCGGCGCGCCTGGCGGGTCGCCGCCCGCGGGGACGAGCGCTTCGTCTTCGCCGACGGCCGCACCCATCACCTGCGCCTGGTCGATCCGGACCACCCCGTCGGCGACGAGGCCGCCCAGGCCGGCCCCACCCTGCGCGCCGGCATGCCCGGCAAGGTGGTGCGGGTGCTGGTCGCGGCCGGGGCGGTCGTGGCCGTCGGCCAGCCCCTGGTCATCCTCGAGTCCATGAAGATGGAGACGGAGTTGGCCGCGGCCACCGCCGGCACCGTGGTCTGCATCCACGTCAGCGCCGGCCAGGTGGTGGCGCAGGACGATCCGCTGGTGGACGTCGAGCCGGCCGGGGCCCCGGCATGAGGGTGCTCTTCGTCTGCACGGCCAACGCCTGCCGCAGCCAGATGGCCGAGGCCTGGGCCAAGGTGCTGTTCCCGCCGGACTGGAGCGTGGCCAGCTGCGGCCTGATCCCCCACCATGTGTCCTCGCGGGCCCGCTGGGTCATGGAGGAAGCCGGCGTGGGCATGCAGGGCCAGGAGTCCAAGACCTTCGACAAGGTCGACCTCGACGCCTTCGACCTGATTGTCAGCCTCAGCGAGGAAGCGGGCAGCTTCCTGCCCGAACCCGCCGATCCCCGTCGCCACGTGCGGGTGCCCATCGAGGACCCGGTCACGGCCGTCGGGACCCCCGAAGAGGTGCGCGAGGCCTTCCGCAAGGGGCGGGACGAGGTGCGCGCCATCGTCGAGGCCGTGGTCGCCGGCCGCCTGGTCCCCGGGTTCGGGGACAGGCCCGATTCCGCCGGCCCCTGAGTTATCCCCAGCATCTGAAATTGGCCGATTGAGTCGCCTAGAGCCTCGCTATCATGGAAGATACGGATATCATTAATTATGGATATAGGTATCCGAAAACCGCCCGGAGGGTTCGCGCATGGGGTGCAGGTGAAATTTATGAAAAGATTTTCGTGGCCCGGGACGGGCTCTAATCCTTGAAAAACCGGCCTTCTGACGACCCGTGGACCAGCCCGCTGGCCTGGCCGGAGGCGGCCCGGGAATTATTGCTTTGCGGGCGGTCGGGAGGTCGGATTATCGTGCGGATCTCCCACAAGGGACGGTAGTCTTCAGACAGGACGCCCCCAAGATGTTGGGGTACTCCGGCAGTATAGAATATCAAGCTCGGCCTCATGCTTTCGCAAGGATCGGCACGGGGATTCGGCGGGAATCGGGGGCCGGTCGGGCAGGCGCACGAAATGGCAGGAACATTCCTGTCTCCGCGCCCAGACGGATCTGGGAAAGGAGAACGCTCATGACGGATCGCATCGACAGGGAGAAATTGCAGGCGGCGGGGGACGGGGTCCTGTTCGGGGACAAGACCGAGACGGCCCGCGCTTCGGCGCGCCCGCTGCGCCCGGCGCCGGCGGCGGCCCACCTCGAGGAGGAGGCCAGCGTGGACCTGGCGGCCACGGGCCGCGGCCTGAGCGTGCCGCGCCGCTTCACCACCGAGGGAGTCCACCCCTTCGACGCCATCGCCTGGGAACTGCGCTCGGCCAGCATCGTCACCGACAAGGGCGAGACCCTGTTCCGCCAGGACAACTGCGAGATCCCGGCGAACTGGACCCAACTGGCGACCAACGTCGTCGTCTCCAAGTATTTCCGCGGCGGCATGGGCACCCCCGACCGCGAGCATTCGGTGCGGCAGCTGGTGGGCCGCGTGGCCGACACCATCACCGACTGGGGCCGCAAGGACGGCTACTTCGCCGGCGAGCGCGACGCCGAGACCTTCCGCGCCGAGCTGACCCACCTGCTGGTCAACCAGCTGGCCTCCTTCAACTCGCCGGTCTGGTTCAACGTCGGCGTCGAGAAGCGCCCCCAGTGCTCGGCCTGCTTCATCAACTCGGTCGAGGACTCGATGGACTCGCATCCTCGACCTGGCCAAGACCGAGGGCATGCTCTTCAAGTACGGCAGCGGCACCGGCACCAACCTGTCGACCCTGCGCTCGAGCCGCGAGCAGCTGTCCGCCGGCGGCCAGGCCTCCGGCCCGGTCTGCTTCATGCGCGGCTTCGACGCCTTCGCCGGCGTCATCAAGTCCGGCGGCAAGACCCGCCGCGCCGCCAAGATGGTCATCCTCAACGTCGACCATCCCGACATCGTGGAATTCATCGACTGCAAGGTGAACGAGGAGAAGAAGGCCTGGGCCCTGATCGACGCCGGCTACGACGGCTCCTTCGGCGGCGAGGCCTACAACTCGATCTTCTTCCAGAACAGCAACAACTCGGTCCGCGTCAGCAACGAGTTCATGCGGGCGGTCGAGGAGGACGGCGACTGGACCACCCACGCCGTCGACCGACGGTCGGCCCATGGACACCTACAAGGCCCGCGACCTGATGCGCAAGATCGCCGAGGGCACCCACGTCTGCGGCGATCCGGGCATGCAGTTCGACACCACCATCAACGACTGGCACACCTGCAAGAACACCGACCGCATCCACGCCTCCAATCCCTGCAGCGAGTACATGTTCCTCGACGACTCGGCCTGCAACCTGGCCTCGCTGAACCTGATGAAGTTCCGCAGCGAGGACGGCGAATTCGACATCGACGCCTTCCGCCACGCCGTGCGCGTGATGATCCTGGCCATGGAGATCATCGTCGGCAACAGCAGCTACCCGCGCCCGCGAGATCGAGGCCAACAGCCACCGCTTCCGGCCCCTGGGCCTGGGCTACGCCAACCTGGGCGCCCTGCTGATGTACCGCGGCCTGCCCTACGACAGCGACGAGGGCCGCGACTACGCCGCGGCGATCACCGCCCTGATGTGCGGCCAGGCCTACCTGACCTCGGCCGAGATCGCCAGCCGCATCGGGCCGTTCGAGGGCTACGCCGAGAACCGCGAGCCCATGCTCGAGGTCATCCGCAAGCACCGCGCCGCCATCAACGGCATCAACGCCAACCGGGTGCCCGAGCGCCTGCTCGACGAGGCCGACGACGGTCTGGCGCGAGGCCTATGCCCTGGGCCACGACTACGGCTACCGCAACGCCCAGGTCACGGTCCTGGCGCCGACCGGCACCATCGGCTTCATGATGGACTGCGACACCACGGGCGTCGAGCCGGACATCGCCCTGGTCAAGTACAAGAAGACGGTCGACGGCGGCCTGATGAAGATCGTCAACAACACCGTGCCCGACGCCCTGGAGCGCCTCGGCTACGAGGACGACCAGGTCGCGCGCCATCATGCGCTACATCGACGAACACGAGACCATCGAGGGCGCGCCGCACCTGAAGGATGAGCACCTGCCGGTCTTCGACTGCGCCTTCAAGCCGGCCAACGGCGAGCGCTCGATCCACTACATGGGCCACCTGCGCATGATGGCGGCGGTGCAGCCGTTCCTCTCCGGCGCCATCAGCAAGACGGTGAACATGCCGCACCGACGCCACGGTCGAGGAGATCATCGCAGACCTACATCGAGGCCTGGAAGATGGGCCTGAAGGCCGTGGCCATCTACCGCGACGGCTGCAAGCGCCTGCAGCCCCTGAACACCGGCAAGAAGAAGGAAGAGGCGTCGGCCGGAGCAGCAGCGGCTGGCCCCGCCCAAGCCCCAGCGGGTGCGCCTGCCGGACGAGCGCCAGGCCATCACCCACAAGTTCTCCATCAGCGGGCACGAGGGCTACCTCACCGTCGGGCATGTACCCCAACGGCACGGCCGGGCGAGATGTTCATCTCCATGGCCAAGGAGGGGTCGGTGGTCAGCGGTCTGATGGACAGCTTCGCCACCAGCGTGTCGATCATGCTGCAGTACGGCGTGCCCCTGAAGGTGCTGATCAACAAGTTCAGCCACGCGCGCTTCGAGCCCAGCGGCTTCACCAGCAACCAGGAGATCCCCATCGCCAAGTCGGTGATGGACTACATCTTCCGCTGGATGGACGCTGAAGTTCGAGGACCACGCCGGCGACGCCGACGGCACCGTGGCCGACGGGGCGGTGGTGCCGGCCGAGGCCGCGACCACGGCCGAGTCCGGCAAGAAGGCCATGGTCGCCCAGGGCGGCGGGCCGTCGCGCATCACCATGGACGAGGAGCGCAGGGCGAACAACTTCCACACCGACAGCCCGCCGTGCCCGGACTGCGGCTCGGTCACGGTGCGCAACGGCGCCTGCTACAAGTGCAACAACTGTGGAGCCACGACCGGCTGTTCCTGAGACCCGAGAAGTCGCCCGGCATCCGACGGAGCGGCACGCAGGCAAGGGATTGCCTAGGAACCCCGGCGGGAAAGGATTCCCGCCGGGGTTCTGCTTTGCCCCGCCCGGCTAGCCGAAGAGCAGCAGCACCGCCGACAGCGACACGAACGAGAGCAGGGTCGACAGCACGATCACGGCCGAGCTCAGGTCGGCATCGCTGCCCAGCTGACCCGACAGCACGTACATGGCCGTCGAGGCGGGCATGGCGAAGAAGAGCATGGCCGTCAGCAGGTCCGGCCCCTCCAGTCCGACCAGCCGCAGGGCCCACCAGCCCAGCAGCGGCAGCACCGCCACCTTCAGCAGCGCGGCCGTCAGGGCCAGGGGCAGCCGCGGGCGCAGCCCGGCGAAGGTCAGCGTGCCGCCGATGGAGATCAGCGCGAACGGCAGGGTGAACGACGAGGCCAGGCGCAGGGTGTTGTCCACCGCCGCCGGCCAGGGGGGCAAGAGACGCGCCCAGAGCATGCCGGCCGCGCAAGCCAGGATCAGCGGGTTCTGCACCAGGGCGCGCAGGGTCAGGCGCAGGCGCTCCTGCTGGCCCAGGCTCTCCCGCGAGAACCAGATCAGGGTCACCACCGCCAGCACGTTGCACAGGGGGATGGCCGGACCCAGCAGCTCGCCCAGGCGCGCCACCCCGGCGTTGGCCTGGGCGTTGAAGACCACGGCGATGGCCACGTAGGTGTTGAAGCGGTAGGTGGCCTGGCTGAAGGCGCCGGCACCGAAGCGGCCGACCCGGGCCGCGCCGATCACCGCCAGGCTCAGCAGCCACATCACCAGGATGGGGGCCAGCCCCGCCGCCCACAGCCGCCAGGGCACCGCCACCGAGGCCGGGGTGCCTCCGATCTTCCAGAACAGCAGGGCCGGGAAGAAGGCGTAGTAGACCAGCCGGTCGCCGGTCTTCAGGAAGGCCTCGCTGGTCAGGCCGCGCCGGCGCAGCAGCCAGCCCGCGGCGATCAGCAGGAAGACGGGCAGCACGTTGTCCAGGATCATCGGATTTTCCCCACCGGGCTCGCGTTCGTGCTATGGTTCTTGTGTCGTAACATATTTCATAGCAAGGAGGTAGGACTGTGTCCGGTAACACCAAGGGCTGTGTCGCCACGGCCCAGGGGCCCCTGGCCCCCACCCGAACAGAAGCGCAGACGCAGGGGGATGGTAACACGGGACGACAGAAGATGCAGGTGATGGTCGGCAAGCCGGCGCCCGATTTCGAGGCCACGGCATTCATGAACGGCAGCTTCAACAACCTCAAGCTCTCGGACTTCCACGGCAAGTGGGTGGCGCTCTGCTTCTATCCGGGTGATTTCACCTTCGTCTGACCCACCGAACTGGCGGCGGTCGCCGCCAATCATGATGCGCTGGTGAAGCTGGGCGTGCAGGTCCTGTCGGTCAGCACCGACAGCCGTTTCGTGCACAAGATCTGGCAGGCCGAGGAGCTGTCCAAGATGGTCAAGGGCGGCGTGCCCTTCCCCATGCTCTCGGATCCGGGCGGCCGCATCGGCCAGGCCTACAATGTCTACGACGAGGCCGGGGGCGTGGATGTGCGCGGGCGCTTCCTGATCGATCCGGACGGCGTGATCCAGGCCATGGAGGTGCTCACCCCGCCGGTGGGCCGCAACTTCGCCGAGATGACCCGACAGGTGCAAGCCTACCAGCACGTGCGCAAGACCAAGGGCGCCGAGGCCACGCCGGCCGGCTGGCGCCCGGGCGAACCCGCCCTGCAGGTGGGCGAAGACCTGGTGGGCAAGGTCTGGCAGGTGTGGAAGCCGAAGGTCGAGGCCTGAGTCCTTTGACCTGCGGAACCGGCGGCCCGGGTTCCGGCCCGGGCCGTCGTCCCATGACACTTCGCCCGGTCGGTGCTACCATGCCGCGCAACCGTGCCTTCGGGCCGAACGCAACGGAGCGCCGCGCATGACTGATCGCCGCAACGATCCCGCAAGTGATCCCCTGGCCGGGTCCCGGGCCCGCATCGACGCCATCGACACTGGCATCCTCGACCTGCTGGCCGAACGCAGCGCCCTGCTGGCGGAGGTCCTGGCCACCAAGCAGCGCGAGGGCCTGCCCATCTTCGATCCGCCGCGGGAGGAGGCCAAGGTCGCCGCCTTCCGCGCGGCAGCCACGTCGCGCGGCCTGGATCCGGAGTGGGCCGAGGATTTCCTGCGCATGGTGATGGGCGCCTCGCGGGCCCGCCAGTCCACCGGCGCGTTTCCCCAGGCGGCCGGCGGTGCGCGCTCCGTGCTGCTGGTGGGCGGCCGCGGGCGCATGGGCTCCCTGTACGCCGGGGTGCTGGCCCGCAGCGGGCACGAGGTGCGGGTGCTGGACCTGGGGGACTGGGAGCGCGTTGCCGAGCTTGCCGCGGGCTGCCAACTGGCCATCATCACCGTGCCTATCCGCGAGACGGCCGGGGTGATCGCCCGCCTGGCGCCGCACCTGGGGCCGGCGACCCTGCTGGCCGACTTCACCAGCAACAAGGCCGAACCGGTGGCCGCCATGCTGGCCGCCCATCCGGGCCCGGTGCTGGGGCTGCATCCGCTGCACGGGCCGGACGTGCAGCAGCTGGCCAAGCAGCTGATGGTGGTCTGCCCGGGCCGCGACCCGCAGGCCGCCACCTGGCTGCTGGAGCAGTGCCGCCTGTGGGGCATGCGCGTGACCACGATGGCGCCCGAGCGCCACGACGAGGGCATGCACGTGGTGCAGGGCCTGCGCCACTTCCTGGCCCTGCTGCACGGCTCGTTCCTGACCGCCCGCGGCATGCAGCCCCGGGACATGCTGGAGCTGAGCAGCCCCATCTACCGCGCCGAGCTGATGATGACCGGCCGCATCTTCGCCCAGAATCCCGAGCTGTACGCGGACATCGTGTTCGCCGACGAGGAACGCCGCGGCTTGCTGCTGGACCTGCTGGAGCACCACGGTCGCCTGGCCGAACTGGTGCGCCGGGACGACAAGGCGGGGTTCGTGGCCGAGTTCCGCCGGGTCAGCGCCTTCTTCGGCGACTTCGCCGGGCAGGCCCTGGCCGAGAGCAGTTACCTGATCCACCGCTTGGCGGATCGATTCGCCTGAACCTTGCACGAGGAGGGGCCGTGGCACGCCTGATACCCGGAGCGACCATCATCGAGGCCGCCGGCAACCTGCCCAAGAAGATCGAGGAGTTCGTCGGGCGGGTCAACAGCGGCACCGCCGAGCTGAGCATCGCGCGCATGACCAGCCCGCCGGGCTGGGTGGAGCCGGGGCAGACGCCCCGGTTCGACGAGTATACGGTGGTGCTGGGGGGGATGCTGAAGGTGGAGACGACCGCCGGCGTTTTGGAAGTGCGGGCGGGGCAGGCGGTGCATGCCCCTGCGGGGCAGTGGGTGCGCTATTCCTCGCCCGAGCCGGGCGGGGCGCGCTACCTCGCAGTCTGCCTGCCGGCGTTCTCGCCGGACACGGTGCATCGCGACGAAAGTTGACCCGCGCGGGCGAGAACCTATCTTGTCCTGGATTGGCATTGCTCCTTTCAACCCGGGATTGGACACCGTGCTGACTTCCCGCTCCATCCTCGTGCTGGCCCAGACCATCCTGCTGTTGGGCGCCCTGAGCCTTGTGCCGGCCTCGATCAAGCTCTTCAACCGCGCCCTCGATCTGGGGCTGCCGGGCTGGTGGTTGGGAGTGATCGTGCCCCTGGCGGCGATCGCCGGCTGGGCCAAGGCGCGCTTCGTCATGCGCAAGCGCATGGTCCAGAACGTGCAGCGCCTGCGCGCGGCCACGGGCCGGCTGTGGCCCTGGCACGTGTACCCGCCCCAGCTGCTGGCCTTCATCGTGACGATGGTGGTGCTGATGGCGGTGCTCAAGCGCGTGCTGGCGGACAACGCCATGGGCCTGGGCATCCTCGGCGGCGTGGACGTGGCGGTGGCGGTGGCCCTGCTGGTGGCGTCGTCGGTGTACCGCGGTCCCGAGGCGCGCGCCTAACCGGCGAGCGCCAGGTCGATGGCCTTGAGCATTTCCGGATCATCGGGCGCCGTGCGCGGCCCGAAGCGGGCGATCACCTTGCCGTCGCGCCCGACCAGATACTTGGTGAAGTTCCAGCTGGGCTCCTCGAGGCCGCCGGCGGTGAGCCAGCGGTAGACCTCGTCCTTGGTCTCGCCCTTGACCGCGACCTTGGCGAACATCGGGAACGTGACGTCGAACTTGCTGGTGCAGAACTGGCGGATGTCCTCGGGCGTGCCCGGCTCCTGGCCCATGAAATCGTTGCTGGGGAAGGCCAGGATGGCGAAGCCGTCTTCGTGCTTGTCCCTGTAGAGCTTCTCCAGTCCCTCGTACTGCGGCGTCAGCCCGCACTTGCTGGCCACATTGACCACCAGCACGACCTGCCCCTGCCAGGTCTCCAACGGCGCGGGTTCGCCTTCCAGGGTGCGGGATTTCAGCTCCCAAAGCGTGCCGCTCTGCTCGCCGGGGGCTGTCTGCTCGCCGCCGGCCATGGCGCTGCGCAGGGTCAGCATGGCCACGGTCACGCCCAGGGCGATCATCACGCCCAGCACGATCAGCACGATCTTCATCTTTGGCTCCTTGGTTGCTGTCGATGTCCGTGCGCACAAGGTATCGCCGAAGGGGCGCGGCGCCAGGGGGGACTTGAGGGCTAGTGGGCAATCGTGTCCCTGGGGACAGACTTCCTGACCAAAAAGCACGCGCCCTACACCGGCGGCCGGCTGCCCTCGCCGTACCCGGTCAATTCGACGAAGCCAAGGCCTTTGGCTGCCCCGTCTGGCGTCAGCACGCGCACGGCGCCCTCCCAATAGTGCACACCCGAGCGCACCGACACGTTCTCCTGCTCGGGCATGCTCGCTTCGAGCTCCAGGTCCAGCTCAGCCGAAGGCACCCGCAGCCGCCAGGTCACCGGATAGTCCGCGCCGGTCGCGGGGCTGGTCCAGGTGCGGCCGGGCTGCCAGGTCCAGGCATCGGCCGCCAGGGTGCGCGAAGTGCCGTCAGCCGCCACCAAGGTGCCCGATGCGAAGTCGGTGGCGCCGCTTGCGTCGCGCAGGCGATAGAGCATCAGCTCGCGGCCGTCGTCCAGTTGCAGGCTCAGCCAGTCCCAGCCGGTCTGGCGCTCAGCCAGGGTGCTGGTGAAGATCTCCTGATCCAGCCAGGCCTGGCCCTGGACCGCCACCGGCGCACCGTCGCGCCACACCGTGCCGGTGACGGCCAGCCGCGTCGCGCTGATGTAATTGCTGCCGGCTGTGCCGGCAGCATTCTTGGCGCTGAACCCGCCGTCCCCATGCAGCACCAGCGGCTTGATGGGTCGCGCCCGCAACTCATAGCGCAGCCCCTGACGATCGTCGCGGGCGCGCAGCACGAAGGCACCGTCGACCAGGGCGACCGACCACCGGTCGTCCGTCCCCGCCGGCGCCTGCGCCCAGGCCAGGACCGAATCGCCAGGCGCACCGAAGCCGCCCAACAGCGGCACCGCCCGCCACAGCACCTCCGAGAACACATGGGTGCCGCGGGCGGGATCGGCCAGCGCCGCGTGCCCCATCACCAGGTCGCGCGCCGCCCAGGCCGAGCCCGAGTCCGCCGCTGCGTCCTGGGTCAGGCCGATGCGGAAGAAGGTCTGTTGCATCGCCAGGGGCTCCGCCCCGGGCTCATCGACCGGCACCAGATGCCCGGTCACGTACCACCACTCGGTCTTGTATTCCGGATGGGCATAGTGATCCCGCGGGAACGACCACTGGTATCCCACCGCGGCCGATCGCCACGACGGATCCCCGGCCTGGGCCAACCCGACCAGCACCAGGACCATCACCACCAGCCAGCGCGTCCTACAGGTCATCACGACTCAACCTTTCAGCACTGCTGAGCCCGGCTCGCAAAGCTGGATAGACCGCCGCCGCTGCCGCGGCGGCCAGCACCAGCAAAGCCTGCCCCAGCAACGCCAGACCGGGCCAGGCCGGCTGGATCGTCCAGCCGAACCACACCCGGTTGATCACCAGGATCAGCAACGCGGCCAGCCCGACACCCCCGCCCAGGCCCAGCAGCAGGCCCAAGGCGCCCATGGCCGTGCCCTCGCCCAGAAAGAGCGCGAAAACCTGGCGCCGCGTGGCGCCCAAGGAGCGCAGCAAAGCCAGTTCGCCCGCCCGCTCGCGGGCCTGGATCAGCAGGGTCAACGACACGCCGCAGACCGCGATCAGCAGCGCCATCACCTGCAGGGTGCGGGTCACGGCGAAGGTCTGATCGAAGATGCCCAGCACCTCGTGCCGCAAGGTGCGGTTGCTGCGAAAGATCAGTGGCCGTCCGGCGTAGTCGCCGGCCAGCTGCGCGGCATAGGCGTCCACGTCGAGGCCGGCGGCCAGGAACAGGGCCGCGTTGTTGGGCGCCGTGGGCCCGAACCCGGCGATCAGCGTGGGCATCAGCACGAACGCCGTGCCGCCTTCGCTGGTGTAGTCGTAGGCCACGCCGGCCACCACCAGGGGCAGCGGGCCGTCGGGACCGGCCAGCACCAGCGTGTCGCCGGTGGCATAGCCTCCCTTGCGGGCCAAAGGCTCGCCCACCAGCACCCCGCCCCGGGCCAGGCGTGCGACCACCGTGTCGGGGTCGCCGCCGACCAGCGGCAGCCGCCCCGCCAACTCGGCACCGGCCACCCCGGCCGTGCGGATGCCGTTGAGCCAGACCAGGTGCCGGCCGTCGGCGGTGCGCACCCGCAGGCGGCGCTGTTCCTCGACCGCGCGCACACCCTCGCGCGCGCCCAGCGCATCCAGCAGCGGCCGGTCCAGGAAGGCGTCGTTGCCCGCGCGCACCCAGCTCGGTGTGGAGACGTAGACGTCGGCCCGGATCGTGGTGTCCAGCCAGGTGACCAGGGTGGCGCGGAAGCTGCCGATCAGGATGGTGATGCCCACCAGCATGCTGACCGTGATCGCCAGCGCGGCTACCGCCAAGCTGGTGGTCTGCAGGCGCACCGCCAGGTTGCGCACGCTGAAGGCCAGGCCCAATCCGCGCGGCTTGACCGGAGCGGCCACCGTGCGCACCACCAAGGGCACCACCAGGGGCAGGCTGACCATCATCACGAAGCCGTAGATGAAGCCGCCGGCCCGCAGCCCACGCCCCTGCAGCAGGAACCACGCCGTGGCCGCGCCAGCCAGCATCAGGGCACAGAAGGCCAGCCGCCCCGCCGCGCCGCTGGTGCGGCGGTGCAGGGTCAGAGGCGCCAGCAGGGTGGCGGTGTCCCGCCGGGCCATGTCCAGGGCGGGGCCCACCGCGCCGATCAGCGCGCCCAGCAGCCCGACCGCCATCGCCAGCAGCACCACCGGCCAGGGCAGGGTCAGGGTCTCGATGCCCTCGAGCACGTAGATGCTGGTCAGGGTGCCGCTCACCGAGTCGAGATTGCGCAGGGCCGCCAGCCAGCCCAGGGGCACGCCCAACAGCACGCCAACCAGGCCCACCGAAGCCGCCTCGGCCAGCACCAGCGACAGCACCTGACGCGGCGTGGCGCCCAACGAGCGCAGCACGCCGAACTCGGTGCGGCGCCGGACCAGCGCCGCCTGCACCGCCGTCAGCACCAGGAACAGGCCCACGAAGACGCTGATCAGGCTCAGCGCCGTCAGGTTGAGCCGGAACGCGGCCAGCAGCCCGGACGCGTCCTGGTGCCGCTGTTCGGGCGTGAGCACGCGCACGCCGGGGCCGAGGGAGGCGGAAAGGCGGGCCGCGGCGGCATCGCGATCGCTGCCCGCGGCCAGCGTCACATCGATCTGGTGGATGCGCCCCGCGCGCCCCAGCAGCGCCTGGGCCCAGGCGATGTCCATCACCGCCAGGCGCCGGGGTGCCAGGGGCTCGAAGGCCTTGAAGTCCACCAGGGCGCCCACGGTGAGCACGGCCAGCCGGCTGCCGCTGCTGACAGTGAGGGTGTCGCCCACGGCCCAACCCTGCTCGGCCGCGAACTCGGGGGTCAGGGCCACCCATCCCGGTGTGGTCAGGGCCTCGGTCAACAGCCGGCCCGCGTCGTCGCCGCCGCCGCCGCCTGCGGTCAGCGGATAGCGCACCGGCGCCAGCACGTCGAAGCCCACCAGATCCAGGAACACGCCATCGCGACCACTGACCGCCGCGTCGAGCCGCACCAGAGGCCAGGCGCCGGTCACGTCCGGGTCAGCCAGCACCTTGATCAGCAGCCGTTCGTCCAGGGTGGGGATCGTGCCGGCGACCATCAGGTCGGCCTGCCCGCTGACCGCGCGCACGCTGCCGTCGAAAGCCTGCAGGGCGCCGCGGTTCAGGGTCTGGATGGCCACGACCGAGGCCACGCCCAGGGCCACGCCGGTGACCGTCAGCAGGAAGAGCGTGCGCGACTCGCGCAGCTGCCGCCGCAGCGACCGGCCCAGGTAGCCGATCATGCGGCGTCCGGCGGCGCCAGGCGGCCGTCCACCAGGCGCAGGGTGCGGTCGGCGGCCGCGGCCAGTTCCCGCGAGTGGGTGACGTAGAGCAGGGCGCCGCCCTCGGCGCGGGTCAGTTCCAAGAGCAGGTCCATCACCTCGCGGCCGGTGGTGTCGTCCAGGCTGCCGGTGGGCTCGTCCGCCAGCACCAGGGCCGGGCGGCGCAGCAGGGCGCGGCAGAGGGCGACCCGCTGCATCTCGCCGCCGGAGAGGCGGCCCACCGGATCGGCAGCGCGGTCGGCCAGGCCGACCCGACCCAGCAGGGCCGAGGTGCGGGCCCGCACGTCGCCGCTGCCCAGGCCGGCGATCCAGCCAGGCAGGGCCACATTCTCGGCGACTGAGAGGTGGGGCAGCAGGTGGAAGAACTGGAAGACCAGGCCCACGGTCTCACGGCGCCGCAGGGTGCGCTCGCGCTCGCTGGCGGTACCCAGGTCGTGGCCAGCCAGGCGCACCCGCCCGGCCGTGGGCACGGCGATGCCCGCCGCCAGGTGCAGCAGGCTGGACTTGCCGCTGCCGCTGCGGCCGACCAGGGCGACGGCCTCGCCCGCGGTCAGGGCCAGCGAGACGCCGCGCAGCACGGCGCGGTCGGGATGATCGGCCGCGCGGTAGGTCAGGTCGACGTCTTCGAACTGCAGGATCGGCTCGTTCATTTCAGCCAATGCCCCAGCGCCACGCCGATGAAGGTGGCCACCGCGTAACCCAGGGTGCCGCAGAGGATGGCCGGCATCACCAGGCTGCCCCAGCGCCGGGCCACGGCCATGGCCGCGGCCGTGGTCGGCCCGCCCATGTTGGCGTTCGACGCGATGACCAGCTCGGCCAGGTCCAGGCGCAGCAGGCGGCCCGCCAAGAGCAGCACCGCCAGGTGAATGGTCAGGATCAGCGCCGCGAACACGAACAGCAGCGGGCCCACCTTCATCACCACCAGCACGTTGGCGCTGGCGCCGATCACCGCGAAGAAGATCTGCATCAGGAACGCGCCCATGGTGTCGGCGCCGTCCAGCTGGGCCATGCGCCTCGGCAGGGCCGTGGCCAGGATCACCGTCAGCGCGGTCAGCACCAGGATGCCGCCGCCCTGCCAGCCCAGGAGGTCGGCCGCCAGGAAGCCCACGGCGCAGAGGGCGAACGCCAGCGCGACCGCGGTGGCCAACGGGCGCGGCGCCGGGAAGGCGGCATGGGCCTCGAACCCGCCGGCCACCTCCTGCCCCTCGTGCAGCCGGTCGGGGTAGGCCGCGCGCAGGCGCCGGATGCCCGGCAGCGCGAACAGCAGCAGGAAGTAGAGGGCCATCACCAGGTTGTCCGCCGCCACGCCCGCCGACAGCAGATCGCCCGAGCGCAGGCCGACCGCCTCGGCGGCTGCCGCGTAGTTCATCGATCCGCCGATGTAGGTGGACGAGAACACGGCCGCCAGCTTCCAGCCCTCTTCGCCCAGGGGCACCACCTTGAAGGCGACGATGGTGCCGAGCACGGTGCCGACTGCGCCGATCATGAAAGCAATCAGGGTGGGCCCCGCCTCGCGCAGGATGCGCCGCAGGTCCGCCCGCAACAGCAGAAGGGGGATCGCCAGCGGCACCAGGTAGCCCCAGACCACGTCGTAGGCCGGCACGTCCGCGGCCGGGATCACGCCCAGGTTCGACAGGGCGAAGGTGCAGCCCATGGTCAGCACGCAACCCGACAGTTTGCGGCCCCAGGCGCGGGTCTCGGCCCAGTAGCCGAAGGCGGCGGCCGCCAGCAGGACGGCCCAGATGGCCCAGTGCTGGTCGGCGGGGATCAGGGGGAGGGTCACGGGGGGTCCTTTCGGGGTGGGGTCGGGGCGGTGGAATTCGGGGGAGATTACCAAGGGGGGTGCAGGACGGCAACTTTGGGTTGGTGTCGGGTACGGATCCTGCGCACGGGTCCGTAGCCATCGCCCGGATACCAGCCTGTGGCGGTGCGTTTCCCCTCCTGATTCCTGACCTCCTGCCCATCCGCCCTCCCGCGGCCCGCCGGCCCCGGGAGTTGCCGTGCCTGTCGCCGCCGTCACCGCGCAGGAACAGGTCACCGGGGCAGCCGTCTATCGCCGGCGCCACCCTGAGCGGACGGTCCTGCACCGGGTGGTGCGGGAGCATCTCGAGTCGTACCTGGCGACCGCCGGCCACGACGATGCCTTGGTGCCGGTCGTGCCGCGCCACGTCGAGGCGGCGTACCGTGCGTACCTGAAGTGCGGCGTGCTTGCCCACGGTTTTGCCCGGGTCTACTGCTCCGGCTGCGGCCACGACTTCCTGGTGGCGTATTCGTGCAAGGGCCGGGACGTCTGCCCTTCGTGCGCCACGCGGCGCATGGTGGAGACCGCCGCCCACCTGGTGGATGCGGTGCTGCCGCGGGTCCAGTTCCGCCAGTGGGTGCTGTCGGTGCCCAAGCGCGTGCGGTGGCATATGAGAGAGAAGCCGGAAGTGGTCAGCGGCCTGCTGACCGTGTTTCTGCGGGCGGTCGAGACCACGGTGCGGCAGCGCTGTCCGGGCGCGCCGCCGGGCGCCCGCTACGGGGCCGTGGCGTTCGTGCACCGCTTCGGCAGCTACCTCAACAGCCACGTCCACTTCCACGTGCTGGTCACCGACGGCGTGTTCAGCGCCGACGACCAGGGCGGCGCCGTCTTCCACCCGGCCCTGGACCTGGAGGCAGCCGATTTCGCGGCCGTCCAGGCGAAGATGCGCAAGCGCGGCCTGCGCTGGCTGCTGCGCCACGGCCACCTGGACGACCTCGCGGTGCACACCCTGGACACTCCCGATCACGCCGGCGGCTGGTCGGTGGACGCGTCGGTGACGGTGCCGGGCTGGGACCGCCAGGGCCTGGAGCGGCTGGTGCGCTACTGCGCACGGCCGCCGCTGAGCGGGGAGCGGCTGGGCCGCCTTAGCGACGACCTGCTGGTGTACCGCCTGCGCAAGCCGACGGTGGACGGCCGCACCGAGCTGCTGCTGACGCCGCAGGATCTGCTGGACCGCCTGGCCCGGCTGGTGACCCCGCCCCGGCGGCACAAGCACCGCTACTGCGGCGTGCTGGCGCCGAACGCCAAGTTGCGTCCCGCGGTGACCGCCAGCGCAGGCCCGGCCGGGTCGACGCTGCAGGTGCTGGAGGAGGCGCGGCGGCGGATGGCCCTGCCACAGTCCGCGGCCGCCCCCGACCCGCCACCCGACGAGCCGCGCAGCGCCCTGTCCCGGGCGGCGTCCCGCTGCTGGGCGCTGCTCTTGGCGCGCCTCTTTGAGTGCCTGCCCTTGGTGTGCCCCCACTGCGGCCAGCCCATGCGCATCATCGCGTTCGTGCTCGATCCGCCGGTGATCGAGCGCATCTTGCGGCACGTCGGGGAGCCGGTGACGGCGCCGTCGGTGCTGCCGGCGCGCTCGCCGCCGCAGGGGGAGCTGGCGCTGGACCAGACCGCGGGCCAGGCGGAGTGGCCGGAGATGGACCAGACGGCGGGCGGCGGGGGCGCGGGCTGGGACTGAATCCCCGAGACAGGACAACAGGGCAGGCGGGCGCCGGAGCCGCGACGCGTCGGCGGCGGCGGACGGAGGGGTGCGTGCGGAACGGCGGGATTGGGGGGTTCCGAGGGCGGAATCAGGTGGCGCAAGATGGGCTGGAGGGCGTCCGGCTTGCCGGACGACCGCCTGGTGGGGTATGATCAGGGGGATTCGGGGGCCGGTAGGGGGGAATGGCTGGTTGAATTGCCTATTCGCAGCAGGCGTCGTAGTAGGAATTCTCATGGCCGCTAGGCAGAGGTCCTGGGGCGAAATCACAGGCCCAGCGGTAATCGACCTCTGCACGTACAGCAGCGAGATTGCAGCATTTGGAGCATTGAACGTCCCGTCGCGGGTAAGTATTGGTGTCGGAGGGAGTGATGATGCATTTTTATCAGACGATCTTTCTTTTGCGCTGTATACATATTTGAGATTGCTGGCTAACGACCCTGCGCTTAACGCGTTTAATGTGGATGAACATGACTATATAGTATTGCGTGATAGCCAAGAGGGGAATATCGGGCCCCACTATGATGTCGTCCACGGTGTTTCGGGAATTCACACGAATGCGACGAAGGCACCAGAAAACGAAGCAATTGCATTGGAGGCGCTCCATACTTCGGCGGATAATACTGCATATTTCGGCAATTTTCCGGCCAACACCGGAACTGTTGCGGGGAATATGGCCCCGCTAGTCGGCCTTGGCGATTATCTCGGTATCGGCATAGACTTAGAATTGAGTGGGACATCAGGCGTACCTGGTGCTACAATTGCGGTTACTGCGCACCCTTCAGATGGGGGCAATCTTGCCATGGCACTCATAGGAGGCATTGGCGGGGTGCTTGAACTGAATTCACCAGATTTTTCGGGAGAATTCGAAATACCAATAGATCGATATGGCTCGTTTGATATAGAGGCAGTCGGCAGAACGGAAGATGGCGACCTTGTATCGTCAGGAAAGCACCGGATACTTGTTATCCAGAATGCAACGATCGAATCTATATTTGTTTATCCACCAGAACTTACTTTCGCCGGCCCAGGAGAGGTGCAGTGCCCGGGGGTTTATGCACATTTTTCTGACGGAATTGATCGTAACCTGGCGGCGGTAGTTGGTAGTGTAGACCTGACGCCGGCAAATAGCGCTATCGTTCGTGTAAATACTGACAGGGGCACAATTCAAGGCGTCCGGACCGGGAACACGCACGTTGCCGTCGAATTTGCAGGCTATACTGTAGACCTACCGATTGAAGTTCACGATGGTGACAGGCTGAATAATCCGCCGGTGGCGGTAGCGGGAGGCCCAGAAACATTCTGCGGCGGGGAAGCTGTCTGTCTCGACGCAACTGAATCATACGATATGGACGATATGATTGGCGACGTGATTTCATATGCTTGGGACCTTGATGGAGACGGAGGGTACGACGACTCCTACGATGCAACGCCCTGTTTCGTGCCGACCGACGGGTCGCGGCCGTACGCGGTATGGGTTAGAGTTACGGATTCTGCGGGGACGACATCGGAAGATGTTTCCGTTCTGTTACCGGAAGGTGGGCTATGTCAATCGGCGCCCGCGCTTTGTATGGTGGGGCAGGGCGGATCTGAGTATGCCGATTTTGAACGTATCGAGGATATTGATGCCAATGGCGCGGGGGGATTTCACGTATTGGCCGCCCCCTTGTGGTCTGGCAATGTACGTATAGTGTCGTTTGATCGCGATTGCGGGTTTATTGGCGAGTTTGTACCACCGTATAATCCGCACGGGCTTGCGGCGGGTCCGGATGGTACGATTTACATCGCTAACCCATCTACAGTGCGAAACTATCTGCCCAATGGAACAGAGCTCGCCTCAATGCCGCTTCCGGAGCTTGGCAGTGACCGGTCGTATAGTCCTAGCGAAATTCAGATCAGCGCGGCGGGCATGTTCTGTATCGGAGTCTATAGGAATGCGCCAGACGGGCACGATGATTATGAGATACATATGATCGATGGATCTGGAGCGCTCATCGAGACCGTTTCGGCGAGAAATGATATTGGGATTGATGTCACGAATAGTAATCCGATTTACGCCTGGTACGTCGCGGAGGACGATACGATATACTATGTGACGGATACTGCCCTTTATAGAGGGGTCCGGGGCGAAGGCTATGTTCAGGATCTACTTGTTCCGCTAAGTTCAGACTTGGGATCATGTAATGGTGTGGCTAGCGGTCCTGACGGGGCGATATATCTCGCTAACTTCTATGGAGTGTTGAGATTCATGTCAGATGGGACGTACGATTCGATGAGGCATAGGGCGGACGGGCAACAATTTTCCGATTTACAGGGAATTGCTGTGGATTGTGCTAATCGAGTAATTGTTGCAAATGCTGTTGATTACGCTTGCGTAATCACATTTGATGAGGGTGGAATTGGACAGTCAATACCCGTGATTGATGAAGGTACCGTCCTGGTAACGCGCACGTATGACCTTCATTATGGAAAAGAGAGTTGGGAGTTCACGTGGGAAACTGACGTGCCGGGCGATCCTGCCTCGGACCGGGTAGTACTCGGCAGCGTAACGTATCCGTGTTATGATATGGTAGAACATATTGACGGCGGTCAACCGGACTTCCGGAGTTTGGAATATATAGACGGCGTATACAGGCATACGTTGCGCTGGGACGGGCTGCAGTGTGTGGCGCCCTGTAACGTATCGTTCGTTGTCGAGAGCGGTGTGGCATGCTATCGGGCGCAAAGCGGTGTCCATGTGGTCAAGGTTAAATACTGCCTGTCTGGCATGTAAAGCGAACGGAGGCGACATGGATAGCCGTGCAGTATGCGGGATGGTAATAGTAGTACTTCTTCTCAGCGGAATTGCCATTGCGGCGGCTGGCGGAACTGTCGACGGAGTGTTCGGCGTATCCAACGTCCCGGGTAGTGTTTCGATTGCGGTTTGGATACCCCTTGATAGCGGAGAAGCCATTTCGGGGCTTCGATGGTTCAACAACGACCAGTACTCGGTTTTCCCTAGAGTACGCGCAATGGCTGGCGCGGCAGCGGGTCCGGATGATCTAACAGGGGCCGTTGTGGTTGCGACAGAGGTATCCGGTGCAAGTACCAGCTGGAGTGAACTTCAGTTTGTTTCGCCGATCGCGTCAGCATCAGATGGGCTATACGTCCTATTCGACATAGATTTTGGTGGGGAGTTGATCTCTCGGGGCGATCGAGGTGGCTGCGGAGTCGGGTACACAAAAGGTGATGGACGGGTACGTTGTTGGACCACAGATGACGGTAGCCGGTGGGAAGCGCTGTCTTCGAGCTACCAGATGGCGGTGGTGCCAGTGGTCGAGATGGACAAGAATGCAGGGATCGTCACGCTCAGTCGACATGTGGCGACGGAAGACGATGAGATTGAGCCGGTCGTAGATAGACCGCGGCCGGCAGGAACATCAGTATGTGCACGGCCGAATCCGTTTAATCCGACGACCGAGTTGCACTATTCTATTCAGGCGGCCGAGTTTGTTTCGCTAGCTGTTTACGATGTTCGAGGCCGCGCTATCAGAGTTCTAGTACGGGAATTGCAGGACGAGGGAGAGTACTCCGTACTGTGGGACGGTCGCGACAATGCGGGACGTAAGCTATCGAGCGGCACGTATTTGGTTCATTTGCGTGCGGGAACACAGCATCGCACTGAGCGCGTGACTCTTCTCAAATAGTCGGGCGATAGTCACAATGGGGAAGCAGAGAATTGCGCATGCGAGGTGCAACCGGGTGAAGGATGATTACACGCTTCAAACAAGCCGTAATCGGGCCGGCAAAGTGAGTAGGAGCATGCCTGTACGGTTGTACGTTCACAGTCGCTTCCTGCTCGGGTTCTTTTGGCCAGTACTGGTAGTGATTGCTGCTTGCAGCTATCCTTCGCCCGGAAACGACAAACCGTGGGTCAGAAGAGTTCCCAACACGGCAGGTGCTCTGTCGCAATTGGGCTGTATGTTTGTCTCTCCTGGTGCGGAATGGGTTGCATTTCTAGAAAAAGACGACCGCGGGAATGCGATTGGGTTCGCCAGTGTAGAGATTGCGACAGGAAGACGCATTGCGCACGACATTGCGCACGCTCCCTGCCTTGACGCCGCCCGGTTGCCAGACAATCCACTGATTGCAATTCTCAGCGATGGCGGAGAGCGTACCGGGTGGTTTGATGGCACTCTCTATATCGACAATCCAACTGGGATGCAAAGTGCACTTGTCGTTGTCGATTCTCTTTATGCTGTCGGATGTGTTCGTCGAATACCCGGTCAGCCTATGGTTATTGATGGCCCGCCTTGGGGTTATTGGTGTTTGGAATTGGCGCAACGAGCAGAGTATGTTGGGTATGTGAATTACGATCTTTATGCGGCTTGGATATATACCTCGTCGTGGCGCGGGGACCACTACGCCGCTACAACGTACGGTTATGACGTAAAGTCGGAATCTCTGGTAGCCTATGAACGGGGTAGCGAGGGGAGTACGATAGTAGAGCTACCGGGTGACAACCGCTTTCGTAGGGTGGCCTTGGCTGCGATCCGCGTATCCCCGGATGGCAGGTTCCTAGCCTACGTGCTCGGCTTTCGCTCGGCCCTTATCCCGTCACCGTATATGGCCGATGTTATGTATGTTTTGGATTTGTCGACGGGAACGAAGCGGGCCATGTGCAGCTTCAACTCTATAGGCAGCTTCCACTGGACATCGGATAGTCGGACACTCTTCGTGGCGGGTGGTGGTGCGGTCTACACTCTGGACATGTCTGTTGCGTTTCGATTGTAGGGGATCCCGCCGTAGCGTAAACGGGGGGCGATATTTGGCGCTTCGAGGGGTGACCAAAAGTTGAGATTGGCGGTCCAGTCTGAGCGTTCTGGAGCGCCTGGGACGCCGTCGTGCGGAAGCTTACGGCTAATAGGTTATTTCATTGGTGATTACGGCCGCGGTCCCGTCTGGGCTCGTTTTCCACTTTATCGTCCCACCCGCGGAGCCAATTTCCATTCTGGGCCAAAATCGACTCTCCCCGCCTGACCTTCTCCCGATCCTCATTCGCTCCATCTGCAATCAGGTCAAAGGGATGCCGCAGTTCCACGCGCACCTTCCGGTCCTTGAGGGTCGAGTTATAGAGTAGCAAATCCGCCATTTTCCGCTGCTCGTCGGGATTCTGTGCAAGGTAAAGCGAATACGCCTTTTGCGTGAGTTCTAAGATCCTCTCGACGCTGGCCAGATCGCCGCCCTCGTTACCGTCACCGCGCGCCAACTCGCCGTCGATCCACCCCAGCCGGTCCATGCACTCGTCGTGCTTCCGCTTCCAGAACGATTCAGTGATCGTCCCTGCCAGCTTGTCCTCATAGATAAGATCCAGCCGCCGCTCAATGTCGGCCCGCTCCCCTTCGAGCTTCCTGCGGGCCGCTGTCCGCCTCTGACGGCTCTTCTCGTCGTCCTGCCGGATGTGTCCGAGGATCCACCGGACGCGGCTCTCGTCCAGCCGCAGGCTCTTGAGCGGTTCGCCCAGCATGGCGGCTAGGTCTTCTTCCCTGACAGCCCGCTCGTCGCACTCGCCCCGCGCATGGGTGCAGTGATAGTAGGTGTACTTCCCCTTCTTGGTTTCGGCCGTGACGAGGCAGCCGCAGCGACCGCAACGAACCAGGCCCTTGAAGGGGTGGTAGACGTGCTGCGCCGTGCTATGTGAGAGGGCGAGCCGCCGCCGATTGGCTTCCAGGTACAACTCGCGACTGATGATCGGCTCGTGCTTGCCCAGGAACCGTTCGCCGTTCCACTCGAATTCACCGTAGTAGATCGTCTTCTGGATCGTCGCCGCAATGGCGCTCTTGGGCACCCGATTGCCCTTCTTGGTGCGGAGGCCCATGTCCCAGGCCCGGCCCACCAGATCCTTGAACGAGTAGCGCCCGGTGGCGTAGTCCTCGAATAGGCGCCGAATCAGGGGCGCCCGCACCGGGTCCGGGATGATGGTTTCCGAATCCCGGTCATTGAGATACCCCAAAGGCGCGACCGTCGGCCACAGACCCTGGCGAGCCTTTTCCATGAGGCCTTTGCGGGTTTCCTCCGAAAGATTGTCGATGTAGTTCTTGGCGATAACCAGTTTGAGGTCGTGCTGTAGCTTCTCGGATGACTTGGTCTTCCGGTTGTAGATCGTCCCTTCCTTGACGAAGTGGATGTCCACGCCCAGGGTACCGAGCAGTACGGCATCCTCGAAGTTGCGGTAGAGCCGGTCCGTCTTCTCAACGAGGATCGTTCGGCACTCCCGCGAGGATCGCAAGAATGCCGCCATCTCCCCGAACGCCGAACGGCCAGCCTGCTTGGCCGATTCCACATCCTCGAACACCCGCGCGACCGAGAATCCCCGCGACCGGGCGTGATCTTCCAGCAACTTTCGTTGCGCCGGGATGGAGTAACCCTCCGAATGCTGCTCCTTGCTGGAGACCCGAACATACGCAACGCACGATGTCGTGGATTTCATCCTCTGTCACCTCGCAGTAGAACTCATCGAATCCGAGTGCCGCGAACTCCGGGAACAGCTGCGCCCCATAGGCCTGGGCCGCCACGAATCCGCCAGTTGGATCCATTTCGCTTTTGTTGTCAATGGGGGGCACCTCAAAAAACATCCGAGGATTCCCGTCCCGATCCAGTATCACCAGGTCTTCCGGCGGGTTATCCGCCTGGATCATTTGATCGAAGGTGGGCCGAAGGAGCTTGAACTTGCCGCTCTTCTCCTTCTGGCGGAGCTTGATTCCCCGGCTGGTGCTGTAACGCCGGACCCCCTTGGGCAGCCCGAGGAACGCATTCTTGGCGATGTGCTTCGCCAGGTACCAACCCACCTTGTCCAGGTCCGCGACCTTCCGGATATCGACGATGCTCCCACCGCCGACACGCTCCCAGGCCTTCGAAATCCATGCCTGCCGGATGTAGCGGTCTACCAAAACGTGAAGGTGCGGTATCCCCGACTTGTGGCACTCCATCATGGCGATGAAGGCGACCGACTCCCCGTATTCCCGGCTCAGGTAGACACGGAACTTTGCCCAAACCTGACGCAGGTAGGCGTATTTGTTCTTTCCTTTGATCTTTTTGGGGTTCAGCGTCAGGGTCATGAGCCGGGACAGCCCGTGTTCCTTGGCCGCCTCGACAATGGCTTTGACCAATTCCCGCTGCCGCCGGGGACCGCAGACCGGGCAATCCCACTTGTTGCACGGTAGCCGGATGATTCCGTTCCGGATTACTCCGCCGACTTCCACCGGTCCGTAAACCGCCAGATTCCCGCACGGTCTGTTACGATTGTTCTCTTTAGAATCAAGTGAAGGGGCCATCCTACCGGGCCCCCCTTCGGGGGGCCTGCGGCTGGCCCGGATCGGAGCGGTTAGGTTTGCTGCCTGTAGCCGCCCCTGACGCCGCTTGGCGGGCCTCCCGGTCCCAGCGGTCCAGGAGGCGGTAGAACTCAACCAGGCGGGCCTGGACGTCCTCTGAGAGCTTCGGAAGGGCCTGTGCACGTTTCATAGTGCACAAACTTTATTGGGGTTCGGCGTCCCCTACTGAGACAAGGCGCATTTCCGAAATGTCTCAGTTACGGGTATGGCGGGTCTTCTTCAGGCCCTGGCGGTTGAGGGTCTTGGCGAGGGCGCGAGGGTCCACGATTCCGGGGGCAAGGACGCCGGCATCTTCCAGGATGGCGACAATCTTCGGGTAGGACATCTTCGAGAATTCGTCGTCCCAAAAATAGGCGCAGATCAGTTTGGCTTTGAACAAGTAGGGAGGCTCGTCCACGGGCTTCTTCTTGATCGCCTCGCCTAGCTTCTCGAAGAATGCCCAATCGGCTTCGTGCTGTTTTTTAATAATGAGGCTGCTTCCGTACGGACCCACGAGAAATGTCTTGTCAATTTGAACGAGTTTGAACAGCGCCCCTCGCTTCTCCATCCCAACGTCCGCCAGAAGGCGCTTGTACGGCATCCGACAGTTATGGAGACATGCGTAGTCGTAGTACATAAACCTTAACAACGAATCGTTGACCAACTCTTGATCGAATCCGCTCCGGTCTATTCTGTAGACGCCGACTAAGGCTTGCTGGGGCGGAAGAAAGTCGTAATAACGCCCAAGTTCCTGCTGCGGAAGGTGGTCTTCAATCAATGCCTTGGCTAGACGTACCAAAGTCACGGGATCTAACCCAGTATCGAAAAACGGAGGGATTGGGAACAGCGCTTTGCGGAAATGCGCCTGGATCGGATCACGGTTCCCTCGCACAACATTGTGGAACCCCTGCGGGAGGGCAAGAATTTCGTTTAGATCATCGACTTCTTGCAGCTTGTTGAGAGCCAACCTAACGCGGTCTTCAAGTTCATTGGACATGGCGCTCTGTTGTGCCCCCTGGGATGTCGCCCCAACTCAGATCAGCTCTGTTGTCGAATCGAGCATCTGGCCATACAAGTCCAGACTGCCCGATTTAGATAGGTTCAAAGGCGACCCACCAAGCGACCGAATTCACACGGCAATATCTCCCGCACACTCCGGTCATTTTCACATGGGTGCTGGCGACCTGCCGCTATTCCGAGACTTTCACAAAGGTAATCTCTGGTGCGGATATGTTTGGCGTATTCTCTTGCGGAAATACGAACTTAGCTGATAGCAGCTGCAGTGATGTGGGGATCATAGCTTTAAATACGGTTCTGTTGTCGCCAGAAATCTCGAACCTGAGTATGGCATTACTGGTCTGCTGCAGTCTGCGCCATAAGAACTTTTGCGAGTAGCGCACGCATATCTCTATCCGATATTCTCCCGCTTCGACCTGAATATGTTCATTGATGATCTCGGCGGCACCCTTTACGACATCCGAAATCTTTGTTTGTAGATCGTCCCAGTCCTCTTGCGTTGCGTTGTCCTTAAAATCTGCTGCGAGCGAATCTCTAAGCTCTCCGATTTTCGACTGGTGATTATTGTAGGCGGCCTTAATTCGCTCGGCGTATTCTTCTATATTGAAAATCCATGCTAGATGATACGGAGTACCCTCGCTCAGGTAAAACAATGGGCTTGGGCTGTGGAAGTAGTAGTTAACGGAGCCGTCAGGGCTTTCTCTTTTTGCTCCTAATTGCTGGAAAGCAAGGGAGTAGCTCTTAGAGGACCCCGATGTCCGCTCAAGGACGGCAGAGATATCTTCGATCAGTGCTGTTCCACTCCGCGCAAGACAGACAATATTCAAGTAGACGCACTCGCCGAGGCCCGGTAGCAACCGGCAGAAGGCTTCGCGAGTAATTCGTACCTCTACGTTCGCTTTCTTTGATAATGCGCGGCCTATCTGGATCACCTGAAGAACTGACAGTACCAAGGACGCAGAAAATGCGAACCACAATGCCCACCCGGGGAAACCGACGGCCGCACCAGCAACATCGACAGCAGTTGTATCCGTCATTTCACCAAACCTTCGTCAGGAAATCGCCTTTGGAGATACTCGACGGCACGCTTACGCCAAGTGATTGCCGTTCGTTGATCTTTGCTGACCATTCGCCCGGCACTTCGGTTTCAATTATCTCCGGCATCCCGATCATTTGCTGTATCGAACTCAGTCTGCGCTGCCGCCGAACACCTGGTTCTCTATAGATCCCAGCAATATAATAATTGCCTTCCTGGCGCAATTGAACCTCGATTGTGCCCTTGGGAAACACTAGAAATTGGAGGTTCACATTGTCGATTTGGTTCTCAAGCCTGACATGCCGGAAGACGAGTAGCCGGTCATCGCTTCCGATAACAAAGTCGCAATCATCATCAATTTTGATCAGCACTTGGCTTGTGTTGAGTATCGCAACTACTTCGCCAACGCGCTTATAATCCGTGTCGCTGCCCATTCCACTCTCTCCTAAATAGATTCTTGCAGCAGGGCCGCGAACAACTGCTTGCTCTAGCAGAAGCGCTGAGCGGGCCTGTTCGTGGTTGCGGATCTAACACTACCAGTAGCCATCTGAGGTGCCAATAGATTTGTAGTTGTGGAACTAGCATTGCGGACAGGCGCAGTACCTTGGTGCCGAACGTGCCCGCCCTGCTACTATCGACGAGGTCGGGACCGATAGTGGCCGCGCACATATGTCCCGTCCTTGCGGTAGTAACCCTTAACATGCACTGTCTTTGGAACCCCGTACTGATTAGGTTCGCCATAATACGAGCCGTTTTCAGCGACAAATGGCTTGAAGGACGCGGGAGGGCCGCGTAGGAAATTCCCACTAGCCGAAGGCAGTGCCCTGTAGTGGGACTGAACGTATGTGCCGTCTTTGCGAAAGTAACCAGCGACATACACCGACTTGGGCCGGCCCGTATCGGCACTCACCTCTCCGTAATACGACCCATTCTCTGCTACGGGATAGCCTTCAGCGCTGAGAGAGGGCGAACGAGAGGTTGTCCGTAGCCAGGATACTTGCCCAAGCGCGGTGGTTTTATCGCTACTCAAATTGTGGCCGGGTTCGACCGATCCAACTACAATATGCAGGATTCCAGTGCCGTCACATATCCTGCATTTCTGTTTTACTGACGCGGCCCCCCGGCAAATCATGCAAGTGCTCTGCTTCCCAGAGCCGCGGCATATCGCGCACCGATTTTGTTTGCCGGATCCTCGGCAAATAGCGCAGTGATTCTGCTTGCCCGTTCCCCGGCAAACCGCGCATCGAGACTGGTATCCAGTCCCGCGGCAAATAGCGCACCGGCCCCCTTGGGAATTCCCCGACCCACGGCAGTAGTTGCAGCGCTGTTTTGTTAGATCGCGACCGCTACAGTATTGACATGTGAGTTTCGCAAGGTCGCGGCCGCGGCAGTAGGCGCAAGGTTCCTGAGTGAGGTCCCGACCATTGCAATACTGGCACGGCAATTTAGATTGATCTACACCGTTACAGTATTGGCACCTAACGGTACCAGATCCGCTACAGTCCGCACAAAGACAAGCTCTGGCATAGCCGTAGGGTGGAGGCGCTGCAGCAACCGATTGTAGCGGCACTAGGACAAGTATGCCGAGAAGGAGAGCCCACGCCTTCCTGACCATTCTGCGCCCCTGCATAAATTCTTCCGATTCGAGGTTCCCTGCCGATGTGAGGCCATCATATCATATTGAGACAAAATCCACAATAATAATGTTTTGCGCGCAGAAGGCTTCGCTGGCTGCACCTGCATTAGTTGGAGAACGCTAGATTCGCCGCGTTGTTTCTAAGGCCGTCTAGCCTCCGGAGCCAAGTTTTTCAAATATGGAAAAGCAAGCAGGTGCTGAGCGCCTGCTTTTTTCGTCCCTATAAGACGTTGTCGCAAAGGGTTTTGGGCGGGTAGGGTGCGGATGGCGCGCCTGTCTGAATCCCCAGCGGTTAACAGAACGGCCGCCAGTTTTTGTCTGAACCAGTCTGAGTCTGTGTTTTTATGCGGTGCTCAGGCCCGGCGATTGTCGTCCAGGCTCGCCTTTAGCAGCCAAGTTGATTGAAAACAGGTCGCCGAATCTGGTACCGTTTCACGGCGGGCCGCAATCCCGGTCTAGTAGAAATCTCTCGCTCGTCTCCGCCGAATTCCCACGCTGGTTGGCTGACGGTGGGTCACCGAATTGCCGGGCAGCGCACCCGCACTAATCGGCCTTGCGGCTGAAGACACGATTAGAAACTCAGGAGAATCAATTCGATGGAACATGGAAAGTTGGACCTCGGGCAGTTGGACTTCAACTTTAAGCAGTCGGCCTCGCCCGAGGTCTGGGTTTGGCGTTACTTAGACCTGCCAAAATTCGTCTCTATGCTGGAAACCTCGCGTCTCTATTTGAGTAGAGCGGACCTGCTCGGGGACCCATATGAGGGGTCATTGACTAGGCTCGATAAGGTCCGTCAAGCAGATCAGGGGAAAATTAGGGGTTACGAAGAATACGACGGGGCTGTCGCGTCGTTTCGAAAGGAGTTGAGACAACTAATCTTCATTAGTTGTTGGCACACAAACGAAGACGAATCCGAGGCGATGTGGAGGTTGTATTGCGGAGAGAGCTATGGAGTAGCAATCAAGACTACGTACAGAAAGCTACAAGAGTTTTGCGCGGCTAACGAATTGTGGATAGGCCTCGTTGAATACAGAGACTACAAGGCCGAGTCATTCTCCGCTAGTAACGCTTTGATACCTTTTATGACCAAGAGGCGATCGTTCTCTCATGAACGGGAGACGAGGATCTTAAAGTTAAGACGAGAGTCGTCCGAGCGCGTAAGCAGTGATGGAGTCATCGCGGTACCGGGGATAGTGTCTAGTGCGGTGCCACCTGGTCTAACGGTTCAGTGGGATATCGAGTCAATCGCTGATGCGATTTGTGTCCATCCTTATGCTCCCAATTGGTATTTTGAGACTGTCAGGAAGCTAGTTGCAAGATACAGCTTGGCGCTATCTCTTGTCGTGGAGAGATCGGTGATCGTTGACGAACCGCTATTCTAGCGGTTGCGTAGGCTGACCTGACCCCATGGAATGTCTCAGGGTCTAGAGTTCAACTCCTGGCGGCGGGAGGTGATCGAACGGCTAGGAGACCTTGCGGCCTGGCGCTTGCCTCTGCAGGCGTTCCGCGTTGGTCCGTTTGCGCTGCGACGGCATACTCGTGTGCGGCAGTAGTTGGCCGGGATGGGGATGTAGAGAGACCGAAGTATCGAAATTTGCTGTGGTTCGATCTAGTGGGGCTGTCAGCTTTGCCAATGTCCTGCGACGGGCGATTATTACTAGTGGGAAGATCAAGAGGGCGAGTCTAGGGATCTATAGTACATAACTATGGCATCGGTCAACTGTAGCGACGCGCCGAATTCCCAGTCGCCACACACCGGCAGCAAAAATTGCTTCTTAGTAGACAGCGAAAGCAGGAAGCGAAGTCAACTGTGGCTTGAATTTGGCCGATGGTCCGGCGTGACCGCCCAGGGCAGCCGCGTCGTGGAGTATGAAAGGATCAGAAGCCCCCACCGGCGGATTCTATATCGCGTACCGCGCGTTCAGAGACCGCTCCGATCGGGCGGCTCCCTAATATATTTGTAAATGTATATTCACGATCTTCCCATATTCGGACTTCTGGACAGCAAGAATATACGTACGTTCTCCACCTACCTGCGTCCGCGGTATCATTTTCGCGACTACGTAGGATCAATTTGGCGAGGGTTCTAGGATCAATCTGTTGGAGGTCAATATCTTCATTCCAGATCGCCCAGAACGAATTCCAGTCTCTGAGGCTATAGGTGAGGTCTGAAAACGCTTTGTTGATGTTCTCGTATTCCCTTGCTGCAATCACCTTCCGAGCATTGTTTACAAAGCGTTCCGTTGACTTTTCGGGGTCATACCCTTTGGACGCCAGGAAATCTCTGGCAAAGCCAAACCCCGTCTCCCAGAGCAACCTTCGAGTTCCGCTGTCGTATTTTTCCGCAATTATGTAATTACCATAGTGCGCAATTAGGTGCCGCGCTACGTCGTTCGTTAGGAGCTCTCGGTGTACTTCTAGTATCTTCGCGACTCTGTCAATTGTGTCGGTATGATAGAAATTGTCCACGCGTTGAATGTCTACTAAATGTTCGACAAACCAATCTATAGCAAAGCGCGCCATCTTGGAATTGCGTACACGACAAGAAAGATAGAGAGCTGAGTAGAATCGGCAAGCTATTTCAGGATCGTCATGCTGAAGAACCTTACAAAAAAAATCACGGGCGGCCTCTCCGCCGCAACAGGCGAGAATCTCGCCAGCACGGCGGACGTGGCGGGTGTGCCTAAAGAAGCGCCATTTATCTCCGATGGCTTGGTTGGTAAATTCGATCACCTGATCAAGATAAGTAACTGGCAACACGTCGGGGTTCATGTTACTTAAATGCCAGCCGGGATCAATAAAGTGAAAGCCGGAATCGGGTGATTCGCGACTGATTAGATCCAGGAAAAAGAGCTGGGCACTTCGACAATTAATACAACGCAGTGTTGTGGCAATATCGTCGGCGAGGTCCTCATCGGCACTGACATCAAGATGTTCACGGTTCCGAATGGTGCTATTGTAAAACTGAATAATGGCGTCCGCAGCGTGGACGCCGCCGATTCTGGCAAGAACGCTCAGGATTTCCTTATCGAGATATCTGTCAATGCTTCCTAGCTTGGCGGCAACAAGGCCTTCGGCCCGCGCCCCTCCGATATGCGCAAAAGTATAAATGCAATATATGAAGTTTTCTGGTTCGTCGAGATAGCGTGCGATTGTAGGCACGCACTTTACGCTAGCGATATTACCGAGGCCTGCAATCCATGCTCTAATGTGACCAGTGCGTGTTTCGAGTCGGGAAATATAGAAATCCTCGGAAGTGCTGTCGGCGTGGATCGCAAGAGCGACAGAAGCCCGATCTGCAATAGCGGGGGCGAGATGGTCCGTCAAGCTCCGGAGCGCCCCCGAGACGCGCGGGCCATAATACGGTCCTGTGTTGCCATTGGGCCAGCTTGCTTGTAAGAACTGAAGAACCTCGCAGTCTGTGCCTTCTGAGAGTATACAGTAAGCGTCTTCATGTTTCATCTGAGTGTCCTCAGTTTGATCAAACTGCTGTGCGAACTCGCGGCTTTCAGTTCAAGCCGCGGGCGCGTACAGTAGTAGAAGTCGAGCAGCCCGCGAATCACAAACAAAGGCGCAATCTAATCACTACTGCTTAGGGCTCATCGGGTTTGAGGCCGTTGATGGTTCAATTGGCGCTATCGGTAGAGGCTCTTCAGTGAGCCCAGCGACTCATCATCATTGCTCACGGTACCGCTAAACGGCAGGACCAGCAACGTCCAGTCGCCGTGAGTGTCAACCGGAAGCTAAAAACATAGGTCTGATCGTAGTCCAAGTAGATCGCGCCGGACCGCAGATCGAAGGTGTTATTGGCCGCTGCAAACGTGAGTACGGAGTTTGTAACGTCGAGGGGGTCGGCGGCAATAAAGCCGCTCCTGTTCGCCTCCCATGCAGAAAGTGGACTTCCCCTGGTTTCATAGACACCCCTCAGCCTATTGCGGAGGCGCGTTCGAACGCCTCGGGACTGATGTCGCCAACGTGGCTGTGACGACGCTTCGGATTATAGAACATCTCGATGAAATTGAACACATCAGCCTTCGCTTCGGCGACCGTGTGGTAGACCCTCCGCCTGATCCTTTCCTTCTTCAATGAGCTGAAGAACGACTCGGCCACGGCGTTGTCCCAGCAGTTGCCGCGCCGGCTCATGCTCGGCTCGAGGTTGTGAGTCTCCAGGAACTTTCTGCAGTCGTAGCTGCCGTACTGCGAGCCCTGGTCAGAGTGGACCAGGACCTTGGCCTTCGGCTTCCGTCGCCAGACCGCCATCAACAGCGCGTCGACGACGATCTCCCGGTGCAGGCTTGTCTTCATGGACCAGCCGACGATCTTGCGCGAGTACAAATCCATCACGACCGCCAAGTACAAGAATCCGGCCCAGGTCCGGATGTACGTGATGTCCGTCGCCCAGACCTGGTTCGGCTGATCGACATCGAACTGGCGATCCAGCACGTTCGGAGCCAGCAACGAGGGCGGACCCGCCACATACTGCGGCTTCTTGTAACTGCGTATCGCCCGGACCCTTGCCTGCTTCATGACCCGGGCCACTCGGTGGCGCCCGCAGCTCTCGTCATCGTCGCGCAGGTCCTTGAAGATCCGCGGGCTGCCGTATGCACCGCCGCTCTCTTCATGGAACGTCTTGATCTTGACCAGCAACCGCGCGTCCTCGACGGCGCGATCAGAACGCGGCTTCTTCAGCCATGCGTAGTAACCGCTTCGATGAACCCGAAGGACCCGGCACAGCACTGCTAGACGATGCTCGTGCCGGTGGGCGTGGATAAACGCGTACTTTACTCGGGGTCTTTTGCAAAGTACGCGGCGGCTTTTTTTAAGATGTCCCGCTCTTCCTTCAGGCGCTTGTTCTCCGCCTTCAGACGCTGGATCTCCTGCCTCTGAGCAGCGAGCCCCTCAGCCTCGGCCTTCGCAGGCCGTGACTTCCTGATCCAGATGTAGAGCGTGTTGAGAGCCACGCCGAGGCGCTCGGCGACTTCTCTGGCCGGGTAGTTGCGCTCCGTGACCTGGCGGACCGCTTCGTCTCTAAACTCTTGGGTAAAACGCGGGTTGCTCATCGACTCCTCCTTCAGGCATAGTATAGCCTAGGAAGTGTCTAGAGAACCGGGGGAAGTCCACAGAGCGACTAGAATGGGACGCATATTGTCCTCCATTGGTGATGGCTGGAGCCGAAAGGGGTGGAACGATCATATCAGACGGTAGGTCGGGCGTGCTGCGTGTCTGAAGGCCCGTGCAAGCCCATTCCGCGTAATCGGGCAATCCGTGCCCGCGAAATCCCGCACTTCCGCGCCGCGTCGGCGCAGGAACTGAACCGCCCCGACCGCACGCCGGCCTCGATCTCCCGGCCCACGGCGATGTACCACAGGTCCGCGAGCGAGGGAAATGGTAGTTGAATTGACTATCCTTTAAACCCATTGCTACCACACAGTTGGCGGCACGTCATGCTCTTTTCCGGCGGGAACCGTGAATAGCGTGCGCTCAAGAGTTCGTGTCGACCTTGACGGCCAGTTGAATCCGCCCCAATTCGGTCCGCAATCTGGTATGATCGTGTGGCGTTCCAATGTCTGCGTGTCGTGCGAGAGGAGACCAGCATGGAAACCCGAGCCAACCCTGTCGTTTGCCAGCTTCGCCGCCACCTGCTCATCGCCCTGGCGCCGGCACTGCTGGTCGCCCTTGGACCGCAGACGGCCGCGATCGGCGCGATTCCCTGCGGCATCTTCGTGTCGGCAACAACGGGCAGCGACGTCCCGGGCGCCGGGCTGGCAATCGACTCACCGTGCCTGAGCATCCCCTACGCCTTGCTGCGAGCGCAACAGGAAGCCCTGACGTGCATCTTCGTGCAGGCGGGGACGTACGCCGGGCCGCTGACCATTGTCAACGGCGTGGAGATCCACGGCGGCTATGACACCGCTTGGGTGCAGGACAACTGGAGCCAGTCGGGGCACGCCACCACGTTGACCGGCGGTTATGACGCGACGATCGGCCAGTACGCCGCGGTCGTGGCACTCAACCTGACGCAGCCCGCGGTCCTGGGCAATCTCCGCGTGGTTGCTCCCGATGCCGTCGGCAGCGCGAGCGGCAACGGACGCAGTTCCTATGGAGTCTACGTCCGCAACGTGGGCTCCCTGATCCTGGACAACTGCTATGTCGGCGGCGGCGCCGGCGCCGCCGGTACCCCGGGCAGCAACGGAACCAGCGCGTCCCAGACGCCGGCCCCGGGCGGAACCGCGGGCCAGGACGGATTCGAGGGGAGCGTCGCCTGCGGCACGACGTACAGCAACGGCGGCGGCGGCGGCGTCAATGGTAGCGCTCCCGGCGCCAACGGCGGCGCCGGTGGTCTGGGCGGCAGCATGGACACCTCGTGCAGCGGCTTAGGCGCCTGCCTCGAATGCAATGCGCGGCCCGGCACGTTCGGTGCCAACGGCCAGGGTTCCTGGTACGGTTCCGGCGGGAACGGCGGCAACGTCTGCGTCGACGGCTTCGCCGGCCAGAACAGCAATGGGACCCTTGACGGCGCCGGCGGCGCCGGCGGCGACAACGCCGGCCAGATCGTTAGCTTCGCCTGGAATGCGCGACCGGGCGGCGCCGGAAGTCTCGGCAGCCACGGCAGCGGGGGCGGCGGCGGCGGGGGCGGCGGCGGTTGCGACACCGGGATCGATTCGCGCGGCGGCGGGGGCGGCGGCGGCGGCTCCGGCGGGGCGCGGGCCGCGGTGGCCGGCCAGGGCGGTGGCGGTGGCGGCGGCAGCATCGGCATCTTCGGGCTGCAATCGAGTCTCCAGGTCACGAACTGCGTCCTCGATCGTGGCCGCGGCGCCTTCGGTGCCGGTGGCGGTAGCGGGGGCGTCGGCCAGTTCGGAGGCAGCGGAGGTCCCGGCGGCAGCAACCAGACCACCGACGGCGGCAACGGCGGTGCCGGCGGCAACGGCAGCCGCGGCGGCCACAGTGGCGGTGGTGGCGGTGGCGCGGGCGGCAGCTCGTTCGGCATCTGCCTCCAGGGATCGGTGCTGACCCAAAGCGGCAACACCTTCACAGGCGGCGTGTACGGGGCGGGCGGCGCCGGCGGCTTCGGCCCGGTAAGCGGCAGTCCCGGCGCCGATGGCCAGCTGCTGGGCATCACCACGTCCGCGAAGTCCACGGTGGTCACGGCGGACGGCGACCGGTTCCGGAAGAACCTCTGCGACCCCATCCACTGCCCGCTGTCCGACGCCGGCGACGAAGGGGTGCCGCGCCGGGTGGCCCTGCTGGCCAACGTCCCCAACCCGTTCAACCCCAGGACCGAGATCTTCTTCGAATTGCCGATCGCCGGCCCGGTGGTGGTCGAGATCCACGACCTGAAGGGCCGCTTGGTGCGCCGCCTGGTCGACGGCCGAATCTTCCCGGCGGGCCGGAGCGGCGTCGTGTGGGACGGACGAGACGAGCGCCGTCGGGCGATCGCCTCCGGCACCTACCTGGTGAGCCTGCAGGTCGGCGAGCAGACGCAACTGCGCAAGATCATGCTGCTGCGCTGACCTGATCATCTTGTCGTCGCACTCCTGTCCCTAGTCAAAACCCCATCCGAGCACCACATCCTGACCTCTATTCTCAGAAAGCCCTAATTCGGCCAATGATAGGAACGACGAAGGCCCCCCGGGGGGCCCAATTCTCTATGCTATTCAAATATCCAGCGGTGAATGTGCCGACGACCCACGGCCCGAGCCCCAACCAGACGCACCCATCCCGCGGTACCGACTCAACGCAGTCCTGCCCAAAGCCTCAGGCCGCATCCCGATAATACCGGCTGTGAAGCCCGCCCACCATCGGCCGCCGCTGAACCGGCCCGAGTTCCGGCGGTTCGACCTCGCGCCCGTCCGGCGTATCCTTCGCCAGCCCCAGGTGCGTCCGCGACCCATGGTAATATTCCAGGTAGTCGCGGATGAGCCGCCGCGCGTGCCGCTCGTTGAAGACGATCATGTGGTTCAGGCATTCGCGCTTCAGCGTGCCCACCACCCGCTCGCAGTAGCCGTTCTGCCACGGCGAGCGGGCCGAGATCACCTTCTGCTCGATGCCCATGGCCTCAAGTGCGGCGACTACTTCGCTGCCGTAGATCCCGTCACGGTCCTGCACCAGGAACCGCGGTGCGGTATCAAACGGGAACGCCTGGTACAGCTGCAGTGCCGTCCACTCCGCCGTCGGATGCGTCGTCACGTTGAAGTGCACGATCCGCCGGGGGTCCAGCGACAGCACCACGAACACGTACAGGTTGCGGAACGTCACCGTCGGCACGGTCAGGAAGTCGATGGCCGCGGTCTCGGGCAGGTGGTTCTGCAGGAACGTTTTCCAGTTCTGCGTGGGCCGGCCGCGGCGCTTGACCATGTACCGGGCCACCGTGGCTTCGCTCACGTAGTGGCCCAGCATCATCAACTCGCCATGGATGCGTGGTGCGCCCCAGGTGGGGTTCTCCCGCGAGATCCGCCTGATGAGCTCGATCACCTCCCAAGGCACCCGGGGGCGGCCGATCTCCTTGGGCCGGGATTTCCACCGCCACCACAACCGCCAGCCCCGGCGATGCCAGCCGATCACCGTTTCGGGTTTGACCAGCCGCAGGGGTCGGCGCCATCCCGCCCACCATCGGCTGAGCAGGACCCAGAACGCGCGGTCGGCGTTGTTGAAGGGCGGCTTGGGGTTGGCGCGCTGCAGGACCAGGATCTGCTGGCGCAGGGCCAGGTTCTCCAGGAGCAGATCACCGCGGGGGCGCAGGAGGTCGCGCAGGGTGTCGAGCAGGATGGTCAGCATCCGGCGGATATCGGCAGAATCCCGGGGGCGCTTGAGCCGCAAGGCTAAGGTATGCAATCAAATAGATAGTGCCTCGGCCATTGTGCAATGGCACTGCATTTTGGCCGCAAGACGGGTTGGCGGCAAGAAACCGTTCGATCAGGCGTCACAGGACCAACGTTACCTTCGGTTCCGCGAGGTGCCCTCCGGCAACTTCGAGATCAGGGCCCGTCGGACCAACTCGAGAGCCTGGTTTGGATCATAGGAGGTCCCCGAGGCGAGTAGCGGCGGGACATCCCGCAGGAACACGTCGTCGGCCGCCTTCTCTGCGAGGTTCTGCTCGAACTGGGTTCGGGTGACCCACAGGCCATCGTGTTCCAGGTAGCGCAGGAAGCAATCGACGACCGCTTGGGTGTCGAGGTTCGGCAGACTGGATAGCGCCTCGGAGAGATCGAAGAGGTCGCGCCCCTTCTTCCGCTGGTAGAGCGCCCGCACCTTGGTGCCGAGGAGTTCCTCAAGCCCGAAAGTGAGCAGATCGGCTTCGCCTCGGAACCAGGGGTTGTCGACCAGGAACCGCACCCGGCGCAGGCCGAGGACTGTGAAGTGCTCCCGCGTGTTGATCTCCACTTTGAGTTTCAGCGGAGTAACCGGCTTCGCTTCCGAGTCGAAGCGGTACACGAAGGTCGCGCGCCCCTGGCTCTGCTTCCAGCGCGGTTCGCCCAGCCACGGGTCCAGGCGGGTGCGCATGGCCTGCAGCACCGGTCCGATGGGGCCTGGGTTGACCTGCACCAGGTCGATGTCCTCGGAATAGCGGACCGGCGGGTCGAAGTGGATCTTGTGCAGCGCCGTACCACCGCGGAACGCGAGCTCCCGGGCCAGGAGGTCGTCGCGGTAGATGTCGACCAGCGCCCGGCTGATGACGAGATCCTGCTCGACCTGGGCGTCGGTGGACCACGGGACTGCTCCTCGCCATGCGGTGATGTGGGCCCGCGGGATCACGCTTCGACCTCGACCTTCTCATTGACGAGCAATCGCCAACGGCGGTCCTTCGCCGCCGCCTCGGATGGGCGGTCGGGCCGCAGAGCCACGTAACGATGGCTGCGCTCAGCAATCCAGTTTGCCAACTCCCTGCTCACCGCACCGGCCCCGACCAGGTCCAGCAGATAGCCCAGGCGTTGGGCGTTCGGCAGGCTGCCGTCGAGCTTGGCGGCCTCCAGGGTCCGCACGGGGTCCATCTTCTCGGCAAGTTCGGCCAACACCGTGGCCACCTGGCCGAGTTGGCCTGTGGCATCCGGGTAACGCAACAGGTCCAGAGCGGTCGCCTCCGGGGTCGAGACGTGCATCAGACCGGTCTCGGTCTTCACGCTCACGACCGGGGTGGACACCACCTCACGCTTCTGGAAGAACCGGATTCGTCCGCGGCCCACCTCAACGGGCCGGAGTTGCCCGGCGGTGACCACCTGGAACTCCTGGGGTTGCTGGTGAGCGGCCCCGTGCAAGGATGCTGCGCTCAGCATGCCCACGTAGTACGGGCGTTCGGAGAACGCCATCAGGTTGCCGATGTACCAGTCCGGCGGCGGGGCCCCGGCCTGTCGGTATTCGATGGGCACGATGACGAAGAAGCCGCGGCGGGGAACGGCCAGGCGCTTTTTTGCGACCAGCCGCTGGACCGCCTTCGTGAGGGCCGCATCGGTGATGCCGAGCGCGTCGATCGCCTCGTTGCGCGTCGCGGTGTAGCGGCCGCCGGCTTGGAGCTCATCGACGAACTTGGCCAGGCTGTCGGGCTCTTGGTGCTGGTTCGTATGCAAAAATGGACCTCCCGCAACCCTTGTTGCGTTTGGGCTGCAAACGAGAGGATAACCGTGGCGGGGATGAACTGCAATGATATATGCACAAGTGGACCATTTATGTCTCATTGTGCATGTGCATTGCATTTTTGACCCATCGGGACCCAGTCGGGAAATTCACTAACCGGCGCACCTCCTGCCCATCCGCCCTCCCGCGGCCCGCCGGCCCCGGGAGTTGCCGTGCCTGTCGCCGCCGTCACCGCGCAGGAACAGGTCACCGGGGCAGCCGTCTATCGCCGGCGCCACCCTGAGCGGACGGTCCTGCACCGGGTGGTGCGGGAGCATCTCGAGTCGTACCTGGCGACCGCCGGCCACGACGATGCCTTGGTGCCGGTCGTGCCGCGCCACGTCGAGGCGGCGTACCGTGCGTACCTGAAGTGCGGCGTGCTTGCCCACGGTTTTGCCCGGGTCTACTGCTCCGGCTGCGGCCACGACTTCCTGGTGGCGTATTCGTGCAAGGGCCGGGACGTCTGCCCTTCGTGCGCCACGCGGCGCATGGTGGAGACCGCCGCCCACCTGGTGGATGCGGTGCTGCCGCGGGTCCAGTTCCGCCAGTGGGTGCTGTCGGTGCCCAAGCGCGTGCGGTGGCATATGAGAGAGAAGCCGGAAGTGGTCAGCGGCCTGCTGACCGTGTTTCTGCGGGCGGTCGAGACCACGGTGCGGCAGCGCTGTCCGGGCGCGCCGCCGGGCGCCCGCTACGGGGCCGTGGCGTTCGTGCACCGCTTCGGCAGCTACCTCAACAGCCACGTCCACTTCCACGTGCTGGTCACCGACGGCGTGTTCAGCGCCGACGACCAGGGCGGCGCCGTCTTCCACCCGGCCCTGGACCTGGAGGCAGCCGATTTCGCGGCCGTCCAGGCGAAGATGCGCAAGCGCGGCCTGCGCTGGCTGCTGCGCCACGGCCACCTGGACGACCTCGCGGTGCACACCCTGGACACTCCCGATCACGCCGGCGGCTGGTCGGTGGACGCGTCGGTGACGGTGCCGGGCTGGGACCGCCAGGGCCTGGAGCGGCTGGTGCGCTACTGCGCACGGCCGCCGCTGAGCGGGGAGCGGCTGGGCCGCCTTAGCGACGACCTGCTGGTGTACCGCCTGCGCAAGCCGACGGTGGACGGCCGCACCGAGCTGCTGCTGACGCCGCAGGATCTGCTGGACCGCCTGGCCCGGCTGGTGACCCCGCCCCGGCGGCACAAGCACCGCTACTGCGGCGTGCTGGCGCCGAACGCCAAGTTGCGTCCCGCGGTGACCGCCAGCGCAGGCCCGGCCGGGTCGACGCTGCAGGTGCTGGAGGAGGCGCGGCGGCGGATGGCCCTGCCACAGTCCGCGGCCGCCCCCGACCCGCCACCCGACGAGCCGCGCAGCGCCCTGTCCCGGGCGGCGTCCCGCTGCTGGGCGCTGCTCTTGGCGCGCCTCTTTGAGTGCCTGCCCTTGGTGTGCCCCCACTGCGGCCAGCCCATGCGCATCATCGCGTTCGTGCTCGATCCGCCGGTGATCGAGCGCATCTTGCGGCACGTCGGGGAGCCGGTGACGGCGCCGTCGGTGCTGCCGGCGCGCTCGCCGCCGCAGGGGGAGCTGGCGCTGGACCAGACCGCGGGCCAGGCGGAGTGGCCGGAGATGGACCAGACGGCGGGCGGCGGGGGCGCGGGCTGGGACTGAATCCCCGAGACAGGACAACAGGGCAGGCGGGCGCCGGAGCCGCGACGCGTCGGCGGCGGCGGACGGAGGGGTGCGTGCGGAACGGCGGGATTGGGGGGTTCCGAGGGCGGAATCAGGTGGCGCAAGATGGGCTGGAGGGCGTCCGGCTTGCCGGACGACCGCCTGGTGGGGTATGATCAGGGGGATTCGGGGGCCGGTAGGGGGGAATGGCTGGTTGAATTGCCTATTCGCCGGCGTTTACTTTCTGGTGGCGTACGGCAGCGATGGCTTGCAGCTCGGTAAGCAAAAGGTCACGCTCTTGAGGTAGATTGGGGATAGCTATGGATCGCGTGTGGACGTTCTCGCTAGCGGCCGGGGTCGGTGCGGCGCTGCTGGCGCTGATTTCGGGCTGTTCGGATGACCCGACATCCCCGCGCTCCCTGGAGGATTACGGCGTCCAGCCCGCGCTGGTCATCGCCCAAGGTGAAGCCTTCGTCGGCGGCAGCACCGTCGCCATGAGCATGGCGGCGCCCGGCGCCGATTCCTGCGCAATCTGGAACCTGGTGGAAGGTGTTCCCGGGGACCGCACCGTCGTGCTGCTTGCCGACGGAGCAGCGGCGGTAGCAGATTGGGAACTCGCGCCCGGCGAGGGCCCGCGGATCGTCCAGTCCGTCTTCTGGGGGCACGGAGGCATCGCCTCGCACATCGTCGGCGACACGGTCCTCGTGGACATGACCCCACCTGTCGCCGCAGGTGTGGTCTTCCCCGGTGCCGGGGACGGCCCGGTTAACACCCTGGTGAAGCTGCGCTGGGAGCCGTTCCAGGACGAGTGGTGCGGCGCGCAGGATCTTCGGTACCGCGTGCAGGCGGCGGCCGGCGGCCAGCAGTGGACGACCGCCTTCGACCCGGGGACTGAGGCCGTCATCGCCGGGCTGCTGCCCGGCACGGAAATCTCCTGGCAGGTCATCGCCCGCGATCCCGCGGGCAACGAGGCTGTCGCCGAGTTCCCGCCCTTTACGACCTGGCAGATCGCCTTGCCGGAGATGGTGGACATCCCCAGCGGCTCGTTCGTGATGGGCAGCCCCGACGACGAGCCGGGGCGACGCGACAACGAGACCCAGCATGAGGTCGTGTTGACGAGGGGTTTCGCCATTGCGACGACGCAACTCGTATCCGGTATCATCGTCCCGCTTCTGCAGTGGGCCTACGACCACGGCCTGGTTACGGTCGACCAGGACGCTGTGCGCGATGCGGTCGGCATTGGCGGGGAGATCATCTGGCGCCGCGAGTTCTCGCCCATCGAGTTCGTTGGTGGAGTGTTCAGCCTCAGGGCGGGGGTCGGCGGTGGAGCGATAAGCTCAGGGTTGACCTGGTACGGGGCGGCGGCCCTGGCGGACTGGCTGAATCTCGCCAGTGGCTTCGCTGTCGTGCATGATCGGGGCAATGGCTGGCAATCGTTCGCCGACGTATACGCGGTCCAGGGCTACCGCCTGCCGACCGAGGCCGAGTGGGAGTACGCCTGCCGGGCGGGCACACAGACAGCGTTCTGGAACGGCGATCTGGAGCAGGCCTGTTGCGAGGACGATCCGTGGTGCTGCTGTGAGAGCGCTACCCTTGATGTGGTCGGCTGGTACTGTTACAACAGCCGCTTCTACAGCGGGTCGCCGGCGCTCAAGCCAGCCAACCCGTGGGGGCTGCACGACGTTCACGGTGGCGTTCCGGATTGGTGTTACGACAAGTGGGGCGGGGTATATCCCGTGGGCCCGGTAGCGGACCCGGCGCAATTCGGCGATTCGATCTTCCACGTCGTGCGCGGTGCGGATAACTTCGCTGGTGGGGTCCTGCCGCAAGGGTGTCGATCTGCCGCGCGGAACAGTGGGGGGGCACCAAATTCGTGGGTCAGCGGAGTTCGGCTCGTCTTGTCCGGCCTGTAGCCTGCGCGTGGATATACCGAAAGCAGCAAATGAGGAGTCTATCGGCGGCTTCTTCTGGGCTCTGGCTGACGTCAATAATCCCCAGGAGGCCAATAAGCGGGGTGGGAGAGCCTCAAAGCTGCATTTCCAGGTCAGTCTGAGCTCGCAAGCGCTCAAAGAGAGACCGCTTCGCTGACTGGCGAGGCTAAGAGATTATCTCATAGGTGATTGCGCCCGCGGCCGCGTCTGAGCTCGTTTTCCACTTTATCGTCCCACTCGCGGAGCCAAATTTTTCAAATACGGAAAAGAGGGCAGGCTGAGACGGCCTGCTTTTTTCGTCCCTATAAGACGCTGGGGCAAAGGGTTTTGCGCGGGTGGGGGTGGGTGAAGCTCGCCGGTCTGAATCGCCAGCGGTTAACAGAACGGCCGGCGGTTTTTGTCTGAACCAGTCTGAGTCTGTGGTTTTGTGCGGTGCTCAGACCGGGCGATTGACTTCACATCCTGACCACCTGAAACGTGGAGTCGCTCGGCGGCACGGCCGGCACCGGGCCGAGGCTATTCCCCGCCCGCCTCCGTGGTATACTGCCGCGGAGCTACTCTAGGGAGTGAGACCGTAGGAGCTGTAACATGGTGGTCCTGCGCGCGACGAAGAAGGTTCTCCGGTACCTCTCACCGCCGGTGGAGTCACCGGGCGAATCCGACACGGCCCTGGGCGACTGGTACGTCAACCGCATCACCGTCGGCCGCCGGCCCATGCTCCTGCTCGTCAGTGCCGACTCTCTGCTGCCGCTCCTAGCTCCCGCCCGCGACGTACGACGGCTCCCGGACCGCCTAACCGACCTGGTCGTCGCTCGGCTGCTTCGGTTGGGTGTGGACGATAGGCTGATAGAGGCGGAGGCATCCGTAATGGGAGAGGTAGTTGTCGCCAAGACGGCCAGCAGATCGGTCCTCGGCATCATGAACGAGTACGCATATACCGTCCCCGTGTATCTGGACCCGCGCTACGGGTACGGCCTGACGATTGAAGCAGCCGAAGCCCGACTCGCCGACACGCCGTGTCGGGTTACCAGCCGTGCGGGGAAGGCGTTGTGGCCCGACCGGGAAACTTCGGCGCTCCTCGATCGGAAGTGGGCAGTACCTGACCGCCCCAAAGTCGATTGAGACAGGACATCGAACCTGATACCGTTTCAAGAAGCGAAGCTAAGATCTTTGTCGGCCGTCGGGCGTCCACTGCCGCGTAGCCGTGCATATATGACAGAGGTCGTTCGTGTAGCCTACGTGGGAGATAATGATGAGCACTCGTATTGCGGCGATCAGCCTCGCACTCTTGTTGGGGTTCGCTGGCGCTTCAATTACTCCAAGCTCGGCCACGACTATAACGGTAGTTCTTGCAGAGTCGCTTATTGTTCGGGATGCGCCGAACGGGAGGACCGTTTGGACGTTGACCGAGGGTCAGGCAATTAGCGTTTACGAGGTGCAGGGCGATTGGGCACACATTTTCTACTGGGTGAAAGGCGACGGGCGAGATGGCTGGGTCCCAAGGCGGGACATTGGAACGCAAAGGAACACCTGGTATCAAAGACTGCGGGATTGCGCATCCGAGCGCCAGTATGGCGCGGAGATGTGTGTAGAAATCACGAACGCAAGTACCGTTTGCGTTGCGGATGCCGACCGTCGCTACTTAAAGGGTTGTGAAATTGCTGTTGAGTACACGGTGGAATCCGACTACCAGGGAGAGGCGGAGTTTGAAGTCGCGATTGAGTTCGATATTGAACTCGAATACGACATCGAGGGAATGGGTTACTGGAAATCAAACTCGCAATCCGCGAAGGAAGCGCTGAACATATCGCAGGCCGGCTCAGTTCGGCGGCGCATTGAACTCACCTTTGACTGCAACGATTACGGACGTGTCACCGACGCGCAGGTTGGCGTCTTGCATTGTGAAATCAAGGAGGTTATCCTGAGATAGCAGCAACTTCCCATTAGCTTGAGGCGCGGCCGGTGTCGGCAGCCCAGCGGGCCTTCTCATAGTTTGCGTCCCGCGGTGACCGCCAGCGCAGGCCCGGCCGGGTCGACGCTGCAGGTGCTGGAGGAGGCGCGGCGGCGGATGGCCCTGCCACAGTCCGCGGCCGCCCCCGACCCGCCACCCGACGAGCCGCGCAGCGCCCTGTCCCGGGCGGCGTCCCGCTGCTGGGCGCTGCTCTTGGCGCGCCTCTTTGAGTGCCTGCCCTTGGTGTGCCCCCACTGCGGCCAGCCCATGCGCATCATCGCGTTCGTGCTCGATCCGCCGGTGATCGAGCGCATCTTGCGGCACGTCGGGGAGCCGGTGACGGCGCCGTCGGTGCTGCCGGCGCGCTCGCCGCCGCAGGGGGAGCTGGCGCTGGACCAGACCGCGGGCCAGGCGGAGTGGCCGGAGATGGACCAGACGGCGGGCGGCGGGGGCGCGGGCTGGGACTGAATCCCCGAGACAGGACAACAGGGCAGGCGGGCGCCGGAGCCGCGACGCGTCGGCGGCGGCGGACGGAGGGGTGCGTGCGGAACGGCGGGATTGGGGGGTTCCGAGGGCGGAATCAGGTGGCGCAAGATGGGCTGGAGGGCGTCCGGCTTGCCGGACGACCGCCTGGTGGGGTATGATCAGGGGGATTCGGGGGCCGGTAGGGGGGAATGGCTGGTTGAATTGCCTATTCGCTAGTCTGGTTAAGTAGGGTGGGGCTGAAAATGAGAATTGCTGTTGCGGCTATCTCAGCTGTAGGGATTGCGGCTTGGATGGCATGCGCCAACACTGCAGAAGAGGAACTGAGGCCGGCCCTCGGGCCGGGCTTAGCGCGGGAGATTTGTGAGGTCGAGTTTCCAGTTCTGGCGGCCGACTCTGTGGTCATCGGCGTTGCTTCGGTCGAATATGCCCAGGAGCTGGTGCTCGCCTCGGCGGGGGATGGTCACGTCTACGATGACGTCTATCCTAATGATACGCTGTACCATTGGCAGGAAATATCGCGCGCGGGGAGCAAAAGTGCATTTCGTTGTGAGAACATTAGGGGAGTTAAGCTAACGAGGGGTATTGACGGGCGGAGGAGCTGGCACTTCTTTGAGGGCGGCGTGCTCTTCGGTGTGGTCTTGGATCGCGGTGATGAGCAGACCGCGTGCGCGGTCTTGCAGCAATTGTCGGAATGGGAAGGGACGCGGGGGCGGGGTTTGGTGGTCAGGCCCGATGTTCAACAATTTGCCGGCGGCAAATGGGTGACAACCGAGGGGTATCAGGGCGGGATATTTTTTGAGTTCTTCCAGACGGAAAGTGACACGGTCGAATTGCGCATGCGGTTTGCGCTTAGTGAAGTCGTGTACGGCGCGGAAAACGTGCGGATCTCCTACGACCATGACTCCGTGGCGGAGGGCGTCCCAATTGTTATCGCGAAGCCGCGAGACGGATATTGGCCTTGGGACAAGGCAGCTCCTAAATTCTTTAAAGTGTTCTCGGCGGACACTGTCAGTGCATCACAGTGGTATTGCATTTCGTATGCGAGAGGAAAGGGGTCATACACGTTCAGTTTGGATGTGACACCTGCCGAAGCCGGCCGGCGGAGTGGGATTCGGCAAGGCCTTTTATTTAAGGGGACAGCGAAAGCACGTATCCGTGGGCTCAACCCTGCATGCATTAAAGATGAATTGTGGCCGGCACCTGTAAAAGGCGGAATCGGGAACCTGCCTATTGACCGCTAGGCTCGCAATGGTGAAGCCAATTGGTAGCAGTTGTGTGAATGGTCTACAAAGGCGGGGTTTGTGTGTCAGGGCAGGATTCTGGGGTCAGTCTGAGTTTTCCGGAGCGCCCGGAATGGACGAGTCGGTTCGCGACGACGATAACCCGCTATGGCGAAGCCAATTAGCCGCCTAAACCAAGTCCGGTCCGACTTTCCACTTTATCGTCCTACCCGAGGAGAGTGCTATAACCCGACCCGCCGACCGAAGGCAGCCTTGAAGCAGAGCAGGGACTGTCCCAAGCTACCGGGTTGAAGGTCGTCAGGTCTTCCACTCAGTATCGAGGAGGCATCCGCCATGTCCAATAAAGCGGCCCGTTCCGGCCCGATCAAGCCAGATATCGTTGTTGTGGGGATTGATGTCGCGAAGCGGCGGCACGTCGCGGCCATCCGGCAGATCGACGGCCGCGTCGCTAGGCCGTTCGGCTTTGGGAACGATCGGGCGGGTTTCGAGCTGCTTGCCGGTCGCGTCGATGTGGCGGTAACGGCAAGCGGGGCTCGGCGGGCCTATTTCGCCCTTGAGGCGACCGGCCACTATGGCCACGCCTTGCAGCAGTATCTGTTGGCGCGCGGCTACGTCGTCATCGGCATCAACCCGGCGCACACGAAGAAGATCAAGGAGGTCTACGACGGCTCGCCGGAGAAGTCAGACGCCAAGGATGCGATCCTGATCGCTGAGTTGGCGTCGCAGGGCCGTGGTCGGCCAGTGTTCCAGCCCGAGGGTGTCTATGCCGAGCTGCGGCGGCTGGGGAAGCTGCGGGATCAGTTGACGACCGAGCGGACGCGGCACCTGAACCGTTACACGGGGTTGGTGGACTTGGTCTTCCCGGAGCTTGTCGGCCTGGTTTATGACGTGACCTGCCCGACGATCCGGCGCTTGTTCCTGGAGTTCCCAACCGCTGATGCGATTGGTCGGCGACAGTGCCGGGTGATCAGCCGGCGATTGCGGGAGTGGAGCATTGGTCATTTCGATGCGGCGCGGTGCCGGTCGATCCACGAGGCGGCCAGAACCAGCATTGGCATTCGGCACGGTCTGGACGCCGTCGGGCTGCAGATGCGCCTGACCCTTGGTTCTCTGCAATTTGTCGAGGCCCAGGTGGCGGAGGTCGAGGCAGCGCAAGCGGCGTTGCTGGACCAGATCCCGTACGCCGCGCACCTGGTGACGATCCCGGAGATTTCGACGGTGACCGTGGCGACGGTGCTAGGCGAAGCGGGTGACTTGCGGCAATACGCGACTGCGGAGGCTCTGATCAAGTTGGCAGGCTTGAACCTGTACTCGATCTCGTCGGGCACGTTCCAGGGTCGCACGCGGATCAGCAAGCGGGGCCGACCCCTGCTGCGCCGGATCGTCTTCTTGGCAGCGTTGCGGATGAGCAAGGAAGGCCGTCCGCTGGATGAGTTCCACGGGCGACTGGGCGAGCGGTTGGCTAAGCCGCAGGTCGCGGTCGCGGGTAGCCGCAAGCTGTTGCGGCTCATGTATGCGTTGGCCCGGGATCGCGTGGACTTTCAGCCCGGGATGCTGGCGGTATCGGGACGCGAGGCCGCCTGAAGACGAGTTGGGTGGGCGGATGCTCGCAACTTGGCATGAGGCGCTCGCGGGGAGTGACCTTGACGGGGAGAGTACATGCCGCCCGCCCCGCACCCGCAGAGCCGGAATGAAGCACATATGAGGCGCCGGAAGTCGGCGACCTTGCAGGCTGGTAGCGCGTGGCCGGGTGCGTACATTGCTATCGTGGACTTGGTGGCTTGACGGCCAGGTCGGGTTAGAGTAGCCAAGTTATTCAAAAATGTTCGCCTGCCGCTGTCGCAAACCCCTGCCGTTTACTTCGCGAGGGTCAGTTTGACCGCCGCGATCTCAGCGCCGACTTGAACGCGGGCCAGGTAGGCCCCGGCGGCAAGGGAGCGGCCCGTATCGTCCCGCCCGTCCCAGATCAGGGCGCGGGAGCCGGGTTCAACCGCGCCGGCGAACAACCTGCGCACTACGCGGCCGCGTACATCGTGGACAGTGACGGTCACGTGCCCAGGTCTGGTGCCGCCCACCGCGAAGCGGATCGAGGTGCGGGGGTTGAACGGATTCGGCACCGCTCGCGGTAGGCCGACGAGCCCGGCGGCCGGCGTGTCGTCCGCCGCGGAGACGCCGTTGGCAAACCAGTCGAGCACAGCAGAGGCAAGGTCGGAGCGCGCCGCAGCGCTGCCGAGACCCTCAAGGCTGAATCCGGTCGTCACCACGCGACCCGCCCCGTAGACCCGCCGCACGCCCGCCCGCTTCACGCCCAACGTGTAGGCGAGGCAGTCCATGCCCCCGCCGAAGGGCATGACAAAGTCGATATCCCCGTTGTTCCAGGCGCCGTCGCCACCGTTGAGCGGTAGCATAACGAGCGTCAGGCCCTCGGCGAGTTCGTCGCCTGGCCAGCCGACTACGGCGCTGCCGCCGCTGCCGGTGCCGGCGTACACCAGGCCCGCAACCACCTGGAACCAGGCCACGGCGGCCGGCGAGTAGGCTGGCGAGGAGGGAGCGGACAAGCCCCATATGAAATTGCCGCCGTGCAGCCACACGTGCCCGCCCTGCTGCACGTAAGCGGCCAGGGCGTCGCGGTCCACGGCGCCCAGCGCGTCAACGGCCCTCCCGGCGGCCAATACCACCGTCGCAAAGGCGGTGTAGTCCTCCGCGGCGAGTTTGCCGTCACCGGTCCGCGGAATCGCGACCGACGATTTGCCCACGGCGTCCATAGCGGCGGTGATCCATTGCGAAGGGTCGAGGGCCGGGTCGGCGGAGACGACGAGGACGTCGAAGCCCCGCGTAATCAACACGAAGGACCGCGTGTCAGTTAATTGCGGAGCGGCGAGGTTGGTGACCGTCACCGTAGCCACGGCCCGCCCCAGGTCGGTGATGGCAGTGATGTTGGTCCCGAGCTTGTTCGTGTCGCCCGGCGCCAGTTCGAAGTCGAACTCACGCACGAACGGAGCGTAGCAGAACGTCCCTTCGCACATGGATGTCACCCAGTACGACGGCGCCTCCACGGTCATGAAGACCCGGAAGGAATCGGTCGTCGTCCCGGTGTTGATGAAGTTCGTATGAAAGGTCTCGATCTCCAGCAGATCGCGGACAGAGACCTGGTCCGGTGTCTCCCAGACGAAATCCTGCTGGGCGCGTGCGGGCGCCGCCGCGAACGCGGCGAGGACTGCGGCAACGGCGAAGAGGTACGGGAGGCGGTGGATCATGCGTGTCGCCCTTCTGGAAATTCAGGCCGCCGGCCGGGGACGAAACAGGAAGGCGGGAGCTACGGTACTGAACTCTACGGAACCGGCCCAAACGACGCCGTGGTTCGATTCATTTCCAGATCCAGCTCCTGCGGCGCATTGGAATTCCAACCATCCAGTGCCTTCTGCTCCCTGACCTTCACTGATCATACACCGTCCGGCGGTCCGCTGGCAACCCGGGCGCAGTACCTCCTCAAGACCGCAGGCCGATGCCGCTTCGTTCTCCGCGCAAGTACGCTCGGGAAGTACTGCCCAGCCGGCTCGTAGCCAAGTTGATTGAACGCAAACCGCCAGATCTGCTTTCGTCTCCAGAAGTCCGAGCTTACGCGCCCGGCCACAGATGACGCGTTGATCCTGCGTCAGGTTCCCGCGTAGGCCGATAGACGTCGCGGCCATGTGTCGCTTATAGGTCCGCAAGCAACCGGCTGCGAAATGTCTGCGAGGCCAGGGGGAGTCCAATCCGCGCTATACCGACGTTTGGAACCGCCATGGCGGGCTGCGTTGGAGCGAGTGGCGTGAACTGCTGCTGGCATGTCGTGCCAAGGGCAGCAGCCCGTAGGGCCAGGAAGAGGAGTGCGCGAGGGCATGCAATGCTCTTCTGGCGGAGGCTTTATCTGCGTTCGAGCCGCTGCTGGCGCCGGGGACCACCTCGATATTGCTGGACGGGCTCGACAGCCTGTTCATCCAGGAAAGCTCAAGGACCGATCGCCGGTAGGTGTCGGATGGGTCACGGCCCGCCCCCATCACTTTCCGGCACGCCGGGGATCCGCCCGCCTCACCGCCTGCCGCAGGACAGCCGTTGATATCAGTCGGTAAGATGGTTCCCAGCCCCGCAGCCGTGCCCACCGCGCCGGCGCTGCCGGTGCTGCCGGAGGCGCGGCGCAAGATGGCGCTGCCGGTGCCCGCGACTGATCCCGCCCCGCCACCCGATGAGCCGCATAGCACCCTCTCGCGGGCGACCTTGAAGTGAAGCGGGGTTGGCGCAGCCGTGCCACGCCAACCCCGGACCTGCTACTTCAACATGACCATCTTGCGGGTCTCCGCATGTCCGTCCACGTCCAGGCGGTAGAAATACACGCCGGAGGCCGCCCTGCGTCCGCCGGCCTCGTTGCCGTCCCAGGTGACGGTGTACTCGCCGGCCGCCATCGAGGTCGAGACCAGGGTGCGCACCAGCCGGCCCGCGGCGTCGTGCACGGCCAAGCGCACCGGACCGTCGCCGGTTACGCGGAAAGCAATGCGGGTCGTCGGATTGAACGGGTTGGGATAGGCCAGTCCCAGTTCGGCCCGCGCGATCGGCAGGTCAGCGACGGGCGAGACTCGCGGCGCGAACCAGCCGATGTCGTCAAAGAGCTGCAGCGTGAGATCGACTTCGTCGTTCAGCAGCGACGTGATCGACGGTTCCATCAACAGGCTCGGGTTCGCCGAAACGTCGAAATGCGAAACCGAGGAGCCGCCCTGAAAGGGATTGGGCGCGTACATCTTGACCCGCCCCTGGGCATCGGCACCGGCCAGCAGGCTCGGGTCCAGATGCAGGGTCACGTTGACGCCTCCGCCAAGCTGAGCCTTCAGCAGGTTGCCGTCCGCGAGGGTCACGCTCACCGTGGGGATCGTCACGCCGGGATCGACCCCGCCGAGGGGCGGTGGCGTCGTGCCGGCCGCGTTGTTGACGATGATCACGGCAATGGCCCCCGCGGCCTGGGCCGCCTGGGCCTTGAGCGCAAAGGCGCAGGTGCCACGGTCGATCAGGGCGATGTTGCCGCTGAGTTGGGCGGCATTGACCAGCGCCTCGCAGGCGTCGCTGGCGGTGCCGCTGGCGTCATTGGCCAGGACCAGGTTGCCGGTGATGCCGCCGGTGTCGAGTCCGGGCCCGAATGAGGCTGTGCCCAGCGGCATGGTGGCCGGCAACACCGGCGGAGAGTTGGCCGTCAGGGTCGGCGAGCCTTCCAGGAAATACCGCGAAGCCCCGGCCACGCCCGGGCCGGCCCAGACCAGGTTGCCGGTGTTGATGGCCGAGGCGACCCGCTGGACGTCCGTCATTTCGGTCCAGTAGAGACCGGTCGAATTGTCGAGCAGGAAGCGCTCGTAGACATCCTCGAAGCCCAGGAGATTGGCGCCGGTGGTGCCGTTGGCAAAGGTCTGGAAGCCCAGTCCGTGGGCCATCTCGTGCAGCAGCACCGGCAGCAGGGCGATGTCGCCGCCCGCATTGCGGTCAAAGCCGTAGTACCAGTTGGTTCCCGCCAGGCAGGCCTCGTTGTTGTCCAGGTTGAGATTGAATCGCGCGCGGATGTCGTTGGTCGTCGGTTCCAGGTCGAAACCGGCCTGGCGGTTGGCCAGGGCGGCGCCGTACCAGGTGCTGGCGAATTCCGCGCCGACGAAATCACGGTTGACGGTCATGGCCCCGGCCGAGCCCAGCACGGCGCTGCTGGCCGTGCAGGTCAGGGGCTCGAAACTGGACTCGACGCGGATCTCGACAGCGCTGGTCAGCAGGCCGCCCCAGATCTCGGCGGCTTTCTCGAAGAGCAGGAGCCGCTGCTGGCCGATCGTGGTGCCGGGGTTGCCGCCCACGGGAGTCGCCGGGGTCGGGTCGTTGAAGCCGACACCGGCCGCGTTGACGTTGACAATGGTGATGGTCGCCGCCGTCGCCGGCGCGGCTGCCAGCACGAGGGCCACCAGCAGGAAGAGAAGCTTCTTCATGTCACTTCACCTCCCGACCGTGGGCATCGACTTCGGGCGCGTCGAGCAGAAAGGCCTCGGCTTCGGCCTGGTTCTCGGTGCACAGGGTCTCCGGTTTGCCGTCCGGGCCGAGGCGCGCCACGCTGGTGCTCATGAAGCGGCCTTCGAGGTCCACGCTGACCCTGCCATCGGCATGATAGACCGACTGCAGGCCCACGTCCGAGCGGTTGAGCATCTGCTCCAGTTCGGCCGCGACGGCCTTCTCCGGCGACTCGGCGAACAGGCGATCGGCTTCCGGACCGGTCACCAATGCGCCGGTCTCCGGATCGATGGCCGCGCGCAGGGTAGCGGTGCCGGGCATCGTCTGCGGACTGCCCGCTTCTTCGCTGCGCTGCCCCGGCAGGTTGTCGAACCACAAGAACAAGGCGGCACCGGCACACAGGCCCAGCGGCACCAGGCGTAGAAACACACGTGGCGATTTCATGGAAGTCCTTTCACGGACGTTGATTACAGGCATGGAATGATTTCGCGCCCAAAACGAGACTGGGAATCGTTATTAAATTATAGCACAAACTGCAGGCAGCGCTACGGCCTCAGATTGCCCATTCCGCACGCATTTGCCCGGTCAACGGCCGGGGGCGAAAGCGGCGGCAGAAAAGCAGGAATGCCCGGATGGCCCGATGCAGGTTGGGGCGGTGGTGCATCGACACCCGACCAGGTCGCGTGGACCGGGCTCGACGGCGCCATTGACGACACCCCGCATGCGGGCAGCCCGGGAAGTGACCCTGGTGAAGTCGCGGATTCGTCAGGCATCACGGGCATCCCTTGTCCGCTTGGGGGGCGCATGTCCCCCTGACGGTGTAGGTTCCCCTTTCATGAACCCAATTCTGGCAGGCGACCACCACCGATGGTACGATGGCTCCCGGCCCCATTGCACTGCCACCGAGAAGGAGCCAGCCATGCAGCTCAAAGGAAAAGTCGCCCTCGTCACCGGCGCCAGCCGCGGTATCGGCGCCGCCTGCGCCCGCAGCCTGGCCGCCGCCGGCGCGGCCGTCGCGGTCAACTACCACAGCAGCAAGGACGCCGCCGCCGAGGTGGTCGCCGGCATCACCGCCGCCGGCGGACGCGCCGTGGCCCTGGCCGCGGACGTGCGCCAGGCCGACCAGGTGGCCGCCCTGGTGGCCGCCGCCGAAAGGGAACTGGGCCCCCTCGACATCCTGGTGCTCAACGCCGGCCCGAGTGTGCCCTGGAAGCCGGTCACCGAGCTGACCCAGGCCGAGTTCGAGACCAAGGTCCTGGACGAGATGCGCAGCTTTTTCCTGCCGGCCAAGGCCGCCCTGCCCGGGCTGGTGGCCCGCCAGCGCGGCTGCATCATCGGCATCAGCAGCGGGCTGTCGCGCTACCCGGCCTTCGGCTTCAGCGCCCACACCACCAGCAAGTCGGCGGTCGACGGGCTGATGAAGTCGCTGGCCTTCGAGCTGGGGCCCTTCGGCATCCGGGTCAACACCGTCGCGCCGGGTCTGACCCGCACCGATGCCACCGCGCACATGCCGCCGGAGCAGGTGCAGGCCATCGCCGCCATGACGCCGCTGCGCCGGATCGGCGAATCGGAGGACGTGGCCGGCCTGGTGGTGGCGCTGGCCTCGGACGAACTGGGCTTCGTCAGCGGAGCCTACATTCCCGTCAGCGGCGGCATCCAGATGCCCTGAGCGGGCCAGGACCGGCGCTGCAACCCCAGCACCCGACAAGGTGGACCCATGCCGACTCCCCATATCAACGCCGCCCCCGGCGACTTCGCCGAAGCCGTCCTGATGCCCGGCGACCCCCAGCGCGCCGAGCACATCGCCACCACCTTCCTGCAGGGCGCGCGACGGGTGACCGAGGTGCGCAACGTCTGGGGCTACACCGGCAACTGGCAGGGCCGGCCCGTCTCGGTGATGGCCCACGGCATGGGCATCCCGTCCTGCGCGATCTACGCCACCGAACTGATCCGCGAGTACGGCGCCAGGACGCTGATCCGGGTCGGCAGCTGCGGCGCCCTGGCGCCGGAGGCCAAGCTCGGCGACGTCATCATCGCCATGGGCGCTTCGACCGACTCCAAGGTCAACCGCACGCGCTTCCGTGACCACGACTTCGCCGCCCTGGCCGACTACGGCCTGGTCGAGCGCGCCGTGGCCGCGGCCCGGGCCACCGGCGTGCCCGTGCGCGTGGGCAACGTGTTCTCGGCGGACCTCTTCTATTCGCCCGAGGAGGCGATGTTCGACGTGATGGAGCGGCACGGCATCCTGGGCGTGGAGATGGAGGCGGCCGGGCTGTACGGCGTGGCGGCGGCCGAGGGCGCCCGCGCCCTGGCGATCCTCACGGTCTCGGACCACATCCGCCGCGGCGAGCACCTGTCGCCCGAGGAGCGCCGCAGCAGCTTCGACCAGATGATCGGCATCGCCCTGCGCACGGCCGTTGCGGAGTAGCCCGTCGCGGCCGAACCCCGCTGGTCACCGCCGCAAAACCGGAGTATCATTGTCCGTAATCATGCTGCCTTGCGCGCCGGGACCATCTGCCGGAAGAAGCAGCCAGTGCCTGCCGACCAGCCGGAGATCACCAGGATGCTGCGCCAGTTCGACCTGGCGAACCCCCAGCAGGGTGAGCAGCTGCTCGCCCTGATCTATGACGAACTGCACCGCCTGGCCGCCGGCCAGATGAGCCGCGAGCGCGCCGACCACACCTTGCAGCCCACCGCATTGGTCCACGAGGCCTACCTGCGCCTGGTGGACGTCGAACACGTGCCCTGGGAGGGGCGCGCCCACTTCTACGGCGTCGCCGCACGGGCCATGCGCCAGATCCTGGTCGATCACGCCCGCAAGGTCGGCGCGGTCAAGCGGGGCGGCCAGTGGCGGCGGGTGACCATCGACGAGAACCTGGCGCCGGACCTGGCCGCGGAGTTCGACCTCTTCGACCTGCACGAGGCCGTCGAGAAGCTGGCGCAGCAGGACCCGGCCCTGGGCCGCCTGATCGAGCTGCGCTTCTTCGCCGGTCTGACCCTGGACGAGACCGCGGCCGTGACCGGCGTCTCCCGACGCAAGGTGGCCAAGGACTGGGCCTTCGCGCGCCTGTGGCTGGCCCGCGAACTCTCGAGCGAGGACTGAGATGGACCCGGCCCGCTTCGCCCGTCTGCGCCAGGTGGTCGACGATGCCCTGGAGCTGCCGCGGGCCGCACGGGAGGAGCAGGTGCGGGCCGCCTGCGCCGACGACCCGGAGCTGGCGGCGCAGGCCCTGGCCTTGCTGAGCCACGACGCCACCTCCGCCCCCGAGTTGACCGGTGCCCTCGAACAGGAGATCCGCCAGGCCGCCAGCAGCGCCCTGGGTGCGGACCCGTTGCCGCAGGCGATCGCCGGCTACCGCATCACGGGCAAGCTGGGCGAGGGCGGGATGGGTGTGGTCTACCGCGCCGAGCAGGACGGCGCCCTGCAGCGCACGGTGGCATTGAAGCTGATCCGCGCCGGCTGGAACAGCCGGCAGGTGGCCGCCCGCTTCGCGGCCGAGCGCCTGACCCTGGCCCGCATGGACCACCCCAACATCGCGCGGGTTTTCGCCGCCGGCGCCACCGACGACGGACGGCCCTGGTTCGCCATGGAGCTGGTCGACGGCAGCCCGGTGACCCGCTGGTGCGACGAGCATCGCCTGGACACCCGCCGGCGCCTGGACCTGTTCCTGGCCGTCTGCCGCGGCGTGCAGCACGCCCACCAGAAGGGCATCATCCACCGCGATCTCAAGCCCTCGAACGTGCTGGTGGCCGGCAGCCATGACGAGCCGCTGCCCAAGATCATCGACTTCGGCATCGCCAAGGCCCTGGACACGGAAGAGGACGAGCAGGCGACCATGACCATGGTGGGGCAGCGCCTGGGTTCGCCCGACTACATGAGCCCCGAGCGCATCGAGGGCGAGGACAGCGACGCGGACATCCGCTCGGACGTCTACTCCCTCGGCGTCCTGCTCTTCGAGCTGCTGAGCGGCCGGCTGCCCTTTGATCGCTCTTCCCGGCGGGGCTTCGGGTCGGGCACCGCCGGCGGCACCCGCGTCGATCCGCCGTCGCTGGGCGCACGGACGGGCGATCGGGACAGTGCCGCCCAGATAGCCCGGCGGCGACAGACCGAACCGGCGGCCCTGCGCCGGCAGCTGTGCGGCGAGCTGGACTGGGTGGCCGGCAAGGCGCTGGCGGCGGAACGGGAGCAGCGCTACGCCACGGTCCAGGAGCTGATGCAGGACATCGAGCGGCACCTGGCCGGCGAGCCGGTGCTGGCCGGCCGGCCGGGCACAGCCTACCGGCTGGGCAAGTTCGTGCGCCGCCAGCGCCTGCCGATCACCGTGGCCGCGGTGGTGGTGCTGGCCCTGGCCGGCGGCCTGGCCGAATCCCAGCGCCAGCGGGTGCGCGCCGACGCGGCCCGCGAGCAGGCCGAAGCGGTGACCGTCTTCCTGGCCGACATGCTGGCCTCGGCGCGCCCGGACGAGATGGGGCGGGACGTGACCGTGCGCCGGGTCCTGGACGAGGCCGCCGTGGGCCTGGCGGATGAGGCGGCCGGCACCCCGCTGGTCCGCGCCCGCCTGCAGGCCACCCTCGGCCAGGCCTACAACGCCCTGGGCGAGACCGATCTGGCCGTCGCCCAGCACGAGGCGGCCCTGGCGATCCGGCGGCGCGAACTGGGGCCGGACGCCCAGGAGTCGCTGCTCTCCCTGTGCGACCTGGGCGAGGCCTACTCACGTGGCGCCCGCTTCGCCGAGGCGGGCGCCCTGTACCGCCAGGCGCTGGACGGCTTCCGGCGCCGCCCCGGGGACCAGGTGGCCAAGGTCTGCCAGGCCATGAACGGCCTGGCCAACGCGCTGGCCGACCAGGGCCGGCTGGACGAAGCCGAGCCCTACTACCACGAAGCCCTGGCCGCCTGCCGCAGCCAGCTGGGCGAGAGCGACCCCTTGACCGACAGCCTGCTGAACAACCTGGCCATGCTGCGGGCCGACCAGGGGCGCATGGCCGAGGCCCGGGACATGTTCGCCGACGTGGTGGAGCGCCGCCGGCAGGCCTGGGGCGACGACCATCCGAAGACCATGGAATCGGTGCTGAACCTGGCCGGCGCCGAGTCCCGGCTGGGCAACCTGGACGCCTCCATCGCGGCTCTCGAGCCGCTGGTGCCGCGCGCGCTGCGGGTGGTGGGCGAGGAACATCGCATCACCCTGGCGGCCATGAACAACCTGGCCTGGTCCTACGGCCGCGCCGGCCGGCTGGATGAGGCCGAGGCGCTGACCCGCCGCACCCTGGAGATCCGGCTCCGCGAGCTGGGCGACGAGCACCCCGAGACCTTGATCTCCTGCTTCAACCTGGCGGACATCCTGGGCCGGCAGGGCCGCCCGGTCGAGGCCGAGGCCCTGCACCGCAGCACCCTCGACACCCGCCGCCGGGTGCTGGGCGAGGACCATCCGCACACCAGCCTCTCGCGCTCGACCCTGGCCGACCTGCTGCGCGGGCAGGGCCGCGACGCCGAGGCCGACGCCCTCATTTCAGCAGCGCCATCCGCCGCGTCACGCTGAAGGTCCCCGCGTCCAGGCGATAGAGATAGACGCCGGCGGCCGCGGCGCGGCCCTGGTCGTCGCGCCCGTTCCAGGCGACGGTGTGGGCGCCGGAAGCGAAGGCCTGGCCGGCCACCAGGCTGCGCACCAGGCGGCCGGAGGTGTCGTAGATGGTCAGGTTGACGGCCGCGGCCTGGCCCAACTCGAAGGCGATGGACGTGGACGGGTTGAAGGGATTGGGGAAGTTCTGGGCCAGGCTGGCTGCCGCCACCTCGGGCACCGCCGACAACTGATCGGGGAACGACGCGCAGGGCGTGCCGTTGGGCGCGGGCAGGTTCTCGCCGCCGTTGATGTAGGCCATCTGGCAGGAGGTCCAGCCGGCAGGCACGGCCTGGCTGCCGGCGACCGCCGCAAGGTGCCCGGCATAGCGGGTCCAGCGGCCGTTGAAATAGTCGCCCGGGTCGGATTCGACGAAGACGGGGATCCACTTCAGGGCCTCGAAGTAGGGCGAGCCCTCGGTGGCGATGCTCGCCACCGGTTCACCGCTCTGCAGGAGCTCGTAGGCGTCGAACAGCGACTGCACCGAGGCCCGCACCGCCTCGATGATGATGTTGCGGTCGTTGTAGTATGTGTCCCGCACCTTGCTGTCGCCGTGGATGTTGAAGCGGTCGCCCCGCAGGTTGCGCACCACGGCTCCCGAAGTGTTGAACTGCTCGTGGTAGTCGTGCTCCCAGCGCGACCAGTTGGCCCACACGCCCTGGTAGGTGGCCATGAAGTCGTTGCGGTCGGTGGGCCGGTCCATCAGCGTGGGCACCACACCGGTCAGCGAGATGCGTCCGTCGGGCCCGCGCGCCGCGCCGCCCATGGCCAGCACGTTCTCCATCCAGAGGTACGACGGATCGCCGGTCAGGCTGCGCAGGCCGTTGGCCTCGTAGTGCAGGGCCTGGTTCCAGTAGATGGGATCGTAGCGGGCCAGGTCGACGCAGAGCAGGGCCAGGCGGTGCATGCCGATGTACCAGGCGACGGCCGTGCGGCTGAAGTGCCAGTCGTTGGCGTTGGCGATGCGCATCATCTCGTCGCCCCACCAGCCGGCATCGGACCATTGGCTGTCGCCGGCGGTGTTGGCCACCGCGTTGCCCAGGCAGCCGTAGGGCGGCCACAGCCCGGCGGCGATGCGCCTGAGGTAGTTGTCGGCGCGGATGGGGTCGGGCCGGAAGCCGCAGTTCTGGAAGGGCCAGATGCCGAAGCAGTCGTTGCCCAGGCCGAAGCCGATGTTCGTCAGCGGCGCATTGGTCAGGTAGCAGTTGCCGTCGGAGGCAAAGCAGGTGCGCCGGTAGTCGCCGTAGATGGCGGCCAGGTCGCCCATGGAGAACACGCGCACGCTCGTGTCCAGGTAGCCGGACACGTAGAGATTGGTGGTCTGCATGAGGTAGCTCGGGGGCACCCACATGTTCAGGTTGCCCTCGATCTGGTTGAAGCTGGAGTGGTCGGCGTCCCAGTAGCTGTTGTCCTGCACCTTGAGGGCCTGGTCGTTGTAGCCGGCGGGTGTCGGGTCCGGCGCCCAGATGTTCGCGCAGTTGGAGTTCCAATGGGAGTTGCTGGTAGCGTAGCCCACCGCCAACTGCTTGGCTGCGGTGAAAGCCGCGTGGGCGTTGGCCTGGGTGATGGCTTCCGCACGCGCCGGCCAGGTGAAGGTCACGCTGGCGGGCAGGACGACCCGGGACACGCCCAGGTCGACCAGCAGCTTGTGCTCTTCGGAATTGAACGCCAGAGCCGTGTTGCTCGCCGCCAGCAGGCAGACCACAACCAGCAGGCAACGCAGGTGACTCGTGGCGAAGGAGTTGTGGCGGAATCGGCTCAGGACGCTCATGGTGGCCCCTGCTGGTTGGAGGGTGGCCCCCGGATCACTCATCCCTGTCATGCGCGGAAACGCGGGGAACAGTGCACGCCGATGTGCTAGTATCCCGGCGTCGTACCCCCTCGCCGTTGGTGCCAGGTAGCCCAACCAGTTCAGGGACAACATCTTGCGAAAGCAGGTCAGCATGCAAACCTCCGCCGAGAGGGACCACCTCCGCAAGGCCCTCGACGTCGCCATCCGGCTGGCCGTGGTCGGGATCATGGTGGTTGCCGCCTACCGGGTCTTCAGCCCGTTCCTGCTCACGGTGGCCTGGGCCTTCATCATCGGCGTCACCGCCAATCCCGCCTTCCGGCAGATCAGGCGCGTCGTGGGCGGGCGGGCCAGGCTGGCCTGCGCCCTGTTCGTGACCGTGGGGCTGGCCGCGGTGCTGGTCCCGGCGCTGCTGCTGGGCGACTCGCTGCTGGACGCCACCGTGGGCCTGGTGAAGAAGGCCGAGGCCGGCACGCTGGTGATCCCCGAACCCACCGCGCAAGTGAAGCAGTGGCCGCTGGTCGGCGACAAGGTCTACGCACTCTGGCACGGGGCGGCGGTGGACTTCGAAGGGACCATCGCCCGGCTCCAGCCGCAGGTGCAGGACCTGGGGCAGAAGATCGTCGGCGAGGTCAGCGGGGTGGGCAAGGCGCTGGTGCAGACGATCCTGGCCATCATCATCGCCGGGCTGCTGATGCTCAATGCGGAAGGCGTCGAGCGCCTGGCGCGGTCGTTCGCCAGGCGGGTCGCCGGGGACGCCGGCCCGCCGATCATCGACACCGGGGTCGGCACCATCCGCAGCGTGGTCAAGGGGGTGGTGCTGGTGGCGCTGGTCCAGGGGCTGCTGGCGGCGGCCGGCCTGTTGGTGGCCGGAGTGCCCGGCGTCGGGCTCTGGTCCCTGCTGGTGATGGTGGTCGCGGTCATCCAGTTGCCGCCACTGCTGATCCTGGGACCGATCGCCGTCTGGGTCTTCGCCAACCACGACAGCACGGCGATCGCGGTTTTCTTCGCGGTCTGGAGCCTGCTGGTGAGCATCAGCGACGGCCTGCTCAAGCCGCTGCTGCTGGGGCGTGGCGTCCCGGTGCCGATGCTCGTCATCCTCGTCGGCGCCATCGGCGGCATGCTGCGGTCCGGACTGGTGGGGCTGTTCATCGGCCCGGTGGTCCTGGCGCTCTTCCACCAGCTCTTCACGGCCTGGGTGAGGGAGGCGGACCACCCCGACGGGGGTCAGAAGCCGACGTAGACCGCGTGCATGGGGTTGAGCACGGTCAGCAGGACGCGCTCGATCAGGTTCACGCCGCCGATGGTGAGGCCCAGGGTCAGGTTGTGGATCAGTTCGCCCAGGATCCAGCCCGTGACGGGGGTGATGAAGAGATCCTGGATGCTGGGCTGCTCGGCCACGGCCTCGAAGACGAATTCCCACTGGGTGGACATCAGGGTGGCGAAGAGGAACGATTCGGTCTTCGACGCGCCCCGGCAGCGGACCGTGTTGTAGTAGACGCTGCCGCCGTAGGGATGCCCCACATAGTTGTGGAACCACCAGTCGGTGTCCCACACCGGCGGCTTGGTGTAGGCGTCATGCAGGTTGTCCATGGCATCGGAGACGAATTCCTCGGACCAGCCGGTCCAGTCCCGCGGCATCGACGCGGTCAAGCCCAGCAGCCCCAGTTCGAAGATCGTCAGGGTGCGCCAGCTGGTGAAGAAGAGCCGGTCGGGCTTGGGGTTGACGGATTCGGGGAGTCCGGCCGGGGGATCCATCCAGGTGTCGCGCCTGACGGGCTCCAGCGCCGGCTGCAGCCCGATGCTGGCCAGCCGGGTGCTGAGGTCCCAACGGTCGGAAAAAAGGGAGCCGACCAGGAGTGGCGCGGGGCCGTTGGCCGGGGCGAATCCGGTCGCGGACAGGGCTGATAGATTCAACAGGCTGTCGGCGCCGACGCCGGCGGCAACGCCCGGTCCCCCCGGCAGGAAGAGGCTGGTGATCAGGATCAGGCATCCGGCGGTCATCGGAATCCCTTGCTTGGTGTTAGACCTGAGCATATCCCATGACACCCCGGGGAGATACGATAAACCCCAGGCCGTGCGCCTCAACGTCTAATTCCAATTCCAGGGAGTGGGGGCCGGGGCGGGACCACGGTCCCGCCCCGGCGCCGGTCGGATTACTTCTTCTCGGCAGGCACGGAGTCGGGGAACAGCGGCATCTCGGCGGCGATCTGCACGTCGATCAGCATCTGCACGGCGTTCTCCAGCTGCACGAAGCGGGCGGCGACGCCCTGGCCGAGGGCCTTGGCCACCTTTTCGTGGGTCTTCTTCAGCAGGCTCAGACGATCGTTCTGGACCGCGAACCACTCCTTGGAGATCTGGGTCGCCACGGCGTCGGACATGGCTTCGTAGTTCTCGGCGTAGAGCTTGACGCTGGCGAGACGGCGGTCGCCCAGCTTGCTCAGCTCCAGCTGGTACTCGCGGTACATGGGCCAGAAGACGTCGCCCTGCTCGGTGGTCAGCATCATGCCCTCGGTCATGATGGCCGTCTTGTCGGCCTGCACGTCGCTGCGCAGCAGCTCGAGGTAGGGGTCGCCCTGGGCCTGGGCCAGGCCGACAGTGAAGAGGGCGGCCAGGCACAGGACCGCCAGCACGCGCGAAATCGTCTGCTTGTTCATCAGATACCTCCGTATACGGCTTATCCGGAAAGCGGGTGGTCCCGACAGGGACGCAGGAGCCGTCATACTATATCCTCACCCCGCGACGCGCAATGTTCTTGGACCGGCGGCGGTTGACGGATGGGGCCCGCTCCATTAGCCTGAATGGGCGGATTCACGGCTTGCCGCCCCCGGCGGCGCCGTCGCCGGAAGCCCTGCCCCATCCCGATCGCGAACGAGTGAAGGCCCCATGCCGCGCCGCAGCCCGCCCCTCCTGCCCGGATCCGCCGTCGTCGCGCTGATCGCCCTGGGGGCGGTCTGCACGCCCGGCGCGGCCCTGGCCTACATCGGTCCCGGCGCCGGTTTCGCCCTGGGCGGCTCGTTCCTGTTCGCGCTGGCGGGCATCGTGCTGGCGCTGGGGGCGCTCTTCCTGTGGCCGCTGCGCGTTGCCCTGCGTTCGTGGCGCGGTCGTCGCCGCGCCCGGCGCGCGCGGGCCCGGCGCGTGATCGTGGTCGGCCTCGACGGCATCGATCCCCTGCTCTGCGACGACTTCATGGCCCGCGGGCTGCTGCCGAATCTGCAGGCCCTGGCCGAGCGGGGCGGCTACCGGCGGCTGGCCACCACCCTGCCGCCCATGTCGCCGGTGGGCTGGTCCACGTTCGCCACCGGCACCGACGCCGGCGGCCACAACATCTTCGATTTCCTGGGCCGCGATGTGCGCACCCACCTGCCGGTGCTCTCGTCCACGCGCATCACCGAGTCCGGACGGCTGCGCAAGCTGGGACCGTGGGTGATCGGACGGCCCAAGGCCAGGTATGAGTTGCTGCGGCGCAGCAAGCCCTTCTGGCGCACCCTGGCCGAGCACGGCGTGCCCAGCACCATCCTGCGGGTGCCTATCACCTTCCCGCCGGACAATTATCCCGGGCGCATGCTCTCGGCCATGTGCGTGCCCGACCTGCGCGGGACCCAGGGTTCGTTCACCGAGTTCACGGCGCCGGGGGCGACGGCAGCGCCGGGGGCCTCGACCGGCGGCACCCGGCTGCTGCTGACGGTGATCGAAAAGGACCACTACGCCGGCCGTCTGCCCGGTCCGGACCTGCCGACGGCCGAGGGCGGCCATGCCACGGCCGAACTGGCCTTCCGCGTGCGGGTCGATCGCGCCGCCCGGCGTGCCCACTTCGAGGTCGCCGACGCGGCCTTCACCCTGGCGCCCGACGAATACTCGCCCTGGATACCCCTGGAGTTCGGGCGCGGCCGGGCCACGGCCCACGGCATCGCCCGCTTCCGGGTGACCAGCCTGGACGATCCGCTGCGGGTCTACGTCACGCCCATCAACCTGGATCCCGAGCGGCCGGACATGCCCATCAGCCATCCGGCCCACTACGCCATCTGCCTGGCCAAGCTGCAGGGCCGGTTCGCCACCCTGGGCCTGGCCGAGGACACCTGGGCCCTGAACGAGCGGGTCATCGACGAGCAGGCCTTTCTCGAGCAGGCCTACCTGATCCACCAGGAGCGCCGCGCCCAGTTCCTGCACGCCCTGGACCGCAATCCCGACGGGGCCATCGCCGTGGTCTTCGACGCCACCGACCGCATCCAGCACATGTTCTGGCGCTACCGCGATCCCGGGCACCCGGCCAACCGCGGCCAGGACACCACCCGCTTCGCCGACGCCATCGAGCAGGTCTACCAGGCCGGCGACGCCATCGTGGGCGAGACCCTGGCGCGCGCGGGCGAGGACGACGTGGTGCTGGTGATCAGCGACCACGGCTTCGCCAACTTCACCCGCGGCGTGAACCTCAACACCTGGTTTCGTGAGCAGGGCTACCTGAAGCTCCAGGGCGATCCGGTCGACGGCCCGGCGCCGCCGCTGGCACCGGGGCAGAAGGCGGAGCCGGCCGCGATCGACTGGCCGCGCACCCGCGCCTACGCCAACGGGCTGGCGGGCTTCTACCTGAATATCCGGGGACGAGAGCGCGACGGGCTGGTCGAGCAGGACCAGGCGCGGCCGCTGCTGCAGGAGATCATCGGCAAGCTGCGCGGGCTGCCCGATCCGGCCGGAGGTCAGGCCATCGCCGACTGCTGGATCACCCAGGACGTCTTCAGCGGTCCCTACCGGGGCGGAGGCCCCGACGTGATCGTGGGCTACAACCGCGGCTGGCGCGCCGACTGGCACGCCGCCGTGGGCCGCCTGACCGACCAGGCCATCCGCGACAACCGGCGCGCCTGGTCGGGCGACCACTGCATGGACCCGGCCCAGGTGCCGGGCGTGGTCTACGCCAACCGGCCGCTGGGGCGCGACGACTGCGCGCTGGTGGACCTGGCGCCCACCATCCTGGACCTGTTCGGCATCGACCGGCCCGGCCACATGCAGGGGCGCACCCTGTTCGAGGAGACGCGATGAGGATGCGGGGGACACTCCTGACGGCGCTGCTGCTGGCCGCCGCCGCGGCGGCGGCCGAGCCCGGACCCAAGGTGCTGGTCATCGGCATGGACGGCCTCGACCCGGTCATGCTGCAGGAGTACCGGGACCAGGGCCTGCTGCCCAACTTCGACCGCTTCATCGCCGGCGGCGCCCAGTTCCAGCCGCTGGGCACCACGATTCCGCCCCAATCGCCGGTGGCCTGGTCCACCTTCTCCACCGGCACCGACCCGGGCGGCCACGGCATCTTCGACTTCATCCACCGCGATCCGGCCACCATGCTGCCCTACCTGTCGACCAGCAGCGCCCAGGCCCCCGGCGCCCACTGGCAGGTGGGGCGCTGGCAGATCCCGCGGGGCGGCGGCACGGTCGAGAACCTGCGCCAGGGCACCGCCTTCTGGCAGGAGCTGGACAAGGCCGGCATCGACGTGACCGTGTTCAAGGTGCCGGCCAACTTCCCGCCGGTCGCCTGCGAGGCGCGCACCCTCTCGGGCATGGGCACGCCGGACATCCTGGGCACGTACGGCATCTTCAGCTACGTGACCGACGATCCCGAGGTCAGCCGCGACATCGACGGGGGCCAGGTGATCCCGGTGCGCGCCGTCGGCGGGCGCATCGAGACCGCGCTGCCGGGGCCGCTCAACGGCTACCGGGTGGGCAATCCCCAGACCGAGGTGCCGCTGGAGATCACGGTCGACCGCGAGCACCGCACGGTCCTGATGCGGCTGGCCGACCGGGAGATCCTGCTGGCGGAGAACGAGTGGAGCGACTGGGTCGATCTCTCCTTCCCCATGGTGCCGGTGTTCAAGAGCGTGGCCGGCATCTGCCGCTTCTACCTGTTGGAGGTGTCGCCCCACCTGCGGCTGTACGTGACGCCGGTGCAGATCCATCCCGAGAAGCCCGAGATGCCCATCAGCACGCCGCCCGGCTACAGCGCGGAGATCGCCCGGGACGTGGGCCTGTTCTGGACCCAGGGGCTGCCCGAGGACTCGAAGGCCCTGGAGGAGGGCGTGCTCAGCGACCGCCAGTACGTCAGCCAGGCCGACCTCGTGCTGCAGGAGCGCCTGGCCCAGTTCGACTACGAACTGGACCACTTCGCGCGGCTGGACCGGGGCTTCCTCTTCTTCTACTTCAATGCACCGGACCAGAGCTGCCACGTGCTGTGGCGCTGCTTCGACGAACACTCGCCCAACCATGCCGAGGCCGACCCGGACGTGCGCGGCCGCGTGCGCGAGCTCTACGTGGCGCTGGACGGCGCCCTCGGCCGGGCCCTCGACACGGTGGGGCAGCAGACGCTGGTGATGGTGGTCAGCGACCACGGCTTCGCGCCCTTCTACCGCAGCGTCCACGTCAACGCCTGGCTGCGGCAGGAGGGCTACCTGGTGCTGAAGGACGGCGTCGAACCCGGCACCACCGAGCTGCTGGCGGGCATCGACTGGGCCCGCACGCGGGCCTACGCCATCGGCATCAACGGGCTGTACCTGAACCAGCGCGGCCGCGAGCGGGACGGGATCGTCGAGCCCGGCGCCGAGCGCGAGGCGCTGCTGCAGGAGCTGGTGACGAAGCTCGAAGCTGCCGTCGATCCGGCCCGGCCGGGGCAGCCGATCCGCCACGCCTACCGGGCCGACCAGGTCTACGCCGAGACCTGGCGCGGCCGCGGTCCCGACCTGGTCCTGGGCTACGAGCGGGGCTGGCGCGGCAGCAACGAGTCGGCCCTGGGCGAGGTGCCGGCCGAGGTCTTCGCCGACAACCTCATGAAGTGGAGCGGCGACCACTGCATGGCCGCCGACGTGGTGCCGGGCACGGTGATCAGCAGCCGGCCGTTCGTGCAGGCCGGGCCGGGGCTCGAGGACCTGGCGCCCACCATCCTGGGCCTGTTCGGGCTGGACCCGCTGCCGGGCATGACCGGCCGCGATCTCTACCAAACGGAAGGAGGCCGCTGATGTTCGGAGGCGGCAGGCTGAAGCTCGACAAGGATCTGCTGGAGAAGGTGAAGAAGTACGCGGTGATCGCCGGCTACGCGACCCCCGAGGAGTTCGTGCAGCACGTGCTGGAGCGGGAAATCGCCCGCTTCGAGGAGGGCGGCGTCGACGAGGACGAGATCCGCAAACGCATGCAGGGCCTGGGCTACATCTCGTAGCGGGCGACGGGAACGGTGATGACGGCCATCGCGAATGCCATGAACAGCCTGTTCGACCTGCTCTGCGCGCCCTTCGGCGGCGCCGCGGCGGCGGCGGTGGCGGTCCTGTCGCTGCCGATCGGCGCGCTGATGATGCTGCTGTTCAAGCTGGCCACGGACCAGGATCAGCTGGTGGCGGCGCGCCGGGTGCTGACCGGCCGCGTCTACGAGCTGGGCCTGTTCCAGGACCACCTGGGGGTGCTCGCGCGCATCCAGCAGGACCTGGCCCTGGCCAACCTGCGCTACCTGGGCCGCTCGCTGCCGGCGCTGCTGGCGATGCTGCTGCCGCTGCTCCTGATCCTGGCCCAGCTGGACGCCCGCTACGGACACCGGCCCCTGCGCCCAGGCGAGACCACGCTGGTGACCGCGCGGCTGGACGCGGGTGCGGCCGCGCTGCTGGACGGCATCGCGCTGGAGGCGCCCGCCGGCCTGGTGGTCGAGACCAGGCCCGTGTGCGACCCGCGGGCGCTGACCGCCACCTGGCGCGTGCGGGTCGAGGCTGCCGGCCGGCATGATCTCCTGGTGCGGCTGGCCGACGGCACGACGGAGCGCAAGCGGCTGGAGGCCGGCTCCGGCGCGCCGCGCCAGGCCGCCTGGCGGGAGCGGGAGAGCCTGCGCCGCGTGCTGCTGAACCCGGCCGAGGCGCCGCTGCCGGCCGGCCAGCCGGTGGTGTCGATCACGGCCGCACTGCCGGGGAGGGAGCTGGACTACGGGATCCTGCGCACCAACTGGCTGGTGGCCCTGGGCGTGTTCTCGTTGGCGTTCGGCTTGGCGGTCAAGGATCTGCTGAAGGTGCGCTTCTAGGTCGCCGGTCTTTCGTTGTCGTCGCGGGGGTCGTGTGTCGCGCTCAGGCCGGGGAGTACGCATCAACCGTGCAGCTGTGACCGGGCTCCAGCGGGGCGATTGGCAGGCGTTGGCGCCGGGTGTGCCGACCATTGCTGAAGAATATTCGCGGATTCGTCGGGAATTCCCCATGAAACGACCCCCGGCGCCAAGGCGTTCGGGGGTCGTTCCGATTGCCGGAGCACGCCCGCAGGCAGCGGTCTACAGCATGTCCTTGATGGACTTCATGGGCCGCACGCGCACGCTGCGGGAAGCCGCACGCGGCTTCTGCTTGACCATCTCGCCGGTGAACGGGTTCTTGACCAGCTTGCCGCCCTTGACGGCGGCCTTCTTCACCAGGGTCAGGCGCATCAGGCCCAGGTAGTTGAAGCTGCCGTACTTCTTGACCGACTTGGTCATGATGTCGGTCAGGGAGTCGCACACGCCGACGACATCCTTGCGGGCGAGGCCGGTCTTGGCCGCGATTTCGCGGTAGATCTCCGACTTGGTCGGCGGCTTGTTCGAGGCAGCAGCCTTGACGGGGGCCTTCTTGGCGGCGGTCTTCTTCGCCGCGGCCTTCTTCGTGGTCTTCTTCGCCATGTCTTTTTCTCCTCCTTGGTTGGTGCCCGCGGAAGCGCGCCGCTTCCATGCACGGCCGGAATCTAGCGCACGCGGGACCGCTTGGGCATAAAAAAATGCGTATTCCCGCGGTTTTTTTGGGAGGGAGGCCCGGCCGACTTTCGGTTGCCCGGTGCTGCGGCTTGGGTGACAATAGCGTTGGCGCTGTCTGTCGACCGCCGAATACCGGGCCCGGCAGGAGGCTGACCCGAACGAAAGACGGAGCAATGCGAACCCATCCCCGCACCGCCGCCGCCGTCGCGCTGGCCACTGTCCTGGCCGCTCTGCTGACCGTGGCCGCCGCCGGCGCCGCAGCCCAGGACCCCGTGCCGGACTGGAACGACACCGCCGATCCGCTCCAGGCCGGCATCGGCCTGCACTACGGCCGGCTCGGCGGCAACGGCCTGTCCTTCCGCCTGCCCCTGCAGTGGTGGCTGTACCTGCAGGCCACCGGCGGCCTGTGGCACAGCGCCGACCGCGAGCAGCACAACCTGGGCGGCGAGCTGAACTACATCCTGCGCCAGGACCGGACCCTGCGCCTGTACCTGGCCGCCGGCGGCGCCTGGTTCTACGACAACGAGCTGACCGACACCATCGACGGCGTCGAGGTCTGGGACGAGCAATCCCACTGGAATTACGGCTTCGGCGTGGGCATCGAGCTGCTGCGCGGGCGCCGCTTCGCCATCCAGCTGGAGGGAAACTTCATGCACAACGGCGACACGGGCGAGACCAAGGTCACGCCCCAGGCCGGCATCTACTACTACTGGTAGCCCGTGGACCACTCCTCACACCGACGTGCGGCCCGGGCCTGGTGCCTCTACGACTGGGCCAATTCGGCCTTCGCCACCACGGTGATGGCCGCCCTGTTCCCGCCCTTCTTCCGCGAGCTGGCCCTGGCCGCGGGCATGGCCGGGCACCAGGCCACCGCCGCCTGGGGCTACGTCACCGCGGGGGCCCTGCTGCTGCTGGCGGTGACGGCGCCGCTGCTGGGAGCGGCCGCCGACGCGGCCGGGCGCCGCAAGCTGGGCCTGGCGGTCTCGGCGGGGTTGGGCATCGTGGCCACGGCGCTGTTCGCGGCCGTGGGCACGGCCGCCTGGCAGACCGCGGCCTGGCTCTTCGTGGTGGCGAACTTCGGCTTCGGCACCTCGATCCTCTTCTACGAATCGCTGCTGCCGGGCCTGGCCCGGGGGGCGGAGCTGGACCGGCTCTCGACCCGCGCCTACGGCCTGGGCTACGCCGGCGGCGGCCTGCTGCTGGTGCTGAACCTGCTGCTGGTGATGCGGCCCCACTGGTTCGGCCTGCCGGGGGCGGGAGTCGCGGTGCGGGCCTCGTTCGTCAGCGTGGCGGTGTGGTGGGCGGTGTTCTCGATCCCGCTGCTGCGCCATGTGCCCGAGCCGCAGGTGGGCCTCGGTCAGACCGGACCGCGGGCGGCACTGCGCCGGCTGGCCGGGACCCTGGCCGAGATCCGCCGCTACCGGCAGCTGAGCCTGCTGCTGTTGGCCTACTGGATCTACAACGACGGCATCGGCACCATCGTCAAGATGGCCACGGCCTACGGTGCGGAGATCGGCATCGGGCTGACCCACCTGATCGGGGCCCTGGTGCTGACCCAGGCGGTGGGGATCCCCTGCGCGTGGGCCTTCGGTCGCCTGGCGGGCCGGGTGGGGCCGCGGGCGGCGATCCTGCTGGCCTTGGGGGTGTACCTGTTGATCGCCGTCGGCGGCTACTTCATGAGCACGGCCTGGCACTTCTACCTGCTGGCCGGGCTGGTGGGCACGGTGCAGGGCGGGGCCCAGGCCCTGAGCCGCTCGCTGTTCGCCAGCATGGTGCCGCGCCACCGCAGCGCCGAGTTCTTCGGCTTCTACTCCACCAGCGGCAAGCTGGCCGGGGTGGTGGGCCCGCTGGTGTTCGCGCTGGCGAGCCAGGCCGCCGGCAGCAGCCGGCTGGGCATCCTGGCTCTGGTGGTGTTCTTCGCCGCGGGTGGCGGGCTGCTCCTGCGGGTGGATGTGGCGGCCGGGCGCCGGGAGGCCCGGCAGGTCGAAGCGGAGGCCGGTCAGGCCTGGCCGGAAGCCGGATAGTTCCTATCTTGTGCAACGCGAAAGGTGGACCATGCGCAACGATCCCCCGAAAATCACCAAGGATCCCCTCTACCAGATGCTGCGCGTCGACGACGTCAAGGGCTTCAACGCCCGCAAGCAGAAGGGGGGCACCTGCGACCTGACCAACGTCGACCTGCGCGGGCTGGATCTGCGCGGCCTCGACACCGCGGGCCTGGACTTCTCCGACAGCTACTTCCGCGACGCCGATCTGCGCGGCGTGGATTTCTCGGAGGCGGTGCTCGACGGCGCCAGCATCCGCGGCGCGCGCATCAGCGGCACCAAGTTCCCGCGCGACATCGCTGCCGAGGAGATCCGCCTCTCCTGGGAGCTGGGGACGCGCATGCGTTCCCGGCCGGCCGGGCCGCAGGCCTGACAGCCGCAAGGACGAGCGATGATCGACGCCGCGCTGCACATTGTCACCGAGATCTGGCTGGTGGCTGCCCGCATGGCTTCCTGGCTGCTGCTGGGCTTCGTGGTGGCAGGTCTGCTGTCGGTGTTCATCTCGCCGGCCTGGCTGGAACGCCACCTGGGCGGCCGCGGCCTGGGGCCGGTGCTGAAAGCCTCGCTGTTCGGGGTGCCGCTGCCCCTGTGCTCGTGCGGCGTGATCCCGGTGGCCGCGTCCCTGCGCGCCCACGGCGCGAGCCGCGCCGCCACCACGGCCTTCCTGCTCTCGACCCCGCAGACCGGCGTGGACTCGATCCTGGTCACCTACACCATGCTGGGTCCGCTGTTCGCCGTGTTCCGCCCGGTGATCGCCCTGCTGACGGGCATCCTGGGCGGCGGCCTGGTGCAGGCGCTGGCGCCGCAGGGAGCGGAGGCGGCCGAGGCTGCGCTCCAGCCCGGCGCGCCGACCGCGCGACCGCAGGGGTTGGCCAACAAGCTGCGCGCGGCCCTGGACTACGGCCTGGTCACCCTGCCGGGGGACATCGCCCGGGCGTTGCTGGTGGGCGTGGTGATCGCCGGCCTGCTGGGGGCGCTGATCCCCGCCGATTTCCTGGCCCGCTACCTGGGCACCGGTCCCCTGTCCATCGCCCTGATGATGGCCGTGGGCATCCCCATCTATGTGTGCGCCACCGCGAGCGTGCCCCTGGCCGCGGGCTTCATCTTCCTGGGCGCGACGCCGGGCGCGGCCCTGGCCTTCCTGATTGCCGGGCCGGCGACCAACGCCGCGACCCTGACCACGGTCAGCCGCGTGCTGGGCCGCCGCACCATGGTGATCTACCTGCTGACGGTGGCGGCGAGCGCCTTCGGCGGCGGCCTGCTGCTGGACCGGCTGCTGCCGTTGGCGGCGGCGGCGGTGCCGGCGTTGGCCACCGGTGGGCACGTCCACGAGACGGTCCCCGTGATCGATCACCTGTGGGCGGTGGTGCTGGTGACGGTGATGACGCGCAGCTGGTGGCTGTCGCGGAGGCGGGCGTCGTGCTGCGAGGGCGGCAGCTGCAGCGCCGCCGATGCCTCGGTGCCGGCCCCCGAACACCTGGAGATCACGATCGGCGGCATGAACTGCAGCCACTGTTCCGGGAGCGTGCAGCGCACCGTCGGCGGCCTGCCCGGGGTGGCGGCCTGCCGGGTCGACCTGGAGGCGGGGCGGGCCTTCGTCGAGGGTCGGGACCTGGACCGCGCCGCCATCGCCCGCGCCATCGAGGCCCTCGGCTTCACCGCCGGCGATCCGGTCTAGCCGGACTTCAACGTCAGCGAGATGCGCCGGCGCTGCAGGTCCACCTCCAGCACCCGCACCATCACCTGCTGTCCCGCCTTGACCACCTCGCCCGGATCGCGGATGAATCGGTCGGCCAGCTGGCTGATGTGGGCCAACCCGTCCTGGTGCACGCCCACGTCGATGAACGCGCCGAAGTTGGTCACGTTGGTGACGATGCCCGGCAGGCGCATGCCCTCCTGCAGATCCTCCAGCTTCTCGATGCCCTCGGCGAAGCTGAAGGCCTCGAAGCGGGCCCGCGGATCGCGGCCCGGCTTGGCCAGCTCGGCCAGGATGTCGCGCAGGGTGGGCAGGCCCACGCTCTCGCTGACGTAGGCCTCCAGGCGCAGTGCGCGCACCGCCTCGGCGTCGCCCACCAGCGCCGCCACCGGCTTGCCCAGGTCGGTGGCCATGGCCTCGACCACGCCGTAGCGCTCGGGGTGCACCGCGCTGCCGTCCAGGGGATTGGCGGCGCCGCGCACCCGCAGGAAGCCCGCGGCCTGCTCGTAGGCCTTGGGGCCCAGGCGCGCCACCTTCAGCAGCTGGGCGCGGGCGTTGAAGGGCCCGTGCTCGCTGCGGTGGGCCACGATGTTGGCCGCCAGCTGGGGGCCGAGGCCGGACACGTAGCCCAGCAGCTCGCGGCTGGCGGTGTTCAGGTCCACGCCCACGGCGTTGACGCAGCTGGCGACGGTGTCGTCGAGGCTGCGCTTGAGCGCGCGCTGGTCCACGTCGTGCTGGTACTGGCCCACGCCGATGCTCTTGGGATCGATCTTCACCAGCTCGGCCAGCGGGTCGGCCAGGCGCCGGCCGATGGACACGGCGCCGCGCACCGTCAGGTCGTGGTCGGGGAACTCGGTGCGGGCCACCTCGCTGGCCGAGTAGACCGAGGCGCCGGACTCGTTGACCATCAGCACCGTCAGCGACGGCGGCAGGTCCAGCGCCCGCACCCAGCGCTCGGTCTCGCGGCCGGCGGTGCCGTTGCCCACCGCGATGGCCTCCACCTCGTGCTTCTTCACCAGTTGCCGCACCAGCGCGCCCGCCTGCTCGACCCGCGCGCCGCCGGTGTGGGGGTAGACGGTGTCGTGGGCCAGCAGGTCGCCCTGGCGGTCCAGCACCACCAGCTTGCAGCCGGTGCGGAAACCCGGGTCCAGGGCCAGGATCCGCTTCGGGCCCAGGGGTGCGGCCAACAGCAGTTCGCGCAGGTTGGCCGCGAAGACCAGGATGGCTTCCTCGTCGGCGCGCTTCTTCAGATCCAGGCGGATCTCGGTCTCCATGGCCACCGAGAGCAGCCGTTTCCAGCCGTCGAGCGCGGCGGCGCGCACCTCACCGGCGGCAGGGCCGGCGTTGCGGCAGTAGCCGGGCCCGATCACCCGCAGCGCCGTCTCCTCCGGCAGCACCACCCGCATGGCCAGCACCTTCTCCTTCTCGCCGCGGCGCATGGCCAGCACCCGGTGGCCGGCGACCTTGCGCACGGGCTCCTCCCAGGCGAACCAGTCGCGGAACTTGGCGCCCTCCTCTTCCTTGCCCGTCAGCACGCGGCTGCTGACCAGGCCCTGCTCGTGGTAGAGGCCACGCAGGGCCGCGCGCACCGCCGCATCCTCGCTGACGGTCTCGGCCACGATGTCGCGGGCGCCGGCCAGGGCGTCCTCGGCCGTGGCGACCTCCTTGTCCGCGGCGACGAAGGCGGCCGCGCGGGCCAGGGGATCCTCGGCCGAAGCCTCGCGGGCCGGCAGCGCGGCCTGCTCCAGCAGCCACTGGGCCAGGGGCTCGAGGCCCTTCTCCCGGGCCATGGTGGCGCGGGTGCGGCGCTTGGGGCGATAGGGGAGGTAGAGATCCTCCACGGCGGCCAGGGTCGCGGCGCCGGCGACGCCCGCCTGCAGCGCGGGGGTCAGCAGCTCGCGCTCCTGCAGCGACTTCAGCACCGCGGCCTTGCGCTTGTCCAGCTCCGCCAGCTGCTCCAGGCGGTCGCGCACCGCGGTGACCTGCACCTCGTCCAGGCTGCCGGTGGCCTCCTTGCGGTAGCGGCTGATGAAGGGCACGGTGGCGCCTTCGGCCAGCAGGCCGGCGGCGGCGGCCACGGCGGCGGGGGCCAGACCCAGTTCCCGGGCGATGATCTCGTTGTGGCTCAAGAGGGGCGATCCTTCGCGCGTGCCGCGGCCGGGGCCCGGCGGTGGGTTCTCAGCGGACAAGGGGCGAGCAGGCATGATGGGACGCCGGGGCGGCGAGCGCAACCCCGGGGGCGGAACCGGCGGCAGAAGGCGGGAAGCGGCCTAGTCGACGGGCATGTTGCCCTCGCCCAGCGGCAGCAGCACCGGGCCGGTCTGGCCGAGGCGGGCCAGGCGGGGCTTGAGCACCGAGGCGCGCACGACCAGCTTCTGTTCCCCCAGCAGGATCGTGGTCCCGGACCAGACTTCCTTGTACATGACGATCTCGGGCACGCCGCCCTCGTCGGCGGCGGCAATCATGTCATCGACCGTGCGGGTGGCCTCGGCATGGACGAGGGTCAGCGTGTCGAGCTTCACCTTCAGCGCGGCGACGGCGGCCCGCTGGGCCTCGGTCATGCGCGGCCCGGCGCTGCCGGCCACGCGGATGGACTCGCCCACCCGTTGCCGGGCCGCCAGGGCCTTGCGCGCCCGCTCGCGCACTTCGCCCACGCGCTCGGCCAGGGTCGGGTCGCTGCCGGCGATCAGGATCGTGCGGGCCGAGCCGCTGGCGCCGGCCTCGCCCACGCGGATGCCCTTCCAGGCGGTGGTCGTGCCCCCGGCGATGCGGCCCTCGGGCACCAGCACGCGGCCCAGGGTCTCGATGTCGGAGTGGGCGATCTCGCCGCTGACCTTCACGTCGCCGCCGGCCCGGATCGTGGCCTCGGACACGTAGCGGGCCTGCAGTTCGCCGGCCACGGCGATGCTGCAGCCCACGTCGCCGACGATGCCGCCGGCCACGGTCAGGGCGCCGCCGCCGCGGACGGTGCAGGGCTCGAGCATGCCCTTGACGATGATGTCGCCGTCGGCCTCGATCAGCGCGCCCGCTTTGACGTCGCCGCCGATGGTCACGCAGCCGGTGTGGTGGATGTTGCCGGTCTCGAGGCTGACGTCGCCGCGGATGGCATACACGTCGTCCACCGAGACCACGCCGCTGACCAGGCGCACGCGGCCGGCGAACGCGGCCCGGAACTCGCGCACGCCGCCCCGGTCGACCTCAGTGACGCCCTTGCCCGCGCGCAGCCGCGCGATCTGGGGCTTGGCCACGCCGATGGCCTTGCCGAAGACGTTCAGGCCCGGCGTGCCCGGCACCGGCGGCTGGATGCGGGCGATGACCTCGTCCGCGGCCACCGAGCGCCGCTCCAGCTTCTCCCAGTGGTTGACGGCCCCGGTCTCGGCGTCCTCGGCCCAGCCGGTGGCGAAGAAGTCGCGGGCCCACTCCAGGCGGCCGTCCTGCGGCGGCACCGGGTGCTCCCCCATGATCAGGGGCTGATCCTGGAGGTACGCGCCCGGGGTGGCGATCGCCTGCAGCATCTCCTGCACCATGGCCTGGTCCGGATACTCGGGCAGCTTCAATTCCTCGAATTTCCCGACGATGAGGGCGGCCGTCGCCGCCAGATCTGCCATCGGATCAGGGCAGTCCAGCATCACGGTGACCTGGTCGCGGGAGATGCGCACGTCGAACGCCGGTGCGGCCGGGAGCGCATCCTCAGGGGGCGCCGTGGCGGTCGCCGGGCCGGTGTCGGGGGTGTCGAGCTCGCTCATGGCGCATCCCGCGGCGTTGTCGCCGGCCAGGTCCCTGCCCGTCGGGGGCGGACCTGTGGCGGCGGATTCCCCGCAAGGATCGGCCGACGCGGCGGCGAGGTGAGCGAAAAAACACCCCGCGGCGGCGTGGAAGGTTCAGCGAACCATGGTCAATTTCAATGACTTCTGTTGGCCGGCGCCGTCCAGGCGCACGGTGTAGACACCCGAAGCGGAGGCGCGGCCCCACTGGTCGCGGCCATCCCAGATCCGCACCTGGGGACCGCCGTCCAGCCAGCCGTCGGCCAGCACCCGGACCAGCCGCCCGCGGGCGTCGTGGACCGTGACCCGCACCCGGGCGCCGGCCGTCGGCACCGCGAAGTGCACGGCGGTCGCGGGATTGCTGGGATTGGGGGTCGCCGGGCCCAGCAGCAGGCCGGCGCCTGCGGCCGGCACGGCGCTGACCGCGGTCGCCGGCAGGCTCTCGCGCCCGCTGGTGTTGACCACCGTCAGGTCGTAGTGCCAGAACCCGGGGGTGGGGTCCAGCCAGGAGGTGGCCGTGGTCACCTGCCACAGGGTCAGCGGTCCCGGCGGCAGGCTGCCGTCCTGGCTGCGGTATAGGCGGAAGTGGGCGAAATCCGGCTCGGGCGAAGGATGCCAACTCAGGGCGGTGGCCTGGCCGCTGCTGCGGTCGACGACGAAACCCGTCGGCGGCGCGGGCCGCAGGTCGTCCAGCGATTGGCCGCTGTCCGGCAGCGAATCGAAGAAGACGCCGGGCAGGCTGGTGCGGGTGCGCACGAAGTACACCGACCAGGCCGGGTCCTCCGGCGTGGCGTCGTGCAGGGTCGGCGCCATCGATGCGTACTCGGCCTCGCGGTCCGCGGGCACCGTCAGCAGGTACTCCCACTCGCCGGCCGGCCAGCGCTTGCCCGCGTCGATGCGCCGGTAGAGCGAGTAACCCGTCACCAGGTACTGGGCGCCGACCGCGTCGTGGCGGCTGGCCAGCCAGCGCAGGCGCACCTGGCCGCCCTCGTCGTCGGGCACATCGGTCACGCCGGTGATCACCGCGTGGCTGACCGCCCGGTCCAGGCCCACGGTGAGGCTGCGCACCACCGGCCCGGGCCAGCCGTCGGCCACCGCCAGGCGCACCCGCCAGCGCACGTCCAGGGTGGGGGACGGGAATTCGAGCCAACTGCCGTCGGCGGCGACCGGCGTCCAGGTGCTGCCGCCGTTGCCGGACAGGAAGAAGTGCACCGAGTCCCCGTAATCCGCCGACAGCCGGGCCCGCAGCACCGGATCGATGCCGGGGTTGAGGTCCAGGGAGCGCGCCGCGTCGGCTCCCTCGTCCAGGCCTTGGGGGTCGGCGGTGAAGACGCGCAGGCCGGCCGCGCCGTCGGCCAGCCAGATCTCGGTGCCGGCGTGCAGGGCCTGGTAGGCCCAGTTCAGGGAGGGCGCCGTACCCACCAGCACCGGCATGGTCGGCACCGTCACGTCCACCAGGTGCAGGCCGCCGTCGCCGCCGGCCACCAGCAGGGTGTCGCCGGAGATGGCCACGCTCATGGCCGTGCCGGGCAGGGCCAGGGCGGCGATCACCGCCGCGCGGCCGCCGGTGTCGAGGTCGACCACCTGCAGGCCGGCCGCACCGTCGGCCAGATAGGCCAGGCTGCCGACCAGGGCCACGCCCTGGCAGTTGCCTGGCGTGTCGAGGCTGTCGACCCGGGCCGGCAGGGCGGGATTGGCCAGGCTGAAGACCTTCAAGCCGCGGGTGCCGTCGGCGGCCAGCAGCCGGCCGCCGCCGACGGCCAGGCCGCGCACGAAGTCGCCGGCGGCCAGGTCGACTCCGTGGCTCGGCGCGCCCGGCGCCGCCAGGTCGTAGACGCCGACCCCCGCCACCCCCTGGGCCACGTAGGCCCAGCCGCCGGCCACCACCACGCCCTGGGCGTAACCCGGTCCGTCGGCCACGCCGCCAGCCAGCAGGTCGGCGGGGTTGGCCGCGTTGACCGCCTGCAGCCCGGCGCCGCCCACGGCCACGTAGGCCCAGGTGCCGGCCACGGCCAGGCTCCGGGCCTGGTCGGCCAGGGTCAGCTGGTCCACCTGGAGCGGCTGGTCGGGGTTGGCGGGGTTGATGGCCAGCAGGCCGCCGGTGCCGTCGGCCATCAGCAGGTGGGTGCCGATCCGCCCCATGGCGTAGGCCGTGCCCAGGGTGTTGAGGCTGCCGCGGGCCCCCAGCGGCTCGGGCGGCAGGCGCAGTTCGCCGGCGATGGTGTCCCACAGGGCGGTGGTGAAGGCGGGATCGCGCTGCTGCCAGCTGCGGAAGTCTTCGCTATACTCCTGGATCTCGGCCGCCGCCGGCCGCACGGCCAGCAGGGCCGTGATCAGGACGACGAGGAAACGCGCGCGGGGCATGGGACCTGCCTTTCGGGACCGGCGCCATGATACCATCCGCCGGGGCGCAGGCATAGGAGCCGGATGGACACCCGCGGGAACGACACGGTCGAGAACCTGGCGGCCCTGATTGCGGGCGCCGAGCACATGGCCGCCTTCACCGGCGCCGGCGTCTCGACCCTCAGTGGCATCCCCGACTTCCGGGGCCCCGACGGACTGTACCGGCGCCTGGACGCCGACCGCATCTTCGCCGCGGCCGGATTCCGGGCCGATCCCGCTTATTTCTATACCCACGCCCGCGACTTCATCTACGGCCTGGAGGCCCACGAGCCCTCGGTGGTGCACCGGGTGCTGGCCCGGCTGGAGCGGAGCGGCCGGCTCAGCGGCATCGCCACCCAGAACATCGACATGCTGCACCAGCGGGCCGGCAGCCGCACGGTGATCGAGCTGCACGGGTCGCCGGCCTGGCACGCCTGCCCCGAATGTCCGGGGGGCGCGCCCTTCGCGCGGGTCGTGCCGGTGGTGCGCGGCGGCGAGCTGCCCCGCTGCGACCGCTGCGGCGCCGTGCTCAAGCCCGGGATCACCTTCTTCGGCGACCTGCTGCCGGAGGGGGCGCTCGAACGGGCGGCCGCCTTGGCGGCCTCGGCGGACCTGCTGCTGGTGCTCGGCTCGTCGCTGCGGGTGCAGCCCGCGGCCAGCCTGCCCTGGCTGACCCTGCGCGCCGGCGGCCGCCTGGCCCTGGTCAACCGCGAGCCCACCGGCCTGGATCCCCACTGCGCCTGGCGGGGCACCGATCTGGGCGCCGTCTTCGACCGCCTGGAGGCCATACTCGGCCCGGACGGGTATTGAACCCCAGGAACCGAATTCGGCCTTGATTTCCCGCGCCGGCAGCCGATATCAACCTAGTGCCGCGCCTTGGGCCCCGCGGGGGGCAACCGTACGGTATGCTTGACGATATCGGGCCTGCGGGGGTGGGCCCACCGTATCCGCCGAGGAGGGAAGCGTGATTCGCCCGACCATCACCGACCTCGTAGCCGCCACCGGCGAACTGGCCACGGTGCCGGCGACGGTGATCCAACTGCTGGACGTGCTGAAGGACACCACCACCAGCGCTGACCGGGTGCGCGTGGTCCTGGAGCGCGACCCGGCCATGACCGCCAACATCCTGAAGCTGGCCAACAGCGCCTACTACGGCGTGCGGCGCACCATCAGCAACGTGCGCGACGCCCTGGTGATGCTGGGCAACCGCGCCGTCTCGACCCTGGCCTTCGCCACCGGCATGGCGCCGGTGCTGCGCCGCGATCTCGACGGCTACGGCGAGGGACGCGATGCCTTCTGGCGCCACAGCCTGGTCGCCGGTGCCGCCTCGGCCCGGGCCGCGGACCTGTCCGGCAGCGGACAGTGGCGCCTGCAGTGCTTCACCGCGGGACTGGTCCACGACGTGGGCATGCTGGTGATCGACCGCTGGCTGGTGGCCGAGGGGCACCGTCTGCCTTCCTACGCCGACGAGATCGGGATGCGCCAGGCCGAGCGCGAGCTGCTGGGCTTCGACCACGCCGAAACCGGCGCGGCCCTGGCCGAGGCCTGGGGCTTTCCCGAGTTCCTGGTCACGGCCCTGCGTCACCACCACACCCCGTTGACGGCCGAGAGCGACCGCCGCATCGTGCTGGCGGTGGCCGCGGGTGACCTGGTGGCGAGCGTGCTGGCGGCCGACCCCGAGGCGCCCTGGCCGCCGACGGTGGTGGCCGAGCTGGCGGGCCTCGGGTTCACCGCGACGGATTTCGATGAGCTGCGCCTTGATCTGGCGGGGGATCTGGACCAGACTTTGGCGGCGGCGACCCGTTCCGAGGGCGTGCTGGTCTGACCGGCGGTCGGGCGCCGCGCCCGCATCCAGCCGAAACGAGCAGACTTGAGCGCCAAGCAAGATCCGCGCATCCGCTTCCTGACCGAGCTGGGCCGGGCCCTGCACGGCTACGGCATTCCCAGCCATCGCCTGGAAGCCGCCCTGGTCAACGCCGCAAAGCACCTGGGCATCCGCGCCGAATTCCTGTCCACCCCCACCAGCCTGATCTCCTCGTTCGGCGAGCCGGGCGAGCAGCAGGTCACCCTGGCCCGGGTGACTCCGGGCAACCTGCAGCTGGACAAGCTGGTGGCCCTGGACGACGTGGTCGAAACCCTGTACCGGGGCGAGCTGACCGTCGACGCGGCCGAAGAGCGGCTGCGGACCATCGTCGAGGCGCCGCCGCGCTACCCGGCCTGGGCCCATGTCCTGGCCTTCGCGGTGGCCTCCTCCGCGGCCTGCAACTTCTTCGGCGGCGGCTGGCTGGAGATGGGCGTGGGCTTCGGCCTGGGTCTGGTCGGCGGCCTGCTGGGCTGGGCCGCCGGCCGGGTCGAGACCATCGGCCGCGTCTACGAGTTCCTGCTGACCCTGATCGTGGCCTTCAGCGCCGCGGCCCTGGCCCGGGTGGTCGGGCCCCTGGGCACCGGTGCGGTGGTGATCGGCGCGATCGTCGTGCTGCTGCCGGGCCTGACCCTGACCCTGGCCCTGAACGAGCTGGGCACCGGCCACCTGGTGGCTGGCACGGCGCGCCTGACCGGCTCGCTGATGACATTCCTGCAGATCGGCCTGGGCGTGGGGCTGGGCAGCCGGCTGGCCCGGGTGCTGCCGGGAGAGCCGCTGGAGGGCACGCCGACCCCGCTGCCGGGCTGGATGGTGTGGGTGCTGCTGGTGATCACGGCCGTGGCCCTGGGCGTGCTGTTCCGGGCGCGTTGGCGCGAGATGCCCTGGATGATCGGCGGTGCGCTGCTGGCCTTCTGGGGCGCGCGGGGCGGTGTTCTGCTTTTGGGCGCCGGCCTGGGCACCGTGGTCGGCGCCGTGCTGGTGGGGGTGGCGGGCAATCTCTACGCGCGGCTGCGGCGGCGGCCGGCGGTGGTGGTGATCGTGCCCTCGCTCATCCTGCTGGTGCCCGGTTCCATCGGCTACCGCAGCCTTTCGTTCCTGATGGAGAAGGACGTCATGTCCGGCGTCGACAACGCCTTCACGGCGCTGCTGGTGGGCGTCAGCCTGGTGGCCGGTCTGCTGCTGGCCAACGTGCTGGTGCCGCCGCGCAACGCCCTCTAGGGTCAGCGCGGACGTTCCGGGCCCCGGCGTTGCCCCCGGCCGCGCGCCGCGTTAGTATGGCGGCGGGCGTCCGCGGGGGACGCCCGTTTCGGACCCGGGAGCCGATCCATGGAACACGGAAGCATCCGTTGCCGCGCCTGGCTGCTTGCCCTGTGGCTGGGCCTGGCGGCCGCCGGCTGCAGCGAAGTCACCACGACCAACGACGACGACCCGCGGCAGCCGGATCTGGAGCCGGGCGACCTGGCCGGCACCATCACGCCGAACCACGGCCACTACGTCTGGCTGACGGCGGAGCAGTTGGCCGACAGCACGGCCGTCACGCTGGACCTGACCGGCACCCATCACCACGCGGCGGTCCTGCACTCCGCCCAGGTCGTCGCCGCGGGAGCCGATTCCCTGGTCTCGGTCGTCACCACCTCGACCAATGCCCACACCCACGTGGTGAACTTCAACTGAACCTCGGCCCGCCCGGGGCAAAAATGGTGGTTCCGGCGGAAGGCTTGGCCTATGATCCGCCGAATCCGCCGCGCTCCACCCATCCACCTCCGGGAGGCAACCGATGGCACTCGGTCATCCCAAGGGACTGTTCCCGCTCTTCTTCACCGAGATGTGGGAACGCCTGGCGTTCTACACCATGCTCGGCATCCTCCTGCTCTACACCACGGACATCGAGCGCGGCGGCCTGGGCCTGCCCGCGGCCGAGGGCAACGAGATCTACGGCCTGTACCTGGCCTTCGTCTACTTCACGCCGTTTTTGGGCGGCATGATCGCCGACCAGTTCATCGGCTACCGCCGCGCGGTCATGCTGGGCGGGGCGATGATGGCCAGCGGCCTGTTCCTGATGGGCACGCCGGGCTTCCTGCCCTTCACCGCCGGCCTGATCCTGCTGATCCTGCGGCAACGGCTTCTTCAAGCCCAACATCTCGGTGATGGTGGGCAACCTCTACGAGCCGGGCGATCCCAAGCGCGATGCGGGCTTCAACATCTTCTACATGGGCATCAACATCGGGGCCTTCGTGGCCAACCTGCTGGCCGCCTCGGTGCGCAACCAGGTGGGCTGGCTGTGGACCTTCCGCGTGGCGGGCGTCGGCCTGATCGTCGGCATGATCATCCTGCTCTTCAACTGGAAAGGCCTGGCCGCGGCCGACCGCCGGCCCGAGCGCAACGCCAAGAGCGCCGGCTTCGCGCAGGTGTTCGTGAAGATCCTGCTGCCGGCCTTCGGCGTCGGCATCCTGGGCTACTTCATGGCCAAGCTGTACCTGCCGGCTTCGATTCCCATGCGGCCGGCGGTGGTTGGCTTCCTGACGGGCATGGTGCCGGTGATCATCTTCTTCGTGCGCCTGGGCCTGACCGCCGGGCCGAAGGAGAAGCCCGGCCTGCTGGCACTGCTGCCGGTGTACGTGGCCGGCGGCACCTTCTTCATGATCCTGCACCTGAACGGCTCGGCGCTGACCCAGTGGGCCCGCGACACCACCGACCGCCAGGCCGAGGCGGTGCCGGCGGCCATGCGCCAGGAGGCGCTGCCCAGCTACTACATCAACGCCAAGGAAGAAACGCCGCGGCCCGATCCGCGCAGCCTGGCCGTGGTCGGTGACGCCGGTACCGCGCGCATGTACGGCCTGAAGCGCATGGACGAGTCCGCCGCGGCGCGGGTCGACGCCCTGGCGGACGTGGCCATGGTCGAGGTCGGCGAGTCCAGCCCGCGCACCCTGCGCGACCGCGCCACCCAGGTCTACCCTGACGGCGTCGTCACGGTGACCGAGGGCGTGGGCAGCCACGGCGAGCCGCTGGTCTCGGTCGAGGTGCCCGACAGCGCCGAGCCCCTGCGCGAGGTGGCCTTCGTGCGCGAAGTCGAGGGGAAGCAGGTCGCCCTCTTCGTCCTGGACGAACACCTGCGGCAGGAGATCTACGAGAGCTACCGCGAACGCTTCGGCCACGAGCCCAGCTACCTGCCGCCGGGCGAGTACCTGCGGGTGGCCAACAGCGAGCTCTACCAGAGCTTCAACGCCCTCTTCGTGGTGGCCTTCACGCCGTTGATCGTGGCCTTCTTCGGCATGATGGTGCGCCGCGGGCGGCCCATCACCACGGCGCGCAAGCTCTTCTACGGGCTGGTGCTGACCACGATCGCGCTGCTGGTGATGGCCCTGGCCGGGCTGCTGAGCCAGAACGGGGCGATCAAGGTCTCCAGCCTGTGGCTGATCAGCTTCTACTGCATCATCACCATCGGCGAGCTCTGCCTCAGTCCCATGGGCCTGTCGCTGGTCACCAAGCTGTCGCCTCCGCACCTGGTGGGGCTGACCATGGGCGGCTGGTTCCTGGCCACGGCCTTCGGCAACAACTTCTCCGGCTTCTTCGGGGGCATCCAGCACACGATGACGCCGGTGGCCTTCTTCCTGCTGCTGTCGGGGCTGGCGGCGCTGGCGGCGCTTTTCATCTTCCTGCTGCTGCCGAAGCTGGAGGAGGCGATCAAGAAGTACGGCGCCTGAGCGGCCGTGTTCAATTCGGGCCCGCACTTTCGGGTGCGGGCCCTTTTCGTTGAGGCCGGGCGCGGCTTCGGTTAGATTGTCGCCACATTGCCGGTCCGTCTTCCCCCCTTGCGAGGTGCAGGCTTGAAACGCGTCATTTCCATCTGGCTGATCACGTTCTTCGTGACAGTGGGCTTCCTGGTCTGGCAGAAGGTGTCCGGACCGACCTACCCCCGCAGCGGCAGCGTGGACCTGGGCTCGGGCAAGGTCCCGGTCGAACTGCTGCGCACCCACAGCATCACCGGCGACCTGCCGGTGACGGTCGTCACCGCGGCGCCGGAAGCGGCCGACCCCGGCATCACCGGCACCGTCGTCTGGCGCCGCTACCCCACGGGCGAGGCCTGGCAGCATCTGCCCATGCGCTACGAGCAGGGCGCGCTGCGCGCCGAACTGCCGCGCCAACCCATGGCCGGCAAGCTGGAGTACCGGGTCGATCTGGCCTACGCCGGGCGCCTGGCGGTCTTCCCGCCGGACGAGGCCGCCGTCGCCCGCTTCAAAGGCGACGTGCCGTCGCTGATCCTGGTCTTCCACGTCACCTGCATGGTGCTGGGCATGCTGTTCTCCACCGGGGCGGGGCTGGACGCCCTGACCGGCGGTGCGGCGGCCCAGAAGGTGCTGGCGCGCCTGACCTTCTTCTTCCTGTTCCTGGGCGGTTGCGTGCTGGGGCCGGTGGTGCAGAAGTACGCCTTCGACGCCTACTGGACCGGCTGGCCCCTGGGCGGGGACTGGACCGACAACAAGCTGGCCATCGGCGCCCTGGTCTGGCTGGTCGGGATGTGGGCCACCCGGGACGCCAAGGCGGGCCGGCCGCGGGGCCGCTTCGTGGTGGTGCTGGCGATGCTGACGATCATCGTGATCTACTCGATTCCCCACAGCATCCACGGCTCGACCTTCGACTACGCGACGGGCGAACACATCCAGGCCCTGTTGGCGCCGGCGGTGCGCCCGCTGGGCTGACCATGATCGCCCTGCTGACGGCGCTGCAACGCAACCTCGTCTACGCCATCCCCGTGGCCATGGCCCTGGGCCTGGTGGGCGGCGGCCGCCTGTTCGACGCTGCGCCGCTGAAGCCGCTGATCGTGCCGGTCACCTTCCTGATGGTCTTTCCGATGATGGCCACGCTGAGGGTCGGCACCGTGTTCCGCGGCCGCGACACCAGGCTGCAGGTGGTGACCCAGCTGGTGAACTTCGTGGCGGTGCCGCTGCTGGTCTGGGGGCTGGGCCGGGTCTTCCTGGGCGGGGATGATCCGCGCGAGGGCCTGTGGGCGGTCGGCCTGTTCCTGATCGGCGTGCTGCCGGCCAGCGGCATGACCATCAGCTGGACCGGCTTCGCCGGCGGCAACAAGGAGGCCGCCACCAAGATGCTGGTCTTCGGCCTGGTGATCGGGGCGCTGCTGGCCCCGCTCTACACCAAGGTCTTCATGGGCGCGGTGGTGGCGGTGGACATGCTGCACATGTTCCGCCAGATCCTGCTCTTCGTCTTCGCGCCGCTCGGCGCGGGCCTGCTGACCCAGGCCTGGCTGCGGCGGCGCCACGGCGACGAGGCCTGGCGCCTCCGCTTCGCACCGGCCTTCCCGCCCTTCTCGGCCGTGGGCGTGGTGCTGATCGCCTTCCTGGCCATGGCGCTGAAGGCCCGGTCGATCCTGGCCGATCCCGGCTCGCTGCTGGTGATCGCGGTGCCGCTGGTGCTCTTCTACCTGCTGAACTACGTGCTGCTGACCCTGCTGGGCCGCGCCCTCTTCTGTTACGAGGATGCCGTGGCCATGGTCTTCGGCGTGGTGATGCGCGACCTGTCGATCGCCCTGGCCATCGCCATGACCGCCTTCGGCAAGGAGGGCGCGACGATCGCCCTGCTGATCGCCCTGGCCTACGTGGTGCAGATCCAGTCGGCGGCCTGGTACGTGCGCATTGTCGGCCGCGGCCGCCCCTAGAACCCCACGTCTAGAAGCCCACGTCCCGCCCCGCGTTCTGCTGCTTCAGCCACTGCAGCAGCGGCTGGTAGTACTCGAGCATCGCCTCGGCCGAGAGGTCCTCGCCGGTGGCCTGGCGCAGGATCAGGCTGCCGTCCCGGGTCGCACCCAGCTCCAGGATCGACGACAGGTACATGCCGACCGTGTGGTCGCCGAAGTAGTTGGCGTCGCGCACGTCCTGGTGCAGCAGCTCGTTGCAGATGTAGCGGTGCAGCTGGTGCAGGATCACCGCGGCGATGGCGTAGTCGTAGTACTGGGCCGGGTCGTCGATGATGTGGGTCTTGGTGGCGGCGTCGCAGAACTCCTCGCCGCGCAGGGACGGCGGCTCGATGCCCTGGTAGCGGGCCGCGAACTCCCACCAGCGGGCGTTGAACTTGTGCACCGGCAGGTCGCCCTCGTACAGGTCGTACTCGAAGTGGGTCATGGTGCCGCAGGCAAACGGCAGGAACACCACCGGCCCGGTCAGCGCCTGGTTCAACAGCCACTGGATCTCGTCGGGCGCGCTGCCGCCGTCGAGCAGCCCCAGCTGGGCCAGGTAGGACGGCTGCCCCGCCGCCAGTTCGATCAGCGAGCCGATGCCCTCGTGGAAGGCGCGGTTGGCGCCCTCGCGCAGGATGGGCGGGACCTGGGGGCGGCTGTAGGCCAGGTAGTAGTAGACATGGCCCAGCTCGTGGTGGGTGGTCAGGAACCAGCTCCAGTCGGCCTCGACGCTCATCAGGCTGCGCACGTCCTGGTCCAGGTCGATGTGCCAGGCCGAGGCATGGGTGTTCTTGCGGCGGGTCGAGCCCTCCGGCAGCTGGTACAGGTCGCTGCGCTCCCAGAACGAGGCCGGCAGCGGCGCGAAGCCCAGGGAGGTGTAGAAGTCCTCGGCCCGGCGCACCACCCACTCGGGCTGAACCTCGGTGAACAGCCCGTTCATGTCGATCCCCTCGACCACCCCCGGCCATTCCTGGGCCCAGCGGTTGCCCAGCCAGTGGGCGGGGATGCGCCGGGGCGCCGGCACCTGGTAGCGCGCCGCCAGCTGGTGCTTGACCCAGCAGTGCAGCTGCTCGTACAGGGGCATGATGCCCGCGATCAGCTCGTCCATCAGGGCGATCGTGTCGTCGGAGCTGAGGCCGTAGTTGGCGGTCTCCAGCCCGAAGTAGCTGGAGTAGCCCATGTGCCGGGCCAGCTGGTTGCGCTCGCCGCGCAGGTCGGCCAGGCCCTGCTTCAGCTTGGGACCCGCCTGTTTGCTGCACTCCCAGACGGCCTTGCGCACCGCCAGGTCGGTGCTGGACTCGAGCAGCCCGTCGATCTCGTTGGGGGTGACTGTGCGCGCCGGCTGACCCGGCAGCCCCAGGCGGTACACGTGGCTGTACAGCGAGTCGTCGAGCACCGCCGCGGTGGCGATGGCCGCAGCCACCACCTCCGGCAGGGTGGCCGGGTACTTGGCCGCCAGCCGCCAGGCCGTCGTCACCTGCCGCTCCTGCAGTTCCGTCAGGTCGGTGCGGGTGCGCAGCCCGCGCAGGGTCTCGATCACCTCGCGGCTGCCCACGAACGCGCCCATGGCCCCGCTGGCGGCGATGCGCGCCTGGGTGTTGGCCTCGCTGATGTCGGCGCCGGCGTTCCAGTTGGCGCCCTCGAAGGCGGTCCACAGGGCCCGATAGCGTTCGTTGTAGTCGGTGAGGAAGGAATCGACCGCCGCGGGGCCGGGTCCGGCCGCGGGCTGGGGCGGCACGCCGGTGGCCTGGTCCTGCGGAGCAGGAGGTTGCAGGGGCGAACCCTGGCCCAGGTACCAGATGACCAGGAGGCCGGCTGCCAGCAGCATCATGCCCAGGCCGGCGACGGTGCGGGTCTGCATGGGAGGGGTCCTTTCAGGGTGGCGGTGCCCGATCCGGAGCCTCCAATGTGCCACAGGGCGCGCCGCGCGGAAAGAGGGGATCGGGCTTGGCAGCAGGCACTGCCGGTGGCATGCTCCGGCGCTGACCCGTCGCCGAGGGAGCGTCATGACCGCCGATCCGCCCCGCAACCTGTTCCGCCAGCCGCACCGGCGCCGCCCGGTCTGGGGCTGGGTGCTGGCCCTGGCGCTCATCCTGGCGGTGATGGCGGTGCTGCCGCGCCTGCTGGCGCGGCTGGGCTGACCGCGGCTGACGGGGCCGGCGCGATCAGCCCACGAACTCCAGGTCCTTGACCGCGGGGATGATCCGGGCCGCGTGCCCGCGGTCGAGCAGCTCGCGGATCGCCGCCCGCCCCCGGTCGCCGTAGTCCAGGGTCCAGTCGTTGACATACATGCCCACGAACTCGTCGGCCAGCTCGACGCCCATGTCCCGGGCCCAGCCCAGGGCGTAGTCCAGGGCGGCCGCCCGGTTGTCCAGGGAGTAGCGGATGGACGCGGTCAGGATGTCGCTGATGGTCTTCATGTGGGCGCCGTGCCGCTTGTGGATGGCATTGCCGCCCAGGGGCAGGGGCCAGTCGCTGCGGCCGGTGGTCTGCCACCACCAGCGGCCCAGGTTCAGGCACTCGGCGAGGCCGGCGTCGCGGTAGGTCAGCTGACCCTCGTGGATGATCAGGCCCGCCGGGAATTCACCCGCCGCGACCCGCTCGATGATCTGGTCGAAGGGCACCACCACGGCCTTGAAGTCGCCGATGGCCAGGCGCAGCTCCAGGTAGGCCGAGGTCATCAGCCCGGGCACGGCGATGGTCATGCCGGACAGGTCCGCCGCGGCGATCTCGCGCGGCGCCACCACCATCGGCCCGTAGCCGAAGCCCATGCTCGCACCCGCCGGCAGCAGGGCGTACTTGTCCAGCACGTAGGCGTAGGCGTGGATGCTGATGGCGGTGATGTCCAGCTCGCCCCGGGTGGCCCGCTCGTTCAGGGTCTGGATGTCCTGCAGCACGTGGGTGAAGCGGTAGGGACCGGTGTCCAGCTTGTCCTTGGCCAGGCCGTAGAACATGAAGGCGTCGTCGGGGTCGGGGCTGTGGCCCAGCGTCAGTTCGATGGTCCCGGACATGGGTCCTCCTCGGTGGCGGTCGGATGCCGGCGCCCGGCAGGCGCGGGCTTTGCGTCGCGGACCCGTCGAAATCTAAGTCCGCCGGCGCCGCATCACCAGCACGAGCACGATCACGCCCAGCACCACCAGTATGGGCAGGGGCAGGCCGGGCTTCTTTTTCGGCTCCGCGGCGGCGGCAGCTTCGGCGACCGGGTCCGCCGTGGTGAACAGCCGTGCGGTCGTGTCGGCGGCGGCCTCGCCCCCGCCCAGGCGCAGGGCGAGGGTGCGGCCCGCGCCCAGGGCGGGGCCCTTGAAGCGCTTGTAGCCGCCGGTGGATCCGTCCGGATCCGGCTCCAGCTCCATGGCCGTCACCCGGGTCCACTCGGGCGACACCAGCAGCCCCCAGGCGTCGATGGGCAGGTTCGAACCGATGCTCAGGTCCAGGTCCTCGCGCCAGGGCAGCACCCCGGTCAGGCGCACGCGGTTGTTGCCGGAGATCAGGGGCATCGCCAGCTGCAGCAGCCCCTCGGCCCGGGTCACGGCCACGGGCGTGGGGTCCAGGGCGCGATGGTATTCGACGGCGATGTCGGTCAGGTCCGCCGGCAGGTCCAGGCCGAAGCTGCCGGGGGCGCCGACCACCGTCACCTGGGGCCGCGCATCGTTCTGCACCTGCAGCATCAGCTCCAGGTGCAGCAGGGATTCCTCCCGCCGCACCACGGCTGTCAGGCCGCTGATGCGCACGCCGTTGCGGTCGCCGCTGGTGTCGAAGACGTGCAGGACCTGCACCTCGCCCTTCAACTGGCGGCCCTTGCGGCTGAAGTAGTAGGGCACGCCGTCCTTCCAGACGGTCACCACGTAGCTGCCGATCTCGCTGACCGGCAGGTCCCGCGCCAGCAGGGAGGTGCCCTCGGGCACCACGTCCAGGACCAGGTTCGCGCGGGTGGCGATGTAGTCGACGGTCAGGCGATCGACCGTGCCCGGTTCGCCGCTGGTGGCGTTGACGAACTCGAAGCGCACGTCGGTGGCTTCGCCCATGTTGGTCTGGGCATGGGCCTTGCTGCCGATTGTGGCCAGGCCCGCCAGCAGCAGCAGGGCCGGCAGCGCGCGCACCGCCGGGGGCAGGGAATGCAACGACCGGAGCATGGGTCCTCCCTCGCAGGGACGGCGCAGTGCCCGCAAGCCGAGACCTCGGCTTGAGTTGTCCGCGCACTTCAGGTAGATTCCGGCTGAGTATAGGCAACTTCCCTGCCAGATCAACAGGTGGCTTGATCCGGCGGAAAGGATCGGGATGAACAAGCAGCTTCCCGCCGCGCCGAGCCCTTGGCGCACCCTGGCGGCCGCGGTGGTCCTGATGCCGGCCCTGCTGGCCGTTTGCCCGGCCGGGGCCCAGGCGCCTGGCGTCTGGGCATCCTGGAAATCCGAGACCTACAGCCTGCAGGCCCGGGGTTCGTTCCAGATCCGGGTGGACTTCGCCACCCTGCCCCTGCGCTCCTGGCGCCTGGTGGTCGACGGCGGCGACCACCATAGCGACCTGACGGTGCTGCGCCTGCGGGGCGAGGCCCTGCTCTACGCCAAGAACGACGAGACCCGCCACGTGGTGGACATCCCCTGGGGTCGTGGCGAGGAGGTGCTGATCGTGGTGACGGCACGGGAGCACCCCGGCGCCTACGCCGTGACCCTGATGGGCCCGCCCCACGACCAGGTGCAGGCCGCCTACAGTTACGGCGTCAACCGGGCGCTGGAGGCCTACGCCGGGGGTCGCCGCCTGCTGGCCGAGGATTTCTGCCGCCAGGCCCTGGACGACCAGCCCGACGACTTGGAGGCCATGGTGCTGATGGCCGGCTTCAAGCGCGACCGCGGCTACTACGACCAGGCCTCGACGCTGGTGGACCAGGCCCTGGCCGGTGACCTCTCGCCGGAGATGCGCACCATGGCCCAGGACATGCGCGCCGAACTGCTGGCCCTGCGTGCGCCGTTGCCGGCGCCCCTGCGCGACGGCATCCTCGGCGCCGAGGCGGACCTGGACAAGGGGCGCCCGGCCGAGGCCCTGGCCACGGCCGAACAGCTCCTGGCCGGCCCCCTGGAATTGGGCACCGCCGCCAAGAGCAGGCTGCACCTGATCCGCGGCCGCGCCCTGGCCGGTCTGGGCCGGAACTTCGAGGCGCTGGACGCCTACACCACGGCGCTGCAGCTGGCGCGTGCCCGCAGCGAGGAAGCCGTCATCTACTGCCACATGGGCCGGCTCTACCTGGAACTGGAGAACCTGCAGCAGGCCCAGGGCGCCTACACCATGGCCCTGCAGATCGGCCTGCCCAGCGGGCTGGACCTGCAGGCCCGCGAGGACCTCAAGGCCATCGACCACGCCCTGCAAAGGCAGCGCTAAGCGGCGCCCGCGAACGGAGGACCGTGCTGATCCGCACCGACTGCATCCATTTCCGCGGCAACGTGCCCTGCGGGCCCCACAAGCGCGAGGGCGTGCACTGCGACGGCTGCGCCCATCATCGGCCGCGGGCCGGACGCATCCTGCTGATCAAGCTGGGCGCCGCCGGCGACGTGATCCGCACCACGCCGCTGCTGGCACCGCTGCGGCGCGACCATCCGGACCACGTCATCACCTGGGTGACCGACTTCCCGGACCTGCTGCCGCGCTGCCGTCGACGATCGCCTGCGCCTGGACGCGCGCCAGCCTGCCCTGGCTGCAGCAGACCCGCTTCGACCTGGCCATCAACCTGGACAAGGACCGCGAGGCCTGCGCGCTGCTGCGTATGGTCAACGCCGGGCGAAAGGTGGGCTTCACGCCTGGACGACGACGGCCTCTGCAGCCCGCTACCGGGCGCGGTCAGGCCGGACCAGGCCGCCGCCACCCTCGCCAAGTTCACCACCGGGCTCTTCGACGACGTCAACCAGGCCTGCACCCTCAGCTACCCGCGGAGATCTTCGCCATCTGCGGCTACGAGTTCGCCGGCGAGCCCTACCTGCTGGACCGCCCCGAGCCGGCGCCGTCGTTCGACCTGCCGCGGGGCACGGCCACTGTCGGCCTGAACACCGGCTGCGGCGGGCGCTGGACCAGCCGACTGTGGCCCGAGGAGCGCTGGGCCGCCCTGGCCCACGACCTGCAGGAGGCCGGCCTGGCAGTCGTGCTGCTGGGCGGGCCCGACGAGGACGAGCGCAACCGCCGCATCTGGCCATGGCCAGCGGCGCCCACTACCCGGGGCACTTCGACCTGCGCACCTTCATCGGGCTGGTCGACCGCTGCGACGTGGTGGTGTCGGCCGTGACCATGGCCATGCACCTGGCGATCGGCCTGCGGCAAGCGGCTGGTGCTGCTGAACAACATCTTCAACCCCCATGAATTCGAGCTGTACGGGCGCGGCGAGATCCTCGCGCCCCGGCAGGCAATGCACCTGCTTCTTCCAGCCGCGCTGCACCAACGCGAGCTTCTGCCTGGAGACCCTCGAGGTGCCGGCCGTGGCCGCGGCGGTCGAGCGGCAGCTGGGGGCCCGGTGAAGCTGGCGTTCCTGGGGCCGGCCCCGCCCTTCCGCGGGGGCATCGTCACCTACATCGCCATGCTGGCGCGGGTGCTGCAGGGGCGCGCGGGCACGAGGTGTTCTGGGCCTCGTTCCGCCGGCAGTATCCGCGCTTCCTGTTTCCGGGCAGCGAGCAGGAAGGGGAGACGGCCGCCTGGCTGGACCTCCCCAACACGCCGCGCTTCGTGCCCTGGTCGCCCTGGAGCTGGTGGCGCACCGCCCGCGACCTGGAGCGCGCGGCGCCGGCGGCGGTGGTCATCAAGTACTGGATCCCGTTCTTCGCGCCCGGGCTTCCTGGGCGTGACCTGGCTGCTGCGGCGGCGCACCCGCATCCGCATCATCTACCTGCTGGACAACGTGATCCCGCACGAGAAGTATCCCATGGGGCGGCTGCTGACCCGCCTGGCCCTGCGGCCAGGGGCACGGCTACATCGCCCAGAGCGAGCAGGTGCGGCGCGACCTGCTGCAGGTGCTGCCGCAGGTCGATCCCGGGCGCGTGGTCGACCACGCCCGCATCCGGTCTACGACTTCGGGGAGCCGGGGCGGCCGCGGCGCAATCGCCGCGAGGCGCGGGCGCCTGGGCCTGCCGCCGGAGGCGCACGCTGGTGCTGTTCTTCGGCTTCATCAAGCCCTACAAGGGCGTGGTCCACCTGATCGACGCCGCGGGGCGAGCTGCGGCGCCGCTTCGGCGACGACCTGCGGGTGCTGATCGTGGGCGACATCTACGGCGAGAAGCAGCCCTACCTGGACCGCATCGCCGCCTCGGCGCGGCGCGCCGATCATCCGATCTGATCGACGGCTTCGTGCCCGACGACGATGGTCGAGGACTATTTCCTGGCCGCCGACCTGGTCGTGCTGCCCTACGTTTCGGCCACCCAGAGCGGCATCGTGCAGATCGCCTACAACTACGACCTGCCGGTGGTCACCACCGACGTGGGCGGCCTGCCCGAGGTGGTGCGCGACGGCAGAGACGGGCTTCATCGTGCCGCCGGCCGATCCGGCGGCCCTGGCCGCGGCCATCATCCGCTTCTTCGACGAGGACCGCGCCGCCGACTTCGGCGCCGCGGTGGCCGGCCGAGAAGCACGAGTACTCGTGGGACCGCATGGCCGAGGCCGTCGAAGGACTGGCCGAGCGGAGTCGTCATGAAGCGCGCCTACAGCCTGGCCGAACTGCTGAAGCGCCTGGCCGCGGGCCAGGTGGTGCCGGTGGACGACGAGGACTGGCTGGCCTGGGCCGAAACCTTCACGCCCGTGGACGAGGTCTCCTCCACCATGGGCGGCACCAAGCGCATCATGCGCTGGCCCCGGCCGGGCGCGCCACGTGCGGGCTGGGTCCTGGTCGAGGAGCCGGAGCCGGGCCTGCTGGCGGTGCGTCCGCTGGCCGACGAGAAGGAGGCGCGCGCCCTCATCGCCGAGCGTCTGGCCGCCTACGAGCGCATGTGGGACGGCTGAGGCGGCTGCAAGGTGGACTACTGGAACTGACCGGAGGTCGGTGCACGTGACAAGGGTGATGACGGGACTCGACAGGCTGATCGAGGATGGCTTCGCGCCCCTGCGCGGCCGGCGCCTGGGCCTGGTGGTGCACCCGGCGAGCCGCGACGCGCGCCTGCGCCGCGGCTGGTGCCTGGCCCACGCCTCGGCCAACACCGACGTGCGCGCCCTCTTCGGGCCGCAGCACGGCTTCCTGGGCCAGACCCAGGACAACATGATCGAGTGGGAGGGCTTCACCGACCGCACCACCGGCCTGCCGGTGCATTCGCTGTACGGCGAGGTGCGCAAGCCGACGCCGCAGATGCTCGCGGACATCGACACCCTGGTGGTCGACCTGCAGGACGTGGGCGCCCGCTACTACACCTTCATCTGGACCCTCTACCTGTGCCTGGAGGCCTGCGCCGAACTGGGCAAGCAGGTCGTGGTGCTGGACCGCCCCAACCCCCTGGGCGGCGAGGCGGTCGAGGGCCCGCTGCTGGAGCCCGAATATTCGTCCTTCGTGGGGATGGCGCCGATTCCCATGCGCCACGGCCTGACCATCGGCGAGCTGGCCCTCTGCTTCCGCCACTGGCAGAACTGGGACCTGGACCTGGACGTGGTCTGGATGAAGGGCTGGCGCCGGGACCTGGACTTCGACGCCACGGGCCTGCCCTGGATCCTGCCCTCGCCCAACATGCCCACGGTGGAGACGGCTTTCGTCTACCCCGGGGGCTGCCTGCTGGAGGGCACCAACCTTTCCGAGGGACGCGGCACCACCCGCCCCTTCGAGATCTTCGGCGCGCCCTGGGTGGATCCGGACACGCTGGTGGGGCTGCTGCGGGACTGGCGCCTGCCCGGGCTGCGCTGGCGGCCGCTGGTCTTCGAACCCACCTTCCACAAATACGCCGGCGAGGCCTGCGGAGGCGTGCAGGTCCATGTCACCGACCGCCGCGAGTTCGCCCCGGTGCAGGCCTACACCGCAGCCATCGCGGCCATCGCCGAGCTGTGGCCCGACCGCTTCGCCTGGCGCCAGCCGCCCTACGAGTACGAGACGGTGAAGCTGCCCATCGACATCCTGGCCGGCGGCCCGCGCTGGCGGCAGCTGGTCGAGGCGGGGCAGCGTCCCGGCGCCATGCGGCGGGCCTGGGACGAGGAGTGCGACCTCTTCCTCGAGACGGTCGCCGAGTTCCAGCACTATGACTGAGCGTGGCGCCGTGCGCGGGATGATCCTGGCCGCGGGCTACGGCACGCGGTTGGCACCCTGGAGCGATCACCTGCCCAAGCCCCTGCTGCCGGTGCCGGGCGGGACGGTGCTGGACCGGGCCGTGGCCGCCCTGGACACGGCCGGCGTCAGGGAGATCGCGGTCAACACCCACCACCTGGGCAAGCTGGTGAGCGCGCACCTGCGCGGCCGTCCTGACGCCGCGCGCTTCACGCTCTTTCCCGAGGCCGAGATCCTGGGCACCGGCGGCGCCCTGGCCAACGCCCGGGACTTCCTGGCCGCCGGCGAGACCTTCCTGCTGCACAACGGCGACGTGCTGGCCGATCTCGATCTGGGCGTGTTGCTGTCCGACCACCGCACGAGCGGCGCCCTGGCCACGCTGGTGCTGGTGGACTGGCCGGCAGTCAACTCGGTGGACCTGGGGCCGGACGGCGCCGTCCTGGCCATCGCGGACCGGCCGACCGCCGCCGGCGGCCGCCGCCTGACCTACGCGGGGGTGGGAGCCTTCTCTTCCGAAATGCTCGACGACATCGGCCCGGGGTTCTCTTCGCTCATCGACCCCCTGGTGCGCGCCATCGCCGCCGATCCCGGCTCGGTGCGCGGCTGGGTGCCGGCGGCGCCCGCCTGGTCGGACCTGGGCACGCTGCCCCGCTACCTGGACGCGGTCGCCGACGCCGGCGCCCTCGACGGCGGCGCCGGTGGCCTCGAGCCCATCACCGGACAGGGCTCGGACCGCCGCTTCTGGCGGCTGCGCGCCCCCGGCTGGTCGGCCGTGGCCATGCGCAGCCCCGAAGACGATCCGGAGTTCGCGCGCGGCCTGGCCATCACCCGCTTCCTGGCCGCCGAGGGCCTGGGCGCGGCCGAGCTGCTGGCCGTGCACGCGCCCCAGCACACCCTGCTGGCGGAGGACCTGGGCCGGGACACCCTGCATGGACTGGCCGCCGGGCCCGGCCGCGACGCCGCCTACGGCCAGGTCATCAACCATCTGCTGCGGCTGCAGGCGGCCACCGCCACCGCCGCCGCTCGCTGCCCCGAGGCCGTGGACCGCACCCTCGACCGGGGCGTGCTGGCCTGGGAGACGGGCTACTTCCGCAACCGCTTCCTGACCGGCCACCTGGGCCTGCCGGCCGAGGCGCTGTCGCCGCTGGAGGCGGAGTTCGAGACCCTCAACGCGGTAGTTGCCGCCCAGCCGCTGGTGCTGCTGCACCGGGACTTCCAGTCCCAGAACATCCTGCTGCGGGACGGCCAGGTGCGCCTGGTGGACGTGCAGGGCATGCGCCTGGGGCCGATCGGCTACGACGCGGCCTCGCTGCTGTGGGATCCGTACGTGGCGCTGCCGGCCGAACTGCGCACCCGGCTGCTGGAGCACTTCGCCCGGGGTGCGGCGCCGCGGTGCGGGCTGGAGCCGCCGACGGTCACGGCCTGCGTGCTGGCCGCCGGTCTGCAGCGCCTGATGCAGGCCCTGGGCGCCTACGGCTTCCTGGGGCACGTCAAGGGCAAGCCCGCCTTCCTGCAGCACATCCCCCGGGGGGTGGCCAACCTGCAGGATCTGCTGGAGCGCAACGCCGCCGTCGGCGGGCCGCAACTGCCCCGGGTGGCCGCGCTGCTGGCGTCGGCGTAGCGGCCCCGCGCGGCCGGACCTATCCTGTCGGCCATGCGTTATCGAGCTGCATACCTGGTGCCGGTGCTGATGATTGCGGTCACCGCCTGCGGCGGCGGCAATGAGCAACCTGCTGCGTCCGCGGCGCCTGCCGCGGCGCCTGCCGCGGCGCCTGCCGCGGCGCCCGCTGCGGTGGCCGTGCGTGCCCAGCTGGCGGCGCCGGATCCGGCCACCGTGACCGTGGCCTGGACCTTCGACCTCGCCGACGGCTGGCATCTCTACGGTTCCGGCCTCAACGATTCGGGCTACCCGCCGTCGGTGGCCCTGACCCTGCCCGAAGGCTGGAGTGCGGGCCAGCTGCGTTGGCCGGTGCCCGAGCGCTACCTCATGCCCGGCGACATCCTGGATCATGTCTACCACCACCGGCTGGTCCTGCTGCAGGACCTGACCCTGCCCGACGGTGGACGTCCCGACCCGGCGACCACCGTGACGGCCCGGTTGCGCTGGCTGGCCTGCCGCCAGGAGTGCGTGCCGGGCCAGGCTGATCTCACCGTGACGATTCCCGGCCGCGGCTCCGCGCTGCCGCCGGCCGTAGCCGATCTGCCGCCCTTCCCGCAGCCCTTGCCCGCGGGCCTGGCCGCGGCCCGCCGCAGCGGCGCGACCGTGTCGATCGAGGTCGTGGGCGCCCGCACGCTGCGTTTCTTTCCGGACCTCGACAGCGGTCCCTTCACGGACCTGGCGGCGGACGGCGAAGCAGCCGGCGGCCGCCTGGGCCTCCGCCTGCGTGAGGTGGACGGCCGGCTGGGCCCGGTCCGCGGCCTCCTGCAGGTGGAGCAGGCGGACGGCACCCGGCTGACCGGTCCGTTCGCGTTCAACGACCCAGACACCAACCCTCCCGGAGGATGATGACCATGAGGATCCTTGCCGCGCTGGCCTTCCTGCTCGTTGCCTCGACCGCCCTGGCGGGCGTGGTGCCCGGGGACCAGGCCCCCGACTTCACCCTGACCGACACCGCGGGCCAGGCCCACACCCTGTCCGCGCTGCTGGCCGACGGCAAGATCGTCGTGCTGGAGTGGTTCAACCCCGACTGCCCCTTCATCGTCAAGCATCACCAGACGTTCAAGACCATGAACGAGACCTTTGCCGCGGTGCAGGGCAAGAATGTGGTCTGGCTGGCCATCAATTCCGGCGGCGCCGGCAAGCAGGGCGCCGGGCTGGAGCGCAACCAGAAGGCCGTGACCGAGTACGCCCTGCCGTTCCCGCTGCTGATGGACACCGACGGCGCGGTGGGCAAGGCCTACGGCGCCCGCACCACACCCCACATGTTCGTGATCACCGCCAAGGGCGCCGTGGCCTACAGCGGAGCCATCGACGACGATCGTTCGGCCGACACCCTGGGCAAGCAGAACTACGTGGCGGCGGCCCTGGCCGAGCTGCTGGCGGGCCAGCCTGTGGCCACGCCTGACACCAAGCCCTACGGCTGCAGCGTCAAGTACGCCGACTAGCGCGGCGACGACCGGTTCCCGGCGCGGGCCGTCCTGGCGGCGGCCCGCGCCCCCGCACCGGGAAATTCCCTTGGCTGGCCCCGGGCGCGCCGTTAGTTTCCAGCCTGCGCCCGCATCGTTCCGCCTTTCCTGGAGCCGACCCTTGACCGCTGCCCGCCCGGCATCGCCGCTGCTGGACATCGCCCTGCCGGCGGTGGTGTGCCTGCTGCTGGCGGCGGGCAGCCTGTCGATCGCCGTCACCCAGCTCAGCCTGGGCGCGGCCCTGACGCTGCTGCTGCTGCGATGGGTGCGCGGCAGCCGACCGCCCCGGCTGGGCCTGGAGATCCCCGCGGGGGCGCTGATGCTCTGGGCAGCCCTGATGGTGCCCCTGTCGACGGATCCCGGGCAGTCGCTGCTGTTCTACCGGCGCTTCTTCCTGTTCGCCGCCCTGTGGGCCGGCGCCGCTGCGGCCTCCAGCGAGGGCCGCCGCGCGCTGCTGATGGCCTGTCTGCTGGCCGGCGCGGCGATCGTCAGCCTCTGGGGCGCGGGGCAGGCCCTGGCCGAGACCGGCGGCCTGTTCACCCGGCGCCTGGCCGGGATCTCCAATCCCATGACCAGCGGCGCCGTGCTGATGATGGTGCTGCTGGCGGCGGCCTCGGTGCTGCTGCAGGGCGGGCTCTCCCGGCGGCTGCGCCTGGGGGCGGCCCTGGTGGCTCTGCCGGTGCTGCTGGGCCTGATGCTGACGGTGACCCGCAGCGCCTGGGCCGGGCTGGCCCTGGGCGCCTTGGCCATGCTGCTGGCGGTGCGGCCCCGGCTGCTGCTGCCGGCGACGCTGCTGGCGGCGGCCCTGGCGGCCCTGCTGCTGCTGGCGCCGGAGGGTCTGCTGCCGGAGCGCGTGTCCCGCCTGACCAACGCCGAGACCGTCGCCCGCGGCCCCAGCACCAGCCGCCGCCTGACCATGTGGCGCGGCGGTGCGGCCATGGTCCGCGCCCATCCCCTAACCGGCGTCGGCGACCGGGACCTGCGCGCGGTGGGCCCCCTCTATTACGAGGAGGATCCCGCCTTCTACCATGGCCATCTGCACAGCAACCTGGTGATGTTCGCGGCGATCTGGGGCCTGCCGGGGCTGGTGCTGGCGGTGACCTTCGTCGGCGCCCAGCTCGTGCTGCTGCTGCGGCGGCATCGCGCCCTGCGCCGCCAGGGCGAGCGCGCGCCGCCCTGGGCCATGGTCTGGACCCGGGCGGCGCTGGGCGTGTGGGTCGGACTCTTCGTGGCCGGCTGCTTCGAATGGTACTTCGGGGACGCCGAGACCCAGACCATGAACCTGGCCATCGTGGGCATCGCCCTGGGGGCGGCCGACCGGGAGCAACATGACTGACCAAGGCGCCATCTTCCGCCGCCGCGCCGGCATCCTGCTGCACGCCACCAGCCTGCCCGGTCCCGACGGGATCGGCGACCTGGGCGCCGAGGCCTACCGCTGGATCGACTGGCTGGTCGCCCAGGGCCAATCCCTGTGGCAGGTGCTGCCCCTGGGTCCGACCAGCTACGGCGACTCGCCCTACCAGACCCTGTCGGCGTTCGCGGGCAACCCGCTGCTGATCAGCCTCGAGCGTCTGGCCGGGCGCGGCTGGCTGGGCGCCGCGGAAATCGCGCGGCGGCCCCGCCTGCCGGCCGACCGGGTCGACTACGGCGCGGTCATCACCTGGAAGACGGCGCTGCTGGACCGGGCCTGGCAACAGGTCAAGGCCGCCGACCGCGCCGAGCTCGAGGCCTGGGCCCGCGGGCAGGGCGCCTGGCTGGAGGACTGGGCCCTCTTCGCCGCCCTCAAGGAGGAGCAGCAGGGAGCATCCTGGGTCGACTGGCCGGCCGAACTGGCGGGGCGCAAGCCCGCTGCGCTGGCGGCGGCGCGCACCCGCCTGGCCGAGCGCGTCGGCGCCCACCGCTTCCGCCAGTGGTGCTTCATGACCCAATGGCAGGAGCTGAAGCTCTACGCCCAGGCCCACGACGTGGCCGTCATGGGCGACCTGCCCATCTTCGTGGCCCACGACAGCTGCGACGTGTGGGCCCACCCCGAACTCTTCCGGCTGGCCGCCGACGGCCGCCCCACCCACGTGGCCGGCGTGCCGCCGGACTACTTCAGCGCCACCGGCCAGCTCTGGGGCAACCCCCTCTACGACTGGGAGCGCTCGGCCGCCGACGGCCACCGCTGGTGGATCGAGCGCGTGCGCACGGCCCTCGAGCTGGCGGACATCCTGCGCATCGACCACTTCCGCGGCTTCGAGGCCTACTGGGAGATCGAGGCCGACCAGGAGACGGCCATCAACGGCGTCTGGCAGCCGGGCCCCGGTGCGGCGTTCTTCGCGGCCCTGCGCGCGGCCCTCGGCGGCCGCCTGCCCCTGGTGGCGGAGGACCTGGGCGTGATCACGCCCGCGGTCGAGACCCTGCGCGACGAGGTCGGCCTGCCCGGCATGAAGGTGCTGCAGTTCGCCTGGGACGGCCCGGAGAACGCCTTCCTGCCCAGCGGGCACCGGCGCCACTGCGTCGTCTACTCGGGCACCCATGACAACGATCCGACCGTGGGCTGGTGGGAGCACCGCACCAGCGACGGCGAGCGCGACCTGGTGGCCGAGTACACCGGCGCCCCGGTCGACGAGCCCCACTGGACCCTGCTGCGCCTGGGCATGCTCAGCCCGGCCCACACCTTCATCGCGCCCCTGCAGGACGTGCTGGGCCTGGGCCGCGAAGCGCGCATGAACCTGCCCGGCGAGGGCGCCGGCAACTGGGACTGGCGCATGCCCGCGTCCACCTTCACCGATCCGGCGGGGCCGCGCCTGGCCCGCCTGACCTGGCTGGGCGCGCGCCGACCGGACCAGAACCGGCCGCGTCCGGTCGACCCCCTGGACGCAGGGGAGCCCGACGCTTGAACCGATGGCGCACCATCAGCGGCGACTTCCGCCGCGTGCTGCTGGCCACCCTGTTCTTCGGGGCGGCCGCCGGCGTGATCGCCTCGACCCTCAACAACTACCTGTCGGACGTCCACGGCTTCGACGCCGGCGAGCGCGGCTGGCTGGAGCTGCCGCGGGAGCTGCCCGGCTTCGTCATCATGTTCGTGGTGGCGATCCTGCTGACGCGCATGCGCGAGAGCCGCATGGCGGCTTTGGCCATGGTCTTCACCGGGGCGGGGATGCTGGGGCTGGGCTACCTGACCCCGACCATGACGGTGCTGGTGGCCTGGATCATGATCTGGTCCCTGGGCGACCACATCATCTTCGCGGTGGAGGGCCCGCTGGGCCTGAAGCTGGCCAAGGCCGGGGGCGAGGGGCGGCGCCTGGGTCAACTGGGCGGAGCGCGCAATCTGGGTACGATCGTGGGCGTGGGGGCGGTCTGGCTGCTGGCGAAATTCGTGGGTGACCGCTACGACCTGTTCTACCTGGTGGGCGGCGTCTGCGCGGCGATCGCCGGCTGGTTCTACTTCCGCGTGACCATCGGCCACGGCGAGCCGCCGTCGCGGCGCCTGGTCTACCGGCGCGAGTACCACCTGTTCTACGCCATCAGCGCCCTGTTCGGCATCCGCAAGCAGATCTTCCTGGTCTTCGGCTCATGGGTGCTGGTCTCGCTGCACGGGGTGCCGGTGGCGACGATCGCGTTGTTGTACTTCATCGCCTCGGCCCTGGGCGTGATCCTGCGGCCGCTGCTGGGCGACGTGATCGACTGGCTGGGCGAACGCAAGGTGCTGGCGGCCGACGAGGTGATGCTGCTGGTGGTGTGTCTTGTCTACGCCTTCGCCAGCGACCTGCTGCCGGCGCCGTACGATCTGTGGCTGCTCTACGGAGCCTACGTGCTGGACAGCGTCCTGTTCGCCCTGCGGGTGGCACGCACCACGTACCTCAAGAAGATCGCCCTGGATCCGGCCGACATCACCCCGACGATTTCTTTGGGCATCACCATCGACCACCTGGTGGCCATGAGCCTGCCCATCCTGTCGGGCTGGATCTGGGAGCGCTACGGCCACCAGTGGGTGTTCGTGCTGGCGGGGGCGATCGCCTTCGCCGGGTTCTTCGTCTGCCTGCGCATCCGGGTGCCGGCGCCCGCGGCGCCGGCCGGGGATCCGGCGTGAGCGCCGTCGACCTGCTGGGCTACGCCGCCACGGTGCTGGTGGTCGCGGCCATGCTGATGGGCTCGGTGGTGCGCCTGCGCATCCTGAACCTGCTGGGCGCGGCGGCCTTCGGGGTGTACGGGGCGCTGGTGCACTCGGTGCCGTTGATCGTCACCAACGTGATCATCGTGGTTGTCCACGCCTGGAAACTCTTCCTGATCGCCCGTCACCGGGTGGATCTGGCAGTGCTGCCGGTCAGCGGGCCGTCGTCGCCCCTGGTGGCGCGCTTCCTGGCCCTGCACGGGGCCGAGATCGCCCGCACCCACCCGGATTTCGCCCTGGACCGGGTGGGCGGGCCCAACCTGGCCTACGTCATGCGGGATGCGGCCGTGGCGGGGCTCTTCGTCTGGAGCGTCGAGGGGCGGGCGGTGCGGGTGCACCTGGATTTCGTGCTGCCGGCCTTCCGGGACCTGCGCTGCGGGTTGTTGTTCATCGACCACCAGGCCGCGATCTGGCGGACGGCGAGCATCACGGCGGTCTATTGCCCCGCGGGGGGCCAGATCCGGCGGGATCGCCGTCGCGCCTGGGGGCTGCTGCGACCCCGCCCGCTGCCGGCGGGCCTGGATCCGGCGACCCGCTGACGCATTTCCTGGTGGCGCCGGGTCGACCGGCAGCTCATTATTATGGGGAACCCGCGGGGGGCGTCCACCTGTTCCGGGAGAATCGATCGCCGTGAACCTGAATCGTCAGCGATGGGGGCGCTTGGCCGCACCGGCGGTGCTGCTGGTCCTGGCCGCCTGCGGGTCCTCCGAAACGACAACCCCGCCGCCGGTGTCGGACAATCCCTTCGCCAACGCCACGGTCGGCACCGACTCGACCCTCGAGGTGATGACCTGGAACCTGGAGACTTTCCCTGTGAACGGGGCGGTCACCGTGGACCTGGTGGCCAAGGCCGTCGCCGGCGTGGACGCGGACATCGTCGCCCTGCAGGAGGTCATCAGTGAGTCCAACTTCCAGCGAGTGATCGCCCAGCTGGAGGGCTGGGGCGGCTACCGGGCCACCGGGGCGCCCTACGACCAGAACCTGGCGTTCCTCTACCGGACCGACGGCCTGCTTGCGGTCACCGGTTTCCACGAGATCTTCACCCATGATTCCCGGCCGTTTCCCCGTCCGCCCCTGGTGATGGAATGCACCTGGAACGGGCAGCGGATCCTGGTGATCAACAACCATCTGAAGTGCTGCGGCGACAACGTCATCGACGAAGCCGATGTCTGGGACGAGACCACCCGACGACGCGATGCCTGCGTGCTGTTGGACGAGTACGTCGAGGCGAACGAACCCGGTACACCCGTCGTCATCGTCGGCGACTGGAACGACGAATTGGACGACCCGGCCGCGGGCAACGTCTTCGCCAACTTCCTGGCCGACACCGTGCACTGGCGTTTCGCCGACCTCCCCATCGCCCAGGGCGAGGGCGGGCGGGTGTCGTACCCCAGCTGGGGCAGCCACCTCGACCACATCCTGATCACCGACGAGCTGTTTGCCGCGGCCGAGAAGACCGAGGCCCTGATCGAGGTCGTGCCCCTGAACACCTACCTCAGCGGCGGCATGAGCGCCTACTACCGCGACCTCAGCGACCACCTGCCGGTGCTGCTGCGCCTGACGCCCTAGGCGCCGCCGACCTCAGCCGCGCAGGGCCAGCAGCGGCGCCAAAGCCGCGTGCAGCTGCGCCAGTTCCACACTCGTCAGCGCCTGCGGTCCGTCGCAGAGGGCAGCCTCCGGCTCCGGATGCACCTCGATCATCAGTCCGTCCGCTCCCGCCGCCACCGCCGCCAGCGCCAGCGGCACCACCAGACTGCGCCGGCCCGCGGCGTGGCTCGGATCGACGATCACCGGCAGGTCGGTGCGCTCCTTCAGCACCGGGATCGCGCTCACGTCCAGGGTGCTGCGGGTCGCGGTCTCGAAGGTGCGGATGCCCCGCTCGCAGAGGATGACCCGCCGGTTGCCGCCGGCGAGGATGTGCTCGGCCGCCGCCAGCAGTTCGTCGATGCTGGCGCTCAGTCCGCGCTTCAGCAGCACCGGTTTGTCCAGGGTGCCCAGCTTCCGCAGCAGCGCGTAGTTCTGCATGTTGCGGGCGCCCACCTGCAGGCAGTCGGCCACGGCGGCGATGCGCTCGGCGTCCTCGGTGTGCAGCACCTCGGTGACGATGGGCAGATCGTAGGCGCGGCCGGCCTCGGCCAGCAGGTCCAGGCCGGCGAAGCCCAGGCCCTGGAAGTCGTGGGGCGAGGTGCGGGGCTTGAAGGCGCCACCGCGCAGCACCACCGCGCCCGCCTCGCGGGCCATGGCCGCGGCGGCCAGCATCTGGCTGCGGTTCTCCACGGCGCAGGGACCGAGGATCAGGGCGAAGTGCCCGTCGCCGACGGGGACCGGGCCGATGCGCACCACCGCCCGCCGGCGCGGCGGCGCCGCGGGCCGTGGGACCGCGGCCTCGACCGCAGGCGTCGCGATTGTCGGCACCACGGCGGCCGTCGGGGTCTCGCCGTCGTCGTGCCGCGGGTAGGTCCCGAGCATCCGGAAATCGTTGGTGTAGCCCCGCACCTCCTGCAGCGCGGCGACCATGGCCGGGGTGTCGGCCCAGGCGTCCACGTCCAGGTAGAAGAGATACTCGCCGGACGCTCCAGGGCGCCGGCGGCTTTCCAGCTTGCTGAGATTCAGCTGCCGGTGGGCGAAAGCGTCCAGGCAGCGGGCCAGCGAGCCCTGGCGGTTGTCCACGGTCAAGGTCAGGGAGGTGCGGCCGGGCCGCGCATGGTCGCTGGGCAGCGGCCGGCGGCCGACCAGCACGAAGCGGGTGCTGTTGGGCCGGCTGTCGGCGATGTCGCGCCGGAGGATGCGCAGCCCCAGCCGACGGGCGCAGGCCTCCGAACAGATTGCAGCCAGTTCGCGGCTGCCGGCCTGGGCCACCGCTTCGGCCGCGCGCGCCGTGTCGGGACGGCTCTCGGCGGTGCAGCCGGCCAGCCCGGCCAGGAAGCGCTCGCACTGCTGCAGCGCCACCGGGTGCGACAGCACCCGCCGCACCTGGCCGAGCTCGGCGTCCGGCTGGCCAACCAGGCAGTGTTCGATCGGCAGCAGCTCCTCGGCGATGATCACCACCGGACGCTCGCCCAACAGCCGGTAGACCTCGTTCAGGCTGCCGGCAATGGTGTTCTCGATGGGCAGCAGGGCGCAGTCGGCGCGGTCGGCTTCGACCGCGTCCAGGGCGGCCGTGAAGCTGTCCAGATGCAGCCGCTGCCCGGCGGCGCCGCCGGCTCCGGCCAGCAGCTGGTCAAGGGCCAGGTCGCTGTAGGACTGGGGGCCGCCCTGGATGGCGACCCGCATCGGTCCGGCGCCCGCGTCGTCCTCGGCCCGGCCGGTGAAACCCTGCTGCACGCGGCGCGAATGGGCCAGGATCTCGCGCAGCACGCGGGCCGCGAAGTAGCCCGGCAGGTCATGCTCGCGGGCCGCGTCGGCCCAGGCCCGGGCCACCCGGTGCTCGCGATCGTCGTCGCGCACGCTGCGGGTGCCGTCCTGCTGCTTGCGGCCGGAGATCTCGCGCACGGCCTCCATGCGCTGCGCCAGCAGGGCGACGATCTGCCGGTCCAGTTCATCGATGCGGGCGCGCGGTTGGTCGAGGGCGGACATGATCGGCACCTTTCGGTCGGCCCGTGGACCGGGCCGTTGGGAACACGAAAAAACCCCGTCGGGCGAGCCGGACGGGGTGCGGGTCGGGAGCTGGATCGGGGGCCGGACCTAGGCCGGGACGATCACCTCCGAAGGATGCACCTGCGCCCGGGCCGCCGTAAATCGGCCCGAGAAGCGGGTAAATCGCTGTCCGAGGTGGTTGGTCACGCCGGTGGCTCCTTGCCGCGGGTCCGGGCCCGCGGCGATCTCCAGGTTCAATCGTCATCGCTATTGTACGGGCCGGCCGGGGCCCCTGTCAACGGGCCTGGGCTTCCGGTGTCGGCACCGCCTCACCCGTATCGACGCTCGCGGCGGCGGCGCGGCGTCCGCCCCGCAGCAGCCGCGGCGCCGCGATCAGGGCGCCGCCCAGGAGCCCGAAGCCGACCGCCAGCGCCACCGGGTTGCCCAGGGACAGATCCTCCAGCAGCAGCTTGGCCAGCCCGGCCACGAGCACCGGGTAGACGAGCCAGCCCAGCTCCGCCAACTGCGGTCGACGACCGAGCAGGGCCAGGCCGACGGCCGTCGCCGCCAGCACGCCTGTGCGCACCACCGCCACGGCCACCGGGGAAGCCGCCGGCGGGGCCGCGGTCACCGCCCGCACCAGCAGGGTCACCGCCACGTAACCGAGGCCCATCAGCGTCAGCACCGCCACGCCGAAACGGGGTGCCCGTCGGGCCCGGCTCACCGGCTCGCGGCTCTTGAGCACCAGCAGGACATAGCATCCGCCGGTTGCGGCCAGCGCCACCAGGGCCGATCCGCCCAGGCCGACCCAGGGCCGCGACGGGCTGCCCAGGAAGGCGTCGCCGGCAGCGGCCAGCAATCCGGTCTGGAAGGCGGCGAAGGCCAGGTAGACCGCGCTGTGGGCGCGCAGGGTCACCCGGTCGTAGTGGCCGCCCAGCAGGGCGGCGGCCAGGCCGAGGCCGATCCACACCCAGGCCAGCAGCTGCCCCGCGACCACCAGCCTGCTGCCCAGGACCAGGAACAGCAGCGCCAGGCTGGCGAAGTAGAAGAAGGCGCGCCCGCGCCCGTGCCGCTGGCGCACGACCGTGAAGGCGACGCCGTAGCCGGCGAGGGCCGCGGCGAAGGCCGCCCAGCCCAGGAGCAGCGTGCCGCCCCCGCCGTTTCGCGACACGTGGGCCGCGCCGCCGTAGCCGGCCGCGAGCACCAGCAGCGATTGGACCACGTCGAAGGCGCGCACGCCCCGACCCTGGACCAGGGCCCGGTAGGCGAACAGGCCGAGATAGATGAGCAGCAGCGCGAGGCAGAGCAGCTCGACGGCCCCGGCGGCGATGGGCAGGCCCTTGGCGGTCGCCCCGCCCGGGTTGGAGGTCATCACCGCCAGGCGCAGGATCACCAGGTCGGCGGCGATCGCCACCGGCCAGCGGGCCAGGTACCAGCGCCGGTTGTAGGCGAACAGGGCGGTCGTCGTGCCCAGGGCCAGCAGCAGCCAGGCGTAGAAGACGGCCGCGCCCGTGGCCACGGACAGGGCCAGCACCGTGGCCAGGGCGGCCAGGGTGAAGCTCCAGTACTGGAAGCGCAGCCGGCAGCGCCAGGCTGCGGCCAGGGCGGCACCCGTCAGCAGGGTCAGCGCCAGGCCGCCGACCGTCGGCGAGACCAGGGCCCGCACGGCGGTCGTCTCCCAGACGAACGGGAAAGCCACCAGCAGGGCCACGAAGCCGTGCAGGTTGGCCGAGAGGCGGTCGTCGCGGCCGCCGGCCCGCAGGGACAGGCCGATCAGCAGCAGCGGATAGGCCAAGCCCAGGCCGAAGCCGGCCAGGGGCGGCAGCACGCCGCCCTCGGTCAGCACCCGCAGCAGGAAGGCCCCGGCCAGGAACAGGAACGAACGCCCGAGCAGGGCCCAGACCAAGGCGCCGCTGAGGCGGCCGGCCGGCAGGGACGGCAGCGGCGCGGCGGCCTCGGCGCGGGTCGCCGCCGGCACCGGCCGACCGGTCTCCAGCGCGGCCACACGGCTTTCGAGGGCCTGCAGGGCCGCGCGCAGCTCGCCGACGGTGTCGGCAGGGGTGCGATCGGCGAGGCCGGTCATGATGCTCCCCCCGTCTCGTCGTCACCGGCCGGGGAGAGGGGCAGGTACTTGTTGATGACCGCCATGATCACGAACGGCACGAACAGGATCACCAGGGCCATGCCGACACCCTCGCGGCCCCCCAGCTCGGGCACGTAGCCGTCACGGAAGCCGACACCGCTCTTGGAGGAGATCTGGCCGCCGATCACCACGTTCCAGCGCATGGAGAAGACCTGGATCAGCAGGATCAGGGCGGCGACGAAGGAGATCACGTGGCGCAGGGTGTCGGTCAGGTAGCGGCGCATGAGCACGACGATCGCCAGCAGGATGAAGGGGATCAGCGAGCCGAAGATCATCTGGATGCCGAAGAAGCTGAAGGGGATCTTCTCGAAGATCAGGCGCTGCACCACCAGCCATTCCTCGTTCTGCTCGTAGGACAGCGAGACGATCTCCAGCACCTCGAGGGTCACCGTGACCGTGGCGAACAGCCACAGCCACTGGGCCAGGGACTGCACGCAGGCGCCGTCGATCCTGCGGCCGGCGACCTTGGTCAGGATCTCGTACAGCACCAGGATCATGGCGATGCCGCTGGTCACGGCCGAGAACAGGAAGATGATGGGCATCAGCGGCGTCGACCAGAGGGCGTTGGCCTTGACCGAGCCGAACATGAAGCCCACGTAGCCGTGGAGGATGCAGGCCATGGGGATGCCGATCGCCGCCAGCGTCGTGACCATGCGGTGGTCGACCTCCTTGGCCTTGTCCGAGCTGTCGTAGACGCCGAGGGCCAGGATCGAGAAGATGCGACGCTTCAGCCCGCCGCTGCGCGCTGCGATCCCGATGATCTCCACCCGGTACAGCAGCCAGATCTCCGCGACGACCAGCAGCAGGTACAACCCGTAGATCATGCCGAAGGCCGACATGGCCGAGGTGAAGTGCGGCGTGATCATGATGTTCAGCGCCCGTTCGGGATGGCCGAGGTGGGCCAGCAGGGGCGTCGTGGCCACCAGCAGGAAGGACAGCGATGCCACCATGGCCAGGCGCGACACGGGCTTGAGCTCGGTGCGGCCGAACACGTGATACAGCGAGGAGACGATGAAGGCGCCCGCCACCAGACCCGTGATGTAGGGGTAGAGGACGATCATCAGGCTCCACATGATGTGGAAATCGTTGGGGAAGAGGTAGTTCATGGCCTGCTCGTGCATCAGCGCACCTCGCGGCTGAGGCCCTGGTAGTAGCAGTTGGGTTCGGTGTGCAGTTCCGGCTTGAGCACGTGCACCTCGGTGGTGGCGATCAGTTCGGCCACTTCGTCACCCAGCTCCTTGGCGTCGCCCAGCCGCCGGGCGCCGGTGGGGCAGTTCTGGGCGCAGGCGGTGGTCAGTCCCCGGGACAGGCGGTGGTAGCAGAGGGTGCATTTCGATGCGGTGTGGGTCTGAGGGTGGATGAAGCGCGAGCCGTAGGGGCAGGCCTGGACGCAGTAGCTGCAGCCGATGCAGCGCTTCTCGTCCACCAGCACCACACCGTCGGGACTGATGAAAGAGGCGCCGACGGGGCACAGCTGCACGCAGGGAGTGTTCGTGCAGTGGTTGCACAGCTTGGGCACGAAGAAGGCCTTCGTGACGTCGGCGCCAAGCACGATGGGTTCGAAGCCGTCGCGGGCTCCGTTGGGCGAATCGATCCAGGTCTGGCCGGTGCGCGACACCTGGTAGCGCTCGACCCAGGTGCGGAAGAAGTGCTGCGGCACCTGGTTCTCGTGTTCGCAGGCGCGCACGCACGAGCCGCAGCCGATGCACTTGGCCACGTCGACCAGGAAGATCCAGCGGTGTTTGCCGGGGTCGTAGGCGTAGCCGGGTCGACCGGCGGGGGAACCGGTCACCGTGTTGGCCGAAACCAGCGACAGGTCGCCCCAGAACATGACCACGGCGACGCCTGCGGCGCTGGTCTTCAGGAAGTCCCGCCGCGAGACTCCGTGCTGCTGCTTGTCGTTCATCGGCAACCTCGCTCGCCGCCGGCCGGTCGGGGCCGGTCCCGCGGTTCTAGGGACTGTGGATGGCATCCTTGTCGTGGCACTCGAGGCAGGCCTGCTCGGCGATGGCGTCTTGGGGCCCGATTTCCAGGTGCGCCCGCAGATCGATCTGGGCGACGGCGGCCGGCCGTCCGGTCAGCTGCTGGTGGCAGTAGGCGCAGAGGTGCCAGGAACGGTTGATCGCCATGTCGGCGACCTTGTCGCCGTCGCGGACATGGGTCGCCAGCGCGGCGTGGCAGACCTCGCACTGGACCGCGGCATGCCGGCCCTCAGCCTTGGCCGCGGCCTCGTCGTCGTGACATTCGGCGCAGGCGCCCGGCGCCCCGTGTTCCGGTGCCTTGTCCATGAACTCATAGAGGGCGTCGCCGCGGAAGAAGCCCATCTCGCCGAAGGAGGCGGGGACCAGGAAATGGCGCCCGACGATCACCGCGGTCATGACGAGCGCCAGGAGGATCAGGCCGCGCCAGATGTGCTTGGTGTGTTCCATGCGGGCTACTCCGTCTCGGCCTGGGGGTTGACGGCACCGGGGGCGGGCAATCGTTCGGGTGCCAGGATGAAGGACAGGAGAGAGGGGCAGGCCCCGGGTGCGGCCCCCGGCAGGTTCGGCAACTGCTCGCGGGCCAGCAGGGCTCGCAGCATGGACCGACGCGCCGGATCCCCGCTGCGGTCCGGACCCGGGATGGCCGTCGGCAGGCTCTCGCGGGCCCACAGCCGGCGCCAGGCCGCGGCCAGATCAGTGAGTCGGTAGGGCATTGCGGCCTCCTGGTCCGGAGGGCAACTGAAAGTCCGTATCAATATGAAAATACCATAGCATTATCATAGGCGATGAGTCAATGGATTTAAGGATCGTCATGTCCTGCAGCGCCGACGTCGGATCCTGGGGGAGGCAGGGGGCCGGTCAACCAGGCGTTGAGCGGACTACCAGGGCACGGCGAGGTTGAGGCGCACCAGCTTCTCCTCGAACTCCTGCCGCTCGCGGTGGCGCAGCCAGCCGCCCTTGGCCGTGGCCTTGAGCCAGCCGGCGTCCCGGGCCAGGCCGCAGGCCCGCTCGCCGTCGCCGGCGCCGATGGCGGCCAGGATCCCGCCCTCGATCCGCGAAAAGTGCAGCGCGCCCAGCCGGTAGTCCTCGAAGGCCTCCCAGACCTGGGGCACCCAGCGGGCCACGATCTCGCGGCCGATCACGTTGGCGTACTCGCGGATCTCCAGCTGGGCGTGCGGGTCCATGCGCAGGGCCAGGAAATGCAGCAGGTTGTGCAGGTCCATCTTCCAGTAGGCCTCGGTGTAGGTGCAGAGCGGCAGGTCCTTGCGGGCCTGCTCGCGGGCCACGCCGGCCTCGAGGCGGCCGTTGTAGACGGCGCGCACCCGGTTCTGGATGTCGGCCTCTTCGCGGCTGAGGCGGTCGCCGAGGGCGGCGTCGGCGAACCCGTCGCTGCCCTGCTTGTTGTTCGCCGCCTGGATGCGCCACTGGTCCGGCGCCGTGCGCTGGGCGGCGTCGATGGCCACCGAATAGCGTGTCGAAGTTTCGTTGACAGAGGCCATTCGGTGCCGGATCCACTGGCGCCAGGCGTCCATGGGCACCCGCACATGCAGCTTCAGCTCGCACATCTCGAAGGGCGTGGTGTGGCGATGGCGCAGCAGGTAGCGGATCAGGCCGCGATCGTCGCTGACGGCCTTGGTGCCCTGCGCCGTAGCTGACCCGGGCGGCCTGCACGACGGCGGCGTCGTCGCCCATGTAGTCGACCACGCGCACCAGGCCGTCGTCCAGGACCTTGAAGGGCACGCCCAGGATCCCGTCCAGGGCGGCGACGCGGGGGCGGGGCAGGCGTTCGGCGCGGGCTTCCATGCATGATCTCCGGTGGTCAGTCGTTGAAAGCCTGGCCGAGGGCCGCGTCGACGATCGCGTCGTCCGCATGCTCCGGCATGGTCACGGTCATGCGCGGTTCGGCGGCCATGGCCCGCCGGATGGCGAACTCGGCGCCCTCGTTGCGGGCCCAGGCGCGCCGTGCGATGCCGTTGTTCACGTCCCAGTGCAGCATGGATTGCAGCCGGCGATCGGTGTCGGCGGAACCGTCGAGCACCATGCCGAAGCCGCCGTTGATCACTTCGCCCCAGCCCACGCCGCCGCCGTTGTGCAGCGAGACCCAGGTGGCGCCGCGGAAGGCGTCGCCGATCACGTTCTGCACCGCCATGTCGGCGGTGAACATCGATCCGTCGCGGATGTTGCTGGTCTCGCGGAACGGGCTGTCGGTGCCCGAGACGTCGTGGTGGTCGCGGCCGAGCACCACCGGTGCCGAGATCGTGCCGTCGGCGATGGCCTGGTTGAAGGCCGCGGCGATGGCGCGTCGGCCCTCGGCGTCGCTGTAGAGGATGCGGGCCTGGCTGCCGACGACCATGCGGTTGGCGCCGGCCTGGCGGATCCAGCGCAGGTTGTCCAGGTACTGCTGGCGGATCTCGGCGGGTGCCTCTGCGGCCAGCTGCTCGATCACGTCGCCGGCGATGCGGTCGCTGGCCTGCGAGATCGGCGGGCATCGCCGCTGGTGCACACCCAGCGGAAGGGCCCGAAGCCGTAGTCGAAGCACAGCGGCCCCATGATGTCCTCGACGTAGCTGGGGTACTTGAAGCCGCCGTCGGGGCGCGCGATGTCCGCCCCGGCGCGCGCAGCACTCCAGCAGGAAGGCGTTGCCGTAGTCCCAGAACCGCAGTGCCGCGGGCGACGCAGGCTTCGACCGCGGCCAGGTGCCGCCGCAGCGAGGCCTGGACCTTCGTCTTGAAGGCGGCCGGGTCGGCGGCCATCAGCCGGTTGCTCTCCTCGTAGCCCAAGCCGGCCGGATAGTAGCCGCCGGTGTAGGGGATGTGCAGCGAGGTCTGGTCGCTGCCCAGCTCGACGGCGACGTCGCCCGCGGCCAGGGCCTCCCACAGGTCGACCACGTTGCCCTGGTAGGCCAGGGCCACCGCCTCCTTGGCGGCCTTGGCGGCGCGGATGCGCTGCAGCAGCGCCGGCAGGTCGGTGAACACCTCGTCCACCCAGCCCTGCTCGTGCCGCTTCTTCACCGCGGCGGGGTTGATCTCCGCCAGCACGCCCACGCAGCCGGCGATCACCGCGGCCTTGCCCTGGGCGCCGCTCATGCCGCCCAGGCCGCTGGTCACGTACAACGTGCCGGCCAGGGGCTGCTCGCCGCGCCCGCCCAGGTACAGCCGCCCTGCACCCAGGATCGTGATGGTGGTGCCGTGCACGATGCCCTGCGGCCCGATGTACATGTAGCTGCCGGCGGTCATCTGCCCGTAGCTGGTCACGCCCAGGGCGGCCATGCGGGTGTAGTCGTCGCCGCTGCTGTAGTTGGGGATGACCATGCCGTTGGTCACCACCACCCGCGGCGCGTCCCGGTGGCTGGGGAACAGACCCAGCGGGTGGCCGGAGTACATGACCAGGGTCTGCTCGTCGCTCATCTCCGACGAGGTACTTCATGGTCAGCAGGTACTGGGCCCAGTTCTGGAAGACGGTGCCGTTGCCGCCGTAGGTGACCAGCTCGTACGGATGCTGGGCCACCGCCGGGATCCAGGTTGTTCTGGATCATCAGCATGATGGCCGCGGCCTGCGGGCGTGCGCGCCGGATACTGGTCCAGCGGCCGGGCGTGCATGGGGTAGGCGGGCCGGAAGCGGTGCATGTAGATGCGGCCCCAGCGGGCCAGCTCGGCGGCGAACTCCGGCGCCAAGCCGGGCGTGCCAGGCGGCCGGGAAGTAGCGCAGGGCATTGCGCAGGGCCAGCTTCTTTTCGGCCGCGTCCAGCAGCAGGGGGCGGGCGGGCGCCCGGCTGACGGCGGAATCCTCCGGCGGCTGCGCCGGCAGAGCCGCCGGGATGCCGCGGCGCACCTGCTCCTGGAATTCGCTGACGGACATCGGGGCGCTCACGGCGCGACCTCCTGGGTGTGGACCGGGGGCGTGCGGCGCAAAACATAGCACACGGGCGGGGGGATTCCCAGCCGCCGGGCGCCGACCGAGGGGCGCCGACCGAGGGGTTCCGCCGCAGGTCGATCCGTGCTAACCTGCCGCCTTGGCCCGCGCCTCCCAAGGAGCACCCTTGTTCTGCCATGCCTTGACCCGCCGGCCCGGTCCCGACCTGGTTGCCGGCCTGACCAGCGCCAACCTGGGTGCGCCGGACCTCGCGCTGGCCTTGGCTCAGCATGAGTCCTACGTCCAGGTCCTGCGTGGAATGGGTCTGGCGGTGGAGGTGTTGCCGGCCCTGAACGGCCATCCGGACGCCTGCTTCGTCGAGGACACGGCCGTGATCGTGCCCGAGTTGGCGGTGATCACACGGCCCGGCGCGCCGACGCGCCGCGGGGAGACCGATTCGATCGCCGTGGCCCTGGCGGCCCACCGCCCCCTGGTGTGCATCGACGCGCCCGGCACCCTCGACGGCGGCGACGTGCTGGTGGCCGGACGCACCTGCTGGATCGGCCTCTCGGCCCGCACCAACGAGGCCGGCGCCGGCCAGCTGGCGACCCTGCTCGAGGGCTGCGGCTACGCCTGCTTTCTGGTGCCCGTCGGCGCCGGCCTGCACCTGAAGTCGAGCGTCAACCACCTGGGCGATCGCCGGCTGCTGATGACTGGGCACTTCGCGGGGCTGGACTGCTTCGCCGACTGGGACCGCATCATCGTGCCTGCCGGCGAGGAGTACGCCTGCAATACCCTGTGGATCAACGGCAACCTGCTGGTGCCGGACCACCATCCGGCCACGGCCGCGAAACTGGACGAACTGGGCCTGCCCCTGATCGCCCTCGACACCAGTGAGATCAAGAAGCTGGACGGCGGGCTGACCTGCCTGTCCCTGCGTTTCTGAACCCGGGAGGATGCCTCGTGAAGCGACGACTCGTGCCCCTGCTCGCCCTGATCCTGATGGTGTCGTCCTCGCTGGCAGCCGCGGCCGCCAAACCCGAGCCGCGGACGGTGACCGCCCGCGACCTGGCCCCCCTCGGCTGGCGCAGCATCGGCCCGGCCAACATGGGCGGGCGGGCCACGGCCATCGCCCTGGTCCCGGGTGATCCGGCGGCCTACTACGTGGGCTTCGCCACCGGCGGACTCTACAAGACCACCAACGGGGGCACCACCTTCGCGGACGTCTTCAAGGACAAGGAGACCTGCAGCATCGGTGCCGTCGGTGTGGTCGATGCGCCGGACACCTGGTCCGGCTGGGACGTCATGGCGGCGGCCGGCGACACGGTGGCGGCTGCCGACCGCGCCGAGCGCGGCCGCGGCCTGGTGGTCTGGGTCGGCACCGGCGAGGGCAACGGGCGCAACAGCGTGTCCTGGGGCCAGGGTGTCTACCGCAGCACCGATGCCGGCGGCAGCTTCCAGCAGGTGGGCCTGGTCGAGACCCACAACATCCCGGCCCTGGCCGCCGATCCCGGCAATCCGGACCGTTGCTTCGTCGCCTCCCTGGGCCACCTCTGGGGCGCCAACGCCGAGCGCGGGGTGCACCGCACCACCGACGGCGGCCGGTCCTGGCAGCAGGTGCTGAAGGTGGACGCCGAAGTGGGGGCCTGCGACGTGGTGCTGGCGCCGGACAACCCGCAGGTGGTGTACGCCGCCCTCTACAAGGCGCGGCGCACGCCCTGGAGCTTCGACGGCGTCACCGACAAAGGCGGCATCTGGCGTTCGGAGGACGGTGGCGACACCTGGGCCCGGCTCGGCGAAGGCCTGCCCGCGCGCACCGGCCGCATCGGCCTGGCGATCGCCGCGAGCAATCCCGACGTCCTTTATGCCTGCGTCGAAAGCGACCAGGGCGGCAGCGGCCGCAGTGCCTGGGACGATCGCTCGCCCGCCGGCGGGCTGTTCCGCAGCGACGACCGGGGCAACACCTGGCGTCGGGTCAACGACCTGAACTTCCGGCCCTTCTACTTCTCGCGCCTGGCCGTCGACCCCACCGACCCCGAGCACGTCTACATGCCGGGCTGGAACGTGGCCGTCAGCGAGGACGGGGGCGTGACCTTCCGCAGCAGTTCGCAGGAGGTGCACGTCGACCATCATGCCATCGTCATCGACCCGGCCAATCCCAAGCGGGTGCTGGTGGGCAACGACGGCGGGCTCTACACCTCGTGGGACGCCGGCGCCACCTGGGACTACACCGCCCACCTGGCCCTGGGCCAGTTCTACCACGTGGACGTGGACATGTCCGTGCCCTACCGGGTGGGCGGCGGCCTGCAGGACAACGGCTCGTGGGTCGGACCCTCGGCCACCGACTTCAAGTCCGGCGGCGACGACAAGCCGGGCATCCTCAACGAGGACTGGACCGCCGTGTACGGCGGCGACGGCTTCGCGGTGCGCTTCGATCCCGAGGACCGCAACATCGTCTACGCCACCAGCCAGGGCGGGAACCTGGGGCGCGTGCACCTGGACACCAAGCTGATCGCCCCGCTGCGCGCCGCCGCGGACGAGGGGCAGGAGAAGGTGCGCTTCAACTGGGATGCGCCGTTCCTGGTCTCGCGCCACGACCCGTCGGTGCTCTATCACGGGGGCCATCGCGTCTACAAGCTGACCGAGCGCGGCGCCTACTGGTATGCGATCAGCGACGACCTGACCCGACGGCAGGTGGATCGCATCATGACCGAGGGCTCGCAGGCCGAGACCTACGGCACGCTGACCGCCCTGGCCGAGTCGCCGCTCAGCGCGGGCGTGCTCTGGGCCGGCAGCGACGACGGGCGCGTTCACCTGACCACCGACGATGGCGCCGCCTGGAAGGACGTCACGCCGAAGCAGGTCAAGGAGCTGTACATCGCCGGCCTCGAGGCATCATATGCCGACGCGCAGACCGCCTACTGCGCGGTCGATGGTCACCGCAGCGACGTCTTCGCGCCGCTGATCCTGATGACCAGCGACGGCGGCGGCAAGTGGACCGACATCACGGGCGACCTGCCCGCCGGCAGCCCGGTGCGGGTGGTGCGCGAGGACCCGGCCAACCCGGCCGTGCTGTACTGCGGCACCGAGCACGGGGCCTACGCCACGGTCGACCGCGGCCGGCACTGGCTGCGCCTGGGCGGCAAGACCCTGCCCACGGTCCCGGTCTACGACCTGGTGGTCCATCCCCGGGAGCACGACCTGGTGGCCGCGACCCACGGCCGCAGCGTCTGGATCCTGGACGACGCCCTGGCCATCGCCGAGGCGGCGGCGGCCGCCGAGTTGCCGCTGAAGGTGTTCCGGGTCAAGGACGCCACCCCCCGCAACTACGGCTTCCGCGGCTACGGCTCGGGCAACCGGGTCTTCCGGGGGGCCAACGGACCCGACGGCGCAGTGTTGACCTTCTGGCTGAAGGATCTTCCGGAAGGCCAAGTTTCGATTGCGGTTGCCGACACCAGCGGTAGGGTCGTGCGGACCCTCACGGCTCCGGGCAAGCCCGGCCTGAACCGCGTGAGCTGGGACCTGCAGGCCGACGACCAGCACCGCTTCGACGACGCCCGCCGCGGCGGCCCGGTGTTCGTCGAGCCCATGACCTACACCCTGACCGTGAAGGTGGACGAGTTCAGCGACAAGACCGAGGTGGTGGTGCACCCGTACCCGGGCTGGGTGCCGGTCGCCGAGCGGGCGAAGCTGGCGCCGGCGCTGCCGGTCGGCCGGACCGAATGACCGATCCCCGCCAGCAACGCCTCGGCGTCATCTACGGAGCCTCCGCCTTCCTCTGGTGGGGCTGCGCCCCCGTCTACTTCAAGGCCGTGGCCCAGGTGGTGCCGCTGGAGGTGCTGGCCCACCGCATCGTCTGGTCACTGGCCTTCCTGGTGGCCCTGCTGGCGGGCCGGCGCCGCTTCCTGGCCACGGCTCGGCTGCTGGCCGAGCCGCGCACCCTGGCCACCATGGCCATCACTACGGTCCTGATCTCTATCAATTGGCTTCTCTTCATCTGGTCCATCTCCAGCGGGCACCTGGTCGAGGCCAGCCTCGGCTACTTCATCAATCCGCTGGTGAACGTGGTGCTGGGGATGGTCTTTCTCGGCGAGCGGCTGCGCCGGGCCCAGCTGGTGGCCGTGCTGCTGGCCACGGTCGGCGTGGTCTGGCTGACGGTGCACCTGGGCCGGCCGCCCTGGATCGCCCTGGTGCTGGCGGCCTCGTTCGCCACCTACGGTCTGTTGCGCAAGCTGGCCAAGCCGTCGGGGGTGGAGGGACTGGCCCTGGAGACGGCGCTGCTGGCACCACCGGCCCTGGCCTTCATGGCCTGGCGCCAGGCCCAGGGCGCGCTGGCCTTCGGCAACACCGGCCTGGGCACCACCCTGCTGCTGCTGGCTGCCGGGCCCATCACCGCGCTGCCCTTGATCTGGTTCGCCGAGGGCGCCCGCCGCCTGCGCTACGCCACCCTGGGCTTCCTGCAGTACCTGGCCCCGACGGGGCAGTTCCTGCTGGCGGTCGCCGCCTTCGGCGAGCCGTTCACCGCGGGGCACGCCGCCGGTTTCGGTTTGATCTGGATCGCGCTGGGAGTCTACTCGTACGACACGGCGCGCAGCCTGCGGCGCCGCTGATCAGAGGCCGAGCTGTTCGATCTTCGCCGCCAGGATGAAGTCGCTTTCGGCCAGCCCGTCGATGGCATGGGTCCAGAGCTTGATCTCGGCCCAGCCCCAGCCGAAGGCCAGGTCCGGATGGTGGTTGTGGGCCTCGGCGAGCGCGCCCACCTTCACGCAGAACGCCATGGCCGAGCCGAAGTCCGCAAAGTCGTAGAGGCGCTCGAGGTGGTGGTGGTTGACCACCCGCCACTTGGGCAGCTGGCGCAGCAGGGCGTGCATCTCGCCCGTCGTCAAGGGCGGCACGTCGGCGCGACAGGGGATGAATGTGCGGGCGTGCAGTGGCTGCAACGGGAACCTCCTCGGCTCCACATGCAAGACGCAAACGCCGGATTTCGCCACCCCCGGCGCGCCCGCGCCGGCTACTGGTACTCCATGCCCAGGAAGATGATGCTGAAGATGATCGCGCCCACGGCGACCGGTGCCACGAAGCGGATCAGGATGCGCCAGCCCGCGTAGAGGCGCGCGCCGCCGGCGTGGCCCTGCCGCACCTCGTCCCAGGTGTCGCGCGAGGACAGCACCCAGCCGGCGAAGATCGCGATCAGCAGGCCGCCCACCGGCAGCAGCCAGTTCGCCGCCAGGTAGTCCAGGGTCGAGAACACGCCGTTCTTGCCCTCGCCGAAGACGTTGAAGTTCGAAAGCATGTCGTTGGCGCCCATGCTCAGGGCGTTGAGCACGCCGAACACGAAGATGCCGGAGCCCATGGTCAGGGTGGCCTGCTTGCGCGACCAGCCCAGTTCGTCGATGGCGTAGCTGGACACCACTTCCAGCAGGCTGATGGTGCTGGTCAGGGCCGCGAACGCGACCAGGATGTAGAAGCCCGCGGCGATCAGCCCGCCGCCGGGCAGCTGGTAGAACACCGCCGGCAGGGTGGTGAACAGGATGCCCGCGCTGGCGGACACCTCCATGTCGAAGGTGAAGATGATGGAGAACATGATCACGCAGGCCAGCAGGCCCACCAGGGTGTCCAGCAGGCAGACCTGGGCGGCACTGACGGGGATCGAGTCCTCCTTGCGCATGTAGCTGCCATAGGTGAGCATCGCGCCCATGCCCAGGCTCAGGGAGAAGAAGGCCTGGCCCAGGGCCTCCAGCAGCGAGCGGGTGGTCAGGGCGCCGAAGTCGGGATTGAAGAGGAAGCCCATGGCCCGGGCGAAGCCGTCGGTGGTGGCCGCGTAGATCGCCAGTCCGATCAGGATGGCGAACAGCAGGGGCATCAGCAGGGTGGCCACCCGCTCGATGCCGCCCTTCACGCCGAAGACGACGGCGGCCATGGTCGCGCCCATGAAGATCGCGTGCCCCAGCACCTGGGCCCCGCCGTCGGCGGCGTAGGTGCCGAAGAAGTTGTCCAGGGCATGCGGCTGGGCGGCCAGTTCGCCCAGTTGTCCGCCCACGGCCATCACGATGTAGCGCAGGGTCCAGCCGGCGACCACGCTGTAGTAGCTGAGGATGATGAAACCCGCGGACACGCCCAGGAAGCCGAGCGCGGACCAGGCGCGCCCGCCGATCCGTCCCTGGGCCAGCTTGGCGAAGGTGCCCACCGGGTTGAGGCCGCCGCGCCGGCCCAGGATGATCTCGGCCACCATGATCGGCAGCCCCACCACGGCCACGGCCGCGATGTAGACCAGCACGAAGGCGCCGCCCTGGTTCTCGTAGGTGATGTAGGGGAACTTCCAGAGGTTGCCCAGGCCGATGGCGCTGCCGGCAGCGGCCAGGATGAAGCCGAGCTTGCCGCTCCACTGTCCGCGGGGTGAGGCCAAGGGGGTCTCCTTCGGGAGCGGGGATCGAATTGCCGGCCGACGAATCGTGGCAGACTAGCGGCTGCGGACCTCGGCTGTCAAGGCAGCCACGCGGCCGGCCCCCTTGCCGCCGGGTCGCCCAGGGTGGTATCCTGACAGGGGAAATCCAACTGAGGCATTCCGGGCGCCGGAGGAATCGACATGAACACCCGTCTGGCCTTGACCCTGCTCCTGGCGGGCGCCGCGCTGCTGGCCGCCTGCTCCGCCGACAACCCCTCCCTCACCCCGCCCGGCGGTGATCCCGACTTCGTCAGCGGCGATCTCGAGCCCGCCGGCCCGTCCTTCGCCATCGCGGTCAATGCCGCCGACGGCCCGGACGAGCGGCGCCCCGGTCCCTTCATCCTGCGCGGCGAGAACCTGCGCTGGCTGTCCGAGCCGGGCGCCCTGGCGGTCGACCTGACCATCGAGAACGCCGGCACAGGGATCCACCCCGAGCCGGTGGGCCTGACCTTCATCGCGCTGCTGCCGGGCGGCGTGCGGGTGCTGGACGCGGACAACGGCCTCGAGGGCCCGGGCGCGGCCATCATCTTCGGCTTCGCCAACGACGACGCCCTGTGGACGCCGGGCGAGATCAGTTTCCCGCGCACCGTCACCTTCGCCGTGGCCGAGGGCGCTGCTGTGGCCTTTGCCGCGCGGCTGAACATCGGCAGCGGTCCCCTGGCCGGCGTGATCGCCGGCAGGGTGTGGAACGACCTCGATCATGACGGCGCCAGCGGCGAGCTGGAGATGGGGATCCCGGGCGTACCGGTGATGCTGCTGGACCCGGATGCCCCCGCCGACAGCACCGGCAGCGGCGACCCGGGCTTCGTGCGCCTGACCCGGACCGACGCCGACGGCCGCTACCGCTTCGCCGGCCTGCCCGCCGGCCTGCACACCGTGGGGGCGCGGCCCGTGCTGCCGCTCGAGCCGACCACCCCGACCGAACTGCACGTCCTGTTGGCAGAGCTGCCCGACGGCACCGTCAGCAGCTTCGAGGGCGCCGATTTCGGCTTCTTCGCCGAGGAGCCGGTGGCGATGCTGGAGCTCGAGCCTGCGGCCGACACCACCGTGCGTGCCGACGTGGACTCGCGGATGAACGACAACTACGGCTGCGATCCCTATGTCGCGGTGGGGCGCGGGCGCGCCGGCGAGCCGGACCGCATCCGCGGCCTGGTGCGCTTCGACCTGCCCCAGTTCTTCCGCGAGGTGAGCGTGGTGCGGGCGACCCTGGTCGCGCCGGTGGCGCTCTTCCGCGACGGCAGCAGCCAGGTCTACCGGCTGGCGGTCCACGCCGTGGCCCCCGCCGATTCGGCGCGGCCCTGGCAGGAGGGCAACGGCTCCGAGCACGTCGACTTCGGCCTGGGCTGCGAGTGGGTCGACCCGGCCCACGGCGTGGCCTGGATCGGGGCCGGCGACGGCGGCGACGCCAACAACCAGACCCAGCCGCCGTTCCTGGCCGCGGCGGCGGCGGTGACCACGGTCGTCCAGGACGGGATGGGCCCGATCGTGCTGGCCCAGTGGGACGTGACCGCGCTGGTGGAGGCCTGGTACTCTGGCCGCCTGCCCAACGACGGCCTGGTCATCCGCGACGTGGGCGAGCCGGGCGACTTCCGCAGCCTGTGGTTCGCCTCGCGCGAGGGCGAGGAGGCGGGTGTGGGCCGCGCCCTGCGCCTGGTGATCGAGTTCTCGGACGTGCCGCCGCCGCGCTAGTCCAGACTGCTGCGACGACGAAGGCCCCGGTCGCGCCGACCGGGGCCTTCCCTTTGCATTCCAGCCGGCGGGCACCTACTTGCCGTAGAGCATCTCCGCCGCTTCGTAGATCGTCTCCGACAGGGTCGGGTGGGGGTGGATCGTCGCGCGCAGGTCCTCGGCCACCGCCGCCATCTCCACCGCCAGCACGCCCTCGGCGATCAGCTCGCCCGCGCCGGGTCCGGCCACGGCCACGCCCAGGATGCGATCGCTCTCGGGGTCGACGATCAGCTTGGTGATCCCGTCTTCGCGGCCAAGGGTCAGGGTGCGGCCCACGCCGCGCCAGGGCAGCTTGGCGGTCTTGACCTTCAGGCCCTGCTCCTTGGCCTCGGTCTCGGTCAGGCCGCACCAGGCGATCTCCGGGTCGGTGAACACGACGGCGGGGATGGCGCGCGGCCCGTAGACCGTCTTGTGGCCGGCTGCGGCCTCGGCTGCGACGTTGGCCTCGGCGTAGGCCTTGTGGGCCAGCATGGGCTCGCCGGCGATGTCGCCGATGGCGAAGATGTGGCCCTCGGCGCTGCGCCGCTGGGCGTCGACCTTGACGAAGCCGCGCTCGTCCAGCTCGATCTTCGTGTTTTCCAGGCCCAGGTCCTGGGTGTTGGGCCGCCGGCCGACGGCGATCAGCACCCGGGCGAACTTCTCCTGGGTCTGCTCGCCCTGCTTGTCCTCGAGGGTGGCGGTGACCGCGGTTTTGCTCTCCTTCAAGCCCGCGACCTTCGTGTTCAGCCTGATGGCCGCGAACTTCGTGTCCAGACGCCGCTTCAGCACCGAGACCAGGTCGCGGTCGCAGCCCGGCAGCAGACCCGCGGTCATCTCCACCACCGTGACCGCGCTGCCCAGGGCGGCATAGAACGAGCCCAGCTCCAGCCCGATGTAGCCGCCGCCGACCACCAGCAGGCTCTTGGGCAGGTCGACCAGGTCCAGGGCGCCGGTCGAATCCATGATGCGCCCGCCGGCCTCGACCCCCGGCAGCATCACCGGCCGCGAACCGGTGGCGAGGATGGCCTGCTCGAACTTCAGTTCGCCCGCGCTGCCGTCCCGGCCGCTGACCACGAGGGTGTGGGCGTCCTTGAACCGCGCCACCCCGCGCACGTAGGTCAGTTTCTTGTGGACCACCTTCTGACCCAGGCCGCCGGTCAGCTTGCCGACCACCTCGTCCTTCCAGGCGCGCACCCGCTCGATGTCGATCGTGGGCGCGGCGAAGTTGATGCCGATCGCCTCGGCCTCCTTCGCCTCCTCGACCAGCTTCGCCGCATGCAGCAGCGCCTTCGAGGGGATGCAGCCCCGGTGCAGGCAGACGCCGCCGGGGTTGGCCTCGGGGTCGATGACCGTCACCTGCAGACCCAGTTCGGCGGCCTTGAAGGCCGCGGCGTAGCCGCCGGGCCCGGCGCCGATCACCACCAGCTGCGCCTGCTGCGGGATGTCCTGCTTGTCGCTCATGCCGCTATCCCTTCATCACCAGGTTGAGGGGCTGCTCGATGGCTGCGCAGATCCAGCGCAGGAAGCGCGCACCGTCGGCGCCGTCGATCACGCGGTGGTCGTAGGTCAACGAAAGCGGCATCACCTGGCGGGGCCGGAATTCGGCGCCGTCCCACACCGGCTTCATGGCCGCCCGCGAGACGCCGAGGATCGCCACCTGCGGCGCGTAGACGATGGGGCTGAACGCCGTGCCGCCGATGCCGCCGAGGTTGCTGATGGTGAAGGTGCCGCCCTCCATGTCCGCGGGGCTGATGCGCCGTTCGCGGGTTTTCTCGGCGACCGTGTTCAGCTCGCCGGCCAGGGTCTCGATGCCCTTCTTGTCGCAGTCGCGCAGCACCGGCACCAGCAGGCCGCCCGGGGTGTCCACGGCCACCCCGATGTGCACGTAGTCCTTGAGGATCAGCTCCTTGCGGGCCAGGTCGAGGCTGCTGTTGAACCGGGGGAAGGCGCGCAGCGCAGCCGCGCAGACCTTCAGCAGGATCGCCGTCATGGTGAGCTTGCCCTCGGCGGGCGCCTTGCGGTTGAACTCCTGGCGGAAGGCTTCCAGGTCCGTGACGTCGCACTCGTCGTCCTGGGTCACCATCGGGATGGTGGACCAGGCGTAGCTCATGGCGTCGGCGGTGATCTCGCGCACCCGCGAGAGGGGCTCGACCGTGATACCGCCCCACCTGCTGAAGTCCGGCAGCGGGCGCTGGGCGTGCAGGCCGGGGAACTCGCCCCTGGCCGCGGCCGCGCCGCCGCCGGTGATGCGCTGCATGGTGGCGCGCACGTAGGCCCGCACGTCGTCCTTGCTGATGCGTCCGCCCGGGCCGGAGCCCTGCACCTGGTAGATGTCCACGCCCAGGTCCCGGGCCTGGCGGCGGATCGAGGGCGCGGCCGGGGCCACCTGGTCGCCGCGGCGCACGGTGTGCAGGTCGATGGGCGCATCCGCCGCCGGCGGCGGCGGTGCCGACTGGGGGGAGGGGGAAGGGGCTCGGGGGTGGCCGGTGGCGCCGGGGCCGGGGCCTTCGGTTCGGCCTTGGCCGGCGCCGCGGCCTTCGGCGGTGCCGCGGCGGCCCCGCCGGCGGCATCACCGCGCATGATCACCGCACCCACCTGCACGGTGTCGCCCTCGCCGACGAGCACTTCGGTGATGGTGCCCTGGAACGGTGAGGGGATCGCGACGACCGCCTTGTCGGTCTCCAGCTCGAGCAGGGTCTGGTCGGCATCGACCCTGTCGCCGACGGCCACGGCCAGGGCGATGACCTTGCCCTGGGTGACGCCGTCGGAGACTTCGGGTACGCGGATGTCCTGGGCCATGTCCGATCCTTCCCGGCGGGCGGGCGCCTGCCCGTCCGCCGCTGTTGCGCCGGTGCACTCAGTCGGTGTGCGGGTTCAGTTTGTCCGGGTCGATCTTGAGATCCTGCAGCGCCTTGGCCGGCAGTGTGCCCGGCACCGCGCCGATGGCGGCCAGCCGCTGCAGCGCCGCCAGGGCGATGTAGCGCGCGTCGACCTCGAAGAAGTCCCGCAGTTCCTTGCGGCCGTCGCTGCGGCCGAAGCCGTCGGTGCCCAGGCAGTGCAAGGGGCCCGGGATCCACTGGGCGATGGAGGCCGGCAGCACCTTCATGTAGTCGCTGGCCGCCACGAACACGCCCTGCTCGTCGGCCAGCAGGCCGGTCACGTACGGCACCCGCTGCTCCGCCTCGGGGTGCAGCAGGTTCCAACGCTCGCACTCGATGGCATCGCGGTACAGCTCCTTGTAGCTGGTCACGCTCCACACGTCGGCGGCCACGCCGTAGTGCTCCTCGAGGATGGCCTGGGCCTTGAGCGCCTCGTTGAGGATGGCGCCCGAGCCCAGCAGGTGGGCGCGGATCTTGGCCTTCTGGCCCTTGTGCTTGGTGCCGCGCAGGCGGTACATGCCCTTGAGGATGCCCTCCTTCACGCCCGGCGCCTTGGGCATCGCGGGCATGGAGTAGGTCTCGTTGCCCACGGTCAGGTAGTAGATCCAGTCCTCGCCGTGGCAGTACATGCGGGTGATGCCGTCGTGGACGATCACCGCCAGCTCGTAGGCGAAGGCCGGGTCGTAGGCCTTGACCGAGGTCGGCGGCAGGGCCAGCACGTGGCTGTGCCCGTCCTGGTGCTGCAGGCCCTCGCCGGCCAGGGTGGTGCGTCCGGCGGTGGCGCCGATCAGGAAGCCCCGGGTGCGCGCGTCGCAGGCCTGCCAGATCAGGTCGCCGACCCGCTGGAAGCCGAACATGGAGTAGAAGAGGTAGAACGGGATCGTGCTGACCCCGTTGCTGGCGTAGGAGGTGCCCGCGGCGATGAAGCTGGCCAGGGAGCCCGCCTCGCTGAGGCCTTCCTCGAGGATCGCGCCGGTGGTCTTCTCGTTGTAGAACAGCAGGCTGCCCTTGTCGACCGGGTCGTAGAGCTGGCCCACGTGGCTGTAGATGCCCGCCTGCCGGAACAGCGACTCCATGCCGAAGGTGCGTGCCTCATCGGGCACGATGGGCACGATCAGCTTTCCGAATTCCTTGTCCCGCAGCAGTTTGGCCAGCAAGTGGACGCAGGCCATGGTGGTGGCCAACTCGCGCTCGCCCGAGCCCTCGTAGTACTCCTTGAACAGTTCCTCGGTCTGGCAGGCCATGGGCTGGCTGCGGTCGATGCGTGCCGGCAGTGCGCCGCCGAGGGCCTGGCGCCGCTCGTGCAGGTACTTCAGCTCGGGGCTGTCGTCGGCGGGCTTGTAGAACGGCGCCGCGGCGATGTCGTCGTCGCTGATGGGGATGTTGAAGCGCGTGCGGAATTCCTTCAGCTCGTCCTCGTTCAGCTTCTTCTGGCTGTGGGTGATGTTCTTGCCTTCGCCGGCTTCGCCCAGGCCGTAGCCCTTGATGGTCTGGGCCAGGATGACCGTGGGCGAGCCCTTGTGCTCGAAGGCCGCCTTGTAGGCCGCGTACACCTTGCGCGGATCATGGCCGCCCCGGCGCAGCTTGCGGATCTGCTCGTCGCTGTAGTTCTCCACCAGCTTCAGCAGCTCGGGGTACTTGCCGAAGAAGTGCTCGCGGATGTAGGCGCCCGAGGAGACGGTGTAGCCCTGCATCTCGCCGTCGAGCACCTCTTCCATGCGCTGCAGCAGCTTGCCCGAGGTGTCCTTCTCCAGCAGGTCGTCCCAGTCGCCGCCCCAGATCACCTTGATCACGTTCCAGCCGGCGCCGCGGAAGGCGGCCTCCAGCTCCTGGATGATCTTGCCGTTGCCGCGCACCGGGCCGTCCAGGCGCTGCAGGTTGCAGTTCACCACGAAGATCAGGTTGTCCAGCTTCTCGCGCGCCGCCAGGGTGATGGCGCCGAGGGACTCGGGCTCGTCCATCTCGCCGTCGCCGAGCATGACCCAGACCTTGCGGCCGGACGCCGCGCGCAGCCCGCGATCCACCAGGTAGTGATTGAACCGTGCCTGGTAGATGGCCGTCAGCGCCGTCAGGCCCATGGACACCGTGGGGAACTCCCAGAAGTCCGGCATCAGGAAGGGGTGGGGGTACGACGAAAGCCCGCCGTCCGGATGCAACTCATGCCGGAAGTTCGCGAGATCCTTCTCGCTCAGCCGCCCTTCCAGGAAGGCGCGGGCATAGACGCCGGGCGAGGCGTGCCCCTGGAAGTAGACCATGTCGCCGATGAACTCGTCGGTGCGCCCGCGCCAGAAATGGTTGAAGCCCATCTCCCACAGGTTGGCCGCCGAGGCATAGGTGGAGATGTGGCCGCCGATGCCGCTGCGCTCGCGGTTGGCCCGCACCACCATGGCCATGGCGTTCCAGCGCACGATGGACTTGATCCGCCGCTCGATCTCGCGGTTGCCGGGAAACACCGGCTCGTGCTCGCGGGGGATCGTATTGATGTACGGCGTGTTGGCGGTGAACGGGATCGAAACCCCCTCCTCCTGGGCGCGGGTCTGCAGCTGGCGCAGGAGCTGGCGCACCCGGTCCGGTCCCTGCTCCTTCAGGACGAAGTCGAGCGACTCGCGCCATTCGGAGTTTTCGATCTCGTGGAGGCGGTCGAGGTCCCGGGGGTCGTTCTGGGCCATGGCGATGGGCTCCCGTCCTTGGGGTCGATAGCGGCAGCGGCTGCAATCATGATAACCGCACTCAAATTAAGCGCTTTGGCGCGGACGTCAACTGCTGTCGGCGGCGTGGGAAGGGGGGGCCGGGGCCCGCACGCGCGGGGATTCCCGGTCTCCCGGCCGGATATGCCAACCTGAGCGCAACTTCGACGTGCCTTGGGCTTGCCGCGCCCCCGCTCCCCGGTCTAAGATGCCTCCGACCCGAACCCCGAACCGGAGGACGCCCATGCGCCGCCTCGTCTGCACCCTGCTGCTGCTCCTGCTGCCCGTGACCGCGTTCGCCCAGGACGCGGTCTACCGCGAGAAGAACAAGTACCCGGTGCTGGACGAGATGCGCACCGCGCGCCAGGCCGCCGCCGCGGTGCGCGATTCCCAGCGCGCCGCCGTCGAAGCCCAGTGGCAGGCCCGCCGCGAAGCGGAAAAGGCCGGCGCCATGGACCTGCGCCTGGACTGGTCGAAGATCCAGGTGCCCGCCGGCCCCGAAGCGTTTGCCCGGGTCTGGCACACTCCGCCGGTGCCCCAGTACTACACCGGCACCTGCTGGGCCTTCTGCGCCACCAGCTACCTCGAGAGCGAGGCCAAGCGGCTCAACAACGTCGAGGTCAAGCTCTCGGAGATGTGGTTCGTCTACTGGGAGTACGTGGAGAAGGCGCGCCTGCACCTGCAGAGCTTCGGCGCGACGCCGGTGGCCGAAGGCAGCCAGGACCACGGCGTGCTGGAAGTGCTGCGCGCCTACGGCGCCGTGCCGGCCGACGCCTACGCCGGCGTGCTGTCCGCCGACGGCCGCTACGACCACGGCCCCCTGCTCAAGGAACTCAAGGGCTACCTCGGCTGGGTCCTCGACAGCGGCAACGTGGACCTGGAGCGCAACCTCGCGACCGTGCGCGGCATCCTGGACGCCCATATGGGCCCGGTGCCCGAGGACTGCGTCTGGCAGGACGCCGCCTACACGCCGCGCGCCTTCGCCGACCAGGTGCTGCGCCTGGATCCGGACAACTACGTGTCCTGCGTCTCGCGCCTGGACAAGGCCTTCTACACCCGCGTGCTGCTGGACGTGACGGACAACTGGCGCCGCAAGGCCGACTACTTCAACCTGCCCCTGGACGATTTCTACGAGGTGATCTTCAAGGCCCTCGGTGAGGGTGTGACCGTCAGCCTGGGCGGCGACAACAGCGAGCCGGGCATGGACGGCCTGCGCGACGCGGCCGTGATCCCGGAGTGGGACATCCCCGCCCGCTGGATCAACCAGGCCAGCCGCGAGCTGCGCATCGTCAACGGCACCACCGGCGACGACCACGGCGTGCACGTGGTGGGCTACCTGCGCCACGGCGACCGGGACTGGTTCCTGATCAAGGATTCCAACCGCAGCAGCCGGCTGGGCAGGTTCCCCGGCTACTACATGTGGGACGGCGACTACATCCGCCTGAAGATGCTGTCGTTCCTGGTGCACCGCGAGCGCCTGGCCGGCCTGCTCGATTGAGCCGCCGGGAACCGGCGGCGCCGGCCGGCGTAGAAGCGGGTCGATGACCCCGGCTTCGATCCCGGCAGACGAGGAGCAGGCATGACCACGAAACTGATCTCCCGCGGCTGGCGCCGGCTGCGCGCCAGTTGGCTGTACAGCATCCTGGTGATGCTGCTGGTCGTCGGCGGCTTCCGGTCGGCCATCGCCGACTGGTACGACGTGCCCACGGGCTCCATGAAGCCCACCATCGCCATCGGCGACCGAATCGTGGTCAACAAGCTGGCCTACGACCTGAAGCTGCCCTTCTGGGGCCGGCGCCTGCTGACCTGGGCCGATCCGCAGCGCGGGGACATCGTCACCTGCCACTCGCCCGCCGACGGCGTCCGCCTGGTCAAGCGCGTCGTGGCCGTCCCCGGCGACGTCCTGGAAATGCGGCAGAGCCGCCTCACCATCAACGGCGAGCCCCTGTCCTACACCCCCGCCGCCGCCGACGTCGGCGCCGTCCTGGGTTCCGAAGCCAGCGACATGATCTTCTGGACCGAAGACCTGGCCGGCCGCGAGCACACCGTCGCCATCACCCCCGCCGCCCGCGCGGTGCGCGACTTCGGGCCGGTCACCGTCCCGGCCGGCCGCTACTTCATGATGGGGGACAACCGGGACAACAGCGGCGACAGCCGCCACTTCGGCTACGTGGAGCGCGACGCCATCACCGGCCGCGCCACGGCGGTGGCCCTCTCCCTGGACCGGGAGCACAGCTGGCGCCCGCGCTGGACGCGCTTCGGTTCGCCGCTCATCTGACATCCCTGCGCTTGAACAGGTTCAACACCTTGCCGCCGGCCACCGGCAGCCAGATCTGCTCGTACTCCTGCTGGAAACGCGGGTCCAGGACCAGGTCCACCTCCCGGTCCAACGGCGGGATCAGCCCCTGGCGCGGCCGGTCGGTGATGTCCACGTTGCCGATCAGGATGTAGTCGGGCCGCCGGGTGACGATCCAGGGCCCATCGGTCTTGCCGTGCCCGGCATAGGCGTGCTGGAACGGCCCCGGCCGATGGGCGATGGCCGGGGTGACGATGCCGTAGAAGTCGAGGGTGCGGAAGCCGGTGCGCCAGGGGATGTAGCCCGCCGGTCCCAGGGCGATCGAAGTGCCCGCAGGCAGCTGCTCCGCCATGGCATCACCGGCGAGGATCCACCCGCCCAGGTTGGCCTCGCCCAGGTGGATGTCCACCAGCCGCCGTTCCCTGCCCTCGAAGGACGAGTACAGCAGCGCCGCCGCCAGCGGCAGCGCAACCAGCGCCGCACGGCCGGGCCGCACCAGCCACTCCGCCCCGGCGGCCAGGGACATGGTCACCGTCGCCGCCACCGGCAACAGCGGCGCCCAGAAGCGGAACATGCCCAGCATGTCGCCGCCCACGGCCACGGTGTAGCCCAGCCAGGCCGCCAGCATGCCCAGGCTCAGCACCACCGGCAGCCGCAGCACCAGGCCCGCGCCGCCCCGGGAGGGAGCGGCGACGGCCAGCAGCCCCAACGGCAACCCGAAGCGCAGCAGGAAATCCTTGGCGTAGGGCAGGCCCATCCGCACCTGACCCGCCAGGTCGCCGGTCTTGGCGTAGTAGGTGTTGGGCAGCCAATAACCATAGGTGTGGTGACGCCACCACAAATAGATCAGGGTCCCCAGCACGAACCCCGCCGGCCCGCTCCAGCGCCGCCACAGCGACTGCACCGCCGGCCGCAAATCGCGCGACGGCAGCAGCGACCAGGCGCAGAAGAGCGCGCCCAGGCCCATCCCCTCGGGCCGGGTCAGCACCAGCAGCAACCCCAGCAGGCCCGCGCCCAGGCGATGGCGACCCATGGCGGTCCGCCAGGCGCCGAACACCAGCAGGGCGAAGAGCGGTGTCTCCAGGCCCGCCAGCATCCAGCAGGCCAGCGGACCGGTCGCGGCGATCACCAGCTGCGTCGCGGGCGCGGCCCAGGCATCCTCGTACCCGCGTTCGGGCTGCAGCCGGCGCAGGGCCCCGGGCACCAGCAGCAGCAGGCCGCCCATGGCCAGGGTGCCCAGGATCCGCAGCCATAGCAGCGGCGGCGCGCCCAGCTTCAGGCCCAGGGCCCCCAGCAGCACCCACAGCAGGTTCGAGTAGCCCTCGACCGGCTCGCCCGGGTTGAAGACCAGCCCGTGCCCGCTGACCAGGTTGTCGGCGTAGCGCAAGGAGATCCAGGCGTCGTCGATGACGAAGTCGAACAGCAGGGCGTGGCCCAGCAGCAGCACCAGGATGGGCAGGGCGGTCCAGCCGGTCGCACGCACGGCCATGGCGGGGGCGGCCCTCAAGCCGGCTCTCCCGGCCGGCCCTCGAGCACCTCGACCGCGACGCCGCGCCGCCGCAGCTCGGCGATCATCAGGTCGCCCGGCACCACCAGCTCCTGGCGCAGCGTGCCCCGCTCGGTGATGGCGCCCGAGGCCAGCATGGCGGCGATGATCGCCGCCGGGTACCCGGTCATGCGCATCATGGCCGAGATGCCCAGTGCGGTGTCGAAGCGGTCGATGATGCGCACGCTGCGCCGCACCGCCTGCCCGTCCTGCCAGCCCTCGGCCGTGCACAGCACCAGCACCACGTCCTCGCCCGGCAGGTCCAGCGCCCGGCCCAGCACGTGGGCCAGCATGAGCCGGGGCGAGACGCTGCCTCCCTTGAACTCCACCGGCCGGCTGTCGGTCAGCCCCAGCTCGTGCAGCAGCCGCACCTGGGCGCAATGGCCGCGGTAGCGGATCGTCTTGTAATCCAGGTGGGGCACCCGCCCCAGCAGGGTCTGCGGCAGGGTCGAGGTGCCGCCGCTGGTCTGGAAGGCCTCCAACTCGCCGAAGGGCGCGGGGAAGCTCAAGGTCTCCAGTTCCGAAAGCGAAGGCACGGTCTGCAGCCGGCCGTCGCGGATCACCACCGCGGGCTCGATGTACTCGTTGATCAGGCCCTCGACACTGAACACGACCTTGTAGTTCATGGGCGGCTGCGGCACCGCCGGCAGCCCGCCGACCCGCAGCTGCAGCGACTCGGTGCGCTCCAGCGAGTCGGCCAGCCAGTAGCCGAGGATGCCGGCCAGACCGGGGGCCAGGCCGCAGTCGGGCACGATGGCCACGCCGGCCTGGCGCGCCTGCTCGTCCAGGGCGAACTCCTGGGCCACGATGTCGTTGTTGCCGCCCAGGTCCAGGAAGTGGCAGCCGTTGGCCACCGCCAGGGCGGCCAGCCCCGCGTTGAACCAGTAGTTGACGGCGCTGACGGCCACGTCGGCCGCCGCCATGAGCGGGCCGAGCGCGGCCGCGTCGGTCACGTCGGCTGCATGCACCGTCAGGCGCGGGTCAGGGAAGCGGGCCTGCAGGGCGGCCAGGCCGGCCTCGTCCCGGTCGACGACCGCCAGGGCGGTGGTCCCGGCGGCCAGGTGCAGCAGGTCGTGGGCGATGGCCGTGCCCTGCAGGCCGGCGCCGAGCAGCAGGTACTTCAAGCGGATCCTCCCGGAATCGTCCTGGGTCCGGCGGCGCCCCGCGGTCGGGCGCCGATCGCGATCAAGATAATCCCTGGCCGCCGCCCGGTCACGATGCAAGTCGGCGCCGCGGTTGACCGGCCGCCGGGCCGCGCGGTACCTTGGGGGCGCCGAACCCCACTCCACCCGAAGGGAATGCGCCATGCGTCGCATCGTGCTTCTGCTGATCCTGCCGGCGGTCCTGCCGGTGGCCATGCCTGCGCTGGCCTCCGAGATGGTGCTCGGGGTCCACGGCGGCTACGGGGCCTACTCCCAGGAGGACCTCAACGAAGTCATCGGCCTGATCAACGGGCGGGTGGGGGACGAGGCGGTCGGCGAGGTCAAGGGAGGCTTCGAGTACGGGGCCCACTTCGGCCTGCGCATCAACGCCACGACGATCCTGGGGGTCAGCTACGCCCGCCTGGACGCCGCGACCGCCGGTGCGGGCGAAGGCGAGACCCTGGACGTCTCGGTGCCCGCCGCCTGCTGGCTGGCCTTCATCAACTGGCTCCCCGACAGCGACAGCGTCGGCCGCATCGGCCTGGGTGCGGACGCTGGCTTCGTCACCGTCGACGGGTATTCCCGCTACACCAGCGTCGATCAGGGCGTTGACGACTACGAAACCTTCGCCGGCAAGGGCCTCTTCCTGTCCCTGTACGTGCTGGGCGACCTGGCGCTGAGCGAGTCGTTCTCCCTGCTGGCCAGCGGCGGCTTCCGCCTGGCCCAGGTGCCGGACATCACCGTCAACGGCGCCTCGTCGAGCAGCGATCTGGACTATAGCGGTGTCTTCGTGCGGGTGGGTCTGCGCTATGCGCCGTAGGAGCGAGCGCCCGTGGCGGGAATTGATCCAGCGTGCCGCAGGAGCGTTATATAACGATTCCACGGCAGGAAAGATTAAGCCACGGCAGTCCAGTTGAGCGAACATCCCCCCGGGAATTCAACCACCCACTCCAGACTCCTAGCCAGCCTCGGCCAGCAGCGGCGCGACCACGGTCTCCAGGCACACCTGCTCGTGCCCCTCGGGTCCGTGGATCTCCGCCATCAGCCGGTCGAGCACCACGCGCTGCCGCTCGGCGGCGCGGATCACCTCGTCCAGCGGCCGCAGCGAGAAATGGATCATGGCGTAGAGCGGGGTCCAGCGCTCGGGGAAGCGCTCCCAGATGCGCCGCTCCAGCAGCCAGCGCTCGTGGTAGCGGGGATCGGCGCTGCGGCCGATGGACAGGAAGTTGCGCAGGGAGAGCGCGCTGATGGCGTCGGTGCAGGGCTTGCGCTGCGCGCTGAAGGCGGCGAAGACGGCGCCCAGGTCCCCGCCCATTTCCTCGATCAGCCCGTCGAGGACCGTGCAGTCCTCGAAGCCCGTGTTCATGCCCATGGCGTAGAAGGGCACGATGGCGTGGCAGGCGTCGCCGATCAGGCAGATGCGGTCGCCGGCGTGCCAGGGCGTGCAATTGACCGTCGAGATGTCCGACGGCGGGTTGGCCGCGAGCATGGCCGCGTAGCCGGGGGACAGTTCCGCCACCTCCGGAAACGCCGCCGCGAAGCCGGCCGCCCGTTCGGCCGCCGAGCGGTCGCCGCGGAAGAGATTGTCCCCGTCCTTGGCGTAGAAGAGCGTGCCGGTGAAGGTGCCGTTGAGATTGGGCAGGGCCACGAACAGCCCCTCGGGCCGCGGCCAGATGTGCACGCAGTCGCTATCCAGCTTGAAGCCGCCGCCGGCCGCCGCGGGAACCACCAGTTCGAAGTAGCCGTAGGCGATGGTGGTGACCGATTCGGCCAGGGCGCCGGCGCGGCTCAGGTCGGCCCGGACCTGGGAGAACATGCCGTCGGCGCCGATCACGTGGTCGAAGGCCTCGGTCGTCGCCCCGCCGGTCGCCAGGTCGCGCAGCACGAGCGCCGGCCGCCCGGTGTCGACGGACTCACAGGCGGTCTCGAAGCGCAGCCTGACCCCGGCTGCCGCCGCCGCCTCCAGCAGCGTGCAGTTGAGCTCCTTGCGGTTGACCGTCCACAGGGCCTGACCGTCCTTGCCGTACTCCTGGACCTGGATCCCGCCCTCGGGCAGGTGGACACAGCGGCGGGTCTTGGGCTTGGTGCCGGCGCGGACCCGATCCTCCAGGCCCAGGGTCCGCAGGGCACGGAAGCCCCGGTCGGACAGGGACATGGCGATGGAGCGGCCGCCCGGGATGTCGGCACGACGCAGGTCGGGGCGCTTCTCGATGAAGGTCACGTCGGCGCCGTGGCGCGCCAGGTGCACGGCACAGAGCGTGCCGACCAGTCCGGCGCCGACCACGGCGATGCGACGGCCAGACAGCAGGGTCGTGGTGGTCATGGTGTGGATCCCCTCCAAGGCAATAGCATTATCATTTACGCCGGCCATTCCCCCGCTGGCTCGTATACGATGTCCTATGATAGCATGAAATCCGACAACAACAGGGGGAATTTTGCAAGGCGGGCGTCAGGGGCCATTGCCCTTTGACCTGCACCCCGCGCGGGGCTAATATCCGCGCAACCCCGCAATCGCCGCGATCCGGACCCTCTGCCAACTGAAGGAGCGTTCATGGACGCCAAGGTGCTGAAGCAACACCTGCTCGAACTGATCCGGCGCACCTCGACCGAACTGCCGACGGACGTGGTGCGTGCCGTGCGAGAAGGGCCGGCGCAAGGAGATCGAGGGCTCCTCGGCCCGCTACGCGCTGCAGGTCATCCACGACAACATCATCATGGCCAAGGACAAGTCGCAGCCCCTGTGCCAGGACACCGGCACCATCATCTGCTACGCCGACCTGCCGGCCTGGTGCAGCGAGGCTGCCTTCACGCAAGGCGTACGAGTGGGCCGTGGTCGAGGCCACGCGGCTGGGCTACCTGCGCCAGAACTCGGTGGACTCGATCACCGGGCAGAACTCGGGCAACAACCTGGGCCCGGGCAGCCCCCAGTTCCACCTGCACCAGACGACGAAGAAGGCCCTCACCGTGCGCATGATGCTCAAGGGCGGCGGCTGCGAGAACGTGGGCATCCAGTACAGCCTGCCCGACACGCGGCTGGGCGCCGGGCGCGACCTCGAGGGCGTGCGCAAGTGCCTGCTCGACGCGGTGCTGCAGGCCCAGGGCAAGGGCTGCGGGCCGGGCATCCTGGGCGTGTGCATCGGCGGCGACCGCGGCGCGGGCTACGTGGCTGCGAAGGAGGAGTTCTTCCGCGAGCTGGACGACAGCAACGGCGATCCGCGCCTGGCCAAGCTCGAGAAGCAGATCATGACCGAGGGCAACAGCCTGGGCATCGGGCCCATGGGCTTCGGCGGCGCGACCACCCTGCTGGGCGTCAAGATCACCCACCGCAACCGCCTGCCGGCCTCGTTCTTCGTGTCGGTGTCCTACATGTGCTGGGCCTTCCGGCGCAACGGCTGCGTGCTCGGCGAAAGCGGCAAGCATCTCGCGCTGGCTCTACGATTCCTAGGAGGCTCGATCATGCTGCTGGAAGCACCGTTCACCGAAGAGAAGATCCGGGCCCTGAAGGTCGGCGACATGGTCGAGATCAGCGGGCTCCTGATCTACACCGGCCGCGACGCGGTCCACAAGTACCTGCACGACGGCGGCAAGCCGCCGGTCGACCTGACGCGACAGCATCATCTACCATTGCGGACCGGTGGTGGTGCAGGAGAAGGGCAAGTGGGTGGTCAAGGCCGCCGGGCCCACCACCAGCATCCGCGAGGAGCCCTACCAGGGGCCGCTGATGGAGCAGTACAGCATCCGCGGCGTCATCGGCAAGGGCGGCATGGGGGCCAAGACGCTGGAGTACTGCCGCAAGGTGGGCGGCGTCTACTTCCATGCCATCGGCGGGGCCGCCCAGGTGCTGGCCGAACGGGTGGTCGAGGTCACCGGCGTGCACATGGCGAAGGAGTTCGGTTCGCCCGAGGCGATCTGGGAATTCCGCGTCGACCGCTTCCCGGCCGTCGTGACCATGGACTCGCACGGCGGATCGCTGCACGCCAAGGTGCTGGCGGACTCGGCCGAGCGCTTGAAGCAGATCCTGGGCTGAACCGCCCCCGCCGGGCCCTCCGTGCCGCCGGCCGGGGGGCTTTCGTCCCGTCCGCGCTGAAGGAGATCGCTTGAATCAGGACGTCGCCAAACCCAGCGCGCTGAGCCTGCCCGGCCTGCTGAACATCCTCTACCGGGGCCGCCGCATCGTGGCCCTGGTCACCCTGGCCGGCCTCGTCGCGGGCCTGGGCTACGGTTTCCTGACCCGGCCGCTTTACCGGGCCACCGCCCAGGTGCGGCCCGGCATCGTCTCCTACTCGGACATCGGGGCGCCGGTCCGGGAGTGGGCCCTCAAGGACATCGTGCGCTGGTTCCGCACCTTCCTCTACTGGGAGGACCTGCGCGAGCTGGAGGCTTTCGCCGAGCGCAAGGGGCCGCCGGTGATCGACGCCGAGTACATCCCCAGCGGGCCCCAGTACCAGCAGGGCGGCGACGTGATCACCCTGACCAACCTGGACCCCGATCCCCTGGCGGCGGTGGCGGTCCTGCGCCAGGCCGTCGCCTCGTTCAACCGCCAGGCCAGCCTCGATTCCCTCAGCAGCACCATGCACCTGACCATCGGCGGCGCGGAGGTGCGCATGGCCAAGCTCCGCAACGACATCACGCAGATCGCGGCAGCCGAGGACCGCGCCCGGCTGGAGATCGGCGCCCATGAGCGGGCGCTGGACCTGCTGGCCGCGGACGACCGCCGGCTCGAGCTGCGCATCGAGCGCCTGCAGAGCGGGCGCGCCTGGCGCGAACGGGCCGTCGCGACCACCGAGGACGACGTGATCGGCGCCCGGGCCCGGCTGACCGAGGCCCAGGCCCTGCTCGGGCGGGTGATGGACGCCGAGGGCGGTGGCAGCGCGGCGGCGCGCACCGGCGACGCCGAGACCGACCTGCTGCTGCAGGCCTCGCGCCGGGAGCAGGCCGGCCGGGTGAGTGAACTGTTGGCGACGGTCGACCAGCTGGCCGCCCGCGTCATGAAAGGCACCGTGGCCGCGGACACCCTGCGCGACCGCATCACGGCCCTGGACCTGGAGATCGCGGCGGTGCGGCTGGAGCGCGAGGTGGACCTGGCCAAGCGCCGGGCCGACATCCGGCAGGCCATCGCCGACCTGGGCATCAAGCTGGAGCGCGACCTGCCCCACCAGCGGGCCCAGCTGGAGGTGGAGTGGCGCGGCGAGCAGGTGCGCACCGAGCTGCTGACGCCCCTGGAGCAGGTCGGTCGCATCACCGTAACCGACAAGCCGGTGCGCCCGCGCAAGCTGCGCGCCACGGCGATCCTCACGGTGTTGGCCTTCTGCAGCGGATTGTTCCTGGTGCTGGCCCGCGAGTACTACCGGCGCAACCGCACGGCCATCCTCGCGGCGGAGGACTGATGGGCCGTGACCGGCTGCTCCGTTTCATCCTGCTGACCCTGCCGCTGACCAACTCGGTCACGCTGCCGGTGGGTTTCCCGCTGAAGCTGTACGAGGTGGCCGGCGCCCTGGCCCTGGGCGGGCTGCTGCTGGACGGGGTGGCCGACCTGGAGCGCCGCGGGCGCATCCCCGCCCTGTGGGGCGTGTTCCTCTTCGGCAGCCTCTTCGCCTCGGCCTGGGGACTGAGCGAGCTGCTGGCGTCCGACCTGAGCATGCTGGAATGGGCCCACGGCCGCTTCCATCCCCTGGCCAACACCCTCTTCCACTACGCCTACCTGGCCTTCGACCTGGGGCTGATGGTGCTGGTGCTGCACGTGCTGGCCGTCGGCGGGATGGACCTGCGCGGCTTCTGCCGCTGGTGGCTGTACGGCACGGCCCTGGCCGTGGCCTACGCCGTGGCGCTGAACCTGGTGCTGGCGGCCGGGCTGCCGGCGGCCCTGCTGCTGCGCTGGGACGAGGTGCAGTTCATGACCGTCGCGGGCGTGCCGGTGGCCCGCACCGGGCCCTTCGAGGAGGGCAACTACTTCGGCTGGTACCTGCTGGCCTCCACGGTGATCGCCGCCTGGGCCGCGCTGCGCTGGCCGGACCGCTTCTTCCGCCGGATGCTGCCGGTGCTGCTGCTGGGCGTCGTGATCACCGCCTCGCCGGCGGCGCTGCTGGGCGTGCTGGCGGTGCTCTTCGTGGCCGCCCTGGACCGCAGGGTCCCGCCCTGGACCAAGGGCGCGGCGGTGGCGGGGGCCGCGGTTGTGGTGGTGTTCCTGGTGGCGACGGGCCTGTTCCGCACCCTGGTCATCGACAAGTTCAGCCTGCTCTTCTTCGGCGGCGTGACCGACGTGACCAACGTCTCGCTGGTGCAGCGCCTGAACGAGAGCTACCACGCCTGGCTGATGTTCCTGGACCACCCGTTCGGGGTCGGCATGGGCAACTACGGCTATTTCTTCGGGCGTTACCCGGACCTCTACACCTGGATGGTCTCGGACTTCGCCTCCTTCAAGCGCATCGCCAACAACATCTACATCGAGGTGCTGGCCGAGCACGGCTTCGCGCTGGCCGGGCTGTTCCTATACCTGCTGGTGCGGCAGGGGCAGCGCCTGGCGGCCAACCGCGAGTTCCTGCTGGCCTTCGGCTACCTGCTGACCTGCGGCTACTTCCTGGCCTTCCCGACCTTCCGCCTGGCCCTGATCTGGGTCTTCTGGGGCCTGCTGGTGCACGTGGGCCGCGAGGCCGGGAGCAACGGGGAACCGGCCGCGGGGGCGCAGGGGTGAGGGGCCAGGCCGGCATCGTGCGCAACCTGGGCGTGCTGACGATCGCCCAGGTGGCGGCGCAGGCGCTGAACCTGGCGGCCCTGGTCTACCTGGCCCGGGTGCTGGGCGACCGCTGGTTCGGCGTGGTGCAGGTGGGGGTCGCGGTCTCGGCCTATGCGCTGATCACCGCCGAGTGGGGGCTGATGTCCCTGGGCGTGCGCGAGCTGGCGCGCCTGGACCAGCCGCAGGCGGTCCGCAGCTACGCCGGCGTGCACCAGGGCATCCTGGCCGCACTGGCGCTGGTGGTGCTGGCGCTCGGCCTGCTGGTGCTGCCGCTGTTCCGGTTCTACGCCGAGGACCCGTGGCTCTTCGTGCTCTACCTGGCGCTGGTGGTGCCCCAGGTGTTCGCCCTCGAATGGATCGCCATCGGCATGGAGCGGATGAGCTGGGTCGGCATCAGCCGCACCCTCGGCAGCGCGGTCTACGCCGGCGCGGTGCTGCTCCTGCTGCGGCCCCTGGACGGGGCGGGAGGGTGGCCGGCCTGGCGCTGGGTGCCGCTGTTCTACCTGGTCTCGTTCGCGGCCGGGCAGCTGGTGCTGGCGCTGCCGGTGCGCAGCTGGCTGGGCGGCTTCGTGCTGCCGCGCCGAGGCACCCGCGGCGAGTGGCGCCGCCGCCTGCACGAGGCCTCGCCCATCGGCGCCTCGGTGGTCACCATGCGGGTGCTGATGAACGGCGACCTGGTGCTGTTGGGCCTGCTGGCGCCGCCGGAAGTGGCGGGTCAGTATGCGGCGCCGGCCAAGATCGGCTTCCTGCTGGTGGTGGCGATGGAGGTGCTGTGGAAGGCCCTGCTGCCCCGCCTTTCGCGCCTGGCGGCCCAGCCCGGCGACGCCTTCGTGCGCCGCTTCGAGCTGATCTACGGGCTGGTGGCGGTGGCGCTGGTGCCGGTGGCGACCGTCGGCGTGCTGCTGGGTCCGGACCTGGTGCTGCTGGTCTTCGGCGCCCAGTACGCAGGCGGCGGTCCGGTCTTCCAGGTGCTGGCCGTCAGCTACACGCTGCTGGCCCTGGGCTGGTTCCTGGGCAATTCGCTGCTGGCGGCCGACCGGCAGCGCGAGTTCTTTCCGCCCCTGGTGCTGGGGGCGCTGCTGGTGGTGGGGGTTGGCGTGGTGCTGATCCCGGCCCACGGGGCGCTCGGCGCGGCGCTGGCGATGCTGGCGGCCCACGGCGGCCTGTTCGCGGTGATGAGCGTGCGCTGCCGCTCCTGGTTCTCGCGGCGGCTGCTGGGGGCCGCGCTGGCCGGCGCGCTGGGCACCGCGGCGCTGGTCCTGGCCGTGCTCGCGACCACGGCCCTGCCGGTGCTGGTGCGCGCCTCCGCCGGTGCGCTGGCCTACGGGGCGGCGGCGGCCTGGCCGCTGCTGCGTTGGGTGAAGGTCTGCCGGTCCTGACCGGCCCGTGATGCCCGATTGCCAAGGACGGCCTCCTGTGCGAAAGTGCGGGAGCCCTGACCAACCAGAGAGAGGATGAACATGCGTAAGATCTTGCTGTGGACCGCGCTTGCCGTTGCGGGTCTGCTCCTGGCCGCCGGTTGCGGCAAGCAGGACAACTGGATTCCCATCGAACCCGGCCTGGCCTACGTGGACTCTGCCCTCGGCGGCGGCGAGGTCGTGGCCGCCGACGACTTCGTGCTGGTGAACTACACCGGCTGGTACGAGGCCGACGATGACGACCTGTTCGAGACCCCGGGCGACTCCCTGGTGAAATTCGACAGCTCGCTGGACAACGGCGAGCCCATCGCCTTCGCCCTGGGCCGCAACCATGTGATCACCGGCTGGGAGCACGGCATCACCGGCATGGCCGTCGGCGGCCGGCGCACCCTGCGCATCGGGCCGGACCTGGCCTACGGGGCGGACGGCCGGCAGCCCTACATCCCCGGCGGAGCCACCCTGGTGTTCGAGGTCGAGATCATGGGCAAGCCCGCGGTCACGATCACGATCGCCGAGCAGGGCACAGGCCCGGTGGCCGCCGTCGGCGACCGTGTCAGCGTCCACTACACCGGCTGGCTGTGGGAGAACGGGCAGAAGGGCCTGGAGTTCGACTCGTCCATCGCCCGGGGGCGCCCCTACCAGTTCACCATGGGCGCGCGCACGGTGATCCAGGGCTGGGACTACGGCCTGACCGGCCTGGCCCAGGGCACGAAGGCGCAGGTGGTCATTCCGCCGGAACTGGGTTACGGCTCACGAGGTTCCGGTGGCTCGATCCCGCCCGGGGCGACGCTGGTGTTCGACGTCGAGATCGTGTCCGTCGAGAAGCCGTGAGCGGTTCGCGGTTGCGTCCAATTGATATTGGCGTTAAAATTCGTTCGCTTTCAGGCAGACGCCTCCGATCGTGGGGCGTCTGCCTTTTCCGGGCCGGTCGTGGTCCCGAATTCCCCGATCAGGAGGCAAGACGTTGATTTACCTCATCCCCGCCGCCGGCGCACTGGCGCTGGTGTTCGCCGCGTTCAAGGCCAATTGGGTGAAGCGCCAGGACGCCGGTGATGAGAAGATGCAGACCATCGCCGGTCACATCCACGAAGGCGCCATGGCCTTCCTCAGCCGCGAGTACCGTGTGCTGGCGGTGTTCGTGGTGGTGGTGACCGCGCTGCTCGCTTTCGGCAACGCCAAACTGGGCAACAGCCACGCGCTGATCGGCCTGTCCTTCGCCGTCGGTGCCATTGCCTCGGGCGCCGCCGGCTTCTTCGGCATGAAGATCGCGACCCTGGCCAACGTGCGCACCACCCAGGCCGCGCGCACCGGCCTGAACACGGCCCTGGCCGTGGCCTTCAGCGGCGGCGCGGTGATGGGCATGGTCGTGGTGGGTCTGGGCGTGCTGGGCCTGAGCATCCTCTACATCGTCTACACCCAGGTCTTCGGCGAGGCCTGGGGGACCGAGCGCCTCCTGCAGGTGCTCTCGGGCTTCTCCCTGGGCGCCAGCTCATCGCCCTCTTCGCGCGCGTGGGCGGCGGCATCTACACCAAGGCCGCCGACGTGGGCGCCGACCTGGTGGGCAAGGTCGAGGCGGGCATCCCCGAGGACGATCCGCGCAACCCCGCCGTGATCGCCGACAACGTGGGCGACAACGTGGGCGACGTGGCCGGCATGGGCGCCGACCTCTTCGAGTCCTACGTGGGCTCCATCGTGGGCGCGATGATCCTGGGCGTGGGCTTCGCCGCCGCCAACAACGTCCCGGTGCTGAACGTGGTGCTGCTGCCGCTGGTGCTGGCCGCGCGCGGGCATCGTCGTCTCGATCCTGGGCACCTTCCTGGTGCGGGTCAAGGAGGGCGGCAACCCCCAGAGCGCCCTGAACATCGGCACCTTCGGCGCGGGCGCCATCATGGTGGTCGTCTCCTGGTTCGTGATCCAGCAGATGCTGACCGGCGGGCAGCCACCGGCGTCTTCCTGGCCACGGTCGTCGGCCTGGCCGGCGGCATCGCCATCGGCATGATCACCGAGTTCTACACCGCCGAGGACAAGAAGCCGGCGCGCAACATCGCCAAGCAGAGCGAGACCGGCGCGGCCACCAACATCATCGCCGGTCTGGGCCTGGGCATGCAGTCGACGGCGCTGCCGGTCATCGTGCTGGGCATCGTGATCCTGGTGGCCTTCAAGTACGCGGGCCTCTACGGCATCGCCATCGCGGCCCTGGGCATGCTCTCGACCACGGGCATCCAGCTGGCGGTCGACGCCTACGGCCCGATCGCCGACAACGCCGGCGGCATCAGCGAGATGGCCGGCCTGGGCAAGGAGGTGCGCGCAGCGCACCGACAAGCTGGACGCCGTCGGCAACACCACCGCCGCCATCGGCAAGGGCTTCGCCATCGGTTCGGCGGCGCTGACCGCGCTGGCCCTGTTCAGCGCCTACCAGCACATCGTCGGCCTGGAGAAGATCGACCTGCTGGTGCCGACCGTGCTGGTGGGCCTGTTCCTCGGTTCGATGCTGCCGTTCCTGTTCTCCAGCTTCGCCATGAATGCGGTCGGCCGCGCCGCCTTCGCGATGATCGAGGAGGTGCGCCGCCAGTTCCGCGAGATTCCCGGCCTGATGGAGGGCACCGGCACCGCCGACTTCCGGCGCTGCGTGGACATCTCCACCACCGCGGCCATCAAGGAGATGATCGTGCCCGGCCTGCTGGCCGTGGTCACGCCGGTGGTGGTCGGCTTCCTGGGCGGCACCGAGATGCTGGGCGGCCTGCTGGCGGGCGTCACCGTCACGCGGCGTGCTGCTGGCCCTGTTCCATGTCCAACGCCGGCGGCGCCTGGGACAACGCCAAGAAGCACATCGAGAGCGGCCACTTCGGCGGCAAGGGCAGCGATGCCCACAAGGCCGCCGTGGTCGGCGACACCGTGGGCGATCCCTTCAAGGACACCTCCGGCCCCAGCCTCAACATCCTGATCAAGCTGATGTCCGTCATCAGCGTGGTGATCGCGCCGCTGCTCGTCCGCTAGCTTACGCATCAGGCGCGAAGCTGCCGGCCCGTCCCCCTGGGGGCGGGCCGGTTCTTTTTTGGGTAGGACGTTCTTTTTGGGTTGGCAGAGGGCATCTGTTAGATTGGGCGGAGCGTGCGCCCACAGCCCCGTCCCCCGGAGGATGTTCCCATGGCCGCCCCCCGCCTCTCCGCCCATTTCGCCGGGCGCAGCCCGTCGGTGATCCGCCTGGCCCAGATCGAGTTCGCCAAGCGCCAGGACGCCACCGAGGCCCTGAACGTCGCGATCGGCAACGTCTCGCTGCCCATGCACCCGGCCATGCAGCGCCGCCTGCGCAGCCTGGGCGAGGCGCCCAGCCCCTTTGCCGACGGGGTGGTCAAGTACAGCGCCACGGTGGGCCTGGCCGAGACCAACGCGGCTTTCCTGAACATCATCGCCTCCAGCGGATTCCCGGTCGACGGCCTGCACAGCCAGGTCACCGACGGCGGCAGCCAGGCCATGGAGCTGGTGATCATCGGCTGCTGCGGCCCCGCCGGCAGCGACGAGCGGCCGCTGCTCCTGATCGACGCGGCCTACACCAACTACAAAGCGTTTGCCGAGCGCCTGGGCCGCCGCACCGTCTCCATCACCCGCAGCCTGGGCGACGACGGCCGCTTCTCCCTGCCTTCGCCCGCGGAGATCGAGGAGGTCATCGCGCGCCACCGGCCCGGCGCCATGGTGGTCATCCCCTACGACAACCCGACCGGCCACTTCTACGACCGCCAGACCTTCACGGCCCTGGCCCGGCTCTGCGTCGAGCACGGCATGTGGCTGGTCAGCGACGAGGCCTACCGCGAGCTGCACTACGTGGATCAGCCGGCGGCCAGCGTCTGGGGGCTGGGGGAAAGCGAGGTGCCGGGCCTGACCGGACGCCGCATCAGCATCGAGACCGCCAGCAAGGTGTGGAACGCCTGCGGCCTGCGCATCGGCGGGCTGGTGACCGACAACGCCGAGTTCCACGCCCGCGCCGTGGCCGAGAACACGGCCTCGCTCTGCTCCAACAGCATCGGCCAGTGGATCTTCGGCGGCCTGGCGACCGAGAGCCGCACCGATCTGCAGGCCTGGTACGGCCGCCAGCGCGAGTACTACCGCGCCATGCTGACCGGCCTGACCGGCCGCCTGCGCGAGCTGCTGCCGGGGATCATCGTCTCCAGCCCCGACGCCTCGATCTATTCGGTGGTGGACGTGCGCAACATCGCCGGTGCCGACTTCGACGCCCTGCAGTTCGTGCTGCGCTGCGCGCGCACCGGGCAGGTTCAGGTAGGCGGCAAGCCGATGACGCTGCTGACGGCGCCCATGGCGGGATTCTACAGCGTGCCCAAGGGCGCGCCCAACCCCGGCCGCACCCAGCTGCGCATCGCCTACGTCGAGCCGCCGGCGCGCATGGCCCTGGTGCCGGAGCTGCTGGCCGGGCTCCTGCAGCAGGAGACGGCAGGCTGAGGTCCCGCCCCTGCGGTCTTCAGCGGGGATCCTCCATCGCGCCGGCTGCCCGCAGGAAATCCGCGGCGGCGGCCGTCGTCAGCGGTTCCTGGATCAGCGCCTCGGCCACGTCCGGGCCGAAGGTGAACGTGTCCAGTCCGGCTGCGGCCAGATCGACCACCCGCTCGGCACTGCGCAGGCTGGCCGCCAGCAGGCGCAGCGGCGTGCCCGCGGCCAGGGCCTGCATGCGCACCAGGATGGCCCGGCCGTCGCGGCCGGCATCGTCCAGGCGCCCCAGGTACGGGGCCGCATAGGCCGCGCCCAGCGCCGCCGCGGCCAGCACCTGGCCTTCGGCGTAGACCGCGGTCAGGGTCACCGTCGCGCCGGCGGCGACCAGGCGACCGGCAGAGGCGAAGCCCGCCGCCGTGGCCGGCACCTTCACCGCCACGTCGAGGCCGCAGTCCAGGGCGGCCAATTGGCGGCCGCGCGCCGTCAATTGCTCGGCCTCCTCGCCCCAGGTCTGCAGGTGGATCTCCCGGGCACCCAGGCCGGCGGCCGTGCGGGCCAGCTGCTCCAGGTTGGCCAGGGTGCAGCGCTGGCCGGCGCGCTCCAGCAGCAGGGGGTTGGTGGTCACGCCGTAGAGGAAGCCCAGCGGCAGCAGGCGCGCCCAGGCGGCCGGATCGGCGCTGTCCAGGTACAGGCGCACGGGGCGCCGGTTCTCGGTGGCAGGCGGCGGCATCGGCAACGGTCCTCCGGGAGTCCGGCCCTAGCCGAACAGGTTGAGTTGGCCCCGGCGATCGTCCTCGACCGGCTCGAGGCAGGCCGGTTCGTCGCAGCGGGGGCTGTTGACCCGCGGGGAGACGGGATGCGCCACCAGCAGGTCCGCCGGCGCCGGCTTCAGCAGGTCCAGCACCGCCGGCTGCCGCGCGTCCTCGAGATTGAACCACAGGCGCCAGTCGGCCTCCGGCACGATCACCGGCATGCGGTGGTGGATGGGCCGCATCACGGTGTTGGCCGCGGTGGTGAGGATCGAGCAGGTCTCCAGCACCTGCTGCCCCGGATATTCCCATCGTTCCCAGATCCCCGCCAGCGCGAACACGTCGTGGTCCCGTCGCCGGAACAGGAACGGCCAGCTGCCGCCGTCGCGCTTCTGCCACTCGTAGAAGCCGTTGACCGGCACCAGGCAGCGGCGGCGGGCGAACGCGTCGCTGAAGGCGGGCTTGTCGCGCACGGTCTCGCTGCGGGCGTTGATCAGCTTGGGGCCGGTCGCGGGGCCCTTGCTCCAGGGCGGCACCAGGCCCCAGCGGAAAGGGCGCAGCAGGCGGCCGGCGCTGTCGGGATTGGGCACCACCGCGGCGATGTCCTGGCTGGGAGCGATGTTGTAGCGCGGCACCAATTCCGGCACCACGTCCAGGTAGAAGCGCTCGGCCAGCACGTGGGGGGCGGCGATGAGGTTGATGCGGCCGCACATGGAATGCTCCGACGGGCTGCGGGTCCAAGGCCGCAGGGTCGGTCGCCGCGGCCGCTGGGGCCATGATAAGCCGGGGCGGCGGCGCCGGCTAGGTGCCGATCAGCAGATGCTGCACCGTGGGCTGGTCCCCGTCGGCCGCCAGGTCCATCTCCAGCTGCCGTTCGCTGGGGATCTCCTGGCCGGACGCGTCGTGGGTGATGCGCACCAGGGGCTGGTCGATGCGGTCGCCGGCGGCCAGCACCACCGCCTGGTGGCCGCTGGAGAGCCGCACCTGGCTGCCGGGCGGGTACAGGCCCACGGCCCGGCGCAGGGCGGTGATGCCCAGGCTTGAGTAGGCCGTGCGGTCGCGCAGGATGATTTCGTAGGCATCGCGCGGGGTCAGGGCCCGCTTGTAGGGGCGGATGGCGGTCAGCGCCTCGAAAACGTCGCAGACGTGGACCATCTGGGTCAGCTCGCTGACGTGCCCGCCGTGGGGCATCTTCGGGTAGCCGCCCCCGTCGTTGCGCCGGTGGTGGCCCCAGGCCGTGGCCACCGAGAGCACGCCCGCGTCCCGGGTCTCCAGCAGCATGGCCGCGCCGATGGCCGGATGGGTCTCGATGATGCGCCGCTCCTCGCCGTCCAGCTTGCCGGGCTTGAAGAGGATCTCCTGGGGAATCTTGCCCTTGCCCACGTCGTGCAGCAGGGCGGCCGCGGCGAGCTCGGTCAGGGTCTCCTCGGGCAGGCCGGCCTGGCGGCCGGTCAGCACCGACAGCATCGCGACGCGCACCGAGTGGCCCACGGTGTAGCTGTCGAAGTCCGGGTAGGTGACCAGGGTCATGATGTCGGTGACGCCGCCCTGGGCGGCGCGCACCAGCGACTCGCCCACCGTGCGGGCCTCGGTCATGTCCAGGGCCCGGTCCAGCTGGGCGTTGCGGTGGGCCTTCTCCACCGCGTCGAACATGGCGCGGTAGACCGGCACGATCCGGTCCTCGCCCAGATCGTCGCCGTCGCCCTGGCGATCGGCGTTGCTCTCGTTGTAGCGGGGCACCAGGCCCACGTGGGTGATGCCCCGGCTTTCGAGCAGGCGCCGGGCGTCGGCCAGGTTCGCCACCGGCTCGCCCAGTTGCGCGGCCAGGGACAGGAAGGCCCGGATCTCCGGGATCTCCAGGTGCGGATCGAACTCGAAGCCGCCGCAGTTGAGCAGGGCCGCAAACCGGGTCAGGCGCCCGCCGACGATGCTGGGCCCGACCAGGTACTTGCCGTCGTGGATCAGCTTGTCGTGGGCCACGCCCAGCAGGAAGCTGGTCTGGCCGTCCTCGCGCAGGCGCCGGCTGAGCAGGGCCTGGAAGTCGCGGGCCGCCGCCGCCACGTGGGGGTGGCCATCGAAGTACATCCGGCAGTTGCTGATGCCCCGCGCCAGCACCGTGGCCAGGTCGGCGTAGCTAGTTCCCATGGTTTTCCCCCTCGCCGTGCCCGGAGCCGCGGGCCAGGCGCGCGACGCGCCGGCAGGCCCGGGGCCAGGCCGGCAGCACCAGCAGGCGCCGCTCGCCGGCGATGCGATCCAGCAGCCGGCGGCTGGAGGCGGGGCTCCACTGCCCCAGCACCAGGATCGCCACCGGCACCCACTCCTCCCTGCGGCGCCCGGCCGGCAGGCGGTCCACCGCCAGGTGCACCGCGTCGAGCAGGGCCCGTGGCGGCCCATTCTCGCTTTCGGTCTGGCCGTGGGCCAGCACCGCGTCGTAGATGTCCCGCTCGTCCGGGCGGTAGGGGCCGCGGATCCGGGTCAGCAGCCCGCCCGCCGTGTCGGCCGGCAGCCGCGACCAGCCCTCGTGCAGCCACTGCCCGAAGGTGGGGCCCAGCGAGGTGCGCAGCAGCGCCGTGTAGACCGGGTAGAGCACCGGGCGCGGCCGGTAGAACAACGCCTGGTTGAAGGACGAGGCCAGGAACGTGGACAGCGATTCGAAGCGGGAGGCTTCGCGCAGCATCCGCTCCGGCGGCAGCATCGTGGCCAGGGACTGCAACAGCGAGAGGCCGCGCATGCCGGTCTCCGGCTCCGTGCGCAGCAGTTCGGTCACCACGTGGGGCCAGACCAGGGCCACCTTCTCGGCACCGCCCGCGGCCAGGGAGCCCCAGTAGTCGGCGATGTCGTCGACGCCGCGGTCCCGGAACGGTCCGGCCAGCCGGGGCAGCACCAGGTCCAGCAATTCGGTGTCGGCGGATCCCAGCAGGGAGAGGGCCTTCTCGCGCAGGAACTCCCGGTCCACACTGGTCCGCACCCGGCTTATGGCGTGCCAGAGCCCGGCCAGCGCCTGGCGCGCCACCGCCGGCGCTGCGCCCAGGGCCAGGATCGCCAGATGGATGGAGATCTCCTCGCGCAGGTCGGCGGCGCCCAGCACCGAGGCCGGCGGGCTCTCGGCGGCCAGGGTGTCGAAGGCGGCCTGCAGCTCGACGAGGGGGATGGTGTAGACCGAGTCGTCGTCGACGCGGCGGGCCTCGGGCTCGGCGGGTTCGGCCTCCCGGGCGCGGTCGGAGCCGGCCATGGCGTCCAGCAGCAGCTGCAGCGCCGACTGGGCCGCGGCGCTGGCCAGGGCTTCGTGGGAGTCGTCGAAGAGCAGCTCAAGGCTGGCGAGGTCGCCGTCCCGGGCGATGATCGCGCGCAGGGCGCGGCACAGGGCCTGGGGCCCCGAGCTGATCATCGACTCGAAGAAGGCCCGGTCCTCGGGCGCGCAGAGGGTGGCTTCGCCGTCCTCGTCGCTGCGGGCCAGGAAGACCCGGAACATGCGCTCGAGGGTGCCGCGGGCGGCCTGGCCGGCGCTGAGGTCGCTGAAGGCGCCCTCGATCTCGTCGAGGACCGCCTCGAGCACCGGCAGGTAGCGCCCGTCGATGTCGTCGCTCCAGCGCTTGCGGAAGGTGCGCGGCACCACGGTGACCTGGGCGGGCAGGCCGTCGAAGGCGGCCTGCTTGAGGTGCCCGTTGGCGTCGGCTTCGCGGCGCTGGCGCAGCAGCCGCGTGGCCAGCAGGTGCAGGGCCGCGGGCGGCGTGTCGGCGTCGATGCGGATCTGCAGGATGCCCAGCTTGTCGAAGAGTCCCAGCAGGCGCTCGAGCCCGCGCTGGCCGGCGTCGACCGCCTGGCCCTGGATGCGCAGGACCCGCTCGTCGACCTCCAGCACCACCGCCCGGGCACCCGCGGCCGCGTCGGCGGCCTCGCGGTACTCGGCGACAGCCGCCGTGAACCGCCCGTGCCCGTCAGGGTAGAGGGCGCCCGCGGTCAGCAGGCGGTCCACCGCCAGCAGGACCGCGGCCAGGGGGGCCGCAGTGTCCCGCCCCGGTGCGAGCGTCGATGTCTGGCCGTCGCCGATCATGGCCGGATGCTCCAGTATGGCTTGTCCGGGCCCCTCCGCCCGGGATACCTCCTTCATCGGCGTCAACGGCGTGTACCTGAGCCCGGACCTGAAAAAGCGACCGCCCCGGGGGGTGCCCGGGGCGGTCGTTCGCCGGGGTCGGCGGGTGCCGGCGGATCAGGCGGGGCGTCCCGCCTGGCGCGCCGCCTTGCGCAGGGCCTTCTGCTCGTGGATGGGCAGGGTCAGGCTCGGTTTGCGCCGGATGCGGGCCTTCTGCATGAAGAAGACCAGGACCCACAGGGCGATGCCCAGGCCGTCGACCGCCAGGCTGGGCAGGTCGACCGTCGGCGTCGCCCAGTGGATGATGTTCGGGAACAGGAGGATCAGGGTCGCCACGGCGGTGATGATCCACTCCGTGATGTTCATGCCGCAGACGAAGTAGCCCATCGTCAGGCTGCCGAAGGCGATGGTGCCCAGCAGGATCGTCGTCCAGTCCATGACGATCTGCATCGTGCCGCCGTGCAGCAGGAAGCCCTGGCTGTAGGCGAACAGGAAGGGACCGACGTACAGGAACTTGGCGAACTTGAAGCTGGTCCAGCCGGTCTGCCAGGGGTCCGAGCCGGCGATGGCGGCACCGGCGTAGGCGGCCACGCAGACCGGCGGCGTGATGTTCGAGTCCTGGCTGAACCAGTAGACGATCATGTGGCTGGCGATCAGGACCCAGGCTGCCGAGGCCGCCGTCTGTTGCAGCAGCGCTCGATAGGCATCGGGCGACATGTCGCCCATGACCGGGTGGGACAGCTCCTGGAACGACATGCCGAAGTGCTGCACGGCCAGCATGTTGGACACCGAGCCGACCGTCAGCACGGCGGTGATCAGGTAGGCTGCCGTCACCGGTACGCCCATGCCCAGCACCAGCGAGGCGATGCCGATCAGCAGGATGGCCACCGGCAGGAAGCCGCCCGAGAGGCTGATGATGATGTCCGAGAACTTCAGGCCGATGCCCGAGAGGCTGATGGTGCCGATGATGATGCCGATCACGCCCACGGTGGCGCCGATGATCAGGGTGTTGCGCCCGCCCTCGATCATGGCGTCGACGATCTGGCGCGGGCCCATGCGGTGGTCGGGCGTGAACCAGCTGACGACCACGCAGCTGACCGTCGCCACCACGGCCGAGAAGCCGGCCGAGCGGCCCATCAGCATCATGCCCACGATGATCACCAGCGGCGTGGCCAGGAACCACTCCTTCCTGATGATCTGCCAGGCCGTCGGCGCCCCGGGCTCGATGGTGCCGTACAGGCCGTAGCGCTTGGCCTCGAAGTGGACCATCACGAACACCGACAGGAAGTACATCACCGCCGGGAACACGGCCATCTTCATGATCTGCACGTAGGGGATCTCGGTCATCTCGGCCATGAGGAAGCCGCCCGCGCCCATGATCGGGGGCATGAACATGCCGCCGATGGACGCGGCGGGCTCGATGGCCCCGGCGACGTGGGGCTTGAAACCGGCCTTCTTCATCATGGGGATGGTGAAGGCGCCGGTGGAGACCGTGTTGGCGATGGCCGAGCCGGAGACCGAGCCGAAGAAGCCCGAGGCGATGACCGCCACCTTGGCCGGCCCGCCCACGCTCTTGCCAGCCAGGGCCAGCGGCAGGTCGATGAAGAAGCGGCTGGCGCCGGACGCCTTCAGGAACGAGCCGAAGAAGATGAACAGGATCACGTAGGTCACCAGCACGTCGGCCATGATGCCGAAGATGCCGTCCTGGTTGTAGAAGAGGAAGTTCATGGCGCGGGGGAAGCGGAAGCCGTCGTGGGCGAACGACCCCAGCACCGGCAGGTCGTCCAGGTAGTTGCCCCACATCAGGTAGGCCAGGAAGCCGCCGCCGGCCAGGGTCATGCTCAGGCCCAGCACGCGGCGCGCCGCCTCCAGCGAGACGGCGATGCCGATCACCGCGACCACCGTGTCGAGCATCGTCTCGGAACCCATGCGGTAGTTCAGGTTCTCGTACTCGAGGATCCAGTAGCCCACGACGGCGGTCGAGATCAGGGCCATGACGATGTCAGAGACCGAGGGGCGGTCCAGGCGCGAGCGCCCGGTCATCGGATAGGCCAGGAAGACCATGATGAAGGTCACCAGGACGTAGATGCCCTTGTGGTACTGCGTGGCGACCGGCTGCACGCCGGCGTTCCACATGTAGAATGCCACCATGAAGACCGACAGGGCGGCGGTCACGAAGTACCAGAAGCGCTTGAGTTGACGGCCGGTCTTGGCGTCCTTCTCCATCAGCTCGTCGAGCTTCTTCTGGTCCGCGCCCTCGGGGATGGGCAGACCCTCGTCGGTCGTCCTGCGGTCTCGATCGGTCATGGCGTCATCCTTCGGGCCGGGGCGGTGGTTGCGGTGTCCGGTCTATGGATAGGCGGGGAGGGAGCCACCCCCCTCCCCGCTACGTCTGCCGAGGGTCCGGTCTTCCTACTTCAGCTTGTCCGGAACCGTCAGGCCCATCTCTTCCCAGAACTTCACCGCGCCCGGGTGCAGGGGCACCGACGAGCCGAGGAAGTTGTTCTCCATGTTCATGGTGGAGAAGGATTTCTTGGCTTCGGTCATGGCCGCGATGCCCTCGGGGCTCCACAGGGTCTTCATGATGTCGTAGACGACGTCCTCGGGCACGTCCTTGTTGACGGCCAGGACGCAGGCATCCTGGAAACTTGCGCAGGCGGGCATGGCCTCGCCGTAGGTGCCGGCCGGGATGTCCATGGGGATGTAGGCGAACTCGTTGTAGAAGCCGGAGGCCTCGGCGTCGACGCCGACCGGCAGCAGGGCGATGTCGGTCTGCACGGCGGCTTCGATGACCGAGCTGTTCGGGTAGCCGACCAGCACCCAGAAGGCGTCGATCTTGCCGTCCTTGAAAGCGCTGGCGGCGGCCGAGTAGCCCAGGAACTGGGGCTTGAAGTCGTCCCAGATGCCCAGGTGGCGGAAGAAGCGCTCGGCGCTGGCGGCGGCGCCGCTGCCGGCGTTGCCCACGGCGACGCGCTTGCCGGCCAGGTCCTTGGCACTCTTGAAGCCGCTGTCCGCGCGCACGATCAGCTGGGCCGGGGCACCGTAGAGGAAGCCCATGGAGCGCGTGCCGTCGTACTTGACCTCGTCCTTGGGCAGGCCGCCCTTGGCCGCGAGGCCCAGGTCCACGGCGTAGCAGAGTCCGAGTTCGCTCTCGCCCGAATGGACGCGCTTGACGTTCTCGACCGAGCCACCGGAGCCCACCGCAGAGACCTTCATGTCGGGCAGGACCTTGGGGATGTAGATCGACATGGCGTTGGCGAAGGTGTTGAAGGTGCCTCCGGTCGGGCCGCCGCCCACCTTGGCCTTGTATTCCTTGGCGATCGCGACGCCGGCCGGGGTCAGGGCCAGGCTGGCGATGCCGACGGCCAACAGGCTCCACAGCAGGATTCTCTTCATCGTCGGGTCCTCCTTGGTAACGGCTCGGGGATTCAGCGACAAGGCAGTCGCGATCCTAGGCGACTGTCCGGTGCGGAGTCAACAGTTAATTGATTGCAAATCATTGAAAGCGTAGCGTTTGAACCGCTTTAATTGATTGTGAATCCTGTTGTCGGTACAGGGCGGCGTTGGAGGCTTGACGGCAGGGGGGCGGTGAGGCAACGTCAGCCACGGGCGGGGAGGTGATGCCCCGCTGAGGCAGCCGTTCGCCCCTCCGCCGGGGATCCGGCAGGAATGCTTCGACGGGCCATCAAGGAAAGCAGCAGCCATGCCCCTGTTCCGGACCAACGTCATCATCGAGCAGCAGATCGACGAGTTCCTCGACCAGGTGGCCGAGGGTGCGCTGGTCTACCGGGCGGGGGTCGAGTCCTACCTCGCCGGCGACCTCGAGGATCTGGCCATGCGGCTGCAGACCATCGACCGCCTCGAGTCGAAGGCCGACACCCTCAGCAAGTCGGTGGAGGCCCAACTCTACAGCCACTCCCTGATTCCCGACCACCGGGGCGACGTGCTCGGCCTGCTCGAGAACACCGACAACGTGATCGACGCGGCCAAGAGCAGCCTGCACCAGTTCTCCATCGAGTGCCCGGTCATCCCCGAGGAGTTCCGCGACGGCTACCGGCGCCTGGCCGCGGCCAGCGCCCAGGCCGCCGAGGCGGTGGTGATCGCCGCGCGCACGTTCTTCCGCGACCCGGACGGGGTCAAGGACCACCTGTTCAAGGTCCACCACTGGGAGAAGGACGCGGACAAGCTGAGCGACGGCCTGAAGCGGCGCATCTTCGCCAGCGAACTGGAGCTGGCCCACAAGACCCAGCTGCGCTACTTCGCCAACCTCGTCGAGCAGCTGTCGGACGAGGCCGAGGACGTGGCCGACCGTCTGGCCATCTACGCCATCAAGCGCAACCTCTGAGCGGGCGGCCATGGGACTGGTACTCTTCCTGTCGAGCGGGCTCTTCCTGGGCTGGTCGCTGGGCGCCAACGACGCCGCCAACGTCTTCGGCACCGCCGTGGGCGCGCGCATGGTCAAGTTCCGCACCGCGGCGCTGGTGTGCGCGGTCTGCGTGGCCCTGGGCGCGACCATCAGCGGCGCGGGCGCGGCCCACACCCTGGGCCGCCTGGGTGAGATCAATGCCCTGCCGGGCGCCTTCACCGTGGCCCTGGCCGCGGGCCTGACCACCTTCTGGATGACCCGGCTGAAGCTGCCGGTCTCCACCTCCCAGTCCATCGTCGGCGCCATCATCGGCTGGAACGTGTACACGGCCTCGGTGACCGACACCCGGGCCCTCAGCCGCATCGTCGGCACCTGGGTGGTGTGCCCGCTGCTGGCCGGCGGCATCGCGGTGGTGCTGTTCCTGGTGATCCGCTGGGCGGTCAAGCGCAGCCGCCTGCACATGCTGCGCCTGGACGCGCTGACCCGGCTGGGCCTGCTGCTGGTGGGCGCCTTCGGCTCCTACAGCCTGGGCGCCAACAACATCGCCAACGTGATGGGTGTCTTCCTGCCGGCCAACCCGTTCCACGACCTCACCCTCGCCGGGGTGACGTTCAGCGCCACGGCCCAGCTCTTCCTGCTCGGGGCGCTGGCCATCGGCGTCGGCGTGATCACCTATTCCGAACGGGTGATGCGCACCGTCGGCGGCGGGCTGCTGCGCCTGTCGCCCGAGGCTGCGCTGGTGGTGGTGCTGGCCCAGTCCCTGACCCTGTTCCTGTTCGCCTCGCAGGGCCTGCAGCAGGCATTGCTGGCGGTCGGCCTGCCCCCGATCCCCCTGGTGCCCGTCAGCAGCAGCCAGGCGGTGGTCGGCGCGATCCTGGGCATCGGGCTGCTCAAGGGCGGGCGCGGCATCCGCTTCGATGTGCTGGGGGAGATCGCCGCGGGCTGGGTGGCCACGCCGTTGGCGGCCGGCGTGCTGGCCCTGCTGCTGCTGTTCGTGATGGACAACGTCTTCGACCTTCAGGTCAGCCGTCCGGTCACCTACCGCCTCGACACCTCGGTGGTGGCCGAACTCGAGCGGCGCGGCCTGCCCGCCGACGGCGTCGGGGATCTGGGGGCCCTGGTGGGCTACTCCGGCACCAACGCCCAGCTGTTGAAGGGCCGGATCGAGGCCGAGACCGGCTGGCGCGGCGCCCCGGTCAATGACGTGGTGGACGCCGCGCGGATCGAGCCGATCGTCGTGGACCCGGCGATCATCGCCGAGACCGTCGACGGCCACTGGCTGACGGTCAACCAGCTGATGGCCCTGCGCGACCTGCGCAACCGCCGCTTCGACCGGGCCTGGGAGTTCCATGGGGCGCTGGCGGCACTGACTCCCGATTGGCAGGAGCGTCCGGACCTGCCCGCCAACCGCGCCTGGAACGGCGAGCTGCAGCGCAAGCTGGCCTACGTCGACCGCCTGTTCGCCTTCGTCGAGTCCCCGAGCCGGGAGTGAGGCCCGCGGTGAGCGCAGAGCGCGCCATCCTGCACCTGGACATGGACGCATTCTACGCCTCGGTGGAGGTGCTGGACGATCCGTCGCTGCGGGGGCTTCCGGTCATCGTCGGCGGCACGCCCGAGGGGCGCGGCGTGGTGGCTGCGGCCAGCTACGAGGCGCGGCGCTGCGGCGTGCACAGCGCCATGAGCGCCGCCCTGGCCAGGCGCCTCTGCCCCGACGGCGTCTTCCTGCGCGGTCGCATGGACCGCTACCAGGAGGTGTCGCGGGCCATCTTCGCCATTTTCGCCGACGTGACGCCGCTGGTCGAACCGCTTTCCATCGACGAGGCCTTCCTGGACGTCACCGGCTGCCGCCGCCTCTTCGGCCCGGCGCCGGAGATCGGCCGGCTCCTGAAGGAGCGGATCCGCACCGAGGTCGGCCTGACCGCCAGCGTGGGGGTAGCCACCAACAAGTTCCTCGCCAAGCTGGCCAGCGACCTGCAGAAGCCCGACGGCTTCGTGGTGATCCCGGCCGACGGGGTCCGCGCACTGTTGGCGCCGCTGCCGGTCAGCCGCCTGTGGGGCGTGGGCAAGGTGGCGGAGCAGACCCTGGCCGACCTGGGCATCCACACCGTCGCCGACCTGCTGGCGGCGCGCGAGGTCGTGCTGGCCCGCTTCGGCGACCACGGCCGCCACCTGCTGGAGCTGGCGGTGGGGCACGACGAGCGGCCCGTGATCCCGGTGCACGAGGCCAGGTCCATCGGCAACGAGACGACCTTCGCCGCCGACATCGCCGATCCGCAACAACTGCAGGACGTGCTGGACCAGCTGGCGGACAAGGTGGCCCGCCGCCTGCGCAGCCACGGCCTGGTGGCCCGCACGGTCACGGTCAAGGCCCGCTACGCCGACTTCAGCACGCCGACCCGGGCCCTGACCCTGCCGCTGGCCACCGCCGCCACGGTCGAGCTGCGCGACGCGGCGCGGCTGCTCCTGCAGGAGCGCCTGGGCCGGGCCGGGCGCCCCCTGCGCCTGCTGGGGGTCACGGCCTCGAACCTGGCCCCGGTCGGCTGCGGCCAGGGGCAGCTTTTCCTCGACCCGGGGCAGCAGCGCCAGGAAGTCCTGGACCAGGTGGTCGACCAGGTCCACGACCGCTGGGGGACCCTGCTGCGCCGGGGGCTGGCCGCCAGACCGCAAAATCGCGGTAAAGGGAACCCGGACGCCGACGATAACCGCTGAGACCGTTGCCGGGCAGCAACCTGGCCGGTTCCAGGCCCCAGCCCCGAAAGGCGGCCCGCGCCTCCATGTCCGTCGACCGCGTGAAAGCCCGCATCATGACCGTGATGCGCAACCTGCCGCCCCTGCCGGAGGCCACCCGCCGGCTGCTGACGGTGATGCGCGACGAGGAGGCGTCCGCCCAGGACGTGGCCAAGGTGCTGTCGTCGGACCAGGCCCTGGCCGGCAAGGTGCTCAAGCTGGCCAACTCGTCGTTCTACGGCGTGGCCAACGAGGTCACCACCATCAGCCGGGCCGTGGTGATCATGGGCTTCACCGGCATCCGCAACATGGCCCTGGGCTTCGGCACCACCAGCGCCCTGAAGGAACTCGAGAGTGGTCTCGAACTGGACACCTTCTGGGCCCACGCCATGGCCAACGCGGCCGCGGTGCAGGTGCTGGCGCCCCACATGGGCCGACGCATCGATCCGGAGGAGGCCTTCCTGGCCGGGCTGATGCACGACATCGGGGCCTACGTGCTGGCCGCCGCCGTGCCCGACGAGTACCGGCAGGTGCTGGCCTCAAGCGAGGGCTCCCTCGAGGACCGCGAACGCGCGGCCACCGGCTTCAGCCACTGCCAGGTGGGGCAGGGCCTGCTGCAGTTCTGGGAGCTGCCCCAGCCCTTCGCCGACGCCGCCCGCTACCACCACGACATCGAGCAGGCCACCAGCGGGGAGCAGCCCCTGACCACGCTGGTGGCCCTGGCCGACATCCTGGCCTGCGTGCACGGCGGCAGCTTCGAGCCGCCGGCCAGCGAGTCGGATCTGGGGCGCCTGATGGCCGCCGCCGGGATCAGTGCCGACGCGCTGATGATCGCCCTGGCGGGCATGAACCGGAAGCTCGACGAGATGCGCGACTTCATGCACATCGCCGGCGCGACCCATACCGCCGTGCCCGACAGCGTGGAGGCGGGTGCGCGCTGCGTGGTGATCACCACGGACGACCAGCGCCGCGACTGGACCGTCGCCCTGCTGGGCCACTTCGGCTACGAGATCCTTCCCATGCAGGCCTACTTCAACCAGGAGCCCGGCAGCACCGAGGTCCGCCTGGTGATGGTCGATCCCCAGACCCTGACCCGGGACCAGACCACGCGGCTGCTGCCGTTCCTCGACTCCCAGGACGCGGTGGTCTGCCTGCTGGTCGAGTCGGGCACCGCGCCGCCGGTCCACCTGCAGCAGTATCCCTGGCTGAACTTCATCTTCACCCGCGAACAGCTCAACGCCGTGCTCTGCCGCCAGCCCGCCTGAGGGCGGTCGACCGGTCCGACGGATCCCCGCTTGCCCGGGCCGCCGCCGTTTGCGATCCTGTCCGGGTCGGCCAAACCGGAGGAAACGTCCTTGGACAAATTGCTGATCGGATTCGGCGGCGGGCTGCTGCTGGCCCTGGCGGTCGGCCTGGCCTGGCGCCTGGCCCGGCGCGGCCGCCGGCGCGAGGCCGCGGCCTCGGTCACCTACGAGAGCTTCATCACCAGCATGAAGGCCGTGGGCGAGCTGAGCGTCTTCCGCATCATGACCAAGGAGGTGATCACCGCCAGCGACCACTGGTTCGGCGAGTTCGGCAAGAAGTACCTCAATTGGCTGCTGTCGAGCAATCGCATCACCCTGGTCATCGAGTTCGACGTCGATTTCCGCTATGACCTGACCGATCCAGCCTTCAGGGTCGAGCGCCGGGGCGAGGGCGCCTTCCTGATGCGCATGCCGCCCTGCCGCCACGAGGTGCTGATCCGCGACATGCGCATCCACAGCGAGGACAAGGCCGAGCTGCTGCCCTGGCTGATGCCCGACCTGCTGGGCCGCTTCTTCACCGGCGGCTTCACCGTCGAGGCCAAGAACAAGCTGATCAACGAGACCCGGGTGCAGGCCAGCCGCTTCGCCGGCGAGTTGGTGGGCAAGGCCGGCGTCGAGGCCCAGAAGTCGGCGGCCTCGACCCTGACCATGCTGGCCCAGGGCCTGGGGACCTCGCGTTTGGACTTCGACTTCACGGCCACCGACACCTTCGCGCCCCTGGTGGACACCTCGCGCCTGGAGCAGGCGCTGCCGGCCCCGACCGCCCCGGCCTCGCGGCGGAAGCCATGAGCCGCCGCACCGTGATCGGCGTGATGGGCGGCGCGGCCTGCGACGAGCGCACCGCGCAATTGGCCCGCGAATTGGGCCGCGGCATCGCCGAGGCCGGCTGGGTCCTGCTGTCGGGCGGGCGGCCCACCGGCGTGATGCAGGCCTCGGTCAGCGGGGCCCGTGCTGCCGGCGGCCTGACCGTGGGCGTGCTCTTCGACGACAACCACGGCGACGCGGCCGACGACCTGGACATCGTCATCCCCACCGGGATGGGCGCGGCCCGCAACGTGGTCAACGTGCTGGCCAGCGACGTGGTCGTGGCCTGCCGCGGCACCGGCGGCACCCTCAGCGAGATCGCCCTGGCCCTGCGCTTCGGGCGGCCGGTGGTGCTGCTGGACTTCGATCCCGGGGCGGCCTTCCTGGACGCCGGCGGACCCCTGGGCCGCTGGTCCCTGGCCGCCACGCCGGCGGAGGCCGTCGCGCAGGTGCGAGCCTATCTTGCGGACCTGGGCCGCAGCTGATCCCCAACCGAAAGACGCCCCGATGGCCTTCGATTTCGACACGCCGGTCGAGCGGCGCAGCAGCGACAGTGTCAAGTGGGGCCGCTACCGCGGCCGCGACATCCTGCCGCTGTGGGTGGCCGACAGCGACTTCCGTTCGCCGCCGGCAGTGATCGAAGCCCTGCGCGAACGGGCCGAACACGGGGTGTTCGGCTACGGGGAACCAAGCCCGGAGCTGGTCGCGGCGGTGGTCGAGACCTGCGCCCGCGAGTGGGGCTGGGCCGTCGAGCCGCCGTGGCTGGTCTGGCTGCCGGGCCTGGTTTCGGGGCTGAACGTCGCCTGCCGGGCCGTCGGCGAGCCCGGCGACGCGGTGGCCAGCTTCACCCCCGCCTATCCGCCCTTTCTGAAGGCCCCGGCCCTGCAGGGCCGCGAGCTGGTGACGATCCCCCTCAGCGGCGACAACACCGCCGGCTGGGGCCTGGACCGCGGGCGCCTGGACCGCAGCCTGGCCCAGGGGGCCCGCTTGCTGTTGTGGTGTCATCCCCACAATCCCGTGGGGCGGGCCTGGCGGCGCGATGAGCTGGAAATGGTGGCCGAGACCTGCCTGTCCCGGCGCACGGTGATCTGCAGCGACGAGATCCACAACCAGCTGGTCCTGGAGCCGGGGGTGCGGCACCTGCCCCTGGCACTGCTGGGGCCGGAGGTGGCGGCGCGGACCATCACCCTGCTGGCGCCAAGCAAGGCCTTCAACGTGGCGGGCCTGGGCTGCGCCCTGGCCGTGATCCCGGACGACGACCTGCGGCGCCGCTTCAAGCGGGCCATGGCCGGCATCGTGCCCGAGGTCAACGTCATGGGCTTTGCGGCGGCTGAGGCCGCCTGGACCGCCGGCACCGACTGGCTGGCCGCCCAGAACGCCTACCTCCTGCAGAACCGCGGGCTGCTGGAGCGGGCGATCGCCGCCCTGCCGGGTGTGACCATGCCCCGGGTCGAGGCCACCTACCTGGCCTGGCTGGACGTGCGGGCCCTGGGCCTGGCTGAGCCCGCCGCCCACTTCGAGAATCACGGCCTGGGCCTCAGCGACGGGCGCGAGTTCGCCGGGCAGGGCTACCTGCGCCTGAACTTCGCCTGTCCGCGGACCACCGTGGAGGAGGCCTGCGCGCGCCTGCGGCGGGCGGTGGCCGCGGCGGGCTGACCGCCGACGACAGCGCACGAAAAAGGGAGGGAGGGCCGTGGCCCTCCCTCCCTCGTCGTTGCCGCTGCGGTCTAGAACAGGGGAGGAGTCCCCTCGGTCGCGAAGTCGTTGTACGCCGCGGCCGTCCACTTGTGGCCGGTCAGCGCGTCGTAGAACAGCTTGTTGGAACCGTAGCTGAGGCTGTAGGCGTCGTAGCCCAGCATGTTCAGGTAGGCCGTGATCTGGCTGGAGTGCTGGCCGGTCCAGCAGTAGACCACGACCGGCATGTCGGTCGGGATCTGCCCGAGCATCTGGTCCACGTCCATGCTGGCGTAGGGGGTGTACTGGTAGGCGCCGCCGATGTGCCCGGGCACCCCGCTGGTGCCGGTGCCCTCGTAGTCGGCCTCGCCGAAGTAGTTGATGATGAAGTAGAGGTCGGGGTTGGCCGAGACCGTCGCGTAGCTGATGCTCTTGAAGCCGCCGGCGAGCATGCCGTTGACGGCCGTGGCCACCGCGGTGTTCGCCGCACCGGCCAGGGCCGGGAAGGCGTGGAAGACCAGGTCACCGTTGTTGTTGGCGGTCTCGGGGCTGGTCAGCAGGTTGCGGTCGGCGTAGGCCGCGCTGATCGTCGCGTTGTCCCAGGGCGTGCGCGTCGCGGCGCACCAGGAGCTCATGCCGTAGGACAGCGTGTAGGCGTCGTAGCCCATCATCTCCATGGCGATCTTGGCGTGCCCGGCGCTCTGGCCGCTGTAGCAGGCCACCACGTAGGGCTTGCCGGTGGGGATGGTGCCGTTGGTCAGGTTGGTCATGAGGTTGGCCAGCGTGCTGTTGATGGCGCCGGGGATGTGGGCCAGGTCGTAGTCGGCGGCCGCGCGGATGTCGATCACCGTGTAGGCGTCCAGGTTGTCATGCAGCGTGGCCGCGCCGATGGTGCCCGGGCAGCTGATGCTGTCGTTGACGTAGGCGGCGCCGGCGGCGGCCACGGCCGCGAACGCGGGAGTCGGCATGCTGCCGAACTCGTACTCGAAGTCGTTGTACGCCGCGGCCGTCCACTTGTGTCCGGTCAGCGCGTCGTAGAACAGCTTGTTGGAGCCGTAGCTGAGGCTGTAGGCCTCGTAGCCCAGCATGTTCAGGTAGGCCGTGATCTGGCTGGAGTGCTGGCCGGTCCAGCAGTACACCACGATCGGCATGTCCGTGGGCAGGTTCTCCAGCATCTGGCCCCAGCCCAGGCTGCTGTACGGCGTGTACTGGAAGGCGCCGCCGATGTGCCCGGGCACTCCGCTCGTGCCGGTGCCGAGGTAGTCTTCCGCGCCGAAGTAGTTCATGACGAAGTACTGGTCGGGGTTGGCCGAGACCGTCGCGTAGCTGATGCTCTTGAAGCCGGCGGTCAGCATGGCCGCGACCCGCTCCTGCACCACGGCGCCCGAGCCCGCGGTCAGGACCGGGAAGGCGTGCACGGTCAGGTCGCCGTTGTTGTCGTCCGTCTCGGGCACGGTCAGCTGGTTGCGGTTCTCGTTGGTGGCGTTGATGGTCGCGTTGTCCCAGGGACTGCGGGTGGCCGGACCCCAGGAGCTCATGCCCCAGGACAGGCTGTAGCACTCGTAGCCCAGCATCTCCATGGCGATCTTGGCGTGCCCGGCGCTCTGGCCGCTGTAGCAGGCGATCACGTACGGCTTGCCGGCCGGGATCGTCGTGGTCAGGTCGGTGATCAGGGTGCTCAGGGAGCTGTTGTAGGCTCCGGGGATGTGGCCGGCCAGGTAGTCGGCCGCCGCGCGGATGTCGATCACCGTATAGGCATCCAGGTTGTCGTGCAGCGTGGTCGCGCCGATGGTGCCCGGGCAGGTCGTGCTGTCGTTGACGTAGGCGGTGCCTGCCTCGGCCATCACCTGGAACGAGGTCTTGGCGGGGGTGACGGGGTCGTCGTCGTCGCTCGAACAGCCCCAGCAGGCGGCCAGCGCGATCAGGATCAGGATCAGCCAGGTCCAGCGTCTCTGCATGTCTTGCGCTCCTTGTGCGGACCGTGCGGTCCGGTACTGGGGCCGTCGCCCCGGGGGTCGGCGGGCGGCGCCTTGCCGCCGCCCGCACGTCACGTCACTTCACGTCGCTGCCGGTCATCTGCCCGCCGAGGGCATCACGATGCCGATGTTGGCCTCGTAGTCCACCAGGCGGGTGACCCCGTCCGACTCGTACAGGTCGATCTCGCGCAGGAAGATCCCGTCGACGGTGACCGGCGTGCCGTGGCACGATGCCGAGCACGAGCTCGAGCCCTCCGGCGGCGTGGTCTGGGCCGTCCAGCGCAGGATGTTGTGGGGCGACGAGTACTGCCAGGTCGTCTTGTCCAGGTAGTTGGGCAGCGCCAGGCCCCAGTCGGCGTAGGTGTCCGGATCGATCGGCGTGTGCCGCACCACCACGTAATCGTACTCCGTGCGGTACGGGCTCGGGTTCTGCGCGATCTTGAACTGCACCCGGCTGGGCTCGATGTCGTACTTGTCGGTCGTGGGATCGGCCACCAGGTTGTGGCAGTTGGTGCAGTTCTTGTAGGGCTGCGAGTGGCAGACCTGGCACTGCAGGTTGGCCCCGTCGGCGAAGCCGTTGACGTGGGCGTCGTGGTAGTCGTTGGCCGGCAGCGCGCCGTGGCAGTCCTCGCAGCGGGGCATCGATTCCACCTGGTAGCGGTGTTCGTACTGCCCGCCCGGGCCGCCGCCGTCGCCGTGCAGTTCGCCGGCGGTGTGGCAGCTCGAACAATTGAAGCCGCGGCTGCGGTGGGTGTCCTGGAGGTTGCCTTCGATCTGGCCCAGGAAGTCGGTGCCCACCCGGCTGCCGTGGCAGGCGGTGCAGTTCTCGGTCATGTCCGGCGTGCGGTTGAAGCGGTGGCCGGAGTAGATGATGCCGCCGAACTTGGGGAAACCGCCCTCGACGCTGCTGGGTCGGCTGACGTGGCACTGGCCGCAGGTCGTGTGGCAGCCGCCGCATTTCTGGTCGTACAGGTCCTCGAAGCCGCCGCCCTCGAAGGTGCAGCCGCAACGGTCCTCGATGGCCTTCTTCTCGCCCCAGAGGTTAGTGTGCAGGCTGCCGGCGGTGGCGTCGGCGATGCCGCCGTGGCAGGCGTCGCAGGAGGACGTCCAGTCCTCGTCGGCGTGGCACTGCACGCAGCCCGCGGCGCCGGGGGCGCTGGGGTCGCGGATCAGGCCCACGTGGGCCGCCGCCGCGTCGGCAAACGTGTTGTCCGCGGGGCCGGCGTGGCAGTACTGGCACTTCAGGGCGTGCGGGATGGCGCTGCCGGTGTAGTCGGGGCCGTGCGCGCTGCTGAGGAACCGGGTGCCGTTGCTGCCGGTGATGATGACCTTTTCCCACGCTTCCAGCGCGGGTACTTCGCCGCCTCAGCCATCGGCCTTGATGGCCACCGCGACCTTCGCGCCGGACTCGCCGCCGAGGGCGTCCTCCAGCATCTCGCGGCTGGTATGGCAGCCGACGCAGGTCAGGTCGGTGGGCGCCACGCCGCCACCGGGACCCGAGACGTCGTTCGACGTGTCGTTGTCGCAGCCCCAGAGCACCAGCAGCGCGGCCAGCGGCACCAGGGCCAGGATGGTCAGTCGGTTCATCGTACACTCCCCGTTTCTTGCCGCCCGGAGGCGGCAGTCGATTCCAGTCCGCGCGCGAAGATGGGCACGTTGTTGCACACCACGTCGCCGGCCTGGAAGGGCACGTCCGTCAGCTTTTCCCACACGCGGATGTTCAGGGCGCAGTCCATGACCATGCCGACGAAGCAGCGCGCGGTGATCAGGGGCTCGACCGCCAGCACCTCGCCGGCGGCGATCCGCGCGGCGAGTTCGGCGGCCACGAAGCGGATGTAGGGCAGGCGGATCTCCGTGAACAGCACGTCCGCCACCGTGCCCTGTTCGACACTGCTGTTGAACATCAGGCGCATCAGTTCCGGATCGGACTTGGCCAGGGCCAGCACGTGCTCGGCCACCGTCCGCAGCACGTCCTCGATGCTGCCCCGGCCCACATGGCCGGCCAGGTGCGTGGCGATGTCGTGCTGGGCGGCCTTGACCCGGATCACCTGCTCGTAGAGGTTCGTCTTGCCGTCGAAATGGCGGTAGATGGCCGCTTCGGTGATGCCGCAGGCCCGGGCGATCACGCGGATCGAGGTGCCGTCGTAGCCGTGGTCCGCGAAGAGGCAGGTCGCCTCCTCGAGGATCTGGGTCCGGCGGTCGGGTGCGGTGCCGTAACGGCTCATCGCCCTGCTCCTGTCCCGGTGCGCGGTCGCACCGTGTTCGCCTAGAATCGTCCGGACACCGACAGCTGCCAGATGTCCTGGATGAAGTCGTCCCAGCGGTTTTCGTCGAAGGCCTGGCGGCGGTAGGTGGCCGCCACGGTGCGGTCGGGGCGCGGGTTCCAGCGCGCGCGCAGCAGCACCCGGTCCTGGTCCGAGTTCAAGGCGTCCAGGGCGGCCGACTGGTCGGCCGTGTCCTCGAAGCGGATGCCCTCGTACATGGCGTCCAGCCAGGCCGACGGCAGCACGCGCAGAGTGGCGCCGGGCGTGAAGCGCAGGGTGGTCCCGTCGTAGGCCACCGGCCCCATGGTGCCGGACGGCGCGCCGGCGCCGGTGAGGTCCACCTGCTCGACGCCGGTCGAGACGGTGCCGTACAGGGTGGCCCGCTCGTGGGGGTACCAGTTGAGGTTGGCGTACAGGGTGTTGGCCTGCCAGCCGGTCTCGCTGCCGCCGTCGGCGCTGCGGGTCAGGGTCTGGTCCCAGCCGCGCCAGCCCAGGTCCAGCTTCAGGGTCCGGGCGGGTCGGGTCTGCAGGGCCAGTTCCCAGGCCAGGCGCTCGAGGTCCCGGTCGCCGCTGACCCACAGCCAGTCGTCCCCCGAGGTGTTCTCGGTGATCTCGGTCTGCTGCCAGGCGACGCGGGCGCGCAGCTGGGCGCCGCGGCCGAGCCGGCTGCGGCCCTTCAGGGCCAGGTCCTGCCGGGTGCCGTCCTGCAGCACGGCCTGGGTCAGGCCGGCCGCCGGGCCGCCGGGCAGGTCGCCCTCGCTGGTGGTCTCATCGAGGTCGGTCTGGCGGTAGCGGTACTGCAACTGCAGCCGGGTGCGGGGCAGACCGGTGTGGTCGAGGCGGGCCAGGAACTCCTGGCGGGTGCGCTGGCGGTCGACCGCCTGCAGCACGCCACCGGCGTCGTCCTGGCGGGCGTCGGTCTGCTGGTCCTGCAGCAGCCCGAAGACCCGCAGCGAGGTGCCGCGGCCCAGCCCGGTCACCAGGCCCAGGCGGCCGCTGGTGGTCTTGGTCTCGGCATCGGCCTCGCTCAGGGTGGCGCGGGTCTCGCTGCCGTTGTTCTGCAGGTTCGCCGCGGCGAAGCCGCCCAGGACGGTGGTGCGGGCGCCCAGTTCGTAGCCGGCGTTCAGCAGCACCTGCCAGGCCTGCTGGTCGTCGCTCGCGCTCTGCCGCGTGTCCAGGGTGCGGTCGCCGTCGGCGGCGCGGTAGGCCAGGCGCAGATCGGCGGCCAGGGCGCCGGCGCTGTAGTCGCCGCCCAGCCAGATCTCGTTGCTGGTGGTGTCGAAGCTCCTGGTGCCGGGGACCTCGGGGCCGGCCGCGCCGGTGCCCGGGATGCTGCGCAGCAGGCTGCCCTTGGTGCCTTCGCGGCAGCGCCGGTCCAGGCCCAGGGCCAGGTTCACCCGGTCGCCCAGGCGGTAGCCCAGGGCCAGGTCGGTCATCCGCCACTCCAGGTGCGGCGTCCAGGGCAGGGCCGGCGGCGCGGGATCGTACTTGAACGACGGTGCGCGCATCTCGCTGGTGGGGTCGGCGTACTGGTCGTTGTTGCGGAAGACGAGGCTCCACTTGCCGTGCCCCGGCTTGCTGCCCCACAGGCCGTAGCGGCCGCCAAGGCCACCGGCCTCGTTGGTGCCGTAGGCGCGGGCGTCCATGGCATAGCCGCTGTCCCAGGTGTTGTGCCAGCCCAACAGCAGGCTGCCGCTGGTCTTGCCCAGCAGCTGCCAGTCCTCGGCGCCCTTGGCCTCGCTGCCGTGTTCGTCCAGGACCTGGACCGACGCCGTGGCGTGGTTGTCCAGGCCGATCTCGTCGCCGGTCGGGGCCCAGATGCGCGGGGCCTCGGCGGGCAGGTCGCCGGCGACCGCGCCGACGGCGGCCAGCGCCGCCAGGGTCAGGATCGTGGTGCGGATCATGGTCCTGTTCATGGCCGGCCTCCTTTACTGGTTGCGGAACGTCGGCGAGACGTTCGAGCCGTGGACGTCGATGTGGCAGTCGTAGCAACGGGCCTCGTTGGCCAGCAGGCTGCCGTGGGAGGTGCCGCCGAGGGACCAGTTGTCGTCGGCGTCGAAGGCGCTGGAGAAGTGGCACTGCAGGCAGACGGTGTTGCCGTCCTGGACCAGCAGCTTGTCGTGGTTCGAGCCGTGGGGCCGGTGGCAGGAGACGCACTCCTCGCCGCTGTTGCCGTCGTGCTCGAAGACGAAGGGTCCGGCCATCTCGGGATGGCAGCCGAGGCACACGGTGTTGCGCCCGTTCCAGTCGAGGGACTCGAAGTCCCGGTGCGGGTCGTGGCAGTCGCCGCAGACCACCTGGCCCTCGAGGGCCCGGTGGCGGTAGGGCAGGCGGAATTCGTCCGCCTGGTCGGCGTGGCACTGGAGGCAGAACTCGCTGGGGTTGCGGTACTCGCGGGCCGGGCGGGCGCTGCCGCCGAAATGGGCCTGGTCGGCGTGGCAGTCGGCGCAGCCGGTGCCGCTGCCCTCGTGGGGGCCGCCCACCCAGTGGGTGCCGGCGCTGGTGTGGCACTGGGTGCACATGGTGACCCTGGCGTCCTCGCCCAGGGCGGCCAGCAGCTCGCCGCCGAGGATGAAGCCGTCGCCGCCGCCGGCCACGTGCAGGCTGCCGGGGCCGTGGCAGGCCTCGCAGGCGCTGACCCCGGTGCCGGGCACGGCCAGGGCCCGCGACACGGCGTGGGGGCTGTCGGCGTAGAAGGCGACGATGTCCTCGTGGCAATCGACGCAGCTGGCCGCGCCCGAGTAGGCAGCTTCGGCTGGAATGGTGAAGTTGCCGAGATACGGGTCGCTGCCGGCGAGAGCCGCGCCCGCGATCAGGATCGGCAGCAGGGCCAAAAGCAGGGAAGCGCGCCGCATTGCAGACCTCCGCAGTGGGAGTAAACGTTTATTCACTAGGCGTACGGTAGGCAGGGATATCGGCACGGTCAATGTAAAAGTTAACAGGATTCGATTAAAATATAACATATAATAACGGTAGGAGTTTGCGTGATTGGAGCGGGGACCGGAGCGACGGCTCCGGTCCCCGGTCTATAAGTGCAATCTTTATTTTCGGTTACTCTGCCGACGGGACCGCTGCCGGCACTCCCAGGTATTGGCCGAACCAGGCCAGGTCCCATTCCAGCTTGGCCAGCCGATTGGCGTGGGTGGTCAGGTTGTGGGGCTCGCCGGGGTAGACCACCAGCTCGGTCGGCACCTTGAGGTAGTGGCGCAGCGCCCGGTAGAGGGCCCGGCTGTGGGCCGGGGGCACCCGCGGGTCATCGCCGCCCACGTGGATGAGGGTGGGGGTCTTCACCCGGTCCAGGCCATACAGCGGCGAGGCCGTGCGGTAGTGCTCGGCCACCTGCCAGGGCAGCCCCTGCACGAAGTTGATGACGTGCCCAGGCGTGTCCTCGACGCCCCACTGGATGACCATGTCCAGCACGCCGGCGCCGCTGCTGGCGGCGGCGTAAAGGTCGGGCTCGGCCACGATCATGCAGTTGGTCAGGTAGCCGCCGTTGCTCCAGCCCATCACGCCGATGCGCGCGGGGTCGGCGAGGCCCTGCTCGATCAGCCAGCGGGTGCCGGCGGCGATGTCGGCCACCTCGATCTCGTTCTCCCGGCCGATCAGCTTTTCCAGGAAGGCATCGCCGTAGCCGGTCGACCCGTGGTAGTTGGGGCTCAGCAGCGCGTAGCCCTTGGCAGGGAAGAGCGCACGCCCGTAGATCCACAGCCGCAGGCGGTGCTTGGTGCTGCTGGTGGGGCCGCCGTGCAGCTCGATCACCGCCGGCAGGGGGCCGTCGCCGTCCTGGTAGCCGGGCGGCAGCTCAAGGATGCCCCAGACAGTGTCGCCGTCGCCGCCGGTCCAGCTCACGTGGCGGATCTGGGGCAGCTTCCAGGTGTCGACCTGGGGGTTGACGTTGGTCAGGCGCTCGAGGCGGTCGGGCTTGTCGAATGCGTAGACGTCGTTCATGGCGTTCAGGGTCTCGAGGATGAGCGAGCCCTGGCTTCCCTTGCGGTCGAAGCCGAATGCCGCCACCACGCCGTCGCCGTCGGCGACGAGGCTGGTGGCGCCCTGCCCGCCCTGCTTGACCTCAGCCACCGCGTGCACCCGCACCCGGGCCAGGCTCTCGCCGCGGTAGCACAGGGTGCGGCCGGTGCCGCGCCAGGTCAGGCCGCCATCGTAATTGATGGGGTCGGGCCGGGCGACCGTCCACAGCTTCCAGGCCTCGCCTTCAGCTTCGGCCGCCCAGATGCGGGTGGCGTAGCCGTCGTAGCTGACGGCGAAGGCCAGGGCCCGGCTGTCGCCCGACCAGGCCAGGTCGTCCAGCCAGCCGTAGGGGGAGGGATGGCCGTCGCGCCACTCCGGGCCGGTGACGGCGGTGACCACACCGGTCTGCAGATCGGCCACCTCGACCCGGGACCAGCCCTCCTTGAAGATGATCTCGTTGTCGTCGGTGGTGATCATGGCCAGGTGGCGGCCGTCCGGGGCCAGGGCCATCTCCCAGATCACCCGCTCGGCGGGCAGCACCTCTTCGTCGCGCCAGCTGACCAGGTCCAGGCGCCGCACCGCGTGCAGGCTGCGCTCGCCGTGGCCGTATTCCAGGTCGCCGAACTTCTTGCGCAGGTCGCCCCAAGGCTCGTCGCTGCGGTCGGCGGCCACCTTGTAATAGAGAGCCCGGCCGTCGGGCGCCAGCACGAAGGCCAGCACGCCGTCATCGATGCGGGTCACCGGCACGGGTTCGCCGCCTGCCGCCGCCACCCGCCACACCTGGCGGCTGCCGTCCCGGGGCGGATCCTCGCGCCCGGCGTCGTCCCGTCCCAGGAACCAGAGATCGCGCCCGTCCGGGCCCCAGACCGCCGCGCCGGCGACCAGGCCGCCGAAGGTCAGGCGCCGGCGCTCTGCGCCGTCCCGGGCCACCAGCCACAGGTCGGTCGCGCGGCCCTCGTCGCCGCTGCCCCAGCGGCTCTCGGTGTGGGCGATCCAGCTGCCGTCGGGGGAGACGGCCAGTCCGCCCAGGCTGATCAGGTCGAAGTAGTCCTCGGGCACGATGTCATGGGTGCGGGCCGGTGCCGCGGCGTGCGCGGTGCCGTGGACGGCCAGCAGGACCGCCACCAGGGTCAGCAGGAACGGTCGCACGATGCGATTCCTCCCGGGTTGCTGCAGTGTGAGGTTGCCAAGGCACGGAGCGAGGTTACACTATCACGAGGAAAGGCCGGGCGGACCCGGTTTTTCCTTATGCACCGACACCTGCCGTGCAGCCCCCGGGGGAGGTTCCGATCCATGTGTGGTATCTGCGGCGTGCTGGCGCTGGACGGGCCCCTGTCCCTGCCCGCGGACGCACCCGAGCGCATGATCGGCGTGATGCGCCACCGCGGGCCCGACGAGTTCGGCGCCTGGCGCGACGACGCGGTGTTCCTGGGCCACGCCCGCCTCAGCATCATCGACCTGGCCGGCGGCCAGCAGCCCCTGTGCAACGAGGACGGCCGCATCTGGATCACCTTCAACGGCGAGATCTTCAACTACATCGAGCTGGCGCAGGAGCTGGAGGCCAAGGGCCACCGCCTGCGCACCCGCAGCGACACCGAGGTGATCGTCCACGCCTACGAGGAGTGGGGCGATCGCTGCGTCGAGCGCTTCGTGGGCCAGTTCGCCTTCGCCCTGTGGGACCGCGCCCGCCGCCGCCTGCTGCTGGCGCGGGACCGCTTCGGCATCCGCCCCTTGTACGTGGCCCGGCACGAGGGCCTGATCCTGTTCGGTTCGGAGATCAAGGCGCTGCGGGCCTACCCGGGATTTGCGCCGGGGCTCGATGCCGCTGCCCTGGCCGAGGTCAGCACCCTGTGGGTGACCGTGCCGCCGCGCACGGCCTTCGCCGGCGTGGCCCAGATCCCGCCCGGCCACACGGCGGTGATCGAGGCCGACCCCGTCGGCCCGGCGCCCGAGGCGCCCCTGCCCGCGGCCCTGCGCCTGCACCGCTACTGGCATCCGACGTTCCTGCCCGAGGCCGAGGACCGGCGCCGGGTCGCGCCCGAAGAGGTCCAGCGGATGGCGGCCGGGGTGCGCGAGCGCCTGGTCGACGCGGCGGTGATCCGCCTGCGGGCCGACGTGCCGGTGGGCGCCTACCTCTCCGGGGGCCTGGACTCGTCGACCACCGCCGCGCTGATCCACCACTACACGGACCATCGCCTGAAGACCTTCTCGGTGGGCTTCACCGATCCGGCCTTCGACGAGACGGCCTGGCAGCAGCGCATGGCCCGGCACATCGGCACCGAGCACGCCTGCGTGACCGTCGACGGCGAAGCCATCGCCGACCGCTTCGGCGAAGTCGTGTGGCTGGCTGAGACGCCGATCCTGCGCACGGCTCCGGCGCCGCTGCACGCCCTGTCCCAGCTGGCTCACGACGAGGGTTTCAAGGTGGTGCTGACGGGGGAGGGCGCGGACGAGGTCTTCGCCGGCTACAACATCTTCCGTGAGGCGAAGGTGCGCCGCTTCTGGAGCCGCGAGCCCCGCGCGCGGGCCCGGGCCATGCTGCTGACCCGGTTGTATCCCTACCTGGCCCAGTCACCGCCGGAGTTCCTGCGCCAATTCTACGGCCAGGGACTCGAGGCGGCGGATGATCCCTTCTTCAGCCACCGGCCGCGCTGGAACAACACCCGCGCCGTGGCCTCCCTGCTCAACGACGCCCCGGCCGGGGCCGTGCCCGCGGCCGAGGCGCGGCTGGCGGCCTCGTTGCCGGCGGATTTCGCCCGCTGGGGCACCGTGGCCCGGGCCCAGTACCTCGAGATGACCACCTTCCTGGCCGGGTACCTGCTCAGCTCCCAGGGCGACCGCATGCTCATGGGGCATTCGGTCGAGGGCCGCTTCCCCTTCCTGGATCACCGGCTGGCCGACTATGCAGGCACGGTGCCCGCCTCGGTGAAGCTTGAGTCCCTGGTGGAGAAGTCGATACTGAAGCGTGGGGTTGCGGATCTGCTGCCTGAGGATATCCTCAAGCGGCCCAAGCAGCCCTACCGGGCGCCGGACGCGGCGAGCTTCGCCACCCCGACCGGCCGGGCCATCGTGGCCCGGTTCCTGGGCGAGGATCCGGCCAGCCTCTGGCATTCCGGACGCATCGCCGCCCTGGTGCGCAAGTGGGAGGCAGGGCGCCTGTCCAGCGTCCGCGACAACATGGCCTTCATCGCGGCCCTCAGCGGCCGCATGCTCGAACGGGACTTCGGGCCGGGCTTCGAGGCTCGCCTTGCCGGCCTGGTGCTGGCGGCGGGCGACCTCGCCTGGCGGTCCGGACCCGCCGACTGATCACGACCAACCGCGGCCCCGCCGGGGCCGAGCGAAAGAGACGGAATCCATGGCAGCACGGGACAAGGTGCGCGAGTACATCATCGAGAACTTCCTGTTCGGCGACGGCGAGCCCCTGGCCAACGACACGATGTCCCTCCTGGACGGCGGCATCATCGATTCGGTGGGCGTGATGGAGCTGGTGGCTTTCCTCGAGCAGGAGTTCGGGGTCAAGGTGGCCGACGAGGAGCTGGTCCCGGAGAACCTGGACTCGGTGGCCAACCTGGTGGGCTTCATCGACCGCAAGCGCGCTGCCTAGGTGCCGGCATGAGCACCGATCCGGGACCCCTGCATCGCCTGCTCGAAAGCGCCGCCGACCGGCGCGGCGGCGCGGTCGGCCTGGTCCACGCCGACCGGCAGTGGACCTGGGCCGAACTGGAGGAGCTGGCCAACCGCCTGGCCAACCTGCTGCTCGAGCGGGGACTCGCCGTCGGCGACCGGGTGGGCCTGCTGGCGGACAACGGGGTCGGCTATGTGGCCGGCTACTATGGCATCCTCAAGGCCGGCGGTTGCGTGGTGGCCCTGAACTCGGCCAACCGCGCCGAGTCGCACCGGCGCCTGCTGGCCGATTCGGGCGCCCGGGCCCTGGTCACCGAGGCGGCGCAGGTGCGGCGGGACCTGCCGCAGATCGTGCACGACCTGCCGGCCCTGGAACGGGTGGTCCTGGACCGGGCCTCGCCCCAGTGGGAGCTGCCGCCACAGCTGGCGCTGCACCTGGCCGGAGACCTGGCTGCGGCCTCGGCCGCGCGGCCGGCCGTGTCCGTGGGCCTGGACGACCTGGCGACCATCCTCTACACCAGCGGCTCGACCGGCGTGCCGCGGGGCGTGACCCTGCTGCACCGCAACCTGGCCGCCAACACCCGGCAGATCGGCGCCTACCTCGAGCCCCAGCCTGAGGACCGCCAGATGGTGGTCCTGCCCTTCCACTACTCCTATGGCAAGTCGTTGCTCCTGACCCACACCGCGGCCGCGGCCTGCCTGGTGGTGGACAACCGCTTCGCCTATCCGGCGGCCGTCGTCGAGACCATGGCGGCGCAGCGGGCGACCACCTTCGCGGGGGTACCCTCGACCTACGCGATCCTGGCTTCGCGCACCGATTTCCTGGAGCGCAGCCTGCCGCACCTGCGCACCCTGACCCAGGCCGGGGGCGGCATGGCGCCGGTGCTGGTGCGCCGGGTGCGCGATGCGTTCGCAGGAAGGGCCCGACTGTTCGTCATGTACGGTCAGACCGAGGCCTGCGCCCGCCTCAGCTGGGTGCCGCCCGAACACCTGGACCGGAAGCTGGGATCGATCGGCCTGGCCATCCCGGGGGTCGAACTTCTGGTGCGCCGCCCCGACGGCGGCGAATGCGCCGTCGACGAGGTGGGGCAGGTGGTGGCCCGCGGGCCCAACATCATGCGCGGCTACTGGAACGATCCCGCCGAAACGGCGCTGGTCCTGACCCCCGAGGGCGACCTGCTGACCGGGGACCTGGGCCGCAAGGACGCCGATGGGTACATCTACCTCGTGGACCGCATCAAGAACATGATCAAGGCCGGGGCCAACCGGGTCAGCGCCAAGGAGATCGAGGACGCCATCGCCGAGGTTCCCGGCGTCGAACAGGTTTGCGTGGTGGGCGTGCCGGACGAATTGCTGGGCGAGGCGATCGAAGCCCACATCGTTCCCTCGCCCGGGACGGAATTGACGGATAAGACGATTCTCGCCCATCTGCGGGACAGATTGGCCCTATTCAAGCTCCCCCGCACGATCCACTTTCGCGCGAATATGCCAAAAAACTCCGCCGGCAAGATTTTGAAAGCCGACCTGAAAAACAGACAATAAAAACGGATTTTTTGCTGTACTGGATTCCTTCCTGTGCTATACTTCATGACGCACCGCAACAGTTCGCTTGGGTGACCAGCCCAAAGTTCAACTTCTAGGTTTTTGCAGAGGAGCGTCACAATGAAGAAGCTGGCTCTCGTGATCATGTTCAGCCTGTTGGCCACGTCCGCGTTCGCCCAGAACTGGGGCAGCAACAACATCGGCGTCTACCTGGACGCCACCGCCGAGTCCCACTGCGGCTACGGCACCGGCCAGATCGCCTGCTACCTGATCGGCACCGGCCTGGAGACCGCCACCGTCGGCGGCTTCGAGCTCAAGCTGACGGTCACCGGCCCGGCCTTCGGTCCGCTGAACCAGATCTACCCGCCCGACGCCATCAACCTGGCCAACCGTCCCAGCGAGTACGTCGTCGGTTTCGGCACGCCCGTCCCGGCCGGTTCCGGCCTCGTCACGTTCATGACCTTCGACCTGTTGGTGACCAATGACCTGACGGCGACCGAGCTCTTCATCGAGCCGATCTACTTCCCGAGCATCGCGGGCTCGGGTGCCTACCTGGACGGCGCCGACTACAACATCATCCTGCCGCTGTTCAACGCCACCGGCGATCCGCTCACCGGCGCCACCGTGCCCGTGATGACCGTCAACGGCGACTGCGTCGTGCCCGCCGAGGATGCCTCCTGGGGCGGGGTCAAGAGCCTCTTCCGGTAGTCCCGGAATCCGGCGACGAGAGCAAAGCCGCCCCCCGCGTGCGGGGGGCGGCTTTCTTGCGGGCTGGCGGGGGCGGGCCGGGGCTCAGTCCGGGTCCGGTTCCGTGGGAGCGTCCAGCAGCGGCTCGCGGCCGTCCTGCCAGGCCAGCAGGCCCTCGGCGGTCTCCCGCGAGACCCAGCACTGCTGCTGGGTTTCCCACTCGTAGTCCAGCATGGCGGTCAGGTCCAGGTGAGCCGCCTGCTGCACGCCCAGCTTGACCAGGCGCACTGCGGGCTGGGGCAGGCGCCGCAGGCGCTCCAGCAGGGCGTCGACCTCGTCCTCGAAGTCGACTTCGCCCAGCAGACGATCCACCAGGCCCAGGCGAAAGGCCTCTTCGGCGCCCAGGGTGCGGCCGCTCCACAGGAACTCCAGCGTGCGCCCGGGACCGATCAGCCGGGGCAGGGTCAGGGTCAGGCCCCAGCCCGGCAGCACGCCCGTGGTCAGGCCCGTGACCGTGAAGGTGGCCGTGGGTGCGGCCAGGCGGATGTCCGCGGCCAGGAACAAGCCCAGGCCGAAGTCGCGCACGTCGCCGCGGGTGATCGCCAGCACGGGCTTGGCGTACTCATGGATCAGGGTCACCAGGCGCCGCGCGATCTCGTCGTCGGCGGCCAGGGTGTCGAAGCCGCCGCCGCCGGGGTGGGCTTCGGCCAGACCGTCCAGGTGATGGTGCAGCTCGAAGGCGTGGTCCCCGTCCAGGATGGCGACCACGCGCACGGCGTTGTCCTCCTGCAGGCGCAGCATCATGTCCACGAACTCGTCGCAGAACTCGCCCAGCTCCGGGCCGCCGGAGCCGATCAGGCGCACGCGGGCGCAGCCGTCGGCGATCTCGCAGTCGAAGTTCCGGTATTCCATGTCATCTCCCGCGGTTGTGGCGTCGCTGCCGGCGGCCGGGATCGGGCCGCCGCCGACCGGCCCAAGATAGGCGATGGCGGGCCGCCGGGAAAGCGCTCCGGTGGACAGGGCCCCCGGCAGGACGTACCATGCCGTTTGCCATCCGCAGTGCGGGGTTCAGGCCCGGCTGCCCGAAAGGAGCCCCGACTTGCGCGTATTTGTCACCGGCGGCACCGGCCTGGTGGGCCGCCAGCTCATCCGATCCCTCCTGGCCCGCGGTGACGAGGTGGTCTGCGTGACCCGCGATCCCGCCCGGGCCGCGGCCGGTCTGCCGCCGGCCGTGGAGCTCGTGGGTGCGGATCCGACCATGGCCGGCTCCTGGCAGGATCGGCTGGTCTCCTGCGACGCGGTGGTGAACCTGGCGGGCGAGTCGGTGGGCGAGGGCCGCTGGACGGCGGGGCGCAAGCGCCGCATCCGCCGCTCGCGCCTGGCCACCACCGGCCATGTGGCCACGGCGGTGATGGGCGCGGGCCGGCCCCTGACCCTGGTCAGCGCCTCGGCCGTCGGTTACTACGGCAACGGCGGCGAACGGGCCCTGGGCGAGGACGCCCAGCCCGGCCAGGACTTCCTGGCCCGCCTGACGGTCGAGTGGGAGAACACCGCCCGCGAAGCCGAACGCGAAGGCGCCCGCGTGGTCCTGCTGCGCATCGGCGTGGTCCTGGCCGCCGATGGCGGCGCACTGCCCGCCATGCTGCGGCCCTTCCGCCTGGGCCTGGGCGGCCCGCTGGGCAGCGGCCGCCAGTATTTCCCCTGGATCCACCTCGAGGACCTGGTCGGCGTCATCCTCTTCGCGCTGGACACCCCCAGCCTGGCCGGGCCCGTCAACGCCGCCGTCCCCAACCCGCCCACCCAGGCCGAATTCGCCCGCACCCTGGCCCGCACCCTCGGCAAACCCGCCCGCCTGCCCGCCCCACCCTTCGCCCTGAAACTCCTCCTGGGCGAAAAGGCCGACCTCCTGTTGAACGGTCAGCGCGCAATCCCCAACGCCCTCCGCGCCCGCGCCTTCAAGTTCCGCTTCACCGAATTGGACAAGGCTCTCGCAAATCTCATCGGGTAATGGTTTCCCCGCCTTCGTCGTCGAGCTGAGCGCGGACGTTCAAACAGGGGAGCCGGCGTAATCCGCAGGCCGAAGGCCGAGGACATCGCCGGCTCCCCTGTTTGAACGTCCGCGCGTCACCCGACGACAAAGGCGTCCGCCACCGTCTCCCCGTTTTCAAATCGTGAGAGCGACAACGACTCGATGATGTCATCGGGCTCGCCGGTCGCGATGTGCTTCGCCATGCGCTTGCCGGTCATGGGCCCGAGCATGAAACCGTGGCCGCTGAAGCCGCAGATGTGCCAGTAGCCGTCGAGGCCGGGCACGCCGCCGAGGATGGGGCGGTGGTCGGGGGTCACGTCGTACATGCCGGCCCACTGGCGCATCATGCGCACCTGGGCGGCGCGGGGGTAGTAGGCCAGCAGCGCCTTGGCGAAACGCACCGCGAAGCGCAGCTGGCTGCGGGTGTCGAACTGCGCCGGTTCGGTCCAGTGGGGCTCGCTGGCGTCGCCGATGCCGCCGACGATCTCGCCGCGCATGCTCTGGCTGAAGTAGATGCCGTTGCTGATGGAGATCACCATGGGCCCGAGGAAGGGCTTCAGCGATTCGGAGACCATGATCTCGTGGCGCTCCTGCCGGTTGGGCAGGGCGACGCCGACCATGGCGGCCATGTGGCGCGACCAGGGGCCGGCGCAGTTGATCACCACGGGGCTGGCGATGGGACCGCGGTCGGTGAGGACGCCGGTGATGCGGCCATCCTCGCTGGTGATGCGCTCGACCGAGGTGCGGATGAAGATGTCGACACCCTTGCGCCGGCAGGCCCGCGCGTAGCCCCAGGTCACGGCGAAGGGGTAGGCCGTGCCGTCCTTGGGGCAGAAGGTGGCGCCCCGGATGTTGCGCACGTCGAGGTCCGGCACGATCCGCAGGCATTCGCCCGGCTCCAGGAACTCCGTCGGCACGCCGCAGCTGTTCTGCAGGGTGACCGCCTTGCGCATGGCCGGCAGGTGCTCCTCCTGCTCGGTCACCATCAGGTAGCCGCCCTGGCGGAAGAAGACCTGGTAGCCCAGTTCGGCCGACATGTTCTCGTACATGTGCACCGATTCCTGGGCCAGGCGGATGTTTTCGGCGGTGGTCCACTGGGCGCGGATGCCGCCGCCGCAGCGGCCCGTCGAGCCGGAGCCGATGTAGTGGCGCTCCAGCACCACGATCCGCCCGAAGCCCAGCTTGGCCAGCTCGTAGGCGGTGCAGAGGCCGTTGACGCCGCCGCCGATGATCACCGCGTCGGCCGTCGCCGGGACCGGTCCCGTGCTCAGGGGGATCATGGCTGCTCCTCGGCGGGGTCGGGGATGTCCAGCGACGCCAGCTGGGCGAAGGTCAGCGGCTCGGCCGGAGGCCGGATGTTGGTCGGGCGCATCTCCGCCGGGGTGATGCCCCGCAGCTCGGCCAGCTCCAGCGCCGCCTCGGCCAGGCAGCCCTTGCCCTGGCAGAAGCCGGTGGCCACGCCGGTGTAGCGCTTGAGCGACTCGATCTCGGTGAAGCCCTCGCGGTAGGCCGCACGGAACTCGTGCAGGGTCACGTCCTCGCAGCGGCAGAGGAAGATCTTGTCGCGGCTCATCGGACCACCTCCGGCGGTGCGGCCAGCACCTGGTCCGCAACCAGCCCCGCCGCTTCCCCGGCCACCGCCAGGGGCACCGCCCCGGGCAGGATCGAGGCGCCCGGCGCCACGAAGCCGCCGGCGGCCGGGTCGAGGGTCAGCTGCGCGCCCAGCTGGAAGGGGATGTCATAGGTGGGTTTGCCGCGGCCGCAGAGCACCACCAGGTCCACGTCCATGCGCATGTGGGTCTCGGCCTGGGCGGCGCCCTGGCCGCCCGGGGTGAAGGTGGCCTGCACCTGGTCCGGGCCGCGGCGGGCCAGGCCGCCGAGAGCCAGCCCCGTGTTGAGGCGCCACTTCATCTCCACCGCGCCGGCGATCTCGGCCGGCAGGCCGCGGTCGCCGACCACTAGGCTGATGCGGGCGCCGCCGGCCGCCAGCAGGGACGCGGCCAGCCACAGGTCCAGGCCGTCGCCCACCAGCAGGGCGTGGCGGCCGGCGACCGGCAGCCCGTCCCGCAGCAGCAGACGGTAGAGGGCGCGCGGGCCGAACACGCCGGGTATGTCGTTGCCCGGGAAGAGGCCCAGGGTGTCCAGGGCGCCGCCGGCCCAGACCACCTCGTCCGCCCGGAGGGTGGCCAGATCCCGGCCCTGGCGCACCAGCAGGCCGCCCGGCGCGTAGCCGGCGACCACGCGGCAGCCGCGGCGGAAGTCGACCGTCGAGGCGGCCAGGGCGGCGGCGGCCTGCTCCAGTTGGGCGGCGGCAGCCTCCAGGCAGGGGAAGCGCTGCAGACGGGCCGTCGGCGAGGCGGCGACCGCCCGCAGGGCGGCCAGGCGCAGCCCGCCGGGCTCGTCGTTCTCGTCCAGCAGCAGCACCGGGCCGGTGGCGGCGACTGCGGCCCGCATGCCGGCGGCGCCGGCGCCGACGACCACGCGGCGCCAGCGGCCCAGGTCCCGGCTCGGGATCCCGCCGCCGGTGTCCACCGGCAGCTCCGCGGCCTCGGGCAGACGCCCCACGCCGGTCAGCGGACGGATGGTGCGCAGGAAGGTGCGGCTGACGAAGGGCGGGCGGGTGAACCACTTGTAGTAGAAGCCGACGGGGAACAGCGCGTCGCCCGTCGCCAGCACCTTCTGCATGGGGGCGCCGTAGAAGGCGCCGGTGTCCTGCCGCTGCACGGTCTGGCCCTCGTGCACGGGCGTCTCGCACACGCGCACGTTGGGCAGGCCGTCGACCCGCATCAGGCAGGCGGTGCAATGGCCCCGGGCGCAGGTGACCCCGCGTGGCCGGCCGTACTTGGGGCTGTGGCTCAGGTCGCGGATGCCGTGTTCCCACAGGGCGGCCGCGACGCTGGTGCCGGCGCGGCAGGCGAGGGGACGGCCCTCGAAGCGGATGGTCACCGTCTGGTCGGCCAACGCTGGATCCTTTCGGCAATCGGAATGCGCCGCCGGTCCCCGGACACCGCGGCGGAGGATTCGAAAATAGATCCCGCCCGCGGCAGCGGCAAGGAGCGGATCACGGCGCAGTCCGTTCTTTCGCCCGCCGCCTCGGGGCATATATTTGAAAGTCAGAGAACAGTTTGGGGAGTGTGCGGCTCCGCTTTGGGCGGCGCCCGCCTGTCGCAACCCGCGCCGCCAGAGGTGGAACATGGCCGAGAAGACGTTCGCACAGGTGCATCGGCAGATCCAGGACCTGGACATCGAGTTCATCGACCTCAAGATGCTCGACCTCACCGGGCGCCTGCACCACATCTCGCTGCCGGCGGACCGCTTCACCGAGGACGTGCTGCAGCGAAGGCGTCGGCTTCGACGGCTCGAGCTACGGCTTCGTCAAGGTCGAGAACAGCGACATGGTGCTGGTGCCGGACCTGGGCACCGCGGCGCGTCGATCCCTTCCGCAAGCGTCCGACCCTGACGATGTTCGCCGAGGCGCGGCTGACCGACGCCGGGCGCACGCCCTTCACCCAGGACGGCCGGACCATCGCCCGCAAGGCCGAGGCGGCGCTGCGCGAGGCCGGCGTGGCCGACGAGTCGCGCTGGGGACCCGAGTACGAGTTCCACATCTTCGAAGCGGCGTCCTTCGGCAACGGTGTCGACAACTCGGCCTACGGACTGACCAGCGGCGAGAGCTTCTACCAGAACGCCTACCACGCCTGCAATCCCTTCGATCGCCACGACGATTTCCGCGACGATGTCTGCGCGGCGATGAGGGACTTCGGCATCCCTGTCCGCTACCACCACCACGAGGTGGGCAAGCACGGGCAGCAGGAGATCGAGGGCTGGTTCGCCGACCTGCTGACCACCGGCGACCACGCGGTGCTGACCAAGTACATCCTGATCAACCTGGCCGAGCGCCACGGCCTGAAGGTGACCTTCATGCCCAAGCCCCTGTTCGACAACGCGGGCAGCGGCTGGCACCTGCACCAGTTCCTGCTCAAGGGCGGGTCGAACATCTTCGACGATCCCGCGGGCTACGCCGGCCTCTCGGAGACCGCCCTGTTCTAGGTCGGCGGCATCCTCAGCCACGCCGACTCCCTCTGCGCCCTGACCAACCCCAGCACCAACAGCTACAAGCGCCTGGTGCCGGGCTACGAGGCGCCGACCGCGCGCACCTTCGGCCGCAGCAACCGCGGCGCGGCGATCCGCATGCCCAGCTACGTGTCCGACCCGCAGCTGCGCCGCATCGAGTACCGTCCGCCCGACCTGACGGCCAACCCCTACCTCTGCGCCGCGGCCATCCTGATGGCCGGACTCGACGGGATCGATCAACCGCATCGACCCGGTGGCTGCCGGGTACCGGCCCGAGGACGCGCCCAGCGACAGCCGGCCGCCAGGCGGAGTTCCTGCCCCGCTCGCTGGCCGACGCCCTGGACGCCCTGGAGCGCGACCACCAGTACCTGACCCGTGGCGGCGTGTTCCCCGAAGCGCTGATCCGCCGCTGGCTGGAGACTCAAGCAGGACGAGATCAACGCCATCAACCGGCGGCCGCATCCCTACGAGTTCACCATGTACTTCGATTTCTAGGCGCCGCCGGGCGGCCGCCTTTTTTCGGCGCGGGAGGCAGGCATGATCGAGATCGGGCTGGAGACCACCGGCCGCACCGACTTCGTGGACGTCACCGCGCAGGTCAAGGCCGCGATCCGGCGCCTGGGCCTCGGCCACGGCACGGTCACGGTCTTCAATCCCCACACCACCGCCGGCGTGACCATCAACGAGGGTGCCGACCCGGACGTGGTGCGCGATCTCGAGACGATCCTCGACCGCCTGGTGCCGTGGAGCGGCGGCTACCGCCACGCCGAGGGCAACGCCGCGGCCCACGCCAAGGCCAGCCTGATGGGCAGTTCGGTGACGCTGCTGGTGCAGGACGGGCGCCCGGTGCTGGGGACCTGGCAGGCGGTCTGGTTCTGCGAGTTCGACGGGCCGCGCACGCGACGGTTGCTGGTGGGGGCCGGCGCCGGGGTTGCCGACGGCGGCGGCTGAGTTGTGCTACAGCGATTGTTTCCGGCCCAGCCCCTGCATCCTAGCCGTTCATGGTTACCTACAAACTGCACGGCTCCGCCTTCCATCCACCTTTCTGCCCCAATCCGAACTGCCTGTTCCATAATGGGTTGGAAACGGGCTGGCAGTTCAAAAAGGCCGGCTTCTTCTGGCGACACGCCAAGCCCCACCGTATCCAGCGGTTCACATGCCTCCACTGCAAACGCTCCTTCAGCAGCCAGACCTTCAACGTCACTTACTGGCTACGTCGTCCCGACATCTACCCCCAACTGCTGACCCGGACTGTCGGCTGCATGGCCAACCGTCAACTGGCCCGGGACCTGGGCGTCTCGCCGCCGACCGTCGACCGCCAGCTCGAGCGCCTCGGCCGGCACTGCATGTTGTTCCATGCGCGGCAGATGGCCGACGCCCCACCCATACGCGACATGGTTATCGACGGGCTCGTCACATTTGAACGGTCACAGAATCAACCGTTTCACCACCATCTTGCGATCGAGAAGGACACCGATTTCTTCGCCTACTTCACCGACAGCGAAGTGCGCCGCAGCGGTACGATGACCGACGCCCAGCGGCGGCGACGCGCCGAGCAAGAGCAGAGAGTCGGCCGGCCGGACCCCCAAGCCGTGCGAAAAGATATCCGCGAACTGCTCGAAGTCACCATCGGCAGTCAACCCGAGGTGACGATCTACAGCGACGACCATCGAGCCTATCCCCGAGCGATGCGTGGTTTGGCACCGCGCATCCATCACCGGGTGACTTCGAGCAAGGATCGCCGGGACAATCGCAATCCGTTGTGGGAAGTGAATCTGGGCGACCTGTTGATCCGGCATTGCAGCTCGAATCACAAGCGGGAGACGATTGCCTGGTCGAAGCGGCGGCAGGCGAGTTCGGAGCGGCTGGCGATATTCCTTGTGTGGCGGAATTACATGAAGGGTCGGCGGGAGAAGGTGCGCGGTAGTCCAACGCCGGCGATGGCGCGGGGGATGATGGAGCGACCGCTGGCGGTGGCTGATGTCCTGGAAGAGCGGATCTTCCCGACGCATGTGCTGTTGCCGCCACGTTGGGGGCAATACTATGCCCGCAAGATCGAGACACGGGGGCTGGTCGGTCAGAGGGAGCGGCTTCGGGCGTACGCGAATTGATCGACCGGGCGCAACAGTGCCAGCCTGCCGGGTCAGACACAATCCTTATGGCACAACTGTCCAGATGCCGGCGATCTGGCCCATGGTGCTCTTGGCCGTCAGCGTCACCCGGCCCACCGCCAGCACCGAGTCGGCGGCGCTGAAGACCTGCGGGCGCAGGCTGACGGTGCCGCGGAAGCCCAGGCCGCGCGCCAAGGTGTTCAGATCCCCGTTGGCGAAACCGTAGGGCCAGGCCAGCCAGCGCGGGGCGCGGCCGGTGCCGGCCAGGATGTCCAGGCGGCTCGAGACCAGGTCCACCGCCACCGGTCCGCGCGCCCCGCCCAGCAGCAGCAGGGGGTCGCCGGCGGTGACCGCGGGTTCCGCGTCCGCCCAACGGGCCGCCAGCGAGTCGCGCTCGCTGCTGTGCAGGTCCAGGGGCACGGCGCCGGGGTGCCAGAACACCGGTTCCAGGCCCGCCCGGGTGCGGATCTTGTAGTGCAGGTCGCGGGTGTGGGACTCCACCAGCACCGTGCCCGAGTCGCTCATCTGCCGCAACTGTTCCCAGGTGCAGACCTCGAGCCCGCTCCAGCGCCCGCCCACCTTGGCCGTGGGCACGAAGAGATGGGCGCGCACGCCGTACTTCTGCAGCAGGGGCCAGGCGATCTCGTACACCGAGCGGTCCGCGTCGTCGATCGTCAGGACCACCGCGCGTTCGGGCAGCGGTCGGCCGGCCGCCACCAGATCGGCCACCTCGTCCAGCGTCATGACCCGGGTGCCGCTGTCGCGGAACCAGGCCAGGTGGCGTTCGAACTCGGCGTGGGGCGTCGTCCAGAACTCACGGTCGCCCAGGGCGGGCATCCCGAACAGCAGCGACCCCGCCACCTTCATCAGGTAGCCGGGCTGGAAATCCTGGCGGAAGTAGTGATAGCAGAGCACCGGCACGCCCGGCTCGCCGCCGGCGACCAGCATGTTGGCCAGCTCCGGCGGGTCGAGATGGTAGTCGGCCGCGGCCGAGGGCGTGCCGTCGCGGTCGTTGCCGCAGCCGCCGAGCACCAGCAGCAGCAGGACCGCCGGCAGGATCGTGCCGTGCCTGTGCGTCATCAGAACAGCGCCCGGGCCGAGATGTTGGCGAAGGTCCGGCTGTAGCCGCTGGCGCTGGCGAAGGCGCTCTTGGACCAGCCCAGTTCGCCCGCCAGCAGCCAGCCCGGCGCCAGGCGCCAGCCCACGCGGCCGGCTACGCTGCCCACGTTGTGGCGGTCACTGCCCAGCTCCTGTTCCAGGCCGTAGCCGCCGGTGAGACGGTAGGTCATCCGCGCGCTGCGCGTCGCGACCGCGGCCTCGAGCGAGCCGTTGCGCACCCAGTCGGGCGCCCAGTAGCCGCCCGGATAGGGTTCGGCGAAGTCCATGTAGGTCAGCACCGGCCCCGCGCTCAGTTCCCAGCGGCCCTCGCGCCGCCATTTCAGGGAGGCCTGCCCGCGCAGGCGGCTGTTGCCGTCGCTGTAGTCGGCGCCGCTGCCGGAGAGGCCCAGGTTCCAGTGCCGGGCCAGGCGCCAGTCGGCCGAGAGGGCGGCCTGCTCGTAATGGATGTGGTTGTCCAGGGCGTAGAGGGTCTCGACCGCCTGGCTCGAGGCCCCCAGGTCCAGGCGCAGGCGCGGCACCGGCAGCCAGGTCAGCCAGGCGTCGCCGCCGAAGCGGTTCCAGTCCAGGTTCCCTGTCCCGGCGAACAGCGGCTCGCTGCTGCGGAAGCTGTCGAACCAGCCGTAGGCGTGCAGGGCCCAGTTGCGGGCCAGCGCCGCCATCACTCCGGCGCCCAGGCGCGGCGCGGTGACCGTCGGCTGGCCGGGCTGGTTGTAGAAGGCGATCGAGGGCATGATCTGCAGCAGCTTGTTGCCCGCGACGGTGACCGCGCCATGGGTCGAGACGCGCACGATGTCCAGGTCGTCCGAGTCCCAGGAGGCGTCCACGCGCAGGTCCAGGTGGGTGGTGTAGCCGTCGAGCACCCTAAGCAGGAAGCGGCCGGCCTCGACGTTGGCCGGGTCCTCGGCCGCGTACGAGGTCTCGATCCCGCGCAGCACGCCGTAACCCTCGTGCAGCCGATTGTCCCAGACCAGGCTGCGGCCCAGGCCGAGTCGGCTCTCGCCGTCGGTCGGGTCCTCGTCCACCAGCGTGCGGTACATGGCGACGGCCTCGGGCTGGCGACCGCTCCAGCTCGTGGCCAGGGCCAGGCCCTTGCGCACGGCGCGGTTGTCCTCGCCCTGGTGGCGCGCCAGGTAGCGGCGGAAGTAGAAGATCGCCTTCTCGGCGTCCTCGCGCCACAGCTTCTGGTAGGCGATCTCCTGGGCCACGTTGGGCACCAGGCTGGCGTCGGCGGCCAGGGCCTCGAGGTAGGTGGTGACGGCGTCGTGGTGCCGGTCCTGGGCGGCCAGGTCGCGGGCCGCGGCCACGCGCTCCCAGGCCAGGGCCGGGTCGATGCGGGTGCTGTCGGCGTCGGCGTCGGCGGCCGCGGCGGCGCCGGCCGCCGCCAGCAGGCCCAGCAGGATCACGCTTTTCTGCAGTGCGCTCATGCCTACTCCCGGACCGGTTTCCAGAGCGTGTACTTGCGCTTCTGGCGGTTGACGTTCAGGCCGAGGGGGGCGGTGAACACGGTGATCAGGGCCATCAGGATCCAGTAGACCAGCGGATAGAAGACCGCCACCACGAAGTAGCGCGGCAGCTTGTGGTCGTAGCCGCGGTCCAGCAGCACGCCGATGATCAGCTGCAGCAGGCAGACCGTGGCGATCAGCATGCCCCAGAAGTTGGGGATGGGCGAGGCGCCGATCGGCGGGTAGCCGAAGGCATAGCTCACCGTCCAGATGATGGTCAGGATCACGTAGACATAGGCCCAGGTCACCGACAGCGAGGCCTCCACCAGCACGGGCCAGAAGCGGCGGTGCTTCCACTTCATCAGCGTGCGGCCGTGGCGGGCCAGCACCTGGGACAGGCCCAGGGCCCAGCGCCGCCGCTGCCGCCACAGGCCGCGCAGGGACTGGGGCACGCGCATCCACATCACGGCGTTGCGGCTCGTAGCGCACGTCCCAGTGGCGCAGCTGCAGCCGCCAGGTCAGGTCGATGTCCTCGGTGGCCATCTCCGGGCTGTACATGCCCACGTCCAGCAGCGCGCTGCGGCGGAAGATGCCCACCACGCCGCTCATGGTCATGATGCGGCCCCACACGCGCTGGGCCCGGCGCATCAGCGAGATGATCGAGGCGAACTCGATGGCCTGCAGCTTGGCCAGGAAGCTGTGGCGGTTGACCACCCGCGGGTTGCCGGTCACCGCGGCGCAGCGCGGGGACTGGAAATGGGGGACCATGAACTTCAGGATGTCCGGGTCCGGCTCGGCGTCGGCGTCCATGACGAAGACCAGTTCGCCCCTGGTCAGGGGGATGGCGTCGTTCAGGGCCATGGCCTTGCCCTCGTTGACCGCCTTGCGCACCACCCGCAGCCGCTGGTCCGCCAGGAAGGGCAGGATCTGGTCCAGCGTGCGGTCGGTGGAGCAGTCGTCGACCGCCAGCACCTCGAAGTTGTCGTAGTCCACCGCCAGCACCGCGCGCAGGGTCTTGGCGATGTTGGCCTCCTCGTTGAAGGCCGGGATGATGAACGAGACCAGGGGCCGGTTCTCCAGCCGGTAGAACTCCTCCAGCTTCCGCGGCGCCAGGTGCTCGCGCCGGCGGAAGAAGATGGCGGCCGTGTAGATCCACATGCAGCTCGAGGCCATGGGATACCAGGCGAAGAAGACCAGCAGGGCCAGGTAGAGCCAGTGCTCCTGGACGGCGACGATGACGCTCAGGACGTCCATCAGTCCGCCACCTCCCCGCCCGGCCGGTAGACCTTGCGCTGCTGCTCGTCCAGGCTGACGGTGACGATGCGCGCCTGGCGCAGGGCCTCGATGCCCGGACTCACCAGGGGGCGCTGGAGGTAGTCGACCGCGAAGGTCTCCGCCGGTTCGGCAAAGCCCTGGCGCCGGCCGAACTTCTTGGCCAGGCGCAGGTTGTGGGCCACCCAGGACACGGTCAGCACCAGGCCGACGACGACCATGGCGCCCAGGGCGGCCAGGGCGTCGATGGTGGCCGGGTTGATGCGCTGTTTGGCCACCACCCACCAGTAGTAGCCGAACAGGCACCACAGCAGGAGCCCGAAGATCGTGTGCAGGAGGTGCCGCATGGGACTCCATTCCGGTCGCGGCCGCCCCTCCGGGGGCGGTGGCAGGGCGCGGGCGGGTTGACCGGGTCCCCGGCCGCGCTTACAATTTCGGCTTCCATGTCCGGATGCGCCGTTGGGCGGGCGGCCCCAGGCGACCGCCCGACGACTTCGCTGCGGTGGTCAAGTCCGGCATCCTCAACCGTTTTCGGCCCGAGCGACCCGGGGTGTACCAAAAAATACGCCCCCGGGGACAGGAGCAAGTTTGAAAGCCAGGGAGATCCGCGCCCAGTTCCTCGAATTCTTCGCCGAGCGCGGCCACCAGGTGGTCGCCTCCAGCAGCCTCGTGCCCCACGACGACCCCACCCTGATGTTCACCAACGCCGGCATGAACCAGTTCAAGGGCGTCTTCCTGGGCCTCGAGCACCGCGACTACGTCGCGGGCCGCCTCCTGCCAGAAGTGCATGCGGGTCTCGGGCAAGCACAACGACCTCGAGGAAGTGGGCAAGGATGCCCGCCATCACACGTTCTTCGAGATGCTCGGCAACTGGTCCTTCGGCGACTACTACAAGCGCGAGTCCATCCTCTGGGGCTGGGAGTTCCTGACCGCGCGTGATGGGCCTGGACCCGGACCGCCTCTGGGTCTCGGTCTACAAGGACGACGACGAGAGCTTCGCCATCTGGCGCGACGAGGTCGGGCCTGCCGGCGGCGCGCATCCTCCGCCTGGGCGACCTGGCCAAGGGCGACGAGGAGAACTTCTGGTCCATGGCCGACACCGGCCCCTGCGGCCCCTGCACCGAGATCCACTACGACCAGGGCGAGGCCATGGGCTGCAGCCACCCCGCCGGCTGCGCCGTGGGCGTCTGCGACTGCGACCGCTGGCTCGAGCTCTGGAACCACGTCTTCATGGAGTTCGACCGGCAGGAGGACGGGACGCCTGAATCCGCTGCCCATGAAGAGCGTCGACACGGGCCTGGGCTTCGAGCGCCTGGTGGCGGTGCTGCAGGGCAAGCACAGCAACTACGCACACCGACCTCTTCACGCCGCTGATCGCGAAGATGGAGCAGATCTCCGGCCGCCGCGCCGAGGGCGAGGACCGCATCTCCATGCAGGTGATCGCCGACCACGCCCGCGCCTGCACCTTCACCGTGGCCGACGGCGCCATCCCCAGCAACACGGACCGCGGCTACGTGGTGCGCCGCATCCTGCGCCGGGCCGCCCGCCACGGCCACCTGCTGGGGGTGGACGAGCCCTTCCTCTGGCGGGTCGCCGAGGTCGTGATCGCCGAGATGGGCGAGGCCTACCCTGAAATCGTCGAGCGCCGCGAACGCATCATCGAGGTCATCCGCAAGGAGGAGGAGCGCTTCGGCCGCACCCTGAAGGCCGGCCTGCTGGTCTACGCCGACTTCCGCGCCGCCATGCGCGCCGGGGGCCGCACCGTGCTTTCGGGCCAGGAGGCCTTCAAGCTGCACGACACCTTCGGCTTCCCCGTGGACCTGACCGAGCTGGTGGCCCAGGAGGACGGGCTGAGCGTCGACGAGGCGGGCTTCGACCTCTGCATGGCCGAGCAGAAGGCCCAAAGCGGCAGCGAGCGCGTCTTCCGCGAGGGACTGGGCGCCTGGCGGCCCCTGGGCGGCGCCGACCTGGCCGGCTTCCGCAACACCTTCACCGGCTACGGCGAGTTGGCCGGCAGCGGCCGCCCGCGGGCCCTGCGCCCGGCCGGCAACGACGCCGCGGGCCGGCCCCTGGTGCACCTGCTGCTGGATGCGACGCCCTTCTACGGCGAGTCCGGCGGCCAGGTGGGCGACACGGGCACCATCGTGCTCGAGCCCGGTGGGCGCACCCTGCCGGTGGTCGACACGGTGACGGCCGAGGAGGGTCGGGTGCTGGTGGTCGCCGGCGACGCCGACGACCTGGAGGCGGCGCTGGCCGCCTGCACCGGCGCGCGGCAGCAGGTGGACGCGGCGACGCGCCTGGCCACCATGCGCCACCACACCGCCACCCACCTGCTGCACGCGGCCCTGCGCGAGGTCCTGGGCGCCCACGTGGAGCAGGCCGGCAGCGTGGTCGATCCCCAGCGCCTGCGCTTCGACTTCCGCCACGACCAGGCCCTGAAGCCGGCCGAGCTGGCCCGGGTCGAGCACCTGGTGCAGCAGCGCGATCCTGGACAACCGGCCCGTGATCCGCCACGAGGACATGGCCCTGCAGGACGCCCGGGCCAAGGGCGCCATGGCCCTGTTCGGCGAAAAGTACGGCGACCGGGTGCGGGTGATCGAGATCCACGGCGGTCCGCAGCCGGTGCCCGGCCTGCCGGCCGACGCCGGCGACCTCTTCTCCCTCGAGCTCTGCGGCGGCACCCATTGCCTGGCCACCGGCGACATCGGGCCCTTCCGCATCGTGGCCGAGGGCAGCGTCTCGGCCGGCGTGCGGCGCATCGAGGCCGTGGCCGGCGAGCGGGCCCTGGAGATGCTGCGCCGGGAGCAGGAGCAGCTGACGGCCCTGCGCGGCCTGCTGCGGGCCGACGGTCCGGCCTACGCCGAGCAGGTGGCCGCGCTGCTGGACGAACAGAAGGCCCTGCGCAAGGAACTGGCCAGGCTGCAGCAGGACTCGGCCCGGGCCGGTCTCGAGTCGGTGCTGGACAGCCCGCGCCAGGTGGCGGGGCTGCAGGTGATCTCGGCCCGGGTCGAGGCCGAGGACAAGAACGCGCTGATGCAGCTGGGCGACCACGTGCGCGACAAGCTCGGCACGGCGGGCGTCGTGGTCCTGGGCGCGGAGCTGGGCGGCAAGGCCACCGTGCTGGTGACCATCACCGCCGACCTGGCCGACGGCGGGCGCCTGCACGCGGGCAACCTGGTCAAGGCCCTGGCCGAGGCGGCCGGCGGCCGCGGCGGCGGGCGGCCCAACACCGCCCAGGCCGGCCTGCCGGATCTGGCGGCGGTCGACCAGGCCCTGGCTGCGGTGGATGCGATCATCGTCGCCCAGGCGGGTTGATCAGCGGATCCCCATGATCTCGGCCGGGGACTTGCGCGTGATGCGGGGCACCGTCGCGTTCGCGGCCGGATGCCCCACCACCAGCAGCAGGAAGGGCTTCTCCCGGCCGGGGCGGCCCAGAACCCGGTTGAGGAAGTGCATGGGGCTGGGGGTGTGGGTCAGGGTGGCCAGGCCCGCGTCGTGCAGGGCGGCGATCAGGAAGCCGCAGGCCAGGCCCACCGATTCCCTGGTGTAGTAGTGCTGCACCCTGGTGCCGTCCTCGTCCTGGCCGTGGCGCTGCTCGAAGACCACGATCAGCCAGGGCGCGGTCTCCAGGAACGGCTTGCGGGCGTCGGTGCCGAAGGGCGCCAGGTCGCGCAGCCATTCGTCTCCGGCCCGCCCGTCGTAGAACGCCCGCTCCTCGGCTTCGGCCGCCAGCCGGATTTCCCGTTTCACCGCCGGATCGCCGACGATCTCGAAGCGCCAGGGCTGCTTGTTGGCCCCGCTGGGCGCCTGCCCGGCCGCCTCGACGCAGGCCGTGATCACCGCCTGCGGCACCGGCCGGTCGCTGAATTCGCGCACCGTGCGGCGGGTGGCCAGGAAGTCGCGGAACGCTTCGGCACGCCGGGTCATGGCGTCGTCGTCGTATGACGGCAGGGGGGGCAGGGGCATGGCTTCGTGTTCGCGCATGGGGTCAACTCCTCGGCGGCTTCGTGGTGGTCCCGGCAGCAATGAAGTCGTCTAGAGGGCGAACGTCCAGCCGGCGGTCACGGTCATGATGCCGTTGCCAGGCTCGGCGTCCAACCCCGAGCTGCGGCTGTGCCAGCGCAGCTCCAGGTCGAATCCGTCGCCCGAGGGCTTTTGCCAGCGCAGGCCCAAGCCCAGGTTGACGCCCAGCCAGGAGTCCTCGCGGGCGTACCAGCCCAGGCCCGCCGAGGCGAAGGGCGCCAGGCCCGGTCCGGCCGGTGCGAATCGGGCGGCCAACCCCAGCGACCAGGTGTCCTTGACCTCGGCCGTGGTGCCGTCCCAGTGGCTGGTGGTGCCGCCCAGGTTGGACCAGGTGGCTTCAGGACCGAGGTCGATGGCACCCGCAACCCGGCGCGGCAGCCAGGTGCGCAGGGTCAGACCGTCGTAGCCTACGCCGCCGGCACCATCGCCGCGGGCCAGGCCGCCCCCGAGCGCCAGCCGCTGCCGGCGGCGTGGTTCCGCCGGAGGCAGGGGGTACCACTCGTCCGCGCCCGAATTGATCAGGGCCCCGATCCCGCCGATGCCCACGGCGCCCACCGTGGCCAGGCCCACGGTCGCGGCCGCATAGCTGGCGGCCGTCGGCTCGTCCTCGCCTTCGCCGACCGCGTCGACCAGGGCCGCGAACAGGAGGCCGACGACGGCGCCGCCGATGGCGCCGACGTTGCGGCCGACCGCCCAGCCGCGGCCGGCGCCGCCGCCGCGGCGCTCCACCGCGACTATGGCAGCGAGGGCGCAGGCGCCAAGGCGCGTTCCGCCCGGTTCGTGGGCCAGGACCAGGCTGTCGGCGGTGACGGCGCCGCGGTAGCCTTCGCGGCCGAAGCCGTCGTCCAGGCGCACCCGCAGGAGCACGTCGGTCGGTTGGGCCAGCAGGCGGCGCGCCCAGCCGGCCGCATCGTCGTCGTCGGCGGCCGCGGCGCAGGGCACCAGCAGCAGCAGGGCGAACAGGGCGGGCAGCGGTTTCAAGCTCAACCTCCGGTCCATGGGGACGGACCCGTCGCGGCCGCCGGACGGAGGCCGCCGGTACGGACCATGCCCGCCCGGGTTCCCGGTCGCAATACAAAAGGGGGGCGGCTCGCGCCGCCCCCCTGGCTCCGATCCCCGATCAGGGCGTCAAAGCGGCCAGCGAGTCCTTTTCCGCCGTCTCGAACGGCAGGTCCGGCGTCGTCACGCCCAGGAACTCGTCCCTCAGGTACTTGTGCATCTTGCGGTCCGGATCGTCCTTCTCGACCGGCAGCAGGAAACGGAACGGCGAGTCGCTGTCCATGGCCAGGATCGAATGGCAGAGCGTGCAGTCGTAGGGGACCGCCTGCCCGTCATCGTCCACCATGTCGGCGTTGTGGCAGCGGAAGCAGCCCGACCTGCCCCGGTGGCCCAGGTGCGAAGGGTAGGTGTTCCAGCCCACGTTCATGTGCGGAAAGACGTTGCGAGAGTAGATGGCCTGCAGTTCGCCGGTCATCCCGTCGGCGGCCCGCAGCAGGCCGGCGCCGCCCTCCATGCGCGAGTAGGTCCCACGCACGGTGTTCTCGATGCCGCGCAGGGCGGTGTCCTTGTCGGACCAGCTGCCCAGCAGGGCCGCCAGGGCCGTCTTCTTGGCGAACGGCAGGCTGCGGTCGATGCGGCCGGCCGCCAGCGCCTCGTCGACGGCCGTCTCGGGGTCCTGGTAGATGTGGGTGGCCCGGTTGTGGCAGTCGACGCAGTCCATGCTGCGCACCTCGGACTCCGCCGACGCTTCGCCGGCGGGCGCCGTGGCCGCAGCCCGGTTGGTGAAGCGGTGGAAGCTCTCGCCGCGGCGCACCTCGACCCACTCCATGTGCAGGCGACTCTCGTCGGCGGCCCGGTAGCGGACCTCGTTGCGCTCGGCGATGTGCCAGTGGATGGTGCCGGCCACCTCGCCGCTGCCCGAACCCAGCTTCAGCGCCAGCGTGGTGTGGCTGGGCGTCGAAGCCTCGTCCTGGGCGAAGCCGGCGAAATTCTTGATGCGGTCGCCGTAGAACTTGTCGGGCCAGTGGCACTTCTCGCAGGTCTCCCGGGCCGGCCGCAGCTGGTGCACCGGCGTGGGAATGGGCCGTTCGTAGAGGTCGAAGGTGGCCGAGACCACCTGCCACAGGCCGTTGAGCTTGGCGTCGATCAGGGCGTCGGCGCCCTCGCCCACATGGCAGTCGATGCAGCGCACGTGGGCGTGGGGCGAGTTCTGGTAGGCCACCCACTCGGGTTCCATCACCCCGTGGCAGGCGGTGCCGCAGAACTCGGGCTCGTCCATGAAGTGGAGCATGCGCGCGCCGCCGATGCCCAGGAACATGATGTTCACCAGGGACAGCAACGCGATCATCCCCACCAGCGACGAACCCAGGCGCTTGGCCTTGGTCATGTCGTCGGGGAACCGTTGGCTGAGCAACTCCGAGGTCGTGCGCCCCGTGGCCCGGCGGAACTGCCACCAGCCGATGGGGATCAGGACCAGGCCCAGGATGAACAGGGCCGGCAGGGCCATGTAGCTGATGAGCCCGATGTAGGAGTTGGTCAGGATTCCCGCGATCCGCAACAGCTCGAAGATCACGAAGAGCAGGAACGCGGAGGTCACGAAGGTGACCCCCAGCGTTCCGGTCCAGTTGGTCGAGATGCCGCGGATGAAGAGCTGGAATCGCTTCATCGCTCAGCCCCTTACTTGCTCGTGACCTTGTACATGTCCTGGTACATCTTCTGCATCGCACCGGACTTGATGTCGGCCGTGATCTCGGCGGTCGGCCGCGTCATCCACACGTGGAAGGGGTCGGCCAGGATCTCGTCCAGCAGCTTGTCCACGTCCGGGTCGTGGAATTCGCGCAGCTCGGGCACGTACTTGAAGTAGAAGTGCTGGGCCACCTCGTACATGCCGTGCCACCAGGTGTAGTCCGGCCCCATCATCGCGGCGCCGTGGCGGGCGCGCCGGCCCTCGTGGTGCCAGATCTCCCACCAGGTCCACTCCCACTTGTTGCTGAAGCTCGCCGTGCCTTCGCCCAGCTTCTTCTCGTGGGCCAGCTTGGCCAGGGCGGCGCCCGGCTTGGCGAACTTGTCGTTGTAGAGGTTCACCACGCCGTCGAACTGGGCGTAATGGCCTTCGACGAAGCTCTTGCCGTGGCAGTTGGTGCAGACGTCCTGCATGTTCTGGCGCTTGGTCTCCCAGTTGTCCTTGGTCACCGAGACCGGGGGACGCAGGGTCCAGCTGATGCGCTGGCCCACGTCGTGGGTGACCTTCTGGTTGGGCGTCGCGGACATGTGGCAGGTGGCGCAGGTGGGGGCCTCGTAGTAGTCCTGGCCCACGACCCAGCGCTTGGCGTCCAGGTTCATCTTGTCGATGTTCGTGTAATAGGCGTTGCCGTGCTTGGACTCCTCGTAGATCTCCTTCTGCGGATGATCCGGGCCCAGGTGGCACTTGCCGCAGACCTCCGGCTGGCGGGCCTGGCGCACGCTGAAGGTGTGGCGCGAGTGGCAGGCGGTGCAGGAGCCCTTGCTGCCGTCGGGGTTGATCCGCCCGATGCCGCTGTTGGGCCAGCTCAGGCGGCTGAGCTTGTTGGGGCTGTTCGCGTCGATCTTGACCTTGGTGCCGTGGCAGCTTTCGCAGCCGGCGATCGCCACCGGCGCGCCGCCGGCCACGTGGGCCAGGTAGGCGTCGGCCGATTCGAGGATCTCACCGGCGTGGGCGTGGTAGCTGGCGCCGACCTGCTCGGCCTCCAGCTTGTGGCACTTGCCGCAGTCCATGGGCGTGACCAGGGTGGCGATCAGCGCGCCCTCGTGCATGTATGCATCGGGCTCGCCCTGGGCGGCCTTGTGGCAGTCCAGGCAGGTGACGTTGTGCTTGGCGTGCTCGGACCCGTACCACTGGTTGTACAGGCCGAGGCTCTTTTCCTTGTGGCAGGTCATGCACTTGCCGGCCACCGTGTCGTCGGCGGCGACCGCGGGGCCGGCGACCAGCAGGGCCAGGGCACTGACGATCAGCAGCTTTTTCATCGTCGGGCTCCTTGCAGGAATTTGGGGTCCGATCAGGTTGTGAACGATGTCACAACCATGTCGCGGCGAAGGGCTCGGGTCAATGACCTGCTGCCATGCACCGGACCTGCGCCCTGGGGCGAAGCGCCTTGTGCCGCCGAGACGCATGAAAGAGAAAGACTATATTCGTATAATTGCAACTTGAGGCCTGCACTGGCTTTAAGGCGTAATCCATACAAGTACCTAGTAGTTGGGATATTAGGATATGTATGTCCTGAAGTTGGGTGGTTCGAGGATGGCCACGCGACGCCCATGGCGGAGCATCGCCTTACGGAACCTCAATTCAATATCAGGACAAGGTTATCCAGAGAATTCGTCGACCGCCAGTCCGCGAAGGCCCCGGCTACCCTGCGGAAAGGTTCACAACCTCCCCGGTTTGCCCTCGCGGTGGACTCGACCGGTCCGGCGGCCTATCGTCAGCCCATGCGCTGGCCCGACGGCATCGAACACCTGGCCTTCCGTGCCGCCCTGGGCGGCCTGCGGCGTCTGCCCTACCCGGCGGCCGAGGCCTGCCTGCGCGGAACCGCGCGCCTGGTCGGCCCGCTGGGCGGGCTGCGCCGGCGGGTGGTCGATGACCAGCTCGCGGCCGTCTATCCGGAGCTGCCCCTGCCCGCGCGCCGTGCCCTGCGGACAGCCGTCTATGACCACCTGGGCCGCACCGCGGCGGAGGTCTTCTGCGCCGATCCCCGGCGCCTGGCCGGCCAGGTGCGCATCGAGCCAAGCTGGGCAGCGCTGGACCGCGCGCTGGCCGGCGGGCGCGGCGCCATCGTGGTGACCGGACATCTGGGCAACTTCGAACTGGGGGGGCGCCTGCTGGCGGCGCGCTACCCGCTGCTGGACGTGGTCAAGCCCCAGCGCAACCGCGCCTTCGAGCAGGATCTGCAGCAGCTGCGCAACCGGCACGGCATCGCCACCGTACCCATGGACCGCGCCGGACGGGCGGTGCTGGCCCACCTGCGCCGGGGTGGGTTGGTCTCGCTGCTGGTGGATCAGGATGCCGGGGCCCAGGGCCTGGCCCTGGATTTCCTGGGCCGACCGGCCAGCACCTGGCCCGGCGCCGCCCGCCTGGCCCTGCGCACCGGCTGCCCGGTGGTGCCGGTGGCGATCCTGCGCCAGGCCGACGGCCATGTGTTCCACATCGGCGAGGCGATCGGCGTCACGGCGCAGCGGGCCGACGCGGAGCAGGTCGCGGCGCTGATGCGCCGCATCAGCGACGGCGTAGAGTCCTTTGTCCGCGCGTGTCCCGAGCAGTGGTTCTGGGTCCACCGGCGGTGGAAAGGTGCCGCCGAAGCCCAACGACCCGATCCGCACCCCGAGGAGCCGAACCCATGAGACATCGACCACGGTCATTCGCCGTCGCCTTGGCCGTCCTGGCGGCGGCCTGCACCGGACCCGCGGCGACCCGCGCGGGGGACTGGCCGGCGGGCACGGTGCCGGGGCCCGATCCGGTCTGGCTGGCCCCTGGCCTGGTCACGACCGGACTGACGACCCGCGACCTGACCATGACCCCGGACATGGACGAGTTCTACTACTGCGCAGCCACCGCGGGCTACGCCCAGGCCGTGATCTGCGTCATCCGGCGCACGCCCGGCGGCTGGAGCGAGCCGCAGGCCGCCTCCTTCTCCGGCGACCCCCGCTGGATCGACCTCGAACCCTCCGTGGCGCCGGACGGCCGGCACCTCTACTTCGTGTCCACCCGCAACGCCGCGCAGGACGGCGCCGGCGACGCGGACCTCTGGCGCGTCGAGCGCCAGGGCGACCATTGGGGCGAAGCCCGGCGCCTGGACGAACCGGTCAACAGCCCGTTGCTGGAATACTTCCCCTCGCTGACCGCCGACGGCACCTTGTACTTCACGCGGGCCGATTCCACCGGCCGCGTCCACGCCATCTGGCGGGCGCGGCCCGCCGCCGCCGGCGGGTTCCTGGCCCCGCAGCTGTTGCCGCCGCAGGTCAACGCGGGCAGCAACCGTTTCAACGCCTGGGTGGCCCCGGACGAGAGCCACCTCATCCTCTCGGTGATCGGGCTGGAGCAGAACCACGGCCTGGCCGACTACTGGCGGGTCGACCGCAGCCCGGACGACACCTGGCAGGCCGCCCGCAACCTGGGCGCGCGGATCAATGCGGGTCTGGGACGCGCCTGGTCGGCGATGGTCACGCCCGACGGCAAGGCGTTCTGCTACATGGCCGCGCCCGCGGCCGACGACGGCTGGCCGCGCCGCTGGGGTCAGCTGCAGGCACGGGCCGCCACTCCCGGTGCAACCGGGGGCATCGCGGTCATCGCGCTGGAGGCGCTGGCGGCTGAAGGGCCGGGCACGGCGGCCCTGGCCGGCCCGGTGTCCCGACGCCCGTTTCCGGAGGTGTCCGGTCCCTGGCTGGGCCAGGAATTGCCCGGATCCGAACCGGTGCTCTTTGCGCCTGGCCTGCTGAGCACGGGGCTGAACGAGCGCGACGTGCTTGTGCATCCGGGCGGACGGGAGATCTGGTACGGGCTGATGGACCAGGGGCTGTTCACGATCATGGCCACCACGCTGGAGAACGATCGCTGGAGCGAGCCCCTGAGCGTGCCGTTCCACACCGATCCGGACTTCGTGTGCTTCGAGCCGACCCTGGCGGCCGACGGGTCACGGGTGCTCTTCCTGAGCAACCGTGCCGCGCCGGGCCAGGAGCAGGGGCGCGGCTGGGCGAACCAGAACATCTTCGCGTCGCTACGGCAGGCCGACGGCTGGTCCCCGGCCGAGGCCCTGCCGCCGCCGGTGACCACCGATGCTGCCGAGTACTTCCCCAGTCTGGCCGCCGACGGCACCCTCTACTTCACCCGCGAGGACGAGACCGGCGCGGCGATCTGGTCGGCCGAGCCCGCGGGCCAAGGGTATGCTCCGCCGCAGCGGCTGCCGGCGACGGTCAACCTCAGCGGCCAGGTCTACAACGCCACCGTGGCCGCGGACGAAGGCTGGTTGATCGCCTGTGTGGGCGGCCACGAGCAGAACCTGGGCCCGGCCGACTACTGGATCAGCTTTGCCGACGGCCGCGGCGTGTGGCTGCCGGCGGTCAATCTGGGACCGCGCTTCAACGGCCCGGGTGAGCGGGCCGCCAGCGCGTCGCTGTCGCCGGACGGGCGGGTGCTGTTCTTCAGCTCCAGCCGGATCGTCGCCGACGCCGCCGCCGGCGGCCCGGTTACGCCCGGGCTCTTGCGCCAGCGCCAGGGCAGCCCGGGCACCGGGAGTTCGGATCTGTGGTGGGTCGATGCCAAGGTGTTGGCAGAATATCAGCCTTGACAGCTTGTTGGTGTTGATTATTGGGTTCATATTTAGACAATTCGTTGTCAACAAGTGGCAAATGTGTCACAATTCGCCCCTTGGCTATACCGTCCAGCCTATGCAGGTAAGTGCAGGCGAGGGCGGTCGCCTCAACGCGCAGGGGGGCACATCGTGAATGCAAGAGCCATCCGGTTCCTGATCGTCGCAACGGTTCTCGGCGCCCTGACCATCACGGAGTCAGCGGAGGCCCGCAATCCTTTCCGCCGGGGGTTCTTCGACCGTTACCCGGTCGCCGGCGGCACCCAGCTGGACAACCTGCCCAGCAACGGCGCGCATTGCGGCGTCTGCCACTTCGACTTCGACGGTGGCGGGCAGCGCAATCCCTACGGCGTGGCGCTGGAGGCCCGTCTGAACCTGGGCTTGAGCATCGACCAGTCCCTGGCTGCCGTCGAGGAGGAGGACGCCGACAATGACGGATACAGCAACCTGATCGAGGTCACCAGCGTCGGCGTGTTCGGCAACACACCGACCTTTCCCGGACTGAAGAGCAGCAACTACACCGCGGCGCTCAACGTCACGGTCAGTGAACTGGTGCCCTTCCTGACGCCGTCCGGCGCGACGGACACCGACCCGCCCACGGTGGCGGTGTTGGCGCCGGCCGGAGGCGAATCCGTCGACGCGGAGACCGTCTGGACGGTGCAGTGGACGGCCGACGACCCGAGCGGCGTCGCCGCCGTGGCCATCGATCTGAGCGACGACGGCGGCCTGCATTGGCGGCGGGTGGCCCAGGGGCTGGAAAACACCGGCAGCCACGGGCTCTTCGTGCCGAACCTGCCCGGGGCCACCACCCTGCGCGTCGTCGCGCTGGACAACGCCGGCAACACCGGCAGCGGCACCAGCGCGGCCTTCGGCATCATCGGCCGCAGCGGCGGCATCGCGCCGACCACCCTGCGCGACTTCGACCTGCCCGGCACCCAGCCCTTCGCCGGCAGCATCGCCGAGGACCCGTCCCAGACCTGCATCGCCTGCCATGGCGACTACGACGTTGACGTCGAGCATTGGGCCAACTGGCAGGGCAGCATGATGGCCCAAGCCATGCGCGATCCCCTCTACCTGGCGACCCTGCGGGTGGCCGAGAGCGTGGCCCCCTCGGTGGGCGACCTCTGCCTGCGCTGCCACACGCCCAACGGTTGGGCCGAGGGGCGCTCCCTCGACACATCGGGCGATTCGCTGATCTCCAAGGACTACCAGGGCGTCAATTGCGTCTTCTGCCACAGCATGGCCGATCCCGTGTACGTCGAGGGTGTAAGCCCGGCGGCCGACGCCGCGATCCTGGCCGAGCTCGAGCACGTGCCCACGACCCACGCCAACGGCGGCTTCGTGCTGGACCCCGATCCCGTGCGCCGCGGGCCCTACGCCGACGCGCAGGCCTCCCACCAGTTCCAGTTCTCGCCCTTCCACCTGAGCGCCGCTCTCTGCGGCACCTGCCACGACGTCAGCAACCCGGTCTTCGTCAAGGGTGCCGGGGACGGCACCTACGACGTGCAGGCCCTGGACACGCCGCACCCGGACGGCGACCCGCGCAACATGTTCCCCATCGAGCGCACCTACAGCGAGTGGCTGGCCAGCACGTACGCGACCACCGGCGTCTACCAGCCCCAGTTCGCCGGCAACAAGCCCGGCGGCATCGTCTCCACCTGCCAGGACTGCCACCTGCGCGACGTCACCGGCGTGGGCGCGGCCATCGGTGGCACGCCCACGCGCACCGACCTGGGCCTGCACGACATGACCGGCGGCAACACCTTCCTGCCGGACATCCTGCCGGACTTCTATCCCGGCGAGGTCGATCCGGTCCAGCTGCAGGCGGGCAAGCTGCGCGCCCAGGCAATGCTCACCCTGGCGGCCACCCTCGATGTCACCGGCGACAATCATGGCGGGCGACCGGGCATCAACGTGCGGGTGGTCAACGAGTCGGCCCACAAGCTGCCGTCGGGCTACCCCGAGGGGAGAAGGGCCTGGCTGAACGTCAAGGCCTTCGACGCCGGCGACCAGCTCGTCTACGAGTCCGCGGCCTACGATCCGGACACCGGCGAACTGGGCCACGATCCGGCGGCGAAGATCTACCACATCGAGCCCGGCATCTCCACCAGGCTGGAAGGCGCGCTGGGTCTGCCGGCGGGTCCGTCGTTCCACTTCGCCCTCAACGACACCGTCTACCTGGACAACCGCATCCCGCCGCGGGGCTTCACCAACGCGGCCTTCACCGACATCCAGTCGCCGCCGGTGGGCTACGCCTACGCCGACGGCGCCCACTGGGACGACACCCATTACGAACTTCCGGACGGTGCGGTGCGGGTCGAGGTCGTGCTCTGGTACCAGACCACCTCGAAGGAGTACATCGAGTTCCTGCGGGACAACAACAGCGTCGACGACCTGGGGCAGCGGCTGCACGACGCCTGGGCGGCCCACGGCCGTTCGGCGCCGGTGGCCATGGCCCAGCAGTCGGCGTCCCTGGACCTGTCGGCCGCCGGCGACCAGCTGCCGCGGGCCACCAGCCTGGCCCAGAATTTCCCCAACCCGTTCAACCCGCAGACCTTCATCGACTTCGCGCTGCCAGGCGCGGGTCGGGTCTCGCTGAAGATCTACGATGGCCGCGGGCGCCTGGTGCGCACCCTGGTCGACGGGGTGCGGGCCGCGGGGCCGCACCGGGTGATCTGGGATGGCACTGACGATGCCGGTCGGTCCGCCGCGTCGGGCGTGTACCATTACGTACTCAAGAGCTCCGACCGGGATCTGCGCCGCAAGATGACGCTTCTGCGCTGATGCGGCAGTCCGCATAGGGGGGGACGGCCGGCCGCCGCCGGCGGTCCCCCTGCGCACCGCTCCCGCCGTCTTTACCGCCGCCGCGGCCCGTGCTAGGGTGCGGTAAATTGCCGCAACCCCTGGCGCCGCCCGGCGGAAGGATCCCATGGCCAACCTGCATCCCCTGGACTGGGCCATCATCGCCCTGTACGCCCTGGTCACGGTCGGGCTCGGCCTGGCTTTCCGCCGCCGCGCCTCGACCTCCACCAGCGAGTACTTCCTGTCGGGCCGCTCCCTGCCCTGGTGGGTGCTGGGCACCAGCATGGTCGCCACCACCTTTGCCGCCGACACGCCGCTGGCGGTCACCGGCTTCATCCGCAACCAGGGCATCTGGTACAACTGGTTCGGCTGGCACTACGTCATGAGCCAGATGCTGGCGGTCTTCCTGTTCTCGCGCTTCTGGCGGCGGGCCGAGGTGCTGACGGACAACGAGTTGATCGAACTGCGCTACAGCGGCCGGCCGGCGGCCTTCCTGCGCGGCTTCAAGGCCGGCTACTTCGCCCTGCTCTACAACTTCATCGTGCTGGGCTGGGTGCTCAAGGGCATGGCCACCGTCGCCGAGTCGGTGCTGGGCATCGACCCGATGCTGGCCGTGGTCGGCGGGGCCGCGCTCGCCCTCAGCTACGCCCTGATGGCGGGGTTCTGGGGCGTGGTGATCACCGACGTGCTCCAGTTCGCCCTGGCCATGGCCGGCTCGATCACCGTGGCGGTGCTGGCGGTGAACAAGGCGGGGGGCATCGCCGAGGTGAAGGAGCGGCTGTTCGACTCGCCCCTGGTCGACGCCAACACCCTGGCCTTCGTGCCGGGCGGCGGGCTGGGCTGGGACTCGGACCTGTTCCGCTTCCTGGTCTTCGTCTCGCTCATGTGGTGGGCCAGCCACAATGCCGACGGCGGCGGCTACCTGATCCAGCGCATGGCCGCGGCCCGCAACGAACGCCACGCGCGGGGCGCGACCCTCTGGTTCGTGGTGGCCAACAACGCCCTGCGCTACTGGCCCTGGATCGCCACGGCGCTGGCCTCGCTGGTGCTGTTGCCGACCATGCCGGCGGGGCAGAGCCAGGAGGCGGCCTATCCTCTGGTGATGCTGCAGGTGCTGGGCCCGGGGCTGCTGGGGCTGGTGCTGGTCAGCTTCTTCGCCGCCTTCATGTCGACGGTCGACACCCACCTCAACTGGGGCGCCAGCTACCTGGTCAACGACATCTGGCGGCGCTTCCTGCGGCCGGACTGCTCGGAAAAGGAGGCCGTGCTGACGGCCAAGATCTGCGTCGCGGTGATGATGGCCTGCGCCGTGTGGGTGGCCTTCTCCCTGACCAGCATCGGCAAGGCCTGGCTCTTCGTCTGGGCCATGGGTGCGGGCATCGGCCCGGTGCTGATCCTGCGCTGGTTCTGGTGGCGGGTCAACGCCTGGAGCGAGATCGCGGCCCTGGCCTCGTCGGTGCTGCTGGCGGTGGGGTTCGAGGTGGCGGCCGCCGTGCAGGCCGGTGGGGATTACGCCCTGTTCGCCACGCCGCTGGAGGTGGGGGGCGTGGTGCTGGGCACCCACCACAAGGCCCTGATCCTGGTGCCGGTGACCCTGCTGGTCTGGCTGGCGGTGACCTTCGCCACGCGCCCGGTCGAGCCGGCCCGGCTCGAGCAGTTCTACCGCCGGGTGCGGCCGGGAGGCCGCTGGGGGCCGGTGGCCCTGCGGGCGCCGGACGTGGTCTGCGACGGGCTGACCGGCAGCGTACTGCTGGTCTGGGCCGCAGGCTGCGCGTCGGTCTACGGGCTGCTGTTCGGCCTGGGCAAGCTGCTGCTGGGGGAGGCCGGCCCGGCGGCCGGCCTGCTGCTGCTGGCGGCCGCCGGCGGCGTGATCGTCGTGCGGGAACTGCGGCGCAGCTAGGCCCGCGTCAGGCCGAGGCGGCCGTGGCGCTGCGGCCGCCGGCCTGCGCGGCCGCCAGGCGGAAGCGGAACACCGAACCGGCACCGGGGCTGCTCTGCACTTCCAGGCGGCCGCCGTGGCCCTCGACGATGCGCGAGGCGATGGCCAGGCCCAGGCCGGAGCTGCGGGTGAGGTGGTCGTCGGGACCGCGCTCGGCCCGCACCACCGTGCGGCTCTTGTCCCCGGTGTAGAAGCGCTCGAAGATGTGGGGCAGGTCGTCCGGGGCGATGCCGATGCCGGTGTCGGCCACCTCGACCCACACGCCGCCCTCGTCCCGTCTGGCGCGCACCGTCACCTGGCCGCCGGCCGGCGTGAACTTGAGGCCGTTCTCCACCAGGTTCTGCAGGACGCGACCCATCTGCAGCGGGTCGGCGTTCACGTCCGGCAGGTCCTTTTCCAGGTCCAGCTCCAGGGCGATTTCCCTTTCGGCCGCCGGCTCGCCGCAGCGGTCCAGGACCATGCCCGCCAGCTCGCCCAGGGAGAAGTCCTCGCAGCGGAAGGCCGCCTGTCCCGAGTCGATGCGCGAAAGCACCAGCACGTGCTCGATCAGCCGGTCCAGATGGTCCAGCTTGTCCGTCACCACCGCCAGGTAGCGCCGGCGCTCCTCGGGGCCGACCTCGTGCCCGCCCATGGAAAGGGTCTCGATGTAGCCGCGCAGGCTGGCCAGGGGCGTGCGCAGGTCGTGGCTGACGTTGGCCACGAGCTGGCGCTGGAAGCGCTCCTTCTGGGTCAGCTCGCTGACCATGTCCTCGATGCGCGACGCCATGGTGTTGATGTGGCGGCCGAGGGCGCCGATCTCGTCGCTGCTGCTGGCCGGCACGCGGGCCGCCAGGTCCCCGGTGGTGAAGGCGTCCACGCCCAGCGAGAGGCGGCGGATGCGCCGCGTGGTCCACAGCATGATGATGGTCGAGGAGGCGGCCGCGTAGATCAGCAGCAGCACCAGGGCGTGCAGCCCCAGCCGGCGTTCGCCCGCCTCGATCTCGCCCAGGGCGATGGTCGGCGGCGCGAACGAGGCGACCAGGAACCCGGCCGGCCGCTCGGCGGCGCCGCCGTCCGGCACCAGGCGCCGCACCTCGAAGATGCGGTTCTCGTAGGCGGTGATGTCGTCGGCGAAGGGGAACGAGCCGAAATCCCACTTGCCGTCGGACATGTCCAGCAGCAGCGCGGTGTCGGCCCGCGGCACGGCGGCACCGAGGCTGTCCGGCGCGCTCGAGCACGAGTACAGGCCGTCGGCGTCGAAGACGATCACCTCGGCCTCGTAGCCGGCGATGCGCTGGCCGTACTCCGTGACCAGGCGGTCCAAGGCGGCGGAGTCGGCCGCCAGCGGGGACAGGCGCGCGGCCAGGCTGTCCATTTCCACGGCGGCCAGGTTCTCGTACCAGTCCTCCTCCTCGGCGTCGTCATAGGCATTGTAGAGGGTGGCCTGGATCCACAGGTAGTAGGCCCCGCCGCTGACCGCGAGCAGCGCCACGAAGGCCGCGGTGATGCGGAAGTGCAGGGACTTGACCAGGTTCGGTGCACGCATGTCAGGCCTCGCCTCCGGCCAGGTCCTCGGTGAAGCGGTAGCCGACGCCCCACACCGTCAGGATCAGTCGCGGGCGGTTGGGGTTGGCCTCGACCTTGTTGCGCAGCCGGTTGACGTGGGAGTTGACCGTGTGCTCGTACACCTCGGCGTCGCTGTCCCAGATCAGGTCCAGCAGCTGGCGGCGGCTGAAGGTGCGCCCCGGGCGGGAGGCCAGGGTGTGCAGCAGGTCGTACTCCTTGACCGTCAGTTGCACCGGCTTGCCGCGCACCGTGACCTTGCGCTTGGCGTGGTCCAGGGCCAGGTCGCCCAGTTCGATGATCTGGTCGCCGGCGCTGATGCGGGCGATCTCCTCGGCCCGGGCCACCCGCCGCAGCAGCACCTTCACCCGCGCCACCATCTCGCGCACGCTGAACGGCTTGGTCAGGTAGTCGTCGCAGCCGAGCTCCAGGCCCAGCACCTTGTCGGCCTCCTCGCCGCGGGCCGTCAGCATCAGCACCGGCGTGCGGCGGTCGCCCGCGCGGATCTCCTGAGCACCTCGATGCCCGAAAGGGTGGGCAGCATCCAGTCCAGCACCACCAGAGCGAAGTCGCCGTCCTGGAAGGCGCGCAGTCCGGCTTTGCCGTCGGCGGCCGAGGCCACCAGGAACCCCTCGGCCTGCAGGTGCAGGTCCAGCAGATCGATCAGTTCCCGGTCGTCCTCGATCACGAGGATGCGTCGGCTCTGGCTTGGGTTTCCAGTCATGCGTTCGGCGGCTCCCTGGCGTCGGTTCGGCTCCCCGGCACTCGCGATGTAACTGCAATTATAACAGGATGATATTCGCCTTGCAAGAGCCCATGGCCCCGGCGCCCGTCCCCAGCCGGGGGTTGCGCGGCAGTGCCTGCGGCCCCATAATCCCTCCTGGTTCCCCGAACTTCCCGGCACGACCCAGGAGTGTCCCATGTCCGATTCCGCATTGCAGCTGCCCCCGGTGGGCGAACCGCTGCTCACCCTGCGCGGGGTGACCAAGCACTACGGCGACAAGCGCGCCGCCCACGACGTCAACCTGGCCATTCCCCGCGGCAGCATCTACGGCTTCCTCGGGCCCAACGGCGCTGGCAAGACCACCACGATCCGCAGCATCATGAACATCATCATGCCGGACGCGGGGGAGATCCTCATGGCCGGCCGGCCCCTGGGCCGCGCCCTGTCGCGACCACATCGGCTACCTGCCCGAGGAGCGCGGGCTCTACCGCAAGATGAAGTGCCGCGACCAGCTGGCCTTCCTGGCCGAGCTCAAGGGGGTGCCGCGCCGCGAGGCGCTGGTCCGCTCGGACCGCTGGCTCGAACGCCTGGGGCTGGGCGAATGGCGCGAGCGCAAGGTCGACGACCCTGAGCAAGGGCATGCAGCAGAAGATCCAGTTCGCGGCGACCTTCATCTTCGAGCCGGACCTGGTGATCCTCGACGAGGTGTTCAGCGGGCTGGATCCCCTGAACATCGAACTGTTGCGCGACATGATCCTGCAGGAGAAGCGCCAAGGGCACCACCATCCTCTTCTCGACCCACATGCTGCACGAGGCAGAGAAGATCTGCGACTCGATCTGCCTGATCGAGGGCGGGCAGGTGATCCTCGACGGCACGCTGGCCGAGGTGCGCGCGGCCTTTCCCCTGCGCTCGCTGCGCGTGGCCTGGGCCGACGAGACCGAGCCGCCGGCCGGCCTGGACGGCGTGCGCCACGTGGAGAAGCACGAGGGCAGCTGGCGCCTGACGATCGACGAGGGGACCGACCCCTCGGCCCTGCTGCCGCAGCTGGCGGCCGCCGGCCGCTTGACCTTCTTCTCGGCGGACGGCCCAGCCTCAGCGAGATCTTCCTGGCGGCGGTGGCCCGGCAGCGCGGCGGAGGTGGCGGCATGAGCAGGGTCCTGACCATCATCCGCAAGGAATACCTCGAGCGCGTGCGCTCGAAGAGCTTCCTGATCGGCACCCTGCTGGGGCCGGCGCTGATGTCCATGTTCATCGTGGCTGCCGGTGCTGGTGGCCGATTCGGGCGGCGACGACGAGCGCACCATCGGCGTGGTCGACCTCTCCGGCCGCTGGTTCGCGGCGCTTCGAGCAGTCGCTCGACGCGCGGGGCGCCGCCCACATCCACCTGCTGCCGGTCAGCTGCGAGAACCGGCAGCGAGGAGGACTGCGTCGACCGAGCTCAAGCAGATGATCCTCGACCAGACCATCCACAGCGGCGTGGTGATCGGTACCGACTTCCTGGAGACCGGCGAAGGCCACCTACTACAACCGCTCGGTCAGCTCGCTGGTGGTGCGCGACGACGTGCTGCGCCCGGCCCTGAACCGCGTGCTGCGCGAGGGGCGCTTCGCGGCGCGCGGACGTGGACGAGTAGCTGCTACACCTACCTGTCCGCCGGCAGCGAGTGGCGCACGATCTCGGTCACCGACGAGGGCGGCGAGGAGACCCAGAACGAGGACGTGGCCGTGGTCATGGCCTTCGTGCTGATCATGATCATCTACATCATGGTGATCATGTACGGCAGCCACACCCTGACCGCGGTGATCGAGGAGAAGAGCAGCCGCATGGTCGAGGTGCTGCTGGCCAGCGTCTCGCCCGACGACCTGATGCTGGGCAAGGTGCTGGGCATCGGCGCGGCCGGCCTGACCCAGTTCGGCATCTGGGCCGCTGACCTTCTTCGTGACTGTCGCCAGCGCGGGCATCTCGCGTCGGCGAGTTCTCCCTCGACGTCGGCTTCCTGACGCCGATGATCCTGGTCTCGTTCGTGATCTTCTTCGTGCTGGGCTTCTTCCTCTACGCGACGCTCTACGCCGGCGTCGGCGCGCATGTGCAACACGGTCCAGGACAGCCAGCAGTTCAACACCCCGCTGGCCATGGGGCTGGTCGTGCCGATGATGCTGCTGGGGCTGGTGATGCGGTGCGCCGGACTCGACGGTGGCGGTGGTGCTGAGCCTGGTGCCGCTGTTCGCGCCGGTGCTGATGTTCATGCGAGTGTGCGTGGAGACGCCGCCGCTGTGGCAGATCGGCCTGTCCTGGCTGCTGATGGTGCGTGGCGATCCTGCTGTCGGCCCGCGCCGCGGGCAAGCTGTTCCGGGTCGGCATCCTGATGCACGGCGCCTCGCCCACCTGGGCCACGCTGGTCAAGGCCCTGCGCACCTGACCCGCAACCGCCATACCGACGAGGACGCCCCCGGCACCGCTGGTCCCGGGGGCGTCCTGCGTCGGCGGGCCGCAACGACTACTCGACGATGTCCAGGCTGAAGGTGTCGCCCGGCTGCATGCCGGTCGAACACGTCCATCCCCTCGGTCACCTCCCCGAAGACCGTGTAGCGTCCCACCAGATGCGGCTGCTCGCTGAGGGTCACGAACCACTGGCAGCCGCCGGTGTCCTTGCCGCTGTTGGCGATGCCGACGGTGCCGCGGACGTAGGGCTGGCGGGCTCCATTCGCTGCGGATGGTGTAGCCGGGCCCGCCCCAGCCGGTGCCGGTGGGATCGCCGCCCTGCACCACGAAGTCGGGCACCACGCGGTGGAAGGTCAGGCCGTCGTAGAAGCCGCTCCGCACCAGGTGCAGGAACATGGCGCAGGTGTTGGGCGCCAGGTCGCCCTTGAGGGTGATCTCGAAATCCCCGGCGCGGGTGGAGCCGCGCACCTTGGGCAGCTTGCCCGGCAGGGCCAGCGGCGGCTGCGCCGGGTCGCGCACCACTGCCGGCAGCGTGGCCCGCAGGCTGGCTTCGCTGGCCACCAGGTGCTCCGGCAGCAGGCCCGTGGCCAGCGCCGCCCGCCGCGCCTCCAGGCGGATGCGCAGGTCCGGATCGTCGCCGCAGCGGCGCAGGAAGGCCGCGGCCGCCACCGTCAGGCTGTCCGGCGGCGACCACACCGAGTCGGGCGCCGCCCACATGGCGCTCACGCTGCCCAGGGCCGCCAGCACCAGGTCGCTGCGCCAGGGGCCGGGCTTGTGCCGACCGACGGCCAGGGCCACCGCCGCGGAGAAATTGCCGGGGAACTCGCCCAGGTGGGCCGTCGCCGTGGCCGCGACCACGGGGCTGTCGGTCAGGGCGGCGCCGGCCAGGAAGCCGTCCACCGTGCTGGGTGACAGGTCGGCGGCGCGTCCGACGAAGGCGTCGACCATGGCCACGTCGATCAGGGGACTGCGCTCGCCGCGGGGCGGGATCGCCGCGCCCGGCTCGACCAGGTAGCGCGCCGGGGTCGGATCCAGGCCCATGGCGGCAGCCAGCAGGGCGGCCTGCACCTGGGGTTCGGCCTCCAGGTCCAGCTGCTGGAGCAGCGGCTCCAGACCGCCGGCCCCGCGCAACGCGGCCCAGGCCGTTGCGGCGGCAGCCCGTGGTCCGGCCTCGGGGTGGACCAGGTGTCCCCGGGCCGCCCGGGCCAGGCGGATGCGCCAGACCGGCAGCAGGCTCTCCTGGTGGGCGGCTTCCGGCGGCAGGGGCCGGTCCTCGACCAGCGCCGTCATGGCCTCCAGCGCCGTCCCGGCCACCGGGGCCGCCGGCGCTCCGGCCTGCTCGATCAGGTAGACCGCGATCTCCGGCAGCTGCTCCTCCGGCGCGCCGGCGCCCAGGGTGCCCAGGGCCCGGCAGGCGGCCACCGCCACCCGCACCCGGCCGCGCGTGCTGAAATTCCCTTCCTGGCAGGTGGCCAGGATCGCCGCCCGGGCCGCGGGCCCGCCGAGCCGGGCCAGCGCCCGGTACGCATGGACGCGCACCTGGTCGCTGCCGCTGCGGGTGTGGGGCACCACCAGCGGCACCAGCGTGGAGTCGGGCAGCCGCTCGGCGCAGCGCAGCACCCGCCACAGCACCTGCGGTTCGGCGCTGGTCAGGCCGGCCTGCAGCGCCGCCAGCAGGTCGGTGCGCGGCACCCGCTCGCTCTGGTTGCGCAAAGCATCCCAGGCGGCGGCCGCGTCGACCGGATCAGCGGCGGCCGCGGCCGCCAGCAGGGCCGTGCCCCGGTTCGGCACCTGGGCCAGACCGCGCAGGGCCGCCAGGCGCACCGGCGCCTTCACGTCCGTCGTGGCCGTCTCCAGCGCGGGCACGGCCAGGGTGTCGCCCAACACGCCGAGGGCGAAGCAGGCGGCGCTGCGCACGGTCAGGCTGCGGTCATCCAGCCGCTCCAGCAGGCGCGGGCCGATGTCGTCGCGGCCGATCAGGCCCGCCGCGCGCACCGCCGCCAGGCGCACATGGGCATCCGAGGCGCCCAGCATGGTCGTCAAAGAATCGAGCGGGGCCAGCCGGGCGTCCTGCCAGCGGGCGATGGCCAGCAGCCGGGGCGTGCGCTGATCGGCGTCGGGGCTGCAGGCGGCCCCGATCAGGGCCAGGCTGAGGGCCAGCAGGCCGCCCAGCAGGCGGGGCAGGTTGGCGGGTCGCCGTGTCGGCATCGGGCGTCTCCTGGTGCGAGGATGGGAACCGGGCTGGCGCTCAGGTTAGCACCGCGAGCGGTCGCGGCCAAAGGGCGGATTTTGACCGCCGCTGCCACCGGTGCTACCATGCCGGTTCACCCGCGACGCGAAGGGATTCCGTCCATGCGCACCGCCGTGCTCGGCGCCACCGGTCTGGTGGGCCGCACCATGCTTCGTCTGCTGGCCGACTGCCCCTGGCGCACCGGCCTGCCGCTGGCGCTGGCCAGCGCCCGCTCGGCCGGCACGGTCCTGCCCTTCGCCGACGGTTCGCTCACCTGCCGCGAGGTGACCCCGGAGTCGTTCGCCGGCATCGATCTGGCGCTGTTCAGTGCCGGTGGCGAGGCCAGCCGGCGCTGGGGGCCGGTAGCGGCGGCCGCCGGCGCCTGGGTCGTGGACAATTCATCGGCCTTCCGCATGGCGCCGGAGGTGGCGCTGGTGGTGCCGGAGATCAACGGGGGCCTGGTGCAGGGGCGCGCTCCGGGCGGCGGCATCATCGCCAATCCCAACTGCTCGACCATCCAGATCGCCATGGCGGTGGCGCCCCTGGCGGCGGCCTTCGGCCTGGCCGAGGTGCATGCCACCACGCTGCAGGCGGTCTCCGGGGCGGGGCAGAAGGCCATCGCCGAATTGGCCCGCCAGAACGCCGGGCAGGCGCCGGCCGCGGGCGTGTTCCCCCGACCCATCGCGGGCAACGTCATCCCGGCCATCGGGCCGCCCCAGGCCGACGGCTCCTTCGAGGAGGAGGCCAAGGTGGAGCGGGAGCTGCGCAAGATCCTGGGCCGGCCCCAGCTGGCGGTCACCTGCACCGCCACCCGGGTGCCCGTGGTCACCGGCCACAGCGCCGCTGTGCGCGTGGTCTGCCGGCGTCCGGTCGATGTGGCGGACGCGGCCGAGGTGCTGGCGGCCTGGCCGGGAGTGGAGGTCAGCGCCGATCCGCACCAATACGCCACGCCCCTGGAGATTGCCGGGCGCACGGTCTGCCACGTGGGGCGGCTGCGCCGGGACCCCCACAACGAGTGCGCCCTGCTGCTGTGGGTCGTGGCCGACAACCTGCTCAAGGGCGCGGCCTGGAACGCGGTGCAGATCGGCGGGCTGCTGGCCGCGGCCCGGCGCGCATGATCTCCGGACCGTCCCTCGCCCCGGCCGCCCCGCGGCGCCCCCTGTTGGGTGGCCTGCATCCGGCCGTCCGGGTCCTGGGCGGGCTGTTGGCCGTGCTGACGCCCTTCTGTCTGCCTCCGTCGGCGGTGCCGCCGGCTGCCCTGTTCACGGCGGTCCTGGCCGCGGCGTCGGGCCTGGAACTCCGCCGGCAGCTGCGCGCCCTGGCCCGCTGGTGGCCCGTGGCCCTGCTGGTGCTGGCGGTGCACACGCTGACGACGACCGCGGCGGCGCCGCTGGGTCGCCCGTCCTGGCCAGGGCTGGCTGCCGGCACGGTGGCGCTGCTGCGCCTGGCGACTTCGGCCGGTGCCTTGGCGGTGCTGATGCGCAGCACCGACCTGGACGAACTCGCCGGCGGTCTGCGCTGGTGGGGCGCGCCGCTGCGCCGCGGCGGTGCGGCGGACGACCTGGGCCTGGTGCTGGCCGTGGCCCTGGGCACGGCGCCGGCGTTGCTGGGCGAGGCCCGGCGGGTCGAAGCCGTGGCCGAACTGCGGCGCCATGGCCCCGGCGGGGCGCCGCGCCGCGGAGCGCTGACCCGGGTTCGCGACCGGGCAGCGGTGCTGCTGCCGCTGCTGGACGCCCTGGGGCGCCGGGCCGAGGCGCTGACCTTGAGCCTGCGCCGCCGCCGCCCGCTGGCTGTGGCCTGCCCGCGGCCGCCGCTGGTGCAGTTGGTGGCGTTGGCCGCCTGGAGCGCCGCCCTGATCGCCCTGGTCGTGCTGCGGGCGCCGCGGGCCGGGTGGTGAGCCCATGAGCGTGCGCCTGCGCATCGACCTGGCCTACGTCGGCACCGGCTTCCACGGCTGGCAGTTCCAGCCGGGCCTGCGCACGGTGCAGGGGGAGTTGGCCCGCTCCATCGGCCGCCTGCTCGGGCGCGAGGTCATGCCCGTCGGCGCCGGCCGCACCGACACCGGCGTCCACGCCCGGGGGCAGGTGGCGCACCTGGACGTGGCCGATCCGGCCGAGGCCGACCGGCTGGTGCGCGCCCTGGCCAGGGTGGTGCCGCCGGACCTCGCGGTCACGGCGGTGAGCCTGGTCTCGCCCGACTTCAACGCCCGCCTCTCGGCGACCGCGCGCCGCTACAGCTACCACCTGCTGTGGGGCCGCGACATCTTCGCGCCCCACTGCTGGCAGCTGGACGGGGCTCCGGACCGCGCCGCCATGGACCGTGCGGCCGCCGACAGCCTGGGCGCCCACGACTTCAGCAGCTTCTGCAAGACCTCGTCGCTGAAGGACGACGGCAACGTCTGCCGGGTGGACCTTTGCCGCTTTGATTGGCGCGACGATTCGGCTATGTTGTCGGCGATCCTGCACGTGCGCGCCAACCGCTTCCTGCACCACATGGTGCGCAACCTGGTGGGCACGTTCGTGGAGATCGGACAGGGGCGTCGCCCCGCCGCCGACGTGCCGGCGATCCTCGCGGCGCGCGCGCGGTCCCGGGCCGGCGGCATGGCCCCGCCCGAGGGCCTGTTCCTCGAGGCGGTCGCCTACCCGGAACACCTGCTCGATCCCCGATGGCGCGATCCGGCCGCCCCGGCGCTGCCCGACCCGCTTACCACAGAAGGAGAGAACCCGTGAAGTTCTTCATCGACTACGGCCGATCTCGCGGCCATCAAGCGAGGTCAAGGCCATGGGCATGTGCGACGGCGTGACCACCAACCCCAGCCTCATGGCCCAGGTCGGACGCACCGACACCGACGCGCTGCTGAAGGAGATCTGCGCCGTGGTGCAGGGCCCGGTCAGCGGCGAGGTGACCGCCCTCGACGCCGAGGGCATGATCAAGGAGGGCCGCCGCCTGGCCAAGCTGGACAAGCACATCGTGGTCAAGGTGCCCACCACCTACGAGGGCCTGAAGGCCATGGCCGCCCTGGCGGCCGACGGCATCCCCGTCAACGCCACGCTGGTGTTCTCGGTCAACCAGGCCCTGCTGGTGGCCAAGGCCGGCGCGGCCTACGTCTCGCCGTTCGTCGGGCGCCTGGACGACGTGGGCGAGGACGGCATGCAGCTGATCGCCGACATCGTCGAGGTCTACCAGAACTACGAACTGCGACACCGAGATCATCGTGGCCTCGATCCGCCATCCCATGCACGTGGTGGATTCGGCGCTGCTGGGCGCGCACATCGCGACCATCCCGCCCTCGGTGATCCCCAAGCTGGTGGCCCATCCCGCTGACCGACAAGGGCCTGGCCGCCTTCATGGCCGACTGGACGAAGCTCCAGGGCGGCGGGAGCTAGCCGTGCGCGGCGCGTGGTGGGGCGCGGCTCTGGGCCTGGCCCTGGGCGTGATCCTGGGCGTGGGCCTGCTGGCCTACCGCGGCGGCGCACCGGTCTGGCCCGATGCGGACGATGAACCGGGCACCGCGGCGGTCACGGCGTCCGAGCCGGCCGGCGACGGGACGGCGGCCGATGAGCCCGACGATTCCCTGCGGGCCTCCCGGGACAACGCCATCGTCCACGCCACCGAACGGGTGGCGCCGGCGGTGGTCTCGATCAACGTGCGCCAGCAGCAGCAGGTGCGCGACCCGGCCATCGAACTGTGGGAACGGCTGGGCCTGATACCCCACCGCGACGTGTTCCGCGACGTGCGCAGCATGGGTTCGGGCGTGATCGTCAGCTCCGACGGCCTGGTGGTCACCAACAGCCACGTGGTGCAGGGCGCGATCGAGATCATCGTCACCCTCTCGGACGGGCGTCCTTTCCAGGCGGTGATCGTCGATGCGGTCGAGCGCTTCGACCTGGCGGTCCTGAAGATCGAGGCCCGCGACCTGCCGGTGGCCCGCCTGGCCGACACCGACGACCTGCAGATCGGCGAGTGGGCCATCGCCATCGGCTCGCCGTTCGGCTACCTGCTGGCGGACACCCAGCCCACGGTCACCGTCGGGGTGATCAGCGCCATGAACCGCGACATCAAGCGCAACGAGGGCGAGCGCACCTACCTGGGCATGATCCAGACCGACGCGGCGATCAACCCCGGCAACAGCGGCGGCCCCCTGGTCGACACCGCCGGCGAGGTCGTGGGCATCAACACCTTCATCTTCTCCGAGTCCGGGGGCAGCGTCGGCATCGGCTTCGCGGTGCCTGCCTCGCGGGTGCGCACGGTGCTGGACGAGATCGAGCGCTACGGTCACTACCGGGACATCAGCCTGGGCATCAGCCTGTGGCCCATGTCGCCCCAGGCCATCCGCGTGCTGCGCCTGGGCGACCCGGTGGGCCTGGTCGTGGCCGAGGTGGACGAGGGCGGCCCGGCCTGGCGTGCGGGGCTGCGCAAGTACGACGTGCTGCGGGAGATGGGCGGCACCCGGGTCTCGTCGCTGAGCATGGTCTCGCGCCTGGTCTACAATTCCAACGTGGGGGACCGGCTGCCCTTCGTCGCCGAGCGCGACGGCGAGCGCTGGACCGGCGAAATCGTGATCGAGGAACTCAAGGGCTCGTGAGGCGGCCGCCCGCGCGCGGCCGACGGGAGAGGGTAACGGTGGCAGCACAGACGACACAACCGGCCTGGCGCCGCGTCCTGGTCACCGGCGGCGCCGGCTTCACGGGCATCAACCTGATCCGCGACCTGCTGGCGCGCGGCGTCGAGGTGCGCTCGCTCGACCTGGCGGAATTCACCTACGCCGACTGCCGCGACCGCATCGAGCACCTGGTCGGCGACATCCGCGACGCCGCGACCATGGACCGCGCCTGCGCCGGCTGCGACCTGGTGGTGCACGCCGCCATGGCCCTGCCCCTGTACAGCGAGCACGACATCATGACCACCGGCATCGAGGGGACCCGCACCGTGCTGGCGGCCGCCGAACGCCAGGGCATCAAGCGGGTCATCCACATCTCGTCGACCGCGGTCTACGGCGTGCCCGACCACCATCCCCTGGTCGAGGACGACGAGATGGTCGGGGTCGGACCCTACGGCCATGCCAAGATCGAGGCGGAGCAGGTCTGCGCCGAATTCCGGGCCCGCGGGCTGGTGGTGCCGGTGCTGCGCCCCAAGAGCTTCATCGGCCCGGAGCGGCTGGGCGTCTTCGCCCTGCTCTACGACTGGGCCAAGGACGGCCGCGGCTTCCCGATGATCGGCAGCGGGCGCAACCGTTACCAGTTGCTGGACATCGCCGATCTCTGCCAGGTCATCTGGCTGTGCGCGACCCTGCCGGCCGACGTCGTCGACGACGTGTTCAACGTCGGCGCCAAGGAATTCACGACCATGGGCCGGGACTGGCAGGCGGTGCTGGACCGGGCCGGGCACGGCAAGCGCGTGCGCGGCTTCCCGGCCTGGCCGGTGGTCTGGACCCTGCGCCTGCTGGACCGTCTGCACCTGTCCCCCCTGTACCCCTGGGTCTACGAGACCGCGGCCAAGGACTCGTTCGTGTCCATCGCCAAGGCCGAGCGGGTCCTGGGCTACGCCCCGCGCTATTCGAACCAGGATGCGCTGATTCGCAACTTCGAGTGGTACCTGGACCACCTCGACGAATTCAGCAACCAGTCGGGCGTGTCCCACCGGGTGCCCTGGAAGCAGGGCGCCCTGGGCCTGGCCAAGCGGTTCTTCTAGGAGGCCCTCGTGATTGCAGTGACCGGCGCGGCGGGATTCATCGGCAGCAACCTGGTCTGGGAGCTGAACCGGCGGGGCCGCCGGGACATCCTGGTGGTGGACGTGGCCGCCGACGACTCCGGCAGCGCCAACCTCGCGCCCCTGCACTACGCCCGCTACCTGGCCAAGGACGAATTCGGCGCCTGGATCGCCGATCCCGCCAACGCCCGGCAGCTGGAGACCCTCTACCACATGGGCGCCTGCAGCAGCACCACCGAGACCAACTGGGACTACCTCGCCGAGAACAACCTGGGCTGCACGCGCGACCTTTGCCTGGCCGCCGTGCATTCGGGCGTGCGCTTCATCAACGCCTCGAGCGCGGCGACCTACGGCGACGGTTCCGCCGGTTACGACGACGACCACGCCGGCCTGGACCTGCTGCAGCCGTTGAACCTCTACGGCCGTTCCAAGCACGAGTTCGACCTCTGGGCGCGGGCCGGGGGACTGCTCGACGAGATCGTCTGCCTGAAGTTCTTCAACGTCTACGGGCCCAACGAATGGCACAAGGGCGACATGCGCTCGATGGTCTGCAAGGGCTACGAGCAGATCCGCGACAAGGGGCGGGTAAGCCTCTTCACCTCCGATCGGCCCGAGTATCCCGACGGCGGCCAGCAGCGCGACTTCGTCTACGTCAAGGACGCGGTGGACATGAGCATGTGGTTCGCCGCGCACCGCGGCGCCAGCGGGATCTTCAACATCGGCAGCGGCGAGGCCAACAGCTGGAACCGTCTGATCGGCGCCATCTTCTCCGCCCTGGGTCGCGAGACGGTCATCGACTACGTGCCGATGCCCGCCCACCTCAAGGGCAAGTACCAGTATCACACCGAGGCGGCCATGGGCAAACTGCGGGCCGCCGGCTACGACCGTCCGCCCACCGTGCTCGAGGACGCGGTCGCCGACTACGTGGTCAACCACCTGGTGCCGCACCGGCACCTGGCGTCGTGATCCGCCCCGGCCGGCACCTGCTGCCTGCGCCGCAGGCCGACCTCGTGGACGGCCTGGCCCGGCTCGAGTCGCTGCTGGCGGAGGCCTTTCCCCTGCGGCCCAGGCACCGGGCGGCCCTGCCCGGAGGCGTTACCCAGCTGTCGTCGCTGCTGACGGTTGATCGGGACTCCCTGCCGCGGGATTACATGGCCCGCCCCGAGCATCTGGCCGCCTACCTGCACTGGTTCCTGCCCTGGAACGTGTACCGCCAGGGCCGGCTGCTGGCGGGGCTGGGGGTGGACCTGGGCGCCGGCGCGCGCATCCTGGACCTGGGCGCCGGACCCCTGACCTTCCTGCTGGCCCTGTGGCTGGCACGGCCGGAACTGCGCGAGCGCGAGCTGCATTACGAGGCCGTCGACGGCGCCGAACCGGCGCTGCGCGTCGGCCGCGAGCTTTTTGCCGCCCTGGCCGGCCCGGCCGGCGCCCGCTGGCAGGTCAGCACCCGGCGCGGCGCCGCGGGCGCTCGCCCCACCCGTCCGGCGGACCTGCTGGTGGTGGCCAACATGCTCAATGAGCTGGAGAGCGAGCGCGGCGGCCGCCGCCGGGGGCCGGACGTGGACAACCAGGAGCGGCTGATGATGGGCTGGGAGCGCATGCTCACGGTCGGCGGCCGGCTGCTGCTGATCGAGCCGGGGGTGCGGCCGGCGGCGGCCCAGCTGGTGCGGCTGCGGAGCGCCGCCGTCGAGCGGGGCTGGACCATCGTCGCGCCCTGCACCCACGCCGAAACCTGCCCCGTACCCGGCCGCCGCGGCGGCAGCTGGTGCCACTTCGCCTGCGACACCAGCGGCGCACCCAGCTGGCTGGAAACCCTGGGCCGGGCAGCACGCCTGCCCAAGGAGCGGGCCAGCCTCTCGTTCCTGCTGCTGCAGGCCGGCGGTGTCGTGCCGCAGGAACCGGCGCCGGACGCGCCCCTGGACCTGCGGGTGGTCTCGGACGCCTTCGACCTGCCCGACAGCCGGCGCGGCTGCTACGCCTGCGGCCCGCGCGGCCTGGTGCTGCTGTCGGTGCCGGCGCGCCGCGGCGCGGAACTGCCGGCTTCGGGCGATGCCCTGGCGGTGGCCTGGCCGGCGCAGGGCGATCGCGATCCCAAGACCCGCGCGACGATCGTTCCCCTGGCCTGAGCCTGCCCGCAAAAAAAGGGAGGGACCGTGCGGTCCCTCCCTTGGCGGCGTCCGCTTCCCGGGTGCCGGTCAGAAGGCGGTCACCAATCCCACCCCGCCGCGGCTGATCTCGCGCTCGGCGTCGTAGGTGTATTCCAGGGTCAGGCGCAGGTTGCGCGCCAGCAGGCGGGTCAGGCCGGCGGTGTAGGTCTCGTAGTCGTATTCGTCCCAATCCGAATCGATGCGGTTGTAGAGCAGCGTCGCGTAGGTGCGCGAGCGGTCCTGGTGCGGACTGATCACCAGTTCGGCGACGATCCCGTCGGTCTCGACCTTGGCCGCGTCGTCGACGAGCCCGGGATTGGAGTCGCTGCGCATCAGGTACTGGACGGTCAGGTCGAGGGTGCCGTTGCCCACCACGAGGTCCGGGCCGTGGTAGTGCAGGCCGTTCTTGTAGGCGTTGCCGTAGAAGGCGGACCCGGTGTCCGGATTGGTCAGCAGCTCCTGGCCGGCGTAGTAGAAGTAGCCTACCTGGAAGAGACCGCCGATGCCCTGGGTGATGCGTCCGGCGAAGTTCTTGTACTTGTCGGAGTCGAACTTGTCGTCCATGGCCGGGGTCTTGCCGTTCCCGTTGACGACCATGCCCACCAGGCCGGTGCCGGTCGCGGCGACTTCGTAGGTCAGGATGAGGCCCCGGTCGTAGGTCAGGTTGCCGGCCGAGTAGCCGACGCGGGCCTTGTAGACCAGGTAGTCCTCGTAGGTGAGCCGCAGTTCGCGCTTCATCAGCGGGTCGCACACCTGGAACTGGCCGACCATGACGTCGAAGGGCACGCCGCCGAGGTCGTTGAAGTGCACGTAGGCGTCCTCCACGCCCGCGACCTCGCCCGTCTCGTACATGAAGAAGTAGAAATAGTAGCTCACGTTCCTGGCCAGCGGCCCGCCCGAGAGCAGCTTCAGGCCGTAGGGCATCTGCAGGTCGCTGCTGACCTCGGCGTCCTCCTCGAAGTAGGCGAAGGCATCGAAGCGCACCGCCAGCGGGAAGTCGCGGTTCAGGTGCAGCAGATCGTCGCCGGCGGACACGTAGTCGCGCTCCTTCTCCTCCTCGGGGATGTAGAAGCCGTTGGCGGCGAACTCGTTGCCGAAGTCCTTGAGCCGCGGGAAGGGCGCGTGGCAGGTGGTGCAGCTGAGCTTGTAGCGGCGGGCGAAGGCCGGGATGGCCTGGGCGTCCGACGGCAGCAGGGTCGCGACGACAGCCATCAGGGCGGCCGCCAGGACCAGGGTCTTGATCGTCTTCATGGCGTCGTCCTTCCTATTCGTAGACCTCGAACCACGTCGAGGCGGTGTTGATGACCTGGATCTCCGTCTCCTCGGCCGGCACCTGCAGCAGGTCGGCCACGGGCTGCACGAGCAGCTGGTAGTTCAGGCGGGCGAGGACCTCGACGCGGCCCGGGGCGATGTCGTCGGGCAGGGTCCAGGTGAAGGTCTCGACCTTGGTCTCGCGGGGCCCGATCCGGTAGTCGTAGCCCTGGCTCTTGGTGTTCCACTGCTGGATGGTCATGCGGCCCTGGGGGTCGAAGTAGGCCATGCGGAAGATGCGGTCGCCCACGTCCATCTCGTCGAGGGCGACACCGTCGCGTTGCACGCCCGGAAAGTCCGGCTCGTCGCGCGCGATGCTCATGTCCTGGTAGGCCAGCACGTCGGCAGCGATGGTGTACTCCTCGCCGGCGAAGCCCTTGGCGTCGACCGGCAGGTGGTAGACCTTGCCCTCGCTGTCGGTCGCGGTCACATGCAGCCACATGATGCGGTCCTCCACCGAGCCGCGACGGCACCTTGTGCCCGCACTTGCCGTTGAAGAGCTGCACGTTGATCACCGCGGCATCGTCGTAGGCGATCTCCCGCTCCAGCGGGTTCATGCGCAGCTCGATCGCGCCGTTCAGCTTGCCCGCATCGTGGGCCCCATGGAAGAGGTGCTGGGCCACCATGGCCGGTTCGGCCATCTTGGCGGAGCGGGCCATGGCCTTGGGCATGTGGCAGTCCTGGCACTGCACGCCCTGGGCGTAGTAGGGGCCGGCCTTCCACTCGAGGTGGGTGGACTTGACCCACACGCCGTAGGGACTCATCTCGTTGTGGCAGGTGCCGCAGAAGTCTCCCGACTTCAGGAAGTCGTTCTCGACCGTGTCGTGGTGGGGCGAGACCACGCCCGGCTTCGGCCCCTGCTTGAGGCGGCCGGGTTCGCTGATCCAGTTGAAGTTGTAGGGAGTGTCGCCCTCGTAGCCGGTGATGGAGTGGCAGAGGTCGCAGCTCACGGACTCGTTGGCCCGGCTGCCCTCTGCGGGCCGCGGCGGCGGCACGTCGCCGGCCAGGAACGAGACGGGGGCGTGGCACCCGTTGCAGCCGGCCTTGACGCCCGCAACGACCGCGTCCTTCTCCGCGTGGCGCACCGCGAGCTCGAAGTACTCGATCTCGTCCCAGTGGTGGGTGTAGGCCTGGCTCATCATGGCCTGGGTCCACTGCTGGTAGATGTCGTCGTGGCAGCTGGCGCAGACGACCGGCTTCTCGTAGTCGTCGTAGCTGCGCGTGCCGAGGGCGGCGTCACCCGCGGCGCCCGCGGCCGCGACGGCCAGCAGCAGCGATGCAAAGACGGTTGGGATCATGGCGCACTCTCCTTGGGGGTCCTTGTCGGCTCTCCTCCGCCGGCAACGCTAAGGCCCCAAGTGTCTACAGGTCAAGAGATTAAGGGATTATAACCATACGGAATCGGTAGGATATCCAGCGGGCGGCGGCCAGGCGTGAATCAGTCGCGATTGTTGAAGATCCCGGCCACTCCGGCCACCACCAGCGCGGCTCCGGCCAGGGTCCAGCCGGTGACGGCCTCGCCCAGCAGCAGCCAGCCCAGGAACACGGCGATCACCGGGTTGGCATAGGCGTAGGTCATGACAATGCGGTAGGGCAGGCGCTGCAGGGTGGTCATGTAGGCGGTGAACGCGATCACCGAACCGAACACCGTCAGGTAGGCCCAGGCCAGCCAGGCCTGGCCCGTGGGCGTCGGCAGCGGCTCGCCCCGCAGCAGCACCATCACCAGGAAGCCCACACCGCCCAGCAGCTGCTGCCAGCCGGCGACGGCGCGGGTCGACAGGGCGGTGCGCCGCCGCTGGTACCAGATCGAGCCCAGGGCCCAGAACAGCGGCGCCATCAGTAGCGCCACCACCGCCAGCACGTCGGCGCGGACGCCGGCGCGCAGGATCGGCCAGGTCAACAGGCCCACGCCCACGAAGCCCAGCAGGATCGAGCCGGCCATCTTCGCCGCCGGCGGCCGGCGGTCCCAGACCATGCTGATCAGCTCGCCCCAGATGGGCATCGCCGCCACCAGCAGCGCGGCCAGGCCGCTGGAGGCGCGCATCTCCGCCCAGGTCACCAGGCCGTTGCCGCCGACCCAGAGCAGCAGGCCGCTGCCGCCCAGCAGCAGGAACTCGGCCCGGGTCAGGCGCAGGCGTTCGCGCCGCAGCCGGGCCCAGCCCAGCAGGAAGGCGCTGGCGGCGGCCACCCGCATCATCGCCATGAAGAAGGGCGGGAAGCCGGCACCCTCGCGTACGGCCACGCGGATGGCCAGGTAGGTGCTGCCCCAGACCACGTACACGATCAGCAGGTTCAGCAGGCCAACGCGGTCCAGGGTCTGGCGCGGCGCGCGGGGTGTCGGTGCGCTCATGGGGACATCCGCCGGCAGGTGGGCCGGGAGTTGATTAGAATCGCCAGGCCACGCCGGCGGCCAGGTCCTGCTGCACGACCAGGTTGCCGTTGGCCCAGATCAGGGGCAGGCGCAGCAGGGCCCGCAGCACCACCTGGCGATCGACGGCGAAGTGGAGGCCGACCGCAGGCACGGCCGAGTAGTGCCAGGCCATCGCTCCGCCGGCATTGGCCCGGGTGCCGCCGCCGGCCAGCGCGACCAGGGGCCGCACGCGGTTGTGCCCAAAGGTCTTTTCGAGCTCCAGGTGCAGATGCAGCAGGGTCAGGTCGGTGCGGCTGGTGGTGTCGGCGTTGTCGGCCAGCAGGCGCGTGGCCTGGTGGGTCGCACGCAGGCCCAGGCGCAGGTTCTCGCCGGCGGACCAGGCGAAGCCCAGGCCGAGGGCGGGGGAGGTCTCCAGGTCCAGTTCCGCGTCCTGCGCTGCCGCCCCGGTCCACTCGGTGCCGGTCTGGCTGTCGGTGTAGACCCACAGGCCGTACTCGAGGGCGACCTCGAAACGCCGGATCCCGGGGACCTGGACCGGTCCCACGGGATCCGTCTCGACGGTCTGGGCGGCCGCCGGCAGGGCGGCCGCCCACAAGAGAGCTGTCAGCCAGCGGCGCACCCTAGAAGCTCACGAACGCACCGGCCGACACGTCGATCTGTGTGACGCCCGTGCCGTAGAAGCCCACGCTGGCGCCGCCGGTGCCGATGCCGGCACCGAAGCCGCCGCCGGTGAAGCTGATGGGCAGTCGGGCCTGCAGGCGCAGACCGGCCCGCTCACTCATGTAGACCTTGGCGCCCGCGCCCAGGATCATCGAGAAGTACCATTCGGAAACGTTGGCGTCCTTGGTCGTCACGTAGGTGCCGCCCAAGGAGAGCGAGGTGAAGGGCACGACCTTGCCGGTCTTGAGCGCCTGGACGGCGCCGAGCTGCCAGTAGTTGATGCTCAACTCGTCGATGACCTCGACGCCCATGCCGCCGCTCGTCATGGTCAGGTCGCTGGTCTGGCTGCTGAAGAGCAGTTCGGCCCAGGTCCCCGGCCGCACCGGGATGTCCAGGCTCAGTCCCCAGATCTGCTTGTCGGCGATGTCCACTTCGCCCAGATTGTAGTCCTGGGCGAAGGTCCAGGCGTAGCCGTAATAGGCGCAAAGCTCCTTGGCGAAGGGCACGGTCATCGGCGCGGCCATCGGTGCGGCCGTCGGCTTGACCATCGGCGCGGCTGTCGGCGCGGTTTTGACGCCGCTGCTGTCGGCGGGGGTCTGCTGGGCCTGGGCCACGGCGGCGAACGCCAACACCAGGCACAGGACGATCACGGTCAGTGCTTTCTGCTTCATGGAGAACCTCCGGAATTCATTGGCGACTTGGTCGGCGAGGCGCAATAATACGTCCCGGGGTGGCCACCGCCTAGGGCGATTTTGCCCGGCGCCCGGCGGTGCCCGGCCCCCCGCCTTGACCCCCGCCGGCCCCCGGGATAGATTCGGCCTGGGCCGGTCCCAGCCGGCCGGAAGGCCGCCCTTCTGTTCATCCCTCCTGCCTGGTCCCGGCCCCGTCCGGGGCATGGAGCACCCATGATCTCCCGTTACGCATCGCCGCAGATGACCGCCATCTGGTCCGACGAGAACCGCTTCCGCATCTGGCAGGAGGTCGAGACCGTGGTCTGCGAGGTGCGGGCCGACCGCGGCGAGATTCCGGCCGCCGCCGCCGTTGAGATCCGCCGGCGCGGCGGCTTCGACACCGCCCAGGTCCTGGAGATCGAGAAGACGGTGCAGCACGACGTGATCGCCTTCCTGACCTCCATGGCCGAGCGCGTGGGACCGGCCAGCCGCTTCGTGCACCAGGGCATGACCAGCAGCGACCTGCTGGACACCAGCTTCGCCCTGCAGATCCGCGAGGCCGGTGCGGTGCTGCGCACGGCGCTGGTCGCCCTGCTGGACGCGGTCGAGCGCCGGGCCCGCGAGCACCAGGCCACCGTGATGATCGGGCGCAGCCACGGCATCCACGCCGAGCCCACCACCTTCGGCCTGAAGCTGCTGGTCTACTGGTCGGCCCTCGAGCGCGGGCTGCGCCGCCTGGACGCAGGCCCAGCTGGAGATCGGCTACGGTCAGGTCTCCGGCGCCGTCGGCACCATCGCCCATCTCGATCCCGAGGTGGAGGAGGAGACCATGCGCCGCCTCGGCCTGCGCGTCGACCCGGCCTCGACCCAGATCGTGCAGCGCGATCGCCACGCCAACTGGCTGCAGGCCGTGGCCACCCTCGGTGCCAGCCTCGAGCAGATGGCCGTGGAGATCCGCAACCTGCAGCGCACCGACGTGCACGAGGTGGAGGAGAGCTTCGGCAAGGGCCAGAAGGGCTCCAGCGCCATGCCCCACAAGAAGAACCCCATCGTCGCGGAGAAGATCACCGGCATGGCCCGCCTGCTGCGCGGCTACGCCCACACCGCCCTGGAGAACGTCGCTCTCTGGCACGAGCGGGACATCTCCCACAGCTCGGTCGAGCGCATCATCTTCCCGGACGCCTGCCACACCCTGCACCACATGCTGACGCGCATGGACTGGCTGGTCGGCGGCCTCGTGGTCTTCCCCGCCAACATGAAGACCAACATGGACAAGGTGCGCGGCATGTTCTTCTCCCAGCCGGTGCTGCTGGCCCTGACCGAAGCCGGCGTGTCGCCGCGAGGAGGCCTACGCCCTGGGTGCAGCGGGCGGCCATGCGGGTCTGGGACGAGGACGTCGCCCTGCGCGACGCGGTGGGGGCCGAGGCGGCCATCGCCGATCGCCTGGCGCCCGGCGTGCTGGACCGCTGCTTCGACCTGGAGCACCAGCTGCGCCACATTCCGGCCATCTTCAAGCGGACCTTGGCCTTGAAGGACTGGTAGCGGGGCGGCTTTCCGGGAACTCCGGGCGAAAGCTGGTGTTCAATTGCGAACGGCGCCAAGGGACCCCAGGACGGCGCCGTGACAGTCCGATGACGAAAATGTTGACTCGGCGACCGCAGGGGATATAGCTTTGGCAGCAACAGAACCTGGCTTCACCACGCCGGGGTCCGTGCCACACCCGTAGGAGGAATCTGAACATGCGGAAGTACGCTCTGACCGGAATGTTCGTGCTGGCCATGACGGCCGCGCTGGTCGCCCTGGCGGCCGACGTGCCCGAGACCATCACCATCAAGGAATGCGCCGACAAGAAGGCCCCGGTGGAGTTCCCCCACAAGGCCCACTTCGAGCACGCGGCCTGCATCGACTGCCACCACACCAGCGAGGGCCTGACCGCCGAGACCGTCGCCACCATGGACGTGGCGACCTGCGGTTCCTGCCACATCGCGCCCGAGACCGCCGAGACGCCCAAGTGCTCGGAGACGAGCGCCAAGAAGAACCCGTATCACATCGCCTGCATCGACTGCCACAAGGCCTACGTGGTCGAGCACGCCGATTCCAAGGCCCCGACCAAGTGCAACGATTGCCATCCCAAGCCGACGGCCGGTTGATCCGGTTCGCGCGTTGAGGCTGAGCCGCCCCGGCCCTTTGGTCGGGGCGGCGGTTTTTCGGGCCGCTGCGGGACAGGCCATCGGGGCTTTCCCTCCCGCGGCCGCGAGTGTTAGATTGGGGCCCTCGGCAGCCGCAATCCGCTTGAATACCCCCTGTCAGCCAAGGATGGGCCATGGCCAGCCATGACGAGAGTTTCGCCCCCATCCCCGTCGACCGCCCTCGACGATCCGGGCCTGCAGGCCTTCCTCAAGGGGCACGGCCTGACCCTGCAGCCGGGCGAGGCCCGCCGCGTGGCCGAACTCCTGGGCCGCGACCCCACCCTGACCGAGATGACCCTCTTCGACACCATGTGGAGCGAGCACTGCTCCTACAAGAGCAGCCGTCCCCACCTGAAGGCCAACCTGCCGACCGACGGGCGAGCAACGTCGTCGTCGGGCCGGTCGAGGACGCGGGCATCGTGGATTTCGGCGAGCATCGACGGCCGCGCTACGGGCATCATCTTCGCCCACGAGAGCCACAACCACCCCAGCCAGGTCATGCCGGTCGAGGGCGCGGCCACCGGCATCGGCGGCATCGTGCGCGACGTCTACTGCATGGGCGGCGAGGTGATCGCCACCCTCGATCCGCTGCGCTTCGGCTGGCCCGCCGACGGGACGGCGACGACGGGCCGGAGCGGCCCACCGCCTGGACATCGCGCGCGAGGTGGTCACCGGCATCTGGGAGTACGGCAACGCCATCGGCGTGCCCAACCTGGGCGGCGACGTCTACTTCCACCCCAGCTTCAACGAGAACTGCCTGGTCAACGTGGTGGCCGTCGGCCTGGTGCGAGCACGACGCACATCACCCACAGCGCCGTGCCGCCGCAGGCCGCGGACGAGCCCTACGACCTGATCCTGGTCGGCAAGCCCACCGACTGGTCGGGCATGGGCGGCGCGGCCTTCGCCTCGGCCACCCTGGACGCCGGCCGCGGCCACCGAGAACAAGGGCTCGGTGCAGACGCCCGATCCGTTCCTGAAGCGCATGCTGACGGTGGCCAACCGCGAGGTGCTGAAGATGGCGCGCGCCGAGGGCGTCGACCATCGGCTTCAAGGATCTGGGCGCCGGCGGCGTCTCCTGCGTCACCAGCGAGCTGGTCGACGCCGGCGGCTTCGGCTGCGACGTGGACCTGCGCGCTGGTGCACCAGATCGCCGACCTGCCGGCCGCGGGTCTGCGCCTGCAGCGAGACCCAGGAGCGCTACGGCCTGGCCGTGCCGGCCCGCCTGACCGGCAAGGTGCTGAAGATCTACAACGAGGACTTCGCCCTGCCCGACGCTCTACGAGGGCGCCTGCGCCCGCGATCGGCGTGGTGACGCAGAAGCGGCAGCTACGTGCTGCGCTGGGGCGACCAGATCCTCTGCGACGCCCCGGTCGCGACCATCACCGAGGGCATCCGCTACGACCGCCAGGCCGAGGCGCCCGAGCGCCGCGCGATGTGCCGCGCGGACGAGCGCCTGCCCGAGGCGGATCCGGCGGATGATCGGCGACGAGTGGGTCGCGCTGATGGGGCAGCCCAACGTCGCGAGCCGCGAGTACATCTACCGGCACTACGATTCGGAGGTGCAGGCCGCACCATCCTGCGCCCGGGCGAGGCCGACGCCGGCGTGATCGCGCCGGTGGCCGGCAGCCGCCGGGCGGTCGCCCTGGCAGCCGACGGCAACCCGCTGCTGGGCCTGGCCGACCCCTGGACCGCCGGCGCCGCGCGCCGTGGTCGAGGCCTGCCGCAACGTGGCCTGCGTGGGCGGCGGCGCCGGCCGCGATCACCGACTGCCTGAACTTCGGCAACCCTGAGGTGCCGGAGGCCTTCTGGCAGTTCAGCGAGGCGGTGCGCGGCGTCGGCGACGCCTGCCGCGGCATCGGCTGCTACGCGCGCGAGGACCGAGCCGCTGCCGGTGGTCTCGGGCAACGTCAGCTTCTACAACCAGAGCAGCAGCGGGCCGCTCGGTGGCGCCGTCGCCGATCGTGGCCTGCGTGGGCATCGTCCAGGACTACGCCCGCTGCCGCAGCCAGCGCTTCAAGACCGCCGGCGAGCGCATCCTGCTGGTGGGGGCCCGCACCGCCGAGACCGGCGGCTCGCTCTACCTCGAAGCTGGTTTCACCGCCGGCCGGCCCGCGGTCCCGCGCGCTGGACTTCGCCGCAGGAGCCGCCGCGAGATCGCGCGCCGTGATCGCGCTGGTCGAGGCGGGCCTGGTCACCGCGGCCCACGACATCAGCGACGGCGGCCTGGCCGTCTGCCTGAGCGAGATGGCCATGGGCCTGGAGGCGGGCCCGCTGTGCGGTGCGCGCATCGCCCTGCCGGCAGGCACCGGGCTCAGCGCCGCGCGAGTTCCTGTTCAGCGAGAGCGGCGGCTTCGTGCTGACGGTAACGGCGGCGCGCGCGGACGAGGCCGGTCGGCTGCTGGACGGGGCCGGCGCCCGCTGGTGGGACCTGGGCGCAGTCAGCGCCGATGCCCGCCTGAAGGTCGCACGCGGTCTGCGACCTCGATCTGGCCGAGCTGACCCGGCGCTGGCAGACCGCGTTGCCGCGCCTGCTGGGCGGCGACGAGGCCGCCGGCCAGGTGCCGCCGCCGGCGACGGCGGCGCTGGCGGACGAGCAGGACCCGGGGCGGCTGCCGCCGCTGGTCAACCTGGGCGGCCAGGCCCCGGATCGCCGTGGTGCAGCTGCCGGGCGTCAACTGCGAGGACGAGTCGGCCCGGCCTGCTGGCGACCGCCGGCGCGGCCAGCGAGATCTTCCGCTGGACCCGGCCCGCGGCCGAGCTGGCGGGCTTCGACGGTTTCCTGGTGCCGGGCGGCTTCTCGCTACCAGGACCGCGTGCGCGCCGGCGCGGTGGCGGCCAAGGACCCGCTGCTGCGGGTGCTGCTGGAGGCAGCCGAGCGGGGTCAACCCGATCCTGGGCATCTGCAACGGCTGCCAGGTGCTGGTCGAGGCGGGCCTGGTGCCGGGCCTCGAGCCGGGGGCGGTGCGAGGTGGCGCTGGCGGCGCAACCGCGATGCCCGGACGCCGCGGCTACCTGGCGCGCTGGGTGGGCGTGGCGGCCGCATCCGCGGGCGCGCTCGCCCTTCGTCGAGGGCCTGGTCGGCGCGATCCCCGCTGCCGATGGCCCACGCCGAAGGGCGCTTCACGCACGAGGATCCCGCTTTCTTCGCGGCAACTGGCTGCGGCAGGGCCACGTGGCCCTGCGTCTACACGGCCCTGGGCGGGCGACCGGGCAGCAATCCCAACGGGTCGCTGCTGGACACCGCCGGACTGACCAACGTGCGCGGCAACGTGCTGGCGATGATGCCGCATCCGGAGCGGGCGGCCCAGCTGCGCCACGGTGCCGGAGGACCTGCCCCACGCCTGGGGGCGGGCCGGCTGGCCGCCGCCGGGCGACCAGGCGCAGCTGGAGGCGGCCGGGCCCGGCGCTTCCTGCTGCGCCGGCTGGTGGAGATGTGCTGACGGGCGCGGCCTGCCGACCCGCCACGCGGAGAAAGGAAACGATGAGCCGCCAGACCACGTTGCTGACCGGCCACAAGGGCGTGGACCTGCACGCGGCCACCGCCGTGCGGGTCATGCGCGAGCGCCTCGAGGGCGGCGACCGGCTGCTGGCCCTCGCACCGCTGCGAGCTGCACACCTTCGGCGGCGAGCGCCGCCGGCCTGGCCATGGGCCGGCTGCTGGACATCGGGCGCTATTTCAATCCGAACAAGCACCACTACGGGCACTTCGTGCTGGCCTCAGGCGGCATCGCCGGCGATGCTGCCGGCGGCGCGCTGCCGCCGGCCTGGCCGGGCGAGCTGCGCGGCACCGACCTGGAAGCCCTGGCGGCCGACGGCCGGCGCTCTACGCCCGTCTGCTGGGCGGACCGCCGCCCGCGGGTGCGACGGCCGTCGACGTGGCCGCCTGGCCGCGCGAGCAGGACGGCCCCCTGGTCAGCGGCGTGCTCTGGCGCCTGGTGCTGCGCTGCGGCCGCGACGAGGCGGCCGCCCTGGGCGACGACCTGGCCGTGGCGCGCGGCCGCAAGCGCGGCCTGCTGGTCAACCCGCACATGGAAGCCTGGTGCCTGGTCGTCCGCTGAGGCGGCGGCTGATCCCGCAACCGGAACAGGGAGCTGCGATGATCGAGGAGAGACACTGGCGCGACGAGTGCGGCGTGGTCGGCATCGCCGGCGTCGAGGGCGCGGCCGAACTGGCGAGCCTGGCCCTGCACGCCCTGCAGCACCGCGGCCAGGAGAGCGCGGGCATCACCATCGCCGACGGCCACCGCCTGCTGACCCACAAGCGGATGGGGCTGGTCGCGGACATCTTCGACGAGGCCACCACCCGCGGCCTGACCGGCACCTACGCCATCGGCCACGTGCGCTACAGCACCTCGGGCTCGAGCAACCTGCTCAACGCCCAGCCCCTGCAGGTGGCCAGCCACCGCGGCACGCATGAGCCTGGCCCACAACGGCAACCTGGTCAACGCCCCCGAACTGCGGCGGGAGATGGAACTGGAGGGCTCGATCTTCGCGACCACCAGCGACAGCGAGGTGATCCTGCACCTGCTGGCGCGCAGCCAGGCGCGCCAGCCTGGAAGATGCCCTGCACGAGGTCCTGCCGCCGGGTCAAGGGCGCCTACTAGCCTGGTGGTGCTGACCCGCGACCAGCTGATCGCCGCGCGCGATCCCGCACGGCTTCCGGCCGCTCTGCCTGGGCCGCTACCGCGACAGCTACGTGGTGGCCAGCGAGAGCTGCGCCTTCGACATCATCGGCGCCGACTACCTGCGGGACATCGAGCCGGGCGAGATGGTGGTCCTGGGCGACGGCGAGCCTGGCCAGCCGCTGCTTGCCGGTCGACGCGCCCCGAGAAGTCGCTGCATCTTCGAGCACGTCTACTTCTCGCGGCCGGACAGCACGATCTTCGGCCAGCAGCGTGGAGGCGGCCCGCCGCCGCAGCGGCGAGATCCTGGGCCGCGAGGCGCCGGCCGACGCCGACCTGGTCTGCGCCGTGCCCGACTCCAGCAACACCGCCGCCCTGGGCTTCGCCCAGCGCCACGGGCATGCCCTTCGAGCTGGCGCTGATCCGCAACCACTACGTGGGGCGCACCTTCATCTCGCCGGCGCAGAAGGTGCGGGACATGTCCGTTCGCATTAAGTTCAACCCGGTGGCGCAGGTCGCTGGCGGGCAAGCGGGTGGTGGTGGTCGACGACTCCATCGTGCGCGGCACGACCATGCGCAAGCTGGTCAAGCTGATCCGCTCCGCCGGCGCCGCCGAGGTGCACCTGCGCATCGCCTCGCCGCCGGTGACCAATCCCTGCTTCTACGGCATCGACACGCCGGTGCGCAACGAGCTGATCGCCTCCAGCCACACGGTGGAGGAGATCGCCACCTACCTGCGGGTCGATTCCCTGGCCTACCTGTCGCTGGCCGGCCTGCTGGAAGCCGCGGGCGACGGCGACACGCTACTGCGACGCCTGCTTCACCGGCAACTATCCCGTGTCGTTCGGGGAGGAGACAGCAAGGACATCTTCGACCGGCACGCCGCCGGCGCCGATATCCTGGTCAAGCCGCTGCCGCCCGGCGGCGGCGACTGAAACGGAACCCAGCCGATGCGCATGGACGCCAGCGGGGCGGGCGCGCCGCCCGCCGACAGCTTCGACGACCCGGCCCACCTGGGCCGCATCCTGCTGCGGCGGGTGCTGCCCCTGGTCTCGGCGCCCGGCCGCTACGTGGGCGGCGAGCTGGGGGCCGACCGCGACGGCTGGGCGCCCGCCGCGCCAACTTCCTGCTGGCCTTTCCCGACGCCTACGAGGTGGGCATGTCCCACCAGGGCCTGCGCATCCTGCATTCGCTGCTGCAGCGGCACGGCCGGCGCCTTCTGCGACCTGGCGTTCGCGCCCTGGCCGGACATGGAGCAGGTCATGCGCGCCGAGGGCCTGCCCCTGTTCGGCCTCGAGATCCGGCGTCCGGCGCGCCACTTCGACCTGATCGGCTTCTCCCTGGGCTACGAACTGGCCTACACCAACCTGCTGACGATGATCGACCTGGCCGGCTCGCCGCTGCTGGCGGCCGAGCGCGGCGAAGGCGATCCCATCTTCGTCGCCGGCGGCTCCTGCGTGATGAATCCCGCGGTGGTGGGGCCGTTCCTGGACCTGGTGGTCCTGGGCGACGGCGAGGAGGTGGTGCTCGACTTCGCCGGCATCATCGCCGACCGCAAGGCCGCCGGCGCCGTCCCGCGCCGCGCATCCTGGAGCGAGCTGCGCACGGTCGCCGGGCGTCTGGCACGAGGGCGTCGAGCGTCCGGTCCGCACCCGCGTCCTGCAGGACCTGAACGCCTATCCGCCGCCCGACCGGCTGGTGCCGGTGATCGAGCCGGTGCATGACCGCCTGGCCCTGGAGGTTATGCGCGGCTGCGTGCGTGGCTGCCGCTTCTGCCAGGCCGGCATGATCACCCGGCCGGTGCGGGAGCGCGATCCCGCCCAGCTGGTCGCAGGCGGCCGCGCCGCGGTGTGGCGGACGCCGGCTACGACGAGATCTCCCTGCTGCAGCCTCTCGACCTCCGACTTCAGCGGCCTGGGCGCGGCGGTCGCCGGCATCCAGGACGACCTGGCCCGGGTCCACACCAACCTGGTGCTGCCCAGCCTGCGCGTCGACTCGGTGGACGAGGATCTCTACGAGCGCATCGGCCGCGAGCGGCCGTCCAGCTTCACCTTCGCGCCCGAGGCCGGCAGCCAGCGCCTGCGCGACGTCATCAACAAGAACATCAGCGAGGACGACGTGGTCGGCACCGCCGGCCAGGCCCTGCGCTGCGGGCGTCAAGTCCATCAAGCTCTACTTCATGATCGGACTGCCGACCGAGACCAACGACGACCTTGACGAGCTGGTGGCCCTGGTGGGCAAGGTGGTCGCGCTGGCCCCGCGCGGCGGCAGCCAGATCCACGTCTCGATCTCGCCGTTCTCGCCCAAGAGCCACACGCCGTTCCAGTGGGCGGGGCAGATCCCGCGGGAGGAGATCGAGCGGCGCAACAACTACCTGGCCCGGCGCCTGCAGCGCTTCGGCGTCAAGGTCAGCCTGCGCGACGCGGAGATCTCGGTGCTCGAGGGCATGCTCGGCCTGGGCGACCGCGACGCCGCGCAGGCGGTGCTGGCGGCCTGGCGGGCGGGCGCGCGCTTCGACGGCTGGAGCGAACACTTCGACTTCGGACGCTGGGAGCGGGCCTTCGTCGCCGCGGGCATCGAGCCGCGGCACTACCTCGATCCCCGCGATCCCGAAGCTCCCCTGCCCTGGGACACGGTCGACTGCGGTGTGGACCGGGAGTTCCTGGCCAAGGACTGGCACCGGGCCCAGCGCGCGGGCACCCTGCCCGATTGCCGGCTCGAGGCTGCCTGCTACAAGTGCAGCGCCTGCGACGGGGACATCCAGCACATCTTCGCCCAGCTGGCGGAAATGGCGCCCTCCGGCGGGGTTGCCGACGGCGCGGCGGCGAGCGCGGCCCCGGAGCCGCCGCCGCCGGACTTCGATCCCCGCAACGCGGATCCGGACCAGCCCGGCCAGGAGGACCGCAAGTGGCGCGCCTGGCGCCAGCAGGCGGCCACCAAGTGCTGGTACCGGGCCGAGTACACCAAGACCGGAGACCTGATCTTCCTCGGGCATCTGGACTTCCAGCGCCAGCTGCAGCTGGCCCTGCGACGTTCCGGCTTGCCTGTCGCCTACAGCAAGGGCTATAATCCGCATCCATTGCTGAAGTTCGGCCCTCCGCTGCCGGTGGGTGTGGCCGGACTGCGGGAAAGCCTGGACATGGCCTTCGAGTGCCAGGTGCCCGGCTGGGTCGAGCAGCTCAACCGCGAGTTGCCCGCGGGGCTGGTCTTCCGGCGCGCGGTGGTGGTCGGGGGCCAGGCGCCCGTGGCCATCGACCAGGTGGTGCAGCGATTCGACTACCGGGTGCACCCTGCCGCCGCGGGCCTGGGGCGGACCGTCGTCCGCCGTGGTCGCCGCGGCCGTGGACGCATTCCTGGCCAGCAGCAGCTGGCCCTGCCTGCGGCGCCGCGCCAAGGGCGATCTCGAGCTCGACGCCCGTCCGCTGGTTCCGGCCGGCGGCCTCGGGTTGACAACCGATCCTGCGGACGGGGATGCCCCGGTGCTGCGCTTCACCCTGATGCGCAGCGACGGGGGCGGCATCCTGCCCGTGCACGATTTTCTGGCCGCCCTGCTGGGCGACGCGCTGGCCGAACCCCGGTACAGCGAGGTCGTCCGCACGGATTGTCTGGGCCGTCACCATGACGGGCGCTGGCTGGCGCCCGTCGAGGAAGTGGGGGAAACCGGCCTGCGCGCCTGGCTCGGCCAGCATCTGGCCGTCTGAGCGCGGACCGGCAGCATATGAAGAAAGAAATCGTCATCAACTCGTCGCCCCACGAGATCCGCATCGCCATGCTCGAAGACGGCGAACTTGTGGAACTGCTGGTGGAGCGCGCCGACGCCAAACGGATCGTCGGCAACGTCTACAAGGGCAAGGTCATCCTCGGTCAAACCCGGCCTGCAGGCCGCCTTCATCGACATCGGACTCGAGCGCGCGGGCTTCCTGCACGCCTCGGATCTCGACCACGACGACAGCGAGGAGGAGGACGAGAGCGGCAAGCCCCAGGGCCGGGGCCGCGGCCGTTCCCGCCACGTGCCCGACATCGGCACGGTGCTGAAGGTGGGCGACCCCATCCTGGTGCAGGTCACCAAGGAGCCCATCAGCACCAAGGGTCCGCGCCTGACCGCCGACATCAGCCTGCCCGGCCGCTACCTGGTGACGATGCCCAAGGGCCGCCACATCGGGGTCTCGCGCAAGATCGAGGACCGCCGCGAACGGGTGCGCCTGAAGCAGCTGCTGCAGAAGCACCGTCCCGACGAGGGCGCCTTCATCATCCGCACCGCGGCGGTGAACGTCAGCGAGGAGGGCATCCACCAGGACGTCGACTACCTCAGCGACCTCTTCACCAAGATCGACACCGCCAGCGCCGCAGCCGTGGCCCCGGCCCTCGTGCACGAGGACGTCGGCATGGTGGTGGCGCTGATCCGCGACATCTTCAAGGAGGACACCAGCCGGCTGGTCATCGACGACCGCGACGACTTCGCCCGCCTGTCCCAGTACGTGAAGATGTTCGCGCCCGAGCTGAAGGAGCGCATCCAGCTCTACAAGGGCGACCTGCCCATCTTCGACGAGTTCGAGATCGAGGCCGAGATCAAGAAGACCCTCGACAAGCGGGTCTGGATGAAGAAGGGCGGCTACCTGATCATCGAGCCCACCGAGGCCCTGGTCTCGATCGACGTCAACACCGGCCGCTTCACCGGCAAGCGCAACCAGGAGGACACCATCCTCCAGACCAACATGCTGGCGGCCAGCGAGGTGGCCCGTCAGCTGCGGCTGCGCGACGTGGGCGGCATCATCGTCATCGACTTCATCGACATGGAGAACGAGAGCAACAAGAAGCGGGTCTTCAACGAGCTGCGCAACCACCTCAAGCGCGACCGCGCCCGCCACAAGGTCTTCCAGGTCAGCGGGCCTGGGCCTGGTGGAGATGAGCCGCCAGCGCGTGCGGCCCTCGCTGCTGAGCCAGCTCTCGGACCCCTGCCCCTACTGCGTGGGCACCGGCAAGGTCCTCTCCATGGAGACGCATGTCCAGCAACCGATCGAACGCCTGGTCCACCGCATCGCCATCGTCACCGGCGAGAAGCGCCTGCAGATCCAGGCCAACCCGGTGCTGGCCCTCTACCTGCTGGAGGAGCGGCCCGAGCAGTTCCGCGAACTGTGCCGCTACTTCGACCTGGAGCTGAACGTGCTGGACGATGCCTCCCTGCACGTGGAGGACTTCCGCATCGTCAGCCTGGCTTCCGGACAAGGATCTGATCGCCGAGTTCGAGAAGAAAGCCCGCCAAGGTCGCTAGGCGCGGGGCTCATACAAGCGGGAGCCGGGATGTCCTCGGGGCTTCGCCCCTGCGGATTACCCGGCTCCCGCTTGTATGAGCCCCGCGCCGAAACGGGTAGGAGGGGTGGGAATCGCGTCCGGTCGCCGCGCATGAACGCGGGAGGTGGCGCTGTTTCCATCGCCGGTATGAGTGCGGCAATTGAATCGTGCTTCCCTACAATTCGGTGCGGATCGAGGCGGCACCGACGGGATGAGCGGGGGGCGCGTAATCCGCAGGGCGAAGCCCGAGGACATCGCGCCCCCCGCTCATCCCGGCGGTGCCACCTCGATCTCCCGCCTGAGCTGCAGGGAAGCACGAGCCCAGTACACCGCCGCCAGTTCCCGGTTATGCTCCCCCGGCGCCAACCGCCGCAGCAGCGCCTTGACGCCGTACTCGGCGAACTGCGCGACGCGGAAGCCGGGGACGCGCCCGGGGCCGTAGTTCTTGGCCACGAACTGGCGGTAGCTGCGCTGGAACTGGCGCAGGCTGAAGCCGCTGACCTGCCCGGAGGCGCGGCCCTCGAGGTGGGTGACCTCGGTCTCGGCGCAGTACCAGACGTCCATGCCCTTCTGGCGGGCGCGCCAGCACCAGTCCGTTTCCTCGAAGTACAGGAAGTAGCGGTCGTCCAGCAGGCCGACCGTCTCCAGGGCGTGGCGGGGGATCAGGAAGCAGGCGCCGAGCACGTAGTCGACGGGGCAGGAGGGGTCGGCGCGGTCGGGGATCACGGTCACCCGCCGGGCGAATGGGCCGCGCAGCCACAGGCGACGGGGGTCGAGGGCGCCCAGCCAGTGGTCGCGGAGCCGGGGGAAGAAGCCCCAGCTGATGGCGGGCTGGCCCTGCTCGTCGACCAGGCGCGGGCCGGCCGCGGCGGCGTTGGGCCGGGCGTTGGCGAAGCGGTAGAGCCGGGTCAGCGAGTCGGGCGGGCAGACCGTGTCCGGGTTAAGGAGCAGCAGGCAGCGCCCCAGGGTGTGGGGCAGGGCCAGGTTGTTGGCCCGGGCGAAACCCAGGTTGCCGCCGGCGTCCATCAGGCGCACGTGGGGAAACTCGGCCGTCACCATCTCGGCCGAGCGGTCGGCCGAGGCGTTGTCCACGACGATGATCTCGACCTCGAGACCGGCGCTGGCCGCCGGCAACGAAGCCAGGCAGCCGCGCAGCAGTTCGCAGGTGTTCCAGCTGACGATGATGATGCTCAGGTCCATGGCCGCACCCGTCAGCGGCGGCCGCCGCGGCGCAGGATGTCCTGTTCCTCGTCGGTCAGGCTCTGCAGCCCCTCGCGGGAGATCTTGTCTAGGATTTCGTCGATGCGCTCCTGCTGCGGCGGATGCGGCGCGCCGTGCTGGCCGTTGCCGCCGGGCCGGCGCTCGTCCGGTCGCACCACCCGCATGCGGTTGCGGGCCTTGAAGCGCCGCCAGGCTCCGGCCGGGTCGAGGCCGCCGCCGCCGCCGCGGCGCATCATGCGCGGGGCCGACAACTGCAGGAAGATGAAGCCGGTGAGCATGCCGCCGAGGTGGGCCAGGTGGGCCACCGAGCCGCCCTGGGGGATGGACAGGAACTCGATCAGGCCGAACAGCACGACGGCGTACTTGGCCTTCAGGGGCAGCACGAAGAACACCAGGATGATGTTGTCGGGGAAGCTCAGGCCGTAGGCCAGCAGCAGGCCGTAGACCGCGCCCGAGGCCCCCAGCATCGGCGTGTAGGCGCTCATGCCGAACAGGTTGAAAAGGCCGTAGACCGCCGCGGCGCCGATCCCGCAGACGAAGTAGTAGATCAGGAAGGTGCGGCGGCCCCAGAGGGCCTCGACCTGGGAGCCGAACATCCAGAGGATGAACATGTTCATGCCGATGTGGAACAGGCCCGCGTGCAGGAACATGTAGGTCACGAAGCGCCACAGTTGCAGGCCGGCGATGGCCACGCCGGGCACGAAGGAGAGCCAGCGGTCGACGAGGCCGAAGCCCTCGGTCAGTCCCCCGCCGGTGAAGGTCTGCAGGGCGAAGACCGCCACGTTGGCGATGATCAGCCCCTTGACCGCCGAAGTGGTCGTCCGTCCGCCGGAGCCGTAGCCCCGGTTCGTGCCGTATCCGCGCATCGATCGTGCCTTTCCCGGCCGGTCGGAGCCGGCTTCGCCGATGTGGAAGGTTCCGGCCCAACAATACAACCGAACCGGCCCCGCGGCACGGACGAATTGGGCGGACCGGACATAGGAGCGGGGGAGCCGCTGGGCTCCCCCGCTCGTGCGCTCGTCCTGCCGCGGGACCTACCGCCAGATGGCGGTCATGGCCTCGGCTGCCTCGGGGCTGAGGGTCAGCGGTCCGCCGGCCTTGGCCGCGATCGGCACGCCGTAGGTCGGATCCCAGACCAGGGACGCCGTGTCCACCATGGGCACGTCGCTCCCGGCCAGGGTGTTGATAACCTCGAGGAAGGCGTTGGCGATCGTGCCGTAGCCGTGGTTGTTGGGGTGCAAGCCGTCCAGCGAGAAGATGGTCGTCGCCGCGGCGGTCGGGATGCTGCCGCCGACCTGGGGCAGCACCAGCATGAAGTGGGTCTTCTGCGCCGTCGACAGCCCGGCCATGATGGCGTTGGCGTCCACCAGGCCCACCGTGGCCAGGCCCGAGGCGTTGATGCCGGCGACCACCTGGGCGATGCCCTGGTTGTAGCCCGCCACGTGCTGGCCGATCGTCGTGACCTCGGCGGCGGTCAGGGTGTAGTTCGAGGGGATCGGCGTGGCCGGGTTGCCGATGTTGGCCCCGACCCATGACAGCACCGTGAACGTCAGCAGCTGCGCACTGCCCTCGGCGTAACCGCCGGGCCACGAGGTCAGCGCCCCACCGCTAAGGGAGGTCAGGGCCCCGTTGAAGGTGGCCTCGGGCAGGAAGTAGGCCAGATCAGTGACGTTGGGGATGTTGGCCACGACGATGGTCGCGGGGAAGCCCGTCGACTGCACCAGGCCCCCGGCCAGCAGCTGCATCATGTCGCTGTAGAGCTCGCCGAACACCGCCGGCGGGGTCAGGTTGACCCCGGCCAGGGGATTGCCGCCGATGGCGCCGCCCAGCACATCGTCGTTGCCGTTCCAGACCGTCAGCAGGGTCGGACCCTTGGCGATGGACTGCCAGCCCATGGATGTGGTCTGGTAGGTCACTTCCTTGGGTGTCATGCCGTCAGGTGCGTAGATGGTGGCCGTACGCTGGGAATTGCCGTACAGGCCCGCCCGGTTGATGAAGTCGAAGAACGGCGACAGCCCCGCGCTGCTGGCTGCGCTGTAGGCGCTGAACACGTCGTCCAGGAACGCGCGCGGCACGCCCAGGTTGTGGTAGGGCGTCGGCTGGGTCGAAGCAGGCAGCAGGGTCATGATGTCGGCGGCCGCGGTGGTGCCCAGCAGCACCGGCGCGGTGCCGTTGAAGCGCAGCACGCCGGCGATCACTGCCGGGTTGCCGGTGTTGGTCGAGCCGATGCCCGGCGACAGCACCCAGGGCTGGGTGAAATCGTCGAAGCCCAACTGGCGCGCGATCAGCTGCGGGTAGCTGTTGGACTGCCCGGCCTGCATCAGGCCCGCGTCCATGAAGCCCGCGGTCAGGCTGTTGCCGATGGCCACATATCGCGCAAACACCGGAGCGGGCTCCAGCGAGGTCGGATGGTCTGGATCGTCGAGGCCGCACCCCGTCACGAGGAGGGCCGACAGCGCCGGCAGGGCCAGGATAATCAGCAGTTTGTTCTTCATTGCCGTTCCTCCTTCCTAGAAGTGGTAACCGACGCCGAGGCCGAAGATGTTGGCGACGGACTTGTAAGAGCCGACCGGGTAGGTGGTCGAGTTGCGCACGGGCTGCCCGTCCTCGATGTTGGTGCGCTCGGCGCCGACGACCACCATGTAGCTGCCGGTGAAGTCCCAGCGCGTGGTCTTCCAGCGCAGGCCGAACGAGTAGTCGTTGCGGTCGCTGTCGGGCAGGATAGGGCTGACCGAGGCCAGCGGCTGCGGCGTCTTGTCGTGGACGTAGCCGACCATCAGGTCGAGGGCCTCGCTGGCCACGTACTCCAGGCCGAAGCGGATCTGCCAGGAGTCCTCGTAGTCGAAGTGCAGGGACTGGTCCAGGGCGTCCACGTCGAAGTCCAGGGCCAGCTCCTTGAAGTTGCTCCAGCCGTAGCGCACGTAGTTGACTTCGCCGCGCAGGTCGGTCGTCACCCAGTAGCTGGCGCCCAGGCTCATGATCCAGGGCAGGTTCAGCTCCGAGTCGATGGTGGCGTCGAGCTGGCTGGCGCTGCCGCCGAGGCCGCTGAGCAGTGCACCGGCGAAGCTGGCCGACGGCGTGCCGGCCGCACCCACGTTGCGCAGGGTGGCGTCCCGGTCCTCGTACTTCATGGTCTTCTTCCAGTGGTACATCAGGCCGAAGCTGACCTGCTCGTTGGGCCGGTACATGGCACCGAAGCTGGGCGTCACGTTCAGGCTGCTGCGGCCCTCGATCTTGGTGTCGATGGCGTTGCCGCCGGTGGTCGGGTCGAGGGTCATGCGCTCCAGCGAGATGTGCTGGCTGGCGATGTCCAGGCCCACGGCCAGGGCCAGACCCTCGGCGGCCATGAACGAGACCGCCGGCGTGACGTAGGCGGTCTCGATGCCCACGTCGTAGTTGGCCTGGCGGCCGACGAAGGTGTCGCCGTCCTGCCACTCGACACCCAGGCCGAAGGGCGCGTACACGCCGACGCCGAAGGAGGCCTTGCCGCCGGTGTTGCGCGTGTAGTAGACGCCGGGCACCGGGTAGTACTTGTCGACGGCCTCGCCGGTGGCGGGGTCGCCGCCCAGGTCTTCGGCCTCGGCGAACTTGAACTTGGGGCCGACCGGCATGATGTTGAACTCGACCGACTGGCCCTGCATGAACGAGAGGCCCGCGGCGTTGTAGAACAGCGCCGAGCCGTCGTCCGCGGTGGCGGTGAAGGCGCAGCCCAGGGCCGTGGCCCGGGCACCGGCTTCGTAGATGTTGAAGCCGGCGGCGAGGGCTCCACCGGCGGCGGTCAGCGCCAAGGCCGCCACCACCAGCGCAAGAGCGATCCGTTTCCGCATAATGCCTCCTCTGACTGTCGGGAGTTCTCCGGCCAAGCGTGGGCGGGGCCTCAGGGGCCCCGCCGCGGGCGAATGCGTTGGACCGCCGGACCGTACCATGCCGCCGCGGCCCGGCAAAGCCCTTTTCAATTGACTGCAAAGGCGCGATGATAATCGGCGTATCTGCAAGGGAGGGGACCGGATGCGCATCCTCATGGACCAGACGGGGGCCTACGCGCCGTTCGGCCCGGTCTCGCCGACCGCCACGGCGGCGAGGGCCGAGGAGAGCGAGCTCTGGCACGGCCTGGCCGGGGACCGGGCGCCCCTGGCGGCCCCGGCCCCGGCCGGATTGGACGTCGGGTTCTGGCAGTCCGGCTACGTCGTGGCGGACGCGCCGGACTCCCAGTACGACCTGCTGCGTCGTCTGGCTGCCTCCGGCCGCCTGCCCGCGGGCAACCTGTTCTGCCTGGCCGGCCGGGGCCGCGGCTTCCACGGTCAGCACGGCCGCAGCTGGCAGGCCCTGCCCGGCAATCTGCACCTGAGCGTGTCCCTGGCGGCGGACCTGCCGGTAGCGGGCTGGGGACCGGCGCTGCCGGCCCTGCCGGCGGTGGCGGCCCTGGACGCGGTGCGCCGCTGCGGGGGCTCCGCTCCGCAATTCGGGCTCAAGTGGGTCAACGACGTGCTGGCCGGCGAGGCCAAGCTGGGCGGCGTGCTGACGGCCGTGCGCACCCGCGCCGGCCGCATCGAACGGATCTTCCTGGGCATCGGGCTGAACCTGACGGCGGCACCGGCGCTGCCGGCCGATGCCTTCGTGCCCGCGGTGACCTGCCTGGCCGACCTGCACGGGTCGGCGCCTGACCCTGTGGCCGTGACCGTGGCCTTGCTCGCGGCGGTGCAAGTGCGGTTCCAGGAGTTCGGTGCCCACGGCCCGGAGCAACTGCTGCGGGCCTACCGCGCCGGATCGATCGTGATCGGGCGCAGGGTGACCGTCCATCCGGACGCCGGGTCACCCGACGGCACGACCGGTGTGCGCACGGGCGTCGTCACCGCCATCGGCGATGACCTCGCCCTGCACCTGGCCGCAGGCGGCCCGCCGGTGGCCCACGGGCGCCTGGTGCTGGATCCGACGTGAGCGCGGGTCGGTGGCAGGGGGAACCCCGCGCGACCGCCGGCGCAGGGCCCCGCATGCGCCGCCGCGAATCCCCCTGGCGATGGCCCGCGGCCATCGGCTTGACCATCGGCCTGCTGGTGGCCGGGGTCTTCCTCATCCCCCAGAGCTGGTTCGACGCCTTCTTCTCGCCTCTGGACCTGGGCGCCGACGACGGGCTGACCCGACCGCGCCCCTGGCTGGTGCTGGTGCCTCCGCCGGAAGTCGCGGTCCTGGCCCGCGGCGCCCCGACGCCGCCACCCCCGCCGGCGCCCCCCGAACCTGCGGCGGCCGACTGGTGGACCCGCGGCTGGCGGGTGCGGGTGGCCGAGGACCTGACTGCGGGCCTGCGCCCGACCCCCGAGGACAGCAGCCGGGTCGTGCTCGACGCCCTGGGCCTGCCCGCCAATCTGGCCATGCTGGTGCGCCCGGACAGCCTGCTGGCCGCCCGCCTGCTGATCATGCGGCGGGAGGACGGCTTCCGCTTCGACGAATTGAAGCCCTACCTGCAGGCCATGACCCGGGCGGCCATGTACCGGGACATCCAGGCCCGGGCCGCCGACATGTATGACGATTTCCTGCACCAGGACATCATCGCGCCCGATTGAGGGCACCGGCGAGGGAGAACACATTCGTCGTGGCACAAATGCGGAATTGGATTAAATTCAGTATACTTTACTCCGAATATCAAGGTTTCGGCGATGGTGCGATCGACCTCGCCGCTTGTCACCCCCGACCGGGGGAGGTACGATGTTCCGCGTTACCCGAGCCGAAGAGCAGGCCGTGCGCTTGACCATGCGCCTGGCGGCCGACGGTTGCCAGAAGACCCTCGGCGAACTGGCCGTGGGGGAGAACCTGCCCGAGCCGACCGTGGCCAAGCTGCTGGGCATGCTGCGCCGCGGCGGCGTGGTGCAGGCGGTGCGCGGCCGGCACGGGGGCTACGTGCTGGCGGGAGCGCCCGAGACCATCAGCGCCGGTGCGGTGATCCGCAGCGTCTGCGGCGACGAGGTCTTCGAGTTCCCCTGCCACGACGCCAACGAGCCGCCCGACTGCATGCGCAGCCAGGACTGCGGCCTGCGCCCGGTCTGGAAGCACCTGGGCGAGAAGGTGGCCGAGGTCCTGGAGCAGACCAGCATCGCCGACCTCCTGCGCCGCGAGGCGACCGCGTCGCGCAACCTGCAGGAGCTGTGGCCGCTGACAGGAGAATGATCCGTGTTCGACATCCGGCGCAGCGAGGACGGCAGCATCGCCCTGACGGGCCGTCTTGACGCCGCCAGCGCCCCGGTGGCCCGCGAGTTCCTGGCCGACGTCGACAGCTCCGCCCGCCTCGACTTTTCCCGCCTCGAGTACATCGCCAGCGTGGGCCTGGGCATCCTGGCCGCGGCCCAGCGCCGCCTGCTGGACCGCGGTCACGCCCTGGTGCTGGCCGGCCTGAACCCGCACCTGCGCGAGGTGCTGAGCCTGGCCGGTTTCGAGGGCGTCTTTGAGTTCGAATGACACCCTCGCACTGGGCGCACTGATCCTGCGCCTGCTGCTGGCGCTGGTCCCGGTGCAGCTCTTCCTGTTGGTGCTGGCGGGGCTGGACACCTGGCGGCTGGTGCGGCCGCGCCGCATCGCCCTGTCCCTGCTGGCGGGCTGCGCCGCGGCGGCCCTGGCCTTCGTGGCCAACAACACGCTGGCGGCCCTGACCGGCCTGGCCGCGCTGCCGTTCGCCGTCCTGGTGGCGCCCCTGGTGGAGGAAGGGCTCAAGGGCGCCTGGACCACCTGGCTGGTGCGCAGCCGCCGCGCCGGCTTCCTGATCGACGCCGCCCTGCTGGGCTTTGCCACCGGCGCCGGCTTCGCCACCGTCGAGAACCTCTACTTCCTGCAGTCGCGGCCCGACGCGCCCCTGTTCGTGTGGGTGGTGCGCGGAGTCGGCACCGCGGTGATGCACGGGGGCGCGGCTGCGCTTTTTGCCATCGTGCTGCGGGCGCTGCGCGACGGCCGGACCCGCCGGGCCGCCTGGCCGACCGCCCTGGCAACGTCCTGGCTGCTGCACGCCGGCTTCAACCGGCTGTTGAGCTGGCCGCTGCCGGCGACGGGCCTGCTGCTGGTGGTGGTGCCGGCGGTGCTGATCACGGCCCACCGCCTGGGCGAGCGGCGCCTGCGGGCCTGGCTGGGCCGCGGCTTCGACCGGGACAGCGAACTGCTGGCATTGATCCGCGGGGGCGAGGTGCGCGCGACGCCGCTGGGCCGTTACCTTGAGTCGTTGCAGGCCATGACCACGCCGGCGATCCGCGCCGACATGCTCTGCCTGCTGCGCCTGCAGGCGGAATTGTCGATCCGCGCCAAGGGCACGCTGCTGCTGCGGGAGCAGGGCCTCGTGCCGGCGCCGGATCCGGACCTGGGGGCGCGGCTTATTGAGGTGGAGCACCTGGAGCTGGCCATCGGCCGCGCCGGCCTGCTGGCCCTGCGGCCGGTCAGCCCCTGGCGCGGCATCGACCGCTGGCAGCGCCACCAGCTGGAGCAGGAGGCGGTCCGGGCCTGACCCGGACCGGCGTCACAGCAGCCGCACCAGCCCGCCCCAGCGCACATCGGTGCGGAAGCCGTGCTTCTGGTAGAAGCGGCGCAGGAAGAAGTGGGTCTTGACGTGGCGGTAGCCGCGCGAGGCCATGCGCGTGCAAAAGTCGTCCAGCACCGCGGCCGCGATGCCCCGCTCGCTGAGGGTGGGGGTGACGACGATCCCCTCCAGGAAAACGCTCTGGGTGTCCTGGGGCCGGTAGATCACGCCGCCGATGATCTGCTCGGCCTCGTCGGTGACCACGTAGTAGTGGTCGCCCTCGCCCAGCGGCACCGGATAGCCCGCCTGCAGGAATTGCCGGTAGAGCTGGCCCACCTCGGCCGGACCCGCAGGCTCGCCGATGGTGTAGCGCAGGCCCTCGCGGTCGCTGATGGTCGAGCGCACCACCACGTGGTCGCGTGCCCGGTCGCCGATGGTGCGCAGCTCGATGCGGTCGTCGCCGAGGCGGTGGGGGAAGGCCAGCCGGTTGAAGGCCAGCCGGTCGTCCGGGTCCGCCAGCGCCGCCTGCAGCTCCGACAGCTCGACCATCTGCACGATGCGCCGGTCCGGATGGCGGAAGATGCGCGTCAGCAGCCGGTCGAAGATGTCCAGCAGGTGCAGGTCCGCGTCCCGGAAGTAGGTCCTGCGGTACAGGGTGAAGCGCACGATGGGCGTCTCGCGGTCCAGCCGGAACAGGCGGCACAGCTCGTCCAGGATCTCCAGCCGGGCCCGGGCCGAGGCCTGGGCGTTGACCCGCTGCCATTCCTCGTAGCGGTGGACGGCCGCCTTCAGGGCCAGCGGCTCGTAGTAGCGCGCCTGCAGCTGGGCCACGAAGGCATCGAGCGCCTCGTTGAAGCCCAATCCCAGGTCGGCGGCGCCGGGGCCCTTGACCTCGGCCTGCAGCTCCCGCAGCCAGGCCAGGCCCTCGTCCCGGCCCAGGGCCTCGACCACGGCCTCGAAGATCCAGGCCCGCTCCAGGTACTCGCGCGTCCAGGGATAGTGGCTGATGGTGTGCTGGTAGATGTTGCGCCAGATGGGGCGGATCAGCGAGAGCGGACTGTCGTAGTCCTGCCAGCCGGTCAGGTTGTTCTGCACGGCGCCGCGGCGGAAGTCCGGCTCGGGCACGACGATATTGTTGGGCGTGATCAGCCCCGGGATGATGCGGCGCCCGCTGTTGCGCCAGCCCTTGACCACCACGGTCATCGCCCGCACCATCAGCTGGTGCCAGCGCATGCGGCTGGGCGGGGTGGTGCCCGGCCCGCGCACGCTGCTGAACTCGCGGATCTTTTCCCACACCGTCAGGTCGCTGACGTAGGCCAGGGAGATGGCGCCCAGCTCGGGCCGGCAGCAGCCGAACTTGGGCAGCATCGGCGTGCCGAAGGGGAAGCCGCGCAGGGTGATGTACCAGTAGATGGTGCGGCGCACCAGCGCCTCGTCCACGTTCAGGCGGATGATCAGCTGCAGGTCGAAGTGCTTGCCGGCCCGGGTGTTGATGCTGACCCGGTAGCGGGCGTCCTCGTAGCGGCTGATGATGCGGCTGACCCAGATGCCGGCCGGGCCGATGTCGCCCAGGCGCAGCACCTCGCCTTCGAAGGCCAGCAGCACCGACTCCTTCAGGAACGTCGTGCCCACCAGCACCCGCCGCAGGCGCTCGACTTCGGCCTCGCCCAGCCCTTCCTGGAAGACGATGCGTCCGGACCAGGCCGCCGGATCGGTGTCGTCGCCGTCGGCCTCCAGCTTGGCCTCGAACCAGGTGGAGAGGCGCTCGAACTCCCGCTCGGCGACCGCGGCCAGCTTCGGGTCGGCGTCATGCAGGGTCCAGCTTACGAGCTCCTCGCGGATCGGCGTGTAGAATTCGGGATGGAAGCGGCCGAAGTCGGCCAGCAGGCGGAACAGGTCGCCGAAGACGGCGTGCACCGCCTCGCCGGCCGGCCATTCCAGCTGATCGCGGTAGGAGTGCAGCCGCTGGCGCAACGCCTGCAGGCGCCGCGGCTCGATGGCCGCCGCGGCGATGGCCGCGAAGCCCTCGTCGTCCAGGAAGGTCCGGCCCGAGTCGATGAAGGCCGGCAGGTAGCGCTGGTAGTCGGGCACCGGCTCGTCCAGCACCAGCACCTGGAAAGCGCGGCTGCGCACGGCCTTGTCCGGATGCCAAGCCAGCGCTTCGAGCCGCCGGCGGATCACCGTGCCCTGTCTGAGGCCCACGTGCTCGAGCTGATTGTCCAGGGCCAGGACCGCCTGCAGGGCTGCTTCGATCGGCGAGAACAGCGCCAGCCGGCAGAGGGCGTCCACCTCGGCCACCTGGCGGTCGATGCGTCCGGCGGCGCCGGGTTCGGCGGCCTCGGGACGGCGCCGCTCCGGCAGCGTGACCTGTTCGGCGAAGGGGCCCAGGTCGGTGTCCCAGCCCAGCAGGCAGGGCCCGAAGGCCGCCAGCTGAGGGTTGCCCATCCAGAGCAACGGCTGCCTGACCAGCAGACCCAGGTCGATGTCGGTGCCCTCGAGCCGGTACTCCAGGTCGCCGATCCGCACGCAGCCCGGCCGCCCCGCGCCGATCTCCAGCACGGCGCCGGTCTGGTTGTTGACCAGGCCGTCGGGCCCGGCGCTGACGGCGGTCTCCAGCACGCCCAGGTCGCGGTAGAACCAGCGGGGGATGCGCACCTTCCAGTCGCCCAGGCGCAGGCGCCGCTCGCTGGACTGGTACATCTCGGCGATCACCGCGCTGAAGCCGGCCTCGATCGCCTTGCGCCGCAGCGAGCCCTTGGGCGTCAGCTCGCCCCGGTCGGTGGAGAAGTCCCGGTCCAGGACCGCGAAATTGACCACGCGTTCGAAGGGTGCGAGATCGCCGTTGGCCGCGGTCACGATGCGCAGGAAGTACTCGCGCCGGCCCTGCTCGCCGTGCAGCGCGTCCAGCACCGGGTCCTGCTCGTCGGGCACGATCAGCAGCGTGTTGTAGCTGCGCCCGTCGCCGGCCAGGAAGGTGCGCTTGATGCCGGGCACGCCTTCGAACAGCGACTCGACCCGGCGCGGGGCGATGGTCTGGCCCCGGTTGTTCTTGTAGATGTCCTTGACCCGGTCGATGATCTCCATCTGCCCGCCGGGGGTGTGGCGGAAGAGGTCGCCGGTGGCCAGCCAATGCTCGTCGCTGCCCGGATCGGCCACCGCCAGGTCGCCTGGCGCGCCGTCCTCGGGCAGGTAGCGGGCGATGTAGATGCCGGCGATCTGCAGCTCGTCCTGCTCGCCGAAGCGCACCTTGACCCCGGGCAGGGGGATGCCCACCGAGTTCTCCTCGTAGTCGTCGGGCGGAGTCATGGTCAGGCCGCCGGTGCCCTCGGTCATGCCGAAGCCGCTGCACAGGCGCACGCCGTGGCGGTGGAAGAAGCGGAACACCTTCGGGTCCAGCCAGCCGGCGGCCGAAAGTCCCCAGTTCAGGCGCTCGCCCACCACCGCGCGCAGGACCTCCGGCGCGTCGGCGCCGCCCGGCTGCTGGCGCTGAAGTTCAATGGCGCGGTCGCGGATCTGCACCCAGCGCACCGGCACGCTGATCAGGCCGGTGGGCCGCACCTCGGCCAGCTGGCCCAGCAGCGTGTCGGCCGAGGGGCTGCCGGCGAAGACGTAGGTGCCGCCCCAGAAGATCGTGCCCAGCATCTCCAGGTAGCGGCCGAAGGTGTGGTAGAGGGGGAGGTAGCAGAGCAGCACCTCGTCGCGGCCGACGAAAGGCAGGGCCGCGGCGCGGGCGAAGCGCTTGCTGACCAGGTTCAGCTGGGTGAAGACCACGCCCTTGGGCCGCCCCGTGCTGCCGGAGGTGAACATCACCGTGGCCGGATCGCGCATGCCCAGGCGCGGGCGGGCCGCCAGCGCCGCTTCGATCCCGGGCGCCGCCAGCTGGGCCAGGCGCTCGTCCAGCGGCAGGATCCGTTCCGGGTCGACCCGGTCGGCCGCGTGCAGGGTGAAGATGCGGAACGGCTCGCGGCACTGCTCGCGCACCGCCAGCAGGCGTTCGAGGCGGTCAGGGTCGTCGCAGACGGCGGTGGTGACCCGCAGGCGGTCGAAGATCCAGACCATGTTCTCGACGCTGGAGTGCACGTCCAGCGGCGTGACCGGGATGTCGTGGCAGAGGCAGGCCAGGTCCGCGCAGGCGGCGCCGATGCTGTTGGCGTTGAAAAGGGCGACGCAGAGCGGCCGCGTGTCGGCGGCGGCCGGCCGGCCCTCGCGCAGGAAGACCGCCGCCGTCCCGCGCACCCGGTGCAGGATGCGCTCGTAGCTCCAGGCGCCGCTGTCCTGGTCGGTCAGGTCACGGAAGAGGTCGTGGGCGCCCTGGCTGCGGGCCCGGGCCGCCAGCAGATCGCCGATCGTGTAGCGGATCGTCTCGACCACCGCGAAGGTGACCTCGGCCCAGCGCAGCCGGGCCGCCGCGTCGGGCAGCCCTTCCAGGAAATCGGGGTGGCGGGTCAGGTCCAGGAAGCGGTGCCAGTCGTCCCGGCCCGGCGCGAGCCCGGAGTCGCCGGCCAGGGCGGCCTCGGCCGCCTCCAGCAGCGCCAGGCTGCGGGCCGGGCTCTTGTCCCAGGCCGCCAGCTCGCCCGCCAATCCCGGTCGCTGCGCGCTCATGCTTCGTTGCGCCCGTCGTCGGGGCGCGGCTCCAGCACCAGGCGGTAACCCACGCCGTGCACGGTCAGGATGTGGCGGGGGTTGCGCGGGTCCTCTTCGACCAGCTTGCGCAGGGCCAGGATGAAGTTGTCGACGGTGCGGGTGGTGGGGTAGGCGCCGAAGCCCCAGACCCGGTCCAGGATGGTCTCGCGGTCGACCGGTTCGCCGGCGTGCTCCCGCAGCAGGCGCAGGATCATCGCCTCCTTCTCCTTGAGGTCGACCACGCCGTCGGGCGTGGTGGCCCGGTAGGCGCGCAGGTTCACCTCGGCCCGGCCGATGCGCACCGTCTCGGGGGCCTCCTCGCCGCGGAACCAGTCCTGGCGGCGCAGGATGGACTTGATGCGCGCCAGCAGCTCCTGCAGTTCGAAGGGCTTGGTGATGTAGTCGTCGCCGCCCTCGTCCAGGCCGCGGATGCGGTCCTTGTTGCCGCCGCGGGCGGTCAGAAAGAGGATGGGCACGCGGTCGCCCTGGCGCCGCACCAGGCGGCAGAACTCGAAGCCGTCCATGCCCGGCAGCATCACGTCCAGCAGCACCAGGTCGACGCCGCCCCGCCGCCACAGGTCGAGCCCAGCCTCGGCGGTGCCCGCGAGCACCGGCTCGTAGCCCTCGAGGTCCAGGTTGATGCGCAGGCCGTCGGCCAGGTGCGCGTCGTCCTCGACGACCAGGATCCTCCGCTTCATGGCGATCACTCCCCTGCCGGCGACCTGGTCGCGGGCGTCATGGCGGGCAGCACCATGCAGAAGGCGCTGCCCCGTCCCTCGTCACTGTCCAGTTCGACGCTGCCGCCGAGGATATCCACGTTGCGCTTGACCAGGTACAGGCCCAGGCCTGCGCCTCGTGACTGCGCCCGGTCCCGGTTGTCGCTGAAGAAGCACTCGAAGATCTTGTCGTGCAGGCGGCGGGGGATGCCCGGCCCGTCGTCGCGCACCGTGACCCGGTGCCAGCGTTCGCCCGTCTCGACGCCGATGTCGATGCGCACCGGCGCCGGGCAGTGGCGCATGGCGTTGATCACCAGGTTGCGCAGGGCCAGGGCGAAGGTGGTGCGGTTGCCGAAGATCGTCGCCCCGCGCGCCGCGGCCAGTTCCATGGTCACCCCGCTGTCGCCGGCGAAGCGGCGCAGGTCATCCAGCACGGCTTCGCACTCGTCGCGCAGGTCCAGGCGCTGGCGCGGGCCCTGGTCGAAGGTGTCGTCGGCACTCATGGAGAGCACCTCGTCGACCAGGGTCTCGAGGCGCCCCACGTCCTCGACCATGCTGCCGTGGATGCGGCGGCGGTCCTCGGGCTTGAGTCCTTCCCGGCCCAGGGTCTCGGCATACAGGCGCAGGCTGGCCAGCGGCGTCTTCAGCTCGTGGGTGGCGCCGGCCAGGAAGAGCTCGCGGGCCTGCTTGAAGCGCATCTCGCTGCGCACCGAGAGCATCAGGATGGTCGAGCCCGCCGCCAGCAGCACCAGGAACACCAGCCCCTCGTAGAGGAACATGTTGCGCGTCGTGCTGGACTCGGCGCGGATGCGGGCCATGGCCGCCGGCTCGATGTCCACGTCCCAGCCCTCGGCGGAGCGCCGGTAGACGAGGTGGGGGAAGGCCTCGCCCAGGTAGCGCCGGGGGTCGCTGGCGATCTGTTGGTCGGCCTGGATCAGGAAGCTGGCGTGCAGGCGGTCGGTGGCCAGCTTCTGCAGCCGGTACTCGGTGTAGACCTGGCCCTCGTGGGTCAGGAAGTAGACCCACCAGACGCCGATTGTCAGGAGCAGGCCCACCAGGATGCCGTAGAGGAGACCGAGCCGGTTGCGCATGCCGTCACTTTCGCCGGGCGGTGGGGGCGCGGGTTCGCGGGTGCATGATAGCCTGCGCCGGCGGCGCTGGCCAGCCCCAGCGGCCGCTGCCGGACAGGAAAAAGGAGGACCCGCACCGCGGATCCTCCTTCTGAATTGGTAGCGGGGACAGGATTTGAACCTGTGACCTTTGGGTTATGAGCCCAACGAGCTACCAGACTGCTCCACCCCGCATCCATTTCCGATGACAAGGCCGCTTGCGCGGCGAGTGGCGAATATAGGCGCCGCCTTCGCCCAAGTCAAGTTCGCCCGGAGGCCGGAGAGGAAGGTCAGGGCAGCCGCTCCGCCCCCGTGTCCCCGGCGCCGTTCAGCTGATGGACCGTCAGCACTTCCTCTTCCACCCGGCGCATTCCGTACTCCTCGCGGGCCAGCTTCTCGAGGGCCTCGCGGTCGTCGGCCAGTTCGGCCAGGCGCGTCGCCACGCCGGCGTTTTCCTGCTCGATCCGCTCCACCTGCAGTTGCAGGCGGGCAGTCTCGGCGCGCAGGCGCCACCAGGTGACGATGCCGTTCTCGCCCAGCTGGGCCAGGACGGCAAAGACTGCGGCCGCCACGACCACCGCCGCCAGCAGGGACCGGCGGGCGAGATCGCCCCTCTGGGGCAGGTTGCGGGCGTAGGTGCGGGGGTCGGGGGAGGTCGGTTCCACGATCCTTGTGCTCCGTTCCGGGGAATCCGTTCCCCGCGGGGGCCGGGGGCGGGCCGGCGGCCCGCCCCCTGTCGACGACTCAGCGCAGATTGTAGAAGCAGTCCAGCCCGGGGTAAAGGGCCAGTTCGTCCAGCTCCTCCTCGATGCGCAGCAGCTCGTTGTACTTGGCGACGCGGTCGCTGCGGCACAGGGACCCGGTCTTGATCTGCCCGGCGTTGGTGGCCACGGCCAGGTTGGCGATGGTCATGTCCTCGGTCTCGCCGCTGCGGTGGCTGATCACGTTGGTGTAGCGGGCGCGCTTGGCCATCTCGATGGTCTCGAGGGTCTCGCTCAGCGAGCCGATCTGGTTCAGTTTGATCAGGATGCTGTTGGCGCAGCCCTCGGCGATGGCCCGGCGCAGGCGCAACGGATTGGTCACCAGCAGGTCGTCGCCGACGATCTGCACGCGATTGCCCAGGGCCTCGAACAGCTTGCCCCAGCCCGGCCAGTCGTTTTCGTCCAGGCCGTCCTCGATGGACATGATGGGGTAGTTGTCGACCAGCTCCTTGTACCAGGACACCAGCCGCTCGGCGGGCCAGGGTTCGCCACCCTCGGCCTGCAGGCGGTAGACGCCGTCCTTGCACAGCCCGCTCGAGGCCACGTCCAGGGCCAGCACGATGTCCTCGCCCGGCCGGTAGCCGGCCCGCTCGATCGCGGCCATCAGCAGTAGTCCAGGGCCTCGCGGTTGCTGCCCAGGTTGGGGGCGAAGCCGCCCTCGTCGCCGACCGAGGTGGCCAGACCCTTCTCGCCGAGGATCTTCTTCAGGCAGTGGAAGGTCTCGGCGCCGTAGCGCAGGGCCTCGCGGAACGTGGGCGCGCCCACCGGCATGATCATGAACTCCTGGATGTCCACGTTGTTGTCGGCGTGGGCGCCGCCGTTCAGCACATTCATCATGGGCACCGGCAGGGTGCGGGCCTGCACGCCGCCGATGTACTGGTACAGGGGCAGGCCAACGCTGGCGGCCGCCGCCTTGGCCACGGCCAGGGACACGCCGAGGATGGCGTTGGCGCCCAGCTTGCCCTTGTTGGCGCTGCCGTCGCGCTCGATCATGATGCGGTCGATCAGCGCCTGGTCGGTGGCGTCCATGCCCGATCAGCTCGTCCTCGAGGTCGTGGATGTTGGCCACCGCCTGCAGCACGCCCTTGCCTCCGTAACGGTCCTTGTCGCCGTCGCGCAGTTCGATGGCTTCGTGTTCGCCGGTCGAGGCCCCGCTGGGCACGGCGGCACGGCCGACGTTGCCGTCCTCAAGGAAGACATCGACTTCGACGGTGGGGTTGCCGCGCGAATCGAGGATCTCGCGGGCCTGGATCATCTCGATGAAGCTCATGGTCATTGCTCCCGTTGGGAAGGCTGGGGCCGGCGCCGCGGACCGCGGCCGCCACTGGGCACGGCCGCAGTCTAGATCCCGCTCCGCGGGGTGTCAACCCGGGCCGCTGTCGCGCCGTGGTTGACCGCGTGCCCCGACCCCGCCTATCTTCCCCCGATTGGCCGCGGACCGGCAGCAGGGAAGGCACATGTTCGACCGTCAGCAGGACCAGAGGACCATCCGCCGCTGCAAGCGCGGCGAGGAGGCCGCCTTCCAGGAGATCCTGGAACGGTACCGCGGGCCGATCTACAACCTGTGCTACCGCATGTCCCGCAACTCGGAGGACGCCCGCGACCTGGCCCAGGAGGTCTTCATCAAGGTCTTCTCGCTGCTGGACCGCTTCGACGAGGAGTACGCCTTCAGCAGCTGGCTCTTCCGCATCGCCACCAACCACTGCATCGACCACCTGCGCCGCAACCGCCTGCGCTTCCTCTCCCTCGACGGCATGAGCGGTCCCGACGGCGAGGAGTACGAAGTCCAGATCCCCGCCGAGACCCCCGAGCCGGACATCGTGCTGCAGCGCAAGCAGGCCCTCGAGCGGCTGACCGAGGTCATCGCCGACCTGCCACCCCACTACCGGGCCATCACCCTGTTGCGCCACGACCAGCAACTGAGCTACGAGGAGATCGCCGAGGTGCTGCAGCTGCCGCTGGGCACGGTCAAGGCCAGGATCCACCGGGCCCGCAACCTGGTGCAGCAGATGCTCAAGGCCCGCTCCTACGACATCTGAACAATGCAGAATTTTTTCCGAATCCCTGAAACCCTGGCGGTCCCCCGCCGTATGACGCCTCCAGGTAGGTGATCAAGTCAATGTCGGGGGATACGACACCTGCCTGCACGAGGGGTGGAAACGGTACCGGGTTCGTCCCGGCCGTTTCCCCCCGAGTCCATTGCCAACGCTGGCCCGGTGCCCTAGACTGGCCGGGAACGGCGAACGGCCTGTCGCAAAAGGAGGCGGTCATGGACGGCCGCGACGACCACCAGCACCGCGCCCCCGCCTGCACGGAGTGCCGCGATGCCCTGCAGGAATACCTGGACGGGACCCTGGAGAAGACCCGGTCCCTGGAGGTGTTCCTGCACCTGCGTGCCTGTGAGTCATGCCAGGCCGAACATGACGGGTTGCAGGCCCTGTACGGCCTGCTCGGCTCCCTGCCGGCCCAGCCGGTGCCCGCCGGTTTCGATGGGCCCATCCTGGCTGCAATCCCACTGGCGGCCTACCGCGCCATGGAGCCGTTGCGCCGGGCGCGCGTGCCTGTCTTCCTGGAAGAGGCGGCCTTGCCGGCGGCAGTCCGCGCCCCGGTGGTGCGCATCGGCGGTCTGGCGATCGCCGCCTGCAGCGCGATGGCGGTGCTGGCTGCCGGTGCCCCGGCGGGGCTGCTGGCCGCGGTCGGCGTCGGTGTGGCGCCGGAGCTGCTGGTGCGCCTGCAGGCCATGGGGCGCAGGGTGGCTCTGGCCACGCGCCGGGCCGAGGGTTGAGACCGTGAACGAATCGCGCGGACAGGTCCGACTCCTGGGGCCAGCCCCTGGGATCGGCGGCGACCCCATCCTGTCCGCGCGCATCCTTTCCTGCCTGTTCCTGCTGGCGTTCGTGGTGTTGCCGGGCCTCGGGGCGCCCCGGGCCCTGGCCCGCACGGCGGGCCAGCCTCCGCGCACCGAGGCTCCGGCACCGCCGGAACCTTCCCGCGCACCCCAGGCCCGCCGCGACGCGTTCTTCGGCGTCAACATGCCCAAGGGGGCCGAACGTGATTCCCTGATGCAGGAGATCCGCCGCTACTCGGTCCTGTTGGGGGATCTGCGCGATTCCCTGACCACGGAGAACGGCGAGCTGCGCCTCTCGCCCGAGGACCGCGCCCGGCTCGAGCGCTCGGTCGGCGATTTCTCGGCGGTGATCGAGCGCATCAGCGCCGAACTCAGCCGCATGGAATTCCAGGTCAAGGACAACACCATCAGCCTGCTTGACGACTCCGGCGAGGGCATCGTCATCACCATTCCCGACAACCTGGACGAGCAACTCAGCCAGGGCTTCCACGCCCTGAGCGAGATCATCCTTTCGGAACTGCCGGACACCGTGCGAGTCGATGCCCAACGGCATCTGACCTGGCTGGGACAAAAGCCGCCGCGGCCGCCCAAGAACCTGCGCAAGGTGGTCCAGGGCAACGTGATCAAGGTCTGGGACGACCTGCTGGTGCCCTGGGGCGAGGACATCCGCGGCAACGTGGTCGTCGTCTTCGGCAGCAGCGAGATCCAGGGCCGGGTCGACGGCAACGTGGTCGTGGTCGTCGGCAACCTGCAGCTGGGCGAATCGGCCGAAGTCACCGGCCAGGTGGTCACCGTCGGCGGACGCCTCGACCAGGCAGAGGGCGCGTCGGCGGGTGATGTCTTCGTGCTCGATCCCCTGGGCGCGCGCCGGGGGCTGTCGCCGCTTTCCCTGGCCGGGGGCGGCCTGCGCGGCTTCCTGGTCTGCCAGTCGCTTTTCCTGCTGATGCTGACCGTGGCCCTGGTTGCGGCCGCCGGCGCGCCCGACGGGCGCTTCCGCAAAGTGCAGGCGGCCCTGACCGGAACCCCGGCGGCCTCGCTGGGCGTGGGCGTGCTGACCGCGGTCGGGGCGCACCTGGCGGCCCTGGTGCTGGTGGCGGTGCTGGTGCTGACGGTGATCGGCATCCCGGTGGCCCTGCTGGTCTGGCTGGCCCTGCTGGTGGCGGGCGTGATCGCCACGGCCGTGGCCGCCGCCGCCCTGGGCGAGCGGGTCTGCCGCGGCCGCGACGGCGGCTGCCCCAGCCGCTGGCTGGCGGTGCTGGTGGGGATGCTGCTGCTGCACCTGGTGTCGTTCAGCGGTTCGCTGCTGGGGACCTTCCCCGGGATGGGCACGGCCGGCACGGCCGTAACCGGCCTCGGCGTCCTGATCAAGGTCGGTGCCTATTTCTTCGGTGTGGGGGCCTTGGCCCTGTCCCGATTCGGCACCGCACGCGGAGCAAGCCCGGTTGCGGCCGCGCCATTGGCGGAATAATACGCGACAGTATCTGAATTAATACCCAGCTCGAACTTGTGAATTGTTGATCTGCCGTGCTTGACGGCGCGAATACACTAAGTATATAGCGAGAAAAGCCTCAGTTTTCCCTACCGTTTGCCCTTCGCAGCACCATGGGCCTCTTTGCTTTGTCCGCCCGCACCACACATGCGCTCATATTTGTCATTTAGTGATTGTAAATGATATAAAGTGCTGGTACAGTCATGGGGTGGGCAGCGGGCCCCGGTCGTGGAACGGAAACTGCGACTTGAAGGGCACAAGCCGCCGCGAGGACCGCTGGCGGCCGCACAGGGACCAGGATTCCGCGGGAATTCCCGCTGGGGGCGGTGCATCCGGATGATGGCGCAAAAGGGCAAGGCAGGCGGATGGGCACTGCTGCTGGCGCTGACGGCGCTGGTGGCCGTGGCTCCGGGCGCCCTGGCCGCCCCGTCCTTCGCCAACGGCATCGTCGCCACGATCCACGGTCCGCAGGAGATCGCCGCCTCGCTGCTGGTCGAGCGGGAGGGGAAGCTCTACCTGGAGCACCCCGCCGCCGGCGCGGTCGAGCTGGACACCTCCGCCGGCGACTGGCACCCCTTCGATCCGAGCGTGGTCGCCGCCGCTCTCGAGACCATGGCCGGATTCACCACCGACGTGTCCGTGGACGTGTTCGTGCTGCCACTGCCGCCGCGCGATGTGGCTTCGAGCTTCGCCCGCCGCGGCGCCATCTTCCTGGCTCCGGCCAGCGGCAAGGTGGTCGACCAGACGGTGGCCTACATCACCGTGCACGAGATGGGGCACGTGCTGACCTGGGCCTGCCTCGACGGCCGGCGCGGCCGCTGGGATGCCTACCTCGCCTTGCGCGGGCTGGACAAAGACACCTACGGGCCGACCCGGCCGCACGCCTGCCAGCCCCGCGAGATCCTCGCCGAGGACCTGCGCGCCCTCTTCGGCGGCCGCCTGGCGACCCTGTCGGGCTCCATCGAGAACCATGACCTGGTGATGCCGGACCTCGTCGCCGGCCTGCGCGACCTGCTGGCCGGCTACCTGGCCGACCGGGAGCCGCTGCCCGGCCTGGCCGTCAGCAGCGCCTGGCCCAATCCGTGCAATCCCCTGACCACCATCGAAATGACCCTGCCGACCGGGCCGGCGACCGCGGACGGGGCCGTACTCAGGATCCACGACCTGCGGGGCCGGCTGGTGCGGACGCTGCGCGGCGGCACCACCACAGCCAACCGCGTGGCCATCCAGTGGCGTGGCGACGACGAGACCGGCGGCGCCGCCGCGTCGGGCCGCTACCTGTACGTGATGACGGCCGCGGGCTGCACCGCCCGCGGTTCAGTGACTCTGGTGCGCTGACCGAAGGTCGGCGCCGGCGCACTTCTTGAAGACACCATGACGAGCAGCAAGGCGGCCGCCGCCCCGGCGGAGCCCCGAGCAGGGAGTGACGAATGAACAGAATGATGCGCTGGGCGGCCCCGGTCGCCCTGGCAATCCTGGCCTTTGCCGGCTGCAGCGACGATGACCAGGTGGATCTGCCCGATGTCCATCGGGATCCCATCGTGCACCAGCTGACCAGCAACAGCGACTACGAAGCGAACCCGGTCTACTCGCCGGACGGCGCCTGGATCCTGTTCGAGCGCGAGACTGCGGGCAACCGCGATCTCTGGCGCATGCCCGCCGGCGGCGGGGCGGCCGAGCGCCTGACCACCGACCTGGCGTTCGACACGGCCGCCGACTGGTCCCCCGACGGCACCAGCATCGTCTTCGAGTCCGAGCGCAGCGGCTTCAAGAACCTGTGGCTGATCGACCTGACCGCGGTCGTGATCCAGCCCGTGCCTCTGACCGTCGGCGCCTGGGACGACGGCAGCCCGGCCTGGTCCCCCGACGGCACCAAGATCGTCTGCGACTCGAACCGCAGCGGCTATGCCGAGCTCTGGCTGGTCTATCCCGACCGGCGCCCGGATCAGCGCCTGACCACCGGCGCCCCCGGCGCCTATGTGCGCACCGCGGACTGGTCGCCCGCCGGCGACAGGATCGTCTGCGAGAGCAACCGCGCGGGAGCATCGGCCCTCTGGGTGGTGTCCGTCGACGACGGCGCCATGACCCGCCTGACTCCTGAATTCGGCTACGAAGGCCACCCAGACTGGTCGCCCGACGGCACGGAGATCGCCTTCGAGTCCACCCGCAGCGGCGTGATGGAGATCTGGGTGGTGCCCGTCGCAGGCGGCGACTTGTTCCAGGTCACCGTCGCCGGCGGCTTCTGGCCCCAGTGGTCCCCAGACGGCAGCACCATCGTCTACGGCGTGTACGGCGCGACGGCGCCCGATCTATGGACGGTCGAGGTGGATTGGTAGCACCAGTGCGAGGCGATCAGCGAACGGTTCATGCGCGGCGGCCCTACGGGGTCGCCGCACTTCTTACGGCGATCGGCGGCTCGCCGCCCCGTTCATGCCACAGCCGATGGCAGGCCGCGCACAAGGTGACCAGGTTGGCCGGATCGTTGCCGCCGCCCTTGGCCCGGGCGGTGCGGTGATGCACCTCGAGGTAGCGTGTGCGGCCGCAGCCGGGCGCCTGGCAGCGATGGCGATCCCGGGCCAGCACTTGCCGTCGGATGCGTGGCGCGATGGTGGTGGTGTTGCGGCCGCCGGGAGTGGCGATCGCGGCGTCGCATTGCAATCGTTCGGCGTCGGCCCGCCCAAGGGGGCGTCCATCGGCTTCGAGCCGGGCGCAATCGGGGCATTGGTGGACGTGGATCTGGACCGGCGGGGCGCTCGCCCCCCGGGGGGTGATTTGGCCGCAATCCTTTGCCTCCGTGGCGGATAGATCGTCCGCTGGTTCACCGGCGAGCGCGGCGAGCAGGACCTCGGCGCGATCGCCGCTGACGCCCTGCTTGCGCAAGGCTTCCCAGAGACTTTGCCAGCGCGCGAACTGCTCGGGCGTGAATTCGATGCTCACGCGCACCGGCACTTCGGCCGCGAGCGCGGCCTCGTTGGTTGCATCGGCCGTCGGCGCGAACAGCGAGGCCGCAGCCTTGTTGGTCCGCCGGCGTGCCCGCTTGACCTTGGCCGTGAGCTCGGTCCGCGGCAGGGATCGCGCGGCTGCGACCCAGGCACCCTCGGTGCGCGGCGAGGCCACCTGCAGGATCTCCCTGGCCTTGGTGTAGCCGATCTCCGGCAGGGCCTGCCGGATGGCCGGCAGCTGATCCAGCTTGCGGGCCAGGCGCAGGAAGTCGCCGATGCGGGTCTCGGACCAGCCCAACTCGACCCGGGCGTAGGCTTGCATGGAGGCGTGGCCGAGCTCGCGGTACAGACCCCGCGCGAGGATTTCGGCGAACCAGAGCACGGCGCACTTGCGGGCGGATTCCTCGGTGGCGGAGGCGGCTTTCAGGGCGGCGTGGGCGTCATGGGCGGCACGGCCGGGGGCGAAGGGGGTGAGCATGGTCGGACCTCGATATCGTGGGAGGGAGCCTATGGCGAAAATATAGCGAAAAACAGGAGCAGGCGCAAGGGGTAAAAGTGAGTTGTGCGGGGAATATTTTGGTGTCGAACGTGCGGGGACGAACCTGACGTACCGCTTTGAGGAACCTGGGCGCCGCCACGGGTGTTGCGAACGGCGTATTGTTCCCGATTGTTGGCTGTTCGTGACGGAGCATCCCGAATCCATGGGTAGGGGGCTGTGATGTTCGCCGTATTTCTCCTTCTTACCATCATGTTGTCGTCGACTTCCGACACCGTCCGCATCATCCGCAAGGACTACAACGGCAGCGTACTCAAGTCTGCGATCGATGGCGGCGCCTATGACGGGTCGGTTGAGGTCGTCTTTGGTGACACCTGCATAGGCCTTGAGTCTGAGTGCAGGATCACGATTGTCGGGTTCGCCAACTACGGCTTCGATTTCAAGCGGACACCGCGCCCCGGCCTCGTTGACAGCTTAAGGGCCGAAGCGGCCGCGGTCGGGGCGGATTTGCTGGTGCTCGATGCGGACATCGAAACGATCGAGCGGCAGATGTATGGGCCGAATGTCTCCAAGCCGGAGGGTGCTGCGTTGCCTGGGCGCAATTTGCCAAGGGTATTGTTCGCGGCTTTTGCAAGGGTCGACCGTGATGGCTGCCGCGAGGTTCGCTCCGAGCCGTCACTGTTCATGTCCCGCGAACTGGCGGAGTTGGAAGGCGAGATCGCAGCACTGGCGCTCGTGGATCGGGATGCCGGGGCGGACACATCGAGCTTGATCCGCATGGCCATCCTTTCGGCCGGTGTCGTGCAACATGACCTGCAGGAATTCGGTAAGCGCCAGCTTGCGGAAACTTCCCGTTCGCGGCTGGCGAGTGAATCGGAACGGGCTTCGTGGCGGCAAGAGCTGATCAACGACTCCTGGGCGGCAATTTTGGAGGCGGAAGATGCACTTGTGGTTTTGAGCCGGGCGGTGGCGGCCAGTGACGGTGGATGGATCACGTACCGTCTGGGCCGACTCCAGGACATTGTGGAAGAAATCCAAGACCAATTGCGGGCGAACCTCGAGTATGCATTCAGTATTGCCGTGTGGCATGCGCCTGAGGCTGTCCGATAAAACATGCCGTCATCTACGTCCGCGTCTCCAGCAAGGAACAGAAGCTGGAGGGCTACTCGATCCCCGCCCAGGGCAAGCTTCTCCGGGAGTACGCCGACCGCGAGGGCTGACGGTCGTCACCGAGACCGACCGGCTCAATGCCGAGATCGCGGCCCTGGAACGGAAGCTGGGCCGGCTCTACGAGGACAAGCTCGACGAATGGATCGACGCCGAGTTCTGGCAGGAGAAGCACCGCGAACTCACCGAGCGGAAATCGACCCTGCGCCGGCGGCTCTCTGCGCTGGACCGGACGGTGGATCGCTTCTACGAGTCCGGGCGCAAGATTCTCGAACTCGCACAAAACGCCCAGTCACTTTACGTTGCGCTGACCGACGAAGAGAAGGCCGAATCGCTGAAAAACGTGCTTTCGAACTCCACCCTTAAGGGCCAGACCCTCGCAGTGTCGTTCCTGCAACCCTGCGCCATGATTGCCGATGCCGTCGCGGCCGAATCCCGCCAGGCAAAGAAAAAGCGGCCCGCAAAGGCCGCTGATTCAGTATGGCGTCCCCTACGGGGCTCGAACCCGTGCTGCCGCCGTGAAAGGGCGGTGTCCTAACCACTAGACGAAGGGGACGCCTAGATGAGCCGTGGAGCGCCAAACTACGCCAACGGCCTCGCCTTGTCAAATCCACGCGGTCCTAGGCCTTGGCCGCCTCCACCAGCAGCGCCGCGGTGGTGCGGGCGCCGTTCCAGAAGTTGACCAGGTCGAACTTCTCGTTGGGCGAATGGATGTTGTCCGTCGACAGTCCGTAGCCCAGCAGCAGCACCGGGGCCTGCAGGCAGGTCTGGAAGGTGCCCACGATGGGGATCGAGCCGCCCTCGCGGATGAAGACCGGATCGGCGCCGTAGCCCTGGCGCAGTGCCGCCATGCCAGCCTGCATCATGGGGCTGTTGCGGGGCACCAGCACCGGGGCGGCACCGTGGTGATCGATGACCTCGACCTCGACGCCCGCCGGGGCGATGGCCTTGACGTGGGCGGCGAACGCGGCGGCGATGGTCGCCGGGTCCTGGTTCGGCACCAGGCGCATGGAGACCTTGGCCATGGCCCGGGCCGGGATGATGGTCTTGGCGCCCTCGCCGCCGTAGCCCGAGAGCAGGCCGTTGACGTCGCAGGTGGGGCGGGCCCACATGCGTTCGAGGGTGGTGTAGCCCTGCTCGCCGAAGGCTGCGGGGGCGCCGGTCTCCTGGCGCAGGATCTCGTCGGTGTAGCCCAGCTGGGCGAAGCCGTCGCGCTCGTCCTTTTCCAGGTCCAGCACCTCGTCGTAGAAGCCGGGCACCAGGCAGCGGCCGTCCTTGTCCTTCAGCCCGGCGACGATCTCGGCCAGGGCGTTGCCCGGGTTCTGGACCGTGCCGCCGTAGCTGCCCGAGTGCAGGTCCTTGTCCGGGCCCTTGACCCGGATCTCCATGTAGGCCAAGCCCTTCAGGCTGTAGCAGATGCCGGGCGTGGTCTCGTTGTAGAGGGTGGTGTCGGAGATGATCACCGCGTCGCAGGCCAGCTTCTTCGGGTTCTTCTCCGTGTAGCGGTAGATGCCCTTGCCGCCGCACTCCTCCTCGCCCTCGATGATGAACTTCACGTTCACCGGCAGCTCGGTGCCGGTGCGCACGTAGGCCTCCAGGGCCTTGATGTGGGCGTAGACCTGGCCCTTGTCGTCGCTGGCGCCGCGGGCGTAGACGATGCCGTCCGCGACCCGCGGCTCGAAGGGGGGCGTGGTCCACAGTTCCAGCGGATCGACCGGCTGTACGTCGTAGTGGCCGTAGAAGAGCAGGGTGCGGCGGTCGGGACGCTGCTCGCTCTGGGCATAGACCAGGGGATGGCCATCGGTCTCGATCACTTCCACAGCCAGACCCAGCTCCTTCAGCTCATCGGCGACGAACTTGCAGGCCCGCCGGATGTCGTCCTTGTGCGCGCTCTGGGAGCTGATGCTCGGGATGCTCAGGAACTCGCACAGCTGATCAACATGCTGCTGGCGGTTGGCGTCGAGATGGGCGAGGACCTTTTCGCTGGCCATGGACGGCTCCTTCTTGTAGGTTTCGGGGTCTGCGGGGGTGTTCGGCGCCGTTTTTGCGATCGGCCCTGCAGGAAAACCTAGCCTTGACACCACCAAGTGTCGAGGCGATTGTGTCGCAGCTTGCCGGATACGGAGATCGTCCGGAGCTGATTTCCACGGCGGTTTCGCCGCCCACGGCCGGCGGATCGCGGGCAGCGCCCGTTCCGCCCCCCCTGTGGCGACGCAACCCGAACTGTTAGGGAGGACCCATGGCCGACATGATCATCTCCAAGAGCAAGACCAAGGAAGCCGTCAAGGACTGCAACGTTTCCGGCGAGTTCTACACTGCGCTGGATGCCAAGGTCCGCGAGCTTATCATGGCTGCCGAGAAGCGCGCGCTGGACAACGGCCGCAAGACCGTTCGCCCCTACGATCTCTAGTCGCAGGGACCCCCTGCAAGGGGGGAGTCGGATATCAGCGGGGGCCCGTCACGGGTCCCCGCTTTTATGTGCGCCTCCGCCGGGGGACAGGGCTCCCGGCGATGTCGCCCCCCGGAGTCCCCGGCTGCGGCCATTGCCCCGCGGGGTGGTCGTCTGCGCCGTCGCGGCCCGGGTACGGTCCTGGCAAGGCCTCGCCGGCCCGCGTGGTGCGGGCGGACGGGAAGGCGTCATGCCGACGAAGGTGCGGACCGGGGCCCTGACCGGGATCGACGGGGTGGAGGTGACCGCGGAGGTCGACCTCAGCCGCGGCTTGCCGGGGTTCCACCTGGTGGGGTTGCCGGGGGCCGAAGTGCGCGAAAGCCGCCAGCGGGTGCTGGCCGCCCTGCGCAACAGCGGCCTGCGGGTGCCGCCGGGGCGGATCACCGTGAACCTGGCGCCGGCGGACCTGCGCAAGGAGGGGGCGTCCTACGACCTGGCCATCGCCCTGGGCGTGCTCGCCGCCGGCGGGGGCCGCGGCGGTGGCGCCCTGCGCCGGCGGGAGACCGACACCGTGTTCCTGGGCGAATTGTCGCTGTTCGGTGAGATCAGGCCGGTGCGCGGGGTGCTGCCCATCGTGACGGCGGCCCGGCAGGAGGGATGCCGCACCGCCGTGGTCCCGATCGCGCAGATGGGTGAGGCCGCCCTGGTCAACGGCGTGGAGGTGCATGGGGCCGAAAGTCTGGCCGAAGTGGCTGCCTGGCTGCGGGGCGAGGGGGAATTGGCCCGGCCGCGGGGAGCCGCCGGCAGCGTCGCGTCCGGCGGGGCCCGGGACCGGGCGGCGGGCAGCCTGGCCGCCCTCGACGGCCTGGCCCTGGCCCGCAAGGCGGCCGTGATCGCCGCGGTCGGCCGCCACAACCTGCTGATGGTGGGTCCGCCCGGGACGGGCAAGACCCGCCTGGCCCGGCTGATCGGCGACTTGCAGACCGACCTCGGGGACGGCGAGGCCCTCGAGGTGACCCGCATCCACAGCGCCGCCGGCCTGCTGGCCGCAGACGCCCTGGTGCGGCAGCGGCCGTTCCGGGCGCCGCACCACACCACGACCAGGGCGGGGCTGATCGGCGGCGGGGGCGCCCTGCGCCCTGGCGAGGCGACCCTGGCCCACCAGGGCATCCTGTTCCTGGACGAACTGGCCGAGTTTTCGCCCACGGTGCTCGACGCCCTGCGCGAGCCGCTGGAAGAAGGTGTCGTGTCGCTGGTGCGCGGCTACGGCCGGCGCACCTATCCGGCCCGATTCCAGCTGGTGGCCGCGACCAATCCCTGCCGCTGCGGCCTGCTGGGCGCAGCCGGGCGCCGCTGCCGCTGCACCCCGGCCGAGCGCCGCCGCTATCTGGGCCGCCTGTCCGGCCCGCTGTTGGACCGCTTCGATCTCTTCGTGGAGGTGGGATCCTGGCAGGGGGAATTGCCGGCCGAGGTCTGCGGCACCCCCGGGGGCGCGGCGGCTTCCGCCGGCGCCGGGGCCTGGCGTGAGGGTCCGCGCTGGGAACTGATGGCCGCGGCCCAGCACCGTCTGGACGGTCCGGTCCGCCTGACAGCCGGAGGGGCGGCCCGCTTGAACGACTTGGGGCGGCGCCTGGCTCTTTCGTTGCGGGCGGTCGCCCGCTGCGGCCGTGTCGCCCGCACCATCGCGGTGCTGGACGGCCAAGAGGCGGCTGACGCCCGCCACGTGGACGAGGCCCTTGAGTTCAGGCTGGAGGCGGCGCTGCGGCCGGACGACCCGGCGTGAAACGCGAAGGGCGGACCCGCCGGGGTCCGCCCTCGTGCTGCCGCGCCTGTGTCCAGGTTCAGAAGCTGCCCTGCACGCCGATCGACCAGTTCAGCAGGTTCATGGGATTCGAGTCGTACTCGGTCACGACCTGGCGGCTGCCGCCATCGGGCCATTCCTCGAGGGGGATCTGCAGCGTGCCCTCGTTCAGTTCGGTGAAGTATTCCGCGGGGGTCCACTGCAGGTCGTTGCGATGGTAGAGCACCTCGAAGCGCACGCTGATGTTTTCGTCGGCCAGCAGGCGTATGCCCGCGCCGAGGTTGCCGCCCCAGCTGCCCGCGGTCTCGCTCGTGTAGTTGGAGTTCATGCTGTACCACATGTACTCGAAGCCGAACGTGACGTAGGGATGGAAGCGGGTGATGACGCGCTCGGAGATGTTGAAGGGGTAGATCACCGCGTTGACGCCCGCCTGGCCGGTCAGCAGCGAACGCTCCTCGGCGTCGTACTCGCCCAGCGGCGGATCCTCTTCGATCGGGGCGTTGGGCTCGTTCTTCTGCCGCTTGCGGTTCTCGATGGTCGAAGTGTAGTCGGAGAACGACAGTCCGCCGATGCCCTCGAGGGCGAACCAGCGGCTCCAGTTGAAGCCCATCCGCATCACGGGGTTGAAGGCAGTCTGGCCGGTGATCTCCACGTCGCCGAAATAGGTGTACTCCTGCGTGTAGTTGTAGATGATCTGGTCGGCCTGCAGCAGGGTCGTGTTGAGATTCAGGAAGCCGAGGGCAAAGCTGATCTCGATCGTGCCCTGGTCGACCCGCGGCTTCCAGGCTTGCATCTCGTCGTCGAATTCAAGTTCGCTGGCCGCGGTGGCGCTGTCGCGCTGCAGCCGGAAGACCTGCTCCTGGGCCGGCTGCTCCTTGGGCGTGGCCGGCGGCTGGTCCTGGGCAATGGCGGCGACCGACAGGCACAGCACGGCCATGACCGTCAAGAAGGACAACGATTTGAGCGACATTGATCGGCTCCTGTCCGGGCAGGGCCCGGGTTCCGCGGGGATGCACGGGAGAAACTCGCTGGATTAATTTCAGGTGCGGGGTGGGGTGTGTCAACAAATAATGGCAACCCTTTTGTCGCGGCGGCGTGATATCCGTATATTGCTGTTAACCCTGACCGGACAAGTGGGAACCAACGTGACCAGCTGGCGCCGCCACATCATCGAGCCCCGGATCGCCGCGGCGCTGACAGCTGCGCTGCTGGCTGGGGCGCTCTGTGCCGGCAGTGCCGCGCCGGCGGTGGCCGGCCTGGCGGTCGAATTTCCCGGCCCGGTCCCGGTCGCCTTCAACGGCGACGTCTGGTGTGCCACGGCGGTCGATTTTCCCGACCTGAGCGACCGGTTGCTGGTGGGTTCCGGCGCCGGCGAATTGACCATGGTCCACTACAACCAGGCCTCCGGCGTGTTCGCCACGGTCGAACGGCTGCTCATCGGCGGCATCGTAGTGGCTCAGGCTGCGCTCACCGATGCCGGCGGGTCGGTGACGGGGCTGCTGTTGGCGACCCGGGACCCGGACCGGCTGTTGACGATCCGGGTGGCCCGCTCGGCCCCCCATATGGTCAACATCGGCTCGCTTGACCTGGACGAGGATCCGGGTGCGGTGGTGATCATCGACGCGGAACACGCGGTGGTCACGCTGCCGGGCATCGACCGGCTGGTCTGGCTGGCTCTCAGCGGCGGACGCTGGACGATCGTGGCCGACGGCGATGCCGGGGACCGTCCGGTGGCCGCGGTGGCCGCCGACCTCGACGGGGATGGAGTGCGCGAGGTCGTGGTGGCCAACGCCGGGGTGCTCTCCCATTCGGTGATGGTCCTGCGGTCTGCCGGCCCCGGCTACGCGGTCGCGGGGCAGTTCGTGCTGCCCGGCGCTCCGCGCGACCTGGAGGCTGCCGACTTCGACGGTGACGGCCGGGCGGAACTGGCGGTCGTCGCCGACGGTGCGCCGCTGTGCTGGCTGCTGGCCGAGGAGTCGGGGCAACTGGTCGCCACGACGCAACTGGGCCTGACGGTGGCCGCCGACGAGGTGCACCTGGCGGTCCTGCCGGACGGGACCTGGGGGTTGTACCCCTCGAGCTCCAGCCGCGGCCTGCTTGAGTACTTCCGCGGCGGCGCCGACGGCTGGGCGCGGCGCGACGGCTATTATCCGGGCTGCCGTCCCGCGGACGTGATCACCTGCGACCTCAACGGCGACCTCATCCCCGACCTGGTCAGCCTCGGCGGCACCGCCCGTCTGGCCACCGTGATGTTCGGCAACCCGGACCTGGCCTACTGGGGGTTCCCGGCCCTGGCCCTGCCCGGTCCGCCGGGCGGCCTGAGCCTGGGCGACTTCGATGGCAACGGTCTGAATGACGCGGTCGTGATGTCGGCCGCAAGCGGCACGATCGGCTTCTTTGCCGGGCGCGGCGACGGCGGCCTGGTCGTCTCGCCGCAGGTGCAGGAGCTCTTCCTGCTGCCGGCGCCCATGACGGCGGTCGAGGCGGATGAGTCGGCTGGTCCCGAGCTGGCGGTCCACGATCGCCAGACCGGGTCGATCCGTATCCTGACCCACGGCGACACGGGTTTCGCCATCACCTCGTCGATCGCCGTGGCTGCGGATTCGCGGCGGCTGGCGGCCGCTGACGTGGATGCGGACGGGCACGAGGATCTGCTGCTGCTGACGGGGACCGCACCCGAGGTGCGGGTGCTTTTCGGTGCGGGCGGCCAGACCTTCCCGGTGACGGTCTCGTTCGGGTTCGAGAATCTGGTCACCTCCGTGGTGACGGTGGATCTGGACCAGGACGGTGACCTGGATCTCGTGGGCTCCGACGCGATCAATCGCGTCTGGGTGGCCCAGAACCAGGGCGGTCGGGCCTTCGTGCCGGGAGCCTGGCTCAATGCCGGTTCGGGAGCCCGCACGCTGTCGGTGGGCGACCTGGACGGTGACCTGGACGAGGACGTCGTGGTGGCCAGCCAGGCGGACGAGACGGTGACGCTGCTCGAGAACAACGGAACGGGTTTCCTGAATCGCCGCATAGGCAGCCTGGCCCTGCCGGGCAGGCCGGAGGGAGCGCTGGTCGAGGACGTCAACCAGGACGGACGGACGGACGTCATCGTCAATCTGCGCGAGGACGGGGTCATTGCCGTCATCTACGGTGTGGCCGCCTGGGAGTACACGCCGCCGGTGACGTTCGCTGCCGGCGGCGACGTGGCCTACTTCGCCACCGACGACTTCAACACGGACATGGTGCCGGACATCCTGACCCTCGACGCCTCGTTGCAGCTGGGGCTGACCATGCTGAACGTGGAGCGCGGCCTGGTGCCGGTCCTGCGCGCGCCGCTGGCAGCCTCGTGCGAACGGGGAGTCCTGACCGTGGAGATCCGGCCGGATCGGCGGGGGACCTGGCGGCTGGAGCTGGACGCGGGCGCCGGCTGGAGCACGCTGGCCACCGATGCCGGGGCCCTGCTCGGAGTGCTGGATGCCGAGGGCGGCGCCTGGCGCTGGCAGGGCCCGGCCGCCGCCGGCGGGGAGGCCCGGCTGCGGTTGGCCATGGCCGACGGCGCGGGATCGCAGATCGTGTCGCAGGCGGTGCCCCGCTGCGACGACGGCGGCCCGGCGCCGCGCCCGGTGGCCTGGACCCGCGAACCCTGGCCCAATCCGTTCAACCCGTTGGTGCACGCCGGCTTCAGCCTGGAGCGGCCGTCGCTGGTCACGGCCGCGGTCTACGATCTGCGCGGGCGCCTGGTGGCGACCCTGGTGCAGGAGCGCCTGGGCGCCGGCGAACACGGATTGAGCTGGGACGGGACGCGCGACGGCCGGCCGGCCGAGGCGGGGGTCTACCTGCTGCGGATCAACAGCGAGCAGGCCGTGATGTCGGCCAAGCTCCTGCTGCTGAAGTAGCCGCGGCGCTCAGCTGCCGAACCGGCGCACCTCATCCACGAGCTCGACCCCGAATTGCGCCTGCACCGCCGTCCGCATGCGTGCGACCAGGCGCAGCACCTCGGCGCTGGTGGCCCGGCCCAGGTTCACGATGATGTTGGCGTGCTTGGGGAAGACCGCCGCGTCGCCCTCGCGCATGGCCTTGGCGCCGGCCTGCTCCAGCAGGGCGCCGGCCGCACGGCGGTGGCCGCCGGGCTCGGCCGGCGGCAGGTTGCGGAACCAGCTGCCGGCGCTGGGCAGGTCGACCGGATGCTTGCGTTGCCGGTCGGCGATGTGCTCGGCGCGTTCGCGTCCGGCGGCCTCCAGGTCGCCCCGCCCGAGCCTGAAGGTCGCGGCCAGCACGACGGCGCCGGTCTCGCGCAGGTTGGTGCTGCGGTAGGCGAAGCCGAAGGCCTCCGGGCCCACGGTCTCGAGCCGGCCGTCGGGGCGCAGCACCAGAGCTTCGACCAGGAACTCGCCGATTTCGTGGCCATAGCAGCCGGCGTTGCCCACCAGGGCGCCGCCGACAGTGCCGGGGATGCCCGAAGCGAACTCCAGGCCGGTCAGGCCGGTCTCCAGGGAGCGGGCGATCAGGTCGTCGAAGCCCAGTCCGGCGCCCACGGCGATCGCGTCGCCGCGTACGGTGAAGTCCCGGGTGGCCACGTGCATTACCAGTCCGGGGTAGCCCTGGTCACCGCCCAGCAGGTTGCTGCCGCCGCCGAGCACGCAGCAGGGCAGTTCCCGCTCGGCCGCAAGCGCCTGGAACCTGCGGGCCGACTCGGGGTTATGGGCCGAGCAGACCAGTCGGGCCGGACCGCCGACGCGCAGGGTGGTCAGATCGCGCACCGGGACGTCCAGCCGGACCGACGCGCGCAGGTCCGGCGGCAACAGTTCAAGCGGCGACGGGCGATCGGACAAGGCGGCACTCCTCGGGCTGGGGCGCAATCCGCCCAAGCATCGGAGCAGCGCGGGATTTCGTCAACCCGGGTTGGCGTTCACTACAGGCGCGGGGTACATTCTCTGGTCGGAGCCGCTGCGTGCGGCTGCCGGTTGGTCGATCAGCGTGAAGGCGGGCGCATTGCGGGAGAACCGGATCATCGTCGGGGCGTTCGGGGTGTCGGTCCTGTTGCACCTGGTGCTGGCGCTTGTGACCTGGCGGATCCCTTTCGTGCCGCAGGTCGATCCGGCCCTGGCCGACGACCGCTACACCGAGGTCGAGGTGCTGCTGGCCGAACCCGAGTCCGCGGCCGACGCGGCGGCCGACGAACCCGAACTGCCTACGGCCATCACCTCGATCCCCGACCGCCTGGCCAGTGCCACGCCGCCGCCGCGGGCCGATTTCCTGGCCGAGCACGATGCGATCGCCGCCGACCGCAGCGGCGGCGACAGCCAGCAGCCGCGCGCGGACGAGCAGGGGCCGTTCCCCCAGGTGGACATCCTCCAGGACCAGCTGGACGGGGCCGGGGGCGTGGCCTTCAGCCAGGCGCCTCTGCCGGACGCGCGCGAGGCCACGGGCAGCCCGGCCGCAGGGCAGGAGGGCCAGGACAAGGAGCGGGCGGAAGCCGAACTGCTGAAGGGCGACAGCGGCGACTGGGCCCTGCCGCGGGAGCAGAGCGAGGCCGGCGGCGAAGCCAAGGGCGACAAGGACGACCAGCAGACCGACCAGCAGCAGCAGCCCGACCTGGAGAAGTGGTGGGGCGGCCAGGCGCCGTCGGTGCTCAAGGAAGGTCAGCAGAGCTCGGCCGGGGACCGCGGCTTCGAGTTCGACCAGAAGTCCATGGGCGATCTGGGCGCCGGCGTGGCCATCGACGGCGAGTTCAGCCTCAACACCTACCAGTGGGACTACGCGCCGTGGATCAAGCACTTCGCCAACCAGCTGCACCGGCACTGGGTCGCACCCTACGCCTACCGGCTGGGGGTCATCAGCGGCATGACCCGCATGCGCATGGTCGTGGAGAAGGACGGCAGGCTCTCGGCCCTCGAAGTGATCGAGACCGATGGCCACGAATCGCTGCACGACGCCTCGCAGGCGGCGCTCAAGGCCTTCGCGCCCTACGCACCCCTGCCGCCGAGCTTTCCCGAGGAGAATCTTGTGATCATCCTCAGCCTGCACTATCCTGCATGGCGGCGGTGAGCGCCGTCAACGGACGCAGGGGTGGTCGCGCCCCTGTTTCGCTTGTCAGTCGGAGGTTTTTGCGCCCATGTGGGAAATGATCCTGGCCGGTCGCTATATGATGATCCCGATCACGGTGGCCTCGCTGGTGGGGCTGGCGGTGATCATCGAGCGGTTCATCGTGCTGAACCAGCATCGCGTCGTCGTGCCGGAGATCGCCGAGGCCGTCGAGACCCTCTCCGTCGGCGAGGACATGAAGGTGGCGTACGCCATCTGCGAGCGGCGCCCCGGACCCTTCGCCAACATCGTGCGCGCGGGGCTCGACCACGCCGACAACGACTGGACCGTGGTCCGGGACGTGCTGCAGGAGGCGGGGCGTCAGGAGGCGACCCGCCTGACCCGCCGGCTGGGCGTGCTGGAGACCGTGGCGGCGGTGTCGCCGCTGCTGGGCCTGCTGGGCACGGTGCTGGGCATGATCCGCACCTTCGCCGTAGTCTCGGCGACCGGCCTGGGCAATCCCGAGACCCTGTCCTCGGGCATCAGCGAGGCCATGGTCACGACCGCGGCGGGCCTGATCATCGGCATCCCGGCGCTGGTGGCCTACAACTGGCTCAATGGCCGGGCCGACCACATCATCTTCGAACTGGAACTGTATTCGTCAAAGGTGCTGGATACCCTGCGGCGCCGGCAGATCAAGCGGTCAAAGGCGGTTCCGGCATGAATTTCCGGACGCCGCGCAAGGGCCGGGGGCTGATCCTGAACATCACCTCGCTGATCGACGTGATGTTCCTGCTGGTGATCTTCTTCACGGTCACCTCCACCTTCCGCAACCAGCCGGCGATCACGCTGGTGCTGCCGCGTTCGGCCACGGCCGCCGAGACCGTCGACACGCCGGCCATCCTCTACCTGTCCGCCGACGGCCTCGTGTTCCTGAATGATGCGCCGGTCCAGCGCGGGGAGCTGCAGGTCATCCTCGAGCGCATGCACGCGGGCAGCGGCGAGGACCGCATGGTGCTGCGGGCGGACGAGAAGGCCAGCCACGGCGACGTCGTGGACCTGATCGACATCATCAAGCAGAGCGGGTTCACCCGCGTCAGCCTCTCCGCCCGCGCGCCGGGCGTGGGCGGTTGAGGAAGGAACCGCGCGCGATGACCTTGCCCAAGAGGATCACGATATCGAGGACCACGCTCCCGGCGGCGGCGCTGGCTGCGTTGGCCGCGCTGGTCGCCCTGGCCGGAGGCTGCTCCAGCGATATGCCCACCGGGCTGGGCGACGACCTGGCCACCCTCGAGGTCGATTCGATCCTGGTGCCGCTGGACGTGCGGTTGGTGGACCGCTATACGGCCCTGGCCCTGACCGACGCCAAGGTGCCGCACTCGACCCAGCAGGTGCTGTACCTGGGCGAGCAGCAGGGCAACCGTTCGTCCATCCTGGTCAACTTCGATTTCGACACCGTCTTCAACGAGGATTTTCCCGAGGAACTCTACACCGACGCGAACATCCAGACGGTGAAGCTGAGCCTGACCAAACTGAAGTTCTACGGCTTCGCCGCGGACACCAACTCCGTGCGCAGGATCTACTACCGCATCTACGCCCTGGATGCGCCGTTCGATACGACCGCCTATCCGGGCCCGGTGCCGGCCCACGACGGGCGCGACCTCAACGCGGACTATGGACTCGAGCAGGGCGACGAGCCGCTGATCCCGCTCTACAAGTCCGATTTCCTGGAGTGGATCGCCACCGGCGGCAAGCGCGGCTTCCTGATCCAGGCCGGCGCCGAGTCCGATTCGGGGCTGGTGGGCTTCGCGGCCCGTGACCTGAAGCGCTATACGGAGATCCCGCCGGTGGCCGTCGGCACCATCCCCGCGCCCAACTTCGTGGTCAATTTCGTCAGCGAGGACGTCAATCGCCTGATCGCGCCGGTGGCCGACATCTCGACCTTCGACCAGGTGCCGCCGCCGCCGGCCGATCCCGCGGACGGCCTGCTGGTGCGCACCTGCCTGCGCCAGGTGCCGGCGCTGCTGTTCGACCTGACCAAACTGCCGCCGAACGTGTACATCAACCGGGCGATCCTGGTGCTGCACAACGACACCTCGCGCAGCTTCGGCAACCTGCAGACCCTGGTGGTGTCGGAGCTGGGCCTGCAATACTTCGGCAATCCCTACGACACCTACACCCTGACCGGGCTGGGCGGGGTGGTCTATCCGATCACCGGGACCTTCAACAACGACCCCACCTACAACGAGCGCTTCGACTTCAACGTGACCACATCGATGCAGCGCTACATCAACGGCTCCTATACCGACGAGCGCGGGTTCGTGCTCACCGCGGACGAGGACTTCCTGCCGGGCTACGACACCTCGACGATCGACCCGGACTTCTACTTCAACGAGTTCCATTTCCACGGCTTCGGCGCGGCGGACAGCCTGCGGCCGCATCTGCAGATCACCTACAGTTCGGTGTCCGGTCTCGGCGGTGACGGCGATGAATAGGGTACGGCCGCGGATCGGGGGAACGTTGGCGGCCGTCCTGGCGGCCTGCCTGCTGGCGGCCGGGGGCGCGTCGGCCCAGACGCCATTCGCCATGCAGAACCTGGGCCAACGCATCGTCCCGGACGACGCGCGCATGGTCGCCCGCGGTTTCGGCATGACCGTGACCGATTCGCTGCATCCAGGCTTCAAGAACGTGGCCTCGCTGGCGGCGCTGCACCACGTGGCCCTCAAGTTCACCGCCTACGGCGAGAACTCGGATCACCAGGACCTGGCCGGGCGGCGACGGGAGACCCACAACGCCTACGTGCCGGACATCCGGGTCGGCGTGCCGCTGCGCAAGGGCCGCCTGGCGCTGACGGCGGGCCTCTCCGTCTTCCGCGCCGAACATTTCCAGACCAGGGTCGACACCACCTGGCAGGCCTTCGGCGAGACGATCATTGGCAACCACCAGTTCGTGCGCGAGGGGTCGCTGTACTCCGTGCCGCTGGGCGCGGCCTGGCAGCCGGTCGGCGGCATCTCGGTCTCCGCGACGCTGAACCTGGTGCACGGCGCGGTCCGCGATGCGGCCGCGGACTTCTTCCGCCTGCCGGCGATCGGCCTCCAGCCCTTCTACCAGCCCAACAGCGTGGTGAGCGAGGACGAGTTCAACGGGACCTCGGCGACCTTCGGCGCGCTGCTGGCGCCGGGCCGCCGCCTGCGCCTGGCCGCGGGCTGGACTCCGGCCTACAACCTGGACGTGGTCAACGGGACGGTGCTGCAGGGGGTCGCGGCCCGCACGCGCAGCAGCTACTCCCTGGCCATGCCGGCGGAGTACCGGCTCGGCGCGGAGATGCGGCTCTTCGGCCGTTGGCGCGTGGGCGGCGACGCGTTCTATGCCAGCTATACGGAGCTGGCGGGGCGTGCGGACTGGGAATCGGCGATGGAGGACGAGTACTCCTGGACCGCGGGCGTGGAGCGGATCCAGGCCCGGGAGCGCCGCGGCGGCGCCGGCAACCTGCCGCTGCGCCTGAGCGCCGGCTACCGGCGCTGGGCCTATGCCATCGGCGGCCAGCCGGTGGATGAGCGGATCTGGGCCGGGGGCACGGGCTTCCCGTTCCGCGGCGACATGGGGCAGTTGGATCTGGCGCTGTCCTACAGCCGGATCGGCGGCCTGCAGGAGAACGGACACGAGAGCACGGTCTGGCGCCTGACGGTGTCGGTGACCGGGCTTGAGCGATGGTGGTAGCGGCAACGGACCCAGCGGGGATTGGGGTGGCAATGAACCGGGAGCAGGACAACATGCGCAAGACGGTCTTGGCGGCGGCGTGCTGCCTCGTCCTTACGGTCGCGGCCATGGGCCTTGGCGGCTGCCGCGACCAGGTCGAACTCAGCGAACTCGAGCAGTTCGTCCAGGCTGCCGCCGGGCTGACGGATGCGGACCTGGTCGACACGCTGCGTTCGTACCTGCCCGGCGGGCCGCCCCGCTCGACCTACGCCAGCTTCATGCTGGGCAACTTCTATTACGACGCAGCCGCTGACACGGCGGCGCAGGCCGGCTGGGATGCGCTGCCGGTGCCGGCGCTGCTCGACAGCGCGGACCTCCACTTCTCGCGCGCCATCGCCCAGGACAGCACCTTCGTCGAGGCCCTGGTCAACCTGGGCTCGGTCTGGGACGACCGGGCCGAACAGCGCGGCAATCGCGAGCAGCGCGACGACCGTATCGCCCAGGCCGAACGCTTCTACCAGCTGGCGCTGGTGGTCGCGCCGGCGGACGAGAAGGCCCGCTGCAACCTCGGCGGCCTCTACCTGCGCCAGCGGCGGACCCAGGATGCGCTCGACCAGTTCACGGCGGTCCTGGACCACGACCCCGACAGCGCACTGGCCCACTACAACCTGGCGATCATGTTCGCCGAGCAGAAGATCTACCGCGAGGCGTTGCGCGAGTGGGAAATGGCAGCCAAGTGTGATCCCGACGGGGACGTCGGCGAGCGTTCGCGCGCCAACGTACGCATCGTCAAGGACCTCATGAGCGCCCCGGATCCCCAGGCGGTCGGCCATTGACCTTCCCGCTGCCGATCCCGCCTGAGCTCGGCCGGCGCCTGGGGCCGGGCACGGGGGTCCTGCTGGGTCTGAGCGGCGGCGTGGACAGCGCGGTGACCCTGGCGCTGCTGCGCGCCCTGGGCTGCGAGGTTCAGTGCGTCACCTTTAAGAACTTCTGCTACGGCGAGGACGACCGCTTCACCGACCGCTCCTGCTGCTCCCTGGACGCCATCGACGCGGCGCGCCGGCTGGCCGCCCGCTTCGAGGCGCCCCACTGGGTGGGCGACGTGGAGGCCCCTTTCCGGGGGCAGGTGATCGAACCCTTCGTGGCCGAGTACCGCGCCGGGCGCACGCCCAATCCCTGCCTGCAGTGCAACAGCCAGGTGCGCTTTCCCGAACTGGTGCGGCTGGCCGCTCGCCAGGGCTGCGCCCTGGCCGCCACCGGGCACTACGCGCGGGTGGCGGTCGACGCCCGGGGCGCACGCCTGCAGTGCGGCCTGGATCCGGCCAAGGACCAGTCCTACTTCCTGCATCGCATCGAGCGCGGGCTGCTGGTCACACCTGGTTTTTCCGCTGGGCTGGTACACGAAGGACGAGGTGCGGCGTGCGGCCCGCGAGTTGGGTACTCCCGGCGCCGACAAGCCGGACAGCCAGGAGATCTGCTTCGTGCCCGATGACGACCGCACCTTCCTGTTTCCCGACGGCGCCGGCACGACCGCAGGTGCGATCGTCGACGGGGCGGGGCGCGAACTGGGTCGGCACCGCGGCCTGGTCCACTACACGGTGGGGCAACGGCGCGGCCTGGGCCTCGCCGCCGCCGAGCCGCTGTACGTGCTGGCCCTGGATGCGGCGGGCAATCGCCTGGTGGTCGGACCGCAGGCCGACCTGGCGGTCGACCGCCTGGAGGCGGATCGCTTCGTGGCCGCAGTCCAGGGACTGCCGGCACGGGGGCCCGGTCCGGACGAGGACACGGTGACGGTGCGCATCCGGCACCGGCACGCCGGGGCCCGGGTGCGGTCCTGGAGCATCGACGGCGAGCGGGTGATCGTCGAACTGGAGGAAACGGTCGGCGGGGCGGCTCCGGGGCAGGGGCTGGTGCTGTACGCCGGCGACACGGTGCTGGGCGGAGGGCGCCTGCTGGCCGCCTCGCGCCGCAAGGAGGCAGACTGATGGGGAGGCGTTCGTCCCGGCGGCTTTTCCTGGTTCCAGTGCTGCTGCTCCTGCTGCTGGTGGTGCTGCTGCTGGCGGTGCCGTTGCTGATTCCGGTCGAGGCGTTCCGCACGCGCGCCGTCGACGCGGTCGTCGCGGCGACCGGGGCGGAGGTGGAGCTGGGCGAGGCGAAGCTGACGATCCTGCCCCGCCTGGCCCTGTCCCTGCGCGCCGGCAGCATCGCCGGCAGCGGGGAGGCCCTGCGCGCGGCCCAGGGCGACGACTACGGCCTGGTGTCCTACGCGGCGGAACTGGAACGGATCGAAGTGCGGATCAACCTGCTGCCCCTGCTGCAGCGGCGGCTGGCGGTGCGCGAGGTGCAGGTGACCGGGCCGCGGCTGCAGGTGATCACCGTCGACGGCGCCCACGAGGCCGCCGACTTCCGGCTGCGGGTGCGCGACCTGTCGCTGACCCTGGCCGCGCCGGCGGACGGGCCGACCGACGGACCACCTGGTGACCTGATTCCCGCGGACCTGTCGGCTCGGGCCGAACTGACGGCCGGCCGCCTGACCCTGGGCGGCACGGTGTGCACGGACGTGATGGCCGAGGCCGTCCTGGCGGGCCGCGTGATCGAGCTGCCCCGCATCGAGGCGGGGCTGGCCGGCGGACGCCTCAGCGCTCAGGCGACCGTGGATTACGCGGCCGATCCCTGGGGGCGCCTGGCCTTCGCCTGCGAAGTGACCGATGCGGCGTCGGCGGCGCTGCTGGAGCCCTGGGTGCCGGACCTGGCCGGGCGGCTGGATTGCCGCCTGGGGGCGGCCGTCAGCGGCACCTGCAGCCTGAAGGATGCGGAGGCGGTCCGGGCCAGCCTTTCCCTGGAGGGTGCCGTGGCCGCGGGCGAAGGCATGCTGCGCGCGGGGGACTGGCTGCGCGATGTCTCGCCCTACCTGGGCCGGCGCCAGGATCTGAAGGATGTGCGTTTCACCGGCCTGACCCATGAATTCGCGCTGCGCGACGGGCGCTACCTGGTGCAGGACCTGGTCATCGAGGGGCCGGACACCCGGTGGCAGGGCGTCGGCTGGGTCGGCCTGGACGGGACCCTGGACCTGGCCCTGCAGGTGAAGCTCCCGCCGGGGTTCACCCCCGACCTGGGCGCCTGGTCGTTCGTGGCCGAGACGCTGCGCGACGAGCAGGGTCGGGTGCAGTTGGACCTGCTGCTGAGCGGCCGGAGCGAGCGGCCCAGTGTCGGCCTGGACCTGGCGCGGCTCAAGGCCGGGGCCGCGGACGGGGGCGCCGATGCGGTCCAAAAAGGCGTCGGCGCGTTGCTTGACAAATGGAAGACCAAGTAGTACCGTGCCTCTCCGCCGCTGGTGCAGCGGGCCGGGCCGCAGGCCGTCCGTTTTGCGCCGCGACGGAAGACAAGTCCACCGGCAGGGCATCGGACCAATGGGGATCGCCCGATCCCGCCCGCACAACGGGAGGGCTAGTCCTAATTGGTAAGGCAGCGGTCTTGAAAACCGCCGGGTCGCGAGGCCCTTGGGGGTTCGAATCCCTCGCCCTCCGCCAGATCCCGGAGAGGTGACCGAGTGGCTTAAGGTGCACGCCTGCTAAGCGTGTGTGGGGTAACACTCACCGAGGGTTCGAATCCCTCCCTCTCCGCCAGAAACGGACGAATACGGTGCGCCCATAGCTCAACTGGATAGAGCGTCTGGCTACGGACCAGGAGGTTGGGGGTTCGAATCCTCCTGGGCGTACCACCTAATTCGAGTGACGACGGCCTGCGCAAGCGGGCCGTCGTCGTTTTTATCCGTTGCCGAAATCCGGCGTGGTCCCGATCTTGCGTTGATGGCCGCGGAGGCATCATGACGCCAACCATCCAGCACAGGCCCGTCCCGGCTGGGCCGGAGCGATCAGGGAAGGATCCACTCTTGAGCAGATTCAGCACATGGACCGGCCTTGCCCTGGCCGCGGCCTGCCTGGCCGGGGCCGCGGCGGCGGGGCCGCCGACCATCGCTCCGGGCGAGATCATGGCCGGCATGAAGGGTTACGGGCTGTCGGTCTTCGCCGGCAGCACGGTCGACACCTTCGGGGTCACGGTCATCGGCGTGCAGCCCAACGTGCGCGCCCAGGGCAGCATGATCCTGATCGAGGTCTCCGGGCACGGGCTCGAGGAGTCGAGCATCGCGCAGGGCATGAGCGGCAGCCCCGTATTCATCGAGGGCCGCCTGGCCGGGGCCCTGGCCTTCGGCTGGGGCGGCGCGCTGCGGCCCATCGCCGGGGTGACGCCCATCGCCGAGATGTTCGCGGTGCCCGCGCCGGCGGCATCCGACGCCGTGGGCATGGGGGCGCCGGCCCAGCCGTTGCCGACCACGCTGCTGGCCGATCGCGGTGCGGCGCAGCTGGCGGCGATCCTGTTCGGCGCCGAGGCACCGGCTGCGGTCCCGCCGACGGCCCCGGACCTGCCCGCGGGCTGGCCCGATCCCTTTGCCCTCGCTGAAGCCCTGCTGCCGGCCCGGGTCGGCGGCGAGCTCGGACCGGGCGCCTGGATCTGTCGACCCGCGGGGGTGGCCGCCGCACCCGGCGGGCAGACGCCCGCCGCGGCCGGCGCCGCCACGGCCCTGACCGCGGGCGCCGCCTGCGCCGTGCCCCTGGTGCTGGGCGACGCCCTGCTGGGCGCCGTCGGCACCGTGACCTGGGTCGACGGCAACGAGGTCTGGATGTTCGGCCACCCGTTCATGCAGCGCGGGCCGGTGGCGCTGCCGCTGGCCACGGCCGAGATCCTCACCATGTTCCCCAGCCGCGAGATGTCCTTCAAGATGGGCTCCATCGGCGAGGTGGTCGGCACCGTGCGCCGCGACCAGCGCGCCGGTCTGCTGGGGGTGCTGGGTCAGGAGCCGCCGCTGGTGCCGGTCCAGGTGCAGGTCGCCCGCCCCGGCTCGACCCGCGACTACGCCTTCACCGTGGCCGAGGACCGGCAGCTGTTGCCGGCCCTGGTGTTCTGGGCCGCCTACAACGCCCTGCTGGCCGAGGGCGACGACGCCAGCCTGCAGACGGTGCGGCTGCAGGTGCACACCCGCTGGGATGCGCCGGGCAGCCTGGGGCGCGACGGCCTGGAGATCAGCGGCATCGCCGCCGGACCCGGCGGGGCCGGCGACCTGGGTCCCCAGCTGATGGCGCCGCTGCAGATCCTGCTCAACAACGAGCACCAGCCGGTGCGGCTGCAGGCGGTGGAGGTCACCCTGGAGACCGTGCCCGGGCTGGCGACCGCGGCCGTGGTCGGCCTGACCGGTCCCAACGAGCTGCCGGCGACCGGCGGTCCGGTCACCGTCGAGGTGGAGCTGGAGCCGCGGCTGGGGCAGCGCGTCCGCGTGCCGGTGACCCTGGCGATTCCGGCGGGGCTGCCGGAGGGCACCTACCGGGTGGTGGCCGCCAGCGCCGCCGAACTCTTCGCCCTGGAAGCGCAGCGGGCCGCCGGCCTGTTCGCGCCGGCCAGCCTGGAAACGACGGTGCGCCTGCTGCGCAGCGAGCGCTCGCCGGCCACCCTGACGGTGGCCCTGTTCGCCCCGGGCCGCGGCATCGTGATCGCGGGCCAGGAGCTGGCCTCCCTGCCCGGCAGCGTGGCCCGCACCGTGCGCCGCGGGATCGATCCCGAACAACGGACCCTCGCCGATACCCTGGCCCGGTGCCAGACCCCCCTGCAATGGCTGCTGGACGGCCACGCGCTGCTGGACGTGCACGTCGGCGGCGACCTTTCACCCCTGACCGTGGAGAGACGCCCATGAGCGCCCGACACCTCAATGTCCGCGTCGCCGTGCTGCTGCCGGCCCTGCTGGCGTCAACGGCCCTGGCCGGTCCCCTCTACTGGGATTGGCCCGAGGGCGTGCCCCTGTCCGAGGTCACCCTCGACGGCGCGGCCCTGGACGAGGCGGGTCACCTGATCGCCGGGCTGGGCGCCGGGCCGTTGCAGCCGGGCGGACCCGAGGTCTTCTGGTGCATCGAGGCCGACGGCCGCGGCGGCTTCTACAGCGGCACCGGACACGGGGGCGAGATCCATCACACCGATGCCGGCGGCGCCGCCAGGCTGGTGGCCCAGGTCGAGGCCGCCGAAGTGTTCAGCCTGCTGCTGCTGCCGGGCGGCGATCTCCTGGCGGGCTGCGGGCCCGAGGGCGAGCTGCTGCGCATCACACCCGAGGGCACGGTCAGCGAGTTGGGCCAGGTGCCCGGCGGCTACGTGTGGGCCATGAGCGTGGGACCGGACGGCCGCGTCTGGCTGGCCACCGGCAGCCCGGCCGCCCTGTGGGTGCTGGACAAGGGCGGCAACTTGGGCCTGGCGGTGGAGCTGCCCGCCCAGAACGTGCTGGACCTGGCCTGGGACGCAGCGGGCCACCTGCTGGCCTCGACCCAGGGGCCGGGGCTGGTGTATCGCCTGGACGCGGCCCGTCCGGAAAAGCCCGAGCTGCTGTTCGCGGCCGACCAGGGCGAGGTGCGGCAGTTCCTGCGCGGTCCCGGCGGCGACCTGTTCGTGTTGGCCCTGGAGGTCGGCGACGCCGACGAGGACGATGGCGGCCGCGCCCGTCCCGGCGGCGGCAACGGCAACGGCAGCGGCAACGGCAATGGCAATGGCAACGGCCACGGGGGCATGATCTCCCTGCGCGACCTGCAGCTGGAGGTGGGTCCGCCGCGGGCGGCCCTGTACCGGCTGGGCGCCGACGGCCTGGTCACGCCCTACTGGTCGGGCGAGACCGACCTGATGATCGCGGCGTGGACCGAGCGTTGGGGTTGGGTCGGAGGCGGTGTGGTCAGCGACGACGACGGACGCTCCACCCTGCACCGGCTGTCGCCTCCGGCGGACATGCAGAGCCTAGCCGGCTGGGAGGGAGGCGACGTGATGGCGATCCTGCCGGATCCTGCCCGCCAGCGCCTGATCGTCTGCGAAGCCCATCCGGGCGGCCTGACCGAATTGAGCGAACAGCCGGCGGGTCCGCGCGTGGCCGTCAGCCGCATCGTGGACGCCGGCCGCAGCGTGCACTGGGGCCGGCTGCGCTGGCAGGGCAAGGGTGAGGGCACGACGCCGTCCTGGTCCGTGCGCAGCGGCAACCGCGCCGAGTCCGACGCCGACTGGTCCGCCTGGTCGGACTCCTGGCGCGGGCGCGACGAACCGATCCCCGCGCCGGCGGGGCGCTACCTCCAGTGGCGGGTCGCCTTCCCCAAGGGGGAGGACGCCCGCAGCTGGCAGGTCACCGGGGTCAGCGTCAGCGCCTGGCGGGAGAACCTGCCGCCGGTGATCGCGGCCTTCGATCTGGAGCAGGTCCAGGAGATCTTCGGCGGCGGCCTGATGCCCCGGGGCGACAACGTGACCCAGACCCTGCAGAGCGGGCTGCGCGTGGAGTACGGCCGGCAGTCGTCCCAGGACCAGCGTGCCGATCCGGCCCGGGCCGCCGAGACCCGTGCCGTGCGCACCCTCTCCTGGCGTGCGGCCGACCCGGACGGCGACCGCCTGGACTACGACCTCGAGTTCCGGCGCGTGGGCGAGACCGTGTGGCGGCCCGTGCTGACGGCGAGCGAGGAGACGGTCGGCGCCTGGGACACCGCCGGTCTGGCCGACGGCCAGTACGAACTGCGGCTGGGCGCCTCGGACGCCCGCGACAATCCGGCGGCCGAGGCCCTGCGCACCCTTCGCCTGCTGGCGCCGGTGGCGGTGGACAACACGCCGCCGGTGGTCAGCCGGCTGGCCCTCGAGCGCACGACCCGCGGCGTGCGCGTGCGCTTCCGCGCCGAGGACACCGCCGGCGTGCTGGCCACCGCCACGGTGGTGCTGCCCGACGGCAGCCGCGAACGGCTCGATCCGGCGGACCTCATCTGCGACAGCGCGCGCGAGGAATTCGATCGCGAGGTCATCTGGCCGCGGGAGGGCGCCGCGGCGGTGGCCGGGCCCTGGTCCCTGCGCGTGGAGGTCAGCGACCTGGGAGGCAACCGCGGCTTCGCCGACGCCGAGGTGCCGTGATGGACGCGGAACTGGCGGCGGCCTTCGCCGGTCACGAGCGCTGGATGGGCGAGGCGCTGAAAGAGGCCCGGGCCGCGGCTGAACGCGGCGAGGTGCCCGTCGGCGCGGTGGTGGTCCGCGCCGGCCGGATCATCGGCCGGGGCTCGAACCAGGTGGAGCAGCTGCAGGATCCGACCGCCCACGCGGAGATCCTGGCCATCGGGGCGGCCGCCGGCGCCGGCGAGAGCTGGCGCCTGGATGATGCCGTTCTCTACGTGACCCTCGAGCCCTGCACCATGTGCAGCGGCGCCGTCCTGCTGGCCCGGGTGGGGCAGCTGGTCTACGGGGCGCCCGATCCGCGGGCCGGGGCCGTGGTCTCGACCGCCCGCCTGCTGGACGGCAACCCCTACCGGCATCCGATGCAGGTGATCGGCGGGGTGGCCGCCGAGGCCTGCACGGCCCTGCTGCAGGACTTCTTCCGGGCGCCGCAGGGGCTGAAACCGCTGCGCCGAGGCAGGCCGCGCCGTGTTGATTTTCGGCAGGTCGGATGCTATATTGCCCGACCTTGCCGGTGGAGAGGTGCGAGAGTGGCTGAATCGGCACGACTGGAAATCGTGTGTGCCGCAAGGTTCCCAGGGTTCGAATCCCTGCCTCTCCGCCACCGGCAAAGACAGACATATGGATATTCCGGAGAGGTGCCGGAGCGGTTGAACGGGGCGGTCTCGAAAACCGTTGAGCCTTCGGGTTCCCAGGGTTCGAATCCCTGCCTCTCCGCCAATTCGAGGATGATCGGCCGGTCGGTTTGACAAAACCCGACCGCGGGCCGATCATACCCAGCGCGTGGGGATGTAGCTCAGCTGGGAGAGCACTACGTTCGCAACGTAGGGGTCGTCGGTTCGAACCCGATCATCTCCACCAACACTTCCGGGGCGCGATCGTCGCCCGCAGGGCATGATGGGCCAGGCCCGGTGTGACGCCGGAGCGCCAACTCCGTCAGGACTGGAAAGTAGCAGCGGTACGCTTCCTTCGACGTGTGCGCCGCCAGCCTGGCCCTCTCTTCCCCGCCCGGACAGTCCGCCGACCCGTCCGGCCCGCCGGCGCCCGACGCCGCGGGCAATCGCGACTGGCAGGGCGGGCCCGCCGCGTGTTAGATTCCGACCGCCTGATCGCCCGACGGACCGCAGCCTCCAGCCCCGCGACGGAGCAGCATGTCGTTACCAGGCCATCGCCCGCAAATACCGTCCCGAGACCTTCGCCCGCGTGGTGGGCCAGGGCCACGTGACGGGGACCCTGCGCGCCGCCCTGCGCAAGGGCAAGCTCAGCCACGCCTACCTGTTCAGCGGCCCGCGCGGCTGCGGCAAGACCACCGTGGCGCGCCTGCTGGCCAAGGCCATCAACTGCCGCACCAACCGCGAGGGCGATCCCTGCGGCGAGTGCGAGACCTGCCGCGCCATCGCCGCGGGCAACTACCTGGACGTGCTGGAGATCGACGCCGCCAGCAACACGGGCGTCGACAACATCCGCGAGCTGCGGGACATGGCCCAGTACTCGCCCAGCGAGGGCTCGAGCCGCGTGTTCATCATCGACGAGGTGCACATGCTCTCGAAGGGGGCCTTCAACGCGCTGTTGAAGATCCTCGAAGAGCCGCCGGCGCGGGTGTACTTCTTCTTCGCCACCACCGAACCCAACAAGATCCCGCGCACCATCCTCTCGCGCTGCCAGCGCTTCGACCTGCGCCTGCTGAGCCGGGACGAACTGGCGGCGCGCCTGCAGCGAGATCGCCGCGGCCGAGGGCGTGACCATGGGCGAAGGCGCCCTGCGCCTGCTGGTCTCCATGGCCGAGGGCAGCGTGCGCGACGGGCTGAGCCTGCTGGACCAGGTGATCGCCGGCAGCGACGGCAGCATCGACGAGCAGGCGGTGGTCGATGCCTTCGGGCTGGTGCGCTCTGAGCTCTTCCTGGAGCTGAACGACGCGGTCATCGCCCGCGATCCGGCCCGCGCGCCTGCGCCTGGTCGAGAGCCTGGCCGCCGGCGGCGCAGAGCCTCGACGCCTTCGCCCGCGGCGTGGTCACCAACTTCCGCAACCTGCTGCTGCTGCGCATCGACCCGGAGCTGGCGCCGATGGTGGACCTGCCGCCGGACCTGCTGGGGCGTCTGCAGGCCGCAGGCCGGCGCCTTCGCCGAGCAGGACCTGCTGGCCCTGATCGACCGCGCGGGGCTGCACTTCGAGCGCATCCACCGCAGCACCCAGCCGCGCATCCTGCTGGAGGCCAGCGTGGTCGAGTACTGCCGCTTCGAGTCGCGGGTGCTGCTGTCCGAGCTGGCGCGGCGCCTGGAGGCGCTGGCCGGGGGCCGCGGGCCCGCCGCCGGCGGCGGCAATGCGGACCAGGTCCGGGCCGGCGGCGGGGCGGCCCCGCGGCGCGAGCCGGGCGGCGCTTCGGCGCGGCCGGCGGCCTCGGCCGAGGCCGCGTCCTACGCGCCGCCGCCGCCGGTGGTGCAGGGCGCGCCGGCGATCGCCGTCGGCGGCGAGGTGCCGGGCTGGACCGCCCTGATCAACGAACTGATGAAGACCATGCCGCGGGTGGGCGCCTGCCTGATGAACGGCCTGCCCGCCCTGGACGAGGCCGCCGGCCGGCTGACGGTGACCTTCGCCGAGGACAAGGGCTTCCAGGTGGGCAGCATCCGCGACGACGGCCCGGCCATCGAGCGCCTGGCCGGCACCCTGTGGGGCCGGCCGCTGAAACTGGACCTGGTGCTGGGACGCCGCGGCCAGGAGCAGCAGAAGCGCGAGGAGATCCGGCGCGAGGTGGCGCCGACCCAGCGCGAGGAACTGAGCAAGGCCTGCGCCGGCGATCCGGACCTGGGCGGCCTGGTGGACCTGCTGGGCGGCGAGCCGCTGCCCGAGACCGATCGCGAGAACTGGGACCGGCCCGGCAGCTGAGGCGCCGCGGCCCCGACGATGCGGGCGGCCGCTGCGCCGCCCCGAAAGGACGACGATGGACATCCGCATGCTGATGAAGCAGGCCCAGCAGATGCAGGCCAAGATGGCCAAGGCCCAGGAGGAGCTGGCCGCACGCACGGTCGACGGCCGAGGTGGGCGGCGGCCAGGTCAAGGTGGTCATGGACGGCAAGCACCGGCTGCAGAGCCTGACCATCGCGCCCGAGTGCTTCGACGCCGACGACGTGGAGTTCCTGCAGGACCTGGTGCTGGCCGCGGTCAACGAGGGTGCCCGCAAGATCGACGAGCTGGTGGAGAAGGAGATGGGGTCGGTCACCGGCGGCATGAACATTCCCGGGCTCAACCTGCCCGGCATGGGCTAGGCCGTGGCGGTGGAGCGCGAACCCAACGACGGCGGCGAGTTCCAGTCGCCCGCCCTGGAGCGCCTGGTGCGCGGCCTGAGCCGCCTGCCCGGCCTGGGGCGGAAGTCGGCCACGCGCATCGCCCTGCACCTGGTGGCCCAGGACTCGCCGGCCGAGGAGCTGGTGGGCGCGGTCAGCGCGGCCCGCTCCCAGGTCACCAACTGCTCCCGCTGCGGCGCCATCACCGAGAGCGATCCCTGCCGCATCTGCACCTCGACGCGCCGCGACGCCCACGTGATCTGCGTGGTGGCCTCGCCCGTGGACGTGCTGCCCTTCGAGAAGGCGGGCTTCTACCGGGGCCGCTACTTCGTGCTGGGCGGCCTGCTTTCGCCCCTGGACGGGGTGCGCGCCGCCGACCTGCCCTTCGGCCGGCTGCTGGGCCGCATCGACCAGGACCAGGTGAGCGAGGTGATCATCGCCCTGGACGCCAGCGTCGAGGGGGAGACCACGGCGCTCTATGTGCAGCAGCTGCTTGGGGATCGGGAGCTGACGCTGACCCGCCTGGCCACGGGCATCCCCGTCGGCGGCGCCCTGGCCTACACCGACGAGGTCACCCTGCAGCGCGCCTATCCAGTTCCGCCGCAGCTTCTGACCGGGGCCGCAATTTCGGGGTCAAGGCCGGCGGCGCCCCGTCGATACCCTCTCTGTGTGACGGCCAAACACGTCCGGACGCCCCCAGCGGGTGCGTCGGCGAGGGAGCGATTTCATGGTCAGAGCCGAATGGGCCATCTTTGAAGAGGACTATTGGGCGATCAACAACGTCCTGGACGACCTGCTTGCCAGCAGCAAGTCCCGGAACGTGATCCTGATCGACCGCACGGGACAGCTCGTGACCCAGTGCGGGCCGGACGTGGAGTTCGACCTGACGAGCTTCGCCTCCCTGTGCGCCGCCGACTTCGAAGCCAACTACCAGCTCGCCCGGCTGATCGGCGAGGATGACTTCTCCTCGCTCTTCCATCAGGGCGCCCGCGACAGCATGTACCTCGCGAAGATCAATCGCGGGGTGGTGCTGGTGGTGCTGTTCAACAAGGACACGACCCTCGGCCTGGTGCGGCTGCGCGTCAAGCGCGCCGTCACGGAGCTGGATGCCATCATCGAGAAGCTCTACCACAAGCTCGAGTACCGCAACGAGGAATACGACCAGTTCGACGACGCGTTCGCCGAGGGTGTCGAAGCCGAGATCGACAACCTGTTCGCCGACTGACGCGAAGGTCCGGGCAGACTGCAGATAAGGGGTAACGCCGTGTCGCTGATCAACTACTCGTCGCGCGAGATCAACTGCAAGATCGTCTACTACGGTCCCGGTCTCGGCGGCAAGACGACCAACATCCAGTACGTCTACGAGAAGCTGGCGCCCGAGACCAAGGGCAAGCTCGTGACCCTGGCCACGGAGATGGACCGCACCCTCTTCTTCGACTTCCTGCCCCTGGAACTCGGCGAGGTCAAGGGCTTCAAGACGCGCTTCCACCTCTACACCGTGCCCGGCCAGGTCTACTACAACGCCAGCCGCAAGCTGATCCTGCGCGGCGTCGACGGCCTGGTCTTCGTGGCCGACAGCAGCGAGGCGCGCTTCGACGCCAACATCGAGGCCCTCTACAACCTGCACGACAACCTCAAGGAGTACGATCTCGACATCAAGGAGATCCCCTTCGTCATGCAGTGGAACAAGCGCGACATGCCGGACGCGCTGCCGGTGGCCGAACTGAACGACGAGCTCAACCCCGACGGCTACGAGAACTTCGAGGGCATCGCGGTCAAGGGCGTCGGCGTCTTCGACACCCTGAAGTGCGTGGCCAAGCAGGTGCTGCGGCAGCTGCAGGCCACCTGATCGGCCGCTGACCCGGGCGCTGCGGCGCCATTGGGCGGAATTCGCGGCGCGCCTCCTGCGGGGGCGCGCCGCTCTGCGTTCGCGGCCGGGCACACTGATTGCACGATCGTCCCCGAACAACGCCGACGGCCGGCTGCGAGCCGAGCCACCGCGGCGCGACAGGACACCAGGGAGAACGATCATGAACGCACGCAGCCGGGTCTGGATCATCGACGGCGGGGACGCACCGGAACTCACGAGCATCGGCGATCCCTTGGCGGAAGCGCCGCGCCCGGCGCAGCCGGCGCCCAGGCGTTCGCCGCTGCGGCGGCCGCTGCACCCGGCGACGGCGCCGCGTCCGGCGGGCGCGGCTGCGGTTCGGCCCCGCCGCGCGTTGCACTCCGCAATGCTCCTGGTCCTGGGCTATCTGCTGGGGCCGGCGGGCCTGCTGCTGAGCAGCCGTGGCCGGCGCAGCGGTGCCTGGGTCGTGCTGGCTGCGGGCTGGCTGCTGCTGACGGCCCTCGCAGCAGTCGGCTGGTGGGCCGTGACGACCGGGCTCGCCGGCGCGAACCTCATGCCCTGGCTGACCGCCGCCACGCCGCTGGCCGTGCTGGCGGGCTTCACCCTCTGGGCCCGGGCGCTGCACCTGCTGGTGGCGACCGAACCGATCAAGAGCCACGTCTGGTCGCCGCGGCTGACCCGGCCCTGGAGCGCGGTCGTCCTGGGCCTGCTGGCCCCGGGCAGCGCCCAGGTCCTGGCCCGGCGGCCGCGCCGCGCCGTGGTGACGCTCTGGCATGCCTGGCCGGCGGTGGCGGCGGTCCTGGCCCTGCTGCAGGCGCCCATGATCTGGCGGCAGCGCGAGGTGTTCGCCGCCTGGGGGCTGGACGGTGCCGCGCTCGAGACGGCGCTGCTGGCGGCGGTCGCGGTGGCGGCCCTGGCGCCGCTGCTGTGGCTGGCCCAGGCCCTTGAAGGAGGGCGGGTGCTGGCGGCCCGCGCCGGCCGCTGGCAGGGGATGCGCGGCGACTGGGCCGCAGTCGCCCTGGCTGCTACCGTGGCCGTGGCCCTGGTGGTGGCCGAGCCGGCGACCATCGCCGCGGCTCTGGGCGAATACGCCGACGGTTTCGCCGGACGCGGGTGCACGGTGGCGCCGCTGCTGCTGGTGCGCACCGCTCAGCGTCTGGACCCGGCCCAACCCGCCTACGCCCTGCAGGCGGCCGACCTGTACGCCGCCGCCGGCGCCGTGGAGACGGCCCGCCAGGTGCGGGCCGACCTGGACCGCACGCTGCAGCCGTACCTCGGGGCGCTGCTGCGCGAGCGGCGCGGCGCGATGCCCGTCCCGGCGGCGACGGTCAAAGCTGCGGGCGCCCGACCTGCGGCGGCGGCGGTCCCGGAGCCCCTGCTGCTGCCGCCGGCGCCGGCGGCGGACCAGCCCAGCGGCCCGCCCCGCCCCGCGGGTGTCGACACCGTTCCCTAGCCCTCGAATTCCGCAGTTGCGGCGGCCGGGTCCTGGCAGGGCCCGGCCGCACTGCGTCGGTGCGCCGAGGGCGGGCTTGGTCCGGCCCGGTCCAGGATGTATCATGCCCCGGTTCGTCGGCCCCCGTGGCCGCCCACCCGCCACCGACGAGAGGACAACCATGCCCCGCCCGCTGCTCTACCTCATCGGCACCTTCTTCGGCACGGGCTACGCACCGATCGCCCCGGCCACGGCGGCCTCCTTCGCCTGGGCGGTGCTGTGGTGGCTGGCCTGGCGCGGCTTCGGCCCGATTCCCCTGTGGGTGCAGGGCGGGCTGCTGGTGGTGGTCACGCTGGTGGGCATCCGCGTGGCCGGCGAACTGGAGAAGCGGCACGGCGAGGACCCGAAGCTGGTGGTGATCGACGAGATCGCCGGCATGATCGTCACCTACTTCGGCGTGGCGACCGGGCCCCTGGGCTGGCTGGCCGGCTTCTTCTGGTTCCGCCTCTTCGACATCCTCAAGCCCTTCGGCGTGCGCCGCCTGGAAAAGCTGGGCGGCGGCGGCGGACTGGGCATCGTGGCCGACGACCTGGGCGCCGGGCTGCTGGCCTGCGCTGCGACCCACGCCACAGTGCGGCTGCTGGGCTGGGGCACATGAGCCGGACCGTGCGCATCATCGCGGTGGGGGACGAGCTGCTGGAAGGGCGCACCGCCGACACCAACAGCCGGCGCATCTTGCGCGCCCTGGGCGCCCACGGGGTGCAGGTGGCGGGCATCCGCGTGGTGCCGGACCGTCTGCCGGCCATCGCCGCGGCCCTGGACGGCACCGACAACGGCGACCTGGTCTTCCTCAGCGGCGGCCTCGGCTCGACCCCTGACGACCTGACCCGCGATGCGGTGGCGGCCTGGGCCGGGGTCGACCTGCCCGAGGACCCGGCGGTGCGGGCCAGGCTGGAGGAACGCTGGCGGGCGCGGGGCATCCGGCACAGCCCGGGCGTGGCGCGCCAGTGCCAGGTGCCGGCGGGGCTGCTGGCCCTGGAGAACCCGGTGGGTTCGGCTCCCGGCCTGGTGGGCGCCCTGCGCGGGCGCATCCTGGTGCTGCTGCCGGGGGTGCCGGCCGAACTGGAGGGGCTGCTGCCCCCGGTGGTCGCGCAGCTGGCAGCCGACGGGACGCTGCCCGCGGGGCGGCCGGCCCGCCTCTGGCGCACGGCCCAGGTGGCGGAGCTGGCCATCGTCGAGCGCTGCGCCCCGGTGCGCGCGGCGCACCCGGACCTGGCCTGGTCGTGGTGGCTGACCGAGTGGGGCGTCGACGTGCGGGTGGCGGCCGGCGACGATGGCGGCGCGGCGCGGCTGCAGGCAGCGGCGGAGGCTCTGGACCGGCAGCTGGCCGCGGTGACCTTCAGCCGGACCATGGAGTCGCTGCCGGCGGCGGTGCAGCGGCTGCTGATCGCCCGCGGCGCGACCCTCGCGGTGGCCGAGTCCTGCACCGCCGGCCTGATCGGCGGCTGCCTGACCGACGAGGCGGGTTCGTCGGCCTTTTTCCGCGGCGGCATCATCGCCTACGCCGACCAGGTGAAGCGGGACCAGCTGGGCGTGCCGGCAGCGGTGCTGGCCGGCTGCGGCGCGGTCAGCGAGGAGGCGGTGCGGGCCATGGCCACGGGCGCGCGCACGCGGCTCGGCAGCGACTACGCGCTGGCGGTCAGCGGCATCAGCGGGCCCGACGGGGGCACGCTGGACAAGCCGGTGGGCACCACCTGGATCGCCCTGGCCACGCCCGGGCCCGTGCATGCCCGCCGCTACCGCTTCAGCGCCGACCGCCGGCGCAACCGGATGCTGACGGTGGCCGCGGCCGTCGATGCGCTGCGGCGGACTCTCGAAGGCGACGACCGCACCCCGCCCTGGCGGGACGACGACACCTGGAGCGGGCGGTGAGGGTGTTCCTGGCCGTCGCGGCCGGGGATGCTTTGACGGTGGACCTGTCTTCGCGGCTTGACGGCGTGCGCCGTCGGTTGCCACTGGCCTGGACCCGTCCGGAGCTATGGCACCTGACCCTGCAGTTCCTGGGGGATTGGCCCGCATTGCCGCTGGCGGCCCTGCAGAAGGCCTGTGCGGGCCTGGATCCGGGGCCGCCGTTCGTCCTGCGGCCCGGTGCGCTGGGGGCTTTCCCGGACCTGCGGCGCCCGCGGGTCCTGTTCCTGCACCTGCGGGACGACGGGCAGGCGGCCGCCCTGGCGGACCGGCTGCGGGCCGAAGTGGGCCGGGTCTGGCCGGGCGGACCCCAGGACACCAAGCCGTTCCGCCCCCATCTGACCCTGGCCCGGGTGCGCGCGCCCCTCGGCCGGGAACAGCTCAAGATGTTGGCGGACATTGACTTTTCCGGTCTTTCGGAGGTCCCGGTGTCCGGGTTCGGCCTCGTGGCCTCGCAGCTGGGGCCCGCAGGCGCCAGCCACCGGGAACTGGCCCGCTGGGGGATGCGAAAAAAAGGCGAATAAAAGTGCTTGCACCACTCGCGGGCACCATGCTATGTTGCCGGCGCACTGAGGAGCACCCCGCAGCGGAACGGCCGACGCCCGTCACCATCCGCTCGAAGCAACCGGGTCATGACGATCCACGGACCTGATGGGAGAGGACACCCATGGCGCAGAACAAAGGTGACGACCGGGCCAAGGCCCTGGAACTGACCCGGGCCCAGATCGAGAAGCAGTTCGGCAAGGGCAGCATCATGCTGCTGGGCGAGAACAAGATCTACGACAACATCGAAGCGATCTCCACCGGCAGCCTGGCCCTGGACATCGCCCTGGGCATCGGCGGCCTGCCCCGCGGGCGCGTGACGCGAGATCTACGGCCCCGAGGGCAGCGGCAAGACCACGGTCTGCCTGTCGGCCATCGCCAACTGCCAGAAGAACGGCGGCACGGCGGCCTTCATCGACGCCGAGCACGCCCTGGATCCCATCTACGCCCGCAAGCTGGGCGTGGACATCGACAACCTCCTGGTCAGCCAGCCGGACACCGGCGAGCAGGCCCTGGAGATCACCGAGATGCTGGTGCGCTCGGGCGCCGTGGACATCATCGTCATCGACTCGGTGGCGGCCCTGGTGCCGCGGGCCGAGATCGAGGGCGAGATGGGCGACGCCCACGTGGGTCTGCAGGCGCGGCTCATGAGCCAGGCCCTGCGCAAGCTGACCGGCGCCATCGCCAAGACCAACACCCTGGTGATGTTCACCAACCAGATCCGCATGAAGATCGGCGTGATGTTCGGCAATCCCGAGACCACCACCGGCGGCAACGCCCTGAAGTTCTACAGCTCGGTGCGCCTGGACATCCGCCGCATCGGCGCCATCACCCAGGGCGAAGAGGTGCTCGGCAACCAGGTGCGGGTCAAGGTCGTCAAGAACAAGGTGGCGCCGCCGTTCAAGAAGGCCGAGTTCGACATCCTCTACGGCGAGGGCATCAGCAAGGAAGGCGACCTGATCGATCTGGGCGTGAACGCCAACGTGATCCAGAAGTCGGGGGCCTGGTACAGCTTCGGCGAGGAGCGGCTGGGCCAGGGCCGCGAGAACGTGCGCATCTTCCTGAAGGAGAACGTCGACCTCTACACCACCATCAAGGGGCTGGTCTTCCAGCACTACGGCGTCGGCAAGCCGGCTGTCGCGGTGCCGGACAAGGCTGCCGAGAAGGCGGCCGACAAGCCCGCCGCGGCCAAAGCCGCCGAGGCCCAGGCCGGCGGTCGCGGCGCGGCCAAGGTGGCGGACAAGGCCGTCGACAAGGGCGGCGCCTGAGGCACCGGGTGAACGATTCGACCCCGCACCACGGGAACCGGGAGCAGCCGGCGGCAAGCCGGCTGCTTCTGGCTGTGCGCCGCGAAGAGGGCGCCGTGGTGCTGGTGCTCGACGGCGGCGAGGACCTCGAACTGGCGCCCGAGGCGGTGCCGGCGGATTTGCCCGGCCCCGGGGCGGTGCTCGACGGTCCCCTGCTGGCGGCGCTGCGCGCCGCGGCCGAGCGCAAGCGGGCGGCGCGGCGGTTGTTCGCGATCCTGGACCGGCGCCTGGTGCCGGCGGCGCGCCTGCGCCGCAAGCTCGCCGACGAAGGCTACGATCCCGCGGCCGTGGACACCGTCCTGGAACAGATGGCCGCGCGCGGCCTATACTCGGATCGCCATTACGCCGACGCCTGGTGCCGCCAGTGCCTGGGGGGCAAAGCGGTCGGCCGCCGCTACCTGGAAACCAAGCTGCGGGAGAAGGGCATCGGCGGCGAGGTGGCCCGCGCCGCGGCCGAGGACGCTCTGGACCGCTCCACCGAAGTGGAGTTGGCCGCCCAGGCGGCGGCCGCCCGCTGGCGCCGGGTGCGCGGCCCGGCCGACCGGCGCGCTGAGGCCGCAGTCGTGCGTTACCTGCAGGGCCGCGGCTTCGATGCGGGGCTGGCCTGCCGCGCGGCGCGCCAAGCCCGGCCTGCCGCGATCGACGACGAAGGGGACGACGCGTGAGGATCCTGGTCACCGGAGCGCAGGGAATGCTGGGCGAAGCGGTCATGCGCCGCCTGGGCGACCGGCACGAGGTCGTGGGCGTGGACCTGCCCGACGGTGACCTGACGGACCCGGCCGCGGCTGCCGGTGCTGGTGGAGCGGGCCGACCCCCGGTGGGTCGTGCACTGCGCCGCCTGGACCGATGTGGACGGGGCCGAGCAGCAGCGGCAGGAGGCCCTGGCGGCCAACGCAGTGGCCACCGGGCACCTGGCCAACCTTTGCGCGGCCCGCGGCGCGGGGCTCACCTACGTCAGCACCGACTACGTCTTCGACGGCCGCGGCGAGCACGGCGGCTACGACGAGGACGATCCGCGCGCGCCCCTGAACCACTACGGCCTGTCCAAGGCCCGCGGCGAGGAAAGGGTCGAGGCCCTGGCCACGCCGTGGCAGATCCTGCGCACCAGCTGGCTCTTCGGCGACGGGCGCGTGAACTTCGTCAAGACCATCCTGCGCCTGCTGGCCGAGCGTGAGACCCTGCAGGTGGTCGACGACCAGGTGGGTTGCCCCACCTATGCCGAGGACCTGGCGCTGGTGGTGGGATTCCTTGTCAGTTCCGGCGGGCGTGGTATCTTCCACGGGACCAACGCGGGATCCTGCACCTGGCACGCCTTCGCCCGCGAGATCGCGCGGCGCTCCGGGCACGATCCCGCCCGCGTGCACGCCTGCACGAGCGATGCCTTCGTGCGGCCGGCGCCCCGCCCGGCCTGCTCGGTGCTGCGCAGCCGGCGCCTGGAGGAGGCGGGCTGTCCGCCCCGGCCGGCCTGGCCTGATGCGCTGGGCCGCTACCTGGACCTGCTGGCCGACGGCCGGGCGCGCCACCCTTAGGCCAGGCCCGAAAGGATAAGGACTCCCATGGCGAACAACGGTCAGGCCGACCGCCGAGCCCAGGCTGCGGCCCTCTTCCGTGAGACCGTCGCCGACCTGCGTGCGACCCTCGACCGCCTGGACGGCGGGCACCGCGACGCCGTCTGCGCCCTGGCCGACGACGTGGTGGCGGCCTGGCGTCAGGGCGGCCGCTTCCTGCTCTGCGGCAACGGCGGCAGCGCGGCCGACGCCCAGCATATCGCGGCCGAGCTGGTGGGCCGCTTCCTGGCCGAACGTCCCGGTTACGCGGCCATCGCCCTGACCGCCAACACCTCGGTGCTGACCGCCGTGGGCAACGACTACGGCTACGACCGCATCTTCGCCCGCCAGGTCGAGGCCCTCGGCCGTCCGGGGGACGTGCTGCTGGTGATCTCCACCAGCGGCAACTCGGCCAACTGCGTCGAGGCGGTGGCCGCCGCGCGCACCGGCGGCCTGAAGGTGCACGGCTTCCTGGGCGGCGACGGCGGCAGGCTGCGGCCCCTGGTGGACGGGGCACTGGTGGTGCCCAGCGCCAGCACGCCGAAGATCCAGGAGATCCACATCACCATGGGCCACCTGCTGTGCATGTTGCTCGAGCGCTGGATCGGCGACGATGCCTGAGACGATGGCGGCCGCCCTGCCCGTGGGCCTGAAGGTGGCCCTGGTCCACGACTGGCTGACCGGCATGCGCGGGGGCGAGAAGTGCCTCGAGGTGATGGCGGAGATCTTCCCCGAGGCCGACCTCTTCACCCTGCTGCACGTGCCGGGCTCGGTCTCGCCGGTGATCGAGGACCGGCGCCTCACCACCTCCTTCGTGCAGAAGCTGCCCCGGGCCGCCGAGCGCTACCGCTGGGCCCTGCCGCTGTTCCCGCGCGCGGTCGAGTCGTTCGACCTCGGCGCCTACGACCTGGTGCTCTCGAGCAGCCACTGCGTGGCCAAGAGCGCGATCAAGGGCCCCGGAGCCCTCTCGGTCTGCTACTGCTACACGCCCATGCGCTACGTCTGGGACCGCTTCGACGACTACTTCGGCAGCAAACCCGCACCGCTGCGGCAGCCTGATCGGCTGGCAGGCCGCGCGCCTGCGCGCCTGGGACCGCCGCACCGCCGGGCGGGTGGACCGCTGGCTGCCCATCTCGACGGTGGTGCAGCAGCGCCTGGTCGACTGGTACGGCGTGCCGGCCGAGCGGACGCGCATCGTCTTTCCCCCGGTGGATGTGGAGCGCTTCGCCGGCGCGGGGCGGCTGCCGGCGCCCGACGGCTTCGCCACGGGCAGCTACGATTTCGTGCTCTCGGCGCTGGTGCCGTACAAGCGCATCGACCTGGCCGTGCAGGCGGCGATCCTGGCCGGCCGCACCCTGGTGGTCGCCGGCGGCGGGCCCGAGGGCGCTCGCCTGCGGGCCCTGGCCGCCGCGGCGCCCGGCCAAGGGCGCGTGCACTTCCTGGGTGTGGTCGGCGACGCTGCGCTGCCCCGCTGGTACGGCCATTGTCGCAGCTTCGTCTTCCCGGGCCTCGAGGACTTCGGCATCACGCCGCTGGAGGCCACGGCCGCGGGCCGACCGGTGGTGGCCTACGGTGCCGGCGGCGTGCTGGACACGGTGCGCGCGGGACTCAACGGCATCTTCTTCGCCGAGCAGACGCCGCAGGCCCTGGCCGCAGCCCTGGCCGATCCGCGCCTGGACGGGCCCTGGGACGAGGCCGCGATGGTCGGGCACGCCCGCACCTTCGCCCGCGAACGCTTCCGTCGCGAATTGACGGCGGCCCTGGCCGCGGCCTGGCAGGCCCACCGCGGCGAACCGGCCGTGCGCGCCCGGAGCGCCACGCCATGACCGCCCGCCCCGCCCCGCCCGTTCGCCCGGGCGTCCCGGCCGCCGGCCGCGGACGCGGCCACCAGCTGGAGGCGGCGGTGCTGATCGCCGTGGACATGGTGATGCTGCAGTCGGCGTTCCTGGCCACCTACTGGTTCCGTTTCCACAGCGGCTTCTGGCTGGTGCCCCTGGGCATCCCGCCCTTCGGCGATTACCTGGCCGCGGGGCTGGTCATCCTGGGGGTTTTCTTCGGCATCTTCTACGCCACCGGCATGTACGGCAGCCGGGGCGGCCGCAGCTTCGAGGACGACCTGGTGGGCCTGTTCAAGGGCGTGGCCCTGGCCTCGCTGCTGGTGCTGGCGCTGGCCTTCTTCCTGCGCGGGCAGACCTACAGCCGATCGTTCTTCGGACTCTTCGTGCTGTCGACCTTCGGCTTCCTGACCGTGGGCCGGGTGCTGGCCCGGGTGCTGCTGCGCAGCGTGCAGGCCAGGGGCGTGGGCACCACGCGGGTGCTGCTGGTGGGCGTCAGCCCCATGCGGCAGCGGCTGCTGCGCTCGTTCCGCAAGCTGCCCGGCCTGGCCCTGCGGCCGGTGGGCTGGGTGCGGGTGCCGGGCGATCCGGAGCCTGCTGCCGCCGACAGCCAGCCCGTGGAGGCGTCGGTCATGGACGCGGCCGGACGCCGGCGGGTCACGACTGCGGTCCCGCCGTTGCCCTGCCTGGGCACGGTCGAGGACCTGCGCGAGGTGGTGCTGGCTCACGAGGTCGACCTGGTGGTGCTGACGGTGCCCTTCGATCAGCTGCCCCTGGTTGGCCGCGTCGCCGGCGAGCTGGCGAACCTGAACGTCGACCTGCAGTTCGTGCCCGACCTGCTGTCGCTGCACACCAGCCGCATGCGCCTGCAGGAGATCGCGGGCATCCCCTTCATCTCGGTGCGGGAGGAGGCGCTGTCGGGCGTCGACCGCCTGGTCAAGCGCAGCTTCGACCTGACCGCCAGCGGCCTGGGCCTGCTGCTGCTGTCGCCGCTGCTGGCGGTGCTGGCGCTGCTGGTGCGGCTGACCTCGCCAGGGCCGGTGTTCTACCGCCAGGAGCGGATCGGCCGCGACGGCCACGAGTTCGCCATGATCAAGTTCCGCACCATGCGGCCCGACGCCGAGGCGGGTTCCGGACCGGTCTGGACCACGGCGCAGGATCCGCGCATTACGCCCATCGGCCGCTTCCTGCGGCGCACCAGCCTGGACGAGCTGCCCCAGCTGTGGAACGTGGTGCGCGGAGACATGAGCCTGGTGGGGCCGCGACCGGAGCGCCGCGTGTTCGTGGAGCAGTTCTCCCGGGAGATGCCGCGCTACTTCGAGCGCCACCGTGTGCAGTCGGGCCTGACCGGCTGGGCGCAGGTGCACGGCCTGCGCGGCAACACCAGCATCGAGGAGCGCACGCTCTACGACCTGCACTACATGGAGAACTGGTCGCTGCTGCTGGACGTGAAGATCCTCCTGATGACCATCCACCACGTGCTGCGCGGGGAGAACGCCTACTGATGCGCGACCTGGCCGTATTCCTGGAGGCCCTGCGGCCGCGGCAGTGGACCAAGAACCTGCTGCTCTTCGCCGGCGTGATCTTCGCCCAGCGCCTGGGCGACCAGGCCTGCGTGCTGCGCGCGGCCCTGGGCGCGGTGGTGTTCTGCTTCTGCTTCGGGCGTGATCTACGTCTTCAACGACATCGCCGACGTGGAGCTGGACCGTCACCATCCGGACAAGCGGCGCCGGCCCGATCGCCTCGGGCCGGCTGGCGGTCGCGACGGCGGTGCGCCGGGGGCTGGTCCTGCTGGCGCTGTGCCTGCTGGCGGCGGCGTTGCTGGGCCGCATGTTCCTGGCCGTGCGTCGCGCTGTTCTTCCTCTGGAACTGGCTGTACACGCGCTGGCTCAAGCGCGTGCCGGTGCTGGACGTCACCGGCATCGGCAGTGAGCTTCGTGATCCGCGCGATCGCGGGCGTGGCGGTGCTGCATCCGGTGGCACCGGGGGTGGGCATCTCCAGCTGGCTGCTGCTGTGCACGTTCTTCCTGTCGCTGTTCCTGGGTTTCTGCAAGCGGCGCGACGAACTGCTGAAGATCAAGCAGGTGGACGGGGTCACGCGGCCGGTGCTGCGCGGCTACACCGAGCCCATGCTCAACGCCCTGATCGGCGTCAGCTTCGGCCTGACCAGCATGATGTACGCCCTCTACACCGTGTGGCCTACGACCGTCACCCACTTCGGCACGCGCAACCTTATCTACACCCTGCCGTTCGTGCTGGCGGGGATGGGCCGCTACCTCTTCCTGGTCTACCGGGAGGAGCGCGGGGGACGGCCCCACGAGATCCTGCTCAACGACGCCCTGCTGCAGGTCGTCGTCATCGGCTGGGTGGCCACGGCCATCCGCATCATCGGCACCTGAAGATCCGCGGAGGAACCATGCGCCCGGTCGTCGCCCTGCTCGAAGCCCGCCCCGCCACCGTCGCGGACGACTATCGCCGCCTGCTGGCCCTGGCCGGCCTGGAGCCCGGCCAGGGGCCGCCGCGGCTGATCACCGACGCCGGCAGCGGCGTCTGGCAGCCGGGCACGGTGTCGCCGCCGTGGCAGCTGGCGGGCTGCCTGGCCGGGGCGGCGCCCGGGGGCGAAGTCTATCCCGTGGCCGCCGGCGGCGGGCGCGGCCGGCCGCCGGCCGGACTGTGGGATGCGGTGCTCGCCTCGGCGGAGGCCCGGGCGGCCGCGACAACGGCCTGGGAGCCGCGGCGGGTGCGGCCGGCCGTGCTGGTGCCGACCCTCGACGCGGGCCTGGCGCGGGGGCCGGAGGTGCCGGCGGGGCTGCAGGCCGGCGGTGCGCTGCTCCTGCCGGTGCCGACGGTGGGCCGGGGCTGGCCCCTGGCCGGGGCGGTGGCGCTGCTGGTGCGCCTGCTGGCGCCGCGCCTGGTGCGGGCCCGGCGTTTCCCCATGGCCGAGGTGGTGGCCGAAGTCATGGCCCTGGCCTCCGAGTGCCTGCGGCCGCAGGGGGCGGTGCTGGACGCGACGGTGTGGCACGTGGTCGACGGCGCCCTGGAGCGATGGCCCACCGGGCGCAACCTGCTGCTGGCGGGGCGGGACCCGGTGGCCGTCGATGCGGTGGCCTGCCGCCTGGCGGGGGGCGACCCGTGGCGGGTGCCCTGGCTGCGGCTGTGCACCGACCGCGGCGTGGGCGAGTGCCGGCCCGAACGGATCGTCCTGGCCGGGCAGCAGGAACTGGCAGACCTTGACTTCGGGCTCCCGCGGCGCACCTTGGTCGCCGCGGACCGGCTGCCGGGCCGTCGCCCCGTGGCCGACCTGGCCTACAACCTGCTCCGTCGGCCCGCCCTCCTGCGCGGCCACCGTTCCACGCCCTGGGGCCGCCTCTGCGCGGCGTACCGCCAAGGGCAGAAGGCGCTGTGATGAGCGAAACGCCATTCACCAAGGGCACCCGCCCGGTGGGCCGCACCGTCACCGTGCGGGCCCCCGCCAAGGTGAACCTGCACCTGGAGGTGCTGCGGCGCCGTCACGACGGGTATCACGAGATCGAGACGGTCCTGCAGGCCGTCGCCCTGTTCGACACCCTGCGGGTCACCCTGCACGAAGAGCGGCGGGGCGGCGATCCGCGGATCGAGCTGGTCGTCGGCGGCGACCGCACGGTGCCGGCCGACGCGACCAACCTGGCCTGGCGCGCCGTGCGCCATTTCTGCCGCGAAACCGGGCTTTCGGGGCGGTTTTCCCTGCACCTGGACAAGGAGATCCCCGCCGCGGCGGGACTGGGCGGCGGCAGCAGCGACGCCGCGGCGGCCCTGGTGGCCTGCGACCGGCTGTTCGGCAACCGGACTCGAACCGGTGCGCCTGGAGAAGATGGGCTCGGCTCTCGGCTCGGACGTGCCGTTCTTCATCCGCGGCGGCACCGCAGCTCGGCCGCGGCATCGGGACCCTGCTGACGCCCGCTGCCGACCGTGCGCACCGGGCAGTTCCTGATTGTCAAACCGCCATTTGAACTTGAGCACTTCCGACGTCTACGGGCGCCTGAAAATGGGATTGACAGTCCACAGCCCCGCCGCTAACATCCAGGTATTGAAGCCAATACTGGCTCGGTTCCCGCAGAAGACCTGGCCGGGATACAATCGGCTCGAAGAGGTCGTTCTGCCCGAGCAGCCCGTGCTCCAGCGTCTGGTCATGTCCATGCAGAAGCTGGCGCCGGTGGCGATGTTGTCGGGCAGCGGTTCGGCGGTTGTCGGCGTATTTCCCGACGGCCAGGACCTTGCGGCGATCCGGGATGAGTTCGAGCAGGCGGGGCTCTGGGTGAAGATCGTCAGGCCGCACGCGGTGGGGGTCGGGTTCATGGAGGGCTGAGGTTCCCGCGGCGGATGCCGGCCGACCGGCGGCACATCATCGAGGGGGAGAACCTTGGAGATTTCCGAAATCAGGATCACCCTGCGCGACGACAACAAGCTGAAGGGGTTCGCCAGCATCACCCTCGACAACGCCTTCGTGGTGCGGGGCTTGAAGATCATCGAGGGGGCGTCGGGGCTCTTCATCGCCATGCCCAGCCGCAAGCGCAAGGACGGGACCTTCCAGGACATCGCCCATCCCATCAACATGGCCACGCGCGAGTGGATGGAGAACCAGGTCATCGCGGCGTACCGGCATGAAATGCAGCGCGTCGAGAACGGCGAGATCCCGCCGCCGTCGCGCTTCGGCTCCTACGACGACGATGACCGGGGCTCGGTCATGGAGGAGCAGCTACTGACCTCCCGTTCGCCGGAGTTCACTGGGGCGTCGTCAAGTGGTAAGACACATGGTTTTGGTCCTTGCATTCGCAGGTTCGAATCCTGCCGCCCCAACCAGTTCGCCCCGCCCCCTCGCATCCCGCGCCGCCGGGCGCCGCTCCTGGCCCGAACGGTTCGCCCCAAGCTTCGCTGAGTCCGGATCCGCCCCGACGAGGAGAGGTTCATGTACAACGAACTCGTGGTCCTGACGCGGCAACGCCCATCCGCGAAATGGGCGCAGCGCATTGCCGACCACCTGAACGTCGACCTGCTGGACGTGGAGTGCAGCCGCTTCTCCGACGGCGAGATCCAGATCAAGATCCAGGAGAACATCCGCGGCACCGACGTCTTCATCGTGCAGCCGACCATGCCGCCGGCCGAGAACATGATGGAGATGCTGCTGCTGCTGGACGCGGTGCGCCGCGCCTCCTGCCGCCGCGTGACGGCGGTGATCCCCTACTTCGGCTACGCGCGCCAGGACCGCAAGGACCAGCCGCGGGTGCCCATCGGCGCCAAGCTGATGGCCAACCTGATCACCACCGCCGGCGCCCAGCGCGTGCTGACCATCGACCTGCACGCGCCGCAGATCCAGGGCTTCTTCGACATCCCCATGGACCACCTCTACTCGGCGCCGGTGCTGCTGACGCACTTCGCCGACTGCCCGCGCGAGAACCTGGCGGTGGTGGCGCCGGACGTGGGCTCGATCAAGATGGCGCGGGCCTTCGCCAAGCGGCTGTCGCCGAGCCTGGCCATCATCGACAAGCGCCGGCCGCGCCCCAACGAGGCCGTGGTGATGAACTTCATCGGCGACGTCAAGGGCAAGGACGTGATCATCTTCGACGACATGATCGACACCGCCGGCACCCTGACCGACGCGGCCCGGGTCTGCGTCGAGGAGCACGGCGCCAACTCGGTGACCGCCTGCTGCACCCACCCCCTGCTTCAGCGGCCAGGCCCTCGAGCGCATCAACGACTGCCCGGTCAAGGAGGTCGTCGTCAGCAACACGATCCCCTTCCACCGGCAGGCCGAGTGCCCCAAGATCAAGGTGCTGGACATGGCGCCGCTGCTGGCGGATGCCATCGAGCGGATCCACCTGGAGAAGACCGTCAGCGCCCTGTTCCTGTAGGATCGGGCCCCGGGGCGCCTTGACAGGGCGCGGCCACGGTGCTTATTTGGGCGCTCGAATCCAGGGATCCCGCGTCATCGGCCCGGAGTAGCTCTCCCTCGCAGTCGGCCGGGCGTGCGTTCCCACTTGGGCCATCGTGCCGAAAGGTCCCTTGCCGCAACGGGCGGCGAGCCCTTCTTCCGCCCTGCGGGGCGTCGTTTCGCGGAGGATACCCCCATGGGTCTGGTGAATCTGACCGTCCATCCCCGGTCCACGACCGGCAAGAACGCCAACCGCCGCACCCGCGCCGCCGGCCGCGTGCCCGCGGTGCTGTACGGGCACGGCCGCAGCACGGTGAACGTCGAGCTGGAGCAGCATGCCTTCGGTGTGGCCCTGACCCGTCTGGCCGGCCGCTCGGCCATCTTCGCCCTGGAGCAGGAGGGCGTCAGCGAGCCGCCCATCGCCCTGCTGCGCGAGATCCAGCGCAATCCGGTGACCGACGCGATCCTGCACGTGGACCTGATGGAGATCCCGCGCGGCCAGCCGGTGACCGTGGCCGTCTCGGTGCACGTGACCGGCCACAACGCAGTCGTCAAGTCGGGCGAGGGCTCGGTGGCCCTGTCCCTGGACAGCATCGAGATCAGCTGCCTGCCCCGCGACCTGCCCGAGCAGCTGGAGATCGACATCTCCGCGTTGCCGCTCAACGGCAAGATCTTCGTGCGCGACGTGGTGACGCCCGTAGGCGAGATCGTCGACGATCCGGACCTGCTGGTGCTGAACATCAAGCCGGCGACCATCTTCGTCGAGGCCGAAGTGGGCGAAGTCGCCGAGGGCGAAGCGGCCGAGGGCGACGAGGCCAAGAAGGACGACGAGGACTGAGACCGGTCCGCACCGTCGAGAACGCGTCAGCCGGCCGCTGTTGGTGGCCGGCTGCGCTTTTGAGGGAGGCCGATTTCCGCGGGAGGAAGCGGGGCATGGCGATCAGGCTGGTGGTGGGGCTGGGCAACCCGGGGGCGCGCTATGCCCGCAACCGCCACAACATCGGCTGGCGGGTGCTGGACGAGCTGGCGCGGCGCCGCGGGCTGGTCTTCGCCGCGGGCGGTGGCGCCTGGAGCGCCGCGGACGATCCCGCCGGCGATCTGGTCCTGCTCAAGCCGCTGACCTGGATGAACCTCTCGGGCGAGGCCCTGGTCGCCTGGAGCCGACACACCGGCGTGGCGCTGACCGGCGCGCCAGCTGTTGCGGCCGCCGGCGCCGAGGAGGCGCCGACGGCGGCGCCGGAGGCGGTGCGGCCCCTGGTGATCTGCGACGACCTGGCCCTGCCCCTGGGCGCTGTGCGCCTGCGGGCCCGCGGCAGCAGCGGCGGGCAGAACGGTCTGGCTTCTGTGATCGAGCACCTGGGCGGGGAGGACCTCCCGCGCCTGCGTCTGGGCATCGCACCGGCCGACGAGCCGGTGCCGGCGCAGCTTTGGCCGGACTACGTCCTGGCCGACTTCACTGCCCTGGAGGAGCAGGAGGTGGCGGGCATCGTGACCCACGCCGCCGACGCCGTCGAATGCTGCCTCGAGCTGGGGCCCGAGGCCGCCGGATCCCGCTTCAATCGACGTGGTCCGGCCGCTCCGCCGGCCCCCTGAACCGATTCCGCCTTGCGCCGGGCCTGTCCGCCCGGTATATTGCCCGTCCGTCGTTCGGCGACGGGACGTGCGGGCTTGCCCGCCAGCGTCCGAAAACGCCATACCAGCCGATGCTGGAGGCATACCATCCCTACCCGGGCTGACGCCGGGTGCGGTCCCAAGCGGACCGCAGCCGTCGAATAGGGACCCGGGTCGTTCTGTCCGGAGGGAGGTGTCATCAGTGACCAAGTATGAACTCATTTTCATCCTGCGGGCCGACCAGCCCGAGGCGGAGATGGCTGCGCGCGTCGACCGCGTGAAGGCCATCCTGGCGACCCATGGCGGCGAGGTCACCCAGGAGAACCACTGGGGTGTCCGTCGTCTGGCCTACGAAATCGAGCACGAGACCAGGGGCAACTACATGTTCCTGCGCTACCGCGCGCCCGGCGATGCGGGTGCGGAGCTCGACAAGTTCCTGCGCCTGGACGACCAGATCCTGCGCCACCTCATCGTCCGCGACGAGGAGTGGGAAGACCGCAACCGCGTGGCCCTCGCCAAGCGGCGCCAGACCAAGTCCGAGGAGGCCGGCGCCGAGTAGCGCCCGGTCCTCCCGCTGATCCGGCCGCGCGCCGCGCGGCCCCGCAGTCGACGAAAGGAAGCATCCGATGGCGCGCAAGAACCTTCGGATCAAGAAGAAGAAGAAGAAGAGGCGGCACGGGAAGCAGAAGGTCTGCTTCTTCACCAAGACCGGCCTGGTCGCCATCGACTACAAGGACGAGGACCTGCTGCGGCGGTTCGTCACCGAGCGCGGCAAGATCGCCCCGCGGCGCAACACGGGGACGATCCCCAAGTTCCAGCGCCCGCTGGCGGTTGCCATCAAGCGCGCGCGGCACCTGGCGATCCTGCCCTTCGTGAAGGAATACTACCGGTAGTCCGGTAGACGATCGTGAAGCGGTCCTGGCCGGGATATCTGCCGCCCGTGGTGGCCCTGGGGGTGACCCTGGCGTCAGGCCTGGCCTTCGGCCTGGCCGAGTCCGGGACCGTGCAGGACGGGGTGCTCGCGTTCTGGCTTTTGCTGGCACGGCTCTCCGGTCCGGTGATCCTGGCGGTGGTCTGGGGTGCGACCCTGATCATGACCCGGCCCCATCGGTCGGCCGTGGTGACCGCGGCCCTGGCCGCAGGCGCAGCCCTGGTGCTCCTGCCCGCGGCCGCGTCGCTGCCGCTGGCCGGCAGCCTGGCGGCCGGACTCGCCGCCGGCACGGCCCTGGGGGCGCGCTGGCGGCTGGACGTGACGCTGGCGGTGGTGGCGGGCCTGCTGCTGTCGACGGTGATCCTGGACGTGATTGCGGTGCCGGTGGACCGTCAGCTGGCCCTGATCCGCGAACAGGTGACCCCGGTGCTGGAGGAGACGATCCCGCCGGAGGCGGACGCGGCCCAGCGGCTGGAGGCCCAGCGGCGGATCGCGGATTGGCTCGACGACTGGTTCGCCGTCATGTCGCGCCTGTATCCGCTGGCGGTGCTGCTGGAGCTGCTGGTCCGGGCGCTGGTGGTGGTGTCGCTGGTCTGGGCGACGGTGCGGGTCTGGGGCTGGGAGCTGCCCAGCTGGCGGCCGCCGCGGTTCGGGCGCTGGCGCCTGCCGTTCTACCTGGTGTGGCTGCTGATCGCCGGCCTGGGGCTGGTCATCCTGCAGCATCCGGTGGCGGTGACCGTGGGCCTGAACCTGGCCCTGTTCGCGGCGATCCTGCTCTCGGTGCAGGGGGTCGCGGTGCAGGTCTGGGTGACCGGCCGCATGTTTTCTTTCTTGGGCCGGATCGTCTTCTGGACGGTGATGGGCCTGTTCATGACGCCGCTGGTGCTCGCAAGCGGCGTGCTGCTGGGTCTGGTGGACCAGTGGCTGGACCTCAGGGGACTCGAGCGCGGGTCCGACCCGGAAGGTGGTTAGTGATGGACGTGATCCTGATGCAGAACGTGGACAACCTGGGCCAGATGGGCAAGACCGTCAGCGTGGCCGCCGGGTATGCCCGCAATTTCCTGATCCCCAAGGGCCTGGCCGTGCCCGCGACCCCGGGTCAGCGCAAGTTGGTCGCGCAGCACATGGTCCAGGAGGCCAAGCGCGACCTCGAGCGCAAGGGTGCCGCCCAGATCCTGGCTGCCGCCATCGGCCAGCTCAGCTGCACCATCGCCGCCAACGCCGACGAGGAAGACAAGCTCTACGGTTCGGTGGGCCCGCGCGACATCGCCGCGGCGATCAAGACCGACAAGGTGGAGATCGACCACCACATGGTCATGATGGCCGAGCCGATCAAGACCCTTGGCGAGCACACGGTGCGGATCAAGCTGCATGGCGAGGTCAGCGTCGAGGCCAAGGTCCTGGTCGTCCGGACCTGAGCGGGGCCGCGGCCATGCGTGCGGACCCGAAGACCGGCGGCGCGATGGCGCCCGGCATCTGCGTCATCATGGCGGGGGGCCGGGGCACGCGCTTCTGGCCCCTGAGCCGGGCCGCGCGGCCCAAGCAGCTGCTGCCCCTGGCCGGCGGCCTGAGCCTGCTGCGCCAGACCTACGAGCGGGTGGCGCCGCTGGTGGGCCCCGGGCGGATCCTGGTGGTCACCGGCGCCGACCTGGCCGAGGCGGTGCGGGCCGAGCTGCCGGAGTTGCCGCCGTCCCACGTGATCGGCGAACCCATGGGCCGCAACACCGCCCCTTGTGCCGTGCTGGGCGCCGGCATCGCCTCCCGCCTCGATCCCGACCTGCCGCTGGCCCTGCTGCCGGCGGACCACCTGATCCCCGACCCCGACCTGTTCCGCGCCCAGCTGGCCGCGGCGTTCGCCCGTGCGGCCGCCGAGCCGGTGGTCGTGACCCTGGGCATCGTGGCCGACCGCCCCGAGACCGGCTTCGGCTACCTGGAGACCGCCGCGGGCAGCGACCAGGCAGGCTTCCGTCGCGGCCAGGCGTTCGTCGAGAAGCCCGACCACGAGACCGCCGTCGGGTATGTCGCCAGTGGACGCTACTTCTGGAACGGCGGTATCTTTGTCTGGAACCCGGGCCTGTTCGCCGAGGCGGCGGCCGCCCACCTGCCGCAGGTGTCGGCGCTGCTGGCCCCGGCGGTGCAGGCTTTCGGAACCGGGGGCTTCGCCGCGGCGTTGGAGAGCGGCTACCGGGACTGCCCGGCCGACTCCATCGACTACGCCGTGATGGAAAAGCTGTCCGGCTTCCTGGTCCTGCCGGCGGCCTTCCGCTGGTCGGACCTGGGCAGCTGGGACGCCTGGGGCGAACTGGCCCCCGCCCTCGAGCAGGGCAACCGGGGCGAGGCCGACCTGCTGGCCGTCGACGCGACCGGCAACGTCGTGCGCACGAGCGGCAAGCTCGTGGCCCTGATCGGCGTGCAGGACCTGGTGGTGGTCGACACCCCGGACGCCCTGCTGGTCTGCCGCAAGGCGGACGCCCAGAGGATCAAGGACATCATCGCCCGCCTTGAAGGCGCCGACCGTCGGGATCTCCTGTGATCCGACGGGCCTGAGGGGCGCGCACCCAACCGGAGGAGAGCCTTCCATGTCCGCTTTGCGTCGCATCCTGCCCTTGGCCGCGCTGCTGCTGCCGGTGCTGCTGGTCGCCTGCCAGGAAGGGGGCAAGCAGGAGAAATTCGCCTGGCAGCCCCTGTTCGGGGACAACTTCAAAGACACCACGCCGGTGGTGGCGCGCGTCGCCGGCGTGGAGATCACCGAGCAGGACATCGACCTGCGCCTGGACGAGATGCCGCCCAACCTCAAGAGCCGCTACAGCGGGGCCGAGGGCCGCCGCCTGCTGCTGAAGGACATGGTCAACCAGGTGCTGATGGTGCGCGGCGCGGTGGACCTGGAGCTCTACAACCAGCGCGAGGTCGCGCGCACCCTGATCTCCCAGCGCCGGTCGACGCTGGATCTGTCCATGAGCAGCATCGGCCTGCTGGAGAAGGCCCAGCCCACGGAGGAGGACCTGCGCGAGTTCTTCGCGACGAACCGGTCCCGCTACCGCCAGCTGGCCACGGTGCTGGCCCGGCACATCGAGTGCGACAAGCGCGCCGACGCCCAGGCCGCCTACGAGCGCCTGCTGCGCGGCGGGCCCAAGGACACCTTCCCCTACGTGGTGGCCGACTACAGCGTCAACCCGGTCACCCGCCTCAAGAGCGGTGAACTGGGCTGGTTCAACCCGGGCGGGTTCGTCCCGGACGTCACCGACGGGCAGCGCTTCACCACCGTGGCCTTCGGCCTGAAGGACGGCCTCAATCCCCCCGTGGAGATCGACGGCCGCTGGCACGTGATCGAGATCATGCGCCGGGAGAACGAGCGTCCGATGACCTTCGCCGAGGCCCGCGACCAGGTGCGGCAGGAACTGCTGCCCGGTTTCCAGGAGGGTGTGATCCAGGACTACCTGCGGCAGGCGCGGGTCACCTACCCGGTGGAGACCTTCGGCGCCTATGCCCCCGGCGGCGGCCTCACGGCCGAGCAGATCTTCGCCCGGGCCATGACCCTGCCCGACGGCGAGAACAAGGTCGAACTGTTCATGCTGATCGTCAGCGATTTCCCCGGGAGCGACCGGGTCGACGACGCCCTGTTCATGGCGGCCCAGGTCTACCTGGACCTCTGGGGCGACACCCGCAGCGCCGGCCGCTGCCTGAAAGACCTGACCACGCAGTTTCCGCAGAGCGAATTGGTGGACGACGCCACGTATTTGCTGGAGAATCTCGACAACCCATCGGCCCTGCTTCCGCAGAGCATCGAGGAACTCCGGCGCTAGGAGGAATCCGTGATGAAGACCACACTGCCGATCCTGCCCCTGCTGATGGTGCTGTCGCTGTCGCTGCTGCTGGTGGCGACCGCGCCTGCGGCGGCCCAGGACGCGAATGACCACTCGGGTGCCGACAAGGCGGCCCAGCCGGCGGCCGAGCCCGTGGCGGCGGCTCCTGCCGCGCCCGCGGTGTCGGCTGCCCCGGCGGCGGCCGGACGGGTCACCATGACCTTCGGCACCGGCATCGACCGTACGACCCGGGAGATCACGGGCGAGGCTGCGGCCTTCGCCGGCGGCGACACCGTGTGGTGCCGCACGCTGCTGGAGGAGCTGGCCGCACCGACCACCGTGACCCACGCCTGGTACCACGAAGGCCGCACCATGGCCCGGGTCGACCTGGAGGTCGGCGCGGCGCACTGGCGCACCTGGTCGTCGAAGATCACCCTGCCGGAGCAGACCGGCGCCTGGGAGGTCAAGGTGCTCGATGCCGACGGCGCGGTGCTGGGTGCGGGCACCTTCGCGATCGAGTAGGAGGCTGCCGATGACAAGGATGTCCGGGCACGCGGCGGTGCCGGTTGTGCTGGCGCTGCTGATGGCGGCTGTTGCCGGCTTCGGCGGCTGTGGCGGCAGCAGCGCCGACAAGGCGGTGCCCTCGATCCACGGCTCGGCGGACGAGCAGGCCCAGCGCCTGTACGAGCGTATCGAGCGGGAGCACGCCAACGGACGCGACGTGCAGGTCCTGGACCTGACCCACAGCCTGCTGGACTACCATCCGGATTTCCCCGCCCTGGACGAGGCCCTGGCCCTGGCCGTGGATTCGGCCCGGCGCCTGGGCGACCTGGATGCCGCCCTCGAGCTGACAGACCGGCGGCTGGAGAACCGCGGCGCTCAGGCGGCGGACGCTCCCCTGCTGGTGGAGGCCTCGGCGCTGGCCGGGGCCGCTGGCGACACCCTGCGCGCGGTGGAATATCTCGTGCGGGCCGGGCTGGCCGATCCCGTCGCCGTCGACGCCCGGACCCTCGGCGCCGCCACTCCCTTGTTCGATGCCCTGGACAGCGATCAGCTGGGCCGCTTGATGGCCGCCTACCCGGAGGCGCCACTGCGGCCCTACCTGGGTTACGAGCGGACCCGCGCCCTGGTCACCGCCGGCCAGGTGGACGAAGCCCGGGCCGTGGTGGTCGAACTGGAGGCCAGCGTCCCGGCCAGCCGCTGGACCGGCGAGGCCCGGGCCGTGCTGGACAACCCGCGCCAGACGGTGCTGCACCCGCGCCGGCTGGGACCGGCAGTGGTGCGCCCGGACCTGATCGGCGTGATCTGCCCCCTGACCGGCCGCTACGCCATGCTGGGCAACGCCTTCATCGACGCGGCGCTGATGGCCGCCGCGGCGACCGAGCGCGAGAGCGGCGCCCGATTCGAACTGCGCATCGAGGACTCGGGCGGGGACCCGGTGCCGGCGGCCCTGGCCGCGCGGCGCCTGGCCACCGAGGAGGGCTGCCTCGCCCTGCTGGGCACCCTGACCAGTGCGCCGACCGCGGCGGTGGCCCTGGTGGCCGACCAGTGGGGCGTGCCCCTGGTCTCGCCCACGGCGACCAGCGACCGCATCTGGGAGTTGGGCCCGGGCATCTTCCAGACCAACCTGACCGGGATCTACGAGACCCGGGTGCTGGCCGAGTTGACCGTGCGCGTGCTGCTGAAGCGGCGCTTCGCGCTTCTTTATCCGGACAGCCCCGAGGGCGCGAGCCACGCCGAACTGTTCCGCGGCGAGGTGGAGGCCTGGGGCGGCGAGGTGGTCGCCAGCGAGGCCTTCCCCGAGCGGGCCACCGACTTCCGCGAACCCATCCTGGCGGTGCGCAAGGCGCGGCCCGAGGTCATCTTCGTGCCGGCGTCGGTGGACCAGATGGCCCTGCTCGGTCCGCAGTTGGACTTCCACCGCACCGGCGCCCTGGTCCTGGGCCTGAGCAACTTCAAGAGCGAACGCCTGGTCGAGCGCACCGGCGCGGTGATCGAAGGCGTGATGTTCCCGGACGACCTGGCCCTCTTCCCGCCGGCCTGGACCGCCGAGTTCACCGGGAACTGGCGCGAGGAGAACTATCCCCGCGAGGCGACCTCCCTGGCCCTGAAGACCTACCAGGCCACGCGCATGATGCTCGACGTGATCGTGCAGAACAAGATCAGCGGGCGCGCCCAGCTGACGGCCGCCCTGCAGCGCCGCCTCTCGAACCGTGACGTGGACACCGACGGCCCCGAGCCCTTCGCCCGCTCGGTGATGTTGATCCGCGACGGCGCCTTCGCCACCTTCCCGGCGGGCCTGTTCACCGAGTCCTGGGCCATGACCGAGGGCGCGACCGCCGACAGCCTGGGCACCGCCGGGGCCGATTCCCTCAGCGGGGGAGCGCCCCCGCGGGAGTGAAGTAGGGGCTGCGGAAGTTCCAGGTCATCTCGATCCAGCGGCCCGCACCCGGATCCACGCGCCAGCCGAAGACCCATGCGCCGAGGGCCTCCAGCACCACCGTGCTGTAGGTGGGCCCGCCGTTGGTGGCCAGCACCATCTTCTCGAGCACCTTGCCGTCCTTGCCCACGAAGATCGCCGCCCGTACGAAGATCGTCGGCAGGCGGCGCTCGCTTTCGGGGGCGTCCAGGGGGTATTCGGGGCGGACCTGGTGCAGGATGTACCAGTCGGGATTGCGCTGCTGGGGCAGGTTGAGCTCGACCTGGTCCTGGTCGGCCTGCTCCGCGTCCGCCGACACCTCCAGGGGCACGCTCTCGGACGGCTGGTCCTTGCGCGGCTTGGCCACGGTCTCGGTGGCCAGCGGGTCGCGCGGCTCCTCCTCGACGATGATCTCGGCCGGCGGCGGCGGCTGCTGCAGCGACTTGGGCACCTGCTGGCGGGCATCGCGGCCCTCGACGATGGAGATCTCCGGCATGATGAGCAGCTCGCCCGGCGCGCCGTAGTACTCGAAGCGCGCCTTGATCTCCGCCTGCTCCGGCCCCAGCACCACCAGCAGCAGCAGCATGGCCAGGGCCGCCAGGGCGGCGCCCAGCAGGCGGCGGCGCCCGCCCCGCTTGAAGGCGGCGTGGGCGCGGGTGGCGAAGATGTCGGGCCGCTGCAGTTCTTGCATCGCTCAATCGTCACCGGAAGAGGCGGTGGTGCCCTCGCGGGCGAGGTGGCCGCGCCACTGCTGCTGGTCGATCCGCTCCAGGCGCCACAACTGCCAGGCGCCCTGGATGTGGAGTTCCAGGAAGTGGACGGTGCCCGAAGCCGGCAGGCCCGGCTCACCCCATGAGGGTACGGAGTCGGCGGCCGTCGTGCCACTGGCGGCGGCCGACGGCTCCGGCAGCCGGTACCAGGGCAGGTTGCCGTCCCAGCGGGCCCAGGTCACCTGCGCCGCCGCCGGTGCCCCGTCCAGCTGGGGCAGGATCGCGGCCGGGTCCGCCGCGGGCAGGGCCTGGCCGTCGGCCGCGGCGGCCAGGCCCAGCAGCAGGGCCCGGGCCTCGGCCGCCTGCCAGTCGGGCCGGTCCAGGCGCAGCTCTTCGTCGGCCGTCAGGGGTCCGGGCAGCAGGACCTCCAGGGCCGGGCAGGCGGTGTGCCGCAGCAGGTAGGACCAGGACGGCGCCACCTGCGGCGTCGAGCGCGGCAGCAGGCGGCCGAGGGCGGTCGCGACGTGCCCGGCCCAGTCCCGGCCGGCCCGGCTCTGGGGATGGTGGCGCACCGCGACGCCCCCGGCGGCATCGCTGCGCCCGATGCCCAGGAAGAGGTCGGCTGCGGCGGTGTCGGCCAAGCTGACCTTGGCCGTGGCGGTGGGCACTTCGCCCTCGTCGCGGGTCAGCAGCACCCGGGCGCCGCAGTGCTCCAGCAGCTGGGCCAGGCGGCGGGCCACCGCCAGGTTGACGTCGGCGCCGCGCAGACCGAGGGGACCCTGGCCGTCGGCGACGGTGCCGCCCCCGGCGGGATCGATGACGACGGTCAGCCCGACCAGCGGGGCGACCAGGGGGGCGCTCACCAGCACCTCCGCCGGTTCGGGCCCCATGAGCACCGGCAGGCGGCCCGGCGACTCGAACCAGCCGGGTTGGTCCGCCGGGCGGACCAGGCCGCCGACCAACGGCGGAGCGCTCCCCTGGCTGCCTTCCTGCCGCGGAGTCCAGGGCAGTTCGCCGGCGCCCAGGATCGGCACCAGGCGCCAGTCCGCGGCCAGGGTGCGCTCGCGCAGGACCAGGCTGACCTGGGCCGGCATATTCCCGGTCCCCACGAAGACCGGCGGGCCGGCGCCGCGTTCGACCACGGCCGCGGCGTGCGGGCCGCCCAGTTCCAGCAGGCCCGCGGCGCCCCGCTCGGGCCAGCCGAGGCGGCCCTGGGGCAGGGGGCCGCCGTCGGTCGCGGCGCAGGCCAGGTGGGCCCGGCGCGGACCCGGCCCGGCGGCTTCGCTCAGCATCGCCACCTCGAGTTCGGCCGCGTGGGCGGCCACCACCAGCAGCGAGGACGATGGGGTGCGCCTGCCGGCCAGGTTGCGGCCGTTGAGGGTCACCCGGCGCGGGCCGCCGGCCGGTGCGGGCGGGCAGGACCAGCGGACGGTCCGGCCGTCGGCGCTGAGGGCGTGGCCGACCGTGCGGCCATCGACCTGCAGCACGAAGGAGGCGGGATCGGGGCCGGGCGCATCCGGATGGTCGTCGCCGAAGGTCCAGGCCAGCAGGGTGTCCTGGTCGCCCACGCGGACGGTCTCGGCCTGGGCCGCCCGCCAGCGGGGGTCGCCGCCGGCGAAGTAGTCCAGGAGGCCCAGGAAGTAGGCCTCGGCCTCCAGGCGCTGGGCCGCGGCCTGGGACAGCCGGCCCTCCATCACCGGGTGCGAAATCATGGCCGGCTCGCCCAGCACCGCCGGCACGGTGGCGCCCCGCAGCACATGGAAGTTGCCCGGCAGGATGCGGGCCGGCGCGATCTCCAGGTTCAGCACCAGGTGCCGGTGGATGGCCCGGGCCAGGTCCACCGAGGCGCCGTCGTCGCCCAGGGGATAGTAGGTCTGGGTCTCGTTGATGGTGGGGTCGGCAGAGGCGGTGCTGTTGTGGTGAATCGATATGAAAACATCGGGTTGTATGGAATCGGTGAACGAAACCCTGAAGGCGAGATCCGACACCAGGGTGGAGTCCGCTTCGCTCAGGAAGTCGTAGTCGGCGGTGCGGGTCATGGCCACGGCGGCACCCGCCCATTCCAGCAGGCCGCGCAGGTGCAGGGCCACACCGAGGTTCACGTCGGCTTCGGCCAGGCCGGCCGGTCCCACCGCTCCGCGGAAACGACCGCCGTGCCCAGGATCCAGCACGATGCGGCGTCCGGCCAGGGGGCCGAAGTCCCGGGGGCCGAAGGTCTCGCGCAGCTGGATGTAGCCGGCCGGGGCATCGGCCGGGGGCTGAGGCGGCGGCGGGCCGCCGCAGCTGCTGGTCAGCAGGGCCAGGCCGCCGGCGACCAGGAGCGCGGCGAGGGGGTTGCGGGCAAGGGGGCGCATGGTCTTCCTTCGGTGGCAGGGTCCCGGGAGCGGCCTTCATCGTAGCGCAGGCGCGGTCCCGCGCAAGGGGCGATTGGCACCCCGCTGGCTTCTGGACAACCTGCGCCCCTTCTGATACCTTGGGGCGGCACGGAGGTCCGGTGCGGCCGGACCTTTCTGGCCGCCGTGGCGGCCTTTTTCCGTTCGATCCCAAGCGACGGGGCCCGACGTTCCCATGACCGACACCCAGTCCCGGTTGCGGGCGATTCCGCAGATCAGTGCCGTCCTGGCGGACGAACGCATCCGGCCGCTGCTGGCCGGTCGGCGGCGGGAGTGGGTGACCCGGCTGGTGCAGCGCCGGATCGAGGCGCTGAGGCTGCGGCTGCTGCGGGACGAGGGGCCCCCGGCGGACCGCGAGCAATTGCTCAAGGAAACCGTGCAAAATATTGTGGATAAATACGATGAGCTACTCGCGCCGGCCTGGACGCGGGTGCTCAACGGCACCGGTGTGGTGGTCCACACCAACCTGGGTCGTGCGAATCTGCCTCCGGCTGCGGTCGCGGCCATGGCCCAGGTGGCTGCGGCCAATTCGGATCTGGAGTACGATCTGACCGCCGGCGCCCGCGGGCACCGGGGGCGCCGGGTGGAAGAGAAGGCGGCCCTGCTGGCCGGGGCCGAGGACGCCCTGATCGTCAACAACAACGCGGCGGCCGTCTGGCTGACGGTGCGCTTTGCGAGCCGGGGCGGTCCGGTGGTGCTGTCGCGGGGCGAGATCGTGGCGATCGGCGGCTCGTTCCGCATGAACGAGATCCTCGAAGAGACGGGCTGCCGGCTGGTGGAGATCGGCACCACCAACCGCACCAGCCTGGACGACTACCGCCAGGCCATGACGCCGGGCGCGACGGTGCTGAAGGTGCACCGCTCCAACTTCGCGGTCGAGGGCTACACCGAGGACGTCGACCTGCCGGAGCTGGCGGCCGCCTGCCGCGAGGCGGGCTGCACCCTGATCTACGACGCGGGCAGCGGGGTGCTGCACCCCATGGACGAGCTGGGCCTGCCGGCGGGCGAGCGGCTGCTGGCCGAGGATGTGGCCACCGGCGCGGACCTGGTCACCTGCAGCGGCGACAAGCTGCTGGGGGGCTGCCAGGCGGGGATCGTCCTGGGCCGGCACGAGCTGATCGCCGGGCTGCGCAAGCACCCGATGCGGCGGGCCTTCCGCGTCGACAAGACGACCCTGGCCGCGCTGGACGCGGTGCTGAGCGCGTACCTGGCGGCCGAGGGCAGGCCGGCGGTCCCGACGATCGCGCAGCTGGGGATGGACGCGGCGCTGCTGCAGCGGCGGGCCGAGCAGCTGCTGGCGCTCCTGGCGCCCCACGCCCCCGCCGGCTGGCAGGGTTGCGTCGCGCCGGGGGAGTCGAGCGTCGGCGGCGGTTCGTTCAGCACCGCGGCCATGCCCTCGCGGCTGGTGCTGTGGCAGGCCGCCAAGGCCGAGCTCGAAGCCTGCCACCGGCGTCTGCGCACGGGGCGGCCGGCCCTGGTCGGCCGCTTGAACCAGGATGGCCTGGCGGTCGACGTGCGCACGCTCACGGACGAGGAGCTTCCCGAGGTGGTGGCGGCCTTCGGTCGCGCCTGGGCAGCCAGCGGCAAGGACGATCCGGCACGACGATCCGGGAGGACTGACTGATCATGGCCCAAACGCCCGAGATTCCCCATGGCCTGCCCCAGATCGAGGCCGGCTGCGATGCGGCCGACCTGGTCTTCGGCAGCGGCGACGGCTTCTGGCAGGACCTGGACGAGCGCGTGGCCGGTTACGGCCTGGACAAGGTGCTGGACCGGGCCCTGGCCGGCCGCTCGGCGCCGCGGGTCTGGGTGCTGGTGCACGAACCGGGTCAGCCCCAGCTGGCGGCTGCGGCGGCCCTGGGCCTGGCCCGCGCCCTGGCCGACCGGGGGCAGGCTGCCCTGGTGATCGACGGCGACGACCATTCGACGGCCCTCAGCCGCTGGGCCGGCCGCGAGAACGACGAGGGCTGGATCGACATCGCCCGCTACGGCACCTCGGTGCTGACCTCGGGGGTGGCGCTGCCGTTTGCCGGCCGCGCGGCCTACCTGCTGGGCGTCGGCTCGTACGCGCCCACCGACGCCACCGAGCAGGAGATCGAGCACCTGATCACGCGCCTGCGGCGCCAGGCCGACGACCTGCTGGTGGTGCTGCCCGGCGGCGCCCAGGCGGCGGCCTGGGCCCGCAAGGCGGACATCCGCCTGCTCTGCCACGACCAGGCGGTGCTGACGCCCGCGCGCCTGGGCGCCGTGGTGGCCAACCTGACCGACGCGGGGGTGGCCCCGACGGCGCTGCTGGGCTTCGGTCAACGGCCGGTTGCGGCGGCCCCGGCGGCGGCGCCCCCGGGGGATCAGCCCGCCACGGCGGCTGAGCCGGTGAAGGCGGGAGTCGCGGCGGTCCTGGCCGCGGCCGAAGCCACGGACCGGACCACCGATGCACCCGAGGCCGAGTCCGCCCGTCGCCGCGGCACCTCCTCGGTGTTCTGGCTGGTGGCGGTGACCGCGACCATCCTGATCGCCTGCGTGGCGGTCTACTACTTCCGCTACGTGCGCGTGCCCGACGGCAGCGTGTTCGCCGACCCGCCGACCGTCACCCGCCAGGAGACGCCGCCGCCGGCGGGCTCGAGCCTGCCCGTGTCCGGAGCCGACGAACCGGTGGTGCCGGCGGCTGCGGCCGCCGACAGCCAGGCCCGGGGCGACACCCTGACCGCTGCGGCCACGACCACGGCCGCCGCCGCTGCCGCCGACACCCAGGCCGCGCCCCCGGTCGCCTTGCCGCAGCCGCCGGCCGAGCCGCCGACCAAGGCGGCCGCCGCGCCGACCGCTGCCGCGGCCTTCGACCTGGTGCCTTATCAGGTGCCCGTCGGCCGGGACGGTTGGGCGCTGCAGGTCTACTCGTTCCGCGACAGCACCTCGGCCAACGAGGAGGTCGCACGCCTCGGGCGCCGGGGCATGAAGGCCGCGGTGCGCATCGTCGAGCTGCCGGACACCGGCCGCTGGTGGCGGGTCTACGTGGGCAGCTTCGCCAGCCGCAATGCGGCCCGGGCGGCCGAGCCCACGCTGTTCGCGCGCCTGCGCACCGACTGGGCCCAGCCCACCCGATTCACCGTCGCGGTGACGGACACCGCGGGTCATTGAACCGGCGCCCAGGCGCCCCAAGCAACCATCGGACAACAGCGGAAGGTTGATCGCTTGAGACTCAAATCCATCGAACTGCAGGGCTTCAAGTCCTTCGCCGAGCGCACGCGGCTCGACTTCGACGAAGGCATCACCGCCATCCTCGGGCCCAACGGCTGCGGCAAGTCCAACGTGGTGGACGCCGTGCGCTGGGTGCTGGGCGAGCAGTCGGCCAAGCAGCTGCGCGGCGGCAAGATGGACGACGTCATCTTCAAGGGCACCACCAAGCGGCGGCCCGTGGGCATGGCCGAGGTCACCCTGACCTTCGACAACGAGGATCGCGGCCTGCCGGTGGACTTCACCGAGGTGGCCATCAAGCGGCGGGTGACCCGCGACGGGGGCAGCGACTACTTCCTCAACGGCAGCGCCTGCCGGCTGAAGGACCTGCGCGACCTCTTCTACGACTCGGGTGTCAACAACACCTCCTACTCGATCATCGAGGAATCGATGATCAAGCAGATCCTCAACGAGAACAACACCGAGCTGCGCACCCTGCTGGAGGAGGGCTCGGGCATCACCAAGTACAAGGCCAGGCGCAAGGAGACCCAGCGCAAGCTCGAGCGCACCCAGAGCGACCTGACCCGGCTCTACGACATCATCGAGGAGATCGGCAAGGAGGTGCGCTCGCTGCAGCGGCAGGTGGGCAAGGCCCGCCGCCACCAGCGGCTGTACAAGGAGATCCGCGCCCTGGAGCTGGCCTCGGCGGCGCGCCGCCACGGCGACCTCGACCGCGAGGAGGCCGAGGCCCGGGAGAAGCTGGCCGAGTTCCGCACCGCGGCCGAGGCCGGGGTCGGCGAACTGGCCGAGCTGCAGGCACGCATCGAGCAGTCCAAGCCCCAGATCGACGAGCGCGAGGCCGAGCGCCGCCAGCTGGTGGACGCCCTGCAGGCCTTCGAGGACGAGCTGCAGGAGACCGAGCGCCAGGTGCTGGTGCTGCAGCACCGCATCGACGAGCACCAGCGGCGCATCGACGCCAACACCGAGTCGGTGGGCGAGGCCGAGCACCGCCAGGCCGAGATCGAGGGCCAGATCGAGCGCCTGGGCCTGCATCTGCAGACCATCGCCGGCGAACTGGAGACCTCCGGCCACCTGCTGGCGGAGAAGAGCGAGGCCCTGCAGATCCTGGACGAGCGTCTGGGCCGCGACCGCGCCGCCCTGGACGACGCCACCCGGCGCAACCTGGAAGTGATCGAGAGCGACGCCTCCCAGCGCAGCCACCTGCGCGAGCTGCAGGTCAAGCAGGAGAACCGGCGCGAACGCATGGGCATCCTGGCCGAGGACGGCGAGGCCGCCCTGGCCCGGGGCACCGCGGCCGAGGCCCGCCTCGGCGAGCTGGGAGCCGCCCGCGGCGAGGCCGTCGGCCGGCGCGGCGAGCTGCTCCAGGAACTGGCCGGCATCGAGCGCGGCGAGCAGGATCTCGAAGCGGCCGCGGCCGACCTGCAGGAGCAGGCGGCCGCCCTGCAGGCCCGGCGCGAAGCGGCCCGCTCCACCTGCGACCTGCTGCGCCGCCTGCACGAGGACTACGAGGGCTACGGCCAGGGCCCGCGCGAGGTGCTCAAACGCCACGCGGGCGAGGCCCGGATCACCGGCGGCCTGGCCGACCTGCTGCACGTGAAGGCCGAGGATGCGCCGGCGCTGGAGATCCTGCTGACGGACCTGCTGGACGCGGTGGTGGTCGATGCGCCGGGCACGGCCCTGGACCTGGTGCGCGAGCTGCGCGACCAGGATCTGGGCCGGGCCAGCTTCCTGTGCGGCGAGGGCTTCGGCGACCGCGGCGGCGAGCCGTCCCTGCCGGTCGGCGGCCGCCCCGCCCACGAGGTCATCACCGGACCGGGCGCCAATATTCAATCACTGCGCAACCTGTTGCGCACCACGGTGATATTCTCCGACGATGAGACTGCACTCGAAGCCGCCAGGCGCTGGTCCGGCCCGGGCGTGGTCACCTGCGTCAGCCGCGGCGGCCTGCTGGTGCGCAGCGACGGCACCATCCGCGGCGGCCGGGGCGACTCGGACGCGGCGGCCCTGATCGGCCGCAAGGAGAAGCTGGACGAGATGGAGACCGAGGTGGCCCGGCTCGACGAGCGGGTCACCCGGGCCCAGGAGCAGGCGGCGGCCAACCGCGCCCGCCGCGAGGAGCTGCGCGAGGCCCTGATCGCCGGCCGTGGCCGCCTGTCCACCCTGGACGACGAGCTGGGCCGGATCCAGGTGCAGCTGGCCCAGGCCAGCCACGAGCGGGACACCGCCGGCCAGCGCGCCGCCGAGATGGCCGCCGAACGGGAGCGCCTGGCCACCGAGGTCCAGGCCCTGGCCGCCGAGGAGCAGGGTCTGACCGACCTCCTGACCGAGAGCGGCCGCCTGCGGGTCGACAGCACCACCGCCCGCGAGGATCTGCGCCGCCGGGTCGAGGAGGCCGAGCTGGCCCGCGACGAGATGCGCAGCGAGGTGGAGGAGCTGCGCCTGACCCACCAGCGCCGCGAGGGGCAGCAGCGCGAGACCGGCACCACCCTGACCCACCTGCGCGGCAACGTGGCCGAGCAGTTCGCCCGCCGCGAGCGCCTGGCCCAGGAGAACGAGGTGGCCCGGGAATCCATGGCCGCCCTGGGCGAGGAGCTGGTGACCAAACGCGAGCTGATGGCCCGGGGCATCGACGAGCGCGAACGCCGGCGCAAGGTGGTGCGCGCCGCGGCCGAGGGCATCGGGGCCATGCACGAGGAGTCCGCGGCCTGGCACGCCCGGGTCCAGACCATCGAGAAGCAGCGCGGGGGCTTCCGCGAGCAGGCCCACGAGATGCAGACCCTGCTGGCGACCCTCGAGATCAAGCGCAACAACCTCGAGGAGCGCATCGAGCAGCAGTACAAGGGCAGCTTCCAGGAACTGGTCGCGACGGTGGACGAGCAGGACCTGCCGGAGGAACTCGAGCGCGAGGACGGCGTCTTCCAGCTGTCCCAGGCCCAGGCCCTGCTGGCCGACCGCCAGGAGAAGCTGGCCTCCCTCGGGCCGATCAACCACCTGGCCCTCGAGGAGTACGACACCAAGAAGGAGCGCCTGGACTTCCTGGAGGCCCAGCGCGACGACGTGGAGAAGGCGCGCGACGACCTGCAGAAGGCCATCACCGAGATCAACCGCACCGCGCGCAAGCGCTTCCTGGCGACCTTCGAGGAGGTACGGCGCAACTACATCGCCGTCTTCCAGACCCTGTTCAAGGGCGGCCGCGCCGACCTGCAGCTGCTGAAGACCGACGACCCGCTCGAGAGCAACCTGCACGTGATCGCCCAGCCCACGGGCAAAGTGGTCGACCACGTGTCGCTGCTGTCGGGCGGCGAGCGCTGCCTGACCGCGCTGTCGCTGCTGTTCGCGGTGTACCTGGTCAAGCCCTCGCCGTTCTGCATGCTGGACGAGGCCGACGCGCCCCTGGACGACAGCAACATCCAGCGCTTCGTGACCATGCTGCGCGAGTTCAGCCGCAACACCCAGTTCCTGGTCATCACCCACAACAAGCTGACCATGGAGACGGCCAACCACCTCTACGGCGTGACCATGATGGAACCCGGCTGCAGCTCCATCGTCTCGGTCAGCTTCCGGGACGTGGCCGAGAGCCAGAGCGACGACCAGCTGGCCGGGGCCATCGCCGCCCGGCGGGCCGCCGTCGACGAGACCGAGAGCCTCCGGCCGCGCAACGGCCAGGAGTCGCTGGAGTTCGCCGACGAAGAGCAGGCCGCTGACCCCGCAGCCGCCGCACCGGCCGCGACGGCCGAGCCCGGCGAGGACGCCTCCCTCGACCCGGCGGACGAGGCCATGGAGGCCAGCGAATGATCCGCGGCGCGCTCGACCGCTTCCGCCAGGGCCTGCGCAAGACCAGCAGCGGGCTGGTGGGCGGCCTGCGCGGCATCTTCGGCGGCCGCGTGCGCCTGGACGCGGACACCCTCGAGCGCATCGAGGAGTTGCTGATCTCCGCCGACATGGGCGTGCAGTCCTCGGTGGCCATCACCCGCAACATCGAGAAGCGCCTCAAGGAAGAGGGGGGCGAGGCCACCCTCGAGGATGTGCTGGCGGTGATCCGCGCCGACGTGCGCACCATCCTGGCCGAGGCCAAGCCGCGGGTGCGGCCGCCCAGCTGGGACGACGACACGGTCGGCGGCAAGGGCAAGCGCAGGAAGGGCAAGGCGGAGCCCGAGGCGGCCGCAGCGGCGGCGGGCGGTCCCCACGTCATCTTCGTCGTCGGCGTCAACGGCACCGGCAAGACCACGACCATCGCCAAGCTGGCCCACCTGCTCAAGGGCGAGGGCAAGCAGGTGCTGCTGGCGGCCGGGGACACCTTCCGCGCCGCCGCGGTGGAGCAGCTGGTGGTCTGGGCCGACCGGGTCGGGGTGCCCTGCGTGCGCCAGGGACCGGGCGCCGATCCCGCGGCCGTGGTCTTCGACGCCCTGAGCGCGGCCGAGGCCCGGGGCGCCGACGTGGTGATCGTCGACACCGCCGGCCGCCTGCACACCAAGACCAACCTGATGGACGAACTGGGCAAGGTGGCCCGGGTGATCCGCCGCAAGACCGGCCGCGATCCCGAGACCCTGCTGGTGGTCGACGCCAACACCGGCCAGAACGGCCTGGCCCAGGCCCGGGTCTTCGCCGAGACCATGCCCGTGGACGCCCTGGTGCTGACCAAGCTGGACGGCACCGCCAAGGGCGGCATCGTCGTGGCCATCGCCGAGACCCTGGGCCTGCCCGTGCGCTACGTGGGCATGGGCGAGACCGTCGCCGACCTGGCCGCCTTCGACCCGGACCTGTTCACCGCCGCGCTTTTTGCCGACTGGTCGGGGGCCGAGGCCGCCGGCGTCCAGGACTAGGCGTCTTGCGCAGGCGGCGCAGCCACAAGAAGGAAGCCGTGCGCCGGGTCGAGGCCCTGCTGGACCGGGTCCGCGGCAAGCGCGACGACAGCCACGACCGTCGCCGCCGCGAGAACGGCCTCGGCGCCCGCAGCCTGGACCTGCAGCGGGACCGCGAGACCTTCGCCCGCCTGGTCGCCCTCGACTTCGACTACCTGATGGGCCAGCCCTTCGCCGCGCCCGCCCACAACCTGGCCGACCTGCTGCCCCAGTCGGTGCTGGGCCGTGCCCAGAACGGCCACGGCTGGTTCACCGACGAGTTCGGCACGGCCCTGCGCTTTCCCGACGCCACCTTCGACCGGGTCCTGTCGGTGCTCGAGCAGGGCGACCCCGGCCTCAAGGGTCATCTGGTCCGCGCCCGGCGCGGCGAGATGCTGTCCCGCTTCGGCAACTGGCTGCTGAAGCGGCTGGACACTCCCGAACTGGAGCTGGTGATCGACGGCGCCCCGGTCTTCGGCATCGACTTCCTGGCTGCCGGCAAGGTGGACACGCGCGCCTTCCTGACCGGCCTGGTGCTGGCCGGCTTCATGGACGACTGGTCCTGGCGCCAGACGGCGATGCAGCTGCACCGGGTGACCTACGCCGGCACGCCGCTGAACATCGGCGGCGGAGAGATCATGCTGGTCGACGCGGAGAAGTTCGCGCTCTGCGGCCTGGGCGACACCGGCGCGAGCGAATTCGACGACGAGCAGCTGCGCGCCCTGCGCGACCTCGGCGTGATCTGCCGCGACCCCGCCGGGGCCTACCGCTACCCCGAGCACGACCAGGCCTTCTTCCGGCGCCGCCGCGGCGACGGCGTGTGCGACGACCTGGCCCTGATCTGGGTCGGCGCGCACCACGGCTGGTCCGGCCTGCTGGGCGCCTTCCTGATGGACGCCATCGACACCTACGACAAGTTCCTGCTGGATCTGACCTGGGGCGGCTACGACGGCTGGTTGGCGCGTCGCGTCCAGCAGCACTTCCGCGACCGAGAGGGCCGGCCCCTGGTCGGCGACCGCGAGATCCTCGACCTGATCGCCTTCGCCGCCAAGCGCAACGAGCCGCCGGTGACCTTCAGCTCGTCCCACCGCCGCCTGATCCAGACCGAGCGCGAGAGCGCGGTGCCGACCCTGCTGAACCACTGGCAGTTCCTGCAGGGAGACCCGGTCTTCGACATCCAGCTGGGGTTCAGCCGCGTGCAGGCCAAGGTGTTCTATGCCCAGGCCCACGCCCGGCTGCAGGCGGCGGGGCTGGACGTGCGCGAGCCGGAATTCACGGTGGTCAAGAGCCGCCGCCGTTCTCGTTGATTGCCGGGAACCGGCAACGCCGGGCGTCCGCATCGGGAGCCGTGGCCAGGCGCGCCGGCACGACCGCGGAGTGCGGGCTGACGGCAGCTGCGTCCCGTGCTACGTTGGCGCAGGCGTGTCGGGCATGGTTCAAGGTTGAAAGGACGAGGGATGGCCAAGGTGATCGGACTCGGCGGCGTCTTCCTCAAGAGCCGCGACCCCGAGGCGCTCGGCGCCTGGTACCGGGCCTGGCTGGACCTGCCGGTCGGCCCCTACGGCGCGGTGCTGCTGCCGGAGGCCTTGCCCCCCGGCGGCTGGCAGGTGTGGTCGGCGTTCCCGGCCGACACGGACTACTTCGCGCCGTCGGTCTCGCCGGTGATGGTCAACCTGGTGGTCGACGACCTGGACGGCTGCCTGCAGCGGGTCGCCGCCGGCGGGGCCACGGTGCTGCCGGCCCGCGACGACGGCGACTACGGCCGCTTCGGCTGGTTCCTCGATCCCGACGGCAACAAGGTCGAATTGTGGCAGCCGCCGGCGGAGCGCCCGGCGATGTCCTAGGCCACCGACGACCCCGACGGAGGCGTGTCATGTCCTGGATGCGAATCGCCGTGCTGGCCTACATGATCGCCGTGGGGCTGCTGGTCTGGCACGGCTGGTCCCAGCTGCCGCAGCTGCCGGAGCAGGTGGCCTCCCACTTCGACGCCGGCGGTCGGCCCGACGCCTGGTCCCCCCGCGCGGAGTACGCCCGCACCACCTGGCTGCTGAACGGCTTCCTGGTCGTGCTGTTCGCCGGGCTGGCGGCGGGCATCAACCGCCTGCCGGCGGGCCTGATCAACCTCCCCAACCGCGCGTATTGGCTGGGGCCGCAGCGGGCCGACACCACCCGCGCGGAGATCGCGGCCTGGCTGCTGGGCCTCGGCGCCTGGATGTTCCTGTTCCTGCTGTTCCTGGAGGACCGGATCGTGCGGGTCAACCGCGGCGAGATGGCGACCACCGAACACCTGTGGCTGGGCCTGGGCCTGTTCCTGGCCGGCACCACGGTCTGGACCGGGCTGCTGCTGCGCCGCTACCTGCGCCGCCCCGCGGGCCCGGGCGCTTGACCGTCCGCGGCGCCGCGCTTACCATTGACCGTGACAACTCAATGAGGTCCGGAACCATCCGGACCGCAGACCTCAACTTCGGGGCGGGGTGAAATTCCCCACCGGCGGTGACAGCCCGCGAGCCTCCGTCCAGATGATCCCGCCGGCCTTGCGGCCCCGCGGATCGGACGCTGGTCGACCCGGTGGAATTCCGGGGCCGACGGTGAAAGTCCGGATGGGAGAAGTTGGCGGTATGCCTCTGCGCGTGCGCCTGCCGGCGATCCCCGGCGGCCCGTGCCTGCCGTCCATGCCCCCCGTCGTCCAGCCCCGCGCGTGCGCCCATGACCGACGAACGCCCTGCCGCCGCCACATCAGCCGCCGATTGCGCCTTCATGGCCGAGGCCCTGGCCCTGGCCGCCGGCGTGCCCGGGCGCACCTGGCCCAACCCGCCCGTGGGCGCGCTGATCGTGCAGGGCGGCAAGGTGGTGGGCCGCGGCGCCCACGCGGGACCGGGCCGGCCCCATGCGGAGATCGAGGCCCTGGCCGAGGCAGGCGCGGCCGCCCGCGGCGGCACCCTCTACGTGACCCTCGAGCCCTGCAACCACAAGGGCCGGACCGGGCCTTGCGCCCCGGCGGTGGCCGAGGCCGGCCTGCGCCGGGTGGTGGTCGCCATGCGCGATCCCAACCCCACGGTGCTGGGCGGCGGCTGTCGTCATCTGCGCGAGCGAGGGCTGGCCGTGGCGGTGGGCTGCCTGGCCGCCGAGGCCCTCGAACTGGTCTGGCCGTTCGTGGTCACGGACAACTTCCGCCGGCCCTACGTCGAACTCAAGACCGCGATGACCCTCGACGGCCGCTTCGCGCCGGATCCCGCGCTGCGCCGCGACGTGGCGCCGGTCTACCTGACCGGCGAGGCCGCGCGCCGGGACGTGCACCGCCGCCGGCGCCGCGTGGACCTGGTGCTGGTGGGCGAGGGCACCGTGCGCGCCGACCGCCCGCGCCTCGATGGACGCCTGGCCGCGGGGCTGCCCGACGTGCCGGGGGTCGATCCGCTGCCGGGGTACCTGGACACCGATCTCAGCTGGGGCGGCGGCCTGCCCGCGGAACGCTACCTGGTGTTCTGCGGCCAGGGCGCCCAGGACGCGCCCCACCGCGCCGCCATCGAGGCCGACGGCGGCGAACTGGTCTTCTGCCTCGAGCGCGACGGCCGCCTGGACCTGCGCGACCTGCTGACCCGGGTGGCGGCGCGGGGCCTGGGCACCGTGATGGTCGAGGGTGGGCCGCAGCTGGCGGCCTCGTTCCTGGCCAACGGCCTGGTGGACCGCTGGCTGCGCTATGAGGCGCCGCGGGTCCAGGGCGCGGGCATCGGCTGGCCGGCGGAGTTCGGCCGCGGCGTACTGCCCCATGCGGAGTTCAGCCTCACCCGGCAGGGCACCGTGGGCCAGGATCTGCTGACGGTCTTCGATCGCACCTCGTTCCAGGCGACCCTGGGACGGGTGACCCTCTAGGAGGCGCGATGTTCACCGGACTGGTCAGGGAGATCGGCGTGCTGCGGGCCATCGGTCCGCGGGCCGGTGTGCTGCACCTGGACATCGCCGCGCCCGGCGTCGCCGCGGCGGCCCGGCCCGGCGATTCCATTGCCGTGGGCGGCATCTGCCTGACCGTGACCGCGGTGCGGGGGCCGGTCTTCAGCGTGGAGGCGGCCAGCGAGACCCGCCGCCTGACCACCCTGGGCCGCTGGCGCGCCGGCCGCCGCCTGCACCTGGAACCGGCGTTGCGCGCGGGCGACCCGCTGGACGGCCACCTGGTGCAGGGGCACATCGATGGCACCGGCCAGGTGACGGGCGTGCGCCCCGTGGGCAGCGACAAGCTGGTGACGATCGCGCTGCCGGCGGCGCTGGCGCGCTTCCTGGTGCCCAAGGGCTCGGTCGCCGTCGATGGGGTGAGCCTGACCGTCGACGAGGGCCCGCACCGGGACCGCTTCACCGTCAACCTGATCCCGCACACCTTGCAGTGGACCACGTTTGCGGAGCTGCGGCCCGGCCGCGTGGTCAACCTGGAGATGGACGTGCTGGTCAAGGCGGCCCGCGCCGGCGCCCCGGTCGGCCTGCCCTCGCTGGCGGCCCCCGCACCTGCCGTCACGATGGATCGCCTGCGCGCGGCCGGCTTCGGCCGCCGCCGCCCGAAAGGACACGCATGAAAGAGCAGCCGCGCATCAACACCATCGACCAGGCGCTGGCTGCCCTGCAGGCCGGCCGCATGATCGTCGTGGTGGACGACGAGGACCGGGAGAACGAAGGCGATTTCATCATCGCCGCCGAGAAGGTCACGCCCGAGGCGGTGAATTTCATCGCCCGCCACGGCCGCGGCCTGATCTGCCTGGCCGCCACCGGCGAACGCCTGCGCGAGCTGGACCTCGAACCCATGGTGGCGCGCAACACCGCCAGCTTGGGCACCAACTTCACCGTCAGCATCGACGCGGCCGCGGGCATCACCACCGGCATCTCGGCGGCCGACCGGGCGCGCACCGTGCAGGTGTTCATCGACGCCAAGAGCCGGCCCCGCGACCTGGCCAGGCCCGGCCACATCTTCCCGCTGGAAGCCAAGCCCGGCGGCGTGCTCGAACGCGCCGGCCACACCGAGGCGGTGGTCGATCTCTGCCGCGCCGCGGGCCTCTACCCGGCCGGCCTGCTCTGCGAGATCATGGACGACGACGGCGACATGGCCCGCCTGCCGCGCCTGGACGAGATCGCCCGGGAGCACGACCTGGTGCTGGTCACCATCGCCGACCTGATCCGCTGGCGCCGCGGCAACGAGCAGCTGGTGGTGCGGGCGGCCGAGGTGCCGCTGCCCACGGTCTTCGGCGAGTTCCGCATGGTCGCCTACACCACGCTCGTCGACAGCGCCACCCACGTGGCCCTGGTCAAGGGCGAGCTCGCACCCGACGTGCCGACCCTGGTGCGCGTGCACAGCGAGTGCATGACCGGCGACCTCTTCCACAGCCGCCGCTGCGACTGCGGCGAGCAGATGGAGGCCGCCCTGGCGGCCATCGAGAAGGAGGGGCGCGGCGTGTTCCTGTACATGCGCCAGGAGGGTCGCGGCATCGGCCTGATCAACAAGATGAAGGCCTACGCCCTGCAGGACCTGGGCGCCGACACGGTCGAGGCCAACGCCAAGCTGGGCTTCGCGCCCGACCTCAGGGAGTACGGCATCGGCGCGCAGATCCTCAGGGACCTGGGCGTGCGGCGCATGCGCCTGATGACCAACAACCCCCGCAAGATCGTGGGGCTGGAGAGCTACGGCCTGGAGATCGCCGAGCGCGTGCCGGTCCAGGTCGAGCCGAACATCAAGAACGCCAAGTACCTGCAGACGAAGAAGGCCCGCCTGGGCCACATGCTGGACCACCTGTAGCAAGGAGATCGAGATGGGTCGCACCTTCGAGGGCAAGTTCAACGCCGGCAGCGGGCGCATCGCCATCGTCGCCAGCCGCTTCAACGACTTCTTCACCCGCGAGCTGCTGGACGGCGCGATCGATGGGCTGCGCCGCCATGGCGTCGCGGACAAGAACATCGACACGGCCTGGGTGCCCGGCGGCTTCGAGATCCCCATGGCCGCCAAACGCCTGGCCGCCAGCGGCAACTACGCCGCGGTGATCTGCGTCGGCTGCATCATCCAGGGCGACACGCCGCACTTCCAGTACGTGGCCAGCGAGGTCACCAAGGGCATCGCCCAGGTTTCGCTGGAGACCGGCGTGCCCATCGCCTACGGTGTGGTCACGGCCGAAACCCTGGACCAGGCCATCGAGCGGTCGGGCACCAAGGCGGGCAACAAGGGCTTCGATGCGGCCATGACGGCGCTGGAGATGATCGACCTCTGGGCCGCCATCGACAAGGGATGAACCACGGCAAAGGGAGACGGTGATGGCCCGATTCGAGCGACCGGGGGCGGACGAGTGCGCCCCCTACTACCGGCAGTACCTGGACCTGGTGCCCGGCAGCGTGACCAACATCCTGAACCACCTGAAGGTTCAGGGCCAGGCCACGCTGACCCTGATGCGCGGCCTGGACGACAAGGCGGGGGAGGCCCGCTACGCCCCGGGCAAGTGGACGGTCAAGGAGGTGGTCGGCCACCTGATCGACACCGAGCGCGTGTTCGCCTTCCGCGCCCTGTGGATCGCCCGCGGCGGGACGGAGGCCCAGCCGGGCATGGACGAGAACACCTGGGCGGCCAACGGCGGCGCCGGCAAGCGCCGCATGGCCGAGCTCTGGCGCGAGCAGCACGTCTGCCGCACCGACCACCTCTACCTGCTGAAGAGCCTGGACCCGGCGGCGGTCGCCCGCCGCGGCACGGCCAACGGGCGGGAGATCACGGTCAACGCGCTGCCCTGGCTGATCGCGGGGCATGAGCGGCATCATCTGAACGTGTTGAAGGAGCGGTACGGGATCGGTTAGCGGGCCCGGCGCTGGTCATCGCCGCCGCGCGCCCGGGCCACCGCCGCGTCGGACTCGGGATTCCGCACCCGCCACGGCGGATCCAACCGCTGGTCGCCGGCCTGGTACAGGCAGATCGGATTGCCGTCGGGATCCCGCAGCCGCGCTTCGCGCCAGTTCCAGACCTGGTCCACCGGCCCATGGTCGAAGGCGTAGCCATCGCGCTCGAGCTGCGCAACCGTCGCGTCCAGGTCGTCGCACTCGAAGTACACCGTGGTCGTGGACAGCGGCGCCTGATCAGAGCGGTGCAGGGAGAAGGTGGCGCCACCGGCCGGCAGCACGAAGCGCCGGTAGTGCCCGCTGACGACGATGGGCACCAGGCCCAGGCCCCCATAGAACGCCGCGGCCCGTTCGACGTCCGTGACCGCGACGGTCACCTGGTTCAGACGCAGCACCATTGAACTCTCCTTGTGCAGTCGGGCGCGGGATCTCGCGACCCGCCGCTCACCTCGATTGCCCGGGCGCCGATGAAACGGATGCCGGTCGCGGCAATTCACGGGGAAGATCGCTCCGGTTGCGCCGCCTCGCCACGCGCGGCCGCGCAGCGGTGGAAGGCCATGGCCCGCTCGTGCGACAAACGATGGCACGCCGCGCAAAGGGTCACGAGGTTGCCGGCGTCGTTGCCGCCGCCGCGTTCGCGGGGGACCAGGTGATGCAACTCCAGGAAGCGAGTGCGCCTGCAGCCGGGCGCTTGGCAGCGGTGGCGGTCGCGGGACAGCACCTGGCGGCGCGTCCTGGGCGGGATGGTCGTCGTGTTGCGGCCGCCGTGGCGGCAGACGGCAGCGTCGCAGCGCACCCGCGCCGCATCGGCCGGGCCGAGTTCGCGCGGGCCGGCGTGGGTCTGCACGGTCAGGCGGCCGCTTTCTTCGTACACATGGATCTGCACCGGGGGCACCGACGCGAGGGCCCCCCGGGGGGCCTTCGCCTCGACCAATGCCGCCAGAGCTTCAAGCAGAAGTTCGGCGCGGTCGGTCGGCGCAACGCCCAGTTTGTGCAGCTTTTCGACCAGGGCCGCGCGCCGGGCTTCCTGCTCGGGGGTGAGGTCGACGGCAAAGCGCACCGGCAATTCCCGGGGCGGCACGACCGTGGGCGCCGACGGCAGCAGTTCGGTCTGCGCCGCGTCGACCTTGGCCGCGGCCTTGACCCGCTGCACTTCGGCCACCAACTCGCGCCGCGGTCGTCCGCGCCGCCGCAAGCCATGGCTCCTCGGTCGCCACCGTCGCCACGCCCACGATCTCGCGGGCCTTGGTGTAGCCCAGCGAGCCGTCGGCGACGGCTGCCTTCACGCGCGGCAAGGACTCCAGCTTCTGCGCCAGCCGGATGAGATCGCCGGTCCGCGACTTGGAGAAGCCGAGCCGCTGCATGGCGTACTGGTTGATCGAGCTGTGCCCGAACTCGCGATACAGTTGCCGCTGCATGATCTCGCCGAACCAAAGCACCGCGCACTTGCGGGCCTCGTCCATGGCGTGGATCGAACGGCGCAATGCCAGGTCGCAGGCGGCGGCCGGCTGGTCGGGGGCGTAGGGGACGGCGGGCATCGGGCACCTCCATGTGGGCGGTTCTGGGAGGAGTCAATATGATACGAACAAATAGCGAAAACAACAAGGGTGAAAATGCGTTAAATTGCATAAAATTGTGTCTTAGCGTGTTTTAGGGATGTTCAAGTATGCAGATCCCGCGATTGGCCGGCAATCAGGCCCGGGCCGTGGCCATGGCATACGAAAAGATCGCGATCGCCGCGACCATCGCGGTGCCGTCCGCTTGAGCGCAGAGGACGGTCTCATCTCCTCGTCGCCTGTAGTCGCACCCGATGTTCAAGGCCGCTCCGCCGCCAAGATCCCCAAAGTCGGTACCATTCCGTATCTTCGCGGGTCAGCTACGACACAGATCAGGATCGAGGTTTGTCCGGTTATCAGCCCGCCCATGCTCGCGCGCGTGGGGGCAGACGCCGAGGTGGGTATGTCGGTCTGTCGTGCCGATGCGCGTGCCTGGCGAAGGACACCTGTAAGCGATCGTTTGCCCGCTTGCGCTGAAGCCACACCGATCCGGCGGCAGCTGCTGACTCGTTGGCGCAGATCATTGTGCCGTTTCGCGTCCGGCCTAACGGACCAGGGGCTGGGTTTGATCTACTGCTATTTGGCAAACCACGAGATCCAATTCTACCAACTCGAACGCCATCAGTTTTCAATCGTGTGGCAATCCGTTGCGGTTGGCGAGCGGAGCTTTTCGGGCAATGGGTACATTGACCTTAAGAAACGAATCAACTACAAGTGCCTGGATAGCTTCCAGACGGAGAGCGGTGAGGTCGGTCCCGGTGATCCGGATACGAAGTCTACCACGAAGCGAATTGCGAGCCGGGATTCTATATGCCGGCCCAAAAGATCCGATTCACCTGCGAAGAGACGGCCATATGGTGGTAAGCCACCGGTCATGTGACACGAATCGCCGGCCCCCCGCACCCCCCAACCCACCCATCCTTGCCTTCCCCTCCCAATTCCTTTAGAATTCCCCCACGGAAGCCATCGCCTTCCCTTCTTTTGCGTCCCGGCGCCCCGCCGCCGGCACCCGTTCTTTGACAGGAGCATAGACCTTGGGCAAACGAAGAAAGGGCCGGGAGATCGTCCTGCAGTCCCTGTACGCGTCCGTGATCAGCGGCGGCAAGCTGGGCGACGCCCTGGCCGACCAGCTGGCGCGGCGCGAGTCCGCCGACGAGACCGCGGCCTTTGCCCGCGACCTGGGGGCCAAGCTGGAGGCCAACCGGCCGGCGATCGACGTCTGGCTGCGCGCCCTGGTCTCCCGCGGCTGGAGCCCCGACCGGGTCGGCGTGCTGGAGAAGGTCATCCTCACCATCGGCCTGACCGAGCTGCGCCACAGTCCCGACGTGCCCTGGCGCGTGGTCATCAACGAGGCCCTCGAACTGACCCGCCGCTACTGCGAACCCGATGCGATAGGCTTCGTCAACGGCGTGCTCGACGCCGCCGCCGCCGAAACCTATCCCGAACTGCACGGCTCCGGAGGCAAGGCGTGAGAGCCTCGACCCCCGGGCACTGGCAGCGCTTCTGGGAGCAGGCCGACGGCCTCGAGCTGGACGACGTCTATGGCACCGACGGGCGCATGGTGCGCGAGGTCCTCTTGCTGGGCGATCCGGCGGGCAGGCGCATCCTCGAAGTGGGCGCCGGCACCGGCCGCGACGCCGTCACCCTCGCCCGCGCGGGCGCCGAGGTGCTGACCCTGGACTACGTGGCCGGTTCGCTGCACCTGACGCAGAAGGCCGCGGGCACCGCGGGCGTCACCGTGACCCCGGTCTGCGGCGACGCCCTGGGCTCGCCGTTTCCCGACGGCAGCTTCGACGTCATCTTCCACCAGGGCCTGCTCGAGCACTTCCGCGACGTGCGGCCGCTGCTGCAGGACAACGCGCGCATCCTCAAGCCCGGCGGCCACCTGATCGTCGACGTGCCCCAGACCTTCCACTACTACACCCTGGGCAAGCAGGCGCTGATCGCCGTCGACAAGTGGTTCGCCGGCTGGGAGACCCAGTTCACCCCGGCGCAGCTGGAGGGCCACGTCAGGCGCGAGGGCCTGCAGGTGGTCCGCACCTACGGCGACTGGATGGTGCCCGGGCTCTGGTACCGCGCCCTGCGCAAGATCCTGCTGACCCGCCTGGGCTGGAAGCTGCCCATGCATCCCGAACCGGTGCCGGCCCTTGCCCGCCTGGGCGAACGCTGGCGCGGCTGGTTCGGTCAGAAGCGCGCTGCGCTCTACACCATGCCCACCATCGGGGTGGTGGCCCGTAAACCGGAGGCCCGGTCCTGAGGCTGCTGGCGGTCAACTGGCGGGACATCAACGACCCGCTCGGCGGGGGCGCGGAGCTGCACCTGCACGAGATCCTCAAGGGCGCGGTCAAGGCCGGCTGGACCGTCGACCTGGTGGCGGCCTCGTACCGGGGCGCCGCGGCGCTCGAGGTCATCGACGGCGTCACCGTGCACCGCAAGGGACACTGGGCGGTGGCCAACTTCGTGCTGCCGGGCCTGGTGCGGCGCCTGCTGAAGACCCACCGCTACGACCTGCTGGTCGAGGACATCAACAAGATCCCCTTCTACACGCCGCTCTACGCTGGCCGGGTGCCGGTGCTGGCGGTCGTGCCCCACCTGTTCGGCACCACGGTCTACCGCGAAACCAATCCGCTGCTGGCGACCTACGTCTACGGGGCCGAGTGCCTGATCCCGCGCGTCTACCGCGACGTGGACTTCGAGGTGATCAGCCCCTCGACCCGCGACGATCTGGTGGCCCGCGGCCTCGCGCCCGACCGCGTGCGCACCATCTACTGCGGCCACGACCATGAGCGCTTCGCCCTGGACCGGCCGCCGCCGCGCAGCGCAACGCCGCTGGTGGTCAGCTGGAGCCGCCTGCGCCGCTACAAGAGCCTGGACCTCGCCATCGGCGCCTTCGGCCGCATCCGCGCCGAGCTGCCGGACGCCCGCATGCTGGTCATGGGCCGCGGCCCGGACGAGGCCCGCCTGCGCCGCCTGACGGCCAAGCTCGGCCTCGGGGATGTCGTCGAGTTCCGCGGCTTCCAGCCCTGGGACGAGTTGGTGCGGACGTTGCATCAGGCCCACGTCTTCCTGAACCCGAGCCCCAAGGAGGGCTGGGGCCTGACTGTGATCGAGGCCAACCAGTGCGGACTGCCGGTGGTGGCCAGCGACCGGCCGGGGCTGCGCGATTCGGTGAAGGACGGCGAGACCGGTGCCCTGGTGCCCTTCGGCGACGAGGCGGCCATGGCCCGCCAGGCCCTGGCCCTGCTGCGCGACCGCACCCTGTGGCAGGCCCGCAGCGAGGCCGCCCGCCGCTGGGCCGCCACCTTCAGCTGGGAGCGCTGCGCCGCCGAGTCGCTCACCCTCTTCGACCAGGTCGCCGCGCGGGGGCCAAGGCGATGAAGCGCGTCCTGGTGCAGGCGGCCAAGCTGGCGGTCACCGTCGTGCTGATCGGCTTCCTGCTGTCGCGGCTGTCGCTGGACGAGATCACCGCGGCCATGGACGAGCCCCGCTGGGGCTGGCTGCTGGCCGCGCTCGCGGTGTACGGCGTGTCGGCCCTCGGCGGGGCCCTGCAGTGGGCCTGGATCCTGCGCACGGCCGGGATCGCCGCACCGACCCGCGAGATCCGCCGCCTCTACTTCATCGGGCTCTTCTTCAACAACTTCCTGCCGGCCAATATCGGCGGCGACGCCTGGAAGATCGTCGACCTGGGCCGGCAGGAGGGCAAGCCCCTGGCCGTGTTCGGCGCCACCCTGCTGGATCGGCTGCTGGGCCTGACCGCCCTGACCCTGCTGGCGGTGCTGGTGCTGGTGGGCGCCGCTTTGGCGCGCATCCCGCTGCCGGAGACCGCGCTGCTGCTGCTGCCGGTGCTGGCGCTGCTGGCGGCGGTGCTGGCGGCCCTGCTGTCCAAGCGCATCGGAGGCCGCCTGCCCGAGCTGGTGGCGAAGGTCGGCCTGCACGGCCAGGTCGAGCGCGTGCGCCGCGTCACCGACGAGTTCACCCACTACCGGCCGCGGGTGCGCTGGCTGAACCTGCTGCTGGTCTTCAGCACGGGCGTGCAGCTGCTGCGGGTGGCGACCCACCTGCTGGTGGCCCGGGGCCTGGGCTTCGACCTGAGCGGCGACCAGACGGTGCAGCTGCTGGTGCTGATCCCCATGCTGGCCATCAGCCTGACCCTGCCGGTGACCATCAACGGCATCGGTCTGCGCGAATCGATCTCGGCCAGCCTGCTGATCTGGGCGGGGCTGGCCGCGCCCCAGGCCGTGGCCATGGAGGTGGCGGCCTACCTGGTGCAGGTGGTGTTCAGCCTCCAGGGCGGGGTGCTGCTGTGGCTGGGACGCTGGGGGCGGGCCGGCCGGAACTAACGGGGACCGTTGTTGTTGGCCCCCGCTGCGTGTGTTAGCTTAGCCGGGCTAGTCCCGGACCGGGCGGCCGCCCGGTCTTGTCCTGTCGTGTCCATCAGCGAAGGTGACCAGTCCATGCCCATCTGGCTCCGCCGGCCGCACGTCCTGATCGCCGCCGGCGTCTTCGCCCTGACCCTGGGCGTCTACCTGGCCACCCTCGGTCCGACCAGCGACTTCTGGGACTGCGGCGAGTTCATCACCAGCAGCCACATCGTGGGCGTGCCGCACCAGCCGGGCACGCCGCTGTACGTGCTGGTGGGCCGCGTCTTCGACGTGCTGCTGGGCAGCCCTGACACCAACGAACCCGCCATGCGCACGGCCTGGGCCGTCAACTTCATGTCGGCGTTCTTCAGCGCGCTGGCGGTGACCTTCATCTTCCTGATCATCCGCGACCTCGCCCGCCGCGCCGACCCGGACGCGGGCCCGCTGGCGGAGATCGGCGGCGTGGTGGGCGCGCTGTTCCTGGCCTTCAGCCAGACCTTCTGGAACAACGCCATCGAGGCGGAGGTGTACGGACTCTCGGCCTTCATGCTGGGGCTCCTGACCTGGCTGACCCTGCGCTGGTACGACCACCGCGAGACCGCCGCCAGCAACAACCTGCTGCTGATGATGATCTACCTGCTGGGCCTGGGCGTGGGCTTCCACCTGGGCAGCCTGCTGGTCTACCCGGGCGTGTTCCTGCTGGTGGTGCTGTCGACCCGCCGCCAGCTGCCGCTGCTCGATCTCTGGATCATGAGCGTCGGCCTGTTCATCTTCCTGCTCTCGACCAGCGTGCGCGACAACGGCCTGGTCATGCTGCTGCTGCTGGCCTACGCGACGGTGGTGGCGGTGCGCGCCATCCGCGGCGCCCACTTCGCGGCCCTGGGCAGCGCCCTGTTCTTCGTGGGCCTGACCGTGCACGTGATGATGCTGATCCGCGCCGGCGCCAGCCCCGAGCCCGTGGTCAACCAGACCGACCCCGACACCTTCGGCACCCTGCTCTCGGTGATCCGCCGCGAGCAGTACCCGCCGCTGAACCCGTTCACGCGGCAGGCCCCGCTGGGCTGGCAGTTCGGCTACTACTACGGCTTCCTCTTCAAGCAGTTCTACTTCCTGGGCACGGGGCAGGGCCTGCTGACGGCCGCCACCACCTTCCTGGGCCCGGTGTTCCTGGCCCTGCTGGGGCTGTTCCACGGCCTGCGCCGGGTGCGCCCGCTGATCTTCGTGCCCCTGGTCAGCTACCTGATCAACGGCGAGATCCTGACCCTGTACCTGAACTTCACCGACCACGAGGTGCGCGACCGCGACTACTTCTACTTCGCGGCCTTCATGTTCTTCGCGGTGTTCATCGGGCTGGGGGCCGCCGCGCTGCTGCGCTACGCCACCGGGGGCGAGGGGCGCACCGCCGAGCAGATCGAGACCGCCGGCGGCGACTGGCGCCGCAGCGAACGGGTGCGGATCCCCTGGGTGACCAGGGGCGTGGCCGTGGTGCTGCTGCTGATGGCGCTGCTGCCGGTGCTGCCGGGCAAGGCCGCCTGGCACCACACCAAGTGGTTCGAGCACGACCGCCACGACAACCGCATCGGCTACGAGTACGCCTGGAACATCCTGGCGGGGCTGGACCAGGACGCGATCATCTTCACCAACGGGGACAACGACACCTTCCCCATCTGGTACCTGCAGTACGTGGAGCAGTTCAGGCGCGACGTGACGGTGGTGAACCTCTCGCTGGTCAACCTGCCCTGGTACATCAAGCAGCTCCGGCACAACGAGGGTCTGGACATGCAGCGCAGCGACGAGCAGATCGACAACCTCAAGCACCGCATGTTCGAGGATCCGCAGACCGGCGAACGTGAGCTGATCATGATCAAGGACTACGTCCTGCACGACATCATCACCACCAACGGCGGCAACCTGAATCGTCCCGTGTTCTTCGCGGTCACCATCCCGCAGGAGAACATGAAGCGCTACTTCGCCAACCTGCAGATGGAGGGCATGGCCTACCGCCTCACCGACAGGAAGGGCGCGGACGACCTGCCCGGCACCGACGTGCAGAAGCTGCTGGAGAACATGCTGGGCGTCTACCGCATGGACGCGCTGATGACCGGCGACACGGCCGGCCGGCAGCGCGACTACGCGGCGATGTCCGGCCGCGCCACCGACAGCGGCGAGGTGCGCCTGGGCAGCGGGGGCGGGGACCTCAGGCCGTCCCAGCTGGATTCCCTGGCCGAGCAGCTGGGTGCGGTGCGCGACGACGTCTACCGCGGCCCCAACGCGGTGCACCTGCTGGGCAACTACCCGACGGCCTTCAACCGCGCCGGCTACGAGAGCTACATGCGCGCCAACGAGATCGCGCTCAGCGACACGGTGGCCTACCAGCGCCACCTGCAGGACGCGCTGGTGGCCTTCAAGGCCAGCCTTGCGGTGCAGCCCTACAACCAGCAGGCCCTGGACTTCTATCCGCTGCTGCTGGTGCAGGCCTACCGGGACGACGAGGCCAAGGCCTTCCTGACCTCGCTGGCCGGCAACGTGGCCCAGGAGGTGGAGGAACGCACCGTCTACAACGCGCTGCGCGGCATGGTGCGCGGCGGCGTGCCCGAGCTGGCTTTCGGCTACCTGGACGATCAGATCACGGCCTACCCGGACCGGAAATTCTACTACCAGGCCCAGTTCAGCCTGTACCAGGCCCTCGGCGCCCGGGCCGAAGCCGCGGCCGTCCTCGACCTCTGGGAGAGCCGCAGCGGCGAGAGCGATCCCGAGATGGCCGCCGCCCTCGAACGCATGGGGCAGGACGCGCTGCGCCAGGAGCAGCAGCGCATCGACGACGCGCTGAAGGGACAGTCCGATGGCAACTGAGAACTGGCAGGGGCTGGCCGCCGATCTGCCCGCGGCGGTCACCGAGGTGCTGTGCCCCGGGGCGCCGGTGGTGGTCACCGGCTGCGCGGGCTTCATCGGCAGCACCGTGACCGAGGCGCTGCTGGCCCTGGGCTGCCGGGTCACCGGCGTCGACGCCCTGACCGACTACTATGATCCGGCGCTGAAGCACGAGAACATGGCCGGCTTCCGCGACCACCCGGACTTCAGCTTCGTGCACGGGCACCTGGAGGACCTCGACGCCGTCGACCTGCTGGCCGGCCGCCGCGCCGTGTTCCACCTGGCGGCCCAGGCCGGGGTGCGCGCCAGCTGGGGCGCCTCCTTCGCCGACTACCTGAACTGGAACATCATGGCCACCCAGCGCCTGCTGGAGGCGGCCAAGGCGCCACGGGTCAAGGACTCGCTGGTGCGCTTCGTCTACTCCAGCAGCAGTTCGGTGTACGGGGACCAGGACGCGCTGCCGGTCGACGAAAGGGCGCTGCCCCAGCCGCGCTCGCCCTACGGGGTGACCAAGCTCGCGGCCGAGCACCTGTGCGTGCTCTACGCCATGAACTTCGGCGTGCCCACGAGCAGCCTGCGCTACTTCACGGTCTTCGGCCCGCGCCAGCGGCCGGACATGGCCTTCCGCAAGTACATCGAGGCGGCACTCGACGGCCGCGTCTTCGAGGTCTACGGCGACGGCGACCAGACCCGCGACTTCACCTACGTGCGCGACGCGGTGCGCTCGAACCTGCTGGCGATCGCCTGCGCGCGGCCCTGGGAGGTCTTCAACACCGGCGGCGGCAGCCGCGTGGCCTTCGGCGCGGCGCTGCAGCAGCTGCAGGCGATCCTGACTGCGCGGGTGCCCGGGCTGGAGGCGACCATCCATCATGCCGAGACCGCCAAGGGCGACGTGCGCCACACCTTCGCCGACCGCACCTTCGTCGAGGACACCATCGGCTACCGCCCGACCGTCGACTTCGCCACGGGCCTGGCCCGCGAGGTGGAGTGGGCCATCGCCAGGAGGACGTCCCTGTGAACGACCCCCGGAGCGAAGCCGTGCGCTGCGACCTCGCGGTCGTGGTGCCGGCCCTGAACGAGGCCGAGTCGCTGCCCGAGCTGGTGGAGCGCATCGCCGCAGCCATCGACGCCATGGGCAAGAGCTGGGAGGTGTGGATCGTCGACGACGGTTCCCGCGACGGCACCTTCGCCGTGGCCGAGCGGCTGGCGGGCGAACGATCCGGCGTGCACGGCCTGGGTTTCGGCCGCAACTTCGGCAAGGCCGCGGCCCTGGCCGCGGGCTTCGAGGCCGCATCGGCGCACATCGTCATCACCATGGACGCCGACCTGCAGGACGACCCGGCCGAGATCCCCAACCTGGTGGCCAGACTGGACGAGGGCTGGGACCTGGTCTCGGGCTGGAAGCAGGACCGCCAGGACAGCTTCATCAAGAACAACACCAGCAAGATCTTCAACTGGTTCACCGCGCGCATGTGCGGGCTCAAGCTGCATGACTTCAACTGCGGCCTGAAGGCCTACCGCCGCGAGGTCACCCGGCGGGTCCGGCTCTACGGCGACATGCACCGCTACGTGCCGGCCCTGGCCCACCTGGACGGCTTCCGGGTCACGGAGCTGCCGGTGCGGCACGCGGCGCGCAAGTACGGCACCACCAAGTACGGCATGTCCCGCTTCGTCAACGGCTTCCTGGACCTGCTGACGGTGTACTTCCTGCACGCGCGGCGCACCTCGCCGCTGCACATGTTCGGCCGCATCGGGCTGGTCTTCCTGGCCGCAGGCCTCGGCATCAGCCTGTACTTCCTGGGGCTCTGGCTGGCGGGGCACGGCCTGCGCCTGCGGCCGGCGCTGCTGCTGGGGCTGGTGTTCATCATCGTGGCCTTCCAGTCCATCAGCCTGGGGCTGATCGCCGAACTCGTGGTGGCCGGACGCCGTCCCGAGACCGCCTACCGGATCGCCCGGCGTGTCTGAGCGGGACCGACGCACCGCCGACGCCGCGCTGCCGCCTTTGGCCGTGCTGGTCGTCAATTGGAACGGCCGCAAGGTGCTGCCGGACTGCCTGCGCAGCCTCTCCGAGTCCAGCTACCCCGGCCTGCGGCTGCTGGTGGTGGACAACGGCTCCAAGGACGACTCGGTAGCCTGGATGCGGTCCCATCATCCGGACGTGGAGATCGTCGAAACGGGCAGGAATCTGCGCTGGGCCGGCGGCAACAACGTCGGTTTGCGCCATCTGGCTGCCGACGGCTGGTCAGGCCAGGTGCTGCTGCTGAACAACGACACCGTGGTGCCCGAAGGCAGCCTGCGTCGCCTGGCCGGAGCCCTGGCCGAGCGCCCCGAGGCTTGGGCCGCCACCCCCCGCATCTGCTATGCGAGCGATCCTGCCCGCGCCTGGTACGACGGCGGGCTGGTGGGCACCTGGACGGGCTGGGTGCGGCACGCGGGCATCCGCAAGCTGACCGGGTGTCTCCGCAGCGAAGAGCATTTCGTGGGCTGGGGCACGGGCTGCGCCCTGTTGCTGGGACGCCGGGCCCTGGAAGAGATCGGCGAGCTGGACGAGGGATTCCACTTCTACGGCGAGGACACGGACTACTCCCTGCGCATCCGCCGGGCGGGCGGACGCATCCTGCACGTACCCCGGGCGCTGGTGCTGCACAAGGTCAGCGCTTCGGTGGGCGGTGGCACCAGCCCCCTCAAGGCCTGGCTGCGCAGCCGCAGCCACGTGCGCCTTCTGCGCAAGCATTGGCGACCCTGGACCTGGCCCATGCTGATCCCCAGCCAGCTGGCGTTCCTGACCGGCCACGCCTGCTGGCACCTGTGGCAGGGTCGTCCGGACACCGCGCTGGCGGTGTGGCAGGGCGTCCTGGACGAACTGCGCGGGCGGGCCTACGCCGCAGGCTGAGGGGCACGGCCCGTCGCGGTGGACAGCCCGCGGCCGCCGGTGATATGATGACTGTCGTGCAATGACAACCACTTAGGCCGGTGGCAGGCCGTTTGGGCGGGGAGAGACCGTGGCCCGACGTGACAAGCGAACGACCGCGCATCCCGGGCCCGTGCCGGCCCGGCGCCGGGGCCTGCCCGGCCCGGCGGGGCTCGGCCGCTGGCTGCTGGTGGCGGCGGTGCTGTGGCTGGTGCTGGCCCTGCTCTACCCGGGACCGATGTTCCGGGGCGAGGTCCTCGTCAGCAGCGACGCCGCCAATTCGGACGCCTTCACCGTGGCCGGCGATCGCTCCCTGGCCGAGGGCCACTACCCCCTGTGGAACCCCTACCTCTTTGCCGGCATGCCCAGCTTCGGCTCGGTGGCCTACGTGCGCTTCCTCTATCCGCCGTCGCTGGTGCTGGACTCGCTGCAGCGCCACCTGGGCGCCGCGCCCCTGACCTGGATGCTGGCCCACCTGCTGTTCGGCGGCCTGGGCATGGCCTGGCTGCTGTCGCGCTGGCGCCTGCCGCTGCCGGTGCTGCTGTTCGGCGGTGCGGCCTGGCTGCTGCTGCCGAAGGTGGTGGCCTGGGGCGTGTACGGGCACGGCTCGAAGCTGGGGGCGGCCATGTACCTGCCCTGGATCGTGGGCTGGGCCTGGCAGGTGCTCGACGGCCGGGGCGCGCGGGCCGTGGCCATGACCGGACTGCTGCTGGGGCTGCAGCTGCTGCGCGGCCATCCGCAGATCTCCTACTACACGCTGCTGGCGGTGGGCTGGCTGGCCCTGTGGAACGCACTCTGGCCCCTGGACGAGGCGGCCGCGCGCGTGGGCCGGGCCGTGCGCTGGCGGCGGACCGGTCTGCTGGCGGGCGGGCTGGCCCTCGGCTTCCTGGTCGCCGCGATGCTGCTGGTGCCCCAGCACCAGTACGCCGGCATCTCGATCCGCGGCCAGGACACCGCCGGCGGCGGCGGCGTGGGCCTGGACTACGCCACCGGCTGGTCCCTGGCGCCGCTGGAGCTGCCGACCCTGGTGTTGCCTTCGGTGGTGGGCTTCGGCAAGGCCACCTATCTGGGCCTGATGCCCTTTAACGACTACCCCAACTACTTCGGCCTGCTGCTGCTGGCCCTGGCGGCGGCGGCCTGGCGACCCCAGACGCGCTCCCTGGTGACGGCTTTCGGCGTGATGGCGCTGCTGGCGGTGCTGGTCTCGTTCGGCGACCACGGTTTCGGGCTGTACGAGCTGCTGTACCGGGTGCTGCCCTTCTTCAACAAGTTCCGCATCCCCTCGATGATCCTGGTCCTGGTGGGCTTCGCGGCCATCGTGCTGGCGGCCCGCGGGCTCGAGGCCTGGCGTGGCGGTCCGGTGCCGCCGGGCCGGCCGCTGCTGCTGCCGGCGGTGCTGGGCCTGCTCGGGCTGGTCATGCTCATGGGCGGCGCGGCCTCCCTGGCCAAGGGCGGGCACCTGGACTACCTGAACGCGCTGTCGACACGGGCGGGCCGGCAGGTGCCGCCCATTCTGCTGGAGGAGGCCTGGCTGCTGCACCGGGCCAGCCTGATCCGCGGCGGCCTGGTGCTGCTGGCGGCGGCCTCGGCCCTCTGGTACGCGGTGCGCAGCGAGAGCTTCCGCCGCCGGGGCCTGGTCTGGGTGCTGGCGGCCCTGGTGATGGTCGACCTGGCGAGCGTGGACCGGCTGATCGTCCATCCTGACGCGGGGCTGCAGGAGGTGGCGCGCGACACCAGCGGCCGGGGGGTGCTGGCGCCGGCCACGGCCCCGGGCCATCGGCCCGATCGGCAGGGCCAGGCGCTGCCGCCGGGACCGGCGGCCGACGAACTGCGGGGGTTCGTGGGCCACGACCGGGTCTGGCCCCTGGGCGCCCACGGCCAGCGCAACACCTGGCTGGCCGACGGCGTGCGCTCCCTCGGCGGCTACCACCCGGCCAAGCTGGCGGCCTACGAGCAGATCCGTCGCCGCCTGTACGGCGACCCGCCGGCCGGACGCTTGGCCAACTGGCTGGGCGCGACCGTCGTGGCCTATGATCAGGCCTTTGCCGCCGGCGACCTGGATTACCTGGCGGGTCAGGGGGTCCAACTGGATCCGCAGCCGCTCCAGGCGGGCCGGCCCGCGTTCTACCGCAACGGGGCGGCGCTGCCGCGGGCCCGCCTGCTGGCGGCCTGGCGGCCGCAGTCGGCGTTGCCCCTGGGCGGGGACCTGCCGGCCTTCCTGGATGCGGTGCAGGCGGGCACCATCGCGGTCGCCGACACGGTGACCCTGGACCGGACGCCCGAACCGGTGCCGACGGCGGGACCGCTGCCCGTGCCGACGTTCACCCGCGACGATTTCGACGAGGTCGTGCTGGAGACCGTCGCGCCCGGACCGGCGGTGCTGGTGCTGGCGGACATGAACGCCCCCGGCTGGCATGTCGAGGTCGACGGCAACCGCCGGCCGCTGCTGGCGGCCGACCTGGTGCTGCGCGCGGTCGCCCTGGAGCCCGGGCCGCACACGGTGCGCTTCTTCTACCGGGACCCGTCGGTGCGGGCCGGACTGACCCTGTCGCTGCTGGGCCTGGCCCTGGTGGCTGCACTGCTGACCTTGTCCTTCCGGCGCCGGCCCGAGCCGACGCCGCCTGGAGCCGACGATGAGTGATCCCCGAATGAGCGCCGACCTGCCCGCGATCCGCAAGGCCGTGGTGGTGGTGCCCACCTACAACGAGGCCGAGAACGTGGGCCGCCTGCTGCCGGCCATCCTGGCCCGCGACCCGCGCCTGTCGGTGCTGGTGGTGGACGACAACTCGCCCGACGGCACCGCGGCCGTGGTCAAGGGCCTGCCGGGATTCGGCGAGCGCATCCTCATCCTCGAACGCCCCCTGAAGCAGGGCCTGGGCGCGGCCTACATCGCCGGCTTCCAGTGGGTGCTGGCCGAAACGGATGCCGACGCTGTCTTCGAGATGGACGCCGACTTCAGCCACCAGCCCGAGGCCCTGGACGAGTTCCTGCGCCAGATCGCGAGCCACGACCTGGTGCTGGGCAGCCGCTACCTGCAGGGCATCACCGTGGTGAACTGGCCCCTGCGGCGACTCATCCTCTCGGTGGGCGCCAACATCTATGCCCGTATCGTCACCGGCATGCCCATCAAGGACAGCACCGGCGGCTTCAAGTGCTTCCGTCGCGCCACCCTGGAAGCCCTGCCGCTGGCAAGCATCAAGAGCGACGGCTATTCGTTCCAGATCGAGATGAACTACCACTGCTGGAAGCGCGGCCTGCGGATCAAGGAGATCCCCATCATGTTCGTGGACCGGCAGGTGGGCGTGTCGAAGATGTCCAAGCGCATCATCGTCGAGGCCATGTGGATGGTCTGGGCGCTGCGCCTGCGACGGATTCCCTGAACCCCGGACCGATGCAGGATACCGTGAAGCTGGCCATCGTCATCATCCACTACAACACGAGCGCGGACCTGGCCCGCTGCCTCGAGTCGCTGGCGGCCAGCCCGCCGGCGGGGGCACACCGCGTGGTGGTGGTGGACAACGCCTCGCGGGACGACGGCCTGGCCGACGTGCAGCGCCGGTATCCGGACTGCCTGTGGATCTTCAACACCGAGAACGCAGGCTACGCCAAGGGCTGCAACCAGGGTCTGGCCGCCGTCGACGCCGAGTATTACCTGCTGCTGAACCCCGACGTGGTGGCCCAGCCCGGGGCCCTGGACCGGCTGCTGGCCTTCGCCGACGCCAACCCGCGCGCGGGCATCGTCGGTCCGCAGCTGCTGAACGACGACGGCTCGCTCCAGGAGTCGTGCCGCCGCTTCTACACCTTCAAGACCCTGCTGCTGCGCCGCACCTTCCTGGGCCGCGTCTTCCCCGACAGCGAGGTGGTGCGTCGCCACCTGATGCGCGACTTCGACCACCGTTCGGCGCGGCCGGTGGACTGGATCCTCGGCGGCTGCCTGCTGGCCCGGCGCGAGGCCATCGCCCGCACCGGCCCCATGGACGAGCGCTTCTTCCTCTACTTCGAGGACGTGGACTGGTGCTACCGCATGTGGCAGGCCGGTTGCGAGGTGGTCTACACCCCGGACGCCCGCTTCATCCACCGCCACCGGCGCGACAGCGCCAAGGGCACCTTCAATCGTTCTTTCTTCCTGCACCTGGCCAGCCTGATCTCCTTCTACGAGAAGTGGGGGATGCTGGTCTGGCTGCTGAAGAAGTGGCGCGAGCCGCTGCTGATGACCCTGCTCTGGCTGCTGGACCTGGCCGGGCTGACCGCGGCCTTCGGCCTGGCCTACGGCCTGCGCAACCTGCTGGGCGAGCGCTTCGCCGAGCCGCTGTACCCGTTTGCCGAGTACCGGCCGCTGCTGCTGTTCGCCCTGGTGCTGGCCACGGTGACCTTCCTGCTGGCGGGGCGCTACCGTCCGGAGCACCTGCGCGGGCGGCGCGGCCTGGGCGCCCACCTGCAGCAGGTGGGCGTGCTCTCGGTGCTGCTGCTGGCGGCCACCTACCTGGGCCACCTGGACGTGATCAGCCGGGCCGTGCTGCTGATGTTCATCCCGCTGCTGACGGTGCTGACCGCCCTGGGCGACCGCCTGGTGGACGCGGGCCGACGCCGGCTGGAGCGCGGCAACCTCTCCCTGGAACGCACGCTGCTGGTGGGCACGCCCCAGGACCTGGCAGCCTGGCTTGCCCGGGCCGGCGATCTGGCGGCCCAGGGCGTGGACATCGCGGGCTACCTGGCCGATCCCGGCGAGACCGGGGCCCTGCCGCCCCTGGCCCGCGGGGTGCCCTGGCTGGGGCGGCCGGACGCGGCCGCGGCCGTGGCCGAGCGCTACCGCATCTCCCAGGTGGTGTTCGGCGCCCTGCCCCGTCCGGGCGATGCCCAGTGGCTGGTGCTGGGGGCCCTGCGCCGGTTGCGGGTGCGCCTGCGCTGGCTGGGCGACGGGGTGTGGCTGCCGGCGGCCGCCGCCCGCAGCGAGATCTTCGGCGGTGCCCCGAGCGCGGTGCAGATGGCCTGGGGGCGGCGCTTCGCCGCCGCGGCGCTGGGCCGCACGGCCGGCGTCCTGGCCGGCCTGGGGCTGGCGGTCGTGGCGGCCCTGCCCTGGCTGTGGCTGCGGCTGGGACCGCTGCGGCGGGGCAGCACCCTGCGCCGGACCGTGGGTGTCGGCGACACCTGGGGCCATGCCCTGGAGGTGACCCTGGTCACCGCGGCGGACGGCCGGGTGCGGCCGCTGGCCTGGCAATGGCCATTGGTCGCTCCGCTGCTGGCGGGGCATCTGGGCGTGTGGGGCGGCCGGGCGGTAGCCGGGGCGGCGCCCGCACCGCCGGGCGACGCCGACGCGGTGATCGCCTTCTGGCAGGACGAACCGGCGCCGCCGGGCCTGACCGGCCCCTGGGCGGCGACCGGCGAAGGGGATGGGCGGCCTGGGGGCGCCTGGGCGCGGATGTGGCGCGATCCCTGCGGATTCGGTAATCTCGGCGGAGGATCCGGGCAGGACCCGGCGCTGGCCCCCAGGGGCGGCGGCCGGCAAGAGGAAGGCAGAACATGAGGAACACCATCGCTCGGATGATCGTCCTGGCGGCCCTGGGCACGGCCGGCGCCGTCGCGGCCGCCGACGGGATCACGGTCACGCCGCTGTTGGCGCAGCGCACCGTCAACTGCCTGCTCGAGCACGAGGGCACAGTCTACGGCGGGCTCGACGGCGGGGGCCTGGCCGTGTGGTCGGCCTCCGCCCCGGCTGCGGCCGACTTCTGGACCGCGGGCAGCGAACTCTCGGGCAACTACGTCACCAGCCTGGCCTGGAGCGGCAGCAACCTGTGGGTGGGCACCAACGGCGCGGGCCTGACCCGCGTGACCTCGCCCGCCGGCCAGCCGGCCTTCCGCCAGTACACGGGCAACCTGTCGGGCCTGGACATCACCGCCCTGGACGGCGCCCAGGTCGGCGGCTCCGAGCGCGTCTGGTACGGCGTCCTCGACGGAGGCGTGGGCGTGATCACCAACGGCATCGCCGGCGCCACCTACACCGCCGAACGCGACGGCCTGATCAGCAACAACGTCACCGCCATCGCCATCACCGCCGACGCGGTCTGGTTCGCCAGCACGATCGGCATCTCGCGCTTCGCGGGCAACACCTTCACGACCACCAACACCGGGCTGACCAACCTGCACGTCAGCGCCCTGGCCGTCGCGCCGGACGGCACGCTGACCGCCGGCGGCCACGGCGGCGTCTATACCTGGGATGAGGGCAGCGGCGTCTGGACCCTGCTCGGTTCACCGGGCCACTGGGTCGATCGCCTGGCCTGGTGGAACGGCGACCTCGTGGCCATGGGGCAGAATTCCCTGTCGGCGACCGTGGTCTCGGTGTGGACCGACGGAGCTTTCGTGGCCTCGAGCCCGCCCTACGCCACCGCCGGCGGCCTGGCCGGCGGGTCGGAGCTGTGGGTCGGCGGCAGCCAGCGCCCCGCCACCATGGGCAACGTCTCGGGCTTCGCCTGGTACGGCCGGCGCAACGCGGCCTCCGGCTGGGACACCTGGAACCTGGACCAGGGAACGATCGTGGCCAACGCCGAAGGCGTGACCTTCGGCGCCGACGGCCGGGCCTGGGCCGGCTCCTGGGCCGGCCAGGGTTTCAGCGGCCTGCTCGACGGCGAGTGGGTCAACGTGTTCGAGGTGGCCTCGGCGGACAACGATTCGTCGGGCCTGATCAACCACAGCGGCAACCTGCTGGCCATGGCCACCGGCAGCGACGGCATCGTCTGGGCCGGACAATTCGCCTCGGGCGGGCTGCTGCGGCACGATCCGGTCAGCGGACGCACCGATCAGATCAGGACCAACAACAGCGGCCTGCGCAGCCGGCGCATCGTCAACCTGGTGGCGCATCCGGACGGGCCCCTGCTGGTGCTGCACGATGCGGACAACCCCGCCGACCTCCAGCGGGTCGAGGTGCTGGTCGACCCGGTGCTCTGGCGCAACCCCGCCAACTGGGTCTCCCTGCCCACGGGCGTCGGCGGCCTGGGCGAAGGTCCGGTCTGGGACGCCTACGTCGAGCGGCGGGACGTGGTCTGGTTCGCGGTCGGTGGCACGGGCCTGGTGCGCTGGGACCTCAACGGCGACGCGGCCGGGCCGGACGATCCGCTGACCTGGACCGATTCCACGGACGACCGCTGGTACGCGCCGGTCGCCGACTTCCCCGGCATCGAGAACGACCCGAAGCTGGCCAAGGGCATCGACGCCGGCCCCGACGGCACCCTCTGGGTCGGCGGCGACGGCTTGGCGCGCATCTACTACGATGCCACCTTCGGCCGGGTCACGGTCGAGGACTTCCTGCTGGTCAAGCAGAGCCCCCAGGTGGCGGGCCTGCTCGGCGGCGGCGTCGAGGATATCGCCACCGGCGGCGGGGGCGACCTCTGGGTGGCCTGCCGCAACGGCCTGAACCGCGTGCGCCTGGTGGGCGGCCAGCCGGTGGTCGACGCCTGGCTCGACCTGATGAACTACGCGGGCAATCCGGCCTACGGCACCCTCTATTCGCCCAACGTCATCGCCGCCCTGCCGGGTCTGCTCTACCGCAAGGTCGTGGCCGATCCGGGCAGCGGCCGGGTGCTGCTCAGCAGCGACCGCGGCACCGCCCTGATCACGCCCGACGATCCGTCCGGCGACGGCGGCGCATCGGCCCTCGACGGCGTCTATCTCTTCCCCGGTCCCTGGGATCCGGGCAGCGGCGACCAGTTGGCCGTCGGCGGCCTGGCCGCCACCACCGCCGATCCGGCCGAGGTGGCCGTCTACACCGTTGACGGCGAGTTGGTCTTCCGCGACACGCAGGTGGCGGCCGACGCCGGCTTCTGGTCCGGCGTCAACCGGGTGGGCACGGCGGTGGCCACCGGCTTCTACGTCGTGAAGGTGAGCTGGCACGGGCAGACCGTGCTGCGGACCCTGGCGATCGTGCGCTGACCGTCGGCCGCGCGATCCGAGGATGGTGACGACGATGAGCGGTGACGGCAACCGCGAGCGCAAGCGCGTGGCCAGGCCCCGACTGCTGGTGGTGGGCGCCGGCGTGGCCGGCCAGTCCCTGGTGCGCGAGATCCAGCGGGACAAGCTGCCGGCCGAGCCGGTGGCTTTCCTGGACGACGACGCGCGCCTGCTCGGCTCCGAGGTCTGCGGCCTGCCCGTGCTCGGCGGCAGCGAGGACCTGGTGCGGGTGGCCCGCGAGGTCAAGGCCCAGGAGGTGCTGCTGGCGATCCCCTCGGCCGGCGGCCGCCTGATCCGCCGCCTGGTGATCCTCAGCCGCAGGGCCGGCCTGCCCTTTCGCATCGTGCCCGGGTTGCGCGACATCATCCTGGGCGAGGTGCACTTCTCCCAGGTGCGCGGCGTCGAGCCCGAGCACCTGCTGGGCCGGGAGTCGGTCGACTTCAAGGACGCCGACGCCCGCCGGGTGGTCGCGGGCCGTTCGGTGCTGGTCACCGGCGCCGGCGGTTCCATCGGCGGCGAGCTGTGCCGCCGCCTGCTGCCGCTGGGTCCGCGCGAACTGATCCTGCTGGGCCGCGGCGAGAACAGCCTGTTCGAGATCGCCGGCGAGCTGGATCCGCGCCGGGGCCAGACCGTGCTGACGAGCGTGATCGCCGACGTGCGCGATCGCGCGCGCCTGGAGGTGCTGGCCGGTCGCCTGCGGCCGGACCTGATCCTGCATGCGGCCGCCCACAAGCACGTGCCGCTGATGGAGGACAACCCCGAGGAGGCGGTCGCGGTCAACGTGGGCGGCACCGCCAACCTGATCGCCTTCGCCCGCACCGTGGGCGCCGAGCGCTTCGTGCTGATCAGCACCGACAAGGCGGTGATGCCGGCCAGCGTCATGGGCGCCACCAAGAAGCTGGCCGAGCTGCTGGTGCGCGATGCCGCGGCGGCCAACGGCGGCACCCGCTTCATGACCGTGCGCTTCGGCAACGTGCTGGGCAGCCGCGGTTCGGTGGTGCCCTTCTTCATGCACCGCATCCGCCAGGGGCTGCCCCTGCCCATCACCGATCCGCAGATGACTCGCTACTTCATGACCATCAAGGAGGCGGCGCTGCTGGTGATCGAGGCCATGGTGCTGGGCGAGCGGGGCGCGACCTACATCCTGGAGATGGGCAACCCGGTCTCGATCCTCGAGCTGGCGCGCAACCTGCTCGTGCTCTCGGGCTACGACCCGGCCGGCGGCGACGACGGACCGGGCATCCAGATCACCGGCCTGCGGCCGGGCGAACGTCTGCACGAGGTGCTGCACGAGCCCCACGAGGAGCTGATCCCCAGCGGCAATCCGCTGATCCGCCGCGCCGAGCCCCGGGACGAGGACCCGGGCCGGGTGGCGGTGGCCCTGGACGAGCTGCTGGCCCTGGCCGCGGCCGGGGACATCGCCGGCCTGCGCGCCCGCCTGGCCGGCCTGCTGGACCGGCCCGCCCTGGCCACGCGCCAGGACGGCGGGTTCTAGGTGCCCCCGGTGCAGGTGCTGGCCTCGAGCGAGCCGCCCGCCGACTGGAGCGGCCTGCTGGCGGCCGACCCCGCGGCCGACGCCTGCCACTGCCCCTTCTGGATCACCACCCTGGCCCGGCACCGTCCCGGCAGCCGTACCCTCTGGCTGAGCGCGCGCCGCGACGGCCGCCTGCTGGGCGGGCTGGCCGCCCTGACCACGGACGGACGCCTGGGCCGCCTCGACAGCGGGCCCGACGGCACGGCCGGCGGTCCGCTGGTGCGGGCCGACCTGCCGCCGGCCGAGGCCGCGGCCGTGGCCCGGGCCCTGGTCGAGGCGCTGATCGCCGCCCGCCGCGGTCTGCTGCGCGGCTGCGGCATCGCCCTCAACCCGCTGCACGAAGCACGCTGGGGCGCCCTGCTGGGGGCCGATTCCCGCTGGCGACGCCGCCCGGTGCCGGCGGCGGTGCTCGACCTCGAGGGCGGGCCCGAAGCCGTGGCTGCCCGCCTGCGCAAGAGCAAGCGCAACGAACGCAACCGCGGCCTGCGCCGGGGCTGCGAGGTCGCCGTCAGCCGTGATCCGCAGGACCTGGCCGCCTGGCACGAGCTGCACGCGCGGGCCGCCCGCCACTGGGGCACCCTGCCGCTGGCGCCGGGCCTGCTGCAGGACCTGCTGGCAGCGCCGGCGGGCGCCGACGGCGGCAGCGCCTTCTTCACCTGCGTCAAATGCGAGGGCCGCGTGATCGGCGGCCACCTGAACCTGCACCGGGGCACCTGGGTCACGGCCTGGAGCGGGGTCACCGATCCCGATCTGGCGCGCACCCACTTCCCCTCGACCCTCGCCGTCTGGGGCGACGTGGAGGAGGCCTGCCGGCGCGGGGCCCTGTGGCTGGACCTGGGTGCCAGTGACGGCCTGGCCACCCTGGCCGATTTCAAGCGCACCCTGGGCGCGGTGACCCGCGAGCGGGGCTGGTACCTGGCCGAACGCGCGCCGCGGCGTCTGCTGCGCGGGCTGGCCGGCCTGCGCCCGGGCGGCGCCCGCGGCCGCTGGCACGACGAACCGGGGCACCGCCCATGAGATTCTTCGGCGCCGCGCTGCGCATCCTCTTGAGCCGGGTCGGCCAGGTGGCCGCCAACGCGGCGGTGGTGGTGGTCGTGGCCCAGACCCTGGGGCCGGTGGGCCAGGGCCACTACAGCCTGACCATGGCCGCGGCCCAGCTGGCGTCGGCGCTGCTGGCCTGCGGCATGGGCCTGGCCGCGGTGCCGCCCCTGCGCCAGGACCGGGTGCCGGCCCGGCGCATGGTCACGGCCCAGGCCCAGTGGACGGTGGCCATGATCGCCCTGCTGCTGCTGGCGGCCTGGTGGACCTGCGCCGAGGCGCCGGCGGCTTTCCTGGCGGTCAACCTGGGCTGGTGGCCGGGCCTGGGCTTCGTGGCGGCGGCGGCGGCGGCCGGTCTGCTGGTGTACGAGGTCTTCTCCTACGATCTCCTGGCGCGGGGTCGGCTGGTCGTCGGTGCGGCGGTCAACGGCTGGCGGGCCTTCTTCCACCTGGTCCTGGCCGCAGGGCTGGTCTCGGTCGGTGCCCTGGGCTTCGGCCGGGCCGTGGGTGCCTTCGCCCTGGCCCAGGTGCTGGGGGCGACGGCCCTGGTGGTGGTGCTGGTGCGCGAGATCCTGCGGCCGCGCCGCACGCCGCCCATGCGCGCCACCGCCGCCGACGATGCCCTGCCCAAGGACCTGGGCCGGCGCACCCTGCGCGGCCTGATCGCCTGGAACCTGCGCCACGGGTGGGTGGGGCAGCTCTCGGCCGTCGCCTACTTCCTGCTGCTGCGCCTGGACCAGGGCCTGGTCGCCCACTTCCAGGGCGCCGCCGAAGTGGGCATCTACTCGGTGGCCGTCTACGTCGGCGAGATCCTCTGGCTGCTGCCGGGGGCCATGACGCCGTTGCTGATCCACACCTCGGCCGCCTCGGCCGCCGATCCCATGCGCGACCGCACGGCCTCGCGCGCGGTGCGCATCGGTTTCCTGGTCACCCTGGCCGCGGCGCTGCCCCTGTGGCTGGTGGCCGATCCGCTGCTGGCCCTGCTCAAGGACGGCGCCTACACCGCCTCGGGCCCGGCCCTGCGCGCGCTGCTGCCGGGGATCGTGGCCTTCGCCCCGGGGGCGGTGCTGGCGGGCGACTTCATCGGCCGGGGCAAGTCCCATTGGAACACCCAGGCCTCGCTGCTGACCCTGGCCATCAACGTGGGGTTCGGCCTGTGGCTGATCCCGCGGCACGGCGCCACGGGGGCGGCCTGGGCCAGCTCCATCGCCTACGCCTGCGGCTCGGCGGTGATGATCCTCCGCTTCCGCCGGGCCACCGGGCTGACCCTGCGCAGCTTCCTGCGCCGCCGTCGCAGCTGAGATCGGCCCGGATCCGCCCCTTGCCGACCGTCTGCGCCCCCTGCCGGACTCCGGCCTGATTCCCGTTAAATTTTCGCCATCTTTTCGTATCTAAAAAAAATGCACCTTGTCACGAAAAAGCCGGTTGACACCCCGGTGGTCCCTGGATATTGTCCGGTGGTCCCAAGTGGTGATGAGTGGTGATTGGTGGTGAAAGTGGCGGGCGTCGACGGATCGACCAAACTACGCACGGATCAGCGTAAGGCCCGCCACTAAAACCACTTATGAGCAAGGAAGACATGGATCACCTCAAGTCCACCCCGGCAACCGAAGCGACCTGCACGTTCCATGGCGACTACACGCGCGCCGTGGACGCCAAGGGCCGCTTCAACCTGCCGTTCCGGTTCCGCCAGGGAGGGTCGGGACCGGGGGACGAGAAGTACGTGGTGGCCAAGGGGGCCGACGGATCGCTGGCCATCCACCCCCACGAGGCCTGGATGGCCATCTTCCAGCGCATGCGCCAGGGAGAGGCCGGGCCCCGGCTGCGGACCAACCTGCGGGCCATGAGCCTGGGCAGCAAGACCCTCGAACCGGACGCCCAGGGACGGGTGCAGGTGCCGACGGATCTGCTGGCCTCGGTCGGCATCAGCGGCAAGGTCACGGTCGTGGGCATGGGCGGCTACATGGAACTGTGGGCACCGGAGGCCCTCGACCAGAGGATGGCCGGAGACGAAGGACCGGACGCCGGCTTCATGGACGAGTTCTATCGCTAGACCAGCGGCCGGCGGCACGGATGCCGCCGGACAACGCCGGGCAAGGGGCGCCGACGGATCGGCGCCCGCCCGGCCCAGCATCGCCGAAGGTATCGATCAGCGCGATCACGCTGCGCCCAGGGAGGGGCAGCCAAGGGGAGGGAGCCCCGATGCCGAGAGAGTCGACCCGACAGGCCGCGCGGCAGGAGGCCACGCGCACCCATATGGAGATCCAGGTCCGGCACGATGAACGGGCTGTCTGGGTCGCTCTCTCGGGTATCCTTGATCGCGACGGCGTGGCCGCGCTGGCCGGCCGGGTGGCTCCCGCGCTGGCCGGCTGCGGCTGCCGGATCGTGCTGGACGGCAGCGGCCTGGCCCACATGGACTACCGGGCCACCGGCGACCTCGTCACCTGGAGCCGCCGCCTTCGCACCTACGGCCACCAGCTCTTTCTGCAGGGCTGGAGCGACTACCTCAAGGCCATCCTGATCATGGGCAACGGGGACGCCGACGGCGGCCTCGGGTCCGGGCTGCCGACGCTCCGTCATCCGGGGAGCCTCGCCTCCGTCCGCATGCCATGACCGGTGCGCCGCACGTGCCCGTGCTCCTGCAGGAGACGCTCGCTCTGCTGCAGCCGGGACCGGGGCGGCGGTGTGTCGACGGCACCTTCGGCTTCGGCGGCCACAGCGGCGCCCTGCTCGAGGCCGGCGCCGAGGTCCTGGGCCTGGACCTGGACGCGGTGGCGTTCGCCGCCTGCGAAACCATGGCCGCCGGACAGCCGGGCCTGCGCTGCCGGCGCGATTCCTTCCGCAACCTGGACCGGGCCCTGATCGCCTGCGGGTGGCCGGGCGCCGACGCCGTGCTGCTGGACCTGGGCGTCAGCTCGCTGCAGCTGGACGATCCGGACAAGGGCTTCAGCTACCGTGCCGACGGTCCCTTGGACCTGCGCTTCGACCAGGAGCAGGGCGATACCGCCGCCGAGCTGCTGGCGTCCCTGGACGAGCGCCGGCTGGCCGACCTGCTGTGGTCCCTGGGCGAGGAGCGCGGCAGCCGCCGCATCGCCCGGGCCCTGGTGGCGGCCCGGCCGAAGCGCCGGTGGCGACCACCGGCCGCGTGCGCGAGATCGTCGAGCGCGTGCTGCCGCGGGGGGCCAAGCCCCAGCCGGTGCTCAGCCGCGTCTTCCAGGCCCTGCGCATCGCCGTCAACGACGAACTGGGCGCCCTCGAGGAGGCCCTGCTGAAGCTGCCGAACCTGCTGCGGCCCGGCGGCCGCTTCGTGATCATCTCCTACCACTCGCTGGAGGACCGCCTGGTCAAGCGGTTCATCGATCGCGAGCGGCGCGACTGCATCTGCCCCGCCGACATCCCGGTCTGCGGCTGCGGGCATCGCGCGACCCTCAAGAGCCTGACCAAGGGCGCCCTGACCGCGGGCGAGGACGAGGCGGTGCGCAACCCCCGGGCGCGCAGCGCCCGCCTGCGCGCGGCCCAACGGATCTGAACATCGACGAAGGGGATCGGTCATGCTGCGCACGAGCCACCACCTCAAGGCCATGAGCCGCGCCTGCCGCGGCCGCGATTCGGCCATGGCCCACCGCCGTCCGCTGGTGCGCCGGCGCTACCTGCGCACGGTGCTGGCGGGGCTTGGCCTGGCCTCGGTCATCGCCGTCAGCGTCGTGGTCTCGACCGAGGTGACCCGGCTGCGCGCCCAGGTCGGCGAACTGCAGGACCGCAGCTCCTGTCTCGAGGCCGCGGCCGCCGAACTGGCCAGCCGCTGGATGGAGGCCAGCGGGCCCGAGGTGATCCTGGCCCGGGCCGCTGCCGAGCTGGACCTGGTGCTGCCGGCCGAGCCGGACTTCGTGCTGGTGGCCGCGTCCGGCACTCCCGCCGCCGGCGACGGCTTCCTGCAGCGCATGCTGGAGGGCTTCGGCGGCGGCGCCACCGCCAACGCCGCCCAGCCGCCGGTCTTCATCTCCGGCGAGATGGTTTCCCTCGACCCGGCCGCTCTCGAGGGTGCCGGCGACGGAGCCACTCCGTGAAGCCCGCCGGGCTGGACCCGCGGCGGATCATGGTGCTGCGCGGCGCCGTGCTCGTGGCGGCGCTGGGGCTCGTCCTGCGCGTGGCCTGGCTGCAGGTCGTCCAGCACGACAAGCTGGCCAGGATCGCCGACGAACAGTGGTGGTCGCTGGGCCAACTGCCGGCCGAACGCGGCGACATGCTCGATCGCGAGGGCCGGCCGCTGGCCCTGTCGGTGCTGGAATGGAACGTGGGGGTGGCGCCCAGCCTGGTGCAGCGCCCCGATTCCCTGAGCGCCCTGCTGGGCCGGGTGCTGGACCGGGATCCGGCCTCGATCCGCCGCGCCATCGCCCGGGCCGGGCAGCGGCACCTGGTGCTGGGGCAGGGCGTGGTGCTGACCCGCCGCCAGAAGGAGCGCCTGCGTCGCGAGCGGGCCGTCACCATGGACACGGTGCGCGCCCGGGTCTACCCCGCCGACGGGGTGGGGGCCTCGCTGGTGGGCTTCTGCCGCCAGGAACGCGACACGACCTTCGCCACCGGGCTGGAGTACGCCCTCGAGAGCGTGCTGGCGGGCCGGCCTGGACGTTACCGCTCGGTGGACACCGGCATCCCCGGCCGCGACCTGGGCCGCATCGTCGTGGACGAGCCGGTGCACGGCCGCAGCGTGGTGCTGACCATCGACGCCGACCTGCAGTCCATCGCCGAGCGCCGCCTGGCCGAGGCCGTGGCGGCCACCCGGGCCCTGGGCGGTTCGGTGCTGATCATCGAGCCGGGCAGCGGCGACGTGTTGGCGGCCGCCAGCTGCCCGCTGATGCCCACCCGCGCCGCGCGCCACGGCGACGCCGAGGTCTGGAACAACTGCAACTTCACCGGGCTGTTCGAGCCGGGCTCGGTCTTCAAGATCTTCACCGCCGCCTCGCTGCTGCGGCGCGCGGCGGTCGACACCGCGACGGTGTTCAACTGCTCCGATTCCCAGTTCGAGGGCTTCCGCATCCGCAACGACGACGACCACAAGTACGGCGACCTGCCGCTGATGCGGGCCTTCACCAAGTCGAGCAACATCTGGTTCGCGCGGGCGGTGGCCAACCTCGGCCGCGACGAGTTCCATCGCGACATCCTGGACTTCGGCTTCGGCCAGCCGACCCTGGCACCCTACGGCGGCCAGCCCGCGGGCATCCTGCGCGAGCCGTCCCAGTGGTCGCTGCGCTCCCAGGCCACCCTGGCCATCGGCCAGGAGATCGCGGTCACGCCCCTGCAGCTGGGCATGGCGGTGGCCGCCATCGCCAACGGCGGCACCCTCTACGCCCCGCGCCTGGTGCGCGAGGTGCGCGACCACGACGGACGCCTGCTCCAGCAGCCGCAGCCGCTGGCCCTGCGCCGGGTGATGGCCGCGCCCCTGGCCGCGGTGCTGCGCGAGGCCATGGGCCGCGTGGTCAGCGAAGGCACCGCCACCGGCGCCGACCTGGACTGGATCTCCGTGGGCGGCAAGACCGGCACCGCCCAGAAGAGCCGCGACGGCCTGACCATGACCGCCGGCGCCTACGTGGCCACGTTCGCGGGCATGGCGCCGCTGGAGAACCCGCGGCTGGTGGTCATCGCCGTATTGGACGAGCCCCAGGGCTTCCGCCGCTACTACGCGGCCCAGAGTGCGGTGCCGCTGTTCCGGCACGTGCTCGAGGACATCCGCTGCTCCACCGAGTGGCTGACCGGCGTGCCCGGTCCGCGCACCCGCCTGGTGGCCCTGGCCCCGGCCAGCGACCTGGTGACGGTGCCCGACGTGCTCGAACTCTCGATCGACGCGGCCGCCCAGCGCCTGGCCGCCTGCGGCCTGACCGTCGCCGGCGCCGAGCGCGGCGGGCTGGTGGCCGAGCAGGTGCCGGCCGCGGGCACCCGCTGCCGGCGCGGCAGCCCGGTGCAGCTGGCGGCGGCGACGCTCCCGGCCGGCGCGGCCGACGACACCATCTGCCCCGACTTCACCGGCAAGAGCAACCGCGAGGTGCGCAGCCTGGCGGCGCGCCTGGGCATCGAGGTGGCCATCGACGGCGCCGGCTACGCCGTGCTCCAGGATCCGCCGGCCGGCCTGGCCCTGACCGGCCGCAGCGTCACGGTGCGCATGGAGGCGCCATGGCGCTGACCCTGGCCCAGCTGGCGGACGGATTGGCGGGGGTGGCCCTGCAGGGTGACGGCACGATCGGCATCGAACAGGTGACGGCCGATTCGCGCCAGGCCGGTCCCGGCGTGCTCTTCATCGCGGTGCAGGGCAGCGGCGGCGACGGGCACGCCTACGTGGCCGCGGCCCTGGCCGCCGGCAGCCCGGCGGTGGCGGTGATGGCCGCCCATGCCGACCAGTCGCTGCCCGCGGCGCCGGCCCGGCTGGTGGCCGCCGACACCCGGGCCCTGCCCTCGCTGCTGGCGCGGCGCCTGCACGGTGAGCCGGACCGCGACCTGGTCGCCGTCGGCGTGACCGGCACCAACGGCAAGACCACCGTGTCGTTCCTGCTGCGTGCGCTGCTGGCGGAGGCCGCCGGCGCCTGCGGGCTGCTGGGCACCATCCGCTACGAGGACGGGCGCACCTCCGAACCCGCGCCCCTGACCACGCCGGGCGGTCCTGTTTTCTGGCAGTGGCTGGGCCGCATGCGCGACCACGGCTGCGGCGCGGTGGCCATGGAGCTCTCGTCCCACGCCCTGGACCAGCAGCGCACCGCGGGCCTGGCCCTGGACGCCGCGGTGCTGACCAACCTCAGCCGTGATCACCTGGACTACCACGCCGATCTGGCGGCCTACCTGGCGGCCAAGGCGCGCATCCTCGAGCTGGTCGACGCCAAGGACGGCGTCGTCGTGCTCAACGCCGCCGATCCGGCGCTGGCCGGCCTGGACACCGGCGGCCGGCGCACCGTGCGCTTCAGCACCGACCGCGGCGTGGCCGCCGACCTGGTGGTGACCGAGGCCCGCCTGGGGCTGGACGGCACCCGGCTGCGCTGCACCTGGCGCGGCCGGGCCCTGGAACTGACCAGCTCCCTGGTGGGGCGCTTCAACCTGGAGAACCTGGCGGCGGCCATGGCGACAGGCCTGGCCCTGGGCTACCCGGCCGAGACTTGCGCCGCGGCCCTGGCGGCGGTGGCGCAGGTGCCCGGTCGCCTCGAGCGCTTCGACCTGCCGGGGGGCGCCCTGGCGGTGGTGGATTACGCCCACACTCCCGACGCCGTGTCGGCGGTGCTGCGCACCTGCGGCGAGCTGGGGCAGGGGCGGCTGCTGGTGGTTCTGGGCTGCGGCGGCGACCGGGACCGGGGCAAGCGGCCGCTGATGGGCCGGGCCGCCGCCCTGGGCGCGGACCTGGTCTGGATCACCGCCGACAATCCGCGCAGCGAGGATCCGGCGGCCATCTGCGCCGAGATCGAAGCGGGCTGCCGGGTCGCGAGCGGCGCGCGGGCGACGGCCTGCGCGGTCGTGGTCGACCGCCGGACGGCCATCACCGCGGCGCTGGCTGCGGCCGGGGCCGGCGACGTGGTCGTGATCGCGGGCAAGGGGCACGAGGACTACCAGATCGTCGGCGCCCAGCGGCGCCACTTCGACGACCGCGAGGTCGTGCGCAACTGGCTCGCGCAGGAGGCACCCCGTGGCTGAGCCGCGCTACACGGCGGCGCAGGCGGCGGCCGACCTGCAGGCGGCGGGCCTGCTGGCGGGTGTGCTCAGCGAGCGCGACGGACACCTGCAAACCGCCGACCCGGCCGACGTGCCCGGCGGCTTCCTCGGTGCGGGCCTCGATTCGCGGCGGCTCGAACCGGACCAGCTCTTCGTGGCGCTGGCGGGGGAGCACGCCGACGGGCGGACCTTCGCACCGGCGGCCCTGGCCGCGGGACACTGGGTGCTCACGGCCAAACAGGCCGGCGCCGATCCGCTGCCCGGGACGGCCGCTGCGGCCCGCACGGGCGTGCTGCTGAGCGCCGATCCGGTGGCGGCCCTGGCCGTGCTGGGCCGCTGCTGGCGGGCCCGGCAATCGGCGGTCGCGGTCGCGGTGACCGGCACCAACGGCAAGACCACCACCAAGGATCTGCTGGCGGCGCTGCTGTCGGGCGCCGGCACGGTGCATGCCACCGGCGGCAACCTCAACAACCACCTGGGCGTGCCGGTGACCCTGCTGGGGCTGCGCCCGGCCCACCGCTTCGCGGTCATCGAGATGGGCGCCTCGGCCGTGGGCGAGATCGCCCGGCTGGCGCCGCTGGCCGCGCCGGTGGTGGGCATCATCACCAACGCCTCGCCGGCCCACCTGGCCGAGTTCGGCAGCCTCGAGGGCATCATCGAGGGCAAGGGCGAGCTGGTGGCGGCGCTGCCCACCGGCGGCAAGGCCGTGCTCAACGCCGACAGCCCGGGCTTCGCCCAGTGGCGGGCCCGCAGCAACGCGAGCGTGGTGTCGTTCGGCCGTGGAGGCGACCATCCGTGGTCGTGGCGCCCCGCGGCCGACGGCACCGGCATCCTCAACCTGGACGGGGCCGACTGGCCGGTGCCCCTGCCGGGTGCCCACAACGGCGCCAACCTGGCCGCGGCGATCCTCGCGGCGCGGGCCCTGGGCGTCGGCGATGCGGATCAGCGCCGGGGCCTGGCCGGCTTCCGTGGCTCGCCCCACCGGGGCGTGCGCCTGGAGATCGCCGGCCGCGTGCTCCTGGACGACGCCTACAACGCCAACCCGCGCAGCCTGGTCGCGGCGGCGCAGGCCCTGCTGGCCCTGCCCGGCGGCGGCCGCACCGTGGCCGTGCTCGGGGCCATGGCCGAACTGGGGCCCGACAGCGCGGCCATCCACCGGGACTGCGGGCGCGAGCTGGCCGGGCTGGGGCTGGAGGCGCTGCTGGCGGTGGGCGCTGCGGCGGCCGATCTGGCCGCGGGTTTTGACGAGGCGGGCGGCGACGCCCATCATTGCGGCTCCCACACCGAAGCCGCCGACTGGTTGGTCCGGAGCACCGCTCCGGGGGACCGCATCCTGGTCAAGGGGTCGCGCAGCGCCGCCATGGAGCGGGTGCTCGCGCTGCTGCCGTCACGCTTCGCCACCGAGACCTAGGGGCAGGGACGCCATGTTCTATCATCTGCTGTATCCGCTGGCCGAACACTGGTCCGCCTTCAACGTTTTCAAGTACATCACCTTCCGCGCCGGCTACGCGACGGTGACCGCGCTTTTGATCTGCTTCATCTTCGGCGACTGGGTGATCCGCCGCCTCGAGCAGCTGCAGATCGGCGAGTCGATCCGGGCCGAGGGACCGCAGCATCACAAGAAGAAGGCGGGCACCCCGACCATGGGCGGGGCCCTGGTGCTGGCGGCGATCATCGTGCCGACCCTGCTGTGGGGCGACCTCTCCAACCGCTACGTGCAGCTGGCCGTGATCGGCACGGCGTGGATGGGCCTGATCGGCTTCATCGACGACTACCTGAAGGTGGTCAAGAAGCGGCCCAAGGGCATGATCGGGCGCTTCAAGCTGGCCGGGCAGGTGGGCTGGGGCGTGGTGCTGGGCTCGACCCTGGTGCTGGGGCTGGCCGGCGAGCCGCTGACCGTCACCAGCGTGCCGTTCCTGAAGGATACGGTCATCAACTGGGGCTGGTTCTACGTGCCGCTGGTGATCCTGATCGTCACCGGCACCAGCAACGCGGTCAACCTCAGCGACGGTCTCGACGGGCTGGCCATCGGCCTCTCGGTGCTGGCCTTCGGCGGCTACGCGGTGCTGGCCTACCTGACCGGGCACGCGGTCTTCGCCGACTACCTGAACCTGCTGTTCATCCCCCAGAGCGGCGAGCTGACCATCTACTGCGCCTCGGTGGTGGGGGCGGGCATCGGCTTCCTGTGGTTCAACGCCCACCCGGCGCGCATCTTCATGGGCGACACCGGCAGCCTGGCCCTGGGCGGGGCCCTGGGCACGGTGGCGATCCTGGTCAAGAAGGAGCTGCTGCTGGTGGTCATCGGCGGCATGTTCGTGGTCGAGGCCGTCAGCGTCATGGCCCAGGTCACCTGGTTCAAGCGCAGCGGGGGCAAGCGTCTGTTCCGCATGGCGCCCCTGCACCACCACTTCGAGCTGGGCGGCTGGTCCGAGACCCAGGTCGTGGTGCGTTTCTGGATCGTGGGCATCCTCATGCTGCTGTTGGGCATGACCTCGCTCAAGCTGCAGTAGGAGGCGACGACGTGGGCTGGGACGTCAAGGGGCGCACCGTCTGGGTGGTGGGGCTGGCCAAGAGCGGCTGCGCCGCCGGCCTGCTGCTGCGCGACGAAGGCGCCCGGGTCATCGGCCTCGACGACGCGGACGATGCGGCTGTCCGCCGCCGGTGGGATCGTGAAGGCCTGCCAACGCTGGCACCCCGGGCCTTCGACGAGATCCACACCGGCGGCGGGTGGCCCAATACGGAGTTGCCCGCGCCCTGGGCCGTGGTCATCAGTCCCGGCGTGCCGGGCGACCACCCCCTGCTGCGCGCCCTGCCGGCAGGCGTGGCGCTGCTGGGCGAGATGGAGCTGGCGTCGCGCTGGTGCGCCGCGCCGATCGTCGCGGTGACCGGCACCAACGGCAAGTCGACGGTCACCGAGTGGATCGCCCACCTGGCCCGCAAGGGCGGCCGCCGGGCCGAGGCGGTGGGCAACGTGGGCCGGCCGCTGAGCCTGCTGGCCCGGGAGCTGGGCCCGGCCGACCTGGCGGTGGCCGAGGTCTCCAGCTTCCAGCTGGAAACCGTCTCGACCTTCGCGCCCCGGGTGGGCGTGGTGCTGAACCTGGCGCCCGATCACCTGGACCGCTACCCGGACCTGGCCGCCTACTATGCGGCCAAGCAGGTGCTGGCCGGCTGCGTCCCCGCAGGCGGCACCTTCGTCACCTGGACCGGCTGCCCCGAGGCCCGCAGCTGGCCCACCGCCGCGCGGCGCGTGCTCTTCGGCGACCGCTCGCAGGGCGCGAGCGTGCGCTGGGCGGACGGCCGGCTGGTGGCCGAGCTCGAGGACGGCGCGCACGAACTGGTCGACGCCGGGGCCCTGGCCCTGACCTCGCCGCCGAACCTGATCAACGCCCTGGCCAGCGTGGCGGCGGCGGCGGCCGCGGGCACGCCGGCGCCCGCGCTCGCGGCCGGGCTGCGGGACTTCAGCGGCCTGCCCCACCGCCACCAGGCGGTGGCCCGCCGCGGCGGCGTGGTGTTCATCGATGATTCCAAGGCCACCAACGTGCACGCGGTGTGCGGCGGGCTGGCCGGCTGGCAGGGCGAAGTGGTGCTCATCGTCGGCGGCAGCGGCAAGGGCGAGGACTACACGCCCCTGCGCCAGGTGATGGGGGCGGTGCGCCACCTGGTGGCCATCGGCCAGGAAGGTCCGGCCATCGCCGCGGTGCTCAAGGACCTGGTGCCCGTCAGCGCGGCCGGCGGCATGGACGAGGCCGTGGCCCTGGCGGCGGACCTGGCCGAGCCCGACGCCGCCGTGCTGCTGAGCCCCGCCTGCGCGAGCTTCGACATGTTCGCCAACTACCATCAGCGCGGCGAGGTCTTCGCCGCCGCCGCGCTGCGGGCCGGCGCTACCGCCACCACCCCGGCAACCGCCCCGGAGGCCCCGGCATGAGACGACGCCTGCGCTCCCTGGCGGCGAACCTCGAGGGCGGCGATCCCTACCTGGCCCTGGCCGTCGGCGTGCTGCTGTTCATCGGCATTCCGGTGGTCTGGGGCGCGGGCGGCTACGCCCGCGGCGCCGCAGGCTCACCCCTGGGGCAGCACTTCATCCTGGCCAAGCACCTGTTCATGATCGGTGCGGGCCTGATCGTGATGCTCGTGCTGGCGAGCACCGACCACGGGGTGTGGCGCATCCGCTGGCTGAACCGGATCCTGCTCGTGCTCAGCCTGGGCCTGATGGCCTGGACCCTGCGCCACGGTCCCGGTCTGCTGACCGGCCACATCAGCCGCTGGGTGACCATCGGCGGCTTCCAGCTGCAGCCGGTGGAGCCGGCCAAGCTGGCGGCCATCGCGGTGATGGCCCAGCTGCTGACCTGCCAGCCGCGGCACGCGCCCCTGGGCGGACGGCAGGTGGTGACGGCGTTGCTGGGCGGCTTCCTGCCCCTGGTGACGATGCTGATCCTGCAGCCGAATTTCGGCAACGTGCTGGTGATCACCGGCGTGACCCTGGTCATGCTCTTCGTGGCCGGCATTCCCCTGCGCTGGCTGGCGGGCCTGACCCTGCTGCCGGCCGGCGGCATGGCCCTGGCGTTCGCGGCGGTGCCGAAGCTGCGCGAACGGCTCACCGACTGGATCGCCGCGCTGAGCAACGGCGACTACCAGTACCAGGTGAAGCAGTCCATCATCGGCCTCGGCGCCGGCGGCTGGAAGGGCCTGGGCCCGGGCCAGAGCCACAACAAGTTCTCCTTCCTGCCCGAGTCCCACACCGACTTCGCCTTCAGCGTGCTGGGCGAGGAGTGGGGGCTGTTCGGCACCCTGCTGGTGATCTCGATGGTGGTGGTCATCGCCTGGCGCGGCTACGGCATCGCCGCCCGGGCGCCCGAGGCTTTCGGCCGCGTCACCGCCGCCGGCCTGACCACCGCGCTGGTGATCTACGCGGTGGCGAACATCGGCATGGTCACCGGCGTGCTGCCGGTGATCGGCGTGCCCCTGCCCTTCGTCAGCTACGGCGGCACCGCCATGGTGGGCGCGCTGGCGGCCATCGGCATCCTCATGAACATCGAGCGCGGCGCGCGCAGCCGCGAGGTCGAGCGCAAGCGCTGGCTGCGGCGGGGGTGGTCCGCGTGAGCGGCGCCCGCACCCGGCGCGTCCTGATCACCGGCGGCGGCACCGGCGGCCACGTGTATCCGGGGCTGGCCGTGGCCGAGGCCCTGCGCGCCCTGGACCCGGCGCTGGAGATCCGCTTCGCGGGCACCCGGCGCGGGCTGGAGAGCGTGCTGGTGCCGGCGGCCGGCTGGCCCCTCGATACGGTGCCGGCCTCGGGCTTTCGCGGCCTGGGCCCGCTGGGCCGCCTCGTCTTCCTGCTGAACCTGGTGGCGGGCACCCTGCTGAGCCTCGGCTTGCTGCTGCGGCGGCGACCGGATATGGTGCTGGGCACCGGCGGCTACGTGTGCGCGCCGGTGATGCTGGCGGCACGGCTGCTGGGGGTGACCTGCGCACTGCAGGAGCAGAACGCCATCCCCGGCTCGGCCAACCGGCTGGTGGGGCGCTGGGCCCGCCGCGTGTACCTGGGCTTCGCCGAGGCGGCGCGCTGGTTCCCGGCCGGCCGCTCGCTGCCCACGGGCAATCCGGTGCGGGCGGCCTTCGCCCGACCGACTACGGCGGCGTCGGCGCGTGGCGAGCGGGGCTTCCGCCTGCTGATCTTCGGAGGCAGCCGCGGCGCGCACACCCTGAACCTGGCGGCCGCCGCGGCGGCCGTCGACCTCGGGGCCCGCCGGGAGTTCGAGCTGCTGGTGCAGACGGGCACCGCCGACCTGGAGGCGACGCGCGCCGCGTTTGCGGGCGCCGATCCCGGGCGGTTCCGCGTGGTGCCGTACATCGAGGACATGGCCGGGGCCCTGGCCTGGGCCGACCTGGTGGTGGGCAGGGCCGGGGCCATGACCCTGGCCGAGCTGCAGACCGCGGGCAAGGCGGCGGTGCTGGTGCCGTTTCCGTTCGCCACCGACGACCACCAGAGCCGCAATGCCGAGGCCTGCGCCACCGCCGGCGCCGCGGTGGTGCTGGCGGATGCGGCCTGTGACGGACCGGCGCTGCTGCGGCTGGTGGACGAGCTGCGGGCCGATCCCGCCCGCCTGGCCGGCATGGCCCGGGCGGCTCGCGCCCTGGCCCGGCCCGAGGCGGCGGCGACCATCGCGCGCGACCTGCTGAACCTGATGGGGCACCCCGCCGGGGCGCCCGCCCACGCCGGCTGAGGCAGGCCGGCGCCGACCGAACGGAGACCGCGCCTTGTTCCGCAACACCCGACACATCCACCTGGTGGCCATCGGCGGCGTCGGCATGAGCGGCATCGCCGAAGTGCTGCTGAACCTGGGCTTCATCGTCAGCGGCAGCGACCTGCACACCGGGCCGGTCACCGAGCGCCTGGCCGGCCTGGGCGCGACCATCTTCAGCGGCCACGACGCCGCCAACATCGAGGGTGCCGACGTGGTGGTGCGCTCCTCGGCGGTGACCGAGGCCAACTGCGAGGTCGCCGCCGCCCGCGCCCGCCGCGTGCCGGTGATCCGCCGCGCCGAGATGCTGGCCGAGCTGATGCGCCTGAAGCACGGCATCGCCGTGGCCGGCTCCCACGGCAAGACCACCACCACCACCCTGGTGGCGGCGGTGCTGGCCGCCGGCGGCCTGGACCCCACGGTGATCGTGGGCGGCCGCATCCGCGCCATGGGCACCAACGCGGTGCTCGGCGGCGGCGACCACCTGGTGGCCGAGGCCGACGAGAGCGACGGCACCTTCCTGCACCTGACGCCGACCATCGCCGTGGTCACCAACATCGACCACGAGCACGTGGACTTCTATCCCGACCTGGACAGCCTGCGCCAGGCCTTCACCGCCTTCCTGGCCAAGGTGCCCTTCTACGGCGCCTGCGTGCTCTGCCTGGACGACCCCGAGGTGCGCGCCCTGCTGCCGCACCTGGACCGCCAGGTGGTGACCTACGGCCTGGCGCCCGAGGCCGAGGTGCGGGCCGAACCGCTGCCGAGCGCGCCCGACGGCGCGGGCCAGGCCGCCCGGGTCTTCGTGCGCGGCCAGGAGCTGGGGGAGATCCGCCTGGCCCTGCGCGGCCGCCACAACCTGCGCAACGCCCTGGCCGCCGTCGCCGTTGGCCTGGAGCTGGGCGTGCCCTTCGCCGCCGTCGCGGCCGGCCTGGCCGGCAGCCAGGGCGTGGGCCGGCGCCTGGAGGAGCACGGCGAACACGGCGGCGTGCTGGTGATCGACGACTACGGCCACCATCCGACCGAAGTCGGCGCCACCCTGGCGGTGACCCGGGAATTCGGCCGGCCGGTGGCGGTGCTCTTCCAGCCCCACCGCTACAGCCGCACCGCCTGCTTCGCCCGCGAGTTCGCCGACGTGCTGGCCGGTGCCGCCGAGGTGGGCCTGCTGCCGGTCTACGCCGCGGGCGAGGACCCGCAGGCCGGCTGCGGCTCCGAGGTGGTGGCCGAGGCCCTGCACGCCAAAGGGACCACGGTGGTGACGTTGCTGGACGGACACCAGGCCATCGGACCCTGGCTGGAGGCCCACGTGCCGGCGGGCAGCCTGCTCCTGACCCTCGGCGCCGGCGACATCGGCCGCGAAGTGGCTGCCGTCTGCGCCCGGCTCGACCGTCGCGGCGAAGGGTGAGCCCATGGGTCTGGCCCGCAAGTCCTCCCCGTTCGCGGTGCGCAAGCGGTCCCCGCGCCGGCGTGGCCCGCTGCTGCTGCGCCTGGGGCTGGGCCTGCTGATCGCGGCGCTGCTGGCGGCTGCCGGCTGGTGGCTGCTGACGGCCGATCTCTTTGCCGTGACCCGGGTCGAGACCGGGGCCTACCGCTTCACCGGCGAGGCGCAGCTGGAGCAGGCCCTGCACGGACTGCTGGGCCGCAATATCTGGCGGGTGCAGCAGGAGGATGCGGCCGCCGCCCTGGCGCGCCTGCCCTGGATCGACCAGCTGCGCCTGGCCCGGCGCCTGCCCGGAACCCTGGCCGTGGAGTTCACCGAGTGGCGTCCCCTGCTGGCGGTCGAACCCGCCGACCCGCGCGGCAGCGACCCCGAACTGCAGGTGCTGGTGGGCGACGGACGGGTGCTGGCCTTCCCGGCGCAGCTGCCCGCACCCGGGCTGCCGGTGCTGGTGGGGGTCAAGGCCCCGCGCGATTCCCTGGGCACGCGGCGCCTGGCCGCCGCGCAACTGCCTCAGGTGCTGGAGCTTCTGGCGGCCATCGAGAGCACGGGCCTGGAGACTGCGGTGCCCGTCGATTTTCTGGTTGCCCGCGCCGAGGGATTCGCTATCGTCCTGCAGGACGGACGGGGTCAGCTGCTGGTGGGGCGAGAGGAGTTCGCCGACCGGCTGCAGCGTTACATGGTGGGTCGCGACCATCTCGAACCCGGGCTCGAGGTCGACCTGCGCTTCCGCGAGAAGATCACCGTCCGCCGGCCGGATGAGCCGCGCACCTGACAGCGCCCGTCCCGCCCTCACCTCGCAGCGGTTCGCCAGGACCGGAAGGAGCCGGTAATGAGCCAGGGACGTCTGCTCGTTGCGTGCGATTTCGGCACGACCATGTTCCGCGCCCTCGCCACCGAGATCGGACCGGGCGGACAGCTCGAGGTGATCGGCTGCGCCCAGGAGAAGGCCGAAGGCTTCCAGGACGGCGACTTCGTCAACCTCGGCACCGGCAGCCGCTGCATCGCGCGCACCATGCGCGCGCTGGAGGCGGCCTGCGACATCTACGTCAGCGGCTTCACCTACAGCATCTGCGGCAGCCACCTGCGCAGCGTGCGCGCCACCGCCCAGGTGCCGGTGGGCCCGGGCCCGCGCCCGATCCGCGCCGCCGACGTCGAGGAGGCGCGCAATCGTGCCCGCAGCATGGCCTTCCCCTTCGACCACAAGATCCTCACCGTCACGCCGGTGGAATTCGCCGTCGACCGGGTGCGCGGCATCGTCGACCCGGTGGGGCGCGTGGGCAGCCAGCTGGAGATGCAGGCCCACCTGATCACCGGCTCGCGCAGCGTGCTGCACAACATCGAGAACGCCATCGAGACCGCCAAGTATCGGCCCCTGGCCGAAGAGGTGGACGTGCTGGCGGCGGGCGAGGCCCTGGTCTCGGGCGCCGAGCGCGAGGAGGGCGCCATGCTGGTGGACGTGGGAGGCCACGCCACCAACTGGGCCGTCTACCGCAAGGGCGCGGTGGTGGCCAACGGCACCGTGCCCCTGGGCGGGCACCTCCTGAGCAACGACCTGGCCCACGGCCTGCGCATCCCCCTGGAGGAGGCCGAGCAGGTCAAGCGCCTGCGCGGCGTGGTGCTGCGCAGCCTGGTGGAGCAGGTGCCCATCGAGACCCTCTTCGAGGCCGAGCAGCCGGCCGAGACGCCCGGCATCGTCGCGGCCATCCTCGAGCCGCGCTTCGAGGAGATCCTGGCCTTCGTGAAGAAGGACTTCGGCGACCGGCGCGAGCTGGCGCGGCTGGCCGGCGGCGTGATCCTCACCGGCGGCGGCGCCCGCTGCCGGGGCAGCGCCCAGCTCTGCGAGGAGGTCTTCGACCTGCCCAGCGAGTGCCGCTGGCTGCCGCCGGGCCTGCGCGGCGCCGACCGCCTGCCCAAGGGGCAGTGGGCGACGGTGGTGGGCCTGAGCATGTGCGTGGCCCGGGACACGGTCGAGACGGCCCAGCCGGAGCATGAGCGCGGCCGCGGACCGGGCCTGATGGACCGGCTGCGCGGGCTGCTGAAACGCGATCCGGACCAGGACCAGGAGATGGAAGCGGAGGCCTGAGCTGCACCGGCCCGGAATTAATTCTTGGCTGGCCGCTCCGGATGTGCTACGAAGGGGATGCAGTCACACATTTTCGCGCCGGTGGCCGCCAGGATGGCGACAGACCGCAGTCGCGGATTAAAGCCCCGCCCGGGCAGGGGGCGCGGGCATGACCCAACTCACGGAGGAGGCGGGTGGCATGATGTTCGAATACGCCGAGGAACCCGAGCGTTTGGCCGACATCAAGGTCGCCGGGGTCGGCGGCGCCGGCGGCAACGCCGTGGCCAGGATGATCGAAGCAGGTCTGACCGGGGTCGAATTCCTCGCCGTCAACACCGACCTGCAGGCCCTCAAGGGCTCCCCCGCCCACAATGCCATGCAGATCGGCGCGCAGCTGACCAAGGGCCTCGGCTCGGGCGGCAAGCCCGTCGTGGGCGCGGCCGCCGCCGAGGAGGACCGCGAGCGCATCGCCGCCTCCCTGCACGGGGCGGACATGGTCTTCGTCACCTGCGGCATGGGTGGCGGCACCGGCACCGGCGCCGCGCCCGTGATCGCCGAGATCGCCCGGGAGCAGGGCGCCCTCACCGTGGGCATCGTCACCCGCCCCTTCGCCTTCGAAGGCCGGGTGCGCACCGCCCAGGCCGACGCGGGCATCGAGCGCCTGCGCGCCGCGGTCGACACCCTGATCACCATTCCCAACCAGCGCCTGCTGGAAGTGGTGCCGCCCAACACGAGCATGCACGAGGCCTTCCGCATCGCCGACAACGTGCTGTACGAGGCCACCCGCGGCATCTACGAGATCATCTCGCGCCACGACCACGTGAACCTGGACTTCGCCGACGTCAGCACCGTGATGCGGGGCATGGGCGAGGCGATGATGGGCACCGGCCGCGCCTCGGGCGAGGACCGGGCCCTGAAGGCCGCGCAGCAGGCGGTCAGCTCGCCGCTGCTGGAGAACGTGGACATCGCCGGCAGCAAGGCCGTGCTGGTCAACGTGCTGGGCGCCAAGGTGGACCTGCACGACACGGCCCAGGCCATGCAGTTCATCCAGGAGGCGGCCGGCCCCGAGGCCCACGTCATCTTCGGCTACGGCATCGACGAGACCCTGGGCGACACCCTGCAGATCACCGTCATCGCGACCGGCTTCAAGGGCGGGCAGACCGCGCGGCCGGCGGCCAGGGTCGAAGCGACGCCGGTGGCGGTCGCGGTCGCGGTCGAACCCGAGCCCGCACCGGAGCCCGAGCCCGAGCTGCTGGCCGAGCCCGCGCCGGAAGCCGAGGTCGAGGACTTCGTCTTCGAGCACGATCCCGAGCCCGAGCAGGCGGAGCCGCAGCTGGCGGCGGAGCCGCAGCCGCGGTTCGCCTATGAACCCGAGCCCGAATCCAGGCCCGAGCCCGAACCCGCGGAGCGCGCCCTGGCCGCCGCCGCCGGTGCGGACGAGGATTTCCTGGTCCGTGCGGCGAAGCATTCGGCGGCCACGACAGCCCCGCCGCAGGACGACTTGTTCCTGCGCCGGGTCGGCCGGCGCAACATCGCCGAGATCGAGGTGCCCAACGGCGGCGAGCCCCTGGTGGCACCGGAACGCTCGGTGGCCTCGGGCTTCGGCCCGGACCGGACCGGCGAGGACCTGAGCGCGCCGGCCTACAGCCGCAAATACATGGATTGACATGGCGCTCCTGGACCGCCTGCTCCGCGGGGGGCGCAACCGGGCCCACGCCGAGGGCATCGCGCTCCTGGAGGACGGTCGCTACGCCGAGGCGGTGGACCGTCTGCGCGAAGCGGCCCACGGGCGCGGCGACGCGGCCAATTCCATCGCCTCCTACCATTTCCGCCAGGCCCTGGTGGCCGAGGGCCGGCGCCTGCTGAGAGCCGGCGACCCGGCCCGGGCCCGCGCCTGCTTCGCCGAAGCCGCCGAGTTGTGGCCGGTCTACCCGGATCTGCACTGCCTGCTGGGCGCCGCGCGCGTGGCCCTCGGCGTCTGGGAAGGCGCCCTGGCCGCCGCCAAGGCCGCGTTGAGGATCAACCCCGACTACGTGGAGGCGCGGCTGCTGGAGGCCACGGCGCTGCAGGGCCTGGGCCGCCGGCGCGAGGCGGCCGACGCCCTGGCCGCGCTGCAGGAATCCAGCCGCCGGGTCGAGCACTGGCTGGTCGACCGCCTGCGCCGCGAAGGAGGCTGGAGCGCCGACCATCTGCCTGCGGATCTGCCCGCCCTGGTGTCCGAAGCCGCGGCCGGGGTCTCGGAGAAGGAGGAGGTGGCCGCAGCGGTCGCCCTCTGCCGGGCCGGCCGCTGGAGCGAGGGCCTGGAGCGCTTCGCCGGCCTGGTCGAGCGACGGCCGCGCTACCCCGATTACCGCACCCGCCATGCTGCGGCCCTGTTCCAGCTGGGCCGCAACGACGAAGCCCTGGCCGAGGCCGAGGCCGCCCTGGCCCTGAACGAGGCCTACCGGGCGGCGGCCGACCTCAAGGCCCTGATCCTGGCCGACGGCGGCCGCATCCTGGATGCCCGCCGTTTCCTGGAGCAGGTGGACGCCCGCCGCGGTGCCGCCCCGCCCGGCAGCGGGCAGGAGGAGCTCTTCGGCGCCTACCTGCGCGGGGTGCTCGGGCTGCTGACGGGCGAGCCCCAGCGGGCGGCGGAACAGCTGGCGCCCTGGTCGGAACTGGCGCGCTCGTTCGCGCGGGCGGAGCTGCTGCTGGCGGCCGCCGACGACCTTGCCGGTCGCCCCGAGGCCTGCGGACGCCGCCTCGAGGCCCTGGCCGCCGAGTGGAGCGCCGAACCGGTCTACGCCTGGTTGCTGGCCTGCCATCTGCTGACCCGCGCCAGGCACCGCGACACCGCGGCGGTGCTGGCCCGCTGGCCCCGCAGCGAAGGGCCGGCCCGGGACTGGCGGCCGCTGTTCCTCGAAGGTCTGCTGGCGCTGGCGCAGGGGCGGGCACCGGCCCTGCCGGACGACCTGAAGAGCGAACCCGGGGCATCCGCGGAGGCGACCGTGGGGGCGGTCGGGCCGGGTCTCGACCCCGCCGCCTGGGGCTACCTGCGCGCCCGCGCCGCCTGGCTGCGCGGCGACCGGCAGACCTGCTACGACCTGTGCCGGCAGCTGGGCGCCGCCGGGGACAGCGAGCGGCTCTCGAACCTGCGCACCCAGGCGGCCTGCAGCCGCGCAGGCGAAGGGGCCGACTGGCGCCCGCAGCCCGTGGTGCCGGAACGTTGCCTGCCGGCGACGGCGCAGCTGCATCTGGCCCGCGACGAGGCCGACGCCGCCGGGCAGCTGTTGGCGGCCCAGGCGCGGTTGCATCCGGACGATGCGGTGGTTTGCTGGCTGACGCCGGGATTCTGGTTCGAACCGGTGCGGAGCTGGATCGGCTAGGTTGTGCCACGAGGAATGTGTCCGGCGCGGTTCCTGCGACCTAGCCGTTCATGGTTATCTACAAACAGCACGGCTCCAACTTCCAGCCACCCTTCTGCCCAAACCCGAATTGCTCATTCCACAACGAGTTGCAGGCGGGATGGCGCTATAGGAAGACCGGTTTCTTCAGGCGACAGGCCAAGCCCCACCGTATCCAGCGGTTCACATGCTTCCATTGCCGCCGCTCCTTCAGCAGTCAGACCTTCAACGTCACCTACTGGCTGCGTCGCCCCGACATCTACCCCCAACTACTGACCAAAACCGTCGGCTGCATGGCCAACCGTCAGCTGGCCCGGGACCTGGGCGTCTCACCGCCCACCGTCGACCGGCAGCTCGAGCGCCTTGGCCGACACTGCTTGTTGTTCCATACGCGGCAGATGGCCGAAGCCCCACCCATAGGCGACATGGTCATCGACGGGTTCGTCACATTCGAAAGGTCCCAGAACCAGCCGTTTCACCATCACCTGGCGATCGAGAAGGACACCGATTTCTTCGCCTACTTCACCGACAGCGAGGTGCGCCGCAGCGGCACGATGACCGAAGCCCAGAAGCGGAAACGAGCAGAACAGGAGCGGATGTTCGGGCGGCCGGATCCCCAGGCCGTGCGGAAGGACGTCCGTGAACTGCTCAAGGTCACCATCGGCGGTCAATTCGAGGTGACGATCTACAGCGACGATCACAGGGCCTATCCCCAGGCGATGCTTGGTCTGGCACCGCGGATCCATCACCGTGTGACGTCGAGCAAGGATCGGCGGGACAATCGCAACCCATTGTGGGAAGTTAACCTGGGCGATCTGCTGATCCGGCATTGCAGCGCGAATCACAAGCGGGAGACGATCGCCTGGTCGAAGCGGCGGCAAGCCAGTGCTGAACGGCTGGCGATCTTCCTGGTGTGGCGGAACTACATGAAAGGCCGGCGGGAGAAGGTGCGGGGCAGCCCGACGCCGGCGATGGCGCGGGGGATGATGGAGCGACCGTTGTCGGTGGTGGACATCCTTGAAGAGCGGATACTTCCGACGATTGCGCCGTTGCCGCCGCGGTGGGCGCTCTACTACGCCCGAATGGTAGAGACGCGGGGGCTGACCGGTCAACGGGAGAGGGTCAGGGCTTATACGAATTGAGCAGACAGGCGGTAGCGCTACCGGATTGCCGGGTCAGACACAATTCTCGCGGCACAACCCTCGGCGCGCGCCGCGACCAGGCGGACCACTTCGGCGGTGAGCTCCTCCAGATCGTACGGCTTGCCCATGTAGGCATCGGCCTGGTACTGGAAACCGCGCACGCGGTTGCGTTCGTCCTGGCTGGCGGTCAGGATCAGCACCGGGATCTCCTGCAGGTCGATGATGCTGCGGGCGCGCTTGAGGAAGCCGAAGCCGTCGAGCACGGGCATCATGAGGTCGAGGATCACGCAGTCCGGCCGCTGGGCCTGCACCGACGCGAAGCCCACCTGGCCGTTCTCGGCCTCGACCACCTCGAAGCCGTTGGCCATCAGTTGCAGGCGCAGGATCTTGCGCAGGTCCGGATCGTCCTCGACGACCAGGATTCTGGGTTTGATGGACTCGCTCATGGCGCTATCTTCATCCTTCCCCGCGGGCGTTGCCCGAACCAGGTGCCCGCCTCGGGGGGCGGGGTCCGGCGGAACTCTTGAAGCCGGACACTGGTTTCCTGAATGATGTTCGGCAGGTTCGCCGGGCACTTGACCGCCGAATCGCCGGATCCGCCGGATCCGTCGCGGCCCACCCCCCGCACCGAGGTTGCCCCTTGTCCCTGCCCCGAAGCCTGTTCGCCGGTCCTGTCCCCTGCGGGAGGCGCTGCGTGCCGGTCCTGCTGCTGCTGCTGGCGGCTGCGCCGGCGCTGGCCCAGCCCGCCCAGCCCGCGGCCCCTCCGGCGTCGGTCCTGCCGGGCGATCCCTGCCTCGAGGGCCGCAACCTGTACCGCGCCGGCAAGCTGGGCGAAGCCCGCACCGCGCTGCTGGCCTGCCTCGAGCAGGACGGCGACAAGGTGGCGACCCTGCTGCCCCTGACGGTGATGGCGGTGCGCGAAGGCCGGCGCGCCGAGGGCCTGGACTTCGGCGCCCGCGCCGTGAGCCTGGCCCCGGACGACCCCGAGGCCCGCTACTGGTACGGCCGCGCGCTGCTGCGGGCCGAACAGGTCGAGGAGGCCCGTGCCCAGTGGGAGGCCGGCCTGCAGCTGACCTTCGACCACCCCGGCATCCTGGAGGGGCTGGCCCGGCTGGCCCTGCAGGCGGGGGAGACCGCCAAGGCCTACAACCTGCTGACCCAGATGCAGCGCCTGGGGGTGGACGAGGCCTGGATCCACGGCCTGCTGGCGGAGATCGCCGCCGAAAACGGGCTGTGGGAGCAGGCGCTGGGCCACCTCGAGGACGCCATGGCCCGCGAGACCCCGGGTGCCGAGCAGCTGACCGCCGCCTCCGAACTGAGCATCCTGTCCGGGCAACAGGAGCGCGCGGTCGAGTACTGCCGCCGCGCCGTGACCCTGGAGCCCGGCGGCCGCACCTTCGGCGCCCTGGGCGAGGCCTTCTTCGCCGCCGAGGAGGTGGACTCCGCCCTGGTCTGGCTGCGCAAGGCCGTGGCGACGCCGCCGGTGCCCCCGCGGGCCCGCTTCAACCTGGCCAACGTGCTGGAGGTGGCCGGCCTGTTCGAGGAGGCGGGCTCCCAGTTCCGCGCCTTCCTGGCCGAGATGCCCGACGACGCGGTCGGCCACTTCAACTACGGCATCCACCTGGAGCACGAGGGTCGGGACGAGGAGGCCCTGATCGAGGTCGAACGTGCCCTGGCGCTGGACTCGACGATGCTCAACGCCTACGTGGTCAAGGCCCAGATGCTGGAGAACCTCGAGCGCTGGGACGAGGCCCTGGCCACGGTGCGGGTGCTGCAGGGCCGGGATCCCGGCGCCTCGCGCGAACTGGCGGCCTGGGAGCAGCGCCTGCGCGATCAGCGCGACGGCGCCGACGTCGAGGCGGCCGCAGGCAAGATCCACCTGCTGCACATGGTGCTGGGCACGCCCGAGCTGCTGGAGCGGGCGGCGACGGAACTGGCGGCGGGGACGGACTTCGCCGAACTGGCGGTGCGCTTCTCCCAGGGGCCGGCCGCGGCCAAGGGCGGGGACATCGGCTGGATCGATCCGCGGGAGATGGCCGAGCCCCTGCGCGCGGCGGTGACCGGTCTGGGGATCAACGAGATCAGCCCCCCGGTCGACGCCGGAGGGCTGTTTCATCTCTTCAAAAGGATCCGCTAGATCAAGGGTCGGGCGAGCCCGGACGCGGAGGTCAGACGACCTTCTTGATGCTGCCCGTGCGGATGCAACGGGTGCAGACATAGCCGCGCACGGTCTTGCCGTCCTGCTCAAACCGGATCTTCTGCAGGTTGGGCAGCCAACGGTGACGCGTCGTGTTGTGGGCGTGGCTGACGCGGTTGCCGTACTGCGGGCCCTTGCTGCAGACCGAGCACTTCCTGCTCATGGGGGTCTCCTCCCGAAGTTGAATTCCAAGGCTCGGCAATCTAACATGCAGGTCCGCCAGCGGCAAGGACAGATTCAGTACGGGAACGGAAGATGACCAGCGCCCTCGACCTGCAGACCGCCGTCCAGTTCCTCAAGGGGGTGGGCCCCGCCCGGGCCCGCTCCCTGGACCGCCTGGGCATTGCCACCGTGGGCGACCTGCTGGCCCATTACCCCCGCCGCTACTTCGATCGTACCGGCACCCAGCCGGTGGGCCGCTGCCGGCCCGGCCAGGAGGCCACCGTCCTGGCCGAGGTCCTGACCGCGGGCGAGCGCCGCACCCGCCGCGGCGGCACCGTGCAGACCGCCAGCCTGGGCGACGACACCGGGGTCGTGTTCTGCGTCTGGTTCAACCAGCGCTACGTGCTCAAGCAGTTCCGCCCGGGGCGGCAGGTGCTGGCCAGCGGCATGGTCCAGATGCACGGCGGCCAGCGCCAGATGCCCCACCCGGACTACGAGTTCCTGGACGAGGACGACGGCGCCACCCCCGGCGGGCTGCACACCGGCCGGCTGGTGCCGGTCTACCCCCTGACCGCGGGGGTGGGCCAGCACTGGCTGCGCGGCCTGGTGCACCAGGCCCTGCAGCGGCTGGGCGACGCGGTGCCGGAGGTGCTGCCGCCGGGCCTGCTGGCCCGCCACCGCCTGCCGGGCCGGGCCGCCGCCCTGGCGGGGCTGCACTTCCCGGCCTCGGCGGCCGAGCTGGATGCGGCGCGGCGGCGGCTGGTGTACGAGGAGATCTTCGCCATCCAGGTGCTGATGGCCCTGCGCCGCGAGTCGCGGCGGCAACTGGAGGGCATCCGCCTGGAGAAGCCCGGCGACCTGACCCGCAAGCTGGTCGACGGGCTGCCGTTCGCCCTGACGGCGGCCCAGCGCCGGGTGCTGGGGGAGATCCTGGCCGACCTGCGCTCGGGCTCGGCCATGCACCGCCTGCTGCAGGGGGACGTGGGCTCGGGCAAGACCCTGGTGGCGCTGATCGCCGCCCTGTTCGCCATCGAGCAGGGCTGGCAGGCCATGCTGATGGCGCCGACCGAGGTCCTGGCCCGCCAGCACGGGCAGAGCCTGCGCCAGCTGGCCGGCCCCCTGGGGGTGACGGTCGAGACCCTGACCGGATCGACCCCGGCGGCCGAGCGCCGCCGAATCCTGGCCGGCGCCGGCGCCGGCGAGATCGACCTGCTGGTGGGCACCCACGCCCTGATCCAGGACGATGTGGCCCTGCCCCGCCTGGCGCTGACCGTGGTCGACGAGCAGCACCGCTTCGGCGTGCGCCAGCGCAGCCGCGGCGCGGCCGAGCAGGAGAGCGGACGCGCGGTGCACGTGCTGGTGATGAGCGCCACGCCCATCCCGCGCAGCCTCTCGCTGACCCTGTACGGGGATCTCGACCTCTCGGTGATCGACGAGCTGCCGCCGGGGCGCCGGCCCATCACCACCACCCTGGTGCGCGACACCGAGGAGGAGGCGGTGTGGGACGATCTGCGCCGGGAGATCGCCGCCGGACGCCAGGCCTTCGTCATCCACCCGGTGATCGAGGAGACCGAGGGCCAGGACCTCAAGGCCGCCGCCGCCGAGCACGAGCGGCTGGCGCGGGAGGTCTTCCCCGGGCAGCGGGTGGCCCTGCTGCACGGCAAGCTCAAGGCCAGGGAAAAGGAAGCGGTGATGGACGCCTTCGCCGCCGGCGAGGTGGACGTGCTGGTGGCGACCACGGTGGTGGAGGTGGGCATCGACGTGCCCAACGCCTCGCGGCTGGTCATCCACAACCCCGAGCGCTTCGGCCTGGCCCAGCTGCACCAGCTGCGGGGGCGGGTGGGTCGCGGCACGGCGGCCTCCACCTGCTGGCTGCTGGTGGACCGCTTCCTGGGCGAAGAGGCCTGGCAGCGCCTGGCCTTCTTCGCCGCGCACGGCGACGGCTTCGACCTCGCCGAAGAGGACCTCAGGCGCCGCGGCCCGGGCGACGCCTGGGGGGTGCGCCAGCACGGCGCGCCGGGCTTCCGTCTGGCCAACCCGTTGCGGGATCACGACCTGGTCCAGGAATGCCGCAAGGACGCCCGGGCCCTGCTGGAAAGTGATCCTCAATTGACGGGACCCGACGGCCGGGTCGTGCGGGCCGGTCTCGAGCAGGGTTTCCGCGGCGTCCTGCCGCTGCTCGCCGGCTGAGCCCGCCCGGGCTAATCCCTTGCAATCAGCGATTTGGCTTGCAACGGCAGGGGGCGCCGGATATATTGCGGGGGTCTCTACGTCCCCCCACGGGTGGACTGCTTGAGGTGGGCGCAAGTCCACCCATTTTTCTATGCGGAGGAAAGTCGGCGTGAGCGAAGCCGAGCGCATCGACACCCGGCAGGTTGCCGCCCAGGTCATCGCCCTGCTCGAGTCCGAGCTGGCGACGGCGGGGTACGAGCTGCTGGACGTGCGCATCTTCCGCGGCGGCGGGCGGGTGCAGGTGCGCCTGTACCTGGACCTGCCGGGCGGCGGCATCAACCTCGACCAGTGCGCCAAGGCGTCGCGCACCGCGGGAATGCTGCTGGAGGAGGCCGACCTCTTCGCCGGGCAGTACGTGATCGAGGCCTCGTCGCCGGGCATCCGGCGGCCCCTGCGCACGGCGGCCCATTTCAGCGCGGCCGTGGGCCAGGACATCGAGGTCAAGACGGCCGAGGGCCGGCTCAAGGGCCGGCTGACGGCGTTCGCCGGGGGGCGGCTGACCCTGCAGCCGCGGGGCGAGGGCGCCGAGCCGCGCAGCCTGCGCCTGGGCGAGTTGCGCGAAGCCAACCTGGACCCGGAGTTCGACGTCCAGGCGCTGATCAACGCCGATCGCCGGCGGCGCAAGGAAGACAAGCGCCAGGAGCGCGAGGAGCGGCCCGCGCGCAAGCGCGCCCGGCCGCGCAAGGGCGCCGGCGGGGCCGACCCCGCCGCGGACGCCGAACCCGCGGACACCGACGTGTCCGGGGACGACAGCTGACCGGAACCGAGAACGGGAGATTACGGGTCATGGACCACAACGTATTGAACGCCCTGGCGGAGATCACCAGGGAGAAGAGCATCGACAAGGCCATCATCATCGAGTCGCTCGAGGCGGGCCTGCAGTCGGCCGCCCGCAAGAAGCTGGGCGCCGAGGCCAACATCGACGCGCGGGTCGACCCGGACACCGGCGAGATGGTCGTCGAGCAGGTCAAGACGGTGGTCGACGAGGTCGACGACCCGGACACCGACATCTCGCTGGAAGAGGCGCAGATCGAGTTCGGCGACGAGGTCGAGCTCGGCGACGAGGTGCGCTGGGAGCTGCCGCTGGACGAGTTCGGCCGCAACGCCATCCTGGTGGCCAAGCAGATCCTGGTGCAGAAGGTGCGCGAGGCCGAGCGCGCCCAGGTCTTCGAGGAGTACAAGAACCGGGTCAACGAGATCATCGTCGGCACCGTGCAGCAGATCGACCGCGGCAACGTGCTGGTGAACCTGGGCCGCACCGAGGCCCTGATGCCCTTCCGCGAACAGATCCGCGGCGAGAAGCTGCACCAGGGCAAGACCGTGCGCGCCTTCATCACCGAGGTGCTGGACAGCGCCAAGGGGCCGCAGGTCATCCTCTCGCGCAGCCATCCTGGCTTCCTGAAGGCGCTGTTCGCCCAGGAGGTGCCCGAGATCCAGGAGGGCATCGTCGAGATCAAGGCCGTGGCCCGCGAGCCGGGCACCCGCTCCAAGATCGCCGTGGTCAGCAACGACGACCGGGTCGACCCGGTGGGCTCGTGCGTGGGCATGAAGGGCAGCCGCGTGCAGGCCGTGACCCGCGAACTGGCCGGCGAGCGCGTGGACATCGTGCCCTGGAGCCAGGAGCCCAGCCTGCTGATCAGCCGCGCCCTGAGCCCGGCGATCGTCAACAACATCATCCTCAACCGCGACCGCAACGAGGCCACGGTCATCGTCGCGGACGACCAGCTGAGCAAGGCCATCGGCAAGGAGGGCAAGAACGTCCGCCTGGCCGCCAAGCTCACCGAGTGGAAGATCGACCTGGTCAGCGCGCGCGAGTACGCCGTCCGCCAGCGGGTCACCGACGAGATGACCATGAAGCTGAGCGAGATGGAGGGCATCAACGACCAGCTGCTGGTGATGCTCGAGGCCCACGGGATCACGACCATCAGCGAGCTCGCGGACCAGTCCATCGAGCGGCTGGCGGCGATCGAGGGCCTGGACGAGGAGGCCGCCGACGGGCTGCTGGCCACCGCCCAGGTCACCCGCGACGAGCTGCGCAAGATGATCGAGAAGACCATCGTCGAGGAACTCGAGCGCGAGGCCGCCGAGGCGCGGCCGCTGTTCGACGAGGACGCTCTCGGCGACGGCGAGGACGCCGGGCCCCACGACGAGGCGGCGGTCGAGACCGAGCTGCCGGCGGCGGGCGACATCTTCGCCAACTTCCCGGAAGCGGGCCCCGACGACGGCGAGGACAAGGGCCGGGACGAGGCGAAGAAGGTCGATCCCTTCGCCAAGCCCGGGCAGGACGATTGACCGGCCCGGAGGCAGGGGACGACCGGGTGACCCGGCTGATCGCCCTGCTGGGCCTGGCGCGGCGGGCGGGCAAGCTGGCGGTCGGCTACTCGGCGGCCGAGCAGCTGGTCAAGCGCGGCGAGCGGCCCCTGGTGGTCGTGGCGATCGACGCCGGCACGGGCCAGCGCGGCCGCATCGCCCAGTGGGAACCGGTGCGCGGGCTGCTGGACCAGGCGGTCACGGCCGCGGACCTGGCCACGGCATTCGGCCGCGAGAAGCTTTCGGTGGTGGCGGTCAGCGACCACGGCTTCGTCAAGGGGATCGAGAAGATCGGATTCTGATGATGCCCCGCAAACGGCGGGGCGCGCGAAACTCCGGCGGAGGTAGCGGATCTTGGTGCGGAACCTGAGGGTGTACGAACTGGGCCGGCACTACGGTGTCGACAGCAAGCAGATCATGGCCCTGCTCCAGAAGATGAAGGTGCAGGTCAAGAGCCACATGAGCGTGGTCGACGACGACGTCGTGGACAAGGTCCACGCGGTCTTCCAGCGCAAGCGCGAGCTGGCGCGGGAGAACTACGCCAAGTCCCACGGCCTCAATCCCAACCAGCTGAAGAACGTGGCCGCCCTCAAGCCCCTGGAGCGTCCGCAGCCGGTCGAGGAGGAGCCCAAGCCCGCGCCCAAGAAGAAGGTCGCCAAGAAGAAGAAGGCCCCGGCCAAGCCCAAGGTGGTCGTCATCACCAAGGCCGGCACCATGACCAAGGTGGCCAAGGAGGCGGCCAGGAAGAAGGAAGCTGCCGACGAGGCCAAGGCCGCCGAATCCGCCAAGCGCCGCCAGGAGCAGGAGCTCAAGGACGCCGAGCTGGCGGCCAAGCGCGAGGAGCACGCCAAGGCCGGCGCCACCCGCGCCAAGCTGGTCAAGAAGGCCGACATCGAGAAGAAGGAGCCGGTGCCCGAGCCGGTGATCGAGGCCGCGTCCCCGCCGGCAGCCAAGCCGGAGATCGTGGCCGACCTGGACGTGACCAACCTCTGGCCCGACCAGCCCGAGCCCGAGGTCGAGGAGCCCGTCGCCGCGGAGCCGGCGGCCGAGGCCCCGCCCGCGGCCGAGCCCGAGGCCGGCCCCACCGACCGCCTGGACGACCTGGGCACCAAGAAGAACGACGGCTTCAAGGTCGGCGACATCATCCGCCCCGCGCCCAAGCGTCGCGAGCCCCAGACCGAGGTCTCCAGCGAGTCGGTCCGCGACTCGATCAAGGCCGCCATCCGCAAGCGCCAGGACGAGGCCGCCGCCCGCGATTCGGGCGAGGGCCGGCAGACGCGCACCCGCACCAAGAAGAAGAAGAAGGTCGACAGTGCCGAAGTGGAGCGCGCGTTGAAGCAGACCATGGCCGAGTTGACGACCGGGGCCCGGGGCAAGAAGCGCCGCAAGGGCGAGCGCAGCGAGGATGAAGCGGTGGTCGAGGTCGGCGTGCTGAAGCTGACCGAGTTCATCACCGTGCAGGAACTGGCGGACAAGCTGGGCACGCGGGTCCAGGAGCTGATCGGCCACCTCTTCGGCATGGGCATCATGGCGACCATCAACCAGCGGCTGGAGAAGGGCAACATCGAGCTGCTGGCCGCGGAGTACGACCGCGAGATCGAGTTCCTCAGCGAGTACGGCGAGGAGGTCCTCGAGAACGTCGAGGTCAAGGCCGAGGACATGACCGACCGGCCGCCGGTGGTCACGGTCATGGGCCACGTCGACCACGGCAAGACCTCGCTGCTGGACAACATCCGCAAGACCAACGTGATCGCGGGCGAGGCCGGCGGCATCACCCAGCACATCGGCGCCTACACGGTGCAGACCGACGGCGGGCCGATCACCTTCCTGGACACGCCGGGCCACGCGGCCTTCACGGCCATGCGCGCCCGCGGCGCCCAGGTCACGGACATCGTGATCCTGATCGTGGCGGCCGACGACGGCGTCATGCCCCAGACGGTCGAGGCCATCAACCACGCCAAGGCGGCCGGGGTGCCCCTGATCGTGGCGATCAACAAGATCGACCTGCCCGACGCCAGGCCCGAGCGCGTGAAGCAGGAGCTGCTGCAGCACCAGCATCGTGGTCGAGGAGTTCGGCGGCACACGTGCTCAGCTGCGAGATCTCGGCCAAGAAGGGCACTCGGCATCGAGCGCCTGCTCGAGCTGATCCACCTGCAGGCCGAGGTGCTGGAGCTGAAGGCCAGCGCCGAGGGCCAGGCCCGCGGCATCGGTGATCGAGGCCAAGAAGGAGCCCGGCCGCGGCGTCGTGTTCACCGTGCTGGTGGACCAGGGCACCCTGAAGGTGGGCGACAACTTCCTGGCCGGCATGATCGACGGCGCGTGCGCGCGCTGCTGGACGAGCGCGGCAACACGCTGAAGGAAGTGCGGCCCGGCGAGCCCTGCGAGATCGTCGGCGGCAACGACGTGCCCGAGGCCGGCGACCGCTTCTACGTGCTGGAGAGCGAGCGCGAGGCGCGCGACCTGGCCGCCAAGCGGCGCAGCCTGCAGCGGCAGCAGCAGCTGCGTCGGCGCCCAAGCAGACCATCGACCTGGACAACCTGGCCGAGATGATGAGCACGGGCGAGCTCAAGGAGCTGCCGATCATCATCAAGGGCGACGTGGCCGGTTCGGTCGAGGCCCTGGCCGACCAGTTCATGGAGCTGAACACCTCCGAGGTCGCAGGTGCGCATCGTGCACAAGGCCGTCGGCGCGGTCAGCGAGTCGGACGTGCTGCTGGCGGCCAACACCGGCGCGCTGATCATCGGCTTCCACCTGCGCCCGGGCGCGGCGATCAAGGAGCTGGCCAAGGAGAACAACGTCACGATCGAGGTCTTCGACATCATCTACGAGGCCGTCGACACCCTGAAGAAGTCGATGGCCGGCCTGCTGGACTCGATCCAGCGCGAGGTCTCGACCGGCCGCGCCCAGGTGCGCGCCGTGTTCCGGATCCCGAAGGTCGGCTCGGTCGCCGGCTCGATGGTCATCGAGGGCGTCATCAAGCGCAACAGCACGGCCCGCCTGGTCCGCGACGAGGTCGTCGTCTGCGAGGGCAAGGTCAACTCCCTGAAGCGCTTCAAGGACGACGTGCGCGAGGTCAACACGGGCTACGAGTGCGGCATCGGCCTGGAGAACTTCTACGAGATCCAGGAGGGCGATGTGCTGGAGTGCTTCGTCATCGAGGAAGTCCGGCGCACTGAGCTGTAGTCTGGCTTGGACGGCGCCGTCAGGGTCGTTCCGGGGACGCCGGCCGGGAACTTCCTGTTCCCGGCCGGCTCGGCTTTCGGGCCCTTGCGCCATCCATGGCTGCAGGGCCCTGCAGACGCCCCCGGACCGACCCGGACGGCGCCGTCCAAGCCGGATTGCAGCAGGGCGCCGGGCTATCGGCGGAGCAAGCGTGTTGTGGGTTTACCGGCGGGGGCGGCGGGATTATCTTGGGCGGCGAGCTACCGGAGTGTTTAGGCGCAGGGGCGGAGCCCCGGACGGGAACGGCATGGATCCGTATCGCACCAACAGGCTGAACCAGTCGCTGCGGGTCACGCTGGCCGAGCTGCTGCAGGCTTCGGTCAAGGACCCGCGGGTGGGGTTCGTCACGATCAACAAGGTCGAACTGAACCGGGACCACACCGTGGCCCGGGTGTTGTGGTCGGTGATCGGTGACGAGGAAGAGCGCGCCAAGACGTTCTCCGGCCTGAAGAAGGCCGGCGGCTACCTGCAGAGCCAGGTGGGGCGCATCCTGGGCCTGCGCTCGGTGCCGCAGCTGCGCTTCGAGTACGACGAGACGGTCGAGCGCAGCCTGGAGATGGACCAGGTGCTGGACGGCCTGGCCCGCCAGGGCGAGTTCCTCAGCAAGCGCCAGAAGCTGCAGCAGCTGTGCCTGGACGAGCTGCTGCCCCCGCCGGACCTGATGGCCGGCCTCGAGCGGGCCGAACGCATCTGGGTCGTGCCCCATGTCAATCCCGACCCCGACGCCATGGGCAGCGCCCTGGCCCTGGCCGAGGCCCTGGACGAGGCGGGCAAGGACGTGACGGTGGTCGGCTATCCCGATCCGGCAGTGGGCGTCAGCGGCCTGCCGGGCTACGAGCGCGTGGTCAGCAGCGACGAGGCCGCCGAACTGTTCGCCGAGGACCAGCCCGACACCCTGGTGATCGTCGACTGCCACCGCATCGACCGCACCGGGCCCCTGGAGGAACTGCTGGCGGGCTTCGCCAACCGCTGGTGCATCGACCACCACCTCGTCAGCGAGCGCAAGGCCCCCGAGCCGGGCTGGATCGACGTGCGCGCCTGCTCGTCGTGCACCCTGGTGCACCAGGTGATCGCCGCCCTGAAGGACGAGGACGGCGAGCCGATCGAGCTGAGCCTGGACATGGCCACCAATCTCTACGCCGGTCTGCTCAACGACACCGGCGGCTTCCGCTTCGACAACACCCTGCCCTTCACCTTCGAGTTCGCGCGGCGCCTGGCCGAGCGCGGCGTCGACACCGCGGCCGTGGCCGCCGGCACCCTGCACCGCTACCGCGCCGCGGGCGTGGCCATGCTGCAGCGGGTGCTGGGCACCTTCACCTACCATGCGGGCGGCCGCGTGGTGGTGGCCCGGGCCACCGAGCAGATGCTGGCCGAGACCGGCGGCTCCATGAGCGACACCGAGGGCTTCGTCAACATCGCCATGTCCGTCGACGGCGTGCTGATGGCGGGCTTCATGAAGGAGCAGCCGGGCGGCGGCCGCTGGCGCGTGTCCCTGCGGGCCCGCGACGGCGGCGACGTGCAGCAGGTGGCGACCCGCTTCGGCGGCGGCGGCCACCGCCAGGCCGCGGGCTGCGACCTCGAGGGCGAGGCGGACGAGGTGGCCGCCCTGCTGGCCGCCGAACTGCAGGCCGCGCTGCCGTGACCGTGACCGCGCACGCGGACGGGTTCCTGCTCGTGGACAAGCCCGCCGGCGCCACCTCCTTCGATATCGTCAACCACGTGCGCGGCGCCCTGCTGCGGGCCGCGCCCGGCCTGCAGCCGCCGCGCTGCGCCCGCCGTCCCGGCGGCCCGCGCCCGCCCCGCTTCAAGTGCGGCCACACCGGCACCCTGGATCCCGCGGCCACCGGCCTGCTGGTGGTGGTCACGGGCAAGGGCTCGCGCCTGGTGCCGTTCCTGACCGGCCTGGACAAGACCTACCTGGCGACGGTGCGCTTCGGCACCGAGACCGACACCCTGGACGCCGAGGGGCAGGTCACGTCCACGGTCGCGGCCCCGGCCGAGGCCGCGATGGTCGAGGCGGTGCTGGATCGCTTCCGCGGGGATATCATGCAGGTGCCGCCGCTGGTGTCGGCGCTCAAGCGCGACGGCAAGCCGCTGCATGCGCGGGTGCGGGCGGGCGAGGAACTGGACGAACCGGAGCCGCGGCCGGTGCGCATCGATCGGCTGGAGATCACGGCGCGGCGCTGGCCGGATGCCGCCGGCGTCTGCGAACTCGACCTGGAGGTGGCCTGCGGCAGCGGCACCTACGTGCGCTCGCTGGCACGGGACCTGGGCCGCGCGGTCGGCAGTGCGGCCCACCTGTCGGCCCTGCGGCGGCTGCGGGTGGGGCCGTTCGACGTGGCCGATGCGCTGGCCGGGGTCATGACCACCGGCGGCGATGCCCTGCTGGCTGCCCTGCGTCCGCTGACCGCGGCGCTGCCGGCGGTGCCGGTGCTGCCGGTGACGGCCGAGGAGGCGGCGCAGATCAGCCTGGGCGGGCAGCCGCGGCCCGACTGGCTGGAGCGGCTCAGTGACGGGGAGTCGCTGCCGGTGGGCACGCTGCTGCGGCTGATTGCCCCCGACGGCAGCCTGATGGCGGTGGCCGTGATCGAAGGCGAGGGGCCGCGCATCGCCGCGGTGCTGGTAAGCGCGCACTCCAGCGAGGGAGACCCGTCTTGCGCATGATCCGCCTGACCGCCGACGCGGTGGCCAAGATCGCCGCCGAGGGCCATCGGCCCGTGCTGGGCTCCAGCGCCCTGACCCTGGGCGCCTTCGACGGCGTGCACCTGGGCCACCAGGAGCTGATCCGCCGCACCCGGGCCGCCCAGCGCCGCCTGGGGCTGGAGCACGCGGCCCTCTTCACCTTCGTGCAGAGCCCGCGCCAGGTGCTGCATCCGGCCAACGAACCCTTCCAGCTGACCACCTGGCGCGCCAAGCTGGCGGCCCTGCAGGCGGCCGACTGCGGCGTGCTGATCGCCGCCGACTTCACGCCCGGCCTGGCCAAGCTGGAGTACCGCGACTTCGTGCGGAAGATCCTGATGGGCCAGTTCGGCATGCGCCACTTCGTGGCCGGCCACGACGTGCACCTGGGCGCCGGCCGCCGCGGCAACGCCGAGACCCTGGCCGCCCTGGGCGACGAGCTGGGCTTCGGCCTGGAGGTGTGCCCGCCGGTGGACCTGGACGGGCGGATCATCAGCAGTTCGGCCATCCGCACGGCGGTGAAGGCCGGCGAGCTGGCCCTGGCGGGCCGCATGCTGGGCCGGCCGTATTCCCTGTGGGGCGTGGTCGAGCCGGGGGACAGCCGGGGCCATGCCCTGGGCTATCCCACGGCCAACGTGGCGGGCCTCGATGCCACCAAGCTGATGCCCGCCACCGGCGTCTACGCGGTGCGGGTGCACGTGCCGGGCGACCTGGCGCCGGCGGGCACGCCCGGGGTGCTGGGTCGGGTCGAATTCGGCCTGCCGGAGGTCGATCGCGACGGCGCCCTGGTGGGCACCGCGCCCGAGGACTGGGCGGTGTTCGGCGGCATGCTCAACTACGGCAACGTGCCCACCTTCCACGGGGACGGGCTGGCGGTGCCGCGGGTGGAAGCCCACCTCTTCGACTTCCACGGCGAGCTGCAGGGGCGCACGGTGATGGTGGAATGGCTGGCGCGGCTGCGCAACGAGCAGCGCGTTCGCCGGGGTGCACGCGCTGGTGGCGCAGCTGGGGCGCGACGCGGTGGCGGCGAAGACGGTATTGGCGGAGACGCCGAGGCCGTAGAATATCTTGCAGGGTCGCCGGGCGGCGCAGTGTTTGGCGCGCCAGGTTGCGGTCCGTGCGCGATACGACGGATGAATTTTCGAGTTTAGTTCGGATCCGAACCAATTCGAGCAATCGATGGTGACGATCAGACCGCCACACGTGCTATTGCGCTACGTGGCCGATCTCCCCAGACCCATCACCTGTAGAGCGATTTCACCGATCCCCAGCTCTCAGCCACGGTGGGAACAACCTGCCCGTTCCACGGCGCGCCAATCCGACCTTCGACGACCACGATCAGCTTCGCCACCGCGGGATTCAACACGCCTAGCGTCGGCGTGTAGACCCACGAGGTCACCGCGTACGAGCCGCAGGTGCCGAAGCTGACCAGGACGTCGGTCGTCCGGAGGTAGGCGACGGCCATATCGGCAAGTTCTGCATTGGTCGCACCGCCGCTGTCCGGCCAATCGGGATTGTCGATGACCGTGACCGAGCCCGGTGCGGGCGCCAGGATCCCGCCGGTCTGCCAGGCGTGGGTGGAGGCGGCGGGTGCGTAGATGTGCCCCTGGCCCATCCACACGACCGACCCGGCGAACAGCACCGCGCCGTCCCGGCGGTCGGTCAGGGCCTGGGACGAGTGCTGCAGCCCGACCCAGGTGGTGAGGTCGCCGTAGGGACCGGCAGACTGGATGGCCGGGTTGACTTCGCCGTTGAACGCGGTCATGACGTTCTGGTAGACCGTCGACTCCGGGGGGTAGGTGGCTTCGCCCACGGGGGTGACGGACAGGATCTCCGCCTGGGGATTCTCGAAGCCCGGGTCGAGTCCGCCGAGCACGAAGACGGCCATGAAGTCGCCGGTGGAGCACTGCGCCAGGGCCGGTGCGGGCTGCAGGGCCAGGGCGATGAGGAGGAACAACCATACGCCCGACGCCATCGTTCTGTTCGTCATTGCGGACCCCTTCACATCACTTCCCCTGAGGACGGCTCCGGACTCTCAGCACAACCGGAATTCTAGCACATCCTGCTTCAAGGCTCGTTGCCGCGTTTGAAGTTCCCGGTCACCTTGGCCATGACCAGCTGCTGCCCGGCTTCATCCAGCCCGGTTACCCGGCGCAGGAAGGACTCGGCCTTGCTGCCCTTGAGCACCATGACCTGGCGGCCCTGCCAGGAGATGAGGACCTTGCCGTCGCCGCTCTGGCGATAGGCAAAGGGTTCGTCCTGCAGGCCGCCCCGGCCGTGTTCATCCGTCATGAGCAACACCTCGATTGTCGGCGCGGCCATGCCGCTGCCCGCCGGGCCACCTACGGTTGGTTCGCACTGTAGATGACGGGCATCTGCCCCTGCCACGTGTTCCAGGTGGCGTCGTCGCTGATCAACTCGGCCATGAAGTGGCCCACGTTGATGCGGCTGGTTTGGCCGGCGGCGAAGATCGCGCTGCGCGTGGGCGAGGGATGCAGCGTGTACGCGGTCACCGCGGCCTCGTCGATCAGGTTGTCGGGACGCACGGCGACCCAGGCGACCTCCCGGTCACCCTGGCCGATCGTGGTGCGGAGGTACTCCGCGGCCTGCTCGTTGTCCACGTGGGGCGGCAGCAGCAGGCGCAGCAGCCCGATGACAGACTTCTGGGCGAACGAGATGGGCTCGGCCAGGTCGCGGTTGCGGTTGCCGGTGGTGTTCATGAGCACGAAGCGGACGGGCCGGGACGGCCGGTTGGCCTTGATGGCGCCGCACAGGCGGCGGACGGAGTCGGTCACCAGGCGGCGTGGGGAACCGTAGATGCCCCGGAATGTCAGGTTGTGGCCCAGGCAGGAGGCGACGGCGTCGCAGCCCCGGACGTGGCCGGACAGTGCGGCGTCGTCAAGATCCAGGACCGCGGCGGGGATCACCGTCAGGTTGGCGTCGTCGCGCAGGGCGGCCGGCAGACGGTCGGCCGAGCGCACGATGGCCTTGACCTGGTGTCCGCGCGCGAGCAGCTGGGTCACGAGCAGGCGTCCGGTGGCGCCGCTGGCTCCGACTACGAGTATCGTCATGGGTGTGCTCCCTGGCAGGGGCAGCGGCGCGGCCTAACGGTATCGCGCCGCCACCAATCCCGAAGGCGCGGAGGTCACGCGCCAAATCTGTTCGTTCCCGTCAGGCGAGGTCTGGACCCGGACGTCGATCGCATCGGGCTGGTTCCACTCCACGAGCTGGCCCGTGGCGATTCGTTCCTGCTCGGGAAACGTGATCCGCTGCACCGTCGCGCCCGGTGGTACCGACGGACGGACGGCCTCCAGCGCCGTGGCGGCATCCACCAGATCGATCCGCCCGTCGACACGGATGACGTCGCCCGGTGCAGCGAGGTCGGACTCGAGCCAGCGGGCCACTTCCCGGGTCGACATCGCATCGCCGAAGGCCCGGACCCGGATCTCGCGGCCACCGGCGGGGCCGTCGGTCAGGCCTGTCGTGACAAGAAAGTCGTACTTGCCGCAGGTGTCGACCCTGGCGATGTATTCGCCGGCCTCCAGGTCGGGTTTGGCCCAGGTCGGGAGGGCCGCAGCGGTTTGAGGGGACGCCTGCTGCACCCCGAGCGCCATGGCGAGGCCCGCCAGGGTGATTGCGGCGCAACAGGACGGCACTCGGAGAAGCATGCACTTCCCTTCGAATCTAGCGCGAAGAAGTGTTGAAACTGTCCAGCAGGGCCCAGACGGCGTACGCGCCGGCGAGCCCGATGGCTGCCATGCCGATCGTGTCCGCGGTGTTGACCTCATGCAGTTGCAGGGACCGTACGTCATCCAGCCCGATGGTCTCAACCCGCGTCCCCGTCGCCCCGACGCCGGCCTGACTCGCTTCGATCGCCAGCATGATCTCCTCACTGTCGATCGCGACCACCTTGCCGAGGAGTTCTCCCCGGCTCCTGGTGACGATCTTCACCTTCTGGCCAACCAGGCTGTCGGTGGCAATCGTCTCGTTGCGACCCGGGTCCCGCACGACGCATTGCTCGCCTTCCACGCCGACCGTCAACGGCCGGTACCCGCCGCAGCCGGCCTGGGCGACAAGAGTCGCGACGAGCAGGGCAGAGGCAGCGCGGTTGGTCTTGATGGTCATTCCGGCCTTTTTCCGGTGGTGGCGTTGGGCAAGGCGGCGAGTGCGCTGACGCAAGTGTCCGGCTGAAAGGACCGCGCCGCGTCCCGGTTGGCCCAATAGAACACCCAAATCAGACCGCTTAGGACAAGTATGGCCGACATGATCGGCGGGGGCGGCATAAAGAACGTGAAGCCAACCGGCATGAGAATGAAATAAACCCCAAACGTTGCTTTTCGTGCATGGGGAAAGACTTTCCCCAGTCCCAATTGGATTGCCAGAATCGCTGCATGCAGCACCAGGATGTAGATTGATGATTCTTTCATGGAAACCCCCACGAACTTGCAGGTGTAGCCCAGGTCGGCTTGTCCGCCGCTACGATGCGAAGCGGAGGACGAACAACAAACCCGCGATGCCGCCCAGCACGGCACAGGTGGTGCCGAACTGGCGATCCCCCTCGGCCAGTGCTGCCGCTTCGCTCATTGTCCCTCCGGCTTCTGCGCGGCGATTTTGCTTGGCGAGGCGGGCGGCCGGTAAATCGGCACCGCTCAATCCGCTGCCGCCATCTGACTGCCCGACCGCTCCGCAAACGCGAGGACGTGACCATCGTGGTCCAGGCTGTAGGCGGCCACGTCTCCCCAATCCCGGGCCAGGAGCGGACTGAGCTCCTTGGCGCCGGCTGCGATCGCGCGAGCATGGTACGCCGCGGCGCGATCCACCACCAGATAGAGTTCGGCGCGGGGTACGCCCGCTGCCGACGTCGGGTCGGGGATCGCGTCGCCCAGCAGCCTGACGATTCCCTTTTCGGGCATCAAGCCCAGGCTCCCGCCGCCCACCAGCGCAAACTCGGTCATGCCCGGAACGTCCAGGGTCGGCTCGATGCCCAGCACCGCCCGATAGAACGCGCAGCTGCGCGCCTGGTCGGCGACGTAGAAGACGAACAGTGCTCGATGGGCCACATTGTCCAAAGCGGTTCCTCCAGCGGGATCCTTCCGGGCCAGATCAAAGCTCCATGGCCAAGCCGACGACGATCGCCCCGACCACAAACATGACTCCACCGGCGATCCAGACCCGCAGTAGGCCAGGCATCTTGTCCTCCGACCTCCATACGTAGTAGAGCACATACCCGGGTATAATCGCCGCCAACAAGGCCTTGGCGGCATCCTTTTTCGCAATCCGGAAGAACGCCACGATCTGGGCGACTAAGGCCATGGGCAGGCCGATCCACATGGAGGCCTGCCCCAGCCAAATCAAAGCGTTTGCCATATCTTCTCCCCATATTGGTGCAATGTCGGCTTCACCTGCCGGGCGTTCGGCGTTGGCCAGGCCCTGCTTCGGATCCGGCGTTTCGAGCTCGCCATCTCCGCTTGCGGGATGAATACAAAGTCACCGAGGCTCTTCAAGCCGCAACCTTCGGGCTCGCACCAAACCTGTTGGCTGCCGGCGTGCCTTCCTGGGCGAAAAACACGATGAGGGCAATGGTGCCGAGGATCGGGATGAAGACCAGCAGATACCAGAGGCCGGAACGGTCGGTGTCGTGGAGCCGACGTATCCCGACGGCGACCGAGGGCAGCAGAACCGCGAGTCCGTAGATCGAGCTGATCAGGCCATTGCCCTGGGGGCCGATCAGGCCCAGCGCCAGATCGATCATGCCGAGCACGAACCCGATGACCAGACTGATCAGAGCGAACATCCAGAACTCCGTGCGGTGAGCGCGACCACTGAATCCCGTATAGTTCTTCAGAACACCCAGATACCAATTCATCCCAGTCTCCTTTGTGTTTCGCCGCCAACTATGCGACCCGGTCCAGCCTTGCCTCTCCAGTGTCCCTGACGTCGCCTTCACCTGCAAGCACTTGTCGGATGGTCCGGACTGTCGATCGGCTTCGCGCCCTACCGTTCGATCGTGACGCCGTGCCGTTCCAGAAGAGCGGCGATCGCATCCGAATGCATGGTCCACAGGTCACCCAGGCCGATGTCCACGACGGTGCCATCCTGATAGTGATTGGGGGACCTCAGAGGCTCGGACCTCCACGCGGTCGATCGCGAGCAGCGGGACGATGAATGCACCGGCAAGGACCAGAGGCGGGATAAAAAGCCAACGGCAGAATCCAGGCACGCCGATGCGCGGGCTCAACCAGCTCAACACGATGAGGGCCGCAATCACGAAAATCGGCACCATCACCAGCCAGAGCGGGAACCGAAAGACAACGGCCTCGCTGTCACCGAACGATCTCATGGTCGTGAGGCCGACCACAAGCGGCGCCGCTATGGCCAGAATGAGCACGATTCGTCTGCGCATCTCGCGCTCCGAAGAAAAGTGGAAACATCTTTCGTCCGTCCATCGTCGGTGGGAGCCGTTGTCAGGTGGTCATCCCACAACTCAGTTCATACCGCTCATGCCCTTGCCGAAGGCGTAAATGATCGCCATGGAAGTTACGACAACAATGCCCAGCGTCCATTCCGCCGTGTGCGCGGCGACTTTCCTTTCGATCGATTCAATGCCCGCAAACGGGACCCTTTGCTCCTCATGCCCGTAGTTCCCGCTCCGGTCGAAAATCAAGGCATCGCTCTCGACCCGCGCCACACGTCCCGCCAGCGTGTCCCCGGTGCGCAGGATCACGCGCACGTCCCAGCCCGGCCTCACTTCGCCGATGGACTGCTCGTCGGCCGGCTGCTGGCTGTCTCCAGGTATAGCCGCCGGATGATAGGCTGTGCAGCCTGTCGTACGAGCTAGCAACGCGGCCACCAGGAGCGCTGACACGGCGCGCAAGATGTGTGAAGTCATCGGCAAGCTCACTGGCAAACCACCTGTCGTTGACTTCCTGGCACCTCGATAGTTCGGATCCGCGCGAATCTCCTGCACCCGGCCAGGTAGTGCCCGAACCCGAATCCGAACACGACGTTCAGGAACAGCCACAAGGCGCCAGCGGTCCACGCTTGCGCCCGGGGGATATCCAGAGCCGCTCGAATATGAGCCGGGTGCAGAGGCCGTAGATCAGGGCCCCTGTCACGGTCGGGACCCGGTGCGCCTGAAGCGCGGTCAGCCGCGGCCCGTATCCCGACTCGCGGAAAATCCCGTGGCCGATCATCAGGGATACAAGAGGCACCCAGGCCAGGATGTGGATTGATGACGCTTTCAACGAAGACTCCATCAATACTGCGGGCTCAACGTTGGCTTGACCCATGACCAGCAACTAGGCCGCGTTCTCCACCGGTCGCCAGCTGGCAGCCACAGCTGTCCTGATTGCCCTCAAACGGCCAAGTCCTCCTTGCCGACCTCATCCGGTTTGCCCGGCGGGATGAACAACGCGACTCCAAAGGCCAGAGGTCCCAGGCGGCCGATGAACATGAGGCCGATCAATATCAGCTTGCCCACCGGCGTGAGCTGGGCGGTGATGCCCGTGCTGAGCCCCACGGTTCCGAGCGCGGACGCCACCTCGAACAGCAGTCCCTCGAAGGGCTGGGATTCGGTCAAGGCGATCAGGTAGCACCCGAGCACCAAGACGGCCGCGTAGAAGCCGAGACTCGCAATGGCCACCCGGATTCTTTCCTCCGGAACTTCCTTCCCCCAGAACGTCACCTTGTCCCGTCCAAGCAGGGAACTGCGGATCACCCCGAACAGGGCCGTCAAGGTCGTCGTCTTGAGGCCACCCCCGGTGCCGGCGGGTGAAGCTCCGACGACCATCAGGAAGACTATCAGGAACATGGATGCCTGGGAGATATTGCCGATCGGGATGGTGTTGAAGCCCACCGTCGTGATGGCCGTCATGACCTGGAAGCCCGCCGCGGTCAGCCGCTCATACGGCGGCAGAGACTGGATCGTCGGCTCTGCCACGAAGAAAAGCGCTGTCCCCGCGACACTCAGCCAGGCGGTCGTCACCAGGATGATCCGGCTCGTGAGCGTCAGGCGCTGGGTCTTCCCGATGAGACGCCGCCACCCGTCGACGAAAACGATGAACCCGATGGCGCCGAGATAGCTCAGGACTCCCAGAACGAAATTGACCGATATGTTTTCGCGCAGGCCCTCGAAACTGTCGTCATACAGGCCGAAGCCGGCCGTGCAGAAGGCCGAAACGCTATGGAATACGGCGGACCAGGCCGAAGCTTCGATTCCTGCACGGTTGAAGGCAAGGAACAGGGCGAGAGCGCCAGCCGCTTCGGTGATCAGGGTAAACGTGACGACACTTCTGATGAACTTGTCGATCTTGTATTCCTCCGGCATGCTGAAGACAGCCTTGCCGATCTGCTGTCGGCGCTCCGACAGCCCGGTGCTGCGCGACAGGACAACGAACGACCCGAACGTCATGTACCCGATCCCGCCGAGCTGGATCAGGATCAGGATGACGATCTGCCCCATGAGATTGTAGTCGTTGCCCGTGCTGACGGTCGCGAGCCCGGTGGTGGAGACGGCGGAGATCGATGTGAAGAGGGCATCGAGTCCCGATACGGCATCAGCGGCCTGGCAAATGGGCAACGCCAGCACCACCCATCCGACGGCCACATAGGACAGATATCCCAGAGCCACCGTCCGGACGGGGTGGAGACCATAGATGAACAGGCAGAAGCCCCGCCAACTTTCCCTCATTTTCCTTCACCTGCCTTGTGCCGACTTCATCTTCAGGCGCTGGTCGGGCCCAACGTGCCCGGGCAACCGGACCTACCCCGCCTGCGCCCCACCCCGCCGAGCCTGGAACGCCGCCGTCCGCTGCGCAATATCCGCGTTGATCCGCAAGGCCACCGACAACGCCTCCCGCGCCGCCGCCCCCGTCACCGTGGGCCGCCGCCCGCCGCGGGCCGCGGCCAGGAACGCCGTGACCTCGGTCAGCAGCGTGTCGGTGCGCGGATGCTCGATCACCTCGGGCAGGATGCCGCCGCCGTTCATGCCGTAGGCCGAACCATCGACGCCCGCGCCGCCGTTGCTGCCGTCGGCCTCGAATGATCCAGGGCCACCGGTGACCAGCTGGTTGGACTGGGCGGCGCAGTCCGCCGAGAGGAACCCGCCGGGCTGGAACACCCGGAACCGCCGCATGTCGTGGCTCGAGACCCGGCTCGCGGTGAGGTTGGCCGTGCAGCCGCCCGCGAACTCCAGCCGCGCGTTGGCGATGTCCACCCGCCCGGTCAGCACCGGCGCGCCCACGGCCTGCACGGCGGTCACTGGCTCGCCGACGAGGTCCAGCAGGATGTCGATGTCGTGGATCATCAGGTCGACCACGATGTCCACGTCAGTGGCGCGGCCGGTGAACCGCGACAAGCGGTGGGCCTCCACGAACAGCGGATTGCGGGTGCGCTCCTTCAAGGCGACGATGGCCGGGTTGAACCGCTCCAGGTGGCCGATCTGCAGGATCGCCCCGCCGCGCAGGGCGGCCGCCACCAGGTCGTCGGCCTCGGCCAGGCTGGGGGCGATGGGCTTCTCCAGCAGCACGTGCACCCCGGCCTCGAGCAGGGGCTTGGCCACCGAGTGGTGCAGGCTGGTGGGCACCACCACGCTCGCCACGTCGATGCGGCCCAGGACGGCCGCCGGGTCGGTCTCGGCGGGGCAGCCGCATTCCTTGGCCACGGTCTCGGCGCGCAGGCGGTTGGTGTCCACGACCGCCACCAGCTCGACGTCCGGCAGCTGCGCGTACTTCTGGGCATGGAAGCGGCCCAGGTAGCCGGCGCCCAGCACGGCCACCCTCAAGGGCTTGGTGGTGTTCATGGCGCTGAGGCTAACCGATCGGGGCGCCCGATAGAAGCGAGAACCGCGCCGGGTTCGGTCCTTGACCCTGCCCTGCCGGTGGCGGATAATCCCGCCGAACCCGGCCACTTGTGCCGCCCGGACGGGCCAGGGAGGGCCCCTGCATGCACCCACGACGCTCCCCGTTCCCGCAAGCCCGCCGCCGCCGGATCCTGGCCGGCCTGGCCGCCCTGTGCGTCCTGGCGGCCGGCGGCCTGGCCCCGGCCCAGACCATCGATCCGGCCCTGCTGCAGGAAGCCGCCCGCCGCACGGGCAAGACCCCCGAAGAGCTGATGCGCGAGTACCAGGCGGCCCAGGGCGGGCAGACCCCGGCCGTGGCCGACACCGCCGCGGCGCCCGGCCGCACCAGCCTCGACGGCGTGGACGACACCCGCGCCCGCTCGGGCCAGGACGCCAGCGGCCGCCAGTTCGGCGTGCGCCTGCCCCTGGACGACGCCACCGGCCCCGTGTTCGTGGACGCCGACTCGTTGGCCGCCCTGGCCGAGGACGAAGGCCCGATCTGGTACGGCGAGGACTTCTTCCGCCTCGACTCGGGCGTGTTCGAGCCGCCGTCCTTCGGCCCCGTGCCCCAGGACTACCGGCTGGGCGTGGGCGACGAGGTGGTGATCGACGTCTGGGGCGAGGTCGAGCTGCGCCTGACCCGGATCGTGGACCGCGACGGCACCATCATCGTGCCCCAGGCCGGCCAGGTGACCTGCGCCGGTCGGACCCTGGCCCAGCTGGATGAGGCCCTGCGCGAGAAGCTGGCCCGCAGCCACGCCTCCATCGGCAAGGCAGAGGACGCCAAGGCCCGGACCTTCCTGCAGGTGACCCTGGGCAAGTTGCGCCCCATCCGCGTGTTCGTGGTGGGGGCGGCGGCCCGGCCGGGCTCCTACGAGGTGAACTCGGTCTCGACGGTGCTGACGGCGCTGTACGCCGCCGGCGGCCCGGCCGAGGGCGGCTCCATGCGCCACATCGGCCTGGTGCGCGATGGCGAGACCGTCGGCGAGCTGGACCTCTACACCTACCTCTTGGGCGGCGACCGCAGCGGCGACCTGCGCCTCAGGGAAGGCGACTCGATCCACGTGGCCGACCGCAGCTTCGGCGTCAGCGTGGCCGGGGCGGTGCGCCGACCCATGCACTACGAGCTGAAGGAGGGCGAGACCGGGGCCGACCTGCTGCGCTTCTGCGGCGGGTTCACCGCCCGCGCGGCTGCCCAGCTGATCCACGTGCGGCGCATCCTGGCGCCCGGCGAGCGCCGGCCCGGCGAGCCGGACATCGTGGTCCTGGACGTGGCCTTCGACCCGGTCAGCGGCCTGCCGCTGGACCCGACCATGGGCAGCCTGCGCGACGGCGACCAGATCACCGTCGATGCGATCAGCGACCGCACCGACCGCTGGGTCGAGGTCCGCGGCATGGTCAAGCTGCCGGGCCGCTACGAATTGCGCGACGGCATGACCGTGGCCGACCTGGTGGGCAAGGCCGGCGGCCTCTGGCCCGACGCCCTGACCGAGTGGGCGACCCTGGACCGCACCAGCCCCGCCCGCGAGCTGTCGACGGTGACGGTGCCGTTGGCGGAGGTGCTGGCCGGCACGGGCACGCCGATCCGCTTGCAGGCCCAGGACGTGCTGCAGGTGCACGCCCGATCGGACACGCGGGAGCGCCCGCGGGTCTCCATCAGCGGCGAAGTGTACCAGCCCCTGACCCTGGACTTCCGGCAGGGGATGACCCTGCGCGACCTGGTGCTGCGGGCCGGCGGCCTCAAGCGCGGCGCCAACCCGCTGCGCGCCGAGATCTCCCGCATCCGCCGGGCCGCCGTCAGCGATCCCGACCCCGCGGCCCGCCCCACCCAGACCGTCGACGTGCTGTACTTGGAGCTGGGCGAGGACTTCCTACAGCGCAGCGACTCGCCGCTGCTGGAAGCGTGGGACCGCATCGCCATCCGCCAGCTGCCCTGGTGGGAGACCCAGCAGACGGTCACCCTGCAGGGCGAGCTGTTCTACCCCGGCGAGTTCAGCCTCGAGATGAAGGGCGAGACCCTGTCCAGCGTGGTGGAGCGGGCGGGCGGCCTCAAGCCCTCGGCCTATCCCGCCGGCGCGCGCATCGTGCGCAGCCAGGATGCGGTCGGCAACATCGCCATCGACCTGGCCGCGGCCCTGGCCGCCCCCGGCAGCGAGCACGACATCATCCTGGAGACCGGCGACCGCCTGGTCGTGCCCAACCGCATGTTCACGGTCAAGGTGATCGGCGAGGTGGGCTTCCCCACCAGCATGGTCTGGGAAGAGGGCCGCGACATCGACTACTACGTCGACCGCGCCGGCGGCTACCTCAAGAACGCCGACAAGGGCCGCACCCGGGTCGTCCATCCCAACGGCCTGTCCCTGCCCAACAAGGGCGGCAGCGACGTGATCGCCGGCTCGACCATCGTGGTGCCCCTGAAGCCGCCACCGGAGGGCCCGACGACCATCGAGGTGGCCCGGGACATCACGGCCATCATCGCGGGATTGGCCACCATCTGGCTGATCATCGACAAGTAGGGGAGGGCCGCCGTGCCCGGTCTGGCCGACACCCTGCGCTTTATTGTGGATCATCCGCTGAACCGCGGCCGCCCATTGCCTGCGCTGTGGCGCTTTGCCAGTTGGCAGGTGCGCAGCCGGTTGGTGCGCGGGCCGGTGGTCCACCAGTGGGTGGATGGCGCGAAGTTCTATGTGCGGCGGGGTGAGACCGGACTGACGGGGAACATCTACTGCGGGCTGCATGAGTACGCGGACATGTCGTTCATCCTGCACGCGGCCGGGCCTGATGATCTGTTCGTGGATGTGGGGGCCAATGCGGGGTCGTACACGCTGCTGGCTTGTGCGGCGCGCGGGGCGCGCGGGGTGGCGATCGAGCCGGTGCCGGAGACGTTTGGGCGGCTGGTGGCGAACCTGGAGCTGAACGGGCTTTCGGGGCGCGTGCGGGCGGAGAACGTGGGCGTCGGCGCCGAGGCTGGGGAGCTGGAGTTCACGGCGGGGCGGGATTGCATGAATCATGTGGTACCCCCCGGGGGGTCTTTTGCGGGGGCGACGGTGAAGGTGGCGGTGCGGACTTTGGATGAGGTGCTGGGTGGGGAGGCTGCGACCTTGATGAAGATCGATGTGGAGGGGTATGAGACTTTGGTGCTGCGGGGCGGGCGGGGGGCTTTGGCGAATCCGAAGTTGCGGGCGGTGGTTATGGAGTTGAATGGGAGTGGGGAGAGGTATGGGTTTGACGAAGCTGCGTTGTTCGGCACGATGATGGATCTAGGCTACCGCACCTTTCGATACGACCCGATCAAACGTCGATTGAGCGAAGACCGGAGCCGGGTGGTTGCGTCGGGGAATCGTCTATTCCTAAAGGACCTGCCGGCCGTCGCCGGTCGCGTCCGAGGTTCGGCGGTCATGGGGATAATTGGCCGTCGGTTCTAGGTCTCCCGTTCGAGTTTAGTCCGGCAGGACGTAATCTCAGGATTCGTGCGCTTGGTATTATGCGGCGCAGGAGAGGTTCTTGTGGATATCGTCAAGCGACTAGGCGCTGCAATCTATTCAAGTGGGTTCTCCCGACATGTCGGGGGGACCATGTTCGCGAAGGTCTTTGGACTTTTGTGTCAGGTCGCTACTGCTGTCGTACTTGCCAGAGTCTTGGGGCCCAGGGGGTATGGCATCTACTCGTTTCCAATGGCGATAGTCGCTTTGTTGAGTGTTCCAGCTACGGCCGGCTTCTCGGAATTGGGTACTCGGTCTATCGCCCAATACGACACGACTAAGGATTTCCGTCTGATGCGCGGATTCCTTCTGAGGTCGCATCAGATTGTCGCGATCCTTTCGGTCGTACTAGCAATTCTCGCGGGAGTTGTATATTCGGTGACCAATACCGGCGGTTCGAGTGCAGAGGCACAGACTTTCTACCTGGCGTTGCTCATGCTTCCACTACTAGCGCTAATCAACGTGCCGTCAGCGATCATGCGAGGACTCGGCTCTGTCGTGCTTGGCGTGGCGCCGCATTTAGTGCTTCGTCCGGCTCTATTTCTGGTCCTGATCGGCTTATTTATCGCGATTGGGACTGGCGGCCTCAGTTCGGTGTCAGCCATAGGCCTGCAAGTAACTGCATCGTCAATAGCACTTGTCGTGACATTCATTTGGCTCCGACGGGCGCTGCCGTCGGGCGTGAGAGGGCTCCGCGCAGAGTACCGCACGCGTGCGTGGTTGCGCTCCGCACTACCGTTTACGCTTAGCAGTACCATGTTCATCGTATTACAACAGACCGACATTGTCATGCTCGGGCTGTTGCGGCCGGCGGAGGATGTCGGGATCTACCGCGCAGCGACGCAAGGTGCGATGCTTGTCGGCTTCGTGTTGAACGGTGTCAACATGGCTATCGCACCTACTATCGCACGTCACTGGGCGGTGGGGGAAGCGAGAGAACTGCAGGCGGTAATACGCCGATCAGCAAGATGGATAGCTGTAGGCACGGTGTCGGTCGCTGCAATACTGCTGCTTGGCGGTAGCGTTTTCTTGGACCGCTTGTTTGGGCCCGCGTTTCTCTACGGTACCTCTTCGCTGAGAATCCTGTGCTTGGCGCAGTTGTTTTGCGGTCTTGCGGGACCAGTCGGCAGTGTCATGAACATGACCGGTAGTGAAGACAAGATGGTGTTGGGGGCGGGCATTGCCATAGCTGTGAATGTCACAGCGAATGCGGTGCTGGTACCAATGATCGGGATCGATGGGGCCGCTATTGCCACTGCCGCGAGTCTGACGACCTGGATAGTTTTGTTGGTCTATTGGGTCCGGCGCGCGACCGGGCTGCGTGTGACGACATTTTCGTGGGTCTAGCATTTGAACAAGCGTTCGTGCTATGGGCTGTCGACGAGTCGTGAAGATTACAGGTGAGGATCTGACTAATGTCATTGCGTGTTACGCATTTCATGCGACGCCCGCGGCCGGCGGATTTCAGTGTTGAAAACGTATTTCGTGACGTGCAGGAATTTTTGCCGTCGGATATCGATGTGTCGGTGGCCATGTGTCCGCATATGAGCTCAGGCCTATTGCCGAGAATTACGAACATCGCGGCCGCGCGCAAGCTTCAAGGAGACGTCAATCACGTCACAGGCGATGTAACCTATCTTGCGCTTGGACTCGATCGGCGGAAAACGATCACGACGTTTCTGGACTGCCATTCCTTGGAGCGGCTCGGAGGAGTACGGCGGGAATTGCTGCGCTATTTATGGTTCGAACTGCCTATACGCATGTCGAAGCTCGTGACAGTCATTTCGTATGCGACCGGCGACAGACTGCGGGAGCTGGTTCGGTGCCCAGCGGACAAGGTTCGAGTTGTCTATATCCCCGTGTCCCAGAAGTTCCGGCATGTTCCTAAGGAATTTGACGAATCCAAACCGACCGTCCTCCATATCGGGACGCGGCAGAATAAGAACCTCGATCGCCATGTAGCCGCTCTCGCCGGAATACCCTGTCGCCTAGTGGTTATCGGGCCACTGTCGGATGAGCAGCTGGCTATGCTTGAGGCGAGTGGCATAGAATACGAGAACTGTGTTAGGGTACCATTCGACGAAGTAATCCGCAGATATATAGAGTGCGACTTCTTGCTCTTCGCGTCAACCTATGAGGGATTTGGTATGCCCATAGTCGAGGCCCAATCTATAGGTCGGCCGGTCATCACTTCGAATGTATGGTCAATGCCGGAAATCGCTGGCGACGGAGCGGTTCTTGTGGATCCTTACGACACACAGGGGATCGCGGAGGCGGTCAGGCGTGTGATCGCGGATAGGAAATACCGCGAGGAGCTTGTCTTGCGAGGCCTAGAGAATGCACAGAGATTCGATAGGTCCGCGATTTCAGCATCCTATGCGGATCTCTATCGAGAGGTGGCGGATCAGCGTGATTGATCGGTCGGGATCAGGGGTACCCCGCGGTTTTGCGATGGTTGCGGTCATCTACACTCTGGCGATGGCTTGCAACTTCTTTTTGACTGCGAATCCGTATGCGGCGTTCCACTCAGGAGACGCGGCAAAATGGGCTCAAGTATATAGCACGTCATGGAGGCTGCACACCGGAATGTTGATGACGTTCTCACTGGTATGTGGAGTCATAGCACATGGGCGGCGATTGTCTAAATGGGGCTCAATAACAGTCGGTACCGCAGCGGTGCTGCTCGTTGCGAGTGGTTTGGTGAACGGCGCGATGCGGCAATATCCTGTTACCTACGCCTTTATGATCTTTGGATTTGTCGCCGTTGCACTCTTGGCGTACAACGATTCGCGATTTGGAATTGGCATCGATGGTCGCCAGGCCGTGTCTATAGTGATAGCTGTCTATTTTTTTGCGATAGTGCTGGCTCTAATTCGGCCGGGGGTATGGGGCGACGAACCGTTCGGCTTTTCACGTGCTGCACGGGGTGAGGCGACATTCGCGAACGTCTTGGGGTTGCCATTGATTTTGGTACCGGCGTACTTGGCCCTCGCGAGAGCCAGGACCGGTTCCATGAGGGCTTTCGTGTTGATGCTTGCCGTGATTGAGATTGGGAATGCAACGAGGGTGCACATCTGGTTCGTGGTCGTGCCCTTCCTGCTGTATGCCTTGATCAAATTGGGAAGGATCCATGACTCGCTCTGGTTGCGGCGGCTTCTGGGCTATGCGTTCGGGTTCGGCATCTTCGGGTTTGTCGTCGTAGCGGCGATTGCGGCCACTCTACTGGTGACGCAGGCTGACTTGGCGGAGTTCCTGACGGGGCGGTTGTCGCTTTGGGAATGGCATTGGCGGGTATTTCTCGATCGCCCCCTGTTCGGGGCCGGGGTTTTTCCGCTGGAGCGTCTCGGTGGATATGCAGGCCGGGCGAGAACGGAAATCGGACTACTCGCGGCATTCTCGCAGTTTGGTGTCGGATTCGGCATCTTGCAGGTTGTGGTTGTAACGCGGGGGGTCTTCCGGGGATTTTCAGGGATGCTGGAGGTGGGGGTGCGTGGCATGTGGGGATTCTGCGCTCTGGTTATCCCCACGATGCTCCCCGTTTGGTTATTCGGTGGCGGTTGGCGTATTCTCGGCGCGTACGAGTTCGTGTTCTGGTATAGCGTAGCTTACGTGAATCTTGCTGGCCGGGCGAAAGAGATGCGCGAACCAGACGGCGTACCCATACAATTGGACGAACCGATTAGCGAAAGCTGAGCGGTAAGCGGGACTGGAGGCGAGAATTGGCGCGACCGAAGATACTAACGCTCATCCCGAATTACCTGCCGGGATATCGATCGGGTGGCCCGGTGCGAAGTCTGGCTAATATGGTCGACCACCTCGGGGAGGAATTCCAGTTTCGCGTCTTGGCTCTCGACAGGGACGCCGTCGACGAGTTGCCCTATCCCGAAGTTAAGACCAATGGCTGGAATAGGCTTGGCAATGCCGATGTCTATTATGTAAGCCCCGGAAACATCGGACTGGCCTGGCTGCGGACGTTTCTACGTGGCGAGAGTCATGATCTTCTGTACATCAACGGGTATTTCAACCCACGGTTCACGGGCTTGCCGTTGCTTGCCAGGGCGACGTTTGGCAATTACTCGAAACCTACTCTACTGGCGCCAAGAGGTGTTTTTTCTCCAGGTGCTATGGCGCTCAAGTCTTTCAAGAAATCACTATACATACATACCACGCGGATGGTGAGGCTTTACAGGGAAGTCGCTTGGCAGGCCTCCACCTCCGACGAGCATGCGGATATCCAGCGAATCATGGGAAAATCTGCCGAGCAGGTATATGTGGCGAGGGACCTGCCGCCGCGGATCTTGAGCACAATCGAGGAACAGGTTTCACGGAGGCGACGGCCTTCTGAGAAGGAACTGCGAATTGTCTTCTTGTCGCGGATCGCGGAGATGAAGAACCTCGCGTTCGCGATACACGTCCTAAGTAAGGTGCGGTCGCGCTGCCGCTTTCTGATCTATGGCCCGATTTTTGACGAGAAATACTGGCGGCATTGTCAGGGACTCATGTCCGAGCTTCCGGCGCATATTACGGTCGAATACGGTGGCGTCGTCACGCCCGAGAATGTTCGTCAAGTTTTTAGCGAGCATGACGTCTTCCTGTTTCCCACGTTTGGGGAGAACTACGGCCACGTCATTTTCGAATCCCTTTCAGCGGGTACGCCAGTGATCGTAAGCGACCAGACGCCATGGAAAGACGATGCCGCTGGGGCGTGCCGCGCACTTCCGCTAGATGAGAGCGCATTCGTCGCCGCTATCGAAGCATTTGCCGGTCTCGATGCAAAGAACAGGCTGGCCCTCGCCGGGCGTGCCGTGGAGTACGCCGGCCTGGTACTCAGGGACGATGGGGTGGTTGACGCGAATAGGGAAATGTTCAACTCGTTGCTTCAGTTGTAGGATCCGCGGCAGACCCTGAACCGAGAGTTGCGCAGGGACGATATCGGCACACGCTGCGCTGGGCGAACTTCTAGGAGACCCGAACATGACGGATACCGGCAAGCAGACTTTTTCGCCTGGTGCAATCTTCGAATTCGACCTGGTTGCGCTTGCCAAACGTCTGTATCGACGACGAATGGTGGTCTTCTTAGTAGTCGTGCTCGCGGTAGTCGCGGCGGTGCTCTACTACGTGCTCGCTGCACGTGAATACGAGGCGGCCGTCACGATACTGCCCAGAAATGCGCCAACTTCTGCGTTGGGGATTGTCGGTCAGTTTGCGGGTTTGGACTTGCCAGACACCGAAGCGCCGGCGGCTCAAGAGTTGCATTACCGTGAGATTGTCGTCTCGAATCGGATCCTGGATCCTCTAGTCGACAGGAAGTGGAAGCTTTCTGGTGCCCCAGACTCCGTGTCGCTCTATGAAGTGTTTGGCATCGAGCTTCCGACTGCGGGCGGCGACGAACGACGACGCGCGGAAGCTAAGCTTAAGCAGAAATTGCGCAAGAAGGTCGTGAAGTTTAGTGCTGATCGTACCGACGGATTCATGACGGTCAGTACCCAGGTCAAAGGCGACCCGGCGCTTGCGGCCGAATTAGCCAATGCGATCGTCGCAGAACTCGATTCCTATAATCTTGAGGTGCATAAGATTCGGTCGTCGCAGATACGCGAGTTCTTGGAATCAAGGGTGGATGAGTCAAGCGCCGAATTGAGGACAGCGGAGGATAAGCTGACGGGTTTCGTGGTTCAAAACCAGAGATATGATGGTTCCGCAATACTCCTGGAGGAATACAGGCGGTTGCTGAGAGAGGTGCAGGCCGAGGCGGCAATCTGGACCCAATTGCGAAGCCAATTGGCCGGCGCTCGGGTTGAGGAATTGAAGTCGATGCCCTCGGTGCAGATTCTTGATCGAGCTTCGCCGCCGGTCCGACCGGTATGGCCGCGTCCAATTGCGGTCCTAGCGCTTAGTTTGGTTCTGGGTGTTTTCATCGGTGTCATTCTAGTGGCGATCCTTGAGGCTATAGCCTATTACTGGCGCTCGGATTCTTCTTTGAATGGACATCGGGTCTAGCAGCATGGCAACGCATTCTCTGCCCGGTGGGGCGAAATCTCATTCCTCCGACGACAACCTGGCCCGCAACTCCGCCCTAAACGCCCTGGGCACCGCCCTGGTATACCTCGCCTACCTCGTCGCCACCTTCCTCTCCAACAAGATCCTGGTCGGCGTCCTGGGCGCCCTGCTCTTCGGCCTCTTCCAGGTCTGCCTGCGCCTGCTGTCCTACGTCACCCCCGGCGAAGGCCCCGTCTCCCAGGCCCTGAAGTGGATCATCGCCCACCGCCACGCCAAAGCCGACGACCAGGACCTCAAGCGCACCGTCGGCAGCGCCCTCGTACTCTGGGGCTGGCTCTCCGCCGGCATCCTGGTCCTGGGCGCGCTCGTCTCCTGGCAAGCACCCTTCTTCATGCGCGACATCCCCGCCGGCATGGAGCAGGTGGTGCGGCTGACGTGTTTGGTTCTTGTCCTGCGCACCATCATCAGCAACGGCGGCCGCGTCTTCGTCGCCCCGGTGCAGGGCGTGAACCTGGCCTACAAGGTGACCTTCACCGACGCGCTGCTGGAGGTGGTCCGCGGCGGCCTTCTGATCGGCGCCGCCACCCTGGGCCTGGGCTTGCTGGGTCTGGCCCAGGCGCTGCTCCTGACCTCCCTGGTCTCGGTCGGCCTCTACTGGCGCCTGGCCCGGCGCTGGGTGCCGTGGTTCGGCGTCGCCAAGCCTGCGCGCAAGGACCTGGACCGCTTCAGCGACTTCGGCGGCTGGCTGCTGGCCTCGAACGTGCTCTACCGCGTGCTCCTGATGAGCGACATCGTGCTCTTGGGCTGGGTGGCCGGCGGCGCGCGGGTTTCGGTGCTGACCTTCAGCCAGTACGTCTGCAACTTCGGGGTCACCATCGTCGTGCTGGCGGCGGTCGCGGTGGCGCCCGGGCTGGGCCGGCTGCTGGGCAACGGCGAACTGGAACGGGCTCGCGCCATCCGCGAGGAGCTGCTGGCTCTGTGCTGGCTCTCGACGGTGGTGGTTGCGGTCGGCGTGCTGGTCTGGAACGGGTCCTTCGTCGCCATGTGGGTGGGCCGCGAGTTCTACACCGGGCCCCAGGTGAACGCGCTGATCGTGCTGCTGTTCGCCCAGACCGCGTTCATCCGCCTGGACGGGCTGGTGATCGACGTCTCGCTGGACATCCGGCGCAAGGTGGCCTGGACCGCCGTCGCGACCGTGCTGGGCGTGGTGCTGGCGGTGGTCCTGGGCCGCACCCTGCACCTGGGCATGGCCGGGGTGCTGATCGGCATGGGCATCGGCCGCGGCGTGCTGAGCCTGGCCTACCCGCTGATCGCCGCGCGCACCCTGGGTGCGCAAAGGGCGGGGCTGGGGCGGGCCTTCCTGCGCGCGACCATGGTTGGATTGCTGCTCTTGGCCGGCGGCGCGGTGGTGGGCGCCCGCGTGCCGGACGTGCACCCGCTGACCCTGGTGGCCGGCGGCACGGCGACCGGGGCGCTGACCCTGGTGGTGGCCTGGTTCACGGGGATCGACGGGGTCATGCGCCGCCGCCTGCGCCGGCGGGTGGACTCCCTGGGGCTGGTCGCGGCCTTGAGGGCGCGGCTGGGTCGCTAGTCCGCCTTGCCGCCCCGGCAATAGCGCTTGCGCAGCTCCATCAACGCCCGCCGATGCGCGGCCTCCTCCTCGGGCAGGAAGCGCCGCCGCAGCAGCCGCGCCGGCACGCCGCCGACGATGGTGTACGGCTCCACGTCCTGGGTCACCAGCGCGCCCGCGGCCACGATCGCGCCCTCGCCCAGGCGTGCCCCGTGCAGGATCGTCACCCCGTGGCCCACCCACACGTCGTCCTCGACCACCACTTCGCGGTTGCGGCCGCGCCCGGCCCAGATCGAGGGCACGCCGGCGATCACGAAGTCGTGGTCGCCGCCGACGACCGAGACCTGGGAGGCGAACATCACCCAGTTGCCGATCTTCAGCCGCGACATCAGGTGGCACTCGTTGCCGATGAAGCAGTAGTCGCCCACCCGCACCGCGCGGCGCATGACGCGGCAGCCCTGGCCCATGTGGAAGTCGCGACCGGTGGCCAGGAACTTGTAGCGGGCCGGGGTCAGCAGCATGCGCACCCGCCGGCCCCAGCGCTTGATGGGGCCGTACACGGGGGCTGGGCCTGGGGCGAAAGCGCGCCGCCGGGGCCGCCGGTGCCCAGGCGATCCACCTCGGCCAGCCTTTCGGAGCGCTCCAGGTCCGGCAGCACCCGGTCGTCGGTCGCCGGCTGCCCGGCCACCGCCCGGGCGATGCGCTCCACCTGCGCGGTCGGGTTGTACCAGCGATCGACCACCTGGTGGCAGGCCGCCCGTACTTCACCGCGGTCAGGCGCCGCGTCCAGCCAGGCGGCGATCACGTCGGCCAGGTCCCGCGGGTCGCCCTCGGCGAAGATGGCGCCGTTCAGACCCGGCACCACCGCCTCGTACTCGGGAAAATGCCGTTCGACGTTGCCATGGGTGATCAGCGGCGTGCCGTAGGTCAGGGCGTGGATCGCCAGCAGGCCCAGCCCGTCGGGCGCCACGCAGAGGTCGGCCGCGCCCAGCAGCAGGGCCAGGCGCTCCTCGTCGTAGCAGGGGCCGGCGAAGTGCACGCCGTCGGCGAGGTCCAGGTCCGCCGCCAGCTTGCGCAGGTGCTCCTGCAGCGGGCCGTCGCCCACCAGCAGCACGTTCACCGGGCGGCCGTCCCGCTGCAGCCGGTGCGCCGCCTCCAGCACCAGGTCGATGCGCTTGCGCGCCACCAGCCGGCCGCAGAACACCAGCAAAGGCAGCTCGGCCCGCTTGCCGAAGCATTCGCGCCGCACCGCGGCCAGGCGTTCGTCGGAGAGCAGCTCGCGGCCCCGCAGCTGCACGTCGTGGTCCAGGGAGTTGAAGATCACGTGCAGCTTGGCCGGATCGAAGCCGCCGCTGCGCACCAGCTGGTCGCGGGCCCAGTTGCCGTACAGCAGCAGGCCGTCGGCCAGGCGCAGGAAGCCGAAACGCAGTCTCTTCTGCAGGCCGTGCTCGCGCCGGGTCACGCCGTGGGTCCAGAACAGCACCCGCTTGCCGCGCAGGCGGGCCAGGATGGTCGCCACCCAGGTGGACAGGAAGTAGGGGTTGCCCAGCAGGATCAGCACGCGCTGCTCGCGCCCCAGCGCCACCTTCACCAGGCCCGACTGCCAGAGCAGGTTGCGCGGCAGCCAGCGGTTCCTGACGAAGCGCCAGCGCAGGCCGCCCTCGGCGACGGGCAGCTCGGCCAGCGCCGGGTCGATGGTCGTCAGCGCGGGCTGGTTGGCCTGGCGGTCCGAAACGATGGTCAGGCGCCCGCCGGCGGCCTCCCAGGCCTCGGTCAGCGCCCGCAGCACCGGCAGCCGGTAGTGGGCAAAGTAGTGGTAGACGATGGCGGTGTCGGGCAGGGTCCCGGGGGTGGGCGTGTCGTCGGCCATCGGTGTTGGATCCTTCGCTGGCGTGGCGGCGAGGGTTCGGGGTACGGGTACGGGGCCATAATGACCGGCGCGGGGCCCGGGCTCCAGCGGAATTTGGACCCGCGCCCGCAGAATTCCGCCCGTGCCCTCGGGGGCCGACGGTGCTATCTTCGCCGCGGACGGCCCCCCGACCCATCGCAAGGACGCGAGCCCGCATGAGAATCCTCGCCATCTACAAATACTACTGGCCCGACACGACGCCCTACGCGCGGATCCTGCGCTCGATCCTCGAGCGCTGGGCGGCCGACGGCCACGACGCCCGCGTGCTCAGCGCCCAGCCCGGCTACAACGACATCCGCCAGGCCGAACAGCCCTGGCGCGAGACCCTGGGCGGGGTCCAGGTCACCCGCCTGCGCATCCCGCGCGAGGTCAAGCGCAGCCTGCCGCGGCGCCTGGCCTCGTTCCTGGTCTTTCTGGTGCGCGCGGCCTGGAGCGCCTGCACCGGACCCCGGCCCGATGCGATCATCGTCAACGTGCACCCGCCGTTTTTGATGGGCCTGACCTGCCGCCTGATCAAGGCCGTGCGCGGGGTGCCCTACATCTACCACTGCCAGGATCTGCACCCCGAGAGCGGGCGCGCGGCCGGGCGGCTGGCCGGCGGGCTGCGCTACCGCCTGCTGAAGTGGATCGACACCGGCAACTGCCGCGCCGCGCAGGTGATCGTCACCTTGTCGCCGGACATGGTGCAGACGCTGGTCGAGCGGGGCGTGGCGCCGGAGAAGATCGTGGTCATCAACAATTTCATCCTCGATGCGGGGCCGGAGGCGGCGGCCGAGCCCTCGCCGGTGGCGACGGTCGCGCGCAGCGAACGCAGCGATTTCGTGGTGCTGTTTGCCGGCAACCTGGGCCGCTACCAGGCCCTCGACCAGGTGCTGGCCGCGGCGCGTTTGCTGGCCGACGAGCGCGACATCCGCTTCCTGTTCATGGGCGAGGGCGCGGCCAAGGCCGACCTCGAGCAGCAGGCGGGCGAGCTGGTGGGCCGCACCGTCTTCTTCAGCCCCTTCCAGCCCCTGCCGGTGGCGGTGCGGGCCATGGAGGAGGCGGACCTGGCCCTGGTGTCGCTGGGCAAGGGCGTGCACAAGGTGGCCTTCCCCAGCAAGACCATGATGGTGCTGGCGGCCGGCTGCCCGGTGCTGGCGGTGATCGAGCCGGAGAGCTCGCTGGCCCAGGCGGTCGCCGCCCACGGCCTGGGGCTGACCTGCGGGCAGGACGATCCGGCGGTGATCGCCGCGGCGGTGCGCCGGGCCCGGGACGAGCGCCTGGAGTGGCGGCGGCGGCGGCCGGAGATCGCGGCGTGGGCGCAGCAGGCTTATGGGCGGGAGGCGACCCTGGACCGCTGGTCGGCACTCCTTGCTGGCTGGGCACCGCCGGTGTAGGCTGATCGACAACCCCTGTGGGTTGTTTTGGCGAAAACAACCTCCAGGGGTTGTGGGCCCGCCGCAGTTGCGGGCCGCGAACCTGAAGACAGGAGCGATTTCTTTGAAGGCACTGGTCACCGGCGGCGCCGGCTTCATCGGCTCGAACATCGTGGGCCAGCTCCTGGCCGACGGCCACGAGGTGGTCGTCCTGGACAACCTGCTGTCCGGCTACAAGGGCAACCTGGCCGGCTACCCCGAGGCGCGCTTCATCGAGGGCGACGTGCGCGACGAGGCGGCCGTGGCCGCAGCCATCGCCGGCTGCGAGGTGGTCTTCCACCAGGCGGCGTCCGTGGGCAACAAGCGCTCCATCGACTTCCCGCTGATCGACGCCGGCATCAACGTGCTGGGCACCCTGACCGTGCTGGAGGCCTGCCGCTACGCCGGCGTGCGCAAGATCGTCACCGCCAGCAGCGCCGGCATCTTCGGCGAGCTGGTCACCATGCCCATCCGCGAGGACCACCCCGTCGAGCCGGACAGCCCCTACGGCTGCACCAAGCTGGCCAAGGAGAAGCTCTGCCTGGCCTACGCCAAGCTCTACGAGCTCGAGGCGGTGTGCCTGCGCTACTTCAACGTCTACGGGCCGCACCAGCGCTTCGACGCCTACGGCAACGTCATCCCCATCTTCGTGTTCAAGGCCCTGCGCGGCGAGCCGCTGACCATCTTCGGCGACGGCGAGCAGACCCGCGACTTCATCAACGTGGGCGACGTGGTGCAGGCCAACCTCAAGGCCGCCGCCGCGGTCGGCGTCAGCGGGGCGTTCAATATGGGCTCGGCCGGGCGCATCACCATCAACCGCCTGGTCGAGCTGATCGAGGCCGCGGGCCTGCCCTGCAGGTTCAGCCACGGCCCCGAGCGGCCCGGCGACGTGCGCCACAGCCTGGCCGACGTCTCGGCCGCCGCCGCCGCCTTCGGCTTCGCGCCGACCGTGGGCCTGGAGGAGGGCCTGGCCGAGTACGTCGCCTGGGCGCGGCAGGAGGTGGCCAACCCATGCCGCGCGTGATGATCCTCGGCGGCGCCGGCATGCTGGGCCACAAGCTGGTCCAGGAGCTGGGGCCGCGCTTTGCCGGCACCGTCTGCACCCTGCGCGAGCCGGCCCACGACCCCTGGCTGGCGACCGTGCCGATTCTGCAGGGCGACCATGTGCGCTGCGGGGTCGACGCGATGGACTGGGACCGGCTGGCAGGCGTGGTCAAGGAGGTGCGCCCCGAGGTGCTGATCAACTGCGTGGGCGTGATCAAGCAGCGGCCGGGAGCCAAGGATGCGGTGCCCAGCATCGCGCTCAACGCCCTGCTGCCCCATCGGCTGGCGGCGCTGGTCGCCGGCTGGGGCGGCCGGCTGATCCACTTCTCCACCGACTGCGTGTTCAGCGGCGACGGCGGCCACTACACCGAGGATTCGTTCGCCGACGCCGGCGATCTCTACGGCCGCAGCAAGTACCTGGGCGAGGTGGCGACGGACAACGCGCTGACCATCCGCTCGTCCATCATCGGGCGCGAGCTGAAGCACTTCGCCTCGCTCATCGACTGGTTCCTGGCCCAGCAGGGCGGCACCGTGGGCGGCTACACCCGGGTCATCTACTCGGGGGTGACCACCCGCTTCATGGCCCGGCTGGTGGGCGACCTGATCGAGCGGCACCCCGACCTGTCCGGACTCTGGCAGCTGGCGTCCGTGCCCATCGACAAGCACGCGCTGCTGCTGCTGGTCAAGGAGGCCTACGGGCTGGACGTGACCATCGAGCCCGACGACGCCGTGGTCTCGGACCGCAGCCTCGACGGCAGCCGCTTCGCGGCGCGGACCGGCATCGTCGTGCCTTCCTGGCCGGAACTGGTGGCCGACCTGGCGGCCGACCCCACACCCTACGCCCAATGGAGGCGCGAATCGTGACACGCAAGAATCACGCGGGCATCTTCGACGGCAAGCGCCTGCTGATCACCGGCGGCACCGGCAGCATGGGCAAGACCCTGGTGCGGCGCCTGCTCTCGGGCGAGATGGGTGACCCCCAGAAGATCATCATCTACAGTCGCGACGAGGCGAAGCAGCACTTCATGCGCGTCGAGTACCACAACCGGCGCGCCGCCACCGACGAGATCATCTACAACAACTTCCAGCAGAAGCTGGACTTCCGCATCGGCGACGTGCGCGACTTCAACAGCGTGGCCTCGGTGCTGCGCCACGTGGACGTGGTCTTCAACGCGGCGGCCCTGAAGCAGGTGCCCAGCTGCGAGTACTTCCCCCACCAGGCGGTGCAGACCAACATCGAGGGCGCCTCGAACATCGTGCGCGCCATCCAGCAGCACGGCCTGAAGGTCGATACGGTGATCGGCATCAGCACCGACAAGGCCTGCATGCCGGTCAACGTGATGGGCATGACCAAGGCCATCCAGGAGCGCATCATCATCGCCGGCAACATGAAGTGCCCGGACACGCGCTTCGTCTGCGTGCGCTACGGCAACGTGCTGGCCTCGCGCGGCTCGGTGATCCCGCTCTTCCACAGCCAGCTCGCCGCCGGCGGGCCGCTGACGGTGACCACCCCGGACATGACCCGCTTCCTGATCAGCCTGGACGACGCCGTCGACACCGTGCTGGCGGCCTACATCAACGGCTATCCGGGGGAGACCTTCGTGCCCCGCGCTCCGGCCGCGCTGGTGACCAACGTGGCCAAGGCCATCATCGGCGACCGCCCGATCGGCATCGAATACGTGGGCATCCGCCCCGGGGAGAAGACCCACGAGATCATGGTCAGCGACGTCGAGGCGCCGCTGACGGTGCAGAAAGGCGACTGGTACGCCATCAAGTCCATGCTGCCGGAGGTGCGCGGCTCGGCGACCTGGAAGCCCGCGCTCACGGGCGAATACAGCTCGCACCACGACGTGATGGACCTGGCGCAGACCCGCGCCCTGCTCGACGCCAAGGACTTGCTTAACCCCAACGCCGACGCCGGCGGGGAGCTGCTGCGATGAAGATCATGACCATCGTGGGCACCAGGCCCGAGATCATCCGCCTGTCCCGCGTGATTCCCTCTGCTGGACGAGCGCGCCTCGTCCCATGTGCTGGTGCACACCGGCCAGAACTACGACGACCGGTTGAACGAGCTGTTCTTCCGCGAGCTGGGCGTGCGCGCGCCGGACGAGCACATGGGGGTCAAGGCGGCCTCGTTCAGCGAGCAGGTGGGGCTGATCCTCGCGCGCAGCGAAGCTTTGTTCCTGAAGCACCGCCCCGACCGCCTGCTGATCCTGGGCGACACCAACAGCGGCCTGACCGCGCTGGTGGCCCGCCGCCTGGGCATCCCCGTCTACCACATGGAGGCGGGCAACCGCTGCTACGACGACCGGGTGCCCGAAGAGGTCAACCGCCGCGTGATCGACCACTGCTCCACCGTGCTGATGCCCTACACCGAGCGCAGCCGGCAGAACCTGCTGGCCGAAGGCATCGCCGGGCAGCGGGTCTACGTGACGGGCAATCCGATCAAGGAAGTGATCGACCACTATGCCGATCAGGTGGCGGCCAGCAAGGCCCTCGCCGAGCTGAAGGTCAAGGCGGGGCGGTTCTTCCTGGTCACCATGCACCGCTCCGAGAACGTGGACCGCGAGGCGCGCCTGCGCGCCCTGGTCGACGCGCTGGCCGCGCTGCATGTGCGCCACAAGATGCCGGTGGTCTGCTCGTTCCACCCGCGGACCCGCGCCAAGGTCGAGGCCTTCGGCGTGGACATCGCCCGGGCGGGGCTGCACTTCGTGCCTCCCTTGGGCTTCTTCGATTTTGTGCGTTTGGAGCAGTCGGCGTTCTGCGTCCTGTCCGACAGCGGCACGGTGCAGGAGGAAGCGTGCATCTTCCAGACGCCCAACGTAACCTTACGTGATGTGACCGAGCGGCCCGAGACGCTGGAGTGCGGGTCGAACGTGCTGGCCGGGGCTGACATCGACACGATCCTGGGGCATGTGGCGGCGGTGACGGCCGGGGGTCGCGGCGGGTGGCGGGTGCCGGTGGAGTACCAGGCTTGCAACGTGGCCGACACGGTGTGCCGGATCGTGCTGGGGCATCGGGTGGGGGATCTGGCGGAGGCGGATTGGCAGCAGGGCAGCCGGTAGTCCGGACCCGCTGAATTTCTGAATTTCCCCTTGCGACCGCCCAGGATTATCGCTATATATTCGCCATCGACCTTCCTCCCGGAATTCGAGACCCGCCATGCTGACCGCGTTCGTCTCCGGCTGTCCCGCCGCCGAGGCCGATGCCGCCTTGAAATCCGCCTCGACCGCCGAAACGGCCGCCCGCCAATGCGCGGTGTTGTGGTTCGGTGAAATCCTCGCCCGCGGGCTGTTCCGCGATCTGGGCTACTCTTCGATGCCCCAGTACGCCCGCGTCGAGCTGGGCTTTTCCGAAACCCGCATCAGCGACTTCATGCGGTTGACCCGGAAGCTCGAAGCGCTGCCGGCAGTGAAGGCCGCGCTGCCGGAGATCGGCTACACCAAGGCACGCGAGATCGTCGAAGTGGCGTCGCCGGCGACCGAGGTCGGCTGGGTCGAAGCCGCCCGCAGTGGCACGCGCGCTCAGCTGACGGCTAAAATCAAGCGGGTCAAGGCCCAGTCGCGACAACCGGCCGCGGTGCTGTTCGCACCAACCGACGAGCCCGCCTTGGCCGCAGAGGTGCCGGTGCGGGTCAGCGTCGAATTCACGCCGGAACAATTCGCACGTTGGGAGGCGTTGTGGGAGCAGGTGCGCAAGCGCGGCACCAGCGGCGACCGCGCCGAGATCCTGCTCGAAGCCCTGGCCGCCCTGGGCGCAGACTTCCCCCGGGGGAAGTCGGACCCGCCAGTCCAGATTCATGTCCACCAATGCGTTAGCTGCGGCACCGTCGAGACGGGCGGCCGCGAGCTGGGCCGCGCCGACGCCGAACGCGTGCAGTGCGACGCCGCCATCAGCGAACCCGGCCGCCGCAACACCACCACCATCCCCCCGAAAACCCGAAGAGAGGTCCTCGCCCGCGATCGCCACCGCTGTCAGGCCCCCGGCTGCGGCCGCCAACGCTTCCTGGAGGTCCATCACAAACGAGCGCGGGCCCGTGGTGGCACCAACGAGCCCGCGAATCTGATCACCTTGTGCGCCGCCTGCCATCGCCTTTGGCACGAGCGGCAATAGGACCCGCTACACCCGCTCGCCGAACTCGGCCACGAAGGTCACGATGCGGGCGATCTCGGCCGCGTCCAGGCCGGCGTGGGTGGGCAGGTTGATCACCTCGGCGCTGGCGCGCTCGGCGTGGGGGCAGCTGCCGGCGCGGTAGGCGGCCAGCTCCCAGGCCCCGGGGTTCGGATGCACCGGCGACAGGAACCAGTCGCCCAGCTCGATGCGTGCGGCGCGGGCGGCGGCCAGCAGCTGGGCCTTGTTGCCCACGCGCACGGGGTAGCGCAGCCACACCGGGTCGGCGCCCGCGGGCACGGCGGCCGTGGGCAGGCCGTGGCGGCGCAGTTCGCGCTCGATCAGCAACGCGTTGCCCCGACGCGCGGCGATGGAGGCGTCTGCCCGGGTCAGCAGCCGTCGCAGGGTGCGCTCCTGCAAGGAGCCCATGCGCCGGCGGTAGTCCCCGGGCATGCGGCAATCCAGTTCGGCGCCCGTGGACGAGCCGATCACCAGCCCGGCCCGGCCCAGCGCTCGGTACACGCCCTGCAGGGCCCAGAACAGCCGGGGCCGGTAGAGGACTCGGTAGGCCAGGTACTGCGCCTGCAGCCGCAGGTCGGCCAGGGCGCCCGGGCGCGGGTAGCGCTCGGCCACGCCGCGCACGGCGGCCGCCAGTTCGGGCTCGCGGACCTCGGCCCAGCCGCCCAGACCGGTGGTCACGGGCTTCGACCATTGGGAGGAGAAGAACGCCGCGTCGCCCAGCGAGCCCACCGGGCGGCCCTGCCAGCGCGAGCCCATGGCGTGGCACGCATCCTCGATCAGCAGCAGGCCGTGGCGGCGGGCGAAGGCTGCGAGCCGGTCCATGTCCGCCGGCAATCCATAGGTGTGCTGCACGATCAGCGCGCGGGCGCGCTCGGGCGACCACACCCGGCCGCAGCCGGCCTCCAGGGTGTCGGCGTCCAGGTTGCAGGTGACCGGATCGATGTCCACATACGCCGGCTCGGCGCCGCGGTAGAGGATGGCGTTGGGCACCACCACGCAGGTGTAGCCCGGCAGCAGCACCTGCGCGCCCTGGCCGATGCCTGCGGCCTCGAGAATCGCGTGCAGGGCCACCCGGCCCTTGAACAAGGGGATGCGGGCCGGCGCCGTCATGCGCCCGGCTCCGGCAGCGTGTACCCGTGCCGCGCCAGCACCGGGCCGCAGACCCGGGCCATGATCGCCTGGTCGGCCGTCGGCAGCGAGCGCACCGCCTTGCCCACGCTGCCGCCACGCACGCCGGCAACGGCGGCCGCGACGCCGGTTGCGGGGACGTCCAGGAAGTCCAGCACCCGCGCCAGCTGGTCGGCCGGCGCCCCCACGAAATCCTCATACCGCAACCGGTGCACGCGCGCAGGATCGATCCCGGCCAGGTCCTCGTCCGTCCGCTCCACGCAGCGCCGCCACTGCCGGGCCGCCAGCTCGGCCAGGGGGATGTCCCGGGGCAGTTCGCGCATGCCGGCGAACACCGGTCCCCACACCGCCAGCCGCTGCTCCGGCGAAACCAGCCGCCGCACCCGGTTGCCCAGGTACCGCGCGGCGTAGTAGGGCACGTCGCCGGCCGGCACATACCGCGCCTTGGCCAGGGAATAGCGCAGGTCGAACGACGAGCGCCAGCGCAGCATCGCCGAAGCCGCGGCATCCATCCCGTGCCGGGTGATCACCAGGAAGCGCGCCCCGGGCACCGCCTCGTCCACGAAGCCCACGCGCAGCGAGTTGGCGCAGGTCTTCTCGACCACCAGGTCGCCGGGCCCGCCGACCCGCGCGAAGGCACGGCCGACGCAGGCCCGCACCGCCGGGGTGGCCATGGCGCGGCTGAACTCGTCGTCGGGGTGGGCGCGGTTGCCGTGGCGCCAGACGTAGGGGATCTCGTCGCAGGGCCAGGTCACGAACCCCGGCAACGCGGTCAGCACGTCGCGCAGCATGTTGGTGCCCGAGCGCGCGGCGCCGATGATCACCACCGGGGCCGGCGAGCTGGCCACCTCAGCGGCTCCCGGCGATGTCCGTGACCGCGGCGATCACGTCAGCCACCTCGGCGTCGGTCAGCCCCGGATGCAGGGGGATCGTCACCAGCCGCTCGGCCTCGTGCAGGGTCACCGGGAAGTCGCCGGGACCGAAGCCGTACTTCTCGCGGTAGTAGCTGAAGGTGTGGATGGGGATGAAGTGCACCGAGGTGCCGATGTTCCGCTCGCGCATGGCGGCGATGAAGCCGTCGCGGTCGACCGCCAGGGCGCCCGGGCGCAGGCGCAGGGGGAACAGGTGCCAGGCGCTCTCGCAATCCGGCCGCTCGACCGGCAGGTCGAACGCGCCCAGGGGCGCGAAGGCCGCGGTGTACATCGCAGCCACTGCGCGCCGCCGGGCCTGCATCGCGCCCAGCCGCTTCAGCTGCACCAGGCCCAGCGCCGCCTGGATGTCCGTCAGGTTGTACTTGAAGCCGGGCATCACCACGTCGTAGCGCCAGGAGCCGCCCTTGTCGTTGCGCTTCCAGGCGTCGCGGTCCATGCCGTGCAGGCTGGCCACCTGGGCCCGCTCGATGTAGGCGGGCGTCCCGGTCAGCAGCCCGCCCTCGGCCGTGGTCAGGTTCTTGGTGGCGTAGAACGAGAAGCAGACCGGGTTGTCGCCGCTGCCGATCAGGCGGCCCTTGTAGCGGGTGGGCAGGGCGTGGGCGGCATCCTCGATCAGCACCAGGTCGTGCCGGCGGCAGGTGGCCTCCAGCGGGTCCAGGTCGCAGGGATGGCCGCCGTAATGCACGGCGATCACCGCGCGGGTGCGCGGGGTCACCGCGGCCTCGACCAGGTCCGGGTCCAGGCAGAGGGTGTCCGGCTCCACGTCCACCAGCACCGGGCGGGCGCCCACGTGCTCGATCACCGCCACGGTGGAGGTGAAGGTCATGGGGCTGGTGATCACCTCGTCGCCGGGGCCGATGCCCTCCAGCACCAGGGCCAGGTGCAGGGCGGCGGTGCAGCTGGACAACGCCAGCGCCGCCGGCGCGCCCAGGTACGCGGCCATCTCCTGCTCGAAGCGCTTGGTCTTGGGGCCGGTGGTGATCCAGTTCGAGCGCAGGGTGTCGACCACCTCGGCGATCTCGGCCTCGGTCAGCGACGGGGGCGAAAACGGCAGGAAATCGTCGCGCATGCTCGGGATCCTTCCTCGAAACCTGGGCCGTGGGCCGCTGCGGCGGTGCCAGCGGGAGCATATCCGGTTGTAACACGTTGTCCAATATGATTTCCCCCGGCGGCGGCCGCCAGAAATCTCCTGTACAGGGCGGGGGTTGATACTTATTATTCGCGCGGGGATCACGGACACCCGATGCAGCGGCAGAACCCACGGGAGAACCGCTGCCGTTCTTTGTGGCATGGGTCTTGGTGGATTCCCGGTTGCTCCGGAAGTAGTCCGGAAAGCGCGCGCCCCGGGCGCGGGCACAAGGAGCCGGCGGATGCTGAAGCGATTCATCGATATCACGGGGTCGACGCTGGGGCTGGTGGCGCTGTCGCCGCTGCTGCTGGGGTTGGCGTGTGCCGTGAAAATCACCAGCCAGGGTCCTGTTTTGTACCGCCAGACCCGCCTGGGCCGGGACGGACGCCCCTTCAGCATCTACAAATTCCGCTCCATGGTCGACGGGGCCGAGCACCGCGGCGCCCGGGTCACCGGCGCCGGCGACGTGCGCGTCACCCGGTTGGGCCTTTTCCTGCGCCGCCACAAGCTGGACGAGCTGCCGCAGCTGCTGAACGTGCTGCGCGGCGACATGTCCCTGGTGGGCCCGCGCCCCGAGGTGCCCGAATTCGCGGCCCACTACCCCGAGGAATTCGCCCGCGTCCTGAGCGTGCGGCCCGGCGTGACCCATCGTGCCACCCAGCTCTTCCGCAACGAGGAGGAGCTGCTGGCCCGGGCGGCCGACCCGCGCAGCTTCTACGTCGAGCGCATCCTGCCCCGCAAGCTGGCCATCTATCTGGCCGACCTGGACCGGGTGTCGGCGGCGGGGGACCTGCGCACCATCCTCGACACCGTGTTCAACCGCAGCGCCAAGATCGAGCTGGAGTTCGTCGCTGGCGGGGCCGACCCGGCCCGCGACCCGGCGGCCCTGCGGATCGTCCCGGCAGCATCGGTGGTGCGCCCGCGACGGCAGACCGCCACCTCGTCCATGCGCTGAGGGCCCGGCTCCCGGGGCATTGTGGAATACCTTTATCAGAACTAAAGTTATCGTGCTTTGAGCCGTATAAAGATATCTGGAATGTTTCTTGATCCCAGGCCGTCATCTGGTTAGTCTCGTTCACGATGCTGCGGCCGTGGCCAGGAGGGCCGACGCCGGTCGGGCAGCGGACTTCGGAAGAGACAAACCTAGGTCACAAAAGGAATTGGCTGGCGCCCGGGATCGGGCTGCCACGACCTTGGGGTGAAAGCATCTTGCCATCGACACCGAATCGCCGCGGGCTGGCGGACCTGGCCCGGACCATTCTCAAGCACCTGCTGCACCATGACCATCCCCTGGCCGAGGCCGTGCGCCGCCATCGCCGCCTGGTCGGTGCCGTGGTCTGCGTGGCGGCCGCGGCGCTGGCGTTCCTGGGTGCCTTCCTGCTGCGCTTCGAGATGTCGCCCCTGGACGGGCCGGCCGGCGGCTGGGGCCACTGGTTCCTGCGCAGCCTGCCCCTGGTGCTGGCGGTGCGGCTGACGGTGTTCCTGGGCCTGGGCCTGCAGCGCACCAGCTGGCGCTTCGCCTCGGCCCGCGATGTGGTGCCCCTGGCCTGGGGCACGGCCCTGGGCAGCCTGGTGCTGGCGCCGACCTTGATGATCCTCTGGCAGGGGTCCTTCCCCCGCAGCGTGCTGGCCATGGACGCGGTGCTCAGCTTCGTGCTGCTGGCCGGGGCGCGCTTCAGCTACCGCCTGGCCCGCGAACTGCTGGCCGGGGCGCCCGGCAGCGGCGCCACGCCGGTGATCGTGCTGGGCGCGGGCTCGGCCGGCAACCTGGTGGTCAGGGCCATGCTCGGCGGCGCGGCGGGCGACCTGCGCCCGGTGGCGCTGCTGGACGACGATCCCCTGAAGCAGGGCACCAGCCTGCAGGGGGTGCCGGTGGCCGGCTCCATCGCCGACGTGGAGGAGGTGGCGCGGCGCAGCGGGGCCCAGGCCCTGGTGCTGGCCCTGCCCACGGCCTCGACCAGCCAGATCTACCGGGCGGTCCAGGCCTGCCGGGCCACGGGCCTGCCCCTGAAGACCACCCCGGACCTGGCCCGCATCCTCGAGGGCAGCCTCAGCGCCCCCGCCATCACCGATTTCCGCCTGGAGGACCTGCTGCACCGCCGCCCCATCCGGCCCCAGACCCCGGCCATCGGCGAGTTCCTGGCCGGGCGCACGGTGCTGGTCACCGGCGCGGCCGGCAGCATCGGCTCGGAGCTGTGCCGGCAGATCGCCGCCCAGGGTGCGTCCCGGGTCGTCTGCCTGGACAAGGACGAGAACGGTCTGTTCCGCCTGGAGCAGCAGCTGCGGCAGGCGGGCGGCGGCTCGCCGCTGACCTTCAAGCTGGCGGACATCCGCGACCGCGACCACCTGGAGCAGATCTTCAGCCGCTGGCGGCCCGAGATCGTCTTCCACGCCGCCGCCTACAAGCACGTGCCCATCCTGCAGCACCACCCCATCGAGGCGGTGCTGAACAACGTGCTGGGCACCCGCACGGTGGTCGACCTGGCCGCCCGCCACGGGGTGGGCGAGTTCGTGCTCATCTCCACCGACAAGGCCGTCAACCCCACCAGTGTCATGGGGGCCAGCAAGCGCATCGCCGAGCGGGTCGTGCGCACGCGCAACCTCAACACCGCCACGCGGTTCAGCGTCATCCGCTTCGGCAACGTGCTCGGCAGCAACGGCAGCGTGGTCGAGACCTTCCTGGAGCAGATCCGCCAGGGCGGACCGGTCACGGTCACCCATCCGGACATCGAGCGCTACTTCATGACGATCCCCGAAGCCGTTCACCTGGTGTTGTTTGCGGCCACCATGGGCGGCATGGGCGAGACCTTCATCCTGGACATGGGGCGGCCGGTGCGCATCGCCGACCTGGCGGCCCAGATGATCCGCCTCTCGGGCCTGGTGCCGGACGTGGACGTGGCCATCCGCTACACCGGGCTGAGGCCGGGGGAGAAGCTGACGAGGAGCTGTGGACCGACCACGAACGCCCGGTTCCCACCGCCCATCCGGGCATTTTGCAGGCCCCGGGCGAGGAGGGGCTCGACGCCAACGAGCAGCGCCAGCTGGAAAACCTGCTGCGGGCCGCCGGCGAGCGGGACCGGGACGGCTGCTGGCGCTACCTGCTGCGCCTGGTGCCCACCTTCCAGGGCCGGGTGGCCGACGAGGCCGCCATCCCGCCGGACCGGCCCGTGCCGGCCAAGGTCGTGCCGTTTCCCGAGCAGCCCGCCGCCGTGGCGGCGAGCCTGCCGGCCCGGGCCGCCATGGCCCGCGACGCGGTCGGCCACCGGGACTGAGGTCCGGCCTCACGTTCGGCCCCCGAACGCCGAATATCCTTGCGTGTGGGGACTTTACTCCCTATCATTCCGCTCGGCTCGTCCGGGGCGGGAAGCGATCCCGCCCTTGGCGTCTGCCTGCTATTTGATGGTGGGTCGGCACAGCCTCGCGGCTGAAATCAGATCCTCCCGGTGTGAACCTGACTGTCAATCGGACACCGGAAGGGCAGCCGGCCTGCGGCCATCGTGACGCCGCACGGCGTGACGTTTTATGGGAGGTTCTGACGATGGCACTCAGCAAGGACCAGAAAGACACGGTCATCGGCAAGTTCAAGAAGCACGAAGGGGACTCGGGTTCGCCCGAGGTCCAGATCGCGCTGCTGACCGAACGCATCAACACCCTCGGCGCCCACTTCAAGATGCACGCGAAGGATCACCATTCCCGTCGCGGCCTGCTGAAGATGGTCGGTCAGCGCAAGCGCCTGCTGGCCTACCTGAAGAAGAAGGACCTCGAGGGCTACCGCGCCCTGATCAAGGAACTGGGCATCCGCGGTTGATGCCGCGGTTCCTCGGCAGTGACCCGTCTGCGGAGCGGTCGCGGCCGAACGGTCGCGGCCGCTGTGCGTATGCGGCGGCGTTGCCGGGCTCCGCAAGGGTCCCTGCCGGGACCCGGCCGTCCGTCCCCATCCCGGTCGGGGGCGGCGGTGCCGAACACGCGGGACATGACGGAAGATGCAAGTGCGGGCAGACCGGATGATCCGGCGGCCCGCGGCGGGCGCCCGGTCGGAATGGGCCGACGGGGGCCTCGATGTGAAAGCGGATGAGAGGAAAGAGTCCAATGGACAAGCACGTAGTCAGCATGGAAATGAACGGGACGACCTTCAGCCTGGAGACCGGCCGCATGGCCAGCCAGGCCAACGGCGCCGTGCGTCGTGCGCATGGGCGACACCATGGCCCTGATGACGGTGACGGCGGACAAGAACCCCAGCGGACCGGGACTTCCTGCCCCTGTTCGTCGAGTACCGCAACAAGACCTACGCCGCGGGCAAGATCCCCGGCGGCTTCTTCAAGCGCGAGGCGCGCCCCACCGAGCGCGAGACCCTCAGCGCGCGGCTGATCGACCGCCCGCTGCGCCCGATGTTCCCCGACGGGTACCGCCACGAGACCCAGGTCGTGGCCTTCATCATCTCGGCCGACACCGATTTCCACGCCGACACCCTGAGCATCACCGGCGCCTCGACTGGCCCTGAACCTGTCGGACGTGCCCTTCACCGAGCTCGTCTCGGCGCGTGCGCGTGGCCGAGGTCGACGGCGAGTTCATCCCCAACCCCACCTTCGACCCAGCTCGAGGAGTCGAGCATGGACCTGGTGGTCGCCGGCACCGACGACATCGTCTGCATGATCGAGGGCGAGTGCGAAGAGGTCGAGCGAGGACCGCCTGCTCGACGCCATCGAGTTCGCCCACGTCTGGATCCGCAAGCTCAACGACCTGCAGCGCGAGCTGATCGCCAAGGTCGCCGGCGCGCAAGCCCAAGTGGCGGATGCCCAAGGTCGAGGAGAACGACGGCCTGCTGGCCAAGGTGGCCGCGCTGGTCGGCGCCGAGCTGAAGCACGGCCATCGTGGTCAAGGGCAAGCATCGAGCGCGCCGACGCCCTGACGGCGCTCAAGGACAAGGTCGCCGCCGCCTTCACCGACCGAGGACGGCAAGGCCGACGCCGAGGCCATGGAGCCGTTCGGCAAGCTCGAGAAGAAGCTCATGCGCGAGATGATCCTCACCGAGAAGGCGCGCACCGACGGCCGCGACCTGACCACGGTGCGGCCGATCACCATCGAGACCGGCGTGCTGCCGCGCGCCCACGGCTCCTGCCTGTTCACCCGCGGCGAGACCCAGGCCCTGGGCACCGTCACCCTGGGCAGCAAGCAGGCCGAGCAGCGCATCGAGCCGCTGAACGCCGAGCAGTACTGGAGCAAGTACTACCTGCACTACAACTTCCCGCCCTTCAGCGTGGGCGAGGTCGGTCGCTACAGCGGCACCGGCCGCCGCGAGATCGGCCACGGCAAGCTGGCCGAGCGCGCCATCCGGCCGATCCTGCCCGACATCGAGGACTTCCCCTACACCATCCGCCTGGTCTCGGACATCCTGGAGAGCAACGGCTCCAGCTCCATGGCCACGGTCTGCGCCTGCTGCCTGGCGCTGATGGACGCCGGCGCGCCCATCATGCAAGGCCGGTGGCCGGTGTGGCCATGGGCCTGATCAAGGAGGACGACCGGATCGCGGTGCTGACCGACATCCTGGGCGTCGAGGACCACCTCGGCGACATGGACTTCAAGGTCACCGGCACCCGCGACGGCATCACCGCCTTCCAGATGGACACCAAGATCGCCGGCATCAGCCGCGAGATCATGACCCAGGCCCTGACCGACGCGCAAGAACGCGCGCAGCACATCCTCGACGAGATGCACGAGGCCATGCCGGCGCCGCGCGCCGAGATGAGCCAGTACGCGCCGAAGATCGACACGGTCCAGATCCCGGTCAAGCAAGATCGGCGAGCTGATCGGCCCGGGCGGCAAGGTCATCAAGAAGATCCAGGAGGAGACCGGCGCCACCATCGAGGTGGACGACGACGGGCATGGTCTTCGTCTCCTCGACCGACCAGGCGCAGCGGCGCGGCGGCCATGGCCTACATCCGCGGCCTGATGGCCGAGCCCGAGGTGGGCAAGATCTACAAGGGCGTGGTCAAGACCATCGTCGACTTCGGCGCCTTCGTCGAGTACCTGCCCGGCAAGGACGGCCTGCTGCACATCTCCGAGCTGGAGCACTTCCGCGTCGGCAACGTCGAGGACGTCCTGCAGGTCGGCGACGAGCTGGAGGTCAAGCTGGTCGAGATCGACAGCCGCACCGGCAAGGTGCGCCTGAGCCGCAAGGCCCTGCTGCCGGTGCCCGAGGGCATGGAGAACATGCCCCGGGACGATCGTCCGCGCGACCGCGACCGTGACGGCGGCGGTCGGGGCGGGGACGCGGGGCGGCGGACCGGGGCGGACGCGGCGGCGGCGGCCGCGGCGGCCGGCGCTAGCGGAGGCCGATGAACCTCGATCCCTACCAGGAGCGAGCTGCCGCCCCGCCGGGAAGTCCTTCCCGGCGGGGCGGTCCTGCTGACGCGTCCCGGTGCCCGGCGCCCACGCGGTGACGCTTCGGCGTCTGGCTGCGTTCGCGGCAGCCAGGACGAGCCGGCCGGTCTCGGCGGCATCTCCCATTTCCTGGAACACATGGTCTTCAAGGGCTCGACCACGCCGCAGCGCCTTCGAGATCGCCGCCGGCTTCGACAGCCTCGGCGCCTCCGTCGACGCCTTCACCACCAAGGACCTGGTGGCCTTCACGGTCAAGGTCCTGCCCGAGTACTTCACGCCGGCGGTCGAGCTGCTGGCGGACATGCTGCTGCACCCGGCCTTCGATCCGCAGCTGACGGCCCTGGAGCAGGAGGTGGTCGTCGAGGAGATCCAGGAGGCCCTGGACACTCCCGAGGACCGCCTGCACGACGCCTTCGCCGCACGGCTCTACGGCGGCCACGCGCGCGGCCGGCCCATCCTGGGCCACGCCCGAGACCGTGCGCTCCTTCGACCCGGAGCTGCTGCACTCCGAGCACCAGCGCCTGTTCGCCGGGCCGAACCTGGTCGTGGCCATGGCCGGCAACTTCCAGGAGTCGTTCCACGCGACCATCGCCCGCCTCTTCGCCGACGTGCCCGCGCCCTCGCCGGTGCCGGTGGTGGCGGTGCCCGAGCCCCGTCGCGGCCGGCGGCCTTCGTCGATGTCGGGATGCTGGACCTCGACCCCTACCGGCTCGAGCTGACCAGCCCGGTGATCCAGACCTACTTCGAGCTGGGCAACCTGGCCGTGTCCTACGGTCACCCCGACCGCATCCCCATCTACCTGCTGAGCAACCTGCTGGGCGGCGGCATGAGCAGCCGCGTCTTCCAGGCCGTGCGCGAGCGCGAGGGCCTGGCCTACACCGTCTACACCTACAGCGACATGGGCCGGGACACGGGCCTGGTCAGCTGCTCGGGCTCGTGCTCGCCCGGACAAGATGGCCCGCCTCGAGGATGTCATCCGCATGGAGTACGCGCAGCTGCTGCGCGAGGGCGTGGGGGCCGAGGAGCTGCGCAACAACCAGGCGCAGATCAAGTCGCAGCTCATCTTCAGCCTCGAGGGCGTGCTCAACCAGATGCACCGCGCGGCCCGCAACGAGATCTACTACGGCCGCTTCGTGCCGGTGGCCGAACTGGTGGACGAGATCGACGGCGTCACCGCCGAGACCATCATGCGCTGCGCGCGCACCTGGTTCGATCCCGAGGCCCTGCTGGTGGCCACCCACGGCCCCGGCCCGGGCGACCTCGACGACGACGAGGACGAGTTCGACGCCGAGGACTAGCTCAGCTCCAGTCCAGCCCCGCCGCTCCCAGCAGTTCCATCACCCGGGCGATGCCCCGGTCGTCCGCCACCAGCGAGGTGCGGCACCAGCCCGCCCCGTGCCGTCCGAAGGCGCTGCCCGGCGACAGCAGCACGCCGGTGCGGTCGAAGATCTCCCGCACGAAGGCGAAGTCGTCGCCCCGCCAGGCCTGCGGCACCGGCGCCCAGATGTACATGGTCGCCGGCGGCACCGGCACCTGCCAGCCCAGGGTCCGGTAGCCGGCCACCATCAGGTCGCGCCGGTGGCGGTACAGCTCACGGTTGGCGGCGCAGACGCGCTGGTCGCCGGACAGGGCCGCGGCCGCCGCCAGCTGGATCGCCGCGAACAGCGAGAAGTCGACGTTGCTCTTGAGCCGGCCCAGGTTGGCGATCACCTCGGGCCCGCCCACGGCGAAGCCGATGCGCCAGCCCGCCATGTTGTGGCTCTTGGACAGGCTCTGGAACTCGACCGCCACGTCCAGGGCGCCCGGCACCTGCAGCACGCTCGGCGGCGGCTGGTCGATGGCGAAGCCCAGCTCGCTGTAGGCGATGTCGCTGACCAGCAGCACCTGGTGCCGCCGGCACCAGGCGACCGCCTCCCGGTAGAAGTCCAGGTCGCAGACGCCGCCGGTGGGGTTGTTGGGGTAGTTCAGCACCAGCAGCTTCGCGCGCGCGGCCACCTCGTCCGGGATGTCGGCGAACTGCAGCACGAAGCCGCGCTCCGGGCGCAGCGGCGCCTCGAAGATCTCCGCCTCGCACAACCGCGCCGCGCCGAAGTAGGCCGGGTAGCAGGGGGTGGTCAGGATGATGGTGTCGCCGCCGTCGAGGTAGGCGCGCATCAGGTTGGCCAGCCCCTCCTTGGAGCCGATCAGGGGCAGGGTCTCGGTCTCCGGGTCCAGCTCCACGCCGAAGCGCCGGGCGTAGAAGCCGGCGATGGCCCGGCGCAGCGCCGGATGCCCCTTGAAGGTGGAGTAGCCGTGGCAGTTGGCCGCCGGGTCGCGCACCGCCGCCACCAGGCGGTCGACCACCTCGGGGTCGGGCCGGCCGTCGGGGTTGCCCACGCCCAGGTCGATCACCTCGCGTCCGGCCGCCAGCGCGTCCTCCTTCCACTTGAAGATGGTGGCGAAGACGTAGGGCGGCAGCTGGGCCACCCGCCGGGCGCAGGGGATCAGGAAGGGTTCGCGTGCCATGGTGTCCTCGCTTGGGGCCCGGTGGGGCGGACGGACGAACGGACGGGCGCATGCGCACCGCCGCGGGCGGGCGCGGATTCGAGACCAAGAAAGCAGGCGGAGGGGCCGGGGGCAATCCCGGAGATGGGCGGGCTCAGCTGCCCAGGGTGAAGCGGTCGGCGGCGGTGTCCAGGCGATAGCTCCAGCCCAGGTCCTCGACCGTCAGCGCCGTGGCCGGGGCCAGCATGCCGCTGCGCACCAGGTCGTTCAGGCCGGCCGGCCATTCGGACTTCTCGAAGCGGTAGAGGCGCGCGGCCTCCACCACCTCGGCCCGCAGCTGGGCCTCGCGCAGGGCCAGGCCCGGGTGCGTCGGCGCGGGCGGCATGGCGAACCAGCGGGCCCAGATGCCCAGGCCGATCATGGCCAGCATCAGCACCGTCAGCGGCAGCGAGCGCAGGCCCGTGGCCAGGTGCAGGCCGGGACGCCGGCTGTGCTCGTCCTGGCCGGTGCCCTCGTCGTCGCCGGGGGTGTGCATCACCAGCACGTTGTCGCCGCACCAGCACTTCAGCAGGTCACGCACCGTGAAGCTCTCGGTGCGGCCCTGGCGGATGATCTGGCCCAGGTTCAGGCCGGCCAGCGCCAGCTTCATGATGCGCTTGCCCGTCTCGCCGATGGCCTCGGCCGGCAGGACCTTGGCGCCCTGGGTGAAGGTCACCGCCTGCGAGGGCAGGGCCTCGCGCAGCAGTTCCTCCTCGTCCAGGCGGCGGGCGGCCTCCATCAGCAGGCCCTGCACGTCCTGGCGGATGGGCCGGCGCACGCCCGGGGGCGTGCCCTGGGTGGGGCTGAAGTGGTAGCGGCCGCGGCTGAGCTTCATGCCCGCGACGCTCATCTCCTGGGCCACGCTGCGCAGGGCCCGGTCCAGCTCGGCCTCCTCGAGCAGCCCTTCGGAGGTCAGGATCTCCGTCAGGTCCAGGGACGAGTTGGCGCGCACGTACTCGATGTGCTTCCACTGCTCGGCGTCGAAGAAGCCGTAGGCGCGCAGGAACGATTCCAGCGGGTCGCGCGTGCGGTCGCGCCGGTCCCGGGTGGAGATCAGCTCGCCCTTGTCGAAGATGAAGACCATGTTGCGGGTGGTCTCCAGGTTCAGGAATCCGGACTTCTGCTGCGACGAGATCAACTGGAGGATCTCGGCCAGGTTGAAGTCGCTGAGTTGACCTTCGAGGGCCATCGCTATCCTCCTTTAGCGCGCTTCGGCGGCAGGGCCGCCCCGCCCGGCCGCGGGGGCCAGGGAATGGCGTTCGTGCAGGCCGCGGCGCAGGCCGGGACCGTCCAGCAGGGCGATGAGCCAGGCCAGGGTGATCAGGCCGAGACCGACGAGCACCGGCAGCGCCGTCCAGCCGGGCCAGGCGGCCGCGGGCAGGGGCAGCCAGCGCGGGTGCAGGGTCTCGGCGTCCAGCAGCAGGCCGGGGGTGGTCCAGTCGGCGCCCAGGTCCACCAGCCAGCCCGAGGTTGCCAGGAACAGGCCGGTCGCCAGCAGCGACAGGCGGAACCAGGCGGCGCCCACGTGGCCGGTGACCAGGTGGCCGGCGCCCGGCAGCAGGCGGCCCAGGCGCACGATCCGTGCGCTGCGGGCCATGCCCTCGTCCCGGCTGCGGTTCTTCAGCAGCGTGGCCAGGATCATGTCGCTGCGGGCGCGGTCGGCGGTCTCGCCGCAGGCGGCGCACAGCCAGGCCTTGTCGCGCACCTTGCAGCAGGAGCGGCACAGGGGCACGCCGCAGTTCTCGCATTCGCGCGGGTCCTGCTGCCGGCGCGAGGTGCCGATCGCCAGCAGGGCCAGGAACAGCGGCACGCCCACCAGCCCCAGCAGCGGCAGCGGCGGCACGCCCAGGGCCCAGCGCCAGGAGGCCAGGGTCACCAGGGGCGGATAGTGTCCGGCCTCGAAGGCGCAGGCCTCGGTCAGCGAGCGGTTGGTCAGGCCGGGATAGATCACCGCGGCGTAGTCGCCGGTCTGCTCGGTGTTCATGGTGCCGGGAGCCACGAAGCCCAGGGCGCGCGAGCGCTCCAGCGCCGCCGTGGCCTCGGGCACGAACAGCTTCTTGAAGTGGACCTGGGCCAGGTTGTGGGGGATCTCCCCGCGCAGGGGATGCTCCCGGGCGGCCGCCTCGTAGCGGGCGATCGCCTCCTCGAGCCGGCCGAGGTAGTAGACGTTGTTGGCCGTGCCGACAAGGGCCGGGAAGTTGCCCGGCTCCTGCTGCAGCACCTGGGCGAACAGTTCGTTGCTGGCGGTGTAGCGTCCGCGCCTGGCCTCCTGCACGGCCAGGGCCACCTTCAGCCGGACCTGGCGGGCCGGGTCGGCCGCCTCGTCCAGGCGCCGGCGCAGCTCCGCGCTGGTCGCGGTGTCGGGCTGGCGCTGGCAGGCCTGGTCCAGCAGGGTCACTTCGCTGTCCGGATCCAGCGCCGGCACCGCCAGGCGCAGGGCCGGCCAGGCCGGGAAGACCAGCAGGCCGGCCGCCAGCCAGGTGGCGCCCAGCAGGCTGCGGGCCCGGCCGCGGGTGATCACCAGCAGCGGCAGGGAGAGGGCGGCCAGCAGCCCGAACCAGCCGGGCTTGGCCGCCACCAGCACCAGGGGCACGATGATCGGCAGCCACACCCGCAGGCGGTGGCGCCGGTCCCGGAACACCCGGGCCGAAAGATCGTGGGCCAGCTGGCGCCACCAGGCCACCAGCAGGGCGAAGACCAGCACGGTCCAGAAGCAGGCCACCGCCAGCAGGGCCAGCTGATGGCCCAGCACCACGAAGCGTGCCCTGGCGATGGGGGAGGACTGCAGGCCGAGCAGACTCGACGGCAGCAGCTTGACCAGGGCCGTGGTGTCGAAGCCGCGCACGGCCTCCAGGCTCTGCCACATGCGGTAGTCGGCGCGGCCGGGGGCCGCGTCCAGGGCGGCGTCCAGGCCGGCGCGGTAGGCGTCGTTGTCGCCGGCGGCGGCGGCCAGCCGGGCGCGATGCAGGTTCCAGGCGCCGGCGGTCGGATCGTCCAGGCGCGGCGGCTGGGAAGGCGCCGCGGACTGGGGCACGGTCGAGGCCGCCACCTCGGGCAGCCGCTTGCGGCTGATGTCGATGGCGCCCGGCGCATAGCGGGCGTCGCGGCCGGCGCTGTCGGCGCCGGCATCGCGCAGCGTGTCCAACGGGGCGCTCGCCGCCAGGGCGGCGGGCACTCCCAGGGCGACCGCCGCCAGCAGGGCGGCCGCGATCGTCAGCGCCTTCGTTGTACGGGCCATCGCTTCGGATCTCCTGCGGCTGAACCGCGCATTGATTCCTGACCGGACTCGTTCCATGATGTCGCGGCCGGGCCGCGGGGAGCGGCCGGCCAGCGCCGGATTCCGCCCCCGTCGGTCCGAGGCCTGTCCTTGGTATCGGGCGCCCGGGGCCGACATTTACCGGAATTTGTCCCTTCCCTTGCTTCGGAGGCCTCATGCCCAATTCCAGCCCCCGCAGCCAGCTGACGCGCCGCCTGGTGCTGGTGGCGGCCGGCAGCTGCGCCGTGGCGGGGATCGTGATCGAGCACGGCACCTATCCGGGGCACCTGGCCCTCGCCCTGGCCCGGGGCCTGACCGGCCTGGCGGTGCTTTTCTTCGTGGCCGAGCTGGTGCTGGCCCGCCGCGCCGCCGCCGGCCTGCGGCCGTTCCTGCGCTCCCGCTGGCCCCAGGTGCTGATGCTGCTGCTGCTGGTGCTGGAGGCGGCCGCGGTGCTGGCCGGGGGCCACGGCAGGCTGGGGAGCGACCTGAACCACCTGCTGGCCAGCGACCTGACCCGCGCCTACCTGGTGCTGATGCAGATCTACCTGGTCAGCGTGCTGGCGGTCGAGCTGCCCCACCTGCACCGGCGCTTCGCCAGCCTGCGGGTGCGGCCGGCGGTGTCCTTCGTGCTGGTCTTCGCGCTGCTGATCCTGCTGGGGGCCGGCCTGCTGCTGCTGCCCCGCGCCACGCCGGATGACCTGCCCCTGAGGCCGCTGGACGCCGTGTTCACCTCCACCAGCGCCGTCTGCGTGACCGGTCTGGTGGTGCGGGACACCGGGACCGGCTTCACCCGGTTCGGGCAGGGGGTGATCCTGCTGCTGATCCAGCTGGGGGGCCTGGGCATCATGTCGCTGACCGCGGCCCTGGGCCTCCTGCTGGGGCGCGGTATCGGCGTGCGCGAGAGCAGCCTGCTGCGCGAGGTGCTGCAGCTGCCGATGATCGCCGCGGTGGGGCACACCCTGCGCGGCCTGGTCCTGGCCACCCTGGGCATCGAGCTGGCGGGGGCTGCGGTGCTCTGGGGCGCCCTCGACGGCGTCGTCGCCGACCCGGGCGAGCGATTGTGGACGGCGGTCTTCCACTCGGTCAGCGCCTTCTGCAACGCCGGCTTCTCGACCCGCGCCGACTCCCTGGTGGGCCTGGCCGACCGGCCCCTGTTCGTGCAGACGATCGCCGTGCTGCTGGTGCTGGGAGGGCTCGGTTTCGGCGTGATCGCCCAGACCGCCGGCTGGCTGCGCGGCCGCGCGCTGCGGCTGCCGCCGGGCCCGGGCCGCCGGCTGGCCCTGCAGCCGAAGGTGGTGCTGGGAGTCTCGGCCCTGCTGCTGGTGGCCGGGACGGCGATCATCCTGCTGACCGAGACCCGAGGGGCGCTGGCCGGCCAGCCCTGGTGGCTGCAGCTGTCCCAGGCCTCCTTCCAGTCGGCCACCTGCCGCACCGCGGGCTTCAATTCCCTGGACCTGACGGCCCTGGCCCCGGCCACCCTGCTGCTGATGATGGTCCTGATGTTCATCGGCGGCGCTCCCGGTTCGACCGCCGGCGGCATCAAGGTCACGGCCCTGGCCATCGCCTGGGCCAACCTGCGGGCCATCGCCCGGGGGCAGGGCAGCGTGCGCCTGGGCGGCCGCGAACTGGACACGGTGCTGATCCAGCGCTCGATGCTGGTGATCACCGCGGGGATCGTGGTGGCGGCGGTGGCGATCTTCGTGCTGCTCCTGACCGAGACCCGGCCCTTCGTGGAGACGGCGTTCGAGGCCGTGTCCGCCCTGGGCACCGTCGGCCTGAGCCTGGGGCTGACGCCCCTGCTGACGCCGGCGGGCCGGGTGGTCATCATCGTGCTGATGTTCATCGGCCGGCTGGGCCCCCTGACCCTGGCCCACAGCCTGACCGGACCGGGTCGGGAGCCGCGGGTGCGGCTGCCCCGGGGGCGTTTGACGGTGGGCTGAACCGGCCGCCGCAACGAAAGAAGGATCCCATGCAGAAGATCATCGTGGTGGGCCTGGGGCGTTTCGGCGCCACCGCGGCGGTGGACCTGTGCCGGCGCGGGGCCGAGGTGCTGGCCGTGGATCGCAACCTGCGCCTGGTCGAGGCCCTGAGCGACCGCGTGACCGTGGCTGTCGGCTTCGACGCCACCGACCGCGCCAACCTCGAGGCCTACGACGTGGGGGCCATGGACGTCGCGGTCATCGCCATCGGCACCAATTTCGAGGCCTCGGTGATGGTCACCATGCACTGCAAGGCCCTGGGCGTGAAGATGGTCTATGCCAAGGCCCTCAACGCCATGCAGGCGGCGGTGCTGACCAAGGTGGGGGCGGACCACGTGCTGCGCCCCGAGGAGGACATGGGCCTGCGCCTGGCCGAATCGCTGGTCGAGGAGAAGGCTGTCGAGTTCATCGACCTGCCGCCGGGCTGGAGCCTGCGCCGCCTGGTCGTGCCCGACCACTGGGACGGGCGCACCCTGGCCGATCTCAAGCTGCCCGAGGACCCCCACCTGAGCATCGTGCAGGTGGTGCGCAAGGCGGGGGCGGACGGCCGCCGCGAGCAGGTGCCGCTGCCCTTCGGCCAGACGGTCCTTCGTGCCGGCGACGAGGTCGATGCCATCGGGCGGAACGCCACCCTGGACAAGTACGCCTGAGCGGTGCGATGACCCGATGCAAAAAAAGGACTTGAGAACGGTCGAGGCCGGAATTACCCTGCAGGGGTAAGAAGTCAGCGGATGACGGGCGATTCCCTGCCGTCTGACGCCCAAGTTTGTCCAGGGAACGCGGGCCCCCGACGCCCGCGGGATCAAAGGAGTGCAACATGTTCGATCGGACGTTTGCCAAGGCAGCCCGCAACGCGGCCCTGCTCGCGGTGCTCGTGGCCCTGTTCGTCATGGCCGGCTGTTCGTGCAAGGAGTACGAGGAGCAGATCATGCAGCTCGACGCGCAGATCGCCGCACTGCAGAAGGACATCTCGGACAAGGAAGCCATCATTGCCGAGCGCAACCAGATCGCCGAGGAACTGCGCACCAACCTCAAGGACTGCAAGGGCGACAACGCGGCCCTGATCGAGGCCTCCGAGGAAGTGATCATGGTCACCATCAACGACCAGCTGGCCTACGCCTCCAGCCAGGTGATCGTCCTGGACACCATGGTGCCGACCCTCGAGGCCATCGCCTCGGCCGTGCGCAACCACCCGGACTGGGACGTCTACGTCGAGGGCTACACCGACAGCCGCAAGATCGCCGATGAGTGGCTCGAGACCTATCCGTCCAACTGGGAGCTGGGCGCCTACCGCGCCGCGTCCGTGGTCCGCTACATGACCAACCAGCTGAACCTGCCGGCCGAGCGCTTCGCCGCCGTCAGCTACGGTCCCTACCGGCCCGTCGCCTCCAACGACACGCCTGAGGGCCGCTCGGCGAACCGCATGGTGCGCGTGGTGATGCACAAGCCGGAGCGCTAGACGCCACCGGCTGGACGCAACGGGCGCCGGCTCCCCGCGGGGGGCCGGCGCCTTCGCGTTCAGGCGCGGCCCGCGATGGCCTTCAGCCCGGCCAGGGCCCGGTCGATGTGGGCGACGGTGTTGAAGGGACCGCAACTGAAGCGCACGGCGCCGGCCGGGGCGCTGCCCAGGGCCTGGTGCAGCAGCGGCGCGCAATGCAGCCCGCTGCGCACGCCCACGCCCCAGTCCACGTCCAGGAACTGGGCCGCCGCCTCCGGCTCCCGGCCCGCGATCGTCACCGAGACCACCGCCGTGCGCCCCGGCCCCAGCGCCTCGGGCCGGCGACCGCCGTGGCCCAGCACCTGCACCCGGGGCAGGTCGCGCAGGCCCGCCAGCAGCCGGTCCGCCAGGGCTCGCTCGTGCTCGCCGACGGCGCGCAGTCCCCGCTCCTGCAGCCAGTCCAGGCCCGCAGTCAGTCCGGCCAGCCCGACCGCGTTGAGGGTCCCGGCCTCCAGCCGCCAGGGCCACTGCTGCGGCTGCTCGAGCTCGGCCGAGCGCACCCCGGTGCCGCCCCAGCGGGTGCTGCGCACCTCGACGCCCGGGCCCACCAGCAGCCCGCCCGTGCCGGTGGGCCCCAGCAGCCCCTTGTGCCCGGTGAAGGCCAGCAGGTCCACGCCCAGGGCCGTCATGTCCACGGGCACCGCACCGGCGGTCTGGGCCGCGTCCAGCAGCAGAGGGACGCCGCGCGCCCGGCAGGCGGCGGCGAGCTCGGTCACCGGCTGGATGGTGCCGCAGACGTTGGAGGCGTGGCAGACCACCGCCAGCCGGGTGTCCGGCCGCAGGAGGCGCGCGAAGTCGTCGGGGTCGACCCGGCCGTCGCCGTCGCAGGGCGCCAGGTCCAGGCGCAGCCCGTCCCGCGCCGCCAGGGCGTGCAGCGGGCGCAGCACCGAGTTGTGCTCGGTCACCGTGCTGACCACATGGTCGCCCGGGCGGCAGAGCCCGGCGATGGCCAGGTTCAGGGCGTCGGTGGCGTTGGCGGTGAAGACGCAGCGGTCCGGGTCACTTGCGGGGTTGTTGAAGAAGCGGTCCAGGCGCCGGCGCAGGTCGTCGACCGTCCGCGCCGCCTCCCGGGCCAGGTCGGTGCCCGAGCGGCCGGGGTTCACCGCGCGCTCGGCCAGGAAGGCGGTCATGGCCGCGGCCACGCCCGGCGGCTTGGGGAAGCTGGTGGCGGCGTTGTCCAGATGGACGTAGGTGGAGTGGTCGTCCACGTTTTCCCCATTTCCGGGCGGGTCCGTCCTTGCCATCGGCTGCGTTCACGGGGATACTATGTCCTCCGCGGTGTTGGTTCCAGTCCTGAGCGGAGGTCGTGATGGTCCAGACGATCCGGCAGATGATCGCAAAGCCTCGGACGGGCCCGGCCCTGGTCCTGGCGGCGGGCCTCATGCTCGCGGTCTGCGGCTGCGGCGGGGACAAGCAGCCTGAGGCCGGCCGGCAACCGTCAGCCCTGGTGCCCGGCGGCCTCCAGCCTGCCGACAGCACCGGATACGCCGACGCGGCCGCCGACAGCCTGGGTCTGGACGAGGTCGTCTCCGACAACCCGCAGGCGGTCCTGACTCCGCCGCCGGCGGCCAGGCCGACCGCACGCGCCGCGGCGCCGCGCACCGCGGACGCGGCCCGGCAGTCCGCGGCCGGCGGATCCTTCGCCCTGCAGCTGGGATCGTTCCGCAACCTGGACAACGCCCGCGCCCTGAGCGCCCGGGTCGAGGCCCTCGGCTACGCGCCGGTGCTCGAGTCGGCGGTCGTGGGCGGGCAGACCTACCATCGGGTCGTCGTGACCGGCCTGCCCGACCGGGCCGCCGCCTCGCGCACCGGCGAACAGCTGCGCGCTGAACTGGGCATCACCTATCTGATCCGGCAGAGCGACTGAGCCCTGCCTCACCTGGAGGAACCATGATTCGCAAGGCCATCGTACGTTCCCTGCTGCTGCGCGCCGTCGGCGCCGCTCTCCTGCTGGGCGCCCTCGCCGGCGCCGCCGTCGCCGCCGAGCCCCGCTTCGTGCGCTTCGAGACCGAGGAGGGGCCGATCCTGCTGGTGATGTATCCGGAACTGGCGCCGCACCACGTGGGCAACTTCACCCACCTGGCATCGACGGGCTTTTTTGACGGCACCGCTTTCCACCGCATCATCCCCGGCTTCGTGATCCAGGGCGGCGATCCCAACAGCAAGGACCAGGACCCGCGCAACGACGGCATGGGCGGCCCCACCCTCAAGGACATCCTGACCCCCACCGAAAGCGCCGAGGTGGACAAGGTCAACGCCATGCTCGAGGCCAAGGGCTACGAGGGCCTCGAGGGCCAGGCCAACCTCAAGGCGGAGTTCTCGCCCAAGGTGCACCACCTGCGCGGCACCCTGAGCATGGCCCGGGCCCAGGACGTGGACTCGGCCGGCAGCCAGTTCTTCATCTGCGTGGACGTGACCCCGCAGCTGGACCGGCAGTACACGGTCTTCGGCCACGTGGTGATGGGCATGGACGTGGCCGACCGCATCGTCGGCGCCGAGAAGAACCCCTCGGCCGGCCGCGACTATCCCGCCGTGCCGGTGCACATCAAGAAGGCCTCCGTGGTCGAAGGCACCGCCGGCCTGACCGCCGACGAGCAGGCGGCCTGGACCGCGCTGCCGGCGGACCTGAAGAACGTCAAGCTGACGTGACCGGACCGCAGCGTCCCGCGGCGCCCGGCCACGGCGAGATCGTGGTCAAGGGCGTCCGCGTCCACAACCTGCAAGAACCTGGACCTGCGGCTGCCCCGGCGCCGCCTGGTGGTGGTGACCGGCCCCAGCGGTTCGGGCAAGTCGTCGCTGGCCTTCGACACCCTGTATGCCGAAGGCCAGCGCCGCTACATCGAGAGCCTCTCCAGCTACGCCCACCAGTTCCTGGACCAGCTGCCCAAGCCGGACGTGGACCGCATCGACGGCCTCTCGCCGGCCCTGGCCATCGACCAGAAGGGCCTGGGCCGCAGCCCGCGCTCGACCGTCGGCACGGTGACCGAGATCGCCAGCTTCCTGCGTCTGCTCTTCGCCCGCTGCGGCACCGTCCACTGCCCCGACTGCGGCGTCCCGGCCCGCGGCCGCCCGCTGGCCGAGATCGAGGACGAGATCGCCGCCATGGCCGAGGGCACGCGCTTCTACCTGCTGGCGCCGGTGGTGATCGGGCGCAAGGGCGAGCACCGGAAGCTGCTGGACGATCTGCGGGCCCAGGGCTACGTGCGCGTGCTGGTCGACGGCGAGCTGCACGAGCTGGACGACGAGATCGACCTGGCCAAGGGCGCCCGCCACGACATCGCCGTCGTGGTCGACGGCATGATCAGCCGCCCCGGGCTGCGCGACCGCCTCAAGACCGCCCTGGATCGCGCCGCCGAACTGGGCGGCGGCACGGTGATCGTGCACACGGGGGGTCGCAGCACCGTCTACAGCCGCGAGTCGTCCTGCCCCGGCTGCGGCCGCGGCTTCGGTTCGCCCGAGCCGCGCCTGTTCTCCTTCAACTCGCCCGCCGGCTCCTGCGACGCACTGCAACGGCCTGGGCACACTGCGCACCATCGAGCCGGCGGCCCTGGTGCCGGACGAGACGCGCAGCATCGCCGAAGGGCCGATCGAGTTCCTCAAGGGCAAGGAGACCAGCTGGCTGTACGTGCAGATCGAGGCCCTGGCCGAGGCCCTGGGCTTCAGCCTGGTGCAGCCCTTCGCCGAACTCGACGCCACGGCCCGCCGGGCCCTCTTCGACGGCTTCGACCGGGAGACGGCCGCCGCCCTGCAAGGCCCATCCCCACTGGAACGCCTTCCTGCGCGACTGGACCGGCCTGGTGCCCGAGCTGGTGCGGCGCCACCGCGAGACCAAGTCCGAGAAGATCCGCACCTCCCTCGAGACGCATGATGGTCGAGCGCGAGTGCCCCGCCTGCCGGGGCCACCGCCTGCGGCCCGAGGCGCTGAACGTCAGGATCGGCGGGCTGCACATCGGGCGAGGCGGCCGCCCTGACCCTCGACGAGTTCGCCGCCTGGGTCGACGGCCTGGAGTTCGCCGGCGAGCGCGAGCGCACCGTGGCCAAGCCCATCCTCGAGCAGATCCGCCACCGCATGCGCTTCCTGCTGCAGGTGGGGGTCAGCTACCTGTCCCTGGCCCGCGGCACCTCGACCCTGTCCGGCGGCGAGGGCCAGCGCGTGCGCCTGGCCACCCAGGTGGGCAGCCAGCTGACGGGCGTGCTCTACATCCTGGACGAGCCCAGCGTGGGGCTGCACCACCGGGACATCGGGCGCCTGATCGGCCACCCTGGAGGCCCTGCGCGACCGGGGCAACTCGGTGATCGTGGTCGAGCACGACCGCGACGTGATGCTGGCGGCCGATCACATCATCGACCTGGGTCCGGGCGCGGGGGAGCACGGCGGCCGCATCGTGGCCCAGGGCACCGTCGCCGAGGTCAAGGCCGCGGTCGGCTCGCCGACGGGCGACTGGCTCGCCGGCCGGGTCGGCTCCGGCGGTCCCGACCCGCTGACCGGCGACGCGCCGGCGCTGGGTCTGCTGCGCGGTGCGCGGCATGCGCGGCCGCAACCTCAAGGACGTCGACCTGGAGATTCCCCTGGGCAAGCTGACGGTGGTCACCGGCGTCTCGGGCTCGGGCAAGAGCACCGCCGTGCACGACACCCTCTACCGGGCCCTGGCCGCGCGCAAGCACGGCGCCCGCAAGCTGCCCGAGCCGTTCCGCACCCTGGAGGGCGACGAGCCGGTGGCCTCGGTGGTGCTGGTGGACCAGTCGCCCATCGGGCGCTCGCCCCGCTCGACCCCGGCCACCTACACCGGCCTCTACAACCACATCCGCCGCATCTACGCCGCAGACCGGCCTGGCCCGCATGCGCGGCTACGGCGCCGGCCGCTTCAGCTTCAACACCGCCGGCGGGCGCTGCACCGTGTGCGAGGGTGCGGGCCTGCGCCGCCTGACCATGGACTTCCTGCCCGACGTCGAGGTGCTCTGCGAGGAGTGCGGCGGGCGCCGCTTCGACCGCGAGACCCTCGAGGTCCACTTCAAGGGCCACGACATCGCCTCGCTGCTGGAGATGACCGTCGAGGAGGCGCGCGAGGTGCTGGCCAACGTGCCCCAGTGCCGCCGCATCCTGGAGGTGATGCACGGCGTGGGCCTGGACTACCTGCGCCTGGGCCAGTCCGGCGGCACCCTCTCCGGCGGCGAGGCCCAGCGCATCAAGCTGGTCAAGGAACTGGTCAGGGGCGGCCGCAACCACACCCTCTACATCCTGGACGAGCCCACCACCGGTCTGCACTTCTGCGACGTGGACCGCCTGCTGACGGTGCTGGCGGGGCTGCTGGCCCAGGGCAACACCGTGCTGGTGATCGAGCACCACGGCGAGGTCATCCGCCGCGCCGACCACGTGATCGACCTGGGCCCCGAGGGCGGGGGCGAGGGCGGCCGGATCGTGGCCGCCGGCTCCCTGGCGGCGATCATGGCCGCGCCCGAGTCGCTACACCGGCGCCATGCTGCGCGAGCTCTTCGCCTGAGTCCCCGCACCCTCCGCTATTCCCTTGTTCCGGACCCGGGCCCGCATTAGATTTGCCGGACCAGCCGCCGGCCGCCCCCGGGCCAGCCCTTGCACTTCGATGGGAGATCGGCCGTGAGCGACGCTTCCGCCCTGAAGACCACTCCGCTGTCCGCCTGGCACCTGGCCCACGGGGCCCGCATGGTCGAGTACGCCGGCTTCAGCATGCCCGTCCAGTACGAAGGCACCCTGGCCGAGCACGCCGCCTGCCGCGAGCGGGTCGGCCTCTTCGACATCACCCACATGGGCGAGATCGAGGTCAGCGGCCCCGGCGCCGAGGCCTGGCTCGACGGGCTGGTCACCAACCGCATCGGCGGCATCCCCCTGGGCAAGGTCGTCTACACCGCCATGTGCCGCCCCGACGGCGGCGTGCTGGACGACATGCTGATCTACCGCCTGGGCGACACCGACTGGCTGGTGGTCTGCAACGCCGCCAACCACGACAAGATCGCCGCCTGGCTCGAGGCCCACCGCCCGACCGCCGGCGTCACCGTCGACGACCAGTCCGACCGCACCGCGCTGATCGCGGTGCAGGGCCCGGACTCGCGCCGGTTGCTGGGCCGTCTGGCGCAGTCTGGCCGGCCGCGGCGCCGACATCGACGCCCTCGACTTCTACACGGCCTTCCTGCTGGACGGCCCCGGCGGCCGCTGGATCGTCTCGCGCACCGGCTACACCGGCGAGCACGGCTACGAGCTGTACCTGCCCAACGGCGACGCGCTCGCGGTCTGGGAGGAGCTGATGGACCGCGGCGCCGACCTGCAGCGTGGCGCCGATCGGCCTGGCCGCCCGCGACACCCTGCGCTTCGAGGTCTGCTACTGCCTGTACGGCCACGAGCTGGGCGAGGACATCTCGCCGCTGGAGGCCGGCATCGGCTGGGCCGTGAAGCTGAAGAAGGACGCCTTCACCGGCCGCGAGGCGCTGCTGGCCCAGAAGGCTGCCGGCGTGCCCCGCCGCTGGTCTGCCTGGAGATCGAGGGCCGCGGCATCGCCCGCCAGGGCCAGGTCGTCCAGCAGGGCGGCCGTGAGGTGGGCTTCGTCACCAGCGGCACCTTCAGCCCGACCCTGAAGCAGGCCCTGGCCCTGGCCCTGGTGGCGGCCGACGCCGCCGATGGGGCCTTCGCGGTCGACGTGCGCGGCAAGGATCTGCCCTGCCGCACGGTGCCTTTCCCCTTCCTACCGGCCCGCACCAAGGGTGACCCGCGGGCCGAACGGCCGCTGTCCGCGTGACAGCCAACAGCAGGAGACGACGTCATGGTGCCTGATGATCGCAAGTACACGCAGGAACACGAGTGGGTGCAGGTCGAGGGCGAGATCGGGACGGTCGGCGTGACCGACTTCGCGGCCGGCGAGTTGGGCGACGTCGTGTTCGTCGAGCTGCCCGAGGTCACGGCCGAGTTCAGCCAGGGCGACACCGTCGGCACCATCGAGTCGGTGAAGGCCGTGGCCGACCTCTTCCTGCCGGTCTCCGGCGAGATCGTCGAGATCAACGACGCCGTGGTCGAGAGGCCCGAACTCCTGAACCGCGATCCCCTGGACGACGGCTGGCTGTTCAAGGTGCGCATCGCCGATCCGGCCGAGCTGGATCGCCTGATGGACGCCAAGGCGCTTACAACGACCCTGCTCGGAGGCTGAGCCCGCGCATGGCCTACGTTCCGCACACGCCCGAGGACATCCGCGCGATGCTCGCGGTGATCGGCGTCGACAGCGTCGACGCGCTGTTCGACCACCTGCCGGCCGAGGTCCGCCTCGACCGGCCCCTGGACCTGCCCGACGGCCTGAGCGAGGAGGAGGTGCGCCGCCGCTTCGGCCGCGCCGCCCGGCTCAACCACGGCCAGGGCGAGCTGATCTGCTTCCTGGGCGGCGGCGTCTACGACGCCATCGTGCCCGCAGCCTGCGACGCGGTGGTCTCGCGCAGCGAGTTCCTGACCGCCTACACGCCGTACCAGCCCGAGGTGAGCCAGGGCACCCTGCAGGCCATCTACGAGTGGCAGACCTTCGTCTGCCGCCTGACGGGCCTGGAGGTGGCCAACGCCAGCATGTACGACGGCGCCACGGCCCTGGCCGAGGCAGTCTCGGTGGCGGTGGCGGCCAAGCGCAAGAAGCGGGTCGTGCTGCCGGCGACCCTGAACCCGCGCTACCGGCGGGTGCTGGGCACCATGCTGCGGGGCGAGGGCATCGCCATCGTCGAGGCGCCGGCCGAAGGCCGGCACCACCGACCCCGCCGCCGTCGCCCGCCTGGCCGACGGAAGTTCGGCGCGTCGTGATCCAGAACCCCAACTACCTGGGCCTGGTCGAGCCGGTGGACGAGCTGTCGGCCAGCGGCCAAGGCCGGCGGCGCGGCGGTCATCGCCTGCGTCAACCCGGTCTCGCTGTCGGTGCTCAAGGCCCCGGGCGAGTACGGCGCCGAACTGGCCGTGGGCGAAGCCCAGCCCTTCGGCATCACCCCGGCTGGGGCGGCCCGCTGCTGGGCTTCCTGGCCTGCAGCGACGAGCACAAGCGCCGCATCCCCGGCCGCGTCGTCGGCCGCACCCTCGACACCCGCGGCAACAACGGCTACGTCCTGACCCTGCAGACCCGCGAGCAGCACATCCGCCGCGAGAAGGCCACCAGCAACATCTGCAGCAACCAGGGCCTGAACGCCTTGCGCGCCACGGTCTATCTGGCCATGCTCGGCGGCGACGGGCTGCCGGCCCTGGGCGAGGCCAACCTGGTCCGCTGCGCGGCGCTGCGCGCCCGCGTGGCGCAGGTCAAGGGCGTCACCCTCCCGTTCGCCGGCCCGGTGTTCAACGAGTTCGTGCTGCGCCTGCCCAAGCCGGCGCGGGCCTTCACGCGCCTTCGCCCGCAAGCGCGACCTGCTGGCCGGCATCCCGCTGGACGGCGTGGCCGGCTGCGGCGACCGCGACCTGCTGGTGGCGGTCACCGAGAAGCGCACCGCGGCCGAGATCGAGCACTACGGCCAGGTCCTGGCGGACTTCGTCGCCGGCAAGGAGGCCTGAGATGAGCAACCTGGAGAAGCAGCCGCGGCGCTGGAACGCCGACCTGCCCGCCTCTATCTTCGACAAGGGCCGCGCCGGCCGCCGCGGCCTGACCTTCCCCCGCTGGGACGGCGCCCCGGTGGCGGTCGACCTGCCGGCCGGCCTGCGCCGCGCCGCGTCCGCGGACCTGCCCGTCGCTCAGCGAGCCTGAGGTGCTGCGCCACTTCACGGCGTTGTCGAACCTGAACCACCACATCGAGCGCGGCATGTACCCCCTGGGCAGCTGCACCATGAAGCACAACCCGCGGGTGAACGAGCAGGTGGTGGCCCTGCCCGGCCTGGCCGACCTGCACCCGGAACAGGACCCCGCCGACCTCCAGGGGCTGCTGGCGCCTGCTGCACGGGCTCGAGCAGTCCCTGTGCGAGATCACCGGCTTCGCCGCCTGCAGCCTGATCCCGGCCGCCGGCGCCCAGGGCGAGTACCTGGGCATGCTGGTGATCCGCGCCCTGCACGTGGCCAACGGCGACACGGGTCGCACCGAGATCCTGATTCCGGACAGTGCCCACGGCACCAACCCGGCCTCGGTGGTGATCACCGGCATGACCCCGCGCACCATCAAGTCGCGGGCCGACGGCCGCATCGACCTGGACGCCCTGCGCGCGGCGGTCGGACCGCAGACCGCCGGCATCATGATCACCAACCCCAACACCCTGGGCCTGTTCGAGCACGACATCCGCGAGATCGCCGACATCGTGCACGCCGCCGGCGGCCGCCTCTACATGGACGGCGCCAACCTCAACGCCATCATGGGCGCAGCCCGGCCGGGCGACATGGGCTTCGACGTGGTGCACATGAACCTGCACAAGACCTTCAGCACGCCCCACGGCGGCGGCGGTCCGGGCGCGGGGCCCATCTGCGTCACGCCAGAGCTGGCGCCCTTCCTGCCGGGACCGCGCATCGCCGGCGACGAGCAGGCGGGCTGGACCCTGGAGAAGGTGCCCGCCGGACCGGACGACCTGGCGATCCACACCTAGTACGGCAACGTGGGGGTCTGCCTGCGCGCCTACGCCTACATCCTGCGCAACGGCGGCGACGGCCTGAAGACGCGTCACCGACTGCGCCGTGCTCAACGCCAACTACCTGCTGGCCTGCCTGCGCGACATCCTGCCGGTGCCCCACGCCGACGGGCTGCATGCACGAGTTCGTGGCCAGCGGCAGCAGCTGGAAGCAGAAGTACGGCGTGCGCACCCTGGACCTCGCCAAGCGGCTGCTGGACTACGGCGTGCACGCGCCGACCATCTACTTCCCGCTGATCGTGGACGAGGCCATCATGGTCGAGCCCACCGAGACCGAGAACAAGGAGAGCCTGGACGAGTTCGTGGCCGCGGTGCGGGCCATCCACCTGGAGGCCCAGACCGACGCGGACTTCCTGCACGGCGCGCCCTACACCACGCCGGTGGGGCGCATGGACGAGGCCCGCGCGGCCCGCGAGCCGGACCTGCGCTGGCTCGGCCCCTGCAACTGCGGCTGACGTGGCCCGCCTGCGCGTCCTCTGCGACGGCGCGGCCGACGGCGCCGCCAACATGGCACGGGATCGCAGCCTGCTGGACGCCCAGCGTCCGGGCGACGATCCCGTGCTGCGCATCTACCGCTGGGATCCGCCGGCGGTGACCATCGGCTACAACCAGGACCTGGGTGATTTCGACGCCGACCTGGCCCGGGCCGCCGGCTACGCGGTGGTGCGCCGGCCCACCGGCGGCCGCGCCATCCTGCACGCCCAGGAGTTGACCTATGCCGTGGTCGGCGCCTCGCCCGGCCCGGTCTTCGGCGACTCGCTGCATGCGGTCTACCAGGTGATCAACGGGGCGTTGGTGAACTTCCTGGCCGGACTCGGCTACCGGGCCGAGGTCTCGGACGGCGAGGCGCGCGAAGAGGCGCGCGGCCTGGTCTGCTTCAAGAGCGCCGGCCGCTACGAGATCGCCGTCGGCGGGCGCAAGCTCATCGGCAGTGCCCAGCGCCGCACCGGCGGCTGCTTCCTGCAGCACGGCTCGATCCTGGCCGGCCCCGAGCACCTGGAGCTGCTGCGCTTCCTGAAACCGGGGGCGCCGGGCGCCGACCTGCCCGCGGCGGTGCTGGCGGCGGCCACCACCGACCTGGGGCAGCTGCGCGGGGCGCCCTGCACGGCGGACGACCTGGACGCCCTGGCACCGGCCCTGGCGGCGGCCTTCGCGGCCGGCCTGGGCCTGGAGACGGTCGCCGGCTGAGCGCGGTCCCGCGGTCCAATGCTTGACCGCCGCGGCGCGCCGTACCTACACTCAGGCCCGTTGCCGCTCACCCCTGAAGGTGCCCGATGCCCGCCTGGCTGCTGCGCCGAACCCTTGCCTCCTTGCTGCTGGTTGTGGCCCTGGCCTCGGCGGTCTTCTTCGTGGTGCGCCTGGCCCCGGGCGATCCGCTGGGACCGCTGCTGCAGAGCGAGGACCTGGGCGCTGCCGGCCGCGAGCTGGTCCGCGTGCGCCACGGCCTGGACCAGCCGCTGACCGTCCAGTACCTGCACTGGCTGCAGGGCCTGGTGCGCGGCGATTTCGGCTGGAGCATCGTCCAGCAGCGGCCGGTGGCGGCGATCCTGCGCGATGCCCTGGGGCCGACCCTGCTGCTGACGGTGGTGGCCTACGCCCTGCACCTGCTGCTGGCCGTGGGCACGGCCCTGGCCATGGCCGCCCGCCGCGGCCGACCCCTGGAGCACCTGCTGCGCGCGGTGGGCCTGGCCTTCTATTCGCTGCCGACCTTCTGGCTGGGCCTGCTGCTGCTGATGCTGGCCGGCCGCACCCTGGGCTGGCTGCCGCTGGGGGGCATGCGCGCACCCGATGCCGAATTCCTGCCGGCCGGTGCCCGGCTGATCGACCTGCTGCGCCACCTGGCGCTGCCGGTGGCGACCCTGGCCCTGGGCACCTTCATGGGCACGGCCCGCTATCTGCAGGCGACCCTCGACGAGGTGCTCAGCCAGGACTACATCACCGCCGCCCGGGCCCGGGGCATCGGCGAGTCCACGCTGCTGCGCCGCCACGCCCTGCGCAACGCCCTGCTGCCCCTGATCACCCTGGGCGGCCTGCACCTGCCGGCCCTGCTGGGCGGGGCGGTGGCGGTCGAAACCGTCTTCGCCTGGCCGGGCCTGGGGCGGGTCACGGTCGAAGCCCTGTGGGCCCGCGACTATCCGGTGATCATGGCCACCACGCTGGTGGCCGCGGCGGCGGTGGTGGCCGGCTCGCTGCTGGCGGACCTGCTCTACCATCGCGCCGACCCGCGGCTGCACCGACCCGGAAGCGGGCCGCGATGAAGCCGCGCGCGACACCGGTGCTGTGGGCGGGGCTGGCCGTCAGCGGGTTCTGGCTGCTGCTGGCCGGGGCGGCGCCGCTGCTGTGGCCGGGTGATCCGGCGGCGCTCGGGCCGGCGGCCGATCGCTTGCTGCCGCCCTCGCCGGCCCATCTCCTGGGCACCGATCTGCTGGGCCGCGACGCCCTGGCCCGGCTGGCCCACGGCTGCCGCGTGTCCCTGCTGGTGGGCTGGCTGAGCGTGGCGGTCGCGATCGGGCTGGGCACCCTGGTGGGCCTGGCGGCGGGCCTGGGTCCGCGCTGGCTGGACCGGCTGCTGATGACGGTGACCGACGCCTGCCTCGCCTTCCCGCGCATCTTCCTGGTGCTGCTGCTGGTCTCGCTGGCCGCGCCGTCGCTGACCCTGGTGATGGCGGTGCTGGGCCTGACCGGGTGGATGGGCCTGGCCCGCCTGGTGCGGGCCGAGGCCATGGTGCTGCACGAGCGGGACTTCGTGCAGGCGGCCCGCGGCTTCGGCCTGCACCCCTTGCGCGTGGCCCTGGTCCACGTGCTGCCCCACCTGGTGCCCACGGTGATCGTCGCGGCCAGCCTGCGCATCGGCGGCGTGATCCTGGCCGAGTCCTTCCTCAGCTACCTGGGCCTGGGCGTGCAGGAGCCGGCCGTCAGCTGGGGCGCGATGATCCAGCAGGGACGCAGCGTGCTGATCGAGGGCTGGTGGCTGACGGCCTTCCCCGGCCTGGCCCTGAGCCTGACCGTGCTGGGCTACAACCTGCTGGGCGACGGGCTGCGCGCCCGCTTCGATCCCCGCGGACCGGAGGCCGGCCGTGGCTGAGCTGCTGCGCCTGCAGAACTGGAGCGTGTCTTTCGGGCCGGCCGCGGCGGCGCCGGTGCTGGCGGACCTCGACCTGCAGGTGGCCGCCGGCGAGGCCGTCGCGCTGGTGGGTCCGTCGGGCAGCGGCAAGACCCTGACCGCCCTGTCGGCCTGCGGCCTGCTGCCGCCGGGCGCGCGCACCGCCGGCACCGTGTCCTGGTGCGGGCAGCCGGTCGGCGGCGGTGACGGCCCCCGCTGGGCGGAGCTGCGCGGCCGTGGCGTGACGCTGGTGCCCCAGGAGCCGGCCGGCGCCCTCAACCCCGTGCTGCGGGTGGGGGAGCAGGTGGCCGAGGCGGTGCGCCGGCACCAGGCCTGCAGCGCCCGCGAGGCCCGGGCCCGCGCCGTGGATCTGCTGGCGGAGGTGCGGCTGCCGGACCCGCCGGGCGCCGCCCGGGCCTGGCCCCACGAACTCTGCGGCGGCATGCAGCAGCGCGCGCTGCTGGCGGCGGCCCTGGCCTGCGCGCCGCAGCTGCTGATCGCGGACGAGCCCACCACGGCTCTTGACCCGACGGTGCAGGCCTCGGTGCTGGCCCTGCTGGACGAGCTGCGCCGCCGGCGGGGCATGGCGCTGCTGTTCATCACGCACGATCGGCACCTGGTGCCGCTCCTGGCGGACCGCCGCGTGGAGCTGGCCGCCGGCCGCGTGGTGGCCGACGGCCCCGCGACCGCCGTGGCCGCGGCGCCGCCGGCGCTGGCGGGCGGAGTTGCGGCGGCCGAGGCGCATCCGCTGCTGGTGGGCCGCGGCCTGCGTCTGCGCCACCGTGCTGCGCGGGCCGAAGCCGTGGCCGGCGTGGACCTCGACCCTGGCAGCGGGCGAGGTGGTGGGCCTGGCCGGCGAGTCGGGCTGCGGCAAGACCACCCTGGCCCGGCTGCTCTGCGGTCAGCTGCGGCCGCTGGCCGGCAGCGTGCACCTGGGCGCTGCGGATCTGGGCGCGGCCCGTGGCGCAACCCGCCGCGAACTGCGGCGCCAGGTGCAGCTGCTCTTCCAGCACGCCGGCGGCTCCCTCGATCCCCGCCAGACGGTGGGGGCCGCACTGGCCGAAGCGAAGGGCGCGGCGGTGGACACCGCGGCGCTGCTCAAGGCCAGTGGACCTGGCGCCGCGCCTGGCGGACCGCCTGCCGCACCGCCTGTCAGGCGGCGCAGCGCCAGCGTGTGGCCCTGGCCCGCTGCCTGGCCGCCGGGCCCGCGGTGCTGATCGCCGATGAGCCCGCCAGCGCGCTGGATCCCGCGACCCGCGCGCTGATCCTGTCGCTGCTGCTGGAGGCCGCGCGCGCCCGCCGCCTGGCGCTGCTGCTGGTGTCCCACGACCTGGACGAATTGCTGGCGTGCTGCGACCGGGTGCTGGTGATGCTGGCGGGAGTGGTGATCGAGGAACTGCCCGGAGGGGGAATGGCGCGGCCGGCGCATCCGTACACGCGGGCTCTGCAGGCGGCCCAGCCGGCCCGGCTGGCGGACCTTGGCGCAGGCTGGCGTCTGCAGGCCGCCGGCGCCGCCGCGGACTTCGCACGGGACCTGCGCGCCTGTCCGTACCGCGAGGTCTGCACGCTGGTCAAACCTGTCTGTCACAAGGGATTGCCGGTCATGCAGGAGATCGCCGCCGGGCACCGGGTGCGCTGCCCGCTGATCGCCCAGGACCATGCACCACAATTTATTGACACGTATTAGGCCAATCTCTATATTCAAACACCAGTTGCGGCAAAGGGTCCGAACAGGACCGCGATGGGCCGCTTCGGACCGGCGGAAACGCCCTTGTAGCAGGCACCCCACACTGCCCGGCTAAGGTTCAGTGCGCAATCATAGAGACCAATCCCAAGGTTCCGAGAGGAACCCCGTTTCGACCGGATTTGTTCCCTCGGAAAGGAGCGCCAGTATGCTCCGGCGTCACCGGATCAAGCGGATTGTGCCCTTTGTCTTTCTCCTGTGCCTGGCTGCGGCCATGCCCCTGGGTGATGCCTACGCCCAGGGGGCTCCCGGCACCATCAAGGGAGTGGTCAAGGACGCGGAGACCGGGGAGCTCCTGGACTACGCCAACGTGCTGCTCGTGGGCTCGTCGCGGGGCACCATGTCCCTCGGCGGCGGCGTCTTCTATTTCAACGGCATGCCTCCGGGCACCTACACCGTCAAGGTGCTGTACCTGGGCTACGCGCCGGTCGATCGCACGGTGACCGTGCAACCCGGCCAGACGGTCAACGTCGCGTTCGACCTCGAGACCGTGATCGTCGAGACCCTGACGGCCTTCGAAGTCGCGGGCGCCGAGTACATGGTCGAGGTCAAGAGCGCGACCGAGAGCCAGACCATCAGCTCCGAGACCTTCGAGAAGTACGCCATCGACTCGGTCGAAGACGCCCTGTCCAAGCAGGCGGGCGTGGTCATGCGCGCCGGTGAATTGTTCGTGCGCGGCGGCCGCTCCGGCGAGGTCTCGATGCAGATCGACGGCGTCTCGGTGGACAACCCGCTGGGCACCGGCTCGCTGGACGTGTCCTCGCTGGCCGTCGACAACATGGCGATGGTCACCGGCGGCCTGGACGCCAAGTACGGCAACGCCCTCTCCGGCGTGGTGAACATCACCACCAAGGAGGGCGGCGAGAAGTTCGGCGGCGGCATCCGCTTCCTGACCGACGACTTCGGCCGTCAGGACAAGACCTACACCAACTACGACCGCTTCGAGTACGGCTTCGGCGGGCCCACGCCCTTCAAGGGCCTGACCTACTACCTCGCCGGCGACCTGGCCTTCACCGACACCGAGAACACCTCGGTGGCCCACCGGCCCGAGTACAAGGTCAAGCTGGGGGACACGACCCTGTTCAAGTTCCGGCGCCGCCAGTTCAACCAGGCCAAGGGCTCGATCAAGCTGGCCTACAGCTTCGACGAGAGCAAGAAGGTCACCGCCGAGTACTCATACTCGACCTCGCTGTCTGAGCGCTACGCCCCCAACTGGAGCGTCGAGGGCTTCGCGCGGCGCGTGCTGTACATGCCCGAGGTGATCTACACGGGCAGCGACTTCGGTGCAGGCCTGGCTGGCCACCGGCCGCACCATTCCCGTCTACTACGGGCCCTGGTACGACACCATGCTGCAGAACTCGCGCGTCGGTGATGGTCATCGACCACGCGCAACGACAGCGAGCGGCAGGTGCCGATGCCGGTGCTCGACGTGCGCAGCGCCGCCGACAACCGCGTCTACACGGTGGTCGCCCAGGCCCAGTTCGACGGCTTCAAGCTACCCGTACTCGTCCTTCTCGACGGTGGCCGAGGACAGTTCGTACACGAGCTTCAACTCGGCCGACCACCTGAACCAGTCCAAGAACATCGGCCAGGTGGCCAAGGTCGTCTGGCGGCAGAACCTGTCCGAACGCCACCTTCTACACCGTGCGCCTGGGCCTGGTGGCCTTCGACAACCGCAGCGACGTCAACGGCAAGGACCCCTGGGAGTACAACCACGGCGGCATCCGCTCCCCGGGCCTGTTCTTCGGGCAGGGGCGCATCTACCAGGCCGGCAGCGACTACTACACCGATCCCCTGAGCCCCTACTTCGTGACCGACCTGCGGACAACTTCACCTACGCCGAGGAGTACAGCCGCACCTACAGCCTCGGCTTCGAACTGGTCAGCAACCGCTGGGCGGGCCACCTGGTGGAGACCGGCCTCGGCGTGCGCTACAACGACCTCGAGCGCTACGCCCTGGTGCAGCCGGCGGTCATCCGCGAGAGCCGCTTCACCGGCGAGTGGACCCAGGGCCAGAACCGCAACGTCTTCCACACCTACAATCCGGAGGCCTACTGGTACGTCCAGGACCGCTGGGAGTACGAAGGCATGGTGGTGAACTACGGCCTGCGCTGGGACATGTTCTCCCCGGGCAGCGCCGCGGCGATCGAGCTGGACAACGAGGACGTCGACGCCAACGTGGTCAAGTACAAGACCGCGTTCCAGCCCCGCCTGGGCTTCGCCTTCCCCATCACCGAGCGTGACGGCTTCCACTTCCACTACGGCCGCTTCGTGCAGTTCCCAGGCCGCGAGTACCTGTTCGCCAGCCAGGACCCGGTCGGCAACTCGGGCATCCTCGGCAACCCGAACCTGGAGCCCGAGACCACGGTCCAGTACTCCGCCGGCATCAAGCACCAGTTCACCGACTTCATCGCCGGCCAGTTCTCCCTGTACAGCAAGGACATCTACGACCTGATCGCCGCCACCCAGGTCACCGACGAGGCCACGGGGCAGACCCTGTCCCGCTACATCAACAAGGCCTACGCCTCGGCCCGCGGCATCGAGATGACCCTGGAGAAGCGCTACGCCGACAACTACTCGTTCAACCTGACCTACACCTACTCGTTCGCCGACGGCGTGGCCTCCGACACGGCCTTCGGTTCGAATCCCGAGGGTCTGGCCGTACCTGCCCAACCAGGAGCTGCCGCTGGCCTGGGACCAGCGCCACACGGCCAACGTGCTGCTGCTGCTGGCCGAGCCGGGCGTGTGGTCCATGTCCTTCACCTTCAGCTACGGCAGCGGCTTCCCCTGGACGCCGGTCGACCGCTTCGCCAAGCGCCAGGACCCGATGCTGGAGAACAGCGAGCGGCTGCCGGCGACCTACGCCCTGGACGTGCAGTTCGAGCGCAACATCAACTTCTACGGCAAGCGGCTTTCGCTGCAGCTGCAGGGCTTCAACCTGCTCAACCAGGACGTGATCCAGGCCCCGGGCGGCGGCGGCATCAGCCCGGGCATGATCAACGGCGCCCGCTACGCCGGCATGTCCTACCTGACGGAGACCGGCAAGTACGGCGCCGCCCTGCTGCAGGACGCCAACGGCGACGGCACCGACGAGTTTATCCCGATCTACGACCCGCAGACCTTCGGCCAGCACCGGCTGTTCCGGATCGGGATCGGCTACTATTTCTAGAGGGGCAGAGCGCTCCGGGCCCCGGCGACCGGGTCCGGCCCGAAAGGAAGGCGATGAACAGGACCATCAGGACCATCGAGACCAAGGCGAAACGGCCGCGCCGGGGGACGCGTTCCCGGGCGTTGCTGGGCAGCCTGCTCGCGCTGACGGTTTGCTGCGCCGCCACGGCCCGGGCGGTGACCGACGAGCCCAACCCGCTGCTGGAGATGGGCTACAACCCAGGCGGCGCATTCATCCTCGACGGCAGCTACGTGATGAACGTGGGCGAGGTCCAGATCAACATCACCAACTGGGGCCTGATCGGCTCGGCGCCCTCGGCCCAGACGACCTTCTCCGACGCCCCTCCTGCCAGTGGCCCGCCGGTTCGGGCGACGAGTACCTGTGGTCGGCCGGTCTCTGGGTCGGCGGCGTGGTGCTGGGCGAGCGCCTGGTCTCGACCGGCGGCTGGAGCAGCGAGATCTATCCCCTGGACGAGGTCGAGGACACCATCTACGAGGCGATCGGCACCAAGGTGATGCGTCCGTCCGAACCGGATGCCAGCGGGCGGCGCCGGCCCATGCCCAGCCCCAACGACGACGAGGACAAGAACCCGGACGGCGCGACCGCACCGACGAGGAGATCCTCAACGGCAAGGACGACGACGAAGACGGCGACATCGACGAGGACTTCGGCCAGATCGGCAACCAGATGATGGTGCTGACCCAGTACGACAACACGCGGCTGGCCCAGGAGAACAATCCCGGACCACTCGCCGCTGAACCTGGAGATCGTGCAGAGCTCCTACCAGTGGGAGAACGACCAGGTCGACGACTTCGTGGGCTTCGAATACACGATCCGCAACGTGGGCGTGACCGACATCGAGCGGGTCTACATCGGGCTTCTCGGCCGACAGCGACATCGGACCGCGTGCGGGCGACGGCGTCGCGGACGACGACATGGCCGGCAGCTGGCGCGGCCTGGTGCGCGCCTCCGACGGCAGCTTCGTGCCGGTGGAGGTGGGCTACATGTACGACGCCGCCGAGAACGGCCGCATCGACGGCTACTTCGGCATCATCTTCCTGGGCCACGACATCGACCCGACCGGCAGCCGCGCACCGCCGCGTGTCGGGCTGCGCACCTTCCAGTCGTTCTCCGGCAGCCAGGCCTTCGAGCAGGGCGGCGACCCCACCAACGACGACGAGCGCTACCAGCTGCTGAGCGCCTCCGCGGAGGACTGGGACCACGAACACCCTGCCCGGCAAGCAGGCGGACTTCCGCTTCCTGGTCTCGGCCGGCCCGTTCCAGATCCTGGGCCCGGACGAGTCCCTGCGCTTCCAGGTGGGCATGGTGGTCGGCCCCGGACTGGGCTCGCCCGAAGGCGGCCGTGGCCTGCTGGCCAACTGCGCCGAGGCCGCCCTGACCTGGTACGGCATCTTCGTCGACGACATCCGGCGGTGTCCTGTCCGTGTCCGGACGCGAGTTCAACCCCGGTGAACTGGGCCGCGAGACCATGCTCTGCCGGGAGGATTTCGAGGGCGGGACCGAGAACCCGTTCGATTCCTTCTTTCCCGACTTCATGGACACCTCCTGCCTGGATCCCGAGCTGGCTGCTGGCCCAGGACCGGGTGACCGACGACGACAAGTTCCCGTACAACGGCAAGACCTGCGCCATGTTCAACCTGGACAACTGCTTCGAGTGCGCACGGCAGCTGGGCTACTACTGCGGGCCCCTGGACTTCAGCGACGAGCTCTGGGAGCTGCAACCAGGCCGGCGGCAACAGCAACGGCTGCACCGGCGTCGACGGGCTCGAGACCCAGATCCACTGGCTGGTGGGCATGGCGCCGCCGCCGCCGGGCCTGCGCCTCTGGCCGGCCGACAGCCGCGTGCACGTGTTCTGGGACGACGAGCCGAGCACACCCCGGACATCCGCCTGCAGCGGGTCGATTTCGAGTCGTACCGCGTGTGGCGCGCGGACAACTGGACGCGGCCCTACGGCTCCTCGCTGGCCAACGGCCCCGAGAGCAGCCTGTGGCAGCTGGTCAGCGAGTTCGATCTCGTGGATGACTACGTCACCTACCGGGTGATCGAAGGCGTCACCTATTACGACACCATCCCGCTGGGTGCCAACACCGGCATGGAGCAGATCGCCTATGTGCCCCGGATCCTCTCCGATCCGGAATACGACGGCCTGGCCGATTCGATGCAGGTGGTCGTGGACAGCGACCCGGATGGCCTCTACTCCTCCCGGCCGCCGCTGTTCAACCAGAACGGTCAATTGAAGGACGACTTCCTGCCGCTGGCCCAGTGGCAGACCGACGACGCCGTCCTGGACACGTTCTGGGCCGTGACGCCCCGCCAGGCCGATCCGGCCAACGAGATCACGGGCAAGCGGGCGACCCAGTACTACGAGTACGTGGACTACGACATCCACAACGGCTTCATCTACTTCTACTCGGTGACGTCGACGGACCACGAGCTGCTGCCCGCCGGCAATGCCCAGGGCATCAACGATCCGGTCGGCCCCGGGCTGGTCGGCGACCCGGGTTCGTCCTTCGACGACACCCAGCCGGGCACCGAGGCCCAGACCGCCGCGGAGCGCGCGGCCCAGGGCACGAACATCTACGTCTACCCGAACCCGGCCACCCGCGACGCGCTGGCCGAGTACCAGCAACTGTTCCCCACCGGCGAGGATCCGACGGGCGTGCGGGTGACGTTCACGAACCTGCCGCAGGCCCGCAACACCATCATGATCTATTCACGGCGGGGGATCTGGTGCAGACCATCGAGCACGACGGCACCGGCGGTTCCGGCCACGCCAGCTGGAACCTGATGAGCCGCAACGGGCAGGAAGTCGTCAGCGGGGTCTATCTGTATTCGGTCCAGTCCGACATCGACGCCTTCGACGATTTCGTCGGCAAGTTCGTGGTGGTCAGGTAGACAGGCGAAAAGCAGGGGCAGGCAAGCTCAACTCCGTCCGCGGACGGACCTGGAGGTTTCCATGAAACGCATCGCGATTCTGACCACGATCCTGCTGGCCCTGCCGGGGCTGGCCCTGGGGGCCGGCTTTGCCAAGGTCGGCACCTTCGGCGGTCAGGAACTCAAGATCGGCGTGAGCGCGCGCGCCACCGGCATGGGGTCGGCGTTCACGGGCGTGGCCGACGACGCCAGTTCCGTCTTCTGGAATCGCGGGCGGGCTGGTCAACGTGGTGGGCAACGAGGTCTCGATCAACCACGTGGTGTGGGCGGCGGACACCAAGCTGAGCACCGCGATCATGGCCTTCAACCCGCGGTCGATCCCGGGCACCTTCGCGGTCTCGGTGCGCTCGTTCTGGATGGACCCGCAGCTGGTGCGCACGGCCTACAATCCCGAGGGCACCGGCGAGACCTTCGACTCGGGCACGACCTCGTTCGGCCTGAGCTACGCGCGGTTCTTCACCGACAAGTTCTCGGCGGGCCTGACCCTGAACTACCTGCACATGGGCCTGGCCGAGACCGCCGTCAACACCGGCGCCCTCGACTTCGGCATCATGTACCGGATCGGGATCAAGGACCTGAAGCTGGGCATGACCATCCAGAACCTGGGTGGCACCTTCACCTTCGACGAGCGCGAGACCAGCCTGCCCGTGCTCTTCAAGGTCGGGGCCAGCTTCAACGCCATGCGCAACGAGCGGCAGCGGCTGACCTGCGCCGTGGAGTTCCAGCATCCCGCGGACAACGTCGAGCGCGCCAACGTGGGCGCCGAGTGGGGCCTGAACGAGCTGTTCTTCGCCCGCGCCGGCTACCACATCAGCTACGACACCGACGGCCTGTCCTTCGGTTTCGGCGCGGCGATCAAGACCGGCCAGGCGACCAAGCTGCAGCTGGACTACAGCGCGGTGGACATGTCCGCCCTGGGCTACGTCAACCGCTTCACCGTGTCGGTCGTCTACTAGGGAGCGGATTCCTCCAGATCCTGCCTGCCCTCGAGCCGCCCCGCCCCGCGCGGGGCGGCTCTTTTGCCGCTGGCCAAATCGCCGCCGTTTCCTTAATATCAGGGCAGCCGCCCACGGCGGCGCCGGTCGAGGGGGATCGGTTCGACACCTGCAGCAAAGGCCTTGTCATGGCACGGATCTCCTGCTGTCCGTCCGCGCTTCTGCGCACCCTCCTGCCCGCACTCGCCGCGATTCTGGTCGTGCCTGCCGGTGCGCCCGCGGCCGTGCGTCCGTTGACGGGGCACGGCAACTTCAGCGCCGCGGTGGACGTGGTCAACCGCTGGCGCAGCGACGACCAGCTGGACGTGCTGGTGCTGGTGGAGGTGGCCAACGCCGACGTGGCCTTCCTCGAACTGGACGGCGGCCTGCAGGGGCGCCTGCGCCTGGAGGCCAGCATCGAATCCCTCGACGGCCGGGTGGTCACGGCCAAGCGCCCCATACGCACGGCCCAGTTGTCCTCGGCGGAGGCCGGCAGCCAGACCCTCTTCCAGTCCTTCGGCCTGGTCCTGGAGGACGTGCCCTTCCGCAGCGGCCGCATCACCGTAGAGGTCTACGACGTGAACGAGCGCAAGGAGGGCTTCCTCAACCAGATGCGCAAGCAGAGCCGGGTCAGCAGCGCCGCCGGCGCCTGGGCGGCCTGGGAGGAACCCCGCGCCGCCGGGGGCATTTCCCTGGAGGACCCGCTGTTCCTGGCCCATGCCCCCCTGGCGGACTGGCGGCCGGGCGCGACGGTGAAGGAAGCGGCGGGCTGGCTCCACGACTACATGCACCCCTCGCGCCGCTACGGTCTGGAGCAGGACCGCCTGCAGGTCTTCGTGCCGGTCTGGCCGCAGTTGGGAGGGGTGCCCCTGGAGGCGGATTCCCTGGGTCTGCTGGTGACCGTCGCCAGCCTGGACCTGGACTTCGCCCTGCGCGACACCATCGATTTCGACAACACCGGCCGGGGCGCACTGGCCGCGGGCCGTCCGGCCGGTCTGGTCTACGAGCTGGACGTGAATCTGCTGCCGGAGGGCTCGTTCCTGCTGTCGCTGGCGCCCCTGGACCGGCGGGGGCGGGGCGCCGTGATCGAGTTCGACGTCGTTTGGCGCCTGTCGGCCCTGGCCCGGCGGCCCGAGCAGTTGCGCGGGGAGGGTCGGACCATCTTCCAGGGCACCGAGCTCGACGGCTTCCTGGCCGCCAGCGCCGCCGAGCAGGAGGCCCAGCTGACCTTGTTCTGGGACGGGGTCAATCCCGATCCGGAGAGCCCGATCAACGAGGCCTACCTGGAGTTCCAGTACCGGCTGGCCTTCGTGCGCGAGTTCCTCGGCGGCTTCGACGAGTACGGGGCCCTGGACGCGCGGGGCGAGGTCTTCCTGGCCCTAGGCATGCCCGACGAGGTCAAGACCCAGCACATGCCCCAAAGCTTCCGCGACCAGGACGACGCCCGCATCAACGTCTACGAACGCTTCGCGCCGGACCGGGAGGGCACCATGACCCGGGGCAATTCCGGCTCGATCGACGTCGGGCCCTACTCCGCTGCCGATGCCATCCCGCAGCCCTGGTCCCACCGGGCGGAGAACCAGCGCCAGGTCACCCAGCAGAGGGCCACCCACCTGTACGGCTTCGAGCTCTGGGAGTACAACAACGGCGGCAAGCCTTTCTGGCAGAGCCGGTTCACCGACAGTTCGATGGGGCAGCGCTATCTCTTCGTGGACCGCAACGGGAGCGGGGACTATTTCCTGGAATCGTCCAACGTCATCCACGGCGAGGACTGAGTCGGCGTCCGCCGGCGGGACCGCCCGCGGACGCTCTGGAAATGGGGCACCTGCCCGAAACTGTTTGACTTGGTACCCCTGCCTGCACTAATTATATCAAGCAACTAGACTCCATCGACCGGGTGAAATGAGGGCCCTGCCGACGCCTGCGCCGTCGGCGAAACTGGGCCCGTCTGGCAGTGGAACTTGGGCTCCCCACCTGCCCCGGCGCCGCTTCCGGCACCAGCTTTCAAAAGGGTCCCAATTTGGAAAGGGAGACTGGCACAATGGCTCGTCACGGTACGTTGAATAGCGCCATTACGGGGTTCCTCACCCTCGGCCTGCTGGGCCTGATGCTCGCGACCCCCCTGTTGGCACAGGACCAGCCCGCCGCCGAGTCGGCGGCCGACCGGTTCGCTAGGATCCAGGCTTCCAGCGACTCGCTGGGCTTCGGTTCGACCGCGGCCGACTCCATGCGCGAAGTCCCCCAGGTCATCGTGCCGATCGGCGGCCTGATGGGCGCCGTCGACCGATCGCCCCTGGGCAAGACCGGGGCCGGCACGCTGTTCGTCAAGGGCGGGCAGTTCATGTGGTGGCTGCTGACCGTGGCCATCGTCGGCTTCGTCTTCCTGATCGAGCGCCTGTGGACCCTCAACCGCGCGCGCATCAACACCCGGCGCCTGATCGGCACCGTGATCACGACCCTGCGCAACGACGGCGTCCAGGCCGCCGCCGAGGAGTGCCAGAAGGTGCGCGGCCCCATCGCCGCCATCCTCTACTCGGGCCTGCAGAAGGCCGACCGCGGCCGCGATGCCGTGGAGAAGGCCATCGCCACCGCCGGCACCATCGAGATGTCGTTCCTGGAGCGCGGCCTGATCTGGATCTCGTCGGTGACCACCATCGCCCCGCTGATCGGCTTCCTGGGCACGGTGTCCGGCATGATCAACGCCTTCGAGGCCATCGCGGCTTCGGAGCAGGTCAACGCCAAGCTCGTGGCCAGCGGCATCTCCGAGGCGCTGATCACCACCGCCGCCGGTCTGATCATCGCCATCCCCGCCACCATCGGCTACAACTACTTCGTCTCCTCGCATCGACCGCTTCGTGATCGAGATGGAAGAGACCAGCGCCGAGCTGATCGAGGAGTTGGAGCGCCTGAAGGGCTAGTCGCGGGGACCGCAGCTCCCGGCTGCCGCCGGGGAGGATGGATGACCGATGGGCCTGATGAAAAAACGGAAGAAGGGCGCGCTGGGGGAGATGAACATGTCCTCCACCAGCGACGTGGCCTTCCTGCTGCTGATCTTCTTCATCGTCACGACGATCTTCGCGGCCGAGCAGGGCCTGACCCTCGTCCTGCCCGGCAAGCAGAAGGAGGCGGACGACACCGTCCGCGTGCCGGAGAAGCAACATCGCCACGCTGTTCGTGCATGCGGACAACTCGATCACCCTCGATCAGCGGCCGATCATCGTCAACCAGATCCAGAACGCCATCGAGGCGCGGCTGCTGGCGCGACCCAAGACTGGTCGTCCTCTTGAAGGTCCACCCCGACGCCGACTACGGCAAGATGGTGGCCTGCCTGGACGAGCTGCGCCTGGCCAACGCCAACAAGGTGTCCCTGAAGACGGCCGAACGCTAGGAAGGAGGGACGAGATGGATTTCAATCGCAATACCCAGAAGGGCACCTTCATCCCGACCTCCTCGATGGGGGACATCGCCTTCCTGCTGCTGATCTTCTTCATGGTGACCACCATCTTCCGCGAGGAGAGCGGCCTGCCGGTTGAGTTGCCGCGCGCCGAGGCCGGCGAGGAAGTGAACCGCGAGCTGGTCTCCAACATCTACATCAACCGGTTGGGGCAGATCTCCATCGACGACCGGCTGGTGCAGGTCAAGCACATCCGCGACATCATCGGCCAGAAGATCGGTGACAATCCGCAGTTGATCGTGGCCTTCAAGACCGACACCTACACGGATTACGGGGTCGTCAGCGACGTGATGGAGGAATTGAAGGAGGTCAACGCGGTGCGCGTCTTCTTCAACAACGACATCGAGTCGATCCCGGGCACCAAGTACTAGGAGCAGGCATGGCGATCGCCCCGGCCAGCAACGGACTGAAGATGTCGGCCAACGACCAGTTCAAGGCCCAGTACAACAAGTACCTGCGCCGGTCGGCGTTGATCGCCGTCGTGCTGACGCTCATCGGCTGGATGTTGTCCCCGAACTACGTGCCCAACCCCTACAAGCTGCGCCAGGAGGAGTTCGAGGTCGTCGACCTCCAGGAGCAGGACGTCGTCGAGCTGCCGCCGCCGCCGCAGGAGGCGCCGCCGCCGCCGAAGGTGATCGAGGCCGCGCCCGACGACGAGGTCAGCGAGGACGTGGAGATCGCCGACACCCTGATGGACCTGGACACCGCGATCAGCTCCTCGATGGGCAGCTACTCGGTCAGCGACGAGGGCTTCGTGGCCTCCTCGGAGAACCCGCGCATCAAGGTGCAGGTCAAGGCCGACTACCCGGAGATCGCCCGCCGCTCGGCCCTCGAAGGCACCGTGATCGTCAAGGTGCTGGTGGGGCCGGACGGGCTGGTCAAGGACGCCCAGGTGGTCAAGAGCGTGCATCCGCTGCTGGACAAGGAGGCCTTGAAGGCCGCCCGCAAGTGCACCTTCTACCCGGGCAAGCAGCGCAACATCCCGGTCAAGGCCTGGATGGCCGTGCCCTTCGCCTTCCGCCTCAACTGACGGCGGTCCCGGCGGTCGGGCAACCTTTCCCGCGCGGGCCGCGTCTGACGGACGCGGCCTGTGCTTTTTACCGGCGGCCGCCGCTGGCAGAACCTCCGCGGGGCGTTGGGTAACCGGCGGGATGGATTGAAACCGCGGCGCCGCGCCTGCGTAGATAGCCCGGCCCGTCCGCGGGTCCGGCCCGCCCGAATTCCGTGATTGGATCCCGGCGCGGGTCGATTTATGATCGGCCCGCGGGCCGCCGCCGCACGCGGCGGGTCCGGAAGCCTTCAGCCACCAGGGAGATGCCAAGGATGATGCGAATCCGTTCCGCCCGCCACCTGCCCCGCGCGGCCGCCCTCTGCCTCCTGCTCGCCGCCGGGATCGCCACGCCGGTCCTCGCCCAGGAATCGCCGGCCCCGGACCAGGACACGCCCGTGCTGAGCATCGCCGAGTGCGTCAACATCGCCCTGGGCGGCAGCCCGTCCCTGGCCATCAGCCAGGAGCGCTCCTACTCGGCCGGCCAGGACGTCACGGCGGCCTGGGGCGCGTTCCTGCCGGACATAACCCTCGGCCGCAACTGGCAGAAGTCCGAACGCACCGACTACGACGTGCAGCAGTACACGTACGGAACCGAGCCGTTTTCGAGCTTCGACTCGGCCGGCGACGAAACCGTCTGGCTGGCCCAGACCCAGACGCCGACCGGCCTGGCCGACGAGACCATCAACACCAAGTACAAGGGCTGGAGCGGCCGCGCCAGCCTCAACGTGTTCTCGGGGTTCGGCAAGTTCAGCAACCTGAGCTCGGCCAAGTTCGGCCAGGCGGCCGCCGAAGCCAACCGCGACTACACCCGCGAGCTGGTGGTGCAGGACGTGGTGACGGCCTACTACAACCTGCTGCGGTGCCGAGGCCCTGCTGGAGGTGGCGGTCGAGACCCGCGACCAGGCGGCCAAGGAACTGGAGAAGACCGAGACCTACTTCCGCCTCGGCAGCGCCGCCAAGAGCGACGTTCTGCAGCAGCGGGTGCGGCTGGAGAACACCCGCCTGGACGTGGTGGTGGCCGACAACGCGGTCAAGATGGCGTTCGCCGACCTGGCCTACGCCATGAACCGGCCGCTGGCCGCGGCCTTCCGGGTGGACCCCTCGGTGCTGGAGACCGATTTCCAGGTCGACGACCGGTGGACGACCTCTACCAGGAGGCGCTGGACCAGCCGCCTGGACCTGCAGAGCGGCGAGCTATGCGGTCGAGGCCCGGCGCAAGGACGTGACCACCGCCAGCAGCGGCTTCTGGCCACGGGTCGACCTCTTCGTCAACTACTCGCGCTCGGACGACGAATCGCCCTACAAGTTCGGCGCCCAGACCTCGGACAACACCAGCTTCGGCTACCAGGTCAACTGGAACGTCTTCGACCGGCTGCAGACCCTGACCGGCCGCGGTCACAGGCCAAGGCCAACGCCCGCATCGCCGAGTACGAGCTGGAGCAGGCGCGCCTGAACGTGCAGGTGGAGATCCGCCAGCTGCACAACACCATGGTCGAGGCCCGCGAGCGCGCCAGCGTCAGCCGCGAGACCATCGCCCAGTCCGAGGAGGAGCTGCGCCTGGCCCAGGAGCGCTTCCGGGTGGGCGCCGGCACGACCCTGGACATGATCGTGGCCCAGGTCAACCTGGCCAGCGCCCGGGGCCAGGAGGTCCAGGCCATCTGCGACTTCCTGATCGCCCGGGCCAAGCTGCGACCGCGCCGTGGGCCGCTCAGCCCCTGGACGCCGGTCGCAGTAGCCCGATGGACGACCCGAGACCCTGATCGAGGTCCGCGACCTGCACAAGATCTACACGGTGGGCACCCAGGAGGTGCCCGCCGTGCGGGGCGTCGATCTCGAGGTGCGCCAAGGGCGAGTACGTGGCGATCATGGGCTCCAGCGGTTCGGGCAAGTCGACCCTGATGAACATGCTCGGCTGCCTGGACACGCCGACCCGGGGCAGCTACCGCCTGAACGGCACCGAGGTCAGCAGCCTCGGCGACGACCGCCTGGCCGAGATCCGCAACCGCGAGATCGGTTTCGTCTTCCAGACCTTCAACCTGCTGCCGCGCAGCACCGCGGCCCAGAACGTGGAGCTGCCCCTGGTCTACGCCGGGGTGCGCGGCCGCCGAGCGGGTCCGGCGGGTGGCCGCGGCCCTGGAGGCGGTCGGGCTGTCGGACCGCTCGCACCACCGGCCCAACGAGCTTTCCGGCGGCCAGCGCCAGCGGGTGGCCATCGCCCGCGCCCTGGTCACCAACCCCTCCCTGATCCTGGCCGACGAACCCACCGGCAACCTGGATTCGGTCACCAGCGACGAGATCATGGCCATCATCGGCGACCTCAACGCACGGGGACACACGGTGGTCATCGTGACGCACGAGGAGGACATCGCCGCCCACTGCCGCCGGGTGCTGCGCCTGCACGACGGCCGCCTGGTCGGCGACACGGCCGCGGCCCTGCACGGCTGAGCCCTCCGCGGTCAAGTTCCCCTGCCGCCTGCCGATAACCCGGATCCGAAGCCAAATCAGCAGACTGGCAGGACCCGGGGCGTGATCGGCCCCGGACCGGGAGCGGCGCATGTACTTCTTCTATTTCTATCCCCTGGGGCTGGACCGGCCCCTGCGCGGCGTGCCCCTGGTCACCCGCGCCCTCGAAGTGCTGATGGTGCTGGCCTTCCTCTGGACCAACTACGCGCCCCGGCTGCTGCCGATCAGCCCCTGGCAGCTGGTCTTCATCCCCGGCAACGACGCGCCCTGGACCGTGGTGACGGCCATGTTCCTGCACGTGGGCTGGCTGCACCTGCTGGGCAACCTGCTCTACTTCCATGTCTTCGGCCCGCCGCTGGAGTCGCGGCTGGGAGGCTTCCGCTTCCTGGTCTACCTGCTGCTGATGGGGGCGGCCGGCAACACCCTGCACGGCGTGGTGGCGATGATGGGCTGGTTCGGCCAGTCGGGCATGGGGGTGCTGGGCGCCAGCGGCGCCATCGCCGGCCTGCTCTCGTTCAGCCTGGTGCGCTTCTACGATGCCCACGTGGAGGTGGGCTGGTGGGTGTTCGCGCCGCTGGGCGGGCAGAACCGGGCCGGGCGCACCGAGGTCCCGGTGGTGGCGGCGGTCGCTGCCTGGCTGCTGCTGCAGGTGGTGCAGACCCTGGCGGCCACCGAGACCGGCAGCACCACCTCCTTCGGCGCCCACTTCGGCGGGTTCTTCATGGGGCTGTTCCTGGGCGTGACCATGGGCCAGTTCAAGGAGGCCCGCGCCGAGTCGCGGGCGGCCACCGCGCGCCGCTACCAGCGCAAGGGGCAGACCCACGCCGCCATCGGGGCCTGGCTGGAGTACCTCGAGCTGGTGCCCACGGACGAGGAGGCGCGGCTGGAGCTGGGCCGCGTGCGCTGCCAGGCCGGGCAGCTCACCGCCGCCGGCGGCGACTACCGCTGGGTGTTCAACCGCTGCGTGGACCGCGGGGACGTGACCGCGGCGCTGGAGATCCATCACGAGGCCGTGCGCGGTCCGGGCGACCGCGTCTTCCGGCCCGAGGAGCTGGCCAAGGTGGCCTACTACCGCGAGAAGCTGGGTGACGACGCGGGCGCCCTCGACACCTACGAGAGCCTGTTCTGGAGCTACCCCGACCACCCCGAGGGACACCGGGCCCTGGTGCGGGTGATCGTGCTGCTGCACGGCAAGGTGGCCGACCCGCCGCGGGCCCGCGAGTTCCTGGCCGAGGCCGCGCGGCGCCTGCCCCGCGGCGGCTGGCGCCACTTCCTGAACCGCGAGTTCAATCTCGAATCAGCGCCCGATGCAGGGCCGGCAGCACCTCCGGCGGCAATGCTCCGCTGAAGAGGATGCGCAGGGCGCTGCCGTCGGCGCGCAGGCGCCAGGGCGGCGCCGGCAGCTCCGCCAGCACCCGCGCCAGGTGCCGCTGCACCTCCAGCCACGAATCCGGCCGGCCGCCGGCCAGGCTGACGCAGGTCAGGCCGTCCTCCCAGTCCAGACCGTCGGTGCGCAGCTCGAGCAGCGCCGCGCGCAGCGGCGCCAGATCCCCGGCCTTCGCCACCACCTCCCAGCGCAATCCCGGGCCGCTGTCCAGCCACTCGGCCACGACGCCGGCGGGATCCAGCGGCACAGCACCTCGTCGCGCAGGCGGCGGCCCGCTGCGGGATCCTCGCAGACCAGCCGCAGGCGGGCCGCGTCGGCACGCACGTGCATCACCAGGGGCCGGTAGCGCACGTCCCGGTCACAGGCCGCGCGCGCCGGCACCGCCGGCTGCTCGCCGACCACGGTGCCGGGCCCGTCGTGGAAGCTGGAGCGCACCACCAGGGGCACCTGTGTGCTGCTCGGCGTATTCCACCGCCCGCAGGTGCACCACCCCGCAGCCCGAGGCCGCCAGGTCGCGCAGCTCGTCCCAGCTGAGCTGCTCGTGGCGTTCGGCCGCCGGCACCTGGGCGGGGTCGGCGGTCATCACCCCGTCGACGTCCTTGAGGATCTCGCAGCGCACCGCGCCCAGGGCTGCGGCCAGGGCCACCGCGGTGGTGTCGCTGCCGCCGCGGCCGAGGGTCGTGATCTCCTTCTCGAGGCTGACGCCCTGGAAGCCGGCCACCACCACGGTGAAGCCGCGGCCCAGGGCCTCGCGCACCCGGTCGCCGCGCACCTCGAGGATGCGCGCGTCGGTGTGGCTGGTGTCGGTGATGATGCCGCACTGGCTGCCGGTGAAGCTGATGGCCGGGCAGCCTTCGGCCTGGTCCAGGGCCATCGAGAGCAGGCTCATGGTGATGCGCTCGCCCACCGAGAGCAGCATGTCCAGTTCGCGGCGGGGCGGGTCGGGGATGGCCTGGCGGGCCAGCTCGGCCAACTCGTCGGTGGTGTGGCCCATGGCGCTGACCACCACCACCACGGCGAAGCCCTCGTCGCGGACCGCGCGCAGGTCGGCGGCCACGGCACGGATGCGGTCGACGGTGGCCAGGCTGGTGCCGCCGTACTTGCGGACCAGGACCGGGGGCAGGGGGGCGGTGGGCATGGCTCCATCCTTGCTTGCGAAGCGTGCGGCCGGACGGGCCGGCGCCAGGGAATCGGGCCCCATGGTAGCGGAGCGATGGGCCGGCCACAAGACCGGGCACGGCGGCCGGGGTCGCCGGTCCGGCGCGCAGGTGACACGATGCGGGCAGTTTCCTCCCGGGAACGACGGATTGTTTTGAAAATCAACGAGTTGGACGAGTCCAGGCTGAAACCGGGTGAAGGCCTGCGGGGCGGCCCCGGGGCCGAGCGTCTGGGGCGCCTGGGGGCCGGCGCGCTGGCGGACTGGGAGCTGCTGGCCTGGATCCTGGGACCGGGGCGGCCCGCGGCCGAGATCGCGGCCCGCAACCTGCTGTCCGGCGGCGGCGGCCTGGCCTGGCTGGCCATGGACGGCCGGCGGTGCTCGGCCGCTTGCCGGGGGTGGGCCCGGTGCGCACCGGACGGCTGCTGGCGGCCCTGGAGCTGGGGCAGCGGGCGGCCGACCCGGGACCGCGCACCGGATTGACCGTACGGAGGCCCGAGGACTGCCACGGGCTGCTGCGCCGGGAATTTCGCGGTCTTGACAGGGAGCGCTTCCTCGCGCTTTATCTCGATACGAGGCATCGGATCACGGACGTCGAAACCGTCTCCGTGGGCTCCCTGAACGCCTCCCTGGTGCATCCGCGGGAGGTGTTCCGGCCCGCGGTGGCGCTGCGCGCGGCAGCCGTGATCGTCGCCCACAACCACCCCTCGGGCTGTGCCGAGCCGAGCGGGGACGACCTCGAACTGACGGCCCGGCTCGACCGCTGCGGCGAGCTGCTGGGCATCGCACTGCTGGATCATCTCGTGGCCGGCGGCCGACGAGATCGTCAGCATCAGGGAATACGGTTGGCCGTCGGCTTCCCCGGCGTGAGACGGCCGCCACCTCCGGAAGGATCTGGACCCATGCTCAAGCGCCTGCAGGGGATGTTCACCAACGACATCGCCATCGATCTGGGCACGGCCAACACCCTGGTCTACATCAAGGGCAAGGGCATCGTGCTGAACCAGCCGTCGGTCGTCGCCCTGGACAAGAGCACCGGCAAGGTCTACGCCGTGGGCGCCGAGGCCAAGGCCATGCTGGGCAAGACGCCCGACAGCATCGCCGCCATCCGGCCCATGAAGGACGGCGTGATCGCCGACTTCGAGGTCACCGAGTACATGCTGCGCGAGTTCATCAAGATGGCCCAGAAGAAGCGCCATTTCATCGCGCCGCGCATCGTGATCTGCGTGCCCTCGGGCATCACCGAGGTGGAGAAGCGCGCCGTGCGCGACAGCGCCAAGCACGCCGGCGCGCGCGAAGTCTTCCTGGTCGCCGAGCCCATGGCCGCGGCCATCGGCGTGGGCCTGCCCGTGGACCAGCCCAGCGGCAACATGATCATCGACATCGGCGGCGGCACCAGCGAGATCGCCGTGATCGCGCTCAACGGCATCGTCTGCGACACCTCGATCCGCGTCGGCGGCGACGAACTGGACGAGGCCATCGTCAGCTACGTGAAGAAGAACCACAACCTGCTGATCGGCGACCAGACGGCCGAGAACATCAAGAAGACCATCGGCTCGGCCCACAAGTTCGGCGAGGAGCGGGAGATGGAGGTCAAGGGCCTCTACCAGGTGTCGGGCGTGCCCAAGACCCTGAAGATCTCCTCGCTGGAGATCCGCGAGGCGCTGCAGGAGCCGATCCAGCAGATCTGCGACGCGCTCAAGCACTCGCTGGAGCAGACGCCGCCCGAGCTGGCGGCCGACATCAAGGACCGCGGCATCGTGCTGACCGGCGGCGGCGCCCTGCTGAAGGGCCTGCCCGAACTGCTGCGCGAGCAGACCGACCTGCCCATCAACCTGATGGACGACCCGCTGTTCTGCGTGGTGCTGGGCACCGGCAAGATCCTCGACGACTTCGAGCGCTACCGGCCCGTGATCATGAAGGGCGGGCGGTACCTGATGCGCCATGGCCGACGCGCTCGCCGAACCTGCACCCTGCGACCGCGAGAACTCTGGCCCTGGTCGGGTCTGCGTCGTCCTGGCGCTGACCCTGCTGGCCCTGCCCGGCGACGCCCGCGTCCTGGTGGCCGACCGCCTGGGCACGGTGCTGACCGGGCCCTACTGGTCGGTGCGCAACTTCGGCGAGGACGTCAGCCGCGTGCACGAGCGAGAACGCCTGGCTGCTGCAGCGGGTGGTGCAGCTGGAGCTGGCGGGCCGCCGGCGCCGCAGCGTTCGCAGCTGGACGCCGCTGCGCCTGGCCGGGCCGGCCCTGGATCCCGGCTACGACGGCGAGCTGGTGCCCTGCCGCGTGGTGATGCGCGCAGCGCGGACGCTTCGCCACCATGATCAAGATCGAGAGCCTGGTGCCGGTGGCCTGGCGAGCCCTGGCTGCCGGTGGTCTCGCAGGCCGGCTACCTGGGCCGCCTGCGCTCGATCATCAACGAGCGCGAGGCCTGGGTCGAGCTGCTGACGGCGCCGGACTTCGCCCTGGGTGTCGAGTTCGAGCGGCTCCGGGCTGCTGGGCATCCTGCGGCCGCGGGCCGACAGCTTCGTGCGTGGAGATGGTGGGCCGCGACGAGGACGTGAAGGTCGGGCGACCGCGTGATCACCTCGGGCATCGCCGAGATCCGCCGCAACGAGGAATCCGCCGGCGCCGCCGCGGCGACGCCGCGGGGCTTCCCCGTCGGCACGGTCAGCCGCGTCGACGTCCCCAGCGACCAGATCTTCAAGGATGATCGAGATCGAGCCCGCGGCCTCCTTCGACCACAACGAGACGGTGTTCGTGGTCACGCCCCTGGGCGGCGGCGAGGGGGGCCGGCGATGATGGGGTTCGTGCGCACGACCCTGCTCTGGATCATCGTGGCCTTCGTGGGCGAGACGCTGCTGGGGCCCTGGCATCGACATCAAGGGCATCGCCCCGGACTTCGCGATGATCGCCCTGGTGATGCTGGCGCCTGGCCGCCGGGGCCATGCCCGCGACCGCGGGCGGCTTCGTGCTGGGCCTGGTGCAGGACCTGGCCAACCCGGACCTGCTGGGCCTGCAACGCCCTCTGCAAGACCTTCCTGGGCTTCGGCGTGGGCCGGCTGCGGGGGCGGCTGGTCTACGGCCTGCCGGTGGTCGAGGTGCGTGGTGCTGGTGCTGGCGGTACTGGCCCACGACATCGTCTTCCTGCTGGTGCAGAGCCGCCTGAGCGACGACGCTTTCCTGATCCCGCTGCTGACCCGGACCCTGCCCACGGCCCTCTACACCGGCGCTGGTGGGGGTGCCGGTGCATCCGCCTGGCCGAGTTCCTGCGGCATCCTGCGGCCAGGAGGACTGAGGTGGACGACCGGGCGCGACCTCTGCCTGCGCAGCCGCGTGCTCCGCGTGGTGGTGACGGTCGCGCTGCTGATCCTGGTGGGAAACCTCTTCGTGATGATGGTGCCCCAGCACGCCTACTACGGCGGCAAGGCCCTGGACAACCGCCAGGACCGCTTCCGGGTGCGTGCCCCGCGGGGCAGCATCCTCGATCGCGACGGCACGCCTGGTCGCCGACAACATGTTCATCGCCGACATCACCGTGTCCCGCCACAGCCTGGGGCCGGCCGGTCCCGACTCGACGCTCGAGCGCCTGTTGGCCTGGTTCGACCTGCCGCGCGAGGAGACCCTCGAACGCCTGGCCCAGCAGCAGGAGCGACGCCCGGGCCGCCTGGTGCTGGTGGCCAACGCCGACATGCCGCAGGTCGCCGCGGTCGAGGAGCGGGGGCGCCAGCTGCCCGACGTGCGGGTCGAAGCCCGTGCGCGGCGCCGCTACGCCTACAACGGGCCGCTGTTCGCCCACGTGGTCGGCTACGTGGGCGAGGTGGGCCAGGCGGACCTGGACACGACCGGTGGCATCATGGGCTACCGCCTCGGCGACATGATCGGGCAAGCAGGGGGTGGAGGCGGCCTGGGAGGAGCGCCTTGCGCGGCCGGCACGGCGTCAAGCTGGAGGAGGTCAACGCCACCGGGCGCATCGTCGGCCGCGAGCCGGTCTGGCTGGTGGACGTGGAGCCCGGGGCCGACGTGCACGCTGTCGCTCTCGCTGCCGCTGCAGGCCAAGCTGGCCGAGGTCCTCGGCGACCGGGCGGCCTGCGCGGTGGCCATCCTGCGTGCCCACGGGCGAGGTGCTGGCGGCGGTCTCGCTACCCTCCTTCGATCCCAACCTGCTGACGGCTCAGCATCTCGGCCGAGGAGTGGCGGCGCCTGGCCGATGACCCGGCCAAGCCGTTCTTCAACCGCATCGTGCAGGCCACCTATCCGCCCGGCTCGCTCTACAAGCCGGTGACCTCGCTGGCCGGCCTGCAGCGGGCCTGATCGGGCCCGGCACAGCGTGCTCGAGCCCTGCAACGGCGGCTACCAGTTCGGCGACCGCTACTTCCGCTGCTGGAAGCGCGCCTGGCCACGGCTCGGTCGACCACGAGGAGGCCATGGTCCAGTCCTGCGACACCTTCTACTACCAGCTGGGCCTGCGCCTGGACATCGACCAGCTGGCCTGGGCCGCCCGCGCCTTCGGCCTGGGCAGCCGCTGCTCGGGCATCTTCCCGGAGGAGGTCGAGGGCAACGTGCCGGACACGGCCTGGTACGACCGCCGCTTCGGCGAGCGCCGGTTGGACCCGGGGCGTGCTGCTGAACAACGCGATCGGCCAGGGCGAGCTGCTGGTCACGCCGCTGCAGATGGCGGTGTTCGCCGGGCGCCTGGCCACGGCCGGAAACATGCCCGACCCGGTGTTCGTGCTCGACCCGGCGCCGCAGCGGACGGCGCCGGCGGCGCTGCCCTTCGCGCCCGAGCACCTGCGCTGGGTCCGCAGAATGCGCTGCGTACGGTGGTGGCCACGGGCACCGGTCGCGGCGCGCGCGCTGCCCGGGATCGTCGGGTGGCCGGCAAGACCGGCACCGCCCAGAATCCCCACGGCGAGGACCACGCCTGGTTCATGTGCTTCGGCGCCGGCGGAGGCGCCGGAGGTGGCCCTGGCCGTCATCCTCGAGAACGCCGGCCCGGCGGTGCCGAGGCCGCGCCGGTGGCCGCGCCTGCTGGCTCGAGGAGTACTTCCGTCTCAAGCCCGAACTCGGCCTGAGGGGTGCTGCCGTGATCAGCCTGCTGCTGCCGCCCGGGCGACAAGCGGATCTTCCTGGCCTGGCTGCTGCTGTGCGTCGCCAGCCTGGCGGTGCTGTGGTCGGTGACCGAGCCCATCCGCGGGCCCTACGAGCAGCCGGATCCGGGTGTGGCCAAGTCGGTGTTCTGGCGTCAGGTCGTCTGGCTGCTGGTCAGCTGGCTGGCCCTGATGGTGGCGGCGCGGCTGCCGCTGCGCTACCTGGAACACGCCAGCCTGCCGCTGCTACGTGGTCGTGCTGGTGCTGCTGGCCCTGGTGCTGGTGGTGGGCCCGCGCATCGGCGGCGCCCACCGCTGGCTGGTGTTCGGACCCCTGCGCCTGCAGCCGGCCGAACTGGCCAAGGTGACCCTCGTGCTGGCCTCGGCCAACCTGCTGGGCCGCGGCGGCGGCAGCCGCAACCTGGGTACCACCGTGCTGTCGTTCCTGGTGATGGCCGCGCCGATGGTGCTGGTCATGCGCGAGCCGGACCTGGGCACCAGCCTGGTGTTCGTGGCCATCTGGGTGGGCATGGTCTTCTGGTACGGGATGCCGGGGATCCTGCTGCTGGGCGCGGGCAGCGCCGTGCTCAGCGCGGTGATCATGTTCTACTCCGAATCCATCGCCCACAACCCCTGGCCCTGGGGCGTGTACCTGCTGCTGGTGCTGGGTGTGCTCTACCTGGCCAGGCTGGGGGTCTCGTCCAGGGTGACGCTGCTGGCGGTGAACGTGGTCACGGGCGTGGGCATCCCGGTCATCTGGGGGCACCTCAAGCCGTACCAGCAGGACCGCATCCTGACCTTCTTCGAACCGGGCGAGGACGAGTTCGGCACGGCCTACCAGGCGATCCAGTCCAAGGTCGCCATCGGCTCGGGCGGGCTCTTCGGCACCCACTACCTGCAGGGCACCCAGAAGGGCCTGGCCTTCCTGCCGGAGCGCCACACCGACTTCATCTTCTCGGTGGTGGGCGAGGAGCTGGGCTTCTTCGGGGCAGTGGTGATCATCTTCCTGTTCGCGGTGATCATCCTGCGCGGGATCGGACACGCCGAAGCCGCACGCAAGCCCTTCGCCAGCTACCTGGCGGTGGGCGTGGTTTCCTACTTCACTTTCCACGTGGTCGTCAACGTGTCGATCACCACCGGCCTGATGCCGGTGACCGGTCTGCCCCTGCCGCTGCTGAGCTACGGCGGCTCGAACCTGCTGGCCAGTTCGGTGATGCTGGGCCTGCTGCTGAACGTCAGTTCGCGCACCTTCGACGACTGAGCCGGGCCGACGCGCGCCTGCGAAAGAGGAACCATGCATCCGGAACTGTTCGGCTTCGTCAAGAGCTTCGGCCTGCTGCTGGCCCTGAGCTTCGCCCTGGGCATGGTCCTGAGCGTGCGGCGGGCCCGGCCCTACGGGATCCCGGCCGAGACCGTGCTTGACCTGATCTTCGGCGTGCTGGTCTCCAGCCTGATCGGCGTGCGCCTGTTCTACGTGCTGACCCACCTGGGCAGCTTCGATCCCTGGTACCGGGCCTTCTTCATCTGGGACGGCGGGCTGACCCTCTACGGCGGGATCGTGCTGGCCACCCTCGGCGGTGTGGTGGCAGACGCCGGCGGCGCGGGGTACCCTTCCTGGCGATCGCCGACATCTTCGCTCCGGGGGTGATGCTGGGCATCGGGATCACCCGCCTCGGCTGCTTCCTGGCCGGCTGCTGCTACGGGCAGCCCTGCAGCACGGGCCTGGGCGTGCACTTCCCGGTGGACTCGCCGGCCTGGCGCCAGTTCGGGCCGGTGGCGGTGCATCCGTCGCAGCTCTACGGCTCGGTCGGCAGGCTTCGCGGTCATGGGCCTGCTGCTGCTGCTGGAGCGCTGGCGGCCGGCCCGCGGGGCGACCTTCGGCCGCTTCCTGGTGCTGTACGGGGTGGCCCGCTTCCTGGAGGACATGACCCGCTACTACGAGCCGGAGCAGTTGATGGCCCTGGGCTGGAGCAACAACCAGTGGATCAGCGTGGCGATGGTGCTCGCCGGCCTGGCGGTGCTGGTGAAGGTGTGCGGGCCCGGCCGCGGGAAAGCCTCGGCATGAACCCGGACGTGCTCGTGTTCGGTCCCGGCGGCTGGCGGCGCGACGGGGAGACCTGGCGCCCCGAGCGCCCCTTCTACGCGGTGCTGGGCGATCCGATCGCCCATTCCCTCTCGCCGCTGATGCAGAACGCCGCCCTGGACGACCGCGAGCTGCCCCACGAATACGTGGCGGTGCAGGTGGCGGCCGAACACCTGTCCCGGCTCAAGCGCGAGGCAGGCGACGGGCTCCTGGCGGGGTTCAACGTGACCGCGCCGCACAAGGAGGCGGTGGCCCGCCTCTGCGACGGACGCACGCAGCAGGCCCGGGACCTGGGGGCCGTCAACACCGTCAAGGTGGAGGATGGCCGCTGGCTGGGGCACAACACCGACAGCGGCGGCGTGCTGACCGTGCTGACCCAGGCCTGGGTCGCGGCCGAACCCCCGGCGCGCGGCGTGGTGCTCGGCGCCGGCGGTTCGGGCCGCGCCGCGGTCGACGCCCTGCTGCGCTGGGGCGTGCCCCAGGTGGAGCTGCGCAACCGCTCGGCCGCGGGGCGCGAGCGGGCCTCGGCCTGGCTGGCCGGGCGCGGCCTGGACGACCAGGTGCAGGTGCTGCCGCTGGAAGCGGACCGGGAGCCTGTGCCGACCGGGCCCACGGTCTGGGTGTGCTGCCTGGCCGGCGGTGTGCCTTGCGCGCCGTACCTGCCGGCGGCCGGCGCCGCCCATCCCGCCCTGCTGCTGGACATCCGCTACGGCGACCAGCGTCCGTCCGAAGGGTTGCCCCTGGGCTTTGTCGTCGTCGACGGCCTGCCCGTGCTGATGATGCAGGGCGGCCTGTCCTTTGCCTGGTGGTTCGGGCCGCCGGTGCCCTGGACCGCGATGCAGGCCGCGTTGCCCTGACCTTTTGCCCTCCCTTGGTGCCCTGCTCCTCCCGGAGAGGCGGCTGCCATGCCGCTGTTGAGGACCCTGGCCGCCGCGCTGCTGGACCTGGCCGCACCCGAGACCTGCGCCCTGTGCGCCGCGCAGCGGGGCGAGCGGCCCTGGTGCGGGCGTGGGCCGGCCGCACCGGGACTGCGGGGACTGGACGCACCGCATCTCTGCCTCCCCTGCCGCGACAAGCTGGTCGGCGAGCCCGTGGAGCTGGTGCCCGCCGCCGCCGACCTGGGGGTCATGGCGGCGCGGGCCACGGGGGCGGACCTGGTCACGGTCGTCGCCGCCTGGAAGTACCACGGGATCCGCGGGCTGGCCTGGCCCCTGGCCGAGCTGCTGGAGCCGGCGGCGCGCCGCCTGGCCGGGCGATGCGAACAGTCCCCGGTGCTGGTGCCGGTGCCGCTGCACCGCCGCCGCCGCCGCGAGCGCGGCTTCAACCAGGCGGAACTGCTGGCCCGGCTGCTGGCCGCGCGCCTGGGCTGGGACTGCATTGCCCTGCTGCAGAGGGTGCGGGCCACCGAGCAGCAGGCCCGGCTCGCGGGCGACGACGCCCGCCGGCGCAATCTGGACGGCTGCTGCCGGACGTCCGGTCCGCTGGGCGATGCTCCGCCCGGTCCGTTGGTGCTGGTCGACGACATCGTCACCTCGGGGGCGACCCTCGGCGAGGCGGCCCGGGCCCTGGCCGCGGCCGGGCGCCCGCCCCTGGCCGCCCTGGCCCTGGGGGTGCGCGGCGGGCCGGGTTGACACGCTCCGGGGGGCTACCTACCATGGTCGCGCGACGCAAGTCAGGGCGCCCCGCAGGCGCACAACCCGAGACACGGGCGGTGGATCATGGCGAAGAAGCTGGGCCTCGAAGGATTCAATGCCGAGGGGCGGCGCGTGCTGATGCGCGTGGACTTCAACGTACCCCTCGATCCCGACCGCAACATCACCGACGACACCCGCATCCGCGCGGCACTGCCTTCGCTGGAGCGCATCCTCGGCGGCGGCGGCAGCGTGATCCTGATGAGCCACCTGGGCCGGCCCAAGGGGAAGATCGACCCCGCCGCCTCCCTGCGGCCGGTGGCCGACCGCCTGGCCGACCTGGTCGAGGCGCCGGTCCGCTTCGCCACCGACACCGTGGGCCCCGACGCCACGGCCAAGGCCGCGGCCCTGCAATCGGGGCAGGTCCTGCTGCTGGAGAACCTGCGCTTCAACCCGGGCGAGACCGCCAACGACGACGGGTTCGCCCGCGCCCTGGCCGGCCTGGGCGACACCTACGTCAACGACGCCTTCGGCACCGCCCACCGGGCCCACGCCTCGACCGTGGGCGTCACCCGCCACGTGGACCAGGCCCGCGCCGGTCTGCTGATGGAAAAGGAGCTGGAGCACCTCGGGGCGCTGCTGGCGGATCCGGACCGTCCCTTCGTCGCCGTGCTGGGCGGCGCCAAGGTGGCCGGCAAGGTCGAGGTCATCCTCAGCCTGCTGGACCGGGTGGACACCCTGCTGCTGGGCGGCGGCATGATCTTCACCTTCTTCCAGGTCCTGGGCCTGGGCATCGGCAAGAGTTTGCTCGACGCCGATAGCCTGGACGTCGTGCGCGAGATCCAGGCCAAGGCCAAGTCCTGCCGCGCCCGCCTGGTGCTGCCGGAGGACTGCATCGTCGCCGACCAGTTCGCCGAGACGGCCGCCCGCCGGGAGGTGCTGGTCACCGACATCCCCGATCAGTGGATGGGCCTGGATATCGGGCCGCGCACCATGGCCCGCTACGCCGCGCTGGTGGGCGGGGCCAAGGCCATCTTCTGGAACGGCCCGATGGGCGTCTTCGAGCTGCCCTCCTTCGCGGCCGGGACCCGGGCCGTGGGCGAGGCGGTGGCCCTGGCCACGGACCGCGGCGCCCGCAGCGTGGTCGGCGGCGGCGACTCGGTAGCGGCGGTCAACCAGCTGGGCCTGGCCGACCGCATCAGCCATATCTCCACCGGGGGCGGGGCCTCCCTGGAGTTCATGGCCGGGCTGGAGCTGCCGGGCGTGACCGCCCTGACCGACGCCTGAGGCCCTTGACGGGCCGGTTTGACAGCGGCCCGGCAGGATGTTAGATTTCCCGTCCCTCACCGGTCCGGCCTGCGCCGGACCGGTGATCCGTGTGACCGCTGACGCCCGCGGGAGAAGGACCCATGCTGCATACGCTTCTGATCATCATCCATGTCCTGGTCTGCCTGGTGCTGAGCGCCGTGGTGCTGCTGCAGTCGAGCAAGGGCGGCGGCCTGGCCGGCGCCTTCGGCGGCGCGCGGCGGCGCGCCCCAGCAGCTGCTGGGCTCGCGCGGCATGACCACCCTGCTGCACAAGGCGACCATCTACCTGGCGGTGGCCTTTTTCCTGACGAGCTTCATGCTCTTCCTGACGGACACCTCCAGCGGGCAGCGCTCGTCCAGCGGTGTGGTCGGCGAGGCGGCGCGACAGGGCCAGATCGCCGTGCCGGTGCAGGAGCAGCCGGCGCCGCTCGAGACGCCTGCCGAGCAGCCCGCGACGGCGCCGAGCGGCGGCGACGAGCAGGGCGGCGGCGGCCAGTGAGTCCGTGCCCGGGTGGTGAAATTGGTAGACACGCTATCTTGAGGGGGTAGTGGCCACAAGCCGTGCGGGTTCGAATCCCGCCCCGGGCACCACGAAAAAAAAGAGGGACTGTCGCCAGACAGTCCCTTTTTTTGTTGACACATTTTCTCCGTGGTCGAAATAATGTCGTTGCTTCCGCTGGCAGCCTGACGCCAAACGAGGCGAAAGCAACGTCCGTGACAGGAGGTCTTGCTCGGTGGTCCCAATGGTGCGGGAGTCGGGCGGACGCAGGAACTCTCAACAAGCGAGGTCCGGTATGGAGGAGAGGAATGTCTTGACGGCGGCGGGTACCGCCAAGAAGACGACCAAGAAGAAGGCGACGAAGAAGAAGGTTGCCAAGAAGGCCGCCAAGAAGAAGGTTGCCAAGAAGGCCGCCAAGAAGAAGGTCGTCAAGAAGGCCGCCAAGAAGAAGGTCGCCAAGAAGGCTGCCAAGAAGAAGGTCGCCAAGAAGAAGGTGGCGAAGAAGGCCGCCAAGAAGAAGGTGGCCAAGAAGAAGGCCGGCAAGAAGACTGCGGCCAAGAAGAAGTAACTGCGGGCCCTTTCGGGGGACCGTGGTCACGGAAAACCGCCGGGGTTTCGACCCCGGCGGTTTTTGTCTGTCCGGTGGTGGAGGCGGCGGGTCCGGGGGGCCCGGGCCGGCTACTCGCCGGTGGCGGCCAGGTGCCGGGCGCGCACATCCGGAGGCAGCACGTCGATGAACCAGCTGAGCCCCAGGCTCAGGGTCGAGTATTTGACCATGTTCCCGTAGCCCAGTTCGTCGACCTCGAAGGCGAAGGTGGTCAGGTCCGCCTGCAGGATCAGGTCCAGGCGGTCGCCGAAGCGGTGGGTCAGGCCCAGGTTGCCCTCGAGGTAGAGCGAGGTCTTGTCCTCGAGCTCGGAGAAGCGGTTGATGATGCCGCCGAGGCCGAAGCCCAGGCGGGGCACGAGGCCCCAGAACTTCGCGGGCAAGGCGTCGTACATCATGGCCACGCCGCCCTTGTAGACGGTGAAGCCCTGGTCCTCGTCGAGCTGGACCCGGGTGTTCAGCGAGGGGTCGTACTGGTCCTTGCGCAGCATGGTGGTGACGGCGGTCCCCTGGGCGTAGGTGCCCAGCAGGTCCAGGTGGAAATTGTCCGAGACGTACACGCCGATGCGGGCGCCGATGGCCGGACCCGGATCGATCTCCTTCTGGGCCGCATCGTACTTGAGGGTCCCGTCGGCGAAGCGCTGGCGGGCCTCGGGCAGCGGCAGGCCGTTGTAGCCGAGCACGTCGGCGGGGCCCATCAGGTCGCCGACACCGGGCGTGACCACGGTCTTGGGACCCACTTCCGGCAGGTCCAGGTAGCGGGCGCCGTTGAAGCTGCCGTAGAAAAAGGTCAGCGTGTAGGCCTTGACCGAGTAGTCCTCGTATTTCAGCGACTTCGCCGCCGCCTGCACCGCGGCGCTGTCGGCCGGGGTGGGGGCGGTGAATTCCTGGGCCGATGCGCCCGCTCCGGCGGCGACCAGGGCCAGGGCCGGGATCAGGGACAGGGCTGTGCTGAACTTCATCGATTCACCTCGGCCAGGCACGGCTCCGCGGGGGACGCGACAGGCGCCTGACGGCTGGCTATGGCGTGGGGCTGCAACGGTTCGGGGACGGCCGGCAGGACCGGTTCCGTGACCCGAATAAAACTAGCGAGAGGCCGGCGGGGTGTCCAGAACTTTCCCCCGCCGATTCCCGGCAGGGTCTGTTGACACGCAATTGCCGGGGGATTAACATTGCCCTTCGTCGCGCATCCGGCGGTCGGCCGAGGCCTTCGCGCAACCCTGCCCGGCCGCCCAGCTTCGCGCTTCCGGCCCCCCTTCCGCCGGTATCCCCGGCGGCAGGTCCCCGCCGCGCCCCGGGCGCGGAGCCCGGGGACCGGAACCACTGCATCCAGCCCCCTCGAACAGGGAGGACGACCGTTGAAGACGTATCCGATGGACAAGATCCGCAACGTGGCCCTGATCGCCCCCCACGGGGTCGGCAAGACCAGCCTCGCCGACGCCATGCTCCATGTCACGGGCAAGGTGGGAAGGCGCGGAAACGTCGACGACGGCAGCTCGGTGTTCGACTACCTGGAAGAGGAGATCGAGCGCAAGCAGACCATCAGCGCCAGCCTGGCCTGGACCGAATACGCCGGCTGCAAGATCAACATCATCGACACCCCGGGTGTGGACGACTTCCGGGGCGACGTCTACGCGGCCCTGCGCGTGGTCGAGGGCGTGCTGTTCGTGGTCAAGGCCGACGGCGGCTTCGAGGTGGCGGCCGAGAACCTCTGGAACCACCTGCGCACGACCCACCTCTCGACCTTCATCGTGATCAACCGGATGAACAAGGAACACGCCGACTTCGAGACCACCCTGGCCGGCCTCAGCGACCGGGTCGCCGGGGTCGCTCCCTGCCAGCTGCCCATCGGCCAGGGCGAGGGCTTCAACGGCGTGGTCGACCTGATCAGCCTCAAGGCCTTCCGCTTCGACGGCGACAAGGCCGTCGAGATGCCCATCCCCGAGGACATGTCCGACCAGGTCGACGCGGCCCGCGAGCAGCTGATCGATGCCGCCGCCAGCGCCGACGACGCCCTGACCGAGAAGTACCTCGAGACGATGACCCTCTCGGAGGAGGACCTGATCGCCGGCCTGAAGAAGGGCACCGCCGAGGGCACGGTCTACCCCGTGTTCCTGACCGCCGCCGACGCCGAGATCGGCGTCACGGCGCTGCTGCGCTCGATCGTGCACCTGATCCCCACCTCCTACCGGCGGGCGCGCTCGGAGATGACGGGTGTCAAGGCCGGCACCCAGACCCCGGTGGCCTACACGCCGTCGGCCGACGGTCCGGCGGTGGCTTTCGCCTTCAAGCGCCAGTACGAGGCCCAGGGCGGCGACACCACCTGGCTGCGCCTCTACAGCGGCACCCTCGCCTCGGGCCAGACGGTCGAGTGCAGCGATGGCCGCAACAGCGAGCGCATCGGCCAGATGAGCCTGGCCATGGGCAAGGGGCGGGAAAAGGTGGAGGCCGTCACCGCCGGCGACATCGTCCTGGCCGCCAAGCTGAAGCACACCCACACCGGGATGACCCTCGCCTCGGGCATCGACCTCGCGCTGCCGCCCATCGCCTACCCGGTGCCGACCAGCGCCGACGCCATCCGGCCGGTGGCCAGCGGCGACGAAGACAAGATGGCCGCCGGCCTGCACCAAGATCCACGAGGAGGATCCCACCTTCGAGCTGCGGCACCAGGGCAACCTGAGCCAGACCCTGCTGGTGACCCAGGGCGAGATGCACACGGGCTTCATCCTGGAGAAGCTCAAGCAGCCAGACCGGCGTCGAGGTCGAGCGCAGCCGCCCGCGCATCGCCTTCAAGGAGACGATCCGCGGCACGCGCCGAGAAGCAGGGGCGGCACAAGAAGCAGACCGGCGGCCGCGGCCAGTTCGGCGACGTGCACCTGCGCCTCGAGCCGCTGCCCCGGGGCGAGCGGCTTCGAGTTCGCCGACGAGATCGTCGGCGGCGTGGTGCCCAACAAGTTCATCCCCGCCGTGGAGAAGGGCTGCCGCGAGACCCTGGTGCACGGCCTGATCGCCGGCTACGAGATGGTCGACGTGCGCTGCGCGCTGTTCTTCGGCTCGTACCACAACGTCGACTCCAGCGAGGCCGCCTTCAAGGCCGCCGCGCGCATCGCCCTTAGGAAGGCGGTGGAGGAGGAGGCGGCCAAGCTGCGGCCGGTGATCCTCGAGCCGGTCCAGAAGGTGCGCATCGTCGTGCCCCAGGCCTACATGGGCGACGTGATGGGCGACATCTCGACGCGGCGCGGTGCGATCCAGGGCAGCGAGACGGACGGCCCCTACCAGGTGGTCACGGCCAACATCCCCGAGGACGAGCTGTACCAGTACGCGACCAGCCTGCGCTCCTTCACCCAGGGCACGGGCACCTTCACCATGGAATTCTCCCACTACGCCGAGGTGCCGGGCGACGTCCAGTCCAGGCTGGTGGACGAGTACAAGAAGCACAGGACCGAAGAGGACTAGGAGGCCCGTCGATGTCCGGTCATTCCAAATGGGCGAACATCAAGCATCGCAAGGGGGCGCAGGACGCCAAGCGGGCCAAGGTCTTCACCCGGCTGATCCGCGAAATCGACCATCGCCGCGCGCCAGAGCGGCGGCGACATCCCGACGCCAACCCCCGCCTGCGTGCCGCGGTGTCCAGCGCCGCGGGCCGACAACATGCCCAACGACACGGTGGACAAGGCGATCAAGCGGGGCACGGGCGAGCTCGACGGCATGGTCATCGAGGAGATCAGCTACGAGGGCTACGGTCCCGGCGGCGTGGCGATCCTGGTCGAATGCGCCGACCGACAACAAGAACCGCACCACGGCCGAGGTGCGGCACGTCTTCACCAAGTACAACGGCAACCTGGGCGCCAACGGCTGCGTGTCCTACATCTTCGACCGCAAAGGCCTGATCCGGCTGGACGGATCCGCGCGCTCGACCTGGAAACGGTGATGGAAGCGGCGATCGAGGCCGGGGCCGAGGACGTCGAGTCCGAGGACGAGGGCATCACGGTGACCACGGCCATGGACGACCTGCACGCGGTCGCCGAGGCCCTGCGCGAGGCCGGTCTGCCTGTGGTCGCGACCGAGCTGGTGATGGTTCCCAACACCTACGTCAAGGTGGAGGCCGGCGAGGCCCTGGGCCTGATGAAGCTGATCAACCACATGGACGACCTGGACGACGTGACCCGCGTCTCGGCCAACTTCGACATCGACGAGGCGCTGATGGCCGAGATCGAGGAGAAGCTCTGAGCGCGGCGGGCGCACGATGATCGTCCTGGGGGTCGACCCCGGATCCCACGCGACCGGCTACGGGGTGATCGGCACCGGGCCGGTCGCGCGCATGTTGGCCGGCGGCGTGATCCGCACCGTGCGCAGCGCGCCCCTGGCCGAACGCCTGCTGGCCATCCACACTGCCCTGGCGGCTGTCATCGCCGAGCACCGGCCCGACGTCATGGCGGTCGAGGACCTCTTCAACGCCAAGAACCCCCGCAGCTCGCTGATCCTGGGCCACGCCCGCGGCGTGCCATCCTGCTGGCCGGGGCCGCAGGCCGGCCTGGCGGTGGCCGAGTACGCGCCGCGCGAGATCAAGCTGGCCCTGACCGGCAACGGCGCCGCGGCCAAGGAGCAGGTGCGCTTCATGGTCATGCGCCTGCTGGCGTTGAAGACCGAGCCGCCCCTGGACCAGAGCGACGCCCTGGCGGTGGCCCTGGCCCATGCCGGACGCGCCCGACGGCCGTTCTGAGCGGACGGATCCCCGCTGGCGAAGCCCCGCCCGATGGGCGATAATGCGCCGGTACCCCACCTGGAAGGACGCGACCGACGATGATCGCCTTCGTGGACGGCATCCTGGTATCCGGCGGCACCGAGGCGGTGGTCTCGGTGGGCGGCCTGGGCCTGGACGTGCACGTCTCGGCCCTGGGCGCCGAGCGCCTGCCCGCGCCCGGGCAGGCGGTGCGCCTGTGGACCCACCTGGCGGTGCGCGAGGACGCCTGGTCGCTGTACGGCTTTCCCGAGGCGGACGAGCGCGCCATGTTCCGCCTGCTGATCTCGGTCTCGGGCGTGGGCCCGAAGGTGGCCCTGGGCATGCTGTCGCGGGCCGAGCCCGCGGCGATCGCCCTCTACCTGCGCACCGGCGACGAGAAGGCCCTGGCCTCCCTGCCGGGCATCGGCAAGAAGAGCGCAGCCCGCCTGGTGGTCGAGCTGGGGCAGCGCGTGCCGGCGCAGGTGGGCCGAGCGGCCGCGGGCGACGCCGCCGACCGTGCCGGTGGTCCCGGCCTGGGCGAAGCCCTGGCCGTCCTCGGCGCCATGGGCCTGCCGCCGGCCCGGGCCGAAGCGGCCCTGCTGAAGTCCCGCGAGGCCAACCCGGACGTGGCCGAACAGACAGAGCGCTGGGTGCGCGCCGCGCTGCGCGTGCTGTGAACACGGCGGCCGCTGGGCCGCGGGAAGGACCCCGGTGGAAGAGCAGAGGCTGACCGATCCCCGCGAGCAGGAGCCGGACCGCGAGCTGGATCGCAGCCTGCGGCCGCGGCGCCTGGACGACTTCGTGGGGCAGGAGTCGATCAAGGACAACCTGCGGGTCTTCATCGCCGCCGCCCTGCAGCGGGGCGAGGTGCTCGACCACGTGCTGCTGCACGGCCCTCCGGGCCTGGGCAAGACCACCCTCAGCCAGATCCTGGCCGCGGAGATGGGCCTGGAGGTGCGCCTGACCAGCGGCCCGGCCTTCAGCAACGCCGCCGAGCTGATCGCCCTGCTGAGCGAGCAGACCGAGCGCCGGGCCATCTTCATCGACGAGATCCACCGCCTGGGCAAGGTCATCGAGGAGCATCTCTACCCGGCCATGGAGGACTGGCGGGTCGAGCTGATCATCGACAAGGGTCCCAACGCCCGGCACTTCAACCTGCAGCTGGAACCCTTCACCCTGATCGGCGCCACCACCCGCGCCGGCCTGATCACCCCGGCCCTGCGCAGCCGCTTCGGCATCGTCTGCCACCTCGACTTCTACCCGCCCGGCGACCTGGCGGTGATCGTCAAGCGCTCGGCTTCGATCCTGGGCATCGGCCTGGACGAGAGCGGGGCGACCGAGATCGCCCGCCGCAGCCGCGGCACGCCGCGGGCGGCCAACCGCCTGCTGCGCCGGGTGCGCGACTTCGCCCAGGTCGAGGGCCGCACGGTCATCGACGGCCGGGTCGCCGACAGCGGCCTGAACCGCCTGGGCGTCGACGCCCTGGGCCTCGAGCCCCTGGACCGCCGCTACCTGCAGGTGGTGATCCAGCACTTTGCCGGCGGGCCCGTGGGCATCCAGAACCTGGCCGTGTCCCTCGGCGAGGAGTCCGACACCCTCGAGGACATGGTCGAACCCTTCCTGATCCAGGCCGGGCTGCTCAAGCGCACCTCCCGCGGGCGCGAGGCCACCGTTCACGCCTGGGCCCACCTCGGGCTGGAACCGCCGAGCCCGCCGCGCGATGCCCAGGGGGCGTTGCTGTAGGCCGCTGCCGGGGGTCTTGCCTTTCTCCCTCAACAAGCGCAGATTCCTTTGGTATGACTTCTGCATCCGGACAGAAGTGAGCATTGCCCCAAGGAACGTCCGGACCCTTACAGGAGGTATCGAGATGCGAACGAACCGTATTGCCCTGTTGGCCCTCGCAGGATGCATGCTGCTGATCCAGCCGCCGACCGCCCACGCCACCAGCAGCATGCGCAACGCCTGGCGGGCGGCCTACCCCAACGTCTGCACGACCCTGTACAACCTGAACTGCGCCGTCTGCCACACTACGGCGCCGGACCTCAACAGCTACGGCGAGGACTATCTGGCCAACGGCGAGAATTTCCGGGCCATCGAGGGCCTGGACTCCGATGGCGACGGCTACACCAACGGCCAGGAGATCCTGGTGGACTGCACCAATCCCGCCGTTGCCGGCGACCACGGCGTCGTCCCCGACGAGGGCACGACCTGGGGCCAGATCAAGGCGCTTTTCCGCTAGGCCCGGCCGTTTCCGTGCGACCCTCATACGTTTGGATCTTGGCGCGGTCCGGCCCCGGCGTTTAGTTTGACGGCTTGTCCGCCAACTGGGCGCCTGGCCGACCTGCCGGGCCGACGGAGGATCGTGACCGACGCCGCCTACCACTTCGCGCTGCCTGCCGAACTGATCGCCCAGGAGCCGTCCGCCAACCGCGGCGACGCGCGCCTGTTGCTGGTCGGGCCGCACGTCGGCCCGCTGGGCGAGCGCCGCTTCGGTGATCTGCCCGGCCTGCTGCGCGCGGGCGATCTGCTGGTGCTGAACGAGAGCCGGGTGCTCCCGGCCCGCCTGGCGACCCGCCGCCGCGACACCGGCGGCCAGGTCGAGGTGCTGCTGGTGGAGCCGTCGGGCCAGCCCGGCCGCTGGTTGGCCATGGCCCGGCCGGCGCGGCGCCTGCGCCCCGGGATCGTGCTGCAGCTGGAGGTGCCGGCCGGAGTGCCGGCGCCGCTGCTGACGGTCGAGGACCGCACCGCCGACGGCATGATCATCGTCACCGCCGACGAGGACCCCGCCCTGTTGGCCGAGCGTCACGGCGTGATGCCCCTGCCACCCTACATCCGCCGCGCCCCGGACGACCCGCGGGCCGCGGCCGACCGCCAGCGCTACCAGACCGTGTTCGCGGCCGCCGACCGCGGGGCCTGCCGCTCGGTGGCGGCGCCGACGGCGGGTCTGCACTTCGCCGACGACACCCTGGCCCGGCTGGCCGAACGCGGCATCGGCACGGCGCGCGTGCGCCTGCACGTGGGGCCCGGCACCTTCCAGCCGCCGGACGAGACTCAGATCGCCGCGCGGCGCCTGCACGCCGAAGCGTTCCAGCTGCCGGCGGCCGCCGCCGCCGCCGTGGCCCGCACCCGACAGGCCGGCGGCCGGGTCATCGCCGTGGGCACGACCAGCCTGCGCGTCCTGGAGACGGTGGACCGGCTCGGGCTGCCGACAACCGGTGGCCCGGACCTGCGGCGCTGGCCGGGCGCGGACGACTCCGACCCGGTGTTCCGCGGCGAGGCCGTGCGCAAAGGCGGCCACTGGGACGTCACCGGCACCACCCGCCTGTTCGTGGCGCCACCGGACACCGTCAGCGGCGCCGACGGCCTGCTGACCAACTTCCACCTGCCGGGCTCGTCCCTGCTGATGCTGGTGGCGGCGGTAGCCGGCGACCCGGCCTGGCGCCGGGTCTACGAACACGCCGTGGCCGCGCGGATGCGCTTCTACAGCTACGGCGACTGCATGCTGATCCTGCCTGAATTCGAGGAGGCCGCCCCGTGAGTGCCCACGCCCTGGACACGCCCTTCAGCTTCACCGTCGGCAGCCGTTCGTCCGACACCCGGGCGCGCCTGGGCCGCCTGCAGACGGGGCATGGCGCCGTCGAGACGCCGGTCTTCATGCCCGTGGGCACGGTAGGCTCGGTCAAGGCCGTGACCTTCGAGCAGGTCTGGGCCACCGGCTCGCGCCTGATCCTGGGCAACACCTACCACCTGTACCTGCGGCCGGGGCACGAGCTGGTGGCCCGCGCCGGCGGCCTGCACCGCTTCCAGGGCTGGGACGGCGCCCTGCTGACCGACAGCGCCGGCTTCCAGGTCTTCTCCCTGAACGAGCTGAACCGCATCACCGAGGACGGGGTCGAGTTCCGCTCCCACCTCGACGGCAGCCGCCACTTCTTCAGCCCCGAGCTGAGCATGGAGATCCAGCTGGCCCTGGGCGCGGACATCGTCATGGCCTTCGACCAGTGCGCGCCCTACGGCGCGGAGCCGCGCGAGGTCGAGCGCGCCGTCGAGCGCACCACCCGCTGGCTGGGCCGCTGCCGCGACGTCTTCGGCGGCCGCACCGAGCGGGACGGCTGGCAGCGGGTGCTCTTCGGCATCATGCAGGGCGGCGTGGACGAGGCCCTGCGCCGGCGTTCGGCCGCCGAGATCACGGCCTGCGATCTGCCCGGCTACGCCATCGGCGGCCTGTCGGTGGGCGAGCCGACTGCGGCCATGCGCGAGATGACCGAACTGGCGGCGGGTCTGCTGCCGGCCGACCGCCCCCGCTACCTGATGGGCGTCGGCTTCCCCGACGACATCCTGGCCGGGGTCGCGGCGGGCGTGGACATGTTCGACTGCGTGCTGCCGACCCGCATGGCCCGCACCGGCACCGTGCTGACCCGCGACGGACGGCTGGTGATCAAGAACCGGAAGTACGCCGAGGACGGCGCCCCCCTGGACCTCGAGTGCGGCTGCCCGGTCTGCGCCCGCCACTCGCGCGGCTACCTCCGCCACCTGTTCCAGGCCCGGGAGATCCTGGGCTCGACCCTGGCCACCATCCACAACCTGCACTTCTACCAGGAACTGATGGCCGGGATCCGCGCCGCCATCGCCGCCGACTGCTACGCGGAACACGCCCGCACCGTCGGCGGGCGCTGGCAGGAGGGGGAGCGGCGCCGCCTGGCCGAGGTCCAGGGCCGGGACCGCTGACCCGGCCGGGCTTGCCTCGCCCCGGCGTGTGGTGCATCTTTGCGGACGAGATCGATCCGATGGACCGGGCGCGCCCCAGGATGGCGGTGCGGCCCTCGACCCTTCAAGGAGAGAAGCATGCAGACCTTTCTCGCCATGGCCTCGCCGCCGGCCGAAGGCGGCGGCGCCGGGGCCGGCCTGATCCAGTTCGCGCCCATCATCCTGATCTTCGTCGTCTTCTGGTTCATGATCATCCGGCCCCAGAAGAAGCAGCAGGACCAGCGCAAGACCATGCTCGAGGCCGTCAAGCGCGGCGACCGGATTGTCACCAGCGGCGGCCTCTTCGCCACCGTCAAGGACGTCAAGGGCGACCGCGTCGTGGCCCAGATCGCCGAGAACGTGAAGGTGGAGATCAGCAAGTCCGCCATCACCGGCGTCATGCCCGAGGAATAGCCGATGGCCGCGGCCCCGCCGCGCATCCGCCTGTTCGGCAACCGCTGCCTGCGGCGGGCGGCCCGGCCGGCGGAGGCGACCGACCCGGGAACCGCCGCCCTGCTGGACGCCATGTGGCGCCTGCTGCGCGACGGCGGCGGGGTCGGGCTGGCGGCGCCGCAGCTGGGCCGCGACCTGCGCCTGGTGGTGGTGCGCGATCCCGCCCGTCCGCCGGGCCGGCAGCGGCTGGACCTGATCAACCCGGTGGTGACCAGCAGCTTCGGCCCGCCGGAACCGTTCGAGGAGGGTTGCCTCTCGTTCCCGGGACTTTACGTCAGGGTCACCCGGCCCAGGGGAATCGAGCTGAGCTACGAGACGACAGCCGGCGGGACCGAGACCCTGCGCGACGAGGGCCTGGTGGCCCGCATCGTGCAGCACGAGGTCGACCACCTCGACGGGGTGCTGTTCATCGACCACCTCGCGCGCGGGCTGCGCTGGTCGCTGCTGCCGCGGCTGCTCTGGCTGCGGCTGCGCGGATTGCTGCAGGGGGGAGGGGACTGAGATGCGGATCGTCTTCATGGGCTCGCCGGACTTCGCGGTGCCTTCGCTCGAGGCCCTGGTCGAGGCGCGCTTCGATGTGCGCCTGGTGGTGACCCAGCCCGACCGCGGCGCCGGCCGCGGCCGCAAGCTGCTGCCCACGGCGGTCAAGGCCGCCGCCGAAGGCCAGGGCCTGCCGGTGCTGGACTTCGGCAAAGGCGACCGCAAGCTGGTGACCGAGGCGGTGCTGGCCGCCAAGCCGGACGCGGTGGTGGTGGTGGCCTTCGGCCACATCCTGCGCGAGCCCCTGCTCTCGACCCCGCCCTTCGGCTGCATCAACGTGCACGCCAGCCTGCTGCCCCGCTGGCGCGGCGTCTCGCCGGTGCAGTACGCGATCATGCACGGCGACAGCTGGACCGGCGTGACCATCATGCGCATGGACGAGGGCGTGGACACGGGACCGGTGCTGGCCGAGCGCAGCCTGGGCATCGGTCCGGAGGAGACCGCGGGCGAGCTGCTGGACCGCCTGGCCGGCCAGGGCGCAGACCTGCTGATCCACACCCTGCGCCGCCTGGCCAACGGCCAGGCGCAGCCCGAACCCCAGTCGGACGAGGGCGCCGTCTACGCGCCCAAGCTGACCCGCACCCTGTCGGCGGTGCGCTGGGACCGCCACTGCGTCACGGTGCACAACCAGATCCGCGCGCTGCTGCCCTGGCCGGGTACCTCCACCTACCTGGGCGAGCAACAGCTGAAGATCACCGAGGCCAGCCCCTGCACCATGCGCGCCTCGGGCCGGGAGCCGGGCACGGTGCTGGCCGCCGGGCCCGAAGGCGTGGTCGTGGCCTGCGGCGAGGGCGCCCTGCTCCTGACCGGCCTGCAGGTGCCCGGCAAGAAACCCCTGCCGGTGGATGCCTTCCTGCGCGGCTTCGCTCTGGCCCCCGGCGACGTGCTGCGTTCATGAGCGCCGATCCGGTCCGCCGCCGGGCGGTCGACCTGCTGGTGCAGGTGGACGACGGCGGCCAGCTGGACAGCCTGCTCGACGCGGCCCTGGCGACCGCCGACAAGCGCGGCGACGAGCCCCGCGATCGCGCCTTCCTGGCCGAGCTGGTGCGCGGCACCCTCCAGTGGCAACTCCGCTACGATCATCTGATCGCCCGCTACAGCCGCCGCGAAGCCCCGACCGATCCGCGGATCCTGGCGGTGCTGCGCTTGACCCTGCACCAGCTGGTGGCCCTGGACCAGGTGCCGCCCTACGCGGCGGTGCACCAGGCGGGCGAGCTGTGCCGGGCCGTGCGCGGCCCGCGCTTCGTGGGCTTCGTCAACGGCATGATGCAGGCCGCGCGGCGCGAGTTGCGGCCGGACGACCGCACCGATCCCGCCGAACGGGAGGCGCGCTTGCTGGCCGCCTTCGCCGACCTCGGGCAGGGCAGCGGCGCCTGGCTCGCCGCTTGGCACGCCCATCCCCGCTGGCTGATCGAGCGCTGGCAGGAGCGCTTCGGCGCCGAGCCCACCGCCGCCCTGCTGGCCTTCAACAACGGCTCGGTGCCCCTGGCCCTGCGGGTGCTCCAACCCCAGGACCCCGCCGCGGCGATCGCCGCCCTGGCCGAGGCCGGCTGCCCGGTGGGCGTGGGCGAGGATCCGCGCACCCTGCTCTGCCTGGAGCGGCCCGACCGGGCCGCCATCGCCGAGCTGCATCGGCGCTTCAGCTGGCTGCTGGTGCAGGACCCGGGCGTGCAGCAGGCGACCAGCTGGCTGCTCGACGGTGTCGACGGCACCGGCGGTCCGGTGCTGGACCTCTGCGCCGCGCCGGGGGGCAAGACCCGGCGCCTGGCCGCGGCCTGGCCCGGCGACCAACTGCTGGTGGCGGTGGACCACCGCCCGGCCCGGGTGCGGCTGCTGCGCGCCGCCGCGGCGGCGATCAGCGGGCGGCCGGTCAGCCTGGTGGCGGCCGATGGGTCCGCGCCGCCGTTCGCCGACGAAAGCTTTGCGGTGGTGCTGCTGGACGGCCCCTGCAGCGGCAGCGGCGTGCTGCGCCACCACCCGGACGGGCGGCAGCAGCTGCGGCCGACCACCGCGGCGGCCAACGCGCCGACCCTGCTGGCCCTGGCCCGGCGCGCCGCGGCGCTGCTGGCTGCGGGCGGCGTGCTGCTCTACGCCACCTGCAGCCTCGAAGCGGAGGAGAACGAGCAGGTGCTGGACAGCCTGCTGGCGTCCGGTTTACCCTTGGCCCCGTTGCCCCACGCCGACGGCCGCTGGCGACGCACCTGGTTGCCCGGCGAGTCGGGCGGCGACGGCTTTTTCGCGGCCCGCCTGCGCCGCACGCCCTGAGGGCCCGTGCCCGGAGAGGATCGACGCCCTGTGAAGCTGTGGAAGTTCCTGCTGCTGTTGGCGACCCTGGCCGTGGCCGGCGGCACCGCCGTGCTGAGCGTCAACTTCCTGGTGATGCCCGCCATCGTCCACCACAACGAGGTGGTGGTGATGCCGGACGTGCGCGGCCACAGCGTCGGCCAGGCCCAGCAACGCCTGCAGCTGTTGAATCTCGAACTGGCGGTGGACCGCCAGCGTCCCCATCCGACCATCGCCGAAGGCATGGTGCTGGACCAGCTGCCGGTGCCCGAGGCCCGGGTGCGCGGCGGCCGCACGGTGCGCCTGATCACCAGCAGCGGCCCGCCCGCCGGCGCCCTGCCGCGGCTGGCCGGGCTGTCCCTGCGCCAGGCCGAGATCACCCTGCAGCGGGAGAACTACCGCCTGGGCCGGGTGCTGCGCGTCCGCCGCAGCGGCGTGAGCGAACCGGTGGTGGCCTTCCAGAATCCCGCCGCCGGCACCGAGACCTACAAGGGCGCGACCGTCGACCTGGTGGTGGCCGAACCCGGGTCCGCCCAGCTGCTGCGCATGCCCCAGCTGGTGGGGGTGCCGTTGTACCAGGCCCGCCAGGCGGTCAGCGCGGCGGGCTTCGTGCTGGGCCCCGTGCGCTACGAGCGGACCGGCAAGGTGGCGCCCAACACGGTGCTGGAGCAAGACCCGCCCGCCGGGCGGCGCATCGCCAAGGGGGATCGACTTGAGCTGGTTGCCTCGTCCCGCTGAGGGCACCGCCTGGGTGGCGCCCTCGCTGCTGTCGGCGGACTTCGCCAACCTGGCCCGCGACATCGGCGTGATGACCAACGCCGGTTGCGACCTGCTGCACCTGGACGTGATGGACGGCCACTTCGTGCCCAACCTGACCATCGGGCCGGTGGTGTGCGGGGCCATCCGCAAGGTCACGAACCTGCCCCTGGACGCCCACCTGATGATGACCCATCCGGACCGCTACCTCGAGCCCTTCGCGGTCGCGGGTGTCGACGCGCTCACGATCCACATCGAGGCCGAGGCGCCCCTGGCCGAGACCCTGCGCCGCATCGGCGACCTGGGCATGAAGCGGGGGATCTCCCTGAATCCGGGCACACAGTTGGAGAAGATCGTGCCCTGGCTGGCCCACGTGGACCTGGTGCTGGTGATGACGGTGCAGCCGGGCTTCGGCGGGCAGTCGTTCAATCCGGCGGGGGTGCAGAAGATCGCCGAGCTGGCCCGCCGCCGCGATGCCGGCGAGGGCGAGTTCCTGATCAACGTCGACGGCGGCATCAACGCCGAGACCGGGCGCACCTGCCGCGAGGCGGGGGCGGATATCCTCGTGTCCGGGAGCTGGCTGTTCGGGGCCGAGGACAAGGTGCGGCGGATCGGGCAGCTGCGGGGCGGGTTGACGGCGGGGTAGGGCGTCCGGTATCATTGAATCCGTAGAGTCCGTCGTGCGGTTGGCGGGGAGGGCGTCATGGCCTGTCGTATCTTTGCGGTCCTGCTTTTGCTCGCCTGTTCGGCGCTGCCGGTCCACGCCGTGCCCTACTTCCCCTCCGAGTCCGGACCGATCTTCGACTATCCGACGGGAACCGTGACGATCAGCAACCGGGGCGGGTCATTCTCCCGGAACAGCACGGTCGGGTACGCGTCCTACTTCTGGCACGAATTCGAGGGCTTCCAGGTCACTGCCGAAGGCGACATCCTCAAGTCCTATGAGGGCAGCAACTGCAGCGCTTGCCCCGATCCCGACATCACCGAATTCGATCCGCCCTACATGCTCCTCGATTTCCCCCTGACCACCGGGAAGACCTGGATCACCGAGACAATGACCCCCGAACTCTGTTGTTCGTACGAACCAGTGCCGATCACCGTGATCGGTGCGGTGGAGGGCCCGGCCATCGTGACGGTCCCCGCCGGCACGTTCGAGGTCATCAAGGTGCGGATCTACCGGCTGTGCCCGGCGCGGCCCCAACTGAATCAGGACTTCGTCTACTGGCTGCATCCGCAGCTCGGTCCCGTCAACGACCTGGTCTCGTGGGAGGGCGTCATCCCGGTCGAGCCCAGCTCGTGGAGCGATCTGCAGGCGCTCTACCGCTAGACGCCGGCGCTACAGCACCACCGCGAACCCCTCGAACTGCGGATGCCCCAGCAGCGTGCCCTCCGGCGAGCGGGCCTGGCCGTGGGCCTGGCGGAACGCATCCGACTCGGTCCAGGCCTGGAACGCAGCCTCCGACGCCCACACCGAGTGGGAGACGAACAGGGTGTGCTCCGGACCGGCCGAGCCGCGCAGCAGATGGAATTCCTTGAAGCCCGGCACCGTGTCCAGATACGAGGTGCGCTCGCGCCAGATGGTCTCGAAGACCTCCTCGCGGCCGGGGGTGACTCGGAATCGGTTCATGGCGATGTACATGGGGGGATCCTCCCGGATCGGGGAACGGCCCGGGGGCCGGTGGGGCTGGTGGCTCGGGACCCATGATAAGTGCAAGTGGGGGCGCCGCCGCCCGGGACGGAGGGCTGAATTACCAGAAATACATCCAACATTAATTACAACAACGAGTTAGGCGGTAATAGCCCCCCGGGGGGTTATGCCGCCGCCCCGTCCCGGCTCCGCCGCCCCGCCCGCCCCCGCCGTTTCCTTGCCAAATCCCGCTCAAAATGTTAGTTTCCTCCTCTTGCGCGCAACGGATGGCGGGCCACGGGTCCGCTGTCGTGCTGTTGTGTGCCGTTGGTCATGCCGCGAAAGAAGACGAGCGCCGTGTTCCAGGACCTGACCAGACGCCTCGACCAGGCCATGCAGAAGCTGGCCGGCAGCGGGCGTCTGACCGAGGACAACATCAAGGAAGCCTTGCGCGAGGTGCGCCTGGCGCTGCTCGAGGCCGACGTCAACTACGCCGTGGCCAAGAAGCTGGTGGCCGGCATCCGCGAGAAGGCCCTCGGCCAGGAAGTGCTGGGCAGCCTGACTCCGGCCCAGAGGTGGTCAAGATCGTCAACGACGAGCTGACCGCGCTCTTGGGCGGCCACGCCGCCGAGCTGAACATCCCGACCGGCGGCAAGGACCCGGCCACGATCATGGTCATGGGCCTGCAGGGCTCGGGCAAGACCACGTTCTGCGGCAAGCTGGCGCTGCGCCTGAAGAAGGAAGGCCGCTCGCCCATGCTGGTGGCGGGCGACATCTACCGGCCGGCGGCCATCGACCAGCTCGAGGTGATCGGCGCCCAGATCGGCGTGCCGGTGCACAGTGACCGCGAGCGCCGCAACGCGGCGCAGATCGTCAAGCTGGGCCAGCGGCGCGCGCGCGACAACAAGTGCGACGTGCTGATCATCGACACCGCGGGCCGCCTGCACATCGACGACGAGCTGATGGGCGAGCTGGAGTCGATCGCCAGGACGGTGCCGATCGACGAGAAGCTGCTGGTGCTGGACGCCATGACCGGCCAGGAGGCCGTCAACATCGCCAGCGTCTTCGCCGAGCGCCTGGACTTCGACGGCGTGGTGCTGACCAAGCTGGACGGCGACGCCCGCGGCGGTGCGGCGCTCAGCGTACTGGAGGTGACCGGCCGCCCGGTCAAGCTCTGCGGCGTGGGCGAGAAGCTGGAGGACCTGGAGGTCTTCCACCCCGACCGCATGGCCGGCCGCATCATCGGCATGGGCGACGTGCTGACGCTGATCGAGCAGGCCGAGGACAAGATGGACCTGGAGGAGGCCGAGCTGCTGGCGACGCGGTTCGCCGACGGCCACTTCACGCTGGAGGACTTCCAGCGCCAGATCCAGCAGATGAAGAGGATGGGGCCGCTCAAGGGCGTCCTCAAGATGCTGCCGGGCATGAACGGCGACGTGCTGGACAAGGCGAAGGTCGACGACGGCCAGTTCGCCAAGGTCGAGGCGATCATCAACTCGATGACGCGCCAGGAGCGGCGCAAGCCCGACATCATCAACGGATCGCGGCGCAAGCGCATTGCCCGCGGCAGCGGGACCAACGTCTCGCAGGTCAACAAGCTGCTCAAGCAGTACCGGGACATGAGGCGGATGATGAAGCAGATCAACGCCGCGGGCGGACTCCAGGAGTTCGGCCGCCGGGTGCTGGGCGGTTGACCACCAGCCGGCCCCGCGGGGCCGGGCACGCGCACGGGGCATGGTGCCCGGTGCGAAACCACGACAGTGGAGGTTGATAGTGGCTACGACGATCCGACTGACCCGCATGGGCCGCAAGAAGCGTCCGTTCTACCGCCTGGTGGTCCTGGACAACCGCAAACGCCGTGACGGTGCCTACCTGGCCAACCTCGGCTACTACAATCCCTTCGCGGAGCCCGCCGAGGTGGAGCTGCACACCGACGAGATCCTCGACTGGATGGGCAAGGGCGCCACCGTGAGCGAGACCGCCAGCAGCCTGCTGCGCGCCGAGGGCGTGCTGTACAAGTACTCGCTGGTCAAGCAGGGTCTGGACGCCGCCGAGATCGAGGCCAAGGTGGCCGAGTGGCGCGACAGCGCCGAGGGCCGCAAGCAGGGCAAGGCCGACGCCGCCAGCGCCCGCCGCCAGGCCGAGCGCGAGCAGCGCGACAAGCGCGAGGCCGAGGCCAAGGCTGCCGCCGCCGCCGCCGAAGCCGCTGCGGCGGCCGAAGCCGCCGCTGCCGCTGCCGCCGAGGCCGCCGAAGCAGCCGCCGCCGAGGCGCCCGCTGCCGACGAGCCCGCCGCCGAGGCAGGCGACAGTTGAGCGGGGCGCCGGAGAACGGGATCGCACCGGAGCCGACGGTGCCGGTCCACAATGACGAACTGACCATCGGCCAGGAGCGCGTGCTCGAGCTGATCTCGCTTCGTGCTGATCAACCTGGTGGACCACCCCGACGACGTGACCGTGGACATCCTGCGGCGCGACGACCGGGATGTGTTCCGGGTGACGGTCCATGCCGAGGACCTGGGCAAGGTCATCGGCAAGGGCGGCCAGACCGCGCGGGCCCTGCGGGTCCTGCTGCTCGGCCGTCAGCGCGCGCACGGACCAGCGCATCGGGCTCGAGATCGTCGAGTAGCGATGGATGCGTTCGTGTCCATCGGCGAGATCGTCAAGGCCGTCGGGCTCAAGGGCGAGGTCAAGCTCTACCCGCTGCTGGATTTCCACGAGCCGCTGCTGGACAGCGGGTTCCTGGTCTGGCAGGACGGGACGCCGGCGCGCCTGAAGCAGCATCGGCCCAGCGGCGGCTGCGTCGCCGTCTGGCCCGAGGGCAGCGACAGCCGCGACCGGGCCGAGAAGCTGGTGGGCCGGGAGCTGGGCTTCCTGCGCGCCAGCTACCTGGACCCGGGGTTCCCGCGTCCGGGCGGCGGGCTGCCCTTCCGCTACCTCGGTCGCCGGGTGGTGAGCCCGGCCGGCGAGGTGATCGGCACGGTCGACGAGGTGCGGCTGGCCGGCGGGCAGTTGCTGCTGGTGATGCCGGACGGCCCGGCGGGAGATCCTGATCCCGGCGGTGGCGCCGATCCTGCAGCCGGACGACGGCCTCGAGGGTGACCTGGTGGTCGATCCGCCGGAAGGACTGCTGGATGTCCACCGGGACTGAGCAGCCGGTGATCCGCATCCTGACCCTCTTTCCGGAGATGGTCAGGACGGTGCTGGCCACCAGCATCCCGGGTCGGGCCGAGCGGGCCAGGACCTGGTGCGCTACGAGGTCGTGGACATCCGCGACTTCGCCGTCGACAAGCACCGCACCGTGGACGACACCGCCTACGGCGGCGGGGCGGGCATGATCATGATGGCGCCGCCGGTGGTCGAGGCCGTGGAGGCCTGCCGGGGGCGTCCCGAGGCGCACGGTGATCCTGACCACGCCCCAGGGCGAGACCTTCGACGAGGGCCTGACCCTGGACCTGCTGGCGGAGCTGGAGAACACGGGCGAGCTGATCCTCGTCTGCGGCCACTACAAGGGCATCGACGAGCGGGCCCGCGAACTGGTGGTCACGCGGGAGATCAGCATCGGCGACTACGTGCTCTCGGGCGGCGAGCTGCCCGCGCTGGTGATCGCCGACGCGGTGGTCAGGCGCCTCGAGGGCGTCCTGCACAACGAGGACTCGGCCGCCAACGACAGCTTCACCGCCGACCGGGGCGGGGGACTGGATTGCGCCTGGTACACCAAGCCCCCCGAGTACCGGGGGCTGGCGGTGCCGGAGGTCCTGCTCTCGGGCAACCACGCGCTGATCGAGGCGTGGCGCCGCGAGCAGGCGGCACGAAGAACGCAAAAGCGACGGCCGGACCTGGCCGCCACCGACATAGAATCATGAGGCGTGCCCCGGCGGGTTCCGGGGCGGATGGACGCCGGGCGCGGCAGGCGAGCACAAGCTCCCGCCCGACGGCAGAACTGGAGGCAGAGATGAACATCGTCGAAACCATGGTGCAGACCGGTCTGCGCACGGACCTCCCGGACTTCGGCGTCGGCGACACCATCAGTGTCGCGGTGCGGATCACCGAGGGCGGCAAGAGCCGGATCCAGAACTTCGTGGGCGCCGTGATCGCCCGCCAGGGCACCGGTCTCGAGCACACGATCACCGTGCGCAAGATCTCCGGCGGCGTGGCGGTCGAGCGCATCTTCCCGGTGCAGTCGCCCAACGTGGAGTCGATCACCGTGACCAAGAAGGGCCGCATCCGCCGGGCCAAGCTTTACTACCTGCGGGGCCGCACCGGCCGCAAGGCCAGGATCCGCGAAGCCCGCCGGTAACCCGGTGGACGCCGCGGGCCGGCTCGCCAGCTTCGACCGGTCCAAGTCGGACGCCGGCCGCCTCGTGCTGGCCGGCGTCGACGAGGCCGGCCGCGGCTGCTGGGCCGGACCGGTGGTGGCGGCGGCCGTCGTCCTGCCCGCCGGGTGCTGCCTGGCCGGCCTGGACGACAGCAAGAAGCTGACGCCGGGGCGCCGTGAGGTCCTGTGTCAGGAGATCCGTGCAAGCGCCCTTGCCTGGGGCGCTTGTGCCGTTTCAGCCGCGGACATCGACGCCTCCGACATCCTGCGCGCCACCCTGCGGGCCATGGCCCGGGCGGTGGCGCGCCTGCGTGTGCGCCCGGACCTGGTGCTGGTCGACGGCAACCAGCTGCCGGACCTGCCCCTGCCGGCGGAGTGCCTGGTGCGCGGCGACGGCACGAGCGCCGCGGTGGCAGCGGCCTCGATGCTGGCCAAGGTCTACCGCGACCGCATCATGACCGCCTGGGAACGCCACCATCCGGGCTACGGCTTCGCCGCCCACAAGGGCTACGGCGCCGCCGCCCACCGGGAGGCCCTACACCGCCTGGGACCCTGCCCCCTGCACCGCCTGACCTACAAGCCGGTGGCCGAACTGGACCAGGGCCGCCTCTTCTGACCCCTTGGCCCGGTTCTTCCAATCTGCCCGCCGCACCGCCTCCCCGAACGGAGCCCGCGATGGGCGACAGCCACGGCCTCGGCGCAGCCGGCGAAGCCCTCGCCGCGGTCTTTCTCGAGTCCTGCGGCTATCAGGTGCGGGACCGGCGCTGGCGACGGCCGGGCGGCGAGCTGGATCTGGTGATGGAGCGGGCCGGCCTGGTGGTCTTCGTCGAGGTCAAGACCCGCGGTCCCGGTGCCCTGGACCGGCCGGAGGCCTGGGTGGGCGGCCGCCAGCAGGCGCTGCTGCGGCGCCTGGCCGCGCGCTGGCTGAACGAACATCCGGGCGCCGCGCCCGCCGGCTGCCGCTGCGACGTGGTGGCCATCGACCACGGCGGCGACGGCCGCGGCTGCCGCCTGCGCCACTTCGCGGGAGCGTTCTGATCCTGTTGCGGCGCCTGCGGCGGCTCCGTACCTTCAGGTGATCCGCCCGGGCGCCCACGCCAGCGGCCCCGACTCGTCCCTCGTCGCGACCCGACGCGGATCGTAACCCCGGCCGCGCGGTTGCGTAGCATGGTCGATGCGGGGCGACACCTGACGGTGAGGGTGGCTGCTCCGGTCGACAGGCGCTTCCCGAATTGCTTGGCGAGGAGCCCGCATGTCCGCAATCGGCACAGACTGCGCCTGGCCCCCGACCCACGGTCATCCCAAAGACCGCCCGGTCCCTCGCCCCGGCGCCTGCTGTCGGTCGGCCCTGGTCGTCGGCATCGGGTTCGCCACCCTTGTGCTGATGCCGACGCTGCGACCGGCGGCCGCGGGTTACCCCTTGCCGAGTGACGATCCCTTGCAGGCTTTCGCCTCGGAACTGGACCGCGACGGCAACGGCGTGGAGGACCTGCTCGACGCCTGGCGCGCGGGCCGGCGTCCGTTCGCCGACCTGCGCGACGAGGCGATGGCGGCACCGCGGCGGGAGGCCGCCAAGGCCGCAGCGGACGAGCCGGCCACCGTACCCGAGCCGCTGAAGTCGGCCGACGGTCCCTGGGCCCGGGGCCAGGTCCGGTTGATCTGGTTCGACGCGCCCGGCGGCGCGATCACCGCCGCGGCCAAGGCCGCAGCCGGTCGGGTGGACGTGCTGCACGACATCGCGGCCTTCGGAGCCACGGTGCTGGCCTGCGACGAGGCCGGGCTGGCGGCCGTGCTCGATCGGGCGGGGGACGGCCGGTTGATGCTCGACCGCGACGGAGTGCCCGCGCTGGACGTGTCGCGCGGCCTGGTCGGCGTGCCGCGGGTGCGCCAGCCCGGCTGGAGCCTGGGCCGGGACTGGTCGTCGACCGTGGCGATCCTCGACTCGGGCTGCGACACGGCCCACGGCGACCTGGGCGACCACGACGACGACGACCGCGACGGCCCGCCGCCGGCCGTCGGCGACGCGGGCGATTGGTATCCTGCCGACGGCAGCTGGCCCCTTTTCATCGGCTACAAGGTGGTGGGCTGGACCGACGTCAGCGACGACTTCCCCCAGGCGGCCGGACCCTGGGACTACCACCATCACGGCACGGCCCTGGCCTCGATCGTGGCCGGCAACGGGTCCGTCGAGGCCACCTATGCCGGCATCGCTCCCGCTTCCCGTCTGACCGTGGTGAAGTTCTACGATTTCGATGTCACCTGGCACGCCTGGGCCGGCGACTTCCTGGCCGCCTGCGCCTGGGTGCTCGAGCACCGCGAGGCCTACCGCATCGGCAGCGTGCTGGTGGCGGTCAACTGGGACACCGAGTCGGGCGTGAGCATGGCCGTGGGTGCGCTGGTGCGCACGGGCCTGCCAGTGGTCGGGGCCGTCGGCAACCACGGCACCGATCCGGGCGGACCCGGCTACCCGGCCCGGCTGCCGTCCGTGCTGACGGTCGGCGGAGTCAACGACGCCGGCGAGCTGTCGGCCTTCAGCGGCCGTGGCCTGCCGACGGTGGCCAAGCCCGACCTGCTGGCGCCGTCGGGCGGCCTGCTGCCGGAGCGGGGCCGCATCACCGCGGCGGACAACGAACCCGACGACGCCTATGCCGGACGCTGGGGCACCAGCCTGGCCGCTGCCCACGTCGCCGGCGCCTTGGCGCTGCTGCAGGAGGCCCTCCTGGATCGGGGCGTCGTGCTGCCGCCCGACCGCGAATCCGCCCTGACCCGCACGATACTGCTGAAGGCGACCGCGCAGCCGGTGCGCCAGGCCGAGACCGCCGACGGCTCCGGCAGCGTGACTCTGCCGGCCTGGACCGGGCCGGACCAGCAGCAGGGCTGGGGCCTGCTGCGCATCGATGCCGCGGTGCAGGCGGCCTGCGTGCCGCTGCTGCCGGGTGCCGATCAGTTGGATACGCTGTCGGCCGACTGGACCCGCCCGGTGGCGGCCCGCCGCCTGGGCGCCCTGCCGGGCGTGCGCTACCTGGTGGAGGCGGTGCCGGCCCAGGGCCTGGACGTGGTGCTGGATGTGGTCGATCCGCTGGGCATGATCGCAGCTGCGGGCGATGTCTCGGTGCGGCGCGACGCCGGCGGCCCTGGCGTCTCGGAGTTCGTATACGTGGAACCGGGCGCATCCCGCTGGCTGTTCGCGGCCGTCAAGCGCAAGAGCGGGTCCGGCACCGTGACCCTGCGCCTGCGCGAGGCCGACACCTTCGCCGCCCAGGGCTACCGGCACCTGCTGCCGGGGCGGCTGACCGGCGCGCCCAACCAGGGTCGGCTGGGAGCCCAACTGCAGGTCTCGCTGGTGGTGCCGTCGCTGGTGGCCATCGACGATGCAGCCCGCGCGGTCACGGTGCTCAATCCCGACGGTTCGGTGCGGCCGGGCTGGCCGGTGTTCCTGTTCCCGGCCGTGTCCAGCCAGGGCGGCCTGGGTCAGCCCCTGGTCTGGGACCTGGACGCCCAGCCCGGCGACGAGATCGTGCTGTCCTCGGACTACGGCTCGGTGGTGTTCTTCAACGCCGCCGGCGCCCGCACCACTCTGAACTACGCCTTCAACGTGCCCTTGACCGCGCCGGTCGGCCTGCAGGGCGCCGCCGAACGCCGGGTGGCGTGCGTGGACGCCAACGGCCTCGTGCGGGTCTGGGCCGCGGGCCCGGTGCTGCGCCAGCAGCGGAACCTGGCCCGTCCGGCGCCGCTGGTGCCGGCGGCCGGCGTCCTGCAGGCCGGCGTCCAGGAATCGCTGGTGCTGGCCTTCGCGGACGGGCATCTGCGGGTCCTGGACGAGGATCTTGCCGACCGGCCCGGCTGGCCGCGCGACCTGGGCCAGGTCCTGGAGGCGCCGCCGGTGCTGGTGGACTTCGACGGGGACGGCGGCCTCGAGATCGTGCTGGTGGTGCGCGACGGGGCGAGCGGTCTGGCCTCCATGCGTGTGCTGCGGGCCGACGGCAGCGCTGGCCCGGGCGACGGCGTGGCGCTGGCCACTCCCGCCGGTGGTCCCTGGATCGCCCTGGGGCCGGCCCTGGTGACCGGCCGCTACGGCACCGGTGAACTGGGGGTCTCGGTCCTGGGCCTGGCCGGCAACGGTCTGCCCGGCGCGGCGGCCCGTTGGACCCTGGCCCAGGGCGTGCTGCGCGCCGACGGCACGGCCTACGCCGAGGAGATCTCCGGCCTGGACATCCGGACGACCACCGCTGAAGGCCGCCTGGTCCTGGACAGCCGCCAGCTGCCGGCGCCGGTCGCCTGGAACCTGCTGGGCGGAACCGGCACCGAGGCGGCGGTCCTGGCCAGCGTGCACTGGACCGAAGTGCTCTACGGCCTGACCTCGATCCCGGGTGCGGCCACGGCCTGGTACCTGCCGGTGGCCTCGGGCCGGCCGCTGGCCACCTGGCAGCCCCAGGAGCGCAGCGGCCCCGACGCGGTGGCGCCCGGCTTCGCGGCCACGCTGCTGGTGCCCCGCGGTGACGGCACCCACCTGCGGATCGACGGCCTGGACGAGTACCTGACCGCGGTGCCGGTGCTTTCCGGTGCGGACGAGCAACCCCTGTGGCCCTCGGCCCGCCGCGACGGCCGCAACAGCGGATCGTACCCGCTGGACGAGCCGGTCAGCGCCGTGGCGGTCGTCCGGCCGGGGACGCGTCTGACGGTCTTCCCGAACCCGGGGGCGGGGCGCTTCCGTTTCCAGGTCGACGGCGAGCCGTCGGTCGACGCGAGCCAGGTCGAGATCTACGATCTGCGCGGACGCAGGGTCCGGCTCCTGAACGCGCCGCAACCGGCGGAGCTGACCTGGGACGGGCGTGACCGGGACGGCCGTCGGTTGGCCGCGGGCACCTACCTGGCCGTCGTCCGCACCGCCGGCCGCAGCCTGACCACCCGCTTCGTGCTGACCCGCTGAGCGCCGCCGGGGTTTCGGCTTCCTGCGGCCGCCGTCGTCGTGGTAGATTCGCGGCATGGAGCACGACCAGACGACGGACCGCAACTACTGGCACCTGCTGGACGCCGCCCGCGCCGCCCTGGACGCCGGCGATTTCGTTGCCGCCGAGCGCCGATTCCTGGCCGCGGTCGGCCAGCGCGAAGCCTCGCCCGGCCGGGTCTTCCTGACGGAGAACCTGGGCGATGGTCTGGCGCGCCTGCTGCGCGGGCGCAAGCGGGCCGACGCCGAGCCCGCCGTCGGACGCTGGGAACGGGAGTCCGGCGCCTTCACCACGGCGTTCATGGCGGCCAGCGAGCGCGCCGTCCGCGAAGGGGTGCGCCTGGCCGAGCTGCGGCCCGAGGACGACGCCGCCGCCAACCAGCCGGTGCTCGAGGCCGCGCTGTTCCTGGTCGTGCGCAGCAGCCTCTTTCCCGAGGAATTCTCCTCCGCCGTGCCCCTGCTGAAGGGCCTGTTCCGCACCGCCGCCCGCACCGCGCGCGTCTTCGACGTGCAGCTGATCCGCCACGACGTGCCCCTGACCGAGGAGGACCGGCTGTGGCTGGCCCGCCGGGGCGGCGACCTGCTGGAGATCTTCGCCGAACAGGGCAAGCTGGTGCGGGGCTCGGGGCCGGCCCGGGAGTGGGCGGCCGCGGTGCTGCAGCTGCTGCAGCCGCGCTACTTCGGTTCCTCGGGCCGCCTGGCCGAGGAGCGGGCCTGGCTCGAAGCGGTTTCGGCCGACCGCCTGCTGGGTGATGCCGAGGCCAGCGTGCGCCTGTACCGCGCCTATCTGCAGACCAATCCCGAGCCCGGCCCGCGATCGGACGAAGCGCGGGTGCGCACCCTCGAGCTGCTGGCCAACATCGACGCCGACCATTTCCCGGTGCCGCGCTACGCCGAGGCCCTGGGCGCCCTGCAGTCGGCGGGCCTGGCACAAGGCAGCGAGCAGGCCGGCCGTTACGGCACCGCGGTGGCGCGCATCGAGTACCGCCGACCCGAGCCCGACGCGGGCATCGTCGCGGCGGCCTGGGCCTCGGCCGCCCTGGGCGCCGACGGCACGGTGGCGGTGGTCCTGTGGTGGGGCAGCGAACCCCGCGACCTGGCCCGCTGGACCCCGGGCGAGGGCGTGGAGCCTCTCGACCTCTTCCTCGCACCCTGCGCCGGGCGGATCGTGGCCCGCGACGTGGCCACCCTGGCCGCCGCCGGTGCGGCCTGGCCCGAGCCGCCGGCGGCCTGGCCGATCGGCCAGCTGGTTGAAGCCCTGGGTGAGCCGGACCTGCCGCGCGGCGGCCTCGACGAGGCCGCGCTGCGCCGCCTGGCCGGCGCTGAAGGCGGCCCCTGGCGCGCCGGCTGGCGGCGTGAGCTGGGACTGCCGCAGCTGAAGCCGGCCGATGACTGGGCCGCCGATGCGCGGGCGGACACCGGCCTGGGGCGCGCTCTGCTGGCGGGCCTGGTGGTGTTGGGGCTGCGCAACCGCATCACCGGCAGCGATCCCGCGCTGCGGGCGGGACTGGCGGAGCTGGCCCGCCGTGGCGACGCGGGGGCGGCCGTATTCTACGATGTGCTGACGGCGGGCGACGAGGCCGCCCGGGCCATGGACGCCTCGTTCGCGGCCTGGACGGTGCCGCTGCTGTGGACCCGTCCCGATCCCTTCAGCGCGCCGGGGCAGCCCTCGGCCGCGGCCGAATCCGTGCGGGCCACCCGCCCGGACCTGGGCCGCAACGACGTGGCCCTGGTCAGCAGCGGCGATCCCGCGGCGGTGATGGCCGCCTGGGGCGCCGGCCACGGACGCTGGCGCGTGGTGCTGGATCGGATGGACCGCCTGGCCGACCTGGCGCCGGCCAGTGCCGGGGTGATCGGACCGGTCACGGTGATTCCGCCCGGCGGCCGGGTGCATCGCCTGGACGCCGCGCTGGCCCGGCTCGATGCGCTGGTGCGGCGCCGGCCCGATCCCGACGACCCGACCGCCGGTCTGCTGGCGGTGTTCCATTGGGTGCGGATCGTCTGCACCCACAACGGCGACCTGCTGGACTTCCAGGCCGTGCGGCCGTGGCTGCCCGGTGCCTTCGCGCTGTACGACCGCTACGCCGCCGCCATCGCCGACCTGCCCCGCGAAGTGCCGAGGCTGGCCACCGCCGGCGACGACGACGGCTGGGGCGCCCAGTTCAGCCAGCGGGCGCGCAAGGCCGGCTTCGTGGCCGGGCAGGTGGCGGATCTGCCCCTGGCGGCGGAGCGCCTGGACGGCCTGTGGGGCGTGTTCGAGGGCAGCGGCGCTTCTTGGGTGTTCCTGGACGCGGCGGTGGTCCACGCGCACTTGGCCGCCGCCGGCGAAGCCGAGTTGCCGGCGCGCCACGCGTTGCTGGCCCAGCGGGGGCAGCGTCACCTCTCCCTGCTGACCGGCGCCGTGTGGTGCCGCGATGAGCTGCAGGACCTGTTGGCTGGCTGGCTCGGCAGCTACGGACCGGTCTACCGCCTGGCGCTGACGGACCTGCGCACGCCGCCGCTGGTCCTGGCCGATCGCGGTCCCGTCCCCGGCGGTCGCCGCCTGGAGGCCGAGGCGCTGGCCGGGGCGCTGGCGCACGTGGGCCTGGAGTCCGAACCCGGCGCGTCGCGCCTGGTCGTATTGCCGCAGCGGGAGCGTGGCGCCGCCTTCTGGCGCGCGGCCCAGGGCGGGCGTTTCGGTGTGCGCGGCGATACCTGGGACCTGATCGAGGATGCGAGCGTCGGTCCGCCGCCGGGAGCCGAAGTGGTGCTCGTGGTGCCCGAGCTGACCGCCCTGACCGCCGCCGTGCCGACGCCGGACGGAGGCGATGCGGACAACTGGCGGACTGCCGACGAAGCCCGCGCCCGCTGGGCTGCCGCCGCCCGGCGTCGCTGCAGCCTGGAGATCGCCGCCTACCTGGCCGGCGGCTGGGCCGCCGTCGAGATCCTGGACGCCCGCTGGTGGCGCCTGCTGCGTGACGACTCCGTAGGCGCGGACGATCCGGCCGCCGCCGCGGCCGGTCCCTGGACCGGTGTGCGGGCCGCCGCCCTGGCCGCAACCGGGCGGGCCCGCTGCCTTGACCTGCCCGAAACCGCGGGCGATGCCCGCCGCCGCCTGGCCCCGGCCCTGGTGGCGGAGGTGGCCGGCTGGGTGGCCGGTCGCGGCGCCGAAGCCCGCGAACCGGAACCCGCGGCCGCCTGGCCCGCCGCCGGCACCCACCTGGTGGTCGGACCGCCGGCGCCGGCGCGCCGAGCGCTGCTGGCGGCCCTGGGCGGTGCCTGGGAGCGCGGTCGTCTCGAGCCCTGGGCGCTGCTGGTGGCCCGCGAGTCCTGGCCCGAAGCCGCCGCGCTGGCCGCGGAAGTCGGTGTGGCCGGCTGCTCCGCCTGGCCTGCGGGACAGCGGGCACCGGCGCCGGTGCTCTGGGTCCGGCCCGACGATCTCGCCGACGCCGACCTGCTCGCCTACCTGGCGCGGCACCGTCCCACCGTGGCCGTGGTGCCGGATCTGACTTCCTGGCTGCCGGGTCCCGAGCGCGCCGCCCAGGGGGAGGCCGCCGCCCTGCGGGTCCTGCTGGGACAGGAGATTCCGGCGGTGCTGCTGCAGACGGCGACGCTGCCGCCGGCCTGGCAGGGATTCCTCGCTGCGGCGACCGGCGTGACCGTCAGCGGCGGGGGCGGTCCGCAGGCCGCGACCGGTCCGGCCGGAGGCCTGCCGGCGGCGATGCTGGTGGCCCGCCTGCGGCGCCTGCTGGGTCAGTTGCGGCCGCTGCTCGCCCAGCGGCGCGGCAACGACGACAGCGGCCGCCAACCGGCCGGGCTGGAAGGGCTGCTGATTCCGGTGACTCGCCTGGCGCACCTGGCCGGCCTGGACGCCGGACAGGTTCGCGCGGGATTGCGCCTGCTGCGCTGGGCGGCCCGCCTGGCCGGCGATCCCCTGTCGGCGGAGGAGGACGGCACCAGCGACTCGCCGGCTCCGGTTGCGCGCAGCCACGGCGTGCTGGTGGGCTCGCGCTTCGCCGACCTGGAGATGCGCCTGGACCAGCTGCGCGAGGCGATGGGCCTGTTCCTGCCCCTGTGGCTGGGGCGGCTGCCGGTGGGTGGCCGGACCTGGGTCGACCTGAACCAGCCGCCGGCCCAGATCGATCCCACCCTGCTGGTCCAGCTGGACACCTGGCTGCTCGAAGGCGGCGCCGCCGCCAGCGGGCTGGATTACACCGCGCCGCGGGGCGTCCTCAATTCCACCCGCCGCCTGGTCGCGCTCAGCCAGCCGCTGCCCCGGGTCCAGGCGGCGGTGCAGGCCAACCTCGACCTGTTCGGCCGCCGCCTGCAGGACGTGATGTCCGCGGCGGTCGAGACCGGAGCTGGCTTCCTGGTCGACACCGGGCTTGAACAGCTGCGCGCCGAAGAGCAGGCATTCCTGACCCTGGGCGCCAGCCTCGATTTCTGGCACTGGTGCGGACCGCCGGGTGCGGAGGCCCTGCCCCTGGTGGATCTGCTGACCTTGGCCGACAGCCAAACGGTGCGCCGGGGGCAGGACGCCTGGACCATGGTTGGCGCCCTGGGCGGCGCGGCGCCACAGGTGGCCGAGCCTGAGCCCGGCCGCGCAGGTGGCGCCGGTCGGCTGCGCACGCTGCTGGGCCAGGCCGATCCCGAGGCCCCGGACGCGGAGGCGGTCGCCCTGGTGGCAGCCCTGGCGGGCGAGGCCGCCGAGCCGACCTACCTGGTGCTCAAGGGCCTGGCCGGCAGCGGCCGCCTGGACGCCGTGGTCGCGGGCCTCAAGCGGGCGGCGGCGCGCGCAGCCGACCCCGGCGAAGTCATGATCTTCTGTCCGGACGCAGGGGCCGGGGCGGCGCTGGCCCGCCGGGCGCTGCGCGCGGGCCTGGCGCTGGATCTGCGCCTGCCGACGGCCGGCGACCTGCCCGAGCCGGTGACCGCCCCGCTGGCGGGGCCCGCCGGCCACGACGACGTGATCGTGGTGCTGGACGTCCAGCGCTTCACGCCAGAGGTGCGCTACCGCATCGCCCAGCACGGACGCGGGCGCCGCCTGCTGCTGACGGTCGATCCGGCGGCCAGCGGCGAGTCGTGGGAGAACCTGTTCCTGACCACGCCCCGCACCAGCGACGTGCACACCTGCGACGAGCAGCGCGACCAGGCCCGGCGCCTGTGGGATCAGGTGCGCACCCTGGCGCCGGCCAGCGCGGTCGGGGAAACCCGGACCCGGCGCCGCGATCGCGGCGAGCTGGCGGCCGAATACGCGGCCAACCTTGACCAGTGCGTCGCCCGCATCCTGCAGGGGCGGACCGAGGGCCAGTTGCCGACGCGGCTGCGCCTGACCGCACCCCTGCCGGCGGATCTCGAGTTCCTGGCCATGGCCCTGCGCGACCACGGCTGGCTGGTGGTCGACGAGGCCGAACTGGACGCGCTGTTCCTGCCCGGGCCCTGCGACCTGCTGGCGGCGGCGGCCGATCTGCTGGCCGACGGCGGGAGTCTGCGCGCGGCCCAGGCGATGGCCGCTTCGGCGGCGGAGACTGCCACCCCGGCGCCGGCGGAGTCCGGGCTGCTGGCGGCGCTGCCCCGCGGCGGCGCCGCTCCGCCCTGCTGGCCGCCGCAGTCGGCCCCCGATCCCCAGGCCACGACGCTGGCCGCACTGGCGGCACGGCTGTTGGCAGACGCTGACCTGGCGCCGGCCCTGGTCCACGCCTCGGCCCGGCGCCGCATCGAGGCGCTGCTGTCCCGCTGGGGCGGCCGGACCCTGGTCGAGTTGCCGCGCGAACCGTTGTGGCAGGCCTGGTGGGTCACCCTGCGCACCGACCTGGGCCGCGGCGACCCGGCCCCCGACCGGCCGCTGGTGCGGCTGACTCCGGCCGCGGGCAGCCCGGCCGTCGGGGTCGCCGGCGGCGTCTACCTCTGCCTCGGCGGCGAGGATGCCCGCCAGCACTACCGCATCCTGTCGCGGATCACCGACACGGCGCTCGTGCTGTACCAGGACCGCTCGCCCCTGGACGGGTCCTGAGGCCGGGCCGCGGGTCCGACACCGGACTTGTCCGGGGCCGGACTGCGGGCTAGCTTTGCCGGATCCGGGACGTGATCCGCCGCCGGCCGTGTCCTGCCCACCATCCGCACCGTGCGAGGAGCCCAGACATGGAATTCCCGTTCGAGCCCTACCGGATCAAGGTCGTCGAGAGGATCCGCCGGGTCAGCCGGCAGGAGCGCGCCCGCCTGCTGCACGAAGCCGGCTACAACGTGTTCAAGCTCCCGTCCGACGCCGTCTACGTCGACCTGCTGACCGACAGCGGCACCAGCGCCATGAGCGACCTGCAGTGGGGCGCCCTGATGACCGGCGACGAGGCCTACGCCTGCAGCAACTCGTTCCTGGGCTTCCGCGACACCATCCGCGATCTCTTCGGCTACAAGCACGTGATTCCCGCCCACCAGGGCCGCGCGGCCGAAGGCCTGCTGTTCACCGCCCTGGTCAACGAGCGCGACGTCGTGCCCAACAACATCCACTTCGACACCACCCGGGCCAACGTCGAGTTCCGCGGCGCCATCGCCCTGGACTGCATCGGCGACGAGGGCCTGGACCCGCGCCTGGACGCGCCCTTCAAGGGCGACCTGGACCTCGGCAAACTGGAGAAGGCCTTCGCCAAGTACGGGCCGGAGCGCATCCCCTTCGTGATGCTGACCATCACCAACAACAGCGGCGGCGGCCAGCCCGTCTCCATGGCCAACATCAAGGCCGTCTCCGATTTCTGCACGCCCGGGGCAAGCGCCTGATCTTCGACGCCTGCCGCTTCGCCGAGAACGCCTGGTTCATCCAGCAGCGCGAGCCCGGCTACCGCGACCGCACCATCAAGGCCATCGCCCAGGAGATCTTCTCCCTCGGCGACGGCTGCACCATGAGCGCCAAGAAGGACGGCCTGGTCAACATCGGCGGCTTCCTCTGCCTCAACGACGACGAGTGGGCGCAGAACGTCACCAACCTGCTGATCCTGCGGGAGGGCTTCACCACCTACGGCGGCCTGGCCGGACGCGACCTGGCGGCCATCGCCCAGGGTCTGCACGAGGTGCTGGACCAGGACTACCTGGACTACCGCATCGGGCAGGTGGCCCGCCTGGGCCGGCGGCTGGACGAACTGGGTGTGCCCTACCTGCATCCTACCGGCGGCCACGCGGTGTACCTGGACGCCAAGGCGGCGCTGCCCCACATCCCGCCGTCCCAGTTCCCGGCCCAGGTGATGACGGCGGCCCTCTACCTCGAGGGCGGCGTGCGCGCCGTGGAGATCGGCAGCCTGATGTTCGAGCACGCGGATCCCGACACGGGGGAGATGGTGCATCCGTCGATACGAGCTGGTGCGCCTGGCCATCCCGCGCCGGGTCTACACCCACACGCAGCTGGACTACGTGGCCGAGTGCTGCGCCCAGGTGGTGGCCATGGCCCCGCGGCTGCGCGGCCTGGAGATCCTCTGGCAGCCGCCGCAGCTGCGCCACTTCACGGTGCGTTTGCAGCCGGTCGGCGGCGGCACGATGGTCGCGGAGGCCTGAGCGGTGATCGATCCGGCGGGGAACCGACCGCAGGCGACGGTACGCTGCCTGGCCTGCGGGCCGGAGCTGGCCGAACTGGTGGTCCCGCGGGCCACGGCGGCCCTGCGCCATCTGCAGCTGGAGAGCGCCCTGTCGGCGGTGGAGATCTGCTGCGACGACCTGCCCGAAGGCGACGAAGGCTGGCTGCGCCTGGACCGGGGCGGAGCCGGGGACCGGCGCCCGCGGCTGACGCTGTACTGCTCGCCGCGGGTCTTCTGCGAGCAGGGGCGGGGCAAGGTCGAGTCCGGCCCCGAGGTCTGGGAGCTGCGGCCAGCCCCGCAGGCGGATGCGGAGCCCGCGCTGCAGCGCTTCTCGCCGGCCGAGACCAACGCCTATCTGCACCACCAGCTGGCGCTGGCGGACGACCTGCTGCACGGCCGTCTGCTGCCGGACCTGATCCCCGCCGCGGCGGCGGAGGCCTTCGCCGCCGCCTGGGACGTGACGCTGGACGGGCGGCTCGAACGCCGGGGTCTGCCGGGCCACGACCAGGCCTGGCGGCGTGGGCGGTTTTCCCGGCTCTTCTCCAGCGCGGGCGTGCTGATGCCCGGCCACTGGCAGGTTTTCCAGTCCCTCTGGGACGGCGGCATCGACGGCGCGGCCGCGGTGCTGGCGGCTGTGCGCCAGCTGCCCCGGCTGACGGCGCGCTGACGACCGCCGCCACCGTCCGTCGGCCCGGAATGCATTTGCTTTTTTCGGGCCAATGCCCCAATTTCATGGGGTTGAGACGACGAGACTGTCGTTGACCTTTGCCTGGCCCCGGGCGTAGGCTCGCCCGCTGAGCCAGGGTGTCCGGGCATCCGGATATCCGGATATTCGGATGTCCGTTCTTCCGGATGTTCCGACAACGCCGCCCCGCATCCCACCGGCAGGGCGAGGTCATGTACCTTTAGGGAGGTTCGTTCATGTTCGGTGTGTCTTCCCCGCGTCGCTGGGTTCCCGTCCTGATGCTCGGCCTGCTGGCCGTGACCCTGTTCGGCCTGGCCGGCTGCGGCGGCAAGAAGGACGTGGATCCCTACGTCTACGATTCCCTGCGCCGGATCACCCGCGGCGACACCCTGAGCGTCGGCTTCCTCTTCGAGATCGATGCCCCGGCGTTCGACTACGTGCACGGCAACATCGCGCTGATCCGCGGCCGCGGCGCCGACGAGAACATCATGGAATTCCTGGTGGCCGAGAATCTCGAGAGCCGCTACCAGGGCCTGCAGGGCGCCCTGCTGGGCGTGCAGAAGACCTTCACGCCCCAGCCGACCCACCTGGTGCTGCGCCGCATCAAGCGCGGCGGCGTGATCGAGGCCGACAGCCTCAAGACGCCCAAGGGCTACATGCTGCCGACGCTGCTGCGCTCCGGCGCCATCGACCAGGAGATGCCGGGCGCGCCGATCCCCAAGATCGGCTACAAGCGCACCGACATCGACGAGGCCCGCGCCACCTTCCTGCCCGAGAACGAGGGTGACCCGGTGAAGACCGTCAAGAGCGCGTTCGCCAACTTCGTCTACGTGCCGCGCCATGACCTGGCCGACTCGGCCAAGGCCAACCCCGGCCCCGAGGACTACGCCTGGTACGCCGTCGGCGACGAGTGCTCGCTGCAGCTGGTGAAGCTGACTCCGGGCGCCGAGTGGATGCTGCAAATGTTCAAGGCCAAGGACCTGCCGCTGGTGGGCGCCTTCAGCGTGCTGACGCTGGAGGAGGACTACTCCGTGCGCAAGCTCGAGTACGCTGGCCTCGGCCACGTGGTCGGCACCATGCGCGTGGACTGGTTCCAGTACGCCAACGCCTACGTCGAGGGTACCAAGTCGGCCGAGTAGGGCTTCGTCCGACCGACCGCAACGACGAACGGGCTCCCGCAGGGGAGCCCGTTCGCTTTGCCTTGGTCCCGGGGTGGCGGCTAGGCCAGGATCTCCTGCAGCCGCGCGTCCCGCAGCACCGCCGTGGCGGGCATGCGCCCCTTCTTCTCCAGGGGTGAGGTCTTGAACTTGTTGGCCACGATGCCCACCATCACACCCGATTTTCCGGCGAACAGCAGTTCAGTGGCCTGGTAGCCCAGGCGCGAGGCCAGGATGCGGTCGTAGCCTGAGGCGCGAGCCGCCCCGCTGGACGTGCCCCAGCACCACCATGCGCACGTCGCGCTGCAGGCGCTCCTTGATCTCGAAGCTGACGTAGCTGGCCTTGCCCGCCCCCTCGGCCACCATGATGATGGCGTGGTGCTTGCCCCGGTCGTAGCCCGCGGTGATGCGGCGGCAGACCTCGTCCAGGTTGTAGGGGATCTCCGGCAGCAGCACCTCCTCGGCGCCGGTGGCGATGGCCGTCTGCGCCGCCAGCAGGCCATACTCCCGGCCCATCACCTCGATCACGAAGATCCGGCCGTGGCTGGTGGCGGTGTCGCGGATCTTGTCCACGGCGTCGACGGCGATGTTCAGCGCGGTGTCGAAGCCGATGGACATGTCCGTGCCCGGGATGTCGTTGTCGATGGTCGCGGGCACGCCCACGCAGGGCAGCGCCGAATTCCTTCTCCAGCTTGGTGGCGCCGCGGAAGCTGCCGTCACCGCCGATGACCACCAGCCGTCGAGCTTCAGTTTCCTTAAGCGATTTGGCGATGGGCGCGGTGCCTTCCTCGGTGGCGAACTCGGGGTAGCGGAAGGTGCGCAGGATGGTGCCGCCCAGGTGCAGGATGCCGCTGACCGAGCCGGCGGTCATCGTCTCGTAGGCGCCTTCGGCCAGGCCACGCCAGCCGCGCTGGATGCCGAGCACCTCGGCGCCGTGATGCCAGGCCGTGCGCACCACCGCGCGCACGGCGGGATTCATGCCGGCCGAGTCGCCGCCGCCGGTCAGCACACCGATTCTCTTCATCTGGTTCCTCCTGGAATCGAGTCCATCACCCGTCGCCGCCGGATTTCCGGGCGCGCCGCTGTTCATGCCAGCGCCGGATCTTCTCCATGCGGTCCTGCAGTTCCTCTTCGTGGCCGCGTCCGCGCGGCGCGTAGAAGGTCCGGTTGCCCAGGTCCGCCGGCAGGCAGTCCATCTCCGCGATGCCCTGGTCGGTGTCGTGGGCGTAGACGTAGCCGTCGCCGTAGCCGAGTTCCTTCATCAGACGGGTGGGGGCATTGCGCAGGTGCAGGGGCACCGGCGGGCTTGAGCCCCGCGTGACCTCGGCCGCGGCCGCGGCGTAGGCGCGGTACAGGGCATTGCTCTTGGGCGCCAGCGCCAGGTACACCGCCGCCTGGGCCAGGGCCAGCGCGCCCTCGGGCAGCCCCAGGAAGTGCACCGCGTCGCGGGCGGCCAGGGTGCGGGCCAGGGCGTCGGGGTCGGCCAGGCCCACGTCCTCGCTGGCGAAGCGCACCAGGCGCCGGGCCACGTAGAGGGGATCCTCGCCGCCCTCGAGCATGCGCGCCAGCCAGTACACCGCCGCCTGCACGTCGCTGTTGCGCAGGCTCTTGTGCAGGGCGCTGATCAGGTTGAAGTGCTCCTCGCCCGCCTTGTCGAAGCGCGCGGCGCGGCTGGTCATGCACCTGCCGCACCGGTCCAGGCCGAAGGGTCCGTCGCCGGCCTCGGGCGCGGCGCCGGCCGCCGCGGCCGCGGCCACGGTCTCCAGCAGGCCCAGGGCGGCGCGGGCGTCGCCCTCGCTGACGGCGGCCAGGGCGGCCAGTGCCTCGTCGTCCAGGTCGCAGGGCGCCGTCCAGGCCGCGCGGCGTCGGCGAGCGCCGCGGCGCAGCAGGTCGCTGCACCGCCGCCTGGTCCAGCGGCTTGCAGCACGAACAGCCGCGTGCGCGAGATCAGCGCGCTGTTGACCTCGAAGCTGGGGTTCTCGGTGGTGGCGCCGATCAGGGTCACGTCGCCGCGCTCGACCCAGGGCAGCAGGGCGTCCTGCTGGGCCTTGTTGAAGCGGTGGATCTCGTCCAGGAAGAGGATGGTGCGGCGTGCCGGCGACCTGCTTGCAGCTTGCCGCGCCTCGGCCATCACCGCCTTCAGTTCCTTGCGAGCCGACCGCGACCGCGCTGTACTCCAGGAAGCGGGCGCGGCGTGTGCAGGGCGGCCAGGCGGGCCAGCGGTGGTCTTGCCGCAGCCGGGCGGGCCCCACAGCAGCAGCGAGGGCAGGCGGTCGGTCTCCAGCAGCAGCCGCAGCGGACCGCCGGGGCCCAGCAGTTCCTGCTGCCCGACCACCTCGTCCAGGCTGCGCCGGACGCATGCGGTCGGCCAGCGGCACCGGCCCCGCCGCCACGGGGGCGGCCAGGGGCGCTGCGCCACGGGTTCGGGCGCGTCGGGCTGGAAGAGGTTGCCGGTCATGGCGGACATTGTAAGCGCGACCGGGGCGCAGGCAAGCAGAAGCTCGGTTGACGTTCGGCCTTTCGCCGCCGCTACCCTTGGGAAATCCGCGCAGAACACCACGGCCCGCCCGGCGGGCGAAGGAGCGACAACCATGGCCCGTGCCATCCTCATCGTGCTCGACGGCCTGGGCGTCGGCGGCGCCCCTGACGCCGCCGCCTACGGCGACACCGGCAGCGACACCCTGGGCAACATGGCCGCGCCAGATCGGCGGCCTGGCCGTGCCCAACCTGGCGTCCCTGGGCCTGGGCAACCTGCACACCATCGCCGGCGTGGCGCCAGACCCGCGCCCATTGGCGTCCTGGGGCCGCCTGCAGGAGGTCTCCGCGGGCAAGGACTCCACCACCGGCCACTGGGAGCTGATGGGCCTGGTCACGGCCGAGCCCTTCCCCACCTACCCCGACGGCTTCCCGCCCGGGGTGCTGGCCGAGTTCACCCGCCTGACCGGCTTCGGCGTGCTGGGCAACAAGGCCGCCAGCGGCACCGCGATCATCGCCGAGCTGGGGGACGAGCACCTGCGCCACGGGCAAGCTGATCGTCTACACCTCCGCCGACAGCGTCTTCCAGATCGCGGCCCACGACGCGGTCTGCCCCCTGGAAGAGCTCTACCGGGTCTGCGAGAAGGCGCGCGCCATGCTGGTAGCCGCCCCACGCCGGTCAGTCGCGTCATCGCCCGGCCCTTCACCGGACCCAGCGGGGCGTTCGAGCGCACCGCCTACCGGCACGACTACTCGGTGGCGCCGCCGCCGGAGCTGCTGCTGCCCGCAGCTGCAGGCCGGCGGCGTGGCCGTGCGCTCCATCGGCAAGATCTACGACCTCTACGCGGGCGTGGGCATCGACGAGACGCTTCACCTCCCACGAGCAACGCCGAAGGCATGGCCCGCCTGGACGAGCTCTACGCGCGCCCCGATGGACGGCCCCGAACTGATCCTGCTGAACCTGGTCGACTTCGACATGCTCTGGGGCCACCGCAACGACCCTGCAGGCATGAAGAAGCGGCCTGGAGGAGTTCGACGTCTGGCTGGGCGGCTTCCTGCAGCGGCTGCGCGGCGGGCGACCTGCTGGTGATCACCGCCGACCACGGCAACGACCCGACCACCCCCAGCACCGACCACTCCCGCGAGCAGGTGCCCCTGCTGGCCCGCCTGGTGGGCCGGGAGCCGGGTGTCGACCTGGGCGTGCGCAAGGGGTTCATGGACGTGGCGGCGACCTACGCCGACTTCTTCGGCGCCCCGGCCACGCGCAAGGGCGTCAGCTTCCTGCCCGAACTCAGCAAGGGGGACAGCGCGTGACCGATCAGGAGAAGAGCCTGGTGGCGGCGGCCTGCGCCGTGCGCGCCCGCAGCCACTCGCCCTATTCGCATTTCCGGGTGGGAGCGGCGCTGCTCGGCGACAGGCGGCAAGGTGCACCTGGGCACCAACGTGGAGAACGCCAGCTTCGGCCTGTCCATCTGCGCCGAGCGCACGGCCGTGGTGCGTGCGGTGACCGACGGCGACACGGCGTTTGCCGCCATCGCCGTCTGCACCGACGGTCCCGAGCCCACCTCGCCCTGCGGCGCCTGCCGCCAGGTGCTGATGGAGTTCGCCCCCGACGCCGTGGTGCTGATGGCCGGCGAGCGCGGCACGGACGGCCCGGTGCTGCGCATGACCGTGGCCGAGCTGCTGCCGCTGGCCTTCATCGACTTCCGTCCCGCCGTCGACCCGGAGGCACGCCCGTGAACGTGCTGGAGATCATCGAAGCCAAGAAGCGCGGCCGCGAACTGGACGAGGCGCAGATCACCTTCCTGGTCGACGGCTTCACCGCCGACCGCATCCCCGTCTACCAGATGTCGGCCTTCCTGATGGCGGTCTGGTTCCGGGGCATGACGCCCGCCGAGACCGCGGCCCTGACCGGCGCGATGCTCAGAGCGGGCGAGGAGCTGGACACCGCCGCCCTGCCCCGGCCCACGGCCGACAAGCACTCCACCGGCGGCGTGGGCGACAAGGTGAGCCTGCTGCTGGCACCTCTGGCGGCGGCCTGCGGATTGTGCGTGCCCATGCTCTCGGGCCGCGGCCTGGGCCACACCGGCGGCACCCTGGACAAGCTGGAGGCCATCCCCGGCTACCGCATCCACCTGGACAACGCGGCCTTCCTGCGGGTGGTGGCGGCCGAGGGCTGCGCCATCGTCGGGCAGAGCGGTTCGATCGCGCCCGCCGACGGCCGCATCTACGCTTTGCGCGACGTGACCGCGACCGTGGACTGCGTGCCCCTGATCACCGCCTCGATCATGTCCAAGAAGCTGGCCGCCGGCCCGCGGACCATCGTCATCGACCTCAAGACCGGCTCGGGCGCGTTCATGACCGACCTGGAGCGGGCCCGCGAACTGGCCACGGCCTTGGTAGCCGTCGGCCGCAGCTACGGCCGCACCATGTCGGTGGTCTTCTCGGACATGGACCAACCCCTGGGACGCATGATCGGGCACGCCCACGAGACCATCGAAGCGTTTGCGGCCCTGCGGCCGGGCGGTCGCGCCGCTGCACCGGCCGACCTGGTGGCGCTGACCGAGGACCTGACCGCCGAGATGGTGCGCTGCGCCGGCCTCGAGCCCGACCGCGAACGGGCCCTGGCGCGGGTGCGCGCGGCGTGGGACGACGGTTCGGCCCTGGAGCGCTTGCACGCCTGGGTCAAGGCGCAGGACGGCCGCCTCGACACCGATCGCGACGACTTCGGTCTGAAGACCGCGCCCCTGGCCACGGAGATCACCTCGCCGGCCGACGGCTGGCTGGCCGGCTGCGACTGCCGCGCCCTGGGCCTGGCCTTGGCCGACATGAAGGGTGCCCGTCGCACCGTCGACGATCCGCTGGACCTGAGCTGCGGGTTGGAGTTTTTGCCGCAGATCGGCGACCGAGTGGCCAAGGGGGATGTCATCGCGCGTGTTTTCTGCGATCGCCGGGACGAGGCCGAGTCGGCGGCTGCGCGGGCTTTGGCTGCCTTGATGTTCTCCGGCGAATCTGCGGCGGCGCGGCCCCTTATTCTCGGGCGGGTCGAGTAGACGGGTCGCTACGGCACAGGGTGGGGCGGGTTCTATTGCGGTGAATCGGCCGGTGCAGTCTAAATGGAGTTAGAAAGACAATGATGTCCAACTTGCAGGTGTCAATTGGTAGGTGATGAGATGAGTACTCCGTTCCTCTGGGCTTTGATTGTTGTTATTGGGGGAGTGGCAATTCTAGCAGGCCACCGGCTCTTGCTATGGATGGAGTTAAGAGGGTGGGTTTACTATCGTAAATCAGGCAATCACAGCGGGGCCTTGGGAAACGCATTCATGGCTGTGAACTCGATTCTAGATCCTGAATCAGGGAGAGCGGCAGAACATAGACTTCAGGAGACAAAGAAGGAATCTGAGTCAGGTGCACCTCCATTTTCTGGGGAATAGACGAAGGGCTTTCTAACAAGAGCTTCCACCTGACAAAGCCGCTCGTCACGCACCTGGCTGGTGCCAGGTCCGCGCCAATCGACTTTGCAGGTGAAGCCAACGTTAGGTGGCGACCATGAAGACATCCACGATCATTCTGCTTGGGCTCGCTGTATTCTTCCTGGCGAAGAAGCGATCCTCAGGCTTCGCCAGGCCGACTTGGATCCAGCATTTGGAAGGGAGGCAGAAGTTGCTGGGTGTCGTGGCGGTTTTCCTGACCCTTCTGATTCTCCTCAGTCCAGAAGTCGCGGCTTTGGGCCTAGTCGGGGAAGCCGCCTTTTTTGACGTCTTGGTTATAGGATTGAGTCTGCAGTTGCATGTGTTCGTTTTTCGGGTATTTCGGGCATGCGCTATTGTGCTGACCACGGGTGGCCGGTGGCTCGGCGTTCCAGGCCCACGTCTCGCCTGTATGTTGACATATTCGGTGTTCACGATTGGGTGCGCGGTAGCCGCGTTTCAAAAAGCCCTACAGCGGCTGATTGCCTGAGTGGGGACATAGACGAACTGGCTTGCGCTCTGCGCTGGGCGCCCGGGCAACGCGCGAGGCTCTGGCAGGATCATGGCCGCGCCAGCTGCGCTTGCAGCTGAAGCCAACGTTATGCCGAAAATTCGATCATTCCGGAAAGTGGGGTATCGGCTTGAGGACAGCACCGCTTTTCGCCGCTCTGCTTGGTTTCGCCGCCTTGGCTTCTGCGAATGACGGTGCGATTACCGGTGTCGGAGGCACAGTTGAACTCCTGGACGAGCACCCCAGCATTTCGCTTGTCGCCGAACACGTTGGTGTCAAGATCAACCATCGCAGCGGGTCCGTTCGGGTCGAGTGCCTCCTTGTCCTGACGAATTCCGGAGAAGCCGGCACCGTCCGCATCGGGTTCCCGGAGACCTTTGGCGGGGATACGGGTCCTCGGCCTTTCAAGTTCTTCAAGTCCACAGTGAATGGTGAACCGATTGAGTGTACTCGGGTCGCGGCACCATCCGCTGCGGAGCGGCCTGAGCGCTACTGGTGGATAAAGCAGGTGTCCTTCGGTGCCGGCGAAACGTTGGTCATCCGCGACGAATATGCGTCCGATGCGGGCTATTCGATCGGCGACAAGGACGGTCGCTGGCGCAGCTTCGAATATACCCTGGCGACAGGCGCCTCCTGGGCTGGGCCGATTGAAGTTGCAACAGTGACCATCGAATTCGAGGATTGCGATCCAACGTGGTATCCGACGGACATCTCGCAGGACCCGGACTTTTCCGGCGAGTGCGAGTATACGTGGCGATTCCGGCGGATTGAGCCAGGAAGTTCCGGGCCGCCGTATATCCAAGTAGCCTGGCGCATGGTATCCGATGAGCATTAGACTGACCCGGTAGAGTTGGGGCAAACCTTGGGTCGATGATGAGGCCAGTCAACTGGAGCACTCGGCAACAGAGGATCGACTAGGGGATTGGCGGAGATTTGGGCGGTCAGAAAATGAAGTTTCTTCGTTCCCTGTTGCTTCTTCTCCTCCTGGTGTCTGCCGGGTGCGCCGGACCGCACCGGGCAGTACTTCCGCCAATTGGCGACGAGCCGGACCAGGTGCCTGAAGGACACCGCGTGTTGCGAACGGGTGACTATGTCAGGATTGAAACGAAGTCACGAAGAGTGGTGCTGGGAGAGGTCAAGGAAGCAACGCCAAGCTATGTCTTGCTGGGGCGGGTTGGAAATTTCGGATATGCCGAAGAGTCTGTCCAGGCCGACGAGATTTTGAACATTGAACTGGATGGTGGCGAAACTGCGGGTTCTGCGACTTTGAAAATTGGCGGTATTCTTGTCCTGACTGCGGTGGTGTTTGTCCTCAGCTTCTTGTTCTTTGGAAATCTGGGTGCCAACTGACATAGGGGGCAACCTGACAAGTGCGTCCACCTGGCAACCGCGTAAGTCCGCGCCCTGGCGGGGCCAAGGCCGCGCCGGTCGTGCTTGCAGGTGAAGCCGACGCTGGGAATATGAGGTAAGCGAATGCACGGTATCGCAGGGATGTTTTTGTCCTGGGTAGCGATTGCGTCCGGAGCAATCGCGGTCCCCGACTCCGTGCTGGATTCGAAAGCTCCGCAGTCCGAGATCGACCGGGCCAGGCACTATATCGTATCGCTGTTGGGGGACGAGATCGGAGCGACCTGCACGGTTGAAACCGCGTCCGCGATCATCATCACAAGTGCAGAACAGGGGTACATCGGATTGGACTCCTGGTCCCTGCTGGCCAGATTTCGCCCCAAGGTGTCGTGGGATCTGGAGTGTTCGTTCGTCGTCGCGAGTACCAAGAGTCAGGAATACAGCATGGTGGCGCACCGGAACGACTTTGTAATACATCGCGGCGAAGTACCGGATTGCCGACATCATCCTGAGCTTTGTGACATTACGATCGACAGGGCAGCAGCTGAGCAGATTGGAAATTCACGCGGAATCCAGCCGAGCGATGAAGAGTATTCGGCTGAATTGGAGCTGTCGGGCAGTGTACCGGGAATCGTCTGGAGGGTTTCGTCTCGCCCCAAAGGGGAAGCATGCGGCCGGGTATTGGTGATAGATGCCGGAACCGGAGAGATCAGGGAGGACCACGAGAACGAACCGTGCTGGGAGTAGATGAGGATCACTTCAACTATGGCCGTCGAGTGTTCCTTATGGTCTTGCAGTTGCCTGTCTACGCCGTCGCCATGTTTGGGGCGATGAGCGGGGAATGGCTGATATTCGCAGTTGCCGTGGCACTCTGGTTCCCAATCTGGCGGTTCGATTCGCTGAGGCTCGTAGAAAGACCCGAGACCGGCGGAGTGCCCGACAGCGTTTGAGTCAGGTGCCGCGCCAACCACCCTCGCAAGTGAAGCCCCCGGTAGGCTCCGCCCGGCGCACTCTGGGCACGCAGCAACGCCCTGACCCCATACGGTGCAGCCCCCGAAATGCGAGGGCCCGGTCTGAGCGCGTTGGAGGCGTCCTCGCCGACCGCGCTCAGTCCGGGCCCTCGCGTTTCGGGAGCCACCCACCGTACGGCGTCAGAACTCGTCGCCGGAGTCGTCCAGCGTCTTGAACCCCTTGTCCACCCCCTTGAAATCATGCAACTGCCCCCCGTGCACATCGCACACGTCCTGCGGCGTGCGCCCCGGCAGGAAGACTTCCACCGCGACGGAGTCACAGCCGCTGGCAGCCAGCATCCCCGAGCGCAGGCAAACCGACTGCTCGAGGATGCCAGGAGGCCGCACGAACGGCTCATCGCCCTTGGCGTCGGTGATCTTGCCCATGAACGAGGCCCACACCGGCAGGGCCATGCGCGCGCCGGTGGCGCCCTTGCCCATGGGAGTGTCCTGGTCGAAGCCCACCCACACGCCGCCGCAGAAGCTGGGGGTGAAGCCGCAGAACCAGGCGTTGGTGCTCTCGTTGGTGGTGCCGGTCTTGCCCGCGCCGGTCTTGGTGAAGCCGCGCCAGCGGGCCGCCTTGCCCGTGCCCTCGACCAGGGTGGTGTTCAGCAGGTTGGTCATCATGTAGGCCTCGGCCGGATCCAGGGCCTCGCGCTGGCGGATGCGGGCCTCGAAGAGGATCTCGCCGTCGGCGCTCTCGACCCGGGTGATCAGATGCTGCTGCACGTAGACGCCGTGGTTGGCGAAGGTGCTGTAGGCCGCGGTCACTTCGCGCAGGGTGACCTCGCCCGCGCCCAGGAAGAGGGCCGGCACCCGGGGCAGTTCGGTGGTGAAGCCCAGCTTCTGGATGTTCTCCAGCACCGGCGCCAGGCCGAAGTCCAGGTACAGCTTGGCCGTGGGCGTGTTCACCGAGCGGCTCAGGGCGTAGCGCAGGGTCATGGGGCCCTCGAAGCGGCCGCTGAAGTTCTTGGGCCGCCAGAGGCTGGTGCCGGTGTCCAGCACGAAGGGCGTGTCCATCAGCACGGACGAGGCGGTGTAGCCGTTCTCCAGGGCCGTCAGGTAGACGAAGGGCTTGAAGATCGAGCCGGGCTGGCGCGTGGCCTGGGTCGCCATGTTCCACTTGCTGTCGGCGAACGAGCGGCCGCCGACCATGCCCAGGATCGCGCCGGTGCGCACGTCCTGCAGCAGCGCGGCGCCCTGCAGGTACTCCAGGGTCGCCGGACGCGCGCCGGCGGCCGTCAGGCTGTCGTAGCGTGCGCGGGTCATGGGATAGCGGCGCTCGGTCTCCTCGGCCCGCAGGTGGGTCTCCAGGGCCTGCTCCATCCAGACCTGGTAGCGGGGCACCAGCGTGGTCCAGACCCGCAGGCCGTCCTGGTACAGCCGGGCCGCGCCATAGTCATCCTCGAGCTGCTTGCGCACCTCCTCGACGAAGTAGGCGGCGAAGCCGGCGGGCCGCCCGTCGTCGTTCGAGCCCTCGACGGGGGAGACCTCGGTGGCGCCGATGACCTCGGCCTCGTCGCGCGTCAGGTACCCCGCCTGGATCATGGTCTCCAGCACCGTGGCGCGGCGGGTGTAGGCTTGGTCCAGGTGACGCAGGGGGGAGTAGTGCTCCGGCAGCTGGATCATGCCGGCGATCATGGTGCACTCGGCATCGCCCAGGTCCCACACGTCGCGGCCGAAGAAGATGTGCGCGGCCGCCTGCACCCCGTATGAGCCCTTGCCCAGGTAGATCTGGTTGAGGTACATGGCCAGGATCTCGTCCTTGGTGTAGATGGACTCGATCTGCGCCGCGACGATCCATTCGCGGATCTTGCGCGTGACCCGCTTCTCGCTGGGCAGGAGCTTGGGAAAGAGGTTGCGCGCCAGCTGCTGGGTCAGCGTGCTGCCGCCGGGGCTGCGGCTGGTGGTCAGGTTGATCCAGACCGAGCCGAGGAGGCGGCGCATGTCCACGCCGTAGTGCTGGTAGAAGCGCCGATCCTCCACCGAGATCACCGCCTCCTGCAGGCGGCGGGGGATGCGGCTCAGCGGGACGATGGTCCGGTTCTCCGTATAGAACTCGCGCAGCGTGTCGCCGTTGGCGGCGAAGATCACCGTCTTGACCGAGGGATCGATGGCCTGCAGCGCGTCCAGCGAGGGCAGGTCCCGTGAAAGACGGTCCACGCCGACCAGAGTGCCCACCAGCGCGGCGCAGAAGAGCACCAGGCCGGCCCAGAGCAGACCGCGCACCCAGCGGCGGGGGATCGTGAAGTCCAGGAACCTGCGCATGCTGCCTCCGTGCATCCGTGCCAAACCATCGGGGGCGTCCCGGCGGGCGAATGCCCACTATGGGCCACCGGCCGCGGGCCCCACAAGCCCGATTTCCCGGACAATGTGGGGGGCGGTCGGGGTCCGGGCAAGGCCCGTCCCGGGCCGTGCAAGCGGCGGGCCGGGCCGGAAGTTCCCCAAATCGCTCCCGCGCTGGGGGTTGCGGCAGCCCCGCGGGCGGGCAGTGTCCGGCCGTCCACAGCCGGTCGGCTCCGACCCCACCCAGGCCGCCGGGGCCCGCAGATGCCCGCAAACGGGTCCTAATGCCTGATTTGCGGCGGCTGTGAAAAAATGGGGAAATATCGATCTTATTCTTTGACACGGACCAGGCGCCGAATTAACTTCCCGCCCCGTTGCCATGGCGACGACCTAAGGGTCTCGCCGGGGCGGCGCGGCCGGGAGAGGCGCCCTCGGGTGGCCGGCACCGGACGGCTCGGGAATCTGAAAAAAGTCCAACAAACTAGTTGACTTGGCCTCGGTTCTTGAGTACATTGCTCCCCCCTGCTGAAGGGGGGCCAGCGGCAGCGAACGCCTGGAACTGCTCTTTGACAACAGAATAGCGTGCGATGGCCCGAATGCAATTCCGAGTCAGCGCGACCCGTCTGGGGGGTGTCCGGCTTGCCGGAAACCGCTCGAACGGTAAGCGATGGTTCTTGCGAAAAAAGCAGGGAAAACCCTGTTGTTGATTTTTGACAACGGAGAGTTTGATCCTGGCTCAGAACGAACACTGGCGGCGTGGATTAGGCATGCAAGTCGAACGAGAAAGTTCCCTTCGGGGAATGAGTACAGTGGCGAACGGGTGAGTAACGCGTGGGAAACCTGCCCTTTTGTGGGGGATAACAGTTCTAACGAGCTGCTAATACCGCATACGACCCTTGGATCGCATGGTCCGGGGGTGAAAGGTGGCCTCTCTTTGAAGCTGCCGCTGAAGGATGGTCCCGCGTCCCATTAGCTAGTTGGTGGGGTAATGGCCTACCAAGGCGACGATGGGTAGCCGGCCTGAGAGGGTGTCCGGCCACACTGGGACTGAGATACGGCCCAGACTCCTACGGGAGGCAGCAGTCGAGAAGCTTCGGCAATGGGCGAAAGCCTGACCGAGCGACGCCGCGTGAGCGAAGAAGGCCCTATGGGTTGTAAAGCTCTGTCAGATTGGGAAGAACGCTCCGGGGTTAATACCCGCGGAGTTTGACGGTACCATCAGAGGAAGCACCGGCTAACTCCGTGCCAGCAGCCGCGGTAATACGGAGGGTGCAAGCGTTGTTCGGATTCACTGGGTATAAAGGGTGCGCAGGCGGCCTGGTAAGTCAGGGGTGAAATATGACGGCTCAACCGTCAAACTGCCTCTGAAACTGCCTGGCTTGAGTCCGGGAGAGGTAGGTGGAATTCCAGGTGTAGCGGTGAAATGCGTAAATATCTGGAGGAACACCGGTGGCGAAGGCGGCCTTCTGGCCCGGTACTGACGCTCAGGCACGAAAGCTAGGGGAGCGAACGGGATTAGATACCCCGGTAGTCCTAGCCGTAAACGATGGGCACTAGGTGTTGGAGGAGTCTACCCCTTCAGTGCCGCAGCTAATGCATTAAGTGCCCCACCTGGGGAGTACGATCGCAAGGTTGAAACTCAAAGGAATTGACGGGGGCCCGCACAAGCGGTGGAGCATGTGGTTTAATTCGATGCAACGCGAAGAACCTTACCTGGGCTTGACATGCAGGGGACAGGTGTAGAAATACATCCTTCTTCGGACTCCTGTACAGGTGCTGCATGGCTGTCGTCAGCTCGTGTCGTGAAATGTTGGGTTAAGTCCCGCAACGAGCGCAACCCCTGTCTTCAGTTGCCATCAGGTAATGCTGGGGACTCTGGAGAGACTGCCGGTGACAAACCGGAGGAAGGTGGGGACGACGTCAAGTCATCATGGCCCTTACGCCCAGGGCTACACACGTGCTACAATGGTCGGTACAATGGGCAGCAATACCGTGAGGTGGAGCGAATCCCAAAAAGCCGGCCTCAGTTCGGATCGTAGTCTGCAACTCGACTTCGTGAAGTTGGAATCGCTAGTAATCGCGTATCAGAACGACGCGGTGAATACGTTCCCGGGCCTTGTACACACCGCCCGTCAAGTCACCCGAGTTGGCTGCACCCCAAGTCGCTGAGCTAACCCGAAAGGGAGGCAGGTGCCCAAGGTGTGGTTGGTGAGGGGGACTAAGTCGTAACAAGGTAGCCGTATCGGAAGGTGCGGCTGGATCACCTCCTTTCTAAGGAGAAAACCTTACCCGGTACGTCCGGAAAAGGTTACGGTAGGCGGAATTGCTCTAGGCCTCGCACGCTATTCTCTTGCCAAAGGCAGGACCCGACCGGTCCTGCCGCTGGTATGTTGGGCCTATAGCTCAGTTGGTTAGAGCGCACGCCTGATAAGCGTGAGGTCGGAAGTTCGAGTCTTCCTAGGCCCACCACGCTATCAGACGTACGCTGGGGATATAGCTCAGTTGGGAGAGCGCCGGCTTTGCAAGCCGGAGGTCGTCGGTTCGATCCCGACTATCTCCACCAACCCACGGTCTGACAGCTTCTTCGTTCTTTGACAACCGAATATGGAGAGTAGCACTTTGAGATGCATTCTACATTGCCTTTGATTAAGTTACTAAGGGCGCATGGTGGATGCCTTGGAGTCGTCGAGCGATGAAGGACGTGGTAAGCTGCGTTAAGCCTCGGGGAGTTGCAAACAAGCGTTGATCCGGGGATTTCCGAATGGGGAAACCCACTGCGGGTAAACCTGCAGTATTCCTTGCCTGAACACATAGGGCTTGGGAAGCGTACGAGGGGAACTGAAACATCTAAGTACCCTCAGGAACAGAAAATAACAATGATTTCCTCAGTAGCGGCGAGCGAACGGGAATCAGCCTAAACCGTTTACGTGTCAAGCTGACGGGCGTTGCGTAGACGGTGTTGCGGGACCCATCAGGGAGAACCGTTGGTCTCCCAGGGAGTTACAAAGTCGATACATAGCCGAGCGGTCTGGAAAGGCCGGCCACAGAGGGTGAGAGCCCCGTAGGCGAAATGGATCGATCTCCCGAAGGTGTTCCCAAGTACCGCGGGACACGAGAAATCCTGTGGGAATCCGGCAGGACCATCTGCTAAGGCTAAATATCCGACGACTACCGATAGTGAACCAGTACCGTGAGGGAAAGGTGAAAAGCACCCCTGACGGGGAGTGAAATAGTACCTGAAACCATGTGCCTACAAGCAGTCGGAGGGTCTTCGGACCTGACGGCGTGCCTTTTGCATAATGAGCCGGTGAGTTATCGTATGCAGCAAGGTTAAGTGTCGTAGGCGCGGAGCCGTAGCGAAAGCGAGTCTGAATAGGGCGAAGAGTTGCATGCGGTAGACCCGAAGCTGAGTGATCTAGCCATGGCCAGGAGGAAGCGCGAGTAACATCGCGTGGAAGTCCGAACCAGGGTCGGTTGAAAACGGCTTGGATGAGCTGTGGCTAGGGGTGAAAGGCCAATCAAACTCAGAGATAGCTGGTTCTCCCCGAAATAGTTTTAGGACTAGCCTCGTGAATGTTTGACGGAGGTAGAGCACTGAATGGGTTAGGGGCCCCAAAAGGTTTACCGACCCCAATCAAACTCCGAATGCCGTTTAAATGAATCACGGGAGTCAGGCTTTGGGTGATAAGATCCAGGGCCGAGAGGGAAAGAGCCCAGACCAACAGCTAAGGTCCCCAAATCTGAGCTAAGTGGTGGAAGGATGTCGAACTGCCCAGACAGCTAGGAGGTTGGCTTAGAAGCAGCCATCCTTTAAAGAAAGCGTAATAGCTCACTAGTTAAGTGGTTTGGCGCCGAAAATAATCGGGACTCAAGCACAGTACCGAAGCTTTGGATTTGCGCGCTTTGGCGCGCATCTGGTAGGGGAGCATTCCGTAGGTGGTTGAAGCCGCTTCCGCGAGGCACGGTGGACACATCGGAAGAGCTTATGCCGGCATGAGTAGCGATAATGCAGGTGAGAAACCTGCACACCGAAAACCTAAGGTTTCCTGAGGAAGGCTAATCCGCTCAGGGTAAGTCGGCCCCTAAGTCGAGGCCGAAAGGCGTAGACGATGGGAATCCGGTCAAAATTCCGGAACCTGGTTTGTTTCGTTTGTACGATGGGGTGACGCAGAAGTGAAAGCAGAGCCAGCTGATGGATGCTGGTCCAAGCGCGTAGGCGTGGAGCTCAGGCAAATCCGGGCTCCTTATACGCCGAGACGTTATGGAGGAACGACCCTTCGGGGGAGCCAATTCTGCCTAATCAGGCTGCCAAGAAAAACCTCTAAGGAGAGACAGACCAGACCGTACCGTAAACCGACACAGGTAGGTGAGGAGAGTATCCTAAGGTGCTCGAGAGAACCCTGGTGAAGGAACTCGGCAAAATGGCCCCGTAACTTCGGGAGAAGGGGCGCCACAAGTAAGTGAAGCGATTCGCCCGTGGAGCTGAAAGTGGCCGCAGTGAAAAGGCGTTGGCGACTGTTTACTAAAAACACAGGTCTCTGCGAAATCGTAAGATGACGTATAGGGACTGACACCTGCCCGGTGCCGATCTGTTAAGAGGAGAGGTTAGCCTTCGGGCGAAGCTTTGAATCGAAGCCTCGGTAAACGGCGGCCGTAACTATAACGGTCCTAAGGTAGCGAAATTCCTTGTCGGGTAAGTTCCGACCTGCACGAATGGTGTAACGATCGACGCACTGTCTCCACCAGGGACTCGGCGAAATTGAATTGGCGGTGAAAATGCCGCCTACCCGCGACTAGACGGAAAGACCCCGTGCACCTTTACTGCAACTTCACATTGGGTCTTGGTAATGTTTGTGTAGGATAGCTGGGAGGCTGTGAAACGGGCACGCCAGTGTTCGTGGAGCCAATCTTGAAATACCAGCCTGGTATTGCTAGGATTCTAACCCCGTTCCGTAATCCGGGCGGGGGACAGTGTGTGGTGGGTAGTTTGACTGGGGCGGTCGCCTCCAAAAAAGTAACGGAGGCGCGCAAAGGTTCACCTCAGCGTGTTTGGCAATCACGCGTCGAGTGCAAAGGCATAAGGTGAGCTTGACTGCGAGACCTACAAGTCGAGCAGGAGCGAAAGCTGGTCTTAGTGATCCGGCGGTCCCGCATGGAAGGGTCGTTGCTCAACGGATAAAAGGTACGCCGGGGATAACAGGCTGATCTCCCCCAAGAGTCCACATCGACGGGGAGGTTTGGCACCTCGATGTCGGCTCATCACATCCTGGGGCTGGAGAAGGTCCCAAGGGTTTGGCTGTTCGCCAATTAAAGTGGTACGCGAGCTGGGTTTAGAACGTCGTGAGACAGTTCGGTCCCTATCTGTCGTGGGCGTAGGAGATTTGAAGGAACCTGTCCCTAGTACGAGAGGACCGGGATGGACGTACCTCTAGTGTACCAGTTGTCTCGCCAGAGGCATTGCTGGGTAGCTATGTACGGCAGGGATAAACGCTGAAAGCATATAAGCGTGAAGCCCCTCCTAAGATAAGATCTCCCGGGCGCAAGCCCCTGAAGGCTCGAGGTAGACTACCTCGTTGATAGGCTGCAGGTGTAAGCGCAGTGATGCGTTCAGCCGAGCAGTACTAATAAGCCGTGAGGCTTAATCATCTTCTTCTCTCCCGGCTTGCCGGGGGACAAGGAGCACGGTCAATTCGAATGCATCTCATCGCTACTCTCCATATTCCGTTGTCAAAGAGCACGAAGCTTTTCGGCGGCGATAGCGCGAAGGAACCACCTGTTCCCATTCCGAACACAGTAGTGAAACTTCGCTGCGCCGATGGTACTGCAAGGTCGCCCTTGTGGGAGAGTAGGACACCGCCGGATCATCAGGAACCCCCGGACCCATTGGGTCCGGGGGTTCTCTTTTTTGCAGGCCTGCCGGACCGTGCGAATTCGCCGGCCGGCGGGCCTTTTTTGTTTCGGCCCGGTCGCGCGGGCCCTATCTTGGTTCGCGGGCACGGGGTTGGGCGGACACAGAAGGAGCGCAAGGCGTGACGGAACCGGAGCGGATCGACGCGTACCTGGACGGCATGGACGGCGGCCGGGGCCTGGGCGGCCGGCCGCAGCTGCGCCTCAACGAACCCGAGGTCTACGGTCTGCTGGACCTGCTGGGCCTGGAACGCTGCCGGGCCGCGGTCCTGGCGCCCGGGGCCGGGCTGGCCGCACGCGAGGCCTGGGCCGCACAGGCCGTGGGGCTGGCCGACGAGGGCGGCCGCCTGCTGCTCAAGGTGGTGGGTCGCGAGATCCTGCACAAGACCGAGGCCGGCGGCGTGGCCGTGGTGCGCTTCGAGGCGGGCGACCGGGCCCAGCAGCTGGCCGCGCTCGCCGACCGCATGCGCGACCATCTGGGCGGCGGTGCCCACGCCGGCGATTGCGAAGGATTGCTGGCCGCGGCGTTCGTGCCCCACGAGTCCAATCACCCGGGCCAGGAGGTGCTGCTGAGCCTGCGCCAGGACCCGGCCTTCGGGCCGGTCGTGGTGGTGGGCATCGGCGGGACCCTGACCGAGTGGTACGGCCAGGGCAGCGGGGCGGCAGCACGCTGATCCTGCCGGCGGCCGGACTGGAAGCGGCAGCCGTGCGGGCCGCCCTGGTCGCGCCACCCCTGGCTGCGCCTGGTCTGCGCGCCTTCGCGGCTGTACCCGCAGCCGCCGCTGGCCGGTGGAGCGCCTGGTCGAAGCGGTGCTGGCCCTGGCCCGACTCGGGGTCCACTGCGGCGCCGAGGGCCCGTCACGCCACTGACCCTCGAGGAACTGGAGATCAATCCCGGCCGTGGCCAGCGGCGGCCGCCTGGTGGCGCTGGACGGGGTCGGCCTGCTCTCGCGCGCGCAAAGTGGCGGCAGCCGGCGCGGCCCGCTGGCCCGCATCGGCCGGCTGCTGCGACCCGCGCAGCGCCGTGGTCCTGGGAGTCAGCGCCCGCGGCGCCAACCCGGGCCGCATCATCCTGGACAATCTGCTGCGCTCGCCGGGCGTCGGTGCGCGGAGCAGCTCTACGTCGTCCATCCCCAGGAGACGAGCATCGCCGGGGTGCCCTGTGTGCCGACCGTGGCCGAACTGCCGCAAAAGTGCGACCTGGCGGTGGTCTCGCATCCCGGCCGAGGGCGCGCTGGAGGCCATCGAGGACCTGGTCGAGCACGACAGGCCGAGTCGATCATCCTGATCCCCGGCGGCTTCGCCGAAGCCGGTCAGACCGACCTGGCGGCCGCGATCGAGGCGGCCCTGGCCGCAGGCCACGCCCGGCCCGGCGGCGGGCCGGTGCTGGTCGGGCGGCAACTGCCTGGGCATCGTCAGCCGCGGCCATTACAACACCTTCTTCCTGCCCGAGTACAAGCTGCCCTTCCGGCCGGGCCGCGGCGCAGAACCTGGCCGTGGTCAGCCAGTCGGGCGCCTACCTGGTGACCTTCGCCAGCAACTACGACGGGCGGATCCATCCGCGGGCCAGCATCAGCTTCGGCAACCAGATGGACCTGACGGTCGGCGGACTTCCTGGAGCACTTCACTGGCCAGGACGGCGTCGACGTGATCGCCTGCTACGTGGAGGGCTTCCGGCCCGGCGACGGCGTCCGCTTCCTGGGCCGCCATCGGCGAGGCCCGGCGGCGCGGCCGGCGCGTCGTGATCTTCAAGGCCGGGCAAGACCGCCCTGGGGGCCCAGGCGGCCGCCAGCCACACCGCGTCCCTGGCCGGGGACTACGCCGTGGCCCGGGCCTGCCTCGAGGCCGCCGGCGTGACGGTCGCCGAGTCCCTGGACGAGTTCGAGGACCTGATCAAGACCTTCACGCCTGCTGGCGGGCCGGGCGCCGCGGGCGGCGGCGCGTCGGCATCATCAGCAACGCCGGTTTCGAGTGCTCGACGGTGATGGACGCGGCTGGACGGATCTGGAGCTGGCGGTCTTCGATCCGGCAGCGCAGGCGGTGCTCGACCAGGCGCTGCCGGCCTTCGCCCACCGCACCAACCCCATCGACTGCACGCCCATGACCGGGACCAAGGCCTTCACCGCCAGCTGCCGGGCCCTCCTGGCCTGCGCCGGCGGTCGATGCGGCGATCCTCAGCGCGGTGCCGGTCACGCCCGCACTGGACAACCTGCCCGCTGATCCGGCGGGGAGCCACGGCGAGGACCTGGACGGCCCCGCCTCCCTGGCCTCGCAGCTGATTCCGGTCCTGGCGGACAGCGCTAAACCCGCTGGTCGTCGTGGTCGATTCCGGAGCGATCTACGACCCCTTCTGCCGCCGGTTGCGAGGAGGCGGGCGTCCCGGTCTTCCGCAAGATCGACCGGGCGGCCCGGGCCCTGGCAGCCTACTGCCGCAGCTAACGGGCGGACCCTCGGGCCCGCCAAGGAGCAGATACGATGAAGAAGTTCTGGATCGTGCTGGCCGTGGTGGCCGTGCTCGTCGGCGGCGGCCTCGGCGGCATCTGGTTCCTGCTGCACAGCCTGCAGGAGACGGTCGCCGTGGACGGCGGTGTCCTGGTCTGGGACCTGGGCGGCGACTTCGCCGAGGAGCAGGACGACTCCTTCTGGGGCCAGCTGCAGGGCGGCAGCGATCTGACCCTGGGCGATGCGGTGCTGGCCCTGGGCCGGGCCGCGCGGGACGACCGGGTCACCGCCCTGGTCATGGACCTGCAGGGCGTGGGCGCGGACTGGGCCAAGGTCGAGGAGCTGTCCGGCGCGATCGCCGACTTCCGCGCCGCGGGCAAGCCGGTGGTCGCCTACCTCGACGGCGCCGACACCCGCGACTACGCTGCTGGCCGGCCCAGGCCGAACAGGTGGTGATGTCGCCCGAGGCCAACCTGATGGTCCTGGGCGTGGTCGCCCAGCTGGACTTCATGAAGGAGACCCTGGACAAGCTGGGCATGGAGGCCGACTTCATCCACGTCGGCCAGTACAAGTCGGCGCCCGAGCGCATGACCCGCAACGAGGCCTCGACGGCCAACCGCGAGATGATCGAGGCCATCGTCGAGGACCGCTGGCAGCTGCTGCTGGGGCAGCTGGCCGCCGCGCGCGGGCGCACCCCGGACGAGGTGGCCCGCTGGATCGACCAGGGCCTGTTCGACGCGACCTCGGCCCTGGCGTCGGGGCTGGTCGACACCCTGGGCTACTGGGAGGACCTGGTCGACACCCGCTTCGCCGACCAGGACGTCACCGACTTCCACGACTACTGCCTGGACCGGCCGCGCTCGCGGTCCGGGCACACCGTCGGCCTGGTCTACGTCACGGGCGTGATCATGCCGGGCGAGAGCCGCTTCGACCGCTTCCAGGGCAAGATCGCCGGCTCCGAGACCGTGATCGAGCACCTGGCCGGCATGGCCGAGGACGAGGACGTCGACGTGGTTATCATGCGGGTGGACAGCCCCGGCGGCAGCGCCCTGGCCAGCGACCTGATCTGGAAGGAGGTCCGCCGCCTGCAGGAGAGCAAGCCCGTCATCGTCTCCATGAGCGGCATGGCCGCCAGCGGCGGCTACTACGTCTCCTGCCCGGCCGACTCGGTCTTCGCCGACCCCGGCACCCTGACCGGATCGATCGGCGTCTACGCGGGCAAGATGGACCGCAACGCCATGTACCGGAAGATCGGCGTCAACCGCGAGTTCATCACCCGCGGCGAGAACGCCCTGCTGTTCAGCGACGCCGGCGGCTTCAGCGACGGCCAGCGCGCCCTGTTCTCGGCCCAGATGGAGCAGTTCTACGAACGCTTCCTGGCCAAGGTCGCCGACGGCCGCGACCTGGAGCGCGACGCCGTGCACGCGGTGGCCCAGGGCCGGGTCTGGACCGGGCACCAGGCCCTGGAGATCGGCCTGGTCGATGCCCTGGGCGGGCTGCAGCGTGCCATCACCTCGGCCAAGTGGACCCTGGGCCTGCAACAGGACGACCGCATCGGGTTGCTGAGCTACGGCAAGCAGATGAGCGTCTTCGAGCGCATGCTGCTGAAGTCCCTGCGCGAGAACACCCGCATCGCCGCCGGCGCGGCCGACCTGGCCGCGGCCTACGGCAGCGTGCTGCCGGGGGCCACCCTGCCGCTGCCCACGCTGCTGGCGGTGCTGCGCGAGGACGGCACCCTGGCCCGCATCGCCCTGATGGACGGCCGACCGGTGGCGATGGCCCCCTACTGGCTCAAGGTGGAATGAGCGGGGCGTAACGATCCAGTTCCAGTCCTTCGGGAAGGCCGTGCCACAGCAGCGCGGCCTTCCGTTCGTCGGGCGACGGCGTGCCGCGCAGGGGCGGGGCGGCGCCCCACAGCACGTGCTCCCGGTCCGGCGAGTGGCCCCACAGGAAGAGCGCGTGGCCCAGCTCGTGCACGAAGCCGCGCACGGCGTAGACGCTGTCGCGCCGGTCGTCGTAGTTGTCGCCGCAGACGATGTGCACCCGCAGCGGCGCCCCCAGTGCATCCAGCCGCGTGATCTGGGCCAGCAGCGGCGGATTGATGCGCCGGCCGGCCAGGTGGACCAGGCGCACGCCCCAGTCCGCGGTGTCGGTGCAGGCGAACCAGGGCTCGGCCAGGCCCTCGTTCCAGCGGCCGACCGCCTCGCGCAGGCAGGCCGACAGGTCGACCTCGCCCGAGCGGGCAGCGCCGCAGCGCACGGGAATCGGCCGCCCCGGCCAGTGGGTTACCCGGGAGTCGAAGCGGGGCTCCGTCAGCACAGTCAGCAGGGCCAGGAGGTCGTCGAAATAGGACGAGTCCACCGGCAACCGGGGCAGCGGCAGCCAGGCCGCCTGGTCCGCTCCGGCGGGCAACCGCAGCGGCAGCCAGGCCTCCGGGGCGGCAGGGACGAGTTCCAGGCCTGAGCCCGCCGGCGGGGCGGCACCGGTCAAGGTCCAGGCCCAACGCCCGCCTGCCACCAGCAGCTCGGCGGTGCCCGTCCGGCTCGAGGGTGTGGCGGTCCAGGTCCATAGCCAGCGCCCGGCCGGCCAGACCAGGCCGGCGGCGTGAGCCGCCGGCAAGGGTCCGGCCGCCGTGGGCGGCGGACCGGCCGGGTCGCCCTCCTGCCCGCAGGCGGCGCCCAGGCAGGCGGCGGCCGTCAGCAGCAGGGAGGTGGCAAGTCGGGCGGCAGTGCGCATTTTTCTCTGGCCGGATAACGGGTTTGCGTGTTGACTGAGCGGGTCCATGACGGTGCAGGCAGCTCGCGCGCCACCGGGTCCGGCGCGGGGAACCGGTGCCGGGGCGCGGGTTTGCCGTCATTTCCCTTCGGTCCGCACGCGGCCGGCCGACAATGACAGATGGCGCCGGATGCGCAGTTGTCCACCCCGGGAGACAGAGGTCACGATGGATCCCTTCCTCGACGATGCCCAGGAGAAGACCTCCACCTTCGACCTGGGAGCCCTCTGGCGCTCGTTCTGGCGCCGCAAGCTGCTGTTCATCGTGCCGTTCGTGCTCTGCCTGGCCATGGCGGCGGTGGCCATCAAGACGATGACGCCGATCTACGCCTCGCGCGGGCAGCTGCTGATCAAGACCGACTTCTTCCGCAGCCAGCTCCTGATCGATCCGGCCCAGTCCTACGGCGTGCGCTCGCGCGAGCTGGAGCGTGAGGTGCGGGTCGAGCTCGAGACCATCCTGACCTCGCCCAAGTTCCTGCAGGCGGTGGTCCGGGAGCTGGGGCTGGACAAGACCGTCAAGGCGGGCATGGAGGCGGCCGGCGCCGGGCAGGTCGACGAACTGCAGGCGGTGAACATCGCCGAGGGCCGCCTGCGCCGCATGATCCGCCTCGAGTCCAGCGGCACCTACATGTACGACGTGGAGGTGCGGGACACCGATCCCCAGCGGGCCTACGATCTGGCCAAGTACGTGGTCGCGCGCTTCGTGGACGAGTACCGGCTGGCGCGGCTGGCCTCACGCAACTCGACCCGCGAGTTCCTGGAGACCCAGAAGACGCAGGCCGAGGCCGAACTGGCGGGGATCGAACAGGAGTTGGCCGCCTTCGTGGGCAACATGGCCGAGACCGACGCCCTGGACGGGCGCGTCAACGCCGGCAACCTGTCCTCGGTGGAGGAGAAGCTGACCCGGGTGCAGGCCCGCCACGAGGGCGCCGATGCCGTGGAGTTCAACGGCCTGGCGGAAGTGGCGCGGCGGATCCTCAACGGCGATCCCCCGGCCGCGGTCTACGCCCGCGACGCCATCATCAAGGCCCTGCAGCTGGAGCTGGAGGACCTGGGGGTGGACCTGGCGACCACCAACGAGGCGGACCGGGACTACCAGGATCTGGAGGTGCGCCTGGGCCGCCTGCGCGTGCAGCTGAACAACCGGGTCAGCGAGATGGTCGCGGGCAACCATCCCGAAGTGGGCGTCATGGACCGCAACCGCCTGGTCCAGTACTACTACTCCTACATCTACCGCAACGTCGAGCTGCAGGTGCTGCGCCGGGTGCAGCGCGCGGTGCAGGAATACCGCCGGGTCATGGCCCAACGGCCGCTGCAGACCAGCCGCATGGACGAGCTGCAGGACAAGCTGGAGACGGCGCGCGACCTGGTCGCCACCCTGGACCAGGAGATCACCCAGCAGCGCATGAGCTTCGAGGCGGGCATGTCCGACGTCGGCGTCACGATTTCGGTGCGGCGGCCGCCCACCTACATCGGCGCCCCGGTCGAACCGGACAAGATCAAGCTGGCCTTCATGGCCTTCGTGCTCTCGCTGGGACTGGGCACGGGCCTGGTGGTGCTGGCCATCTTCCTGGACCGCTCGTTCAAGACCGTGGCGGAGATCGAGAAGGTGCTGGGGGTGAAGGTCGTCGGCACCCTGCCGCTGGTGCAGGACGCCCACTTCGAGCGGCGCCGCCGGCGGCGCCTGCTGCGCTGGGTGGCCGTGGTGCTGGCGATCCTGGCCATCGCCGCCGTGGGCTTCCTGGTGGTCTACCCCTCGCTGAACATGTAGGGAGCGCAAGACGATGAGCAAGACTTCGGGCAAGCGGACAGAGCAGGATACGAACGAGCCGGCCGGCGCCCGCGGCGGACTCTTCGACATCGAGTCGCCCATGGCGATCGAGCTGCGGCGCATCATGATCCGCATCGGCCGGCAGCTGGACCTGGACCGCAAGCGCACCATCCTGGTCACCAGCGCCGAACGCGGCGAAGGCAAGAGCCTGTTCTCCCTGCACTTCGCCCTGGTCCTGGCCTTCCACCTGCCCAAGCGGGTGCTGCTGCTGGACGGCGACATCCGCCGGCCGGTGCAGCACACGGTCTTCCAGAGCCCGCTGTCGCCCGGCTTCAGCGATCTGCTCAAGGGCGAGACGCCGGTGGACAAGGCCGCCCGCCCCACCAAGGTCAAGAACCTGGACTTCATGCCCGCGGGCGAGGTCGGCGGGCGGCCCAGCCGCCTGTTCGCCGCCCACCGCATCCATGCGGCCATGGAGCAGCTGCACAAGGTCTACGACATCGTCATCCTGGATTCGCCGCCGGTGGTGCCGGTCAGCGACCCGCTGCACTTCCTGGAGGCGGTCGACGGCGTGCTCTACCTGGTGATGGCCGGCCAGACCCCCAAGGAGCTGTCGCGCCGCGGCATCGAGATCCTGCAGAGCGCCGGCGCCAACATCCTGGGCGCGGTCGCCAACAACCTGGCCGAGGTGCTGCCCTACTACTACGACCAGAAGTATTACGGCTACGAGGGGGGGCGGAAGAAGCGGAAGGCCTAGACGGCGGTGGTGAGTGCCGGGCGCGATGTCCTCGGGCCTTTGGCCCTGCGGATTACGCGCCCGGCACTCACCACCGCCGTCCAGGCCTTCCGCTTCTTGCACCCTTTGTGGAACGGCGAGAGGGGAGGAGGGGAGCATCGCGGTTGACCGGTACGGGCGCGTGGCCTTAGATTGGTTGGTCGAACCGGGCGGGGAGCGGCGGGGCCGTTCCCTGTTGCGCACACCCCGCAGGACACCATCCCGTCAGTGAAGGACATGGATCCATGACCGACAAACCGGTAGAGAAGAAGAGCCTCGGGCAGGTGGTCGGGGGGGCGTTCAGGGAACTGGGCGAGACCCTGGAGGCCTTCGTCAAGGCGCCGCGTGCCCTGTGGGGCATCAACATCCCCTATGTGATCGAGGGGTTGGTCTACTTCGGGGTGCTGACGATCCTGGGCAAATTCTGCTCGGAGAACATCGGACTCTCGGACCAGCAGGCCGGCTGGGTGTATTCGGGCGTGACCAGCGGCATCACCCTGGCCATGCTCTTCCTGGGCGGCGTGAGCGACAAGATCGGCATCCGCCGCGCCCTGGTCCTGGCTTTCAGCATGTTCGTCGTGGGGCGCTCGCTGGTCGCCTTCTCGGGGACGGTGCCGCTGGGGCAGGGGCCCGGCTCGCCGATGTTCTTCGTGACGGTGCTGGGCCTGCTGATCATGGTGGTCGCCTACGGTCTCTACCAGCCGGCAGCCTACGCCGGCGTCAAGCGCTACACCAACAAGAAGACCGCCGCCATGGGCTACGCCGTGATCTACGGCCTGATGAACCTGGGCGCGTTCTTCTCGGGCTTCATTTCGCCGCTGGTGCGCCGCGGCTTCTCCGAGACCTTGCCGCCCAACGGCCTGGCCGCGGTCTACTGGACCTACGCGCTGCTGTGCGTGGGCGCGCTGGTGGTCACGCTGACGGTGCTGAACCGCAAGACCGATGCCGAGGCGACCACCCGCGTTGCCGCCGAGAACGCGGCGATCGATCTGGCGGCCGGCGAGGCGCCGCAAGAGAAGAAGGACGCGGTGGTGGCCGCCGCGATCGACAATCGCCTCTTCGTGCTGCTGCTGGTGCTGGCGGTCGCGGCGATCGCGGCGACGATCCGCACGACGATCCGCGGCGAGGGCAGTATCGTCCTGCTGGCCGTGGCGGCCGGCGTGCTGGCGATCAGCAGCGTGGCCGAATTCATGCGCCACCGCCCGGACCATCCGTTCCGCGACGCGCGCTTCACCTTCTTCATCTTCGTACTGGTGCCGGTGCAGACGCTGTTCGCCCACAACTGGCTGACCCTGCCCTACTACCTGGACCGCGCCTTCCGCGGCGGGGTGGTCAGCGAGTACTTCGAGTTCTTCTCGAATCTCAACCCGATCATGATCTTCGTGCTGGCGCCGGTGGTGGCGGGGCTGACGGCCCGGGCCAACATCTACAAGATGATGATCATCGGCACGCTGGTGATGGCGCTGCCGACCTTCCTGCTGGCGGTCGGGCCGAACGTCCCCCTGTTCCTGACCTATGTGGTGCTGATGTCCGTGGGCGAGGCCATGTGGCAGCCGCGCTTCCTGCAGTGGATCGCCGAGATCGCGCCCGAGGGCAAGACGGGCATGTACATGGGCATCGGGCAGTTCCCCTGGTTCCTGACCAAGTTCGTCACCGGGTTGTACTCGGGCTATTTCGTCGCGCGCTACCTGCCCAACCCGGATCTGGGCCTGCCCACCGAGAGCGGGCAGATGTGGCTGATCTACGCCGTGATAGCCATGATCTCGCCGGTGGCGCTGGTCCTGGCCCGCAAGTGGATGACCGCTGGCATGCGCGAGAAGCACCAGGGCTGACCGCGCGGAGGTATCGGCGTCAAGACAGCGGCGGCGGCTTCCCCGGGGAGGCCGCCGCCGTTCGCATGACCGGTGCCGGAGGCGTTACGCGTCCAGCGCCGACTCCAGCCGTCCCCGGATCGCGGCGCGGGCCGCGCCCGCCAGCTCCTCGCAGCGGGCCAGGGCCGCCGACGCCGCCTTGCGGGTGGCCGGCAGGAAGTCCGGCTCCTCGGACTGGTCCAGGGCCTTGAGCGACTCCAGGTTGATGATCACGTTGTAGTAGGCCCCCTCGGCGCCGGCCATGGCCGTCAGCACCGCCACGCCGGCGTCGCTGAGGCTGTTGGCGTTGCCGATTTCGCCCATCTCCGCGGCCAGCTCCAGCAGCTCGGGCACCGCCTGCAGCACCGACAGGGGCACCCGGGTGGCGCCGCGGGTGGCCGCGGCGATGGCCCGGTCGCGGGCGGCGGACTCCCCGGCGTTGCCCTTGGGCAGGCGGAAGCAGTCCATCACGGCGTTGAAGGCCTCGGTGTCGCCGTCGATGGCCGCCAGGAAGACATCCTTCAGGTCCTGGCCCCGCTCCGCGACGGCCTTCACCCGGTCCTGCACCCCGTCGTACTTCTTCTTGCCCACGGTGAGATTGCCCACCATGGCCGCCAGGCCCGCGGCCTGGGCACAGCAGAGGGCGGCCACCGAACCGCCGCCGGGGGCGGGGCTGTCGGTGGAGAGTTCGTCGACGAATTCGCGGGCGCTCATGCGCACCAGGGGGCCGTCGGTCAGGCCGGCGCGGTACTCGATGATCTTGTCGGCGGGATCGAACGGTGTCAGGTCGCGCAGGCCCAGGCTCTGGATCGCGGTCTCCAGCAGCTGGCGCCGGGGCAGGCCGGCCGACTGCCCGGCCTGCCGCTGGAAGTGCTTGCCGGCGGCCAGCAGGTCGGCTTCGGGGACCAGGCCCACCAGCTCGCTGCCGGTCACCCGGGCGCCCCGGTCGCGGGCGCTGGCCCGGCAGGCCTCGAATGCCTGGTGGGGCTTGGTGACGGAGGTGTTGACCAGGTTGATGGAGACCTGGGCCCGGTCGTATTCGGGGATCACCCAGCCGACGGCCTTGCAGGCCTCCAGCTGGTAGGGTCCGGCCTCCAGCAGCGGGTTGCCCTGGGCGTCGCGCATGATCTCGCCCTGGGCGTCGCGGGCCGCACGGCCGGCCTCCTTGATGTCCAGGGCGATCTGCGCGGCGATCGACTTGTTGCGGGTGTTGAGGTTGACGTTGTAGGCGACCAGGAAGCCCCGGGCCGAGACGTTGGTGGCGCCGGTGCGGCGGCTGCGTTCGTTCCACAGATTGGGACCGAAGTCGGGAGCCCACTCGGCCGTCCCCAGCTTGGTGCCCAGGGCTTCGTACTCGCCCTTGCGCACCTGGGCCAGGTTGCGGCGCTCGGGCCGGGAGGCGGCCTCCTCGTAGAGGTAGACCGGGATCTCCAGTTCGCGGCCGATGCGCTCGCCCACCCGCCGGGCCAACTCGGCGCACTCTTCCATGGTGATACCGCGCACCGGCACGAAGGGGCAGACGTCGGTGGCGCCGTGGCGGGGGTGGGCGCCGTGGTGCTTGGCCATGTCGATCAGTTCGGCCGCGCGCTTGACCACCCGGAAGGCGGCTTCGGCCACCGGCTCGGGTTCGCCGATGAAGGTGATGACGGTGCGGTTGGTCTCGGCGCCCGGATCCACGTCCAGCAGGTGGACGCCGGGGACGTCGCTGATCACGGCGGTCACGGCGTCGATCACGCCGCGGTTGCGGCCCTCGCTGATGTTCGGCACGCACTCGACGAGTTTCTTCATGGGTCGTCCCCCTGCTCCGGGCCCTGGGCGGCCGCCGGCGACGGCGGAATTCCTAAATGCCAACATAGCGCCCGCCAGGGCGGATTTCCAGCCCGGAGCCGGCCTGTCCGGAGCGGTGATGCAACCTCCGCGGCCGGTGGTGCGTCTACCTGTGCGGCGGCGGCAGGGCCGCCCGGCCCGCACGACAACGCATCCGATCCCGGGAGAATGGAAACATGAACAGGAAAGCCGTCCTCTGGAGCGCCGTGGCCCTGGTCCTGGTGCTGGGCACCGGCGCCGTCCTCTGGCGCACCGGCGCCTTGCCCTTTGCCGCCGGCGACGTGGCGGCTGCCGACTCCAGCGGGGCCGACGGCAGCGCCCCGGCCACGGTCAAGGACAAGGACGGCAAGGAGATCCCCGCGCCGGCGCCCGTGCCGGTCGAGCTGGCCGAGGTCGAGGGCCGCGGCATCGCCGCCTACTACCGCGCTGCCAGCGTGGTCGAGGCCGACCGCCTGGTCGACCTGGTGGCCCGCAGCGAGGGCCGGGTCCGCACCATCGCCCTGGAGGAGGGCGCCTGGGTGGAGCAGGGCACGGTCCTGGCCGAGTTCGAGAACGACCGCGAGCAGATCCAGCTGCGCAAGGCCGAGCTGACCCTGCAGGACAAGCAGCGCCAGCTGGACCGCAGCCGCCAGATGCTGCAGGAAGAACTGATCTCCCGGCAGGAGCACGACGACCAGGAGTCGGCCTGCCGCCTGGCCGAGGCCGAGCGCGACCTGGCCGCGATCGCCCTGGAGGAGACCCGCATCCGCGCCCCCTTCAGCGGCCGCCTGATCGATCGCCGCATCGTGCAGGGCCAGCAGGTCAGCCCCGGCACCGTGGCCTTCACCCTGGGCGACTTCTCGCCCCTGCGCGTGCGGGTGCACCTGCCCGAGGCGGTGGCCCGCAAGGTCGAGGCCGGCCAGCGGGTGCTGATCGCCCCGGAGACCGGGGACCAGGACCTTGAAGCCGTGGTCGAGCGCGTGTCGCCGGTGGTCGATCCGGCCACCAGCACCGTGCGCCTGACCCTGTTGCTGGCGGACGACGCCGCACTGCGGGTGGGCGGGTTCGTCAAGGTGCGCATCACCACCGACAGCCACCACGACGCCCTGGCTGTGCCCAAGACCGCGCTGGTGGAGGAGGGCGCCCTGCGCAGCGTCTTCGTGGCCGAGGCCGACACCGTGCGCAAGGTGGAGATCCGCACCGGGCTCTACGACGAGACCCACGTCGAGGTGATCGAGGGCGTCTTCGCCGGCGACCACGTGGTGACCATGGGGCAGGGCGGCCTGCGCACCGGCACCCGCATCGAGGCCCTCAACGCCGAGGCCGTGGGCTACGCCGGCGCCGCGCCGGCTGCGGCCGGGGCCACCACCCTGGCCCGTTCGGAGTAGCTCCATGAAGGTCATCCGCTATGCCGTCTCGCATCCGGTGACGATCTGGATGGTGACCCTGGCCGCGGTGGTCTTCGGGCTGACCGCCCTGGGCCGCCTGGACCTGCGCCTGCTGCCGGAGATCCGCTATCCCAGCCTCACGGTGCAGACCGACTTCCCGGGCACCGCCCCGGTGGACGTGGAGAACCTGGTGACCCGGCCCCTGGAGGAGTCCGTGGGCGTGGTGCCGGGGCTGCGCCGGGTGCATTCGATCAGCCAGGCCGGACTGTCCCAGATCACCCTGGAGTTCGACTGGGGCACCCCGATGGACTACGCGGCCCTGGACGTGCGCGAGAAGATCGACCTGGTGCGCCTGCCCGCCGAGGCCACCATCCCGGTGCTGCTGAAGTACGATCCGTCCCAGGATCCGGTGCTGCGGCTGGGGCTCAGCGGCGGCACCTCGCTGGTGCAGCTGCGCGGCGTGGCCGACGAGCTCCTCAAGAAGGACATCGAGGCCCTCAGCGGCGTGGCCGCGGCCCAGGTGTCCGGCGGCCTGGAGGAGGAGATCCGGGTCGAGATCGACGAGGCGCGCCTGTCGGCCCTGGGTCTGTCCATCGGGCAGGTCAACCAGGCCCTGGCCCAGGAGAACATCAACGCCTCCGGAGGGCGGCTGCGCGACCGCGACGCCGAATACATCGTGCGCACCCTGAGCCGCTTCGAGGACCTCGCCGACATCGAGCGCGTGACCGTGGGCATGGCCGCCGGCCAGCCGGTGCGCCTGGGCGAGGTGGCCACGGTGCGGCGCACCCACAAGGAGCGCACCACCGTCACGCATATCGACGGCCGGGAGAGCGTCGAGATCGCCGTCTACAAGCAGGGCGACGCCAACATCGTGGAGATGGCCGCGATGGTGCGCGCGCAGCTGGAGGGGCTGCAGAAGCAGCTGCCGGCGAACTTGCGGCTGGAGGTGCTCTTCGACCAGTCGACGTTCATCGCCGGCGCCGTGCGCGAGGTGCGCGACAACGCGCTGCTGGGCGGTCTGCTGGCGGTGCTGGTGCTGTTCGTCTTCCTGCGCGACCTGCGCAGCACGCTGATCATCGGCCTGGCGATCCCGGTCTCGATCATTGCGACCTTCATCCTGATGCTGACCCGCGGCGTGTCCCTGAACGTGATGTCCCTGGGCGGCCTGGCCCTGGGCGTGGGCATGCTGGTGGACAATTCGATCGTCGTGCTGGAATCGATCCACCGGCGGCGCGAGGAGGATCCTGCGGGCACCGATCCGGCCGAGAGCGCCGCGCGCGGCGCGGGCGAGGTGGCCGGGGCGGTGACGGCCTCGACCCTGACCACCCTGGCCGTGTTCGTGCCCATCGTCTTCGTGGTCGTCGGGGTGGCCGGTCAGATCTTCAGCGACCAGGCCCTGACCGTGACCTTCAGCCTGGCCGTTTCGCTGGTGGTGGCCCTGACCTTCACGCCCATGGCGGCGGCCTTCGGGCGCGGCGGGGAGTCCGTCCCGGCTGCGGCGGCGTCCAGCGGGTCCGGTTGGCTGGCCGCCTGGACCTTCCCCGCCGCCGGCGGTCGCCCCCGGCTGCGGCCCTTCCAGCTGGCCGGACTGTTCCTGGCGCTGGGCCTGCCGCTGCTGGTCGGCCGCGGCCTGCGCGCCCTGGGCGCACTGTCGCGCCGTCTGCTGCTGGTGCTGCTGTGGCCGCTGACCCGGCTGTTCGAGCTCGGCTTCCCGGCGTCCCAGGCCTTCTACGCCCGCGCCCTGGGTTCGGCCCTGCGGCATCGTCCGCTGGTCCTGCTGACGGCGGCGCTGATCGTGGCCGGGGCGGCGGCCCTGTGGCCGCGCCTGGGCACGGAGCTGGTGCCGCCGCTGGCCCGCGGCGAATTCACCCTGGCCCTGGCCCTGCCCGAAGGCACGCCCCTGAGCGCCACCGACGCCGTGGTGGCGGCCTTCGAGCAGGAGGTGGCCGGCCTGCCGGAGGTGGCGCTGGTCGCCGGCGCCGTGGGCGTGTCCCGCGACGGCCAGACTACGGCCCAGCGCCGCAAGGAGAACCACGCGGAGGTGCACGTGCGCCTGAACGCGGCCGACGCCGCCACCGAGGCGCGGGCCCTCGAAAGCATCCGCGGCCTGCTGCGGGCCCATCCCGACCTGGAACTGGAACTGCGCCGCGAGACGCTGCTGGCCTTCGGCGCACCGGTCGAGATCGACGTCTACGGCTACAACCTGCAGGACCTGCAGGCGACCGCCGACCTGGTGGCGGCCCGGATCGCCGACGTGCCCGGCCTGCGCGACCTGCGCGTGAGCATGGTCCCCGGTTCGCCGGAGGTGCAGGTCTCCTTCGACCGCGACAAGCTCAACCGCTTCGGGCTGAGTCTGGGCGAGGTGGCGACCACGGTGCAGGGCAAGGTGCGGGGCACCGTCGCCAGCCGATTCCGCGACCGCGAACGCCACGTGGACATCCGCGTGCTCAACACCGACGACCAGCGCAACACCCTGTCGGCGGTGCGCGACCTGATCGTGGCCGAGCGCGACGGCGTGCCCATCACCCTGGGCACCCTGGCCTCGACCGCGGTCGTGACCGGCCCGGCGGAGATCCACCGCCTGGGCGCCAAGCGCGTGGCCATCGTCTCGGCCGACCTGGTGGGCCGCGACCTGGGCTCGGTCAGCCGCGAGATCCGGGCGCGCCTGACGGGCCTGGCCCTGCCGGCGGGGATGACGGTCGAGCTGGGCGGGCAGAACGACGAGATGGACAGCTCGTTCCGTTCGCTGCAGCTGGCGGTGCTGCTGGCGGTGTTCCTGGTCTACCTGGTGATGGCGGCCCAGTTCGAGAGCTTCGTCTATCCTCTGATCATCATGTGCACGGTGCCGTTGGCGCTGACCGGGGCGGTCTACGGGCTGTTCCTGCGCGGGCTGCCGGTCAGCGTGATCGCGGTGATCGGGGCGATCATGCTGGCGGGCATCGTGGTCAACAACGGCATCGTGCTGGTGGACCGCATCAACCAGCTGCGCCGGACGGGGCTGCTGCTGGCCGAGGCCGTGCAGCGGGCCGGCGCCGAGCGCCTGCGGCCCATCCTGATGACCACCGCCACGACGGTGCTGGGCCTGCTGCCCATGGCCCTGGGCCTGGGCGAGGGCGCCGAACTGCGCGCCCCCCTGGCGGTGACGGTGATCAGCGGCCTGCTGCTGGCCACGGTGCTGACCCTGGTCGTGGTGCCGGTGATCTACACCCTGCTCAGCGGCCGCGAGGCCCTGGCCCAGCTGGCGGTCGGCGCGGCGGCGGGCGCGGGGCAGCCGCCGGTGGGCGCCGTAGCCGGCAGGACGGTCTAGGATGCACCGCCTGACCACCCTCTCCCTGCGCCGCCCCGTGTCCCTGGCCATGGCCCTGGTCACGGTGCTGCTGCTGGGCGGGATCTCGATCCTCAAGCTGCCGCTGGACTTCCTGCCGCGGGTGGAATTCCCGTTCATCGCGGTCTACATCCCCTACCAGGGCGGCATTCCCGCGGAGAACGAACGCGAGATCGTGCGGCCGGTGGAGGAGGTGCTGGCGACCCTCGGCGGGGTGCGCGAGATCTTCAGCTTCAGCGACGCGAACGAGGTGCAGGTCGGCGTGACCTTCGAGTGGGGGCGGGACGTCAACCTGCTGCGCATGGAGGTGAAGGAGAAGATCGACCAGATCCGCGACCAGCTGCCGCGGGACATCCCCCAGATCTACCTGCTGACCTTCAACACCAACGACATCCCGGTCATCGAGGGCCGCATCTCGGCCAAGGGGCGCGACCTTTCCGAGAGCTGGGACCTGATCGACCAGAAGATCATCGCGCCGCTTTCGCGGATCCCCGGCGTGGGCCGGGTCAACATCGACGGCGTGCTGCCGACCCAGGCCTCGGTCTACCTGCGCTTCGACCGCATCATGGAGCACGACGTGGACGTGACCCGGCTCTTCCAGGAGCTGGAGGCGGCCAATGTCGAGCTGACCGTGGGCCGGGTCACCGATCGCGGCCTGCGCTACGACCTGCGCACCGTCAGCGGGCTGCGCAGCGTGGAGGATCTGCGCGAGCTGCCCATCGACGAGCGCGGCCTGCGCCTGGGCGACGTGGCCGAGGTGATCTACGGCGCCCCGGCCCTCAGCTACGGGCGCATCCTCAACCGCGAGCCGGCCATCGCCTTCTGGGTGCAGAAGGCCTCCGGCTACAACACGGTGGAGGTCTGCCGGGCCATCGAGGCCGAACTGGAGCGCATCAACCAGGACCCGGCGCTGGCGGGGATCAACAGCTTCGCCTTCTTCAACCAGGCTGACCAGATCACCGACTCCCTGCGCAGCCTGCTGCAGGGCGGGCTGTTCGGCTCGCTGCTGGCGGTGGCGATCCTCTACCTGTTTCTGCGCCGGGTCGGCATGACCCTGGTGGTGTCGATCGCCATCCCCATCTCGATCCTCGGCACCTGCATCTTCGTCTACCTGACCGGGCGCAGCCTCAACGTGCTGACCATGATGGGCCTGATGCTGGGCGTGGGCATGCTGGTGGACAACGCCGTGGTGGTGCTGGAGTCGATCCATCGCCGCCAGCGGCGCGGCGCCGGACCGGTGGCCGCGGCGGCCCGCGGCACCCGCGAGGTGGGCCGTGCCATCGTGGCCTCGACCCTGACCACGGTCATCGTCTTCGCGCCGGTCATCGTCACGCGCGCCGACGAGATGGCGGTCTGGCTGGGCGAAGTGGGGGTGACCATCAGTGTGACCCTGCTGTTCTCCCTGGTGGTGAGCCTGACGGTCATCCCCGCTCTTTCGGTGAAGCTGACCCGCGAGGGTGCCGGCAGCGAGGATGCCCGCTGGCTGACCGCCCTGCGCGCCCGCTACCTGCGCATCCTGGACTGGACGGCGCTGCGCCATCCGCTGCTGACGGCGCTGGTGATCGTGCCGCTGGTGCTGGGGGTGACCGTGGCGGCGATGCAGGTCACGAAGTTCAAGCCGGACGTGGAGGGCGACCAGGGCATGCGGCGCGAGAGCCTGCGCATCGGCTTCGACTACACCGGGCCGGTGGACAAGGAGACCTCGCGCCGCATGGTGACCCGCACCACCGATTACCTGGAGGAGCGGCGGGCGGGCCTGAACCTGCGGGATATCTACGCCTACTACTCGGCCGACGGCGGCGGGGTCACCATCTTCTTCGCCGAGGGCGTGGTCTCGGACGACTTCTACCGCGAGGTGCGTGACGACCTGCGCGAGCATCTGCCCGTGCAGGCGGGGCTGATCTACCGCTTCGGCGGCGAGGAGGGCGAGGAGTCCGGGGCCAAGACCTTCGCCGTGACCATCGCCGGCGAGGAGACCGAGTTCCTGCAGGGGTTCGCCGACGAGGCCAAGCGCCGCCTGGCCCTGATCGAGGGGATCGGCGATCTCAAGAGCGACAGCGACCGCGGCAAGGCCGAGATCCAGGTCAAGGTCGACCCGGACCTCGCCGGCCGCTTCGGCATCGCGCCGGCCACGATCTCCCAGATCATGGGCCTGACCTACCGCGGCGTGCAGCTGCCGCGCCTGCAGACCGGTGACAAGGAAATCGACATGGTGGTCTCCCTGCTGCCGGAGGACCGGGAGTCCATCGAGAACCTCTCGCTCCTGACCGTCGGCGCGGTCGACGGCCGGCCCGTGACCCTGGCCCAGGTGGCCGACTTCGAGTTCGGGCGCAGCCCCGAGCGCATCTTCCGCCGGGAGCAGCGCACCGGCGTGACCATCAGCGGCACCTGGGACGGCGACAAGCTGGACGAGGCCCTCGAGCGGATCAAGCCCATCATGGACGGCCTGGACCTGCCCCTTGGCTACGACTGGAACTTCGGTTCGGAGATCCGGCGCGCCCAGCAGCAGCAGTCCGAGATGGGCACCAACATGCTGCTGGCCCTGGCCTGCGTGTTCTTCGTCATGGCCAGCCTCTTCGAGTCGCTGCTGTACCCGCTGGTGGTGATGGGCACGGTGCCCTTCGCCTCGCTGGGCGTCTTCTGGCTGATGATGGCCACCGGCACCCCCTTCAACCTGATGGCCATGATCGGCATGGTGATCCTGATCGGCATCGTGGTGAACAACGGGATCGTGCTGGTGGACCACATCAACAACCTGCGCCGCGCGGGCTGGATCCTGGACCGGGCCATCCTCGACGGCTGCGGCGACCGCCTGCGGCCGATCCTGATGACCGCCGGCACCACGATCCTGGGCCTGCTGCCCCTGGCGGTGCTGCGCGGGGCCCACGTGGGGGACGCCGAGTACTACCCCATGGCCCGGGCCATCAGCGGCGGGCTGGCCTCGAGCACCCTGCTGACCCTGCTGGTGATGCCCACCTACTACCGCCTGGCCACGGTCTGGACGGCCAACCTGGGGCAGGCCTGGCGCTCCTGGACCGGCCAAACGGCCCCGGCGCCCGAGGTTATGCCGGCGCCCGGGGATTTTTGATCTGTCGTATCAATTGGGGTTTGCGTCCGCCGTCGGCGTCATTTATCATGGTGGTCTGGCAGGCCGAAGCGTGACCGGAGGGCACGCCGAAGCCACGCATGATGCCTGAGACCACGGCTTACCCGCAGCCGTGCAGCGAAGGACGGTAGGAGACCATGTATACCCATAACGAACGCGACCGCGTCGCCATATTCATCGACGGCGAGAATATCCATTACAGCGCCAAGCACATGAACATGCGCCTGGACTACCTGAAGCTCTGCCGCAAGCTGGCCGGTCCCCGCCGGCTGGTGCGCGCCTACTTCTACACCGCCCTCAGCAACCAGTCCGAGGGCAAGATCGACTTCGTGAACTTCCTGAAGCTCAACGGCTTCACCGTGGTCACGAAGGAGGTGCGCTCCTTCAACGACCAGGACGCGGGACGCAACGTGCGCTCGAGCCTGGACATGGAGATGGCCATCAACGTGATCGAGCTGTCCGACCACCTCGACACCGTGATCCTCTGCACCGGCGACGGCGACTTCAAGGCCCTGATCGAGGCTGTCGCCCGCCGCGGCAAGCACGTCGAGGTCTGCGCCCTGCGCGAGATGACCAGCACCGACCTGATCGCCGCCTGCGACAACTACACGGACCTGGGCCAGATCCGCAACGAGGTGGCGCTGGACGCGCCGCCGCCGCGGGAAATACGCAACGACCTCACGGTCGACGACGAGTTCAACTCGTTCAAGGTGCAGGACACCAGCTTCGACTTCTAGGCCCTGCCGCAGAAGCGACGCGATGGCCCGGTCCCGCTGACCGGGCCATCGTCGCGTTGGCGAGCCGGTCGCGGCGCCGTCAACGGGCGTCGTCGGTGCCCTGCTGCTCGCGGCCGATGCCCGCCCAGTAGGCCTCCTGGATCCGGATGGTGACCGGACCGGGCCGCCCCGCGCCGACCGGACGTCCGTCCACCGTGACCACCGGCAGGATCTCCCGCACGCTGCTGGCGACGAACACCTCCTCGGCGCCGGCCAGGTCGGCGCACTGCAGGATCTCCTCGCGGGCCGGCACGCCCAGGCCCGCGCACACCGCCAGCACGCGCTCGCGGGTGCGGCCGGCCAGGAAGGCGCCGTCGCCGGCGGCGGGGGTCAGCACGGCGCCGCCCCGCACCAGGAAGAGGTTGCTGACCGCGCCTTCGAGCAGGCGGCCGTCGGCGTCGGTCAGGAGGGCCTCGACGCAGCCTGCGGCGGCGGCCCGGCGCTGGGCCAGCAGGGTGGTGATGCCGTTGATGGTTTTCAGCTCGGGCAGGTTGCCGCGGGCGTACCCCGGCGGCAGGCAGATGGCGCCGATCCCGTCGCGCTGCCAGGCCGGTAGTTCCGGCGGCAGCGGGGCCAGGGTCACCAGCAGGGTGGGGGTGATGGCCTCGAGCCGGTCCAGGGGCAGGGGGCGCTGAGGATCGGCACCCCGGGTCAGGGTGATGCGCAGGCGGCCGTCGCGCCGGCGGTAGCCGTTGCGCTCGACCAACTCGTCGATGATCACCGCCAGCTCCCGACCGGTGGCGGGCAGGCGCAGGTCCAGGGCCGCGCCGTGGCGGGTCAGGCGCGCGTGGTGGGCGGCCAGGTCCAGGGGGCGTCCGCCGTACAGGCGCAGGGTGGTGTAGACCCCGTCGCCGTAGAGGAAGCCGCCGTCCCAGATGGAGATGCCCGCCTTCAGGCCGTCCTGGTACTGGCCGTCCAGATAGACGATCACGGGTTCGCCTTTCGCGGGAAACCGGGTGCGGCCGGGGGCGCCCCGGCCGCGGCGCCGAGCATCGCACAGGTGCGGCGCCGGGGGCAAGAACGCCGCCGCCGGCTGCCACCGGCGGCGTCGTGGGGAGACGGAAAGTGCGGGGTCAGCCGGCGCTGGCGGCAGCCTGCAGGCCGCGGGCCCCGGCCAGGGCCAGGCGCGTCGCCTCGACCAGCAGGTCGAAGCGCTGGCGGGCCACCTCGGTGTGGGGCTGCCGGTCCAGGAAGGCGTCGCAGGCCCTGATGGCCGCCTGCAGGTCGCCGGCGGCGATCTCCACGTCGCAGAGGTTCATCAGCGCGTTGACGTGGTCGGGTGCACCGGCCAGGACCCGCTGCAACTCGCGGCGGGCCTCCAGCAGGTGGCCGCGCATGAAGGCGGCCACGGCCAGGTTGTTGCGGGCGTCGGCATCGGCGGGCAAGGCCAGGCAGACGGCCTGGAAGTCGTCATGGGCGGCGTCGAACTTCTCGACGCTCATGCGCACCACACCCCGGTTGTAGAGGGCGTCGGTGTGGCCGGGAGCCGCCTCGAGGGCCTTGCCGTAGCAGGCCTCGGCCCGGTCCGGGTCCCCGAGGCCGGCATAGATGGCGGCCAGGTGGCCGTAGCCGTCGGGATTGGCCGGATCGCTGGCCACCACGTCCTCGAAGTGGCGCAGGGCGGTCGGCAGATCGCCGACGTCCAGGGCGACCTTGCCGGCGGCCAGGGCGGCGGCCAGGGTGGGGTCGGGCTGGGGGATGGTCATCACGTCTCCTCGGTTGGATGGGGCCGCGCCGGTCCCGGCCGCGGCGGTCACACCCTGCGGTCACGCAAGGGCCATGCCCGGCTGAGCCACCGTCGCCGGCGGTCCGGTCGGGGCCATCCTGAGCCGGGACATGCAGATGCGCAGGTCCGGACAGGCCGCGGGCGGGCCGCCGGTGGTCGGAATCCGGGCTGCGGTGGGGAATTGCCGGGCGCTGCGGGTGGACGGTTGACACACCTAAACGTTCTGTTATTTTTGCAACAGAACAACCGGGGACCGCAGGGTCCCGGGGCAGCAACCGGGCGGTGCGCCGCAGCCGGACGGCAGGACACACCGCGTCCTTCTGCAGGGAGACTTCATGTTCGAGCAGTTCATCCCCGTGCTGATGGTCCTGGGCGTGGCATCGCTGTTCGCGGCCGCCTTCCTCGGCCTCAGCGGCTGGCTGGGACCGCGGCGGCCGGATCCCCTGAAGGACTCCACCTACGAGTGCGGCATCCCGGTGCGCGGATCCACCCAGATCCGTTTCTTCGTGCGCTTCTTCCTGGTGGCGATCTTCTTCCTGCTGTTCGACCTGGAGGCGGTCTTCCTGTATCCCTGGGTCATCCTCTACCGGACCCTGCTCGAGGCCGGCCACGGGCCCTTCGCCCTGGCCGAGATGGGCGCGTTCGTCAGCGTGCTGCTGGTCGGCTTCGTCTACATCTGGAAGAAAGGCGGCCTGGAATGGCAGTAGACCTCGAGCAGCCCAGCAACTACGTCACGACGCGGCTGCGCCAGGCGGTCAACTGGGGGCGCAAGTACAGCCTCTGGCCGCTGCCCTTCGGCGTGGCCTGCTGCGCCATCGAGTTCATGAGCACGGTGTCCAGCTACAACGACATCAGCCGCTTCGGCGCCGAGCTGGTGCGCTTCTCGCCCCGCCAGAGCGACCTGATGATCATCGCCGGCACCATCAGCTACAAGCAGGCGCCGATCCTCAAGACCATCTACGCCCAGATGGCCGAGCCCAAGTGGGTCATCGCCATGGGCGTCTGCGCCAGCAGCGGCGGCTTCTACAACAACTACAGCACCCTGCAGGGCGCCGACCGGGTGATCCCCGTGGACATGTACGTGGCGGGCTGCCCGCCCACCCCGGAGAACCTCCTCTACTCGCTGACCCTGATCCAGGAGAAGGTCGAGAAGGAGGGCCTGGTGCCCTCGACGGTGCGGCACCCGGGCTTCAGCGAGGCCAGGGCCTGAGCCCGGCCGCCGGGGCCGGCCGCGACACCTTCAGCTCGGGCGGAGCCGCGATCGCGGCGCGACCCAGGGACGGACTAGCATGAGCCAGAAGCTCGTCGAACGACTGCAGCAGGAATTCGGGACCGGCATCCTCGCCGCCGGCAGCAACCACGGCGACGAGACCGTGACCGTGGCGGCGGAACGGCTGCGCGACGTCCTGCGCCACCTGCGCGACAAGGAGGGCTGCGAACAGCTCTCGGACCTGGTCGGCGTCGACTTCCCCCAGCGGGAGCAGCGCTTCGAGCTGGTCTACCTGCTGCGCTCCTGGCAGAAGAACCAGCGCCTGCAGGTCAAGGTCGGCGTGGCCGAGGACGAGGCCGTGCCCACCGTCAGCGACATCTACAGGAGCGCCGACTGGGCCGAGCGCGAGGTCTACGACCTGTACGGCGTGCCCTTCTCGCGGCCATCCGGACCTGCGCCGCATCCTCTGCCACCACGAGTTCGAGGGCCACGCCCTGCGCAAGGACTACCCCATCGAGCAGGGGCAGGAGTGCAGCCGGCCCGAGAAGCTCTTCACCGACGAGGACATCGCCCTGGCCGCGCAACGGGCCACCGCCCAGGTCAGCGACCCGGGGGGCGTGGTGGACGAGGTGCATCCCTCGGACCTGCTGACGGTGAACATCGGGCCCAGCCACCCGGCCACCCACGGGGCGCTGCGCGCCGAGCTGCTGCTCGACGGCGAGACGATCCTGGAGGCGCGCACCGAGATCGGCTACATCCACCGCTGCTTCGAGAAGGAGGCCGAGGACCACACCTGGGCCCAGGTGATGCCGTACACCGACCGCCTGAACTACTGCTCGGCCATGCTCAACAACTCGATCTACGCCATGGCGGTGGAGAAGCTGCTGGGCGATCGAGGTCACGCCGCGCGCCCAGGCGATCCGGGTGATCGTCAGCGAGCTGTCGCGCATCATCGACCACCTGGTCTGCGTCTGCGCCAACCTGGTGGACATCGGCGCGCTGACCAACTACTGGTACCTGTACAACGTGCGCGAGAGCATCTACCAGTCGCTGGAGAAGCTGTGCGGCTCGCGGCTGACCACCAACTACGCGCGCATCGGCGGCATGAGCCACGACCTCTACGACGGCTTCGCCGCCGAGATCCGCGCAGAAGCTGGACCAGCTGCTCGAGGGCCACTCGGCGACGTGATGAAGCTGGTGGCCCGCAACCGCATCTTCCTGGACCGCACCGTGGGCGTGGGCGTGATCAGCCGCGCCGATGCCCTGAGCTTCGGCTACACCGGTCCCTGCCTGCGGGCCACGGGCCTGGACTGGGACCTGCGCAAGCACGCGCCCTACTCGGGCTACGAGCAGTACGACTTCGACATCCCCACCGGCGAGAGCGGCGACACCCACGACCGCATCATGGTGCGCATGGACGAGATGATCCAGAGCCGCTCGATCATCCTGCAGGCCCTGGAGAAGCTGCCCGACGGCCCGCTCAACGTGGACGACCACCGGGTCGTGCTGCCGCCCAAGCGCACGGTGTACGACAGCATCGAGGGCGTGATGAACCAGTTCAAGCTGGTCTACGAGGGGATCAGGGTGCCCCGGCGGCGAGGCCTACGGCTTCGGCGAGGGCGCCAACGGCGAGCTGGGCTTCTACTGCGTCAGCGACGGCAGCGGGCACGCCTACCGCATGAAGGTGCGGCCGCCCTGCTTCCCGATCTTCTCGTCCTACACGCACCTGATCAAGGGGCGCATGATCCCCGACGCGGTCGCCATCCTGGGCAGCCTGAACATCATCGCCGGCGAGCTGGACCGCTAGGTCCGGCCGCCCGAAAGGTCATCCGACGATGAGCAAGCCAGTGGACGCCAACGCCACCTACACTCCGGCGCCGCAGACCCGTGCCCGGATCGACGACGCGCTGCGCCGGTACCCGACCAAGGCCAGCGCGATCATGCCCTGCATCTGGGCCATCCAGGACGAGCTGGGCTACGTGCCGCCGGCGGGGGTCGCCCTGCTGGTCGCGGAGCTGGAGGTGACCCCGGCCCGGGTGCACGAGGTGCTCAGCTTCTACACCATGTTCCGCACCGAGCCCCAGGCCGAGCACGTGCTGCAGGTCTGCCACAACATCAGCTGCCACATCCTGGGGGCCCGGCCGCTGATCACCCACCTGGAGAAGCGGCTGGGCATCCGCCTGGGCGAGACCACGCCCGACGGCAAGTTCGCCCTCGAGGGCGCCGAGTGCCTGGGTGCCTGCGGCCATGGGCCCTGCCTGCAGCGGGGGCGGCACCTGTACGAGCACCTGACGCCGCAGAAGGCCGATGCCCTGCTGGAGAGCCTGCGCCGGGGCGAGATCCCGCGCGCCGACACCGACCGGGAACTGGAGGACTGAGTTGAGCCCGAACGAATACCGCATGCTCTCGGCGCGCTTCGGCCGCAAGGACGGGCACAAGCTGGCCGTCTACGAGGCCGAGGGCGGCTACCGGGCCCTGCGCAAGGTGCTCGGCGGCATGCCGCCGGCGGACCTGCGCGACCTGGTCAAGGAATCGGGCCTGCGCGGCCGCGGCGGCGCCGGCTTTCCCACCGGCATGAAGTGGGGCTTCGTGCCCGAGGCCGCCCAGCAGGTCTACTTCTTCGTCAACGCCGACGAATCGGAGCCGGGCACCTTCAAGGACCGCTACCTGCTGGACTACGATCCGCACCAGACCATCGAGGGCACCATCATCAGCTCCTACGCGGTGCGCTCGAACCTGGCCTTCATCTACATCCGCGGCGAGTTCGGCTGGCTGATCGACCGGGTGCAGCAGGCCGTGGACGAGGCCTACGCCGCCGGCTACCTGGGCCGGAACATCCTGGGCAGCGGCTACGACCTGGAGATGATCGTGCACAAGGGCGCCGGCGCCTACATCTGCGGCGAGGAGACGGGCCTGATCAACTCGGTCACCGGGACCAAGGGCCAGCCCAGCATCAAGCCGCCGTTCCCCGCCGTCGCCGGCTTCCTGGGCAAGCCGACCATCGTCAACAACGTCGAGATCGGTGGCCTCGGTGCCCTTCATCGTCAACGAGGGCGCGGCGGCCTACCGGGCCTTCGGCACCGAGAAGTCGCCGGGCACCAAGCTCTTCTCGGTCAGCGGTCCGGTCAAGCGGCCGGGGGTGTACGAGATCCCCCTGGGCCTGCCCTTCCGCGACTTCTTCAACGACTGGCTCGGCGGCATGGTCGAGGGCGAGAAGCTCAAGGCCGTGATCATGGGCGGCAGCAGTGTGCCGGTGCTGCCGGCCGAAGAGGCCATGAACTGCAACCTGGACTACGAGTCGCTGGCCTCCGCCGGCACCATGCTGGGCTCGGGCGGGATGATCATCATTCCCCAGCGCAGCGACATGGTCGAGCTGATCCAGGTGCTGATGCACTTCTACTACGACGAGTCCTGCGGCCAGTGCACGCCCTGCCGCGAGGGCACCGGCTGGCTGCACCGTATCGTCAAGCGCCTGCGCGGCGGCGAGGGCACGCCCGAGGACCTCGAGCTGCTCGAGCACGTGTGCAGCGGCATGATGGGGCTGACGATCTGCCCCCTGGCCGATGCGGCGGTCATGCCCATGCGCAGCTTCCTGGCGAAGTTCCGCCCCGAATTCGAAGCCCTCATCCAGGAGACCGCACCGGCCGGGCCGCAGAGCCGCTGGCCGCGCGGCGAGCGGGAGAAGTAGCCATGGCCAAGCTCACCATCGACGGCCTGGAGCTCGAGGTCCCGGACGGGACCCGGCTCTTCGACGCCTGCACCAAGGCCCGGGGCGAAGCCCTGCCGCACTTCTGCTACCACCCCGACCTGTCGATCGCCGGCGTCTGCCGCCTGTGCCAGGTCGAGGTCGAGGGCATGCCCAAGCTGACCATCGCCTGCAACACCACGGTGCGCGACGGCATGGTGGTGCACACCCGCAACGAGCGGGTGCGCAAGGCCTCCCAGCAGATCCTGGAGATGCACCTGATCAACCACCCGGTCGACTGCCCGATCTGCGACCAGGCGGGCGAGTGCGGGCTGCAGAACCAGTACATGGCCTACGGCCTCTACGATTCCGAGATCGAGCAGCCGGACAAGGTCAACAAGCAGAAGGTGAAGGTGATCGGGCCGCAGGTGATCCTGGACAAGGAACGCTGCGTGCTCTGCAGCCGCTGCGTGCGCTTCTGCGACGAGATCACCGGCACCGGCGAACTGGGCATCTACAACCGGGGCGACCGGGCCGAGATCGACGTCGCGCCGGGGGTGGTGCTGGACAACAACTACAGCGTCAACACCGTGGACATCTGCCCGGTCGGCGCCCTGACCAGCCGCGACTTCCGCTTCCAGAAGCGGGTCTGGATGCTCAAGAGCACCGAGACCATCTGCCCGGGCTGCGCCACCGGCTGCAACGTGCGCGTGGACCACGAGGCGGGCCGCATCTACCGGCTCAAGCCGCGGCGCAACGCCGAGGTCAACGGTCCCTGGATGTGCGACAAGGGGCGGCTGGTCTACAAGGAGGTGCACGACGAGAAGCGCCTGACCGACCCCTTGGCCGAGGGCGGGATCCTGGCCTGGGCCGCCGCCGGCGACCGGCTGGCCGCGCTGCTGGGCTCCGGGACCGGCCTGGTCGTGGCCAGCCCGCACCAGACGCTGGAGGAGCTGTGGCTGCTGGGCCGGGTGGCCGGCGACGCGGCCAAGAGCGGCGGCCTGGCCGGCGCCGACCGTGGCGAAGGCGACGCCCTGCTGCTGGACGGCGACCGCGCTCCCAACCGGGCGGGCCTGGCCCTGCTGGGCTGGAACCAGGACGACGCGGCGCAGCTGGCGGCGCGCATCGGCGCGGCCAGGGGCGCGGTGCTGGTGCACGGGGGCGACCCGGCCGCCGACCCGGCGGTCAAGGCCGCTCTGGCCGGACGCACGCTGATCTACATCGGCACCCATGGCAACGCCACCGCCCAGGCGGCGACGCTGGTGCTGCCGGGTGCGACCTGGGCCGAGAAGGCCGGCATCATGATCAACCGCCAGGGCCGGCTGCAGGAGCTGCGCCAGGCGGTGGCCCGGGCCGGCAACGCCCGCGAGGACTGGCGCGTGCTGGCCGACCTGCTGGCCGCGCGCGGGGTCGGGGACCTGCCCACGGGGCTGCGCGCGCTGCGCACCGCCGTCGGCCGGGACCTCGGCCTGGACCTGAACACCCTGCCGGCGCTGGGGCTCGTGCCCGCGGGCGCGGCCTCCCCCGATTCCGGAGGTGACGCCTGATGGCGATCGTGCTGGAGAGCCTGGCCAAGATCCTCTTCATGTTCCTGCTGATCATGGGCATGGTGCCGGCCCTGATCTGGGCCGAACGCAAGGGGGCGGCCTTCATCCAGGACCGCACCGGTCCCAACCGCGCGGCCATCGCCGGCATCCGCCTGGCCGGCCTGGTGCACCCCATCGCCGACGTGCTGAAGCTGGTGTTCAAGGAGGACATCACGCCGGCCAACCGCCACAAGGCCCTCTACTCGCTGGCGCCCTGGCTGGTGATGACGGTGGCCCTGAGCACCTACGCGGTGATCCCCTTCGGCGACCACCTGACGGTCGGCCGGACGGAAGATCCCGCTGGTGGTGGCCGACCTCAACGTGGGCATCCTCTACGTGCTGGCCGTGGCCAGCCTGGGCACCTACGGCGTGGTGATGGCCGGCTGGGCCTCCAACAACAAGTTCACCTTCCTGGGCGGCATCCGTTCGACCGCCCAGATGATCAGCTACGAGATCAGCATGGGCCTGGCCCTGATGGGACTGCTGCTGGTCTTCTCCTCGCTGCGCATCACCGACATCGTGGCCGGGCAGGGGGACCTGCTGCTGGGCTTCCTGCCGCGCTGGGGCGTGGTGGTGCAGCCGCTGGGCTTCGTGCTGTTCATCACCGCGGTCTTCGCCGAGACCAACCGCAACCCCTTCGACCTGCCCGAGGGCGAGTCGGAGATCGTGGCGGGCTACCACCTGGAATACAGCTCGCTGAAGTTCGCGCTGTTCTTCATGGCCGAGTACTGCCACATGGTCGTCGGCGCCGCGCTGATCGCGACCCTGTACTTCGGCGGCTACCAGATCCCCTGGCTGCCGCGCACGACGCTGGAGGCCCACGCCGGCCTGCTGCTGACGATCAAGCTGCTGGCGATGGTGCTGGTGTCGGTGGGCATCGCCCTGCTCTTCCTGCGCCGCGTGCAGCGGGAGAAGGGCAAGTTCGGCGACGCCCGCGACCGCGAGCCGGTGGTGGGCCTGGTGTTCTGGCTGCTGCTGGCGGCCGGCGCGGCGGGCGGCCTGCTGCTGCGGCCGTGGACCATCGGTCCGGTGGGCGCCGACCTGGTGGCGACCGTGTTCCAGGTGGCGGCCTTCGTGGCCAAGGTCGTCTTCTTCGCCTGGCTGTTCATCTGGGTCCGCTGGACCCTGCCCCGGTTCCGCTACGACCAGCTGATGAACCTGGGCTGGAAGGTCATGCTGCCCCTGGGGCTGGCCAATCTGGTCGTCACCGCCGTGGTGATGGCCCTCGTCTGACCCGACACCGGCCCCGGCCGGTCCTGATACCCTGCACCCGACGGGGAGTGACATGAGTTTCGAAGGATTGCCCAAGGGAAGCGCGAGCAAGCAGCGCTCGTTCCTGGAATCGATCTACCTGGTGGAAGTGGTCAAGGGCCTGGCCGTGACCATGCGCCACCTGGTGCGCAACATCCTGCACACCGACGACATGCCGACCATGCAGTATCCGGAGGAGAAGCGCGTCTACAGCGAGCGGTTCCGCGGGCGGCACCGGCTGATGAAGCGCGAGGACGGGTCGCCGCGCTGCGTGGCCTGCCAGATGTGCTCGACCTACTGCCCGGCCGACTGCATCACCATCGTGGCGGACGAGCACCCCGACCCGACCATCGAGAAGTATCCCGGCCTCGTTCGACATCGACCTGCTGCGCTGCGTCTACTGCGGCCTCTGCGAGGAGGCCTGCCCCTGCGACGCGATCCGCCTGGACACCGGCATCTACGAGATCGCCGCCGACAACCGGGAGAAGTTCGTGGTGGACAAGGAATTCCTGCTGGACAACATGACCGACGGGACCAAGTGACCCCGGAAGGATGACGGACATGGAGAATTTTCTGTTCTGGTTCTGCGGGGCGGCGATGGTGCTGGGCGGGGTGATGATCGTGGTCCAGCGCAGCGCCGTGGTCTCGGCGGTGTGGCTGATCTTCGCCTTCGTCTGCGCGGCGGGCATCTTCGCCCTGCTGCAGGCGCCGTTCCTGGCCATCCTGCAGGTGCTGGTCTACGCCGGGGCGATCATGGTGCTGTTCCTGTTCGTGATCATGATGCTGCAGGGCCCGGTGCTCGAGGGCGAACTGCGCCTGATGCGGCCGGCCCTCTGGCCGGCCGTCGCCATCGCGCCCATGGCGGTCCTGGTGATGGTGGCCGGCTGGCTGGCCGGCAACGGCACCGAGACCTTCGCGCGGCCGGCGCCGGCGGGCTTCGGCTCGCCGCTGCAGGTGGCCGAGCTGCTGCTGGGCCGCTACCTGCTGGCCTTCGAGCTGATCTCCATCGTCCTGCTGGTCGCCATCATCGGCGCCCTGGCCATCGGCAAGGAAGAGAGGAAGCTGCCGTGGAAGTGACGATGACCCACTACCTGGTGCTGGCGGCGGTGCTCTTCCTGACCGGCATGACCGGCTTCGTGGTGCGCCGCAACGCCATCGTGATGCTGATGTGCGTCGAACTGATGCTGTGCGCGGTGAACATCGTGTTCGCCGCCTTCGCGCGGCAGCACGCGCGACATGCGGCGGCCACGTGTTCGTCCTGATGAATTTCGCGGTCGCGGCCGCCGAGGCGGCCATCGGCCTGGCCATCCTGGTGGAGATCTTCCGCCGCCGCCGGACCGTCGAACGTCGACGACCTCAAAGCCCTGATGGAGTAGCCCGTGGAGACCCACGCCACCGAAACCCTGCTGCGCTGGATCGTGCTGGTGCCCCTGCTGGGCGCGGCGCTCAACGGCCTGCTCAACCGGCGGCTGCCGCAGCAGGCCGCCGGCCTGCTGGCCTGCGCCGCGGTCGGGCTCAGCTTCGCGCTGTCGGTCGTCGTCTTCCTGCGGCTCGCCGGCCTGGATCCGGACCACCGCCAGCTGACCGACACCCTGGCCTCCTGGCTCGGCCTACGGCAACCTGCGCATCGACATCGGCTTCGCCATGGATCCGCTCAGCGGCGGTGATGGCCCTGATCGTCACCGGCGTCGGCTTCCTGATCCACGTCTACTCGCTGGGCTACATGGCCCACGACCACGGCTTCCAGCGCTTCTTCACCTACCTGAACCTGTTCATCTTCGCGATGATGACCCTGGTCCTGGGCGAGAACCTGCTGATGCTCTTCGTGGGCTGGGAGGGCGTCGGCCTCTGCTCCTACCTGCTGATCAGCTTCTGGTTCGACGACGAGGCCAACGCCGCCGCCGGCAAGAAGGCCTTCGTCGTCAACCGCATCGGCGACTTCGGCTTCCTGCTGGGCATGTTCCTGATCGGGCGTGACCCTGCTGCCGCACCTGGGCGCGGGAGAGGGCGTGTTCTCCTTCGCGCACCATGCGCCACCACGCGGGCCTGCTGGCGCCCGGCCGCCACCGCGATCGCGCTGCTGCTGTTCCTGGGCGCGACCGGCAAGTCGGCGCAGATCCCCCTCTACATCTGGCTGCCCGACGCCATGGCCGGCCCGACCCCGGTCTCGCGCCCTGATCCACGCCGCGACCATGGTCACCGCCGGCGTCTACATGATCGCCCGCATGAATTTCCTCTACGTGCTGACGCCGACGGCGATGGCGCGTGGTGGCGGTCGTGGGCGCGGCCACGGCGCTGCTGGCCGGCGACCATCGCCCTGGCCCAGAACGACATCAAGAAGGTGCTGGCCTACTCGACGGTCAGCCAGCTGGGCTACATGATGCTGGCCTGCGGCGTGGGCGCCTTCGCCGTGGGCATCTTCCACGTCATGACCCACGCCTTCTTCAAGGCGCTGCTCTTCCTGGGCTCGGGTTCGGTGATCCACGCCATGAGCAACGAGCAGGACATGCGCGTGATGGGCGGCCTGCGCGGCAAGCTGCCGATCACCTGCGTGGACCTTCCTGGTCGGCACCCTGGCCATCGCCGGCGTGTTCCCCCTGGCCGGCTTCTTCTCCAAGGACGAGATCCTCTGGAAGACCTTCAGCAGCGGCAACACGGTGCTGTGGGCCGTCGGCTTCCTGGTCGCCGGGCTGACCGCCTTCTACATGATGCGCCTGGTGGTGCTGACCTTCTTCGGCAGCAACCGGGCCAGCGCCGAGGTCAGGCACCACATCCACGAGTCGCCGCCGACGATGACGGCGCCGCTGGTGGTCCTGGCGTTGCTCTCGATCGTCGGCGGCTGGGTGGGCTGCCCCGCCTTCATGGGCGGTGGCGGCGCACTTCGAGCACTGGCTGGCGCCGGTCTTCGCCCAGGGCGGGGCCGAGGCGGCCCACGGTGCGGTGACCCACGGGGCGGCGGCCGCCCACGGGGCCGCGGCAGCCCACGGCGCCCACGACACGACCATGGAATGGATCCTGGCCGGCGCCTCGCTGGCCTGGGGCCTGCTGGGCCTGCTGCTGGGCTGGGTGGTCTACACCAAGCGCCTGGGCGTCGCCGAGGCGGGGCGCCGCTTCGCCGGCGGCTTCCCCTACAAGGTGCTGGTGAACAAGTACTACGTGGACGAGGCCTACGAAGGCGCCTTCATCCGGCCGGGCTACCGCCTCAGCCGCAGCGTGCTGTGGAAGGGCATCGACGCCGGGCTGATCGACGGCCTGCTGGTCAACGGCTCGGCCCTGGTCGTGGCGGTCACCGCCTCGATCCTGCGCCTGTTCCAGAACGGGAACGTCCGATTCTACGCCTGGTCGATCACCATCGGCGTGGCGGTCTTCGTCCTCTACCTCAGTTTCTCGGCCTAGGAGGGCAGCGGTTTGTCGTTCATAACCGACCATATCCTGACCTGGGTGACCTTCATGCCCCTGCTGGGGTCGCTGCTGCTGTGGACGGTGGTGCGCCGGGACAGCCATGCGCGCATCCTGGCCCTGGCCGTGGCCCTGGTGGACTTCGTGCTCTCGCTGCACCTGTGGTTCCACTACGAACCGGCCGGCGGCGAGGACCATGTTCGTCGAGAAGGTCGCCTGGCTGTTCGGCGGCAAGATCAACTACCACCTGGGCATGGACGGCATCAGCCTGGTGCTGGTGATGCTGACCACCCTGCTGGGCCCGCTGGTCGTGCTTTCGACCTGGAACGCGGTGCAGGACCGGGTGCGCGAGTTCATGGCCTTCCTGCTGTTCCTGCAGGCGGCGATGCTGGGCACGTTCTTCGCCCGGGACATGCTGCTGTTCTACGTCTTCTGGGAAGCCATGCTGATCCCGATGTACTTCCTGATCGGGATCTGGGGCGGGCAGCGGCGCATCTACGCGGCGGTGAAGTTCTTCATCTTCACCATGGTCGGCTCGGTGTTCATGCTGGTGGGCATCCTCTAGCTGTACTTCCAGGCCGGCGGCATGGGCCTGGCCGAGTTCATGGCCCTGGATCTGTCGCGCCAGGCCCAGCTGTGGCTGTTCGGCGCCTTCATCCTGGCCTTCGCCATCAAGGTGCCGGTCTTTCCCCTGCACACCTGGCTGCCGGACGCCCACGTCGAGGCGCCCGACCGCCGGCTCGGTGATCCTGGCCGGCGTGCTGCTGAAGATGGGCACCTACGGCATGCTGCGCTTCGCGATGCCCCTGTTCCCGGAGGGCGTGGCGGCCTTCGCCCCCCTGATGAGCATCCTGGCGGTGATCGGCATCATCTACGGCGCCCTGGTGGCGCTGGTGCAGCCGGACGTCAAGAAGCTGGTGGCCTACTCCTCGGTCAGCCACCTGGGCTTCGTGGTGCTGGGCCTGTTCTCGCTGACGCCGCTGGGCGTGGCCGGCGGCGTCTTCCAGATGCTGGCCCACGGCCTCTCCACCGGCGCGCTGTTCCTCCTGGTGGGCGTCATCTACGAGCGGCGCCACACCCGCGAGATCAGCGAGTTCGGCGGGCTGGCCCACCAGATGCCGCTCTACGCCACGGTCTTCATGATCACCATGCTGGCCTGCGTCGGCCTGCCCGGCCTGGCCGGCTTCGTGGGCGAGTTCATGATCCTCTTCGGCACCTTCGGCAGCGATTCCCTGGCCCACGCCGCGCCTGCTGGCGGCCCTGGCCGCGACCGGCGTGGTGCTGGGCGCCATCTACATGCTGTGGATGTACCAGCGCGTGTTCTTCGGCAAGCTGGCCAACGAGAAGAACAAGGTCCTGGCCGACCTCAGCCTGCGCGAACTGGTGGTGCTGCTGCCGCTGGTCGTGTTCATGTTCTGGCTGGGCGTGCGCCCCGGCCTGGTGCTGGACAAGTATCGAGGCGAGCGTGGAGCGCGTGCTGGCGCCCCTGGTCGCGCCGGTGGATCCGCATCGTGACACCCATCTGCAGCATGCCCTGGGCGGCGCCGGGACCGGCGCGCCGGTGCTGGTGGTCACCGAAGGGGAGGCCCAGTGATGAACAACTTCGTCTTGCCCTACGATGCCGGCACCCTGGGGGCCCTGCTGCCCTACCTGGTGATCGCGGGCGGGGGCCTGCTGGTGATGCTGGTGGACGCCTTCGTGCGCACCCTGAAGAAGGACCACCTGTCCTACCTGACCCTCTGCGTGCTGATCGCCACGGTGGTGGTGGCCATCACCGTCGATCCGGGCGGCGGCCCGGTGCTGGGCGGGATGCTGCTGGCCGGGGACTGGGCCCGCTTCTTCGTCTTCCTGTTCGCGGGCATCGGCGTGATGACCACCGTCTTCGCCACCGGCATCTTCGACCGCGACGGACGCTACCGCCCCGAGTTCTATCCGCTGCTGCTGTTCACCATCCTGGGCATGATGGTGCTGGCGGCGGCCAACGACCTGCTGGCGGTCTTCCTGGGCCTGGAGACCATGAGCCTGGCCACCTACATCCTGGCCGGCGGCGTGCGCGGCAACGTGCGCAGCAGCGAGGCGGGCTTCAAGTACCTGATCCTGGGCGGCTTCTCCTCGGCCTTCCTGCTGATGGGCATGGCCCTGGTCTACGGCTACGCCGGCGACACCAACTTCGACGCCATCCGGGCCGCCCTGGCCGCCGGCGGCGGCGACACGATCCTCGTGACCCTGGGCAGTGCCCTGATGCTGATGGGTTTCGGCTTCAAGGTGGCCATGGTGCCCTTCCACATGTGGACGCCCGACGTCTACGACGGGGCGCCGGCCTACGTCACCGGCTTCATGGCCACGGCGGTCAAGGCCGCGGCGTTCGCCATCCTGCTGCGCTTCGCGCTGCTGATGCAGCCGCAGCTGGCCTGGGCCTGGTACCCGGTGCTGGCGGTGCTGGCGGTGCTGACCATGACCCTGGGCAACCTGATCGCGCTGGTCCAGAACAACATCAAGCGCATGCTGGCCTGGTCCAGCATCGCCCACGCGGGCTATCTGCTGCTGGGCGTGCTGGCGCTCCTGTCGCCGGCCGTCGGCGACACCGCGCGCATGATGATGGCCAGGAGCGTGGAGGAGTCGGCGGCCGCCGCCGTGCTCTTCTACCTGGTGGGGTACAGCCTGATGAACCTGGCGGCCTTCGGCGTGATCAACGTGCTGGGCAACCGGGCGGGCGAGGACGCCGACGACATCAACCGCTACGCCGGACTCAGCCGCCGCCACCCGATCGCGGCCGCGACCCTCGCGGTGGCCATGCTCTCCCTGGCGGGGATCCCGCCCTGCGTGGGCTTCATGGCCAAGTTCTACCTGTTCTCGGCGGTGGTGAAGGCGGGCCTGGTGCCCCTGGCGGTGCTCGGCGTGATCAACTCGCTGATCTCGGTCTACTACTACCTGCGGGTGATCGTGGTCATGTACATGAAGGACGCCGAGACCGACAGCTACGTGGGCATCGAGTGGGTATCGGTGGTCACGGCCGGGGCGCTGGCCGCCCTGGTGCTGTACCTGGGCATCCGCCCCGACGCCTTCCACGCGGCCGCGGTGCACGTGGTGCAGCGGCTGAGCTTCTGAGGAGATCTCCGGTTCCGCGACGACAGGAAGGCCCCCCGCCGAGGCGGGGGGCCTTCGTTCGTCCCGGGCGGTGCCGGCCCGCTCAGCTGCGCACGGCCGTCAGCCGGGCCAGGACCTCCGCCAGCGCCGCCGATTCGACCGGCTTGGTGACGTGGTCGTCCATGCCCGCGGCCAGGCAGCGCTCGCGGTCGCTGGCCATGGCGTGGGCGGTCATGGCCACGATGGGCACGGCGGGCTCCAGCACGCCGCCGGCCGGATCGCGGATCAGCCGCGCGGCTTCCAGGCCGTCCATGCCCGGCATCTGCACGTCCATCAGCACCGCCGCGTAACGCCGCTCGCGCAGGGCCCGCACCGCCGCATCGCCGCTGGCGACCACGTCGTGGTCGTAGCCCAGCTTGTCGAGGATCAGCCCGGCCACCCGCTGGTTGATGGGATTGTCCTCCGCCAGGAGCAGGCGGGGGCGCTCGCCGTGGTGGCCCGCGAGCCCGCGCTGGGGGTCGGGGCCGGACCGCGGCACCGGCGGGATGAAGTCGCCGCGCTCCAGGGCCTCCAGCAGCCGGCGGTGCTTGACGGGAGCGCCCAGGCATTCGGCAAAGCCGAGGCGCTGGTAGCTCTCGTGGTCGAGGCGGTCGCCGGGGGCCGCCAGCAGCACCAGGCGGGTGGCGGCCAGGACCGGATCGCGGGCCAGGCCGGCGGCGAATTCGGCCGCCTCGGCGCAGCCGCCCGCCCCCAGCACCACCGCCAGGTAGGGTTCGCCCGCCGCGGCGGCCGCACCCAGGGCCTCGCGGCCCGCGTGCTGCTCGGCCACCACCCCGTGGGCGTAGCCGGCGTGGGCGAGCATCGCCGCCAGCGAGGCGCGCTCGCCTTCGTCGTGGTGGATCACCAGCACCCGGCCCTCGCGGCGCGCGGGCACGGCGCGCGCAGCGCCCACCAGGGGCGTCTCGAACCAGAAGATCGAACCCTGGCCGGGCCGGCTGTCGCAGCCGATGGCGCCGCCCATCAGCTCGACCAGCTGGCGGCTGATGGCCAGGCCGAGGCCGGTGCCGCCGTAGCGCCGGGTGGTCGAGGTGTCCAGCTGGGAGAAGGACTGGAACAGGCGGTCGCGCTTGTCCGCCGCGATGCCGATGCCGGTGTCCCGCACCTCCCAGCGCAGGCGCGGCCCGCCTGCATCGCCGGCCAGGCCCAACCGCACCTCGATGCGGCCGCGCGCGGTGAACTTGACCGCGTTGCCGGTGAGGTTCAGCAGGATCTGGCGCAGGCGGCCCGGATCGGCCGGCAGGACGGCAGGCACGGCCGGATCGACCCAGGTGGTGAAGGCCAGGCCCTTGTCCCAGGCCTGCAGCGCCAGCATGTCGGCGACGTCGTCGATCACGTCCCGCGGCGCCGTGGCCACGGTTTCGATCTCCAGCTTGCCGGCCTCGATCTTGGAAAAGTCCAGCACGTCGTTGATCACGATCAGCAGCGCATTGGCGCTGGACTGGGCCATTTCGCAGAACTCGCGCTGCTCGCCCGAGAGGGTCGTGTCCAGCAGCGCACCCGTCAGGCCGATCACGCCGTTGAGCGGCGTGCGGATCTCGTGGCTCATGTTGGCCAGGAACTCGCTCTTGGCGCGGGTCGCGGCCACCGCGTCCTCCTTGGCCTGCAGCAGTTCGGCCTCGGCCCGGCGCCGCTCGAGGATCTCCTGCTCCAGGTCGGCCGTGCGCAGGGAGACGTGGCGCTGCAGCTCGCGGTTGCGCCGCCGGATCAGGCCGGTGCGCCACTGGTGGATGCCGGCGACCAGGGCGACGACCGTCAGCACGAACGTGACCAGGAACCAGGCGGTCTGCCAGAACGGCGGCGTCACCACGACCGCCAGCCGGGCCTCGAAGGGGCTCCAGATGCCGTCGTGGTTGGTGGCCCGGGCCCGGAACAGGTAGTTGCCCGGCGGCAGGCTGGTGTAGGTGGCGTGGTGACGGTCGCCGATCTCGTGCCAGTCCTCGTCGAAGCCGTCGAGCCGGTAGGCATAGCGGGCGGCTCCGGGCGCGGCGAAGTCCAGGGCGCTGAATTCCAGGGTCAGCACCTCGTCGCCGTGGCCCAGCACGACGCGCTCGCTCAGGTGCGGCGGCCGGTCCAGGATGACGCGGCCGTCCGCGGACTTGCCCGGCTGCAGCGAGCGGTTGGCCAGCTGCAGGTCCGTGATCACGACCCGCGGCCGGTTGCGGCTGTTGCGGATCTCGTCGGGGCGGAACACGGTCAACCCGTTGATGCCGCCGAAGTACATGCGCCCACCCGGTCCGCGGCTGCACGACTGGGAGTTGAACTCGTTGTCCTGCAGCCCGTCGCTGACGTCGTAGTTGTCGAAGACGCCGGTCGCTGGCGTGAAACGGCTCAGGCCGAGGTTGGTGCTGATCCACAGGCGCCCGTGGTCGTCCTCGAGCATGCCGTAGATGGTGGCGTTGGGCAGGCCGTCGCGCACGCCGAAACGCTCGAAGTCGTCGCCCTGCTCGTCGTAGCGGTTCAGGCCGTTGGTGGTGCCGATCCAGACCTGCCCGTGGTTGTCCTCGGCGAAGCAGACCACGGTGTTGCTGGTGGGGCTGCGCGGGTCCTGCGGGTCGTGCTGCCAGGCGATGTAGGCCCCGCTCTGCGGATCGAAGCGCTGCAGCCGCTCGGACCAGGTGCCGACCCAGATGCGGCCGCGGCTGTCGGCGTGCACCGCGCGCAGGGCCGCCTCGCGGCCGCTGGCGCCGGCCGGCAGGTGGGGCACGAAAACGTCGCGGTCGCGGTCGTAGTGGTGCAGGCCGCCCATGGTGGCCAGCCACAGCGTGCCGTCGCGGTCCTCGCTCAGTCCGAAGACGCGGTTGTGCAGCAGGCCGCTGGCGGCCTCCGGACCGAACCGGTAGTTGACGAAGCGGTCGCCTTCGCGGTCGTACCAGCCGAGCCCGCCGCGGTCCGAGGCCACCCACAGCCGACCGTGGGAATCCTCGTACACCGCCGACAGGCCGTCGGCGCAGACCGAGGTGCTGTCGGCCTCGTCGTGCAGGTAGACCTGCACCGTGTCCTGCCCCGGCACGATCCGGTTCAGGCCGCGGTCGGTGCCCACCCAGACCTCGCCGTAGCCGTCCTCGCACACGGTCCACACCGTGGGCTCGCTGAGGCGGCCCTCGGCGGCCTTGCCCGGGCGCACGTGCAGGAAGCGCTTGGCGTTGAGATCGAGCAGGTTGGCGCCGTTCTGGCTGGAGACCCAGAGCAGGCCCGAGCGGTCGATCGTCAGGTTGCTCAGACGGTCGGATCCGAGGCTGGTGGGCACCAGGGGGTCGTGGCGGATGTGCCGGCAGTGCCCGGTGCCGGGTTCGAGCAGGTTCAGTCCGCCGTTCATCGAGGCGATCCACATGCGGCCCGAGGGGTCCTCGGCGATGCCGCCGATCGACGACTTGGCCAGGGAGTGGGGATCGTCTGGATCGTTGCGGAAGTGGCGGAAGCCGTCGCTCTCCGGGTCGTACAGGTCCAACCCCTTGGTCGTGCCCACCCAGAGGCGGCCGGCCCGGTCCTGGAGCAGGCGGTAGACGACGTCGTTGACCAGGCTGGTGGAATCGTCTTCGGCGTGCACCCAGCGCTCGACCTGCCCCGTGGCCGGATCGATCCGGCAGAGCCCGCCGCCGGTCCCGGCCCAGATGCGGCCGTCCCCGGTCTGGGCCACGCACCAGACCTCGTCCGAAGGCAACCCCGTGGCGCTCGCCGGATCGTGGCGCCAGGCGGTCAGCGTCGAGTCGGCCGGGTCGAAGTGCAGCAGGCCATGCTCGCTCGTGGCCAGCCAGATCCGGTCCTGCGCGTCGACCGTCAGGTCCAGCACCTCGTAGGCCTCCAGGCTGGCGGGGGCGCGCGGGTCCCAGCGGAAGTTGACGAAGGTCTCCTGTCGGGGATCGAAGCAGCCGAAGCCGGCGCCCTCGGTCCCGTACCAGATGCGCCCCTGGCTGTCCTCGCCCAGGGTCCACAGGCAGTTGCCGCCGACGGTGGCCGGATCGTCGGGATCGTTCTGGAAGACCCGGATGCGGTGCCCGTCGTAGCGGTTGAGGCCATCCTGGGTGGCCAGCCAGACGAACCCCTCGCGGTCCTGCAGGACGTCGTTGACCACGCCCTGGGAGAGCCCTTCGCGGGCGGTGATGCGGCGGAAGCGCGGCGCATCCTCCAGGGCGGCGGCCGGCAGGGCAGCCGCCAGGGCAAGCAGGACAAGCAGCCAGGCGGAGGGGGGCACGCGTCGGAGCATGGGCGCAGTCGCTTTCGGGCAAGGCCCGGCGGGCCGGTGGCGCGGCCGCACGGCGGCCGGGGTGCGCAATTCGTGGTTGGACAGTCGCCCCGTGATATCGGCCGGAGCGGGCCAACCTTGAGGATCCAAAGGGTTTCCGTTGCCCGGCAACCGAGGCCCGGACTTGCCTCAGGGGCCGGTTTGGGGCATCCTGCGCCCCGGGGGCAAGGACAGCCAGGAGAGCGGTCGATGCTATTGCTGGTCAATTCCACCAGGACCATGGACCTCGACGCGCCGCTGCCGGGTCGGCTGCGCCCGGGCAGGCCGCTGTTCCAGGCCGAAGCGGCCGTCCTGACGGCGCAGCTGCGCGGCCTTTCGGCCGGGCGCCAGGCCGCCGCCATGGGCGCCGCCGGGGCGGTTGCCGACCGGGCCCGGGCCGACCTGGCGGGCTGGGGTACGCCCGGCCGCCCGCTGCGACCCGCCCTCTTCGCCTTCACCGGCCTGCTCTACCAGGGGCTGGCGCCGGCTTCCTTCGACGCGCCGACCCGCCGCCGGGCCCAGCGGCGGCTGCGCATCCTATCGGGGCTGTACGGCCTGTTGCGGCCCCTGGACCTGGTGGAAGCCTACCGGCTGGAGATGGGCAGCCCGCTGGTGCCGGCGGGCAGCGCCGGCCTGGTGGTCCACTGGCGCGACCGCCTCACCGCGGCGCTGAACGCCGAACTGCGCGCGGGCGAAGCCGTGGTGACGGTCGCGGCCCAGGAGTACCTGAAGGCCGTCGATGCGGAGGCCCTGCGCGGCCCGCTGCTGGCCCCGGTCTTCAAGGAGGAGCGTCCCGACGGCAGCCTCAAGACGGTCACCGTCCACGCCAAGCGGGCCCGGGGAGCCCTGCTGCGCTACGCCCTGGTCAGCGGGGCCCGGCGGCCGGCCGACCTGCTGGGGTTCGACCAGGACGGCTGGTCGGCGGCCACGCCGCCGCCGGAGTCAGGCACCTGGCTGTTCACCCGGCCGGCGCGGGATTGATTTCAGCGCTGGAATTTTCCCTGCCAGGGAATGCGCGCCGTGCTAGTTTGGTGCCGTACCCTTGGGCGAATACCTGAGATAGAAGGAAGTCCGACATGCGCAAATCGATCCTCGTGATGCTGTGCGCCCTGCTCCTGGCCGCGGGAGCGGCCGAGGGCTCCGGTCCCAAGGCCGGCGACCTCCACGGTGACGACGTCATCGCCACCGCGGCCGACGGCACCGTCTTCACCGCCGCAATGATCGACAGCATGCTGGCCACTTCGCCCCAGTCGGTGCGCAACGCCTTCAAGAAGATCGGCCTGGTCTGGCACGGGGACCGCCGATACCTCAGCTTCGCCGAGTTGGCGGCCTACTGTGCCCCGGTGCTCTGGTTCTCGCCCGACGAGCCCCTGCTCGACCGCGCCGCCGGCCTGGAAATCCGCATGCCGACGTTCTTTCCCTTCGAGGCGGGCGTCGACAGCCCCGTGGTCTACTACCGGGTGCGGGAGATCCAGGAGGCCCGGGACAATAGCGAGCCCTCGCCGGTGCTGGCCGATGTCGATTCCCTGCGCAACGACACCACCATCGACCTCAAGCAGGTCGGGGGCATCGACCTGGACTTCTTCTTCTTCTATCCGAGCGAGGAGGGCCTGGGCGCCCACAAATACGACGTCGAGTCGGTGCAGATGAAGCTGGTGGTGGTCCACCCGCCGAAGTATCCGGAACTCGGCTACTGGCTCACGGTGCAGAAGATCACCGCCAAGGCCCACGGCGTCCTCTGGTACGACAACAATCTCGTGGTCGACCGCCACACCCATTTCCCCGTGCACCTGCTGGTGGAGGAGGGCAAGCACGCCACCTGCACCGACAAGAACGGCGACGGCCACTACACCCCGGCCTACGACGTGAACATGCGGGTCAACGACGCCTGGGGCGTGCGCGACGTGATGTCCAGCGGCTCGCTCTACACCGGCGGCTACCAGGGCTGGATGACCAAGCCGCGCCACGCGAAGCACCGGGTGCTGCCGCCGCTGCCCGAGGACAGCCCGCACCGGGCGGAGTACGAGGTCGACGGGGTCTACGCGCCGGACAACGCGGTCTACCAGCTGCGGCCCTTCCCCCGGCTGGCCCCGGCCTTGGCCTACGATCCGGCCCTGAAGCGCTTCGTCGACAAGGGCGACCAGAACTGGCCCCAGGTCGAAACGTACAGCGGGCTGAAGCAGTTCGCCCAGTGGTCCGACTCCGAGTCCTTCGTCAAGTCGATCTCCGCCTCCTACCGCTACGACGGCCAGAGCGGCATGTCGGTCGTCTTCCCGCTGCTGGTGGTCAAGAACGTGTCCGACCCCATCGCCGGCGGCTGGCTGGTCAACCGGGTCTACTTCAAGGACCGGGGCCTGCGCGACGCCAGCTGGAACCTGCTCTACACCTCGAGCGCCTCGCGCTGGCTGGACGGCTACTTCACCTTCGGCTGGGAATGGGACGACAACGGCACGAGCACCACGACCTACACCATGAGCGAGGTGGGCGTCAAACTGCGCTTCAACCTGGGGGCCTCGCCCCTGAAGTTCCTGGGCAAGCTGACCGACTTCTGGGGGGTGCGGGTCGGCCTGAAGTATCTGGGCCTCTGGGACGTCAAGCACCTCGGCTATGCCATGGAGATCGGCGCCGGCAGCTTCTGACCGTGCCGCCAGGAAGGACGGCGATGGCCATCACGACGCGCAATCCCGCCACCGGCGAGGCCCTGCGCAGCTACGAGCTGATGCCGCCGGCCGAGGTCCTGGGCATCCTCGGCGCTGCCGACCTGGCCTACCGCTGCTGGCGCGAACGTCCGGCCGCCGAACGCGCCTCGTTCCTGCTGCCGTTGGCTTCGGTGCTGCGCTCCCGCAGCGAGCGCTATGCCCGGCTGATGAGCCTGGAGATGGGCAAGCCCCTGGCCGAGGCCCTGGCCGAAGTCGAGAAGTGCGCCGGCCTCTGCGAATTCTACGCCGCACACGCGCCCGCCTGGCTGGCCGACGAGCCGGTCACCGCCGACGGGCTCGAGCATCGGGTGGTCCACCAGCCTCTGGGCGTCATCCTCTCGATCATGCCCTGGAACTACCCCTTCTGGCAGGCCCTGCGCTTCGCCGTGCCCACCCTGGCGGCGGGCAACGCCAGCCTGCTCAAGCACGCCAGCAACGTCACCGGCTGCGGCCTGGCCATCGAGGAGGCGATCACCGCCGCCGGCTTCCCCGACGGCCTCTTCCGCACCCTGGTCACCGACCACGGGACCGTCGCCGAACTGATCGGCCGCGACGAGGTGTGCGGCGTGTCCCTGACCGGCTCGACCGAGGTCGGCGCGCGCATTGCCGCCCTGGCCGGCAGCCACCTCAAGAAGGTCGTGCTCGAACTGGGGGGCAGCGACCCCTTCATCGTGCTGGAGGATGCGGACCTGGAGCAGGCCGCCCGCGGCGCCGTGGCCGGGCGCATGCTCTGCACCGGCCAGAGCTGCATCGCGGCCAAGCGCTTCATCGTGGTGCGCCCGCTGGCCGAGGCCTTCAGCCGCCGCTTCGCCCAGCTGATGGGCGAGCTGCGCGTGGGCGATCCCCTGGACCCGGCCACCCAGGTGGGCGCCATCGTCAACGAGCAGGAGCTGACGGCCCTGCAGGAGCAGCTGGCCGAGGCCGTGGACCGCGGCGCCACCGTGCTGACCGGCGGCCGGCGCCGGCCCGGTCCGGGCTGCTTCCTCGAGCCCACGGTGGTGGTGGGGGTGACCCCGGACATGCGCCTGGCCAGGGAGGAGGTCTTCGGCCCCATCGCCCCGGTGCTGGTGGTCGCGAACGAGGACGAAGCCATCCGCCTGGCCAACGATTCGCAGTTCGGCCTGGGCGGCAGCATCTGGACCCGGGACCTGGAGCGGGGACGGCGGCTGGCCCGGCGCCTGGAGACCGGGGCGGTCTTCGTCAACCACTTCACCAAGAGCGATCCGCGCATGCCTTTTGGTGGGGTCAAGCACAGCGGGCTGGGGCGGGAGTTGGCTCGATACGGACTTCTGGAGTTCGTCAACATCAAGGGAGTCAACGTCTACAAGGCCGATAGCTGAGAATCTAGATGAATAAAAGCCCTCAGCGGGATACCGGTGGGGGCTTGTATTATTTAACCAATGGTGATACGATCATGGCCTCAACTCTCTGGCGCTGACCCCCTCGGCGCCAGCATGGAAGCGGCGCGGCCCATGGCCGCGCCGCTTCGTCTGACCGGCCTGCACCGGCGATCAGCGGAACGCCGAGATCCCCGTGATCTCCTGCCCGACGATCAGCGCGTGGATGTCGTGGGTGCCCTCGTAGGTGATCACCGACTCCAGGTTGGCCAGATGCCGGCCGGGGGAGAACTCGTCGGTGATGCCGGCCGCGCCCAGGATGTCCCGCGCCGTGCGCGCGCAATCCAGCGCCATGGCCACGTTGCTGCGCTTGGCCAGCGAGACCAGGGGCACCTCGTTGATCCCCGCGTCCTTGAGTCGCCCCAGCTGCAGCACCAGCCCCTGGGCCTTGGTGATCTCCGTGAGCATGGTCACCAGCTTCTGCTGCACCAGCTGGAACGAGGCGATGGGCTTGCCGAACTGCTGCCGCTGCCCGGCGTAGCGCAGGGCCGTCTCGTAGCAGTCGGCCGCCGCGCCGACGACACCCCAGGCGATGCCGTAGCGGGCCTCGTTCAGGCAGGACAGGGGCGCCTTCAGGCCCCGGGCCAGGGGCAGGCGGCTGCTCTCGGGCACCCGCACCTGGTCCAGCACCAGCTCGCCGGTGTCGCTGGCCCTGAGGCTCCACTTGCCGTGGATGGGGTTGGTCGTGAACCCGGGCGTGCCCTTCTCCACCAGGAAGCCCAGCACGCCCGCGGGCCCGCGGGCCCAGACCACGGCCACGTCGGCCTGGTTGGCGTTGGTGATCCACAGCTTGCTGCCCTGCAGGATCCAGTGGTCGCCGTCGGGGGTGGCGGTGGTCTTCATGCCGCCGGGATCGGAGCCCTGGTCGGGTTCGGTCAGGCCGAAGCAGCCGATCCGGCGGCCGGCCGCCAGCTCGGGCAGCCAGCGCTGCTGCTGCTCGGCACTGCCGTAGGTGGCGATGGGCCACATCACCAGGCTGCCCTGCACCGAGGCGAAGCTGCGCAGGCCGCTGTCGCCGCGCTCGAGCTCCTCGCAGATGATGCCGTAGACCGTGTAGCTGAGCCCCAGGCAGCCGGGACCATGGACCGCCGGACCCAGCAGGCCCAGCTCGCCCAGGACGGGGATCAGCTCGGTGGGAAAGGTGCCGGCGCGCTGATGATCGCGCAGCACCGGCAGGAAGCTCTGCTCGACGAAGCGCCGGGCCACCGCCCGCACGCTGCGCTCCTCGTCGTCCAGGAGCCCGTCGAAGCGATAGAAGTCGACGCCGCGCGCGCCCGCCACCTCAGATCGACTCGACGGCCTGGACCTCGGGGATCCGGGCCTTCATGCGCGCCTCGATGCCGTTCTTGAGGGTCATCAGGCTCATGGGGCAGTTGCCGCAGGCGCCCTTCATGCGCACCGTGACCACGCCCTCGTTGAAGTCGATGAACTCCACGTCGCCGCCGTCCGCCTGCAGGGCGGGGCGGATCTCGGCGAGCACTTCCTGGATGCGGTCGATCATGGGGGTTCCTTTCGCTGGACACGGGCTGCCGCCACACCAGTCATAAGCTACCGACGGCGGTGGCGTTGTCAACCGCAGCGAGCGCACAGGATCGGCGTTGTCGCCGCCGGCGGTCGCTGTTAGGATCGGTCCGACCGCCCGCGCCGCGCAACCGCTTCCCCGAACGGAGCTTCGTCCGATGGCCGACCAGCCGCCCGCAGCCGCCGCCGAACTGGCCGAACAGTTGTTCGCCGCCCGCGAGATCGCCCTGCGCACCGGCGCCATGCTGCTGGAGCGCCTGGGCGCCGCCGGCCTGCGCGAGGCCAAGAGCGGCACCGAGTTCGTGACCGAGGCCGACCGCCGGGCCGAGGAGCTGATCCTCGAGGGCCTGGCCCGCCGCTTTCCGGCCGACCGGGTGCTGGCCGAGGAGTCGGGCGAAAGCGGACCACCCGCGGGCGACGGCGGCCGCACCTGGTATGTCGATCCCCTCGACGGCACCACCAACTTCGCCCACGGCTACCCGTTCTTCGCCGTGAGCATGGCCTGCGGCGACCGGGACGGCGTGCTGCTGGGCGTAGTCTGCGCCCCGTACCTGGACGAGGTCTACCTGGCCCACCGGGGCGGCGGCGCCGTGCTGGAACGCCCCGCCCACGGACAGTGCCTGCCGTTGGGCCGCCGCGCGCCGGTCCAGCTGGACGAGGCGCTGCTGGCCACGGGCTTCCCCTACCAGCGCGACCAGGTGGTGGATCTCAACACGCGCCTGGTGCGGGATTTCCTGAAGGCCCCCTGCCACGGCGTGCGCCGGGGCGGCAGCGCGGCCATCGACCTCTGCCACACCGCCGCCGGCAAGCTGGACGGCTACTGGGAGTGGCGGCTGCGGCCCTGGGACACCGCTGCCGGCACCCTGATCGCCCGCGAGTCCGGCTGCCTGGTCAGCGACGCCACGGGCGCCCAGCCGGCCGTGCCGACTGCCAGCGTGGTGGCCGCCGCGCCGGGCCTGCATCCGGCGATGTTGCGCATCATCGCCGCCGCCGAAGGGAACGCAGCATGAGCGACACCGGGCTGCTGATCGTCGGCACCACCCTTGCCGACCGCGGGCACGCCAAGGAGCCCTCATGAAGCGCAGCGCGTTGATCCTCCTGTCGGCGGCGATCGTCCTGCCCGCGGCGGTCGCCGCGGCCGTCGAGGCGACCGACCCCGGCGGTGGCCACGGCTGGCTGTCGGTGCTGCCGCCGGTGCTGGCGATCGGCCTGGCCCTGGCTACCCGCCAGGTGGTGGTGGCCCTGCTGCTGGGGGTCTACGTGGGCGCCGTCGTCATCGAGGGCAATCCGTTCACGGCTTTCCTGCGCCTGGGCGACCGCTACCTGACCGACGCCCTGGCCGACCGCTCCCACGCGTCGATCGTCATCTTCAGCAGCGTCCTGGGCGGGATGGTGGGCGTGCTCTCGCGCAGCGGCGCCACCGAAGGGGTGGTGCACTGGCTGGCCGGGCGCGTGCGCGGGCGCCGGGGCGGCATGACCGCGACGGCGGTGATGGGCACGGTGATCTTCTTCGACGACTACGCCAACACCCTGCTGGTGGGCGCGACCATGCGCCCGCTGACTGATCGCCTGAAGATCTCGCGGGAGAAGCTGTCCTGGCTGGTCGACAGCACCGCCGCGCCGGTGGCCACGGTGGCGGTGATCTCCACCTGGGTCGGCTTCGAGGTGGGCCTGATCCAGGACGCCATGGCGCGGCTGGGCGGCGAACTCTCGGCCTACACCTTTTTCCTGCGCACGATCCCCTACAGCTTCTACCCGCTGCTGACCATCGTCTTCGTCTACGTGGTGGCCATCAGCGGGCGCGACTTCGGGCCCATGCTGCGGGCCGAGCAGCGCGCCCTGCAGCGGGGGCTGGTGCTGCGGCCGGGGGCGCGGCCGGCCAGCGACGTCGACGAACTGGAGAAGCAGCAGACACCGGGCCTGCCGCCGGCTCACCCCCTGGTGGCCGGCCTGCCGATCCTGGCGGTGATCGTGACCACGGCCCTGGGCATCTTCTACGGCGGGCAGGCCGCGGCCCGGGCCGCGGGCATCGCCGAGCCCACGCTGCGGGACATGCTCAACAGCGCCGACAGCTTCGCGGTCCTGACCTGGGCCGCCCTGGTCGGCGCACTGACGGCCATCGCGCTGACGGTCGGCGGGCGGCGGCTCTCGCTGGTCGACGCGCTCGAGGGCTATCTCCAGGGCATGCGGGCCATGGTCATCGCCGTGACCATCCTGATCCTGGCCTGGGCCATGAGCGCGGTCTGCGACGGCCTGGGCACGGCGCCCTACCTGGTGGACATCAGCAAGCAGGTGCTCTCGGCGCGGCTGCTGCCGGCGGTGGTGTTCGTGCTGGCGGCCGCGGTCAGCTTCGCCACCGGCACCAGCTGGGGGACCATGGCCATCCTCATGCCCCTGGTCTACCCCCTGGGGCTGGAACTGCCGGCGGCCGCCGGCCTGGCGGCGCCTTTGGCCCAGAGCATCCACCTGGCCTCGGTGAGCGCGGTGCTCGCGGGCGCGGTCTTCGGCGACCACTGCTCGCCGATCAGCGACACCACCATCCTGTCGAGCCTGGCCACCGGTGCCGACCACGTGGACCACGTGCGCACCCAGCTGCCGTATGCGCTGACGGTGGCGGGCGCGGCCCTGCTGCTGGGCTACCTGCCGGCGGGCTGGGGGCTGTCGCCCTGGATCTCCCTGGCGGCGGGGCTGGTGGCGCTGCTGGCGGTGGTGCTGCGGCTGGGCCGCCCGGCCGAGGAACGGCCCTTCGAGGTGCTGCCGTGACTCCGGCGGTGGTGCTGGTCACCGACTTCGGCTGGGCCGATCCCTGGGTGGCCGAGCTGAAAGCCGCCCTGGCTGCGGTCTGGGCCCGTTGGCCCGCCGGCTGCGCCAGGCCCCAGGTGATCGACGGCGGTCACGACATTCCCCGCGGCGACCAGGCCGCCGGCGCCTGGTTCCTGCAGCGCCTGGCGGCGAGCTTCGGCGCGGGCACGATCTTTTTGGCGGTGGTCGATCCGGGAGTCGGCAGCGGGCGCGCGGCCCTGGCCTGCACCGCCGACGGGCAGCTGTTCGTCGGCCCGGGCGGTCCGCTGCTGGGTTGGCTGGCCGGGGCTTCGGACCTGGCGGTGGTGACCCTGGATCGGGACCTCTATCGCGTCGCGCCGGGCGGGGGCGGAGTGTCGGCCACCTTCCACGGCCGCGACGTCTTCGCGCCGGCGGCGGCCCATCTGGCCATGGGCGCGCCCCTGGACCAGGTCGGCGCGCCGGGGGACCGCGAACTGCTGGGCACGCCCGCGCCGGCCGCCGAAGGCTGGACCATCCGCTGGATCGACCGCTTCGGCAATGTCATCACCGACCTGGCGCGGGACAGCGCCGCCGGCGCCCGCCTGGCCGGGGGCGGGGCGGTGCGCCTGGGCCCGCACCTGGTGCATGGTCCGGCCCTGACCTACGCCGCCGCACCGCCCGGCGTGCCCTTCTGGTACTGGGGCAGCGGCGGCACCCTGGAGGTGGCCGTGCGCGACGGCAGCGCCGCCCGCCAGCTGGACCTGCAGCCGGGGCTGGCCCTGCTGCTGCCCGGACCGTAGATTGAAGCCGTCACTGCCGGATTCGCAGCCCGAGGAGAGATGATGAGCCTGGAGAACGTGGTGCGACGGGATGCGCAGACCCGACGGGGCCGCCTGCTGACGGCCGCGGCTCTGCTGCTGCCGCTGTTGGTCTTGGCCGCCTGTTCCAGCGACCGGATCGTCCTGGTCTATCCGGACGAGGCCGCCGACGCCATCTACCTCGAGGGTGAGCCGCCGGCCCTGTACGTGGACTCGGTGACGGACATGCGCCCGCCCGAGCAGCGCGAAGGGGAGGGGCACTTCTTCAAGATCACCTACCCCAAGGACGAGGCCTGGGAGGTGCCGGCGACCCAGATCTATGCCGAGGCCCTGGCCCAGGACCTGGAGCAGACCAACCTCTTCGCCCTGGTGCCCCTGCGCGGCCAGGCGGAGTACGTGCTGTCGGCCGACCTGCTGTCCCTGGGCTGCCGGCTCGAGCGCTCGCCGTTGGCGTTCCTGGTCACCGGCGCCATCGGCGGGGCGGTCGGCTACGCCCTGGGCGATGACGATTCCCACCGCCAGAAGCTGGCCGTATCCCTGGCCGTCGTCGGCATGCTCACGATCCCGGTGCCAACGACCAACAAGGCCGAGGCCGAGGTGCGGCTGACCTTGAAGGACGCCCGCGGCGACGTGGTCTGGCAAGCCTCCTGCCTCGGCGAGCACGAGGGGAAGAAGGCCGTCACCCCGACCGCACGCCAGGACCAGCAGCTGGTCAACGAGCACCTGACCAAGGCCATCAAGCGCGCCGACGCCTGCCTGATGGGGCAGCTGCGGCAGTTCCTGGCCGAACGCCGACCCTGACCCGCGAGCCGGGGCTGCCGATCCGTGCGGCTAATCAAAATAATGGTTGCTTGAGTCAACCAATGGTGCTAGGTTGGCCTCGGGAGGTTCCGATGCGCAAGGACGACACCGGCAAACTGAGCGAAGCCCTGGCCGACCTGATCTGGGACCTGGGGGCCCGCGGCTTGGACGGCGTGTGCTGCGCCGACCTTTCGCTGGTGGAATTCCAGGTCTTGCGCCGCTTGGACCGGGCCGACCAGCTCTCTCTCCAGGACGTGGGGGCCGACGCCTGCCTGACCAAGAGCGGGGCCACGCGGCTGGTCGATCGGCTGCAGGAGCGGGGGTTCGTGCAGCGGGAGCGCTCCGACTTCGACGGTCGGATCTGCTGCGTGACCGCGACCGCCGCCGGCGAGGCGGCCTTCGCCTCCGCCCGCGCAGCCTTCGCCGCCCGCCTGGGCATTGCCCTGGCGGAGCTGGACGCCGCCGCCCGCGCCCAGCTGCTGGCGGCCTTGCCGCCCTTGGCCGCGGCCGTGCGTCGACAGGACGGCCGCACCTGCTGCTGAAGGTTTTTTGAGCGTAAAGTTGACCAAGTCAACCAAATAGAGGAGGACGACCATGAAATCGGCGAACAAGCACGAGCCCCAACGAATCCACGATCTGGTCCAGGCCCATTACGGCGCGGTCGCCAAATCGGGTACCGGCTGCTGCAGCGCAGGCTCGGGCTGCGGCGCGCTGACCCTGCAGGACGCGGCTGCCCGCCTGGGCTACAGCCCCCAGGAGGTGGCCGCCCTGCCCGCCGACGCGGCCCTGAGCCTGGGCTGCGGCAATCCCCTGGTGCTGGCGGCGCTCAAGCCGGGCCAGACGGTGCTGGACCTGGGCAGCGGCGCGGGCTTCGACGCCATGCTGGCTGCGGCCCGGGTCGGGCCCTCCGGCAAGGTGATCGGCGTGGACATGACCCCGGCCATGGTGGCCAGGGCCGGCAGCGCCGCGACCGGCCGTGCGGAGATCGAGTTCCGCCTCGGCCGCATCGAGGAGCTGCCGGTGGACGACGCCTCCATCGACGTCATCATCTCCAACTGCGTGCTCAACCTTTCGCCCGAGAAGGAGCGCGTCTTCGCCGAAGCCTTCCGGGTGCTGCGTCCGGGCGGCCGGTTGGCCATCGCCGACCCGGTGCAGATCCGGCCCCTGGCCGGCACGCAATGGGAAGGGGATGAGCACGTGGCGGCCTGCATCAGCGGCGCCATGACCGTGGCCGAGTACGAAAGCCGCCTGACGACCGCCGGCTTCGTCGACGTGCGGGTGGCGGTCGACGACGCCAGCGCGGCCCACATCCGCGACTGGGATCCCGACTCGGGCGTCGAGCACTACGTGCGCAACGCGTACATCGAGGCCCGTCGGCCCTGACGCACGGACGCCCCGGACCGCGGCTGCGGGTCCGGGGCGTCTTCGTTCATGACGAACGCTACAGCAGCGAGGCCGCCAGGCTGGCCAGCTCGCTGCGCTCGCTCTTGGCCAGGGTGATGTGCCCGTGGATCGCCTGGTCCTTGAAGCGCTCCACCACGTAGGTCAGGCCGTTGGACGAGGCGTCCAGGTACGGATTGTCGATCTGGTAGGCGTCGCCGGTGAGGATCACCTTGGCGCCTTCGCCCGCGCGGCTGACCACGGTCTTGACCTCGTGGGGCGTCAGGTTCTGCGCCTCGTCGATGATGATGAAGAGCTTGGGCAGGCTGCGCCCGCGGATGTAGGTGACGGCCTCGACCTCGACGATGCCCGTGTCGTACAGGTACTGCACCTTGTCGCCCGACTGCTCGAGCTTGGGATCGACCAGGTACTGGAGGTTGTCGGACACCGGCTCCATCCAGCTGGAGAGCTTCTCTTCCTTGCTGCCGGGCAGGTAGCCGATGTCCCTGCCCAGGGGCATGATGGGCCGCGAGACCATGATCCGACGGTAGCGCTTCTCCTCGGCCACCAGCTGCAGGCCCACCGCCAGGGCCAGCAGGGTCTTGCCGGTGCCCGCCTGGCCCAGCATGGTCACCAGCTGGATGTCCGGCCGCATCAGCAATTCGAAGGCGAACTGCTGCTGCAGGTTGCGCGCAGCCAGGCCCCAGGGATGGCTGTCGCCGTGCTGCAGGGCCTCGATCAGGCCGGTGTCGGCCCGGTAGATGCCGCGGGCGGTCTGCTTGGGGTTGGCCTCGGACTTCAGCAGCACGCCCTCGTTGGGCTGGAGGCCGGCTTCCAGCTTGATGGGCTCGTGGCGGTAGAAGGCCTCCACCGTGTCGGCGGGCACCACGTGCTCGGACCAGCCGGCGTACAGTTCGTCGAAGTTGACCTGCGGTGGCCAGGAAGTCCTCGGCCGCCGACGCCCAGGGCGTCGGCCTTGACCCGGGCATTGATGTCCTTGGTCACGAAGACCACGTCGGCGCCGGCGTTCTTCAGGGCCACCGCCACGGCCAGGATGCGATTGTCCGGGACCGAGCGGTCCATGCCCCGGGGCAGCTCGTCCAGGAAGGCCTTGACGATCACGTAGAGGCGGCCGCCGCCGGGGATGCCCACGCCGTGGCGACAGGGGCAGCCCGTTGCGCAGGGAGTCGATGTCCCGGATCACGCGCCGGGCGTTGCGGGCCTTCTCGTCGTTGCCCCGCTTGAAGCGATCGAGCTCCTCGAGCACGTCGATGGAGAGGATGACGTTGTTCTCTTCGAAGGCGTGGAGACAGTCGGCGTCGTGCAGCAGGACGTTGGTGTCGAGGATGATAGCTGCGGCCGGCGGGGATGGGGATGGTGTCCTGGTCGTCCAACCAGAGCCCGGTGCGTTCTGCCATGGATTCCCTCCATGATGATGCCCGGCAAACGCGCCCGCAGGCGCGGTGGATCCTTCCGCGCGAAAGCCTACACCCGGAGGCGCTGCTTGTCGCGCAACTTATGAACCCCTATGCTATCGGCCGCCGACGGCCCGTGCTTAGCTCAAGGAGGATCCCGTGCCTGCCCGTGCCCTTTTGCTCGCCTTCCTCTTGGCTGCCCTGCCTGCGACCGCCGGCTCGCCGCCGGTCTGGCCCCTGGACCTGGGCAGCCGCCATCTGACCAGCAACTTCATGGAGCGGCGGCCGGGCCGCTACCACGCCGGGCTGGACCTGAAGACCGAGTCGCGCACGGGCTTCGCCGTGCGCGCGGTGGAGGCCGGCCACATCACCCGGGTGCGCGCCGAGGCCGGCGCCTACGGCCGGGCGATCTACGTGCAGGGCGCCTCGGGCCGCACCACCGTGTACGCCCACCTCGAGTGCTTCAGTGACCGCATTGCAGATCTGGTCGCGGCCGACCGCGCCCAGAGCGGAGTCTATCGCGTGCGTTTGCAGTTCGCTGGCGGCCAGCTGCCGGTCACCGCCGGCGAGGTGCTGGGCCTGTCGGGCGAGAGTGGCACCAGCGGTCCCCACCTGCACTTCGAGGTGCGGGACGCGGCCCAGCGCCCGGTCAATCCTTTGGACTTCGGCTTCGCCGTGGCCGACACCTTCGCGCCGGTGATCAGCGCCGTCACTGCCCACCTGGCCGCCTCGCCGGTGGCAGGTGCGCCTCCGGCGGCGGCGATGCGTGACGAGGCCGGCCTGCGCGGGCAGCTGCCGGCGTTGACGATCCGCGGCCCCGTGGCCTTCAGCGCCCGCATCACCGACCAGTCCGACGTGCGCGGCCACGTGCTGGAGCCCTGGCTGATCGAGGTCCGCCTCGACGGCGAGCTGGTCTACCGCTGCCGCAACGAGAGCTTCGCCTTCGGCGCCAACAACCAGCTGCGCCTGGAGTGGTGCGACCTGGTCGACCCGGACGGCCGCACCATCCTGCGCGAGCATTGGCTGTTCCGGCGCGAGGGCGTCGAGGTGCCGGGGCGCGAGGGTGGTGTCTGGTATCTGGGCGACCAGGGACGCGGCCTGCCGCCGGGGGATCACCTCCTGGAAATCGCCGCGGCCGACCGGGCCGGTGGACGCACGGCGGTCACGGTGCCGTTGACGGTGCTGCCGGCCGACAAGGGTGCGGGGCAGGCGGGATGGGAGGCCGTTGCGGCCCAGGTCGACGACAAACTGGGCGGTTGGCTGACGCCGTTCTTGAGTGGGCCGTCTGCGTCGACGGCGGCCGAGCGCGTGCTTGAACCCGGCCGCGATCCGGTGCTGGCCAGGACCGTGCTGCGCACGCTGCCCTGGACGCCGGACGCCACCGCCCGCCCCGCCCCCGAACTCGAAGGCCCGCTCTGGGGCGCGTTCTACCTGGCCGCCGACTGGCCCCTGGACGGGGACCTGCGCACCGCAGCCGCAGGCGCACCGGCGGGCGACGACCTGTGGGTCTTCCGTTGGGACAGCGATGAATGGAAGTGCGTAGGCCCGCTCAACTCCGCGACGGACGGCGCGCCCTGGTTCCAGCTTGCCGACCGCGGCCTGCACGCGGTGTTCCGTGACCGCAGCGCGCCCTGGATCGATCCGGCTGCCTTGAAGGTGGAGGCACGCGCCGCCTCGACGGTACCGGGGGTGACCCTGCCCCGCTGGACCACGGTGCCGGTGGCGGTGGTGGACCGGGGCACGGGCGTGGCCGATGCCAGCCTGCGCGCCACCCTGGACGGGGAGCCCTTGATCATCGAGCCCGACCTGATCCGCGACCGGGTGCTGGTGACGGTGCCTGACACCACGGCACCGGGGCGGCATGAGCTGCGGCTGGAGGCGACCGACGAGGCGGGGAACACTGCGGTACGGACGTTCTTGGTCGACTTGGGCGGCACACGGCGTTAGGACGCGGTCGAAGCTGAACTTATTCCTGGAGCCTTCGCGGAGCATACGGCGAGGGTCGCAAAGCAATTGACTTGGCACATCCAAATAAAGTATCTTCGCACCAACAGTTCGCGGTGCAGCATATGATAATGCAAAAATATGGTTGCGTCGTTGCGAGAGAGGAGCCGCCATGTCCAGGCTTGCGGGACTTTCCGCGGCCGGCGCCTAATCCGTTCAACCCGCAAACCCGGGTCACCTACGGAATGAAAACGAGTCAGGACGTCAAGATCGAAGTGTTCGATCTGCGTGGCCGGCTCGTCAGGCGCTTGGTCCGGGGTTTCCAGGCGGCAAGCGAGTACGAAGCGATCTGGCGTGGCGATGACACTGGTGGCCAGCGCGTGGCAAGTGGAGTCTACTTGATCCGGTTGCAAGGCAGCGACGTGGCCTTGACGCATCGCGTCATGCTCCTCAAGTGAAGCAGGTGAGGAGTTACGTCATGCATACTTCACTGCAATCCTTGCTTCGCTTCACCCTGATCCTCGCCGCCGTCTCGGCGGCCGGCCCGTCCGGGGCCCGCACTTGGATAGTTGGCAAATCGGGGCCCCGGGACTTTGCAGTGATCCAGGATGCGGTGGATGCGGTGGATGCGGCGGCGTCCGGGGACACGGTCATGATCGGGCCGGGGCAGTATGAGGAATTCAGATGGGTCACCCTGGGAAACTATCTGGTTTATGTCGATGGTCGAGACAAGGACATGACGATTATCGGTGCTGGAATGGATGAGACGATCATCGGGCACGCAAATCCGCCATTTCCCGACAATATTAGAACGACCGGAATCCGCTGGCAAGGCTCGGAGGTTGATCTTCGGGTTGTCGGTTTCGCGCTTGAGAACATGCAACTGGGGAGCGCATTCTATTACGATGGTGATCGTCTAGAAATCGATGGCTTCGCTGTCCGAAACTGTTATAATGGAGTCAACCTTATCGCCGGGGCGGGTGGTTGGATCCGCAATTGCGAGTTTGAGACGGTCGGCTACGACAGCACTGATCTCACCATCATAGGAACCGCCGTCATCATCTACGAACCGACTGTAGATTTTGTAGTAGAGGACTGCCTATTCAGAGATTTTGGGGTCGGTGTCGCAGCGCTTTGGGACTACACTGACAACGTAACAATCCAGTATTGTAGATTCCGGGGAGGAAGAGTCGGCGTCGACTTCAACAGCGGTGCATCTGGCACGATACGCCATTGCACTTTTTCGTCACAGTACCAATATGGCATCATCGGCAGCTTCAACGACGACGCCACCATCGTCATCGAGGACAACACGATCGTGGCCGACCATCCTGCGGGCATAGCCTTGGGGTTCGGCGTCTTCTGGCCCCGCGGCACCTACATCCTGCGCCGCAACGCGATCACCGCCGCCAACGGCAACGCCTGCTTCTACGTGGCGGTCCCGGGTGTCGTCTTCGACGCCCGGGACAACCATTTCCTGCGGGCGGACGCTGCTTCGTTCCTGGCCAAAGGCTACGCCAACCCGAATGCCCCCGGTGCTCCGTTCACCATCGACGCCACCGGCAATTGGTGGGGCACGGACGTCGCCACGGAGATCGCGGCGGGCATCCTCGACCTGGACGACGATCCCGAGCTGAACTATCGGATCGATTTTGCGCCGTTTCTGGGCGGCCCGGTGCCGGCGAAGTCCAGTAGCCTGGGAGGTGTCAAGGCGCTTTTCCGGTAGGGGTGGCGTCCCCAGTCGCCCCACGTTCCCTGCGTGACTGCTCCTGCGAATGCCACTGCGAATGTCGCCTGCGAATGCCGCCGGTTGTCCCCCGCCCCCGATCCTGCTATGGTATGCCCTCGACCCTCACCCGCGACCGAAACGGACGCGTTTTTTCAACCCTAGACCACCCGGGTATCATGGCGGCCAGCACCTTCGTCCACCTGCACAACCATTCGGACTACTCGCTGCTCGACGGCGCCATGAAGACCAAGGCCATGGCCCGCAAGGCGGCCCAGTTCGGCCAGCCCGCCCTGGCGCTCACCGACCACGGCAACATGTTCGGTGCGGTGGAGTTCTACCAGTCCTGCCGCAAGGAGGGCATCAAGCCCATCATCGGCATGGAGGCCTACGTCACCGCCGACCGCCACAGCCGGGTCGCCGACCCCGCCAACCGCTCCCACCACATGGTGCTGCTGGCGGCCAACGCCGCCGGCTACCGCAACCTGGTCCACCTCAGCTCCATCGGCTACCTGGAGGGCTTCTACTACCGGCCGCGCATCGATCGCGAGGCACTGGCGCGCCACTGCGAGGGCATCATCGGCCTGTCGGCCTGCATGAGCGGCGAGCCCAACTGGCACATCCGCCAGGGCAACCTCCGGGCGGCCACTGAGGCAGCGGCTTTCTATACCGAAATCCTGGGCAAGGACCGCTACTTCCTGGAAATCCAGAACCACGGCATCGAGGAGGAGGCCCTGATCCGGCGCGAGGTGCCGGCCATCGCCCGCGAGGTGGGCTGCGGCATCGTCGCCACCAACGACTGCCACTTCCTGGAGAAGAGCCACTTCGAGGCCCACGACATCCTGATGGCCCTGCAGACGGGCAAGACCCTCAACGACCCGGGCCGCTGGAAGAGCAACACGCCGGAGATCTACTTCAAGTCCTCCGAGGAGATGCTGCAGCTGTTCCGGGACTGGCCCGAGGCCGTGGACAACACCCTGCGCATCGCCGACATGGTGGACTTCGAGCTGCGAGCTGGGCAAGCTGCTGCTGCCGAAGTTTCCCGCTGCCCGAGGGCTTCACCGAGCCCGACGCCTACCTGGAGCACCTGGCGCGCGCCGGACTGCACCGGCGCTACGCAGACCATCACCCCTGAGCTGGAGGAGCGGCTGGCCTACGAGCTGGGCGTCATCCGCCAGACCGGCTACGCGGGCTACTTCCTGATCGTCTGGGACTTCATCGACGCCGCGCGGCGCATGGACATCCCCGTGGGCCCGGGCCGCGGCTCGGCCGCCGGCAGCCTGGTCTGCTACGCCATCGCCATCACCGACATCGACCCCATCCGCCACCAGTTGCTGTTCGAGCGCTTTCTGAATCCCGAGCGCGTGTCCATGCCCGACATCGACGTGGACTTCTGCTTCGAGAAGCGCGGCCTGGTCATCGAGTACGTGGCCAACAAGTACGGGCGCGAGAACGTCTCCCAGATCATCACCTTCGGCACCATGGCGGCCAAGGCCGTGCTCAAGGACGTGGCCCGGGTGCTGGAGTTCCCGTTCGCCGACAGCAACCGCATCAGCGGCCTGGTGCCCGAGGAAGTGGGCATCACCCTGCAGCGGGCCATCGACGAGGCGCCGGGCCTGAAGGAGGTGGCGCGCGAGTCCGAGCTCCACGCCAAGCTGTTGCAGCAACGCCCTGGTCCTCGAGGGCCTCAACCGCAACACCGGCATCCACGCCGCCGGCGTGCTGATCACGCCCAGCCCGCTGATCGAGCACGCGCCGCTCTACAAGTCGACCAAGGGCGACATCACCGTCCAGTTCGACATGAAGATGAGCGAAGCCCTGGGCCTGCTGAAGATGGACTTCCTGGGCCTGCGCACCCTGACGGTGATCGACAAGGCGCTGCACCTGATCGCCGAGACCACCGGCACGCGCATGACGGCCGAGCAGATCCCCACTGAAGATCCCGCCACCTACGAGCTGCTGCAGCAGGGCCGCACCGTGGGCATCTTCCAGCTCGAGAGCAGCGGCATGCAGGAGCTGGTGCGCAAGATGGCGCCCACCTGCTGGGACGACATCACCGCCATCTGCGCCCTCTACCGCCCCGGCCCCCTGGGCGCGGACATGGACGAGGTCTACGTCGAGCGCAAGCACGGGCGCCAGAAGGTGGCGTTCAAGGATCCGGTGCTCGAGCCCATCCTCAAGGACACCTACGGGGTGATCCTCTACCAGGAGCAGGTGATGCAGATCGCCTCGGCCATGGGCGGCTTCACCCTGGGCCAGGCCGACACCCTGCGCAAGGCCATGGGCAAGAAGAAGATGGAGATGATGGCGGAGATGAAGGTCCAGTTCCTGGCCGGCGCGCAGAAGGGCGGCTTCGACCAGCGGGTGGCCCGCGAGATCTACGAGGAGATGGAGTTCTTCGCCCAGTACGGCTTCAACAAGAGCCACTCGGCGGCCTACGCGCTGCTCTCGATCCAGACCGCCTGGCTCAAGGCCCACCATCCGGCCGAGTTCATGGCCGCCACCATGACCACCGAGATGCGCAAGGCCGAGCGCATCACCCAGCTCATCGACGAGGTCAAGGCCCTGGGCCTGGCCATCCGCCCGCCGGACATCAACCGGCCTTTCAGCGAGTTCGGCGTGCGTCGACGGCCAGATCGTCTTCGGCATGGGGGCGGTCAAGGGCGTGGGCTCCGCCGCGATCGAGGTCATCCGCGAGGCCTGGCGCGAGCTGGGCCGGGACTTCGGCGAGCTCTTCGACCTCTGCGAGCACGTCGATCTGCAGAAGGTCAACCGCAAGGTGCTCGAGGGGCTGATCCACGCCGGGGCCATGGACCGCCTGCCTGGTCACCGCCGCCAGCTGCTGGTGAACCTGGACCGCGCCCTGGCCTACGGCCAGCGCCAGGCCCGCGACCGGGCCGGCGGCCAGGCCTCGCTCTTCGGCGGACCCGCCGTCGCCACCACCCTGCGGCCCACCCTGGCCGACTGCGAGCCCTTCGATCCCCTGGACGAGCTGAGCAACGAGCGGCGGGCCGTGGGCTTCTTCCTCTCGGGCCATCCCTTCCACGAGTACCGCGAGCTGCTGGAGAGCCTGCCCGTGGGCAACACCGCCGGGGCCCACCAGCGGGGCGAGGGCGCCTGGGTCGACCTGGTGGGCGTCATCACCAGCCACACCAAGCACCGCGACCGCCACAAGCGGGTCTACGCCCGGGCCCACTTCGAGGACACGGCCGGGGTGGTGCCCCTGACCATCTACTCGCGCCTGTACGAGGAGGCGCGGCTGCTGGTGGAGAGCGATTCGATCCTGGTGGTCGGCGGCCGGGTGCAGGTGCGCAGCGACGGCAGCCGCGAGGTGGTGGCCGACCGCCTGACCCGCATCGACGAGGTGCTGGGCACCTGGGTCAGGGACGTCTACCTGCCCATGGATCTGCAGACAGGCCGGCCAGGCCGGGGTCGAGGCCCTGGGCGCGATCTTCGCCCGCTTCGACCAGCCCTGCCCGCTGCGCCCCCTGGGCGGCGCCCTGCCGGCGGACCAGGCCGAACCGGCCGCGGCAGTGGCGGCGCCGGTCGCGCCGGGCTGCTCGGCCGACACCGGCGGCGGCGGCGCCCCCGACACCGGAGATGAACCCGCGTGGGAGGAGCCGATGGCGGCCGACCCCGGCGATCCGGACCTGGCCCCGGCGCTGGTCCTGGCCAAACCGGTGCCCCTGGTGGTGGAGGTGGAGCGGGACGGCCGCACCTGGCTGATCCGCTCCGGCGGCCGCAGCCTGGCCCTGACCCTCGACAGTCTGCGCGCCCTGCGCCGGGTGCCGGGGGCCCGCGGCCTGCGCCTGCGGGCCGAGCTGCCGGCGCCCATCGAGCGCAAGATGCGCTTCGGGCGGGGCTGAGCTCCCGCCGCCGCCCTTGACAGGGGCGGCCCCGGGTGCCTAAATCCCCGGGTGCCTCCGGTCGTTTTTTCGGTGACGGAAGAACGGCCGTTCGCGTATCCTGAGCAATTGTGCGCTGCCCCCCGTGGGGCCAACCCGACCGCGCGTGCGCGCCTTCCCTGCGGCGGCGCCCGCGCCCGAAGGCGGCCGATGGACTGGAAGAAGAAGGGCCTCTGGCTCGATTTCGAGATGCCCCTGGTGGAGCTGGAGGAACGGATCCAGACCCTCCAGGACTCGGCCTCGGTCCGCGGCATCGATGTCAACGACGAGGTGGGCAAGCTCAGGGCCAAGGCCCGCAAGCTGGGCACGGAGATCTTCGCCAAGCTCGAGCCGTGGCAGCGGGTGCAGCTGGCCCGCCATCCCCGGCGCCCCACCACCAACGACCACATCGACCACATCTTCACCGACTTCGTCGAGCTCCACGGCGACCGCATGTACCGGGACGACGAGGCCATCGTCGGCGGGCTGGCCAGCCTGGGCGAGCGCAAGGTGCTGGTCATCGGCCATCAGAAGGGCCGCGACACCAAGAGCAACATCCGCCGCAACTTCGGCATGGCCCACCCCGAGGGCTACCGCAAGGCGCTGCGCCTGATGGAGATGGCCGCGCGCTTCGAGCGCCCGGTGATCACCCTGATCGACACCCCGGGCGCCTACCCGGGCCTGGGAGCGGAGGAGCGCGGCCAGGCCGAGGCCATCGCCCGCAACCTGCGCGAGATGGCTGACCTGCCGGTGCCCATCGTCTGCATCATCACCGGCGAGGGCGGCTCGGGCGGAGCCCTGGCCCTGGGCGTGGGCGACCGCATCTACATGCTGGAGAACTCCATCTACTCGGTGATCAGCCCTGAGGGCTGCGCGGCCATCCTCTGGCGCGACCCGGCAAAAAGCAAGGAGGCGGCCAAGGCCATGAAGCTGACCGCCGCCGACGCCCGCCGTCTGGGCGTGATCGACGGCATCATCGGCGAGCCCATCGGGGGCGCCCACCGCGACCACCAGACCATCGCCTTGGCCATCAAGGGGCAGATCCTCGAGGCCCTGGCCGAGTTGGACGGGCAGGAGCCGGGCGACCTGGTGGACGCCCGCCTGCAGAAGTTCCTGGCCATGGGCGTGTTCGACGAGCAGAAGACCGACTGAGCGGGCCCCCTCTTGGCGAATGCAGGGGGCCGTGGGCTTGACGCCGCCACTGATCTGTTGTACTATCCTCCTGCCAACCTCTTCCAGACTCCGTTCCTCTCGCCAGAGGCCGGCCGTCCTTCGGGACCGGCGCCCGCGCGGAAACGGAGAGTTCTGTTTCCAACCCTTCCCAATTGGATTAGTATGAGCGGGTTGCCCGTTCATGTGCCCGACCCCTGATTCATTTCGCCGGTTCCGGCCCAGGCCGGCCAGGCGAGGAGGCCCTCGATGCTCGACCCCAAGCTGCTGGAGATCCTGGCCTGCCCCAAATGCCGCGGCCCGGTGGTCCCCGACGCCAAGCACACCTGGCTGACCTGCCAGGCCTGCGCCGTGCGCTACCGTGTGGACGGCGACATCCCCATCATGCTGCCGGACGAGGCCCAGCAGATCCCGGGCCGGGAGTAGAGCGCATGTGCCTGTTCACCCACTTCGCCGCAGGCGCCCTGGCGGGCGGAGCCACCGGCAACGTCTGGGTCGGCGCGGCCGCGGGCCTGGCCTCCCACGCGGTGCTGGACATGATCCCCCACTGGGACCATCCCGACTGGCGGGTCGAACTGGCGGCGGGCCTGGCTTCGTTGGTGCTGCTGCTGCTGATGCCGTTCGCCACGGCGCCGGCGGTGGTCGGCGGCATCCTGGGCATGGTCCCGGACCTGGAGAACCTCTTCCAGAAGCTGGGCTGGATGGGCCGCGGACGCTTCGTCTTTCCCACCCACACCGGACTGCTGCCCCACGGGCGCGCCCTGGGGCCGCGTTCGCTGGGCTGGCAGGTGGCCATCTTCGTGGTCTGCTTCGGGGCCCTGGGCCTGATCACGCCGACTGACGCGACGGCCGCCGAGCCGGGCACCACCGCGGTGCTGGGCCGACCCGAAATCGAGCTGCTGGCGAGCGACGAGCAGCGCACGGTGGTGCGCCTGCGGCTGCCGGCGGCGCAGTCGCCGTCCGACTGGGAGAGCATCGACCCGCGGCTGGCCGTGTGGCCGGTCGCCGGTTGGACCGGCGAGCAGGGCCTCGAGGATGTGCCGCCCCAGTGGCTGCTGCCACTGGCGGTGCCCACGCGCCTGGACGTGCCGGCCCGCGTGCTGGGCGTCAGCTGGTGGAAGGAGCCCACCGAGGGCAGCTTCGACCAGGCTTCCCTGGTGCAGGCCGGCCGACCGGCGGTGCAGCGCGGCGTGCCCATCCTGGGCGCCGTGGTGGCCCTGTCCGGCGGCGGCGGCATCCTGCGCGAGATCACCCTCGAATTCAGCCACGCGCCCACGGGCACCGAGCGCGAGAACCTGGGTTTGGCCGGAGGCGAGGGCTTCGGCCTGAAGTCCGGCGCGGAGGCGCCCACCGGCGTGCTCAACCCCGACCTGCAGCGGCGCCTGGCCGCCGGCGACCGGGAGCGGGCCCTGACCGGGCGTCCCGCGGCGCACAAGGACGCCGCCGGACCGCTGTTCGCCGCCACCACCCACTGGCTGAAGCTGGACGTGACCGCCACCGGATTCTACCGGGTCAGCGGCCAGGACCTGGCCGGTTGGGGCGTGTCCACCGGCGAGGTCGATCCGGCCAAGCTGCGCCTGTACCGGGGCGGCGGCCTGCACCTGGACGCGAATCCCGAAGTGCCGGACGCGGCGCAGCCGCGGCGCGTCGGCCTCAACGAAGTGGCCATCTCCGTGCAAGATGGCGGCGACGGCGAGTGGAACCTCGACGACGAGCTGCATTTCTACGGCGTGGGCACCAGCACCTGGCTGGACCGCTTCGATCCGGCCGCCGGCCGCTTGGACCACTACGATCATCCTGCGGCGTCGACCGCCGTCTACTGGCTGACCTGGGAAGCCGACGCCGTGCCCAGTCCGCTGCCGGGCACGCCCAGGCGGGTGCTGCCGGTGGCGGCGCCGGCCCAGGGCGCCCCGGTCGAGACCGCCGGGCAGGTGCGCACCCATTTCGAGCAGCAGGTGCTGGACGACCGCGGCCTGGTGGCCGACAACTATGTCTGGGCCAACACCATCAGCAGCTCGCGGACCGAGAGCTTCACCCTGCGCAATCCGGTGCCGGGCGCCGCGGCACGGTATTCGGTCGAGGTGCGGGCGACCAGCTTCGGGTGGAGGCCGACCTATGAAGCCGTGGCCTGGCTCAACGGCGACGAGGCCGGCGCGGGGCGGACTTTCTTCACCGGCAATTCGCAGGAGGATAGCCTGCGGGTGCGGGTCATGGGCAGCAGCGCAACGGTCGTTGCGGGCGGCAACACTTTGCGCCTGCGCAATGCGCGTGCCGATAGCGGGCAGGTGCTGGCCTTGGACAGCTACGGCGTGATGGTGCCCTCGCGCCTGGACCTGGGCGACGGGCAGGGGCCCATCCAGTTCGGACTGTGGGGCGACACGGTGCCCGCGCCCGGCACGCCGACCGACCTGCAGGTGGCGGTGCCGGCGCCGTCGGAGCTGCTGCTGTGGGACGTGACGGTGCCCGATTCGTCCCTGGCTCTGGCCGGGACCGCCGGCACCGGCACGGTCACCTACGGCCTGGTGCGCGACCCCGGTGTCGATCGCCACTTCGTGACCGCCCGCCGCAGCAGCCTGGCCCGCGTGGCCGCCGGCCGCCGGGTGCAGCCAGTGGACCTGACGGCGCGCTCGACCGCCCTGGACTACGTCGTGATCGCGCCGCAGGGCTTCATCAATGCCGCGGCCGACCTGGCGGCCTACCGCGGCACCGACATTCCGGGCATCGCCGTGCCTGCCGCGGCGGCGGTGCTTGTCGACGACATCTACGACAACTTCTCCGGCGGCCAGAAGGACGTCTGGGCCCTCCGCAACTATCTGCGCTGGGTGTACGGGCAGAGCGCGCACCGCCTGCAGTACGTCTGCCTCCTGGGCAACGCCAGCCGCGACCCGCGCAACTACAAGAACAAGGTGCCCTACCTGGACCTGGCGGATCTGGTGCCCACGCAGCTCCGCACCACCTTCCCGGACAATCCGGCCCATGAAAGCGTCTGGGACAGCCCCTACGCCTCGGACGACGGACTGGTCTCCTTCGAGGCAAGCCAGTATCGGCAGTGGGACACCCCGGACCTGCACTGCGCACGGCTGCCGGCCCTGACGCCGGCCGAGGCCCGGGGCATGGTCGACCGGGTGATCGCCTACGCCCGCAGTCCGGAGCCGGGCCCCTGGCGCAACCACGTGCTGATGACCGCGGACGACGCCAACCGGCCCGGGCATCCGGTGCCCATCCGGGGCATCGAGCCCAGCCACACGGTTCAGGCCGAGAAGCTCGCGGAGACCTACCTGCCGGTGGCGGTCGACGTGCAGAAGATCTTCGCCGTCGACTACCCGTTCGCCCCGGGTTCGCGCATCAAGCCGGAGGTGCGGCAGGCCATCAACGTGGCCCTCAGCGCCGGCACCACCATGTTCTACTACGTGGGGCACGGGGCCGATGACAACCTGGCCGATGAGCAGATCTTCCGCACCCAGGACATCGCCGGGCTGACCAACGGCCTGCGCCGGTTCGTGTTCCTGGCCTTCAGCTGCGACGTGGGCGTCTACGACAGCATCGTGCGCCGCAGCATGGCCGAGGAGTTCGTCGCGGGCCAGGCCGGCGGCGCCATCGCCGCGATCTGCGCCAGCCAGGTCAGCTTCGTCAATGAGAACGAGGATTTGTCGGAGGCCTTCTATGCGGTGCTCTACCCGGGCCGCGGCGTGATGCCGGAACGGACCCTGGGTGCGGCGCTGTCGCTGGCCAAGGGCCTGATGGGAGGCGGCAACCTTGGGGCCAATGCCCAACGCTACACCTTGTTCGGCGATCCGGCGACGCGCCTGCCGCATCCCGACGACAGCCTCGGCTTCGCGACCGGCAGCCTGGACACGCTGCGCACGGGACGGCGCCACACCGCCCTGGTGGACGACGGGGCCGGCGACGGCTACTCGCTGCTGGTGAACGACTCGCAGCAGCCGACGGTGTTCACGGCCTGGCTGACCTACTACGACTCGTCCCTTGGCCGCAACGTGTACGTCAGTCCCGCCGATTACCCCTGGCTCAAGCAGGGCGCCACGGTCTTCCGCGGCACCGGCACCGCCGGCGCCGGCGATCTGGCCGTACCCTTCAAGGCGCCGCTGCAGCTGGGTCTGGGCGAGCGCGGTCGGGTGCGCCTGATCGTCGACGATCCCGACGGCGGACGCACCGCCGTGGCCACTGTGCCGGTGGTCAGCGGCGGCACCGGCCCCTCCGACGACCTCATCGGCCCGGACATCGTGCTGGGCTTCGAGGACGGCCGCTACCGGGTGCAGCCGGGCACCCAGCTGGAGGTGGCCCTGCAGGACACCAGCGGCATCGCCATGCTGGGCACCAGCCCGGGCAACTCGATCCTGCTGGAGTTCGACGACTCGGGCTTCATGACCAACGTCACTGGCGCCTTCGCCTACGACCCCGACAGCTACACCGCGGGCCGCCTGGGCTTCGGCCTGCCCTCGGACCTGGCGCCGGGTCGGCACACGGCGGCCCTCTACGCGGCCGACGCCCTGGGCAACGTGGGCAGCGACACCCTCAGCTTCGAGCTGGTGCCGGCCGGGGTGGCGGACATCGCCTCGGTCACGCTTTTCCCGAATCCCACCGCGGGGCCCTGCCGGCTCATTTTCGAGTTGAGCGAGCCCATGGAAGTGCGATGGGATATCTACACCGTGGCCGGTCGGCGGGTCCGCACCGTCCAGGAGGCGTTTGCCCAGGCGGGGCCGCGCATCCTGGAGTGGGACGGCCGCGACACCGAGGGCGACGAGATCGGCAACGGCACCTACCTGTACGTCGTGCGCGGGCTGTCCGCGGGCGGCGACGGGCGCGACATCACAAGGACGGGCAAGCTCGTCATCATGCGGTAACGGCCGCGCAGGCGGGGACGGATCCCGCACATCGACAGTCAGACCGGAGGTAACGGAAGCATGAAGAGGACGATGATCGCGGTGGTGCTGGCGGCCGCACTCAGCGGCGGCCTGGCCGCCGAGGCCCTGGCCTCGGGCGCGGGCGCCATCAGCCTGACCTTTCCCATCGGGGCGCGCTACAACGCGCTGGGCGAGGCCGGCACGGCCCTGTCCCAGGACGTGACGGCCATCTGGTGGAATCCCGGCGGCCTGGCCTTCCTGCCCCAGCGCCCCGAGCAGCATGACATCCAGATCATGCAGTCGAGCCTGGCCGCGGGCCTGGCCGACGACATCTCCCTGTACTGGGCGGGCTACGCCATGCCCATGGGCAAGCACGGCTCGCTGGGCTTCGCGCTGACCTACCTGGACATGGGCACGCAGCAGGGCACCGACGAGAACGGCGACCCCACCGGCGAGTTCAACTCCTACGAGTTCGCCTTCACCACCACCTACGGCGTGCAGGTCAGCCGCACCCTGGGCATCGGCCTGGGCGTGAAGTACTTCCAGGACAAGCTGGCCCCGGACAACTCGATCCAGGATCCGCGGGGCGGCGGCAGCGGCGACAGCTTCGGCGTCGACCTGGGCCTGCTCTGGAAGGTGCCCCAGATCCGCTCGAACATCGGCCTGGCCGTCTGCAACCTGGGCCCGGACATCACCCACGTGGACCAGGACCAGAGCGATCCCATGCCGCGCAAGGCCACCCTCGGCATCGCCTTCAGCGCCTACCACAGCGAGGCCATGGGCCTGCTGCTGGTGTCGGACTACCTGGTGCCCCTCTACCAGTGGCAGGAGGACGACTACGGCTTCGGTCTGGAGACCGATCAGGCCGTGTTCGGCGCCGGGCTGGAGTGGAACTACCTGCGCTCGCTGTTCGTGCGCTTCGGCTACAAGGACGACTCCACCGGCGACATCCAGGACACCACCTGGGGTTTCGGCGTCGACCTGCAGCGCTGGGTCGGCCAGGCGATCATCTTCGACTTCGCGTCCGTGCCCCAGGCCGAGGGCCTGGACCGGGTCAGCCGCCTGACGCTCGGTTACCGCTGGTAGGAAACCGGCGGACAACACCCCCTGGGAAGGAGCGCGGACCTTGCATCCGCAACGATCTGCGGGCCGTCGCCCGACGGCCGGACTCTCGGTACTGTCGATGTGCATCGGGGCCGCCCTCGCGGCGGCCCCGATGGCGCTGATGGCCCTGACGGCCCTGATGGTCATGATGGTTTTGACGTCTCTGCCCGCGCAGGCCCAGGAGGCGCGCTCCTACGGGCGGCTGCCGATCCTCGAGCGCGACTGGACCCGTCTGGGCGTCGCCCGCGACGGCACCGATCCGGTGGCGGCCGAACAGCTGCGCCAGGCCGAGGTCACCCGCCGCTGGCACCTGGTCCACGACCTGGTGGGCGGCGCCCATGTCTCCCGGCGCAGCCGCGAGCAGCTGGGCGCCCGCGGCCTGGGGCCGGCCCTCCTGGCCGGCGATCCGGCCAAGGCCGCGACCTTCGACGGCGTCGACACCCTGAAGGTGCTGCTGATCCGCATCGCCTTCGAGACCAACCGTGACGCGCGCGCTGACCACCATCCCCGCCGACGGCGACTTCATGCTGACGCCCGACGCGGTGCCCGACCCGCTGCCCATCGATCCGGCGCCCCACGACAAGGCCTTCTTCGAGGCGCACATGCACGGACTGTCGGAGTTCTACCGCTACCAGTCCGGCGGACGGCTGCACATCGAGGGCCAGGTGCTGCCGGCGGCCGACCAGGAGAGCTACAAGCTGAGCGACATCGCCGACTACGGCCCCGGTGCCGACGGATTCTGGAGCCTGGAGAGCCTGGAGCGCCTGGTGCGCGACATGATGACCACCGCCGACGCCGGCGCGCCCGCCGACGGCGTCGACCTCGGCGACTACGATGACGACAATCCGTTCACCTACATCATCTTCGTGCACAGCGGCAGCGACTGGCAGAGCGATGTCTACGGCGATTCGCCCAACGATATCCCCACCTTCTTCATCTCCCTGGGCGAGCCCCAGGCCCTGGCCGGCGGCGCCCTGAGCGAGTGCTCGATCATCCCCGAGACCACCAGCCAGGACGGCTACCCCGGCTCCATCGCCGCGGCGTTCTACCACGAGTTCGGCCACGCCCTGGGCCTGCCCGACGTCTACAGCACGTCCACGGGACTGCCCTCGGTCGGCATCTGGGACCTGATGGACTCGGGCACCAACCTGCCGGTCACCCTCGGTGCCATCACCGCCGAGGGCGACACCATCGTCAAGGTGGTCACCGGTGCGCTGCCGCCCTCGCTCTCGGCCTGGAACAAGTGGTTCCTGGGCTGGATCGACACGGAAGAGGTCACCAACCGCAACACCGACAGCTACCTGCCGGCGGTGCAGGTGCCGAAGGAGCAGTACCTGTGGTACCGGGCGAGCAATCCCAACTTTCGCGAGCAGTATCCGCAGGCGCTGCGCGGCGGCATCTCGCCGCGGGAGTGGTTCCTGATGGAGAACCGCTGGGTGCCGTCCGATCCGTCGGTCACCGCCTGGGACAGCCTGAAGTTCGAGCGCGACGACGCCACCGGCGTGATCCTCTACCTGGCCGGCTACCGCACCGGCACCTGGCAGAACTCCGGACTCTACGACTACTTCCTGCCGTTGGGCGGGGTGCTGGTCTGGCACGTGAACATGGACCGCATCGAGGCCGGGCTCGCCGACAACACCATCAACTACTACGGCGACGGCCTGCGCCTGGTCGAAGCCGACGGCATCCAGGACGTGGGTGTGCTCGATGCCTACGTGCTGGGCTGGTACGGCTCCTACCTGGACCCGTTCACCGAACTGACCGGCCAACAGAACCTCTACGTCGAGGGCTTTCCCCACACGCGCTGCTTCGACCGCTCATGGACCGGGCTCTCGCTGACGGACGTGCGCAACGCCGGTGCCACCGACGGGGTGCAGCGCTTCCGCGCCGACATCGCCGGCATGGTCCCGGGCTTTCCCTGGCAGACTGTGCCCGTCGACTCGACCGAGGCCGCGGCCGCCGGCGGCCTGGCCGGGGCGCGCGCCATCGATCCGGCTTCGCTGACGCCGCTCGTCGTCGGCGGCGTGCCGGTGATGATCTTCGCCGATGCCGCGCCTGCCGACTGGAGCGGGGGAGCCTGGCGCACTGGACTGAATGGCCTGACCAACGCGGGCGGCCCGCGCTGGGCAGCGGCGGGAGGGCGGCCCTTCAGCGAGTTCGCGCGCATGGACGCGCCATTGGCGGGTCCGCCGGCGGCCTGGACCGAGCCCGACGGCTCGGCCCGCCTGCTCTGCGGCACCGTTGACGGGCAGGTCAGCCTTTTCACCCTTCCGGCCTCGGGTCAGCCGGTCCTCGCGTGGTCGGTCGACACCGGCGATTCGCTGCGCCTGCCGCCGCTGGTCGGCGGTCCCGGCGCCACGGCCTGCGCGGTCCAGGCCGAGCCGGCGCGTCTGCTGGTCCTGTCCCTGGCCGACGGCGCCGCCGTGTCCGAATCGGCGGTCGCGCCCGCCGGCTGGGCGGCGGCGGCCGGACGCGTGCAGCAGGCCGCCGACGGCGAGCGCTTCGTGCTCTTCGGCGCCGACCGCTGGTACAGCGTGCCGGCGCCCGGTTCGGCGGCGGCCTCGGCCTTCAGCGTCATGTACCAGCGCCCGCCGGCGGGCGCCCTGCACACCCTGGCCACCGCCGAGCGGGCGGCCCTCTACGACGACAGCGGCCTGGTCGGGGCCTGGGACGCCGCCGGTGGCGCGGCCCCGGCGCCGGACCCGGGCGCGGCCCTGGTGACCGAACCGGCAGCCGCCGACCTGGACGGCGACGGACAGGTGGACGTGGTGCTGGCCACGGCCGCGCGCGTGTTTGCGGCGCGCCCCGACGGCGTGGCCCTGCGCGGCTTCCCCGTGCTGCTGAGCGAGCTGTTCCCGCTGCCGGACACCACGAGCCTGGCCGGCCCGCTGGTGGTGGCCGACGCCGACGGGGACGGCCTCAACGAGATCTTCACCGGCACCGACGGCGGGCACCTGCTGAGCCTGACCGCGACGGGCGTCCTGCGCGAACGCTTCCCGTTCCGCTGGGGTGACCGGGCCGCTGCCGGCCTGGCGATCGGCGCTCCGGTTGCCGCCGACGCCGGTCGCCTGCTCTGGCTGGCCTCGCAGGGCGGCTACGCCGGTGAACCGCTGGGCCGCCAGCTGACCGGCGGGCGCCTGACCGGACTGAGCCTGGCCGCGGCGTCGGCGCCCGAGCGGCGCACTAGCGAATGGATCGCCGCTGCCGGCGGTCCCGGCCGCGGCGGCGCGGTGGGCACGGCCCAGGACCTGGGCGGGCTCTCGCCGACGGCGGCCGAGGCCGGCAGCGTCGTGCTCTATCCCAATCCGGTGACCGGCCCGGACGTCACCGTGCGCTTCACCAGCCCCCTGGACGGCACGGCGCGGCTCACCCTCTACAACCTGGAGGGCGAGCCTTTGGCCGACACTTCGTTCGCCGTCAGCGGCGGCAGCCTGGCCGAGAAAACCATCAGCCTGCCCGGCGTCGCTTCGGGCCTCTACGTCTGTCGGCTGCAGTGGCCGACCGCGGACGGGCACGAGACCCGGACCATGACCCTGGCGGTCGAGCGCTGAGCGCCGGCCCGATCCTGGAGGACACGATGACCAAGCCGAGGATGATCCTGGCCGCCGTGCTGACCTGCTGCGCCCTGGCCAACGCCGCCCTGGCCGGCACCGCCGAGGAGGCGGCCACCGCGCGGGCGGCCTGGCTGCTGGGGCGGGCCGAGCCGGCCGCCTACCTGCCCCAGGACACGCGGCACTTCCAGGCGGAGATCGGGACGGCCGCGACCCCGACCGAGGGCGGAGAAAAGGAAGGCGCCGGCAGCGCGGGCCTTCGGGTTCTGGCCTCGGCGGTGCTGCCGGGCTCGGGCGAGGCCCTTTCCGGTTACCTGCGCGGCTACTTCATGATGGCCCTGGACATCTTCGCCTGGACCCAGGTGGCCAAGTACGACGGCGAGGGCCAGGACAAGAGCGACGAGTACTACGCCTTCGCCGACGCCCACTACACCGACCAATGGCTGGTCGAGGCCTACAACCCCGCCAGCACCGACCAGGAGCGCAGCGGCGAGGGCGCCATCTACTTCCCCTCGGTGGGCGCCATCAACGACATCTCGGAGCTGGACCGGCTGCCCCTGTACGTGACCAGGGAAGAGGACCGGCGCGAGTACTACGAGAACCTGGGCAAGTGGGACCAGTTCATCTTCGGCTGGGACGACTACACCCGTGCCAGCGTGGCCCATCCCGAGTACGACTACGAGCCGACCCGCACCATCAGCGACGTGCGCCAGCCCTGGGTCTCGAAGAACCGCGAGGTCTACCGCGACATGCGCGACGCGGCCAACGACGCCTACCAGACCCGCGACCGCTGGCTGTACGTGAACATCGGCCTGCGCGTGTTCTCGGTGCTGCAGACGGCCTGGCTCAACGGGCTGCTCGGCGGCAACGACGACGGCATGGCGGTCCTGGGGCACGAGGTCCGGTTCGCGGCCACGCCCAGCGGTCCCTACAGCGGCAGCTTGCGCGCGGCGGTGTCGTTCTGAGCGCGCTGACGAACCCAACCCCTGGCAGAGGCGGGAGGCCTGACGTGGAGCGATGGAAGCGAACCGGCAAGGGACGATGGCTCGCGGCGGCCGTGCTGCTGGCGGCGCTGGGGGCGGGGACCGCGACCGCCGGCGATGATCCGGGCTTCCTGCGCACCGAGCGCGAGGTGACCGGCAGCTCGCTGTCCGGCTCGTGGCGCAGCCTGGATCTGGGCGTCGGCGGCTTCGAGCAGATCGGCGGCGACGGGCTGGACCAGACCCCCAAGGGCGGCGGCGGCGGCCTGGCCGATCAGCCCGGCACCGTCGGCGACGACGGGCCCTCGGTCAGCGGCCAGAAGATCAAGGCCGGCGCCCTGTCGCTGATCCTGCCTGGCGCGGGCCAGTTCTACAACGGCGAGCGCAAGAAGGCCTACATCATGGCCGGCATCGAGGCCGGCATCTGGATCACCTACTTCGTGTTCGACGCCCAGGGCGACAACGCCATGGAGTCGTCCCAGGAGTACTCGGGCATCTACGCCGGCACCGGCGGCAGCCACCCCGATTCGTACTGGCAGGCGGTGGGACGCTACCTGGACAGCGACGAGTACGAGGACTACCTGCGCCGCGAGGCCCGCGCCACCGAGCAGTCCCTGCCGCCGCCCCTGGCGCCCCAGGACACCTGGCAGTGGGTCAACGAGGACCGCAAGTACAACTACCAGAGCCTGCGCGCCGACGCCAACGCGGCCTACGATCGGCGCGACTACATGATCCTCTTCGCGGTGGTCAACCGCGCCGTGTCCATCGTCGATGCGGTGATCGGCGCCGGCAAGGTCGACGGCCAGCTCGAGACCGAGGTGCTGGGCATGAACCTGAGCCTGGGCATGCTGCCCTCGTGGCAGGATCCGGGTGCCCGCTGCGTCGTGGCCGCGGAGCTTCTGATGGCGGTGCGGCGGGCACTGGCGGCGGTGCTGCTGTCGGCCCTGCTGGCCGGCTGCGGCGGCGCCCCGGCGCCCGAGAGCAGTGCGGCCGCGCACCGGCCCCGCGCCGGCTGCGGGACCGGCCCCGCGCCCGGGCTCGACGGTCGTGGCCCTGGAGTTCGTGCACGCCTACGAGAACCTGCCGAGCGAGGTCTACTATCCCCTGGACGGCCTGGCCGGCTGCGTCTGGACCGACGAGGGCACCCTGATCCTCTGCGACGAGCAGCGCGGCCGGGTCTGGGGACTGGATCCGGGCACCAGGAGCTGGTACCAGTTCGACTCGCCCGGCGTCGCGGCCCTACCGGCCGATCGATGCGGTCGTCGACGGGTTCAAGGTGCTGGTGCTGGACATGGGGGGCAACGCCGTCTACCGCTTCGACCTGGGCGGCGCCTACCGGGACAAGGTGCTCGACCCCAGCAGGTCGACCCGGGCGTGCGGGCCCAGTTCTCCGCCTTCGCCATGGACCGGGACGGCCGCATGGTGCTCGACGGACGTCAGCGAGCAGCAGGTGATGATCCTCGACGCCTTCCTGGACCTGACCATGACCGTCGGCGGCCCCGGTGCCGGCAGCGACCAGCTGCGCGATCCCAGCGGCCTGGCCTTCCTGCCCGACGGCAGCTTCGTCGTCAGCGACCGCGCCAACCGGCGACTGGCCGTCTACGGGCGGCTGGGCTTCTTCGAGCGCACCGTCGGCGGCGAGTTCGTGGTCGACAATCCCTTCGTCGCGCCCCAGGGCCTGGCCTGCGACCGGGCGGGCAACCTTTTCGTGGCCGACATGGGCAGCGGCGAGATCCACGTGCTGGACCGGCGGCAGCGCCTGTTGTTCTCGGCCGGCCCGGACTTCGCGCTGCGCGCCCTGCCCAAGGTGCCGGTGGACGTGGCGGTCGGCCCCGGTGACCTGCTGGCGGTCACCGACCGGGCCCGGGCCGCGGTGCTGCGTCTATCGCATCATCTACGAATAATGCGCGCGCGGTCCGGCCGGGGGGCATGGCTGCGGCTGGCGTCAGTGCTGCGGCTGGCGACCACGCTGCTGCTGGCGACCGTGCTGCTGCCCTCGCCTCGCCTTCGCCGACGGCGAGCCCGCGCCCGACGACGGCCGGCTCACCGAGCGCGAATTCCACCTCCTGACCGGCGGCAACGAGCCGCTGGAGCTGGCCCACGGTTTCGTGGACGCCGCCTCGGTGCGGGTGATCGTCGACGGCCGTCCCTGGCAGCGCGGACCTCGACTTCAAGGTGCGCGCCCGCACCGGCAGCGTGGTGCCGCTGCGCCCCTGGCGGGAAGGCGCAGCGGTCGCCGACGCCCCGGCGGTGATCGTGGTCTGTGGTCTACCGCTTCCTGCCCGTGCCCGTGACGCCGCGCCGCGACCTGCGCCCGGTCACGGGGGCGCCCCGAGTACGACGAGGAGACCGGCGCGCCTCTTTTCACGCCGCCGGCCGAGCAGGAGTCCTGGCGGGCCGACAACCTGCGCGTCAGCGGCAGCAAGACCGTGCAGGTCTCGTCCGGATCCCGGCGGGAACTGACGGTGGACCAGAACCTGCGCCTCTCCATGACCGGCCAGCTGACCCCCGACATCGCGGTGCGCGCCTTCCTCTCGGACGACAACCTGCCGGTGGTGCCCGAAGGCAACACCGAGGAGCTGCGCGACATCGACAAGGTCCTGGTCGAACTGCGCGGCCGCAGCTGGGCCGCCGCCCTGGGTGACTTCGTGGCCGAGCGCCGGCACAGCGAGTTCGGCGACTACCGGCGCAAGCTGCAGGGCATCTCGGTGGAGGCCGATCCGGGCCCGGTTCGCGGCCAGGTGCTGGCCGGCTCGCCCCGCGGCCGCTACCGCACCCTGCAGATCCGCGGCCAGGAATCCAACCAGGGGCCGTACTTCCTGGGCGGCGGCTCCACCGGCAGCAACCTCTTCGTGGTCGCCGGCAGCGAACTGGTCACCCTCGACGGCCTGCCCATGGTGCGCGGCACGGACCGCGACTACGTCATCGACTACGTGCGCGGCACCGTCACCTTCACCTACCGGCGCCTGATCACCGCCGAATCGACCATCGTCGTGGAGTTCGAGGAGGGCGAGGGGGCCTACGGCCGCACCGTGACCGGCGGCGGCGCCGGCGCATCGGCCGCCCTGCCGGTGGGCGGGGCCGAGGGCAACCTCGACGTGCGCATCATCCGCGAGGCCGACGACCCCCAGCGTCTGCGCACCGGCGAACTGGGCCCCGAGGACGAGGCGATCCTGGCCGCGGCCGGCGACGACCCGCTGCTGGCGGTCGCCCCCGGCGTGACCGCGACCTTGCCGGGGCAGGGCCTGTACGACCAGACCAGCCAGGGCGGGCAGACCGTCTACGTCTACAATCCCGCCGGCGGCGACTGGGACCTGGTGGCCTACTACGTGGGCCCAGGTCTGGGCGACTACGACCTCGAGCGCCTGACCGAGACCGGCCGGCGGGTCTACGCCTACCGGGGCCCGGGCCTGGGCGCCTACCTGCTGGGCCGCCCCCTGGACCTGCCGGCCTCCACCAGCGTCATGACCATGCTCGGCAGCGTCGGCGACACCACCGCCGCCCACCTCAAGGCCGAGTGGGACGTGTCCCAGCACGACGCCAACCTGCTGTCGAGCCTGGACGACCAGGACAACGCGGGGCAGGCGCTGGTCCTGGCCGCCGCCCTGCCCCGCCGGAGCCTGGGCCGGGGCGAACTGGCCCTGGACGGCTTCTTCACCGCCAAGCAGGCGGCCTACCGCGGCTTCCAGCTGCAGAAGACGGTCTTCGACTACGACGACTGGGGGCTGGCCGAGCGCGCCCGGCGCGAGGGTTTCCTGGACCAGGGCGAGCACGAGGCGGGCGCCACCGCCGGCTGGCGGGTGGGCGGCCCGCGCCGGTCGTTGGCCTTGACCGGCAGTGCCGGCACCCTGAGCCACGGCGAGTCCACCAGCGCCGCCCGGGTGCGCACCCGCGCCACCTGGACCCTGGCCGGCGGCGAGGGCGACCATCTGCTGCTGGTGGCCGACGCCCGCGACGACCTCGATCCCCTGGACGTGCAGCGGCGCAACCAGCGCCACGCCCTCTCCTGGGACGTGGGTCCGGTGCGGCCGTCGGCCCGCTGGCAGGAAGAGAGCTGGCAGGACGCCCGCGCGCCCAGCGGCCGTGCCGCCGGCTACCGCCTCGAGCGTTGGGGCTGGGGCCTGGCCTCGGCCGGCGACGGCGCCACCCAGTGGCGCGCCGATTTCGAGCGGGGCCTGGCCGACTCCCTGCGCGCCGGCGTCTGGGAGCCGCAGCGCGACAGCCGCACCACCACCGGCGGCGTCTCGACCGGCCGCTTCGCCGGCATGCGCCTGGTGGGCGAGGCCACCCTGCGCCGTTCGATCCAGCCCGCGGGCCCGGAGGAGACCACCCGCCTGGGCCGCCTCGACCTGGCCGGGGCCTGGCCCACCCTCTTCAGCGATTGGGCCGTAGGCTACAGCGTCGACAACAGCCGGGCGGAGGTGCTGGACCGGCAGATCATCTTCGTGGGCGAGGGCCAGGGCGCCTACGACCAGGACGGCAACTACCTGGGCGAGGGGCAGGGGGACTACGACCTGGCCCTGGCCGGCACCGACAGCCTGGTCGCCACCACGGCCGTGCGCACGGACGTGCACTGGCGCCAGGGCTTCAAGTTCCTGGGCGCCGACCGCTGGTACGGCGCCTGGTCCCTGCTGACGACCGGCAGCATCGCCGGCCGCAGCACCACCGACGACATCGGCGGCCTGCTGCGGCTGGACCAGGACGTGCTCTTCGACCCCGAGGACGCCGTGCTGGCAGACGTCGCCTTCGCCGAGGAACTGGACCTGCTCCAGCACCTGCGCGCGGTCGACCTGCGCGGCAAGTTCGACTACCGCCAGACCCGCGACCGCCAGTTCTCCGAACATCCCGAGGACCGCCTGGGCCGCCTCTGGCAGCTGATCGGCAACGTCAACGTGACGGCGCGCTCGACGGTGCGCCTGCTCTGGGGGCTGGAGGACCAGAACCGCTACTCCCAGGAAACCGGCACCAGCGCCCGCCGCAGCTACGTGACCCTGGTGCACCGCTACGAGGCCGGCTGGACCTGGCGCCCGGACTCGGACCTGCGCCTGGGCCTGCAGGCCGAGCTGCTGAAGCGGCAGGACGACGTCTCGGAAGTCACCCAGCGGGAGACGGCGCTGCGCCCCACCGGCCGCTACCGCATCAAGCGCGCCTGGACCGTGCAGGCGGACCTGCGGCTGGCCGAGGTCAAAAGCGAGGCCCCGCCTGCGGCCCTGGCGCCCTGGTTCTTCCCCCGGTCCGGTGGCAACGTCGAGTCCTCCCTGCGTCTGGCCTGGGAGCCCAGCCAGTACCTCACCGTCGGCGGCACCTGGTTCGTCCGCAAGCAAGGCGATCGGAGGTGGCAGCATGACGTGCGTCTGGAGACGACTGCGCGCTTCTAGCCCGGCCACCCGCCGCAGCCGACTGCCGCTGCTGCCGGCCCTGCTGATCCTGCTGGGGGCGGGCGCGGGGCAGGCCGCGGCCCAGTCGGCGGTCCGGCCGGCGCCGGTGGTGCGCTTCGCCGCCGGGCAGGTCGCCAGCGCCGCCGAGTCCGGCTGGCTGCAGGCCGACACCCGGTGGGTCGCGGGCCTGCCGCCGGCGGCGCGGCTGGCCCTGGCCCTGGACGCCGAGCCCCCCGGCGGCGATGCCGCTGCCCTGGACACCTGGCTTGGCGACCTGCGCGCCACCCTGGAGCGGGCCGCCGCCGGCGCCGATCCGGACAGCGCCCGCACGGTGCGCACCCTGGAGGCAGGCCTGCGCGACCGCTGGCTGGCCCGCGGCCGCCTGGAGGCCTCGGTCCTCCGCCGCCCGGGCCGCGCGCTGGCGGAGCGCGGCAGCGCGCCCGACACCCTGGTGGTATCGCCGGGCCGCACCTGGACCCTGGGCCGCTTGGAGGTCGGGGGCGAGGAGTTCCCCGGCCGCTCCCACCTGCTGGGCACCTGGCTGCCCGAGCCCGGTGACGCCTTCCTGGCCGCGGACTTCGACCAGGCCATCGACCAGGTGCTGCTGGGAGCGGGCGAGGCCGGACACCCCTTCGCGCGATGGGTGACCAAGGACGTGCAACTCGATATGGAAAAGGCGACTGTGCTGGTCGAGGCCAGCCTTCTGGCCGGCTACGCGGCCTGGCTGGGGCCCGTCACGACCAGCCTGCCGCCGGGGCGGGCCTCGGACTTCGCCGTGCGCACCTCGGGGCTCGAGGCCGGCGCCCCGTTCCGCCAGTCGGACCTTGAGCGCGCCGTCGACCGGCTGCTCTCGCGGGACCTGTACGCCCGGGTCGAGCCGCCGCTGGTGCATGTGACCGCGGCCCTGGACACGGTCGGCGTCCACCTGCCCATCGTGCCGCGCCGCAAGACCAACCGGGCCCAGGTGGTGCTGGGCCTCAGCCGCCGCGAGGAGGGCGGCAGCCGGGTCAGCGGCCAGGTCGATCTGGACCTGCCCAACCTGGCCGGCACGGGGCGTGCGCTGGCCGTGGGCTGGCGCGACGACGGCAACGGGACCAACCGTTTCGGATTCCGCTACCTGGAGCCGCTGGCCTTCGGCACGCCCCTGGACACGGACATCGCCCTGGACAACGAGGTGCTGCAGGACGTGTACACCCGCTTCCGCTTCGACAACCGCTGGCGACTGCCGGTGGTGGATCTTTGGGGCCTGGAGGTGGGCATCGGCTGGGACCGCTCCACCTACCCCACCGGCAGCCTGGAGCGCACCTCCCGCACCCGGGCCCGGGGCGCGGTCCTGCACCGTCGCGGCGACCGCACCAGAAGCGGCTGGACCGGCGTCTTCGCGGTGGAGGAGGCCTGGCGCTCGGCCACCCTGCGCGCCGACACCACCGGCGGGATTGCCGCTCCGTCGCAGCTGGGCGAAGCCAGCAACCAGCAGATCTTCGAGGTCGACGCCGCCGGCGAGCTGTGGGTTTCCGGCGGCCTGAGCCTGTTCGGCCGCTGCGCCTTCCGCGAGCTCTCGGGCCCGCGGGGCGTGGTGCCGCTTTCGGAGCAGTTCCGCTTCGGCGGCGCCAACTCCCTGCGCGGCTACCAGGAGGATATCTTCCACGGCACCCGCGCGGCCTGGGGTGCGGTCGAGCTGCGCGTCGGCGCGGCCCAGGGCTCGCGTCTTTACACCTTCTACGACCTGGGGTACTTTGCCTTTACGGCCGCCGAGCCCACGCCCGAGGATCCGGAGCGCCTGGTGCGGCAGGAGGGCTGGCCCCGGGGCTGGGGCCTGGGCATCCTGGCCCGCACCCCCGGCGGCGACCTGTCCCTGGCCATCGGATTCCCCGGCACCGTGGATTTCGACCAGGCCAAGCTGCACGTCACCCTGATGGAATCCTTCTGAGCGGCGGCGCCGGCGCGACCGCCGGGTCCCGCGAGCGGAGTGCCATGGACCGCGAAACCGCCCGAGGGGAGATCGCGCGCCTGCGCGCGGAGGTGGTCCGCCACCAGAACCTCTATTACAACGGCCCTGCCCCGGAGATCTCCGACGCCGAGTACGACGCCCTCGAGCGCCGCTTGGGCGAGCTCGAGGCGGAGTTCCCCGAGTTCGCGAGCCCCGACAGCCCCACCGCCACGGTCGGCGCCGACCAGGATGCGCGCTTTCCGGCAGCGCCCCACAGCCGACCCATGCTCAGCCTGCAGAACAGCTACGACCCGGCCGAGGTGGCGGCCTTCGTCGAGCGCATCGCCCAGATCCTCGACATCGAGGACGTGCTCTGCACCGTCGAACCCAAGATGGACGGGGTGGCCCTGGCCGTGCGCTGGCGGGACGGCCGCCTGGACAAGGCCCTGACCCGCGGCGACGGCAGCCGCGGCGATGTGGTCACCGCCAACGCCGCCACCATCGCCGGCGTGGCGGAACGCCTGCCCGTCCGCTGGCGTGAGGTTTTTCCCGGCGGCCGGGTCGAGGCCTGCGAGGCCCGCGGCGAGGTCTTCCTGGGCCTGCCCCGCTTCCGCGCCCTGAACGCCGCCCGCGAGGCCGAGGGGCTGGAGGCCCTGGCCAACCCCCGCAACGCCACCGCCGGCTCGCTCAAGACCCTCGACAGCGAGGAGGTGCGCCGCCGCGGACTGTCGATCTTCTTCTACCAGCTCTTCCCGCTGGAGGACGACGACCAGCCGGCGCCCGACCGCTTCGCCGACCACCAGGCCGAGCTGGCGGCCCTGGCAGCCCTCGACCTGCCGGTCAACCCGTTCCTGCGCACAGGCCGCGGTGCGGCCGAACTGCAGGCCCACCTGGCCGAGCTGGAGGGGCTGCGTCCGACCCTCGACTACCAGATCGACGGCGCCGTCATCAAGGTGGACCGCCGCGAGTGGCAGGAGGCCCTCAAGCACACGGCCAAGGCGCCGCGCTGGGGCCTGGCCTACAAGTTCTCGGCCGAGGAGGCGACCACGCGCCTGCGTGCGGTCACCCTGCAGGTGGGGCGCACGGGCGTGATCACCCCGGTGGCGGAGCTGGAGCCGGTGCTGCTGGCCGGCACCACCGTGGCGCGGGCCACCCTGCACAACTGGCAGGAGATGCAGCGCAAGGACATCCGGGTCGGCGACACGGTGGTGGTGGTCAAGGGCGGCGACGTCATCCCCAAGGTGCTGCGGGTCGAGACCGCCCTGCGCACCGGCACCGAGACCGCGGTGCCGAAGCCGGAGCACTGCCCCGAGTGCAGCGCACCGACGGTCCAGGTGGACGGCGAGGTGGCCGTGCGCTGCGTCAATCCCCTTTGCCCGGCGGTGCTGGCGGGTCGGCTGCGCCACTTCGCCGGCCGCGACGCCTGCGACATCGAAGGGCTGGGCGGCCGCTCCATCGAACTCTTCCTGGAGCAGGGTCTGGTGGCCGGTCCGGCCGACCTGTTCCGGCTAGAGCCCGCGGTGGTGGCAGCACTGCCGGGCTGGGGCGGGAAGTCGGCCGAGCGTCTGCGCGCGGGCCTGGAGCAGGCGCGCCGGCGGCCCTGGGCAGCCAAGATCTTCGCCCTGGGCGTTCCCCAGGTGGGCATCAGCACGGCCCGCACCCTGGCCGGTCGCTTCGGCGGCATCGACGCTTTGCTGACCGCGACCCCCGAGCAGATGGCCGAGCTGCCGGACATCGGCCCGGTGGTCGGCCAGGCGGTGGCCGACTTCCTGGGCAGCGAGGGCGGGTGCGCCCTGGTCGCGGACCTGCGCGCCGTGGAGTTCTTCCTGGAGCAGGAAGAGCTGCCCCCGGCGGCGGCGACCGCGGCGGTGACCGAGGGCTTCTTCGCCGGCGGCACCTTCGTGCTGACGGGCACCCTCGAGGCCATGGGTCGCGCGGCGGCGCAGCAGGCCATCGAGGCCCGCGGCGGCAAGGTCACCGGCAGCGTCAGCAGGAAGACCACCGCGGTGATCGCCGGTGCCGAGGCCGGCAGCAAGCTGGCGAAGGCCGAGCAGCTGGGCGTGACCGTGCTGGACGAGGCGAGCTTCCTGGCCCACCTGGCCGCCACCGGGGCGGGTGACGGTGGGCGTTGATCGGCATCTGCTGCTGGCGCGGCCGCGTGACGCGGCGGCCTCCCGCTGGTTGGCCCTGGACCTGGTGGCCGGCGAGCGCGTGTTCGAGACGGCCGATCCGCTGCAGCCCGTCGACGGTGCGCCCGGGGCCGTGATCATCGCCGGCCGCGGCGAGGCCTGCGCTGCCCAGGCCGGCGGTGGCCTCCTGGTGAGCGAGGACGTGTTCTGGTCCCTGCTCGATCCCTTGGGCAAGGCCTGGGACGCCGAGCCCCTGCCCCCGGAACGCATCGACGCCGAAACCGAACTGCGCCGCCTGCGCCGCCAGGCCATGGCCGGCGTGCGCCGCTGGCAGGAGCGCGATCCCGCCCTGCGCGAGGCCTGCCGGGGCCTGCTGAAGGGCTTCGGTCCCGACCTGGGTCCGCTGCTGGACCTGCTGGACGGACTGCCGCTGCCGCTGGGGAAGGAAGGCGCCGCTCCGCCGGCCGCCGCCGCCGCCCGGCCTGCTCCGGATCCGTTGCCGGCCGACCCCGACGGCATCGCCGCCTGGCTGGGTTCGCCCCTGGGCCTGGGCGCGCTCTATGGCCCGGACTTCGCGCCGCGCTGGGAGCAGGCGGACATGGCCCGGGCCGTGGCCTCGGCCCTGCGCGACCGCCAGCCCCTGATGATCGAGGCGGGCACCGGCGTGGGCAAGACCCTGGCCTACCTGGCGCCCCTGGTGGCGGCGGTCGTGCGCGGCGGCGGCCGCGCGGTGGTCTCGACCCACACCCGGGCCCTGCAACGCCAGATCCTTGACCAGGACCTGCCGCGCCTGGCGCCGCTGCTGCAGGGCAAGCGCTGGGCCCTGCTCATGGGGCGGCGCAACTACCTCTGCCTGCGCCAGCGCCAGGCCTACCTCTCGCGGGCCCTGGAATCCCTGGCCGATGCCCTGCGCGCCGTGTGCTTCCGCCTCTGGCTGGACGACACCCGCGACGGGCTGCGCGAGGAGGTGGCCGGCCATCCGCTGCTGGTCCGGGACCTGGCCGAGCTCTTCGACGCGGCGGACCTCTGCCTGCCCGGCCTCTGCTACGAGGGCGACCGCTGCCACGTGCAGACTGCCCGCCGCCGCGGCCGGGAGGCCGACCTGCTGGTGGTGAACCACTCGCTGCTGCTGCACGACCTGGCCCAGGGCCGCACCCTGATCGGCGAGCGCGACCACCTCGTGATCGACGAATCCCACCGGCTGCCGGCGGTGACCCTCGACACCCACGGCATCGCCTGCGGCAGCGGACGCTGGACCGACCTCGAGCAGTTGACCGGGCGCCTGGCCGGCACGGGCCGCCAGCCCGAGCGCACCACCCTGGCCGCGGGTCGTCTGGCCGGCCTGGGGCCCGACGGTGCCGCGGCCGCCGCCGCCTGCGAGGACTTCGGCCGGGCCCTGGCCCGGGCCGGCAGCGCCTTCTTCGGCTGGTGGCAGGGTCTGGGCGCGCTGGTCGATGCGGCGCTGCCGGGGCAAGGGCGCAGCCTGCAGCGTCAGCGGGTGCGCGACAAGGACGAGGCCTTCGGCACCCTGCGCGGCGAGACCGCTGCGGTGCTGGAGGCCCTGACCCTGGCCGCCGAGGCTTTCGCGCGCCTGGCCGCCGCGACAACCGGCCTGGACGAGCTGGGCGGTCCCCTCGAGGACGACCTGGCCCAGCTGGCCCAGGCCGGGCAGCTGCTGCGGCTGCTGCACCACGACCTGCGCTTCCTGATGACCGACGGCGACGAGCAGTGGGTCACCTGGCTGGAGCCGGCCCCCCGCCGCGGCCTGCGCCTGCTGGGGGCGACCCCGCTGGATGCGGGCGACCTGCTGCGCACCTATTGGGGCGATGCGGACACCCACCCCATCATGACCAGCGCGACCCTGGCCGTGGGTGAGGACTTCTCCCACATGCTGGGCGAGCTGGGCCTGGATCGCCGCCGCCCGGCGACCCTGACCCGGACCTGCGCCTCGCCCTTCGACTACCATCGCCAGGCCCTGGTGCTGGCGCCCGGGCTTTTCCCGGCGCCCGAGGCCAGGGACTTCGGCAGCGCCGTGGGCGAGGTGCTGCGCGACCTGGCCCTGCACACCGGCCGCAAGACCATGGGCCTGTTCACCTCCTACAAGCTGATCGCCGAGGCGGCCGCAGTGATGGAGGCTGCCGGCCTGGGCGAGCGCCCCGACCCGGACCGCGGCCGGCCCGCGCTGCTGGTGCAGCGGCCCCAGGGCGCGCCGGCCACCCTGGTCGAGCGCTTCCGCCGGCTGGACCGGGCGGTGCTGCTGGGCACGACCACCTTCTGGGAGGGCGTCGATTTTCCGGGCGAAGACCTGGAGATCCTGGTGGTGGCGAAGCTGCCCTTCCTGGTGCCCAACGATCCCTGGGTCGAGGCCCGCTGCGACCGCCTCAGCGCCGCGGGGGAGAATCCGTTCACCTCGTTCATGGTGCGCGATGCGGTGCTGCGCCTGCGCCAGGGCTTCGGGCGGCTCATCCGCCGGCCCAGCGACCGCGGGGTCGTGGTCATCCTCGACACCCGTTTGCACACCCGCGGCTACGGGGCTACGTTTCTGTCCGCCCTGCCGGTGCTGCCGGGCAGCTTTGGCGACACCGCGGAACTGCTGGACAAGGTCGACCGCTTCTTCCGCGAGTCCTGAACCCCAACCTCCGGAGCCGCGCCGTTGTCCGCTTCCCTCGAGTCCTTCGTCATCGGCCGCGACACGCTGGATCTGCCGGCGTTCCGGGCCGTCTGCGCCGGACGGCAGGCCGCCGTCCTGGGCGACGAGGCCCGCGCGTGCATCGTGCGCTGCGACTCGTTCCGCCGCGAGCTGCTGACCGGCCAGCGCCGCATCTACGGGGTGAACACCGGCTTCGGCCGCCTGGCCGACACGGTGATCGCGGCCGGCCAGCAGGCCCAGCTCCAGCGCAATCTCGTGCGCAGCCACGCCGTAGGCTGGGGGCCGCACCTGGACCGCGCCCAGGCGCGGGGGATGATCCTGCTGCGGGCGCTCTCGTTGTCCCACGGTTACTCGGGCGTGCGCCCGGAAGTGGTCGAGCAGCTGCTGTGGCTGCTCGAAAGCGGGCTGCATCCCTGGATCCCGTCGCGCGGCTCGGTGGGCGCGTCGGGCGACCTGGCGCCCCTGTCCCACCTGGCCCTGGTGCTGATGGGCGAGGGGCACCTGGTGGACGAGGACGGCCGGCGCATCGACACCGCGCCCGTCTTCGAGGGGCTGGAGCGGCCCGGCCTGGTGCTCGAGGCCAAGGAAGGCCTGGCCCTGATCAACGGCACCCAGCTCATGAACAGCCTGGGCCTGCTGGCGGTCGGCCGGGCCCAGGACCTGGTGGGCTTCGCCACCGTGGCGGCGGCCCTCTCGCTGGAGGCCCTCGAGGGCAGCGTCCAGCCCTTCGGCGCGGCCTACCATGCGCTGCGGCCCCATCCTGAAATCGCCGACGTTGCGGCCGCGGTGCGCGCCCTGCTCGAGGGCAGCGAGGTCCTGGCCGGCCATCGCGACTGCGCCCGGGTGCAGGATCCCTACTCGGTGCGCTGCGCGCCCCAGGTGATCGGCGCCACCCTGGGCGTGGTGCGCCAGGCCCGGGACGTGTTCCTGCGCGAGGCCGCCTCCGTCACCGACAACCCGGTGCTGCTGCCGGACACGGGCGAGGTCGTCACCGGCGGGCACTTCCACGGCCAGCCCCTGGCCCTGCAGCTGGACTTCCTCTACCAGGCGATCAGCGAGCTGGCCAACATCGCCGAGCGCCGCATCAACCTCATGATGGGCGGCAACGGCGGCCGCCTGCCGCGCTTCCTGGCCGGCGAGCCCGGCCTCGAGTCGGGCCTGATGATCGCCCAGTACTTGGCCGCGGGTCTGGTGGTGGAGAACCGCAGCAAGGCCTTCCCGGCGGCGGTCGACTCGGTTCCCACCAGCGACGGCCAGGAGGACCACGTGAGCATGGGCTCGGTGGGGGCGCTCAAGCTGGAGGGGGTGCTGAACCGCACCGGGACCGTGGTGGGCATCGAGCTGCTGACCGCGGCCCGCGCCCTGCAGTTCGTGACCCGCAGCGGCCTGGCCGCCCGCAGCGAAGGGGCGACCGGGACGCTGGCTCCGCCGCTGGGCGAGGTGCTGCTGCACATCGGCAAGTTCGTGGACCTGGCTCCCGGCGACCGGCCCCTGAGCGACGACGTGGCCGCCCTGGCCGCCTGGGTCGGCCGCGGCCGCCTGCCGGCCCTGGCCGAGACCTGCCTCGCGCCGCTCGCGGCCCGCTAGGGTCGCAGGAAAGGATCGCCATGAGCGCACAACTGCACCTGGACACCGCCGCGGCCGCACGCCCCCTGGACCTGCTGGTGGTGAACATCGGGCAGCTCTGCACGGTGCACGAGCCCGCGCTCGAAGCGGCAGGCCCCCGCCGCGGTGCGGGCCTGAGTGAGCTGGGCATCGTCCGCGGCGGCGCCTTGGCCGTGGCAGGCGGGCGCGTGGTGGGCACAGGGCCGCAGGACGAACTGCGGGCGGCGCTGGGACTGGATGGCCCGCTGCCGGACGGGCTGACGGTCGTCGACGCCGGCGGCCGCGCGGTCATCCCCGGCTTGGTCGACCCTCACACCCACGCGGTCTTCGGCCGCACCCGCCAGGACGAATACGAGCGCCGTATCCGCGGCGAGACCTACCTGGAGATCGCCGCCGCCGGCGGCGGCATCCACAGCTCGGTGCGCGACCTGCGCACCCGCAGCGAGGACGAACTGGTGGCCCTGGCGGTGCCGCGCCTCCGGGAGATGCTGGCCCACGGCACCACCACCGTCGAGATCAAGAGCGGCTACGGGCTGAGCCTGGACGACGAGCTGAAGATGCTGCGCGCGGCCGGACGTGCGGCCGAACTGGCGGGCATCCGCTGCGTGCGCACCTGCCTCGCGGCCCACGAGCTGCCTCGCGAGTACGCGGGCAAGCGCGCCGACTACGTGCGGCTGATCACCGACGAGATCCTGCCGCGCGTCGTGGCCGAGGGACTGGCCGAGCGCTGCGACGTCTTCTGCGAGCCGACGGTGTTCGACCTGGCCGAGACCGAAACCATCCTCGGGCGCGCCCGCGAGCTGGGCCTGGGCCTGACGGTGCACGCGGACGAGCTGACCGCCTTCGGCGGCGCCGCCCTGGCCGCCCGCCTGGGCGCCTCGTCGGCCGACCACCTGATCCGCATCGACGACGCGGGCCGGGCCGCCCTGGCGGGCAGCGGCACCGTGGCCACCTTCCTGCCGGGCACCGTCTTCAGCCTGGGCCTGGACCATTGGCCGCCGGCCCGGGCCATGATCGACCAGGGCTGCGCCGTGGCCCTGGCCACGGACTTCAACCCGGGCAGCAGCCCGATCCTCTCCATGCCCCTGATTCTGGCCATCGCCTGCACCCAACTGCGTCTGCGGCCGGCGGAGGCCCTGACCGCGGCCACCCTCAATGCCGCCTGGGCCCTGGGCCGCCAGGACCAGGTCGGCTCGCTGGCGCCGGGCAAATGGGCCGATTTCGTGGTCCTGGACGGGGATGACCACCGGCTGGTGCCCTATCGGGCCGGCCACAACCCGGCCGGGAGCGTATTTGTCGGCGGGCATGATATTTCCGCTTAACCTGACACCCCTGCGGGCGATCTAAGGTCAAGGCAGTCGCCGGAAAGCGGCGCCGGAACCTGGGATCAGCATCGTCGAGCCGCACGCGCGGGGGTCGCCTCTTGTCCAAACTCAGTCAGCTCAAGCAGGAAGCCTACCAGGCCGCCAAGAAGCGGAATTGGGAGCAGGCCGTCACGGCCTATGAACGGATCCTGGAGCTGGACAAGAACAACCCGACGGTGATCAACGAGCTGGGGGACGTCTGCCTCAAGGGGGGGGACACCCAGTCCGCCATCAAGCACTTCCTGAACGCCGCCGCCAAGTACCGGGGCACCGGGCTGATGAACAACGCGGTGGCGATCTACAAGAAGATCCTGCGCTACGACGCCGACAACCTGAATGCCCACTGGTACCTCGCCGAGACCCGCGCCTCCCAGGGCCTGAGCGTCGAGGGCGAGAGCCACGGCCTGCATTTCCTCGAGAGCTCGGGCAACGTCTCGGGCGACATCAAGGAGATCTTCCTCAAGCGCTGCAACCAGCTTTTCGAACTGTACCCGGGCAGCGACTCCATCCTCGAACGCCTGGTGCAGATCTTCCGCATGTGGAAGATGCCGCTGGAAGCCGCGCGCGCCGCCTGCCTCATCGCCTGCCGCGCCCACGACGCCGGCAAGGTCGACGAGGCCAGGAGGTCGGTCGAACAGGTGGTGGCCCAGACCCCGGAGATCCGCAACTATCCCGAGTACGCCCAGTGGCTGCGCCGCGAGCCGGCCAAGGGTGGCAGCGGCGGCGCCGCCTTCGCCGACTTCGGCAGCGTCAAGCTGGACGACGAGAAGCCCGCGGCCCCGGCGCCCAAGGCGCCCGCCGCGCCCGCCGCGCCCGCCGCGCCGCCGGTCAACAACGAGGACACTTTCGCCGACCTGCTGGTCAAGCCGAAGGCGGCCGCCGCGACCAAGCCCGCGGCCCCGATCCCGCCGGTGGCGAGGCCCGCGGTCGGGGACGACGGCTTCGGTGCCGCCGACGACGGCGCCATCAGCATCGACAGCGACGGCGCCGACTTCGATTCCCTGATCGCCGAAGCCACGAGTCAACTGTCCGGCCGCACCCGCCAGCCCGCGCCGCAGGCGGCCCCGCTGCCGGTAGCGGAGCCCGCCGCGCCCGAGGGCAAGGTGGACCTGCTGGCGGAGATCCTCGCCGACGAGAGTTACCAGCTGACGGGCGGCGACAACTCCCAGCTCGAATCCATCACCCGCGAGATCGGCACCCAGGTCGGCGGCGACGAGAGCGACCAGGACCCGGCCAGCCTCTACGAGATGGGCACCGTGTACCTGGAGATGGGCATGCACGTGCAGGCCTGCGAGAGCTTCGCCCGCGCCACCAGCGCCGGCGACCAGAGCTATGCCCTGCGCGCCTACGAGATGTGGGGCGTGACCCTGCAGCGCGCCGGCCGCTTCGACGAGGCGGTCGAGGTCCTGCGCCGCGGCCTGAAGCTGGCGGACGAGGAGTCGCCCGGCCACCTGGGCCTGCTCTACAACATGGGCAAGTCCTTCGAGGCCGCCGAGCGCACCGACGAGGCCGTGCTGGCCTACGAGGAGATCGTGGCCCGCGATCCGGGTTTCCTGGACGTGGAGCGCCGCCTGGCCCGCCTGACTGCCGTCTAGCTCCTGCGAACAGGGCAACCAGCCGCCGCGGACCGGGATGGAACCTTGCCCGCGGCCGACCGTTCTCTTAAGATGCCGCCATGGAAGCATCGCACACCCCTCCGCACCGCACTCGCCCGGTCCGGCAGCCCATCCTGCTGGGCCTTTTTGCTGGCGTCGGGGTGGCCGTCGGCTACCTGCTGGCTGGGGTGCCCGGGGTCGAGCTCATGACCCTGGTGTCCTGTCTGGCCGGCGTGGCGTTGGGCCCGGCGCGCGGCGCCCTGGCCGGTGGACTCGCCGCTGCGGCCTACTCCCTCGGTTCCCCCTACGGGATGGCGGCCCCGCCGCTGCTGGCGGCCCAGGTGCTGGGCATGGCACTGCCGGGGGTGCTGGGCGGGCTGTGTGCACCGCTGCTGGTGCGCCGCGATGGCCGCAGCAGCAGTGCCCTGCTCGCCGGCGGCCTGGGATTCGCTGCGGCTTTCGCCTTCGACCTGCTGACCAACCTGGGCATCATCGTCGGCTACGACCTGGACTGGCGCGTGGTGCTGCCGGGCGCCGCCGGCATGGCGGCGGTGCACCTGGTGGTCAACGGGGTGATCTTCGCCTCGGTGCTGCCGACGGCGGCCAGGCGCGTGGCGGTGCTGGCGCGCGGCTCGCTGCGCGGCGGTGCGGCGACCCTGGCCCTGCTGCTGGTGCTGGTGTTGAGGCCTGGCGACGCGAGCGCGCAGGACAATGCTCCGGCGCCCGCCGACAGCGCCGCCGTCCTTGCCCTCGCCGACAGCGCCGCCGTCGCCGCGCCGGTCGCGCACCCGCCCGCGCCCGCTCCGATCGGCCCGGCGGCCCTCGGCTGGAAGCGCGAACTTTGGACCCCGTTCTCCCTGCACGCCCTGAACTGGCTGGACTGGTGGTCGCCCCGGGTCGTGGTGGCCGAGGCCGGCACCGCGGGGCCCGCCTACGTCCTGGGCGAAGCCTCGACCTCGCCGGCGCCCCTGACCACCGTCGACGGGGTGCCCTGGGGCACCGGGCACGCGCTGGCTGACGATCCCTGGCTCACGCCCCAGCAGGGCCTGCGCTGGGAGCCGGAGGCGGCCTTCGGCGACGGGCTGGGTGGCACCGGCGGCCGCTTCACCCTGGCGACCGACGACCCGGACCCGCCCCGCTCGGTCTCCACCTACCGCGGCGTCAAGGGCCGGCACGAATCGTACATGCGCGGCATCGACGTGTTGACCGCGGACGCGCCCTGGCGGGTGGGCTTCGCCTTCGAGGAGGTCATCGACAACGAGGCCTGGAACTACACCACCGGGCCGGACGCGCTCTTTCGCCCCGACGACTCGTTCTATCCGGGCCATGGCAAGGTGCGCCAGAGCCGCACCCGCCTGCAGCGGGTGCTCGACCCCGACAACCGCCTGACCCTGGAATTCTCCACCGCCCGGCTGACCCGCAGCGACGTGCCCAGCTGGCACGCCGACCAGCGGGAGATCTGGGACACCGGCGTGGCCGCCGCCATGGACGGCACGAGCGACGGCCTGCGCTGGCGGGCCATCGCCCACTGGCGCGACCGGGACGTGCTGTGGGCCGACTACGACGCCGGCCGCACGGAGCTGGTCGACGGCCGCAAGGTCGAGACCGGCCGCGAGGGCATCATCCTCGAGGTGTCGCCGCTGGCGGACCCCGCGGCCGCGGCCGCACCCCTGACCTCGCTGCGCCTGGCCTACCACCAGTGGTCGGTGGACGATCGCAGCGACACGGTCTCGGTCCGCCCCGCGGACCTGGGCCCGACCTCGGGCCGGGGCCGGCAGGCGCGGGTCGAGGCCGGCAGCGGCCGCCGCTTCGGCGGGCAGGTGGCGACGGTGGCCGTGTTCGGCTCCTGGGACGAACGCGTGGACATCGCCCCGGGCTGGTCGGCGGCCGTCGGCCAGGACGCCGCCCGGCCCCATTGGCGCCTGGAAATCGGCGGGGACGGCCGCGCCCCCCGCAGTGACGAGCTGTTGACGCCCTGGGAGCGCTACATCGACGGCCGCGAGCTGACGATCCTGCCCAACCTCGACCTGGGCCGTGAGCACACCCTGCGCGCGGGCCTGAGCCTGCGCGCCCGCCTGCTGGGCACCGACTTTGCGGTGGAGGCGGCAGCCCGCCGGCTCAGCGACGGCATCACCTGGGTCCCCCTGGAAGGGGAGACCCGCGAGGGCCGCTGGCAGAACGGGCTGGAGATGGACAGCGCCAGCCTGACCGGCCGCCTCGAGCACCAGGGCCGGCTGCTGGGCTGGGCGCGGGTGATGCTGGAGGGCACGTGGCAGACCATGGACGAAAAGACCGGCCAGGCCGCGTTCCTGCCGCCGACCCGCTCGGGCCGGCTGGGGCTGTTCTGGGAGAACCACTACTTCGGCGAGGACGGCATCCTGGAGCTGGGCCTGCTGGGCCGCTGGCGGGGGGCGATGGACGATCCCTGGGACGTGACCCGCAGCTACGAGTTGCCGGCGAGCACGGTGCTGGACCTGCTGGTGGGCTTCCGCCTGGTGGGGGCCAACCTCTCGCTGGCCTTCAAGAACCTGACCGGCGAGCGGACGCAGCTGAGCGCGGGCACCTGGAGCGCGGGCCAGGAGACGGACCTGCGCCTGTTCTGGACCTTCCGCCACTAGAGGCCCACGCAGGCCGGCGGCTGCCCCGCCGCCAGGCCCTGGGGCTGGTGCTGGCCTTCCTGCTGCTGCTGGGCGGCCGCCTCCTGCGCCGCCGCCTGCTGCTGGGGCCGGACGGCCGCTGGCGCGACGACCTGTGGTGCGCCGACCTGCTGGCGGCCGCCGCGGCCGACAGCGCCGCCGCACCCGCACCCGCCCGCCCGGCGCGCCCCGTCCTGACCGGCCCCCTGCCCGTGAACACCTGCAGCGAGGACAGCCTGACCCTGCTGCCGGGGGTGGGGCCGGCCCTGGCGGCGCGCCTGGCCGAGTCCCGCCGCCTGGGCGGGCCCTTCCGGGACGCCGCCGACCTGCAGCGGGTCAAGGGCATCGGTCCGGTCCTGGCCGGGCGAATCGCCCCGTTGCTGGATTTCGGGGCCCCGTCGGTCCCGGCCGTGAAATCTCCTTAAAGTCGGCCATTTCCCATCCGAACAAACGATTGGAGCAATGGGGCAGACCGCACCGGCAGGCGCGGCGGTCCCCACTTCCCCGCCGGCAGGGCCGGCGGTTCGCCCGACAAGTGCAGTCTTACGGAAACGGGGACGATCAGCATGAATCACGGCTCCGGCACGGCAACCCGGGACAAGATCGCCGCCAAGCTGCTCGAGGCCGGCCTCATCGACGCCGCCGGCCTGGCCAAGGCGCAGGAGGTCCAGAAGAAGGACGGGGGTTCCCTCGGCTCGGCCCTCGTGCGCATCGGTGTCATCGACGAGAACACCTACACCGAGTTCCTGGGCAAGGTCTACAACCTGCCGGTGCTGGACCTGACGAAGGTGGACATCGCCCTGGACTGCATCGACCTGGTGCCCGGCGACGTGGCCACCAAGTTCCAGGTGCTGCCCATCAGCCGCCGCGGGCGGGTCATGCTCATCGCCATGGCCAACCCGAGCAACATCTTCGCCATCGACGACATCAAGTTCATCACCGGCCTGGACGTGCAGCCGGCGGTGGCCGGCGAGATGGCCATCAAGAAGGCCATCGACAAGTTCTACGCCACGACCGACTCGCTGGCCTCGATCATGGAGGGCATCGAGGACGACATCGAGCTGGTCGAGGATAACGACGACGACGACATCACCGGCTCCGAGGGCCAGAACGCGCCGGTCGTCAAGCTGGTCAACACGCTGCTGGCCGAGGCCGTGCGCATGGGCGCCAGCGACATCCACATCGAGCCCTACGAGAAGAACATGCGCGTGCGCTACCGCATCGACGGCGTGCTGCACGAGGTCATGGAACCGCCGATCAAGCTGCGCAACGCGATCATCAGCCGCCTGAAGATCATGTCCGAGCTGGACATCGCCGAGCGCCGGGTGCCCCAGGACGGACGCATCAAGCTGAAGATCGGCGACAAGAAGATCGACCTGCGCGTCTCGACCCTGCCCTGCATCTTCGGCGAGAAGGTCGTGATGCGTATCCTGGACAAGGGCAACCTGAACCTCGACCTGGCCGACTTCGGCATGGAAGAGAAGGCGATCAAGGACATCTACAAGGCGATCGCCGCGCCCTTCGGCATGGTGCTGGTCACCGGGCCCACCGGCTCGGGCAAGACCACCACGCTCTACTCGTGCCTGGCCAAGCTGAACAAGCCGGACCTGAACATCATGACCGCCGAGGATCCCGTCGAGTACAACATCGACGGCATCAACCAGGTCCAGGTCCGCGACGAGGTGGGCCTGACCTTCGCCGCGGCGCTGAAGGCCTTCCTGCGCCAGGACCCGAACATCGTGATGGTCGGCGAGATCCGCGACCTCGAGACCGGCGGCATCGCCACCAAGGCGGCCCTCACCGGTCACCTGGTGCTCTCGACCCTGCACACCAACGACGCGCCCAGCACCGTCAACCGCATGATCGACATGGGCATCGAGCCCTTCCTGGTGGCCAGCTCCACCCTGCTGATCATGGCCCAGCGCCTGGTGCGGCGCATCTGCAAGAACTGCCGGGAGGAGCTCCAGCTTTCGGATGAGGCCCTGCAGGACGTCGGACTGGAGCCAGGTTCCCCGGCGTTCCACGGCAAGGGCTGCGAGAAGTGCGGAGGCACGGGTTATGCTGGTCGGCAGGGCCTCTACGAGGTCATGCCCATGTCCCCGGAGATCCGGGAACTGATCCTCGACCGGGCCTCGACCACCGAGATCGGCCACATGGCCCGCCGCCAGGGCATGCTCACCCTGCGCGACGACGGACTGCTCAAGGTCAAGAAGGGCATCACCACCATCGAAGAGGTGCTGCGCGAGACCGCCGTGGCGGACTGACGCAGGCTCCACAGGAGATATAGACGTGGCTGGAATGAGAGAACTGCTCGAGGAGATGGTCAGCAAGGGTGCCAGCGACCTGCACCTGACGGCCGGCCTGCCGCCCCAGTACCGGATCGACGGTCTGATTGCCTCCTCCGACTTCCCCGTGCTGACCGGGGAGGAGACCATGCGTCTGGCCTACAGCATCCTCAACGAGGAGCAGAAGAAGCGCTACGAGAAGGAGAAGGAGCTGGACCTCAGCTTCGGCGTGCAGGGCATCAGCCGCTTCCGCGCCAACGTGTTCCAGCAGCGCGGCGTCACCAGCATGGCCATCCGCCAGATCCCCTACGAGATCCTCACCTTCGAGGAGCTGGGCCTGCCCCCGGTGGTGCCGCCAGCTGATCAACCGCACCCAGGGCCTGATCCTGGTCACCGGCCCCACCGGCAGCGGCAAGTCGACCACCCTCGCCACGATGATCGACACCATCAACACCACGCGCAAGGGTCACATCATCACCATCGAGGACCCGATCGAGTTCGTGCACCACCACAAGAGCTGCATCGTCAACCAGCGCGAGCTCAACAGCGACACCCACAGCTTCGCCGGCGCGCTGAAGTACGTGCTGCGCCAGGATCCGGACGTGATCCTGATCGGAGAGATGCGCGACCGCGAGACCATCGCCGCGGCGCTGACCATCGCCGAGACCGGGCACCTGGCCCTGGCCACGCTGCACACCAACAGCACCTTCGAGTCCATCAACCGCATCATCGACGTCTTCCCGGCCGAGCAGCAGAACCAGGTGCGTTCGCAGCTGTCGTTCTCGCCTGGCGGGCGTGCTGACCCAGCAGCTGATCCCGCGCCAGCGGGGCGGCGGCCGCCGGCTGGTGATGGAGATCATGGTCTGCACCCCGGGCATCAAGGCCATGGTCCGCGACGACAAGGTGCACCAGATCTACGGCCTGATGCAGGCCGGCCAGAAGTACGGGATGCAGACCATGAACCAGTCGCTCTACCAGGCCGTGGTCAACAAGTGGATCTCGGCCGACGAGGCCATGGGCCGCAGCTCGGACCTGGCGGAACTTCAGCAGATGATCGGCGAACCCGTCGGCAAGCGTGTCTGATACAGGGAGGATACCCGTGAGTGCCACGACCGTTTACCTCTGGAAGGGCAAATCGACCAAGGGGGAGATCCTCTCCGGCGAGTTCGAGGCCAAGACCCGCGACGACGTGGGCGAGTACCTGCGCAAGCGCAGGATCTCCATCACCTCGATCAAGAAGAAGCCGAAGGCGATCAAACTGGCCTTCCTGCAGAAGAAGGGCGTCGGCGTCAAGGACCTCGCGGTCTTCACGCGCCAGTTCGCCACCATGGTCAACGCCGGCCTGCCCCTGGTGCAGTGCCTGGACGTGCTGGGCCGCCAGCTGGAGAAGCCCCACTTCAAGGAGGTGGTGCAGAAGGTCACCGCCGACGTGGAGGGAGGCTCGACCCTGGCCGAGGCCCTGGGCCAGCACCCGGCGGTCTTCAGCGACCTCTACGTGAACATGATCGCCGCGGGCGAGGCCGGCGGTATCCTGGACGTGATCCTCAGCGCGCCTGGCCATCTTCCTGGAGAAGGCCGACGCCCTGCAGCGCAAGGTCAAGGGTGCCATGACCTACCCGACCATCGTGCTGACGGTGGCCGGCGGCGCCTGCATCTTCATGCTCATGTTCGTGATCCCGGTCTTCGCCAAGATGTTCTGCGACTTCGGCGGCGAGCTGCCCGCGCCCACCCGCATCGTCATGAACGCTGTCGGACTTCCTGCGCGACTACTGGTGGGCCCTGGGCGCCGGCTCGGCGGGTGACCTGGTTCGGCTTCAAGCGCTACCGCGCCACCACCAAGGGCCGCGTCGTCACCGACAAGGCCGCCCTGCGCATCCCCATCCTGGGCAACGTGATCCGCAAGTCCGGCGTGGCCCGCTTCACCCGCACCCTGGGCACCCTGATCGGCTCGGGCGTGCCCATCCTGCAGGGCCTGGAGATCACCTCGCGCACCGCGGGCAACAAGGTCATCCAGCACGCCATCGAGGCCACCAGCAAGTCCATCAGCCAGGGCGACACCATCGCCGCGCCGCTGAAGGAGACGCGGCGTGTTCCCGCCGATGGTGGTGCAGATGATCGGCATCGGCGAGCAGACCGGCGCCCTGGACGAGATGCTCGCGAAGATCGCCGATTTCTACGACGACGAGGTCGACGCGGCGGTCGACGCCCTGACCGCGGCCATCGAGCCGATCATGATCGTCGTGATGGGCGCGCATGGTGGGCGCCATGCTGGTCGCCATGTACCTGCCCATGTTCAAGATGTCCAGCGTCGTAGGAGGCTAGGCCTTGACCCAGGCGGGGGACGTCGGTCCGCAGGCGCGGACCGGCGAACGGCCGGCGGCGACCGATCCGAACCTGCGCCTGCTGCTTTGGCGCGGGCTCCTGGCGATCTTCCTGACCGGCTCGTCCATCTTCGTGCACTATATGGGCACCGAGCGCATCGCCGGCCCCGGGCTGATCGGTGCGCTGGGTCTGCTCTACACCAGCCTGGCCGTGGCCTGGGCGGCCCAGGCCGCCGGGGCGCCGACCCGGCCCCTGCTGGCGGCCCAGCTGGCGGCCGACGTGCTCTGCCTGGGGCTGCTTGTGCAGTTCAGCGGCGGTCCCTTCTCGGCCTTTCCCCTGCTCTTCTGCGTGCCGATCATGCTGGCGGCGCGGCACCTGGGCGCCCGCGGGGCGCTGGCCGCCGCGGCGGCCGCGGCCGTGTTCACCGGCGGCGGGCACTTCGGCCTGGCCCTGGGCTGGCTGGCCGCGGGGCGCGACTCGCGCCTGGACTACCTGCAGGGCTGGCCCCTGCTGGTGACCAGCCTGCACATGGGCATCTTCCTGGTCACCGGGCTGATCGCCGGCGACCTGGCCCGGCGCCTGCAGCGGCGGCCGGCGCAGCCGGCGGAGCCTGGCACCGCGGCCATGGCCGGCGAAGTGCGCAACATCCTGGACAACATCCGCAGCGGACTGTTGATCGTCGACGCCCGGGGCACCGTCAGCCGGGTCAACCCCACCTGCTGCCGCATCCTCGAGCTGGCCGAGGCCGAGATCGTCGGCCGCGACGTGCGCGTGGTCACCGCCGGGGGACTCGAACCTTTGGCCGATGCGATCCTGCAGGTGGTGCGCGGCGGCGAACCCCTGGGCCGGGCCGAGATCACCGTGCGCCGGCGCGGCCGTGAGATGCCCCTGGGCCTGTCGGTCAACCGGGTCAGCGCTCCGGCCGGGCAGGGCGGCGGGGCCATCGCCATCTTCACCGACCTGACCCGCGAGAAGGAGCTGTCGGCCCGCATGCGCGACGCCGACCGCCTGGCCGCGGTCGGCGAACTGGCCGCCAGCATCGCCCACGAGATCCGCAACCCGCTGGCGAGCATCCGCGGCAGCGTGGAGATCCTCGCCGGCGAGCTCGAACTGGAGGGCTACCAGGCGCCAGCTGCTGGACCTGGTGCTCAAGGAGAGCTCCCGGGTCAACACCATCATCAACGACTTCCTGGCCTACAGCCGCATGCGCCCGGCCAGCAGGCGGCGCTTCGCGGCCCAGGAGTTCCGCGACGAGATCACCCTGCAGATCCGCCAGCACATCGTGGCCAAGGACGGCAAGGTCGGCGTGACCTGCGACGTCTACCCCGAGAACCTGATGGTGGTGGCGGACCCGGGCCAGCTGACCCAGATGGCGCTCAACCTCGCGATCAACGCCTGCGAGGCCATGGCCTACCAGGGCCAGCTGAAGATCGCGCTCAACCTGCGCGACGGCGGCGAGACCTGCGAGCTGATCGTCGCCGACACCGGCCCGGGCATCGATCCGGAGGTGCGCGAGGACCTGTTCAGCCCCTTCAAGACCACCAAGGAGGGGGGCACCGGCCTGGGCCTGTCCATCGTGGCCCGCATCGCCGCGGCCCACGGCGGCAGCGTGCGCGCGGGCGAGGCCCCCGGCGGCGGCGCCATCTTCCGGGTGCGCTGGCCCCAGGAGACGGCGCGGGTCGAGATCGTGGCGCCCGCGCCCGAGACCGTGGGCGCGCCCGGCTAGCGTGCAGATCGCCCGCCGGACCGCCGCGCGGGCCCGAAAAACCCCGCAACGACGCCAATCAGCCCTCAAGACCGCGGCCCCGCCGCCGATACCCATCTTGCACAACGCAATCCGACCTTCCGCACGAGGAGCGATCCATGGCTTTGGGCAGGATCCTGGTTGTCGATGACGAAGATTCCATGTGCCAGTACCTCTCGATCCTCCTGCAGAAGGAGGGCTACGAGGTGGCCACGGCCAACGGCGGCGCCGAGGCCCTGAAGATCCTGGAGGCCCGCCCGGCCGACGTGGTGATGACCGACATCCAGATGCCCAAGATGGACGGCATCCAGCTGCTGAAGGGCATCAAGGCCATCGACCCCACCATGCCGGTGATCATCATGACCGCCTACGCCAGCGAGCAGTCGGCCATCGACGCGGTCAACCTCGGCGCCTTCAGCTACCTGCAGAAGCACTGCAAGAACGACGAGATCAAGATGGTGGTGCGCAACGCCCTGCAGCTGCGGCAGGCACGCACCGAGAACGCCCAGCTCAAGAAGGAACTGACCAAGAACCGCACCCGCAAGCAGATCATCGGCCAGAGCCCGCGCATGCGCTCGGTCTACAAGATGGTCGACAAGATCGCCGCCTCGGCGGCCACCGTGCTGATCAACGGCGAAAGCGGCACCGGCAAGGAGCTGATCGCCCAGGCCATCCACCAGGGCAGCGACCGGGCGGACAAGACCTTCGTGGCCATCAACTGCGGCGCCATCCCCGAGACCCTGCTCGAGAGCCAGCTCTTCGGCCACGTCAAGGGCTCGTTCACCGGCGCCGACCGGGACCACGACGGCTTCTGCCGCCAGGCCGAGGGCGGGACCATCTTCCTGGACGAGATCGGCGAGACGCCCCACACGATCCAGGTCAAGCTGCTGCGCATGCTGCAGGAGCGGGAGATCTACCCCGTCGGCAGCAGCAGCCCGGTGAAGGTGGACGTGCGCGTGATCGCCGCCACCAACCGCGACCTGGAGGAGGAGATCGCCCGCGGCAACTTCCGCACCGACCTCTTCTACCGCCTCAACGTGATCCCCCTGCACCTGCCGGCCCTGCGCGAGCGCATCGACGACATCCCGCTGCTGGTGGACCATTTCCTGAAGCGCAACGTCGCCGACTACAAGGGCAACCTGGGTTCGATCCTGGACGAGCAGGCCATGCGCGCCCTGCAGGGCTACGAGTGGCCCGGCAACGTGCGCGAGCTGGAGAACGTGATCGAGCGGGCCAGCATCATGCGCGAGAGCGAGCGCATCACCCTGCGCGACCTGCCGGGCGAGCTCTGCGGACCGCCCAGGCGGCGACCTGCCCCTGGCCAACCTCGCCGTGGGCAGCCTGGTCACCCTCGAGGAGCTGGAGCGGGCCCACATCCTGTCGGTGCTCGAGGCCACCGCCGGCGCCCGCAAGCAGACCTCCGAGATCCTGGGCATCAACGCCTCGACCCTCTACCGCAAGCTCAAGAAGTACGGGGTGCAGGACGACGACGACCAGGAGGGCCTGCTCGAGGGCGAGGATACCGAGATGCCGGGCGAGGAGTTGCTCGACGCGGTGGACGACGTGCTGCGCGAAACGGCCGACGATGGCGTCGAGGCGGCAGAACCTGCCCTGGTCTGAGCCTTGCATTGGGAAGGTTCTGCACGGTGCCGAGGGCCCCAACGGGCGGGTTGCACGGGAAAAAGTGGCATGAAATGCGTGAAGAAAGATTTTCAACCGGCGCAAGTCGTAGAATGGCAAGGGATAGAGAAATTGCACGACCGGAAAAGCAAATGGCACGGCCATTGCTAATTGTGAGCTGCCGTTGGCAGGTACCCGGCGCCCGGATTCATCCGGGGCCGACCATGAGGGCCCGAGGGGGCCGTTCTAAGGAGGACGACATGTTCAATCGTAAGGGCTTCACTCTGATCGAGCTGATGATCGTTGTCGTGATTATCGGCATCCTGGCCGCCATCGCCATCCCGAACTTCATCAGCATGCAGGACCGCGCCAAGGAAGCCAAGGTCAAGGGCGGGGCCCACACCCTGCAGCTGGCGGCCGAGGACTTCGCCGTGCGCAACGACGGCATCTACTCGGACGCTGCCAACGACGTTGGCGGCTTGCTGCCCCAGGATCCCAACGGCGGCAACGCCCTGCAGAACGCCTTCAGCGGCGTGTACAACGAGCCTCAGTGGGCCGCAACTGCGGCTGCGACCGGCAACATCGGTATCGTGGCGATCCAGGACGCTGGCGGCATTAACGTAGGCTACACCATCACCGGTTACGGCAAGGACGCTAACTCCGGCGTAAATGGCGTCGTCCTGACCCTGAGCAGCGGCCAGTAAAACGTAGACCCAGAGGCCAATAGAGTAGCGGGGCGGAACTATAATCCCGCCCCGCTACTTCATTTTCGCGTTATCGGGTTTCGCACGACGCTCCGAGCGCGTTACTCATGAAACCGGCATCTGAAAGGCCTATAACGCCATCATAATTGAAGTCCGCCTTTACTTCGTATGCGCCGAGATAGATGTTGGCGAACTCACTTGAATCTGAGAGATTCACAATACCATCTCCGTTCAGATCGGGGCTGACAAAACTCACGGTTCCGACTTCAATAGAAACGCCCAATGGGCCGTAAAAGACCCCAATATACTCGTTCCAGCTGAATCCACCGAGGTCCCAAGGAAGAACGATACTCGCGTCGAGTTCATAAATTCCGTCTTGCGATACATTACTCGTAAATGGAAAACGGTCGTATGCACCTCCCATCCACCTAATTGTCTGATCGTCGCCATCACAATTCAATACTTCGGTTTCATTTGTACTGACTACGCGAAACGCCCAATTAATTCCGTTGAGTTCGGTCGCTAGTGTCCAATTTGATCCGGTCCAAGCCAACACCTTAACAAAAAGGGTTTCGTCGTAGTCTGACCCGTCTGGGTCCGGCTTCGCGGAAGCAGCCCGAGAGCGACGTGCCACTGCCATCGGGAACATTTCGCATCACAATTGGTGAATCCCAGAAGTCGACTTCCTCAAATTTATACTGGCAAAGGCCGTCAGTGCAAAAGAGAAGACCAAGAGCGGCGACGACGAGTATCACAAATTTCTTCATGTTGCCGGTCCTTTCATGGGTCCACATGCACCGACCTTCGCACGGAACACCTCCGTGCGCTTGTGGCATACCTAATTTGGTAAACTACAAGCGATGCTAAATATCTGGTTTGCCCCAGCCGATAACTAGGCGACTGTAGATGACTCGGACCGGAAGCGTCAACGGCAATCTGGGATTAGATCTCGGCGGTTACAATTTGCGATCACTTCGGCAACAGATCTACACGAGACAGGAGTCGTCAATATTTGCCGATGGCATTTTCTACGCGGGAACAACGTGTATGTTGGCAACGCTTTTGTTCATTGCCGCATCGCCGACGATTTCAGTTATGAATCGGTTGAATATAGACTCTGCTGTTCGACGGAACGCCGCCACCCTGCAGCTGGCGGTCGAGAGCTACGCCGCGGCCAACCTGGGCGCCTATCCCGCCGACATCCACGCCGTGCTGCCCTGGCTGCCCCAGGACCGGCCGCCGGCCAACCCGGTCACCGGCCGACCCGTGGAGTTCCGCGACCTGCCCGGCGACCTGACCTACCGGCGCGACCCCGACGGACGCCGCTACGTGATCGAAGCCTGGGCGCCGCACCCGGACCCGAAGCCCCGCTTGCTGCTGCGCCTGGGCGGACGGCAGGCCGTCGACGGCAGCTGACCCGCCTCCGGCGCTGGCATCGGGGTTGCAATCCTTCTCCGAGACATCATCACGGCCGCCGCGGGGCGGCCCCAATCGGGCCCTGGCGCCCGGAGGTGGACGTTGAACAGGCAGAAGCTGGCCATTTCCGATCCAGTGGCGGGCACCGCGACCGCGGCCGTCCAGGCCACCCGTCCGTCGCCCAAGACGAACACTCCGCCCGCCCTGCGGGTCGCCGACCTGGGGAAGGGCTTCCGCTCGGGCCTGCTGCACCGCCGGCTGCGCGGGATCGAAGGGGTCTCCTTCACGGTGAATCCCGGCGAGATCTTCGCCCTGCTGGGCCACAACGGCGCGGGCAAGACCACCACCATCAACTGCATCCTCGACCTCTGCCATGCCGAGACCGGCAGCGTGGAGATCTTCGGCGTGGACCACCGCCAGGCCAGCTCGCGCACCCGCGTGGGCTACCTGCCGGAGCGCCCCTACTTCTTCGATCACCTGACGGGGATCGAGCTGCTGCGCTTCTACGGCAAGCTGCTGGACCTGGGCGGGGCCGACCTGGAAGCCCGCATCACCCGGGTGCTGGGCAAAGTCGGCATGGCCGACCGCGCCGGCCTGCGCCTGCGCAAGATGTCCAAGGGCATGCTCCAGCGCCTGGGCCTGGCCCAGGCCATCCTCGGCGACGCCGACCTGCTGATCCTGGACGAGCCCATGAGCGGGCTCGATCCCATCGGCCGCCGCGAGGTGCGCGAGCTGCTGCTGGAGCTGAAGGCCGCCGGCCGCACCATCCTGCTTTCGAGCCACATCGTGCCGGACGTCGAGCTGCTGGCCGATACCGTCGGCGTGATGAAGTCCGGGCGCCTGGCCCGCACCTGCAGCCGGGCCGAGCTGGCCGGGGGCGCGGCCTACCTGGTCAACGCGAACGAACCAAGCCGCGGCCCCGAGCACTGGCCCGCCTGGCTGCGCGAGGCCGGCGGCGAGCGGGCGGCCGGGCAGCTGCGCATCCCCGCGGCCAGCACCGCGCGCCTGCGCGAGCTGCTCGAACGCTGCCACGCCGACGGCCTGACCGTGGCCTCGGTGGAAACCCGCTCCAGCGGGCTGGAGGATCTCTTCGTCCAGGTCCACGAGCAGCCGGAGGTCGTGCGATGAACGGCCACGTCACCGCCCTGGCCCTGAACACCTTCCGCGAGACCGTGCGCGACCGCATCTTCTACCTGGTGGCGGTCTTCGGTTTCGTGATGCTGGCGAGCACCGCCGTGCTCTCGCCCCTGACCGTGGGCGCCCAGGCCAAGATCATGTCCGACGTGGGGCTGGCCGCCATGGTGGCCTTCGGCCTGCTGGTCGTGGTCTTCGTGGGCAGCGGCATGGTGCGCAAGGAGATGGACAAGGGCACGATCCTGACCATCCTGGCCAAGCCCGTCGGCCGCCGCGAGTACCTGCTGGGCAAGTTCCTGGGCCTGAACCTGACCCTGACGGCGATGCTGGCGGTGATGACGGTCCTGTTCCTGGGCCTGCTGCTGGTGGCGCCGGGGGGCTTCTCCCTGCGCTTTTTGCCGGTCATCTACCTGGGCTTCCTCGAGCTGACCCTGATCAACGCCGTGGCGGTGCTCTTCTCGACCTGCGTGTCGCCGGTGCTGGCGGCGGTCTTCACCCTGGGCGTATTCGTGGTGGGGCACCTCAGCCAGTCGATCCGCGACTTCGGCCAGCTGCAGGGGGGCGCCGTGCACAAGGTGCTGACCGACATCGTCTACTACCTGACGCCGAACCTCGAGGTCTTCAACCTGCGGGGCGCGGTGGTGCACGGCGAAACCGTCGGCGCGACCCACCTCGGACTGGCCACGATCTACGGACTGGGCTGGACGATCCTGCTGCTGATGCTGGCCGGCGCCGTGTTTGCGCGGAGGGAACTGAAGTGATCCGCGCCGCCCGCAGGAACAGCCTGCTGCGGGGCCTGGCGGCCCTGGTGGTTGCCGCCACCGCGGCGTTTTCCCTGCACGCCCTGGACCAGCAGCAGGCGACGGTCGACGGCGGCGAGCACATCTACTTCCCGTCCGGCGAGTTCCTGGTCGAATCGAGCCTCGGCTTCCGCGAGGTCATGTCCGACTGGCTGTGGTTCCGCTTCATCCAGTACTACGGCGACTTCAAGGCCGGGCACAACGACATGCGCTACCTGGACCTGCTGGTCGACAGCATCACCCGGCTGGACCCGCAGTTCACCGAGGCCTACCACCTGGCCTCGCTCATCTACTGGTCCGACTTCGGCCGCATCGAGAAGTCGCTGGACATCCTGCGCCGGGCTATCCTGCACAACCCGGACAAGGCCAGCCTGCAGTTCCAGGTGGGCTTCATGCACTACGTGATGGAGCGCGACTACCCCCGGGCCGCCCACTGGTTCGAGATGGCCAGCCGCTGCAGCGACGCCACCGCCCGTGAGCAGCGCTTCGCCGCCTTCGCCCGCTACCGGGCCGGCGACGACCGGGTCTCCCTGGCCCTGTGGGAGGACCTGCTGCAGACCAGCAAGAGCCCGCAGATGCAGGAGCTGGCCCAGAAGATGATCCGCAAGCTGCAGCGCAAGCTGGAGCTGCGCGAGCTCTACGGCCCGGACTTCGTGGGCCCGATCCCGGAGGTCTGAGCGTGAGCGAGACCCTCGCCCTGCTGCCGGCGCCCCTGGGCCTGGCCTTCGCCGCCTGGTTGGGCGCCTGCTTCGGCAGCTTCTCCAACGTGCTGATCCACCGCCTGCCCCGCAACCTGAGCGTGGTGACGCCGCCGTCCGCCTGCCCGGGCTGCGGCCGGCGGGTGGCCTGGTACGACAACGTGCCGGTGGCGAGCTGGCTGCTGCTGCGCGGCCGTTGCCGCGGCTGCCACGCGCCCATCAGCGTGCGCTACCTGCTGGTGGAGCTGGCGGGGGCGGCCTGCGCCCTGCTCGGGGTCTGGCGCTTCGGCGCCACGGTCGAAGGGCTGGCGGCGGCGGTCTTCCTGCTGGTGCTGCTGGACATCGCGCTCATCGACTGGGAGCACATGATCATCCCCCACACCCTGAGCGTGGGGGGCATGGTGCTGGGCCTGGTGCTGGCGGTGGCCGGCGCCGGCGATCCGCTGACCGCGCTGCTGGGCGCGGCCCTGGGCGCGGGCGTGATCTTCGCGGTCTCGGGCCTCTGGCGGGTCCTGCGCGGCATGTGGGGCATGGGCTTCGGCGACGTGATGCTGATGGGCACCGTCGGCATGTTCCTGGGACCGCGCGGGGTGCCGGCGGTCCTGTTCGGCGGCGCGCTGCTGGGCACGGTCTGGGCCCTGGTGGCGGGGCGCGGCCGGGTCAGCGGTCCGGCCAAGCTGCCCTTCGGCACCTTCCTGGCCGCGGCGGCCGCCCTGTGGCTGCTCTGGGGCGACGCTTTCCTGCAGTGGTATCTGGGACGGATCTAGGCCCGTAGCGGCCGCGGACGGGCAATTCCTGCCGCGCCGGGGTGCAGGACGCCCCCGCCGGCCGGGCGCCGTCCGGGAAGGATCGGGCACGATCGGGCAGCAGCCGGCACTTTGCGCTCAAGCCGCCCCGGGCGCGGACGAACATGGGGCTGGCACACTTGTTGCGGACCGTCCCCGGGAAGGACCCGGGGTACCGGAGTCCCCAGCAAAAAGCACGAACAGCAAGGCAGGCTTGAGATGTTCGGATTCCTGAAACGGAAAAGGAAATCCCTCATCGGCATGGACATCGGATCCAATGTCGTCAAGGTCCTTCGCCTGGATCTGAGCGGCGACCGGCCCGTGGTGACCCACTTCGCCATGGCCAACTTGCCGCCGGAGGCCATCGTCGACGGCGAGATCATGGACCGTGAGCTGGTGATCGAGGCCATCCGGGAGGCGGCCGACAAGGCCGACCTGCCGGTCGAGTCCGTCGCCACCGCCGTCAGTGGCCGCGCCGTCATCGTCAAGAAGATCGTCATGGACAAGATGAGCGAGGAGGACGCGCGGGAGGCCATCTACTGGGAGGCCGAGCAGCACGTGCCCTTCGACATCGACGACATCACCCTGGACTTCCAGATCCTGCAGCCGGACATCGGGGCGGGGCAGATGGAGCTGCTGCTGGTGGCGGCCAAGAAGGAGATGATCCAGGGCTGGGCCGAGCTGATCCGCGACGCGGGCTTCCACCCGGCGATCATCGACGTCGCCTCCTTCGCCAACCAGAACGCCTGGGAATACGCCAGCGGCGGCGCGCTGCCGCGGCTGACGGACGAGGAGGCGGTCACGGCCGCCAGCAAGCCGGTCGACGACCTCGAGCCCTTCGGCGAGACCGACGCGCCCAACGCCGCGGCCGAGCCCGAGCCGGCGCCGTCTGAGTTCGTCGCCCTGCTGGACGTGGGCGGCGGCGTGACCAACGTGCACATCGTCCGGGGCGGCGTGCCCTACTTCACGCGCGACCTGCCCATCGGCGTGGCCCACTTCATCGAGGAATTCCAGAAGCAGCTGGGTCTGACCTACGAGACGGCCAACGCCGTCGCCCGCGGCCACATGGAGGGCGTCGACGCCCAGCTGGTGGGCGACATCGTGCGTTCGGTGGGCTCGGAGATCTACCAGGGCCTCGAGCCCAGCCTCAGCTACCTCAAGACCAGCGGCGAGGCCGACGGCATCGACCGCATCGTGCTCTCGGGCGGCGGGGCGCACCTGCCCGGCCTGCGCGAGTACCTGGCCGACAGCTACAGCGTGCCCAGCGAGGTGGCCGATCCCCTGGCCGGTCTCGACTACGCGCCCGACCTGTTCGGCGACGACGACCCCCAGGCGTTGAGCCCGCTGCTGACCGTGACGGTCGGCCTGGCGCTCAGAGAGGCGGTGGAAGCGTGATCAGGATCAATCTTCTCCCGCGCGACGAGCAGCCGGTGCAGCGCAGTTTCGCCCTGCCGAAGGTCGGCGCCTTCGCGCCCCTGGTGCTGGTGCTGTTGGCGGCCGCGACCATCGGCACCGCCCACTTCTACCAGAGCCAGCAGCTGTCGACGCTGCGGACCACGATCGCCCAGGAGGAGGAGGAGAGCCGCCGCCTCGCGCCGGAGATCGCCAAGATCAAGCGCCTGAACCAGCAGCGGCAGGACCTCAACGACCGCCTGGACGTGATCACGCGCCTGGATTCGGACCGCTACTTCCGCGTCCACCTGCTGGACGAGCTGAACCGCGCCCTGCCCGGCTACATGTGGGTCACGCGGTTCGAGGACACCGGTGCCGACAACTACGCCATCGAGGGCGTGACCTTCTCGAACTTCCTGGTCTCGGACTTCCTGCAGAACGTGTCCGAGAGCCCGTACTTCGCGGGCATCGACCTGCTGGTCACCGAGAAGGGCAATATCAACGACGTGCAAGTTGTGAAATTCAAGGCCCGCGCCCGCGCCGTGCGCAAGGCCGCGACGCCCGACGTCTTCGAAGGCTGAGGAAGGAACGTCATGGAAATCGACTACAAGGATCCCAAGATCCTCCGCTGGGCCGGCGCGATCCTGCTGATCGCCGTGGTGGTGCCGATGTACTTCGTGTCGGCCTCCTACCCGATCACCTGGGCGGCCCGCCGCGAGCAGATCGCCGAGTTGGATGCCAAGCACCAGCAGTTGGCCCGCGACCTGGAGAAGGCCCGCCTGCTGGTCAGCAACCTCGAGCGCGTCGAGCAGGAGTACGCCTTCCTGCGCGAGCAGTGGGAGGTGGCGCAGACCCTGCTGCCGGAGCAGAACGAGATGCCCAACCTGCTGCGCAAGGTCACGGCGGCCGGGCAGCAGTCGGGGGTCGAGTTCGAACTCTTCCGGCCGACCAGCCAGGTCAGCCAGGGCTTCTATGCCGACAACCCGGTCGAGGTGCGCATCCAGGGCGGCTACCATCAGACGGCGGTCTTCCTGAGCCGGCTGGCCAACCTCAACCGCATCGTCAACGTCTCGAGCCTGAAGCTGCAGGGCATCGCCGAACAGGACGACACGCCCTACACGCTGAAGACGGACCTGATCCTGACCGCCTACACCCTGGGTGCGCCCGCCGCGGCCGCCGAGGACGGCGCCCAGACCCTGCAGGCCAATGCGGCCGCCGCGACCAGTGACGCCCCCGTGCGCACGGCCGCCGCGGGCGCCAAGCACTAGGGAGCAGACCATGAAGTTCGACGCGAAAATGCGTTTCCCGTTCCCGGCCCTGGTGCTGACGGCGGCCCTGGTGCTGGCCGTGGCCGGCACTGCGGCGGCCCAGACGGCGGCCCAGACGGAAGCCGATCCCGCCGACGGCGGCTCGGTGTCCCCGTCCCAGATCAGCCGCGACCGGATCAACGCGATCCGGGCCAACGAGTTCTTCTACCAGTCCTACGGCAAGGAGGACCCCTTCAAGGTCCTGGTGGCCGGCGATTTCGAGCAGACCACCGCCGCCGAACTGGTGGACATGAACAGCGCCCGCCTGGTGGGCGTGATGTGGGGCCAGGACGACCGCTTCGCCCTGGTCGAGGACGGCGAGGGATTCGGCTACATCCTGCGAGTCGGTGACAACGTCCAGCACGGGCGTGTGGTCAGCATCCGCAAGAGCTCACTCACCGCGCGGGTCACCTTGTACGGGATCACCAACCAGGTGGTCCTCAAGCTGGAAAAAACGGAGGAATAAGTCATGTACGGAAGGACCCGCTGCCTGGTGTGTGCGGTCATCGCGATTGCGTTCGCGGCTACGCTGGTCCCGGCGGCCGTCATGGCCCAGGACGCGGCGCCGGCGACGGCCACCAGCGACTACAAGGACAAGCCCATCTCCCTGGACGTGCAGGAGGCCGAGATCGGCACGGTCCTGCGCTCCCTGGCGGGCTTCTCCGGCACCAACATCGTGGCCTCGCCCCGCGTGACGGGCAAGGTCACGGTCAAGCTGGAGGACGTGCCCTGGATCGAGGCGCTGGGCGTGATCCTCAAGTCCCACAGCTTCGACTACATCGAGGAGAAGGGCATCTACCGCGTCGACACCGCGGCTGACCTCCGCGAGGAGAAGCTGGCGGTCGAGCGTTCGCGCAAGCAGGTCGAGGACCTGGCGGCCCTGGAGCTGGGTATCCACACCCTCTACTACGCCAACGCCGAAGAGGTCAAGGACTCGCTGGAGAAGATGCTGACCGACCGCGGCAGCATCGACGTCGACATCCGCACCAACAGCGTGCTGATCAACGACGTGGCCGAGCGCGTGGCGATGATCACCGACATGGCCCTGCGCCTCGACAGCGAGACCCCGCAGGTGGAGATCAACGCCCGCCTGGTCGACCTCGATACCCGCGCCTCGCGCGAACTGGGCTTCAACTGGTCGGTGGCCAACTTCATGAGCCCCGGCAACAACGTGGGCGGCGACCTGGCCATCACCAACCCCTTGCAGAACCCGGCGGGCGCCCTCAAGGTGGCCACGGTCCAGGACTGGGGCGAGCTGATGATGAAGGTCGAGGCGCTCGAGACCGCCAACAAGGCGCGCCTGATCTCCAACCCGGTGATCACCACCACGGACAACCGCGAGGCCAGCATTCTGGTGGGCCAGAAGATCCCCCTGATCGTCTCGGACGAGGCGGGCAACGCCATCACCCAGCTGACCACCATCGGCATCATGCTGCGGGTCACGCCCCACATCAACAAGGACAACAACGTCACCCTGGACATCCACAACGAGGTCTGCGACCTCTCGACCCAGGCGACGGTGCAGGGCGGCGTGATCATCAACACCTCCGAGTCCGACACCCGCGTGCTGGTCGAGGACGGCGAGACCGCGATCATCGGCGGCCTGATCCGCAAGGTGGAGAGCAAGCTCAACACCGGCGTGCCCGTGCTCATGGACATCCCCCTGCTGGGCGCCCTGTTCCGCCACAGCAGCGACGTCAAGGCCAGCCGCGAGCTGGTGGTGTTCGTGACGCCCAAGATCGTCACCGACCCCTACCTCAAGCGCGAGAAGCTGACCCCCGAGGTCGAGGTGACCTACAACCCGGAGGCCGTCACGGTCTTCGAGTAGGCAGGGCAGAAGCGGGTCCAGCGACCCGCCGGGACAAGCGACGGATCGGCGGCCCGGGCAGCGGGGCCGCCGATTCGCGTTTGGCGCCGGACACTTGCCGTATTAGGATGCAGGCATGTGGACCTCATTCGTCGGCTTCATGGGCTGCGGCAAGAGTACCGTCACCCGCCTGCTGCAGGCGGCGACCTCGCGCCCCCTGGTCGCCTGCGACGACCTGGTGATCGAGCGGACCGGCAGTTCCATCCGGGAGATCTTCGCCCGGGACGGCGAACCGGCCTTTCGGCAGCTGGAACTGGACGTGCTGCAGGAGTTGGATCCCGAACGCAGCCTGGTGGTCGACACCGGGGGCGGGGTGGTGGAGACGCCGGCGGCCGTGGCGCTGCTGCGCAGCCGGGGAGTGGTGATCTGGATCGACGTGAACTGGGAGGTGCTGCGCCACCGCCTGCAGTCCCAGGACGATGGCACCCGGCCCCTGGTCCAGCGGCTGGGCTGGTCCGGCCTGGAGGCGCTGCACCGGCGGCGGCGGCGGCTCTACGCGGCGGCGGCGGATTTCCGCCTGCGCTCGGGCGAGGGGCCGGCCGACGACGTGGCCCGCACCGCCATGCTGCGCAGCCTGCTCTGGGAGCGGCGGCGCGAGGCGGAACGGCGATGAGGGTCGTCGGCGGCACCTGGCGCGGCCGACGATTGACCGCGCCCCGGGGCGAGGCCGTGCGGCCGACCACCGACCGGGTCAAGGAAGCGGTCTTCAACCTCGTGGGCGACCTGGTGCCGGGGGCCACGGTGCTGGACCTGTGCTGCGGGGCCGGGGGCCTGGGGATCGAGGCGCTGAGCCGGGGCGCGGCCCACGCGGTCTTCGTCGACAGCGACCGCGGCGCGCTGGCGGCGGTGCGGGGCAACCTGCAGGCCTGCGGCGCTGCCGCCGGGCTGCACAGCCTGGTCCACGCCGAGGCCGTGGCCTGGCTGGGCCGCTGGCGGCCTCCGGCGGGCCCTTGGCTGGTCCTGGCCGACCCGCCCTACGCCCAGCCCCTGGCGGCGGCGCTGGTGCCGTTGATTGAAGCCCTGGCCGCGGACGCCGGCTTCCGGGCTGCGGTGCTGGAGCACCCGTCCCGGGGCCCGGCCCTGCCCGGCGGGGCCGACAGCACCTGCGCCCGGGACCTGCGCCGCTACGGCGAGACAGCCATCACCATCCTGCGGCCCGCCGGGGCCGGCGACGGGGAGGGACCATGAACAGGCACGTGCTCTACCCGGGCTCCTTCGACCCGGTGACCCTCGGCCACCTGGACATCCTGGAGCGGGCCCGGCGGCTGTTCGACCGGGTCACTGTGGCGGTGGCGGCCCAGGGCAAGGCCGGGCTGCTGGACACCGACGAGCGGGTCGCGCTGCTGAAGGCCTCGGTGGCCCATCTCGACCGGGTCGAGGTGCATCCGTTCAGCGGCCTGCTGGTGGACGAGGTGCGCCGCCGCGGCGCCGACGCGGTGGTGCGCGGCATCCGCACCGCCGGCGACTATGAACACGAATGGACCCTGGCGGGGGTCAACGCCCTGCTGGCCGACGGGGTCGAGTACGTGTATTTCCTGGCCCGGCCCGCCATGGCCGCGGTCTCGAGCACCCTGGTCCGGGACGTGATCCGCCACGGCGGGCCCCTGGAGAAGCTGGTTCCCGCCCCGGTGGCGGCCGCCCTGCGCGGCCGCACCTTCGGGCAGTAGCAAGGAGCGACGACGTGTTCCTGGACATCGCGACCATCACCGTGACCGCGGGCGACGGCGGCGACGGCCGCGTGTCGGTGCGGCGGGAGAAGTACGTGCCGCGGGGAGGGCCGGACGGCGGCAACGGCGGGCGCGGCGGCTCGATCTGGTTCGAGGCCGATCCGGAGATGGGCACCCTGCTGGACTTCCGCTACCGCCGCGAGTACAAGGCCGGCAACGGCGATCACGGCGGCGGCAACCGTCGCACCGGCGCCGACGGAGCCGACGTGGTGGTCCGCGTGCCCTGCGGCACCATGGTGATCGACGAGCGGAGCGGCGAGATCCTGGGGGACCTGACCGACGCCGGCCAGCGCCTGCTGGCGGCCAAGGGCGGCCGCGGCGGCAAGGGCAACTGGGAGTTCCGCAACGCCCGCAACCAGACGCCGATGCAGGCCCAGCCGGGTCGGCCGGGCGGCACCTGCACCGTGCGCCTGGAGCTGAAGCTCATCGCCGACATCGGCCTGGTGGGCGAGCCCAACGCCGGCAAGAGCACGCTGCTGTCGGTGCTGACGGCGGCGCGGCCGAAGGTGGCCGACTACCCCTTCACGACCCTGGTGCCGAACCTGGGCATCGTCGACCTGGGGGACTACAGCAGTTGCACCCTGGCCGACATCCCGGGGCTGATCGAGGGGGCCAGCGAGGGCCGCGGCCTGGGCCACGAGTTCCTGCGCCACATCGAGCGCACGCGGGCCCTGCTCTTGCTTGTGGACCCCTCGTACGAGGCGCCCGGCCGGGCGCTCGACGTGCTGCGCGGGGAGTTGGCCTCCCACGGCAACCGGCTGACCGAGCTGCCGTTCGCGGTCGCGGTCTCCAAGCGCGACGTCCTGGACGACGCCGGCCTGGCCGCAGCCCTGGCCGAAGCCGAGGACTGGGGCCGCCGCCACGGTGCGGTCGAGGTCCTGGCCATCAGCTCGGTGTCCGGCCAGGGGCTGGACCAGCTGCGCCACGTGCTGCGCAGGCTCTACCGGTCGGGGTCGCCGGGCGGCGACACCGGCTCCTGACCCGCCTCCCGGACGGGACATCCGCCCATGCCCAACCCCGCACCCCTGCCGGTCGCGGTGCTCCAGCGCCGCGGCCCGGGCTGGCCTGCGCTCCTGGAGGAGCTGCACGATCCGCCTGACTACCTGCACGTCGTTGGCCGCGCCGAGGTCCTCTGCGGGCCCTGCCTGGCCATCGTCGGCACCCGCCGGGCCACGGCCCGCGGCCTGGCCGTGGCCCGCACCCTGGGCGCCCACCTGGCGGCCCGCGGCTGGACCGTGGTCAGCGGCCTGGCCCTGGGCATCGACGGCGCCGCCCACCAAGGGGCCCTCGACGCCGGCGGCCCCACCGCCGCGGTGATGGCCACCGGCCCGGACACCACCTACCCGGCCGCCCACCGCGGCCTGCGCCGCAGCATCGAAACCGTCGGCTGCAGCCTCACGGAGTGCGACCCGGGTACGCCGCCCCGGCGCTTCGCCTTCCCCCGGCGCAACCGCTTGATCGTGGGCCTGTGCCAAGGCGTGATCGTGATCGAGGCGCCGCGCAAGAGCGGCGCCCTGGTCACCGCCCAGATGGCCGTCGACAACAACCGGGAGGTCTTCGCCGTGCCCGGCCCGGTGGACCTGGAGACCAGCGCCGGCTGCCACCAGTTGCTGCGCGAGGGCGCCCACCTGCTGGAGACGGCGGCGGACGTGGATCGGGTGCTGGGACTGCCAAACGCCGCAACTCCGGACGATGCCGCCGTCTACGGTCCCGAACGCCCGGCCTGCACCTCGGCCGCCCGCTGGATCTTCGACCGGGTCGACCTGGAGGGCACCTCCCGCGACGACCTGCGCTACCGCTGGCCCGGCACCGAAGCCGCCTGGAACGAGGGGATGCTGGCGCTGGAACTGGCGGGCCTGATCCGGAGGTTGCCCGCCGGCAGGCTGGCCCGTACTATCTGGCGCTGAGCACGCGGGCCTGGAGCCCGCGCCGCTTCATCCCGGGAGATGTGATGGCCTCACCCGCGCGCCAGCGGCTGGATTACGCGCTGCTTTACACCCTGTTCCTGGTGGCCCGCCCGCTGCCCAGGTCCTGGCTGTTGGCCCTGGGCCGCGCCCTGGGCAGCTTCGTCTGGCGGGTGGTGGGCTTCCGCCGCGAGGTGGTGCTGGACAACCTGCGCCACGCCTTCGGCCAGGAGCGCAGCGAGCAGGAATTGCGCGCCCTGGCGGCGGCCTTCTACCGCAACCTGGGCATGACCCTGATGGAGTTCGTGGCCATGCCGCGGCTGAAGCCGGCCGACGTGGTCGACCTGGTGGCCATCGAGGGCGCCGAACACATCGAGGCGGTGGCCCGCCTGGGCCGGGGCGGGGTCCTGGTCTCGGGCCACTTCGGCAACTGGGAGCTGCTGGGCGCGCGGGTCGCCGCCGAGGGCCGTCCCGTCAACTTCATCATCAAGACCCAGCACAACGAACGGGTCGACCGCTTGCAGAACGAGATCCGCCGGGGCGTGGGCATCGGCACCATCCGGGCCGGGGCGTCCATCAAGGAGATGATCCTGGCCCTGCGGCGGCAGGAGTGGATCGGCCTGCTGGCCGACCAGGACGCCGGTGCCGACGGCGTGTTCTGCGAGTTCCTGGGTCGCCAGGCCTCGGTCTTTCGGGGCGCGGCCTACCTGGCCTGGAAGCTGAACTGCCCGCTGATCACCGGCTTCATCTTCCGCCAGCCCGACGGCCGCCACCTGGTGCAGGCCGACCCGCCGATCGAACCGGATCGCAACCTGCCCGAGGACGAAGCCGTACGCCTGCTGACCGAGATCCATGTCCGACGCCTGGAGGCAGCGGTGCGCCGGGCGCCGGAGCAGTATTTCTGGGTGCATCGCCGCTGGAAGACCCGCCCGCCCGAGGAGAAGCCGTGATCGAAGTCCAGGACCTGGTCAAGAAGTACGGCCCGCTGCGCGCGGTCGACGGCATCAGTTTCAGCGTGGCCAAGGGCGAGCTCTTCGGCCTGCTGGGACCCAACGGCGCCGGCAAGACCACCACCATCAGCGTGCTGGCGACCCTGCTGCCGGCCGACGGCGGCCATGCCCGCATCGGCGGGCACGACGTGTCGGCGGCCCCGGACCAGGTGCGGCGCCTGATCGGCGTGGTGCCCCAGGAGATCGCCCTCTACGGCGACCTCGGCGCCCGGGAAAACCTCGAGTTCTGGGGCCGCCTGCATGGGCTGTCCGGCCGTGCGCTGGCCGCCCGGGTCACGGACCTGCTGGAGATGGCCGACCTGACCGAGCAGGGCCGCCAGCGGGTCGAGACCTTCAGCGGCGGCCAGAAGCGCCGGCTCAACCTGGCGGTGGGGCTGGTGCACTCCCCGGAGGTGCTCTTCCTGGACGAGCCGACCGTGGGCATCGACGCCCAGGCCCGCTCCCGCATCCTCGAACTGATCCGCGGGCTGGCCGCCGACGGGCTGACCGTCATCTACACCACCCACTACCTGGAGGAGGCCGAGCAGCTCTGCGACCGCATCGGCGTGATCGACCGGGGGCGCATGGTCGCCCTGGGCGACAAGGAGCAGCTGATCCAGCAGATCGGCGACGAGGACTCGGTGCGCCTGCAGCTGCCGCCACAGCAGCGCGAGGCCTTCGCCGCGGCCGTCGGCGCCTGGCCCACGGTGGTCAGCGTGCGTGAGCACCGGGGCCGCATGGAGCTGCGCACTCCCGACGCGGCCGGGCTGCTGCCCGAGCTGCAGGCCTGGCTCGACGCGCGCGGGCTGCCCCTGGCCCAGCTGGAGATCGGCCGGCCGAACCTCGAGACCCTGTACCTGACCCTCACCGGCCGCGGGCTCAGGGAGTAGCACGATGCTGGTGCTCTCCCTGGTGCGCAAGGATCTGCAGCGCATGGTCGCGGACCGGCGGGCGCTGGTGGTCAACCTGGTCCTGCCCCTGATGCTGACCTTCATCATGGGGTTGTCCTTCGGCGGCATCTTCGGCGGCGGCGGCCTCAGCGCGATCCCCGTGGTGCTGGTGGGCGACGGCCTGCCGGGCCCCCTGCGCGAGCGGCTGGCGGCCCAGCTGACCGAGACCGGCTTCTTCAGCGCCGAGTGGGCCGACAGCTCCGAGGCCGAGCGCCGGGTGCGCCAGGGCGAGGCCGCCGCGGCGGTCGTGCTGCCGGACGATTTCAGCGATCGCTTCTTCCAGGGCGAAGATGTCTCCGTCGCCCTCTGGAAGGACCCGGGCAGCCCGCTCAAGTCCGGCATCGTCGAACAGATCCTGCAGCGCCTGCTGGCCCGTTACCAGGCCGGCGAGGCCGCCTACCTCTCCCTCTGGCCCGAGGACGGGCATGAGGCCGGCCAGGCGGACGAACTCGCCTATCAGGATCTCCTGGACGGGGGCTTCAGCGCCGCCTGGCAGCGCTGGCGCAGCCGACCCGAGGACCCGCGCCTGCGCGAGGCCGGCGAGCGCTTCCTGCGCAGCATCGACCACAACCTGGCCCTGGGCCGGGCCATGGAGCGGGAGCAGGTGGTGCTCGCGGTCAAGGACAAGGCGCCCGCCGGCGCCGGCGACAAGGACGTGAACCTCTTCGACTACTTCCTGCCCAGCTTCGCGGTCTTCTTCCTGATGTTCGGGGTGGCCGCCGGCGCCCGCGACATCCATCGCGAGCGGGAGCGCGGCACCCTGCAACGGCAGCTGCTGACGCCGGTCACGGGGCTGCAGTTCCTGCTCGGCAAGTGGCTGGCCGTGGCGACCCAGGGCGTGATCCAGCTGCTGGTGCTGTTCCTGGCCGGGGCCATCCTCTTCCAGGTCAACCTGGGCCCGGACGGTTGGTCTCTGCTGGCGCTGACGGTGCTGTCCTGCACCGCGGCGGCGGCCGTCTTCGTGCTGCTGGCCATGCTGACGCCCACCGAGAAGGTGATGGACAACCTTTCGACGGTGGTGGTCCTGGTGTCGGCCATGCTCGGCGGCAACATGATGCCCATCGATGCGCTGCCCCCCTGGATCCACGCCGTGGGCCGCTTCCTCTTCAACTACTGGGCGAACCTGGGCTTCAGCAACATCGTGGGCCGCGACCGCAGCCTGGCCGACGCTCCGCAGCCGGCCTTGGTGCTGGCGGGCGTGACCGTGCTGGCGCTGGCGGCGGCCCTGGTGGTTTTCCTGCTGCGGCGGCGCCGGGGAGGTCTGGCATGAACCCCTCGGTGATCCGGGCGATGATCCTGCTGCGGCTGCGCCGGGTGCTGCGTGACCGGGCCGGGCTGGTCTGGCTGCTGGTCATGCCCATGGTCTTCTCCTTCATCATGGGCCAGCTGCTGGGGGACTGGGGCGATGCCCAGGGCCAGCCTCGCAAGCCGCGCTTCATGGTCTACGCCGGCGCGGGCACGGCCGAGGTCGACCGACTGCTGGCTCCCCTGGTCGACCACGAGGCCTTCCTGCTGGTGCGGGCCGACACCATGATCACGCCGGAGGCGGCCCGCAGCGCGGTCGAGGACGGCCGCATCACCGCGGCCCTGCTGGTGCCCGCGGGCTTCGGGGCCGGGCCGGCCGGCGGTTCGGCCGACACCCTTTCCCTGTGGTACGATTCGGACCGGCTCAGCAGCCAGACCGTGCGCACGGCCCTGGACCGGGCGGTGCTGCGCCACAACACCGAGGCGGCCGCGCGCGCCCTGGTCGCGGCGCCGGGGCCCGACGGCGGCGTGCCCGCCGACAGTGCGCGGACCTTCGATCGGGCGGTCTTCCTGAGGCACTGGGACCAGCCGCGGGTGACCCTGGCCGCCGAGACCCTGGGCCGCCGGGCCGAGCGCGAGACCTTCGCCCTGACCCGCTCGGCCCAGCACAACGGACCCTCGTACACCCTCTTCTTCGTGATGATGTTCCTGATGATGTCGGCCAAGGACCTGGTGACCGAGCGCCAGGACCGCACCCTGGCCCGGCTGATGGTCAGCCGGGCCACGGCGCTGGACCTGGTGCTGGGCTTCTTCCTGGGGGGGCTGGTCCTGGGGCTGCTCCAGGCATCCATCCTGCTGGTTCTGAACAGCCTGGCCTTCGGCATCGACTACGGCGACAGCCCACTCTGCCTGGTGCTGACGGTGCTGTTGTTCGCGGGAGTCAGTTCGGCGGGCTCGGTGCTGCTGGGCAGCGTGGCCCGCACCGGCGGCCAGGCCGACGGGCTGGGCATGGCCGTGACCATGACCATGGCGGCGGTCGGCGGGCTGTGGTGGCCGCTGGAAGTGGTGCCCGGCTTCATGCAGGCGGCGGGCCGCGCCCTGCCCACCGGGCAGGCCATCACCATCTTCCACGACATGATCGGGCGGGGCTGGGGGCTGGCCCAGCTGTCGGGGCTGCTGGCCGGCCTGGCCGCCTGGTTCCTGGTCGTGCTGGCGCTGGCGGTCTGGCGCCTGCGCCGGCTGGTGGCGACGACCTGAGCCCCGCCGCCGGCGGCCTACTCGGTCTGGAAGCCGATGTTGTGGCCGCTGCTCGGCTGGCCGCGCCAGCTTGATCTCCCCGTGGGCCTTCTCGCAGCGCTCGAGGTTGGCGTCCAGCAGGCTGCGGCCAGGGCCTTGGCCGACTGGGGGGTCAGGATGACCCGGGCGTGGACCTTGGCCTTGGGCACCCCGGGCACCAGCCGGGCGAAGTCGAGGATGAACTCGGCGGAGCTGTGGGTGATCAGGGTCAGGTTCGAGTAGATGCCCTCGGCCTCCTTCTCGCCCAGGTCCACGGTGATGCGCTGCGCCGGATTGTTGTTGCCGCTCATGGTCGCACCTCGGGGGCGGGGCCGCGTTGACACCCGCCGGGGTGGGTGGTAGCTTCCCGGTCGGCCCGCAGGCGCGGGCTCCGGCCGTCCCCGAAAGAACGGAAGCATGGACCCGAAACACAAGAAGATCGTCGCCGGCTTCGCGGGCCGCCGCCTGGCCGTGGTCGGCGACAGCATGGTCGACCGCTTCCTCTGGGGCCGGGTCGACCGCATCAGCCCCGAGGCTCCGGTGCCGGTGGTCCGCCTGGAGCGCGAGACCGTCAAGCTCGGCGGCGCGGCCAACGTGGCGGCCAACATCCGGGCCCTGGGGGCCGAGGTCGTGCTCTTCGGCCTCTGCGGCCAGGACGAGGCCGCCGGCCACCTGCGCAGCCTGCTCGCCGAACGCGGCATCGACGACACCGGGCTGGTGGCCGCGGCCGACCGGCCGACCACCATCAAGACCCGCATCATCGCCCACAACCAGCAGGTGGTGCGCGCCGACCGCGAGGACGACAGCCCCGTGGGCGCCGACCTGGTCGCGCGCCTGGTGGCGGGCCTGCAGGCCGGCGGCGCCTTCGACGGCGTGGTGATCAGCGACTACGGCAAGGGCCTGCTGACGGACGCGGCCCTGGCGGCGATCATCGCCCGCGGGCGCGAGCTGGGGGTGCCGGTGGTGGTCGACCCCAAGCGCGGCGACTACGCCCAGTACCGGGGCGCCACCAGCCTGACGCCCAACCAGAAGGAGGCCGAGCTGGCCTGCGCCCTGGTCATCCGCGACCAGGACACCCTGCGCCAGGCCGGCCGCACCCTGCTGGAGCGCACCGCCGCCGAAGCCATCCTGATCACCCGTGGCGAGCACGGCATGGCCCTTTATCAGCAAGGACGGCGCCGAGCACCACCTGCCGACCGAGGCCACCACCGTCTACGACGTCACCGGCGCCGGCGACACGGTGATCGCCGTCTACACCGCCGCCCTGGCCGCCGGCGCGGGCTTTGCCGACGCGGCCTTCCTGGCCAACCACGCCGCCGGCATCGCCGTGCGCGAGCTGGGCACCGCGGCGGTCACTGCCGACCAGCTGTGCCGGGCCCTGCGCGGGGACCAGCCTTGACCGCCTGGACCCGCGGCGTCGTGCTGGGGCGCGACGAACTGGCGCGCCTGGGCCGCCGAGGTGCATGCGGCGGGCCGCACCATCGCCTTCACCAACGGCTGTTTCGACCTGGTCCACGCCGGCCACCTGGAGAGCCTGCGCCAGGCCGCGGCCGCGGCCGACGAGCTGGTCGTGGCCCTCAACAGCGACGCTTCGGTGCTGCGCCTCAAGGGCGCCGGCCGGCCCATCCTGCCCGAAGCCGACCGGGCCGCCCTGATCGCCGCCTTGCGACCCGTTTCGGCGGTCACCATATTTGCCGAGCCGACACCGCTGGAGACCATTCTCCAACTCCGGCCTGACGTGCTCGTCAAGGGGTCCGAGTACGAGGAAGCGGACATCGTCGGCGCCCGCGAGCTCAAGTCGCTGGGGCGGCCGCATCGTCCGCGTGCCGATGGTGCCGGGCTGGTCGACCTCCGCAGATCATCGCCGCGATCCGCCGTCAGGCCTGATCGCGGACGCCCAACGCGGGCCCGCCCGGGCCCAAGGAGACGTCATGAGCAGGAGCAAGGTCATCATCCTCGGTGCGGCAGGACGCGACTTCCACAACTTCAACTGCGTCTACCGCGACAACGCCGACTACGAGGTCGTCGCCTTCACCGCCACCCAGATCCCCGACATCGACGGCCGCCGCTACCCCGCCGCGCTGGCCGGCGACGCTCTACCCCGAGGGCATCCCCATCGACGACGAGGCCGAGCTGACCGGAGCTGATCGCCCGGACCGGCGCCGACCTCTGCGTCATGTCCTACAGCGACCGCTCCTACCAGCAGGTGATGTCCCTGGGCTCGATCGTCAACGCGGCCGGCGCCGACTTCGCCATGCTGGGCGAGCGCCTGACCCAGCTCAAGAGCAGCAAGCCGGTGATCAGCGTCGGCGCCGTGCGCACCGGCTGCGGCAAGAGCCAGACCAGCCGCCGCATCTGCCAGATCCTGCGCGCGGCGGGCAAGAAGGTCGTCGCGGTGCGCCACCCGATGCCCTACGGCGACCTGGCGGCCCAGAAGGTGCAGCGCTTCGCCGAGATCGCCGACCTCGAGAAGCACAAGTGCACCATCGAGGAGATGGAGGAGTACGAGCCCCACATCGCCGCCGGCGGCGTCATCTACGCCGGCGTCGACTACGAGGCCATCCTGCGCGAGGCCGAGAAGGAGGCCGACATCATCCTCTGGGACGGCGGCAACAACGACACCCCGTTCTTCAAGAGCGACCTGCACATCGTGGTGGCCGATCCCGCACCGCCCGGGCCACGAGCTCGGCTACTTCCCCAGCGAGACCAACGTGCGCCTGGCCGACGTCGGTGATCATCAACAAGGTCGTCGAGGCCGAGTTCGAGAACATCGAGACTGGTGCGCGAGAACATCCGTTCGATCAACCCCCAGGCCGTGATCATCGACGCGGCGAGTCCGCTGACCATCGAGGGCGACTTCGATCTCGCGCGGCAAGCGCGTGCTGGTGGTCGAGGACGGGCCGACCCTGACCCACGGCGACATGACCTACGGCGCCGGCGTGGTCGCGGCCATGCGCATGGGCGCCGAGGAGCTGGTCGATCCGCGGCCCTGGGCCGCCGGGCGCCTGGCCGAGACCTTCGAGAAATACCCGGAGATCGGCACCCTGCTGCCGGCCATGGGCTACGGCGACCGAGCAGATGGCCGACCTCGAGAAGACCATCAACGCGGTCGAGTGCGACGTCGTGGTCATCGGCACGCCGATCGACCTGACCCGCATCGTCAAGATCAAGAAGCCGACGGTGCGCGTTTCGTACGAGCTCCAGGAGATCGGCAAGCCGAACCTGGACCAGGTGCTGGCCAGGTTCCTGGGCTAGCCGAAATCGCGGCCGGGCGGCCCCGTCCTGCGCCGGCCGCCCCGACACACCGGGGAGGAGTCGAGTGAACATCCACGAGTACCAGGCGAAGGAGATCTTCGTCGGACACGGGCTGCCGGTTCCGGGCGGCCAGGTGGCCACCACGGCCGGCGAGGCCGTGGCCCTGGCCGGCAAGTTCGGCCTGCCCTGCATGGTCAAGTGCCAGGTGCTGACCGGCGGCCGGGGCAAGGCCGGCGGCATCAAGTTCTGCAAGACCATGGATGACGTGCAGGCCAGCGGCGGCGCAGCATCCTGGGCATGGACATCAAGGGCCACATCGTGCGCAAGGTGCTGATCACGCCCGCGGTGGACATCGCCAGCGAGTACTACGTCGGCATGCTGATCGACCGCAACACCCAGCGGGTGCTGCTGATGGCCAGCGCCGAGGGCGGCGTGGAGATCGAGCAGGTGGCCAAGGACACGCCCGAGCTGATCTTCAAGCACGCCATCGACCCGCGCTACGGCCTGCTGGACCACGAGGCCATGGGCATGGGCCTGCGCCTGTGCCCGGGCGACGTCAAGAAGGCGCGCCAGCTGGCCGTCGGCCATGCAGAAGCTGTACCGGGCCTTCATGGTGGCGGACGCCAGCCTGGCCGAGATCAATCCCTTCATCTTCACCCCGGGCGGCGAGGGCCACGCCATCGACGCCAAGGTGAACCTGGACGACAACGCCCTCTTCCGCCACCCGGGCTACGAGGCCCTGCGCGACCTCGAGGCCGAGGACCCCAGCGAACGCGCGGCCCGCGAGGCCGGGCTCAGCTTCGTCAAGCTGGAGGGCAACGTGGGCTGCCTGGTCAACGGCGCCGGCCTGGCCATGGCCACCATGGACCTGGTCAAGTACTACGGCGGACGTCCCGCCAACTTCCTGGACATCGGCGGCTCGTCCAACCCCGAGAAGGTGGTCAACGCCCTGACCATCATCCTGGGCGACCCCGAGGTCAAAGCGATCCTCTTCAACATCTTCGGCGGCATCACGCGCTGCGACGACGTGGCCAACGGCATCATCAAGGCCACGACGATGATGGACATCAACGTGCCCATCGTGGTCCGGCTGACCGGCACCAACGAGGCGGAGGGGCGGGCCCTGCTGGCCAAGACCGACCTCCACCCGGCGGCGACCATGGACGAGGCCGTGCAGAAGGCCATCGCGCTCGCGGGCTAGAACCGCTTGCAAGCTAACAATTTGCGCGCGCCTGGCGCCCGCTCTTGAAGGAGAGGATATCATGGCGATTTTCGTCGACGACAAGACCAAGGTTGTCGTCCAGGGCATCACCGGCCGCGACGGCGGCTTCCACACCCGTGAGATGATGGCCTACGGCACCAAGGTCGTGGCCGGCTGCACCCCCGGGCGCGGCGGCCAGAAGTTCGAGAACAAGGTTCCGGTGTTCGACACGGTGCAGGAGGCGGTCACCGAGACCGGCGCCAACACTTCGGTGATCTTCGTGCCGCCGTTCGGGGCTGCGGGCGCCATCATGGAGGCGGCCGACGCCGGCTGCCGCCTGATCGTCTGCATCACCGAAGGCGTGCCCACGGTGGACATGGTCAAGGTCATGCCCTACCTGCGGGAGCGCGGCGCCCGCCTGATCGGTCCCAACTGCCCGGGTATGCTGGCGCCGGGCATCGCCAAGCTGGGCATCCTGCCCGCTTCCATCGTCAAGGAAGGCCCCGTGGGCCTGGTCTCCCGCAGCGGGACCCTGACCTACGAAGTGGTGTTCCAGCTCACGGCCGCGGGCCTGGGCCAGACCACCTGCCTGGGCATCGGCGGCGACCCGGTGATCGGCACCACCTTCCTGGACGCCATCAAGGCCTTCAACGAGGACCCCAAGACCGAAGCCTTCGTGATGATCGGCGAGATCGGCGGCGACGCCGAGGAGCAGGCGGCCGAGTACATCAAGGCGCACGTCAGGAAGCCCGTGGTCAGCTTCATCGCCGGCCGCACCGCGCCTCCGGGCAAGCGGATGGGCCATGCCGGGGCCATCGTCTCCGGCGGCACCGGCACCGCGGCCGAGAAGAAGAAGGCGCTCGAGGCGGCGGGCATCCCCGTCGCGGACCGCCCCATGGACATCGTGCCCAAGCTCCAGGAGATCTGGAAGCGCTAGGTGCGATTCGACAATCCCGGCGGGCGCACCGGACGGTGCGCCTGCCTTCGCCCTTGTGTCCGCCCTGGGGCGGAACCTGAAAGGAACGGCGCAACGCCATGCAGCAGACATACTTCATGATCAAGCCGGAGATCGTCGCCGCCGGCGAGCAGAAGGTCGGCGAGATCCTGGCCATGGTCAACCGGGCGGGTTTCCGCATCACCGGCCTGCAGCTGCGGCAGCTGGACCGGGCCACGGTCGAGGACTTCTACGGCGAGCACAAGGGCAAGGGCTTCTTCGAGGATCTCTGCGAATACATCGCCGGCGGCCCGGTGGTCGCGGTGCGCCTGGAACGCGCCGACGCCGTGGCCCAGCTGCGTGTGCTGATCGGGGCCACCGACCCGGCCAAGGCAGCCATCGGCACCGTCCGCGACATCTTCGGGGCCTCCCTGCAGAACAATGCGGTCCACGCCTCGGCCAACCCCGAGGACGCGGCCCGGGAGCTGGGCATCATCTTCGGCTGACGGTCGGCCCGGGGCGCCTTGACAGGCCGCAACCGGGCTATTAAGGTGTGGCGCTTGCATGAAACTGGATCTGGACAGGCAGGAATGGGGCCGCAGCGAGCTTCCGGTCGAGGCTGAACTCGACCTGGGCCTCGCCGAGGGCCGCCCGGAACGGGCGACCCTTGCCGGCACCCTGGTGGTGGACAACGTCGAGAGCCGCTTCCTGCTGGGCGGCACCCTGGCCGCTGCCGGCCGGGCCGAGTGTGGCCGCTGCCTCGAGCCATTCGATCTGCGCTGGGACGTCCCGGTGGAGATCATCGTCCTGAGGGACAAGGGCACCGACGAAGGGGAGGGCGACTCCCTGGTCATCCACCAGAGCAAGGGCGAGGTGGACCTGTGCGACGCCCTGCGTGAGTCGGCGGTGCTGGCCTTTCCCCTGGCACCGATCTGCCGGGAAGACTGCAAGGGGCTCTGCCCCACCTGCGGCATGGACCGCAACACCGGCGCCTGCGAATGTGCCGGCGAGGACATCGACACGAGGTGGGTGGGGTTGCCCTGAGGCGCCCGCACCGCAACTGGAGGACAAGGACCCATGGCCGTTCCCCGCAAAAAGACCAGCCCTTCGCGCAAGGGCCTGCGCCGTGCCAACTGGCGCCTGACCAAGCCGGATCCCAACAAGTGCCCCCACTGCAGCGCGCCGCGCCTGCCCCACCGGGTCTGCCGCGAGTGCGGCTACTACGGGGAGCGCGAAGTGATGGTGGTCGAGTCCTAGGTCCGCACCCGGACCGCGGGGATCGGCCGAGGCCCGGACCGCCGGGCCGGGCACCGGCAGGGAGGTCGGCTCGATGAACACCAGCATCGGGAAAACCGGGAAACCCGTCATCGCGGTCGACGCCATGGGCGGCGACCACGGGCCGCAGGTCGTGGTGCCGGGCGCCGCTGGCCGCCCTGACCCCGGACTCGCCCTTCGCCGTGGCCCTGTACGGCGACCAGGAGGCCGTCGGCGCCGAGCTCGCGAAGCTCGACACCGACGGCCTGCCTGTTGTGGTGGTGCCCTGCACCCAGGACATCGAGATGGGCGAATCGCCGGCCGCCGCCATCCGCGGCCGCCCCGACAGCCCCATCGTCAAGGCCATGACCGACCATCGCCAGGGCCGCGCCGCGGCCGTGGTCTCGGCCGGCTCGACCGGCGCCCAGGTGGCTGCCAGCCTGATCGTGCTGGGGCGCCTGCCGGGCGTCGATCGCCCCGCCATCGCCACGGTGATTCCCACCGTGGCCGGCCGCCTGCTGCTGCTGGACGCCGGCGCCAACACTCAGTGCAAGCCCGAGCACCTGGTCTCCTTCGCCCGCATGGGCGTGGTCTTCGCCCGCGAAATCCACGGGGTCGCGAAGCCGAAGGTCGGGCTGCTGAACATCGGCGGCGAGGCCAAGAAGGGCAACGAGCTGGCCGTCGCCGCCCACGCGCTGCTGGGCTCGGCGGGCCTGGACTTCCTGGGCAACATCGAGGGCAACGACCTGCTGCTGGGCGCCTTCGACGTGGTGGTGACCGACGGCTTCACCGGCAACAACACCCTGAAGCTGGTGGAGGGGATCGCCCGCTTCCTGGTGGCCCTGAGCCAGCGTCCCGACCTCAGCGACCAGGAGCGGACCGCCTTCCGGCCGGTCCTGGGCTATCTGCAGCGGGAGTTCTCCTACGAGGTCGTACGGCGGCGCCATGCTGCTGGGGGTAGACGGGGTCAGCATCATCGCCCACGGCCGCAGCAGCACGCTGCGCCATCACCAACGCGGTGAAGGTCGCCTGGCAGCAGATCCGCGCGGAACTGCCGGCCAAGGTCGCCGCCGCCCACGCCTGATCGTTCCGGTTCCGGAGGCCGTCATGCCGAGATATCCCATGTTGTTCCCCGGTCAGGGTTCCCAGGCCGTCGGCATGGCCGCCGACCTGCGCGCCGCCGGCGGCACGGCAGCCGAATTCCTGGCCAGCGTCGACGACATCCTGGGCTGCGACCTGAGCGCGATCATGATCGACGGCCCGGCCGAGGTCCTGACCGAGACCCGCAACGCCCAGCCGGCGCATCCTGGCCCATTCGGTGGCCGTGACCCTGGCCCTGCGGGACATGGGGATCGCTGCCCTCTCTGGTGGCCGGGCACTGCCTGGGCGAGTTCAGCGCCGCGGTGGCCTGCAGCGCCCTCTGCCCGGCCGACGCCCTGCGCACGGTGCGGCGCCGGGGCGAGCTGATGTTCGCCGCCGGGCCAGCAGATCCCCGGCACCATGGCCGCGGTCATGGGCCTGCCCGGCCCGCAGGTGCGGGAGGTCTGCGCCGCGGTTGCCGGCGTGGTCGTCCTGGCCAACCACAACTCCGACACCCAGGTGGTGATCTGCGGGGAGGTGGCGGCAGTCGCCGCCGCCGGCGAGGCCCTCAAGGCCGCCGGCGCCAAGCGCGTGATCCCCCTGAACGTCAGCGGAGCCTTCCACTCGCCGCTGCTCGAGGGTGCGGCGGCCGAATTCCGCGCCTTCCTGGAGGGCATCGCGATCAACGACCCGGCGGTGCCCCTGGTGGCCAACGTCAGCGCCCAGCCGGCGGTCACCGCGGCGGCCCTGCGCGAGGGTTTCGCCCGCCAGCTGACCGCTCCGGTGCTCTGGCACGACACCATGGAACTGATCTGTGCCGGACCGGTCCGGCCCCCGGGTCGTGCTGGAGGTGGGGCCCGGCAAGGTGCTGTCCGGCCTGGCCAGACGCGCCTACCCGGACGTAACCTTCGTCCCGGTGGGGACGCTGGCCGACCTCGAGGGCTCTGCCGGCGGTCGCTGGCCGGCCACGCCGGCTGACCGGCACCAGCGGGGAGATCGATCTTGGCCAACGCGAACCCACAGCAGCCAGGGCGCGGTCATCGTCACCGGCGCCAGCCGCGGCATCGGCCGGGCCATCGCCGAGGACCTGGCGGCCTGCGGTTGGCCTCTGGCCCTGGTGGCCCGGGACGCCGGGCGCCTGCAGGAGACGGCCGCCGCCCTGCCGGAGGGCGCCGAAGCCCTGGTCTGCCCGGCGGACATCGCCGACCCGGAGCGGATCGCCGCCGTGGTGGCGGAGGTCCAGGCCCGCTTCGGCGCGGTCTACGGCCTGGTCAACAACGCCGGCGTGACCGCCGACGGGTCTGCTGGTGCGCATGACGCCCGAAAACTGGCGCCTGCCCCTGACCGTCAATCTCGAACGGGACCTTCCACTTTACAAGGGCCGTGGCCGCCCTTATGATGCGGCAGCGTGAAGGGCGGATCGTCAACATCTCGTCCGTCATCGGCCTGACCGGCAACGCCGGACAGGCGAACTATGCCGCGAGCAAGGCCGGCATCATCGCGCTGACCAAATCGGTCGCCAAGGAACTGGGGGGCCGCAACGTGACCTGCAACGCGGTGGCGCCCGGGTTCATCACGCACCGACATGACCGAGGACCTGCCCGAAAAGGTCCGCACCGAGATGCTCGGCCGCATTCCCCTGAAGCGCTTCGGTGAAGCGGAAGGACGTGGCCGGCGTCGTCCGGTTCCTCTTGTCTCCCGAGTCCGCGTACATCACCGGGCAGACCCTGGTGGTGGACGGCGGCATGATTGCCTAGAGCGGCAGAACACTAGCGTAGCAGAACAACCCACGTATCCAGGAGGACTAAGCGAGATGGCTTCGATTCAGGAACAGGTTTACGAGATCATCCAGCGCAAGCTCTCGGTCAATGCCGAGCAGATCACGCCCGAGGCTTCGTTCACCGAGGATCTCGGCGCCGACTCCCTCGACACCGTCGAGCTCGTGATGGACCTCGAAGAGCAGTTCAACATCACGATCCCCGAAGAGGACCAGGAGAAGCTGCGTACCGTGCAGGACGCCATCGACTACCTCGAGCAGCACCTGGACTAGCGAGGGGCCGCAGAACGGACCGCCGGGCAGCCGGGACGGTCCCGTGCGACGTGCCCGGTCCCATCCGCAACGGGGTGGGGCCGGGTCTGGCTATCGGAGCAGGGAGGTCGAGTCTTGAATCCGCGCAAAGTCGTCGTCACCGGCATGGGCATGGTCACGGCCGTGGGCCTGGACCGGGACTCGAGCTGGGCGGCGCTCAAGCAGGGCGAGAGCGGGGTGGCCCTCATCACCGTTCGACTGGACGCCAGCGAGTTCAAGACCGGCTTCGCGGCCGAACTCAAGGGTTTCGACCCCGAAGCGGTCATGGATCCCAAGGAAGCGCGCAAGGCCGACCGCTACGCCCAGATCGCCATGGCCGCCGCGGCCGCAGGCCATGGACCAGGCCGGGCTCGACGACGCCGACGGACCCCTATCCGGGCGGGCGTGATCATCGGCTCGGGCATCGGCGGCATGATCACCTTCGAGGACCAGCACAGCAAGCTCGTGGCGCGCGGGCCGCGCGCGGTCTCGCCGCTGTTCATCCCCATGATGATCAGCGACATGGCCGCGGGCCTGGTCTCCATCCGCTACGGCTTCAAGGGCGCCAATTTCTGCACCGTCAGCGCCTGCGCCTCCGGCGGCCACGCCATCGGCGCGGCCTACGACCAGATCCGTGCTCGGGCACGCCGACGTGATGATCACCGGCGGCGCCGAGGCGGCCGTCAGCCGCATGGCCCTGGCCGGCTTCGGCAACATGAAGGCCCTCTCGACCCGCAACGACGACCCATCGCGGGCCAGCCGTCCCTTCGACGCCGACCGCGACGGCTTCGTGATGGGCGAGGGCGGCGCGGATCCTGGTCCTGGAGTCCGAGGAGCACGCCAAGGCGCGCGGCGCCGACGATCCTGGGCGAAATCGTGGGCTACGGCATGACCGGCGACGCCTTCCACATGACCCAGCCGGACAACGACGGCGCCGGCGCCATCGGCTCGATGCGCCAGGCGCTGCGCAATGCCGGCCTGCGAGCCGCGAGCAGATCGGCTACATCAACGCCCACGGCACCTCGACCCACTTCAACGACAAGATCGAGACGAAGGCCATCCGCGCGGTCTTCGGCGACCACGCCGACAAGCTGAAGATCAGCTCGACCAAGTCGATGGTCGGCCACCTGCTGGGCGCCGCCGGTGGCGGTCGAGGCCGTGATCACCCTGCTGGCCCTGCGCGACGGCATCCTGCCGCCGACCATCAACCTACGAACACCCCGATCCCGAGTGCGACCTGGACTACTGCCCCAACGAGGCGGTGCCGGTCGCGGTGGATTACGCCCTGTCCAATTCCTTCGGGTTCGGCGGCCACAACGTCACGCTCTGCTTCGGCGCGAGGCGTTAGATCAGCGGACGGCGGCCGGCGGCATGGGTCTGAGCGACGCGATCCGCGCCATGCTGGCGAGGCTCGGGAGGGACCGCCGGCCGCGGGGCCGACGACCGCCCGCGAGGCGCCGGATCCGGAGCAGAGCCTGCACGAACTCGAGCGCAAGCTGGGCACACCTTCGCCGACCGCACCCTCCTGCGCCAACGCCCTGCTGCACCGCTCGCACATCCACGTGACGGGCCAGGATCGCGAGCAGTTCCAACGAGCGGCTCGAATTCCTGGGCGACGCCGTGCTGGGCCTGGTCGTCAACGAGATCCTCTACCGACCGTTACCCCGACCGCTCCGAGGGCGACCTGACCAAGATGAAGTCGCTGCTGGTCTGCGGCGCGCGGCTCTCCGAGGTGGCGGTCGAGTTCGATCTGGGTGTTCATATCCGCATGAGCCGCAGCGAGGCGGCCACCGGCGGGCGTAACCGCTCCTCGATCCTGGCCGACACCACCGAGGCCCTGATCGGCGCGGTCTACCTCGACGGCGGCCTGGCGGCGGCCCGGCGGCGTCATCGAGCGGGTGATCCTGCTGCCGGCAGCGACCGGGTGCTGTCCCGCCGCTCCGCTGCGCAACTACAAGAGCCGGCTGCAGGAGCTGATCCAGGCCCGCTACAAGACGCCGCCCCGTTACAAGGTGCTGGAGGTGGAGGGGCCGGATCACGACCGGGTGTTCCGGGTCGCGGTCTCCCACGGCGGCAACGTGCTGGGCATCGGCGAAGGCCGCAACAAGAAGACCGCCGAGCAGAGCGCGGCCCGCGAGGCCCTGGACCTGCTCGAGCGCGATCCCGGGCTCCTGGACGGCGGGCAGGAGTGAAGCCCCGCCGATTCCCGCCAAGCGAAGGAGCCATGGTGCCCAACCTGCCGCAGCGACGACGTCCCCTGACCTGCATCCTCTGGCTGCTGCTGGTGCTGGCCGGCCCGGCGTTCGGGCAGGAGGGGGCCGGCGACGGGGTTCCCCTGGGCGCGGCCGCCAACTGGGCCGTGGGAGAACGCCTGCTCGCCGACGGTGATGCCCGCGGCGCCCTGCCCTATCTGCATCTGGCCTACCGCGCCGAACCCGACGAGCCGCAGATTGCTTTGGGCTTCCAGGAGGCCCTGGCCGCCGAGGGCTTCACCGAGGATGCCATCGGCGTCATGAACCGGCTCGTGGCCGCCCAGCCCGACAGCGTCTCCTGGCGCCTGCGCCGTTCTTCGCTGCTGCTGCGGGCGGGCCGACCCGAGAACGCTTTGGAGGACCTTGAGGCCGTCCGCAACAGCGGCGCGGCGTCCCTCGAGGTGATCACGGCCGAAGCCCGCATCGTGGCCGAAATGGGGCGTCCCGGCCAGGCTCTGGACATCTACCGCGAGGGCCTGGCGCGCTTTCCGGAGCAGGGCGCCGGCCTCTACCTGGGCATGGCCGACGTGCTGCAGCAAGCCGGGGAACCCGCCGGCATTCCGCCCCTGATGGAGGAGGCGATCGCCGCCTATCCAGCCGACCCGGGGCTGCGCCTGGTCCTGCTGCGCGCCCTGGCTGCCCTGAGCCTGGACGCCGAGGCCCTGGCGGCGGCCCGCCAGGCCGACGCAGACCTGTTCCGCGCCGCACCCGAACAGGCTCCGGCCTTCGATCCCGAAACCGGGGAGGCCCTGCCGCCGCCGGCGCCGGAGAAGACGATCCCCGTGCCGGCCGACGGCTTCCAGGTGGAGCTGGCCGACTTCTACGCCCGCCACGGGCGCACTGCCGAAGCGCTGGCCGTGCTCGAACCGTTGGCCCACAGCGGGGAGCTGGACCAGCAGCCGAGCCTGTGGCTGGCCCGCCTGCTTTTGGGTACCGGCCGGGTGGAGGAGGGCACGGCCCTGGTGGCGCAGATCAACGAGCGCTGGCCCGATGCCGCCCGCGGCTGGTACCTGCGCGGCAAGCTGGCCGAAGACCGCGCCGATTGGCCGGCCGCCGTCACCTTCCATCGCCGGGCCGTGTCCCTGGCTGATCGCGATCCGGAACTGCGGGTGGCCCTGGTGCGCGCGTTGCTGGTGGCCCACGAGCGGGAGTTGGCCGTCGCCGAGCCGGACGCCGCCGGCCTGGCCCTGCGCGAGGATTTCCGCACCCAGGCCACGGTGGCCCTGACCCAGATTCCCGACGGCGACCACCAGGGCCAGCTGGTCCTGGGCTACGCCTTTCGCGCCCTGGGCGACCTGGAGCGTGCGGCCCAGCGCTTCGGTCTGGCCGGCGAAAGCCCCGAGCTGCGGCGCACCGCGCTGATCCAGCAGAGCATCTGCCTGGACGAGGCGGGGCGGCCGGGCCGGGCGCGCCGGGCCCTGGAGACGCTGCACCGGGAGTACCCCGAGGACCCGGAAGTGGCCAACTCCCTGGGCTACTTCCTGGCCGAGAAGGGCCAGGACCTGGAGACTGCCGAGCAGCTGGTGCAGTTGGCCCTGGCCGCCGAGCCCGGCAATGGCGCCTTCCTCGATTCCATGGGCTGGGTCTACCACCGGCAGGGGCGCCAGGACGAAGCCCTCGACTACCTGATCCGGGCGGTCAATGTCCTGCCCGCCGATCCGGTGATCCTCGAGCACCTCGGCACGGTGCTGCTGGTCCTGGGGCAGCCGCAGGAGGCGCGCAACGCCTTCACGCGCTCCCTGGAGGCGGGCGGGGACGGGCCGCGCCTGGAGGCCGCCATCGCCGCCGCCGATTCGGCTGCGGGAAGCCGCCCGTGACCGCCCGCGGCCGGGTCGGGACGGTGCCCATCCTGGCCTGCCTGCTGGCCCTGGCCGCGATCCCGGCCGCCGCCCAGGAAACGCCGGAGCTGCAGGCCGGAACCCTGCGTCTGGCCACCTGGCGGGGTTCGTTCCTGGGGCGCGGCGCCGAGGGCAGTCTGGCCCTCCTGACCGGCTGCGACGGCGCCTGCCGGGTCGAGATCGCGGATCGCCGCTGCGCCTGGACCGACCTGCTGGAACGCATCGGAAGGGGCTGGACGGCGGTCCTCGGCGCCGGGGCGGACCCGCTGGTCGCCCCCTGGGGCCAGGAGTGGTCCCGGCTGGAGGCGCCCCTGGCGGCCGGCCTGGGCACCCTCGCCGCCGCTCTGGCCGCGCCGCCGGGGCCCACGCTCCGGACCCGGACCCGGACCGCTGCACCGGTGCGCACCGTGATCCTGCCGCCGGCCGATCCGGCCCCGTCGTTTCGTGCCGCCCAGACCGCCCGCGGGCGGGGCCGGGGCGGCCCGGGCGAGACTCTGCACCTGGTCTGGGCCGAGGCGGCCGACCGCAGCCCGGTCCTGGCGGTGCGCTCGTCCCGGCGACCGGGTGGGCTGCGGCTGGGGGAGCTGCGCTGCCTGCCGGTGCGGTTTCCTGCTCCGGAGACGTTCGTGCCCCTCTGGACCCTGCGTGAACTTTTGGATACCGGGTCGGAAAATCCGGGAACCTGCCCCCCGGCGGGGGGTTGACAACCCTTGCGACCCGAACCCCCGCGCAACCCCGGGAGTGAACGATGAACCTGTCCCGCGACGAGAACGTGCACGGCAGCCCCGCCCAGGCGCGGGCCGATCTGCGCGGCGTGCGCGACGAGGACCTCATCGTCCTGGTCCAGAACGGCCAGCGCAAGGCCTTCGACGAGCTGGTGGCCCGCTACAAGGGTCGACTGTTCAGCTTCATCCTGCGCATGGTCAAGGATCCGGCGCTGGCCGAGGAGCTGACCCAGGAGACGCTGATCCGGGTCTACCTCCACGCGGACAAGTACCGGGAAATCGCCAAGTTTTCCACCTGGGTCTACACCATCGCCACCAACCTGGTGCGCAACAAGATGCGCCAGCGTTCGCGGCGGCCGCTCCTCTTGAGCCTCAATCCGGCGCCCGAGGATGACGAGATGCCGCTGGATCCGCCGGACCCGGCGGCCGACCCCTCGGACGACGTGCAGCGGGAGGAACTGGCCGGGCTGATGGCCGAGGCCACCAGCCGGATCCCGGAGAAGTACCGGATCCCGTTCCTGCTGCGGGAGGTGGAGCAGCTCAGCTACGAGGAGATCCAGCAGGTGACGGGCCTGAAGCTCGGGACCGTGCGTTCGCGGATCAATCGGGCCCGCACCCGATTCCGGCAGGCCATCAAGCCGCTGCTGCGGAACGAGACCCTGCTGGCGGAACTGGAACGGATCGAGGCGCGCGCAGCCGCCGAAGACAAAGAGACCGACTAGGCACAAGGAAGGCTCCCCATGCGTTGCAGCAAGGCACAGGAATTCATCAGCCTCGATCTGGACGGCCAGCTGCCGCCGGAACAGGCTCCGGGACTGACCCGTCACCTGGACGATTGCGGCGGCTGTCGCGAGTACCGCGCCGACCTGGTGCGGGGCCAGCGCCTGCTGGCGGCCAGCGAACCGCAGCTGCCGGAGAACTTCGAGTGGCGCCTGCAGCTGAAGCTGAACCAGACCCTGACCCAGGCCGCGGCCCGGGCCGGGCACCCCTGGGACGAGCGGCAGGAGGAACGCGGCGCCTGGTGGCGGAACTTCGGCGCGGCGGCGGCCGTGGGCATGGCTGCGGTGCTGGCGGTGGCGATGATCGCCGGTCCGCGGGGCCCGCAGCCCGGCCCGGTGGCCGAGCAGCAGATCATCCTGCCGGGTGGATCCCTGGCCGGCAGCGATCGCCTGGAACTGGATCCACGCGCTGTGGGCGGCCCGGGGCTCGATTTCGGGGCGACCGGCCAACGCCAGGTCTCGTCGGGGCAGCCGGCGGCCCTGGCGGGCGAACGCCCCGCCTGGCTGGACCGGGGCTGGTCCTACCGCAGCCTGGACGACCTGCGGGACATCTCTCGCGTCCAGGCGGAGAACCGGCAGCTGCGCAGCCAGTTGTTCCAGATGCAGCGGCAGCTCCAGGGCCGGCAGACCCAGCTTGACACCGCCACGATCCCGGCCCTAGATCTAGGGGAAGGGCGGTAGGGGCGGCCGTTGGGCCGCAGGTGTCGCCCGGTCGCAACCCCTTCAGCCCCGGGAGACGGCATCGTGCGGAGGAACCAGGTCCTGAGTTTCGTGGCGGTGGCCCTGCTCGCTCTTGGCGGCTGCGGCATGGACAAGGAACAAGGCATCCTGATGGCGGCCGGGTCCTACGGTGACCTGGCCGTCGTCGTGTCCGACGATGCCCTGTCGCCTCTGGCCAACCGCTTCCTCGAGGCCTTCAACACCAGCCACGTCTTCGTGATCAAGGAAGAGCCGTCCTTCAAGACCGACATCTTCGGGCCGGCCAAGTGGGACCTGGCCAAGGGCTACAAGAATGCCCTGCTGCTGGTGGCCATCGGCGAGGGCGGCAAGGCCGAGAAGGCGGCCCGGGGCATCGTCTCGGCCGAGGCCTGGCAGAGCCTGACCGCCGGCGGCGGCGGTATCGTCCAGGTCAAGGATCCCTGGTCCACCTACCAGCAGGTGGTGGTGGTGGCCGCCCGCGACCGCAACAGCCTCGGCAGCATCCTCATGGGCAACGTGGAGAAGATCCGCGGCATCTACGAGACCAGTGCCCGCGACCGCATCCTGCGCCGTCACCGCTACGACGGCCTCGACGACCGCCTGATGACCGCCTACTGGGACCGCTTCCACTTCTTCCTGGAGATTCCCCAGGTCTACCGCCAGAACCAGCTGGAGCCGGACGGCTTCCCGGGCGTCGAACTGATGCAGAACGGCCCCTCCCGGGGCCTGACCGTCAGCTGGGAGCAGGCGGCCGACCCCGAGGCCTGGCTGCTGGACCGGGACGTGCTGGCGGCCATGCGCAGCCGCCAGGGCACGGCGCTCCACGACGAGGAGATCATGCCCGAGAGCTTCGTCTGGAGCGAGGCGGAGCTGGGGGGCGTGCCCTGCGTCAAGCTGGAGGGTGCCTGGACCAGCAACCGCTTCGCCGGGGGCGGTGCTTTCTGGTGCTACTTCGTGCCGGATGCGGATCGCGGCCGCATCTTCTGCGTCGACCTGCTGGTCTACGCCCCGGGCATGGAGAAGATGGACTTTTTCCGGCGGATGGATGCCATCGCCAGCACATTTTCGACCCGGCGACCCCAGCCCTGACGGCCCTGGAGCCCGAATCTGTCCTCGTTAGGGGACAAACCCGGGCCGGCGCGGGTTTTTTCTTTCCGGTCCCGCGTTGTCCGCCTATATTGGACGCTTGTCGTCACCTACCGGACCTCATCCCAACAGGCAGGGGATCTCCTCCATGAGCAATGTCATTGCGGTCGTGAACCACAAGGGCGGGACCGGCAAGACCACCACCGCGATCAACCTTGCGGCCGGACTAACTCGTTATAGCGACGTGACTTCTTCCTGCCTGCTGATCGACATGGACCCCAACGGCTGCGCCACCAGCACGCTGTTGGGCAAGCTGGACGGCGAGCCGCCGGCCCGCAGCGTCTTTGACGTGTTGCGCCGGGCGATCACGCCCCAGGACGGCATCGCCTCGACCATCTACGACGAGAACATCGACATCCTGCCGTCGAACCCGTCGCTCGAGAGCATGGCCAAGACCCAGATCACCGACCGTCTGTCCAAGGTCGTGCAGTCGCTGTCCACGTCCTACGGCTGGATCATCATCGACACCCCGCCGAACCTGGGGGTGCTGACCCAGAACGCCCTGGTGGCCGCCGACTACGCGCTGATTCCGACCCAATGCACGGGCCTGGCCATCCCCGGCCTGCACCAGCTGAAGATCCTGATCGAACGCATCCAGGAGCGCCAGAACACCTGGCTGCAGAACCTGGGCGTGCTGATCACCCAGAAGGACGGCCGCACGCCCCTGCAGAGCCAGGTGCGCCGGGAGCTGGGCCAGGTCTTCCCGGCGGGCGACATCTTCCGCACGGTGATCACCAGCAACATCAAGATCGAAGAGGCGCCTGCCAACTTCCAGAGCATCTACGCCTACGACTCTGGCTGCCTGGGCGCATCGTCTCTACCGGGACTGGATCAAGAAGGAATTCCTCAAGAAGCACCAGAAGCTGGAGAAGATGAAGGTCGAGAAGCGCGAGGCCATCGAGGCCGGCGCCCTGGCCGCGGCCCAGGAGCAGGAGGAGGGGGAGTAGTCCCCTAGGGCCTGACGAAGGGGTTGGTCGCCTTCTCCCTGCCCACGGTGGTGTCGGGCCCGTGCCCGGGCACCACGATCGTATCATCCGGGAGCGTGTAGATGCGCTCCCGGATGCTTTTTTGCAGGACCTGGAAATCGCCCCCGGGCAGGTCGGTGCGCCCGACCGAGCCCTGGAACAGGCAGTCGCCGACGATGGCGTGGCCCCCCAGGACGAACATCAGCTGGCCCGGCGAGTGGCCCGGCACGTGGCGCACCAGGATCTCGCCGTCGGCGAAGGGGATCCGCGCACCGTCTTCGAGATCCGCTTCGACCCGCGGCACGGTCGTGGCCGGGAATCCCCAGCCGGCCTGGATCTCGGGCATCTTCTCGATGAATGGCAGGTCGTCGCGATGGCAACGCAGGGGCAGTCCGCAAACCTGCTGGACCGCGGCCGCGGCGCCCACGTGGTCGAAGTGGCCGTGGGTGGCCAGCAGCTGGCTGAGCCGGCAGCCGGCCGCCTTGAGGCGGGCCAGCAGCCGCGGTGCCTCGTCGCCCGGATCGATCAGCACCGCGTCGCCCGGTGCGCCGTCGGCCGTCGGGGCGGTCAGCAGCACGGCGTTCATCTGCAGGGGGCCGACCGGCAGCACTTCGATGGTCCAGTCCCGCATGGGGCGCCTCCGTGGTTGTCCCTGTCCGGCGACCAAAAGACCGGCGCCGGTTCCGGGGGTGGCCGGAACCGGCGCCGGTGCGGGTCACCGGAACGGGCCGCTACTCCTCGTAGTACTCCCGGCCCAGGTGGGTGATCAGGTCCTCGCCCATCATCCAGCGCAGGGTGTTCTTGAGCTTGGTCTGCTGGATGAACAGGTCGTGCTCCGGATACAGGCCCACGGGCATGACCGGGCTCTTGAAGTAGAAGGACAGCCACTCCTGGATGCCGCCGGGCATGCCCGGCAGCGCTTGGCCAGGTCCAGCAGCAGGGCCAGATCCAGCACCAGGGGCGCGGCCAGGATCGAATCGCGGCAGAGGAAGTCGACCTTGATCTGCATGGGTCGTCCGCACCAGCCGAAGATGTCGATGTTGTCCCAGCCTTCCTTGTTGTCGCCGCGGGGCGGATAGTAGTTGATCCGCACCTTGTGGTAGAGGTTGCCGTAGAGGTCCGGGTAGAGCTTCGGCTGCAGGATGGTGTCCAGCACGCTGAGCTTGGACTCCTCCTTGGTCTTGAAGGACTCGGGGTCGTCCAGCACCTCGCCGTCGCGGTTGCCCAGGATGTTGGTGCGAGAACCAGCCGCGCGAGGCCCAGCTGGCGGGCCTTGAAGCCGGGAGCCAGGATCGTCTTCAGCAGGGTCTGGCCGGTCTTGAAGTCCTTGCCGCAGATGGGGGCGCCGGTCTGCTTGGCCAGGTGCTCGAGCAGCGCCGGGACGTCGGCGCTCAGGTTCGGCGCGCCGTTGGCGTAGGGGATGCCCATCTTGATGGCCGCGTAGGCGTAGATCATGCTGGGCGGGATGTCCAGGCTGGCTGTCGCGCAGGCCCTTCTCGAAGCTGGCGAGGTCTGCGTGGACGGCCGACTGCTTCATGAAGATCTCGGTCGAGCCGCACCAGATCATCACCAGCCGGTCGCAGCCGTTCTTCTTCTTGAAGTTCTCCATGTCCTGCATCAGCTGCTCGGCCAGGTCCATCTTGCTCTTGCCGTTCTTGACGTGGGTGCCGTGGAGCTTCTTGACGTAGTGGTTGTCGAAGACGGCGCGCATGGGCTTGATGGCCTCGAGCTCGGGCTGCAGCTCCAGCAGGAGCTCCTTCTCCAGCACGCCGGCCTTCATGGCGGCCTCGAAGACATTGTCCTCGAAGATGTCCCAGCCGCCGAAGACCAGCTGGTCGAGCTCGGCCAGGGGGACGAAGTTGCGGACCAGGGGCTGCCGGTCCTCGGTGCGCTTGCCGAGGCGGATGTGGCCCATCTGGGTCATGCTGCCGATGGGCAGACGCAGGCCCTTGCGGATGGCCACCACGCCGGCGAAGAAGGTGGAGGACGACGGCGCCCATGCCGGGGGTCAGGACACCCAGTTTGCCCGTGGCGGGCTGGATCTGCTGCTGATCGGCCATGACGTTAGCTCCTCTCGGAATTTGCAATGCCCTCGATGGCGAAAGCCGTGGGAACAGGATAGGAGCCCACGAACCCGGAGGCAAAAGAAAAGTTGGCCGCCGTCCGGGAAGCCGGTCTGACCAAATGCCAACTGGATAGCGGCGGCTGGGGGGTATTAACAAAAAATTTTCCAGATTAGGGCTGGACGATACGTTTCGTGATGTGCTATAGTTCTCAAGTTGGTGGTCGGGAAGGGTTCCCGGCCGCACTCCGCCCGCCGAGAAAGGACCTGGATGACTCTTAGCTAACGCGTTGGCAGCCTTTCAGAAACACAGACATCGACTTTGCTTCGGCAAAGGGAGATAGTGCATCATGAAGGAAGACGCGGCAGCTCTTGCAGTCGTCGACAGGGACCTTGTTCTCACTCCGCCCCGGCTCTTCATCCCGGCGGATACCACCCTCTATTTCGGGCGTCTGGCCTGGCTGAAGCGCCTGGCGGACCTGGCCTGCGCCGGCCTGCTGGTGCTGCTGGCCGCGCCCCTGATGGCGGTGATCGCCCTGGCGATCAAGCGCTCGAGCCCAGGGCCGGTGCTGTTCGTCCAGGAGCGCCTGGGCCGGGACGGACGGCCGTTCCCGTTCTTCAAGTTCCGCTCGATGGCCCACAACAGCGACGACGCGATCCATCGCCAGTTCGCGGCCATGTTCATCGCAGGCGACGCCGACGGCTGCCGCAAGACCAACGACGGCGAGGAGGTCTTCAAACTGAAGGCCGACCCGCGCATCACCCGCATCGGTGCGCTGCTGCGGCGGACCTCCCTGGACGAACTGCCCCAGCTGTTCAACATCCTCCGGGGCGAGATGTCGCTGGTCGGCCCGCGCCCGCCCATCGCCTACGAGATCGAGAACTACCAGCCCTGGCACCTGGAGCGCCTCAAGGCCGTGCCCGGCCTGACCGGCCTGTGGCAGGTCAGCGGCCGCAGCCGGGTGTCGTTCGACGACATGGTGCGGCTGGATGTCCGCTACATCAACACCTGGTCCCCCTGGCAGGACCTGACCATCATGCTCAAGACCATTCCGGTTGTGCTGCGGGGGACGGGCGGCCTCTAGCCGCACGCCCCCGAGGCCTCCGTCAAGGGCGCGTGCGCCCCGGTCGGGCGGAGCCCCGCTCCGCCGCGGCCACCCGCGCACGCCGGTTGAACGAGCAGGGGAGGCGCCGTCCGCGGCGCCCGACACCAAGGAGAGCACATCATGCTGAAGGTCGGCGTCATCGGCTGCGGCTACTGGGGCCCCAACCTCATCCGCAATTTCCACGGCCTGCCGGACGCTGAGGTGGTGGCGATCGCCGACCTCAGCGAGAAGCGCCTCGCCCACGTGGGCCTGCTCTACCCGGGCGCCCTGAAGACCACCGACCATCGGCGGTTGATCGCGGACCCGGCGATCGACGCCGTCGTCGTGGCCACGCCCATGACCACCCACTACGAGCTGGGGCGTCAGGTGCTGGAGGCGGGCAAGCACCTCTTCATCGAGAAGCCCATGGCGACCACGAGCGCCGACTGCCGCGCCCTGATCGAACTGGCCGCACGCCGCGAACGGATCCTGATGGTGGGGCACACCTTCATCTACACGCCGGCGGTCCGCAAGATCAAGAGCCTGATCGATTCGGGCGAGCTGGGCGACATCTACTACGTGAACATCCAGCGCGTGAACCTGGGCATCTTCCAGAAGGACGCCAACGTGGTCTGGGACCTGGCGCCCCACGACGTCGCCATGCTCAACTTCCTCTTCGACGCCGACCCGGTGCGGGTCAGCGCGCACCGGCCGCTGCTACGTGCAGCGGGACCTGGGCGTCGAGGACGTGGCCTTCCTGACCCTCGAGTACCCCGGAGGACGTGTTGCCCACATCCACGTTTCGCTGGCTGGATCCCAACAAGATCCGCAACTGCACCTTCGTGGGCAGCCGCAAGATGCTGGTCTACGACGACGTCTCGCCGGCGGAGAAGATCCGGGTCTACGACAAGGGCGTGGACGTGCAGCCGCATTACGACAGCTTCGGCGAGTTCCAGCTGCTGTACCGTTCGGGCGACGTCTTCATCCCGCGCCTGGACACGGTCGAGCCGCTGAAGGCCGAGACCCAGCACTTCGTGGACGTGATCGCGCGGCCGGGCCGAGCTCATGACCACCGGCACCCACGGCCTGCGCGTGGTGCAGGTGCTGGAAGAGGCCTGCCGCTCCATCAAGGAGGACGGTCGGCCCATGGACCTGGCCTACAACGACTGAGCGCGCCCGACAGGATGGTCCGAGCAGGGTGACGGAGCGACCGCTGCGCGTGGCCATGATCGGCCAGAAGGGCTACCCGCCGGTGCACGGCGGGATCGAGAAGCACGTGGCAGAACTGGCCGCCCGCCTGCCGGCGCTGCGGCGTCGAGGTCGACATCTACAGCCGACCCCACTACAGCGACGCCGACGGGGCCAGCGGGCTGCCCGGGGTCACGCGTGCGCCGGCTGCGCCAGCATCCCCACCAAGCACCTGGACGCCATCAGCCACACGGCCCTGGCCACGGCCCACGCCCTGGGTACGCGGCTGCGACCTGGTCCACTACCACGCCCTGGGCCCGGGTCTGCTGGCGGGCCTGCCCCGCTGGCTGGCCCGCAAGCGCACCGTCGTCACCGTGCACGGGCTGGACTGGCAGCGGGACAAGTGGGGAGCCGTCGCCCGCCGCGTGCTGAAGCTGGGGGAATCGGCCGCGGCCTGCCCTGCCCGACGGCACCATCGTCGTGTCCAAGGCCCTGCGGCAGCATTTCCTGGATCGCCACCGGCGCGCCACCACCTACATCCCCAACGGGATCGCGGCGCCGGTCTACCGTCCGCCGGCCGAGATCCTGGGACCGCGGCATCGACGGGCCGTTCGTGCTGTTCGTGGGGCGCCTGGTCCCGGAGAAGGGCTGCCATCTGCTGCTGGAGGCCTGGAGCCGCCTGCCGCCAGGACCTGCGGGGCACCCACCGCCTGGTCATCGCCGGCGACGCGGGGTTCACCGCCGGCTACGTGGCGCGCCTGAAGGCCGCGGCCCCCGGCGGCGTCCTGTTCCTGGGCTACGTGCACGGGCCGATCCTGGAGGAGCTGTACACCAACGCGGAGCTGGTGGTGCTGCCGTCGACCCTCGAGGGGCTGTCGATCACCCTGCTGGAGGGGCATGAGCTACGGCCGCTGCTGCCTGGTCAGCGACATCCCGCCCAACCTGGAGGCGGCCGGCGGGCTGCGCCGAGTTCTTTCCCAGCGGCGACGCCGCCGGGCTGGCCGACCGCCCTGGCCCGGATCCTGGCCGATCCGGTCCGCCGCCAGGTGCTCGGGCAGCGCGGACAGCTGCACGCCATCGAGGACTATTCCTGGGATCGCGTGGCGGCCCAGACCGTGCATTTCTACAAGGAGTTGGTCGAAAAATCCATTTGACAAAGGCCGGGAGCGGGGATTATCTCTGCTCCTACCTTTCGAGCGGGCATAGCTCAGCTGGTAGAGCACTACCTTGCCAAGGTAGATGTCGCGAGTTCGAGTCTCGTTGCCCGCTCCATTTCCTTGCGGGGAAGCCGGAGACGGCTTCCCCGCAACGTTTTCTGGCCGGGTCGCCGCTGGGTCCGGTTGACACCGTCGGCGTGTCCTCGCATAATTGCGGGCATCGGGAGGCGGCATAGCCAAGAGGCTAAGGCGACGGTCTGCAAAACCGTTATCCCCGGTTCGAGTCCGGGTGCCGCCTCCACCGCACACGAGCCGCCCGGCGGCTCGTTTTCTTTTGTCCGCGGGCAGCGCGTCGGGCCGGCCCGGACCCGTTGTCCCGCGGTGCCGGGATGGCGAAACTGGTAGACGCAAGGGACTTAAAATCCCTCGGGGCGTTGCTCCGTGCCGGTTCGAATCCGGCTCCCGGCACCAGCGGGCAGCGCTGCGCCTGACCTGCACCACCGTGAACCGGCCCGCCGGCGCCGTGCCGGTCCGGCCCGCCCAGTTGGGGGTCCCCGTGCGCCTCGCCTTCCTCTCCATCGGCCGCCACATCCACACCGAGCGCTGGATCCGCTGGTTCGCCGAGCGCGGGCACGAGTGCCACCTGCTGACGGTGCAGCCGGGGCCGGTGCCCGGCGTCACGGTGCACGACATCTCCAGCGGCAGCGGTCCCAAGCCCTGGCGCTACCTGCTCTCGCTGCGCAAGGTGCGGCGGCTGCTGAAGGAGATCCGGCCTGACCTGCTGAACACCCACTTCCTGACCGGCTACGGCTACTGGGGCCGCTTCAGCGGTTTCCGGCCCAACGTGCTGACCGTCTGGGGCGACGACGTCTACGTGACGCCCTTCGAGAACCGGCTGAAGCTGCTGGCTGGCCAAGGCGGCCCTGCGCGGGCTGCGACCGCGCTGACCGGCGACTCCCTGGACATCCTGGCCCGCAGCGCCGAACTGGGCGCCGACCCGCAGCGGGCCTACCGCGTGCTGTGGGGGGTCGACTTCACGTGCTTCCGGCCGCAGGATGCCTCGGCCTGGCGGCGGGCCCACGGCTTCGGCGACGACGAGATCCTCTGCTTCTCGCCGCGCAGCTACACCCAGCCGTACTACAACATCGACACGGTGATCGCCGCGGCGGCCCGGGTGCAGGAGGCCGAGCCCCGGGCGCGGTTCCTGTTCTCGGGCTACGAGGGCGACCCCGCACCGTTCCGTCGCCTGGCCGCGGCCGCGGGCATCGCCGGGCGCACGACGCTGCTGGGGCGGCTGCCCCACGACGAATTCGCACCGCGCTGGCGGCCTGCGACGTGTTCATCTCCGTGCCCGTCGTCGACGCCACCGCCGTCAGCCTGCTCGAGGCCATGGCCACCGGCACGGCGATCATCGTCTCGAGCCTGCCCTCGGCCCGCGAGTGGATCGAGGACGGCGTCTCGGGCCTGGTGGTGCCGCCGCGGGACGAGGCGGCGCTGGCGGCGGCCATGCTGCGCTTCGGTGCCGATCCCGGGCTGCGCCGGGCCTGCGGCGAGGCGGCCCTGGCCGTGGCGCGGCGCGACGCCGGCTTCGACTCCAACATGGGGGCGGTGGACGCGATCTTCCGCCACTGCCTGGATCCGGGGCAACCGGCCCCGGCGAGCTTCGCGTTGACGACGCTGGCCGCCGCCGCGGGAGGCCGCCGATGATCCTTTCGGTCGTCATCCCGACCCTGGACAAGGAGCCCCTGCTGCGCCGGACCCTGGCCGCCCTGGCGACCCAGGATCCCGGCCTGGCCAGGCCCTGGGAAATCGTCGTGGTGGACGACGGCAGCCGTGACGGTACCGCGGCGTTCCTGGCCGCCGAGTCCGCCGGGCGGGGTTCCCGGCTGCGGGTGGTCAGTCCGGGGCGGAACGTGGGCCGGGCCCGGGCCCGCAACCTGGGCGTGCAGGCTGCCCAGGGGCGCTGGGTGTTGTTCCTGGACGACGACATCGTGGCGCCGCCGGGCCTGCTGGCGGCCCACCTGGAGCTGCTGGAGGCCGCCCCGGGCGGCGGCACCATCGGGCGGGTCGTGACTGCGCCCGAGGTGGTCGACGCGCCCCACTTCGCCTACCTGGACAGCCGCGGTGTCGGCCGTCTGCCGGCCGGACCGGCGCCGGCGCGCTTCTTCGTCACCCAGAACGCGGCCGTGCCGCGGGAAGCGTTCCTGGCCGTGGGAGGATTCGACGAGGACTTCGCCGGCTACGGCTTCGAGGACATGGAGGTGGCCTTCCGCCTCGAGGACCGGGCGCAGGTGCGGTTCCAGGTCCTGGTCGGGCCCTGCCCGGCCCACGTCCACCACCACACCCTGCAGCAGTACCTGGCCAAGAAGGTGGAATGCGGGCGGCAGTCGCTGCCCCACCTGGCCCGGTTGCACCCCAGGCGGTTGCGGGAGATGAGCCTGCACCACGCCCTGGACCTGCCGGAGGGACCGGCCCCCGGCGGCACCACCCGGTTGCTGCGGGCGCTGACGGACGGGCCCCTGGGCAGGGCCCTGCCGGGGTTGCTGGCGGCCTGGCCCACCGGGGCCGGCTGGCGTCCGCTGGCGGCGCCGCTCTACGCCCGCCTCATGGGCCTGGCGGTGCTGGCGGCTTTCCGTGAGGGCCTGCGCCTGCGGTCGACAGCTGACAGAATGACACAATAGGCCGCCATAATGGCATGTTTGCCGCCCGGTGGCAGTCCGCGTGACGCAGGCACACACAGCCTGATCTTCTCATAACATCCAGCAAAACAACCGATTACGATCATTTTGAATGTCCGGCCCAAGCGGCACGGCAGTTGTATGGGCGTGCCCGTGCAATCGAACCCGAATCACCGGCAGAGCAGCGAGGAGCGAAGCATGGGCAAGATCATCGGCATCGACCTGGGCACGACCAACAGCGTGGTGGCGGTCATGGAGGGCGGCGAGGCCAAGGTCATCCCGAACAAGGAGGGCAACCGCACGACGCCGTCGGTGGTCGCCTGGAACAAGAACGGCGACCGCCTGGTGGGCCTGCTGGCCAAGCGCCAGGCCGTGACCAACCCCACCGAGACCGTCTACTCCATCAAGCGCTTCATGGGGCGCCGCTTCGACGAAGTCGCGTCCGAGATGCGCGAGGTGCCCTACACCGTGACCAAGGGCAGCAGCGGCGAGGTGCGGGTCAAGACCGGCCACGGCGAGTTCACGCCGCCGGAGATCTCGGCGCAGGTGCTGCGCGCCCTGAAGGAGACCGCGGAGGAGCATCTGGGCGAGACCGTGACCGAGGCCGTGATCACCGTGCCCGCCTACTTCAACGACAGCCAGCGCCAGGCCACCAAGGACGCCGGCAAGATCGCCGGTCTCGAGGTCAGGCGCATCATCAACGAGCCCACGGCCGCGGCCTTCGCCTACGGTCTGGAGAAGAAGAAGGAAGAGGTCAGTTGCGGTCTTCGACCTCGGCGGCGGCACCTTCGACATCTCGATCCTGGAGATCGGTGACGGGGTGTTCGAGGTCAAGGCCACCAACGGCGACACGCACCTCGGCGGCGACGACTTCGACCAGAAGGTCATCGACCACCTGGTGGACACCTTCCTCAAGCAGGAGGGCATCGACCTGAGCAAGGACCCGATGGCCCTGCAGCGTCTGAAGGAAGCGGCCGAGACGGCCAAGCGCGAGCTCAGCTCCACGCACCCAGGCGGAGATCAACCTGCCCTTCATCACCGCCGACCAGAACGGCCCCAAGCACATGACCCTGACCCTGACCCGGGCCAAGTTCGAGTCGCTGGTCGGCGGGCCTGATCGAGCGCACGGTCAAGCCCTGCCTGCAGGCCATGAAGGACGCGGGCATGACGCCCGTCGGACATCGACGAGGTGCTGCTGGTGGGCGGCTCGACCCGCATGCCGGCGGTGCAGGCCAAGGTCAAGGAGCTGTTCGAGCAGGAGCCCAACCGCACCGTCAACCCCGACGAGGTCGTGGCCATGGGCGCGGCCATCCAGGGCGGCGTGCTCGCCGGCGACGACGTGGGCGACATCGTGCTGCTGGACGTGACGCCCTTGAGCCTGGGCATCGAGACCCTGGGCAGCGTCATGACCCGGCTGATCGAGCGCAACACCACCATCCCCACCCGCAAGAGCCAGGTCTTCTCCACCGCCGCCGACAACCAGCCCACCGTGGACATCCACGTGCTGCAGGGCGAGCGGGAGATGGCCCACGACAACAAGACCATCGGCCGCTTCCAGCTGACGGGCCTGCCGTCCGCGCCCCGGGGCATCCCGCAGATCGAGGTCACCTTCGACATCGACGCCAACGGCATCCTCTCGGTCAGCGCCGTGGACAAGGCCACCGGCAAGGAGCAGTCGATCAAGATCCAGGCCTCCAGCGGCCTGTCCGACCAGGAGATCGAGCGGATGGTCAAGGATGCCGAAGCCCACGCCGACGAGGACCACCGCAAGCGCGAGCTGGTGGACGTGCGCAACGAGGCGGAGGCCCGGATCCACGCCGCACGCAAGAGCATGGAGGACCTCGGCGGCGAACTCGACGACGCCCTCCGGCAGGATGTCGAGACCAAGATCAAGGCCCTAGAGGAGGTCGTCGCCAGCGAGGACGCGGCGATGATCCGCACCGCCAGCGACGCGCTGATGCAGGCGGTCCAGAAGCTGGCCACCCAGGCCTACGAGAAGGCCGCCAGCAAGGAGGCGGCCGGCGGCGGCGCCGACCGCACCGCCGAGACCAAGGGCGGGGACCAGGACGGCCCGGTGGACGCGGACTACGAGGTGGTCGACGACAAATAGTCGTTGATCATTTTCAATACGGGGTGTAGGATCGGCCCGGAGGGGGAAACCGCCGCCGGGCCGTCCTGCACGGCCGGTGGCCCGCGGACCGCAAATTAAGAGAAAAAAAGTCTTTGACGGTCGCGATGGGAAAGGTTACAATTCCGGTCAAGAATAGCCTGCGGCCCAAATCCATTGTCTAAAAACAACTTAGAAGTTCACGCCGGATTTGTGGAACTAAAGCCCAACCGCGGCGTCGAAGTGAGCGTCACCAAGACGTGAAACGGGATCGGGCCCGTCCGGATAATTCAAGGATGGCGGGGGCCAACCACAGGAGGGATGCGGCGTGTACGAAGTGGAACTGAGCAGTGACCGGCGGGAGGATCCCAGCCTTCAGCACTACCTGCAGACCATCGGCAAGCACAACCTGCTGACCAAGGAGGAGGAGTTCGAGCTGGCGCGGCGCATCCGCACCGGGGACAAGGCCGCCCTCGACAAGCTCGTGAACTCGAACCTGCGCTTCGTGGTCAGCGTGGCCAAGAAGTTCCTCAACCAGGGCCTCAGCTACATGGACCTGATCGCCGAGGGCAACATCGGCCTGATCACCGCCGCCAAGCGTTTCGACGAGCGGCGGGACTTCCGGTTCATCTCCTACGCCGTGTGGTGGATCCGCCAGGCGATCCAGAAGGCCATCGCCGAGCAGACCAACACGGTGCGGCTGCCCATCAACCGTTCGCAGCAGGCCCAGAAGATGAAGCGGGTCTCCCAGAAGCTGGAGCAGAAGTACGGGCGTGGCATCCGCGAGGACGAGATTGCCGAGGCCATGAGCCTCGATCCGCGCAAGATGGGGCAGATCCGTGCGGCCAGCCGGCCGTTGATGAGCCTGGATCAGCCCATCTACGATGACGAAGCGACCCTGGCCGACACCCTGGCCGGCGAGGACGACGTGACCCCCGAGCAGGGCTATGAGACCGGCGAGCTGGAGAAGGAGCTGGCCGACGCCATGTCCCTGCTCTCGCCGCGGGAGAAGGACATCGTGGCCCGCTACTACGGGCTCGGCGCCGAGGAGACGGCCTCCCTCGAGACCATCGGTCAGGACATCAACCTCTCGCGCGAACGGGTGCGCCAGATCCGCAACCAGGCCCTGGCCAAGATGCGCCAGCACGGCCACGGCGCGCGGCTGGTGGACTACCTGTCCTGAACCGGACCGAACCCCGCGGGGCCCCGGGCATGCACGGATTTCCGTTGACATAGCCGGGGGCCCCTGTTTTATTTCGCGGTCCCGGTGGGCGATTAGCTCAGTTGGTTAGAGCGCTTGCTCGACACGCAAGAGGTCACTGGTTCGAGTCCAGTATCGCCCACCACCCGTCATCGCCGAAGGCCCGTCGCGCCCAGCCGCACGGGTTTTTTGGCATCGGCGGGCTTCCGTTTTCGCGCAGAAGCGGGTACCTTGTGCGGCGATCGCACCGACCCGGACCACAACGCAAGGATGGACCCCGGACCATGTCCCAACTGAACCTGAAGCTGCCCGACGGCAACCAACTGCGGATCGAGGCGGGCCAGCCCTGGAGCGAGGCCGTGCGGCAGATCGGCGAGGGCCTGCTGCGCAACGCGCTGGCGGTGACCGTCGACGGCGTGCACCACCCCCTGGCCGAGCCGGCCCGGCGGGGCGGCGAGCTGGTGGTCATCACCCGCGGCAGCGACGAGGGCCTGGGCGCGCTGCGCCACTCGACTGCCCACCTGCTGGCCTGGGCGGTGCAGGAGCTGTACCCGGAGGTGAAGTTCGCCTTCGGCCCCGACATCGAGCACGGCTTCTACTACGACTTCGACCGCGAGACGCCCTTCAGCGAGGACGAGCTGACGCGCATCGAGGCCAGGATGGGCGAGCTGGCCAAGGGCAAGGCGGCCCTGGAGCGGCAGGAGGTCACCGCGGCCGAGGCCCGGGAGATCTTCAGGGACCAGCCCTACAAGCTGGAGGAGATCGAGGCCCTGGGCGACGTGCAGCTGTCGGTCTACCGCCTGGGCGGCTTCACCGATCTCTGCAAGGGACCCCACGTGCCGGACACCGGCGAGCTGAAGGCCTTCAAGCTGCAGAGCGTGGCCGGCGCCTACTGGAAGGGCGACAGCAGCCGCCCCATGCTGCAGCGCATCTACGGCACCTCGTTCTTCAAGAAGAAGGACCTGGACGACCACCTGCTGATGCTGGAGGAGGCGAAGAAGCGCGACCACCGCAAGCTGGGCCGCGAGCTGGACCTGTTCGGCATCATGGACGAGGCGGGCCCGGGGCTCAGCTACTGGTTCCCCCGCGGGGACGTGCTGCGCGAGCAGATCATCGACCTACTGGAAGGCCATCCATCGCCAGCGCGGCTACCAGACCGTGACCACGCCCCACATCTCCCAGGCTGCGCTGTGGGAGACCTCCGGGCACATGGAGTTCTACAAGGACAACATGTACCTGTTCGAGCAGGACGACCGCACCTACGTGGTCAAGCCCATGAACTGCCCGGGGCACATCCTGATGTACAAGCGCAAGACCCGCGGCTGGCGCAGCCTGCCGGTGCGCTATGCCGAGCTGGGCACGGTCTACCGCGCCGAGCTGAAGGGCACACTGCACGGGCTGATGCGCGTGCGCGGCTTCACCCAGGACGACGCCCACATCTTCTGCACGCCCGAGCAGCTGGAGAACGAGGTCAGCGACTGCATTCGAGCTGGTCAAGGACATCCTCGGCACCTTCGGCTTCAAGGAGTTCAAGGTCGAGCTCTCGGTGCGCGACCCGCGGAACAAGGACAAGTACGCCGGCACCGACGAGGAGTGGGAGGCGGCCGAAGCGCTCCCTGGTCAATGCCATCGAGGAGCACCGGCTGCCCTACCGCGCGAGTCGAGGGCGAGGCCGTCTTCTACGGGCCCAAGATCGACGTCAAGCTGGTCGACGCCATCGGGCGCACCTGGCAGACCAGCACCATCCAGTTCGACTTCAACCTGCCGCGGCGGTTCGAGGTGCACTACACCGACCAGCACGGGCAGGAGAAGTACGTCTACATGGTGCACCGGGCGATCATGGGTTCGCTGGAGCGCTTCATCGGCGTGCTGACCGAGCACTGCGCCGGGGACTTCCCGCTCTGGCTGGCTCCGGAACAGGTCCGCGTGCTCTCGGTCAGCCGGGACCAGCACGACTACGCCGAGCAGGTGGCCGCCCGGCTGCGGGCCAAGGGCCTGCGGGCCGAGGCTGACAGCCGGGACGAGAAGATCGGTTTCAAGATCCGCGAGGCCGAGGTCATGCGGGTGCCCTGGATGCTGGTCGTCGGCGGCCGGGAGGCCGAGCAGGACGAGGTGGCGGTCCGGGTGCGGCACGGCGGGGACCGGGGCAGCGTGGCCGTGGAGGCCCTGGCCCAGGAACTCCTTGACGCGGTGGCCGCAAAAAGCTAGATTGCCACGATTCAGGCGCACCGGGGAACGGGAAACCCCCGGTTGTGTGGTTCAAGCAGAGGTCCGCCCTCTCACCGTAGCTGGCCCGCGTACCCTCCGGGGACCGGGACGGAGCGGTTACCCAAACCCGGGGGCGGACCATTGTGTCCGCTTTTTTCGTGCTTCCGGACAGCCCGGAAAGCCGGCGCGGACACCATGACCCTTCAGGAGGTCTTGTCTTATCAAGGGTAACACCACCAAGTTGACCCGCGTCAACCGGATGATCCGGATCCCGCGCGTGCTCGTCGTCGACGAGGACGGGACGCAGCTGGGAATCCTCGACACCAACGAGGCGCTGGCGATCGCCGAAGAGAAGGGACTCGACCTGGTCGAGGTGGCGCCCACGGCCCGGCCGCCCGTCTGCCGGATCATGGACTACGGGAAGTTCAAGTACGAGCAGAGCAAGAAGGCCCGCAAGGCCAAGGCTGCCTCGCACACGGTCCGGGTCAAGACGATCCAGTTCCGGCCCAAGACGGACGACCACGACTATGCGTTCAAGAAGAAGCACATCATCAGCTTCCTCGAGGACGGCAACAAGGTGAAGATCGTGATGCGCTTCCGGGGCCGGGAGATCTCGCACCTGGACCTGGCCCTGGAGTTCCTCAACCACCTGGTCGAGGAGATCAACGAGTACGGACTGCCCGAGTCGCACCCGCAGCGCGAGGGTCGTCAGATCAGTTTCGTCGTCGCGCCGAAGAAGAAGCCGACGGCCTAGGCACACCCGCGACCGCCGGGCGGGTCCAAGGGGTACGGCATCGCCGGATGCCGCACGCCACCCGGCACAGCACCGAAAGAGGCAGATCATGGGAAACGGCAAGATGAAGACCAACCGGTCGGCCGCCAAGCGCTTCAAGATCACCGGCAGCGGCCGGGTCAAGCGCGGCAAGGCCTACCACGGCCATCTCTTCACCGCCAAGAGCCCGAAGCGGCTGCGCAACCTGCGCAAGACCGGCATGCTCGACCACGCCGACGAGGGTCGCGTGAAGAGGATGCTCGGCGGCGGCAAGTAGGACCCGAATCCGGGAGCGTCGAAGCGCCCCGGTCCGATTTCGTCATCCAGGAGGCTAGAGCATGCCCAGGGCAACAAACAACCCGGCCGGAAGAGCGCGGCGGAAGAAGTATCTCAAGCAGGCGAAGGGCTTCGTCTCCGGCAAGAGCAGGCAGTATGTCGCTGCACGCGAGGCCGTGGACCGGGCGTTGGCCTACGCCTACCGCGACCGTCGCACCAAGAAGCGCGACTTCCGGAGCCTGTGGATCACCCGCATCAACGCCGCGGCTCGTCTCAACGGCCTCAGCTACAGCCACCTCATCAACGGGCTGAAGCTGGCGGAAATCGAGATCGACCGCAAGATGCTGGCCGATCTGGCCGTGCACGACGCCCCCGCCTTCGCCGCGCTGGCCGAGGCCGCCAAGGCCAAGCTCTAGACCGGACCGCCGGCGGGGCAGCCAGACTTCCAGCCCGCCGGCCCCTCGGGCCGGCGAGGGGGATCCGGACATGAAGGAGACCATCGACCGGCTGCGGTCCGACGGTGCCGCGGGCATCGCCGCGGCCGCGGATCCGGCCGCCCTGGACGCGGTGCGGGTGCAGCTGCTGGGGCGCAAGGGCGACATAACCGCGCTGCTGCGCGGCCTGAAGGATGTGCCCGACGCGGAGCGCCCGGCCGTGGGCGCCGCCCTCAACAGTCTCAAGCTCGAATTCACGGTTCTGCTCGAAGCCCGCGAGGCCGAGTTCGCCGCGGGTCCCGGGACCGCGGGCGGTCCCGGCTGGGACCTGACGCTGCCGGGCACCCTGCCGGCCGGCAGGGGCGGCAACCATCCCCTGACGGCGGTGCTCGAGTCGGTCTGCGACATCTTCTACGGGATGGGCTTCGCGCGCAGCGACGGGCCCGAGGTGGAGCTGGACCACTACAACTTCACCGCCCTGAACTTCCCCGACGACCACCCGGCTCGCGACATCCAGGACACCTTCTACATCGACGACAAGGTGCTGCTGCGCACCCAGACCTCGCCGGTGCAGGTGCGCTACATGGAGCGGCACCAGCCGCCGCTGGCCTGCGTGTTCCCGGGGCGGGTCTACCGCAACGAGAACGCCGACGCCTCGCACTCGTCGGAGTTCTACCAGATCGAGGGGCTGGTGGTGGACAAGGCCGTCAGCATGGCCGACCTCAAGGCCACCGTCGACACCTTCGTGCGCAACTTCTTCGGCGCCGACGAACCCACGCGCTTCCGGCCCCACTACTTCCCCTTCACCGAGCCCTCGGTGGAGGTGGACATGCAGTGCGTCGTCTGCCGCGGCGCCGGCTGCGGCGTGTGCAAGCAGACCGGCTGGCTGGAGATCATGGGCGCGGGCATGGTCCACCCCAACGTGTTCCGGGCCGCCGGCTACCCCGACGACGCCTACACCGGCTTCGCCTTCGGCATGGGCATCGACCGCATCGCCATGCTCAAGTACGGCATCGGCGACATCCGCCTGCTCTACGAGAACGACCTGCGGTTCCTGCAGCAGTTCCGAGGTGTGCAGTGAAGATCAGCCTGGACTGGCTCGCCGACTACGTCAGCTGGGACGACGAGCCCACCGCCCTGGCGGCCAAGCTCACCTCCGCCGGCCTCAACGTCGAGAGCATCGAGACCATCGAGACCACGTTTCCGGGCGTGGTCGTGGCCAGGGTCGTGCACCGCGAGCAGCATCCGGACGCCGACCGCCTGAGCCTGTGCCGGGTCGATGACGGCTCGGGGGCCCCGGTGCAGGTGGTCTGCGGCGCGCCCAACGTGCGCGAGGGCCTGACCGTGCTCTTCGGCCGGGTGGGTGCCGTGCTGCCCGGCGACTTCCGCCTCAAGCAGACGAAGATCCGCGGCGTCGAGAGCTGCGGCATGATCTGCTCGGCCACCGAGCTCGGTCTGGGCACGGAGTCCTCCGGCATCATGGAACTGGAGACCGACCTGCCGCCGGGCACGCCCGCGGACGAGCTCTACGGCTGCCGGGACACGGTGCTGGACATCGAGGTCACCCCCAACCGGCCCGACTGGCTCAGCCACCTGGGCGTGGCCCGTGAGGTGGCCGCCATCTACGGCACCAAGGTGGCGCTGCCCGCCTGCTGGAACAGCCAGCAGTCGGGCGAGAGCCTGGGCATGAAGGTGAAGGTGGAGGACTGGGCCGACTGCCCGCGCTACATGGCCTTCGGGGCCACCGGCGTGAAGGTCGGGCCCTCGCCGCGCTGGCTGCAGAACCGCCTGCGCGCCGTGGGCAGCCGCTCCATCAGCAACGTGGTGGACATCACCAACTACGTGATGCTGGAGCTGGGTCAGCCGATGCACGCCTTCGACCGGGCCAAGCTGCAGGGCGGCACCATCACCGTGCGGCCGGCCGCGGCGGGCACGACCGTCACCACCCTGGACGACGTCGAGCGCAAGCTCGAGGCCGGCACCCTGCTCATCTGCGACGAGGAGCGTCCGGTGGCCCTGGCCGGGGTCATGGGCCTGGCCAACAGCGAGGTCGACGCGGACACAACCGACATCCTGCTGGAGAGCGCCTTCTTCGCGCCCATGCTGGTGCGGCGCGCCAGCCGGGGCATGGGCCTGATCAGCGAGAGCAGCTACCGCTTCGAGCGCGGCGCCGATTGGGAGATGGTGGAGAAGGCTGCGCTGCGCGCGCTCCACCTGCTGCAGGAACTGGCCGGCGCCCGCGTCGTGCCCGACTGGACCGATCGCCACGACCCGGACCGGCGGCCCGCCCCGGCGGTGCCCCTGCGCCTGTGGCAGGTCAACCGGGTGCTGGGCATCGGCATCGACACCGGCGGAGCCGCGCAGCTGCTGCAGTCGCTGGGCCTGAAGGTGCAGCCCATGGGCAACCCCGAGGCCAGCAGCGCCAACGCCGTCAACATGATGGTGGAGATCCCCAGCTACCGGCGCGACCTGCAGGGGGAGATCGACCTGATCGAGGAGATCGCCCGGCGCTACGGCTACGACAACCTGGCCGGCGGCGGGGGCTTCCGTGTCTCCGGCGGTGCCCTGCGCCGCGAGCGGGACCTGGCTCTCGAGCGGGCCCGGGGCTGGCTCGCCGCCTGCGGCTACCAGGAGATGGTGACCTCCAGCTTCCAGGCCGCCGGCGAAGCCGACCGCCTGGCCCTGGGGCCGGACGATCCCCGGCGCCAGGCCTTGACGGTGATCAATCCCCGTCACGGGGGGGACACGGGCCTGCGCACCTGCCTGCTGCCGTCGCTGCTGGCGGTGGCCCGGCACAACCTCAACGCGGGCCAGCCTGCGCCTGTGCGCCTGTTTCAGTTGAACCGGGTCTACTGGCCGGCCGGGTGCAAGGCCGCCGACCCGCGGCACCCGGACGAGCACCGGCTGCCCGAAGAGCCCCTGTTCCTGCAGCTGGGCGTCGCGGGCTGGCGCGAGACCGGGCTGGGGGGTGTGCCTCGCGATCTGCTGGAACTGAAGGGCTGCCTTGAGGCTTTGGCCGAACACTTGAGAATCGACCTGAAGCTGGAGCCGCAGGACACCGAGCCCTGGTTCGCCCCGGGGGCCCAGTGGGCGATCCTGGACGGCTCTGGCCGGCGGGTAGGGGCGGCCGGGCGGGTCAGTGACGCGGTGCGCGAGTCCCATGACCTGGACCAGCCCCTGGCGGCCGCCGAGCTGAACCTGAATCTGCTGTCGCTGACCCCGCAACCCATACGTTGCGAACCGTTTGCGCGCTTCCCGGCCGTCCGCCGCGACCTTTCGCTGCTGGTGCCGGCCGGGGTCACGTTCGGGGCGATCGCCGAGGTGGTGCGCCAGGCCGGGGGGCCGCTGCTGTCAGGCGTGGAACTCTTTGATATCTATCGCGGCAAGGGCCTGCCGGAGGGCCGCGGGGCCTATGGAATTCGCTTGAAGTTCAGCTCTGCCAAGGGTAACTTGAAAGGCAAGACGGTCGATCTGGCCATTGCCGCGGTGCTGGAGGCCTTGGCCAAGGGGCTGGGCATCGCACCGCGGACCCAGGACTAGCCGGTCCGGCCCGGCCGGACCCCACACCCACTGCACCGGGATCAGGGAAGAGAGCGGACGCAATGGAAAGCAATCTCAACGTCTTGGAAGCCAGGGTGCTCGAGGCCATCGGCCTGATCAAGGAGCTCCGCCTGGAGAACACCCGGCTGTCGGGCCGCTGCGCGGAACTCGAAGGCCGCAACGCGGAGATCGAGCAGGCCCGGGCGCGATTGCAGCAGGAACTCGAGGAGACCCGCCAGCAGGCGGTCGACGTCGAGGTTTACGAGACGAAGCGGAAGGAAATCGAGGACAAGGTCGGGAGTCTTCTGGAGCAGCTGGAAGCCCTCGGCTGACGGACCGGATCCGGGCGCCGGTTTACGGCGACCCGGCTCGGGAACACCGGTTTGAGACGGGATGCGGTCCATGGAGCGATCCGAGAGCGTTACGGTCACCATCTTCGGGCGGGAGTACACCCTGCGCGGCGATGCCGACCAGGAGTACGTGCAGCGGATCGCGGCTTTCGTGGACGAACGCATGGGCGAGGTTGCCCGGAGCGCGACGGTGGCGTCGACGGCCAAGGTGGCCATCCTCGCGGCCGTGAACATCGCGGACGAACTGTTCCGGGAACAGCGCAGGAGACTTGAGTCGGAGGCGTCGATCGAGGACCGCTCGGACCAGATCACGCGCCTGCTGGCCAAGGAAGTCGGTGACGGACCGACCCGTGGCAACGGTGGTGATTCCCTGCCCGGCATGTGATGTGTCGTACAAGTGAGCCAACACTTCAACATGGGGACGCTGTCGTCCGCGACCGGCGGCCAGACCCTTCGGGGAAGGCCAAAGGAAGCGGCGGGTGTCCCACCTGAAGCAACTCGGTTCAGTTGCTTCCGACCCACACGGCCGGGCGGGGTGTCCATCCCGTCGGCGTGCCCGCCCGCCTTCGTCTCCCCATAGACAACGGAAGGAGCTCCCATGCCGCAGTTCACGGCATTTGCCAGCTTGGCGGCGACCGCCGTCGTTTGCCTCCTGGCCGGCTGGTGGGCCAGCCGCCGCCGTAACGAGCAGCTGCACGGGCAGGTGCGGGAGGTCCGCGAACGGTTGCTGCAGGAGGCCCGCGCCGCCGCCGAGGCCACGGTCAAGGCCGCTGAACTCGAGGCCAAGGCCGAGTATTTCGCGGCCCGTGGTCGCTTCGAGGCCGAGACCGAGGCGGCCCGCGGCGAGGGTCGCCGGCGGCTGGAGATCATCGACCAGCGCGAGGAGAACCTCGACAAGAAGGTGGCCTTCATCGACCAGAAGGAGGCGCGCCTCGAGCAGATGGACGAGTCGCTGCGCCGCCGCCTCGAGGAGACCGAGCGCCGGGACAAGGAGAGCGAGGCCCTGCAACGGCAGCAGACCGAGACCCTCGAGCGCATCGCCGGCCTTTCGGCCGAGCGGGCCCGGCAGGAGCTGATGGAGAAGATGGTGGCCGACGCCCGCCACGCGGCGGCCCGCAGCGTGCAGCAGGTGCGCGAGGAGACCGAGCGGCACTGCCGGCGCGAATCCATGAAGATCATCAGCCTGGCGGTGCAGCGCTACGCCGCCGAGCACGTGGCCGAAAGCACGGTCTCGGTGGTGGACCTGCCCAGCGACGACATGAAGGGCCGCATCATCGGCCGCGAGGGCCGCAACATCCGCGCCTTCGAGCTGGCCACCGGCATCGACGTGATCATCGACGACACGCCGGGTGCGGTAATCGTCTCGGGTTTCGACCCGGTGCGACGGGAGGTGGCCCGCCAGTCCCTGGCAACTCCTGGTGCGCGACGGGCGCATCCATCCGGGCCGCATCGAGGAGGTGGTGCGCAAGACCGCCGAGGAGATGCGCGAGAAGCGTGCGCGAGATCGGCGAGCAGGCCTGCCTGGACCTGGGTCTGCAGCAGGTACACCCGGAACTGCACCCGTACATCGGCCGCCTGCACTACCGCACCAGCTACGGCCAGAACCTGCTCAAGCATTCGTCGGAAGTGGCGGCGGTCGCGGCGGTGATGGCCAGCGAGCTGGGGCTGGATCCGAAGCTGGCGCGGCGCTGCGGCTTCCTGCACGACATCGGCAAGGCCGCCGACCACGAGGTGGACGGGCCCCACGCGATGATCGGCGCCCGCCTCTGCAAGAAGTTCGGCGAGAACGAGACGGTGATCAACGCCGTCGGCGGCCACCACCAGGACGTCGAGCCGCATCAGCCCCTACACCTTCCTGACCGCGGCCGCCGACGCAGTGTCAGCGCCTCGCGGCCCGGCGCCCGGCGCGAGAGCCTCGACACCTACGTGCAGCGCCTGGAGAACCTCGAAACCGATCGCCGACAGCTTCGAGGGCGTGGAGAAGTCCTACGCCATCCAGGCCGGGCGCGAAATCCGGGTGATGGTCAACCACACCCTGGTCTCGGACGCCGACGCCGCCGTGCTGGCCGAAGAGGTCAGCCGCCGCATCGAGACCGAACTGGAATACCCGGGCCAGATCAAGATCATGGTGCATCCGGGAAACGCGGGCCACGGCCGTGGCCCGCTAGGGCGGGACGGGACGGGAAGGATGCACCGATGACCCCGACAACCGAAACGCTGCTGCTCAAGGGCAAGCCGGTGCGCGATGCCGTCTTCGCCGAGCTCAAGACCACGGTGGCGGCGCTGCCGCGCCGGCCCGGTCTGGCGGTCGTGCTGGTGGGCGACGACGCGGCCTCGGCGGTCTACGTCAGCCACAAGGAGAAGGGCTGCGACGAGGTGGGCTTCCACCACGTCACCCACCGCCTGCCGGCGGACACCGCCCAGGACAAGCTGCTGGCGCTGGTCGGCGGCGCTCAACGCCGATCCGGGCCATCGACGGCATCCTGGTCCAGCTGCCGCTGCCGGCGCACCTGGACCAGGACACGGTGCTGCTGGCGGTGGACCCGTGCAAGGACGTCGACGGGTTCCACCCCGAGAACCTGGGCCGCCTGGTGGCAGGCAGCCCGCGCTTCGTGCCCTGCACGCCCAAGGGGATCCTGCGCCTGCTGGCCCACTACGACGTCGCCGGTGGCAGGGCGCTCGGTGGCCGTGGTCGGGCCGCAGCGTGATCGTGGGCCGGCCGCTGAGCCTGCTGCTGTCGCTCAAGGGCGCCATGGGCGACGCCACGGTGACCATGTGCCACTCGCGCACGCCGGACCTGGCCGCGGTGACCGCCCGGGCGGACATCGTGGTCGCCGCGATCGGCGTACCCCGCTTCGTGACCCGCGAGTTCGTACGCCCCGGGGCCGTGGTGGTGGACGTGGGCATCAACCGCATCGACGATCCGAACGCATGCCAAGGGCACGCGCCTGGTGGGCGACGTCGCGACTACGAAGGCCTGCTGGGCCATGCGGGCGCCCTGACGCCGGTGCCGGGCGGAGTCGGCCCGATGACCATCGCCATGCTGCTGGCCAACACCTGCGAGGCCATGGCCGGGGCGGATCGGCGCGATGGAAAGCGCTGACCTGCGCCGGGAACTGGCGGCCGACCGCAAGCAGGTCGGACCGGGCCCTGGCCCGGCTGCTGGCCGCCGAGAAGGGCGTGCCGGCGCGTCTGCGGCGGGCCATGGAGCACAGCCTGCTCGGCGGAGGCAAGCGCCTGCGGCCGGTGCTGCTGCTCTGGGCCTGGGACGCCTGGGCTGCCGGCGGCGCCGCCCTGCCGCGGGACCGGGTCCTGACCGCGGCCTGCGGCCTGGAGATGATCCACACCTACTCCCTGATCCACGACGATCTGCCGGCCATGGACGACGACGTGCTGCGGCGCGGCCGGCCCACCTGCCACGTGGTCTTCGGCGAGGCCACGGCGATCCTGGCCGGCGACGCGCCTGCAGGCCCTGGGCTTCGACCCTGCTGGCGCGGGCGGCGGGCGGCGGGCCGGCTCCCTGCTGACCCTGGTCGGGCAGGCCGTGGGGCCGGCCGGCATGGTCGGCGGGCAGCAGGAGGACCTGGACGCCGAGGGCGGCCAGGTCACCGGACCCCTGGTCAGCCGCATCCACCGCCAGAAGACCGCCTGCCTGCTGGGCGCCGCCCTGGCGGGCGGCGCGCTGCTGGGCGGCGCCGGCCCCGACGGCCGTGGCGGCCGCCGGCCGCGCGGGCCTGGACCTGGGGCTGGCCTTCCAGGGGGCGGACGACCTGCTGGACGTGACCGGCTTCGGCCGCCCGGCTGGGCAAGAGCGTGGGCAAGGACGCAGCCGCCGGCAAGGCCACCTGGATCCGTGTCGAAGGCCTGGAGCGGGCTTCGCGTCGCGCCGCCCGGGACGGGCGCCGCGGGCTGCGCCGCCTGGCCGAGGTGGTGCCGCAGGGGCCGGCAGCGGCCCCGCTGCTGGCCCTGGGCAGCCTCATGTGGAACCGGGAGAGCTGAGGCTATGGGAGCTCTGGGCACCATCCCGGCGTGGGCGGTGGTGGCCACCTGCGGGTTCCTGAACCAGCTGCTGAAGCTGTTGCTGTACTCCCTGGCCCATCGCCGGCTCGCCCTGACGGCCATCGCCCAGGGCAACGGCCTGCCCAGCCTGCCGGCGGCGCTCCTGTCCTGCCTGACCGTCCTGGTGTCCCTGCGGGCGGGCTGGAACTCGGCCGAGGCCGGCTTCGCCCTGGTCTTCGCGGTCATCGTGGTCCACGACACCCTGAAGATGGGCTGGCTGGCCGATCGCCAGCGCGAGGCCCTGGTCAGCCTGCTGGACCACCTGGAGCAGCGGGGGGAGACGGTGCGGCGGGCCGTGGCCTACCTCGATCCCCGGGCCCATCACCCCGGTCACGTGGCCCTGGGGCTGGTGCTGGGGGGGGCATTCGCTCTGGCGTTCGGTATCGACCCGCGTTAACCTTGGCGTCTGCCGCGGCGGGCTTCGCCGGACTCCGGGGAAAGGATGCACGATGGCAACGGTTCTGCCCGGGATCAAAGGTCCCGAAGACGTCAAGTCCCTGACCAGCGCCCAGCTGGAGACCCTCTGCGCCGAGCTGCGCGAGGAGATCATCGCGCACGGTCGCGCGATCGGGCGGGCACCTGGGCGCCAGCCTGGGGGTGGTCGAGCTGACGGTGGCCCTGCACCGGGTCTTCAGCATCGCCCCGCGACAAGATCGTCTGGGACGTCGGGCACCAGGCCTACGGTCACAAGCTGCTGACCGGCCGCCTGGATCGCTTTCGCCACGCCTGCGCTCCCAGGGCGGCATCGCCGGCTTCCCCAAGCGCTGCGAGAGCCCCCACGACATGTTCGGCGTCGGCCACGCCAGCACCTCGATCAGCGCGGCGGTGGGCTACGCCGTGGCCCGCGACGCCCGGGGCGAGGACCACTCGGTGCATCGCCGTGGTCGGCGACGGCGCCCTGACCGGCGGCCTGGCCTACGAGGGCCTCAACAACGCCGGGCAGCTGCAGACCGACCTGATCGTCATCCTCAACGACAACAAGATGAGCATCTCGCCCAACGTGGGGGCCATCGCCAAGTACCTGACCCGCATCACCAGCGGCCAAGCACTACAACCGCCTCGAAGCCGATCTCTGGGACCTGCTGGGCAAGCTGCCCCGCGGCAGCAAGGCCCAGGTCCTGGCCGGCCGCATCAAGGAGAGCCTCAAGCAGCTGGTGGTGCCGACCATCCTCTTCGAGGAGCTGGGCTTCAAGTACTTCGGCCCGATCGACGGGCACGACCTGCCGCTGCTGATCCGCACCCTCGCAGGCGGTGCGCCAGCTCAAGGGGCCCGATCCTGATCCACCTGATCACCAGCAAGGGCAAGGGCTACCGCTTCGCCGAGGAGGACGGGCAGCGCTACCACGGCGTCGGCAAGTTCGACAAGGCCGAGGGCATCAAGGTCGGTCAAGCCTCGGCGCCCAGCTACACCGAGGTCTTCGGCCGACGACCCTGGGCGACTGGCGGCGGCCGACGACCGGGTCCACGCCATCACCGCGGCCATGCCCTCGGGCACCGGCCTGATCGGCGTTCCGGAGACCGTTCCCCGCCGCTTCCACGACGTGGGCATCGCCGAGGGGCACGCCGTCACCTTCGCCGCGGGCCTGGCCTGCGACGGACGGCGCCCGGTGGTGGCGATCTACTCGACCTTCCTGCAGCGCGCCCTCGACCAGATCATCCACGACGTGGCGCTGCAGAAGCTGCCGGTGGTGTTCGCGGTCGACCGCGGCGGCGTGGTCGGCGAGGACGGTCCGACCCACCACGGCGTCTTCGACCTGACCTTCCTGCGCATGGTGCCGGGCATGGTGGTGATGGCGCCGCGCGACGAGGACCAGCTGCGCCACATGCTGGCCACGGGCCTGGCCCGCGAGGACGGGCCGTCAGCGCGCTGCGCTATCCCCGCGGCGCGGGGCCCGGCGCGGCGCTGACCGGTCCGGCGCACCCGTTGCCGCTGGGCACGGCCGAGACCCTGCGCGAAGGCGACGACGTGTGCGCTGCTGGCGGTCGGGTCGCTGGTGCATCCGGCCCTGGAGGCGGCCGAGACCTTGGCCGCGGCCGGGATCGGGGTCGAGGTCGTGGACATGCGCTTCATCAAGCCGCTGGACGCAGGACACCCTGCTCGGGGTCTGGGAGCGGCACCGGCTGGTCCTGACCCTCGAGGAGAACAGCATCGTCGGGCGGCTTCGGCGCCGCGGTGCTGGAATGGGCGTCGGGCCAGCCGGCGGGCGGACCGCGGGTCGAGCTGGTGGGCATCCCGGACCAGTTCCAGGAGCACGCCAGCCGGGCCCAGCTGCTGGCGGGCATGGGGCTGGATGCCGCCGGGCTGACCGCCCGCATCCGCCGCTGCGTCGAAGGGGAGGGCCGCTCGCGGGCCCAGAGCGCCTCCTAGCGCGAAGGGGATTGTGTGGTACGGGCCAGCGGCTCCAAAGGCGGGACAAGCGGCGGCGGCGCTTCCGGAGCGATCGCTGCGATCGGCGTGTTCGGCAATCCGGACAAGGCGCCCATGCCGGCGGCCCTGGCCACGATCGCCGCGTTCTGCGCCGGCGCGCAGTTGCGCCTGGTGGCGGATGAGGACCTGGCGGCGGTGGCGCCGGCGGGCATCGCGACCGCGGCCGCGACCGAGCTCGTGGAGCAGGTCGACCTGGTCGATCGCCCTCGGCGGCGACGGCACCATGCTGCGCGCGGCGCGGGTGCTGGGACTCAGCGGGGTACCCCTGCTGGGGGTGAACCTGGGCTCGCTGGGCTACCTGACCGACGTGCCGGTGCAGGAGCTGGAGCGAGGCCCTGGCCGCAGCTGCTGGCCGGCCGTACCACCTCGGGACCAGCGCTCGCGGGTCTACTGCTCGGTGTGGCGCGACGGCCAGCGCATCGCCCAGGCCAGCGCCCTGAACGACCTGGTGGTCAACATGGGGCCGCTGCCGCGGGCCCTGCGACATGGAACTGCAGATGGACGACGACTCCCTCGGGCGCTTCCTCGGCGACGGCGTGATCGTCAGCACCCCGACCGGCTCGACCGCCTACAACCTCTCGGCCGGCGGACCCATCTGCCACTCGGCGGTGCCCTGCCTGCTGGTGTCGCCCATCTGTCCCCACGCCCTGGGCATGCGGCCGCTGGTGGTCTCCGAGGACACGCGGATCGAGCTGGTGCTGCACGAGACCGGCGACGGCGCGGTGCTGACCGCCGACGGCCAGAAGACCAACGTCCTGCGCGACGGCGACCGCCTGGTCTTCCGCGAGGCCAACCGCGAGGTCAGCCTGGTCAAGTTCCCCCAGAGCAACTTCTACCGGGTGATGCGCCACAAGCTCGATTGGGGCGGCACCCGCCGCGCCGGCCAGGACGGCGGCTGATGCTGCGCCAGCTGCGGGTCGGCAACCTGGCCCTGGTCGCGGACGTGGCCGTACCGTTCGCCGAGGGCCTGACCGTGCTGACGGGCGAGACCGGCGCCGGCAAGTCGCTGATCGCCGGCGCGCTGGCCCTGCTGACCGGCGGGCGCGCCGAGAAGGACCTGATCCGCGACGGCGAGGAGCTGGCCTATGTCGAAGGGGTCTTCGACCTGGCCGACCAACCCGCGGCGCTGGCGGCCGCCGTGCTGGCCGGCCTGCGGGTCGGCGAGGACGGGGTGCTGGTGCTGCGCCGCGAACTGCGGCGCGAGAGCCGCGGCCGGGTGCTGATCAACGGCCTGGTCTCGTCGCTGGCGCTGCTCGAGGAGATCGGCGGCCGGCTGATCGCCGTGCAGAGCCAGGACCAGCAGCGGCGCCTGGGGCTGCCCTCGTTCGCCGCCGATTTCCTGGACGGGGCGCTGGACCTGGGCGCGCTGCGCAGCGACCTGGCCGCAGCCCTCGAACGCTGGCGGCTGCTGGAGGCGGAGCTGGCCGAGCGGCGCCAGGAGGAAGCCTTCGCGGGCCAGCAGCTGGACATGTGGCAGTGGCAGCACCGCGAGCTCGAGGGTGCGGGCCTGGATGCCGCCGAGGAAACGAACCTGACCGAGCGGATCGCCGTGGGGCGGGGAGCGCGGGGCCTGCTGGAGGCTGCCGGCGCGGCGCGGCAGGAACTGGCCGAGGGCCAGGTCAACGCCGCCCAGCTGCTGGGTGCGGCCGCCCGTCGGCTCGAACGCGTGGCCGGCACCAGCGCACGCCTGGACGAGGTGCTGCGGCAGGTGCTGGACGCCCAGGCGGCCGCCGAGGACGCGGCCCGCGGGCTGGAGCGCTTCCTGGACAGCGCGGAGCTGGACCCGGCCCGGCTGGACGAGCTGGAAGAACGCAAGGCCTTGTACGAGGAGCTGCAGCGCAAGTACCGCCGCGACGTGGCGGGGCTGGTCGTGCTGCAGGAGGATCTGCGGGAGCGGATCGCACGGCAGGCCGGGGCCGAGTCCGACCTGGCGGAGCTGTCCGGGCGCTGCGGCGCGGCGCGCGACGAGGTGGGGCGGCTTTGTTTGGAGCTGCGCAGCCGGCGCGCCGCCGGGGCCGCGGCGGTTGCGGCACGGGCGGCCGAACGGATCCGCCCGCTGTCCCTGCCCGACCTCGAGCTGGACTTCCGCTGTGAGCCGGCCGACGAGCCCGACGGCGAACTCGTGCTGGAGGGCCGGCGTTGCCGCGTCGGGTTCCGCGGCGCCGACCGGGTGGTGCTGGCGGCCCGCACCAACCGGGGCGAGGCTGCCGGCGACGTGGCGCGCATCGCCAGCGGGGGCGAGCGCTCGCGCATCTACCTGGGGCTGGTGGCCCTGGGGCTGGGTGACGACGAGCGGCCGGTGCAGCTGTTCGACGAGATCGATGCGGGGCTGGGCCTCGAGGGGGCGGTGCCGGTGGCGGCGCTGCTGCAGGACCTGGCGCGGCGGGGGCAGGTGCTCTGCATCACCCACATGCCGACGGTGGCGGCCCGGGGGCGGCAGCACCTGAAGGTGGTCAAGCACGCCGACGGCGCGCGCACCACGGTGGCGGTCGAACGCCTCGACGGCCCCGGACGGCTGCAGGAGGTGGCGCGGCTGCTGGGCGGCGACGGCGCCGGCGATCGTGCCCACCGCCTGGCCTACGCGGCCGAACTCCTTGGGCCGGCGCAGGTTCGTCAGGAGGAAGCATGATCCGCCGCCGCGGCCAAAAGGAATTTGACGCCACCGGGGCGGTGTTCCATACTTGCCAATCCCTCGGTGCGCCCGTAGCTCAGCTGGATAGAGCGTCTGCCTCCGGAGCAGAAGGTCGTGGGTTCGAATCCCGCCGGGCGTACCATCCTGCCGCAAGCGACGGTTTCCCATGTTCCTGCTGAGACTGCTGTTCGTGGTGCTGGCCGCGCTGTTCGTGCGCCGGCTCCTGCGCCAGGCCTTTGCACCGACGCCGGGGCGACGGCCGCCGGTCTCGGGGACCGGAACCCAACCGGCCCGCGGGAACCGGGACCTCAACGATCAGGACATCGCCGATGCTGATTTCGAGGAGATCCCCTAGGAAGTCCGAGGTGTTCGTCTCGCGCTTCCGCGACGGCGCCGATGGCGTCGAGTTCCCGGTGCGCCAGTACCTGCGCTGCCGCGAGGACCTCGCCAGCGGGGTGGTGCACCTGGTCCTGCTGCTGGCCTTCCTGGTCACCGTGCTGCTGTTCGGACGCACCCTGGACCGGCTGTTCGCGGCCCACGGCGAGGACCTGGGCCCCTGGTACCGGCGCGGCGCCCTGCTGCTGTGGGCGGTGTTTGGCCTTTCGGTTTTGCGCCGCCTGTATTACAAAGTGTGCTCGTTGAGGGAGATCCGCCGGGAGATGGCCGCCCTCAAGGCCACCTTCCGGACCCGGGGGGAGTGAATTCCCGTCCGGCGCAAACCATTCCCCGATCAAGACTTCCCGATCGGGGTCGATGATTGTACGCGCAAGCCCGCCGGTCTTCGGCGGCCCCCGCAGGCAACCAGAACAAGGAAGAAGCCATGAAGGACGCATGCCGCAGGTTCGAGAAGAAGCAGGCCAAGCTGGGCGTGTTGGGACTGGGCTACGTGGGCCTGCCTTTGGCCGTGTCGTACGCCAAGGCCGGCTTCAAGGTGCTCGGCTTCGAACTGCTGCCGGAGAAGGCCGAGGCCATCAACCGCGGCGAGAGCTACATCATCGACGTGCCGACAGCCGAGCTGGCGGCCCTGGTCAAGGCCGGGCTGCTGGAGGCGACGACCGACTTCACGCGCCTGGCCGAGGTCGACTGCGTCAACATCTGCGTGCCGACGCCCCTGGGCAAGACGCGGGACCCGGACATCAGCTACATCCAGTCCGCGGTCGACGCCATCGCACCCTGCCTGCACAAGGGCATGACGGTGATCCTCGAGAGCACCACCTATCCGGGGACGACCGAGGAGGTCATCCTGCCGATCCTTTCGGCCGGGGGCCTGGAGGTGGGCAAGGACTTCTTCCTGGCCTTCTCGCCGGAGCGGGTCGATCCGGGCAATCCCAGGTACCACACCGTGAACATCCCCAAGGTGGTCGGCGGCGTGACGCCGGCCTGCACCCAGGTGGCCACGGCGCTGTACTCGCAGGTGATGGACACGGTGGTGCCGGTCTCGTCGGTGCGCGTGGCCGAGACGGTCAAGCTGCTGGAGAACACCTTCCGCAGCGTGAACATCGGGCTGGTCAACGAGATCGCCCTGATGTGCGACGCCATGGACATCGACGTCTGGGAGGTGATCGCCGGTGCGGCCACCAAGCCGTTCGGCTTCATGCCCTTCTACCCGGGGCCGGGCCTGGGCGGGCACTGCATCCCCATCGATCCGTTCTACCTGTCCTGGAAGGCCAAGCAGGCCGGCAGCGAGGCCCGCTTCATCGAACTGGCCGGGCAGGTCAACTCCTTCATGCCCAAGCACGTGGTGCGGCTGGTGGCCGACGCGCTGAACGAGCGCGAGCGTTCGGTCAAGGGCAGCCGCATCCTGGTGGTGGGCCTGGCCTACAAGCCGGGCATCGACGATCTGCGCGAATCGCCGGCCTTGGACATCATCGAGATGCTGGCGGGGCGCGGCGCCGCGGTCGACTGGTACGATCCCCACGCCAAGGGCCAGCCCCACGGCGTCTCGGGCGAGCGGCTTGCCGACTGGACGCGGCAGGCCTTCGCGGCTTACGATGCCGCGGTGATCGTCACGCCGCATCCGGGCGTGGACCACACGCTGCTGGTGGACTCCGGCCCCGTGGTCATCGACACGCGCAACGCCCTCAAGGGGCTCAAGGGTCCGAACATCGTCCGGCTGTAGGCCGGTCCCGGCGAAAGGCCACGACCGCATGACCCGATACCTCGTCACCGGCGGCGCCGGCTTCATCGGCTCGCACCTGACCCGCGAGCTGGTGCGCCGCGGCCACGAGGTCGTGGTGCTGGACAACCTCTCCACGGGGAAGCTGTCCAACCTGGCCGACGTGCAAGCCTCGCTGCGCTTCGTCGAGGGCAGCATCACCGACCTGGACACGGTGCTGTCCTGCTGCGAGGGCGTGGACTGCGTCTTCCACCAGGCGGCGCTGCCCAGCGTGCCGCGCAGCGTGAGCGATCCCCTGACCAGCGACGAGCACAACGTCGGCGGCACCCTGCGCGTCTTCTGGGGCGCCCACAGCCAGGGCGTGCGCCGGGTCGTCTTCGCCTCCAGCAGCTCGGTCTACGGCAACACCGCCGAGCTGCCCAAGCACGAGGGCATGACGGCGCGGCCCATGTCGCCCTATGCGGTCAACAAGCGCACCGGCGAGCTGTATGCCGCGGTCTTCAACGACCTGTACGGCCTTTCGACCATCGGCCTGCGCTACTTCAACGTGTTCGGGCCGGCGCAGGACCCCAACAGCCAGTACGCGGCGGTGGTGCCCAAGTTCATCACCGCCTTCCTGGCCGAGGATGCGCCGGTGATCCACGGCGACGGCCTGCAGACCCGCGACTTCACCTTCATCCAGAACGTGGTGGAGGCGAACCTGGCGGCCGCCGCGGCGCCGGCCTCGGCCGGAGGCCGCAGCTACAACGTGGCGCTCGGCGGCCGGGTCAGCGTGCTGGAGCTTTGCGAGCGCATCCGCGGCCTGGTCGGCGCCCGGGTCGCGCCGCGCCACGACGTGACCCGGGCCGGCGACGTGCGCGACTCGCAGGCCTCCATCGAACTGGCCAGGGAGCATCTGGGCTACACCGGATCGGTGTCCCTCGACGAAGGATTGGCGCGCACGGTGGCCTGGTACCGCGACCGTGCCTGAACCACGGAGGATTCCCATGAAAGCACGCTATGCCCCGGCGCGGACCCGGTCGTGGTTCCGGCTGACCGGCTGGCTGGCCCTGGCCCTGCTGCTGCAGCAGCCGGTGCAGGCCCTGGCCCAGTCCGCCTCCGGCGAACACCGCCTGCAGGGCGGGGACCAGATCGTCCTGAGCGTGCCCGGGCGCCAGGACCTGGACCGCACCCTGACCCTGGACGCCAGCGGCCGGGTCTCGATTCCCCAGGTGGGTGAGGTGGCGCTGTCCGGGCTGACCATCGCCGAGGCGCGGGAGATCCTGCGCCAGCGGCTGCGCGTGTTCTATCCTGCCGTGGCCGCCGTGGACGTGGAGCTGCAGGGCGCCTCGCAGGTGCGGCTCTACGTGCTGGGCGAGGTGACCACCTCGGGGCAGTTCGACTTCAGCAGCGTGCCCACGGTCTGGGACCTGCTGCGTTCGGCGGGCGGACCCACCGAGAATGCCAACCTGCTCGACGGCCGCATCGTGCGGGTCGAGGACGGCCAGACGGTCGTGATCCCCGTGGATCTGTCGGGGATGATGAGCGGCCGGGGCACGCCGGACGTGGAGCTGCGCAGCGGCGACACCCTGGTGGTGCCGGTCGCCCCCAATGGCGTGGTCGCCGTGGCGGCGATCGCGGGCGTGCAGGTCTTCGGCTCGGTGGAGGCGCCACTGGTGGTGCCGGTGGACCAGCCGACCGAACTGGTGCAGCTGCTGATGCTGGCCGGCGCGCCAACCGAGACCTCGGACCTGCGCAACGTCTACTGGGTGCACCGGGGGCCCGACGGGTTCCGCTCCACCAAGGTCGACGTGCGGCGCTTCCTGGAGGAGGGCGACCGGCTGGGCAACCCCATCATCTATCCCGGGGACACGATCGAGGTGCCTGAATTCAAGGAGCCCTGGCTGGTGCGCCGGCTGCCCCTGTTCCTGGGCATGATCGCGACCACGGCCACGGTCCTGCTCGCGTACGACAACATCGCCAACGACTAGTCGCCTTCGGCGGGGCCGCTGATCTCGGCGCGGCGCAGGGCGAACACCGCCAGGCCGACCAGCACCGCCAGCCACAGGGTGGCCAGGCGCACGATGAAGGCCGACGCCGCCCCGGCAGCCGTGGGCACGCCCAGGGTCCCCAGCAGGACGATGATGACCGCCTCGGTGCCGCCCAGGCCCCCGGGCAGGAACGAGACCGACCCCACCAGGGTCGCCGCCGCGTAGATGAACACCGCATCGGTGAGCCCAGCCGCCGGCGCCAGCGTCCGGCAGACCAGCCACAATCCCGCGCATTCGCAGAACCAGGCCAGCACCGAGACCGACAGGTGCAGCAATCCGACCCGGGGCGCCAGCAGGGTGCTGGTGGCGGCCAGGGCATCGTCCAGGCCCACGGCGTGCCCGCGCAGGTGGCGGGAGGCCGCGGCGCGGGCCACCAGGCGGCGGCGCAGGCGGGCGCTGCGGACCAGCAGCAGGAGCGCGCCGAACCCGGTCCCGACGGCCAGGGCGACCTGGGCGCCGTGCCAGGGGCCTTCCCATAACACCATGCCGAGGCCGACCAGAGCCAGGACCGCCAGGAAATCGTAGATGCGTTCGGCCAGGACCACCGCCAGGCCCCGGGCCAGGGGCACCCCCTGCCGGTCCCGCAGGATCGCCGCCTTGAAGACCTCGCCCAGCTTGCCGGGAGTGATGACCATCACGTAGGTGGCGAAATAGATGGCGATCGAGGCGCGCCGGGGCACCCGGGCCCCGACCGCGGCCAGGAAGGCCTGCCAGCGCAGGAAGCGCAACAGGTAGTTGGCCAGAGTCAGCAGCACCACCAGGACCAGGCCGCGCAGCCCGAACGCCGCCAGGGCCGCGGCCAGATCCTGCCAGCCCAGCACCAGGGCGGTCACGATCCAGGCGGCAGCCGCGACGCCGACCACGGCAAACGTGCGGCGGGCGAAATTGCGAGGCAGGTTCATGGAAGGCTTATTCCGACAAGAAGTTGCGAGATTCTCGGTGTCTCCGGACGACGACACCTGCTGATTATCGTCGCCGGGGAATGAAAATCAAGGGCAAGTTGAACCTGCGTTTTCCCCTGATTCTGTAAAAAATGCGCAATTCCTCAAGTTAGGGGGTTGCGTATTTCCGGCCGATGAGATAGAATCTAGGGACATTCAGCCGGGGCGGTCAAGAAATCTTGGGGGAGCCGCCTGGGCGATTCTGGAAGCGACGCCAGGGCCGGAGGGAACCGGCCGGTTCAAAGCAACGCAGAAGAATGATGCACTCTGGCAAATCTTGACAGGTGCAACGGGAGACGGTGAGCAACACCGTTGGAGGGCCGTATCTTGGAAGATCGTTACAACAGGCTCGGTGGAGCCGAGGCCGCAGTCGCCACCTTGGCGACGATGCCGGAGCCGGCGCAGGTCGAACGCGCCGTTCCGGGAGAGGCCGCCCCAGCCCTGAGCGCGCCCGGCAGGACCTACCTGTCGGCCAAGCGCGTGTTCGACGTGGTGGTCGCGGCGGCGGCGCTGGTCGCGTTCGGCCTGGCCCTGCCGCTGCTGACCTTGATCATCAAACTCGATTCGCCGGGCCCGGTGTTCTACTCGCAGGAGCGGGTGGGCATCAACCGCCGGCGCCGCGGCGGCACGGCTGCCCTGCAGGAGCGCCGCAAGGTGCTGCAGCCCGGGCGGCCGTTCAAGGTCCACAAGCTGCGCAGCATGCGCACCGACGCCGAAGTCGGCGGGCCCCAGTGGGCCGCCAAGAATGACTGCCGCGTGACCCGCGTCGGGCGCTTCCTGCGCAAGACCCGGATCGACGAGCTGCCCCAGTTCCTGAACGTCCTGCGCGGGGAGATGAGCCTGATCGGGCCGCGGCCGGAGCGCCTGTGCTTCGTGCGGCAGCTGGAGAAGGAGATCCCCAACTACCGCGACCGGCTGCTGGTGCTGCCGGGGATCACCGGCCTGGCCCAGGTGATCAACGGCTACGATGACGGCATCGAGTCGGTCAAGCGCAAGATCGCCCTGGACTGCCAGTACATCAGCCGCGCCGGGCTGCGCCAGGACACGAGCATCCTCTGGTCGACGGTGAGCGTCGTGCTCAAGGGCGAGGGCGCCCGCTAGGGCCGCCGGCCTTTTGCTTGCACCCCGCCGGACGGGGTTCCATAATCCGCCTGGGGCCGACCGGCAGACCGCCGGTCGGTTCCGTAGGTGGACCCACCGGACCCCACGTGATCAGCCCGAACGCCGGCCGGGGAAGCATGAAGCCCGTCATCCTGGTCATCGACGATGAGGAAGCGATCCGCCTGTTCCTGGCGGCGACCCTCGAGGACCGCGGTTACGCGGTGGAAACCGCCGCCACCGGCCAGGAGGCCCTCGACCGCATCGCCCGCGCGGCGCCGGACCTGGTGCTGCTGGACCTGATGCTGCCGGACATGAGCGGCATCCAGGTGCTGGACGAGGTCAAGAAGGCGCTGCCCCACGTCAACGTGCTGATGCTGACCGCCTACAGCGGCACCGAGACCGCCGTGCGCGCCATGAAGCTGGATGCCTTCGACTACGTGACCAAGCCGCTGGAGCTGGACCGCCTGCTGCGCCTGGTGCAGCGCGCGCTGGACGCCTCGGCCACCGCGCGCGACCGCTACCGGCAGCGCAGCGAGAGCGCCCTCTTCGCAAACCAGGCCGACCTGGTGCCCAGCCAGGCGCCGCCCATGGTGGCCCTCTACGAGACCGTGCGCCGGATCGCCGAGACCGACGCGACCACGGTGCTGATCGAGGGCGAATCCGGGGTCGGCAAGGACGTGCTGGCCGAGCTGATCCACCGCTCGAGCCGGCGGGCCCGCGCCGCCTTCATCGACATCAACTGCGCGGCCCTGCCCGAGCAGCTGCTGGAGAGCGAACTCTTCGGCCACGAGAAGGGCGCCTTCACCGACGCGGTGCAGCAGAAGCCAGGGCTGTTCGAGACCGCCGACGGCGGCACCTTCTTCCTGGACGAGATCGGGGAGATGGCCCGGCCGGCGCAGGTCAAGCTGCTGCGCGTGCTGGAGAAGCGGTCCTTCCGGCGGGTGGGCGGGGTCAAGGACATCAAGGTGGACGTGCGGGTGATCGCCGCGACCAACAGCGACCTGCGGGCGCTGGTGCGGGCCGGGACCTTCCGCGAGGACCTGTACTTCCGCTTGAAGGTGGTGCAGCTGCGGGTGCCGCCGCTGCGGGCGCGGCCGCAGGACATCCTGCCGCTGGCGGAGCACTTCCTGGCCCGCTACGCCGGCGCGTTCGCCAAGGACTTCCGCGGGATCGCGCCGGACGCGGCGGCGGCACTGGCGGCCTGCCCCTGGCCCGGCAACATCCGCGAACTGCGCAACGCCATCGAGCGCGCGGTGCTGCTGGAGGAGGGGCCCCAGCTGCGTGCCGCCCACCTGCAGCTGGACGAGGACGAGGCCGACCGAGCCGGCGACGGCGCCCTGGTGCGGGCCTTCGCGCGCGCCCTCGAGGGAGGGTTCGACGAGGAGGGCCTCGACCTCGAGGCCCTGGTCGGCGGGCTGGAACGGCGGCTGGTGGAAGCCGCCCTGGTCTGCGCCGACGGCAACCAGACCCGGGCGGCCCGGCTGCTGCACCTGAACCGCGACAAGTTCCGCTATCGACTCAAGCAGTACGGGATCGGGGAGCCATGAATCGCCACACCCGCCGTCTTGCCGGCGCCGTCGTCCTGGCCGTGGCCTGCGCTGCCGCGGGCTGCGGCACCTACTCGGCTTCCAGCGGGCGGGTGGAGGAGTCGCTCAAGCGGATCGCCGTGCTCTACTTCGACAACGAAACCGCCGAGCCCAACCTCGGCGTCGACCTGGCCGACGCGGTGATCCAGTCCCTGCAGACGGACAACACCCTGAAGGTGGTCGAGGAGGGCAGCGCCGACACCATCCTCGACGGCAGGGTGGTGCGCTACACCCTCAAGGAGCAGTTCGCGCGTCAGGACCTCACGGTGACCGAGTACCAGGTGCAGATCGCGGTGATGCTGACCTTGACCCGGCGCGCCACCGGCGAGACCGTGTTCAAGGACCGCCGCTTCATCGGCAGCGGCAACTACCTGCTCGACGGCTCCAACGGCACCTCCGAGCAGACGGCCCGGGTCGAGGCCGCCACCGAGATCGTCAAGGACATCCTGGCCCTGGTCGTGGAGGACTGGTAGTGGGCTACCGCAAGAGCAAGGGCCCGGGCCTGCCGGGGCTGCAGGAACTGGTCAACACCGACCTCAAGACCGGCAAGTTCCGCCCGGTGTACGTGCTGGCCGGCGACGATGCCCTGCGGGTCGAGCAGGTGGTCGAGCGCATCCGGCGCGACGCCCTGGGCGAGCAGGGCGCGGCCTTCAACTACCACGTGCTGCAGGGCGACCAGGCCGGCATCGCCCGGGTGCTGCAGCTGGCCCTGAGCCTGCCCATGTTCGCCGGCCGCCAGGTGATCTGGGTCAAGCACGCCGACAAGCTGCTGAACGACCAGGAGGCCCAGGACCGCTTCGAGGCCTACGCGCGCAAGCCGGTGCAGGAGACGATCCTGATCCTCAGCGCCGAGAAGGTGGACCGCCGCAAGAAGTGGGTCAAGACCTGCAGCGACGCCGGCTACCTGTTCGACTTCGCGCCGCCGACCGGCGAGGCGCTGGTGCAGTGGGTGGTCAAGGCGGCCCAGCGCGAGGACCTGGCCCTGGGCGTGGACGAGGCGCGGGTGCTGTGCGAGCTGGTGGGCAACGACCTCATGAGCCTCAAGAGCGAGATCGACAAACTGGCCCTGCTGGCCGAGGACCGCGGCGCACCGCTGACGGCCAAGGAGATCGGCGCCATCATCATGGATCAGGCGGCCCTCGAGGGCTACGAGATCACCGCCAACCTGGCGCCCGGGCGCGGCGGCGAAGTGTTGCGCACCTGGTTCCGGCTGCAGGAATGGGGACGGTCGGCCTACGAGATCGCGCCCCTGGTGCTGGCCCGGGTGCGCCGGGGCGCCCTGCTGGACGCCTGCCGCCGCGAGGGCTGGAGCGACCAGGAGATCGGCGCGGCCACGGCCCAGAATCCCTGGAGCTTCCGCTACTACGAGCCGATGGTGCGCGGCCTGGGGCCCGAAGGAATGCGCCGGGCCCTGAGCGCGGCGCTGGAATGCGATCGCGCCATGAAGAGTTCGCCATTGAAACCGGATATCATTTTGGAAAAGACCATCGCGGCGCTGTGCGCCGCGCCCGCAGACACCGCGCCGCCGACCCGGCGCAACCCGTGAGGAAAGGATCAACCCATGGCCGGCAACCTGCAGGATTTCTCCGACAGCAGCTTCACGACCGATGTGCTCGGCAGCGGCAAACCGGTGCTGGTGGATTTCTGGGCGCCGTGGTGCGGACCGTGCAAGGCCCTGACACCGACCATCGAGAAGCTGGCCGCCGAGTTCGGCGACCGCATGACCATCGGCAAGATGGACATCGCGTCCCAGCCGCAGACGGCCAGCGAGCTGGGCATCATGTCGATCCCGGCGCTGCTGTTCTTCAAGGACGGCCGGGTGGTGGACACGATCATGGGTGCGGCCAAGGAAGACAAGATCCGCGGCAAGATCGAGGAGATCCTGGGCTGAGGTCGGGGTGGGCCGCCGCGGGCCTGGATTTTTCGCTACTTAACATAATATACATTATGCGCAATACTATAGGGGTGACCGGAAACCCCTTGAGGTTGCCGGTCTTGCAGGAATCAAGGTTTAATCGGGATTACTCGACGGGGACGCGGTCGGCCAGTTCGTCCAGGTACGGGATGCGCCAGTCCTCGCCGAACATGGCCTTGGTGAAGCCCAGCACCGAGATCACCAGCACGCTGAGGAAGAACGCCAGGCGCAGCACGATCAGCACCACGAAGCCGATCAGCGGGATGCGCCCGATGGTGCCGTCGATGATCCAGATGAAGACCAGGCCGACGATCTCGGCCAGCAGCAGGGCGAAGCCCTGACGGCAGTGGCGGGCCACGAAGGGCGTGCGGCCGGCCGCGAAGATGACCGCGACGACCGCCAGGGGCACATAGCAGATGGCGCCCAGCCAGCGTTCGCGGGATGTGACCTGGTCGTTCACGAAGGCTCCTCCCCCCGACGGTTGCGCGGAAGGCCCCCCAGGGGGCCTCGCGGATCGGGAATCCCATGATACCCGGTTCCGGCCGGGGTTCAAGATGGAAACCGCGACCGGAGCAACCGGAACATCCAAGCAAGGACGGTGCCGTGATCCGTTGGCCCTGGAGCAAACCCAATCCCTTCGCGGGGCGCGATTTCCTGGACCTGGTGCCGGCGCGGCGCACGGATGCGCGGGACGATGCGGACAGCGGCCATGTGGTGGTGCTGCTGCCGCGGTTTCGGGACCGGGTGCTGGGGCGCCTGCTCCAGCCGAGTCTGCCGGAGAGCCGGCGTTGGGTGCTGGTGCGGCTGGACGGGCCGGGGTCGGTGCTGTGGCGGGCGGCCGACGGGCAGCGGGCGGTCAGGGAGCTGGTGCCGGTCTACAGTGATGCATTTCCGGGTGACACCCACGAGGCGGCCGAGCGGGTATGCCAGTGGTATTATGCGGCGTATGAGAGCGGGTTGATGGAGTTTGTGAATCTGCGGCGCTAGCGGTTCAGTGGTACCCCCGACAGGATTCGAACCTGCGGCCCCCAGATTAGGAATCTGGTGCTCTATCCAGCTGAGCTACGGGGGCACCGAATGTCGACAGGACGCTCAAACTAGGCCGGTCACGCGAACTGCACAAGGGAAAACACCGGCGCCTTTTCCCCGAGCTTGCCGCGCCCGCCCAGGAATTCCAGCTCCACCAGGAACAGGAACCCCGCCACCACGCCGCCCGCCTTGCGCACCAGGTCGGCCGAGGCCAGGGCGGTGCCGCCGGTGGCCAGCAGATCGTCCACGATCAGCACGCGCTGGCCGGGCTGGAAGGCGTCCTTGTGCACCTCGAGGGTAGCCTGCCCGTACTCCAGGTCGTAGCTGGCGGCAAAGGTGTCGGCCGGCAGCTTGCCCTGCTTGCGCAGCAGGGCCACGCCTTTGCGCATCTTCAGCCCCAACGGCCCGGCGAACAGGAAGCCCCGCGACTCGATGGCCGCGAAAACGTCCACCGGCACCCCGGCCAGCAGCCCCTCGAGGCCGTCGATCGCCGCCTGGTAGGCCCGCGGATCCTGCAGCACCGGTGTGATGTCCTTGAAGAGGATGCCCGGCTTGGGGAAATCCGGCACGTCCCTGATCACTTGCCTGAGGTCCACGGAGCAACTCCTTGTCTGAAGCCTACTTGAAGAGGCGGTCGGGCAAGACCGCCTTGTCGTCCTTGCGCAGTTCGATGTGGAGGTAGGGCGGCCCCTCCTCCACCGGCTGGGCGACCAGGCCCAGGCGGTCGCCGGCCAGCAGGGCGGTGCCCACGTCCACGGCCAGGATGGCCGGATCCAGCGGCGCCAGCACCGTGGTCCAGCCGCCGCCGTGATCCAGGATCACCAGGTGGCCGTAGCCGTCCAGCGGGCCCAGGAAGCGCACAACCGCGTCGGCCGGGGCGCTGACGACCTCCCCCACGGCGCAGGCCACGTCGGCTCCGTTGCGCGGCATCAGGATGCGGCCGCGCTGGTAGGGGCCGAAGGGGCGCAGCACCTCGCCCAGGCGCCGGGCCGGGCGCTCCCAGCGGGGTTCGCGCGCGCCGCCTGCGGCAAAGGGCGCGCCCATGCGCAGCTTCTGGCCGATGCGCAGCAGGTCCGAGTTCAGCCCGTTGTCCCGGCGCAGTTCCTCGATGGTGGTGCCGAAGCGGCGGGCGATCACGGTCAGGTTGTCGCCGGAGCGGACGGTGTAGATCGCCGAACCCGCCTGGACAGACGCCGGCGCCGTCACCAGCAAGGCGATCACGATGGCGAGCGAAGGGAGAAAAGTGGTCGGGGCGCGGAGATTTGAACTCCGGACCTCCTGCTCCCGAAGCAGGCGCGCTAACCGGGCTGCGCTACGCCCCGACCAAGAGGAAGACCGCGCGGTTTCGGCCGTCAGCGCCACAGGGAAATGACCCCCTGGGAGACCAATGCGACCACGATTCCGGCGATCAGGATGCCCAAGATGATACAAGGCACCGCCATCCGCAAGGGGAGTTTGAACAGGTAGGCGGCTATGGCGCCGGTCCAGGCGCCGGTCATCGGGGCGGGGATGGCCACGAACAGGATCAGTCCCAGGCTCTCGTAACGCTTGATCAGGGCGCTGCGGCTGACGGTCCGCTTGAAGAGCCAGGTGAAGAAGCGGTCCCAGGTGCGCCAGCGCCGCAGGAAGCGCTCCACCGGCCCCAGCAGCAGCAGGATCGGCAGCACCGGCACGATGTTGCCGGCGACGGCCAGCAGGTAGATGGTCAGATGGTTGGTCATGCCCATGGCGTAGGCCGCGGGGATGGCGCCGCGCAGCTCGAAGATCGGCAGCATGGCGATCAGGAACACCGCCAACGGCGGCGGCAGCTGGTGCATCAGATCGAGCAGGCCCTCACGCAAGCTGTTCTCCTTCAGTGGGTTCTTCGGGCTGGGACGCAACCTCGGCCTCGTGGGGGGCGGCGACACCAGGCAGCAGCGGCACGAAGCGGCAGGCCAGGGACTGCTCCACCAGCACCTCCTGGCCCTGGCGCTGGTAGCGGTAGAGGATCTGCTCGCGGCCCTTGCTGACGGGGATCAGCAGGTGGCCGCCGTCACGCAGTTGGCCCAACAGCAGCGGCGGCAGGTGGGGTGCGCAGGCCGTGACCATGATGGCGTCCCAGGGCGCGCCATCGTGCCAGCCCTCGCTGCCGTCGATGGCCAGGACGGTGATGTTGGTGGCGCCGATTTCGGCCAGCACCTGGCGGGCGCGCTCTGCCAAAGGGGCGAAGCGCTCCACCGAGACCACCTCGGCGGCGAGGCGGGCCAGCACCGCGCCCTGGTAGCCGCTGCCGGTGCCGATCTCGAGCACGCGCTCATGGCCCCGCAGGCCCAGCAGCTGGGACATCAGGCCCACGGTGAAGGGACGGCTGATGGTCTGGCCGCAGCCGATGGGCAGGGCGCTGGGCTGGTGGGCCCGGTGCTGCAGGGCCCGGGGCACGAACAGGTGCCGCGGCACTTCGCGCATGGCCTGCAGGACCCGGCGGTCGGTGAGCCCCGCCTCCTCCAGCTGCTCGCGCACCATGCGCCGCCGGGCGACGGCGAAATCAGTCATGGGCCGCCGTCGCTCCCGGGGTAAGGCCATCGCGTTCGAGGCCCTGCATCTCCTGGTGCATCCCGTAGTGGGTCAGGTCCACCATCAGCGGGGTGACCGAGACGTAGCCGGCGGTGGCGGCCGCGTAGTCGGTGCCGTTCTCCTTCTCCCAGGTCGGGCCCTTGCCGCCGATCCAGAAGTAGGGCTTGCCGTGGGGATCGACCTGGTCGGTGATCGCGCTCTGGTAGACCCGGCTGCCCAGGCGGGTGACGCGGATGCCCTTGATGCCCGCGGGCGGCCCGTCGGGGATGTTCACGTTCAGCAGCGAGCCCTTGCGCAGCGGGTAGGCCAGCAGGTGCTCCAGGTTGGCGTGCAGGAAGGCGATCGGCCCGCTGAAGTCGGTGGGATGCCAGCCGGCGGTGCTCAGGGCGTAGCTGGGCACGCCGAACATGGTGCCCTCCATGGCCGCGGCCACGGTGCCGGAGTAGATCACGTCCTCGCCCATGTTGGGGCCGTGGTTGATGCCCGAGAGCACCACGTCGGGCATGTCCGCCCGCAGGATCTTCTCCAGGGCCACCAGCACGCTGTCGGTGGGGGTGCCGGTGACGGCGAAGCGCCCCTCCCCCCGCTCCAGGATGCGCAGGGGCGAGGTCAGGGTCAACGAGTGGCTGGACGCGCTCTGCTGGTCGTGGGGCGCGACCACCGTGACCCGGAAGCCGGGCATGGCGCGCACGGTCTCCTCCAGGGCCAGCAGCCCGGGGGCATCGATGCCGTCGTCGTTGCTGATCAGCACGTGGCGGATGGCTTTCATGATCCCTCTTTGGTCCGGGCGCTAGTCCCGGGAGAACATCAGCATGAACACCAGGCGGAAGAAGCGGCCGGTGTCCACGAACGGGTTGATGGAGCTCTTCTCGTCGCCGTAGACCGTGGTGGTGGGCACGGCGCCGATGCGGGCCCCCTTGCGGGCCAGGCGCACCAGGATCTCCGATTCGCTGTCGTAGCGGCTGGTGCGCAGGCGCACGTCCCGCAGCAGGGCGGCGCGGTACAGGCGGTAGCCGTTCTGGCTGTCGGGGATGGGGCAGCCGGCCAGGCGGCTGACCACCCAGCTGGTGAACTGGTTGGTCTTGAGCCGGATCCAGGGCATGCCCTCGGTGCGGGCCATGCGGGTGCCGACGACCACGTCCAGGTCGCCGCCGGCGGTGGCGTCCAGGAAGAGCTGCATCTCGGCGGGCAGGTGCTGGCCGTCGCTGTCCATGGTGAAGACCCAGTCCAGGCCCTGGTCCAGGGCCCAGCGGTAGCCGGTCTTGAGGGCCTCGCCCTTGCCCTTGTTCACCGCGTGGACGGCGACCTGGGCGCCGGCGGTGCGGGCCGCCTCGGCGGTGCCGTCGCTGCTGCCGTCATCGACCACCAGGACCCACAGGTCCGGGTGCCGGCCGCGGATGTCGGCGATCACCGCCGGCAGGAAGCGGGCGGCGTTGAGGGCGGGCAGGATGGCGCCGACGGGCATAAGGTGGCCTTCGGGGACGGAGGTCGAGTTCAGGAAACGCCGGAAACCTAGAGTAGGGCCAGCGGGGCGCGGGTTCAAGGGGGATCGGCCGTGCGGCGCCGACCAACGGCAAAAAAGGCCGGCCCAGCGGGCCGGCCTTCGAATCGAGATGGTCGGGACGGCGAGATTTGAACTCGCGACCCCTTGCCCCCCATGCAAGTGCGCTACCGGGCTGCGCCACGTCCCGACCTAAATCCAGGCCGGCCAGCGGGAGTTCCCGGGCCGGCAGGGGGTGCTGCGGGGAGACAATGTAATACCCCCTCCCCTGTGCGACAAGGCGCAAATGGGAGCGGGATCAGCCCTTGGCCTGCTTGGCCTTGGGCTTGGGGGCCGGCTCGGGAGCGCGCTGGAGCCCGCGCACCAGCTCGAGGATCTCGGTCAGCTGCTGCTTGACCAGGGCCAGGCGCTCGCCGTCGTCGAGCTTCTCGAAGCCGATGGCCAACTGGGGCGCCGCCGGGGCAGTTTCCGGCTGGCTGCCGACCTTGCGGGCCTCGCGGCGCTGCTTCCTGGCCCCGGCGATCTTGAAGCCCTGGTCGTAGAGCAGGCTCCTGATGGCCTCGACCTCTTCGATGTCCTTCTGGCGGTAGCGGCGGGCCCCGGTGCGGGTCTTCTTGGGGCTGAGCGTGGGGAATTCCGACTCCCAGTAGCGCAGCACGTGGGCCTTGATCCCCGTGATCTCAGCCACTTCGCTGATCGAATAGTACAGCTTGCTGGGATAGTCCATGGTACTCCGGATCCCTAGTCGAGCTCCGCCCGCAACTGGCGCTCCATCAGCTCGCGCATGGCCTGGCGCGGAGGTTTGCCGGAGAATAGCACATCATGAACCTGTTTGGTAATAGGAAGTTCTATGCCCAGCTTCTCGCTCAGCTTCAAGGCGGCCTGGGTCATGTAGACCCCTTCGACCACCTGGACCTGGCGGGCCAGCAGCTTCTGGGGATCCTCGCTGCCCTTGGTGACGGCCTCGCCGAAGTTGCGATTGCGGCTGTGGCGGCTGATGCAGGTGGTGATCATGTCGCCGATGCCGGCCAGGCCGCTGAAGGTCTCGGGGCGGCCGCCCAGGGCGCAGCCCAGGCGGGCCAGCTCCACCATGCCCCGGGTCATCATGGTGCCGCGGGTGTTGTCGCCGGTGCCCAGGCCGTCGGCCATGCCCACGGCCAGGGCGATGATGTTCTTGAAGCCGGTGGCGATCTCCACCCCGGCCATGTCGTCGTTGGTGTAGACCCTGAAGAAGGGGCCGGAGATCCAGGTCTGCCAATGGGCCCAGTCGCAGCCGGGGCTGCCGGCCAGGACCACGGCCGTCGGCAGCTCGAGGGCCACCTCCTCGGCGTGGCTGGGACCCAGCAGCACGCCGACCGGGTGCAGGTCCGGGCGTCCGGCCGGGTTCAGCTCCTCCTCGATCACCTGGGACAGGCGTTCCAGGGTGCTGACCTCGAAGCCCTTGGCCAGGTTGATGACCGGCACGCCCACGGGCAGTGCCGGGCTGGCGGCGACCTTGGCCATGACCTGGCGCACGGCCTGGCTGGGCACGACGCTGAAGACCACGTCCGCGTTCCGCAGGCAGTCGTCCAGGTCCAGGGTGGCGCGCAGGTTGGGCGGCAGCACGATGCTGCCCAGGTAGTCGGGGTTGGTGCCGGTCTGGTTGATGCTGTCGACCTGGCCCTTGACGATGCCCCAGAGCACCACCCGGTCCCACTTGTGGCAGAGGTGCCGTCCGAAGGCCGAGGCCCAGCTGCCGGTGCCCAGGATGGCCGCCTTCATCTCACTTCTCCTTGGCGCGCGGGTGCACCTCGGTGGCCCCGTTGTCCCCCACCTTGGCCTCGGTGCCGGCCCGGATGCGGGCGATGTTGCCCCGGTGCTTGAAGATCACCCAGGCGCAGACCAGGGACGCGAACACGATGATCGTCGAGGACACCTCGGCCGACTTGATCTCGAAGAACACCACCGCGAACGGCAGCACGCTGGCCGCGGCGATGCTGCCCAGGGACACGATGCGGGTCACCAGGAAGACCGCCAGGAAGACCGTCGTGGCCACGATCAGGGCGTAGGGCGCCAGGACGCCGAAGGCGCCGGCGGTGGTGGCGACGCCCTTGCCGCCGTGGAAGTTCACGAAGGGGCTGAAGGTGTGGCCGATGGCGGCCAGGAAGCCGGCGAAGATGCGGAACAGGTCGGCCGGGATGTGGAACGGCGTGGGCTCGCCTGCGGGCCAGCCCGCCACCAGCGCGGTCATCAGCAGCACCGCCGCCGCGCCCTTGGCCATGTCCAGGAACAGGCAGAGGATGCCCCACCCCTTGCCCAGGGTGCGGAAAACGTTGGTCGCGCCCAGGTTGCCGCTGCCGTGCTCGCGCAGGTCGATGCCGCGGACCCGCTTGCCGAGGATGAAGCTGAACGGAATCGAGCCGATGGCAAACGCGATAACCAGGAAGAGGATCAGCAGCATGGGTTCCCGTTCCGGTTGAAGTGCGACCCGCCTAGTGCTTCTTCAGTTTCACAAAAATCCGCGTGCCGGTAAAGCCGTATTCCTTGCGGATCTGGTTGTTCAGGAAGCGCAGGTACTCCCTGGCGAAGAAGCGCGGTTCGTTGACCGAAAGCAGGATCGAGGGCGGCGCCTGCTCGATCTGGGTGGCGAAGTAGATCTTGCCCATCCCGCCGCCGTGGGTGCGCGGCTGCTGGTAGGCGATCACGCCCTCCAGGAACGAGTTGAGCTGGGCCGTGGGGATGCGTTTGCTCCGCTGCTCGTGCACGTCCCAGACCGTCTCGAGGATCTTGCCGGTGCGCTGCCGGGTCTCGGCGCTGACGGTGAACCAGGGCGCGTAGGTCAGGAACGGCACTTCCTTGCAGAAGGCCTCCCAGTGGGCCAGGTGGGTGTTGGCGCCCTTGTCGGGGATCAGGTCCCACTTGTTGAAGGCCACGACCACGCCCTTGCCCGCGTCGTGGATCAGCCCGGCGATCTTGGCGTCCTGGTCGACCGGGCCGGCGTCGGCGTCGACCACCAGCACCGCCACGTCGCACTGCTCCAGCGCGCGCAGGGTGCGCATGTTGCTGAAGACCTCGATGGCCTCCTGCACCTTGGACTTGCGGCGCAGGCCGGCGGTGTCGATCAGGCGGATGGTGCGGCCGTGCCAGTTCAGGTCGGTGTGGATCGAGTCGCGGGTGGTGCCGGGGATGGCGCTGACCAGGGCGTCGTCGCGGCCGATCAGGATGTTCAGCAGCGAGGACTTGCCCACGTTGGGGCGGCCCAGGATGGCCACCTTGCAGTCGCAGGGCACCTCCACCTCGTGGACGGGGAAGCCTTCGACCACCACGTCCAGCAGGTCGCCCACGCCCTGGCCGTGCAGGGCGCTGACCGGGTGGGGCTCGCCCAGGCCCAGGCCGTGGAACTCGTGGACCTGGGCCCGGTCCTGGTCCCGTCTCGACCTTGTTGACCGTCAGCACCACCGGCTTGCCGGACTTGCGCAGGTCGCGGGCGATGGCTTCGTCCCAGCCCATGGGACCGACCTTGGCGTCGACCATGAAGAGCACCACGTCGGCGTCCTCGATGGCGTGGCGGGCGATCTCGGTGACCGCGGCGTCGAATTCGCCGGCTACCTCGCCGAAGGGGATGATGCCGCCGGTGTCCAGCAGGATGAAGGGGTGCCCGGCCCAGTCGGTGGTCTCGGTGATGCGGTCGCGGGTGACGCCGGCGGTTTCGTGCACCACGGAGCGCCGCTCGCCGACGATGCGGTTGAAGAGGGTCGACTTGCCCACATTGGGGCGGCCGATGATGGCCACGGTGCGCAGGGACACTTCGTTCACCAGCCGCTTCGGGCGGCGCGTCCGGGGATGGGCAAGGCTGCGGGTCAGGCCCGAAACTAGCCCAGCTGCCCCCAGAAATCAACGAAACCGTCCTCCTCGCCCACCAGCACCTCGTGGGGCGAGCCGGCAGTGACCTCCTCGAGGGTCATGCCGTCGAGGGTCAGCAGGTCGGCGTTGAAGACCCGGGGCGAGAGCACCACCTGCCGGCGGGGTGCCGGCGGCAGCTCGAGCAGGGCGCGGCGCAGGTCGGCGCCGCCCAGCAGGCCGGCCACGGTGACGGTGTGGCCGTAGAAGCGGTTGGCCACCCCCACCACCTCGACCGTCGGGGCGCCGGCGGCCTCCAGCACCGGGGTGAACTCCCGGCGCCAGGCTTTGGCCGCCAGTTCGCCCGTCAGCACGGTCAGGGGCGCCCGGGGCGGGCGGCCCTCCTCCCGGGCCCACTGCAGCTCCTCCTGCCAGGTGTCGCGCAGGCGCGGGGTCAGGCCGATGGCGTTGTCGATCTGCCAGAAGCCGTCGTAGCTGGCGGTGGGCGGGAAGGGTCGGCCGGCCAGCAGGTAGAACTCGTCGCTGAGGTAGACGAAGGAGTAGCCCAGGCGTTGGCGGGCCTCCGGCTGCCATTGCGCCACCTGCGCGATGGCCTTGGCGGCATCCTCGATCGTGACCGGATCGAGTTGGGTCAGTCCCTTGCGGTGGGCGCTGAGGCCTACCGGCACGATGGCCAGGGAACGCACGCCGCCCAGGGCGGCAGGCAGGTCCGGGGCCGGGGCTTCGTCTTCGTCGTCGTCATCGACGCGGTCGTAGCCGAAGCCGCGGGCGCTGACCGCCTCGAACGGGGTGTCGTCATCTTCCAGCGGCGTGCCCAGTTCCAGCAGCTCCCTGAAGGTCTGCTCGAGGATGGCCCCGTCGTTCCAGCCCGGGCAGAGCACCACCTGGGTGTGGATCTCGATGCCGGCTGCAGCCAGGTCGCGCAGGATCGCCACCACGTCCATGCGCTTCTTTATGCCCAGCATGCGGGTGCGCACCTCGATGTCCGTGGCGTGGACCGAGACGTAGAGCGGCGACATGCGCTGCTGCTTGATGCGCTCGATGCCCTTCTTGCCCAGGCTGGTCAGGGTGATGTAGTTGCCGTAGAGGAAGCTGAACCTGTAGTCCTCGTCCTTGACGTAGACCGCGTCGCGCATGCCCTCGGGATTCTGGTCGATGAAGCAGAAGACGCACTCGCAGGCGCAGGTCTTGAACTCCAGGGGCGCGAAGCAGGCGGTGACCGCGTCGATGTCCGCGGGGTCCAGCTTCAGGTCGGCGGTCTGGCCGTCCTGGCGCAGGATGGTCAGGGCCAGGTGCCGGTCCTCGGGCGTGTAGTAGTAGAGGTCGAGGATGTCCTCGACGGCGCGGCCGTCCAGGTGGGTGACGTGGTCGCCCTCGCACCATTGGTGCAGGCGGTCCAGGGGGGCCGGGAAGGGTCTGATGAGTGCGATCATGGGCACAGTCAAGCACAGGGTCGGCGGGGGCGCAAGGGCGCGGCGGGCGCGGTTGACAGCGCCGGGGCGCCCGTTTAGATTGGGCGTCCGGAGCGGGCTTAGCTCAGTTGGTAGAGCATCAGCTTCCCAAGCTGAGGGTCGCGAGTTCGAACCTCGTAGCCCGCTCCAGTTTCTTTCCTGCCGGTGCGCGCCCTCTGGGTGCGCGTTCTTGTTTGTGCTATGGTCAGCGAACGTGTCCCCGGGGGCACGAAAGCTGACGATCAGGCAAGACGCGAAGGAGTCCCCATGAAGCGCTTACTGTTGGCCGCGATGGTCGTCCTGCCGGCGGCCGCCTCGGCCGTCACCGTCTCTTCCATCCGCCCCGTCAGCACCTACTCCATCGTGGCCCGCGATGCGGAGACTGGCGAAATGGGCGTGGCCGTGCAGAGCCACTGGTTCAGCGTGGGCCAGCTGGTGCCCTGGGCCGAGGCGGGCGTGGGCGCGGTGGCGACCCAGTCCATGGTCGAGCCGGCCTACGGGCCGCAGGGGCTGGCGCTGATGGCCCAGGGTGTATCGGCGGCGAGCGCGTTGGCGCAGCTGTTGGAAGCCGATGCAGGCAGCCAGATGCGGCAGGTGGCCATGGTCGACGCCGCCGGAGGGGCCGCCAATTTCACCGGCAGCCGCTGCATCGCCGAGGCGGGTGGGCGCACCGGCAAGGGGTATGCGGTGCAGGCCAACCTGATGGCCAACGGCACGGTGCCCGACGCCATGGCTGCGGCCTACGAAGCGGCGAGCGGTCCCTTGGCCGAGCGCCTGTTGGCGGCTCTGGCGGCGGCCGAGCAGGCCGGCGGCGACATCCGCGGGCGGCAGTCGGCGGCGCTGCTGGTGGTGGCGGCCGAGGCCTCGGCGAAGCCCTGGCAGGACGTGCGCGTGGATCTGCGGGTCGAGGACCATCCGGTGCCCGTGGCCGAGCTGACCCGCCTGCTGCGCCTGCACCGGGGCTACGAGCAGATGAACGCCGGGGACCTGGCCGTCGAGCAGAATGACCTGCCGGCCGCCGGCAGGGCCTATGCCGCCGCCGAAAAAATCCTGGGCGACAACCTCGAAGGCCGCTACTGGCACGCCGTGGCCCTGGTCAATGCGGGCGAGTTGGAGCAGGCGCTGCCGATGTTCGCGAAGATCTTCGCCCAGGGCCCCAACTGGCGCGAACTGACGCCGCGGCTGGTGGAGCCGGGCTACCTGCTGGCGGACGAGGCCCAGCTGGCGCGCATCATGGCGCAGTGAGCGCCGCCAGCAACGCGTCACCGAGCGCCGCGTCGTCGGGGTGGAACCGCCCCACCGCCTCCACCTGCCGGAACCAGGTGCGCTGGCGCTTGCCGTACTGCCGGGTCACCTGCACGATGGCCGGGGCCAGCTGGGCCCGCGGCAGGGTGCCGGCCAGGTGGGCGACGATCTCCCGGTAGCCCAGGCTGGAGAGGCCCGGGCCGTCGGCACGGTGCCGGGCCAGGAGCGCGGTCGTCTCGGCGATCCAGCCGCCGGCCAGCATCTGGGCCGTGCGCCGGGCGATGCGCGCGTCCAGCTCCCCCGTCTCCCGCTCCAGCACGAAGGTCGGGAAGGCCAGGCCCAGGGCCGGGTCGGGCTGCTGCTCGTCCTGCAGCCGGGTCTGGCTGAGGCCGCAGATGAGCTGCACCTCCAGCGCACGCTGGCTGCGCTGGCGGTCGCGGGGATGGATGCGCTGGTGGGCGACCGGATCGACCGCAGCCAGGCGCTGGCGGATCTCCCGATCGTCCAACGGGGCCAGCTCGGCCCGCACCTCCTGCAGGCGCTCGGGCGTGTGCCCCGGGATGACCATGAAGCCCTGGACCAGCGCCGTCAGGTACATGCCCGCCCCGCCCACCAGCAGCGGCACGCCGCCGCGGGCGGTCACCTCGCCATGCACGCGGATGAAGTCCTCGCGGAAGCGCTGGGCGCTGTAGTTCCGGTCCGGGTCGACGAAGTCGATCAGGTGATGGGGGCAGGCTGCCTGCTCGGCGGCGGTGGGCTGGGCGGTGCCGAGGCGCAGGCCGTGGTAGATCTGCCGGCTGTCCAGGCTGATCACTTCCAGGGGCAGACGCGCGGCCAGCGCCGCCACCAGTGCGGTCTTGCCCACGGCCGTGGGGCCGACCAGCGCCGGGCAGACCAGGCTAGCTGCGCCCAAACCGCTTCTCCAGATCCGACAACGTGAACTGGATCAGCGTGGGCCGACCGTGGGGGCAGGAAAGAGGCGTGTCGGTGGCGAAGAGCTGGTCCACCAGGTGCTGCATCTCGGGCACGGTCAGGGGCTCGCCGGCGCGCACGGCGCCGTGGCAGGCGTAGCTGGCCAAGAGATCGACCCGGTTCTCCTGGCTGGGCTTGTCGTCCCAGGCCAGGTCGTCCAGCATGTCCAGCAGCAGGCGGCCCTCGTTCCAGTTCTTGAGGCTGGCGGGGATGCCCTGCACCAGGATGCTCTGGCCGCCGAAAGGTTCGATGGTGAAGCCCATCAGGGCCAGCTGCTCGCGGTGGGTCTGCCAGCCCTGCACCTGGCCGGGCGTCAGCTCGAGGTGGGCCGGGAACAGCAGCTGCTGCGTGGCCACCCCCACTCCCTGGTCCAGGGCCCGCTGGGCCTCGTTGTAGAGGATGCGTTCGTGGCTGTTGTGCTGGTCGACCAGCACCAGGCCGCCGCGGATCTGGGTCACGATGTAGGTGCGGTGCAGCTGCCAGAAAGGCGCCGGATGCAGGGCCTGGTCCGCGCCCAGGCCGACGCGCGCGCCGGCGAAGCCCCCGTCGTCGCCGCCTTCGCTCTCGCCGCGCAGGGCCGAGGCGCCGAAGAGCTGGCCCTGGCCCGGCGCGACCCCCTTGTACTCGTAGCCCTGGGAGGCGCCGCGCTGGAAGTACTGGCGCAGGGCGTCGGTCTCGGCCTCGGCCAGGCGGCCGACCGCGGCCTCGTCGGTGCCGCCGCCCGGCCCCGGGCCCGCCCAGGGACGCAGGTCCGCGGCCTGGCGCAGGCTCAGGCCCTCGGTCAGCGACTTCTTGAGCAGGCCGAAGACCTCGCGCTCCATCAGCAGGCGCACCTCGGTCTTGGCCGGGTGCACGTTGACGTCGACCTCGCCGGCGGGCACCTGCAGGAAGGCGATGACGACCGCGTGCCGCCCCGGCGGCACCACCTCGCGGTAGGCCTGGCTGATGGCCTGGGCCAGGGCCGGGCTGTCCACGGGGCGGCGGTTGATGAACAGGAACTGCTGCTCGCGGTTGCCCCGGGTCCAGGTGGGCCGCGAAGCCAGGCCGCCGATGGAGAAGCCGCCCTTGGCCAGCTCGAAGCGGGCCAGGTGCTCCACCACCGAGGAGCCCAGCAGGTCGCGGGCGCGGTCGGTGAGCGAGGCGGCCGGCCTGAGGTCCAGGGCGACGTCGCCGTCGGCCTTGACCAGCCAGCGCACCTCCTGGTGCGCCAGGGCCAGCTGGGTCAGGCACTTCATCACCGCGCGCTTCTCGGCCTGGGCCGTCTTCATGAACTTGCGGCGGGCGGGCGTGTTGTAGAAGAGGTCGCTGACGGTGATGGTGGTGCCGCGGTTGCGCGGCGCCGGCTCGCGGCGCACCAGTTCGCCGCCGTCGAGCTCGAGCAGGCCGCCCACGTCCTCGGCGTCGGTGCGGCTGAGGCAGCGCACGCGGCTGACCGAGGCGATGGAGGCCAGGGCCTCGCCGCGGAAGCCGAAGCTGCCCACCTGCATGATGTCGGCGGCCGTGGCGATCTTGCTGGTGGCGTGGCGCTCGAAGGCCAGGGGCAGTTCGCCGAACGGGATGCCGTGTCCGTCGTCCTCGACGCTGAGGCGGACCAGGCCGCCCTCCTCCAGGACGATGGTCAGGGTCGCGGCGCCCGCGTCCAGGGCGTTCTCCACCAGCTCCTTGACGATCGAGGCCGGCCGTTCGACCACCTCGCCGGCGGCGATGCGGTCGATGGTTGCGCCGTCGAGGACGCGGATCCGGCGGGGCTGTTCCTTGCGCGTGTTGGCCATGATTCCCTTCATGCCCTGGTCGGGTGCGGGGCTGGCCGCGCCAACTGGCGAGGCAACCGTGGCGACTAGGTTAGACAACCGGCAAGCGAGCGTCAACCGGCGGGCGGCCGGCGCAGCTTCGCCTGGACGATTAACCGGGGATAAACGGGGATCGCTCAGGCCAGGCCGCGGGTCACGGTGGCCAGCAGGCCGGCCGCATCGTCGGCCGGTCCGGGGTAGACGGCGGTCGCGCTGCGCACCATCAGTCCGGCGGCGCCGGTGATGGCCCGCAGCAGCTCCTCGACCCGGCGCTGCAGGCGCGGCAGGGCCTGCACCTCCTCCGGCACGATCACCACGATGGTGCCGTCGTCGAGGCAGCCCACCAGGTCGCTGGAGCGCAGGCGCTCGGCCAGGGCCCCGGCGGCCGGCCCGCTGCCCTGCCCGGCGGGCAGGCGGAAGGCGGCCAGGCCCACCATGGTGTGGTAGCGGTCGCAGCGGTCGAGCTCGCGGCGCAGGTGCAGCAGCGCGGTCGCGGTGCCGCCGGCGGCGTCGGCCAGGGCGGGCGGCGGCGGGGCCGCGGGCCGCCGGGCGCGGGACCCGCAGCAACGGCAGCAGGCGCCGGGCGAAGCGGGCGTCGGTGGCGGTGAAGGTGGCCGCGTCCAGGGCGTGCACCCGGGTCTTGCCCACCAGCAGCAGCCCCGGCAGCGGGCGGGTCGTGTCCAGCGGCACCACCAGGATCGCCAGGGGATCGTCGTGGCTCCCGCCGCGCTGGCCGTCCAGCACGCTGGCCGCCCAACCCTGCTGCCCGGCCTGGCGCAGCTGTTTGCGGGCTTCGTCCAGGAGCGCGTCGCCGGGCGGGCCCTCCTCCACCAGCAAGGCGCGGCGGGCGCCGGTCAGGCGGCGGGCCGCCGCCAGCACCCGTTCGGTGGTGCCGTTGTCGCCGTTGACCTCGGCCAGGCTGGACAGGGCCGAGGCCAGGGCGGTCAGGCGGTTCAGCTCGTCGGCGCGCACGGTGCGCTCCAGCAGGTGGCCCAGGTGGCGGCGCACCACGTAGAGGAAGTCGGCACTGGTGGTGCGGAAGCGGTGGGCGGCCGCGGCGGTGCTGAAGGATACCGTCAGCACCACCTGCAACGGATCGCGGCCCACCGGCAGGTGGATGATCGTGCGCGGATCGGCCTCACCGCCCTTGCGTTCGACCACCGGCGTGCCGCTGACCAGGGCCGTGGCCCGGGGATGGTCCGGCGGGCAGAGGTAGCTCACCTCGTCGCCCACCAGGCACAGGTCGCCGTCGTCGGTCAACAGGCCCAGGGTCACGCTCTCGGCCTGCACCGACCCGGCCAGGCGCGTGGTCCACTCGCGCAGCAGTTCCAGGGGGTCGCCCTGCTCCATGGCGTCCAGGCCCAGGGACTCGTCCAGGCGGCGCAGCTGGTCGCGGTCGACGATGTCCTGCAGCCGCAGGAAGCGCTCCAGCAGCTCGCCCAGACGGTGGCTGAGGGCTCCTGCCCGGGCCAGGGCGTCCGGCACCAGGGGGCCGTCGGCACTGGTGGCCGAGAGGTTCACCACGCCCAGCGCCCGGCCGCCTCGCACGATGGGCGCGCAGACGGCGTCGATGATGGCGCCCCGGTCGCGGCCGTCATGGCCGCCGTACTCGATGCGCTCGGCCCGGCCGGTGGTCAACACCCGCCCGGCGATGCCCTCGCCCGGCCGCACCCGGGTCGCGTGCAGGGTGGCGTCGGACAGGCCGTGGGCGAAGGCCACGTAGAGTTCGTCGGTGGCCTCGTCCAGCAGCATGATCGAGCCCGAACCGGCACCCACGGCGCGCATGGCCAGGCCCAGCACCCAGCGCAGCAGGGACTCCCGGTCCAGGGCTTCCTCGATGCGGCTGAGGGTGCGGTGGATGGCGGCGGTCCCGTTCTCGACCGCCTCGCTTTCGGGCCGCCCCGGCGGGGCGGTGGTGATGCGGGCGGCGCCGTCGGCGGGCGCGCGCAGGCGGGCCAGCAGGGTGTCGGCCCGCATGGTCACCAGGCCCAGGTCGACGGCGTCGTCCAGCAGGGCGGTGACCGCCCCGGTCAGGGCGCCGTGGACCAGCAGGTGGCGGGCGGGATCGTCCAGGGCCTCGAGGTCGGTGATCACCGGGATGCCCATGATCTGGGCCAGTTCGGCGCCCAGACAGCTGCCGTCAGGATCGGCCACGGCGGCGATGCGGGCGTCACGCCGGGCGGACAGCTCCGCCAGCAGGGGCAGTTCCGCCTCTGACGGGCACGCCAGCACAACAGACCATCGGATGCCGTCCGTCATTTCGCTCCACGGGTTGGGCCGCCGGCCGGGCGGCCTGATCCTGGGGGGAATTTCGGCAGCAAAAGGGTGGCCTGTACCGGAAAGGGCGTCAATCGCCCAGTTGGCGGCGGATCTTCACCAGCCACATGAACGCGTCCAGGGGGCTGATGGAGTCCAGGTCCAGGGCCCGGAGGGCCTCCAGGGCGTCCCGCTCGCCCTCCTGGAAGAGGCTGAGCTGGGCCCGGGGTGCGGAGGTGGCCACCGGCGCGGCCTCGGGACGGGCCCGCAGGGCGGGCAGGTCGCGCCGGTCCGCGGCGCTGAGGGAGGCCAGGATCTGCTCGGCCCGGCGCAGCACCGGCTCGGGCAGGCCCGCCAGGCGCGCCACGTGGATGCCGTAGCTCTTGTCGCTTTTGCCGGGGCTGACCGCGTGCATGAAGATGATCCGCCCCTCCCACTCCTTGACCTCCAGCTTGAGGTTGAGCAGCCCCGGCTGGTCGTGCTCCAGCTCGGTCAGCTCGTGGTAGTGGGTGGCGAAGACCGAGCGGGGCGCGGGCCCGCGGGCGAGCCCAGGAACTCGGTGATGGCCCAGGCCAGGGAGAGGCCGTCGTAGGTGGCGGTGCCCCGGCCGATCTCGTCGAGGATGACCAGGGAGCGGCGGCTCATCTGGTGCAGGATGTGGGCGGTCTCGCTCATCTCCATGTAGAAGGTGGACTCGCCGCGGGCCAGGTTGTCGCTGGCGCCGACCCGGGTGAAGATGCGGTCGGTGACTCCCAGTCGGGCGCGAGCCGCCGGCACGAAGCCGCCGGCCTGGGCCATCAGCGCCAGCAGGGCTACCTGGCGCAGGTAGGTGGACTTGCCCCCCATGTTGGGGCCGGTCAACAGCAGCACCTGCCGATCCTGGCCGTCCAGCTCGGTGTCGTTGGGGATGAAGTCGCCGCCCAGGAGCTGCTCGACCACCGGGTGGCGCCCGTCCTTGACCGTGAACACCAGGCTGTCGTCGCAGACGGGCCGGCAGTAGCGATGGCGCTCGGCGATCTCGGCGTAGCCCAGCATCAGGTCGGCCTGGGCCACCAGGCGCCCGGCCCGGTGGATGGCGTCCAGGCGGGCCGCGACCAGCTCCACCAGCTGGGCCAGCAGCTGCGCTTCCAGGGCTTCGGCCAGCTCCTCGGCTTCGAGGATGGTGCGCTCGGCCTCCTTCAGTTCCGGCGTGTGGAAGCGGGCGGCGTTGACCAGGGTCTGCTTCTGCTCGTAGTGGGACGGCACCTTGGCCAGGTGCTTGTTGGTGATCTCGAAGTAGTAGCCGAAGACCTTGTTGAAGCCCACCTTGAGGCTGCTGATGCCGGAACTTTCGCGCTCGCGGGTCTGCAGGCCGGCCAGGAAGCCCTTGCTGTCGCGCAGCACGGCGCGGTAGCGGTCCAGCTCCGGGTCGATGCCCGGGGCGATGTAGCCGCTGCTGCGGACGCTGGCCGGGGCGTCCTCGTTGATGGCCGCCAGCAGGCGTGCCGCCAGGTCGCCGAAGCCGCCGGCGGTGCCCAGCCAGCGGGTCGCCGGATGGTCGGCGTGGGCGGGCGTGGCGGCGGCCGTGCGCAGTTTGTCCAGGGCGGCCAGGGCGCTGCCCAGGTGGCGCAGCCCCGCCGGGCCGATGCGGCCGGTGGCGGCCCGCGCGGCCAGCCGGTCCAGGTCGCCGATCCGCCGCAGGATGCCGCGCAGGGCTTCGCGCCAGGGGCGGTCGGCCAGGGCGGCGGCCACGCCGGCGTGCCAGGACTCCAGCTCCTGCAGGTCGGTCAGGGCCTCGGCCAGGCGCAGCTCCAGCAGGCGGCGGCCCATGGGCGTGACCGTGCCGTCGATGTGATGGACCAGGGTGCCGGGGCCGCGCTCGCCGCGGAAGGTGCGGAAGACCTCCAGGTTGCGCAGGGTCTCCTCGTCCAGCACCAGGCGGTCGCCGCGGGCGCTGAAGCGCAGGCCCGTCACCTGGGGCGGCCGGCGCAGGGCCAGGGCCGTGACGTACCGCAACAGGGCGCCGGCGGCGGTGCGGGCCGCCTCGCGGCCGTCGTCCTCCAGGCCGAAGGGCGTGAGATTGGCCGTGGCGAAGTGTTCGCGCAGGGTGCGCCGGGCGAACTCGGGGTGGAACCAGGCGCCGTTGACGCGATTGACGACGATCCCGGGCAGGCCGCCGGTCCAGCGCCGCAGCTGTTCCTGGTCGGTGTCCTCCCTCACGATCACCTCGCGCACCGGGTGCCGGGCGCAGAGGCTTTCGAGGCTGCCGCTCTCCTGGCCGCAGCGGAACTCGCCGGTCGAGGCGTCAAGCAGGGCCCAGCCGTCCTCGCCGCCCTTGCGCGGCACCCAGGCCAGGCAGTAGACGCCGGCCGCGCTGCCCACCAGCTCGGGTGCGGTGGCGGTGCCCGGGCTGATGATCTCCACGATGTCCCGTTTGACCAGGCCTTTGGCCTGGGCCGGATCCTCCACCTGCTCGCAGATGGCGACGGTGATGCCCGCCTCCAGCAGGCGATTCAGGTAGCCGTCCAGCGCGTGGTAGGGCACGCCGGCCAGGGGCACCGGGTGTTCGCTCTTGCTGTCGCGGCTGGTCAGGGTCACGCCCGCGGTCTCGGCCAGCACCTGGGCGTCCTCGAAGAAGGTCTCGTAGAAGTCGCCCATGCGGAACAGCAGCAGGGCGTCCGGATTGCGGGCCTTCAGCTCGAGGTACTGGGTGAGCATCGGGGTCAGGCGCGGCGTCGCGTTGTCCGGCGCGGGATCGTTGGCTGAGGCGGCTGCCTTGCGCGGGCGACCCACGGCGTCAGTCGGTGGACTCGGCCACGAAGACGTCGATGCCGAGGGTCCGCTGCAGGCGGTCGGCCTCGCTGCGGGCCAGCGCCGGGTTGACGTACGCGCCGCTGCGCACCTTGTAGAGGAACTGACCCCGGGGATCGCGCACGGTGTCGATGCGCAGGTCCGGGATCTGGCTGCCGTAGCGCCGCAGCAGGTCCAGGGCCAGGCCGCGGTCGCTGTAGGCACCCAGCTGCAGGGTGTAGCGGCCGCCCCGGGCCGCCGGATCGGCCATGGCCGTGGTGTCCCGCCGGGCCGGGGCCTGGGCCTGCCGGGCGGCGCTGTCGTCGGCCTCGGCCCGCAGCCGGCGATTGATCTCGAGGATAGCCACGCTGCCGGGGTCCCTGCCCTGCAGCCGCTGGCGCAGTTCTTCGGCCGCGGCGCCCTGGCCCTCCAGGCGCAGGGCCTGCCAGCGTCCGGCGCCGGCCCGGCCGTCCTCGCCGGCGTTGTCGTAGTAGCGCAGGGCCTTGGCCGCGTCGCGCTCCGTCAGGGCGATGTCGCCCAGGGCGGTGCGGGCTGCGGCGAAGACCGGATCGGCGGGCTTGACCGTGGCCAGCATGGCCTCGGCCCCGGCCGCATCGCCCAGCGCCAGGCGCGACAGGCCCGCCAGCAGCAGGGCCCGGCCGGGCGCGGCGAAACCGCCATCGGCGACCAGCGGGTCCAGCAGGGTCAGCACCTCGCGGTGGCGGTCCTGGGCGAAGCGGATGGCGGCGGCGTCCAGGCGGGCGGCCGCGCCCACGGGCGTGTTCGGAGCGTAGGTCTGGAGCGCCCCGTCCAGGACGCCCAGGGCCGGGTCGGGCCGACGGGCCAGGTAGGCTTTCAACAGCAGGTCCGCGCCGGCCGCGGCTTCCGCGCCCGGGGTGTCCAGGGCGGCGCGGGCCTCGTCCCAGCGCCCGGCCCGGTAATGGTCCAGGGCATCGGCGGCTCCGGGCCAGGCAGTGACGGCGCCGAGGGCGGCCAGGACGACGCCGGCCACGGTCAGCAGCAGGCGGCGGCGCAGGAACAGGGCGGAGGCGCCGCGCATCTCAGGACTCCCGCTGGCCGCGACGGTCGCGGGTGAAGCTGTCGAAGGCGCGGCAGCCGTCGCAGAACCAGCGCACGCGGTCCTCGCGGCGGCCGCAGGCGGAGCAGGTCCAGGAGCCCGGCCGGCTGGTGGGACGGGCCAGCATGGACCAGACCTTGGCGGCGTCGGTGCCCTTGGCTTCGCGCATCAGCACCCGCAGGTAGGGCGCCGCGGCGTCGGGCGTGAAGTTGGCACGGCCGGCCTTGGCTTCCAGCAGACGCAATGCTTTCGTGCGCTGGTCCAGCTTCTCGTAGAGAAGGGCCAGGCTGACCCACAGGCTGGGCGGCGCGTTCTCGGCCTGGCAGGCCCGCTCCAGGATGGGAATCGTGCGCGCGTACTGGCCGGTGCGCAACAGCACGTCCTGCAGCAGCGGCAGGAAGATGGAGAGCTCCTCGGGATTGTCCAGCAGCTCCTCCGAGGTCACGGTGACCGCCTGGTGGGCGTCGTCGCTGACGGCGGCCAGCACCGCGCGCACCAGGGAGGCCCGGATCGTCGCCTCGGGGATGCGGTCGACGTCCTTGAGGCGGGCACGGGCCTCGGCCACTTCGCCGGCCACGGCATGGGCCTGGGCCCGGTCCAGCTGGAAGGCGGCGTAGGCCTTGATGAACCAGGGACGGGCGGTCTCCGGCACGTAGCGCGGCGCCGCCTTGAGGGTGCGGGCGGCCTCGGGCAGGTTGCCCTGCCCCTGCCACTGGGCAAAGCGGATCTTCCAGTAGGCGGTGCGTGTGGCGGCGTCCTTCATCACCGAGTCCAGGACGGCGCGGGCCTCGTCCCAGCGGGTCAGCGCCACCAGGTCCTCGGCCAGGGCCAGGCCGACGGTGATCTTCTTCTCCCGCGGCAGCTCCGGGCGCAGGGTCAGGCCCCGGTGCAGGATCGCGGCCCGAGCCGGGTCGCCGCGCCGCCGCAGCAGGTTGCCCAGGGTCAGGAACGGGTCGACCGTCGTCGGGTTGGCCTTGACCACGGCAGTCAGGGCGCGCACGGCCTCGTCGCGCTCGCCCGAGATCCACAGCTCGAGGGCCTGTTGGTAGCCGTCGTCGGCGACATCGGCTGGCGCCGGGCGCAGGGACCGCCACAGCATCAGGCCGACCAGCACCGTGACCAGGACCGTCGCGAGGATCAGCAGTTCGCTCACGGCGCAGCTCCTTCAGGCGGCCCGGTGCGCACCGGCGGCTTGGCCTTGACCGGCTGGGGCATGGTCCGCGGCGGCGGATCGTCGCGCAGGGGCAGGGTGCGCAGCTCGGCGATCTCGTGGTCCTTGGCCTTGGCGGCCTTGCGCAGCTGCCCGATCTCGCGGTGGAAGCGCAGCTCACGCACCGCCGCCAGCACGAAACTGGTGGCGAAGCCGGCCAGGTAGCAGGCGGCCACCACCCAGTAGATGTTGATGCCCAGGTAGGCCCGCCCGAAGACGTTCAGGTCCACCGACTGGTCACTGTTGGTGGCGAAGAAGTAGACGAGCACGAACAGCAGGATCAGGAAGAGCATTCCCTTGACGACCCACACGGCGGCACCTCTTTGCTTGGAGCCCGCGCGCCTCAGGCGATGCGGTCCCCCATGAACGTGGTGTTGCGGTAACCCGTGACCCTGACCGTGACCGGCTGCCCCAGGCCCAGCCCCTGCCCCGCGATCACGACCTTGCGGTTGTTGGCCGTGCGCACCCGCAGGGCGCCGGCCGGCCGCCTGGCTTCGTCCTCGACGATCCCCGTCCAGACCTGGCCCACGCAGTCCCGGGCCAGGCCGGCCCAGACCTCGTCCTGGGCGGCCATCAGCTCGGCCAGCCGCCGCTTCTTCTCCGGCACCGCCACGTCGTCGGCCAGCCTGGCCGCCGGCACGCCCGGGCGTTCGGAGTACTTGAACGAGAAGAGCTGATCGTACTTCACGTCCCGCACCAGCTCAAGCGTATCCTGGAAATCCCGTTCGGTCTCCCCCGGAAAACCGACGATGAAGTCCGAGGAGAAGGTCACCCCCGGGATCACCCGCCGGGCGTGGTCGATCATGGCCAGGTATTCGGCCCGGGTGTAGAGGCGTTTCATGCGCCGCAGCACCCGGTCGCTGCCGCTCTGGGCCGGGAGGTGCAGCCAGGGGCAGACCTGCTCCAGGCGCCCGATGGTGTCCATGGTGTGCCGGTGCATGTCCTTGGGGTGCCCGGTGAGGAAGCGGATGCGCTCGAGCCCGGGCAGGGCCGCCACCTGCTCCAGCAGGGCGGCGAAGTCCAGGTCCCGGCCCCAGCGGTAGGCGGTGACGTTCTGTCCCAGCAGGGTGACCTCGCGCCCGCCGGCGGCCACGATGCCGGCGATCTCCTGCAGGATGGTCTCGGGGTGCTTCTCGCTCTGGGGCCCGCGGGTCATGGGCACGATGCAGTAGGTGCACTTGTAGTCGCAGCCCTTGTGGATGGTCACCAGGTGGCTGTTGTTGGTGGGATACAGCGCCGGCGGGGCCACGTAGTGCTGGTCGCCGCGGTGGCCGGTGACGGTGCGCGCGGTCGTGTCCTCGATCCCGTCGGGCTCGGTCAGGCCGCGCAGCAGCCCGGGCAGGGTGTCGTAGTTGTCGACCCCCACCACCAGGTCCACGGCCTGGCCGCCCTTGCGCAGCTCGTCGCCCAGGCGCTCGGCCATGCAGCCGCAGATGCCGATCACCGGCTCGGGGGCCCCGCGCTGGCGGCGGTCGGCGCGGATCTCGCCCACCCGGCTGAGGATCTTGTGCTCGGCGTGGTCGCGCACCGAACAGGTGTTCAGCAGCACCACGTCGGCCAGCTCCTCGCTGGCGACGCTGGTGAAGCCGTCGCGGCCGAGCAGCCCGTCGATGGCCTGGCTGTCGTAGACGTTCATCTGGCAGCCGTAGGTCTCGATGTAGACGCGCGGCCCGCCGCCTGCGGCGGGCGCGCGCAGGGTCAGGTCGGGCAGTCCCTCCTGGAACATCGCCATGCTCAGCTCTCCTCGGCTTCGACGGCGGCGGCCCAGAGCCGGCCGTCGCGCTGTTCGTCCACGGTCACCCGCACCAGGGCGCCGGGGGGCAGATCCGCCGTCACCGCAGCGGGCACCATGACCCCCACGTAATTGTCGGTTGTCGCCTGCCGCCAGCCCGGCAGGGCGCCCTCGGCCTCGATCACGGCCTCGCGGCTCGTGCCCAGCAGGTCCGCGGCGAAGGCCGCCTGGCGGGCGCCGGCCAGGTCGCGCAGCAGCGCGCTGCGGGCGCTGGTGATCTCCGGCCGCACCTGGCCGGGCATGACCGCGGCCGCGGTGCCCGGGCGCGGCGAGAAGCGGAACACGTGCAGGTAGCTGAAGGGCAGGTCCTCGACCATGCGCCGGGTCTGGGCGAACTCCTCGTCGGTCTCGCCCGGGAAGCCGACGATCAGGTCGGCGCCGATGCCGAAACCGGGCATCAGGTCGGCGGCCGCGCGCAGGGCCAGCCGGGCGCGCTCGCCCCGGTAGGGCCGCTTCATGCGCGCCAGCACGGTGCTGCTGCCGCTCTGCAGGGAGATGTGCAGGTGCGGGCGCAGGCGCCCGTGGCGCGCGAAGAGCTCCAGCAGTTCGGGCGTCACCTCGTTGGGGTGGATGCTCGAGAGGCGGATGCGCAGCTCGGGCAGCCGCTCCAGGATCAGCGCGAGCAGGCCGCACAGGGAGCGGCGAGGGCTCAGGTCGCGGCCGTAGCCGCCCAGGTGGATGCCGGCCAGGATGACCTCGCGGTAGCCGGCCGCCTGCAGCAGGCCCAGCTGCGCCAGCACGTCGTCGGGGCTGCGGCTGCGGCCGGGACCGCGGGCCTTCCAGATCAGGCAGTAGGTGCAGCGCAGGTTGCAGCCGTCCTGGATCTTGACGAAGGCCCGGCTGCGGCCGGGCACGGCGTCGATCAGCGGCGAGTCGAAGACCGCGTCCTCGGCGAAGTCCGCCACGGCCGGTGCGGGCGCGTCCGCGGCCAGGACCCGGGGCAGCCAGGCGGCGACGTCGTCCTTGTCGGCGTTGCCGACCACGGCATCGATCTCCGCCACGGCGGCCAGTTGCTCGGGCTGGGTCTGGGCATAGCAGCCGGCGACGACCACCTTGCCGCCGGGGTGACGGTGCTTGGCCTGGCGGGCCAGGCGGCGGCACTCCTGGTCGGCGCGGCTGGTGACGGTGCAGCTGTTGAGCAGGTAGAGGTCGGCGGGTTCGTCCCAGCCCACCACCTCGATGGGGAGGGTGCGGGCCATCGCGGCCCGGATGCCTTCGGTGTCGTACTGGTTGAGCCGGCAGCCCAGGGTCCGGAAGGCGACGCGCAGGAGGGGGCCCCGCGCACGGCCGGGGTCGGCCGCGGCCGGCATCGGCGCCAGCTGCTGGGGCAGGTCGCCCACGGGTCCCTCCCATGGCAAGAGGGCGGGGGCCCGGCCCCCGCCCCTTACACGTCCAGATCACGTCCAGAGCACGCCCGGATCGTCGGTCTCGAGACCGCTGATCCTACGCCTCTTCCTCGTAGTCCTCGTAGCCGGTGGCTTCGGGACGCATCTCCTCGCCCGCCTCGGCGGCCTGCGCCGCCAGGGCGGCCTCGGCCGCGACCACGTCCTCCAGGCGAGGGTGGGCGCTGACGAACTCGCCGGCCGCACTCTCGTCGAAGTCCTTCAGCCGCTCGAGGATCGACAGCACGATGCGCCGGTTCTCGACGTCCATCTTGATGACCTTGAGTTCGACCTTCTCTTCCTCGCGGAAGTAGAACTGCGGCTTGTCGATCTTGGGGATGCCGAGGTGGCCCAGGGGCACGAAGCCCTCCAGGTCGTCGCCCATCTCCACGATCACGCCGTGGTCGAGCATGCGGTTGACCGAGCCCTCGATGGTCGTGCCCACGGGGAAGCGGTCCGCCAGGGTCGGCCAGGGGTTGTCGATCAGCTGCTTGATGCCCAGGCTGATACGACGCTTGCCGGTGTCGATGTCCAGGATCTGGACCTTCACCGAGTCGCCGCGCTTGAGCAGCTCCTTGGGATGACGCACGCGCCGGGTCCAGCTCATGTCGCTGATGTGGACCAGCCCGTCGATGCCCTCCTCGACCTCGACGAAGGCGCCGAAATCGGTCAGGTTGCGCACCTTGCCTTCGATGGCGGTGCCGACGGGGTAGCGCTCGTTCAGGGTCAGCCAGGGATCGCTCTCGCACTGCTTGAGGCCGAGGCTGATCTTCTCGTTGCCCTTGTCGATCTTCAGCACCATCACGTCGACCTCGTCGCCGATGCTGACGACCTTCGACGGGTGCTTGATGTGCCGGGTCCAGCTCATCTCGGAGATGTGGATGAGGCCCTCGACACCCTTCTCCAGCTCCACGAAGGCGCCGTAGTTGGTGATCGAGACCACGCGCCCGCGCACGATGCTCTCCTCCGGGTACTTCTCCTCGACGTTGTCCCAGGGGTAGGACTGGAGCTGCTTGAGGCCGAGGCTGATGCGCTCGCGCTCCTGCTCGAAGTCCAGCACCTTGACGTCGATCTCCTGGCCGATGGCCACGACCTCGCTGGGGTGGCTGACGCGGCCCCAGCTCAGGTCGGTGATGTGCAACAGGCCGTCGATGCCGCCGAGGTCGACGAAGGCGCCGAAGTCGGTGATGTTCTTGACGATGCCCTTGCGCACCTGGCCCTTCTCCAGCTCGGAGATGAGGCTGCGCTTCTTGGACTCGCGCTCCTGCTCGAGCACGATGCGGCGGCTGACCACCACGTTCCGCCGGCGCTTGTTCTTCTTGATGATCCGGCACTGGATCTCTTCGCCGAGCATGTCCTCCAGGTTCGGCACCTGGCGCAGCGCGACCTGGCTGCCGGGCAGGAAGGTGTCCACGCCCCAGAGCTTGACCACCAGGCCGCCCTTGATGCGGCGATCGACGATGCCGGCGACCACGTCGCCGTTCTCGTGGGCCAGCTTGATGCGGTCCCAGACCTTGAGGAAGTCCGCGCGCTCCTTGGAGAGCACGACCAGGCCGTCCTGGTTCTCGAGCTTCTCCAGGAAGACGTCGAAGGCGTCGCCCACCTTGATGGCGGAGTCGCCGAATTCCTCCCGCGGGATCACGCCCTCGCTCTTGAAGCCGATGTTCAGCAGCACTTCGTTGTCGCGGACCTCGATGACCGTGCCCTGGAGGATCTGGCCCTCCTGGATGTCGGTCAGGGTCTCCTCGTACTGGTTGATCAGGGCCAGCATCTCGGCGTTGGACAGTTCGGTCTCGCCGCCGTCCTCGCCGAAGTAGTCCTGGTTGACGATGCTGTCGGGATCGAAGTCGGTGCTGATGCGCGGGGCGGCCGGCGTCGGCAGGACTTCGGCGGCGGCCCGGCGCGGGCGGTCGTCGTCGTCGTCGTCGTCGGCGGAATCGTGGTCGCGGGACTTGGCGGCCGAGCGCACGCGATTCTTGTGCTCGCGGTCGCCGTCGGCGCGGAAGTCGGGGTTGGTGGACATTAAAGGGTGCCTCCTAGTGACAAATGGGCGCAGCCGGACCCGGTGGTCCGACAGGTCGGGAATTATAGTCCTTCGGGGACGGGTTGGCAAGCGGCGGCCGGGCCCCTAGGCCGCGCCGGGGCCGGGATCCCGGCCGAACAGCCGTTCGTGCCGGGCCGCGAACTTCACCTGCTGGCTCCGGCCGAGCGCCGTTTCGAAGGGGGTCCGGGGGTGGCGGGCGTAGGAACGCTCCTGCAGCTCGCGCCAGGCGGCCTCGCAGACCTGGGCCAGGCGCCGGCTGACCGTCTTGGGATCCTCGCGTTCCAGCAGGCGGTCCAGGGCGTGCCAGCGGATCACCGGGCCGTGGCTGACCTCCAGGGGCGACAGCAGCGATCCCCCCGGCTGCCGTCCGTAGCTGCCGCGGATGAAGATCGGCAGCATGGGTGCCCGGGTGGCCTGGATCAGGATGCCCAGCCCGTTCTTGACCGGGCCGGGGGTACCCACCGGCCGCCGGGTGCCCTCGGGGAAGATCAGCAGGTTGTGGCCGGCCTGCAGCGCGGCCAGGGCCTCGCCGAAGGCGGCGTTGTCGTAGCCCTTGCGGCGGATGGGGATGCCGTCGATCCAGCGCAGCATGGCGCCCAGGGGCCAGGCGGGCCGGAACAGTTCCTCCTTGGCCAGGCTGTGCACCGGGTAGCGCAGCAGGGTGCCCCCCATCAGGGGCGGATCCCACAGGCTGACGTGGTTGCAGGCCAGGACCACGCCGCGGGGCACCGGCCGGCCGGCGGTGCCGATGGTCCGCAGCCCGTAGAACCGGCCCAGCGCCCGGAAGAAGGCATAGGCCAGGCGGTAGCGGTTGGGCAGCTCGCGGCGGGCGGCTTCGGGGTCGGTGTCCAGCTCCCGGTCCAGGGCCGGGTTGACCAGGCAGGCGCGGGCGCAGGCCTCGTTCTGCTGCTCGAGATTGAGTCCGCTGCTGTCGACGACGATGGCGTCGGGCGGCACCGCCAGCGGGCTGGTCTCGCGCTCGCTGTCCAGGCGGTCACGGGCGGCCAGGTCGCGGGCCAGTTCGGCCCGGTCCAGCTCGCGGCCGCGCTGCCGGAACTGGCGCAGGCGGCGGTCGACCCGGGACTCGAGCGAGGCCTCCAGGAAGATCTTGGCCGTGGCCAGGGGAAAGACGACGCTGCCGATGTCGCGGCCCTCCATCACCACGCCGCCCCGGCGGCCCAGGGCCTGCTGGCGCCGCACCATGTCGCTGCGCACCGCCGCGTGGGCGCTGACCGCCGAGACCGCCGCGTCCACCTCCGGACTGCGGATGGCCTGGGAAACGTCCCGCCCGTTCCAGAGCACGGTGACCTCGCCCCGGCCCGGCTTGAGTTGGAGATCGGTCGCGGCCAGGAGCGCGGCCAAGGCGGGCTCGTCCTGCTGGTCGATGCCGGCGGCGGCCGCGGCCAGGGTCAGGGCCCGGTACATGGCGCCGGTGTCGATGTACAGCAGCCCGAAGCGCTCGGCCAGGGCCCGCGCAGTGGTGGACTTGCCCGAGCCGGCGGGGCCGTCGATGGCGATCACCGCATCGCGGGGCATCAGGTCGGCGGGATGGTCGGGCAGGTCGGCGGGCGAGGCGACGCGCATCACAGGTCCCGTCCGACGGCCCGGGCCACCGCGCGGCAGGCCGCCGCCAGCTCGGCGAAGGCGGCCGCGTCCAGGGACTGGCCCGCGTCGCTGAGGGCCTCGGTCGGGTGCCAGTGGGTCTCGACCAGCAGGCCGTCGGCACCGGCGGCGACCGCGGCCCGGGCCAGGGCCAGCACGTAGCGGGCGTCGCCGGCCGCGTGGCTGGGATCGACGATCACCGGCAGGTGGGTGCGCTCCTTGAGCACCACCACCGAGCCCAGGTCCAGGGTGTTGCGCAAAGCGGGCTCGAAGGTGCGGATGCCCCGCTCGCAGAAGACCAGGTCGCGGCCTCCGGCGGCCAGCACGTGCTCGGCCGCGCTCAGCCACTCGTCGATGGTGGTCATCATGCCGCGCTTCAGCAGCACCGGCTTGCCGCTGGCCCCCACCTCGCGCAGCAGGGGGAAGTTCTGCACGCTGCGGCTGCCGATCTGCAGCATGTCGGCGACGCCGGCCACCTGGGCCACGTCCCGCGGGTCGAGCACCTCGGTGACCACGGGCAGGCCCGTGCGCCGCCGCGCTTCGGCCAGCAGTTCGAGCCCGGCCGGCCCCAGGCCCTGGAAGTCGTAGGGGCTGGTGCGCGGCTTCCAGGCGCCGCCGCGCAGCATGGTCGCGCCCGCGGCCAGGGCCTGTTCGGCGCTGGCCAGGATCTGGGCCCGGTCCTCCACGGCGCAGGGACCGCCGATGAGCACCACCCGCGGACCGCCGAAGGCCACCGCGCCGACCTGGACCACGGTGGTGGGCTGGCCGGGGCGGCGGGCCGCCAGGGGCGCACGAGGCTGAGGCTGGGGCTGGGGCTTGGCCATCAGGACAGGATCTCCTTGAGCGCCTCGATGCAGCGCCGGTTCTCCGCGGGCAGCCCCACGCTGATGCGCAGGGCCCGGGCGTCCAGGCCCCAGGGGCCCATGGGGCGCACGATCACACCGTGCTGCAGCAGGTCCTGCACCAGGGGCGCGGCCTCGCCGGGGCCCCGGGTCAGCACGAAGTTGGTCTGGCTGGGCACGTTCTCGAAGCCGAGGGCCGCCAACTCGGCGGCCAGCCATTCGCGCTGCTGCCGGTTGCGCTCGCAGCGCCCGGCCACCTCGTGCCAGTGGTCCAGGCAGGCGACGGCCGCGGCCTGGCTGATCATGTTCACGTTGAAGGGCTCGCGGGTCTTCTGCACCTCGCCGATCAGGTCGGGATGCCCCACCCCGTAGCCCACGCGCAGGCCGGCCAGCGAGTGGATCTTGCTGAAGGTGCGCAACAGGACCAGGTTCGGATGGCGCTGGCGCATGGCCAGCGTCTGCGGGTAGTCGTCGGCGGTGACGTACTCGTAGTAGGCCTCGTCCACCGCGACGATCACCCGCGCCGGCAACGCCGCCATGAAGGTCGCGAATTCGGCGGCGGTGTTGTAGGTGCCGGTGGGGTTGTTGGGCGCACAGACGATGATCAGCTTGGTGTGGTCGTCGACGGCCGCGGCCATGGCCGGCAGGTCGTGGCGGTCGTCGTCGCCCATGGGCACGGCGCGGCCGCACTCGAAGTGGGCGCGGGTGGTCAGTGCGTAGACGATGAAGCTGCGCTCGCTGTGGACCACGTTCTCGCCCGGGGAGACCAGGGCGCGGATCAGCATGTCGATCACTTCGTTGCTGCCGTTGCCCAGCAGCAGGCAACGCGGATCCACGTCCAGGTGGGCGGCCAGGCGGCGGGTCAGGTTGAAGCAGGCGGCGTCGGGGTAGCGGTTGATGTCGCGGGCGGCCCGGGTCATGGCCTCCAGCACCGCCGGCAGCGGGCCCTCGGGGTTCTCGTTGGAGGCCAGCTTGACCACCGAAGCCAGGCCCAGCTCGCGCTGCACCTCCTCGATGGGCTTGCCCGGACTGTAGGGACGGGTGGCGCGGATGCCGGGACGGAAGAGGCTCGCGAAGTCCATCGTCTTCCCCTTGTCTGCGGGCCGCCCCGCGGGTCCAGGTCAGCGTCGCTGCAGCGCGTCGCGCAGGGCCTGCACCTCCGGCGGCGTCAGCCGGCGGAAATCCCCCGGGCGCAGCTTGCCCAGCTGCACCGGTCCCACCGCGATGCGGTGCAGCGACCTGACGCGCAGGCCCACCGCCTTGAACATCCGCCGGATCTGCCGCTTGCGCCCCTCGTGGAGCTCCATGGTCCAGTGCCGCGTGTCGCGGCCCGGTTCCAGCCGGCACGGCCGCACGGCCCGGCCGTCGAGCTCGATGCGGCCCCCCGTCAGCTCGGGCACCTTGGCCAGGGACAGCGCCTTGTCCAACTCGAGCTCGTAGGTCTTCCAGATCCCCGAAGCCGGACGGCAGAGGGCCTGGTTCAGGTCCCCGTCGTCGGTCCAAAGGAGCAGTCCCGTGGTGTCGGCGTCAAGTCGCCCCACGGGCACGAAGCGCTCGGGCAGGTTGCCGCGCAGCCGGTAGGGCTTGAGGGAGGGTTGCCCGCCCTGGGCCCGCAGGGTGCTGACCACCTCCAGGGGCTTGTGGAAGGCATAGACCCGGAGGTCGTCCGGCAGGCTCACCGGCCGGCCGTCCAGGGTCACCTGATCGCGGTCCGGGTCCACGCGCCGCCCCAGGTCGGTGGCGATCTCGCCGCCGACAGCGACCCTGCCCGCGCGCACCAGGTCCTCCACCGCCCGCCGGGAGCCGAGGCCGGCCCGGGCCAGGAAGCGGTTCAGACGCATGGCCTGCTCAGGTTCGGTCATCGGGTGGTCCGTCCTGCCCCTCGTCGTCCTCGTCTTCCGTATCTTCGGAGTCTACCTCGTCGGCCGGATCATCCCCGTCGTCGAGCGGAGCTGGGTCGGCGGCCGCGCCGGCCATGGCTTCGGCCTCCGCCAGCGGCCCGTCGTCCGGCCCCGCGGGGTCGGCGATGATCTCGTCCTCGGCATCCCCGTCGAGGTAGCCGTCCAGCTCCTCGTCGGTCACGTCGCGGCCGAGCTGGCTGGCGAAGGCCTTCAGCTGCTCGCGGTCGTCGATGATCGACTCCATCGCCGGCAGATCCGGCAGCTGTCCCAGGCCCTTGAGGCCCAGGTGGTTGAGGAACTCGCGCGTCGTGCCGTAGAGCAGCGGGTTGCCCACGGTCTGGGAACGGCCCACGACCGTGACCAGGCTGCGCTCGGTGAGCGTCGCGATTGCGCCGCTGCTGTTGACCCCCCGGATCTCGTCGACCTCCAGGCGCGTGATGGGCTGGCGGTAGGCCACGATGGCCAGCACCTCCAGCCCGGCCTTGGAGAGCCGGGCGAAACGGCGGCTCTGCAGGAGCTGTTCGACCACCGGCGAATAGTCCGGGCGGGTGGCGATCTGCCAGCCGCCGCCGAACTCGACGACGGTGAAGGCGTTGCCGCCCCGGTCGTACTCGTCCTGCAGCTCCTTGACGGCGGCCCGCAGTTCCTTGGCCTCCGTCTCGGGGAAGATCTTGCGCAGACGGGCCGCGGTCAGCGGCGCGTCCGTGGCGAACAGCAGCGCTTCGAGTTCCCTCTTCAATTGTCGTCTCCGTCTGCGTCTCCGTCATCGTCGAGGTCGTCGTCCTCGTCGTCCCACTCGATGTCGTCATCGTCGTCGTCGTCGAGATCGTCGTCGTCCAGGTCCTCGTTGCCCCAGCCGTCCGCCTCGTCCTCGTCGTCGTCCCTGCCAGCGATGTAGTCGGTCATGTCTGCCTCGCTTCGGGCCGGTGACGTCGCCGTCGCCGCCCTGTTCGCCGCTTCGCTCGCGGCCACCGTGTCGTCCGGCCCTTCCGCTCCCGCCTCAGCGCGGGGGGCGTCCGGACGTTGCAACCAGATGGGTGCCAGGGGCTCGGTCTGCAGGAACTGCAGGCGGCCCCGCTTGACCAGTTCGAGGATGGCGATGAAGGTGACCACGACCTCCATCTTGATGGTGTCGCCGCTGAACAGCTCCTCGAAGGATACCAGTCCGCCGGCGCCGATGCGCTCCTCGATCAGCGACATCTTCTCGTCGACGGTGTAGGGCTCACGCACGATCCGGTGTTCGTGGCTGGCCTGCATGCGGTCGAAGATCCCGGCCAGGGCCGAGAGCAGGTCGAACATGCCGATCTTCAGTTCCGGCTCGACCTTCTGCTCGCCGGCGAAGGGGAAACGGGTCTGCCGCAGGTGGTAGCGGCGACGTTCCTCCTCGTGCCGGTGCAGGGCCTCGGCGGCATCCTTGAAACGCTTGTACTCCAGCAGGCGGCGCACCAGTTCGGCCCGCGGATCCTCCTCGTCCTCCTCCTCCAGGCCCGCGTGCGACGGCATCAGCAGCTTCATCTTGATCACCAGCAGCGTGGCGGCCATGGCGATGAACTCGCCGGCCTTCTCCAGGCTGATGGTCTGCATCACCTCGATGTGCTTGATGAACTGGTCGGTGATGCGCGCGATCGGGATGTCGTAGATGTCGACCTGCTCCTTCTCGATCAGGTGCAGCAGCAGGTCCATCGGGCCCTGGAAGCCCGTCAGCTCGACCTGGTAGGCCTCGCTGGTGCGGAAGTACTCGAGCTCCGGCGGCAGCGCGTCGAGGCTCCAGTTCTCGGGGCCGCCGGCGGCGGGCCGGACCGGCTCGTGCTGGGGCTGGTTCATCGTCGCCCCCCTATCCGATGCCCATGGACTGGTGCACGAGTTCCATGGTGGTGCGGGCCACGCCGCGGGCCCGCTCGCAGCCGTCGGCCATGATGGCCTCGAGGCGCTGCGGATCGTCAGCATACAGGGCGCGTCGCTCGCGCAGCGGCGCGAAGTGGACGATGGCGCCCTCGGCGAGGATCTTCTTGCAGTCCACGCAGCCGCGGGCGGCGCTGCGGCATTCGCTGGCGCAGAGGTCGGCTTCCTCCGGCATGAACTTCTGGTACCAGGCGTAGATGGCGCAGACCTCGGGGTTGCCCGGGTCGCTGCGGCGCAGGCGGGCCGGATCGGTGAACGCCACCTTGATCTTCTGGCGGATCTCCTCGGGCGAGGCGGAGATCTCGATGGTGTTGCCCAGGGACTTGCTCATGCGCTTGCCGTCGGTGCCGGGGAAGCGCCCGAACTTCGTGACCAGGGCTTCCGGCTCGGGGAATACGTCGCCCGCCGCCGACTGGAAGTGGTGGTTGAAGCGCCGGGCCATCTCGCGGGTCAGCTCCAGGTGCGGCAGCTGGTCCTCGCCCACGGGCACGGCGTGGGCCCGGTAGACGATGATGTCCGCCGCCTGCAGCACCGGATAGCCCAGGTGCCCGTAGCTGATCTCGCCCTGCAGGTTCAGGTCGCGGACCTGCTCCTTGAAGGTCGGGTTGCGCTCGAGGCGGCCCATGGAGACCAGCATGGCCAGGATCAGGTAGAGCTCGGCGTGCTCCTTGATCTCCGACTGGACGAAGAGCACCGAGCGCTCCGGGTCCAGCCCCGCGCCCAGCCAGTCCAGGAACATCTCGCGGGTGTTGGCGCGGATCTCGGGGGTCTTGTCCAGGGCGGTCGTCAGCACGTGCCAGTCGGCCACCATGAAGTGGCAGGTGTACTGCGCCTGCAGGGTGACCCAGTTGGCCAGGGCCCCGGTGTAGTTGCCCCAATGCAGGCGCCCGGTGGGCCGCATGCCGCTGAGGATGATCTTCCGGCTGGTCGTTTGCAAAGCGGCCTTTCGGGGTTTATGCCTGATGCCGCAACGGTTTGGCGACAACAGGGCAGGGCTCGGTCGGGGAACATTACCATCGGACCCCGGCGGTGTCAAAGTCGGCGGGCGTCATTTTCGCCGCCGGGCCCGGGGATGGGCCTCGCGCCAGGCCTCGGCCAGCCAGCCCCGGTCGAGGTGGGTGTAGATCTCGGTCGTGCCGATGTCCTGGTGGCCGAGCAGCTCCTGCACCACCCGCAGGTCGGCGCCGCCTTCCAGCAGGTGGGTGGCGTAGCTGTGGCGCAGGGTGTGGGGCGAGAGGGTGTCGGGCAGGCCGGCCGCTGCGCCGCAACGCTTGAGCAGGCTCCAGACCGAGACCCGCGAGAGCCGCCCCCCCCGGGCGTTGAGGAACAGCGCCCCGCTGGGCCGCCGCCCCACCAGCTGCGGCCGGCCGCCGGCCAGCCAGCGCTGCACCGCCTCCAGGGCGGGCTCCCCCACCGGCACCAGCCGCTGCTTGCGGCCCTTGCCCCGCAGCAGCAGGGTGGCCTCGCGGGGATCGAGGTCCGGCGTGTCCAGCCCGCACAGCTCGCTGACCCGGCAGCCGCAGCCGTAGAGCACTTCGAGGATGGCCCGGTCGCGCAGGTCCCTGGGTTCCGCGCCGTCGACGGTTTCCAGCAGCCGCAGCACCTGGGCCTGCCCCAGCACGTCGGGCAGGTGCCGTCCCCGCCGGGGCGCGGCGATGGTCACGGTCGGGTCCCGCGGCACCCGGCCTTCGCTGGCGAGAAAACGGTAGAACGAACGCAGGGTCGACAGCAGGCGGGCGCGGCTGGAGGCCGCCAGTTCGGCCGCCGTCGCGACCAGGAAGGCGCGCAGGTGCTCGTCCTGCACGGCCTCGGCGGACAGGCCGCGGTCGCGGGACCAGGCCGCCAGGCGTGCAAGGTCGTGGCGGGCCGCGTCCAGGCTGGCTGCGGCCAGGCCCTTGTCGGCGCCGCAGTGGGCCAGGAAGTCGTCCGTGGCCAGGTCCCAGGAGTCGGCGGTCATGGCTTCAGCGCACCAGGGTCAGGCGAGTCAGCGCCGTCAGGTCCCCGGCCGTCAGCCGCGCGGCGTAGACGCCGCTGGCGACCGCCTGCCCCTGCTCGTCGCGGCCGTCCCAGACCAGGCTCTGGCGCCCGGCTGCGAGCACCCGGCCGTCGACCAGGGTGGCCACCCGCCGGCCGCGCAGGTCGAAGATGGTCAGGCGGCAGGTCTCGTCGGCCGCCAGGGTGAACGACAGGGTGGTGCGCGGGTTGAACGGATTGGGCGCGGCCGTGAGCGCCGTCGCCGGCGCCGGCACGATCGGGACCGGGGACAGGGCATCGCAGGGCAGCGGCAGCCGCGACAACGTCAGCCCCGCCGGCAGGTAGATGCCCCCGGACCGCGCCGCCAGACCGCTCCACTCGATGGGCACCAGGGAGCGGCCCAGGACGACCGGCACGTCCGGCTCGATGGCATCGAGCACCACCACGCCCTGCTTGGCGTCCACGTAGTAGACGTGGCGTCCGTAGGCGGCCAGGCGGCCCGCCCCTTCGCCGACGGTCAGCACCTCCCGCGGCCGGGGATCGACGGGGTCGGTGAGGTCGTACACGTGCACCCGGCCTTCGGCGTCGGCGATGTAGGCGTGGTTGAAGGCGCCCTGCACGTCGGCCACCACCGGCCCGAGGGACACCCAGGCCACGACGCGCATGGTCTGGGGGCGTTGGCATTCCACCACGAACATGCCGTTGAGGCTGCCGGTCATGCCGATCAGGGCGTAGTCCCCCAGCTGCGACCAGGCGACCTGGGTGCGCTCGATCATGATCTGAGCGGCCACCCAAGGGCTGCCTGGGTTGCTGATGTCGTAGCCCACCAGGCCCTGGCTGTTGCTGGCCACATAGGCCCCGTCGCCGATCAGCAGCAGCCCGCGCGGCACGGTCTGGGTCGAGGTGATGGCCATGTAGCGGGGTGCGGCGGGGTTGCTGACGTCGATCATGGTCAGGTCGGTCAAGGAGGTCGAGAAGGCCACGAACGGTTCCCTGGCCACCAGGGCCACCGGCACGCCGACGGTCGGCACGGTGCCCAGCCGTGCCAGCAGCGGCGACCCGCCGCCGAACTCCAGCACCTCCAGACGCCGGTTGTCCAGGCCGTCGCTGGTGATGGCGTAGGCCAGGTTGCCGCTGAAGTCCTCCGTCTCGATCTTCCAGTCCAGATCCTGCCGGTCGAAGCCGGGATGCAGGGCCTCCCGCGTGTCGTGGATCACGCCCGGCGCGCCGGCCGCCGCCGCGTAGACCTGGTCGTCGCGCGCCACCAGGTCCAGCCCCTGGCCCGGCAGCATCGCGTGGCCGAGCAGGCGCAGCTGCCCCGGTCCCTGGTCCTGGAACATCACCAGCTGCCCCGAGCGGGTCAGGGCGTAGACCCGGTCCTTGGCCACGGCCAGGGCGCTGATGGTGGTGGCGATCACGTCCGAGCGGCCGGTGCGCAGGGGCGCCGCCGGATCGGACACGTCGTAGGTGTAGATGGAGCGGGCCGCGGCGGCGTAGACCGTGGGGAAGCGCACGGCGATGGACGACCCCGTGGCCAGGCCCTCGCGGGCGCTGCCCACGAAGACGACGCGGCCGGGGTCGCTGACGTCGTAGACCGAGAAGCGGTCCAGCTGGGTGCCCAGGTAGGCCAGCCCGCCGTCCAGGGCCAGGTCCAGCACCGCTACCGGCGGCACCACGAAGCCGCCGAACTCCAGGTGCTTGGGATCGCTGACATCCACCAGCAGCAGGGCCCGCTGCTCCAGCACGAGCGCCGCCGTGCGCCCCTCCAGGGCGATGTGGTCGACGGTGTCTTCCACGCGGATCGAATCGCCCCAGGCCGGCGGCAGGCCCGCCGTCAGCAGGCCGTACCACAGCACGCCATCGGCGCTCAGGGCCAGGATGCGGTCCCCGTCGGCCGCCAGCTGCGTGACCGGGGCGCTGGTGGGCAGGAAGCCGCTGAACTGCGGCGCGGCCGGATCGTCCAGGTCGAGGATGCCGACGCCCGCGACGAACCCGCCCAGCAATCGGCCGTCGCCGGTCAGGGCCAGGGCGCGCACCGGCTCCGGCCCGGGAATAGCCCCGACCGCGTCCCAGCCCCCGGCCGCGTAGTCCCAGCAGACCGGTGCGGCGGCCTGCGCCGGGCGGGCGGCAAACCCCAGGGCCATGACGATGAGCAGCAGGCGGAGCAAGGCGGCCCTCCAGGCGGGGACGCGCCGGCGCCCCGGTTCAGGAATCACTCCAAGAGGATACCGGTTTCCGGGCACGGCCACAAGCGGGTGGCCCCTTCAGGCGCGGGCGGCGAAGTACTCGCGGATGGCCACCAGGTCGTGGCGGGTCAGCCCGCGCACCGCGGCCAGCTCCTCGGCGCTGGCCTGGCGGATGCGCTCCACCGAGCCGAAGTGGTGCAGCAGGGAGAGCTTCTTGGTGGGGCCGATGCCGGGGATGTTGTCCAGCTCGCTGGCGGTGGTGCGCCGGTCCCGCAGCAGCCGGTGGTAGGTGATGGCGAAGCGATGGGCCTCGTCCCGCACCCGCTGCAGCAGCTTCAGCGCCTCGCTGCGCCGACCCAGGCTGAGGGTACCGCCCTCGCGGTGGATGGTCTCCTCCCGCTTGGCCAGCCCGATCAGCTGGGTGCCGTGGAAGCCGTGGGCGGCCAGCACCTCGCGGGCCACCGAGAGCTGCCCCGCGCCGCCGTCGACCATCACCAGGTCGGCGGGCTGCTCCCCCTTCTCGACCAGCTTGCCGTAATGGCGGGTCAGCACCTCGCGCATGCTCGCGAAGTCGTCGCAGCCCTCGACGGTGCGGATGCGGAAGCGCCGGTAACGGCTCTTGAAGGGGCGGCCGCCCTTGAAGGTCACCAGCGAGGCCACGGTCTCCCGGCCCTGGAAGTTGGAGATGTCGAAGCACTCGATCAGTTCGGGCACCGTGTGCAGGTCCAGCGCTTCCTGCAGCTGGATGTCCGCGGGCGTGACCTTGGCGGGCTTGCGCAGGTCGCGCTTGACCAGGACCTCGCGCAGCTTGAAGGCCGCGTTGGTGCGGGCCAGCTCCACCGCCTCCAGCTTGGCACCGCGCTGCGGCCGCCGCAGCTGCACCGCGCCGCCGCGCAGGTCGCGCAGCCAGGCTTCCCAGACCGCGCGATCCTCCAGGTCGTGGCTGACCAGGATGTCCCGGGGGATGTCGCCGGCGCGCGGGTAGTACTCCCGCAGCAGCTGGCAGAGGAAGGCCACCGGGCCCCGGTCCAGGCGGTCGGTCAAGGGGAAGTGGTGGGAGGTCAGGATGCGCCCGCCCCGCACCCGCAGCACGACGCCCGAGGCATCCTCCCCCTCGCGGGCCACGGCGCAGAGATCGAGGTCGCCGTCGATCCCGGACACGGGCCGGCTGCGGCTGGTGGTGCGGTCCAGGCGGGCGATCAGGTCGCGCACCTTGGCCGCGGCTTCGTAGCGGCGGGCCGTTGCATGGTCGGCCATCTCGACGCGCAGTTCCTGCAGCACCTCCTGGTCGGCGCCCTCCAGGAAGCGGATCATGCGCCGCACCCGCGCCCGGTACTCGGGCTCGGCCTCGTAGGCTACGCAGGGGGCGCTGCAGCGGCCGATCTGGTAGTCCAGGCAGGGCCGGTCCACGGTCTTCTCCGGCAGGTCGAGGTGGCAGGTGCGCACCATGAAGGCCCCGCAGGCGAAGTTCAGGGTCTCGCGCATGGCCCCCACGTCGGTGAAGGGCCCGAAGCAGCGCGAGCCGTCGCGCTCGATGCGCCGCACCACCTCGACCCGCGGGAAGGGCTCCTGCAGCGTGATGCGCAGGTAGGGATATTGCTTGTCGTCCTTGAGGCGGACGTTGTAGACGGGCCGGTATTCCTTGATGAGCTGGTTCTCCAGCACCAGGGCGTCGGTCTCGGTGTCGGTGACGATCCAATCGAAGTCGCGGATGCGGCGCACCAGCTGGCTGGTCTTGTCGTCCCGGCCGGCGGTGTCCTGGAAATACGAGCGCACCCGCTGGCTGAGGCGGGAGGCCTTGCCCACGTAGAGCACCCGCCCGTCCCGGCCCTTGTGCAGGTAGACCCCGGGGGCCTCCGGCAGCAGCCCCAGCTTCCGCTGCAGTTCGTTGTCGCCGCTGTCGTTCGACGGTTCCCTTGACATCACCCCATCGCCCTGTTAGATTGCCTCGCCTGTGATTCCCCAACGGAGGTTTCGACGTGCCCCATCACAAGAGTTGCAAGAAGCGCCTGATCACCAGCCAGGCCCGCAACGAGCGCAATCGCCAGAACCGGTCGATGATGCGCACCCAGATCAAGCAGTACCGCGCCAATATCGGTGAGGTCGCCGCCGAGGACAAGCCCAAGTCCCTTAGCGAGATGTACAGCCTCATCGACACCCAGGCGCGCAAGGGCCTGATGCCGAAGGCCCGCGCCGCCCGCCTGAAGGCGCGGATGGCCGCTGCTGCCGCCAAGTAGGCCCGCCCCGGCGTCGCCTGCCCCGCCAGACCAAGAGGGTCCCCCCGCATGGGTGGACCCTCTTCTTGTGCCCCGCGCTTGTGCTGCGGAACGGCCCGGTCCGGATCCTAGCGCCCGCCCAGCCCCTGCAGCACATCCCCCAGGTCGTACAGGCCGGGCTCGGCCCGGGCCGCGAAGCGCACCGAGGGCAGCACCCCGCGCAGGAAGGCCCGCCGCGAGTGGGCCCGATGGGTCACGACCAGGGTTTCCTCGGCGTCGGCGAAGGTCCAGGTGTGCTCGCCGATGACCCCGCCCACGCGCAGGCTGTGGGTCGGCGGCTCGGCGCCGCCGCGGACCTGCTGCCAGGCGGCGGACAGGGCCCGCGCCGTGCCGCTGGGGCGGTCCAGCTTGGTGACGTGGTGGGTCTCGGTCTGTTCGGCGTCGAAGCCCCGGGGCAGGGTGCGCCCCAGCAGCTGCAGCAGCATGCGCAGGGCGGGCACTCCCACGCTGTAGTTGGCGGCGTGGACCACCGGACGTGCGGCGGCGTAGGCAGCCAGGTCGGCCAGTTGCCGCTCGTCGTAGCCGGTGGTGCCGATCACCAGGGGCGAACCGAGGGCCTGCGCCGCCGCCAGCAGCCCGTCCAGGGCCGGCGCCAGGCTGAAGTCCACGATGACGCAGCCGGCCGGCAGCGTTTCGGCCAGACGGTCCTGGCCCACCACCGGCAGCTTCGGGTGCACCGCCCCCTTGGCCAGGGCGCGGCCGGGTTCGCTGATCAGCCCCACCAGCCGGCAGTCGTCGGCCTCGTCCACCAGGTCGGCCACCAGCCGGCCCATGCGGCCCTCGGCCCCGTGGACCGCGACCTCGATCACGCCCGGGCCTCCAGGTCGCGGGCCATGAGGTCGGCCAGGGTGCTCTCGTAGAACTGGACCAGGAACGAGAGGCTCTGCTCCGCCACCGGCACCAGGGGCAGGCGCGGATCCCGCCGGCAGATGCCCGCCAGGCTGAGCAGCTCCTTGACCGGCACCGGATTGCTCTCGACGAAGCAGGCGTGGGTCACGGGGTCGAAGGCCCTGCTCATGGGCCAGGCCCGGTTGATGTCGCCGGCAGCCCAGGCCTCCCACAAGCGCACCATCGCGCCGGGCAGCAGGTTGCTGACCACGCTGACGGCGCCGCGTCCACCCAGGCCGAAGATCTGGAAGTTCAGGCCGTCGTCGCCGGAGAAGATCTTCAGGTCGCAGCGGGCGATGGCGGACTCGATCTGGGCCAGGTTGCCGCTGGCTTCCTTGAGGGCCACGATATTGGGCTCGGCCGAGAGCTGGGCCGCGGTCTCGGGCAGGATGTTGACGGCGGTGCGCCCGGGCACGTTGTACAGCACGATGGGGATGTCCACCGCCCGCGCTGCCGCGCGGTAGTGGGCCAGCAACCCGTGCTGCTGGGGCTTGTTGTAGTAGGGCGAGATGAGCATCGCCGCGTCGGCGCCCCAGGCCTTGACGTCCCTGGTCTGGGCGATGGTGGTCTCGGTGGAGTTGGAGCCCGAGCCGGCCACCACCGCGCACTTGCCGGCGGCCATGGCCACGGCTTCGCGCACCAGCCACTCGCGCTCCTCGCGGCTGAGGGTGGCGGCCTCGCCGGTGCAGCCCACGGGCACGATGCCCGCGACGCCAGCCGCCAGCTGACGCTCGATCAGCGTGCGCCAGGCCCTGCGGTCCACCTTGCCGTCGGCGAAGGGCGTGACCAGGGCGGTGTAGACGCCGTCGGGCATGGTCCAGGTCTTGCGGCGCGGGCTGGATTCACTCATCGATCGATACCTTTCCCTTGAAGCTCGCCACGGCGGGCCCGCGCAGGGTGATCCGCCCCGCCGGCCGGTCCACGCCGACGGTCAGCCGGTCGCCGCCGCGGGTGAGCACGCTGACCGGGCTGCTCGCCTTTTCCAGGTGGCAGAGTATCACCGCCGCCGCACTGGCGCCAGTGCCGCAAGCCAGGGTCTCGGCCTCCACTCCGCGCTCGTAGGTGCGCAGCAGCCATTGGCCCGGCTGCGGCCCGGGCGACACCCAGTTGACGTTGGTGCCGGCGGATCCGAACTGCGGGCGCCCGGCGCAGGCGCGGTCCCCAGGTCGGCAGGTCCACCTCGTCCACCGACGGCACCGGGATCACCAGGTGGGGCACACCCGTGTTGCAGCGGTGGTGGTGCGGCCAGGGGCTGCCCGGCAGCGCGAAGTCCAGCTCCAGGTCACGCCAGCCCGGCAGGGAGACCTCGATGTCGCCGGGCCCGTGCACGCGCCCGTCCAGGACGCCGCTGAAGGTGTCGAAGCGGACGGGACCGTCGGCCAGGCCGTGCGCGGCAGCAAAGGCCACGGTGCAGCGCGCGCCGTTGCCGCACATCTCGGCCTCGCCCCCGTCGGCGTTGAAGTAGATCATGCGGAACGAGGCTTCGGCCGAGGCGGGCGGGGCCACGACGATCAGGCCGTCGCCGCCGATGCCGGTGCGGCGGTCGCAGAGCGCGGCGATCGTCGCCCGGTCCAGGGGCTGCGGCAGGTCGCGGCCGTCGAGCATGACGAAGTCGTTGCCGGCGCCGTGCATCTTGGTGAAGGTCAGCGTGCGCATCATGGCTCCTCCGGTGCGTTGCCGCTGGTGTCGGCCGCCGCGGCGGCCGTGCTGTCGCTCTGGTCCGGCGCCGGCGGCGGCGCGGGCCAGGGTACCAGCACCGGGATGCTGTCGGGCAGGGTCAGCCAGGTGTCGAGCCCGGGTTCGACCGCCGGGGCCGGCACCAGCATCAACGGTTCGAGGTACCAGCCGGTGGTGTCGCCGGCCGGGTCGCTCAGCACCCAGGGGAAATCGCCGCCCAGCGCCCGCACCTGGTCGCCGGGCACGGCGCCGAAGGCCGTGTCGCCGTCCACGTCCACGAAGGCGCCCAGGCGGTTCGCCCCCGGCGTGACCTTCTCCACGGACCCGCCGATGCGCGCTTCCAGCACCGTGAAGTTGGCCTTGGCGCGGTCCACCGGCTGCGGCGTCCAGCCGGTGTCGGCCTCGGTCACCTGCTGGGTGAAGAAGACCACCGGCGCCGCGGCGCCGAAGCGGTCGAAGGCCCGGATCAGCAGCCGCCCGGGCGTGTCCGGCCGGTACAGGGACAGCACCCCGGCCGCGGCGGCCGGCGCGGCGGCGTCCAGGCCCAGGGTGTCCGGCACCACCCGCTTGGCTTCGTTGTCGCCGGCGCGCAGGTCCCCGTCCTGGTCGATGAAGGCCCGCAGGACCCAGGGACCGCCGGGCACCGGCAGCCAGGCGAAGACGTAGGCGCCGGTGGCATCGGTGGCGGTGCGCCGCAGCAGCGGCATGTCCGCCAGTTCGAGGGTGTCCGGCGGCAGGGCGTAGAGCTCGACCACGCCCCTGGTCACCGCCGAATCGCCCATGACCAGCACCCCGGCGATGCTGCCGGAAGGGATCGCGCCGCCGGTGGCGATGGGGAATCGTCGCGAATGACGCGCGCGTACCTTGTGGGCGTCGGCCAGCCGCGCCGCCAGCTCCACCACGATGGTGGTGTCCGCCGGCAGATCGGCTTCAAGCTCGACCTCGGCCTCGGTCGCGCCGTGCCAGCGGGTGCTGCGGATGCGCTGGTCCGGGAAGAAATACAGCCAGCTGGTGGCCGACTGGCGGTCCATCTTCTCGGAGAAGGTGAAGCGCAGGGTGCGCACGCTGCCCAGGCCGGTGCTGCCCGAGTCCGGATCGCTGGCCAGCAGCCGCGGCGGCACCTTATCGAGCGGCCCGCCCGGCGGCGGTTCGACCACCGCGCAGGCCGCGCCCAGGACGATGCTGATCAGCAGGGCCAGCCCCGCACTCGTGGCCGGCCCCCGCCGGTCGGTTGCGCTGTGGTCGCGGTGCCGGATGGCCGCCTCCTACTTGATGAGCGTGGCCAGGATCGCGCGCTGGGCGTGCAGCCGGTTCTCCGCCTCGTCGAAGACCACCGAGTGCGGCCCGTCCATCACCTCGTCGGTGATCTCCTCGCCGCGGTGGGCGGGCAGGCAGTGCAGCACGATGTGCTCCTTGTGGGCGGCCTTGAGCAGCGGCGCGTTGATCTGGAAGGGCGCGAAGTCCTTGCGTCGCTTCACGGCCTCCTCCTCCTGGCCCATGCTGTAGAAGGCGTCGCCGTAGATGACGTGGGCGCCCTCGACCGCCTCCTGCGGGTCGTGGGTGATCATGAACGAGGCGCCGGCGGCCTCGGCCTTGTTCATGATGCCCTCGTCCGGCAGGTAGCCCTCGGGGCAGGCCAGGATGAAGTTGAAGGGGAAGCGGATCGAGGCGTTGAGCCAGCTGTTGGCCAGGTTGTTGCCGTCGCCGACCATGACCACGGTCTTGCCCTCGATGGTGCCCAGGTGCTCCTCGATGGTCAGGATGTCGGCCATCACCTGGCAGGGGTGGGTCAGGTCGGTCAGGCCGTTGACCACCGGCACGGTGGCGTGGCGGGCCAGCTGCACCACCTCGTCGTCGTCGAACCAGCGGATCATGATGCCGTCGCAGAGGCGGCTCATGACCTTGGCCACGTCGTGGATCGACTCGCGGGTGCCCAGGCCGATCTCCTTGTCGGTGATGAACAGGGTCTCGCCGCCGAGCTGGCGCATGGCCACCTCGAAGCTGACCCGGGTGCGCAGGCTGGGCTTGGCGAAGACGCAGGCCAGCACGCGGTTCGGATGGGTGTGGGGCAGCTTGTGGGCGCGGGCCAGGGGCTTCTGCTCCTTGGCCAGGTCCAGGATCGCCCGCAGTTCGGGGTACGTCCACTGGTCGATGGCCAGGAAATCCTTCTTGTCAGCCACGGTCGTGACCTCCGTCACAGGGGGTGGGAGTGCCTTTTCAGCCCCGCAAACATAGCGCATCGGCGGCCGGAGTCCACCTCCGGTTCGGGCACCCCGCCTACAGGATGTAGCGGCTGAGATCCTCGTCCCGGATCACCGATTCCAGGCGCTCCTGGACGAAGGCCCGGTCCACGGTCAACGGCCCGGTGTGCTCGTCCGGCACGTCGAAGAGCACCCCGTCCAGCAGCTGGGCCAGGATGGTCTGCAGGCGCCGGGCGCCGATGTTCTCCATGCGCTTGTTGAGCTCGGCGGCCAGGCGCGCCAGCTCGTGCAGGGCGTCCTCGGTCACCGTCAGCTGGCAGTTGTCCACCGCCAGCAGGGCCTGGTACTGGCGGATCAGCGAGCCCTCGGTGTCGCGCAGGATGCGCACGAACTCCTCCTCGCCCAGGCTGGCCAGCTCCACCCGGATGGGGAAGCGGCCCTGCAGCTCGGGGATCAGGTCGCTGGGCTTGCTCATGTGGAAGGCGCCGGCGGCGATGAACAGCACGTGGTCGGTCTTGACCGGGCCGTGCTTGGTGGTCACGGTCGAGCCCTCGACGATGGGCAGCAGGTCGCGCTGCACGCCCTCGCGGCTGACGTCCGGGCCGCCGCCGCCCCGGCCGCCGTGGCCCACGGCGATCTTGTCGATCTCGTCCAGGAAGATGATGCCGCCGTCCTCCACCAGCTCGATGGCCTCGGCGGTGATCTGGTCCATGTCCAGGCGCTTCTCCGCCTCCTGCTCCCGCAGCAGGGCGCGGGCCTTGGGCAGGGAGACCTTCTTCTCGCTGCGCTGCTTGGGGAACATGCCCTTGAGGCTGTCCCCGAACGAGGCGTCGAACTCCTCGCCCGCGGCGGTGAAGATGTTGGCGATGGGCATCCGGCTCTGCTCGGTGGTGACGGTGACCTCGCGGTCGTCCAGCACGCCCTCGCGCAGCTGGGCCAGGATCTTGCCGCGGCTGCGCTCCCAGCGGGCCTGGCGCTCGGGGTCGCCCTCGGCGCCGGCCAGGGGCGGGAACAGCAGGTCCACCAGGCGCTCCTCCACGGCCTTGTCGATGTCGGCGGCGAAGCGTTCCTCGCGCTTGCGGCGTACCAGGGCCACGGCGTTCTCCACCAGGTCGCGCACCATGGCGTCCACGTCGCGGCCCACGTAGCCCTTCTCGGTGAACTTCGACGCCTCGACCTTGATGAAGGGCAGGTCCGCCAGCTGGCTCAGGCGGCGGGCGATCTCGGTCTTGCCCACGCCGGTGGGTCCGATCAGGATGATGTTGTTGGGCACCACCTCGCGCCGCATCTCGGCCGGCAGCTGCATCCGCCGCCAGCGGTTGCGCAGGGCGATGGCCACGGCCTGCTTGGCCTCGCCCTGGCCGATGATGTAGCGGTCCAGCATGGCCACGATCTCGCGGCAGGTCCACATGGCCTTGTGCTCAACCTGCTTGATCTGCATCGTCGCCCTCCGTCTGGCCCAGCTCCAGCAGCGTGATGTGGGTGTTGGTGTAGATGCAGATGCCGCCGGCGATCTCCAGGCCCTTGCGGCAGATCTGGCCGCGCGCCGAGTTCCGTGTTCTGCACCAGGGCCCGCGCCGCAGCCAGGGCGTAGGGACCGCCCGAACCGATGGCCGCCAGGTGGTCGTCGGCCTCGATCACGTCGCCGTTGCCGCGGACGGTGAAGACGTCGGTCTTGTCCATGACGATCATCATGGCCTCGAGCCGTCGCAGGTAGCGGTCGCTGCGCCACTCGCGGGCCAGCTCGACGGTGGCCCGCTTCAGGTGGCCGCGGTAGCGCTCGAGATGCCCCTCGAACTTCTCGAAGAGGCGTGAAGGCGTCGGCGGCGCCGCCGGCGAAACCGGCCAGCACCTGGCCGCCGAACAGGCGGCGCACCTTCACCGCGCCGTGCTTGGCGACGGTGGTGCCGAGGGTCACCTGGCCGTCGCTGGCGATGGCGCCGCGCCCGTCGCGCAGCACCGCCAGCACCGTGGTCGATCGGATGCGGGTCATGCTCGGCCTTTCCGGCGGCCGGGGCCGCCCTTGTTCGCTTTGGTGTCGCCCTGGTCGGCGACCGGATCCTTGTGCGAGCGCGGATGCGCGGCGTCGAAGGCCTCGCGCAGCCGGACGCGTCCGAGGTGGGTGTAGATCTGGGTCGTGGACAGGTTGCGGTGGCCCAGCAGTTCCTGCACCACGCGGATGCCCGCGCCGCCGTCCAGCAGGTGCGTGGCGAAGCTGTGGCGAAGGGTGTGCGGGGATACCCCCGCCCCCGCCGCCAGTTCCGCCGCGTGCCGGGCCACCCGGTCCTGCACCGTGCGCCGGCCGATGCGCCGCCCCGGCCGTCCGGTGAACACCGGCTCGCGGGCGGTGTCGCCGCGCACGCGGCCGTCCAGCAGGTCCAGGCGCACGGCCGGCTCCAGCCGGTCCGCCAGGTAGGCCAGCAAGGCGGCGAGGGTCAGCCCGTCTAGGGGCAGGATCCGCTCCTTGGCGCCCTTGCCCAGCACCCGCACCCGGCCCGAAGGGAGGTCGAGGTCGCCCAGGTCCAGCCCCACCACCTCGGCCAGGCGCAGGCCCAGGCCGTAGATCAGCTCCAGCAGGGCCCGGTCCCGCCGGCCGCGCGCCGTGGCCGGGTCCGGCACCTCGAGCAGATCGGCGGCCATGTCCACGGTCAGGTCCCGCGGCAGCCGGCGCTCGCGCCCGCCCCGGCCGGCGGTCAGGTTGGCCGGCACCGTCTCGACCCGGCCGGTCAGCTGCAGGAAGCGGAAGAAGCAGCGGATGCCCGCCAGATGGCGGTCCAGCGAGGTCAGGCGGCGGTTCTGGCGGCGCAGGCGGGCCAGGTGGGCGCGCACCAGGCCGCGCTGCCCTTCCAGACTGGCCCACTGGTCGGGGCCGGCGGGCGCCGTCGAGCACGCCCAGTTCGACGGCCGTGGCCAGGAAGGCGCGCACGTCGCGCCCGTAGGCCTCGACCGTGCGGGGGCTCATGGCCCGCTCGCCGGCGAGGTGGTCGAGGAAGGGCTGGATGGCGGGGTCGGTCACGGGGCCTCCGGTTCACGCTGTCTCCACGCCAATGTAAGCGACGCCGTCCGCAGCGGCAATTGGCTCCGCATGCGCTAATTATGCTTCAATCCGCGCGCAGTGCCGCCGATATCGAACGAGATCCATTCGCGGCAGTGGCAACAACCGATTCCGAAGGAAATGCCATGATCCGGACGATCACGCTGATCGCCGCCTTGGTGGCAGTCGCCGCCACAGCGACCGGCCAGACCTTCGCATCGGTGGACTACGCCGCCCACAACCTCACCATCACCAGCGCGCACATGGTGTCGTCACCGGTCCGGGCGCTCGCCGTGGACGGTTCGCTCGTCTACACTCTGGACCGGGACGGCGGACTGAACGTCCTGGACTACACCGAACCGGATGCCCCTGTACTCCGTGGCGGCAGGGCGCTCGCGGTCACTCCGCGGGCCGCCGTCTTGGCGGCCGGTCGCCTGTGGATCGCTGCCGGCGACACCGGTCTGCTGATCTGCACCGTGGCGGGGGCCGACCTCGGTCCCGCCGTCGTGGTGCCGTTGCCGGTGACGGCCGTGGGCGTCGCCGTCACCGGGGCCGCGGTCGCGGTGGCGGGCGGCGCCGGGGGCCTCGCCTTGCTGGACGCGACCGTGCCGGACGCTCCCGTGGTGACGGCGGTCTTCGACCTCTTTGCCGATGTCGACGGGGTCGCCGCCCTCGCCGACCGCTTCTACGCAGCGACCCGTTTGGGCGTGGGGGTCGTGGTGGCGGCGGATCCAGCGGCACCCGAGCCGTTCTACTACCTCGGAGTTCCCCCGTGCACCGCCGTGGCAACGGCTCCCGGTCGGCTCTACGGCCTAGGAGACAAGCTGTTCGTCATAGACGTGACGGACCCAGACGTGCCCTGTTTCTGTGGGCAGGTGAACATCCCGTCCTCCCAGCCCACCGGCTTGGCGGCCTGGGACGATCGCGTCTACGTAAGCGCGGCCGCGCTGAACGTCCTGGCCGTAGACGCGGCGGACACGCACCACCTACGCCTTGGCGCCGTGGCATCGTTGGCCGGCAACGGCACGGCGGTGGCGGTGGTCGCCGGCCGGCCTCTGCTGGCGGACGACGCGGCGCGCCTCGTCACCCTGCGTGACGACGCCAGCGGACCGCTGCCCGTGATCGGCTGGACCTACGAAGGTGCCGGAGTGGCCGTCGATTGCCTGGGTGCATCAGCCGGCGTCGCACGAAACGACGACCCCGGACGGATCGGGATCGTTGACCTCACGGATCCCACCGCGCCGACCACCCGCCTGGCCTGCAATATGTACAGTCCGCCCAAGACGGTGCTCTTCTGTGGCGGGACGGTCTGGGCGACGCCAGACTACCTCCCGGGTCTGGTCCAGGCCTGGGATCTCAGCGATCCGGACCGCGCGGTCCCCATTGCCTTGTCCGACCGGACGCGTTGGTGGGAGCGCACGGCGCGCTGGCGCGGAGCCCTCGTCGCCCGTGAGCGCACGCACCTCTACGTCTACGACCTATCCGTGCCTTCCGCACCGGTTTGCACCGGCACGAGCATGCCCATCCCGCCCGGGACGGGCGCCTTCGCCGTCGTGGGCGACCTCGCCGTCACCGCCCTCGACGGCGGCGGGTTGGCGGTCTTCAAGTTACAGGAAGCGGGTGACCCGGAGTTCATGGCCTACCAGGACGATGGCCGCCACATCGTCGCGATGGCCGGCGCCGGAGACCGCCTCTTCGCAGTATCCGACGGGGACGGGCCGGGAATCCGCGAGATCTCCCTGGCCGACGCGACCGCGCCGGTCGACGTGGCGTTCCATGCGCTTCCGGGCGTCGCTTGCCGAGCGGTCCGCCTCATCGACGGGGTCCTCTACGCGGCCATCACGGGCGGCGGTATCCAGACCTACGACGTCGCCACCCCGGGCTGGATCAACCCGAACGGCGCCTGGGCCGGGCGTGGCTCCGTCGCGGACCTGGCGCCGTACGCGGGACCTGCGGGGACCTTGCTCGTCGTGGTGTCGGCGGCCGGGCTCGAGATCGTTCCCCTCAACGGCGGGAGGCCCGCTGCCGTCGTGCCACCACCGGCGCAAGCGTCGGCCGCGCTGAGGGCGAGCCCCAATCCGTTCAACCCCAGTGTCACCTTCAACTGCCTGGTGCCCCGGCCCGGCCCGGTCAGCGCGATGGTGTACGATCTCGCGGGCAGGCGCGTAGCCGTCCTGGCGCAGGACGTCGTGGTGCCCGCGGGCGAGACCAGTTGGACCTGGCGCGGTACCGATGCAGCGGGTCGGGCCGTGCCGAGCGGAGTCTACTGCGCGGAGGTCACGGGGCCGGGGCTGCGCGCGGTGCGCAAGGTCGCTTTGGTGCGTTAGGACCGGCGGTAGACGAGGGGAGCAGCGGCGCGCGGCGGCGCCGTCCCCCGCCCGGTTCTATAAGGCTGCGGGCACCCAGGCCGCAATCGCCGCCACCGCCCGCTCCCCCTTGGCCAGCTTGCGATCGCGCTTGGCGCGCACCGGCTCGGGCAGGTCCGGCAACAATCCGAAGTTGGCGTTCATCGGCGAGAACCGCCCCGCCGTGGTGTCGAACAGGAACCCGCCCAGCAGAGCCCCCAACATGGACTCCGGCGGCAGCGGTGCCAGCGTCCGCCCCCGCACGCGCGCCGCCACGTGCAGCGCCGTGACCAGCCCCGAGGCGATGGACTCCACGTAGCCCTCGACCCCGGTCATCTGCCCGGCGACGAAGATGTCCGGCCGGGCCTGCAGGCTGAAGTCCCGGGACAGGCAGCGCGGCGAATCCAGGTAGAAGTTGCGGTGCAGCTGCCCGTAGCGCACGAACTCCGCGTTCTGCAGGCCGGGAATGCTGCGGAAGACGTCGCGCTGGGCGCCCTGCTTGAGGCGCGTCTGGAAGCCGACCAGCCCGTAGAGGGTGCCCTCGCGGTTCTCCTGGCGCAGCTGCACCACCGCGTAAGGGCGCCGCCCCGTGCGCGGGTCGATCAGGCCGACAGGCCGCAGGGGCCCGAAGGCCAGGCTCTGCAGCCCGCCCGCCGCGATCTCCTCCACCGGCTGGCAGCCCTCGAAGAGCTCGGACTTGTCGAAGGCCTTGACCTCCGCCCGCTCGGCCGCCATCAGGGCGGCGTGGAAGGCCTCGTAGCCGACCTTGTCCAGGGGCGCGTTGAGATAGTCGGCCTCCCCCTTGTCGTAGCGCGCCGCCCGGTACAGCACGTCCAGGTCCAGGGACTCGAGGGTCACCGTGGGCGCGATGGCGTCGAAGAAGTGCAGCGCGGGATTGCCCGTGATCCCCGCCAGCGCCGCGATCAGGGCAGGCGCCGGTCAGGGGGCCCGTCGCCAGCAGCCACAGGTGGTCGGGCTGCGCGGGCAGCTCGCGGATCTCACCCCGCTCCACGCTGATCAGTGGCTGGGCGGCGACCGCCTCCTCCACCCGGGCCGAGAATTCGTCGCGGTCCACGGCCAGCGCCGCGCCCGCCGGCACGGCAGCCGCGCGGGCGCAGTCCAGCAGGCGGCAGCCCAGCCGGTCCATCTCGTCCTTGAGCAGCTTGCCGGGGGTGGCCGGGGCGGTGCTCTTGAGGGAATTGGAGCAGACGATCTCGGCCAGGCGGCCGCTGCGGTGGGCGGGAGTCGGGATGTCGGGGCGCATCTCCACCAGGCGGCAGCGGATGCCGCGGGCCGCCAGCTGCAACGCCGCCTCGCTGCCGGCCAGGCCGCCGCCGACCACGGTCACGGTGGTCATCAGCGTCGTCCCGGCGGCGGGCTTCTTCGGCGGTCTTCTTCGTGGTGGGCTTTCTTCGCCGGCGCCTTCTTGGTCGACCTTCTTCTTCGTCGTGGTCTTCTTTGCGGCTCTTCCGCTTCTTCGCGACCTTCTTGACGACCTTGCGCCGCGAGCCCCGCCCGGGCTTCTTCGGCCGCAGCGCCGCCTCGGCCAGCAGCGTGACCGCCTGCTCCATGGTCACCTCTTCGGGATCCTGGTCCTTGCCGATGGTGGCGTTGAGCGTGCCGTCGGTCACGTAGGGCCCGTAGCGCCCCTTGAGGATGTTCAGGGCAGGCCCGTCTCCGGGTGCGGGCCCAGCTCGCGCAGCACCGGCCGCCGGTTCTTGTTGCGGATGCGCTCCAGCGCCTCCTCCAGGCGTGATGGTGAAGAGCACGTCCACCGAAGGCACGCTGGCGAAGACCCGGTTCGCACTCGACGTAGGGCCCGTACATGCCCAGGCCCGCGCGCACCGGCTTGCCGCTCTCGGGATCGGTGCCGATCTCCCGCGGCAGGCTCAGCAGCTTCAGGGCATACTCGTTGGTGATGGTCGGTGATGTCGGTGCCCTTGCCCAGGCTGACGCGCTTGGGCTTCTTGTCGCCCTCGGGCTCGCCCAGCTGCAGGTACGGTCCGAAGGGACCCACCTTGGCGTAGATGTTCTTGCCGGTCTCGGGGTCCTGGCCGATGGGCTCGTCGGCCCGTTCGCCGCGTGTCGAGCAGTTCGAGGGCCTTCTCCGGCGGTCAGCTCGTCGATCAGCAGGTCCACCGGGAGGGTCGCCCGCCGGTCCGCGATTGTCCTCCGACGGCGATCGTAGACGCAGGTCGTGCCGATGCGCAGGTGGATGGGAGCGCCGGTCTTGCGGTCGGTGCCCACATGGATGCGCGGGAAGTCGATGCGCTCGATCTCCTGCTCGATGCTCTTGCACCAGGCCGGGGTCGCCCTCGTCTGCCCGGTCAGAAGTCGTCCAGGAACTCGACCCAGTCGCACCTCGCCGGCGGCGATGCGGTCGAGGTCCTCCTCCATGCCGGCGGTGAACTTCACGTCGACGTAGTGGTCGAAGTGGTCGCGCAGCAGGTGGGTCACCGCCATGCCGATGTAGGTGGGCAGCAGCGCCCCGCCCTTCTTGGTCACGTAGTCGCGGTTCTGGATGGTGGAGATCACCGGGGCGTAGGTCGACGGCCGGCCGATGCCCTCCTCCTCCAGCTTCTTGATCAGCGAGGCCTCGGTGTAGCGCGCCGGCGGCGCGTCTCGTGGCGCAGCGGCTCGACGTTGCGGGATCGTGATCGCCGTCCCGGCGCCGACTCCCCGCCGGTGCCGCCGATGGCATGCCCTCGGCCAGCTCCGGCAGCAGCGCGTCGCGGTCGCGGTCGCCGTACACCCGCAGGAAGCCCGGGAAAGGTGACGATCGAACCGTTGGAGCGGAAGGTCAGTGCGTGCGCCTCGGTGGTGACCGCGAAGTCCACGGCCGTCTTGTCCAGCTTGGCGTCGGTCATCTGCGAGGCGACGGCGCGGTTCCAGATCAGCCGGTAGACGGCCAGGTCCTCGCCGTCGAGGTAGGCGGCCATCAGCTCCGGGCGTGCGGCCGACGTCGGTGGGCCGGATGGCCTCGTGGGCCTCCTGGGCGCCCTTGGCCTTGGTGCGGTAGCGGCGCGGGCCCGTCGGTGTACTCCGGTCCGAATTCGCGCGTGATCAGGTCGTTCGGCCTCGGCCAGGGCCTTCTCGCTGAGGGTCAGCGAGTCGGTACGCATGTAGGTGATCAGACCCTCGCGCTCGCCGCCGCCCAGGGCGACGCCTTCGTAAAGGCGCTGGGCGATGCGCATGGCGCGCTGGGGCGTCAGGCGCAGCCGGCCGCTGGCCGCCTGCTGCAGGGTCGAGGTGGTGAACGGCGGCGCCGGGCGCTGGGTCGATTCCTTGCGCTCGACCGGCCCCACGGCCAGGGCACCGCTCCCTTGGCGCGCCGTCGGCCAGGTCCATGGCCAGCTCGTCGCCCAGGTGGAAGCGCTTGCCCGGATCCTTCAGCAGCCCCGTGTCCGGATCGAAATCCTTGCCCCCGGCCAGGCGCACGTCGTCGATGGCGGTCAGGCGCGCGGTGAAGACCAGGTCCTCCTGGCCCGGGGCCTTGCGCACCAGCTCGGCCTCCACGTCGCAGTACTTGGCGATGTGGAAGGCCTGGCGCTCCTCCTCGCGTCTCGACCACCAGGCGCACCGCCACGCTCTGCACCCGGCCCGGCCGAAAGCTTGGTCCGCACCTTCTTCCAGAGCACCGGCGACAGGCGAGTAGCCGTACAGGCGGTCCAGGATGCGGCGGCTCTCCTGGGCGCGCACCAGCTGCATGTCGAGGTCGCGCGGCGTCGGCCAGGGCCGCCTCGATGGCGCCCTTGGTGATCTCGTGGAAGGTGATCCGGCGCACCGGGACCTTCGGGGCCAGCACCTCCAGCAGGTGCCAGCTGATGGCCTCGCCCTCGCGGTCCTCGTCCGTCGCCAGCAGCACTTCGTCGGCCTTCTTCAGCAGCTTCTTCAGTTCGGTCACGTGCTTCTTGCTGTCGGCCGACACCACGTAGATGGGCTTGTAGCCGTCGTCGGGATCGACACCCAGGCGCGCCCACGACTTCTTCTTGTAGTTCGGCGGGGATCTCGGCGGCGCTGCCCGGCAGGTCGCGGATGTGGCCGTAGCTGGCGGCGACCTCGAAGTCCTTGCCCAGGAAGCGGCTGATGGTGCGGGCCTTGGCCGGCGATTCGACGATGATCAGCTTCACGCAGGATCCTTCCGGCGGCCGCGGCGGGGCGGCGCGGGGCTATGGGGTCCAGTCACAGTGCGACCCGGCGGCTGGGGATCAGCGGCCGGGCCGGTGCGCGGTGCGGGGCGGCGGGCGGCGGTCAGTGCACCCAGGACTGGCCGTCGGAAACGCCTCCGGTCATGCCCGGCCGGTTGGGCCGGAACAGCACCTGTTCGATGACCATCTCCAGGTCCTCGACCTCGAGCGGCCGCATGGCGATGAACGAGGCGTACTGCAGCAGGGCCTCGAGCTGGGCCTTGTCGATCTGGGCCCGGTCCTGCAGCCCGATCAGCCAGCCCAGGGCCTCGCTGGTCAGGTACTCCTGCTCGGCCTCGCCGTAGAGGCGGAAGGCGGCGCGGGACGGCGCGTCGGGCAGGGGCTCGCGGCTCCAGGTGGGCCGCTCGGCCCAGTGCCACTGGGACTCGATCCAGTCCAGCAGGTTGTGCATGTCCTCCTCGTCCAGGCCGGCCGTCTCGGCCTTCTCCTGGACGCGGGACTGCACCGACGGCGCCCCCGGCGGCGGCGCCGACAGCACCTCCAGCAGGATGATCAGCAGATGCTTCAGGCGGTCGCGTTCCCGGTCCATGCCTCTTCCCGTCGTGTTTGCGGCCGCCCCGGACAGGTTCCGGGCCGGCTCGGCCCAAACCTAGCACGGGTCGCCACCAGCGGCAAGTGCGGCCCGCCGGGGCCTATTCCGTGGCCCCGCAGCACTTCTTGTATTTCTTGCCGCTGCCGCAGGGGCAGGGGTCGTTGCGGCCGACCTTGGGCATCTCCCGCTGCAGGGGCCGCCCGCGGGACGGATCCCCGGCCGGACCCTCGGGCCGCCTGCCGGCGGCCGCAGGTGCCGCCGAGGTGGCCTGCTCGTAGGCCGAGACCTCCTGGTGCCGGGTCTGCACCGCCGAGACGTCCGGCGCCCGGGCGCGGCGGCGGCGGCGCCAGCTCGGCCCGGAAGAACAGGCTGACCGTCTGGTGCTCCATCCGCTCCATCAGGTCCTGGAACAGGCGGAAGCTCTCCCCCTTGTACTCGACCAGGGGGTCGCGCTGCCCGTAGGAGCGCAGGCCGATGCCGCTGCGCAGCATGATCAGCTCGTTGAGGTGGTCGCGCCAGTTCTCGTCCAGCACCTGCAGGGCGACGAACTTCAGCAGCTGGGCGGTCAGGTCCGGACCCAGGCGCTTGCACCTTGGCGTCGAAGCGCTCGACCGCCAGGTCGACCAGCGCGGTCTGCAGCGCGTCCTAGCCCGCCTCCAGGTGCTCGTTCTCCGCCAGCGGCAGCGGCGCCAGCACCAGCCCCTGGAAGCGCAGGGCCAGCTCGTCCATCTTCCAGTAGTCGGGCGGCTCGTTCTCGGGGCAGGTGTCGGCGAAGATGGCGCAGACCCCGCTCTCCACGTAGTCGCGCAGGTGCTCGGTCAGGTCGGCACCGGTCAGCGCGTCGCGGCGCAGGCCGTAGACCACCTCGCGCTGCTTGTTGACCACGTCGTCGTACTCCAGCAGGTGCTTGCGGATCTCGTAGTTGCTGGGTCTCGACGCGCACCTGCGCCTTCTCGATGGCCTTGGTCACCATCGAGTGGGTGATGACCTCGCCCTCCTGCACGCCGAGGCGGTCCATGACCTTGATGATGCGCTCGGGGCTGAACAGCCGCATCAGGTCGTCCTCGAGCGAGAGGAAGAAGATGCCCAGGCCCGGGTCGCCCTGGCGGCCGGAGCGGCCGCGCAGCTGGCGGTCGATGCGCCGGCTCTCGTGGCGCTCGGTGCCGATGATCTGCAGGCCGGTGGTCTGGCCGTCGAACATCTCCGGCGTCAGGTTGGGATCCGCGGTCCAGGTCTCCGGCAGCTTCAGCACCGCCGGCGCCAGCTTGATGTCGGTGCCGCGGCCGGCCATGTTGGTGGCGATGGTCACGGCGCCCACCCGGCCCGCCTCGGCCACGATCTCCGCCTCCATCTTGTGCTGCTTGGCGTTGAGCACGTTGTGGTTGATGCCGCGCAGGCGCAGCAGGCGGCTCAGCAGCTCGCTGACCTCGACCGTGGTCGTGCCCACCAGCACCGGCAGGCCCAGCTTGTGCAGCCGGTCCACTTCGTCGACGATCGCCTTGTACTTCTCCTTCTTGGTCTTGTAGATGACGTCGTCCTGGTCCACGCGGGCGATGGGCCGGTTGGTCGGGATCACCACCACGTCCAGCTTGTAGATGCCCGTCGAACTCGGCCTCCTCGGTCTCGGCGGTGCCGGTCATGCCCGAGAGCTTCTCGTACATGCGGAAGAAGTTCTGCACCGTGACCGTGGCCAGGGTCTGGGTCTCCTTCTGGACGACCACGCCCTCCTTGGCCTCCAGGGCCTGGTGCAGGCCGTCGCTGAAGCGGCGGCCCGGCTGCAGGCGACCGGTGAAGGTGTCGACGATGACCACCTTGCCCTCCTGGATGACGTACTCGACGTCCTTCTCGTAGAGGGAGTAGGCCCGCAGCAGCTGGTCGACGTTGCTGATCTGCTCGTTCTTCAGTGCGTAGTCCTGCTCGATGGCGGCCAGGCGCTTCGTGCGCTTCTCGGGCGGCGACAGCGCCTCGTCGGTCTGGATCGCGCCGGCGGTCTCGGCCAGGTCCGGCAGCACGAAGAAGTCCTTCTGGTCGGCGGCCATGACCTCGCGGCCCTGCTCGGTCAGGTCGACCGAGTGGTTCTTCTCCTCCACCACGTAGAGCAGGTCCTCGTCCGCCTCCCACATGGCCTTGTCGCGCATGTAGGCCTCCTCGGTGCGCTGGACCGTCTCCAGCACGCCCGGGATCTGGGCCAGCTTGCGGTAGCGGGGGTTCTTGGGCGCGCCGCGGCTGATGCGCAGCAGCTTGAGTGCCGTGTCCGGGTCGATGTCCACGTCCTCGCCCTGCAGGGCCGGCCGCATGACCCGCTCGACGTCGCTGAGCCAGTCGTTGACGATCTTCAGCTGCTGCCGCACCACGCGCACGACCCGCGGGTTGAGTTCGGCGAACTGGTGGGTCGACTTGTCCACGGCCCCGGAGATGATCAGCGGCGTGCGGGCCTCGTCGATCAGCACCGAGTCGACCTCGTCGACGATGGCGAAGTGGAAGTCGCGGTGCACCAGGTGCTCGGCGTGGACCGACCATGTTGTCGCGCAGGTAGTCGAAGCCGAACTCGTTGTTGGTGCCGTAGGTGACGTCGCAGGCGTAGGCCGCGCGCCGTTCCTCGGGCGTCATCTCGCCCAGGATGAAGCCGACGCTGCAGCCCAGGAAGTCGCAGCACGCCGCCCATCCACTCGGCGTCGCGCCGGGCCAGGTAGTCGTTGACCGTCACCAGGTGGGCGCCCTTGCCCGGCAGCGAGTTCAGGTACAGGGGCATGATCGCCACCAGGGTCTTGCCCTCGCCGGTGGCCATCTCGGCGATCTTGCCCTGGTGCAGCACGATGCCGCCCATCAGCTGCACGTCGTAGGGCACCATGTCCCAGGCCTGCTCGGTGCCCCAGACCAGCCAGGTGGTCTTGCGCTCGGCCAGGCGGCGGCAGCCCTCCCAGACCACGCCGTAGGCCTCCGGCAGCAGGTCGTCCAGGGACTCGCCCTCGGCGTGGCGCCGGCGGAACTCCTCGCGCTTGGCCCGCAGCTGCTCGTCGTCCAGGTCGGCGTAGGCGGTGCGCACGTCCTTGATGCGGTCCACCAGCGGCTGCAGCCGCTGGACGTCGCGATTCTTCTTGCCGAACACGTTCTCGATGAAACCCAGAAGGCCGCTGGCCATGGGGAGCTACTCCTTGGCTGGGAAGTCGCCGCCGGGTGCCGGCGCGGCCTCCGTCAGGATCCAATCATACAGGTCGCGGTCGACCAGCACCTTCTCCACGTAGCCGCGGGTCTCGGTGTAGCCGATCCAGGCGAGGAAGAGCTTGCGGTCGGTGCCGCCGCCCAGCTGGGCGTCCCAGCGGGCGACCGCCTCGGGTCCCGCGTTGTAGGCGGCCAGCAGCCGATAGGGGTCGCCCCCGTACCGTCGCCGGTTCTCCGCCACCAGTCCGGCGCCCCGGGCGATGGCGACCCGCGCATTGCTCCAGTGCCCGGCGCCGGGCACGGCGCCCCGCGCCGGGTAGTGGAAGGGCATGATCTGCATCCAGCCGAGGGCCCCGGCCCGCGAGCGTACGGCCGGCTCGAACAGGGATTCGTTGCGGGCGATGGCCAGCAGCAGGGCCGGGTCGTCGTCCGCCGCCAGCAGCGCGTCCAGCACCGGGCCCGGTCCCGGCAGGGGGTAAAGAAAGCGCCTTTTTTCGTCCCGCGTCAAACCCGTTCCCGCCAGCAGGCTGGCGGCACCGAGGGTTCCGCGCTGGTCAGCCAGGGCCAGGGCCACCCCCAGCAGGGCGTGCAGATCGGCCTGGCTGTCCCGCAGGCGGGTCGCCAGATCGGGCACCGGCGAGGGCAGCGGCGGCGTCAGGCCCCCGCTGCGCCGCTGGACGTCCTGATCCAGGGCCCAGGCCGTGAGCCGGGCCAGGACCTCAGGCTGCGCCGCCAGCCGGTCCACCGCGGCGGCCAGCAGGGAGGCTTCGTCCCGGGCGAGGTCGAGGGCCGTGTGGTAGCGGTCGGCGGCCTGCTGGCGCTCCTCGGGCAGCCCGCTCACCGTGCTCAGGGCCAGCCCCCAGCGCCGCCACAGGTCCCAGGGCCTCACCGCCGCTGCCGCAGCCAGACGCTCCCGTTCGTCCGCGGTGACGGGGGTGGCGTCCGCGGCCCGGCCGTCACGCACCGCCAGGCGCAGGCTGTCGACCCGATCGTCCCCGTCGGGGCGCGGCGGGGGGCCGCCCTGCCAGCTCTCCAGCAGCCGCAGGCTCGAGCGGAAGCGCTCGCTCTTGACCACCTGGGCCTGCTGCCGGGCCAGGACCAGGATGCGCTCGGCGTCGCCCGGCCGGTCCAGGGCCAGGGCCAGGGCGAAGGCCTGCTCGGTCCAGTCCCGCACCAGCGCGCTGGGCGAGGCCGCGACCTCGGGCTGCGCCGCCAGCTGCAGCGCCCGCGCCAGATCCTCCAGCCCAGCCGGCCACTGGTCCGTCAGCAGCCGGCGCTCCGAGGCCCGCCGCCACAGGTCCATCTGCCAGACCGGCGCCAGGTCGGCGCGCCGGGCCAGGCTCTCGTAGTGATCGGCGTCGCCCGGATGCACCCGGCGCTGGCCGCGGGTCCACCAGCCCTGCAGCTGGCTGCTGCCCGGCGGCGCGGGCCAACGCTCGAAATGGGCCCCGAGGTCCGCCCGCGGCAGCACGATGGCGCCCAGGGCGCCCCGGGTCTCGTCCGTGAAGGGCGCGGCCTCCAGGTCCCCCGCTTCCAGCCAGGTGCGGTTCATGCGGCCCAGTTCGAGGGCGGTGTCGTCACCGGCGCCGGGACCGAACAGGGGCAGGCTCGCGCCGCGGCGCTGGGCGATGCCCAGAGCCCAGACGTTGCCGGCGTCCCAGGGTCCGAGCGCGGCCAGCAGGGCTTCGAGCGCGGTCCAGGCCCCGTCACCGGCCAGGGCGGCGGCCCGCAGGTTCCAGGCGCAGCGGGCTCCTTCGTGCAGACCCGGGACCGAGTCCGAGGCGAGCAGCCGGGCCGCCGTCAGCGCGCCGCTGGTGTCGCCGGCGGCGAGGGCGATGAAGAAGCTGCGGCTCAACCGGGCGGCGGCGAAGGGCTCCTCGGCCCCGGCCATGGCGGCGGGCCGACCGGGCGCCAGCTCCGCCAGGGCCAGGTCGAGGCTGCGGCCGAAGTCCGCCCGGGCGGCCGGGTCGGGCCAGGCCGCCAGCAGCCTGGCGTGCAGTGCGGTGCTCTCGGCCCGCGCCGCCACTGCCGCGCCCAGCCAGATCGTGTCCGTCTGCGCCGGCACCAGCAGGTCGGCCGGACGGCCGTCCTCCAGCACGACCTGGGCCGGGTCGGCGTAGGCACCGACCAGGAAAGCCTCGACGAAAGGATCGAAGACAGGTGCGGCGCCGGCGGCGCCGGCCGTCAGCAGCACCGCCACCAGGGGCAGGATTCGGAGGTTCAATGCAGGAGCACCACCTTGTGCGTCTGGACGCCGTTGGATCCTTCCAACCGCAGGAAGTAGGTCCCGGCGGCGACGCGTCGGCCGCCCGGGCCCGAGCCGTCCCAGCGGGCCAGATGCTCGCCGGGCGGATAATCGTAGCTGGCGGTCAGCCGGCCGGCCACATCGTAGATGCGCAACCTGGCCGCCGCGCCGGGCGCCACGCTCACCAGGAAGCGCACGCCGTCGCTGGCCGGGTTGGGCCAGGGTGCGCTGAAGCTGATGGCCGCGCCGTCCCCCCCGTCAGGAAACACCACCACGCTCCCGGACGCAAGCAGGGCCGCACCATCGTGGGCGGCCGGGCCGACGACCCGCAGCTCCGAGCGGGTGCGGGCCCGGTCCGGCAGGGCCGCCAGCACCTCGTCCGCCGGGATGGCGAACTGCGCATCGCTGAACGGCGGCACGAAGGCCCGGGCCAGCAGGTCGACCCAGCCCGACTCCTCCAACCGCTGCACCGTGAACACGGTCTCACCCTCGGGGACCGCGGGCCAGGTCCAGGCCAGGCGCGCCGCATCCCAACTGATGGGCAGGGCCGAGGCTGCCGCTGCGCCGAATACCGGTTCGATCGCCGCGATCTGCCAGCCCCGGTGATCCCAGTCGCGGGTGTTGCTGGCGAAGACCAGGCGCAGCCGCCAGGGCCCGGGGCCGTCCGCCGGCAGCGGCAGCAGGTCCGTGCGCCACACCGGCTGCTGATCCGCCGCCAGGTCGCCGGGACCACCCCAGGCCGCCTGCCCGTGCAGGGCCGCCAACGCCTGCCCGTCGATGCGCCCGGGCCAGGGATCGACCGGCCGCGCCGCCTGCTCGGCGCCATCGGGACCGACCCAGACCGCGGCGCAGCCGTCCATGTACACGTCCCCGGTCAGCAGCTCCGTGTCCCAGGCGTGGAGCAGGCGCACGGCGCCGAGTCCCGGTCCCAGGGGCGCGGAGGTCAGGGTCGTGTGCGCGCCGTTGTCGTAGGCTACGTCAGGCCAGGCCGCGCCGGTCGCGTCGGCAGTGGCGGCGCAGGCCAGCACGAAGTGGCCGACCGGCACCAGCGGCGAGCGGTCATCCCAGCGCTGCCAGGTGGTGCGGGTGTCGCCGTCGGGCTGGGCGATGGTCCAGGCGCCAGGCCAGGCCCCCGTGAAGTCGAGGGCCGCGGCGTCGGCCTGCCAGCTCCAGGTGCGGGATTGGGTCGGGGCGGTCCAGCCGTCGCCGACTATGGTCACGACGAAGCGTGTCGCGGCATCGGGCGCAAGTCCCGGGTCCGACTGCCAGGTCACCGACTCCGACGGAGTCCAACGGCCCGGGGAAATCTCGGTCAGGGCCACGGTCCGCTGGGTGCCGCCCCCGACGAATGCCCCCAGCGCCGGGTCGGCCGCCGCCACCGTCGCGCTGATCAGGTCCAGCGCAGCGCCCACCGACAGCACCGCCAGGTCCATGGCGGCGGGATCCGCACCGTTGAAGCCCAGTTCGATCCGCACGGCCGGACCCTCGCTTGCGGTGACCGTGCAACCGATGGCCGCCACGCCGTCCTGCTCGAGGCGTCGGATGTCCGCCAGCGTGACCGCGGAAGACCCGCGGTAGCCGGCGCTCGACGGTGTGGTCGTCGGCGCGAAGGACGATGCGCCGCTGGAACCGGGATACAGGTCCGCGAGCGAGCCCTCGTCCAGGCCGTCGCGCAGGGCCCAATCCCCGTCCGCCTCCACCAGCTGCACCCGCAGGTGTACGCCCCCCACCGTGGACCACGCGGTCTCGGGCACGCTTTCGTCCACATGGTAGATGAGCAGTTCGCCCGCGGGCACCGCGGCATCGAAGCCGTCGACCGGCTGCCGCACCTCCAGCAGGAAGTATTCGTCGTCGGGCAGACCGTGGGTCCAGACCCGGTGCACCCGGCGGCCGTGGACGGCCGCGGTCAGCACCGATTCGACGGTGCCTTCGCCGGGCAGGTCGACGGCCTCGTACCAGCCCAGCTGCCAGCACGAGTAGGCGTCGGGCAGAGCGGGCTGCAGCCCGGCGCCGCTGCCCCAGGCGCCGGCCGCCATCAGGCTGAAGCGGCCCAGACCGCCGCGGGAATGGACTTCGCTCGCGCCCGCGGCCGAGTAGCGCAGATCGTAGCGCTCCTCCAGGCCCAGGAGGTGGGCGGTCTCGTGGGCCCAGATGCCCAGGCCGCTGCCTTGGGCCGCCACCGCGTAGAACGCGGCGGCAATCCCGTCCTGGTCCACGGGCTCGTCCAGGAAGAACTGCAGCGGTTGGATCAGGCCGTTGACGAGGTCGTTCTCCTGGCCGACGCCCGCGTGCAGGATCAGCACCCCGTCGACCTGGCCGTCGTCGTCGGCGGTGCCGGCCAGACCATCAGGGCCGTCGTTGTCCAGGCGCCGGAACTCCAGGCCCAGGTCCCGCACCGCGGTCACGGCCTCGGTGGCCAGGCGGCGGGTGCGGGTGAAGCCGTTGTAGCCCACGTCCGAGTAGTCGCGGCGGGTGCCGGGCAGCGACACCAGAGGCGCCAGGGTGACCCGCAGGTCGCAGGCCCCGCCCGAGGCCACAGCGAAGTAGTTGGTCAGGGTCTGGCCGGGCCCCTCCAGGCGCGGGCCGAGTTCCGTCGGCGCCTGCCAGCCGGCGGGGAGGCGGGCATCGGCGAAGTCCACCGGGATCACCAGCAGGCCGAAGGGCGCACCGCCGCCCGCCTTGTCCGCGGCCTGGACCGCGGCGCGCACCCGGGCGCGGCGTTCGGCACGCTGATCCGACAGGTCCGCGGCCCGGGCCGTGCCGACGAGCACGACGCAGAAGGCCAGGACCGCCGCCAGGCGGAGGGAGGTGGAGCAGCGGGGCATCATGATCCCATCGAAACCGGCCCGGTCGGGAGCAGTTCCCGACCGGGCTGCGCCTGGTTCAAGATACGGAGCGCGCTCAATGGTTGAAATGGCGCCTGTCGGTCAGGATCAAGGTGACGCCCAGCTCCTTGGCCGCGGCCGCCACCTCGTCGTCGCGGATGGAACCGCCCGGGGCCACCACGGCGCGCACGCCGGCCTCGGCCAGCTTGGCGATGCCGTCGGGGAAGGGGAAGAACCCGTCCGACGCGGCCACCGACCCCTGCAGGTCCAGCCCCTGGTTGCCGGCCTTCATGATCGCCAGCTCCACCGAGTCGACCCGGCTCATCTGCCCGAAGCCGATGCCGACGGTGGCGCCGGCGCGGGCCAGCACGATGGCGTTGCTCTTGCCGTGCTTGCACACCTTCCAGGCCATCTCCAGGGTGGCGCGGGCGGCGGGGTCGGGGTCGTCTCCGGCCACCACGTCCCAGTCCGCCAGCTCGGGGAAGCCTTCGTCCTCGTCCTGCCACAGGCGCAACGAGCCCCAGGCGCGGGAGCGGCCGCGGGTGGTGCGGGCGAAGCGCACCGGATCGACCGACAGCACCCGCACGTTCTTCTTCTTCGTCAGCCGGGCCAAAGCCTCGTCGCTGTAGGACGGGGCGACGATGATCTCCAGGAAGCGCCCGGCCAGGACCTCGGCCGTGGCCGCGTCGATGGTGCCGTTGAAGGCGAACACCCCGCCGAAGGCCGAGACCGGATCGCACAGCAGGGCGCGCTCGAGCCCCTGGACCCCGGCCCCCAGGCCGAAGCCGCAGGGGTTGGTGTGCTTGATCACGCCGCAGCAGGGCTCCGCGAAATCGCCGACCAGCTTCACCGCGGCCACCAGGTCGACGAGGTTGTTGTAGCTGAGCTCCTTGCCCCCGTGCTGGACCAGACCCACCTGGGCCAGGTCGTCCCCGGGCACCCGCAGCACCGCCGCCTGGTGGGGATTCTCGCCGTAGCGCAGAGCCAGGCCGGCGCGCTCCTCGCTGACCTGCTCGAGCCAGGCGGCGATGGCGTCGTCGTACTGCTCGCAGCGGCGGAAGGCCAGGGCGGCCATGCGGCGCCGGAAGGTGAGGGTCGTGTCGCCGTCGTTGTTGTCCAGCTCGGCGATGAATTCGGCGTAGCGCGAGGGGTCGGCCACCACCGTCACCCGCTTGAAGTTCTTGGCCGCGCCGCGCAGCAGCGACGGGCCGCCGATGTCGATCTGCTCCACTGTTTCGGCTTCGCCCGCGCCCCGGGCCAGGGCGTCCTCGAAGCGGTAGAGGTTGACCACCACGACGTCGATGGGTGCGATGCCCAGTTCGACGGTGTCGGCGAAGGCCTCGCGCGTGGGCCCGAGGATGCCGCCGTGGATCGCCGGATGCAGGGTCTTGACCCGGCCGCCGAAGATCTCCGGGTAGCCGGTCAGTTCGCTGACCCCGGTCACGGCCAGGCCCGCCGCCCGCAGCTGCGGTGGCCGTGCCGCCGGAGGCGACCAGCTGGTAGCCGTGGCGCAGCAGCGCGGTCGCGACCTCGGTCAGACCGTTCTTGTCGGTCACGCTCAGCAGGGCGCGCCGCGGTCCGTTCACAGGTACTTGCGCCATGCGGCGGCCTCCTCCGGGAACAGGATGTCCAGCACCTCGCGGTAGCGCTGCGAGGTCTTCGCCAGGATCTCCGCCGGCAGCCTGGGCGGCGGCGGCGCATGGTCCCAGATCCAGGGTCTCGAGGTGGTTGCGCAGGATCTGCTTGTCCCAGCTGGGCGGCTCCTGGCCCGCCTGGTGCCCGGCGGCCGGCCAGAAGCGGCTGCGAGTCGGGGGTCATCACCTCGTCGATCAGGATGATGCGCCCGTCGACCAGGCCGAACTCGAACTTGGTGTCGGCCAGGATCACGCCGCGGGGCCGGGCGAAGGCCGCGCCCTCGGTGTAGAGCCTCAGCGCGATGTCGCGCAGGGCGGCCGCATGTTCGGGTCCGACGATCTCCGCCATGCGTTCGAAGGGGATGTTCTCGTCGTGGCCCTCGTCGGCCTTGGTCGACGGCGTGAAGATGGGCGCGGGCAGCTGCTCGGCCCGGCGCAGGCCCGCCGGCAGCACGTGGCCACAGATGGTGCCGTCCTCGCGATAGGACTTCCAGCCGGAGCCGGCGATGTAGCCGCGCACCACGCACTCCACGTCGAAGCGCTGGGCCTTGCGCACCAGCACCGAGCGTCCGCCCAGGTGCGCGGCGTGGTCGCTGAACGGCGCCGGGAACTCGGCCGGATCCGCCGTCAGCACGTGGTTGGGCACCACCTGGGCGAAGCGCTTGAACCAGGCCAGGCTCATGACGTTCAGCACCACGCCGCGGCCCGGCACGATGTCGTTCATGATCACGTCGAAGGCGGAGATGCGGTCGGTGGCGACGATCAGGAGCCTGTCGCCGAGATCGAACATGTCCCGGACCTTGCCCTCGTAATCGGGGGCCAGGCCCAGGTCGCGGGTGCTGCGCAGCGCGGCCATGGCATGCCTCGTTTCGGGGTCGGCCGCGCGCGGAAGGCGCGGCGTGACAGGGAAGCGCGGGCCAGGCGACGGCCAGCGGCGCGGACGGCGATTCGCATTCTAGGCAGGGGGTCTGACGGTGTCAAGGCGGGCCGGCGCGCTGGGCGCGCAGCTGCGGCGCACCGTCCTGCCAGGTGATGACCACCGTCCCCTGCAGGTCGGTGCGCAGCACCGGCAGGGTGTCCCGGTCCACGACGTACGCCCCGTGGCTGGGGTGGCGGTAGCTGTTGCCGACCCCGCAGCTGATCAGCACCCGGCGCGGCCGCAGCCGCTCCAGGAACGGCGTGCTGCCCGAGGTGTCGCTGCCGTGGTGGCCGGCCTTCCAGACGTCGGTGCCGGCGGGCACCAGGCCGGCCGCCAGCAGGGCCGCTTCGCCGTGCCGCTCCAGGTCGCCGGTCCAGACCATGGCGGCCTCGGTGCCGCGCCACAGGACCAGGGCCAGCGAACGGTCGTTCTCGTCGACCGCCGGCCCGGCGGCGGCCTCCGGGTCCAGCACCTGCAGCGACCACTGCTGCCAGACGTGGAGTTCGCGCACTGCCGGTCCGGGGCGCAGCCACGGCGCGGGGCCACTCTCGACGGTGTCGCCCGCCCGCCCGCCTCCGAGCCAGCGGCCCACGCGCAGGCGGCGGCCGAGAGCGGCCGCCCCGCCGGTGTGGTCGCGGTGGCCGTGGGTGAGCACCACCGCGTCCACGCCCGCAACACCCTGGCGCAGCAGCCAGGGCGCGACCTCCCGCTCCCACGGCCCGCTCCCGCTGCGCCAGCTGCCGCCCAGATCGATCAGCGCCAGCCAGCCGTCGGGAAAGGCCACCAGGCCGCAGTCGCCCTGGTCGACCGCGAACTGCACCACCACCGGCGCGCCGCGGGGCGGCAGGATGCGTCCGACCGGACCGTGCAGCAGCAGTCCCGCCCCCAGGATGAGCACGACGACGGCGCCGCGGTTGCGGCGGCGGCCCCGGCTGCCCAGGACCACGGCCAGCAGGGCCGTCAGCAGCAGCCACAGCATGACCACCGGCGCCCTTGGCGGCGGCAGTCCCAGGTCCGCCGCCGCGGCGGGACCTGCCGTCAGGGCGGCGCCCGCCTCCAGGGTCCGCACCAGCAGCCAACCCCAGGCCGCCAGGGCTTCGGCGGCCCAGGGCAGGACCGGAGCGCAGGCCAGGGCCGCCGCCAGCAGCCACACCCCGAGCCCGAAGACCGGCACCGCCACCAGGTTGACCAGGGGAGAGAGCAGGTTGAAGCGCCCGAACGATGCAGCCACCACCGGCAGGGTGCACCACTGGGCCGCCAGGCTGACGCCCAGGCCCGCCGCCAGGGCGCGGCCTACCCTCCCCCCGCCCCAGGCGAAGCCGCCGGTCAGCCCGTGGGCCAGCACGATGCCCGCCGCGGCCAGGTAGGACAGCCGCAGGCCGGCGTCCAGGGTCGCGCGCGGATCCCAGACCACGATGGCCCAGAAAACCAGCCCCAGCAGACGCAGGCCCGCGGTCCGGCGGCCGCAGGCGGGCACCAGCGAGGCCAGCATCAGCACCGTGCCGGCCCGGATCACCGAACCGGGGGCGCCGGTCAGCAGCACGAAGGCCGGCACCGCCAGCAGAAGCGCAGCGGCCCGCGGCAGCCGTCCGGCGCCCAGCCCGCCCAGCGGCAGCAGGAGCAGGCCGGCCAGGATCCCCACGTGCAACCCGCTGACGGCGAACAGGTGGGCCAGGCCCAGGGTCGTGAAGTCGGCGGCCTCGGCCCGGCTGTCGGGCGAACGCCAACCCAGCAGCACCGAGCGGGCCAGGCGGGCTTCCCGCGGAGGCAGCAGCCGATCCAGACGACCGCCGGCCGCCGCGCGGAGTCCCGCCACCCGGTCCCCGGCCGCTGCGACCGGGTCGCGGGACCCGGTCCCGACAGCGGCCTCACCCATGACTTCGGCGGTCCAGGTCAGCGAGCGTCCGGCCAGGAACCGCCGCAGGTCGAAGCCCCCGTCGACGGCGGCCGCGGGCGGCGGGTTCACCCGGCAATTCCGCTGCAGAAGCTGCCCGGGTCCGGGCTCGGGGCCGCTGCCGCGCAGCCACACCCCTTCGCCCCGCCGGGGCGGCTGGGCGCCCCGGCCCGAACCCGCGGCGACCACCACGGCCGGCACCCGCCAATGCCCGCCGGCCAGGGCGCCGGCGTAGCCGCTGACCCGCAGGGCGAGGGGTCCCTCCCAGCTGACGGCGGTGGCCGGCGCCACCGCGGCCGGGGCTGCGGCCGCGACCCGGGCCCGGCGCCCGACGGACTCGCCGTGCCCCCAGGCGGCGGCGGCGGCGGCGATCAGCAGCCACAGCAGCAGGCTGCGGCGCGGGCCGCACCAGGGCAACAGCCCCGGCAGCAGCGCCGCCAGCGGCGCGGCCGCCCTCCACGCCGGGCAGGGCCCTCCGCAACACAGGCTGCCCAGCCCCGCGGACAGCAGGAAGACGGCCGCCCAGAGGGGCGGCCACCAGCGGCGAACCAGGTCGGTGGCGTGGGTCAGTCGGCCGGTGGCGGAGCGGTCGGCAGCATCTCGAAGTGTTCGCCGTCGCTGCTCCAGAAGTGGCATCGGTTGCGGCCCGCGTCCTTGGAGAGGTAGAGCATGGCGTCGGCCTTGCGATAGAGCTCGAAGGCGTCGGTGCCCGCGTCGGGCGAGGTCACCACGCCGTAGGAGAAGCGCACCTGCAGCTGCCGGGGCTCGCCGTCGACCACGCTTTCGGTGACGAAGGGCGCGTCCAGCAGGCGCCGCATCACGTCCCGGGCCGCGGCCGGCGAGGTGTCCGGCAGGATGAGGGCGAACTCCTCGCCCCCGATGCGGCAGACATGGTCGATGCGCCGCAGCTCCTCGAGCATGCGGCGGGCCACCATCACCAGCACGCGGTCGCCGGAGGCATGGCCGTGGGTGTCGTTGATGGCCTTGAAGTAGTCCAGATCCACCAGGACCAGGGTCAGGGGCACCGCCGAGCGCCGGGCGCGCTCCAGTTCGTGGGTGAACTGGTTGTCGAAGAAGCGGCGGTTGTAGACGCCGGTCAGGCCGTCGGTGTGGATCCGCCGGTTGACGTCGCGCTGGCTGCGCCAACGGCGGGTGACGAAGCCGGAGACCCGCCGCGCCAGGCGCAGCACGCTCTCGCGCTGCCAGGGCTCGCCGGTGATCAGGAACAGCAGCCCCACCTCGCGGCCCTCGGCGGTGCCGTCGTCGTCGGCCGCCGGCTCGTGCAGGGGCACCGCCGCCGCGACGGAAAAGGCGAACGGCTCATCGTCCGGGTCCGAGTCGGGACCGCCGGCGTCGCGGTCGCGGACGCGCCGGGGCAGTTCGCTGGGATTGGTCAGCCAAGCCGAGCCGTTGGGGCGCCGCGCCGCCAGCCAGCCGCTCTCGCTCTCGCGGGGATCGGCGATCAGCACCGGGCTGCGCCCCTCGGGCAGTTCGGCCGGATCGTGCAGCTGCACGAAGAGACGGACCTGGGGCATGGTGCGCGCCATCAGGCCCAGCACGTTGGCCAGGATGATGCCGGTTTCCCCGGCCTGCGGGTCGTGGATGTCCACGCGGCCGGCGTCCTCGAGCACCCGCAGCAGGCTGTGCAGGTCCAGGCCCTGGGACCGGTCAGCCGGTTCCGGCTTTGCGGCCTCCGCGGGCCCGTCACCGGCTGCCGCCGCCAGGGGATCGCCTTCGATGGCCGAGATGTCCACGAAGCGCCGGGACCCCCGCAGGAGGCAGAACGACCCGGACAGATCGCCCCCGTCCTCGGCGGCCACCCGCACCAGGTCGCCGCGCCGCAACAGCTCGGTGACGATCACCCGGGCCGTCAGGGCCATGCGGGTCGGATCGCCCGCAAGCACAGCTCGGCGAGCTGCTTGGCGCAGATGGGGGCCCATCCGCTCCAGGGGCAGTTCGCCGGACAAGAGCTGCTTGAGTGCGGCTTCTCTAGGTGTCATTCCCATTCCCGTCTCGGGGGTGCGACCGCCGATACGTCATTTATTATGACCTATCGTAAGCAATAGATCAAGAGTCCGCCGTGGCCGAACGGCATATTTTCTGCTATGTTCTGCCGCCCCCGGCGGGAACGGCTTGCGCTGACCGCGGCCCCTGGACCTGGCGACAAGGACGGTTGCCCGATGCTCCGCGTTTCACGGAAAATCTCCTCGAATGGCCGTAATAGGCTGTTGCTGTTTGTTTTGCTGGCCTCCTGCTGTTTGCTTGGCGGCAGCCTGAGCGGGTGTGCGGGCAGTGGGCCGGTCCCCGGTGGCGACCCGGAGGATCCGCACCGCAAGGAAGCCGCAGCGGCGCCCGCCGGCGCGGTGGCGGATTGGGATACGGTCGGGTTGATCCTACCGCTGGCCCCGCCGGTGCGCCATCTGCCGCTGGGGCCGGACGGCGCGGTCGCCCTGGCGGATCTTGAGCTGCTGCTGGCCGATGCCCTGGCACTGGCCGCGGACGAACGCGTGGACCTGGCCGAGGATCACCTCTTCCTGCTGCAGGAGCAGACCGAAAGCCCGGCCCCCGCCGGTGCCGACTCCCTGTGGGCGGACCATCGCTTGAGCCTGGCCCGGCGCACGGCCCTGCTGGCCGGGATCCTGGCCGAGCAGGCGGCCTACGCCGGCGAGCCGGCCGACGCGGACAGCCTGCTGACCGCCGGCTACGGCCGCCTGGACCGCTTCGCCTACCCCGATTCGCTGATCCCGGCCCTGGGCACGGATCTGCCCCCCATCGTGGCGGACCTGCTGCAGGTGGACAACAAGGCCGTGCGGCGCTGGGAGGAGTACTTCTGCGGCCGCGGGCGCAAGCATTTCACGGTGTGGCTGGAGCGCAAGGCGTCGGTCGATTCGCTGATCACCGCCGTGCTGGCCGAGGCCGGGCTGCCGGCGGAGCTGCTCTACCTCGGGCTGATCGAGAGCGGCCTCAGCTCGCGGGCCGTGTCCTCGGTGGGTGCGGTCGGGCCCTGGCAGTTCATGGAGGGCACCTCGCGCAATTACGGTCTGACCACCAACTGGTGGATCGACGAGCGGCGCGACATGGAGATGGCCACCCGCGCCGCGGCCGGCTACCTGCAGGACCTGTACGACCAGTTCGGCGACTGGGCCCTGGTGCTGGCGGCCTACAACACCGGCGAGGGGCGCATCGCCCGCAAGATCCGCCAGCACGGCCACGACAACTTCTGGGACCTGCGCCTGCCCGAGCAGACGACGGCCCACATCCCCAAGTACATCGCCGCGGCGCGCATCGGCGAGGATCCCGAGGCCTACGGCTTCGCGCTCCCGACCGCCAAGCCCATGGCCTACGACATCGTGCCGGTCAATGACGCCACCGACCTTGAACTGATCGCCCGCTGCGCCGGCGTGCCGGCGTCGGAGGTCGTCGCGCTGAACCCGGCGCTGCTGCGCGGCGCCTCGCCGCCGGACACCCGCAACTACCCGGTGCGGGTGCCCGCGGGCACGGGCGCCCGGGCGAGCCGCGAACTGGCCAAGGTGCCGGCGGACAAGCGGCTCACCTGGCGCAGCCACCGGGTCAAGCGGGGCGAGACCCTCGGCGGCATCGCCCGCAACTACGGCACCAGCGTCGGCGACATCGCCAAGCTGAACCGGCTGGGCGACGTGCACACCATCCACCCGGGCGACCAGCTGCTGATCCCCATGCCGGCCGAACTGGCGGCCAAGGCCCAGACCCGCGCCGCCGAGAAGGGGCACTACGTGCCGCCGGCAGGCTACCAGCGGGTGGGCTACGACGTGAAGAAGGGCGACACCCTGGGGGGCATCGCCCGCAAGCTGGGCGTGACCGTGACGCATCTGCGCAAGGTCAACAACATCCACAGCACCAGCCTGATCCATCCTGGCCAGCGCATCTTCGCCTACCGCCCGGCCGCCGGCTAGGAGCCTAGAAGCGGACCGACAAACTGATCCGGTGGGTCACTTCGTCGATGTCCAGCGTGTCGCCGGCGTAGGCGTAGTCGATCGTCAGCGGGTTGAGGCGGAAGCCCGCCCCCGCCGTGATGTCAGCCGCCGACCAGCCGCTGTTGAAGCCGCCGCGCAGGAAGACCCGCTCGCTGAAAGCCACTTCCAGCCCCAGGTGCGTGTTGAACGAGAAGTCGCCGGCGTCGTACTGGTCGGCGTCGCCGCGGTCGTCGAAGCGCGTCTCCACCGAGCCGGCCAGGGTCAGGCGCATGTCCCAGTCCGGCAGCGGCTGGTTCCAGGCCAGGGCCGGCACCAGGGCCGGGGTGATCAGTTCGTTGCGCCCCGTGCTCCAGGACAGGTAGGTGGTGGTGATGTCCTGGAACTTCATGCCGAAGTCCAGGCGCTTCCACACCGCCGGCCGCAGCACGCCCAGGTCCGCCCCCAGCCCGAAGCTGGAATAGGGCCCCACGCTCTGGCGCACGAATTTCAGGCTGCCGCCCACGAGCCAGGAGCCCAGATGCTCCCCGTAGGAGAAGAGCAGCGAGAACTCCTGGTCGCTCTTGTACTGGATCTCGTCCTGCAGGTCGAGCAGCCCGCGCAGCTCGGTGTCGTCCACCACGCCGTCGCCGTTGGTGTCGAGCAGGCCCTGCAGATGGTCGGTGAACGGGATGTCGTCGACGCCGAGGCGGATCATCGTCACGCCGAAGCCCGACTGCTCCCCGCCGAACAGGTTCCAGTTCACGGCCTGGGTGTAGGCGGCGAAGTCGCGGTCGATCAGGTCGCCGAAACGCTCGGCGTGCATCAGCAGCAGTTCGCTGCCGTCGGCCTGGCCCAGCCCCGCCGGGTTCCAGAACGTCATCGACGGGTCGTCGGCGACCGCCGTGAAGGCGCCGCCCATGCCGAGGGCCCGCGCGCCGCCGCCATCCTCCATGAAGGAGCCGGCGAACTTGGTGGCCGCGGCCGGACCGGCGCACAGCAGCGCGATGCCGAGCACAAGGACGAGTGCGACGCGGCCCCTGACGGGGCAGTGCCGGTTCTGCAGCATGAGAAGCCTCGCTGACCAGGGGTTGGTTCGCAGTGGGCTGCCATCGGACTGGAATTCATTATAGGACAAATGCGGCCGCCTGGAAAGGGTTTCGGATTCAGGGCAGGCCATAGGCCTTGAGCTTGCGGTAAAGGGTGCGTTCGCTGATCCCCAGCCTCTGGGCGGCCTTGCGCCGGTTGCCGGCGGCGGCGCGCAGGGCCGACTCGATCAGGGTGCGCTCGGCGGTCTGCAGGTCGCCGGTGTCGTCGCCGTGCAGGGGGCTGTAGCCCGTGTCGGCGGCATAGGTCTCCACGACCTGCCCCGCCGGCCGCAGCCGTCCGTCGCCGCCCACGGTCCAGCCCGCGCCCTCCTCGTGCCGGGGCCCGCCGGCGGCGAGCATCGCCTTGATCTCCCGCAGCTCCTGGCGGATCTCCAGCAGGCTCGACGCCACCACGCCCAGGTCCAGGTCGCCGCGCTGCCCCGGTTCCAGGGCCACGGGCAGGAAGGCCGAGGAGACCGGCACCGGCCGGCGCACCTCCGGCGGCAGGTCGGGGACGTCGATCATCCCCCGCTGCTTGAGCACCACCACCGAGCTGAGCACGTTGCGCAGCTCGCGCACGTTGCCCGGCCAGTCGTGGTCCAGCAGGGCCTGTTCGGCGGCCCGGGTCAGGCCGCGCACGTGCATGCCGTGGCGGGTGTTCTCCTCGGCCAGGAAGTGCGCGCTCAGCACGGGGATGTCCTCGCGGCGGTCGCGCAGGGCCGGGGTCTGGATCACCACCACCCGCAGCCGGTAGTAGAGATCCTGGCGGAAGCGGCCCCGCGCCACGTCATCGGCCAGGTCGCGGTGGGTGGCGGCCACCAGGCGGATGTCGCTCTTCTGCAGCGCGCGGCCGCCCACGGGCGTGAACTCGCCGGTCTCCAGGGCGCGCAGAAAGCGGGTCTGCATGGCCAGGGGCATCTCCGCCACTTCGTCCAGGAAGAGGGTGCCCCCGTCGGCGCGCCGGAAGACGCCTTCGTGGTCGGCCACGGCGCCGGTGAAGGCGCCGCGGGCGTGGCCGAAGAGTTCGCTCTCGAGCACGCCCTCGCTGACGGCGCCGCAGTTGAGGTCGACGAAGGGACCGCCGGCCCGCGGGGAGTTGTCGTGGATGGCCCGGGCCACCAGCTCCTTGCCCGTGCCGCTCTCCCCCAGGATCAGCACGTTCACGTCCAGGGGCGCCGCGTGGGCCACCAGCGACAGCACCTCGGCCACGGCGCTGCTGCGGCCGACGATGCCGCTGCGCTCGCGCACCCGCCGCAGCTGCAGCAGACGCTGCACCACCTGGTGGATCTCCTCGGGTTCGGCCTCGGCCGGCAGGTCACGCACCGCCACCGTCGGCAGGTCCGGCGCCAGCCGGCCCGCCTCCTCCTCGGCGCCGATCAGCACCAGGTCGGCGTCGGTCCTGACCGAGAAGTACTTGCGCACCACATGGCGGTAGCGGGGGTAGTCGCGGGTGTCGAAGACGAAGACGGCGGTGCGCCCCGCGGCGATCCTGGCCAGCGCCTCGCTGGGCGAGTCGAAGAGGAAGAGCTCCACCTCCGGCAGTTCCCAGCGGGAGGCGGCGCCGTACAGGCGGTGGCGGCGGCTCAGCAGCACGACGGAACGCACGGGGACCTCCGGAGCGGATCGCGGGACTCCTGCCATTGTGGCATCATAGGCCCGTTAGCCGCTGCCGCCAATGAAAAAGCGGCGGCAGGACCCTGACAGGTCTGCCGCCGCAAGGGAAATGTGGGCGGGTCGTTCAGCCGTCGGCCAGGTTCACGAAGACCGAGGCCAGGCGGACGGCCTCGCGCATGGTCGGCAGCGCGGCCTCGACCTCCTCGACGGAAAGGCCGGCCGCGGCGTGCAGGCGCCCGGCGTCGGTGTGGCGGGGATCGAAGCCCAGGTCGCTGCGCGACGGCTCCATGGTGTTGGCCAGATAGTCCGCCAGCGCCACCAGGGCCAGGGCCCGCGCCGTCCGCGGCGGCAGGCTCCCCTCCGCCTCCGGCGCCCGGTGGTGGCGGCCGAAGCAGATGCACATGAACTCGGGGAAGCGCCAGGCCCGCCCGAAGGCCTCGCCGGCGGCGCCGTGATCGAAACCGAAGGCCTCGCGCTCGGCCTCCACCAGGGTCTGATGGCTGCGCGAGCGGCCGAAAACCACCTTGTCGTAGGTCTCGGGCGCGTGCAGCTCCAGCACGAACTTGCCCAGGTCGTGCAGCAGTCCGGCGCTGAACAGCTCCTCCGGGTCATCGTCCCTGGCCAGCAGGGCCAGCTCCTTGGCGATGGCGGCCGTCGCCACCGAGTGGCGCCAGAGGGCGCGGTAGTCCAGCCGGCCGCCGCTGTTGGCGACGGCAGTCATCAGGTTGGTGGCCACGGTCAGGCAGATGGCCACGCTGCGCATGGTGCGGTAGCCGATCAGGGTGACGCAGCGGCTGATGTCGCCGATCCGCTCGCGTCCGCCGTAGTAGGGCGAGTTGGCCAGGCGAATGATCTTGGCCGCCAGCGGCGCGTCCACCCGCACGACGCGGGCCAGGTCGCCGGTACCGCTGTCCGGATCGTCGATCAGGCGCAGGATCTCGATCAGCGTCTCGGGGATGGACGGCAGCTCGTCGATGGCGGCGACCATCGCCTCCATCTCCTGGTCTGCGGTCCGGCTCGCGGTGGCCGTCATCTCGGCTCCTTCAGATGAAGATTTCCATCTCGTCGTCCAGGGTTTCCTGGAGGCGGCGCGCGGTTTCCTCGAAGGCCGACGCCGGCAGGCCCAGCAGCAGGTTGGCCGGGCAGTTCTCGATGTCCAGCTCTGGGTCGTCGATGAACCCGATGCCCAGCTTGTGGCAGAGCTTGTTGCCCAGGTCCAGGTAAAGCAGGAGCGGCTCGTCCGCGGTCATGGCCTCGGCGTTGTGGTGGTTGAGGATCACGTTCTCCAGCAGTCGGCGAGAGCTTCCACTTGTTGACCAGCAGGGCGCCGACCTGGGTGTGGTCGAAGCCCAGCAGCGCGCGCTCGGTGGGGCTGAACTCGCGGTTCTCGTTGTAGACCACCTGCACGATCTCGTCGAACTCCGCGGGCACGCGCAGGTTCAGCACCAGCTTGCCGATGTCGTGCATCAGGCCGGCCAGGAAGGCCTCCTCGGTCAGGCCCGGCAGCGCGAGGCTCCACCAGCAGACGGCAGGCGAAGGCGGCCCCGATGGAGTGCTCCCACAGCAGGCGTTCCTTGAGGCCGGTGCGCGACTTGCGCGTGTTGTAGAGATTGCGGGCGGCGCTGGTCACCACCAGGCTGCGGATCGAGTTGAAGCCCAGCATGACGATGGCTTCGGTCAGCGTCTTGACCTTGCGGCTGCAGGAATACATGGCGCTGTTGGCGATCTTCAGGATGCGCGCGGTCATCGCCTGGTCGTCGGCGATCACCTGCTGCAGCTGGCGGGCGCAGGTGTTGGGATCGGACGACAGCTCGAGGACCTTGCTGGCGACCTGGGGCATCGCCGGCAGGTCCCGGGTGGTCATGATGATCCGCTGCAGCTGCTCGTTGCTGGCGGTCGTCGGCCGCGGCGACCGGGCCGGCGACAGCGTCCAGCGTCGTGCTCATGGGTGCTCCTGGGCCGTCGGGCGCTGCGGGGCGGGACCCGGCGGCGCCGGATCCGAACCGGCGGGCCTGTCATGCGTGCCCGCTCCTGTGGACATATTCGACCCGCTTAGGGGATGTCTTTAGGCGGGATCGCGGAGTTGCGGGCCGCGCGCACCGTTTCGAGGCGCGCCGGCGGCGGCGGCCAGGCGGTGCCCGCAGCTCGTCCAGGCGGGGATCGGGCGTCGGGGCCGGGGCCGGCGGCAGCCACCGAGGCCGGCAGCGGGGCGTTGGCCGTGTAGCCGGCAGTGGCCGGTCAGGCGCAGCCCGCGGGCGCCGCGGGCGCCGCGGCCGAGGCGACCGTCGGCGCAGGCGGCGCAGCTGCAGCCGAGGCCGCGCCCGCCAGCAGGGCGATGCCCGCGGCCACGGCGGCGGCCGCCGCCCAGAAGACGGGGCCCTGCTCCTGCAGGAAACGCGCGGTCTGGTTCCAGTCCAAGCTCGCGATGCCTCCACGTTCAGGCGCGCAGGTCGATCAGGGCGCCCAGTTGTTCGGTTTCGGGTGCGGGTTCGTCGGCCGGTGCGGCGGCGTCTGCGGATTCCTGCTCCTCCTCCTGGAGCTGCAGCTTGCGCTCCCGGCGTTGGCGCCGCCGCTGCCGCTTGTCCGGTGCGTCGTCCTCGGCCTCGATCCGCTGGTGGTCGGCGGCCTCGGTCTGCTTCACGCGCTGGACCTTCAGCTCCTCCCGCTTGTCCAGCTGGTCCTTGAACGGGGTCACGTTCTGGGCCTGCTGCTGGGCGCGCGACTGGGTCTTGGCGACGCTGCCCAGCTGGGCGAGCGTCGTGGGGAGGGAGACACCGTCGCTGTTCATCGCACCTCGCTTTCGCCGGCCGCCGGACTAGGCGGTGGTCCCCGGCCAGCCGGCACCGTTGTGGGCCAGCCAGGACAGGAACGCGCAGAGCTGGCACAGGGAGAGGCAGGCCATGACGTTGACCGGCTCCAGCTCCCGCCAGCAGCGTGCCCGCCGGCACCGGGACGTCGGACTTGTCGCGCTCGGCCTGCTCGCGCCGGATCTCGCGGGTGATCTGGCCGATGGACTGCTTGCCCTCGTGGCGCTGGATCTTGCCCTTGAGGCGCAGGATGGCCTTGGTGTGGATCTGGCAGACCCGGCTCTCGGTGACGTCGAGGATCTCGCCGATCTCCTTCAGCGTCAGCTCCTCGTAGTAGTAGAGCACCAGCACCAGCTGCTCCTTCTCGGGCAGCTCGGACATGCGGCTGCCGATCAGCTCCTTCATCTCCTGCGCGGGCCAGCACCGCTCGACGTCCTCGGTGCGGGGTCGGCCAGGTAGTCGCCCAGGGAGGTGGAGTTCTCGCTCTCCTCGCCGGAGGTGTCCGCGTCCAGGGACATGATGGTGGCGATCGACGACCTCGCCCAGCATGCCCGTCGAGTTCCTCGATGGGCGACGCCGCAGCGCGCGGGCCACCTCGGCGTCGGTGGCGGGCCGGCCCAGCTGGGCCTCGAGGCTCGAATAGGCCTCCTCCAGCTGCTTGGCCTTGCGGCGCAGGGAGCGCGGGAACCAGTCCTGGCTGCGCAGTTCGTCCAGGATCGAGCCCCGGATGCGCGGGATGGCGTAGGTCTCGAACTTGATGCCGCGGCGGTGGTCGAAATTGTCGATGGCCTGGATCAGGCCCAGCAGACCGGCCGAGATCAGGTCGTTGAACTCCACGTAGTGGGGCAGACCGATGGCCATGCGCCCGGCCACGTATTTGACGATGCGCGCATAGATGTCGACCAGGTCGCGGCGGGCGTCGTCGGCCTCGCGTCCGTGGCAGCGTTCCCAGACGTCGTGGTGGGCGATCTGGACGATTTCGGTCATGGTCTAGCCTTTCTGCGGGTGGGTGCTCCCACCGGTTTGCAGTTTCCGTGCCACGGGGCCTAGGCCTCCGCAGGGGGATTGGCGCCCTTGGCGGCCCCGCGGCGGCGGGGGCGCTCGCCGCGCGCGGCGGCTTTCTCGGGCCGGTCGAACACGGGCACCATGCGCATGACCAGGGTCAGCGCCGCGCCCAGGAAGAAGAAGCCCAGGTAGGCCAGGACCATGCGCCGCCCCGCGGCCCACAGCCCCCAGCCCTTCCAGAGCCCCACGGCCAGGACCACCGAGGCGGCGGCCAGGGCGATGGTGTGGATCAGTCGCGCCATGCCCGCGCCTCCCGCCGGCTCATGCGTCCACCGTCACCGGCAGCACGGGCACGAAGGTCTCCGGGTTCGCCCCCAGCACCCGGTCCAGCAGCAGCCCCGAGGCGGCGATCTCCAGCTCGCCGCCCCGCTCCGGGTCGGCCGCCAGCAGGGAGAAAGGCAGGCCCAGGGAGACCGTCAGGTCCAGCAGCTTGGCCCAGCGTCGGGAGCGATCGGTGCGGGCCATGGCCAGCCAGTCGCAGTTCCAGGCGCGGGCCTGGGGCGCCAGGGCGGCCAGATCGCCGGTGTCGCCGTCCAGGGGCAGCACCAGGTGGCGGTGGAAGCCGGGATTGGTGGCCAGCCAGCGGTGCAGCACGCCGCCCTCGGCCATGTCCGCGCCGTGCAGCGGCGGCAGGTCGACCAGCACCACGTCGTAGGCCGCCAGCTGGTCGGCCGTCTCCTCCAGCTGCTCGGGCCGGCGCATCACGGCGGCGTCGAAGCCCCCGTCCGACGCGGCCCGTTGCAGGCGGCGGATCAGGCCGTCGTCGCCCGGCACCAGCGACAGCACCAGGGTGCGCCGGCCACGGGCCTGCAGCCGCGCGGCCGCCGCCAGCACCAGGCCGGTGCGGCCGCAGCCGGGCGTGCCCAGGAAGGCGTGGGAGCCGTAGAAGCCGTCCCAGCCGCAGTTGCCCGCGGGCAGGTTCTGCTCCAGCCAGCCCAGGAAGGCGGGTCGGTCGCCCCGGTCCGCCGCCGGTCTCGGCACAGAAGCGGGCCAGCAGGTGCTCGACCGTGGCCGGGCGGGCGCCCGCGTCCTCCAGCAGGTCGGCCAGGGGCGAACGCGGCGCCGCCGCCGTTTCCGGCCGGGCCACGGCCAGCTCGGCGACCAGCTTCTCGATGCGCTCGACCTCGGCCATCAGGTCGTCCAGATCCGCGTTGCGCGCCACGCTGGCGGCCGGATGCTCGCCGCGGCGCGCGCCCGGCAGGCGGATCGTGACCTCGACCAGCCGCTCGCGGCCCAGGCCCAGGGCCTCGCGCCGGGTCACGGTGCGGGTGTCCACCACCTCGGCCTGGTCACCGTAGTCGCGCTTGATGCGCCGATACGCGTCCTGGAGGCTCGGGGCCGCCACCACCACCAGACCGTCAGACTGCGGCCTGCTCGGCGAACTGCTTGCCATGGGTCACCACCGTTCCGGCCGAATGGACCCGGGCCGCGGCGGCGACCTCGGTGTAGCCCATCACGGCCAAGTTGGGATAGGTCGGCTCGACGAGCCGCTTGACGAAGAGACGCAGCGGGGTCGGCACCAGCAGCACCGGCGGCGGACCCGCGTCGTAGGCGGTGCGCAGCACGCCTTCGAGCTTGCGCAGGAGTTCCTGGGTGAAGGCGGGCTCCAGGGCCACGCCGCCGGCCTGGTCCGACTCGCGGCTGGCCTGCATCAGCCGGTGTTCGGTCTGCGGATGCAGCGAGACCACGTGCAGCTTGCCGTCGACCTCGGCTGTAGAGGGCGGTGATGGAGCGGCCGAGGGCCTCGCGCACCTTGCCCACCAGGAAGTCGCTGCCCAGGCCGGTGCCGCCGTAGTTGGCCAGGGTCTCCAGGATGGTCACGATGTCGCGCACCGGGATCCGCTCGTGCAGCAGCGCCCGCAGCACGTTGTGCAGGGTGTTGATCGGGCACCTTGTCCGGGATCAGGTCCTCGATCAGCGAGGGCGCGAACTCGCGCACCGACTCGCACATGTCCTTGACGTCCTGGCGGCTGAGCAGCTCGTCGGCGTGGGCGCGGATGACCTCCGAGAGGTGCGTGGCCAGCACCGCGGCGCGGCTCGACCACGGTGTAGCCCTCGCGCTCGGCGGTGGCCTTGCGGTCCTTGGTCGATCCAGACCGCGGGCAGGTTGAAGGCCGGCTCCACCGTGGGCGAACCGTCGATCTCGCCGGCGTCCGGGCGGGTGCTCATGGCCAGCAGCAGGTCCGGCTGCAGCTCGGCGCGGGCGATCTCCACGCCCTTGAGCTTGACCACGTACTCGCTGGGCCGGCAGCTGCAGGTTGTCGCGCACGCGGATCGGGATGGATGAAGATGCCCAGCTCCGACCCCACCTGGCGGCGGATGTTGCCGATCCGGTGCAGCAGGTCGCCGCCCCGCGTCTCGTCCACCAGGGGGATCAGGCCGTAGCCGATCTCCAGCTCCAGCCGGTCCAGCACGAAGAGGTCCTCGCCGCGCAGGCCCTCGGGCTCCTCGCGGGCGGCCGTCTGGGCCGCCTGGGCCGCCTCGGCGGCGCGGGCCTCGTCGTCGTCGTAGTTCTCCACGCGGCGGCCCATGAAGAAGCCCGACAGGGCCGTGCCCACGGCGAAGATCAGGAAGGGCACGGTGGGCAGGCCGGGAATCATGCCCAGGACGAACATGGCGCCCGAGGCCAGGTACAGGGCCTTGCGCTGGCGGAAGATCTGCAGGGTGATGCGTCTGGCCCAGGTTCAGGGTCGCCGCTGGAGCGGGTGACCACCAGGCCGGCGGCGGTCGAGACCAGCAGGGCCGGGATCTGGCTGACCAGGCCGTCGCCCACGGTCAGGATGGTGAAGCGCGACAGGGCCTCCCCGGCCGGCATGCCCATCTGCAGCATGCCGATGACGAAGCCGGCGACGATGTTGACCACGGTGATGATGATGCCGGCGATGGCGTCGCCCTTGACGAACTTGCTGGCGCCGTCCATGGCCCCGAAGAACTCGGCTTCGCGGGCGATGTCGTCGCGGCGCTTGCGGGCCTGCGTCTCGTTGATCATGCCGGCGTTGAGGTCGGCGTCGATGGCCATCTGCTTGCCGGGCATGGCGTCGAGGGTGAAGCGGGCCGCCACCTCGGCGATGCGCCCCGAGCCCTTGGTGATGACCATGAAGTTGATGATCACCAGGATCGATGAAGACGATGACGCCGATCACGTAGTTGCCGCCGACGACGAAGTCGCCGAAGCTCTCGATCACCTGGCCCGCCGTCGCCCTTGCCCAGGATCAGCCGGGTCGAGGCCACGTTCAGCGAGAGCCGCATCAGGGTCAGGATCAGCAGCAGGGAGGGGAAGCTGCTGAACTGCAGCGGCTCCTTCAGGTACAGGGCCACCAGCAGCACGGTCACCGCAGAAGGCGATGCTGAAGGTCAGCATCAGGTCGAGCAGCATCGCGGGGACCGGCACCACCATCAGGCCCAGGATCACCAGGACCGCCGCCGCGCTCAGCACGTTGCTGTTGGCGAGGATCAGGTCGCGGTCGATGACGCTCTTTTCCTGCACCTTGGCGACTCCCGTCATCAGGCTTTCTTCAGCCGGTACACGTAGGCCAGGACCTCGGCGACGGCCTGGAAGAGGCTCTCGGGGATGCAGCTGCCCCACCTCGACCTGGCGGTACAGGGCCCGGGCCACGGGCTTGTTCTCGATGACGGGCACCCGCGCCTTGCGCGCGATCTGGCGGATGACGCCGGCCAGGTGGTCCTGGCCCTTGGCCACGACGATCGGCGCGGCCGAGCCCGGCTCGTAGCTGCAGCGCGACCGCGAAGTGGGTCGGGTTGGTGATCACGACGTCCGCCCTGGGCACGTCCGCGAGCATGCGCTTGCGCGCCATCTCGTACTGCAGTCCGCGGATCCTGGCCTTGATCTGGGGGTCACCCTCGAGCTCCTTGTGCTCCTGCTTGATCTCGTGCTTGCTCATGCTGATGTTCTCCTCGTACTGCCGCTTCTGCCAGATCCAGTCGAACAGCGCGAGCAGGATGGTGAAGGCCAGCAGCCTTGGCCATCAGGACCATGAAACCCGACTTGCCCACCGCGACGATCGCCGGCAGCGCGAGCAGCGGCCGTGCCGGCCAGCTTGCCCATCAGGCCGCCGATGGTCCACCAGGCCAGGAGGCGCGATCAGCCCGATCTTCAGCACGTTCTTCACCAATTCGAAGAACATGGTCTTGCGGAAGAACTTCTGCATCCCAGTGATGGGGTTCAGCTTCTCCGTCTTGAAACTCAGGGCCTCGGCGCTGGCGTGGAAACCGACCTGCATCACGTTGCCGGTCAGCCCGGCGATCAGCAGGGCTGCCAGCAGGGGTCCCAGCGCCGCCAGCAGCACCTCCAGGTTGGCCGAAAGCAATTCCTGGACCCCGCCCTGCCCCGCCGGACCCAGCAGATGGGACTGGGCCGAGCAGGTAGGCCGTGTTGCGGCCCAGGACCCCGACGAAGTGGCCTCCGCTGGCCACGCAGCACGACGATGCCCACCAGCAGCAGGACGGCACCGCTGACCTCCTGGCTCTTGGCCACCTGGCCCTTGTTGCGGGCCTGTTCCCGACGTCTGCCTGTCGCTTTCTCTGTCTTTTCGCCACCGGTGTCGTCTGCCACGATTCACCTCCTTGCGCAGGGCCCGGCCAGGCCGGGGTGGATGGTTTCCGGTCAGCGGCTGGCGGTCAGCACCCGCGAAAGCTGCTCGTCGAGGCCGTCGAGCAGCCCCATGGTCGCGTCCTTGAAGAAGACCAGGGACAGGCCCAGGGTCACCAGGCCCACGGCGATCTTGATGGGGAAGCCCACCACCAGCACGTTGATCTGGGGCACGGTCTTGACCACCACGCCCATCGCAGCGCTGACCAGCAGCAGCACCAGCGCCACCGGCGCGGCGATGCGCAGGCCGGCGGAGAAGACGCCCGAGAACTCCCGCAGCAGTTCCCAGGCTCCGCCCGCGGCGTTCAGCGACCGCGAACGGCGGCACCGCCAGACACGACTGGAGCATGGCGCCGACCAGGATGTGGTGGGCGCCGGTGGCGAAGAACAGCAGCACCGCCAGCAGGTAGTAGAACTGCGAGATGACGGAGATCTGCGAGTTGCTCATGGGGTCGAAGGCGTTGACGATGGCGAAGCCGATCTGCATGCCGGCCACCTCGCCGGCGTAGCGCACGGCGGTGAACACCAGGTTCACGGTGAAGCCCAGCAGCGCGCCCACCACCAGCGAGCGCACGGCCTCCACCACCAGCAGCCGCCAGGACAGGTCCACCAGGCCGGGCGCCATGGACGCCGCCACCGCCGGCGCCAGGGTGGCGGCGAAGCAGCCGGCCAGGCCGAAGCGCCAGAGCGCCGGCACCGAGCGCAGGTCCAGCAGGGGCAGGGTCGCGGCCAGCACCGACGAAGCGCACCGCCAGGGCGGCGGTCACGGCCAGCAGGGTCACGTCCAGTTCGAAGCTCACGGCGCGCCCCTACATGTTGGCGATGCGGGTGAACATCGACTCGGTGAAGCCGGTCAGCTGGCTGATCGCCCAGGGCAGGGTGATGATCAGCACGACGAACACGGTCAGGATCTTGGGCACGAAGGTCATGGTCATCTCGTTGATCTGGGTCGCCGCCTGGAAGATGGTGATCACCAGGCCGACGATCATGCCCGCCAGCAGCATGGGCCCGGCCACGAAGACCACCGTGCGCATGGCGTACTGAACCGATCTCGATCACCTGTTCGGGGGTCATGGACGCATCCTTTCGGGTCTCAGCGGAAGGACTGGACCAGCGACTGCACCACCAGGTACCAGCCGTCCACCAGCACGAAGAGCAGGATCTTGAAGGGCAGGCTGATCAGCACCGGCGGCAGCATCATCATGCCCATGGACATCAGGACCGAGGCGACCACCATGTCGATGATCAGGAACGGGATGAAGAGCACGAAGCCCATCTGGAAGGCCGTCTTCAGCTCGCTCAGCACGAAGGCCGGCACCACCACCAGCATCGGCAGCTCCTCCGGCGTGGCCGGCGGCGCCGTCTCGGTCATGTCCAGGAACAGGGCGATGTCCTTCTCGCGGACCTGGTTGAGCATGAAGGCCTTCAGGGGCACCTGGGCCAGCCCGAAGGCCTCGTCCTGCTCCATCTCCTCGGCCAGGAAGGGCTGCAGGGCCTCCTCGTTGATCTGCTTGAGGGTCGGCGACATCACGACCACGGTCAGGAACAGGGCCAGCCCGATGATGATCTGGTTGTTGGGGGCCTGGTTGGCGCCGATGGCCTGGCGCAGGAAGCCCAGCACGATCACGATGCGGGTGAAGCTGGTCATCAGGATCAGGATGGCCGGCGCCAGCGAGAGCACCGTCATCAACAGGACGATCTTCAGGGCCGAGTCCATGGACTGCACGCCCTGGGCGCCTTCGAGCTTCAGGGTCAGGATGGGGCTGTCCGCGACGACGGGCGCGATGGGCGCCGGCGAGGTCGCCGGCTGGGCCAGGGCGGGCAGGGCCACGGCCAGCAGCAGCAGGACGGCGCAGGCGGCGGTGATCCAGGTCAGGCGGACGGTGGGCAAGGCGGTCCTCTCCGGTTGCGGACGTGTCGGCTTGGCACCCAACAGGCAATGGGCGTGCCACGCAACGCCCCGCGGCCGCGGGCGGCAATTGCCTTCCAGGGCCGGCAAACACGGGTTTGGAGGTGGGTTGCCCGGAGCGGAGCGGGCGCGGGCGGCGCCGGCAGGAGCGGCGTGGCCGCAAACAGGGCGGCGGTGGTCAGGCGGTGGTCAGGGACGAATCAGCGGGGCAGGGCGCTGCTGCCGGCCGTGCGGGGGCCAGGCAGCGTGGCCTGGAAGAAGCGGTCGCGCAGGCTGCGGCCGCCGGCGGGCGTGCCGCCGCCGGCCGGCTGGGCGGCGCGGTTGCGCTCGTATTCGGCGAAGCTCTCGTGATTCAGCAGGACCATGGCGCCGTCGTGCCGGTAGACGTAGTGCACATCCGCGCCCAGGCGCAGCACCTGGATCTCGCGCCGCGGCCCCAGGTGCCAGACCGTCAGCAGGGTGGCCTGGCCCGGCGCGTGGCGGCGGTTGAAGCGGGCCAGCAGGCGCAGGCAGAGGATCAGCAGTCCGAAGACGGCCGCCAGCCCCCCGGCGGTCTGCCACCAGGAGGGGCCGCCGCCGCCCTCGAGCAGCGGCATGGCCGCGGCTGCCGTGATCCAGGTCACAGCACCCTCTTGAGCCGCTCGACGCGGTTCAGCAGCTTGGTGATGCGCACGGCGAAGTGGTCGTCCACGACCACGACCTCGCCGGTGGCCAGCAGCGCGCCGTTGACCATGATGTCGACGGGTTCGCTGGACTGGCGCGACAGCTCGACCACCGAGCCCTGGGCCAGGTTCAGCACGTCGCGGAACTTGAGGCGGGCCCGGCCCAGCTCCACGGCGATCTGCAGGTTCACGTCCAGCAGCAGGTCGAGATTGCCGGCGTCGGGCACGGCATCGGCCAGGTCGCGCATCAGGGAAGACGACTCGGCGTCGAGGGTGGCGGTGCCCGCCTCGCCCGCGCGGCCGCTCCCGGGCGTGTTTTCCTTGCTCATCGTCTACTCCTTGGTCAGCTTGCGCACCAGTCTGACGGCGCGGTTCGGTCCGATGCGGCCGGCTTCGCCCAGCCAGCTCTCCTGCCCCTCGATGCGCACCCGCAGGGGCGCATCCACGGCCTGCGGCAGGCGCAGGATCTGCCCCTCGCGCATGGCCAGCACCGCCTCGAGGTTCGACTCGACGGTGCCCAGTTCGACGATCAGTTCGCTGGCGGTGCCCTGCACCATGCCCAGGATGCGGCGGCGGTCGTCGCGCAGCTCGTCCTCCGTGCGCATCTCCAGCGATTCGCGCGGGTCGAAGACGTCGCGCACCGGCCCGAAGGCGCTGGCGGGGAAGGCGATGTCGCAGGGGCCCTCGGCCGCGCCGACCTGGATGTTGAAGCGCAGGATCAGCAGCGATTCGCCTTCGGCCATGCCGCCGAGGTAGCCGGGGTTGTTCTCCTGGCGGATGAAGGCCGGCCGCACGTCGGTGAACTTGGCCAGGCTGCGGCGCAGGATCTCCAGGTAGCGCTCGATCAGCCCGGCGTTGATGCCGCGCTCGATCTCGGTGAACTCGCGCATGATCGAGGCGCCGTCCAGGGGCCCGCCCAGCAGCTTCTGCATGAAGATGAAGCACAGGCTGAGGTCCAGGTGCAGGATCGACTGGCCCTTCAGGGGCTCCAGGGTCACCACCGCGGCGCAGGTCGGATTGGGCAGCTCCGACAGGTACTCGCCGTAGGTGCACTGGCGCAGCCCGCGGTAGTCGACCTGGACCGAGGCGCGCACCAGGCTCGTGAAGTCGATGCCGGCCGTCTTGGCGAAGGCCTCGGCCACCGCCTGCAGGTTGTTGGCGAAGGCGCGCGAGATGTTGTGGGGCCGGTTGAAGTCGTAGGGTCGGGGGCCGCCCAGGGCCTCCTCCACCGCCGGATCGGCGTTGAGCACGGCCTCCATGTCCAGGTCGCCGGCGGGGGACACGCCCCCGACCAGGTCCTCGGCGGCGCCGATGGCCGCTTCCAGGTCCAGGTCCAGCTCGTCGGACATCATGTCGAGGTCGTCAGACGCCACTTTGGATCCTCGGTTCGGTCACTGCACGACCAGGTCGGAGAAGTAGACGTTCATCAGGGCGCCCTCGGGCATGCGCGCCGACACGTCGCGGAAGATCTCGTCGCGCAGGGCCTTCTTGCCCGCGGGGGTGGTCAGGTCGTCGACGGTCTTGTTGGACAGGGCCATGATCACCAGGTCGCGCAGCTGGGGCACGCGCTCGGTGGCGATCTTGCCCACCACCGCGTCGCGCACCTCCAGGTTCACGTTGATGCGCAGGTAGCGGGGCTTGCGGGCGTCGGCGTCCAGGGTGACGATGATCTCCTCGAGGTTGACCAGCACCCCCAGTTCCGGGAGCTTGACCTCGGGCTCGCCGGCCTGCTCCTCGACCACGCCGGCCGCTTGAGTGCCCAGGCGGGGCAGGATCACGAACTGGGTCAGGCCGATGGCAACCACCGCCTGCACCACGACGATCAGACCCAGCACGACCGCCTTGTTCTCCAGGAAGGCGAGCTTGCTCTTGCCGCCCTTGACTTCCTTGTCGTCAGATTTCTCGTCGGCCATGGGTCAGCTCCTTGTCACTTCCCGCTGGTGCCCGGCAGGCGGCCCAGCTTGCTCGTCACCGGATCGATGATCGTCGGCACCGTCGCTGCCGCCTCGGCCGCGGCGTCCTCCCGCAGGGCCGGCTCCGGCCCGGCCAGGGGCAGGTCGCCGCGGCGGGGCGTTTCCCGGCCGCGCCACTTGAGGAGGATCTCCACCCGCCGGTTGGCCGCTCGCCCCTCGGGGTTCGCGTTGTCGGCCACCGGCCGGTGCTCGCCGTAGCCCGTGGCTGCCAGGCGCTCCGCCGGCAGGCCCAGGCCTTGAAAGTATCGTGCCACCGCCACGGCGCGGGTGGCCGAGAGTTCCCAGTTGGTGGGGAAACGCGCCGAATTCATCGGCACGTTGTCGGTGTGGCCCTCGATCCGGACCTCGGCGGGGAACTTGCGGAACATGCGGCCGAGTCGGTCCAGCAGGGGCAGGGCCTCCGGCAGCAGCTCGGCCGCGCCGGAGGCGAAGAGGAACGGGGCGGTCATGCGGAACAGCACCCCGTCGTCGCGGATCTCCACCTGGACGTCCTGCTCCTGTTCGGCGTCCAGGACCGCCTTCTCGATGTTGCGCACCTCGTACAGGAATTCCAGGTCGCCGCCGTCGGAGGGGCGGTCCGGCACCAGCGGGGTGTTCAGCTCGATCACCGACTCGGGCATGGCCATCACGCCGAAGGCGTCCTTGAGGGACTGGGCCGCCTGCTGGAACTTGGCCTCCTGCATGGAACTGAAGCTGACGATGAGCACGAAGAAGGTCAGCAGCAGGCTCATCATGTCCCCGTAGGTCATGACCCACTCGTCGAGCCCCTTCTTGACGACGATGTTCTTTTTCCTGGCCACGGGGGGCCTCCCTGCCGAGCTGCGGACCGGTCAGCGGCGGTCGCCGGGTCAGGCGGCCTTTTCCTTGGACTCGTCCATCTTGCGGCGCAGGGTCGGCGAGAGGAAGGACTTGAGCTTCTCCTCGACGATCCGCGGGGAATCGCCGCTCTGGATGGCCATGATGCCGTCGATGATCATCTGCTTGATGAGCATCTCCTCCTTGGAGCGCGCCTCCAGCTTGCCGGACATGGGCAGGAAGAAGGCGTTGGCCAGCACCGCGCCGTAGAAGGTGGTGATCAGGGCGGTGGCCATGCCGGCGCCGATCTGGCTGGGGTCCTCCAGGGCCCCTAGCATGTTGACCAGGCCGATCAGGGTGCCGATCATGCCGAAGGCCGGCGCGAAGGTGCCGCCGGCGGCCAGGATGCGCGAGCCCTCGCCGTGCCGGCTCTCGATCTGCTCGACGTCGGTCTCGAGGATCTTCTCCAGCAGCTGGGGGTCGGTGCCGTCCACGGCCAGGCGCAGGCCCTTGCGCAGGAAGGGATCGGGCTCGTTCTCCGAGTCCTCTTCCAGGGCCAGCATGCCCTCGCGGCGGGCGCGCTCGGCGTAGCGCACCAGCTTGGCGATCACCGCGTCGGGGTCCTCGACCGCGAACAGGACGGTCTTCTTGATGATGCCCGCCAGGCCGAGGATGCGCGGCAGCGGGAAGTTGATCAGGAGTGCGCCGAGGGTGCCGCCGATGACCACCGCCACCGAGGGCATGTCGATGAAGCCGCCCAGGTCGCCGCCCAGCAGGATGGACCAGACGATCAGACCGAACGACACGACGAGCCCGACGACTGTTGCGATGTCCACGCCCTGTCCCCTCTTCTCTGCCCGCCGCGAGGGTCAGCCCTCGAAGACCGATCCGGTGCCCCCGGTCGGGATCGGGTAGATGCGCGCCCGGCTCCGGTAGCCCACCGCCCTGGTCACCACGTCGTCGATGTCCTCCAGAACCATGATCTTGCGCCCGGTGGTCAGGCTGATCAGCGTGTCGGGAGTGGACTCGATGAACTCGATCAGGTCGGCGTTCACCACCAGCTCTCTCCCGTTAAGTTTCGTGACTTTGATCATGGACTTTAGCTCCTTGACGCGGCGCCGGGTCCGGGCGCGGCGACCGGGACCGCTGCGGCGGCCCCGGCCCCGGCCCTCAGGGTTTTCCCCTAGCCCTCATTACCGGATCAGATTGACCAGTTCCTGCATGACCTGGTCGGCGGTGGTGATCACCCGGCTGTTGGCCTGGAAGGCCCGCTGGGCCACCACCAGGTTGGTGAACTCCTTGGCCAGGTCCACGTTGCTGGTCTCCAGCGCGCCCGGCACCAGGTTCACGCCGTTGCCCTGGCCGGCGAAGATCTCCATGGCCTGCCCCGAGTTGCCGCTCAGGCGGTAGGTGTTGTTGGCCTCCCGCATCAGGCCGCCCGGGTTGGAGAACTGGGCCATGCCGATCTGGGCGATCACCTGCATGGTGTCGTTGCTGAAGATGCCGGTGATGACGCCGCTCTGGTCGATGTCGTAGTCCACCAGGGTGCCCGAGCCGTAGCCGTCGGCGATGGAGCGCAGGTTGCCCGTGCCCTCGAACTGGGTCAGGCCGGTCAGGGCTCCGACGGCGCCGTAGTCCACGGCCACCGTCACGACTTCGGCCCCCTCGCGGCTGGGGTCCTGGGGCCGGAAGCTCAGGCTGCCTGTCTGGTCGTCGTAGGTGAAGCTGCTGATGGCGCCGGTGTCGGAGAAGGTGACCCTGCCGCTGCCGCCGGTAAGGATCTCCTCGTCGCCCTCGAGTTCGGCCTGCCAGATCCACTCGTTCATGCCGGCGACCTTCTCGAAGTTGAAGCTGACCGTGTGCTCGCCGCCGAGGGAGTCGTAGACCGTGGTGGCCACGGTGAAGGTCTTCTGGTCGGTGGCCGGCTGGGTCTGCACGAAGCTGAATGCCGACTCCAGGGCCGTGTTGATGCGGCCTTCCTCGGCCAGGGTGATCTCGCTGATGGCCGCGGCGGTGCCCACCTCGCCGGTGACCACCAGTTGTCCCATCTCGTTGACCGCGGCCGGGGTCGAGTGGGCCCCCAGGGCGAACTGGAGTTCCTGGGCCAGATCGGCCAGGGTCGTGGTCGCGGTCACCGTCACCCGCCGTTCGTCGATGTTGTCGCTGCCGACGGAGCCGCCGATCAGCAGCACGGCCGAACCGGTGCCCAGGTCGATGTCCAGGGGGTTGCCGCTGCCGTCATACAGCGTGGCCAGGGTGTCGCTGCCGTCGGCGTAGGCCCGCAGTTCCGAGGTCTGGGAGGTCAGGCCAGCCGGCACGCTGGCCTCGAAGACGAAGTTCGAGTTGAAGGGCGTGTTGCCGGTGACCGAGAGCGAGAGCCCGTCCAGGGCCGCGGCCGTGCCGTTGGCCACCTGCAGGGCGCCGTTGGGGCCGAAGCTGAAGTTGATGCCGCTCTGGTTGGCGGCGGTCATCTCGGCGTTCAGCCAGTCCACCAGGTCCTGGTAGCTGGAATCGGCCTGGATCTCGAAGGTGCTGGCGGTCAGGTCGGCACCCATGGTGCGGCCGTTGAGCCGCACCTGGTCGCCCTGGTTCAGACCCAGCGGGCCCTGGGTGTTGCCGTTGAGGGCCAGCAGCAGGTCCGCGGCGTCGGCCGCGGCCAGGAACGAGCGGCCCTGCATGATGGTCGCCTTGGCGTCGGCGCTGGCGTCCAGGTTGCCCATCAGCTGCACCGTGGTCGAGGGCTGGGCCGGCACCACCAGGCCCGGGTCGATGTACAGGTCCTCCATGGGACCGGAGCCGATCACGCCCGCGGCGTCCGCCATCACGCCCTGGACCTTCAGGCCCGTCGAGGGGCTGACCAGGTAGTTGGCGCTGTCGAGGCCGAAGACGCCGGCCCGGGTGTAGGTGCGGCTGACCCCGTCGCTGAGGATGAAGAAGCCGTTGCCCTGGATCGCCAGGTCGTTCTTGTTGCCGGTGGTCTCGAAGTTGCCCTGGTTGAAGTTGGTGTCGATGCTGCCGACCCGGGTGCCGAGGCCCACCTGCTGGGGGTTGACGCCGCCGAGACCGCCGCTGACCGGCCGCGAGGCCGACTGCAGGGTCTGGGTCAGCATCTCGTTGAAGGTCACACGTCCGGACTTGAACCCGACGGTGTTGCTGTTGGCGATGTTGTTGCCGATCACGTCGAGGTTGGTCAGGTTGGCCGAAAGGCCGGAGACACCGGAATACAGCGACTTGAACATGGGTTCCTCCCGGTTGGGTAGCGACCGCGCCGCGGGGCGCGCGACCTCAGCTCACCTTGTAGATGTCCGAAACGTAGTATTCGCGTCCGCCGACCATGACGACCGCGATGTTGTTGACGTAGCGCAGGCCCTCGACCGGGCCGGTCATCAGCGTGGTGAACGGGACGTCCAGGTCGCCGTTGGTCACCTTCACCGAGACCGTGTACTCGCCGTCCGCCGCCACGGTGCCGTCGTCCAGCTTGCCGTCCCAGCTGACGTCGTTCAGGCCGGTGCTGACCGGCTTGGGATAGGTGCGCACGACCCGGCCCGAGCTGTCGGTGACCTCGATCACCGCAGTGCCCGGCCCGCTGGTGGCCAGCACGGTTTCGCTGGCCTGGCCGCCGCTGAGGCTGACCCCGTTGCCTTCGACCGTGACCTGCTTGCCCACCAGCCCGAGCATCGCCGTGTTGTTGATGGACTGGGCCATCAGCAGGTTCTCGTCCAGCTTGGCGCTCTGGGCCTGCATCTCCTCCAGCATCGTGAACTGGGTGATCTGCCCGGTGAACTCGCTGTTGTCCATGGGACTCAGCGGATCCTGGTTCTGGATCTGGGCGACCAGCAGCTGCATGAAGTCCAGCTTGTCGATCGACGAGTAGTCGCGGGCCGCAGCGCCCACGACGGGTCCGTAACCGTCGGTGATTCCGGCTGTGTAGGGCATCTAGCGTCCTCCCGTGGCCAGGTCGTACCAGGCTTCGGCCGTGGTGGCCGGTTCGCGCCGGGGCTGCTGCCGGCCGCCTTCGCGCCCCTCGTTGCCGCGCGCCTGCCCCTCGCGGCGGTCGTCCTGCCGCAGGTCCTGGCGCTGGTTGGCGGGCTCCCGCTGCTCGACCCGGATCTCCACGGTCTGGAAGCGGTCGCCGCGCTGCAGGATGGATTTCGTCAGGTCGTCCAGCCCCTGGCGCAGGGCGGCCTCGGCCGCGCTGCCGCTGGCGGACAGGGTCACCGTCAGGTGGTCGCCCTTGGCGTCGAAGCGCAGGTCCACCTCGCCCAGGGCTTCCGGGTTCAGGCGCAGGGTCAGCTGCTGGTTGCCGTCGGGCCGGCCCAGTTCGCCCACCAGGCCGCGGAAGACCTGCTGGGTGACCGAACGCTCGGCGCCCAGGGGGGCGGACTGACCGTGGCTGGTCATGGCGGAACGTTGGGCGCTGGCGCTGCCGCCGGAATCGGTCATCGCTCCGTCGGCGGTCCCACCACCGGCATCGCCGGCCGGGGCCGTGGCTTCGACCGCGGCCATGGCGTGCAGCGTCGCGGCGAGCGGCGCGGCGGGAGCGATGCCCGCGGCTGCGGTCGGCGCCGGGCCGGCCGCGGCCGGCTCCGCGGCGACCGGTTCGGCGGCGACCGGTTCGGCGGACAATTCGCTTGCCGGCGCGGGCTCGGCGCAGTCGGCGGCGTCATCCGCAGCCGCATCGGCCGGGAGCGGCACGGGCGTCGGCGCCACTGCGGTCATCACCGCGGTGCCGATGGCGCCGGGCACCGGGGCGCCCGGTTCCTGGGGCAGCGTTGCGGGGGTCGGCTGATTCGCCGCGACCGTCGGCGCCGGGGCCGGGGCGGTCCCGGCTGCGGGTGCGGCCGCCGTCGAAGCGGCCGGTGCGGACCCGGCCGCGGCCTGGGGCAACGCCGGCTCCGCCGGCGCAGCCGACGCCGGGCCGCCCGCGGGCGCGGCCATGGCCGGCGAACCGGTCGCCGCGGCCGCAACCGCCGGCGGCAGGTTCGGCGTCGCGCCGCCGGGCACCACCGGCACCGGAGCATTGCCCGTTGCCCCTGCCGTGACCATCGGTGCCGGCGTCGCCGTTCCGGCGGCCGCGGGCGTCGCGGCCGTCGGCAGCGGCACAGTGCGGGCCGCGAAAAGGCTGGCGAAGAGGTTGGCGGCGCCCTCCTCGGTACCGGTCAGGCCGGCGCCGGGAGCGGGTGCGGCGGGCTTGGCGCCCGGAGCCACCGCGGGGCCGCCGAGGCTGCCCAGGGTCATGGACAGGTTCACTGGGCACCCCCCCGGGTGCTGAGTCTGGTGCTGATCTGGGCGGCCAGGCCGGCGTCCATGCTGGCGAGGATCTTGGCCGCCTGGCGCTCCTTCATGCGGGTCATGATCTCCAGGATGACCTCCATGTCCATGGCGCCGAGGATGGGTGCCGCCTGATCGGGCTTCATGGCCTCGTACATCTTGGCCAGGCGCGTGGCCGAGCGTTCCCGTTCGGCCACGTACTCGGACTGGCGGGCCTCCAGCTCGGCGATGACCGCCAACAGCTTCTCGCGGCTCTGCTCGAGCACCTTCTCCTGCACGGCCACGGACTGCCGGGTGCTCAGCAGTTCCTCCTTCTCGCGCTGGATGCGGTCGCGCTCGAGGGCCATGTCCTGGAACACGCGCTCGGCCGCCTCGTAGTCGGCCGGCTCCAGGTCCGGCAGCGCGGTGGCGCTGGCGGCCTGGTTCAGCTGCGTGCTGATCAGCAGCACGCCGCCGAAGATCAGGACGAAGGTGATCACCGAGATGATGGCGACGCTCTTCATGGGAACTTTCTCCTCAAGGTCGGATCGGCTGGGCCGATAACCGTACCGGACGCTTCGTCCTCGCAATTCCGGTGCCGTTCCGGGCTTGGCCCCGGGACCGGCCGACACCACCGTATCCCATTGCCGAACAACACGATCAGCGGCCGTTCGCATTCCTCGCACGCGCCGGGCGGCCGGACGCGGGGCAACTTGTGCCGTCTACCCGGCAGTTCCGGTCGCCGTGGCCCGCACGTGGCGCAGGCCCCCGATCTCGTCGAGTTCGGCGATCTCCCGCCGGTTCTGCTCGGCCTGCCATTCGCCGAGCCGGCGCTCGCGCAGCTGGGCCAGGACCTCGCGGTCCCGCCAGGCCCCCTGCAGTGCCGACCTCGCCACGCCCACGGCCACCAGGGCCGCCTGGCGCTCCTGCTCCAGCCGCGCGACCACGCCGTCGAGGCGGGCGATCCAGGCCGTGCGCGCTGCCAGTCGGCGCACGTCGAGGTCACCGGTCTCGCCGGCGCTCTCGCAACGGTCCTGCTCGGCGCGAACCCCGGCGATGCGGCCGGCCAGGGCCGCGGCCCGGCTCTCGGCGGCCGCCAGATCCCGTGCCCGCAGATCGACCAGGCGCCGCCGGTGTTCCAGCACCTTCTCCAGGCGGAAGCGGTAGACCGCCATCAGCTCACCCCCGCCAGCTTGCGCAGGCCCGCCAGCGAGGCGGTGAAGGCCGATTCGTCCCGCATGCCCTGGACCAGGAAGCCCCGGATGCCGTCGCGGTGGGCCAGGGCCTCGTCCAGGACACGGTCGCTGCCGGGCACGTAGGCGCCGATGTTCACCAGGTCGCGGTTGTCCTCCAGCGCCTTGAGCCAGCGCAGCACGCGGCTGCCGGCTTCGAGATCCGCCGCGGGCACGATCTCGCTGCGCAGGCGGCTGATGCTGCCCAGCACGTCGACCGCCGGGTAGTGGTTCTCCCGGGCCAGGTCGCGGCTCAGCATCACGTGGCCGTCGAGGATCGAGCGCATGGCGTCGCCGATCGGGATCGTGGATGTCGTCGCCCTCGATCAGCACCGTGAAGAAGGCGGTCATGGCGTTGATGGCCGACCAGCCGGCGCGCTCGCAGAGGCGCGGCAGCGCCGCGAACACGGACGGCGGGTAGCCCTTGGTGGTGGGCGGCTCGCCCGCCGCCAGGCCGATCTCGCGCAGCGCCATGGCGTAGCGGGTGGCCGAGTCCATCATGAACAGCACGTCGTGGTCCCGGTCGCGGAAGTTCTCGGCGATGGTCATGGCCGTCTCGGCGCCCTTGGTGCGCATCACCGCGCTCTCGTCCGAGGTCACCACCACCACCACGCTGCGGGCCAGGCCGGCCGGGCCCAGGTCCCGCTCGATGAACTCGCGCACTTCCCGGCCGCGTTCGCCGATCAGGGCCAGCACGTTGACGTCGGCCGAGGCCTCGCGGGCCAGCATGCCCAGCAGGACGGACTTGCCCACGCCGCTGCCCGCGAAGATGCCCAGGCGCTGGCCGCGGGCCACGGTCACCATGCTGTCGATGGAGCGGATGCCCGTGCTCAACGGGCCGGTGGTGCGGCGTCGGGTCAGGGCGGCCGGGGCCGCGCCGCCCAGGCGCACCCGCGGCAGGGCGGCCAGGGCCGGGCCCCCGTCCAGCGGACGGCCGAGACCGTCGATGACGCGGCCCAACAGCTGCGGGCCGAAGGGAACGGTCAGCTTGCTGGCACCGAGGGTCACCCGGCTGCCCCGGGCCACGCCGCGGGCGTCGCCGTAGGGCATGATCAGCAGGCTGTCGCCGCGGAAGCCGACCACCTCGCACAGCACCGGCGGCTCGTGGCGGTTGGCCTCGACCCGGCAGAGGGAGCCGACGGGGGCCTCCAGGCCGCCCACCTCGATCACCATGCCGACCAGGTCGGTGACCCGGCCCACCTGGCGCACCGGGTTGGCGGTGCGCAGGGCTGTGTCCAGGTCAGGCCAGGGGCTGGTCATGGCCCTCCCCTGCGCCGGGCCCGCGGCCCGCGGTGGTCAGCCATTCCTCGACCACTTCGGACAGGGCGTCCAGCTGGCTCTGCAGGGTGACGTCCCACTCGCGTCCGTCGGCGGCCACCAGGCAGCCGCCCCGTTCGATGCGCCGGTCCGGGATCACGTCGCCGATGCGCAGGCGTTGGCGCAGGGCCGGGTTGCCGTCGAGCCAGGCGGCGTCGTCCGGGTGCACGGTCACCGTCAGCGCACCCCGGGCGCCGGCGCCGTAGAAGACGGTTTCGAGGGAGCGGGCCAACACCTCGGGGTCACGCCCGGCGGTGCCGCGCACGATCTTGCCCGCCAGCTGCACCGCCAGCCGGGCCGAGGCCGCGGCCAGGTCCCGCCGCTGCCGCTCGTCCTGCTGCTGCCAGTGGTCGACGAAGGCGTCCTGCGCGGCGCGCAACGCGTCCATTTCGGCGCGCTGGGCCGCCGCCAGTTCCGCGCGCAGCGCGGCCTCGCGTTCGGTGTAGGCCCGGGCCACGTCCTGCTCCACCAGCTCGCAGACCAGACTGCGCTCCTGGTGGCTGAGACTGGCCATGATCACCGAGGGATCGGCGAAGCCGGCCTCGCTGCGGAATCTGCGGTCACCGTCGCCGGAATCGTCGTCCAGGCGGGGGGCCGCCAACGGCGCGAACTCCTCGCCGCCGTTCCGGATGACCGTGGCCCCGCCCGCGGCGAGGTCAAAGGCCTCAGGAGACCAGTTCCGCATCCTTGCCGCCCTTGCCGAGGGTGATGGTTCCTGCTTCCTCGAGGCTGCGGACCACTTCGACGATGCGCCGCTGGGCCTCCTCCACCTCGGACAGGCGCACCGGGCCCATGAACTCCATGTCCTCCTTGATGCCTTCGCCGGCCCGCTTGGACATGTTGCTGAAGATCTTCTCCTTGATCTCCGCGGTGGCGCCCTTGAGCGCCATGGTCAGCTCCTTGCCGTCGATCTCCTTGAGGATCTCCTGGATGTCCGGACTCGGTGAGCATGACGATGTCCTCGAAGACGAACATCAGGTTGTTGACCTCGTTGGCCACGTCGTCGTCGATCTCGCGCATCTCGTCGAGGATCTCCTGCCAGACCTCGCGGTCGATCTCGTTGAGGATCTCGGCCACCTGCTTCTTGCCGCCGTACTTGGTGTCGCGGGCCGAGATCTCGCCCTGCAGCTGGCTGGCCAGCACGTGCTCCACGGCCTTGCAGGGTCTCGTGGTTGGGCGCCTCGAGCACCGCCATGCGGTGGGCCACGTCGCCCTGCAGTTCGGCCGGCAGCAGCGCCAGGATCGGGCCCGCTGCTGCGGGGGTCCATGTGGGCCAGGACCACGGCGATGGTCTGGGGGTGCTCGTTCTTGAGGTAGTTGGCGATGGTCAGCGGGTCGACGTTCTTCAGGTGTTCGAAGCTCTTGATCTCGCTGTAGCTGGTCACGCGGCTGAGCAGCGAGGTGGCCTTGCGCGTGCCGAAGCCCGCCTCGAGGATCTGCTTGGCGGTGTCCTCGCCGCCGAAGGCGACGCCGGCGATGTGGCCGCTGATGGCCGACGAACTCGGCCAGGGTACCGCTTCTTCTCGTCGTAGGGCACCTTGCCCACCGAGGCGATCACGTGGGTCAGCTGCTCGACCATGGGCTCGGGCAGCTGGGCCATGACCTTGCCGCCGACCTTGGGCCCCAGGGCCATCAGGAAGACCGCCGCCTTGCGCAGGGACTGGTCGCTCACGTCAGCCTCCCACCGCTTTGCGGGCGCCGGCGCCCAGGTCGATGTCGTGGATCCAGGCCTGGATGACCTCGGCCACGCGTTCGGGGTTCTCCGAGGCGTAGTCCTGGATCTCGCTGCATCACCTGGTCGCTCAGTTCCGGGATGCCGTCGAAATGGTCCAGTTCGGGCTCGGCGTCGACGCCGGCGGCGCCGGCCGCGGCGGCCGCGCGGGCCGCGCGGCGGCGGCCCGAAGGCGTCGGCCATCAGGCGGCCGAGGTTGCGGCGCAGCGTCAGCACCACGACCGCCAGCAGCGATCAACAGCAGCACCTTGCCGCCGTACTTGCTGGCCAGGCCGACCCAGTCGGCGCCCGGCACGGCGCCGCCGCCGCCCAGGTCCTCCTCGCTGGCGGAACTGCATGTTGACGACCTCGATCTGGTCGCCGCGCACGCTGTTGAGGCCGACCGCGGTCTGCACGATACGCCGCAGCTGGCCCAGCTCCTCGTCGCTCAGCGGCTTGTAGACTGGCTCGCGCGCCGTCGGCGGCGGGCTCGTAGTGGCCGTCGACGAAGACGGCCACCGACAAGGCGCTTGATGCCGCCGGTCTCGCCCACGATGCGCTCGACCGTGCGGTTGATCTCGTAGTTGGTGCTCGACTGTCTCGCTGGTGCCCTCTTCGGCGTCGGTCGCCTCGGTGCGCACCTCGCTGCGCACCACGGTGGCGGCCGGGTCGTAGATCTCCCGCTCGCGGTCGATCTTCTCGAAATTCAGGGTGGCGTCGACCCGCACGATGGAGCGGCCGGGGCCGAGCACGCGGTCGAGCATGCTGGCGGCCTTCTCGCGTCAGGTAGCCCTCGACCTCCTTGCGCAGGGCCAGCTGGTTCTCGCTGCGGCCCACGTCGTCGTCGCGCACGCCGCTCGATGAGCACCTTGCCGTGCTGGTCGATGACCGTGACGTTGGCCACGTCCAGGTTCTCGACGCTGCCGGCGACCAGGCCTGGATGCCGGCGATCTGGGTGTCGGCCAGGCGGGCGCCCCGGCCCAGGCGCAGCACCACGCTGGCGGTGGCCTGGCTGGCCTCTTGCTGGAAGATGGACGGCTTGGGCAGCACCAGGTGGACGCGGGCCGACTGGATTCCCTGCAGGGTCTCGATGGATCTTGGTCATCTCGCCCTCGAGCGCCCGCTTGAAGTTGACGTTCTGCAGGAACTCGGTCAGGCCGTACTGCTTGCCGTCGAAGATCTCGAAGCCGACGGTGCCGCTGGAGGGGATGCCCTTGGCGGCCAGGTCGAGGCGCAGCCGGTCCTTCTGGCCGGCTCGGGCACCAGGATGGTGGTGCCGCCGTTGGTCGAGCTCGGTCTCCACGTTCTGCTTGGCCAGTTCCTCGAGGGCCGCGGACGCGTCCTCGGGGCTCAGGTTGGTGAACAGGACCGCCATCTCCTCCTTCTGCAGCCAGAGCGAGAAGACCGCCACGCTGATCACGCTGGCGGTCGACCACCGCCCCGAGCAGGACCTTCTGGTTGAAGGACAGCTCGCCGAAGCGCTGCCCTGCATCGTGTCGATCATGCTGCTTGAATCCGTCCACGTCGTTGACCTCTGTTCCGTTCACGGGCGCCGTTACACCTGCATGCGCATGATTTCCTGGTAGCGACTCCAGGAGCTTGTTGCGGACCTCCACAAGCAACTCGAAGGCCAGCTGCGACTCCTTGGCCGCGATCATCACGTCGTGGACCTCGGTGACCCGGCCGGTCACCATGTCCTGGACCATCTCGTCGCGCTGGGTCTGCAGGCCTGTCGACCTTGTCGACGGCCTTGCTGCAGCTGGTCGGCGAAGCTGGCCTGCGGCCGGCGCCGCGGTCGCCGACCCGACGCCGTAGGCCGCTGCGCGGATCGATCGAACCGAGGGATTTGATGCTGCCGATGGCCATCAGCCGCTCCCTTCGTCGCGCGGCACGCCTAGATCTTCAGGGCGTCGTTGAACATGTCCTTGGCCGCCTGCACGGCGCTGACGTTCGCCTCGTAGGCCCGGCTCGCGGTGATCATGTCCACCATCTCGGTGATGGGGTTGACGTTGGGCATCAGCACGTAGCCGGCCTCGTCCGCGTCCGGGTGTCCCGGGTCGTAGACGACCCGGAACTCCGAGGCGTCCTCGGCCACGTCCACCTCGGCCTGCAGACCCTGGGGTGCGGCCTGCGCCCGTGGCCAGACGGTGCCGGCCATGTGCGCGGGGTGGGTGCGGCGTCAGGCGGCTCCTCGGTGGCCCGCTGCATCAGCGCTCGTCGTGGTCTGGCCAGCTTGCTCGCCCAGCACCTGCTCGAAGATCGCCCGCTGGCGCCGGTAGGGCGTGCCTTCGTCGGTGCGCGTGGTCTCGGCGTTGGCCAGGTTCGGGCCACCACGTCCATCTTGGTGCGCTGGCCGCGCAGCCCGGTGGCGCTGATCCTGATGGCAGCAGAAGAGTCCGTCACTCATGGCTCACTCCCGTCTCGGCGCGTCAGCGGACGCGCCCGGATGGCTGCCGCGCAGCATGCCGTAGCGCATGCTCAGCAGGCGGGTGGCCAGCCGGTAGCTCAGGTCGTTGGTGGCCAGCTCCGTCATCTCCGTGTCGATGTCCACGTCGTTGACGCCGTTGTCGTAGCCGGTCTGCCGGGTCGCGTGACCTCGGGCTGCAGCGTCGGCGGCGTCCTGCCGGCCGATCGCGAATGTGGTCCGGGTCGGTGCGGTAGCCCGCCGCCGAAGCGCATCCGCTCGCCGGCCAGCAGCTCCTCGAACTGCACCTTCTGGGCCTGGTAGCCCGCGGTCTCCACGTTGGCGATGTTCTGCGCGGTCACCTCGTGCCGCGCGCGCGTAGACGTCGACGCGCGTTCTTGAGGGTCGTCAGGTGGTCGCTGGTCGAAGATGCCGGTCTTGATCATGGCCTACCCCGGGATCTCCACGCCCATGTCGGCTGTACAGATTCAGCTTGTTGCGCAGGGTGCGGACGCTGATGCCCAGTTCCTGCGCCGCCTGCGTGCGGTTGCCGCGCGTCTGCTCGCAGCTTGCGCAGGATCAGCTCGCGCTCCATGTCCTTGAGGGTCAGGTCCCGGCTCATGGTCTCGGCGCCGCGTCGGTGGCGTCCATCTCGTCGGCCAGGCCCAGGATCTCCTCCTCGAGGCCGGTCGCTGGAGCTCATGATCACCGCCCGCTCGATCACGTTCTGCAGCTGGCGCACGTTGCCGGGCCAGTCCAGGCCATCAGGCCGTGCATCGCCCGCTTCGCTGATCGGTCATCAGCGGCTTGCCGTTCTCGGCGCAGAAGCTCTGGCAGAAGTGGTTGGCCAGCAGCGGGATGTCGTCCTTGCGCTGGCGCAGCGGGCACGATGCGCAGGGGGATCACGTTGAGGCGGAAGTACAGGTCCTCGCGGAAGTTGCGGGCCTGGATCTCCTCCCTGCAGGTTGCGGTTGGTGGTGGCGATGATGCGGACGTCGGCCTTGGTCGCGTACTTGGCGCCCAGCCGCATGAACTCGCGCTCCTGCAGCACCCGCAGCAGCTTGGCCTGCATGGCGAAGGGCATCTCGCTGATCTCGTCCAGCAGCAGGGTGCCGCCGTCGGCCAGTTCGAACTTGCCCTTGCGGGCCTGCACCGCGCCGGTGAAGGCGCCGCGCTCGTAGCCGAAGAGTTCGGACTCCAGCAGCGTCTCGGGGATCGCCGCGCAGTTGATGCGGATGAAGGGCCCGTCGCGCGCGGGAGCCGGCCTCGTGGATGGCGCGGGCGACCACTTCCTTGCCGGTGCCGCTCTCGCCCTGCAGCAGGACCGTGCCGCGGGAGTCGGCGATCATGGCGATCTTCTCGCGCAGCTGGACCATCGCCGGGTTGTTGCCCAGCAGGCCGTGCTGTCTCGCTGCGGACGCGCACGCTGCGGCGCAGCGGCCGGTTCTCCTTGCGCAGGCTGCTGGAACTCGAAGGCCCGGTTCAGCACGTGCTCCAGCTGGTCCAGGCCGAACGGCTTGGTCAGGTAGTCGAAGGCGCCGCGCCGGGTGGCCTCGACCGCCTGCTCGATGGTGCCGAAGGCCGTCATCATGATCACCAGCGGGTCGTAGTCCAGGTGCGTCGCCGGATCTCCTCCAGCAGGTCCAGGCCGCCGCGGCCGGGCATCTGGACGTCCGACAGCACCAGGTCGAAGCGCTCCGTCCTTGCAGCTCGGCCAGGGCCTCGTGCGCCGTGGCGGCGGTGTCCACCCGGTAGCGGTCGCCGAGGATGGCCTCCAGGAAGTCCCGCATGGTCTGCTCGTCGTCGACGACCAGGATGCTGCGCTTGTTCGCCATCGTTCGCCTTTCCTCGGTCAGGTCCGGGCGGTCCATGCCCGCCGCCGCGGCCACCTCGAGGGTGACGCCGTGCCCTGGCCCGGCGCGCTGCGCAGGTCCAGGCCAGTCCGTACATGTCCATCAGGGTCTCGACCCGGGTCAGCCCGATGCCCGGATGCTCGGGCTTGGTGGTCACGAACGGGTCGGCGGCCTGGGCCGCACAGGGCCGGGTCCATGCCCGGCCCGTCGTCGCGCAGCGGTCAGGGCCACGTGACCGGTCGGCTGCACCGCCGCGCTGACGGCTGACCCGCCGGGCGCCGCTGCGGCCGTCGCGGCCCTCGGCGGCGTTGGCCAGCAGCTCGCGCAGCACCAGGCGCAGGTCCGCCGCCGGCAGCAGCAGATCCGCGTCGGGCACGCGGGCCGATGGCCAGTTCCAGCCCGGGACGGGTTGTCGTCGTCTCGGCCGCCGACGCCGGCCACCACCTGGGCCAGGTCCACGCGACCAGTCCTGGGGCACGCTGGGGCGGGTCAGATCCCCCACCGAGCGGAAGATGTTCTCCAGCCGCTCCACCTCGCGGATGATCTTGCTCGGCCCAGCGGCAGGCGCCGGCGCCGGTCGCGGCTTCGTCGGCGATCAGGCTGGCGTAGCCCTTGATCCCGCAGAGGCTGTTGCTGGTCTTGTGCAGGTAGCCCCGCAGCAGTCGGCCCTGGTGGCCGTTCTGACGCTCCTGCTTTGGGTTGCTGGCTGTGGCCTGAGACATCACATCACCTGCGTCCGGGCGATCATTTCCAGATCGTTCTCTTCCTCGCAGGCGAGGATGTCCTCGATCAGGGCGGTGACCCGGCAGATCGCCGAGTGGAGTTGGGTCCGTCCCGCCGGCGACCACGAAGGCCGGCCCCGTTCCCAGGCGGCCTTGCTGCCCCGCTCGGTCAGTTCGAGGCGGGCGATCAGGTCCAGGCAGCTCTTCTTCTGCTCCAGCACCCGCCGCACCTCGGCCAACGATCCGCCGGCCCGCACGATCCGGCCCTGCTGGCGCGAAAGCTCCAGCACACGGTCGTAGACCTGGCGCTCCTCCTCGTACAGCGCCAGCAGGCGCTCCAGGAGGCCGCCCTCGCCGGAGGTGTGCTCAGCGCTCGAAGAAAGCTGCGGTGCCATACTGCTCACCCTCCCCCCGGATGCGCTCCAGCTCGCGGGCGATCTCGCGCAGGGCACAGGCCTGGTCCTGCCAGCTGCCCAGGCGCGTCGCCGAGCACACGCTTTCGTATCCGGCCAAGGCCTCGGTGTAACGGGCGGAGGCCAGGTCCAGGCCCGCGACCTGGTAGGTGCCCCAGAGCTGCAGCGCCGGCAGCGCCGAGCCCTGGAGGAGGCGATACAGCCAGCGTGCGCTGGTGTCGTCGCCGCTGAGGTACATCTGGTCGGGGATCGCGGTCAGCACCCAGGCCCGCTCGCTTTCGCTGAGGCCGTGGCTGAGTCCGCCGTCGCCGACGAGGGTCTGCAGGTGGGCCAGGCTCTCGGCGTGGCGGCCGCGCCAGGCCAGGGCGTAGGCGTGCCAGTAGCGGACGCGGCCGTCGAGGGTCCCGGCGGCGGCGACCTTGGCGATCAGGTGGTCGACCGAGCGCGCGTCGCGCATGGTCAGCAGCCAGCGGTAGGCCAGCACGATCTCGCCGTCGCGCTCCTCCAGGCTGCTGAGGCCGAGGGTGTTGGTCAGGGCGCGGACCGTGGCCAGGGAATCGCCGGCGGCGGTGGCCGCGGCCAGGGATTCGCGGGCGATGGCGTCGACGAACTGGTCGGCGGTGTCCTTGGCCGCAGCCGCGGCGTACCAGACCAGGGCGCTGTCGTACTCGCTCAGGTGCAGGTAGTTGCGGGCGTTGGCCAGGGCCACCAGGGCCGGCGGCCCCTGACCCGCCTCGCGGTCCTGCCAGACCTGCTCCAGCTCGGTGACCGCCTTGCTGATGGCCAGGTGGCGGAAGGCGGGCTTGCCGACTTCCGACTGCCAGGCCGGCGTGTCGAAGGGGAAGAGCAGGTTGCGTTCGGGTTCGCCCGCAGCTTCGCGTCCGGCCACGGTGCGCTCCAGCGAGTGCAGCCACAGGAGGTAGCCGTCGGCCCCCTGCAGGTCCAGGCCCGCGCGGGCCCCGGGGCCGATGGCCGCCAGCAACGCCAGGGCCGCAAGCACGGCGGCCGAGTGCAGGTTCGTCTTGGTCAGGCGCAGGTCCATGGTCGGATTTTCCCGTGGGTAGAAGTTCTGTCCGCTCCGGGCGGGGACCGCAAGGACCGTACCCGCAGGGACGGCCGCGGGCCCTGTCCCACAGGGGGCGCCGAATGCGATCCGACCGCGGGCCAAGGAAGCGCTAATTCCATGCTGAATATGGGGTTGAACGGGAGGAAAATCTGCCGCGCAGAGGCGGACACACCGGTGGAAGGATCTGCCGCCAGGTCACGGCGCCCGTCGCGGGCGGACGGGCACGGGGCGCCTGGTGTCCAGGAATCGACCAGCCGGAACGGGAACGGCCCGGGGCCGCGCAGGGCGCCCCGGGCCGGTCTTCTCCCTCGGCGGGCCTGGTCTAGGCCTCGGCCTCGTCGGCCTCGAGGTCATTGCCGCCGCCGTCGTTCTGCTCGTACAGGCGCAGCTTCTCCCGCAGCGTCTGCCGGCTGATGCCCAGCAGGCGGGCCGCCTTGGACTTGTTGTTCTCGGTCTTCTCGAGGGTGAAGAGGATCTGCAGCCGCTCCACCTCGGCCAGGGGCATCAGGCCGGTGGCCTGGCCCAGGGCCGCGTGCGGCCGAGGCCGTGCGCGGGTTGCGCCCCTCGATGATGTGGTCGGGGAAGTGCCCCACCTCCAGGCGCGCCGGCTCCTCGAGGATCATGATCCGCTTGAGCACGTTGCGCAGCTCGCGCACGTTGCCGGGCCAGGGGTACTTGAGCAGGGCGCTGACCAGTTCGTCGCCGGCGGCCTCGGTCTGGATGCCCATCTGGGCGTTGAACTCCCGCACGAAGGCGTCGATCAGCACCCGCAGGTCCTCCGGCCGCTCGCGCAGGGGCGGCACGTCGACCTCCACCACCTGCAGGCGGTAGTAGAGGTCGTTGCGGAAGGCGCCCTGCCTCGATGGCCTCGCTCAGGCGCCGGTTGGTGGCCGCGACGATGCGGGCCTTGACCTCCAGGTCGTCCTTGCCGCCGACCCGGCGGAAGCGCCGGTTCTCCAGCACCCGCAGCAGGCGGCTCTGCAGCAGCACGCCCATCTCGCCGATCTCGTCCAGGAAGATGGTGCCGCCGCCGGCCAGTTCGAAGAGGCCCTCCTTGCGGCCCTTGGCGTCGGTGAAGGCACCCTTCTCGTAGCCGAAGAGCTCGCTCTCGAGCAGGGTCTCGGGCACCGCGGCGCAGTTGATCTCCATGAAGCGGTCGCCGCGGCCCTGGCTCACCTCGTGCACGGCGCGGGCGACGATCTCCTTGCCCGAACCCGATTCGCCGCTGATCAGGATCGAGGTGTCGTTGCCGCTGCGGCTGGCGCCGACCTTCTCGAGCAGGCCGGCCACCTTGCGCCAGGCCGGGGCAGGCGCGGATCATGCGCATGTACTCGCCCTCGCCCGCGCCCTTGACCGGGCGGCGCGGGGCGCTCGTCCACCTGGCCGGCGGCGGCCGTCTCGCTGCGATCGCCGGTGGCGCGCAGGGCGGCCGCACCTGCTTCTTCATCTCGCCCAGCTTGAAGGGCTTCTGGATGAAGTCGTAGGCGCCCAGCTTCATGGCTTCGATGGCCGTGTCCACGTCGCCGTAGGCGGTCATCATGATCACCGGCGTCTGGTTGCCCTGGTTGCGCAGGGCCTGCAGGATCTCCAGGCCCGAGACGCCGGGCAGGCGCAGATCGGTGACCACCAGATCGAAGTTCGTGCCGTGGCAGCGGGCGAGGGCCTCCTCGCCCGACTCGGCGATGTCCACCTCGTAGGCGTCGGCCGCCAGGGCTCTCCTGCAGCGAGGAGCGGATGGTGGCCTCGTCGTCGACGATCAGGATCCGGGGGTTCATGGGGTCTCCTCCTGTTGGCGCAGCGGGGACTCGCTCGCACGTCGCGGCAGGCTGACGCGGAAGACGGTCTCGCCGCCGTCCCGGTCCACGGTGATCTCGCCGCCGTGGGCCGTGACGATCTTGTGGCTGATGGCCAGCCCGAGGCCGGTGCCCGAGCTCTTGGTGGTGTAGAAAGGACGGAAGATGCGCGGCAGGTCGGCCGCGCGGAATGCCGGCACCGTTGTCGCGCACCTCGCAGACGCAGGCCGGGCACCCGCTGGCGGGTGCCGCGCCGGGGGTCGGCCAGCAGCACTGCGGCCTCGGCGCGCAGGCGCACCCGCAGCCGCCCGCCCTCGGGGGCCGCGTCGATGCCGTTGATCATCAGGTTCAGCAGCACCTGCTGCAGCTGGGTGCCGTCGGCGCGGAGCTGGCCGTTGCCGCCTTCGGTGCCGGCGAACTCCAGCGCCACGCGGCGGGCCCGGGCCCGCGGCCGCACCAGCTCCAGGGCGTCGGCGACCAGGGCCGGCAGGTCCACGCTCGCCCAGTCCGGGGCGTAGGGCCGCACGAAGTTCAGCATGCGCGTGATGGTGTCGTCGATGCGCTCGACCTCGCGGGTGATCACGTCCAGGTAGCGGCGGCGGTCGTCGTCCGCGTGCAGGTGCCCCGCCAGCAGCTCGGCCTGGGCGCTGAGGCCCATCAGGGGGTTGCGGATCTCGTGGGCCAGGGTCGCGGACATCTCGACCAGGCCCTCGAGGCGATCCGCGCGCAGGCGTTCCGACTCCAGGATGCGGGTCTCGCGCAGGTCCTCCGCCACCACCACCAGCCACTGCTCGTCGTGGGCGCGACCGGGCATCAGGCTGGTCTGCACCAGCACGGGGATGCGCTCGCCGTCCGCACAGGCCACATGGCCCTCGCCCCGGTGCACGCCTTCGGGCCGCGCCTGCAGGAAGACCGGCAGCGGCCCCGCGTGGTCGTCCAGGTCCAGCCGGGCGTCCAGCAGCAGCTCGGGCAGCCCGACCTCCTCGGCCACGGGCTCGACCCGGCGGCCGCGGCCGATGGTCAACAGGAAGTCGTCGGGCGCCTGGCCGCCGGCGGGCAGGCCGGTCAGCATCTCGCGGGCGGCGCGGTTGGCGAACACGGTGCGGCCGCCGTCGTCCAGCACCCAGATGGCGCTGCGCACCGTCTCCAGCACCCGGGCGTTGAAGGCGCCGATGTCCCGGATCCGATCCAGCATCTGGGCGCCGGCCACCTCCTCGCTCAGCACCACCTGCACCGCCTGCAGGAACGGCAGGTAGCGGTCGGCGGCGGCCAGGCGCCGCTCCGGGTCGGCGAACAGCAGCAGCAGGTAGCCCAGGGACATGTCCTGGTGCTCCAGCGGCAGGGCGATGATGCGGCGGGCGTCACCGTCGGCGCCGCGGGCCGCCGGATCGATCCGGAACACCCCCGGCGCCATGATGCTCTCGGCCACGGCGCCGTCCACCTGGTCCTGCAGGTCGACCAGCACCCGGTCCCAGGCCCGCTCCTCCCAGCGCCAGGTCTGCCGCGGGGCGCAGGTGCCGCCCGGAGCCGCGCGCAGGATCAGCGCCGCGCCGCCGGCCCCCACGAAATCCGCCAGGCTGCGCAGGATCTCCCGCAGCACCTCGTCCCAGTTGCCGGCCGAGCTCAGCTGGCGGCCGAAGCGGTACAGCAGCGAAAGTTCGGCCATGGCGTCGGTGAGCTGGCGGTTGGCCGTGGCCAGGGTCTCCTGGGCTTTGAGCAGCTCCTCGGCCGAGCGCACGGTTTCCTCGCCCAGGCGCCGCCGCAACTGCCGCAGCACGCCTTGGCTCTGGCCGGCCGCGCTCAGGGCCAGGCGTCCCTGGTGACGCAGTTCCAGGCGGCGCTCGGCGCGGATCAGCATGTTCACCCAGTCGAGCTGCTCCACCGGCATGGCCAGGGCATCGAACAGGCCGGCGCGGAAGAAACGCGTCAACTGCTCCCCCGGCAGGCGCCCGTGCAGCAGGATCGGCAGGGCGGGCATCGGGAGGGCGGCCAGGTCTTCCAGCCAGCGCACCAGGCGGTCGCTGCCGTCGTCGCCGGCGAAGGCGTCCTGGTGGGCGATGACCAGGCGGGCGCGGGGTTCGGCGTCGGCGCGGTGGGACTGCAGCAGGTCGAGGGCGGCGGCCGGGGTCGCGCTGGTCAGCTGTGGCGGCTCGTCGCCGCCGGGGGCCGCGGGCCAGCCGACGGGACCCACGTAGACCGCGTCGCGGGGCAGCGGTGCCGGCAGGGCAAACAGGCTGTCATCCATGCTCTTTGACCCGCTTGCAGAAGGGTGGCGCCACCGTCAGCCGCGGGACAACTGTAAAGATATTTACCACCAACCGCAACCAAAAAAATCGGGGCTCCCGAGGGAGCCCCGTATCCTGTGCGGCCGGGGCGAGGTCTAGAGCTCCTCGATGCCCCGGATCACCTTGTCGACGCCGCCGGCCACCTTGGCCAGCACCTCGACCGAGTTGTAATAGCCCTGGGCCAGGCGCTCACGCACCTCGTCGACCCGCTCCTGGCGCACATCCGGCTCCTGCGCGGCCGCGGCCCGGCCCACGTCCAAAGTGCGGCGCAAGTCCACCAGACGGTGGGCGGTTGCGGAAATCTCGGCCTTGTCCGCCAGCGACTCGGTGCCCGCGCCCCGGGGCGCGCCGGCGCCCTCGGCCCGGCTGCCGGCCTCGTCGCGGCGCTGGGTGCCCTGGAAGGCGTCGATGGCGCCCTGTCGCAGGTGCGGGGAGTTGTTGATCGGATTCATCGCCATGGCTGGTGTGCCTCGCTTCCTGGGCAGAGTTGTCGTCTCATTCTGCACGATGCTAGCAAGGTCGGTGCCCGCCCGCAACCGGATCGGCGCCGCAGGCTCCCCCCTTATCGGCGGGGTTCGCCAAAACTTGAGGCCTCAAAGCGTTGCCGTCCCCGGAAAGGCTCCCGAGCGGGCCGCGGCGGCCCGTCTCGCGGCGCCGCAACCGGCGGCACGAAACCTGTCGGCGGGTCCCCAGGGACAATCCTGCACCGCCCCGGTGCGCCTCAGGCGCCGGGCCGACCGCCGAGCCGCTCCAGCTTCTGCACCAGGGGCGCCAGCTCCGTCCACTGGGGGCAGGCCGCGACCAGGCGCCGGCCCAGCTCCGCCGCCTCGGCCAGCCGCCCGATCTTGATCCACAGCCGCAGCTCCTCCCGGTCCAGCAGCAGGCTGCCCTGGGGCAGGGCCGCCCGGGCCGCGGCCAGGCTGCCGGCCACCTGGGGCCAGGCTTCCTGGTCGGCGCGGCAGCGGATCAGCTCCAGCCAGGCGAACAGCGCCGTCGGGTCCTGGTCCACGGCGGTTTCCAGCAGCCCGGCGGCCTCTTCGAGGGCGCGACCTTCCCGGCGCAGCCGCCCCAGCAGCACATGGGCCCGCACCACCGGGCTGAATCCCGCGGGGCCGCGGCAGACCGTAGCCAATTCGACGGCGGCTTCGTCGGGCCGCCCCTCCTCCAGCAGCGCGGTCGCCCACTCCAGGCGGGCCGCCGGATCCTGCGGGTCGTCGTCCACCTTCAACCGCGCCAGGTGCCGATAGCGGGCCGAGCGGGCGATGTTGACCGCGTCCCCCAGCACGTAGCCGTAGTGGTGGATGGGCACGTCCAGCCAGTGGAGCGGCAGGCCGGCGGTCTGGATCGCCGGCATCACCGACTCGTGCACGCGCCCGCTGAAGCGGAGGTCCGGCCGGTTGGGAAAGACCCCGATCCGCCGGGAGACGAAGTAGCCGGGGTAGCCCTGCTCCTCGTCGGGATAGTGCCCCAGCGACGGCTGCCACTCGACGTGGGTGCGGCCGACCATGTAGTTGCGGGCCTCCTGCACGAAGGCGCAGTCGCGTCCGGCCAGGGCCGCCCGCAGCCGGGCGAAGTCCCCGGCGCCGATGCGCTCGTCCGCATCCATCAGCAGGATCCAGCGGCCGCGGGCGACCGCGCCGGCGGCGTTGCGGGCGGCGGCGAAGTCGTCGGTCCAGGGTACGTCCACCACCTGGGCCCCGGCGGCGGCCGCGGCAGCGGCAGTGCTGTCGCCCGAGCCGGTGTCACCGACGATCATCTCGTCCACCAGGTCGCGGTGGTGGTCCAGCATCGCCGGCAGCAGCGCGGCTGCGTCCTTGGCGATCATCACCAGGCTCAGCAGGATCATACCGAGTCGAACCCCCAGATCGCGACCGCCAGGGGTCCGGGGCACACGCCGCCCTGCCGGTCGGGGCCGCCCAGCCAGGCGGCGGGGTCGGTCGGCATCGCGGGCGCCGCGGCGCCGCTGGCCGCGGCCGCAGCCTGCAGCAGGTCGGGCCGCAGCACGCACCATTGGCCCGAGGGCTGCACGGCCCAGGCGGCGCCCCGCCGGACCAGGCGCTCCAAGAGGGGCTCGCCGCCGGCGGGCACCAGCACGGCGTCGGCCAGCCCGCGCCGGCGAGCCTCCGCCAGCAGGGCCAGCACCGCGCCCAGGTCGCCGTTCCACTCCGGCACGTAGCCGGGGAAGTCGGCGCCCTTGCCGCAGAACACGGCGCCCCGCAGCCGGCCGTCGGCCGCGACCGCCACCAGGCCCTGCGTGCCGGGCATCCCGTACAGGCGCGCGTCGTCGCCCGGCTGGCGCAGGGTGCGCCAGGGATGGGCCGCGTGCAGGGCGGCGACGGCCGGTGCGTCGCCGGCGGTGCAGGCGCGGATCTCCAGCCCGTCCGGCTCCGGCGGCCAGGCCACCTCGCCCAGATCCACATGGTGTTCCCAGCCGGCGGCAGCGAAGCCGCGACCGGCATAAATTTCCGGCTGGTCGGTCCAAAGCACCGCCAGCGGCACATCCTGCTGCCGCAGCCGCTCCAGCATCGCGATCTGCAAGCTGCGGCTCAGACCCTGCCCGCGGAATTCCGGCAGCGTGACCACGCTGCCCAGCCCGGCGATCATCAGCTCCCCGAAACTCGTTGTATGCTTGCGGATTAGCGCGGCCAGGGCGGCGGCCGGCGTGCCGTCCGCGGCCCTCGCGACCAAGGTCCAGGCGGCGTTGGCGGGGTCCAGGAGCAGGGGGAAATCGTCCCAGGCATTGGTTTTTGCCCGATCTGGCCTGATCTCTGCATTGACCAAGTCGCGGAACCAGGCGTGGTCCGACCCGGTTGCGGTGGCAATCTGCATGGTCGCTCCCGACGGCGGGCGGTGGGCAACGAGAGTTGCGGCGCCGCCAGACTACAGCGTACCCGGTTCCGCGGGCAAGTCGCAAAAGGATCAAGGCGTGGCGAACGCGCGAGGCCGCAGCAGGAAACCGCGGCCGGACCGACGCCGGTGCATGGAGGAAAACACATGGGTCTTCGCGTCAACACCAACGTTGCCTCGCTCAACGCGCAGCGCAACCTCTACAACACCACCACCAAGTTCCAGAAGAGCATGGAGCGCCTTAGCTCCGGCATGCGCATCAACCGTTCGGGCGACGACGCGGCCGGCCTGGCCATCAGCGAAAGCCTGAAGTCGGACATCCGCGCCATGCAGCAGGCCAGCCGCAACGCGGCCGACGGCGTCTCCCTCGTGCAGACCGCCGAAGGCGCCCTGGACGAGGTCAACAACATCCTGCTGCGCATCCGCGAGCTGGCCGAGCAGGCCGCCACCGAGACCCTGGGCGACCAGGAGCGCGACTACCTGGACCAGGAGTACCAGGAGCTGCTGACCGAGCTGGACCGCATCGCGGCCACGGCCGAGTTCAACGGCATCAAGCTGCTCGACGGCACCGCCGGCAGCCTCGACGTGCAGGTGGGTATCGGCACCAACGTGCTGACCAGCGCGGTCTCCATCGACCTGACCAGCCCCATGGACACGACCCAGCTGGCGCTGTTCGGCACCTCGCTGCGGGGGAACCCGCCCGACGGCGGCGACACCGCCCGGGCCCTGATGGGCGAGATCGAAGCCGCCACCGGCACGGTCAGCCAGCTGCGTGCCGGCTTCGGTGCGGCCCAGAACCGCCTGGAGACGTCGATCCGTTCCATCGGCATGACCGCCGAGAACCTCGCGGCCGCCAACAGCCGGATCCGTGACGTGGACGTGGCTCTGGAGACTTCCACCATGACCAGCCTGCAGATCCTGCAGCAGGCCGGCGTGTCGATCCTCGCCCAGGCCAACGTGTCTTCGCAGCTGGCCCTGACCCTGCTGCAGGGCTAGCGCCCGGCGGACCGCCTTGTGACTTGCCAGGCCGTCGGCGGCTCCCCCGGGAGCCGCCGACGGCTCCCACGCCGCTTTCTAAATATTTCTGCAAATTGAACCTCAAGCGCCGCGTCCAGGCGTCGATCAATCCCCCCGTAGCGCATCTCCGCCCGGTCCTGGATAGGGACATCCGCGGACCGGGACCAAGTCGGAGACGGCACGGCCGATCAGCCAGTTGTTTTCAGGGAGGAAAACAGTGGGCATCCGCACCGGACACGATCTTCAACTGATCATGCGGACCCGCCTCCGCCGCCGGCCTTCGTGCGCCGGCCGGCGAACCCTTCCTGCCGACCGCTGGAATCGATCGTTGCCCAACCGTACCGCGGGCTGAGCCGCGGACGGGCGTCACAGCAGGCTTCCGGCTCACGGATGAGCACCGGCAGGCGCCGGGACGGAAGCGGTCACCGGTCAACCCATACACGGAGGAACCACCATGGGTCTGCGTATCAACACGAACATCGGTTCGATCAACACCCAGCGTCACCTGTACAACACCACCGCCCGCTTCCAGAAGAGCATGGAGAAGCTGAGCTCCGGTCTGCGCATCAACCGCGCCGGCGACGACGCCGCCGGTCTGGCCATCAGCGAAGGCCTCAAGGCCGACATCCGCGCCCTGGACCAGGCCGGCCGCAACGCCGCCGACGGCGTCTCCCTCGTGCAGACCGGTGAAGGCGCCCTGGACGAGGTGTCCAACCTGCTGGTCCGCATGAAGGAGCTGGCCGAGCAGTCCCTCAACGGCACCATCGGCGACAGCGAGCGGACGTACATCGACTCCGAGTACACCGCCCTGACCGAGGAAATCGACCGCATCGCCGCGGCCACCGAGTTCAACGGCGTCGAGCTGCTTTCGGGCAACGGCGGCTCCGTGGACATCCAGGTGGGCATCGGCGCGGCCCTGACCGATCGCGTGGCCGTGGACCTGAACACCAACATGGATTCGGGCACCCTGGGCACGACCACCGGTGTGGGCACCGCTGCCAACGCCCAGACCGCGATCGCCGAGATCGACGCGGCCATCGACACGGTGTCGGGCGTCCGCGCCGACTTCGGTGCCATCCAGAACCGGCTCGAGTCTTCGATGCGCAACATCAGCATGACCGCGGAGAACCTCGCGGCGGCCAACAGCCGGATCCGTGACGTGGACGTCGCCAAGGAGACCTCGGTGATGACTTCGAACCAGATCCTGCAGCAGGCGGGCGTCTCGATCCTGGCCCAGGCCAACATGTCGACCAGCCTCGCCATGAACCTGCTGGGCTAACCGCCGGCAGTTTCGGGCCTTGGCCCGCCTTGGCCCCGGGGGCCCACCGCGCACGCGGTGGGCCCTTTACATTTTACAGGCTAATGTACAAAAATACGTTTTTTATGTAAAGTATCTCCGTGTTGATGACGATAGATCATAAGCACGGGGCGATGGTGCTCCGGGCGGACGAGAAGAAGGAGGCTTTACGGAACAATGCAGGGGGTTCGCGCCCCCGCCCCGTAAGCCAGGAAGGCACTAGCCCATTCAGGGAGGAACGAAATGGGTATCCGCGTCAACACGAACATCGGTTCGATCAACACCCAGCGTCACCTGTACAACACCACCGCCCGCTTCCAGAAGAGCATGGAGAAGCTGAGCTCCGGTCTGCGCATCAACCGCGCCGGCGACGACGCCGCCGGTCTGGCCATCAGCGAAGGCCTCAAGGCCGACATCCGCGCCCTGGATCAGGCCGGCCGCAACGCCGCCGACGGCGTCTCCCTCGTGCAGACCGGTGAAGGCGCCCTGGACGAGGTGTCCAACCTGCTGGTCCGCATGAAGGAGCTGGCCGAGCAGTCCCTCAACGGCACCATCGGCGACAGCGAGCGGACGTACATCGACTCCGAGTACACCGCCCTGACCGAGGAAATCGACCGCATCGCCGCGGCCACCGAGTTCAACGGCGTCGAGCTGCTTTCGGGCAACGGCGGCTCCGTGGACATCCAGGTGGGCATCGGCGCGGCCCTGACCGATCGCGTGGCCGTGGACCTGAACACCAACATGGATTCGGCCACCCTGGGCACGGCGACCGCTGTGGACACCGCTGCCAACGCCCAGACCGCGATCGCCGAGATCGACGCGGCCATCGACACGGTGTCGGGCGTCCGCGCCGACTTCGGTGCCATCCAGAACCGGCTCGAATCCTCGATGCGCAACATCAGCATGACCGCGGAGAACCTCGCGGCGGCCAACAGCCGGATCCGTGACGTGGACGTCGCCAAGGAGACCTCGGTGATGACCTCGAACCAGATCCTGCAGCAGGCGGGCGTCTCGATCCTGGCCCAGGCGAACATGTCGTCGGGCCTGGCGCTCTCCCTCCTGGGCTAGCCTAGGTCGATGGGGCCCCGCCTCGCGGCGGGGCCCCATCCGGACAACGAGGTGACCTGATGGCCGCGATCAACGCCCTGACCGGTACCGAAACGAGGATTCCGCAACCCGCCGCGGTCCCGACCGCAGCCGAAGCCTCGACCCGCCCGGCACGCCCTGCGCCGGCGCCGGAACCCCTGGCCCCGGACCCGGGCCAGGCCGCCCAGCAGCGCGCCGATCTGGACGCCGCCCTGGCCAAGCTGGGCGAGGCCCTGGCCAAGGTCCGTCCCGAGCCCTACAAGGTGTCCATCCGCAAGGACCAGGAATCCGGGCAGGTGGTGATCCTGATCAAGAACGCCGAAGGCGACGTGATCAAGCAGTACCCGCCCGAGAAAATCCTAAACCTGCACCAGTCCATGGACGATCTCATCGGCATGATCGTGGACGAGACGCCGTGACGGAGCAGGTCGGCTGGGCAGACGCGCAAGGATAGCGCAAGAGGATTGCGGACCCGGATTCGCGGACCCAAGGGAGCGACCCATGAGCAGCATCGCGTTCGGCGGACTCGCCACCGGACTGGACACCAGTTCCATCCTGGCCCAGCTGGTGGAACTCAAGCGCCAGCCCATCTACCGCCTGGAGGCCCGCAAGAAGGGCTACCAGGCCGAGATCAGCGCCCTGGGCACCCTCAAGTCCAAGCTGACGGCCTTGCAGGACGCGGCCAAGCGCATGGACACCGCCAGCGAGTTCAGCTCCCTGAAGGCCTCCTCCAGCGACGAGGACATCCTGCAGGTCACCGCCGGCAGCAAGGCCGCCCCCGGCAGCTACACCATCGAGGTCACCTCCCGCGCCGTCGCCCAGAAGGACATGTCCCAGGGCTACGACTCGGCGCTCGATTCGGTGGGCACCGGGCTGATCACCTTCACGGTCGACGGCGAGACCACCGAGCTGAACATGGTCGGCTTCACCAGCCTCACCAGCCTGGCCAACCACATCAACGACAACGTGGAGGGCGTGGGCGCCTCCATCCTCTTCGACGGCAGCGCCACCGGCGGCTACCGCCTGGTGCTTTCGGGCGCCGAGGCCGGCTCGGCCGGCGCCTTCACGGCCGACTTCAGCGGCCTTTCCGGCGGCATCCCCCCCGTGGTGGCGACCACCACCGCGGCCCAGGACGCCCAGCTGCTGATCGACGACGTGCCGGTGACCGCCAGCAGCAACCTGATCGAGGACGCCATCAGCGGCCTGACCCTGGACCTGCGCGGGGCCGAGGCCGGCAAGCAGATCTTCGTCGAGGTCAGCCGCGACAACGAAGGCACCGCCGAGCTGGTCAAGAGCATCGTCGACGCCTACAACGACGTCTTCTCCTACGTCAAGGAGCAGACCGCGGCCGAGGGCGCCCTGCGCGACAACGCCACCCTGCGCACCGTGGCATCCTCCCTCGAGTCGTTCTTCTCCAAGCCCCTCGAGGGCGCCACCGGCTCGATCGCCTCGTTCTCTCTGATCGGCATCACCCGCGGCGAGGGCCGCCTGATGAAGTGGGATGAGGATGACTTCACCGAGGCCCTGAGCTCGAACTACGGCAGCGTCCGCGACCTGTTCATCGAGCGGGACGGGTTCGACGGCAAGATGCCCCTGCTGGACGACCTGATCAAGTCGATGACCGACAGCACCGCGGGTGTCTTCAAGGGCGCGACCAAGCTCCTGAACCAGAGGATCGACAACGCCGACGACACCATCGCCCGCTACGAACGCAGCGTCGAAAGCTACCGGTTGACCCAGGAGCGCAAGTTCACCGCGATGGAACTGATGGTCTCCCAGCTCCAGTCCCAGGGCAGCTACCTGGGCTCGATGGTCTTCGGCTAGGCACGCAGCGAAAGACGGGTTGAAGGCATGTACTACGGCAACGGGACCCAGCGCTACCGCGAGACCGACATCGGGACCATGGCCCCCGAGAAGCTCATCGTCATGCTCTACGAGCGGGTGGTCCGGGACCTGGAGCAGGCCCTCGAAGCGCTCCAGGGCGGCGACCGGCGCGAGGTCACCCGGCTGGTGCTGCACTCCCAGGCCATCATCACCGAGCTGCGCGGCGCCCTGGACCATGCCGCCGGCGGCGAGGTGGCGGCCAACCTGGAGAACCTCTACGACTGGCTCTTCCGGCAGCACCTGGCGCTGCTGGCCGATCCCCGGGCTGCGGGGATCGAGGACTGCCTCAAGGTCGTGGCCCCGCTGCTTGAAGCCTGGCGCACCATCCCCGCCGGCAGCGCCGCCGAGGCCGCCCGCAGCCGCATCCTGCGCATGGAGGCGGCGGCATCTGGCGCGGAACCTGCTACCCGTCCGGGCGAACCCGGCGGATCCCCCGCCCCTGAACGCAGGCCCCTGTCCCTGACGGTGTGATGTGACCCTGCAGGAAACCGCGACTGCCGCCCTGGCCTTGACCCGGGAGCTCCAGGAGGCCCTGACGGCCGACGACCTGGGCCTGTGCGAGGCCCTGCTCCTGCGCAGGGCCGAGGCCATGGTGGCCTTCGAGGACCGCCATCGGGCCGCCGGCGACCCGGAACTGGCCGCTGCCCGCGGCCTCATCCTCGAACTCCGGGCGCACGATCGCCGCCTGCAGGACCTGGCAGCGGAGGTCTTCGCCCTGGCCGAGCAGGCCTTCCGCAGTCAGCTGGGGGCCCAGCCGGTCTCGGCCTACGGCTCCCTGACCTGCCTCGACCGCCGCGCCTGACCCCCGCAACACCACAAACGACGAGGGCCCAAACCGGGCCCCCTCAATTAGTCCAAGCATTGTCTTGAAGTGGAATCTCAGCCCTTGGGCTCCTCCGGCTTGCGGATCTTGCGCCGCAGCTTCTCCATGTCGGCCGGTTCGGAGGCCGCGGCCCCAAGGGTCGTGCTCTTGATCTCTTCGTAGATTTCATGCCGATGCACCGGGATCGACCGGGGTGCATCGATGCCGATCTGCACCTGGTCGCCCCGGATGTCCACGATCATGATGGAGATGTCGTCCCCGATCATGATCTTTTCGTTGCGTTTACGACTGAGTATGAGCACGGGACCTCCCTGTCCGGTGCCGGCGACCCCCCGTGTCCGGGCGGCCGTCCGGTCCTGGGCTAGACGCCGGCAAGCTCCGGCGTCTCGGCGGCTGCTTCGGTGCCGACCCTGTCGGGGGTGGGCGCACCAGCGGTCGCCGGGCCATTGTCCGCCGAGTCGGTTTGCACGGCAAGACCAAATTTCACGTAATTGATTTCCTGCCGCATGGCGAAGCGACCGTCGTCCAGGGTCAGCTGCGCGCCCTGCCGCGTCTCGGTGTCCACCACCAGCGGGGCCAACAGGTTGCCGGTGACCTTCTCGCCGCCCGGATGCACGGTGGTGATGATCAGGGTGGTCAGATCCTCCACCCGGGCCGTGCGCAGGCGCTCGCGCACCGGCTTGGCCACCTGGACCTCGTATTCGTCGTGGAAGAACCAGGGCTGGGTTACGGGAAACCCGAAGTCGCCCCGGTCCAGGGACTGGAACCACTTCAGGGGCACGTCGTCCCCCATGTCAAGGATGAGCCAGTTGCGCAGGTCCGGCATCCCCACCAGGCCCTCCGGCAGGTGGATCACGTCGTCGCTGCGATAGTTCAGCTCACCGAATTGCACTGTCCTGAAGGTCGGCATCGATCACTCCTTGGTTCCCGGCGCCGGGGCGCCGGAACGGTCAACTGCGGTCAACGGAGGAAGTCCATGAGATTCATCTGGTAGAGCCGGCTGGTGACCATCAGCGAGGCCTGGTAGCTGGTTTCGGCCCGGCTGAGGTTCGCCGCGACCTGGGCTACGTCCACGTCCTGCTCCAGGGAGAGGTTGGCGCGCAGGCGTTCGTCCCGCTGGCGCAGCAGCTCATCGGCCCAATCCAGGTCGGTCTGGCGGCCGCCGACCTGCATCAGGAGGCGATAGACCATGCCTTCGAGCTGCTCCAGCTCGCCGGCGATGCCGCGCACGGCGGTCTTGTCGCCCGCCATCAGGGCGGCCTTGAGGTCGGCCAGGACGCCGAACAGGCGGACCGGCGAACCCGTGCCGTTGATGCCCAGGGCCGAGGCCGAATTGGCCGCGTCCCCGTTGCGGATGATGAACGGTTCGGGGCTGCCGCCGATGACCACCAGGCCCGTGTCGCGAATCTCGACTTGCAGGCCGGGCACCGCGCCGTCGATCAGCGTCTTGACCTGGGCCAGGCTCGTCGCCCCGCTGAGGTCGATGGTGGTGGTCGTGCCCTGCCACTCGACCTCGATCGTGCCCAGGGGCAGGCGGCCGGCCAGGGCCTCGATATTCGACAACAGGGCGCCCGCTGAGGCGACCGGCCGCACGTCGCGTCCGGTGAAGGTGCCGCCGTTGGAGGTGCCGTTGATGCCGAGGGTGGCCGCGGTCGTGCCCTGCCCGACCTCGCTGATGGTCAGGGGACCGACACCGTCGAGCACGAAGCCGGAGCCGTCGGCCGAGATCGCCAGGGTCACGGCACCGCCGGTGCCGCCGCTCACCGCCGCCAGCACCTGGACCACCGAGACAGCGCCCGAAAGGTCGATCTGCCAGCGGGTCCCTGCCCCGTTCTCGATCTGGATGGCGCCCGAGTCCCAGCCATGCCCCATGTTCAGGTCGCTCAGCAGGGTGCCGTTGGTCAGGCGCGGCGCCAGGTCGACGCTGCCGGCCAGACTCGAGCTCTGGGCGCCGATGAACACCTCGCCCGGGATGTTCACGTTCATCACCGAGTTGGGGCCGGTGCGACTGCCGTAGACCTCGCTGTTGCCCTGGTAAAGCACCTCGTCGCCGTTGCGCACGAAGGGCGGCGCGTCGGTCTTGGTCCCGCCGAAGATGTGGGTGCCTTCGACCGAGGTGTTGAGGATGTCCAACAGCTGGTTGATCAGGTTGTCCACCTCGACCACGCCGGTGGACATGCTGGTGGCCGTGGCCAGGGCCGAGGACTCGCGCAGGCCGATGACCCGCACCCCGGCCAGGAGGTCGCTGATGCTCTGCAGGGAGGCGTCGCCGGCGTCGACCAGGATCCGGCTGCGGGTCACGTTGCCGATGTACTCGCTGTTCTGGGCGATCAGCGAGTCGTAGCGCTGGATGGTCGAGACCGCCCGCGGATCGTCGGCATAGGTGTTGACCCGACGCATGCTGCTGGCCATGACCTGCTGCTTGAACATGCCGTTGAGGCTGTGGTTCAAGTCGCTGATCAGGATCGACGAGAGGTAGCCGTCGGTGATGCGGATCGCCATGCCGTGCCCGCCTTCGCTAGACCATGTTCAGCAGCGTGTCGTACATCTCCTGCACAGCAGAGATGATCCGCGCCGCCGCGTTGTAGCCGTTCTGGTACTTGACCATGTTGGCGCCCTCCTCGTCGAGGCTGACGCCGCTGACGCTGGCGACCTTCGCCACCAGCGAATCGACCACGTTCTGCTGGTTGTCCACCATGAACTCGTAGCTGGCCCGGTTGCTGGCCACCGTGACCACCGCCGAACGGTAGACCTCCAGCACGGTGTCGCCGCCGGGGTCCAGGGCAGAGACGTTGCCCAGGTTGGCCAGCTCCAGGGCCAGGGCGTTGTCGCTCTCGTTGATCGAGCGTCCGGTCGCCACCAGGGAGGGCTGGTCCACCAGGGCCGAGTTGACGGCGATGGTGTGCATGCTGTCGCCGGTGAAGAAGGCCAGGCCACTGCTGGAGGGCGTGCGCCCCTGGGTGTGCAGGGCATTGACCTCGTCGACGATGCGCGCCGCCACCTTGTCCAGCAGGTCGCGGACCTGGGTCACATGCACGTCGCGGCTGGTCAGCAGGCCCTCGATACGGCCGGTAGAAAGCGCCACCTCGCGCAGGGAGTCCCCCGCCACGACCATCAGGCGGCTGGAGCCGTTCTCGGCCACTTCGCGGGTGTCCAGGCGGGTCACCGAACCGCGGCTGACGATGGTGCGGCCGCTCATGATCAGGTCCTTGCTGCCGTCCTCGCGCTCGAGCACCGTGACCTCGACCATGCCCGACACGTCGAGGATCAGCTGGTCCCGCTGGTCGCGCAGGTCGTTGGCCGGGTGGCCGCCCACCTCCGCCTGCATGATCTGCTGGTTGAGCTCGGCGACGGCGGCCAGCTGGCTGTTGAGGTTCACGATCTCGGCGGCGATGCTCTCGTTGAGGTTCTTCTCGAGGTTGTCCAGGTTGTCGTTGATGCCGTGGAAGTCCTGGACCAGGCTGGTGGCCGCTGCCACCACGTTCTGCTTGAGGTTGGGATTGACCGGCGGCTGGGCCAGTCCGTTCCACGAGGTGAAGAACTTGGTGAGGGCGTCGCCCAGGTGGTCGTTGTCCACCGAGCCCAGGATCGCCTCGATCTCGTACAGCGACGAGTCGACGGCGGTGTACGACTCCAGCCGCGAATTCTGCGTCCGCATGTTGGCGGCCAGGAACTCGTCCTGCACCCGCCGGATGCTGGCGACCTCGACCCCGCGGCCGATGGCGCCGTCGCCGGTCAGGCGCGGGCGGCGGGCCGCGAACATCACCTGCTGCCGGCTGTAGCCGGGCGTGCTGGCGTTGGCGATGTTGTGGCCGGTCGTGGCCAGTCCCGCCTGCGCCGAGAACAGCGCCGACAGGCCCGTGTCCATGATGCCGTTCAAGCCGCTCATGACGCTCCTTAGGCCTGCTTGACCAGGACGCCGCCGGCGCCCCGGTTCGCGTTGCGGGCGTCGCGCCCGTAGCATCCGGCCGGGTCATCCAGGACGCAGTCCCGGAAGATCGTGCTCTCCTGCCGGGCCAGGTCCAGGCAGAAGGCGGCCAGGTGCCGATTCAGTTCGTTCTGGCGGGCCAGGTTGCCCACCGTGCGGCCCAGGTCATCCAGGACCGCGCGCACCCGGCGTCGGCGCTCTGGTTCGCAATGCTCCAGCAGGGCGTCGAGGCGCAGCTCCGTGGCCTCGGGGCCGAGTGCCGCGCGCAGTGCGTCGCAGCAGCGCTCGCGCAGGATGCGGGCCGAGTCGGCCTGCGGCAGGTGCCGGGCCCAGTCGGCCGCGTTGGCCTCGAGGCGGTCGACATCCTGCCGCTTCATGTAGGAATTCTGTCGCCGGGCCAGGCGCAGGAGGCGCCGGTAGTGCTCCTCCTCGGCCCCCAGCAGGGCCGCCAACTGGTCCCATGCGGCCTCCGGCGGCCGTGTGCTGCGCATGTGGGTCATCTGCACTCCTTCGCCGGCTTCGCGGCCCGGGTGGTCTTCATTCGCTCAACGCCAGATTCGTGCCACCGCCCAGACGCTCGTACCGGGCCATCACCTTCTGGACGTAGCGGCGGGTCTCGGGGTAGTCCGGGACCTGCCGGCCGGCCCGGTCGACGGTGCCCGGCCCGGCGTTGTAGGCGGCCAGGGCCAGGTCCAGGCGGCCTTCGTAGCGCTCCAGCATGCGGCCAAGGTATTTGGCCCCCCCGTGGAGGTTCTGCCCCGGGTCCCCGGGGTCGGTCACGCCCAGCTCTGACGCCGTGCCTGGCATCAGCTGCATCAGGCCTTGGGCGCCCTTCGGCGAGCGCGCAGCGGCATCGCCGCCGGACTCTTCCATGACCACTGCCAGCAGCAGGGCCGGCGGCACCGACGCGGCCCGCGAGGCCCCGGTGAGATCCGCCTCGTAGCGGGCCAGGGTGTCGGCCGCCGCGGCGCTCTCGCGCCCGGCCAGCTGCCGCAGGTCGCCCAGCGGGTCGACCCTGGCCGCGGTCTCCTCCAGCGCCCGGTAGCGCGCGGCCGCGACCGCGGGCGGCGGCGGGGGTGGTCCCTGGCGCTCGGGCTGCACCCGCAGGGGCGAAGGCACGGGCGGGCCGGCCGGCTCGCGCGCCGCCGGCGCTGTCGGCGCGGCCGCCGGCTCCACGTTGCCCGCGAACTGCTGGACGATCAGGTCGGCGATGCCCATGCCCGAACGGCCGGTGGCCAGGGCCTTGGCGATCTCCTGATCGTGCATCTGCCGGTAGAGCTTGGTGGCCCCCTGGCTGTTGAAGAGTTCGTTCTCGGGGACGGTGCGGCGCATGGCCTGCATCAGCTGGTTGAGGAAGACGGACTCGAACTCCTGGGCCGCCTTCTCCAGGCCGGCGCGGTCGTTGCTGCCGGCGGCACCGTCGGCCAGGGCGCGCAGACGGGTGCGGTCGGCGCCCAACTGGGCGTTCTCGGCCAGACCCATCGCGTTGCCGCTGCCGGGAATCTCCACGTCCGCTCCTACATCAACTCGAGTTCGGCCTGCAGAGAACCGGCGCGCTTGAGCGCCTCGAGAATGGCGATGATGTCCCGCGGGCTCGCGCCGATGTCGTTCAGCACCCCGACCACGTCGGCCACGGTGCTCGTGTCCGGCACGTGCAGGACGCTGGCGTCGTGGTCAGTGACGTCCGTGTTGACTTCGGGCGTCACGACGGTCTGGCCGCGCCGCGCGAACGCGCCGGGCTGGGACACGTTGTAGTAGGTGCTGACCATCACCGAGAGTGCCCCGTGCGCGACGGCGGCCTCACGCAGGTGCACCCCCTGGCCCACGATGATGGTGCCGGTGCGCTCGTTCACGACCACCCGCGCCACCGTGTCGTGGGCCGTCTCCAGCTCACCCATGCGGGCGATGAAGGTGACCGGATCGCCGTGGAAGTCCGCCGGCACCGCGACCTCGATGCGCTGGGCGCCGCGGGCCACCGCGGTGCCCTCGCCGAACCTGGCGTTGATGGCACCGGCCACATTGGACGCGGTGACGAAGTCGGGGTTGTTCAGCAGCCAGCCCACCCGCCCCTCGCGCATGAAGTGCCCGCCGAGGGACACCTTGACCGTGCCCCCGTTGGGGATGGTGCCCACCTGCGCGTGGTTCTTGCGGTAGCTGTTGCCCGCGCCGGCCTTGATGTTGAAGCCGCCGATGGAGACCGAGCCCTGGGCCAGCACGCTGAGGGTGCCGTCGGCCGCCTTCAGCGGGGTCATGACCAGGGTTCCGCCTTCGAGGCTGCTGGCGTCGTACAGCGAAGTGACGGTCACGTCGACCCGGCTGCCGACCGCGGCGTTAGGGTCCAGGTTCGCCGTCACGGTGACGATGGCCACGTTCTTGGCCTTGAGCTGGGACGGATCGACCGTCATGTCCAGCTTCTCCAACAGGTTGGCCAGGGCGTTGACCGTGACGTCGCTGTTGCCGGCATCGCCGGTGCCGTTGAGGCCCAGGACCAGGCCGACGCCGACCAGGGGCTCGGCCGCCGTGCCCTCGAGCAGGGCCAGGTCCTTGATGCGCTCCGAGCCGGCGGCAGCCGCCGGGCCAGGCGCCGCCAGCAGCGCCAGGGCCGCCAGGGCCGCGGCCAGGCGCAGGGTCTTGGTGTGCGGGACGTGCAGCATTCCGGCCTCCTAGAACAGCCAGTTGAGGACCTTGGTCACGATGCCAGGATCAGCGGTGTCGCTGACCATGCCCGACCCGTTGTAGGCGATCTGGGCGTCGGAGATGAAGGTGCTGAGAATCGTGTTGTCGGAGCCGATGTCCCGGGCCCGGCACACGCCCGAGATCTCGATCAGCTGCTTCTCGCCGTTGAGATTGACCATGCGCGTGCCCTCGAGGCGGTAGTCGCCGTTGTGCAGCACCTCGACGATTCGTGCGGTGATCTCGGCCCGCAGCGAGCCGCCGCGCTGGGTCGAGCCGTCGCCGTTGAACTTGTTCTCCACGGTCACGTCCCAGGGCTTGACGAAGTCCAGGAAGCCGAGACCGGGCCCGCCGGAGGACTCGCTCTTGTTGTCCGCCTTGGTCTTGCTGGTGGCGTTGGCCTGGGCGTTCTCGGTGATGATGATGGTCACCAGGTCGCCGACCCGGTGGCCCTTGACGTTGGAGACCAGCGAGTCGCCGGTGTTGAAGTCGATCAGCGGTCCGGCCGCCCGGGCCGCAGCCGCCAGGGCCCCGACCAGCAGGACGACGGCGACCACGATGATCCGCAGCTTGCGCATGGCTACCTTCTCCATTCCACCAGACCCGGTCCCGCCACCAGGGCGTTGACCAGCTGGCCGTTGATTTCGTTGCGCACGGGAATGGTCTGACCCAGGCTGCCCGGCTGGCGGGCCGTGCAGCGCACCGTCACCACGACCGAGCCGCGGATCACGCGCAGGTCGACCAGGTCGCCGGCCCGGATCACCGGCGTGTCGCGCAGATCGCTGCTGCGCAGGCCGTCGCCCGTAGCCAGGGTGCGGGCGGAGCTGGCCCCCTCCAGGCAGTCCCGGCCCACCGCCAGGCCCGAGGGCAGCGTCGCCAGGTCCTGCCAGGTCCAGTTGAACTGGTCGGCCGCCAGCGGCGCCTCGCGGTCGACGGTCAGGCGGGCGGTGGCGATCTCGTCGTAGGCGTGCAGGATCACCGTGGCCGGGAACGCCTCGCTGCCCCGGCCGTCGTTCAGTTCGCAGCGCACCGCGTTGCGCCCCGGCTCCAGCGGCTGGGAACGGCGCACGACCACTTCCCAGGAGCCGCCGGCGGTCGGCAGGTCGCGCTGGGGCAGTTCGAGCTCGAACCAGCTGTCCGGAGCTCCCGGCCGCGGCGTCGGCACCAGCGGCTGCACCGCCGCCCGCACCGCCTCGTGGAGGTCGCCGGTGCTGACCAGTTGCCCGGCAAAGACCACGACGCACTCCTCGGCGCCCAACAGGCGCACCCCGCCGGCGACCCCGGCCGAGACCAGGTGGCGCAGCACGGCCCGCCGCGAGACGGACACCGCCGTGCCGGGCAGGCCCCCGGCCTGGACCACGATGCCGGCCACCTGGGCCGGGACCGGGCCCGTGGCCAGGTCGGCCACCGTGGCCGTCGTGCCCGGGACCAGGACCGTATCGGGCAGGGTCAGGTTCCAGGCCGCCGCCGGGGCGGCCGCCAGGGCCGCCGCCAGCAGGACCGGAACCAGTGCGCGTTTCATGGCTACCTCTTGAGGCCGTTGACGATGCGCAGCATCTCGTCGGCCATGGTGATGGTCTTGCTGTTGAGTTCGTAGGCCCGCTGGGCGGAGATCATGCTGACGAGTTCCTCGACGGTCTCGACGTTGCTCATCTCCAGGAAGCCCGAGGCCGTCTCGCCCACGCCGTCTAGGCCGGGGTTGGCCAGGATGGGCGTGCCCGAAGCCGGGCTCTCGGCGAAGAGGTTGCCGCCGCGGGTCTCCAGGCCCGAGGCATTGGGGAAGCGGGCCAGTTCCAGCTGGCCGATCTCCTGCAGTTCCGCGTCGTTGCCCTGGATGCGCACGCTGATCATGCCGTCGCGGGAGACCGAAAGCTCGACCGCGTCCTCGGGCACGGTGATCGCCGGCTCGAGGCGGTAGCCCTGGCTGCTGACCACGTTGCGCTCGGCGTCGAGCTTGAAGCTGCCGTCGCGGCTGTACTTGATGGAGTCGTCGGGCATGCGCAGCTGGAAGAACCCGTCGCCCTCGACCATCAGGTCCAGCGGGTTGTTGGTGCTGACGACCGTGCCCTGGCCGAAGTTCTTGTTGGTCGAGACCAGCTTGACGCCGTGGCCGATCTCCACGCGGGTCGGCACGGCCCGGCCCTGGGCGTCGACCTGCCCGCCGGGCATGACCTTCTCGTAGAGCAGGTCCTGGAACTCGGCGTTGCTCTTCTTGAAGCCCGTCGTGTTCACGTTGGCCAGGTTGTTGGCGATGGTGTCGATGTTCAGCTGCTGGGCCTTCATGCCCGAAGCGGCGGTTCCCATGGCACGGATCATCGTCGATCACCTTTCACTAGGACCCGTTGGCGCGGCCCAGGGTATTGACGGACTTGTTCAGCAGTTCATCCTCGGTGGTCAGCACCTTGGTCTGCATCTCGAAGGCGCGCTGGGCGGCGATCATGGCCACCAGCACGTCGATTGGCTCCACGTTGCTGCCCTCGAGGTGGCCCTGGGCCACCACGACCTCGGCGGCCGTCACTTCGATCGGCTCCATGTCCGGCGGCGCCAGCAGCCGGTTGGCGCCCTCATGCTCCAGGCGCGAAGGGTCGGCGAAGTCCACCAGCCGCAGCCGTCCGCGCACCTGGCCGTCCACGGTCACGGTGCCGTCCTGCTCGATGGAGAACTCCCGACCGTCCAGGCTCACCGGACCGGAAGGGCCCAGGACCAGCTCGCCCTCGGGGGTGGTCAGGCGCCGTTCGGTGTCCAGGCGGAAGGACCCGCCGCGGGTGTAGCGCTCGCCCGCCGCGGTCTGGATCGCGAAGTAGCCGCGGCCCATGATCGCCACGTCGGTCTCGCGCCCGGTGGCCGCCACCGGGCCCGGCCGCGAATCGAGCGCGTGCATAACCACGGTGTCCGGGACCGTCGTCCCGCCGACGGTACGCCCGCCCCGGGCGGCCGCGGCTTCGGCCACGGTCCGTTCGGCGTCGGGCACCGCCACGCCGGGGGCGTTGCGTTCGACCACCCGGGTCAGGATCTGGCGGAAGCCCGTCGAGTCCACGTTGGCCAGGTTGTTCGCCAGGGCGTCGATGCGCACCTGCTCGATCTGCATGGCGTTCTCGGCGGTGTTGAGGCTGCGGATCACGGGCACTCCTTCCGGATCCACGCCCCGAACGGGCGGATGGACCCGGCCAGCGAGCGCAAGGCACGTGCCGGGGGCGATGATCACGGGGAGTCGGCGCCGACGGCGGCCGGAGGCAGGAATTGCCGGGGAGCGCGGACCGCTGAGGCACCCCGGCCGGGCCCCGGTCGGCCGACGCGGCCACCAGGCGGCAGGATTTGCCGGTCCGGCAGCCGCTGCCGGGTGCGGCCTGGCCGCCGCCGGACGCTGTCGGCATGGCTGGAAGCTCGTCAGCTACTGGGTGATTCGTGGGCGCCCCGGTCAGGCGTGGGCGGAAACCGGATCGGGCTCGGGCATCGCCGGCCGGGGTTCCCGGGCCAGGGGCAGGCTGAAGGAGAAGAGAGAGCCGCGGCCGGGCTCGCTGACCACGCTGACCTCGCCCCCGTGGGCCTCGACCAGCTTCTTGACGATCACGACGCCGAGGCCGACGCCCTTGATGGTGCGCTGGGTCGCGCCCCGGGTGTAGGGCTGGAAGAGCACCCGCAGCTCGTCCTCGCACATGCCGATGCCGCCGTCGGCCACGCCGACCCGGGCGTAGCCGTCGCCCGCGGTGACCGTGACCCGGATCCAGCCCGCCTCCACGTTGTACTTGATGGCGTTGGAGATGATGTTGCGCAGGATCTGGGTCAGCCGCAGGGGATCGGCGTGGATCTCCACCGGTTCGGCAGGCAGGTCGATGCGCAGTTCGATGTCGCGGCTGTCGGCCATGGGCGAGAGGTCGGACACGACTTCGCCGATCAGTTCGCCCAGGTCCAGGTCCTGGCACTTCAGGTTGACGAAGCCGGCGTCCATCTTGCTCATGTCCAGGAAGTCGTTCAGCAGCGCCGTCATCTCGGTGATCTTGCGGTTGACGCTCTCGAGGAACTCGGCCTGGGTGGCGTTGATCTCGCCGGTCTTGCCCGAGGCCATCAGCGAGACGTAGCCCTGGATCACCGACATGGGCGAACGCAGGTCATGGGCGATCATGCTGTGGAAGTCGGCCTTCATCCGCTCGTTCTCCACCTCCCGGGTCACGTCCCGGAAGATGTAGGCCAGCGCCTCCTCGTTGCTGTCGAGGCGGATCGGCGCCGTGCGCCCGGTCAGGTAGGTGGGCTCGCCGTCGATGGTGATGGTGATGCGGATCTCTTCGCGGCTGCCGCGGCGCAGGGCCTCGATGGACTCGTCCGGCACCTGCAGCGCCTGCAGGATCTGGGTCATGCTCTTGAACTGGGCCACCTCGCGCGGCATGCGCATCAGGCTGAGGAAGACCTGGCTGGCCAGTGCCACCTGGTCCTCGGTGTTGCAGATGGCCACCGGCTCGTGCAGGAAGCGGAAAATCTGGTTGAGCTTGTCGCTCTCCCGCTTCAGCTTGTCCTGCAGGTCCTTGATGCGCAGGAAGGCGTTGATCTTGGAGTGCAGTTCCTCGCCGGTGATGCCCTTGGTGATGAAGTCGTCCGCGCCCATCTCCAGGCCGCGGATGCGCTCGGCGGTCTCGGTCTCCGAACTGATCATCAGGATGGGGATGCCGCTGGTGTCCTGGTGCCGGCGCAGGATGCGGCTGACGTCGAAGCCGTGCATGCCCGGCATCTCCTTGTCCAGGAGGATCAGGTCGGGCAGGGTCTCCAGGGCCAGGCGCGCGCCGTTGGCACCGTCGTGGGCGGTCACCACCCGGTAGCCGCGCTGCTCCAGCAGCCGGCGCAGGTAGAGACACGTCGGCGGCGAGTCGTCGACGACGAGGATCGTCCGGTCCTGGGGATCGACCATCACGGCAAAAGGCTCCAACCTGCTGGAGGACGCGGCCCTGCAGGGCCCGCAGACATCGCTACAGGTGGGTTATCGACTTGCCGGGTGGGGACTTGACGGGATTCTGGCCGCCGGGGCGGCCACGGCTCAGGCGGAGGCGTCCAGCAGCAGGGCGATGTGGCGCTCCAGCACCGCGCGGGCCTCGGCCGTGATGTAGGTGAAGAAGACCGCCACCTCGTAGTCCGTGCAGCCTTCGGTCTCCCGCTCCGGATCGGTGCGCACGACCAGCCCCTCGCAGGGCACCCGGCCCGTGCCGTCGCCGTCGGGCACGGTCACTTCCAGGTCCAGGGCCAGCTTGGTCATGGGCTCCATGAAGCGGGCCGAACGGAAGTACAGGCCCGAGGAGCTGATGTTGATGGTCTCGAGGACCGCCGGGCCGTCGCTGTCCGGCAGCGCCACCTGCAGTCTCAGGTTGGCATCGACCCGGCGCGCGCCGCGCCGATCATCACGGTTCTCCGACATCGCGGCCTGTCCTTTCGGCCCGGCCGCAGGGCGGCCCCGGGCAGCGGCCGGCCGGCACCCGGACGGGCGCCGGCCGCTCTGGCTCGCTACTTCCGCTTCTTGTGACGGTTCTTGCGCAACCGCTTCTTGCGCTTGTGCGTCGCAATCTTCTTGCGCTTGCGCTTTCGCCCGTTGGGCATGGCAACCTGCCTTTCGCGTGGGGTTCCCATCGCCTTGGGGGGAACCGGTCCGGTGCTGGAGTCGAATGCAGCCCGCAAAGCAACGCGCGCCGGAGCCAGAGGTCCCGCGCGGCCGATTGGGCCCTCCAAGATAGATCCTGGTCCCTCCGGCGACAACCCGGAAGTTCGGACCGGATCAATCTTTCGGGTTGAGCCGGGCCTTCAGTTCGTTCGAGGCCTTGAAGAACGGGACGCGCTTGGCAGGCACGGCGACCGAATCCCCGGTGCGCGGGTTGCGGGCCTGGCGTGCGCCCCGGGTCTTGACCTTGAAGCTGCCGAAGCCCCGCAATTCGATCCGATCCCCGTCGATGAGGGCCCGGCCGATATTGTCCATGATCAGTTCGACGATCTCCGACGTGTCCTTCTTGGAGACGCCGGTCTCGGTGGCGATGATCTCGACCAGTTCCGCCTTGGTCATGAATGCTCCCCGGTGTGCGGTTGCGTGTGGATGCGCAGCAGGTTCCGTGTACGTTGTTTGATGGTCAAAAGTTACAGCTATAAAGGAATATCACAGTTTCGTGATGGGGCCAAGCAAAAAATAATGTTCCCCGCCTTCGTCGCGTGGCCGTCACTGAGGACCTGCAGCATGGGGTGCAAGCAATCAGGCGGTCAATCACGAGCGATGCAGAGAACATTGTCCGCCCTCGAAGCAGACGGTGTGCCAACGACTCACGCGGATCGCCGCGGTGTCGCCACCGATGGCCTTACCCGCAGCGCTGCAGTCAGTTGCATATCCAGTCGAATGTTGCCGCGAAGGTCTCAGGCGAGCCGCGGAGGGCGTGCAGGTGTGCAAGCTGAAGGCACGGCGGGCACGATCCGCCGCAATCTGCAATCCCGGGGCATCAGAGGGAGGCCAGCGCCTCGAACAGGGCCGCATGCTCCGGGCCGAACCGGCAGCCGCGCCGGGCCAGCACCGTGCGGGCCGTCCCGGCGGCCTTGTCAGCGGCGTAGACCGGACTGCCGGGCTGCCCGCCCCAGCTGAAGCTGGGCACGTGCTTGGGGGGCATGGCGCCGCCGAAGATGTTGGCGGCGAAGCCCACGCAGGTGCCGGTGTTGAAGAGGGTGCCGATGGCGGTCTTGGCGTGGTCCCCCAGCAGCAGTCCCACGAAGCGCAGGCCGCTGTCCACCTCGCCCCAGCCCAGGTCCACGCGCACCGGACCGTAGTTGTTCTTGAGGTCGCTGCAGGTGGTCATGGCCCCCAGGTTCACCCAGGAACCCAGCACCGCGTGGCCGATGAACCCCTCATGCTGTTTGTTTGCGAAGTCGCCGAACGTGCTTTCGCCGATCTCGCCGGCCAGGCGGTTGCCCACCCCGTAGGAGGACTCGCCGTAGAGGCAGGCGCCGGCCTTGACCCGGCTGCCGGGGCCGATGTACAGGGGGCCTTCCAGGAAGACATGGGCCCCGACGCTCACCTCGCGGTCCAGGATCACCGGACCCTGGCGCGTGTCCACCACGGTGCCGGGCATGAGGTCGGTGTCCGGCCCCAGGTGCAGCCCGCCGTCGCCGCGCAGGACCAGGCCCGCCACGTCGCCGGGCTCGGCTACGGCCAGCGTGGTCGGCCGCGCCCAGGCCGGTTCGCCTGTCGCCGCGTCGGCCACCAGGCCCCAGGGATGCCGCCGCCAGGAGCGGTCCCGGACAGCCGCCAGGTCGCCCGCCAGGGCGCCGGCCGTGCGGAGCACGATCTCCCAGATCCAGCCCAGCGCCGCCGGCAGAAGCGCGGGGCGGTCGGCGCCGCCCGCCTGGGGCCGTCGCCAGCTGAGCCCCGCTTCGGCCCCGGCCACGGGCGTCCAGTCGGCGGGGATCGGCGGCTGCCAGGGTGCGGGCTCCCGGTCCGGGTGCTCGCGGCCCCCGGGCCCGGCCATCCAGCCCTGCCAGGACCGCCGGACTTCTGCTGCCACCGCTCCGGAGGCGGCCAGGGCCAGCAGGCCATCGGCGTCGGCCAGGGCGTAGGCACCCTCGGCCGCGGCGCTCAGCAAGGCGCGCAGCAGCGGGAAATCCGGAGCGAGGCGACCGTTGAGCCACAGTGCCGGGCCACGGGCATCGTCCGCCAAGGGAGTCCAAACGGGATCCTGGCCCAGCGACTGCAGGCGCGGACGAACAGCCAGGGCGCCGCCGCCGGGCGTCAGCAGGCCCATCCGCTCGCGCAGGCTGAACATGCCGCAGCGCACCTCGGTCAGGGGCTGGCTCCAGCAGAGGGGCCGGAAGCGGGCGCAGGTGTGGTCTTCGAAGAGGATGGGCAGCACGGTCACGACGGGCACCTCGGGCCGGAAGCGGTCGGCCCGCCATGGACCGCCGCGCGGCCCAGCATGCCACAGGGGTCGGGCGCTGTCCCGCGAAAACGCGGCCTCAGGCCAACACGTCGATGAGGGAGCCCAGCATGTCGTCGGCGGCCCGGACCACGGCCAGGTTGGCCTCGTAGCCGCGGCGGGCCTGCATCACCCCGACCAGCTCGGTCTCCAGGGCGACCTCGCCGGGCGCGGCGGATGTTCCCCAGCCCGCGATCCGCTCGGCGTGCCGGGCCAGGCTGCGCTGGTTGGTCTGCAGCCCGTTGAGCGCCGAGGCAAAAACCGAGGCAATCATGGCACGCTCCCGGTCAAGGCGAATCCCCCCGCCTTTGGGTATCGGCCGTCGGCTGGAGGAACTTGAGCGTTTTCTGCCCATTTCGCACCCGAGCGCCGATCCTATGCACCCGCGGGTACGGCAGCCTTGACCATCACAGCCAGGGCCGCACCACCAGCACGACCCCGGACAGGGCCAGGACCGCCGCCCACCCCTTGCGCCGGCTGAACCGCTCGCCCAGGAACAGGCTGGCGAAGACCAGGATGTAGATCGTGCTGGTCTGGTTCAGGACCGCCGCGGTGCCGACGGTCGTGTGCTTCATGCCGGCGATCCAGAACAGCAGCGCCAGATAGGAGCCCAGCACCGTCCCGGGCACGGTGAAACGCCAGGACGCCTGCGGCCGCAGGGCCGCCAGGTATCGCCGCCGGTGCGGATGGATCAGCGTCGCCGGCAGCAGCACCGCCAGCGAGGCCAGCTGGCGCACGGTGGTGGCCCACAGCACGTCGCTGTGCTCGAGTGCCGGCTTGGCCAGCACGATGCCGAACGAGAGGGTGGCCATGGAGGCGATCCCCAGCAGGATGCCACCCAGCAGGGTGCGGCGGGTGACGCCGAGCGGCGCCTCGACCCGGGTCGCGGTCAGCACGCCGCCGATGATCAGGGCCATACCCGCCAGCTGCCAGGGTCCGATGCGTTCGCCCAGCATGGTCCAGGCGAAAAAGATCGTGAACGGAGAGTAGAGGGTGTCGACGATGGCGTTGATCCCCGCCCCCACCCGGTTGAGGCAGGCATGGAACAGGGTGTCGGCCACGGCGATGGCGATCACGCCGCTGGCCGCCAGGCGCAGGTAGTCGCCGGTCGGCGCCCCCGACAGCAGCGGCTGGCCGCGCACGGCCATCGTGGCCAGGAAAAGGATGCTCGAGAGGCCGACCCGGAAGAGGTTCATGGCCAGCGGCGGGACGGTCTCCCCCGAACGGCGGAAGAAGACCACGGCCAGTCCCCAGACGGCGGCGCAGGTCAAGGCGTAGAGTTCACCCATCGCGGGCGGCACCTCGGGTCGGGGCTCAGGGGGCGGACGGGGGCGCCGGGAAGGTAATTTCCACCAGGCACCCGTGTCCAGGTCCCGATTGGATGCGCAGGCCCCCGCCTACCGAGCGCAGGCGTTCGCGCAGGCTGAACAGGCCGAACCCGCCGGTGCTGGCCGAGGGCACGGCGGCCTCGACCGCCTGGGGATCGAAGCCCTGCCCGTTGTCCTGCACGGTCAGGCGCACGGTGTCGGCGGTCTCGAGCAGCTCGACCTGCACCTGGTCGGCCACGGCGTGCTTGCGCACGTTCGTCAGCAGCTCCCGCGCCGACTGGTAGGCCATCATGCGCAGGTCCTCGGGCAGGGCGCAGCCCTCGTCCCCGGTGTCGACCGCGCAGGCGATGCCGGTGCGCTGCTCGAACTGCCGCCCGAGCGACTCGAGGGCCGCGGCCAGGCCCACCTCGTACAGCACCGGCGGGAAGAGCTCGAAGGTCAGGGAGCGCGCCTGGATCAGGGTCTCGTCCAGGATGCCCAGGATCCCGTCGACGACGGCGCGTTGGTCACCGAGCTTTTCCGGGAACTTCAGGAGGGTCACCTGGGCGCGCAGGCCGAACAGCTGCTGGGCCAGCCCGTCGTGGATCGCCTCGGCCAGGTGGCGTCGCTCGCGGTCCTCCACCAGGGAGAGCTGGTTGCCGAGGGCACGCAGACGCTCCTGGTTCTCCAGCAGGAGCTGCTCGGCGCGCTTGGCGGCGGTGATGTCGCGGACCACCGAGAAGATGCGCTGTCGATCGGAGTAGGGAAACGAATTCCAGGAGAGCCAGCGATGGCTCCCGTCCCGACAGCCGAAGCGGCATTCGAGTCCGTCGACAGGTTCGCCGTCGGCCAGCCGCCGGAAGGCGACCTCGACCGCGGGCCGGTCCTCCGCGTGGACGAAATCCAGCACCTCGCGGCCCATCAGGTCGTCGCGCGACCAGCCCAGGACCCGCACCCAGGCCGGGTTCAGCTGCTCGAGGAACCCGTTGAAGCCGCTGACGGCCAGCAGGTCCAGCGAGAGATTGAACAGCCGGTCCCGTTCCTGCTCCGCCTCGATGCCGCGCAGCAGCCGGGTCTCGACTTCGCGCATCTCCGCGGCCAGGGCGTCGCCCGCCGCCGCGCGGTTTTCCAGGTCCGCCAGCCGGACGCGCAACCCGCGGAAGCGCCCCCAGGTCCACAGCGCGAGGCAGACCAGCGCCAGGGCCGTCACGCCGAGAATGACGGCCCCCTCAATCACGGCCGAACTTCCGAGCCCAGTGCTGCTGCGGGTTGGCGAAGCGTACCTGCTCCGGCACGAAGCGGCCCGCGACCTGTGTCCTGCTGCCGACCGCCGCTTCGCACGGCGGCCAGCCCTCGCCTTCCTCGCAGCGGGGCAGGGTGCTCGGCGCGATCCCGCCCCGGGTGCCTTCGAGCTCGACCGCGTGCTGCCGCTCTTCGGCGAAGTCGTAGACGTAGAGCACCGCGGCGGCGTCCCGTCGCAGGTATGGCACCAGCCGGTGCTCCCATCCGGCCAGCACCCCGCAGGCCCCGGGCAGGCCGCTGTTGTCGGGGATGCCCAGCTGCAATGGCGGTCCGCCGTCCGGATCGTCCACCGTGAACTGGTGCAGGTGGCGATCCTCCCAGCCGAAGGCAGCCTGGATGGCCACGTGCAGATCCCAGAAGGTCGCGCGCCCGTCCAGCAGCAGCCGCCGCCAGACGGCGCGGGGCTGCAGCAGCAGCTCGACCCGCAGCACCAGCGCCGCGCTGGGCGGTCCCGGGAAGGGGATGATGCGGTTGCCGGCCGGAGGGGTCATGGCTCGTCGCGCTCCTCGCCGCTCGGCGCCGTCGTCGTGGTGGTGGCCGCGGCCTGCCGCCAGGCCGTCAGCGAGAGGCGGCCCAGGATCCAGGCCAGGACCAGGAGTGCCGCCACCGCCAGCGCCGAACCCGCCCATTGCAGGCGCGAACTGCCGGCGCCGTCGCCGGCAGCGGCCCCGCCCTGGCGCACGATGCTGCCGATCAGGACGTGGGCGGCCAGGCTGGGCAGGGTGCCGACCAGACCCAGCAGGTAGACTCGCAGCGGGGTGCGCCCGGCGGCCAGAGTGTAGCACACGAGACCGTAGTTGAAGGGCGAAAGACGGGCCAGGAGATTGATGCGCAGCGCCTTGGCGGCGGCCAGATCGTCCAGGGCCTGCCAGCGCGGCCGGGCCGCGATCCGGCGCCGGATGGGCTCGCGCAGCACCGAGCGCCCCAGCAGGAACATCAGCAATCCGCCGCAGGCCACCGCCGGCACCACCAGCAGGAAGCCGGGACCCGGACCGTAGACCGCCCCGGCGGTGAAGCCGAGCACCGAGACCGGGAAGCAGCCCATGGTCAGGAGCACGAACGCCGCCGCGAAAGGCAGCACGCCGGCGTTGCCCGCGGCCGCCAGCCGGGCTTCGACCCCCGACCAGTGCGCGGCCACCCAGCCGGCGGCCGTCAACAGCAGGACCAGGACCAGGATGCGCACGAGGCGTTGCGGCACGGATGTCCCTCCACGGCAAAGGGCCCGCCATGGGCGGGCCCTTGCATGCGGGTGGTGGAGCCAAGGAGGATCGAACTCCTGACCTCTTGACTGCCAGTCAAGCGCTCTCCCAGCTGAGCTATGGCCCCACCGGAATAAGCGGGAAATATAGCAGTTCCCTAGACGGTGTCAAACTTTTCCCTGCCTTGACTTTCCGCGGGGCCAGCCCTAACATCGCGACCTGCCGCAGCCCGCCCGACGGGCCCGGAACCTGTGCCGGAGTGGTGAAACTGGTAGACGCGCTGGACTCAAAATCCAGTGTTCCTTTGGAACGTGTGGGTTCGAGTCCCACCTCCGGCACCATCGCCTGCCGCGGTCCCCACGCCGACGCGCCCTGACCAGGAGTCGAGCGGGCATGCACCAGCCGACCGATCCCGGCCCCGACCAGCTCTCCGCACTCTGGGAGCGCTGGCGCCGGGAATTGCTGCCGCTGGCGGCCACCGCCCGACCAGCCCTGCTGCCTCATCTGCGCGCCATCGACCACGACCAGGCGGTGGACATCCCCTTCAGCCTCGCCCTCAGCGGCTACCTGGTGCCCCTGCGGGCCGTCGCCTCGGCCCTCGGCAACGCCGGCTGCGAGGCCCAGCTCGAGGGTTGGCCCGGGGCCCCGGCGCCACCTGACCTGAACCCGACGACGTCGCGGGCCGGCGTCGCCGCGGGCGCCCTGGCCGCCCTCGACGGTTGGGTCGCCGCACTGGTAACGAGTCGGATCGCCATGCTGAATCTGCTGCAGGGATCACCGCCGGGGGCGTTGCTGCCCACGGCCGTAGGCAGCTGGCACGAGGACCTGGTCCGCCCCGCGGTGGCGGCCGGGCTGGTGCCGGCGATCCGCGCCGCGGGTCCGCGGCTGTTCCACCGCGACGGCGCGCCCGCCCCCGCCCGGGTCGAGGCCTGCGTCCGTCGGATGTGGGACCTGGCCGAAGCCGAGCCGGCTTGGGACGTGCGGGCGCTGCTGCTGCACCTGGCGGTGATCTGGGTGCGGCCCTGGCCCGGCGCCAACGGCCGCCTGGCCCGGCTGCTTTTGAACACCCTGCGCGGGGCGGCGGGCCACGACTGGCTGCGGATCCCCCCGGAGCACGCGGACGCCTATCTGGTCGCCTGCAGTGCGGCCTGCGTGCAGGGCGAGGGCGAACCCTTCGCCCGCCTGGTCGCCGCCTGCAGCACCCGCTAGCCGCTGCCGCCCAAAGGTCGAGGGGCGGTCCACGGAACCGCCCCTCTCCTGCTCACCCGCTGCGACAGGCCCGCGCCGCGGGCACGGCCACCTATCGTTCGGACATGTAGGGATACGGATAACGGCGCGCCGGGTCAAATGTCTCCTTGACCGTGCGCGGCGTGGTCCAGCGGATCAGGTTCAGGTAGCTGCCCGCCTTGTCGTTGGTGCCGGAGGCGCGGCTGCCGCCGAAGGGCTGCTGGCCGACAACCGCCCCGGTGGGCTTGTCGTTGATGTAGAAGTTGCCCGCGGTGCCCGACCAGTTCGTCCTTCATGCGGATGATGGCGGCCCGGTCCTGGGCGAAGACCGCGCCGGTCAGGGCGTAGGCCGACGACTTGTCGCAGACGCCGCAGCGTCTTCAGCAGGTCCTTCTCCGCGTAGACGTGGATCGTCAGCACAGGACCGAAGATCTCCTCCACCATGGTCTCGTACATGGGATCGGTCGCCTCGATCACCGTGGGCTCGATGAAGAAGCCCTTGCCGTCGTCGCAGCCGCCGCCGGCGATGATCCTCGCCTGGCCCTTGGCCTTGCGGGCCCGGTCGATGTAGCCCTTGATGGACTCGTAGGCGTCTCGGTCGATGACCGCGCCCATGAAGGTGCGGAAGTCCGTGACGTCGCCCATGCGGATGGTCGCCACCTCGGCCAGCAGCTTGGCCTTCACTTCCTGCCAGAGGTTGTCCGGGATGTAGGCGCGGCTGGCGGCCGAGCACTTCTGGCCCTGGTACTCGAAGGCGCCGCGCACCAGCGCCGTCACCAGCGCATCCACGTCGGCCGACGGAGTGGGCGAAGACGAAGTCCTTGCCGCCGGTCTCGCCCACGATGCGCGGGTAGCAGCCGTAGTTGCGTCGATGTTGCGGCCGATCAGGCCCCACATGGCCTGGAAGACGCCGGTGCTGCCGGTGAAGTGGATGCCGCCCAGTTCGGGGCTGGCCATCACCGGGTTGCCCACCTGGCCGCCGCTGCCGGGCACCAAGTTGATGACGCCGTCGGGCAGACCGGCCTCCTGCAGGATCTGCATGATGTAGTGGGCACTGTAGACCGAGCTCGAGGCGGGCTTCCAGATCACGGTGTTGCCCATCAGCGCCGGCGCCGTCGGCAGGTTGCCGGCGATGCTGGTGAAGTTGAAGGGCGTCACCGCGAACACGAAGCCGTCCAGGGGGCGCTGCTCCAGCATGTTCCACATGCCCGGCGCGCTGTCGGGCTGCTCGCGACATGATCTGCTGGGCGAAGTACGGGTTGAAGCGCCAGAAGTCGATCAGCTCGCAGGCGCTGTCGATCTCGGCCTGGCAGCGCGTTCTTGCTCTGGCCCAGCATGGTGGCCGCGTTGAGCAGCATGCGACGGCGGCCGGCCAGCAACTCGGCGGCCTTCAGCAGGATGGCGGCGCGGTGCGGCGAACGGCGTGGCGGCCCAACCCGGCTTGGCCTTGCCCGGCGGCCTTGATGGCGGCCTTGACCTCCTTCTCGCCCGCCTTGTGGTACTGCCCAAGCACGTGCTTGTGGTCGTGGGGCATGACGCAGTCGGCCAGCTTGCCGGTGCGCACCGGCTGGCCCCCGATGACCAGGGGGATCTCGATCTTCCGGCCGGCCATCTCCTTGAGCGCGGCCTTCAGTTCGGCCTTCTCCGGCGAGCCCGGCAGGTAGCCCTGCACCGGTTCGTTCTGCGGGAAGGGAACGTCGAACATGGCGTCGGACATGGTTCCTCCTGTGGCCCGGACGGGCCCGGCGACGGCGCGTCCGGGCGCGCCTGCAGCTGGTGCCGCGGTGGGATCACCGCGCGGTTTCCGCCCGGGAAACCCGGCACGATCATGCGGCCACGATGGCAAACGGACCGCGGGCAAGGCAAGAGAATCGTTGTCCCCGACGAGGTTGCTGTTAGAATGGAGTTGCGCAATGCATCGACCGGCCCGCCGCGGCCGCCACCGGAACCGCCGAAGGGACGCCATGACCCGGATACCGCGCAATCTCCAGACCATCGAGGCCCACATCCTCGAACTGCAGCGCATGCACCCGACCGCCAGCGGCGACTTCACCGGCCTGCTCAACGACATCTCCTTCGCGGCGAAGATCGTCAGCCAGGAGGTCAACAAGGCCGGGCTGGCCGAGGACATCCTCGGGCGCCACCGGCGAGACCAACGTGCAGGGCGAGGACGTGCAGAAGCTGGACGAGTTCGCCAACCACGTCTTCCTGCGCTGCCTGGGCACCCGCGGCCAGGTCTCGCATCATGGGCAGCGAGGAGATGGAGACCCCGTCTTCGCCGACACGCGCAAGGGCAGCGGCCGCTACGTCGTGGTCTTCGATCCCCTGGACGGCAGCTCCAACATCGACGTCAACGTCTCGGTGGGCACCATCTTCGGCATCTGGCGGCGCAAGTCGGCGCTCGACCACCTGCAGGACGAGGACCTGCTGCAGCCCGGGCGCGGACCTGATCGCCGCCGGCTACGTCATCTACGGCTCGAGCACGATGATCGTCTACACCGCCGGCCACGGCGTCCACGGCTTCACCCTGGATCCGGGCATCGGCGAGTTCCTGCTCAGCCACGAGAACATCAACACCCCGTTCAGCGGGTCGATCTACTCGGTGAACGAGGCCTACGAGCCCAAGCTGGGACGCCAGCGGGTGCGAGGAAGTGGTGCACCGCCTGAAATACGGCCGCGACGGCGACGGCCAGGGCGGCATGTCCGCGCGCTACATCGGTTCCCTGGTCGCGGATTTCCACCGCAACCTGCTCAACGGCGGCGTCTATCTCTACCCCCCCACCATCGGCAAGCCCCGGCGGCAAGCTGCGCCTGATGTGCGAGGCCGCCCCGCTGGCGATGGTCGCCGAGGCCGCCGGCGGCTACGCCAGCGACGGCCGCCGGCCCGATCCTGGAGATCGTGCCCGACGACCTGCACATGCGGGTGCCGCTGTACATCGGCAGCCGGGATGACGTGCTCTGGATCGAGAAGATGCTCTCCGAGGGTGAAGGCAACAGCTAGGCGCCGGCCCGCCGCTCCGCCAAACGACAGGGCGGCTCCCGTCGGGAGCCGCCCTGCTTGTCTCCACGGTCCGCGCCGCCTAGGGTCCGGCGTCCGCCTGCTTCTGCAGCCCCTTGACTTCGACCACCATGCCCAGGGCCGTGCTGCGGCAGCGCGGCCGGTGTCGGGTGCCGGCGGGGATCAGGATCGCCTCGCCCTGCCGCACCTCCTCCACCTTGCCGTCGATCTCGAAGTTCACGACTCCTTCGAGGATGTAGACGAACTCGTCGCTCTCGTGGCTGTGGACGATGTAGTCCCCGCTGTAGCGCACGATGAAGGCATGGTAGTTGCCGTCGAGGTCGGCGATCTCCACCGGCCGGAAGGGCTGGTTCATGCCCGCGGGCCAACTTCAGCACGGAATGCTTCGCCATCGGGGCTCTCCTTGTTGGCGGCGTACCGTCAGCCGTCGCCGCGCTCGACCTTCAGCTGGGCCGCCTCGTCCGACTGGGGATACTCCGAGAGCAGACGGCTGCCCATGGTCCAGGCCTCGTCCGTGCGGCCGAGTTCCAGCAGGCAGGACCGTGCCTTGGCCAGGGCCGCCGGCCGCAGCTCGCTGGCCGGGTAGCCGTCGATCAGCTCGCTGAAGCGGGCCAGGGCCTCGGCGTGCAGTCCGTCGCCGTAGTCCAGATCGCCCAGCCAGTAGACAGCGTCGTCGGCCGCTTCGGAGCGCGGATAACGCGCCAGGAACTCCTCGAACCCGGAGCGGGCCAGGGCCGTGTTGCCCCGGTTGCGGTCCAGCTCGGCCGCTTCGAGGATGGCGCGGCCCTCCTCGGGCAGGGTCTCGGCCGTCGCCGCCGGCGACCGGCGGCTTGTACTCGCCGAGGGTCGGAATGCCCGAGCGCGTGGCCAGCAGGTCGACGCGGGCGGACAGGTCGCGCATGTACTGGGCGTTGTCCTCCATGCTGCTGCAGCAGCTGGTCCAGGCGCGCCGACACCTGCTCGAGCTTGGCCAGGCGCACGGCCGACGATTCGGTGCCCGCGTCCTGGTCCATGCGCAGCAGCTGCCCCAGGGCCTGCACCTCCTGCAGCAGGCGGCGGTTCTCCGCCTGCATGCGGGCGACCTCGTCATTGTTCTGCTGCACGACCCAGCTCGATGCGATCGAGCTGGGGTGCACAACCGGTGCTGCCGACCGCGGCGGCCGCCACCAGCGGCGACCGCCGCGATCCAACGGATCCATGCCTCGCATGTTAGCCTTTCCCCGCCTACGGACGCTCGAAGTGGGCGCGACGGTTCTGGGCCCAGGCAGCCTCGGTGTGGCCCGTGGCGAACGGACGGCTCTCGCCGTACGAAGTCACCCGCAGGCTGCCGGCAGCGACGCCCAGGCTCACCAGGTAGTCGCGCACGGCCTTGGCGCGCTTCTCGCCCAGGGCCAGGTTGTACTCGACGGTGCCGCGCTCGTCGCAGTGGCCGCTGACCAGCACGGTCACGCCGCCTCGTGCAGGATCCGCGCGTTGCGGGTAAGCATGCCCATGGCCTCGGTCGAGAGGGTGTACTCGTCGAAGGCGAAGTACACGTCGCTCGATGCCGTACTCGGACGGATCCATGGTGGCATAGTCCGGGGCCTGCACCACCGGCTCGGTGGGCTCGACCACCGGCGGCGGCGGCACGGTCTCGGTCGCAGCGCGGTTGGCGGCGTCAGCGTCGGTCTCGACCTCGGGCTTCTTGCTGCAGCCGGAAACCAGGCTGCCCAGGATCAGGACGGCGATCAGGCCCAGGACGACCATGGCTTTGCGGTTGTACCAGCTCTTCATTCCGGCGACTCCTTCAGGTTCGATCGATGCTGTGACCTGTCCTAGCGGGACCAGGCCGGGGTGATGTCCGGGTCGATCCCGAACGTCAATTGGCGAAAACTCTGCTCGTCCACGTCGCACACGTAGAGCTTGAACGTCCCGGACCGATCAGAGGCGAACACCAGGTGGCGCCCGTCCGGCGCCCAGCTGGGGTCCTCGGCAGTTCCGCCAGGTCCCGTCGGTCAGGATCCGGCGCGATTCTCCCCGTCGCCTTCATCACCACGATCTGGGTGGTGTTCCCCTCCCGCGTCGCGTAGGCGATCCGTTCCCCGCTGGGGGACCAGACAGCCGAGTCGTTGTACCGGCCCTCGAAGGTCAGCCGGCGGCGGCCGGCTCCGTCTCCATCGAAGATATATAACTGGGGGGTACCCGTTCTGTCACTCGTAAAAACGATATCCCGGCCTCCCGGAGACCAACTTGGGCTGATTTCGATGGCATCGGACACGGTCAGGCGCTTCACCAGCGTCCCGTCCGGCTTGATCCGGTAGATCTCCGGGTTCCCGCTGTGCGACAGGGACAGGACCAGTTCCTTGCCGTCGGGGTGCCAGTCTGCCCCCAGGTTCAGGCCCTGCCTTGGCGATGATCACCGAGACCTTGCCGCTGGCCGTGTCCAGCCGGTACAGCCCCTGTTGGCCCGTCCCGGTAGCTGGTGAAGGCGATGATCGTGCCGTCCGGGCGACCAGGCCGGGCACAGGTTCAGGGTGCGGTTGGCGGTCAGCCGCAAGCAGGTTCTCGCCGTCGTAGTCCACCACGTACAGGTCGCGCCGGTCGCCGGCGCCCCGGGAGAAGACCACCCGGGTCAGGCAGATGCCCGGCTCGCCGGTCAGCATCTCGATCACCTGGTCGGCGAAGTGGTGGGCCGCTGGTGCGCACCTGGCCGGGCACGGGCCGGTAGCGCTTGTTCAGCAGCAGCTGGCGTTCTGGCCAGGTCACCAGGTTCAGGCTGACGGTGGTGGGCGCGTTCTCGCCGGTCTGGCCGGCGTCGCGCAGGGCCCCCTCCACGCTGCCCTCGATGGCGTACTGGTAGGTCAGCGAATCCCCGGCCACGTCCTTGAACGCAGGCACGAAGAGGCCGCTCAGCTTCAGGTCGTTCAGCAGCACGTCCTGCAGCAGGTCGGCGGTCTGCACCGCCGGCATCCCGCCGCTGAGCACGTCCAGCAGGTTGACCAGGATCGGGGTCTTCTCCCAGGCGATCTTAGTGTGGTCGATGACCACCTCTCCCGAGCGCTGGGCGGCCGCAGGTGCGGCGCCGAGGACCAGACCCAGCAGCAGGAGCGCAATCGGCGATGTCCTTATCACGTTGCAGCGCATCACATTCCCGGCTCCAGATTAAAGATGAAAGTGACCCCCAGGTTCGAACCGCCGTACTGCGGCGGCAGCGGCGGCAGCCTGGTCGACTGCACCGCGCGCAGGGCTTCGCGGTCGTAGACGCCGACGTTGCTGCCCTGGACCAGGGTCACCTGGCTGACGGCGCCGTTGCGGCCGATCACGAAGTGCACGGCGCAGCTGACCCGTGAGCGCTCGCCGAACCCCAGTTGGCGCGGGCGCCAGTTGCGGGCGATCTGGCCCTCCACGTTGGCCAGGTACCAGGCGAAGGGGAAATTGGTGTCGGTGCCCTGGATGCTGGGGCCGCTGGCCGTCGGCTGGGCGGTGCCCTGTTCCCTGGCGGCGGCGCTTTCGGTGCGGTCGGCCTGTTCGGTAGGAGGCTTCGGGTCGGCCTTGCGCACCGGTTCCTTCGGCTTGGGTTTGGCCTCCGGCTTCTTCTGCTCCGGCTTGGCCTTGGGCACTTCCTTGGGCGGCAGGGGCACCGGCTCGACCACAGGCGGTGCCGCCTCCGGCTCCGGCTGGGCGACGATCTCGGCAGTCGGCCGGTCCAGCACCGCGGCCGAGACCAGGCGGGCCCGCAGCAGCAGCGGCGGCTCCATGACCCGGCGCTGCACCGTGTTTCCGTGCAGCACGACCAGGGTCAGCACGATCACGTGCAGCAGCACGGACCAGGGCAGGCCGCGGCTCATCTCAACGCCCGGCCTGGGGCGGGTCGGCCACCAGGCTGAGGTTCAGGAATCCCTGGCGTTCGACCGCCGCCATCACCTGCAGGACGAACCCGTAGGGCACCTCCTCGTCGCAGCGCAGGTAGACCGGCAGGGACTCCTTCTGGTCCAGGAAGGGCTCGAGCAGACCGGGCAGGTCGGCGATCTCCACCGCCGACTCCTGGAAGAAGACGTCGCGGTTGCCGGTGATGGTGATCACCGGCCCCTCCTTGACCACCTGGGTTCGGGTCTCGGCCTCGGGCAGGTTGACCTCGACCCCGCCCTGGATGTAGGGGGCCGTCATCATGAAGATGATCAGCAGCGTCAGCGTCACGTCCACCAGGGACGTGATGTTGATGTCCGCCATGCCGCGGAAGGACCGCCGGCGCGTCGCCATCAGATGCTCTCCCGTTCGTGCAGGTCGGGTCGCCGCACCCGGTCACGCCCGCTGCCGCCGCTGTTCTCGCCGGCATCCTCCTCGAGGATCGTGCGCAGGCGGTCCAGTTCGTTGCCCACCAGGTCGATCTTGCGCACCAGGCTGTTGTAGAAGATCACCGCGGGGATGGCCGTGGCCAGGCCGGCGATGGTGGTGACCAGCGCCTCGGCGATGCCCGGCGCCACGACGGTGAGGTTGGCGCTGTGCATGGCCGACATGTCCCAGAAGCTGGTCATGATGCCCCAGACCGTGCCCAGCAATCCCAGGAAGGGCGAGATCGTCACCGCGGTCGAGAGCAGGATCAGGTAGCGCTCCAGCACCTCGATTTCCAGGTAGGTGACCCTCTCGGCCGCCCGCCGCACGGCCGGCGCCTGGGTCAGGTCGTCGGCTTCGCGCATCAGGTTGCACAGGGGCAGTTCCGGCCGCTCGGCGCACCAGGCGCTCAGCTCGTCCCGGCCCAGGCGACCGTCCAGCCACTGCTCGCAGCGCGCCCAGAACTCGAGATGGCCGGCACGCACCCGGGCCAGGGTGCGGGCCTTGTCCAGGAACACAGCCCAGGACATCACCGACAGCACCAGCAGCACCAGCAGGATGCCCTTGCCGAAGAAGGTGGATTCGGCCACCAGGCCCAGCAGCTCGCCGGGGCCCAGGGTGGCCAGGAAATGGCACGCGGGCATGGGTTCTCCTCGGGGAGTCGGCAGTGGCGGATGGGGATGCGGCCTCGCTCCCTCGTGGCCGGATCCGCGGACCCTCCTTGGTCCGGTGGGGCGAGAGCCCCGCTCAGGCAGTCAGCACCCCGCGGTCCCTGCATAGGCCGCCGCGGGTGAATGGTTCCCGTCGCTCAGGCGCGGCCCTCGTGCACGCGCAGGGCAAAGGCCTCGCGGAAGTCGAACTTGTCGATGAAGTCCGCCAGGCTGTCCTCCTCCCGCTTGTGCAGGAGCTCCTCGTCCACCAGGTGGAAGACCACGCGGCCGAAGTCGATGGTGCCGCGCACGCCCCAGGCGTTGAAGACGTCCCCGGCCAGGAAGCCGTAACGCTCCCGACCCAGCAGGCGGATCCGGTCCAGCAGGTCCGCGCCCGAGACGTGCCCGGGTTCCTCCTGCCCCGCCACCGCCAGCTCCAGGGCCTCCAGCACGAAGACGTATGCTTCCGGCCGGAACGCACCCTTGCGCTCGGCGAGGGTTTCCATTCTGCGCAGCAGATCGATGGTGTCGGGCATGGCGACCTCCCGCACTGGTGTTCCGCCAGGTTCCACTATCATTGTAAGCCCCGGCGCGATCCTGTCAACCGGCCTGACGCGGTCCCCGGCCTGCCAGCAAGCGATCGTACAGGTCGAGGTACTTCTTCAGGACGCAGGAGACCCCGAATTCCCCCGACGCGTCGCGCTGGGCGTCCTCCGCCAGCTGGGCCTGCAGGGCCGGGTCCCCCAGCACCCGCAGCACGGCCCCGGCCATGCCGTCGATGTCCTCCGGGTCGCGCAGGAACCCGTTGCTCCCGTCGAGAATGAAGTCCGCCGCACCGCCGCGATCCGTCACCACCGGCACCACGCCGCAGGCCATCGCCTCCAGGGCCACCAGCCCGAACGATTCGTGCAGCGACGGCAGCAGCAGCATGTCGGCCGCCGGCAGCACCTCCGCCAGATCGTCCACGTGGCCCAGGAAAAGGGTGCGCTCGGCGATCCCCGCCGCGGCCACCAGCTCGCGCACCGCCGGCACCTCGGGCCCGTCACCGGCCAGCACCAGGCGCACCGGGCGCTCGGCCGCGACCCGGGCCGCCACCGCCACCACCGCCGGCAGGTTCTTCACCTTGCGGAAATTCGAGGCGTGGATCAGGACCTGCTCGCCGTCGGGAGCGAAGCGCCGGCGCAGGATGTCGTCGCTGCGCGGCCGGTAGACCCGGGCGTCGACGAAGTTGGAGATGACGTCGATGGGCTTCTGCACCCCGAAGATCCGCACCGTCTCGTCGCGCAGGAAGGTCGAGACGGCGGTCACCGCGTCGCTCTGCTCGATCATGAATCGCGTGATGGGGAAGAACGTGGGCTCCTGCCCCACCAACGTGATGTCGGTGCCGTGCAGGGTGGTGACAACCTGCAGCCGCTCCGGCCCCACCATCTGCCGGGCCAGGTAGGCGCTGGCCGCGTGAGGGATCGCGTAGTGCACGTGCAGGATGTCCAGGTCGTGGCGCACCGCGACCTCGCTCATGACCGTGGCCAGGCTCAGGGTGTAGGGCGAGTTCTGGAACACCGGGTACTGGGGCATCTCCACCGGGTGGTAGAAGATGTTCTCGCTGTACCGGCGCAGGCGGAAGGGCAGGCTGCTGGAGATGAAGTGTACGGCGCAGCCGTGGCGGGCCAGGTGCAGGCCCAGCTCGGTGGCAACCACGCCGCTGCCGCCCTGGGTCGGGTAGCAGGTGATGCCGATGGCGGGCATGCGCATCAGCACCACGGCTCCCGCGGCAGGTCGTCGAGCACCGGCACGGCCTCGCCGGCGAAGGCCTCGGCCAGTTCGACGCCGGCCCGGCGGCCCCAGCTGCGGGCCCGGCGCTCGATCTTCTCCAGGAAGGCCGCGTCGTTGATCATCGTGGGCCGCCGGCCGGGCTCCCGGGCGAACTGGCTGCCGAAGCAGGCCAGGGCCGCCAGCTTGCGCTCCCAGCCCGTGGTGATGTCGAAGCAGAAGGCCGGCGATGACCCGTCGGCGCAGACGGCGAAGCGGGCGGCGGTCTGCCAGGTCGTAGCCGCCTCCGGCAACTCCGCACCACCGCTCCAGGTCCGCAGCGGCGGACGCTGCGGCTGCCAGGCCGCCAGGCGGGCCAGGAACACCGCCCGCTCCACCAGCGGCGGCGTCGCCCGGTGGTCGGGATGGCGCACCGGATCGGGCGCGGTCACCAGCCAGCGCGGTCGCAGGCTGCGGATCACCCAGGCCACCGCGGCGGCCTGCTCCCGGTCATGGGGATCGAGGAAGCCGTCGGGCAGCGACAGCTGCACGCGGCCGGCCAGGCCCAGGACGGCCGAGGCGGCCGCCGCTTCCTGCCAGCGCTCGTCCGGGGTGGCGTTGCTGCCCAGCTCGCCGCGGGTCAGGTCGGCGACCCAGACCCGGCGCCCCCGATCGCCGAGCACGGCGATGGTGCCGCCGAGGCCGATCTCGGCGTCGTCGGTGTGCGGGGCGATCACCAGCAGGTCGCAGCCCGTGCCGGCCGTATCGATGTCGTGGCTCATGCCTGCTCCTTTGGCCCGGGCACCGTGATCTCCCATTCGCGCCAGTCATGGCGACGGCCGTGCTCAAGGTGCGCCGCGGCCGCCGCCAGCAGGGCCGGCACCAGCGGCGGTCCCCACAGGGTGCGCGCGGCGGCCCAGGCCAGCTTGCGCTCCTGGCGCTGCCCGTCGGGAAAAACCCAGGCCGGCGTGTGCGGATGCAGCCGCCGAGCCTCGTCGCGGGCGGCGGCCCGCAGGGCCGCTTCCAGGCCCCGCCGCCAGCGGCGCAAGCGGCCGTCCGTGATCGCCTCCACCCGTGCCGGCGGCAACGCGGCAGGGCCGCCCAGCAGCTGCCGCAGGGCGGCGGCCGATTCCTGCTGCCAGTGCTCGAGCCCCTGCCGCAGGTCCTCGGTCCGCGGGCTGACCGGCGCCCTATGCCTGGCCAACAACCTGCGGTCGAAACCGTTCGGCAGCAACCAGGCGAACAGCCGCGGCACCAGCGGGGCACGCGGCACACCCAGCCGGGCGTAGAGCGTCGTCAGCTGGCGCAGGTAGGCGTGCTCGCCCGGTCCGATCACCACCGCCCCGGGTGCCAGCAGCCAATCCTGCAGCGGGCTGCGCAACATCACGCCCGGTCGCAGCGACCCGCAGTCGCCCGGCAGGTCTCCCTGCAGGGGCCGACGGCCGTCGCCCGCGACGATGTACAGGGGCCGCGCCCCGGCCCGCGCATCGAGCTGGGCCTGCCAGCCCGATCCGACCAGCTCTTCGCCCCGGCGACGGACGAGTTCCGCCAGCTCCGGCAGGAGACCGGTCAGCGAGCGGTAGAACGGCTCCGCGGCCCGGTGCAGGCGTGAGTCGTCGCCCGAGACCACCAGCAGCCCCTGGCCGGCGAACATCCGCAGCAGGGCGCAGCGCTGCAGCCGGGCCCAGGACCAGCCCTCGCCGGCGGCCAGCAACCACAGAGCCGCCGGACCGTGGGGATCGTCGGCCGTGGCGACACGCGCAGCCAGCCAGGCCAGGCCGCTGGCCTGCCCCTGGTCCAGCTGCAGACGGCCCACCAGGCTGCGCTCGCCGCGACGGCGCCGGGAGGCCTCCAGCGCTTCGCTGCGCACCAGCGTGTCCGGCGGCGACCAGGCCACCGGCGCCAGCGCTTCGCGCAGGTCGTCGTCGTCGTCACCGCTCCAGAAGACCGGCACCGTCGGGCGGCCCGCCGCCGTCAACTGCCGGGCCAGGGCCACCGTGGTGGCGATCTTGTGCAGGGTGTAGAGCGGCCCGCCCAGGTAGCCGGGCTGCTGGCCGGTGACCACCACCTGCGCCCCGCCCGCCGCCAACGCCTTCAGGTCCGCGGCCTGTCGGGTCCGCTCCTGATCGCTGGGCTGGTCGTCGGCGTGGTCCCGGGCCCAATCGGCGCAACCCGGCGCGGTGAACCAGCGGGCGGCCGTGGCCGGGGCCGCTGCGGCGAGCGCATGATCCAGCTCCGCCGTGGCGTCGAGTCCTTCGCCTGCGCCGGCGCACCACGCCGCGAACATGGCCCCGGCGTCCACCGCCGTGCCCAGGGGATTCCCCGGCTGCCAGGTCAGGCTCATGGCGTCGCCTCCGGCGGGGCCACCCGCCGGTACACCAGCAGCCAGCGTTCGCCCGCACCCAGGTCTTCGCCGCCGTAGCCGCCCCAGCCGGCGACCCGGACCAGCCCGTGGCGGCCGGCCAGCGCATCCAACTCGGCCAGGGCGTAGACCCGGACCTCCTCGACGTAAGCCAACCCGTCCGCGCCGATGCCCAGGGCCGCGGCCTCGGCCGCGCACCCGTCGCGGGCGCGCACCCGCACCTCCTTGCGCACCGTGGCGGTTGCCGCGTCGTAGCTGCGCACCTCGTCCACCTCCAGGGGACCGCTGCAACGCTGCCGGGGACGACGGCGCCCGTCGCCCAGTTCGGCGCGCAGGCGGTCCCCGTCGAAGAGGTCCAGGCACCAGTGGCCGCCGCTCCGCAGGACGCGCGCGACCTCGGCGGCGGGGCGCTCGTTCTCGGGCTCGCTGCCGAAGTAGCCGAAGGCGGTGAACAACGACAGCACCGTCGACACGCTGCGGTCGGCCAGGGGCACCCGTCGCATGTCGGCGCGCACCAGGGCGGCCGAGGGGAGCGCAGCGCGCGCGGCCGCCAGCAGGTCCGCCGAATAGTCGAGGCCGACCGCAACCGCGCCCTGCGGCAAGGCCGCCAGGTGCCGCCCGTCGCCGCAGCCCAGGTCCAGGAACGGCGCGTGCAGCAGGCCGGCGCCGCCCAGCAGGGCCAGGCAACGCGCCGCCTCGGCCTCGTCCCGGTGGGCGTAGAGAACCTGGTAGTGGGCGCCGAACGCCATGGCGAACCAGGACTCAGCCAAGGGTGTCCTCCGGCGGCTGCCAGGGCGTCTCGCCGTCCAGCGCCACGCCCCGCATCAGGACCGAGTCGACGGCCGCGGCCAGGCGCTGCGGGTGATCCAGGGTCCAGTGCAGTCCGCGCGACTCGTGGCGGGCGCGCGCCGCAGATCACGATCAGCTCGCCCAGCAGCGCGATGTTGCGCAGCTCCACCAGTTCGGCATTGATCAGGGAGTCGCTGTACAGCCGCTCGACCGTCTCGCGCACCGGACGCAGGCGGGCCAGGGCGATGTCCAGGCGCTCGCGGTCGCGCACGATCCCCACATAGTCCCACATCACCCGGCGCACCAGGTCCCAGTCGTGCTCCAGGACCATCACCTCCGGGCGCGGCGAGCGCTCGTCCCCGCCGTGCAGGCGGGCCGGCAGGCGGGGCGCTCCGCCGCTGAAGAGCGCCGGCTCGTCCGCAAAGGCGGCCGCCGCCCGGTCGGCGAAGAACACCGCTTCGAGCAGGCTGTTGCTGGCCAGGCGATTGGCGCCGTGCACGCCGGTGCAGGCCACCTCGCCGATGGCGTACAGCCCGGGCAGGCTGGTGCGGGCGTCCAGGTCGGCGGCCACGCCGCCGCACATGTAGTGGGCCGCCGGCACCACCGGCACCGGTTCACCGGCCATGTCGATGCCGAAGCGGGCGCAGGTTTGCATGAGGTTGGGGAAGCGCGCCTCGACCGCGGCCCGGTCCAGGTGGCGCAGGTCCAGGTAGGCGCAGGCGTCGCCGCTGGTCTTCATCTCCTGGTCGATGCTGCGGGCCACCACGTCCCGCGGCGCCAGGTCAGCCTGGGGATGGTAGCGGGTCATGAACCGCTCGCCCCGCCGGTTGATCAGCACCGCGCCCTCGCCGCGCACGGCCTCGCTGATCAGGAAGCTCTTGGCCTCGGGGTGATAGAGGCAGGTGGGATGGAACTGCACGAACTCCAGGTTGCGCACCTCGGCGCCGGCGCGCCAGGCCATGGCCAGGCCGTCGCCCGTGGCGATGTCCGGGTTGCTGGTGTAGAGGTAGACCTTGCCGCAGCCGCCGGTGGCCAACACCACCGCATCGGCCAGATAGACCCGGCGCTCGAGGCTGTGGCGATCCAGCACCACCGCCCCCACCACCCGAGCGGCCCCCTCGCCGCCGAGCCCGAACTCGCCGCCGCGCAGCAACTCCAGGCCCATGTGGTCCTCTTCCACGGTGATCCGCGGATCGGCGTTGCAGGCGGCCAGCAGGCGCGACTCGATCTCGCGACCGGTCAGGTCGCGGCAGTGCAGGACCCGCCGGCGCGAGTGCCCGCCCTCGCGGCCCAGGGCGAAGCCGCTGGGGTCGCCCGCCTCGTCCCGGCTGAAGTCCACGCCGTAGGACAGCAGCCGCTCGATGAGCGCGGGTCCGGCCTCCACCAGGCGCCGGACCACCGCCTCGTCGCAGAGCCCGTCGCCGGCGGTCAGGGTGTCCCGCACGTGCAGATCGAACTCGTCCAGGGGTGAGACAGCCGCGGCGATGCCCCCCTGGGCGTAGTTGGTGTTGGACTCGCGGCTTTCCTTCTTGGTGACGATGCGCACGGGCCCCTGCTCAGCCGCCAGAAGGGCGAACTGCAGCCCGGCTATTCCGGAACCTATCACCAGGCAACGGCTTACGATCGGATCGGAGATGAAGAGCGAAGCCATCGGGCCTCCCCCGGCGCAGGGAACGGCGGCAGCGGGGCGGCCGCGCGGGGCACCCGCGCGATTTGCGCTAAAGCCGGAGCGGGATCCGGCGAAAATCTAGTTGCTAAGGGAACATATAGCTTTCCCTCGGATGTCTGTCCACCGGGAGGATGTAACAGTGAGTACCCGCGTGTTGAGCGCCATGACCCTCGTGGTCCTGCTGGCGGCCCTTTTGGCGGGCTGCAGCGACAATTCCAGCGAGCTGCAGCGCGTCGTCTGTGAAGTGCAGGCCGTCAACGCCGGCGCCCCGCTTGTCTCCGCATACGTCGTGGACGGCGGCGACGGCGTCATCGACGGCCTCGACGACCTCTTGACGGTCGACGCGGTGATGGTCAACTTCCGGGCCCGCCCCTACAGCCGGGCCGTGATGACCATCCCCACCGACGGCACCTACAGTTCGTACATCATCACCGGCTACAACCTGACCTGGAGCCTGGGCCCCAACGCCCCGGCCGGTCTGGACCTGTCGCCGTACAACGTGGTCAACGCACCCCTGTACGTGCAGGTGCCCATCCTGGACGAGGCCGTCGGCTCGGTTCTGGTGGCCGATCGCGCCCTGAAGGAGGCCATCTTCGCGGTCCTGGCGCCCTGGGCGCTGGATGAGGACTTCGTGGCCATCGCCCGCCTGCAGTTCATCGGCCATGACAGCGGCAGTTCGCACGAATCGATGGTCGAGACCGGGCTGACCGTGAACTTCACGTACGCCCTGAGCGGCGACTAGCGCGACCCGCCCTCCGGCTGCACGAGCCGCTCCCCGACCAGCGCGGGGAGCGGCCGTCGGCCTGTCCAGCGCACCTGCAGCCGGGCCACCGCCAGGGGCAGGTCGGCCGGCCAGTGGGCCCGCAACTTGATCCAGTCCTTTTCCGTGGTCACGGTCAGCGGCGTGCCCGCCTGCCGGACCGCCGTCTCGATCCGCGCCCGCAGCCGCCCGTCGTAGGGAGCGTGGTCGGCGCAGCGGATCGCCAGGCGGGCGGGCGTCGCCAGGAGCGCCGCGACCCCCGCCTCGAAGCGCGTCGGCCGTGCGATCCCCGATAGCGCGATCCAGGGCCGGACCTGCGGCAGGCCCAGAGCCGTGCCGTCGCCCCCGACCAGGGCCAACTCCCGCACGAAGCCCGCCACCCGCACGCCCACGGCGCCGACCGCCGGCGGGTCGGACGACTCCACCAACCAGATTCCCGCACGCTGCGCGCCCGCCGCCGTCTCGCGCCAGGGTCCGCAGGGCACCACGGGGCCGCTGGCCGGCAGCAGCTGCGGGCCGTCAACTCCTTCTGTCACCGTCCAGCGGTCCAGGATCAGCACATCCAGCTGGCGCCCGACCCCGGCGGTCTGGTGCCCGTCCTCCAGCAGCACCACGGCGCCGGCGGGCAGCAGCGAGGCCAGCCGCTGCAGACCCGCGCTGCGGCGCCGGGCCTGGACCACCGGCCAGCCGAGGGGGCCCAGGGCCGCCGCCAGCAGGCGCGCCTCGTCGCCGGCCCGGTCGTCACCCGGATCCACCTCCGCCGGCCCCGGCAGCCCTGAGCCGTAGCCGCGGGTCAGCACGCCGCCGCGGAGCCCGGCTGCGGCCAGGGCCTGGCCCAGCGCCGCCACCACCGGCGTCTTGCCCGTGCCGCCGAAGGCCAGGTTGCCCACCGACACCACCGTCAGCCCGGGCGGCGGCGGGTCCCGGCGGGCGACCCTCGCCCGCACCAGGGCGTCACCCAGGGCACCGGCCAGGCGCGCGACCGGACCGACGGCCCGCAGCTCGTCCCGGTCCCGCCGCTCCCACAGGCGCACGGCCAGGGGCCGCAGATCGAGGATCTTCACGGGCCCTCCTCGCCCAGGCCGAAGCAGGCCTGCAGGGCGCTGCGGACCCGGGCCGTTTCTTTCTCGTCGGCATCCCGGGCCACGGTCAGGGGTGGCCCCGCCACCATGCGGATCCGGCCCAGGGGCAGCGGCACCACGGTGCGGTCCCAGGTGTCGAGGCTGACCGCGCCGCGCACCTGCGCCCGCAGCGGCACGATGGGCACGCCGGTCCGCCGCGCCAGCAGGATCACGCCGTCGCGCACCTGCCCGAACGGGCCCTTGGGACCGTCGACGGCCAGGCCGGCGCTGCGCCCCTCCTCCACCAGCCGGCAGAGGGCCAGGAACGCGCGGCCGCCGTGCTCTTCGCCGGAGCCGCGCACGAAGCCGAAGTCCCGCTCGCCCAGGGTGCGCACCAGGATGTCGCCGTCGGGGCTGCTGCTGACCATCAGCACCGGGCGGACCGGGCGCACGTGCAGGATCGCCGGCAGGATGTCGCGGTGCAGGCAGGCGTAGATGCAGGGACCGGCTGCAGGTGGCGCATCGACCCTGACCGTCCGGCGCAGCAGGGCCCAGCCCAGGGGCGCCAGCGCCAGCTTCAGGCCCTGGCCGGCCTTCACCGGGCCCCGCGGCCGGCCAGCGCGAGCACCGCCTGCGCCGTGCGCTCCCACACGCCGGCCCGTCCGCAGGCCGCCCGCAGCCGCCGTGCCGCCCCGTAGAAATCGGCGCGCTCGGCCGGCCGGGCGACCCAGCGCACCAGGCCGTTGGTCACCGGCAGCGGCGCGGCGTCTCCCTGCACGTGCTCGCGCACCATGTCCTCGTCCAGGATCAGGTTGCTCAGCCCGATGCGTTCGGTGCGCACCAGGCGCCGGGCCAGCAGGTAGTTCAGGTTCCCGGTGCGGTAGACGATCTCGTGGGGCACGCCGGCCAGGGCCACCTCCAGGCTGGCGGTGCCGCTGCAGACCAGGGCCAGGTCGGCCTGGCGCAGCAGCTCCGGCAGAGGCTGCCGGCTGACGGCGACCTTGCCGTCGAAACCCGCAGCTACCTGCTCCGGGTCCAGGCCCGGGGCGCAGCTGATCACGGTGGAGATCCGGCGTCCGGGCAGCATGCTGCCGGCGGCGCGGGCCGCGATCCGCAGCACCGGCAGCAGGTGGGCCAGCTCCTGGCGGCGGCTGCCCGGCAGCAGGACCAGGGTCAACGCCCCGTCCCGGGCGTCGAAGTTGCGCTCGCGGGCAGCGACGGCGCCTTCGAAATCCCAGGCCCCGCCGTAGTCCTCCATCAGCGGATGGCCCATGGGAAAGACGTCGAAACCGCGCTCGCCGAAGTAGGCCTCCTCGAAGGGCAGCACCGTGCCCAGACGGTCGATCCGTCGCCGGTAGCCGGCGGTGCGCCAACCGCCCCAGGCCCAGACCTGCGGCGCGATCAGCCAGAACACCGGCACGCCGGCCGCCCGGGCGCGATCCGCCAGGTGGGCATTGAAGCCGGGAAAGTCGATGGGGACGAAGACGTCGACCGCGGCGCCCTTCAGGTGGGCCCCGACGGCGCGCCGGGCCGCCAGCAGCTGCCGGGCCCGACCCAGCACCTCGGCGAAACCCATCACCGCCAGGTCGGAGGAGTCGCGCACCAGTTCGGCGCCGGCGGCGGCCAGGCACGGCCCGCCCAGGGCGGTGATGCGCAGCCGGGGATCGAGGCGGCGGAGGGCGGCCGTGAGCGCGGCACCGTAGCGGTCGCCGCTGGCCTCGCCGCAGGCGATGAAGACGTGGCGCGGCGGTCCGGGGCTCATGGCGCCTCAGCGCCAGAACGACGGCAGGGGCGCGGTCATCGCACGATCCCCCGGTCCGACCGCCGGATGAATGCCATCAGTTCCTCGAGGTGCACGCTCAGCTCGCAGTCGGTGGCGATGCGTTCGAGGGCCTGGGTGACGTTCAGTCCCGAGCGGTAGAGCAGGCGGTAGGCGGTCTTGAGCCCGGCCAGGTCGCTGTCCGAGAACCCGTTGCGGCGCAGGCCGATGCTGTTGATGCCGGCCACCTCCACCGGGTTGCCTGCCACCTTGATGAACGGCGGCACGTCCTGGGGCAGGCGGCTGGCGCCGCCCACGAAGGCGAATGCCCCGACGCGCACGAACTGGTGGATCGGCGTCATGCCGCCGATGATGGCGTTGCGCTCTACCTCCACGTGCCCGGCCAGGTTCACGGCATTGGCCAGGACGCAGTTGTCCGCCACGTGGCAGTTGTGGGCGATGTGCACGTAGGCCATCAGCAGGTTGTTGTCGCCGATGCGGGTCTTCTCGCCCTCGCCGGTGGCGGTGTGCACGGTGCAGTACTCGCGGATGTCGTTGTTGTCGCCGATCTCCACGAAGCTCAGCTCGCCGGCGTACTTCTTGTCCTGGGGCTCGCTGCCGATGGCCGCCCCGTGGAAGAAGCGGTTGTTGCGCCCGACGGTCGTGCGTCCCTCGATCAGAACCGAGGAGCCGATCAAGCAATCCGGTCCGATCACCACCTCGGGGCCGATCACCGAATGCGGGCCGATGGTCACGTTGTGACCGAGCCGCGCCGACGGATGCACCACCGCCGTCGGATGGATCTCGGCGGCGCGCACGGGATGCGGGCCGGTCACCTTGTTCAGCTTGATGTGATCCACGATCGTCCTCCTTCGGGCGTGGCGGCCTCAGCTGTCCACCACGGTGGACATGAGGTCGGCCTCGGCGACCTTCGTGTCACCCACCCATGCGGTACCCCGCATCTTGCAGATTGGTCCACGCATCTTGGTCATTTCGAGCTCGAAACGCAGCTGGTCGCCCGGCGTCACCGGCTGGCGGAAGCGCGCCTCGTCGATGCCGCTGAAGTAGACCAGCTTGCCGCGGGCGTCCTCGACGCTGCTCAGCAGCAGCACCCCGCCCGTCTGCGCCATGGCCTCGATGATCAGCACCGCCGGCATGATCGGATGGCCGGGAAAATGCCCCTGGAAGAAGGGCTCGTTGATGGTCACGTTCTTGACGCCCACGACCCGCTTGCCCGGCTCCAGTTCGACGATGCGGTCGACCAGCAGGAACGGGTAGCGGTGGGGCATGATCTCCATGATCGAGACGATGTCCCACTCGCGCGGCTCGCGCGGCGGGTACAGGCGGGGCATGCGCCGCTCGCTGCGGGCCAGCACCCGCGCGAACTCGACGTTGGCGGCGTGCCCGGCCAGGCGCGCCCGGATGTGGCCCTGGATGGGCATGCCCAGCAGCGCCAGGTCGCCCAGCAGGTCCAGGATCTTGTGGCGAACGCACTCGTCGGGGAAGCGCAGCTCCTGCCCGGCGGCCAGCCTGCCGTCGCCGAAGACCAGGGCGTTGTCGTAGCTGCCGCCGAGGGCCAGGCCCATCTCGCGCAGCTTGCCCACGTCCGACGCCAGGGCGAAGGTGCGCGCCGGGGCGATCTCGCGCCGGTAGACCGACGGCCGGATCTCGAAGGTCGCCTCCTGGTAGCCGATCGCCGGCTCGTCGTAGTCGACCACGAAGGAGACCTTGAAGTGGTCGGCGGGCTCGGCCACCAGTTCGATGTCGCCGTGCCGCCAGCTGACGGTGCGGTTGATGCGGTAGTAGGGCGCGGGCAGGCCCTGGAAGGCGATGCCGGCCTCGTCGATCATCTCCACGTAGCTCAGGGCGCTGGCGCAGGCCGGCACCGGGGGTTCGCCCCCCTCCAGCCGGATCTCGCAGTTGGTGATGCCCAGGCCCGAGAGCGCCGACAGCACGTGCTCGACCGTGTGGACGGTGACGCCGTCCTTGGCCAGGGTGGTGGCGCGGACCAGGTCCTCGGCCGGCACCGCGTGCTCGACCAGGGCCGGGATCAGCACGTCGCCGTCGGGTCCGGGTACCCGGAAGACCAGGCCGCTGTTGGGCGGCGCGGGCACGAAGGTCATGCGCGCCGGCTTGCCCGAGTGCAGTCCGATGCCCTCGGTGGTGATCTCGCGGCCAACGGTCTTCTGCAACCACAACACCGCTGCCTACTCCTTGCCCAACGTCTTCTCGAGGCCGGCCACCTTGCGGATCAGGTCCGGCAGGCGGCGCATGGCGCCCACGATGCGGAAGGCCTCGGCGGCCTCCAGGGCCGGGCTGCCGAACAGGGACTGGCCCGCCGGCACGTCCTTGGCGATGCCCGACTGCGCGCCGATGCGCACGCCGTCACCGATCCTGACGTGGTCGCGGATCCCGACCTGGCCGCCGGAGATCACTCCGTCGCCCAGGACGCAGCTGCCGGAAATGCCGGTCTGCGCACTCAGGGCGCAGTGGCGGCCCACCTTCACATTGTGCCCGATCTGGATCTGATTGTCGATCTTCGTTCCCTCGCCGATGACCGTGGCCCCGGTGGTCGCCCGGTCGATGCAGGAATTGGCACCGATCTCCACCCCGTCGGCGATGATCACGATGCCCACCTGGGGCACCTGCTGCAGCCCGCCCGGTCCGGGCAGGTAGCCGAATCCCTCGGTGCCCACCACGACGCCCGCATGCAGGATGACCGCGTTGCCCAGGCGGCAGCCCTCGCGCACCGTGACCTGGGGGTAGAGCCGGCAGTCGCGGCCCACCGCCACGTCGGGCCCGAGCACCACGTGGGCGCCCAGGCGGCTGCCGGCGCCGACCACGGTCCCCGCCCCCACCACGCAGCAAGGGCCGATGGAGGCCGCGGCGCCGACGTCGGCCGTGGGATCGATCACCGCGCTGGGGTGGATCCCCGGCGGGAAGACCCGGTCCAGGTCAGGCAGCGACAGGGCCAGGACCCGGGCGAAGGCCTGATACGGGTTGTCGTGGCGCACCGCGGGCCGCGTCGTCTGCATGCCCGGGCCGATGATGGCGGCTTCCGCCCCGCCCCGCTCGAGTTCAGCCAGCAGGTTCGGGCGGCTGACGAAGGTGAGGTCCCCCGGTCCGGCATCCTCGACGCCGGCGGCGCCGGTGATCCGCGGATCCCGGGCGTCGGTCAGCTCGCCGCCGATCAGGGCAGCCACTTCGCTCAGCAGCATCGGTTTCATAGGTGCCGTCTTCTTAAGCAATACCCCCCATCGCTCATCGACGGGGGGCAGAAAGCGCAATTGCAATGACCGGGTAAATTTCGCCGCCTGGGCGCACCCTGTCAACCCGAAAGTCCGTCACTCCTTGCCGCGGGCCAGCCCGGCCAGGACCTCGTCGGTCAGATCGAAGTCCGGATCGATGTAGAGCACGGCTAGGGCGGCCGAATCCACGATCAGCCCGTAGCCCCGTTCCTTGCCGATCCGTTCGACGATGGTCTTCACCTGGTCGAGGATCGGGGTGATCTTGGCGGTGTACTCCTGCTCGGCCCGCTGGTCGATCCCCTCGCGGAACTGGAAGTACTCGGCCCGCTTCTGCTCGAACTGCTGGATCTTGGTGGCCAGGGCGTCCTGGCCCAGGAGCATCTTCTGGCTCTCGATCTCCTCGGCCATGGTCGTCAGCTGCTTTTCCCGGTCGGTGACTTCCAACTCCAACTCGCGCAGGAACTTCTGGTACTGCTCCTGGGCGTCGCGGGCCGCGTCGTACTCGTCCGCGATGCGCTGGGAATCGATCACGCCGAGGGGACGGTCGGCCGCCGCCGCTACGCCGGGCAGCACGGTCACCAGGACCGCCAGGACCAGGGCCGCCGGGCAAAACGTGCGCAAATGAGCGTTCATGTGGTCCTCCGGTTCCCGCGGGAACCGTGATGGGCCCCTGCCTCCAGGCCGCGCCTAGAAGAAGTTGCCGATGGTGAAGTGGGGTTCCCAGGCAGGTCCGCCCACGCGATCGAACCCGTAACCGTAATCGAAACCGATAGTTCCCATCATGGGCACCTCGACCCGCAGGCCGAAGCCGGCGCCCTTGCGCAGGTAGGCGAGGTCAGCCGTCCCGAACGAGTTCCAGACGTTGCCCATGTCCAGGAAGGTGAGCAACTGCACCGCCCTGGTCAAGGGATAGAGGATCTCGGTGTTGTAGATCGTGAAGAAGCGGCCGCCGATGAAGCTCGGGTTGCCGGCTGGCACCACCTCGAGGTCCTGGTAGCCCCGCAGCGGGTAGGTGCGGTTGCCGCCGAGGCGGTAGCGCTCCCAGTCCGGGACGATGTCGGGATTGTCCAGGCCGACGATCAGGCCGAAGAAGCCGCGCACGTGCAGCACGAAGCTGCCCGGCAGCTTCTGGTAGTACGAATGCGAGAGCATGTGCTCCTGGAACTCGATCTGGCCGCCGAGCGGCCCGCCTGCCAGCTCGACGCTGTAGCTGGTCTTCGAACCGGTGGTCGGGAAGAACGGGCTGTCGGTCGAGTTGCGGTTCAGCGACAATCGGATCGAACTCTTGGTCTGGGGCCAGTCCACCTCGTCCAGCCGCTGCCAGGGCAGGTCGCTGCCCGCTGGCAGGGAGGCTTCCAGGTCGTCCAGGTAGCGCGTGTAGGCCAGCGAGAAGTTGTCCAGCTTGGTCTCCGAGAGCTCGTAGCGCAGGCCGACGTTGCTGTAGCGGGTGCCGGGGATGCGGCGGCCCAGGCGCACGCTGAAGCCGCGGATCCGGCTCTCGTAGAAGTCGTCGTAGTTGTACTGGAAACGGTCGAACAGGTCGAAACCGATCAGGGTCGGCGTGCCCATGAACCAGGGCTCGGTGAAGCTCAGGTCCACGTAGCGCTGCCGGCTGCCGAACTGCCAGGTGACGCCGATGTTCTGGCCCTTGCCCCGGAAGTTGGTCTCCGCCACCTGGATGAAGCCGCTGGCCGAGGTCTCGGCGCTGTAGGCCATGCCGAACATGAACTGGCCGGTCTGCTTCTCCTTCAGCTTGAGCACCATGTCGACGTCGCCGTTGGCCACCGGCCGGATGTCCGGCTGGATGTCCTCGAAGAACCCGGTCTGGAAGATGTCCCGGATCGTGGCCTCGATGCGGCTGTTGCTGAAGGTGTCCCCGGGGAAGATGCGCATCTCCCGCAGGATCACCTTGTCGTAGGTCTTGACGTTGCCGCTGATCTTGATGTCGTGGATCTTCGCCGGCTGACCCTCGATCATCGTGAAATGCACGTTGACCACGTGGTCGCGGATGTCCCGCTGCGGCTCGACCGTGATGTAGATGTAGCCCCGGTCCGCGTAGACCTGCTGCAGGTTCGAGAGGGTCTCGAGGTACTCGTCCTCCTTGAAGGTGCGGTCCTTCTCGATCCAGACCTGGTCGGCGATCTGCAGGTCGTTGAGCACGGTATTGCCCTGCCAGCTGACGTCGCCGACGGTGTAGATCTCCCCTTCGTCGATGCGGATGACGATGTCCAGAGCCTCGCGGTCCTCGACCTCGACCGTCTCGGACTCCCCGTCGGTGCCGCGGCGCTTCTCCTTGACCGTGCGGAAGTTCAGCTCGGTGTCGGTGATCGCCGCGTCGAGGTAGCCCTGGTTGCGGCACCAGGTGATGATGCGCTCGGCGTCCTCCTCGAACTGCTGCTTCTTGAAGGTCCCGCTCTTGAGGAAGCCGGTGGTGCCCTGCTTCATGGCCCCGCGCAGGCCGCCGGCGCTGAGGTTCGCGTTGCCGACGAAGCTGACCGACTTGACCTTGACCTTGCGGCCCTCCTCGATCGAGACCACCAGGTCCTGCATGTTGTTGGCGTCGATGACCGTCGAGTCGGTGTTGATGACGACGCTGTAGTAGCCCTTCTCGTAGTAGAGCTCGCGCAGCGGCTGCAGGTCGCGGCGGATCACCGCCGGGTTGGCGAACTGGCCCACCTGCACCGGGAAGGCCTCGCGCAGGTCCTTCTCCTTGAGCTTGCGGTTCCCCTTGAAGCTGACCGAGCGGATGCGGGCGAACTCCTGCAGGTTGACGATCAGGCGCACGCCGCCCGGGACCTCCTGCCGGTAGACGTAGACGTCGGCGAATTTCTTGGTGCCGAAGAGGTTGCGGATGCCCTGGGCGGTCAGGTCCCGGGTCAGGGGCTTGCCCTCCTCGAAGCCCGACCAGGCCAGCACCTGGCGGGCGCCGACGGTCACGGCCCCGACGACCTCGATCTCCTTGATCAGCGGCGCCGCCTCCTGGGCGGACGCGGCGCACGCGCCGCCAAGCAGCAGGATGACGGCCAGGGCATGACGCAGGCTGAGGCGCATCGGCGAAACCGGGCTCCCGGGGTTCACGAATCGGCTGTGGCGAAACCGCGGCATCCTAGCACCGCCTCCATGCGGCAGCAACGGCGAACCGCGGCCTGCTCGGGGATGGCCGGGCGACGGCCCGGAAGGTCGACTGGGGTGACCGAACGCCGCAGGGCGGCGGAAGTTCCGGGCACGGCGCGCACCCGACGGGAAACATAGGCAACCGCGGTCCGCTTGGGAAGTGCGGGTTTCCCGCTCCGGATTCCGCCGCACAAGACAAGGGCCGGACCCCCGGAGGGATCCGGCCCGCGCGGCGGCGCAGGAGGCCGTCCTAGGTGGGGACGGTGGCGCCCGGTTCGCTGCGGAAGGAGAGCTTGTCGCCGTCCACGCCGATCACCACGCGGCTGCGGCTGGCGACCTGGCCCCGCAGCAGCTTCTCGCTCAGGGGGTCCTCGACGTACTTCTGGATCGCCCGGCGCAGGGGCCGCGCGCCCATCTTGGGGTCGAAGCCCACCTCGCAGAGGAAGTCCTTGCAGGCGGAGGTGAACTCGAAGGAGATCTCCAGGTTGACCAGGCGCTTGCTGACGTCCGCGAGCAGGATGTCGACGATGCGCATGATGTCCGTCCTGTCCAGCGAACGGAAAGTGGTGATCTCGTCGATGCGGTTGAGGAACTCGGGGCTGAACGTCTTGCGCAGGTCGGAGTCGATGTTCGACTGCACCCGCTGGGTGTTGTGGTCGGCCTCGTCCGAGCCGAAGCCGACGCCCCGCACCTCGTGGGTCAGGCGGCTGCCCACGTTGCTGGTCATGATCAGTACCGCGTTGCGGAAGTCGACCGTGCGGCCGAAGCTGTCGGTCAACTGGCCGTCCTCCAGCACCTGCAGCAGGATGTTGTAGACGTCGGGGTGGGCCTTCTCGATCTCGTCGAGCAGGATCACCGAATAGGGCTTGCGGCGCACCTTCTCGGTCAGCATGCCGCCCTCGTCGTAGCCCACGTAGCCCGGGGGCGCGCCCACCAGGCGCGACACCGAGTGCTTCTCCATGTACTCGGACATGTCGACGCGGATCAGCGCGGTCTGGTCGCCGAAGAGGAACTCGGTCAGCCGGCGCGCCACCTCGGTCTTGCCGACGCCGCTGGGTCCCAGGAAGATGAACGAGCCGATGGGGCGGCGCGGATCGCGCAGACCGGCCCGGTTGCGGCGGATGCACTTGGAGACGGCGGTCACGGCCTCGTCCTGGCCGATGACCCACTTGCCCAACTCCTCCTCCATGCGCAGCAGCTTGTCCGTCTCCTCCTCCTCGACCTCGGCCACCGGGATGCCGGTCATGTCGGCGATCACCCGGCAGATCAGGCGCTGGTTGACCTGGGCCTGCTCCTCGCCCGTGTCGGCGGACCAGTTTTGCTTCAGCTCCTGCAGGCGCTTCTTCAGCTCCTTCTCCTCGTCGCGGAAGCCGGCCGCCTTCTCGAACTCCTGGGCCTGGATCGAGGACTCCTTCTCGGCGATGATCTCCTCGATGCGCTTCTCGACCTCGCGCAGGTCCGGAGGCACGACCGCCATGCTCAGGCGGGCGCGACTGCCCGCCTCGTCGATGATGTCGATGGCCTTGTCCGGCAGCGCCCGACCGGAGATGTAGCGGTTGGAGAGGAAGACCGCGGACCGCACCGCGTCGTCATCGTAGCTGACCTTGTGGTGCGCCTCGTACTTGTCCTTGAGGCCGAAGAGGATCTCGACGGTCTCCGCCTCCGAGGGCGGATTGACCATCACCGGCTGGAAGCGGCGCTCCAGCGCCCCGTCCTTCTCGATGTACTTGCGGTACTCGTCCATGGTGGTGGCGCCCACGCACTGGATCTCGCCGCGGCTGAGCGCGGGCTTGAGCATGTTCGAGGCGTCGATGGCGCCCTCGGCCCCGCCGGCGCCGACGATGGTGTGCAACTCGTCGATGAACAGGATCACGTCCGGGTTCTCGCGGATCTCGGCCATGATCTGCTTGAGGCGCTCCTCGAACTGGCCACGGTACTTGGTGCCGGCCACGACGCTGGCCAGGTCCAGGGTCACGATCTCGCGGTCGCGCAGCAGCGCCGGCACGTTGCCCTCGACGATGCGCGTGGCGAAGCCCTCGACGATGGCGGTCTTGCCCACGCCGGGCTCGCCGATCAGCACCGGATTGTTCTTCTTGCGCCGGCTGAGGATCTGGATGCAGCGGTCGATCTCGCGGCTGCGGCCGATGGTGGGGTCGAGCTTGCCCTCGCGGGCCATGTCGGTCATGTTGCGGCCGAACTGCTCGAGCACGCCGCCTTCCTTCTTGCGGGCCTGCTTGCGCTTGCGCGCCGGGTCGCGGACCTCGCCCTCGACGCCGCCGCCGAGGGCCTTCATCACCTCGCGCTTGACCTTCTCGTACTCGGCCCCGAACTCCTGGAGCACGCGCGCGGCGACGCCTTCGCCCTCGCGGATCAGCGCCAGCAGCAGGTGTTCGGTGCCCACGTAGTTGTGGTTGTGCAGGCGGGCCTCGTCGATCGAAAGCTCAAGCACCTTCTTGGCCCGCGGCGTGAAGGGGATCTCGCCGATGGAGACCGGGCCCATGGGCGCGGTCACCGAGTCCTCGATCGCCTTCTGCAGGCGGTCGAAGTCCACGTTCAGCCGCCGCAGAACGTTGGCGGCCACGCCTTCGCCCTCGCGGATCACGCCCAGCAGCAGGTGCTCGGTCCCGATGTAGTCGTGCTGCAGCCGGCCGGCCTCGTCGCGGGCCAGGAACAGCACCTTGCGCACTCTCTGGGTGAAACGATCGTTCATGCGGTCGCGCCTCCATTCGCCTGCACTGGTGCGGCGGTCGGATCCATTCCCCGCGGCCGCCGCCGGATCGGCAGCCTGCCCGCAATATACAGGAGCCCCGCAGGGGGCGCTAGCATGCACCCGCCGACCGCGGCGCCGGTTCCAGGTTGTTTATTCGTTGGGCCGCGACGAAACTTGACTGCGAATGCCGCTCAGTCCCGGTCCGCGCGCAGCAGATCCCGCAGGCAGGCGGCCCGTGCCTCGCCCCGCTCGCGGCCGGGCAGGGTGCGCCCCGCCGCCAGGGCCAGGTGCCCGCTCTGGGCGCCCAGCATGGCCCGGTTCAGCAGGCCCGCCGGCAGGGGCGGCAGCACCCCCTGGTCCACGGCCAGGCGCACGTTCGAGAGCCGGTCCCAGGTCTCCTGGCCCGAGATCAGGCGCGCCGAGCGCAGGGTGGCCAGACTGCGCCAGGCCATGTCCTCCAGGCCCAGGGCGTCGCGCCCGAAGAGCTGCTCCCGGGCCAGCCGTTCGTAGGTGACGATCTTCATGACGTTGGTGCGGAAGTCCTCGGCGACCTCGTCCTCGGCCAGCCCCAGGGAGACCATGTTGGCCACCACGAACAGGGCGCCCCGCACCGCAGCGCTGTCGCCGGCCAGCCCGCGCACCGAGAACTGCAGCTGGCGCAGGGCGTTGAGCACCTTCTCGATCTCGTCGCCCAGGACCAGGCCCGGCAGGTGCAGCAGGGCCGAGATGCGCAGGCCGGTGCCCAGGTTGGCCGGGCTGGCGGTGAGATAGCCCAGGTCCTCGGCGAAGGCGGGCTCGATCTCCCGCTCCAGTTCGGCGTCGACCGCCAGGGCGGCCGCCAGCGCCCCCTCGGGCTCAAGGCCCGCGCGCCAGGTCTGCAGGCGCAGGTGGTCCTCGTCGCCGATGCTCGCGGTGTGGTGCATCCCCTCGTCCAGCATCAGGATGCGGCCGGTCGGGTCCTCGCCCGGGCGCGGGGTCAGCAGGTGCAGCTCCTGCAGGCAGAGCTGCTCGTCGGCGCCGAGGCGGGCCACGTCCAGCCGGCGGGCACCGGCCAGGGCGGTCAGGCGGCCCAGGGCCGCGGCCAGGTCGCCGGCCAGCCGCTCCCGGTCGCGGGGCGCGGAGTTGCCGGGAAAGGCCTCACCGGCCACGTTGCGCGCCAGACGCACCCGGGTGACCAGCACGATCTCGGCCTGGCGGCCCGGGGCCGCGGTCCAGGCCGGCACCGGGATGGGCCCGCCCTGCAGGAGCCCGCTCACGGCTGCTCCGGCGGCTGGGCTTCCAGCTCGCGGATGCGGTCGCGCAGGGCCGCCGCGGTCTCGAAGTCCTCGCGGGCGATGGCCTTCTCCAGGGCCACGCGGGTGCGGGAGATCTCGCCCATGCGGCTGGGCAGGTCGCCGCGGCGCACCGGCCGCTTGCCCAAGTGGCTGACGTGGCGGTGGAAGCGGCCCAGGACGGGCAGCAGCATGGCCCGGAAGACCGAGTAGCAGCGGGGACAGCCCAGGCGGTTGGTGCGGCGGAAGCGGGCCGCGGTCCAGCCGCAGGCCGGGCAGGTGTCCTGGCCGGGGGCCGCCAGGTCCGAGGCGATCAGCGCGTCCAGCGGTTCGGGGCGATCGACGCCGTCGGGGCCGCCGGCGGCCAGCTCACCCGCGCAGACCGGGCACAGCCACAGGGGTTCGCCCAGGGCGTCCTGGGGATCGCGCCAGCGGACCGACGCCGGTCGGCGGCCGCAGTGCTCGCAGTCCATTGTCCCTCCTTCAGGCTGGCCGCAGCCGGCCCGCCTCCAGCACCAGGGTCCGGTCGGCCCGGGCCGCCAGGGCCGGATCGTGGGTGACGATCACCAGGGCGGTGCCCTCCTCGCGGCGCAGGTCGAACAGCAGATCGCCCAGCTGGGCGCCCTTTTCCCGGTCCAGGTTGCCGAAGGGCTCGTCTGCCAGCACGATGTCCGGCCGGTTCATGTAGGCGCGGGCGACGGCCACCCGCTGCTGCTCGCCGCCGGAGAGTTCACCGGGCAGATGATCCGCCCGGGCGGCCAGCCCCATGGCCTCCAGCAGCCGATCTGCCCGCGCGCCGTCGTCCGCCGCCAGCCGCCGCCTGGCCTGCACCGGCAGCAGGAGGTTCTCCCGCGCGGTGAAATCCGGCAAGAGGAAATGGAACTGGAATACGAAGCCCACCCCGGTGGTGCGCCAGACGGACATGGCCCTCGGGTCGGCCAGGTCCAGGGGTTGGCCCCGGTGGCGGACGCTGCCGCCGTCGGGCCAGTCCAGCCCGCCCATGATGTTCAGCAGGGTGCTCTTGCCCGAGCCGCTGGCACCCATGACCGCCACGGCCTCGCCCGCCTGCAGGCTCAGGTCGCAGCCGTGCAGCACCTCCACCGCGCCGCCGGCGCGGGGATAGGCCTTGTCCAGGTTCTCGGCTTCCAGCAGCGGGACCATGGGGTCCGCCTTTCCCCGGCCGCGGCCGGGCTCAGGTGTAGCGGATGATGTCCATGGGCTTGAGGTTCGAGGCCTCCCAGCTGGGCCACAGGCCGGCCAGCACGGCGATGGCCATGGTCATGCCGGCCACCAGCCAGAAGTCGCCCCACTGCAGCTGCGCCGGCACCGTCTCGACGAAATACACGTCCCCCGGCAGGGCGATGCCGTGGGCCTGCAGGAACCAGATGAAACCCAGGCCCAGGGCGCTGCCGATGGCGGCGCCCACCAGGCCCAGCCAGGCTCCCGTGAGCAGGAACACGCCCATGATGCGGTTGCGCGGCACGCCCATCGCCAGCAGGATGCCGATCTCCCGCCGCCGCTCGCCCACCATCATGGTCAGGATGCCGATGATGTTGAAGCCGGCGATGAGGATGATCATGCCCAGCAGCAGGACCATGATGATCTTCTCCAGCTTGATCCACTGGAAGAGGTTGGCGTTCAGCGCCATCCAGTCGGTGGCGTAGTACTCCAGGCCGAGGCTGTCCTCGAGGCGGGCCGCCACCCGGTCGGCGCGCATCACGTCCTGGACCTTGACCCCGATCATGGTCGCGCCGCCCGGCGGGAAGCCGAAGAGTTCGCGGGCGTCGGCCAGGCCCATGTAGACGAAGCGGCTGTCGAACTCGTACATGCCGGTGTCGAAGTACCCGACGACCACGCAGTTGCGGCTGTCGGCCTCCAGGTGCTGCGGATCCAGGTCCCCGCGCGGCGCCGTCACCACCACCGTGTCACCGATGGCCGCGTACAGGCCGTTGGCCAGGTCCGCGCCCAGGATCACCCGCGGCACAGTGCCGCCGTCCAGGGCCGCCAGCACCGCCGGGTCCGGCAGCAGGTAGCGGCTCAGGGGCTGGACCGTGTCCACCAGGTCCGGCTCCACGCCCCAGATCACGACGCCCCGGTGGCGCAGGCGGCCCTGGGCCAGGCGCGCCGAGAGGATGGCCTCCTGGCGCACGAACGGCGCCAGGCCCGTCACCTCGGGGTCCTGCCCGATGCGATCGAGGGTGCCGCCCAGGTCGGCGAAGCCCTCGGGCCGGCTGGTGATCACCGAGACCATGGGCATGTTCTCGACGAAGGTGCGCCGCATCTCGCTGTGGAAGCCGTTCATCACCGCCAGGGTGACGTTCAGCACCGCCACGCCGATGGTGATGCCCACGATCGCCGTCACGCTGCCGCGGCTCAGGAAGCGGCTGTGGCGTCGGCTGGCCAGGTAGCGCCGGGCGATGAGGACGGCGAACCTCATCTAGTCCGCCTCGGGCCGCATGTGGGGAAACAGCAGCACGTCGCGGATGTTGTTGCTGTCGGTCATCAGCATGATCAGGCGGTCGATGCCCACGCCCAGGCCGCCGGTCGGGGGCATGCCCGCCTCCATGGCCTGCAGGAAGTCCTCGTCCACGGGCTGGGCCTCCTCGTCGCCGGCTTCCATCAGCTCGCCCTGGGCCTCGAAGCGGGCCCGCTGCTCGCGCGGGTCGTTGAGCTCGCTGAAGCTGTTGGCCAGCTCGAAGCCGGCCACGAAGAGTTCGAAGCGCTCCACCAGGCCCGGCACCTCGCGGTGGCCCTTGGCCAGGGGCGACAGCTCCTGCGGATGGTCCATGACGAAGGTGGGCTGGACCAGGCCCGGCTCGACCAGTTCGCTGAAGAGTTCGTCCAGCATCTTGTCGCGGCCCATGCCCTTCTTCAGGGTCAGGCCCCGCTGCTTGAGCTCGGCGGCGATCTCGGCGGTGGTGGCGGCCATCAGGTCGCGACCGGTGGCGGCGGCCAGGGCGTCCATGAAGCGCAGGCGCCGGAAAGGCTGGTTGAAGTCCAGCTCCTGGTCGCCGTAGGTCAGCCGGCCGCCCTGGCCGAAGCGGCGGGCCAGGCGGCGCAGCAGGCGCTCGGTCAGGTCCATCATGTCGTGGTAGTCCCAGTAGGCGGCGTAGCACTCGAGCATGGTGAACTCGGGGTTGTGGGTGCGGTCCATGCCCTCGTTGCGGAAGTCCTTGGCGATCTCGTAGACCTTCTCCAGCCCGCCGACGATCAGCCGCTTCAGGTAGAGCTCGTCGGCGATGCGCAGGTACAGGGTCATGTCCAGCGCGTTGTGGTGGGTGGTGAAGGGCCGGGCGGTGGCGCCGCCGTACAGGGGCTGCAGCACCGGGGTCTCCACCTCCAGGAACTCCTCCTCGGCGAAGAAGGCGCGGATGTCGCTGATGATCGCGCTGCGGCGCCGGAAGCGGTCGCGGCTCTCCTGGTTCATGGCCAGGTCCAGGTGCCGGCGGCGGCTCTTGTTCTCCACGCTCATGTCGTGGTACTTCTCCGGCAGCGGGCGGATCGCCTTGGCCAGGAAGGTGAAGTCCGTGACGTGGATCGTCAGCTCGTCGGTGCGGGTGCGGAAAAGCGTGCCCTCGACCCCGATCCAGTCGCCGATGTCCATCAGCTTGTTGACCAGGCGGAAGCGCTCCTCGCCCAGGTCGTCGCGCTTGAAGTAGGCCTGGACCCGCCCTTCCTCGTCCTGCACCGGGGCGAACAGGGTCTTGCCGGTGCCGCGCTTGGTCATCAGGCGGCCGGCGAAGCGCACCGGGGTGCCGGCGGCGGTCAGCTCGGCTTCGGCGGCGCGCAGCGCGCCGCTGCCGTGGGTGCGGCGGTAGCGGTACGGGTACAGCGGCACCTGGGTGCCCAGCTCGGCCATCTTCTCGAGGCGGCCCTCGATCAGGTGGTGCAGGGACTCGGTGCCGGCGTCCGGCTCGGGCGCCGCGGCGGGCTCGCGATCTTCCGGGTTGGTCACGTTCTCGTCTCCTGGTCCGCCGCACAGGCGGCACCGGTTCAGTTGGTCTTCGCGCTCGACCAGCGCAGGAAGGCGTCGATGAAGCCGTCCAGGTTGCCGTCCAGCACCCCGGTGGCGTTGCCGGTCTCGTGCTCGGTGCGGTGGTCCTTGACCTTGGTGTAGGGCTGCAGCACGTAGGAACGGATCTGGCTGCCCCAGGCGTTCTCCATCTTCTCGGCCTCGATGGCGTCGCGCTCCTTCTGCTTCTGCATCATGATCCGCTGGTAGAGCTTGGCCCGCAGCATGGTCATGGCGCTCTCGCGGTTGCGGTGCTGGCTGCGCTCGCTCTGGCAGGAGACGACGATGCCGGTGGGCTCATGGGTGATGCGGACCGCGCTGTCGGTCTTGTTGACGTGCTGGCCGCCGGCGCCCTGGGCGCGGAAGGTGTCGACCCGCAGGTCCGAGGCCGTCGATCTCCACCTCCACGTCGTCTTCCACCAGCGGGTAGACGAAGACCGAGGCGAAGGAGGTGTGGCGGCGGCTCTGGGCGTCGTAGGGCGAGATGCGCACCAGCCGGTGCACCCCCGACTCGCTCTTGAGCCAGCCGAAGGCGAAGGGATGGTCGATCTCGATCACCGCACTCTTGATGCCCGCTTCCTCGCCCGGCTGCAGGTCCAGCACCTGGAACTTCATCTCGCTCTGCTCGCAGAAGCGGGTGTACATGCGCATGAGCATCTCGGCCCAGTCCTGGCTCTCGGTGCCGCCGGCGCCGGGGTGGATTTCCAGCACCGCGCCCCGCTCGTCGTCCGGACCCGAGAGCAGGAACTGGAAGTCCAGCTTGTCGACGGCCTTCTCCAGCTCCTTGACCTGCAGGGCGACCTCGGCGGCGGTGGCCTCGTCCTCCTCCTCGTCCGCCAGTTCGGCCAGCACCGCCAGTTCATCGGCCAGGGCCGCGGCCGTCTCGATCGGCACCGTCAGCTGCTTGATGGTCTGGGCGCGCTTGACCACCCGCGTGGCCGTCTCCTGGTCGCTCCAGAAGCCGGGTGAGGCCTGCTGTTCGCGCAGCCGGGACAGTTCCGTCGCCAGTCCGGCGTAGTCAAAGCCCCTCCTTGAGCGTGTCGATGCGCTCGGCGGCCTCGGTGATGCGGTCGAGGTACTCTCTCACGGCAACAGGTCTCCTTGGCAGGACGGTTCCCGGTCCGGCGGGCCGTGCCGACGCCAGAGGGCGTCCACGGCCAGGGCCAGGTCGGCAGGAGTGCCGTCGTTGACGAGCGTGCAGTCGGCACGCGCCCAGAACTTGTCCCAGTCGGCCTGGGCGGCGATGCGGGCCGCGGCCGCGGCGGCGTCCACGCCACGCGCAGCGGCCAGGCGCCGCGCCCGCAGCGCAGGGGGCGCAGCGACGACGATGACCAGATCCATGCGGGGCGGCGATGGCAACAGAAAATACACGGCGGCCTCGAACACGGCAAGCACGTGCTGCCCGGCGCTCTCCAGCGCGTCCAGCCGCGCGGCGGCCAACGCCGCCAGCGGCGGGTGGGTCAGGGCGTTGAGCGCGGCCATGGCCGCCGGGTCGGCGAAGACCAGCCGGCCCAGGGCGCCGCGGTCGACGCGGTCGCCGGTCAGCACGCCCGGACCGAAGGCCCGCGCCAACTCCGCCCGCACCGGCGGCTGCGCCAGGACCTCGTGGCCCAGCCGGTCGCCGTCGACCACGGCCGCGCCGCGGGCCGCCAGCAGGGCCGTGACCGCCGACTTGCCGGCGCCGATGGGTCCGGTCACCGCCCAGCGCCTCATCCGTGGGCCTCGGCCCAGTTGCGTCCGGTGTGCAGGTCCACCACCAGGGGCACCTTCAGCTCCAGCGCCCCCTCCATCCCCGCGCGCACGACCTGCGACACCTCGTCCAGCTCGGCCGCCGGCAGCTCCAGCACCAGCTCGTCGTGCACCTGCAGCAGCAGCATCGCCTGCAGGCCGCGGCGGTCCAGGTCGGCCTGGATGCGCAGCATCGCCAGCTTGACCAGGTCGGCCGCCGTGCCCTGGATCGGCGTGTTGACGGCCACCCGCTCCTGGAACGAGCGGATGCGGTTGTTGTCCGAGGCGATGTCCGGCAGCAGGCGGCGCCGGCCCAGCAGCGTCGTGACGAAGCCGTCGCGGCGGGCCTGCTCGCGGGTCTGGTCGATAAAGCGGCGCACGCCCGGGTAGGTGGCGAAGTAGGTCTCGATGAAGGTCGCCGCCTCGTTCACCTTGACGTCGATCTGGCGGGCCAGGGCGCGGGCGCCCATGCCGTAGATGACGCCGAAGTTGATGGCCTTGGCGGCGCTGCGCATGGCGGGGGTGACCTCGGCCTCGGGCACGCCGGCGATCAGGGCGGCGGTGCGGCGGTGCACGTCCGCACCCTCGGCGAAGGCGGCCAGCAGGCCGGGATCGTCGGCCAGGTGGGCCAGCAGCCGCAACTCGACCTGCGAGTAGTCGGCCGACAGGAACAGGTTGTCCGCGGCGCGGGGCACGAAGGCACGGCGGATCTCCCGGCCCAGCTCGGTGCGCACCGGGATGTTCTGCAGGTTCGGGTCCGAGCTGGAGAGCCGGCCGGTGGCCGCCACCGCCTGGTTGTAGGAGGTGTGGATCAGGCCCGTGTCGGGGTTGGCCAGCTGGGGCAGGGTCTCCACGTAGGTACTCTGCAGCTTGGCCACCTCGCGGTACTCGAGGATCGGCCGCCGGCAGGTCGTGCTCGTCGGCCAGCTGCTCCAGCACCGAGGCGTCTGTGCTCCAGCCGGTGGCCGTCTTCTTCAGCGGCTTGAGCCCCAGCTTCTCGAACAGGATCACCGACAGCTGCTTGGGGCTCTGGATGTTGAAGGCCTCGCCGGCCAGCTCGTGGATGCGCGTCTCCAGGCGCGCCAGCTCGGCGTCGAAGCGGCTCTTGAGCCCGCGCAGGAAGGCCAGGTCCAGGCGGATGCCGTGGCGCTCCATGCGCAGCAGGACCGCCGCCACCGGCATCTCCAGGTCCCGGAACAGTCCGTCCAGGCCGGCTGCGGCCAACTGCGGTTCCAGCACCTCCCACAGGCGGAGGGTGTAGTCCGCGTCCTCGGCCGCGTACAGGGCCAGGCGTTCCGGCTCCACCGCCAGGATGTCCTTGAGGCGGTCGCCCTTGGCGAAGAGCTCGCCGAACGGCATCATGCGGTGCTCCAGGAACTCGCTGACCAGGTCGTCCAGGCCGTGGCTGCGGCGCCCCGGATCGAGCACGTACGAGGCCAGCATCGTGTCCAGGCGCGGCCCGCCCAGGGGCAGACCGTGGCGCTCGAGCATCCACTCGTCGAATTTCAGGTTCTGCCCCACCTTGGCCGATCGCGGGTCCGCCAGCACCGGCGCGAGGATCACGCGCACCGACTCGAGGCGCGAGTGCTCGCGGCCGCTGGGAAACAGGGTGCCGCCGGCCACGTCGCCGGCGGTGGGCTCGCGCCACAGCACCGGCACGTAGGCCGGGGCCAGGCGTCCGCCGGCCCGGTCGTGCCCGGCCAGGCAGACGCCTACCAGCCGGGCCAGGTCCGTGCGCAGGCTGTCGGTCTCGGTGTCGACCGCCAACGGGCGGTCCGGGTCCCGCTCCGCCAGCCAGGCCTCGAGTTTGGCGTCGGTGTCCAGGCGCCGGTAGCCGCGCTCCCTGCGCGCGGCGGCCCAGCTGTCGTCCGCGGGGACGGCCTCGGCCGTGGCCGGCGAGGCCGGCGCCGCAGCGGTCGCGGGTTCCGGCGCGCCCTCGCCGGACGCGCGGGCCAGGGCCTCGGCCTGCTGCCGCACCCGGCGCAGGCCGAGTTCCTGCAGCAGCCGGAAGAACTCCGGCGAGGTCGGCAGGCGCGTCGCCAGGCTGTCCCAGTCCAGCTCCAGGTCCACGTCCCGCTTGATGCGGAAGAGGTCCCGCGACAGGTAGACCTGCTCGCGGTTCTCGCCCAGCACCCGCTTGAGCCGCGGCGTCAGGGTGCTGCGCTCCAGGCCGGCATAGAGGGCGTCGAGGCTGCCGAAGTCGTTGATCAGCTTCTGCGCCGTCTTGTCCCCCACCCCGGGCGCCCCCGGGATGTTGTCGGCCTTGTCGCCGGAGAGGGCGAAGACCTCCACCAGGTCGGCCGGCTCCAGGCCGTACTCGCGCCGCACGTCCTGGAGGGTGAACTCGCTGACCTCGTCGCCGCGGCGGCCGGGCTTGAGCATGCCGGTGCGCTCGTCCAGCAGCTGCATGAAGTCCTTGTCGCCGGTGTAGAACCACACGCGATCACAGACGCCGGCCGAGCGCGCGGCGACGGTCGCCATCACGTCGTCGGCCTCGACCTCCGGGATCGTCAGCACCGGCAGGCCCCAGGCCGCCAGCAGTTCGCGCAGGCGGGGCAGCTGCTCGGCCAGTTCTGCGGGCATGGGCTTGCGGTGGGCCTTGTAGTCGGGATACATCTCGTGGCGGAAATTGCGGCCGGGAGCGTCGAAGGTGATCACCAGGTGCCCGGGACGGTAGGTCTCGATCAGGCGCAGCACGCCGCCCAGGAAGCCGAAGGCCACGGACGTCAGCTCGCCGCTGGGGGAGGTCAGCGGGCGGCTGGCGAAGGCGTAATGGGCCCGGTAGACCAGGGCCGAGCCGTCGACGAGGATCAGGGACACCGCAACAGGCCTTTCGCCGGGTCGGGTCAGGGGCGCCGCAGACCGTAGAGGCCGTGCTCGCGGATGTGCCGCACCACCGGCGCCGGCAGCCCGGACGCGGGCACGCTGCCTGCGGCCAACATAGCACGGATCGCCGACGAGGACACCGGTTCGTCGAAGTCCTCGACCAGGATGAAGCGGGCAGGATCGGCTTCGTCCGGCAGCTGCGGGCGCAGCCCGGCGCGGGGCATGACCACGATCTCCGAGAGCCCCACCAGGTCGGCGGCGGCCCGCCAGCCGGCCAGGCGCGACAGGTGGTCCGCGCCGATCACCAGCCGCCAGCGGTCGCCCGGATGCTCGTCCACCAGGGCGCGCAGGGTGTCGATGGTGTAGGAGCGTCCCTCGCGGCGGATCTCGCGGTCGTCCACGGTCACGCCCGCCCAATCGGCGAAGGCCAGGCGCACCATGGCCAGCCGCTCGTCGGCCACGGCGCTGGTGCCGTCCTTGAAGGGGGAAAGGGCCGCCGGCACCACGGTCACGTGCTCGGCCAGGTTCCGGCCCAGGAGGTGCTCGACGATGGCCAGGTGGCCGTTGTGCACGGGGTCGAACGAGCCGCCGAAGAGCGCCCGGATCATCCCGCGCTCTCGATATCTTCGAGTTTGCGCTGGGTGTCACGCAGGGCGTCGGGCGCGCGCCGGCCGGCGTCGGTGTCGGGGAATTCCAGGATCAGGCGCTGGTACACGTCCCGGGCCGTCTCGTAGTCCCCCAGCTTCTCGGCCGTGCGCCCCCTCTCCCACAGCACCTCGTCCACCAGGGAGCTGCCGGGTTCGCTGACCAGGATGTCGTCCAGGGTGACGGCCACCGCCTCGTGGCGCCGCAGCTGGCGGTAGATCTTGATCTGGGCCAGCCGCTTGTTGACCAGCAGGTCGGAGATCTCCTGGAGGGTGGCATGCACCTCCGGGATCCGGGACGAGCGCGGGTAGGCCTCGAGGAAGCGCAGGAAGTGGGCGCGCGCCTCGTAGGCCCCGGTCACGTCGCGCTCGATGCGCCCGACCTGGTCGTAGTAGGCCATGCCCTCCTCGAAGTACGCATCCTCGACCCGCTCGCTGGTCGGATAGTCCTTGCGCAGGATCTGGAACTCGACCGCCGCCAGCGGATACTCGCCCATGTCCATGTAGGTCATGCCCTTGAGGTACTGGGCCTCGGCGGCCAGGCTGTCGGCCGGGTTGTGGCGCACGTAGGCATCGAGGGCCGAAATGGCCTCGACGTTGTTGCCGCGCTCGGCATAGTAGGCGCCGCGCTCGAAGCTGCCCACCGGATGGGGGTTGTGCAGGCTGCAGCCGGCGACGGCGGCCAACAGGGCCAGGGTCACGGCTGCCGCCAGGGGCGCGGCAGGATTGCGGGTGGAAGCGGCAATGCTCAACGGTTCCTCCGCGGCTGCCCCGGCAGGCGGGGCTAGTTGCTCGTGTTCGAGAAGTAGATGGCGATCAGGCCGGCCAGCGCGCCCACCACGACGATCGCCTCGACCCGGCTCTGCCAACCGCTCTCCTGGGTATCGGCGCTGGTGAAGTCGTAGACCGTGGAATTCACCGCGTCGAAATCGTCGTCCGGCACGCGGTCGCCGAAGGTGCGCACGATGCGGTCCTTCAGCAGCATGCGGCCCGAGTCCGCCTCGGTGATCTCCACCAGCGCGGTCACGGCCAGGTCACGCTCGACCCAGCGGCGCCACAGCCCCAGGGTCCGGGCCACGTCCGGGTACATCAGCTCGACCGCGAGCACCTCGTGCCGCCAGTTCACGTCGACGGCCGCCTGGCGCAACGTGTCCGCTTCGGCGGCATAGAGCTCGTAACCCAGGCTGCCCAACACCCGCGCCGCCACGGTGTCCAGCAGCTCGGTGGCGGAATCGTCGCCACCGGGCACCAGGCGCACGGCCGCCGGCGCCGCCGGCAGGGAGCGGGCCGCGTAGGTGACGATCTCGGCCATCAGCGCCTCGGTCAGCCAGAGATTGGTGCGCACGGTGTCCGCCGCATCGGGCGCGGGCAGGCCGCCCGGCGCCGGCGATTGTGCCGCCGCCACCTGCACCAGCAGCAGCGTGCCGAACAGCGCCGCGGCCAGTCCGCGATTCAGGGGGCCCCTCGGGATCATGCGGTGCCTTTCCGCCCGGTGCCGTCCAGCGGCCGGGCCCAGGTGTCATGGGGGCTGACCCCCGCGAACTCGGCCTGCACCCAGCGGCCGGGCTCCAGCCCGTCCGCCGGCAGGACCACGACGCCGTCCAGGTCGTAGCCGTAGTGGTGGCTGCGGCCGACGGCGACCCGGGCACCGGCTGCGCATACACCGCGCAGCCGTTCCTGTTCCCCGACATCGTGCCACTGGCCCTCGAGCACGCCGGCCAGCAGGTCGGGCAGGTCGCTGTCGGGATCGTCGACATCCTCGAGGCGGTCAATCACCACCTCGAAGCTGCCGCCCAGGCGCGACGCCTGCCGCTCCAGGGAGATGTCCGTCTGCAGGTCGCTGATCAGGGCCTCGCGGTCGGCCGCGACCTCGTCGGGCACCCGATCCGGCAGCGAGGACGAAGGCGTGCCTGCCTCCGCAGAATAACGGTAGGTCCCGAGGTGGTCAAACCGCACCTCGGCCAGGAAGTCCGCCAGCATGGCCACGTCCTCCTCCTCCTCGCCGGGGAAGCCCAGCAGGGCGGTCGAGCGCAGGACCAGGTCGGGCCGGAAGCGGCGCAGCTCGGCGAAGAAGGCCGGCGAGGTGCGGTCGCCTCCGGGGCGGCGCATGGCGCGCAGGATGCGCGGCGAGGCGTGCTGCACCGGAATGTCCAGGTAGGGGGCCACCGTGGGCAGCTCCAGCAGGCGCTTGAGGTCGTCGGCGGTGACCAGCCCGGCATAGATGTAGAGCAGTCGCTGCCGGCGCAGCCCGTCGACGCCGTCGAGGGCGCGCACCAGGTCCAGCAGGGTCTCGCCGGTGTCGCGGCCGTAGTCACTGGTGTTCTGGGAGACGAGCTGGATCTCGCTCACGCCGCGCCCCACCAGCCGCCGCACCTCCTCGGCGACCTCGGCCACGGGGCGGCTGCGCTGCTTGCCGCGGATCAGGGGGATGCGGCAGAAGGTGCAGCTGAAGTTGCAGCCCTCGCCGATCTTGACGAAGGCCACGTGGGGCGGCGTCAGCAGGGGACGGTCGAGCATGCCCACGTAGTGGGCTTCCATCGGGTCGGACACCAGCATTGGGTCGGACACGATGGGCGGTCCGGCCAGGGGGAACGCTCCCAGGCCCGGCGCCGGCCCGGCCGGTGCGGCGCCCTCGCCCACGCAGGCGGCGACCACCCGGTCGAACTGGCCCACGCCGGCGACCACGTCCACCTCCGGCCAGCGGGTGCGGATGGTGTCGGCATGCTCCTGCGACCAGCAGCCGCAGACCACCAGCGTGCGGCCATCCTTGGCGGCGGCCAGGTGCCCCACGGTGTCGGCGCTGTCGGCGCGCGCCGCGTCGATGAAGCCGCAGGTGTTCAGCACCCAGATGTCGGCGTCCTCCGGGTCGGCCACCGGCTGCACGCCCTTCAGGGCGAAACGCCCCAACAGGGCCTCGCTGTCCACGAGGTTCTTGTCGCAGCCCAGGGTTGCGCACCAGACCTTCCTGCTCACGACTCTCCTTCCAGGGCGTCCAGTTCCTCCGGCTTGATCAGCACGTCGCGCGCCTTGCTGCCGGTGAAGGGACCGACGATGCCGGCCTCCTCCATCATGTCCATCAGGCGGCCGGCGCGGGTGTAGCCCACGCGCAGGCGCCGCTGCAGCAGAGAGGTCGAGCCGCTCTGGTGCAGCACCACCACCCGCACCGCCTCGTCGAAAAGGTCGTCTTCGCCCGAGTGGGCACTGCCGGCGCCGGCGGCGCCCTCGTTGAGGCTGATCTCCTCGGTGGTGCCCTCGTAGCGGCGCCAGTGGGCGGCGATGGCCTCGCACTCGTCCACGTCGATGAACGAACCGTGCACGCGCACCGGCAGCGCCCGGCCGGGCTGCAGGTACAGCATGTCCCCGTGACCGAGCAGCTGCTCGGCCCCGTTCATGTCCAGGATGGTGCGCGAGTCGTTCTTCTGGATCACCCGGAAGGCGATGCGGCAGGGGATGTTGGCCTTGATCACGCCGGTGATCACGTCCACGCTGGGCCGCTGGGTGGCCAGGATCAGGTGGATGCCCACGGCGCGGGCCTTCTGGGCCAGGCGGGTGATCGGTCCCTCGAAATCGTTGCCCAGCTGCAGCATCAGGTCGGCCAGCTCGTCGACGATGGTCAGGTAGTAGGGCATGGGCTCGTCGACCCGCTCGCCGTCCTGGTCGATGATCTCGCCGCGGGCGACCTTCTCGTTGTACTGCTGGATGTTGCGCACCGACCATTTCGAGAGATGGCGGTAGCGGTGCTCCATCTGGGCGACCATCCACTGCATCGCCTTGAGGGACTCGCGCGGATCCGTGACCACCGGCAGCAGCAGGTGCGGGATGCCGTTGTAGACGCTCATCTCCAGCATCTTCGGATCGATCAGCACCATCCGCAGCCGCGAAGGATCGTTGGCCAGCAGCAGGTTGCAGATGATGGCGTTGAGGCAGACCGACTTGCCGCTGCCGGTGGAACCGGCTACCAGCAGGTGCGGCAGCGAGGCCAGGTCCACCGACACCGGCCGGCCGACCACGTCCTTGCCCAGGACCACCGACAGGGGCGGCCGGCTGCCGCTGCCGGCCAGCTCCAGCACCTCGCGCAGGCGCACCATGCGCACCTTGGGGTTGGGGATCTCGATGCCGACGGCGGCCTTGCCGGGGATGGGCGCCTCCATGCGGATGGAGCGGGCTCGCATGGCCAGGGCCAGGTCGTCCGAGCGCTGCACGATCTGGCTGACGCGGATGCCTGGTCCGGGCTGGTACTCGAAGGTGGTGACGACGGGGCCGGGGCGCACGTCCTTGACCTCGCCCTCGACGCCGAAGGAGCGCAGGGTCTGCTCCAGCAGGTCGGCCGAGGCGTCCAGTTCCGCGGGCGAGACGGGCTGGCCGTCCGGGCCGGCCGGGGTCAGGAGCTGCAGGCCGGGCAGCTCGGCGGGACCGACAGCCCGCCGCTTGGGCTTGCGCCGTACCGGCGCCGCGGCCGGGGCCGCGTCGGGGTCCTCGTCGCCGACGAATTCGCCGGCGGCGCCGGCCAGCTCGCGCACCTCCACCGCCTGCGGGGCGATCGCCGGCGCAGGCTCGGGCCGTGACTCGTCATGGACGGTGCGGGGGCGGCGGGCCGCCGTCGCAAGGCCGGCCTCAGCCTCCCCCGGTGCGTCCCGCTCATCGACCTGGTCATCGTCTTCGCCTTCGTCCGGCTGTCGCCGCAGCCGGTTCGCCAGCAACGCCGCCGGCTGCCGCACCAGCCAGGCGAGCCCGCGGCCCAGGTCCGCCAGCGGCCCGACCGCCAGGACCCGCAGCCCGCGGCCCAAGGCGGCCGGGGCGGTCCCGACCCGCTCGGCGAAGCCCGGCACCCAGCCAAGCCAAGGCCGCGACACCGCGATCACCGCCACCAGCAGGAAGACGCCCAGGAAGATGCGCATGCCCACGGTCCCGAAGAGCTGGGCGAAGCCCTGAGCCAGGTAGTAACCCACGATGCCGCCCAGTGCGGCGCCGGTGTCCGCAGGCAGCAGGCCGTCGGGCTGGGCCACGAAGGCCGTCGTCACCAGCCACAACGGCAACGCGCGCAGAGCCCAGGGGCGCAGCGCGGCCTGGCGGCCACTGAGAAAGCCGACTCCCAGGGCCACCAGCAGCACCGGAAAGGCCCAGCACCAGATGCCACCGAAGACCAGGTGCAAAGCCATGCTCGCCGCGGCACCGACCGGGCCGCCGGGATTGCCGGGCCTCATGAGTTCGCCGGTGGGATCGCCCGTCATCAGGCGCCACCAGGGGCCGGTGCCCCCGGTCAGGGCCACGCCCAGGTAGAAGCCCACCGCCGCCAGCAGCAGACCGCTGAGCCAGCCGGACTCGTACCAGGGACGCCCGCCGCGCGCCTTAGCCTTCTTCCGTCCTTGCCCGGACACGCAAGCCCTCCTGCAGATGGGTCGATTGCTCTTCCAGGAAGCGTGTCGTGGCCTTGCCCTCGAGGAACACCGCGTTCCGCAGCACCTCGAGGTGGAACGGCGTGCTGGTGGGCAGGCCTTCGAAGACGCATTCGGCCAGCGCCCGCCGCATCCGTGCGACAGCTTCCGTGCGATCCTTGCCGTGGGTGATGACCTTCGCCAGGAGCGAGTCGTAGTTGGGCGGCACCAGGTAATCCGAGTAGACGTGGGTGTCGACCCGCACGCCCGGCCCCCCGGGCGCGTGGTAATAGAAGACGCGGCCCGGGCAGGGCATGAAGTCCCGCTCCGGGTTCTCGGCGTTGATTCGGCATTCCATGGCGTGCCCGGTGACCCGGATGTCGTCCTGGCCGAAGTCGAAGGGCTCGCCTGCCGCGACCCGGATCATCCACTTCACGAGGTCGTAGCCCGTGACCATCTCGGTGACCGGGTGCTCGACCTGGATCCGGGTGTTCATCTCCATGAAATAGAACGAGCCGTCCTGGTCGAGCAGGAACTCGACCGTGCCGGCGGAGTGGTAGCCCACGCGTTCGGCCAGGCGCACCGCCGCCCCGCCCATCTTCGCGCGCAGGGTCGCGTCCACCGCCGGCGAGGGCGCCTCCTCGATCAGCTTCTGGTGCCGGCGCTGCACCGAGCAGTCGCGTTCGCCGAAGTGCAGCACCTTGCCGTGCTGGTCCCCCATCAGCTGGATCTCCACGTGGCGGGGGTTGACCAGGTACTTCTCGATGTAGACGGCGTCGTTGCCGAAGGCCGCGCCGGCCTCGGTGCGGGCGGCCACGTAGTTGCGGCGCAGCTCCTCCTCGGTCCAGGCCACGCGCATGCCCTTGCCCCCGCCGCCGGCGGTGGCCTTGACGATCACCGGGTAGCCGAAGCGGCCGGCCGCCAGCACGGCGCCCTCGACGTCCTCGACCAGGCCGGTGCCCGGCACCACCGGCACGCCGGCCTCTACGGCCATGGACCGGGCCGTGGCCTTGTCGCCCATCTGGCCGATGACCGCCGCCGGCGGTCCGATCCAGACGAAGTCGTTGTCGGCGCAGATCTCGGCGAAGTTGGCGTTCTCGGCCAGGAACCCGTAGCCCGGGTGGATGGCCTCGGCCCCGGTGATCTCCGCCGCGGCGATGATGTTGGGGATCTTGAGGTAGCTCTCGGCGCTGCTGGCCCGGCCCACGCAGACCGACTCGTCGGCGTACTTCACGTGGAGCGAGTCGGCGTCCGCGGTGGAGTGGATGGCCACGCTCTGGACACCCAACTCGCGGCAGGCCCGCATGATGCGCAATGCGATCTCGCCCCGGTTGGCGATGAGGATCTTCTTGAACATGCTGACTTCCTGGCAAAAAGGCACACGAAATGGCCGACTGGATCCCGCGCAGGCGCCAGCGGCGCCGCGCCCGGGTTCAGGCGGGGAGAATCGCAGCACGGGGCCTATTGTGGGTGCCTCCGGGGGGGTTGGCAAGGGAAAATGGCCCTCCGCGGGGAGGGCCATTCTCCGGGGTCGGCGGCGGCCGGCGCGGGCCGGAACGTCAGATGCGGCTGCCCTGGGCGTCGGCGCCGGCGGGCGATTCCTCGAAGGCGTCCCAGGTGGAGTCGCTGCTGCCGTGGATGCCGCGCACCCGCAGCTCGAACTCGTGGGGGTTGCTGCTGGCCTTCATGGCCGCCTCGAGGGTGATCTTGCCCTCCTTGTAGAGCTGCATCAGGGACTGGTCGAAGGTCTGCATCTGGTGCTGGACGAAACCCTCCTGGATGGCCTGGCGGATCATCACCGTCTTCTCCGGGTCGCGGATGTACTCGCGGATGGTGCCGGTGTTGATCATGATCTCGCAGGCCGGGTAGCGGGTCAGGCCGTCGGCGTCGGCGACCAGGCGCTGGGAGATGACCGCGGCCATGGTCGAGGCCAGCAGGTAGCGGATCTCCTGGTGCTGGTGCGGCGGGAAGAAGCTGATGATGCGGCTGACGGTCTGGGTGGCGTCGGTGGTGTGCATGGTGCTGAGCACCAGGTGGCCGGTGTCGGCCGCCGTCAGGGCGATCTTCATGGACTCCTGGTCGCGGATCTCGCCGATGAGGATCACGTCGGGATCCTGCCTCAGCACATGTCTCAAGGCGCCGCCGTAACTCTCTGTATCACAACCGATTTCGCGCTGACTGATGATGCTCCGGTTGTCCCGGTGCAGGAACTCGATGGGGTCCTCGATGGTGATCACGTGGCGCGAGGACCGGGTGTTGATGATGTCGACGATCGAGGCCAGGGTCGTGCTCTTGCCGCTGCCGACCGTGCCGGTGACCAGGATCAGGCCGCGGGTGCGCATGGCCAGTTCCTCCACCACCTGCGGCAGGCCGAGGTCCTGGACGCTGCGGATCTCCACCGGCACATGCCGGAAGACCATGGCGACGCTGCCCCGCTGCACATAGAAGTTGGCGCGGAAACGGGCCACCCCGGGCACACCGAAGGCGAAGTCGATCTCCTTGGTGGTCTCGAAGATGTCGCGCTGGGAGGCCGTCAGCACCTGCTGGGCGACGGTGGCCATCTCCTGGACCGTGGGCGCCGGGTGCTCTGAATAGACCAGGGTCCCGTTGATGCGGAAGGTCGGCGCCGAGGCGGCCTTGACGTGCAGGTCGCTGGCCCCGCGGCTGATCATCTCGGTCAGGATCTTCTTGATATCCATCGGCTTCGGTCCTCCCGGACTCCAGGTCCACGGCGGCGGCCGCCCCGGCGGGCAGTCGGCTACCGCTGTCTTATCGGCCGGGTCCGGGAGGCCTTGACCGTGGGCTGAAGGGCCGGACAGACGAAGGCCCGGAACGGCGTCCGCTCCGGGCCCCGCGGGATCAGCCAGAAGCCGGGATCAGTCCGGCTCGACCAGGAAGAGTACGGCCTCGGCCTCGACCGGCGAGCCGTTCTCCACCAGGACTTCCTTGATGGTGCCGCCGAACTCGGCCTCGATCTCGTTCATCACCTTCATGGCCTCGATGATGCAGAGGGTCTGCCCCTTGGCCACGCGGTCGCCCACGCTGACGAACGGTTCGGCCGTGGGCGAGGCGGCGCGGTACAGGGTGCCCACGATGGGCGAACGCACGTCCCGCCAGCGGGCGCGGGTGGCGTCGACCGGGGCCGCGACCGCCGCAGCGCCCACGGGCAGGGCCGGTGCCGCGGCCGCCGGCAGGGGCGCCGGGGCCGTCGCGTAATGGGCGGCGTGCATCGGCCCGGCCACGACGGCATGGGCAGACTTCTGGATGCGGATGGTGGTGTCCTCGTGGCTGACCTCGAGCTCCTCGATGCCGCTCTCCTCGACGAGCTTGACCAGTTCGCGAACCTTTTCGATGTCCATATCGGCCTTTCCGCTGCGGCGTGACGGATCCCGCTCAGACCCGGCCCAGGTACTTCCCGGTGCGCGTGTCGACCTTCAGGATCTCGCCTTCCTCGATGAACAGGGGCACCTGGACCACCAGGCCCGTCTCCATGGTTGCGGGCTTGGATCCGCCCTGGGCGGTGTCGCCGCGCAGGCCGGGGTCGGTCTGGGCCACGGCCAGTTCGACGGTGACCGGCGGCTCGACGCTCAGGGGCTTGCCTTCGTGCAACAGCAGCGAGCAGATGTCGCTGGCCTTGATGTAGAGCGGCACGTCCCCCAGGCTGTCCATGGGCAGGTTGATCTGCTCGTAGGTCTCGGTGTTCATGAAGACGTAGTCGTCGCCCTCGGGGTACAGGAACTGGTAGGGACGGCGCTCGAGGCGCACCTCGTCCACCTTTTCGCCCGCCCGGAAGGTTTCCTCGATCACCTTGCCGGTGACGATGTTCTTGAGCTTGGTGCGCACGAAGGCGCCGCCCTTGCCCGGCTTCACGTGCTGGAAATCGGTGATGGACCAGAGCTGGTTCTTGAAACGCAGCGTGTAGCCGGTCCGGAAGTTGCTGGTATCGGCCAAGTTGGTAACTCCTGCGAAGTCGTCCGAACCCGATCCTCACGAAAACCGGACCCATTGATAACACGACGACGGCCAGTTGGCAATGAAATCAGCCCCGCCTGAGCAGGGCGGCCAGCCCCTGCAGGGCCAGGCGATAGCCCTCGACGCCGAAACCGCAGACGCCGGCGGTGACCACGTCAGCCAGCAGGTTGTGGCGCCGGAAGGGTTCCCGGGCTGCCGGGTTGGTCAGGTGCAGCTCCACCACGGGGATGCCGGCGGCCGCCACCGCGTCTCGCACCGCCACCGAGGTGTGGGTGTAGGCGGCGGCGTTGAGCACCAGGCCGCTGCCCTCGTCGGCCGCCCGGTGGATCAGGCCCACCAGCTCGCCCTCGCCGTCGGTCTGCAGGAACTCCAGGTCCAGGCCCAGCTCGGCGGCCCAACCCGCGCAGAGCTCCGCCAACTCGGCCCAGGTGGTGGTGCCGTAGATCCCGGGCTCGCGGCGGCCGAGGCGCCCGAGGTTCGGCCCTCCCAGCACGAAGACCCGCGGCGTCATGGGGCGGACTCCTCGTCCTGGATGCGTTCGATCCAGCGGGTGAACTGGACCTTGCGGGCGTCGCGCACCTTGGCCCGGTCCGGACCGGGCTGCCCGGGCTGGGCGGCGTCGGGTTCGGCCGAAGGCCCGTCGGGGGCTCCGGCCAGGGCCGCCTCGACCTCGGCCAGGCGCCGGCGGGCGTCCTCCCGGCCGGGATCGCCGGACACGAGGCGGCGCAGGGCCTCGGCCGCCCGGGCGTGATAGCCCTGGGCTATGTAGATGTCCACCATGGTCATGGTGGCGAAGCCTGCCGCTTCGGCCACGCCGGCGTCGGCGGCCTGGGCCTGGGCCCGGGACCGGGCTTCGGCCAGGGCGGCCGGCCAGGCCTCCTCCCCCGGCTCGCAGCGCACCAGGTGCTCCAGGTGGGCGCATTCGCCGCCCCAGTCGCCCCGCTCGCGGCAGTCGTCGGCCAGCGCGCGCCGGGCCACCAGGTTGTCCGCATCGCCGGCCAACACTTCGCTGAGCACCGTGCGCCCGCGCTCGCCCTGGCCGGCCGCCAGCAGGGTCCTCCCCAGCACGACCCGACCGGGCAGGGAGGCCGGGCGCCGGGCCAGGCCGTCCTCCAGCACCGCCAGGGCCTGGGCGACCTCGCCGTCCGCGGCCAGCAGCTCCGCCAGGGGCACGAACACGCCCGAGAGCGGCTCCTGGGCCAGCCGTTCCCGGTAACGCTCGATCCGTGTCTGGTTCTGCACCGTCACGTCAGCCTCAATCCAGGACCTTGAGATACTCGCCCACCCGGGTCATGTCCGGCCAGAGCCCCGCTGTCAGGGCCAGGGGCAGGCGCCCGTTGACCGTCGCGAGCAGGTCCTCGCCCGCGCCCAGTTCCTGGAGGTCGCTGCCCTCCCAGAGCCCGCCCGCGCAGCGCGCCGCCCCGTCCTGGACGGTGCGCGCGGCCTTGCGCGCGAACACTCGGCTGGCCGCCAGGTAGGCCGCCGCGCCGGCATGCCCCTCGGCCGCCATCCGCGCCGCCTTGGCCGCCATCTCGGCCGCCACCTCGCATATCGTCATCATATCGGCAAACGTGAACATCACGATCTGGCTGCGGGTCTGCCTTGCGCGCGTGCAGGTGCTGCATCACGTCGTTGAGGCCGCGCACCGCCGCCGCGACGATCGCCGCGCCGGCCTGGTCGCACTCCCGCGTGCAGCGTCGTCCAGCCCTTCGGCGAGTTCCTCGTAGAACGCGCCCTTGGAGCGGACGGTCTCCTTCCAGCGGAACATGGCGATGATGCTCTGCTGGATCTCGCTGGTGCCCTCGTAGATGGTGGTGATGCGCACGTCGCGCCGCATCTTCTCGACCATGTACTCGCGGCGTGTAGCCGTAGCCGCCGAGGGCCTGGATCGCCGCGTCGGCGGCGCGGTTGCCGGCCTCGGTGGCACCAGTACTTGGCGATGGAGCCCTCGGTCTGCAGGTCGGTCTCGCCCTGGTCGATGCGCAGGGCGATCTGCTCCACGTAGGCGCGGCCGGCGGCCAGGTCGATCCAGTGGCTCGACGATCAGCTTGAGCAGGAAGCCTTCCTTCTCCACCAGCGGCTGCGCCGAACTGCTGCCGCTGCTTGGCGTAGGCCAGGGCCCGGTCCAGGGCCGCCTGGCCGCCGCCGAGGCCGAAGGCGCCGACCATCAGGCGGGTGTAGCCGAAGACCGCGTTGGCCTGCTTGAGGCCCTGGCCCTCGACGCCGCCGATCAGGTTCGTCCAGGCCGGCACCTCCACGTCCTCGAGCAGGACGCCGGTGGTGTTCGAGGCGCGGATGCCGTGCTTGTCCTCGTGCTTGCCCACCGAGAGGCCGGCGGTGGCGCGTTCGACCACGAAGAAGCTGGGACCGTCGGGCGTCCTGGCCAGGATGGTGTAGAGCTCGGCCACGCCGCCGTTGGTGATGAACTGCTTGGCGCCGTTGAGGCGGTAGCCGATCACGTTGCCGCCGGCGTCGGTGCACCCGGTCGGCGCGTGGTCTTGAGCGCCGCGACGTTGCTGCCGGCCTCGGGCTCGGTCACGCCGTAGGCCACGATCAGGCCCTCGCCGGCGATGCGCCCCAGCCACTTGGCCTTCTGCTGCGGGGGTGCCGCCGACGACGATCGGGATCGGTGCCCAGGCAGATGGCCAGGAACGCCGTGGCCACGCCCAGGTCGATGGCCGCCATCTCCTCGCTGACCCGGCAGATGTCGCGGGCGCCGCCGCCGAGGCCGCCGGCCTCCTCGGGCAGGAAGATCAGGTGCAGACCCACGTCCGGCGACAGCAGCTTGCGCACCACGTCGTCGGGGAACTGGTCCTTCTCGTCCAGCTCGAGGATCTTGCTGTCGGGCAGCTCCCGCCCCACGACCTGGCGCAGGGTCTGGATGATCATGTCGCACATCTCGGTCGACAGGCCGGCCGGAACACTCATGGAGAAAACCTCTCTGCAACTGCGGTGCGGGCTGCGGCCCGCGCCGGTTCAGGGCAAACCGATGCGGCCCGAGCCCACCATGACACAGTGGCCGCCGACCTCGATGCTGCGCGGCCGGCCGTCGACGACGTCGGCCTCGGCGATGATGCGGCTGGGACGGCCCATCTCCAGCCCCTGCTCGCTGACGATGCGCACCCGCGGCGCCAGCTTGACCAGGCGGTGCTTGAGCAGGTAGGCCACCAGCGCGCCCGTGGCCGCGCCGCTGGCCGCGTCCTCGGGGATACCGAAATGGGGCGCGAACATGCGGCAATGGACCGAGGCCTCGGGGCTCTCGGTCTCGCAGGTGAAGACGAAGAGGTCGCCGAATCCCAGGTCGCGGGCGATGGCGTCGGCCTCGCGCCGGCGCGGCGTGATGCGCCGGATCGACTCCAGCGAACCCAGGGGCACGATGTGGATGGGCAGGCCGGTGGAGATGACCTCGCAGGGCAGGCCGGTGATGGCGATCTCGTCCTCTTCGATGCCCAGGGCCCGGGCCACCTTGCCCCGGTGGAAGTACTGGCCCATGAAGACCGGGGCGTCCTGCACCAGGCTGTAGGCCCGGCGCCCGCCCTCGTCCCGCACCAGCACCTCGTAGTCGCCGGCCTCCAGTTCCCAGGTGTAGTGGCCGCTGCCGCTGGCGCAGCGCTGGAGGTGATCCAGGGCGAAGGTGGCGCCCAGCACCGAGTGGCCGCCGAAGGGGATCTCCGCCGCCGGCGTGAAGACGCGCAGGCCGGAGCGCTCGCCCTGGCCCCGCCGCGGCGGCACGATGAAGGCCGTCTCGCCCGCCCCCATCTCCATGGCGAGGCGCTGCATGAGATCGACCGGCACCTGGGCCCCGTCGGCGAAGAGGTTCAGCCGACTGCCCCCGAAGGGCTCGTCGGTGAAGACGTCGATCATCAGGAACTCGAAGTCCATGCCTGGCGGTCTTCCTCGGAAACGTGGTGACAGCGGCCCGCGCGGCGCGGTCGTCCGGACATGCGAATTTAGCACAAGGCCCCACCGCGGCCAAGGGCTTTGCCGGGCCCGGCGCGGCCCCCGGGCCGCTTCCGGCAGGGTTTTCAGTCCTCGATCACGACCGTCGCCACGGCGTAGGCCCGCTCGTGGCTCAGCGCCAGGTGCACGCCGCCGGCCGCCGCGGGCGCTCAGAGCCCCTGCGGCGCGTCCGTGCAGGCACAGGGTCACCGGGCCGGCGGGATCGCGCACCACCTCGATCTCCCGGTAGGGGATGGTGCGCACGTCGGCACCGAGGGCCTTGAGGAAGGCCTCCTTCGCCGCCCAGCGCGCTGCCAGGGCGGCCGCCTGGGCGCTGCCCGCGCCCGCGGGCCAGCTCGCGTTCGGCCGGGCTGAAGCAACGGTCCAGGAAGCGGTCGCCGTAGCGGTCCGCCAGGTCGGCGATGCGGGCCACTTCGACGATGTCGGTGCCCAGGCCGAGGATCATCGCCGCGCTCCGCCCATCAGTAGGCCCCCTTGCGCTCGATCACCGCCGGCAGGGTGCGCAGCAGGATGTGCAGGTCGAAGCCCAGGCAGCGGCGTGCGCACGTACTCGCCGGTCCAGCTCCATCCATTCGGAGAAATCCAGGTGGCTGCGACCCGACACCTGCCACAGGCAGGTCAGACCGGGTGCCGACCAGCAGGCGCAGCGCCTGCGCGGGCGCTGTAGGCGGCCACCTCGCCGGGGATCTGCGGCCGCGGGCCGACGACCGACATCTCGCCGCGCAGCACGTTGAACAGCTGGGGGAACTCGTCCAGGCTGCTGCGCCGCAGGAAGCGGCCGACCCCGGTGATGCGCGGGATCGTCCTTGATCTTGAAGGCCGCGCCGCTGGCCTCGTTCAGATGGGCCAGGCTGGCCTTGCGGGCCTCGGCGTCCACGGCCATCGAGCGGAACTTGTAGCAGGCGAAGAGCCTGCCGCTGGCGCCCCACCCGCTGCTGCCGGAAGAAGACCGGCCCCGGCGTCTCGAGCTTGATCAGGAAGACGATGAACGGGAACAGCGGCAGCAGCAGGGCCAGGCCGCCGAGGGCCGCCACCAGGTCGAAGCCGCGCTTGATCGCCCCGTAGATCCGGTTCTCCGGCCGGACGAACCCGGCCGCGACCGGGGCGATGAACTCGACGAAGCCCTCGCGGCTGCCGTAGTACCACTCAGCCGGCATCGCGCCCCCCTGCCGCCGGGTGCCGCTGCCAGGCGAAGACCCGCACCCCTGGCAGGTGCTGCACCAGGCGCAGTTGCCCCGCGCGGCCCAGGGCGGGCGTCAGCAGGTCGTGGGGATCGAACTCCCATTCCCGGGCCAGCACCACCCAGGCCAGGTCGGTGCCGTCCAGGCGCTCGGCCACGAAGGCGTCGGCGCCGGCCGCATCGGCCAGGCGGCCCGCGCCGAAGGCGTCGATGACCGGACCCGCCTCGGCGGCGTAGAAGCGCCAGACACCTGTGACCACCGGCACCAGGGCCGGACGCGCAGGGTTCTCCTGCCGCGCCACCCAGGCCGCCGCCCCGCGCAGGTCCTCCTTGGCGTAGCGGCCGTCGGCCCAATACCCGCCCAGGGAAACCAGGGTCGCGCCGCAGAGCACGCAGGTCAGGACCAGTCCCACTCGCCGCGGCAGGCGCACCAGGCCCGACGCCACCAGGGCCACCAGCCAGGGCACGGTCACCGCCACGTAGCGGGCATTCCACGGCTTGACGTTGCGCAACGCCAGCGCCAGCACGCACAGGAAAGGGATCGCCACCCACAGCAGCAGCGGCCAGCGCCGCTTGCCCACAGCGCCCAGGCCGGCCGCGCCGCCGGCCAGCAGCGGCAGGCCCGCCACCAGCAACCAGGGCAGGAAGGAGCGCACCGCCGCCAGGGGCTCGGGTTCATGCAGTTCCCGCAATGACGGGCCGAAGCTGAAGCCGTAGAAGAAGCTGAACAGGGTGTAGGGCAGCGCCAGGGGCTCGAGGTTGGAGCCGCCACGCAGGGCCTCGCCGATCAGGGCACCGGGGACGATGCGGTCGACGGCCCAGATCCCGGCCGCCTGCAGCAGCCAGGGCAGGGCCGCCAGCAACCCGCCGCCGAAGGCCAGAGCCCAGCCGGCCCGCTGCCGGGCGCCGTGCGGCGGCCGCACCAGCAGGGTCAGGCCGCAGGCCCCCCACAGGAAGAGCCCCGACAGGTTGCTCCACACCGCCGCCGCCGAGGCCACGGCGAAGAGCATGCCGTCGGCCGGATTCGCCCCGCGCTCGCGCATCCGCAGGAACGCCAGCGCCATCGCCACGGCGAAGAAGACGGCAAAGGCGTAGCCGCGGGCTTCCTGGCTGTACCAGATCAGGAACGGGTTGATGGCCACCAGCAGCACCGCCAGGCGCGCCGCCCGCCGCTCCAGCAGGTGCACTGCCACCGCCGCGAACAGCGGCACCGTCAGCGCCCCGGCCAGGGCCGCCGGCAGGCGCAGCATCACTTCCGGATCGCCCAGACGCACCAGGGGCCAGGTCACCGCCACATACAGGGGGCCCTGGATCGAGTCGCGCACCTGCTCGATGAAATCGAGACCCACCCCCGGGCGGATCATCTGCCAGGTCATCAGCTCGTCGACCCACAGGGACTGCCGGGTCAGGCCGCCCAGCCGCAGCACCGCCCCCAGCAGGGTGGCCACGGCCAGGAACCCCGCCGAAAGCGGGGTCCGCTCGCCGGAGGCCGGGCCCAGCCAGTCCGGCGGCGGGACCAGGGAGCGGGCGGCTGCGTCGTGCATCGGTCAGGGTCCTTTGCGCAGGTCCAGGGGCGTCAGCGGGCGCCCGGGACGGTACTCGGTCAATTGCACGTCGATCGAGCCCACCGGCACCTTCGTCTTGATCAGCACGGGCACGCGATGCTCGTCGTCGGTGATGTACATGGTCAGCTTGCCCTCGTGCTTGAAAAGGCCGTCCCCCTCGATCATGGGTTCGACCACGAAGCAGTCGAAGGCCCCCGCCTTGACCTCGACCCGCTCGCGTCCGTGCACGAACACCTTCAGGTCGTAGGTCCGTCGCGAACTGTGGGCCGGCACACTGTAGACGTTTCCGGGCGCCAGGTCCAGATTGCGCACGAAGAAGAACGCCGAAAGCACGTCCTGCACCCCGGACACCGACTCGAACTCCTGACCGTCGGCGTAGAGCGCCCGGCCCGCCTCCTGGTCGAAGGTGATCTCGACCGTCTTCTTGTAGTCGCCCTCGCGCAGTCGCTTGTAGAAGTAGAGGCTGGTCTGGGTCTCGACGTCGATGTAGCTTATGACCTTGTCGCGGACCTTGTAGACCGAGGAGAAGAAGCGGTTGCTGTTGGCGCTGCTCTCGACGCGGTAGACTGTGCGACCGTTGAACTCGCCGAGGCCAAGCACCTCCAGCGTGCCCTCGCCCGCGTTGACGATGCCGTAGTCGATGGAAAAGCTCATCTTCTCGCCGGGTCCGTAGACCGAGGGCGCCGCCGCGGGGACGGGCGGGTCGGCGGCAGGGACGGCCGTCGGCAGCAGCAGCAGCGCGATGAGCAGCCCCCGGGGTCCGTGGGCCGGCAATCTGGTTCCAGGCATGGTCGTCACCTTTCAGCCTTCGGGTCGGGCAGGTCCAGCACGCCCTGCACCGCCGCCAGCACCCGCTGGGGCAGCAGGCCGTCGAGGCAGGGATGACCGGGCACCGGACAGCGGGTCAGGTTGCACGGCGAACACGGCTCGCCGGTGCGCAGGGAAACGTGCTCCGGCCGCGCAGGGTTCCAGCCGCCGGGATCGGTGGGCCCGAACAGCGTGATCGTGGGCAGGCCCACGACCGCCGCCAGGTGCCGCGCCCCGCAGTCGGTGCCGACGAACAGACGGCAGTGTCCCAGCAGGTCGGCCAACTCCCCCAGGTCCGTGGGCGGCGCGAAGCGCCCGTCGGGCAGGCGCCCGCGCAGCGCCGCCTCCAACTCCTCGTCGCCCGGACCGGTCACCACCAGCGGCTCCTGCCCGGCGGCCGCCAGCCCGCTCACCAGGCTCACCACGTGGTCGGACGGCCAGGCCTTCGCCGGCCAGGTGGCGCTCATGATCACCGCCACCGGCCGTTTGGCCGCGAGCTGCCATTCGCGGCGCCAGCGCCGATATTCCGGCCCGAGCGCGGTGTCGTCCGCGTTCCGGAGCGCGGGTGTCGGCCCGGGGCGCCAGGGCGCGGGCGCCAGGCCCAGGGCCCGCAGCGGATCGAGGAAGGCCTCGCCCGCGAAGGCCCGCAGATCGTGCTCGCCGGCTCGGTTGCGCGGGACCCGCAGGTTGTAGGCCCAGCGCCGACGCGGCAGGTCGTAGCCGACGCGCAGCGGCGCCCCGGTCAGCGCGGTCCAGATGGCGGTGCGCGGGTTGCCGAGCCAGTCGATCACCAGGTCGTACCGTCCGGCCCGCAGGGTCCGCAGCCAGGAGCAGCCCGGCGGCGGCGGCCAGGCCAGGACCCGGACCGGGTGGGCCAGCTCCGCCAGCAGCGGCGCGAAGGGACGGTCCACCACCAGGTCGATGGCCGCCTGCGGCCAGGCGCGGTGCACCGCCAGCACCGCCGGCAGGGTGACCAGGGCATCGCCCAGGGCCCGGCGACGGATCAGCAGGATGCGGGCGATGCGGCCGCGGGCGATCACGGCCGCCCTCCGGCGCCGGTTGTGGTGGCCGCCAACAGGCTTTCGAGCCGGGCCAGCACGGCCGCCGGCTCCAGCCGGGGCAGGCAGATGAACTCCGCGGCCGGGCACTCCAGGCGGTCGCAGGGGTGGCAGGCCGGGCGGGTGGCCAGCACGCGGCTGGGAGTCGCGGCTTCGTAGGGGAACCAGATCGCCGGATCGGTCGGACCGAACAGGGCCAGCACCGGCACCCCCAGCCCAACCCCGGCGTGCATGATGCCGCCGTCGACCGTCACCAGGGCTCGCGCGGCGGCCACCAGGGGCAGGACTTGATCCAGGGCCAGGGGCGGCAACGCTCCGGGCAAGCTCCCCCATTGCCCTGCGGCGCCCGGTGGGACCAGCGTCGCCAGCGGCAGGCCGGTACGCTCGACCGCCTGCGGCAGCAACTGGTGCCAGTGACAGGACGGCCACTGCTTGCTGGGCCAGGTGGCCCCCGGTGCCGCCAGCAGGAAAGGCATTCCCACCTGGATGCCCACACCCGCCAGGGCGGCGGCCGCCGCCGGCGGGAGCACAGGCCGCGCCAGCCGCGGCACCAGGGGTGGCGCTGCTCCCTCTGCATCCAGCCAGTCCAGGAACGGACGGCCGCTGGCGGCGTGGACCAGCGGCTGCAGGCGGCAGAGGTGCTCGCCCAGGCCGCCGGGCGCCCGCCGCGCCAGCACGCCGCGGGGGTCGGGGACACGGCTGCGCGGCAGGCTGTGGGTGTAGAGGTGCCGCCGGCTGCCCGCGGCGCCACCGATGCGCAGGGGGATGCCGGCCAGGCGCAGCAGCCAGGCGCTGCGCGGGTTGAAGAAGAGATCGACGGCCAGGTCGTAACGCGCGGCGCGGAGTTCGCCGATCATGCCCAGGCCGGAGCACGTGTCAGGGGGCGTTTGGGCGCCTGCGGTCCTCGCCCTGGCATCGGTGCCGCGCCGGTCGGTGGCCAGGCGGTGCAGACGCGAGAGCGCCGGATGCCCGGCCAGCACCGGCGCGTGGCCGGCCTCGCAGAGGAACCCGATCTCCAGGTCCGGATCGCCGCGCCGCAGGGCGTCGGCCACCACCGAGGCCATGACCACGTCCCCGAGATAGCGCAGCCGGGTGACCAGCACCCGGCGTAGGGGGCGGTTGTCCAGCAGCCAGCTCACGGCGCTGCCCCCGCCATGGTGGCCAGGATCGCCGCCACGGCGCCCGGCAGGTCGGCCGCCTGCAGCACCCGGGGGTCGTCGCCCCAGCGCGCGCGGACGACCGCAGCCTCGCCGGCCCCGTACCCGGTGTGGACCAGCACCGCACCCAGGCCCGCGTCCCGGGCCAGGGCCACATCGCTGGCCTTGTCGCCGACCACCCAGCTCAGCTCCGCCACCCAGGGCAGGCGGTGCGCCGCCTCCTCCAGCAGGCCCGGCAGGGGCTTGCGGCAGCGGCAGTCCTGCCCCGGCGCGTGCGGGCAGTAGTAGAAGGCGTCGAAGGAGGTGCCGGCGGCCGCCAGCAGGGCCTCCAGGCGCTGCATCACGGCCGTGAATTCCGCCTCGCCGAACAGGCCGCGGCCCAGGCCGGACTGATTGCTGACGCCGACCAGCGCGAAGCCGGCGGCCCGGGCCCGGACCATGGCCGCGGCGGCGCCGGGGACCAGGGCGACCTCGTCGGGATCGGCCAGGTAGTTGCGGTCGGTGATCACCACGCCGTCGCGGTCGAGGAAGAGCACCGGACCGGCCGTGCCGGTCGCCGCGGGTTCGCGCCAGACGCTCATGGCCGCTCCGGAGCGGCCTGACCGCACAGGGCGTCGACCGTATCGAGCACGGTGACGGCGTCGATGGTGGCCAGGCAAAAGCGCTCCTGGTTGCAGGTGCGCCGGTAGCACGGTCGGCAGGCGAAGCCGTCGGCCGCCAGCACCCGCGTGGCCGGGCCCAGCGGTGCGGTCCAACCCGGGTTGGTCGAACCGAAGAGGCCGACCGTGGGCACCCCCAGCGCCCCGGCCAGATGCATCAGCCCGCTGTCGTTGCCCACGAAGGCCGTGGCGCCGCGCAGCAGCGCCGCCGCCGCGGCGACCGAGGTCCGGCCGCAGAGATCGACGATCCCGGCGGGACCCGCCGGATCCTCGCGCCAGGGCGAGGCGCTGCCCCGTCTCATGGCGGCGGCGAAATCGGCGGCCGCGGCGTCACCCAGCAGGACCAGGCGCACTCCGCGTTCGGCGACCGCCAGGTCGGCGAAGCGACGCGCCTGCTCCAGCGGCCAGATCTTCGCCTCGCCGTAGGTGGTGCCGGGAGCCAGCACCCAGACCGGCGGACCCTGGTCGGCCGTCGGCAAGGGATGGCCTTTGAAGGCGGGCAACAGCCCCCAGGTCTCGGCCTGCCCGTTCTGGTCGGGCACGAGACCGCAGGCGGCCAGGGCCAGGTCGCCCAGGTCGGACAGTTCGCGGCTGTGGTGGCGCTCGCCCCGGGCGGGTTTGGCCGGCGCCGCCGTCAGCAGGGGGCTGCGGCCTTCGCCGCGGTAGCCGACGCGCACCGCCGCCCCGCTGAGCCGGGCTGCCAGGCCCGCGCGCAGGGAAGGAGGGCCGATGACGATCGCGGCGGCGCCCACCCGGTGCAGGTCCGCGCCCAGACGCAGCAGGCCGGCCGGTCCGGCGTGCCGACCCTCGCGGTCGACCATCACCACCGAGGCCAGGCGAGGGTCGTCGTGAAACAGCGGAGCCCAGGGTCGGCGCACCGCCAGGTGCACGGCCGGCCGGCGGCCGTCGGCGGCGCGGGCCGCGGCCAGACGCGACAGCAGCGGCGAGGTCATCACCACGTCGCCCAACCAATTGGGAGCCAGCACCAGGATGACCGGGACCGCGGCCGGGTCACGCATCGGTGGTGGGAGCCGGGTCGGGATCCGGCGCGGGGATCACCTTCGCCCCGTTGCCGCTGCGGCCGCCGGTCACCGCCTCGACCGCCTCCATCAAGGTCTCGATGTCGACCTTCTCGCCGGCGGCCACGTCGACGACCCGCACCCGCGGCCGGCCCTCGGGCCGGCAGGCGGGATCGTCGGCCTCGGTGAACAACGCCACCGTCGGCACGCCCGCCGCCACGGCGAAGTGCAGCATGTGGGTGTTGCCGGCGATGAACAGGTCGCACTGGGACGCCAGCAGCAGCATGTCCATCAGGGTCTCGCGGGGCAGCCCGACCGGGGCCTCCTGCAGCCGGGCCGCGAAGCGGTCGATGCGCTCGCGCTCGGCCGGATCCCCCAGCGGGATCACCTTGCAGACCAGCTGGGTCGTCAGCTGGCGCACCAGGAACTGCAGGTTTTCCGGGGCGAAGGCGTGCCCGTGGCGGGTGACTCCGGGGTCGATGCCGATCAGCAGCTGCTCCGGGTTCGGCTTGTGGAAGTGCACCTGCTGGGCCATGTGGCGCACCTGGTCGTTGGGCAGCGGCCAGCGCGGCTTCAGTTCGCCCGGGGCGAAGCCCAGGAACGGCGCCACGATCGCCATGCGGTCGCCGTAGTAGCCGCCCGCGTCCGGCGCACGCCGCACCTCGAAGTTGACCGAAGGCCAGCCCTCGGCGTGGCTGGGGCCCAGGCGCAGGCTGGCCCCGCTGGCCAGGCCCACCAGTTCCAGCCGCGGATTGGGCTGGAAGGACATCACCACGGCCACGTCGTAGTCACCCGCACCCAGCTTGCGCAGCAGCGCCCCGTAGGCAGGGCGCCAGGGATTGATCTGCCCTTCGCGATAGACGATGCAGTGGTGCGCCAGGCCGCTCTGGGCCACCAGGTCGACGTGGGCCTCTGGCACCAGGAAGTCCATGGCGGCGCCGGGATGGCGGCGCTTGTAAGCGGTCAGCAGCGGCGCGTGGAAGACGAGGTCGGAGAGGTCGCCGGTGTCGATGCAGAGCACTCGCGACTCGGCGCCCAGGGCGCCCGGTATGGTGAACGGACCGGTCCGTCCGGACCTCATGAAGGGCCGCATCAAGGTATTGATGAGGGTGCTCTCGGCCACGTATCCTCGCTCACTCCCTGCCGCTCAACCGCGGATCCCCTCGAGGATCCCCGGAAAGATCGTGTCCCAGACCTGGTCCACATGGGCCACCGGGACGAAGGTCACCACCTCGCGCACCTCGTCGGGGATGGTCTCGAGATCGACCTCGTTGGCCGCCGGGATGATCACCGTGGTGATGCCCGCCCGGTGGGCCGCCAGCACCTTCTCCAGCAGCCCGCCGATGGGCAGCACGGCGCCGGTCAGGGTGATCTCGCCGGTCATGGCCGTGCGCCGGTCGATGGCGCGCTTCAACAGCAGCGACAGCAGGACCGTGGCCATGGCGATGCCCGCACTGGGACCGTCCTTGGGGATCGCACCCGGCCGGCAGGTGGATGTGGATGTCCCGCTCGGCGAAGAAGGGCGCCATGCTCCGCCGTGCCGCCGAAGCGGTTGCGCAGGTAGCTGTAGGCCGCGGCGGCCGACTCCTGCATCACGTTGCCCACCTGGCCGGTCAGCTTCAGGTTGCCGCGGCCGCCGGGCAGGGACAAGCCCTCGATGTAGAGGATCTTGCCGCCGACCTGGGTCCAGGCCAGCCCGGTGACCACGCCCACGGCCAGGCGCGCTGCGCAGGCGGTCCTCCGAGTAGCTCGGCGGGCCCAGGTAGTCGTGCAGGTTCTTGGCGCCGATGCCCTGGCGCTTGGCGCTTCCCCTTGGCCACGTCGGTGGCCACCTTGCGGCAGACCGCGCCGATCTCGCGCTCGAGGTTGCGCACTCCGGCCTCGCGGGTGTGGTCCTCGATGATGGCCATCAGGCCCGCGTCGGTGAAACGGATGTGCTTGGCCGTCAGGCCGTTGGCCTCGATCTGGCGCGGCACCAGGTAGCGCTTGGCGATCTGCAGCTTCTCGAGGTTGGTGTACCCGGGCAGCTGGATGACCTCCATGCGGTCCAGCAGCGGCCGCGGGATGGTGTCCAGCATGTTGGCCGTGGTGATGAACATGATCTTCGAGAGGTCGAACGGCAGCGTCAGGTAGTGGTCGGTGAACTCGAAGTTCTGCTCCGGGTCCAGCACCTCGAGCAGCGCGCTGGCCGGGTCGCCGCGGAAGTCCTGGCCCAGCTTGTCGATCTCGTCGAGCATGATCAGCGGGTTGTTGGTGCCGCACTCCTTGAGGCCGTGCGATGATGCGGCCCGGCATGGCGCCGACGTAGGTGCGCCGGTGGCCGCGGATCTCGGCCTCGTCGCGCATGCCGCCGAGCGAGAAGCGGAAGAACTTGCGGCCCACAGCCTCGGCGATGCTGCGGCCCAGCGAGGTCTTGCCCACGCCCGGAGGGCCGGCCAGGCAGAGGATGGGACCGTGGTGGTCGGCCTTCAGCTTGCGCACGGCCAGGTACTCGATGATGCGCTCCTTGACGTCCTCCAGGCCGAAGTGGTCGCGCTCGAGGATCTCCTCGGCCCGCTTGAGGTCCAGCATGTCCTCGCTGGCAACGTGCCAGGGCAGGTCCAGCAACCAGTCGACGTAGGTCTTGCTGACGGTGTACTCGCTGGCGCCCGGCGACATGCGGGTCAGGCGGTCGTACTCGCGTTCGGCGGCGGCCTTGACCTGCTCGGGCAGGTCGGCGTCGGCGATGCGCTCGGCCAGTTCGTCCAGCTCGACCGAGCCCTCGTCGGTGTCGCCCAGTTCGCGCTGGATGGCCTTGAGCTGCTGGCGCAGGTAGTACTCGCGCTGGTCCTTGTCGATGGACTTGCGCACGCTGCGTCTGCAGCTTCTGGCCCAGTTCCAGCACGTCCAGTTCGCGCATCACGATCTTGGAGAGGATCTGCAGCCGCTTGCGCGGGGTGGCGCTCCTCCAGGATCTGCTGCTTCTCCGCGACGTCGATGTCGAGGTTGGTGGCGATCAGGTCGGCCAGGCGGCCCGGGTCGTCGATGTTCATGACGACGACCTTCAGCTCCTCGCTGAGGGTCTCGCTGGCGTCGATGATCTTCAGGAAGTTGTTGGCCACGCCGCGCATGTAGGCCAGGGTGCGGGAGTCGTCCTGGCGCTCCTCGGGGATCAGCTCCACCTGCGCCTTCATGTAGGGCTCGTCGCTGACGAACTCGCGGATGCGGCAGCGCGCCACGCCCTGGCCCAGCAGGCGCATGCTGCCGTCGGGGAAGCGCAGCATCTTCTGGATCTTGACCGCGGTGCCGACCCGGTAGATGAGGTCGCGGTCCGCGACGTCCTCCTCCTCGTCCTCGTCCACCACCCGCTGGGCGAAGGCGCCGAGGATCTTGTCGCCGGCCAGGCAGTCGTCGGCCAGGCGCACCAGGTTGGCGTCGCTCAGCACCAGCGGCACCATCATCGCCGGGAAGATGACGGCCTCGCTGATGGGCAGCACCGGCAGTTCGCGGGGCAGCTCGATGTCCGTGCGCTCGTCGCGATCCACGAGGTCGCGTTCGATGTCCGCCATGCGGCGTGCTCCTTCGGTGGTGCGCCGGGGCCGCCGCGCGGCCCGGACCGGCGTCCGTCAGCGGTCGATGGCGATCTGGCGGCCCCCGCCGCGGCGGACCGCTGCCCTTCTGGAACGTGACGTACAGGAATCCGTTGCGGTAGACGGCGCGGGCACTGCCGGGGTCGACCGCGACAGTCAGGGGAACCCGGCGCGACGAACGGCCCCACGCTGATTTCCATCTCGTGGAAGTGCTTCTTGCCGGGCACCGTGGTGTCGTTGCGGATGCCGCGGACCAGCAGGCTCTGGGCGTCGGCCAGGACCTCGATCCGGGTCGGGTCCATGCCGGCGAGATCCATCTGCACGACGAATGCGTCCTCGGTCTCGTAGGCGTCCGTGGCCGGCCGCCAGCACAGTTCGGCGTCGCCGGCCAGGGCGCCGCCGCGCTGTGCGTAGGAGGTGACGAGGATCTCGAAGATCTCCTCGGCCTCGCCCATCCTGTCCCGACGGCTCATCGCTGGATCCACTCCGGTCCACGGGTTCGCAGGCGTTCGCGTCGAAGCTATGCTAACCATCGTCCCCGGAGGCGTCAACACAAGGCGCAAGGTGGGGTCGCGGGCCGCGGCCGGATCAGAAGCGCCGCAGCACGCCGACCACGACGCCCTGGATGCGCACCCTCTCCTCCGGCAGGATCAGCACGGGCACCGCCGGATTGGCCGGCTGCAGGCGCACGCGCCCCCCGCTCTCGCGGTGATACTGCTTGAGGGTGACCGATTCCCCGTCGACCAGGGCGATCACGGTCTCCCCGTTGCGCGCCGTCTCGCGGGCCTCGACCACCACCGTGTCCCCGTCCCGGATCTGTTCCTCGATCATCGAGTCGCCTCGCACGCGCAAGGCGTAGGTGCGGCCACGGCCCAGCCAGGACTCGGGCAGGGCGATCTCCTCCTGCTCGGCCACCGCCTCGATGGGCAGGCCGGCGGCGACGGTGCCCAGCAGCGGCACGGCCACCAGCGAGCCGCCGCCACCGCCGACGACCGAGATGTCGCGGCTGGCGTTGCGGCGTTCGCGCTTGAGGTAACCCTTGTCCACCAGGTGCGAAACGTGCTTGTGCACGGTCGCGACCGAGGACAGCCCGAAACGGTCGCCGATCTCCTGGAGGGTGGGCGCGTAGCCCCGCTCCTCGCTGTACTCGGTGATGTAGGCCAGGATCTCGGCCTGACGAGGGGTCAGCCCCATGGTCGCCTCCTGCGCTGGTTCTGCGGTCCTGTCCGGCCCTGTGCACGGACGAGCCAACGTTAGGCGAAAAATCGGCGAAATGCCAAGGAAAAATCCTGCGAAAGGCGGAAATTTTCAGGCGTCCGCCACGGCGGCGGCCACCGCGGCGGCCAGCGGCTGGGACGGAGCCTGGGCCAGGAACGCCTCGGTCTCCGCGCTGGTGGGCAGGCCCGCCCTGCCGCCCCAGGCGCGGCACTTGAGGGCCGCGACCGCAGCGCCGAAGCGCAACGCGCGGTCGAACGGCTCGCCCCGTGCCAGGGCACAGGCGTAGCCGGCATGGAACGCATCGCCGGCGCCCGTGGTGTCGACGGGCTCGACGGCGAAGGCCGGCACCGCCAGCAGGCGATCCCCGGCGAGGCCGAGCACGCCGCCGGGACCGAAGGTCATGGCCACCCGCGGGGGGCCGGCCGCCCGCAGGGCCCGCAGCGCCGCCGCGGGCTCGCTGCAGCCGGCAAAGGCCGGGGCGAAGACGGCCGAGGAAATGACGTCGCTGCACTGCGCCACCAGCGCGCGCGAACCCTCCCGCAGCGTTCCCGCGTCCATCACCACCGGCAGGCCCCGCGCGCGGGCCGCCCGGGCCAGCACGACCGAGGCGGCCGGCTCGTGGCCGTCCACGTAGAGCAGGTCGCGGTCCGCCAGCTCGCGGTCCGGCTCGGTGGGCACCGGCAACGGCGGCACGGCCCCCCGGGACCAGAGGATCGTGCGTTGGCCCTGGGGCGGGTGCACCAGGATCACGGCCATGGCGCTGGCCTGGCCGGCGCAGCGGGGGCAACGGGAAAGGTCGATCCCCGCGGCCAGCAGTTCGGCGCGCTGCAGGCGTCCTGGCTCGTCGTCGGTCAGGGGAGTCATCAGGCGCACCGCGCAGCCGAGACGGGCCAGGGCCACCGCCGCGGTGGCCGCGGGACCGCCGCCGCCGAGCAGGATCGGCGGCACCTCGAGCTTGGTGTCGGCGGCGGGCAGGGCGGGCACTGCCACCGTCACGTCGAAGGCGTTGTAGCCCACGGCCAGGATGCGCGGCTGCCGGCTCACGGGCCGGTTGCCGCCCGGCGGCGGAGCGTGCTAGCCTCGGGGCGTCCCACGCCGCCCGCCGCGGCGGCCGTCGTCCCCCGGCCCGAAAGGAACACCATGGGCTCCTGCCTCTTCTGCGACATCGTCGCCGGCGCGATCCCCTGCACGGAGGTCTTCGCCGACGACGAATTCCTCGCCTTCCGCGACATCGATCCCAAGGCGCCGAGCCACATCCTGGTCATCCCCCGGCGCCACATCGCCGCGCTGCGCGACCTGGACGACGGGGACGCCCCCCTGGCCGGCCGCCTGGTGCTGACCGCGACGCGCATCGCCGCCGCCGAGGGCCTGGCCGCCGGCGGCTACCGCTGCGTGGTCAACTGCGGGGAGCACGGCGGGCAGTCCGTCGACCACCTGCACCTGCACCTGCTGGGCGGCCGCCACCTGCGCTGGCCGCCCGGCTAGTCGGCGCGACCCCCGGTTCAGGCCACGGCGTAGAGTCCGCGGCCCACCCGCGCGATCGACGTGCTGGTCGAAAGGGTCCGCCGCAGCACGTTGTCGAAGTTGCTCGACTTGGTGGCGAACAGCTTGCCGTCGACGATCGTCGCGTAGAGCTTCTTGAAGGCCACCGGCTTGCCCGACTTGCGCAGCACCGCCAGGATCACATCCTCCAGGCGCACACGTCCGGCCTCACTCCTGCCGGCTTTCTTGCCGACCTTCTTGCCGACCTTCTTCTTCGCTGTCCTGGCGGCCGGCTTCCTGGTGGCCTTCCTGGCCGTCTTCTTCTTGGCTGCCTTCTTCTTGCCGACCTTCTTCGCCTTCCGGCGTACCGGCTGCTTCGCGGCGGTCTTCCGGCGCGTCCCGGCCGGCGCGCCCGCCTTCCCCGGCTCCGCCCCCGCCAGCAGTTGTCCCAGTTCGCGGTCGACCGCGGCCAGGCCCTTCAGCAGCCGCGCCTTCTCGGCCTCGAGCACGTCGATGCGCTCGCGCGCCACCAGCATCCGCTTCAATTCACTCGTCGACAACTGGATCAACGCAGGGATCTTCTTCGCCATGGGTGCCTCCCGGCAGGTAGGTTGGTCATCGGCCGCCGTGCGCGGGGCCAGCGCGGCACGGCAACCTGCTCGCTGGATATTACCGTAACGGGCACCCGGCCCATGTCAACAGGGAATATTACCGGGAAACGGGCTCAACGAGCGGTGAAGCCCGCCGTATCGGTGCCCTGGGGCAGGTAGCGCACGGCCCGCACCAGCCGCATCTCGTCCAGGTGGATCGCCGCTTCCGGACCGTCGGCCAGCGAGCCGATGGCTCCGCCCCAGTCCATGAGGTTGCCCTTGCCCGCACCGCAGAGGTGGCCGTAGTGGCCCAGCGCGTGCCCCAGCTCATGGAGCGCGACCTCGGTGTACATCACCGGCTGCGGCGATGCGGGTATGCTGTCCAGGTTGAGCTCGATCTCGATGAGCATCTTCTGCGGCACGGCCGCGCCGATGTTCCCGCCCGGCACGAGCACCCGGGTGAAGCCGTTGTAGCCGGCAATGGGCAGGAAGCTGAAGACGATGTCCGCCGACAACGAATCGGGCGCGAAGACCAGGAAGTCCTCCCCCAACGCGTCGTTCCAGATCGGCATCGCCGCCGCGGCCAGGGCCTGCAGGTCCCAGTCCAGGGCCGGCGACCGCCGCTCCGGGATCCAGACCGACAGCGGGTATTCCTCCCAGCGATACAGCACCGTGCTGCGGTCGCCGGAATCGTCGGTCAGGGTTGCCGACCGGAAGTAGGCCAGGAAGTCCGCATAGTCGATGGTCCCGCAGGACTCGTGGTCCAGGACATGCTTGCGCAGCAGCCCGATGCGCAGCGTGTCCGTGGCGACGCCCACCCGCGGCGTCACGAAGTCGAACAGGAGCGAGGTGGTCCCCACCGAAACCGTGTCGAAGTCGCGCAGAGGGCCGATCTCGGCGCGGCCGGCGCCGTCGGTGGCCAGGGGGACGCCGCTGCCGTCGTTGAGGATCACGTTCTGCAGCGGCAGATTCGCGTCGTCGCGGACCTCGACCACGAGCGTCCACGCGTAGGAGATCGTGTGGGTGAAGATCGATTCGATCGGCGAGAGCTGCCCGCGCTCGTCCCGGGCGCGGACCGCGAACCAGACCGCTGCGCCCTCGACCATGCCGTCGCTTCCGTCGAAGGTGACCCGGTTCTGCAGGGTGCCGGGATCATGGTCGTAGGCACCGAGCATCGTGGCCTGGTCCCAGTTGGCGCTGGACACGGGTCCCGCATAGCTGCAGGCCACCAGGTACGCGACGATCGGCGCGTGGGTCGGCGTCACCCGCAGCCAGGAGACCACGACCTCCCCGGGGAGCGGACCGTGGGTCAGGGTCACGCCGCTGACCACCGGCGGCAGCTGGGACTGGTCCGGCTCGACCGTGATCAGCCACTGGCGCCCGGAGGTGCTGCCGCCCGCGTCGACCACGACCGCCACCGTGTCGGTGCCCACCTCCACCGGGGCATGGACGTAGACCGGCCCATTGCCGGCTGCCGCGCCGTCGGCGCTCCAGGCGATCGCCACCTGGTCGGCGCCCGCGACGGTTGCGCGCAGTTCGCGGCTGCTGCCGACCAGCATGGTCAAGGCCGCGGCCGTCGGGCTGTAGGTGATCTCCACCTCGCCGCCGCCGCCGGGGTCGGTGCTGCTGCCGCAGGCTGCGACCAGCACCGCGACCAACGCGAGCAGGGCGGCACCGGCGCACCCGGCCAGGAGCTGAATGTCGTTCTTCATGTCCTCAATCTACGGAAAACGCGCGGTGACCACAACCGCTAGCGGCTGGTGCGATAGCGGCGATCCTCGGGGCGGATCCACCATTGGGCCAGGTTGTTGAACGGCGAGAGCATGTGCGGCCGCACGTCCTGCAGCCGCGGCCCCACTCCCACCAGGGTCTCAGGGTAGAAAAGGTATGCCACGGGCTGGTCGTCCGCCACGAGCGCCTGGATCCGCTGCCAGGTCCGGCCGGCCGCTTCGCGGTCCACCATGCCCAGCACCGCGTCGAGCAGGGAGTCGACTTCGGCGTTGGCGTAGCGCCCCTGGTTGAAGCGGTCCGTGGCCTGGGAGTGCAGGTAGGGCGTGGCATCGCCGTAAAGGTTCAGGGTGACCAGCCCCAGATAGGCGTCGAAGCGGCCCGCGCCCAGCAGGTCCAGGGCTGCGCCCAGTTCCAGCGCGCGCAGGGTGACCTCGGCGCCGACCGCCCGCAGATTCTCGCGCAGGATCACCGCGCCGTTCTCACGCACGGGATCACCCTGTCTGGTGAGGATCTCGAAGCGCAGCGGCCGGCCGCCCTTCTCCAGGATCCCGTCGCCGTCGTCGTCCCGCCAGCCGTCGGCCGCCAGCAGTTCGCGGGCCCGCTGCGGATCGTGCTCGTCGGCGACCAGGTTCCGGTCGTGATTCCAGCAGGCCGGGGCCACGGGGCTGGCCGCCGGCTGCCCGTAGCCGAAGACCAGGGTGTCGATCAGGCGGCGCCGGTCGATCGCCAGCGACAGGGCCCGGCGGGTGTCGCGACCGGCGAAGATGGGGTTCGCGAAGTTCCACTGCAGGAAATAGAGGTGGCGTCCGCCGGTGGCCACGATGCGCACGGCCCCGGCCGCCGCCAGGCGGTGGGCATCGGCCGGGGGCACGTTCGGCACCAGGTCCAGCTCACCTGCCTCCAGGGCCAGGATCGCGGCCTGGTCCTCGGGCATGATGCGGAAGACCACGCGGTCCAGCAGCGGCGGCGGCCCAGGGTAGCGCTCGTTGCGCACCAGCGACAGCTGCCTGGCGCGTTCCCACGACTCCAGGCGGTAGGGGCCCGAGGCGGGCGGTGCGGCGTTGATCGACCAGCTGCCGACGGTCGCGGGATCCAGCCCCTGCACCAGGTGCGCCGGGACCAGGTTGTGGAAAGTCCGGCTCAGGGGATCGGGCAGCGGCCGGGCGAAACGGTAGTGCACCGTCGAATCGTCGACGGCGTCGGCGCCCAGCACGTCGGCGAAGAAGCCACGCAGGGGGCTGCCCACCCGGGGATCCTTGAACAGCGCCACCGTCACGGCGACGTCCCGGGCCGTCAGCGGCGCACCGTCGGACCAGACCCAGGGGCGCAGGTGGTAGGTCAGCCCCAGCCCGTCCGGATCCGGTTCCCAGCTGCGGGCGATGGCGGGGCGCCATTGCAGTTCCTCGTCCAGGTCGGTGAGGCTGTCGTAGAGTTCGGCCATCACCGTGCCGGCGACGGTCGTGGTGCGGATCAGCGGGTTCAGCACGTCCGGATCGCCGCCCAGGGCGACCACCGCGGTGCCGCCGGGAGTCGGGCGCTCGCCCGCGGCGACGGACTGCCGCTGGCCGCCATCGCCGCTGCAGCCGGCCAGCGCCAGCAGCAGCAGCGCTGCCGCCGGGTCGAACCGCAATCTCCACATCGGCCGGCCCATGGCGATCCTCCGCAGTGGGTGGGGCATGCAACGAGGAAGGCGCGACCCTGCGGGCCGCGCCTTCTCCACTCTAGGGATGCGCCCAGGAGCCGTCAACCCGCGATCATTTGACCAGCGTCATCTTGTGGATCGACACGTCCTGGTCAGCCTCGGCGCGCATGAAGTACAGCCCGCTGGCCTGCAGCCGGCCGCCGTCGTCCCGGCCGTCCCAGGTCATGATGTGCCATCCCGCCTCGAGGCGGCCCGCGTGCAGGGATCGCACCACCCTCCCGCGCACGTCGTGCACCCTCAGGCGCACGTCGCCGTCCCGCGGCACGTAGAGGCGCACCGAGGTCGAAGGGTTGAACGGGTTGGGGAAGGGCGAATTCATGGTGAAGCCGGCGGGCGGCAGGTCGGCCGGGCCGTCGCCCACCCCCATCAGCGTGATCGGGAAGTAGACGCCGGTGCGCCGCAGGTCGGACTGGAACGTCGCCCACGGCGTCTTGGTCCGGTCGTAGGCGTACGGCATGTCCCAGACGTGCAGCAACCGGTCCCAGCCGCCGTAGACCAGGTCCACGTCACCGTCGCGGTCCAGGTCGGTGATGATGGCCGAAGGCATCAGCGGGCCGCCCAGGGTGATGGGGAAGCCGTCGATGGAGGTGCCGTCGGCGTTGAAGGCATACAGGTTGTTGGGTGCGGTGCTGTCGCCGCCGCCGATGCCGTGGATGATGTCGACGCCGCCGTCGCCGTTGATGTCGCCCAGCACCGGGCTGCCCTCGGAGCTGCCGGGCAGCGTCTGCGGCCAGCCGGTCATCACTGTCCCGTCGGTGTCGAGAATCCACAGGGCCGAGATCTTGCCGGTCTGGTTGCCGGCGATGACGATCTCCAGGTTGCCGTCGTCGTCCAGGTCGCCCAGGGCCGGGCTGGTCGTCCAGTCGGTCGCGGCGTAGAGGCCGGGGAAGGCCGGGAAGCCCGGCTGGTTGGTGCCATCCTGCCGGATCGCGTAGACCCAGCGGGCGGAGGTGAAGACCACGATCTCCTTGACCCCGTCGTTGTCGAGGTCGCCGATCGCCGGGTGGCACATCACCTGACCGGTGACGTTGTAGGGGAAGCCCGGGCAGTTGCTGCCGTCGTAGCGGAGGGCCATCACCCGGCGCAGGCCGCTCGAATCGGAGCGCGTGCCGAAGACGATGTCCAGGGCCCCGTCGCCGTCCAGGTCACACAGGGCCGGACCGCTCATGGACCATTCCCAATCCGCACCTGGGCGCACGTAGAACACGCCGATCGTCGCCGGGTTGGCGTCGCCGTCGCGCACCTCGCTGCCGTCGTGGTGCCAGGCCCAGACGCGGCCGTTGAGGGTGTTGACGACGATCTCGGGGTCACCGTCGCCGTCGATGTCGCCGACAGCCGGCGTGGCCCAGTTCCAGCGCGTGCCCGCCACGCCCTGCAGCGAACGCGGCCAGCCGGGCAGTTCGGCGCCGGACTTGTCCAGGACATGGATCGCCTCGGTGTTGCCCCGCTCGCTGATGACCATCTCCAGGCCGGGGCGGCCGTCGAGCTCGGCCAGCACCACGCCGGCCGGTTGCAGCACGCTGTGCAGGTCGGTCAGCGGGCCGAAGGTCTGGCTGTTGCCGTCGCCGTCCTTCATTTCGGTGCCGTCGTGATGCCAGACGTAGACCTCGTCGGAGGCCAGCACCACCTCCAGGTCGCCGTCGCCGTCGATGTCGCCGACCGCGGAGTGGCTGCTGGTCTCGTCCCTGAAGCCCAGCGGGAAGGCCGACAGTTCGACCGGGGCCGTCGATTGGCTGAAGACCGCGGTCAGGCCGCTGGGCACCCGCACCGAGTCCACCGCAGCCACCCGGTAGTAGTAGGTGGTCAGGAACTCCAGGCCCTCGTCGCGGAAGTAGGTGGTGCCCATGACCAGGTCACGGTTCACCCGTGTGAACGGGCCGCCGGCCGACAGGCTGCGGTAGACGTCGTAGCCCACCACGTCGCCGCTGGCGCTGGAGTCCCAGGTCAGGGCGATGATGTCGGCGCCTCGCGACGCGTCGGTGACGATGGTCGTCGGCGGTTCGGGGCGCTGCAGGTAGAACTCGCGGCTCACGATGCGGCCGCGGTTGTCGACCAGCACGATGCGGCTGAGGCTGCGCCGCGTGTTGGTCAGCAGCGCCTGGGAGAAGCTGACGCTGCCCACGGCCTCGTCCATCGACTCCAGGGCCGGTAGCACGGCCAGGGTGTCGTAGAGCACCACGTTGCCGTCGCTGGTGCGCAGATGGGCGGTGATCGCATCCACCCGCCCGGCGCCGAAATTCTTGGCCCGAAAGGTCACGCCGGTGCGCTCGCCGCTGCCGAGCAGGCCGTCGCCGTTGCCCCAGACCGCGTCTTCCCAGTCGATGGCGACGATCTCGAGCTCGGGCGCGAGGATCTTGGTGCTCCACTCGGAGCGGTAGGGCCCGCCGGACCCGCTGACATTGAATACCAGGGTCAGCGGCGTGCCATCGGCCACGTCCGGGGCAATCGTGAACCGGTAAGGCGTGAGCGACGGCGTCGCCCCGCCGGCCGGCAGGTTGGCGAAGGAGGCGACCGCCGTGGTCACCGTCACGCCGGGCACGGTCGCGGTCATCACGCCGCTGATGCCGGTGGCGCCGGAACTGCCGGTGGCCTGCAGCAGCGGCACCAGGGCCACGGTCTCGCCCGCCTCGGGCTTGCCGTTGCCGTTGCCGGAACTGCCCTGGGTCCCGTTGTCGATCAGGGTCGCCGCGGTGACCGCCAGGTAGGTGCCGGCGGCGGTCACCGGCACCGAGGACGAGGTGTGCTCGAGATTGAAACCGGACGCGGTCACGTTCAGGGTGCCGGTCGTGACCGGCAGGATGTCCAGGCTGACCTGGCCGCCGAGGTTGGTCACGCCCGTGGCCCACTCCTCGCTGCCCTTGCGCACGCTGACCTGGGCACCGACGACGGCGGTGCCGGCGCTGGAGACGGTGACGGTCAAGACCTGCGGCCCCAGGCCGATGCTCACGGGCGCGGCGACGGTCAGGTCCCGGGGCGCCGAGGTCCACAGGGCCATGGTCGGATCCCCGAGCAGCGTGTAGTTCTCGTAGGTCCAGCGGTCGGTGTAGCTGATCCCGGTCGAGCCCAGGAAGGGCAACCGGCTCAGGGAGACCAGCGTGCCCTGCCGCTGCTCGGGCTGGCAGTAGAGTTGGGCGAAGAACTCCTGCTGGTAGTTGTTGGAGGTTGCCGGGAAAGCCGCGCGCACCGCCCCGATCGAGGAGACCGAACCCCCGTTGGGATTCTGGATCAGACGCTCCATCAGGCAGGAATAGTCGAAGGCGGCCGAGGCGCAGTTCAGCGCGTAGATCATGAACAGATGGTCGCCGTTGACCAGGGCGTCGGCGTCGGGGTTGTTGAAGGTGTCGTCGCCGACGGACATGGTGTAGAAGTAGCCGTGGCCGATCTGGTTGACGATGCCGTAGTGCCCCGAGTTCAGGCTGTCGATCAGCGCGCGCTTGGTGAGGATCAGGTCCCCGACGTTCTCGTCGAAGGTCTCGTACATCCGCAGGTATTCCATGTCCGTGCAGGGCTCGATCAGGTTGTTCACCTGCTGCTCGGGGTAGGCCGCGCCGTCGAGGCTGATGGGGTCGCCGGGGTTCCACTCGGCCGGGAAGAGCACCTCGGCGGCGAACAGCACCCGGGCGGCCCAGTCCGAGCCCTTGGGCGTGAGTTCGTAGGAGATGACCTTGTCCACGAAATTGGCGGCGGCAGCCGGCGTGCTGACCGGAGCACGCCCGATGTCGACCTCCTCGGCGAAATCGGCATTGTCGCTGACCACGTTGGTGGAGCCGGGCTCGCCGAATTTGCCGTTGCCGTTGGCGTTCCAGTTGCCGTCGAGGCACTGGAAGTAGAGGTCGGTGGGAATGTCGGTCGAACCCCCGGCCGGATAGAGCGTGTTGTTGACGTAGCGCGGCGGCAGCACGTCCGAATCGCCGCCCAGCAGCACGAACTCGGTGCCCCAGCGCTGGTAGGCGTCGCGGATGAACATCCGCATCGTCTCCTGGATGTCGGCGCCGTTGCGGTAGTTGGCGGCGATGGACTCGCGGGTGACCACGACGGTGGGCACGCCGCGCGCCGTCTTGTGGTCGGCCAGCCGCTGGAATTCCGCCGCCAACGCCCCATTGGTGATGATCACGTAGGGCACGGCGCTGCCGGTCAGGCTGGGCAGCGGGGTCGGGATGAAGCCCTTCTCGGTGCTCTGGACCACGACACCCTGTTCGCGGGCGTAGCCCCGGATCGCGTCCGGATTGGCCACGAAGGCCTGCAGGAGTCCGGCGTTGCGCTCGGCCTCGCCGGTCACGAGTCGCCCGCGCTGCACGAGATCCTCCTCCGCGGCGGCGGGGCCGTAGCTCAGGCGCACCGCATAGGCGTCCAGGAACTCCACCTGGGTCGGACCGTCCGCCAGCGGGCGCAGCGGGCGAACCTGCACCGTTACCAGCCGGTATCCGCGCCACAGATGCGAACCCGTCAGCTCGCCCCAGGCGGCGACGGCCTTTTCCACGCTGCCGCTATAGGGCACGGGGGTGCCGTCATCCAATTCGGCGGTCCCCGCCACGGCCAGGGAGCCCTTGAGGCTCTCGCGATGGGTGGCCAGGGGTTCGATGGTCGCCGCAATCACCGTGCGGTCCAGCGGCACCAGCAGCACCAGCTCGGCCACCGGCAGATCCGGGGCACCCGGCAGGGCCAGGTGGCGGGTTCCCGCCAGCACCGGTCGCAGCCCACCGTCCTGGAGGCGCTCCCAACCCAGTTCCACGGCCGGGAAGGCACCCTCGTAGACGACGGTGTCGGTCGCCGCGCCGGCGACGGCAGCGGACAGCCCCAGGCCCAGCACGACCGTGAACATGAACTGGAAAAGGAAGTCGCGAGAACGAGCCGCTGGCATGGAAAGCCTCCGGGGGATGAGGACTGCCGGAACGGGCACGAAGGCGCCGTCGCCGACCCACAAAATCTGAAAACCACGAGGAACGGGCCTCGGGCCGTCGCAATCACTCGTCGTCGATACTGCCGGTCGCCGCAGGGGAGACCGGAACCGGTGCCGTTATCCTTGGTCCTGCGCCGCACCTCCACGCGATCACGATCCGATCGCATGCCTCCATCGCTGCCCGGAAGACAGGGACTGAGACTATACTATAGACGACCGAATCGGTCAACGGGGCAAAAATTCTGCCACCCCCGGCCTAAATGAGCTTAAACGGTCAAATACTTTGAGTTAAGGTCCGGCGAGGATCAAGGCAGCGGGACGATTCGCCAGCCCGACGGCCCCGGTTCCAGGCGCGCCGCCGCGCCGGCGGGCAGGGCGACCAGGCAGCGCTGCGGCGCCAGGCCCGGACGATCATCCCGCAGGAAGAACTCCCGCTCCACCGTCGGCAGGTCCACCGCCACGATGCGCCGGCTGTGGGAGCCGTTGCGCAGCACGATCCCCTGCCACTGCACCGGGCGAGCCGAGACCCCGCGCCGGCTAAGCTGGGCCACCTCGGTGTCGGTCAGGAAGACCGGCTCTTCGGCCTCGACGTCGGCCAGCAGCCGGGCCAGCTCGGCCCGCCCCGTGGCCGGCACCGCCGGATCGACGTGGGCGAAGTTCACGCGGTGGGTCTCGACGATGGCCGGCTCGCCCCGGCGCCAGGCGGCACGGATCTCGCCGGCGCAGCGCGCCGTGACCGCGGCCGGATCGGCGAACTGCACCGGCTCGAAGCGGCAGTTGCGCTCCAGGTAGACCCGGCCGGGGTGGGCCAGCTTCGCCCAGCGGCGCTCCAGCAGCTTGGCCAGGCGCCCCACTTGCCCCCGCGGCAGGTCGGGGTTGCGCTGCTCCCGCTTGCCCTGGATCACCCGCAGCCCGTACCGCTGCCACATGCTCTCGATGCGCGCGTTCCAGGTGTAGTCCGGTGCGATCACCGAACCGGCCGGTCGGCCGAAGACCCGCGCGAACACCCCTTGCGAATTGGTCAACTCGTTCTCGAGTTCGGGCAGCCGCCGCCACGGCCCGAGTTCCCAGGCCTGCTCGCTGCCGGGAAACAGCAGGATGCCCCGCTCGGTGGCCTGCCGCGGAGTGCCGTGGCGCAACGCCGGCTCGCGACGCAGCGCCGGATCATAGTGCCAGGCGGCGTGCAGTTCGGGGTACCAGACGCCGGACCGGCAGGCCGCGCCCACCGACCGCCCCAGCCCGGGTCGGTCGTAGGCGCGGGGAAATCGGGGCAACTCGATCCGCTGCCAACGGTCGCCGCTGAATTCCTGCGAGCCCATCACGTAGTTCGGTTGCAGCACCGCCGGCAGGCCGTCGCGTCCCCGCACCGAAGCCAGCACCGCGGCCAGTTCGGCGACCTGCGCGCTGTCCTCGAGGGTCGAGCCCCAGTAGACCTCCGGGAAGCTGCCCGGGGCCAGCGCCGTCCGGTCGAGCCCGTCCCAGGCACCGGCGGCGGGGATGAACCCCGCCAGCCCCCAGTCGTCGCTCTCGAAGACCACCGCCCGCTGGGCCGTCCAGTCGATGGCGCCTCGTTCGCCGCCCAGGAGGAACCCCACCCCCAGCAGCCCGGCTACAGCCAGCAGGCAGCCCACCCCGATCAGGCGCTTGAGGTTCATCCGTCCTCCCTTTGCAGGCGGGCCCACCAGGCCGTCCCGCAGGCGATGCCTTCGCGACCGATGGACCGCATCAGCCGGGCCACCTCGCCGTTGGGCTCGGGTCGGCCGGCGGCCAGCATGGTCAGCACCGCCCGCGCGTCCAGGGGCCAGGTGTTGGGCCAGGTGCCGCCGTCGGCAATCCGCAGGCCCAGGGCGGCCGCCCGCTGCGCGAACACGTCCCGGCCCAGCAGCGGTCCCCGGCTCTGCGGGGCCACCCGCGCCAGCAGGGTCTGCAGGCGCCCGTAGTTTCCCTCCGGGCCCGGCCCGCCCCGCGGCTCATCCTCGAATACATAAAGCGCACCACCGGGCCGCAGCAAACCGACCCATCCGACCAGGAATTCCAGCTCCCGCCGCCGCGGGACCAGGTGGCGCACCAGGTTCGCCGCGATCAGCAGGTCGCAGCTGCCGGGCGCCAAGGGCGGGCGCAGCGCATCGCCCAGCACCGCCGGCCGGCCCGCAGGCAACGGACGGCCGGCGTCCAGGCCGATCACACTCAAGCCGGTCGACGCCAGCACCGCACCGAAGTCCCCCGCGCCGCAACCCAGTTCCACCGCCACGTGGGGCCGCAAAGCCAAGGCCCCCGCCTCGTCGAGGAAGGGGCCGGGCAAGGGGGAAAACGGCATGATCGGCGGATCAGACCGCGTCGTCGGGCTCGTCGGTCGCGGCCGCGGTGACCACGGCCTCGCGGCCGGTGGTGCCCTCGCGGATCACGCGACCGTTACGCACCCGGGCGCGCTCGGCCTGCAGATCGATGATGTCCGCCACGTTGTGCCCGACGCCGGAGAACAGGTCCAGCCGGTCGTCGAAGCCCACGGCGTAGAAGATCTCCGAGAAGAGATCGAGCCCGCGCCGGCGGTTCTTCAGGTGCTGCAGCGCGCCCAGCTGGGCGGCGATCATCCAGGTACCCATGGCCGGCAGGCCCAGCCACGGAGCAGACAGGAAGTCGCTCAGGCTGAAGAGGATCATGCCCGCCGTGACCAGCAGCAGGCACAGCACCGCGCCCCCGGGCGAGAAGCCCAGGCGCAGCAGGCGATGGTGCAGGTGGTGGTCGTCGGCCTGGAAGATCGAGGTGCGGCGGCGCGAGCGGCGCACGATGGTGGTGCCCGTGTCCCAGATGGGCACGATCATCGGCGCCAGCAGCACCGGCAGGCTGACCCCCTGCTGGCGGCTGAGGTTCAGCATCAGGCTGCCCAGGACCAGGCCCATCCACATGCTGCCCGAGTCACCCAGGAAGATCTTCCGGCTGCTGATGTTCCAGTAGAAGAAGGCCACGGTCCCCCCGCAAAGGGTGGCCGCGAACAGGGTCGAGTGCATGTCCTGCACCGCCACCGAGACGGCGATCAGGGTCAGCGAAGCCAGCACGCTGATGCCCGAGGCCAGCCCGTCCAGGCCGTCGATCAGGTTCATCGAGTTGATGAAGCCGAGGTACCAGAACAGGGTGAAGGGCCAGGCCCAGCCGCCCAGGCTGATCTCCCCCAGCAGCGGCAGCACCACCGTGTCCAGGCGCATGCCGAACAGCATCAGGGCCACGATCACCAGCAGCTGGCCGTACAGCTTCTTCTCGGCGTGGATGCCGAAGCGGTCGTCCCCCACGCCCAGGGCCAGGATCGCCAGGCCGGCGCCGCTGAGCACACCCAGCCAGTCCCAGGGCAGCGGGGACTTGAGGATCACGTGCTCGAGGAAGAACAGCGAACAGAAGAAGGAGATGAAGATGGCCATGCCACCGGTGCGGGGCACAGGTTCGCGATGGGGCCGACGGTACCCGGGATGATCGACGATATCGGTCAGGAAACCGAGGTTGCGAAAATGGGGCTGGACCAGCCACGACATCAGAAATGCCGCGACGAAGCCGAGGGCCCCCACGATGCCCAGGTCCACGCTTCCTCCTTGAATCGATGTGCCCGGAAAAGCCACAACTGCACAAGCAACGGCAATTTATCCCAAGCCCGGGCCTCGGGCAATCATTTATTTGCCGCCGGCCCCGGCCAGCACGCGCGCATACACGGCGCTGGTGATGGCAGCGGTCCGCTCCCAGGTCCACTGGCGGACCCGCGCCTGGCCGGCCACCTGCAGGCGATCCCGCAACGCCCCGTCCCAGGCCAGGCGGGCCATCCCGGCGGCCATATCCGCCGGGTCGGCGGGATCGACCAGCAGGGCCGCGTCTCCGGCGACTTCGGCCATGGCGCCCCTGTCGGCGGTCAAAACCGGCAATCCGGCCGCCATCGCCTCAAGGATGGGGAAGCCGAAGCCCTCGTGCAGGGACGGGAACAGCAAGCCATGTGCCGAGCGGTACAGGTTCCAGAGCTGGGCCGGCTCGCAGTAGTCGCGGACCTCCAGGTGCCCGGCCGCCTGCAGGCGCTGCATGGCCGGACGCAGTCGGGAATCGCCCCAGCCCCTGGCGCCCACGAACAGCAGCTGGGGGCAGGCCTCGACCGGGCGTCCCGCACCCTCCAGGAAGAGTTCGTAGGCCCGCAGCACGCCTTCGAGGTTCTTGCGTGGCTCGAGGGTCCCGACAAAGAGGAAACTGGGCCGGCCCGGGCGGCCCGGCGCGGGCTGTTCGTCCTCGCGCCGAGCCGCGGCCGTCGCCCAGGCCGCCAGGCCGAAGGGAGTGACGGTCACCTTGCCGGCGGTCCCCGGGTGCAGGCGCGCCACGTCCGCAGCGGTCGCTTCGCTGTTGGTGACCACGGCGGCGGCGCGGCGCAGGCTCGGCCCCACGAACAGGTGATAGTAGCCGCGGCGCGGTTGCTCGACCGTCCCCGGGAACAGTTGCCAGGCCAGGTCGTGCACCGTCACCACCGATGGGCAGCCCAGGCGCAGGGGCGCCACGAACTGCAGGCTGTGCAGCAAGTCCCCTCCCAGCGCGCGCACCTGCGCCGGCAAGCGGGCCTGGGTGTACCAGGCCTTGGCCAGGGTGCCGCCGCCGGCCCCGGGGCAGGCCTCCACCCGCCAGCCGGGCCGGCCGGCCAGCTCGGCGAACATCGCCGGCACCGAGGCCAGCACCGTGAAATCGAAGCCCCGGTCGACCGCCGCCAAGGCGTCCGCCAGCTCCAGGATGGAGCGCCCCACTCCCGTCGGCCGGGCCCGCACCAGCAGCGCGTCCAGCACGATGTGGGGACGACGGCTCATGCCTCGGTCCGTTCGTTGTCGGCGCCGCCGCGGTCGGCCAGCGCGGCCAGCAGAAGCCCCGGGGCCACCCAGATGTGGGGCAGGTTGTACTGGGAGAAGGTCAGCAGCTGCAGCCACACCGCGAAGGTGGCCACGGCGGCGGCACACACCCGCTGCACCCGCGCCCCGTCGCCGGGCTCACGCAGCGCGCGCCCGGTCGCCCGGACCAGGGCGAAGCTGATCGCCGCGAACACCGCAAACCCCACGATCCCCGTCTCGCAGAGGATCTGCAGGGGGAAGTTGTTGACCACCGGCCACTGGAACTGACTCTGCAGACCGGCCGTGTCCACCAGCAAAGGGAAGTGCCAGGCGAACTGCCCCCAGCCCACCCCCACCAGCGGGCTGAGGGTGAAGGCCCTCCAGGCGGCCTGCATGCTGTAGAGACGGGTCAGGTTGGACCAGTCGCGGCCGCTGACGCTCTGGGCCAGCCGCTCCACCGGCAGCAGCAGACGCTCCGGACCCAGCAGCGCCGCCAGCACCACCGCCACGGCCGCGCACCCGACCCAGAGGCGCCAACGGGGCCGGCGGTCCGGGCCGCCCGTCACGGGCGACCAGCGGCGCAGCCCCAGGGCCAGCACCCCACCGGCGAGCGCCGCCAGCCAGGCCCCGCGGCTCCAGGTCAGCAGCAGCAGCAGCCACAGGACCAGCCCCGCGCCCAGCTTGAAGCCGCGTCGCCAGCCGGTCAGCCCCAGCAGGGGCAGGATCAGCAGCAGGTAGTTGCCCAGGTAGAGCGGTTCGCTGGCGGTGCCCCGCAGCCGGGGCACATCGCGGAAGCCGTCGGCCAGGTGCAGCTGTTCCGAGCCGCTGAGGATGGCCGGATTCGAAGTGAACACCCGGTCCAAAGCCGGCAGCAGCGCCCCCGGCTGGTACCAGTGCAGCCACTGCAGGCCGCCGTAGAGGACCTGCAGCAGCGCGCCGGCCACCAGCAGCCGCGCCGTCCAGCGCCAGCGGGCGGCGCCGCGCACCCAGAGCGCGGGCCAGCCCAGGAACGCGGCCATGATCCCCAGCTGGATCACCTGCTTGCCGTAGCGTTGCCACACCACCGCGGCCGGCTCGGCCACCGGGGCCACCAGCAGCCCCAGTGCCGAAAGCGCCAGCGCCACCGCCGCGGCGAGTGCCCACCTGCGGACCGGCCGCGGCAGGTCCGGCCGCACCCGCGGGTGACCGACCACGACCAGGACCGAGGCGACCCCCAGCAGCAGCCAGCTGGGCTGCAGCCCAGCCCCCAGGTCCCGTCCCGTCAGCAGACGCAGGGTGCCCAGCCCGATCCAGGGCAGGGTCAACCAGGCGCCGCCCAGGCAGGCACGCGACCAGGCGGCCGCCGTCACCGGCGTCCGCCTTCGCCCCGCCGACGCCTGGCCAGCCGCATCAGCACCACCACCAGCACGACCATCCCTGCCAGGAAGACGAAGCCGGCTCGCGGATCGGCGCGTTCGCCCACCCGTGGCGGCAGGTAGCGGATGCGCTCACCCACCAGTTCCAGCTCCCCGGCCGCGGCATAGAAGCTGATGTTGGGATCGCTCAGCAGCAGCGGGGCCGAGATCCGGTACCGGCCGTCGCTGAAGATCAGTTCGCCACCCTCGCTGGTGCCGGTCAGATCGGCCCCCACCGCCACCGCCAGGTCACGGGGGCCGAAGCCCTCCAGGGCCAGGGTCGCCGGCACCGTCAGCAGACCCTGCTCCCAGACCAGCGAACGCTGGTCCGGGCCCGGCCCGTCACGCCAGTGGTAGCCAGCGGTCGAATCGGCGGCGCCGGCCAGGATCAGGTAGCCCGGGTGGCCCAGGCTGGGCGCTGCGGCGCGGGCCGCGCCCGCTGCCAGGAGCAGCAGCGCTGCGGCCGCAACCGTCAGCGGTCGACCGGAATGGCACGGAAAGGTCAGCGCGGTCCTCCCTGCCGCCTGCGGCGGCCGCCGCGTCCGATCCCCTGCCGGACGCGCCGCAAGGCTAGCCGGGGCACTGCGCAGGGTAAAGGCCAAAAAGCGCTCAGGAGCCGGTGGCAGCCGCGGCGGCATGCAGGAACTCGGTGATCAGGGCCGCCGCCGCCGCGGTGCCCATGCCGGGGCCGACGACGCCCAGACGCACCGGCCGTTCGCAGAGATCGGCCGCCCGGGCCCGCAGTCGCGCCAGCAGGCGGTCGTCGAGGGTCACGGCCGGCGGCCCCCGGCGCTCGCGCTGGGGCCAGCTGCGCGGTGCCACCATCAGATCGACGCATTCGGGCTCGACCAGCGCCGCCAGGCGGGCCAGGGCTGCCAGCGGCGAAAGCGCCGCCGCGGTGTCCGCCGGCAGGCACCAGAACAGGTGGACCGGACGCCCGACCGTGGGCAGGGTGCAACCGGGCAGGCGCCGCGCATTGGTCCAGGCGTCCAGGCGCTCGGCGTTCGCGGCGCCCAGATGCCAGCAGAGACCACGGGCGGGTTCGCCCCGCGCCGCGAAATCGGCCGCGGTGACCAGGCGCACCCGCTCGTCGCTGTCCAGGTGGCTGCGGGCCGACCAGGTGCAGCCGCCGTCCTCCAGCAGCAGCCAGCGGCCGCCGTCGGCGATGGCGCCGGTGCGGGCCGCGCCGGCGGCGACGAATGCCGAGATGGGCACCGCCTCGGCCGCGGCCACCACCACCGCGGGCAGGGCCCGGGCGCCCGCACCGTCGTCGCTGCCGCCGAGGAAGTGGTGCGCCACCGCACCGATGTGGTGCCGGCGCCGGCCGGGCGCCGCCGGGCCTGCCCGGTCCCTGGTCATGGTCCGTTCTCCGCGCGTCCCCTCATCAGGCGACCACGCAGAGGCTGTTGACGCCGCCGAACTCGTTGGGCGCGGACTGGCTGTTGTGGGGATCGGGCAGCCAGGCCCCATCCACGATGAAGCGGTACTCGTAGCGGCCCGGCTCAAGGGCGAGCTGGCCCTCCCAGATGCCGTCCTCGCGCTGGGCCAGGGGCAGCCCCTTGGCGGACCAGTCGCAGAAGGTGCCCGTGATGCGAACAACCTTGGCGCGGGGGAAATCCGCTTCAAAGCGGAGGCCGGCATCGCTCCGCTGGGGGCCGTGCAGCAGCGCGACCCAGTGGTCGACCGCGGTCACGGTCACGTCCACCTCTTCGGCGATGATCTCCCGGGCCAGGCAGCGGAAGTCGACCGCCCCGCGCGATTCCGGATCCAGCCGCACCACCGGCACGCCGGCGCCGGCGGCCTCGCGGAAGCGCACGGTGTGGTGGATGATCGTGTCCAGCAGTTCGTGTTCGTACACCGTGTCCAGCTCGGCCATCAGGGTGCGCACGAAGCGCGGGCGGGTGTCGAAGTCGGACATCAGCACCCGCGGCACGATGTCGTGCCCGCGCTTTTCCCGCAGCAGGGCCAGGGTCTCGTGCATCTTGCGCGCCGCCTGCAGGCTGTAGACGCTGGGATCGACCGGAATCAGCACCTCGCCGCAGGCCATCAGGGCGTTGAAGGTCAGCAGGCTGACCGCTGGCGGGCAGTCGATCAGCACGTAGTCGTAGGGCAGGGCGCTGCGCCGCAGCTTGTCCTGCAGGTGGCGCTCCTTCTCGGTCTCCCGGGCCAGGACCTGCTCCACCGCGGCCAGCTCCACGCCGGCCGGCACCAGGTGCAGGTTTTCGCCCGCCTCCAGGAAGGCGTGCTCGACCAGGATGTCGCTGGTCAGGTACAGGTCGTAGGTGCTGAGGGAGAAGTCCCGCTCGCGGAAGCCGAAGGCCAGGGTCGCGTGGCCCTGGGGGTCGTTGTCGATCAGCAGGACACGCTTGGCGTTGAGGGCGAGGGCAGCGGCGAGGTTGGTGGCGGTGGTCGTCTTGCCGCAACCACCCTTCTGGTTGGCGAGGGCGATGACTCTCATCTCGAATCCTTTCGACGACGGCATTCGCGCCCGCACCGGACCGTCCATGTCCGGGTCTCGGCATCTATGTCGAAAGGCCGGCGGAAGCCCGCGTCCCGCCACCTGTTGGATCCACCATCCCCCGCATCCCCGCAGCCTGTCAATTAAAAATAATGATAACTGTAAGGATTCCCCCTAGGTGCTCCCCGGGCCTCGCAACCAGAGGAACGTGAAGACGAGGCCGAACGCGATGCCTCCGCTGACTTCGCCCCAGGTGTGCCCGACCAGTTCGCGCAGGCGTCGCCGATCCGGGCGGTCGCCGGCCAGGGCCCGATCCATCAGCTCGTTCAGCACCTCGGCCTGGTGACCGATCTCCTGGCGCAGACCGGTCGCCTCGAACATGACGAAGAGCGCGAAAACCACCACCAGGCCCGCCAGGGGTGAGCTCCAGCCCTCGGCCCGGCCCACCAGCACGGTCAGGCAGGTGACGGTGGCGGTGTGGGAGCTGGGCATGCCACCGTTGCTGAAGAACAGCCCCGGACGCCAGCGCCGGTGCACCACGGCCTCGTGCAGCACCTTTGCCGCCTGGGCGGCCAGGCCCGCGAGCAGGGCGACGACTCCCGGGTTTCCCATCCCTGACCTCCTTGAGACCCGCCGACCGGCGGCCAGCCGGGCCAGAAACTGACAGAATTCCGCCCCCCTCGCAACGGCGCACTTGAGAAATCCGGAAACTTGCGCCATCTTGAAGGATCGTTTCCGCGCTGCCGGCCCCGGGGCCGGTTGTGCTCGCGTTTGCGTTAGTCCGTCGCACGGCACCACCATGCCGAGGGGATGTCCACGATGTTCAAGATTCTGCGCTCCAAGGCCAAGGTCTTCTACTGGGTGATCGCCGGCAGCTTCTTCCTGTTCCTGGGGCTGGGCGGCCTGACCGGCCGCGGCTGCCAGCCGCCCGGCAGCAGCTCCTACGAAGCCGGCGTGGTCGGTTCGGTCAACGGCAAGGCCATTTCCGCCCAGGACTACGACTTCACGGTCCGCCAGCAGACGGCGATGCTGCGCCAGCAGGCGCCCGGCGGCGACCTCAACGCCAACCAGTACGCCACGGCGCGCGAGCGGGCCTGGCAGCAGATGGTCCGCTCCTCCCTGCTCGAGCAGGCCATCGCCAAGCGCGGGATCAAGGTCAGCGACGCCGAGGTGCTCGCGACCTTCCGCGACAACCCGCCGATGGAACTGCTGAACGCGTACCGCGACGAGAACGGTGCCATCGACCTCGAACGCTACTACGCCGACCTGCAGAACCCCGAGGCCGACTGGTCCCGGGCCGAGGCCTACGTGCGTGACATCTACCTGCCCAACCTCAGGTTCATGGAAGAGATCTCGGCCGGTGCCGTGGTCACGGACGAGGAGGTGCGGCAGGAATACGCGCGCCAGACCGGTCGTGCCGTGGCCGAGTACATGGGACAGGCCTTCGCCGAGCTCGGCGACGGCTTCGAGCCCGCGGACGAGGCCCTGCAGGCCTGGTACGACGCCCATCTCGAGGACTACCAGCGCCCGGCCCGCGCCCGGGTGCAGGCGGTGCGCTTCGCCAAGGAGGCCAGCGACGCCGACTACGAGGACGTGCGCCAGTTCATCGCCGAGATCCGCGAGGAGATCGTCTCGGGCCGCAAGGATTTCGCCGCCGCCGCGGCCGAATACAGCGAGGACGGCAGCGCCCGCAGCGGCGGCGACCTCGGCACCTTCGACCGCAATCGCATGGTGGCCCCCTTCACCGAGGCCGCATTCGCCCTGCCGGTGGGCGAGATCTCCGAGCCGGTGCGCACCCGCTTCGGCTACCACCTGATCGAGGTCCTCTCCCAGGATCGCGACAAGGACAGCGGAGAGGTCTACCAGATCAGCGCCCGCCACATCCTGCTGAAGGTCAGCCCCGGACCGACCACCCTGGACCTGCTGCGCGAGTCCGCCGAGGCCTTCCTCAGCCGCGTCAACGGCAGCAACTTCGCCGCCACGGCCCAGGCCGAGGCCATGGACCTGGTCGAGCCCGACGCCTTCATCGCGGGCCGTGACCTGCCGACCCTGCCCATGAGCCTGGCCGGCAGCAATTGGGCCTTCGCCGCCAAGCCGGGCGCCGTCAGCCCCGTTTTCGAGAACGACCAGTTCATGTACGTGGTGCACAAGCTGGAGGAACTGCCGGCCGGCCCGTCGCCGCTGGAGGACGTGCGCGGCCAGGTGGCCCTGGCCGTGCGCCAGGACCACAACCGCGAGGCCGCCCGCGCCAAGCTGGCGCCCGCCGTCGGCGAAGCGCAGATGGGCACGGCCCTGGCGGTGGCCGCGGCCAACCACGGCCTGGCCCACGCCCTGACGGACACCTTCACCATCAACGGCAACGTCGAGAACGTCGGCTACGGCACGGCCTTCAACGCCGCGGCGATCAACGGCACCGTCGGCCAGCTGGTGCCCGAGGTGGAAACCCCGCGCGGCATCTACGCCCTGGTCCCGCGTTGGATCGCGCCCTTCGACGAGGCCGACTTCGCCGCCCGCCTCGAGGGTCTGCGCGGCGCCCTGCTGCAGCGCAAGCAGGGCGAGATCATGGAGCAGTGGTTCACGGAGCAGGAGGCGCAGGCCAAGATCGAGGACCATCGAGCCGCCATGGGCATGGGCGTCTGACCCCGAGCGCCCGCCCTGGCCACTCAGCAAGCAAGGGAAGCCCGGACCACACGGTCCGGGCTTCCCTCGTTCCGGACGGGCCGGATCAGTCCTCGCCGAAGGGGTTGACGGGCTTGCGCCGCCGGAAGGTGTCCAGGTCCTGGCCCATCTTCTGCAGCTTGTCCTGCTGCTGCTGCTCGTGCTCGCCCGACTCGAAGAGGTGGGCCATGCGCGTCTTCTCCTCGCGCTTGCGGCGGTCGAAGGCCTCCAGGTCGTCGGCGATGGCCGGGCCGGCCGCCTCGGGCAGCGGCTCCACCGCCAGGTGATCGCGCACCTCGGCGTGGGTCTCGAAGGCGCTGTTCAGGAGCGCGACCGCACCCAGGTCCGCCAGCTGGGTCAGCTGCAGGCGCACCGCGCTGGCGGGCATCCCCAGCAGGTCGGCCACCTGTTCGGGCGTCGGCGAGCGCTCCAGGGTGTGGGTCAGCACCCGGATGCCCGCCAACAGGAGAAGGGCCTCGCCCCTGGTCATGCCGCTCATGTGGCCTCCTTCGGTGCTCGCCTGCTGAGCCGATCGACGCGTCGATCATCGCCGGTCCGGCGGGCGTGGGCAAGGGCCTTGTCCGGATCGCCGAGGCGATGCTCCCAGATGATGGCCGCCTCCCGGTGCAGCCAGGGTTCGGCGTCGCCCCGGGCCACCGCCCGGTCGATCAGGTCCAGCGCCCCGGTCCAGTCGCCGTCCCGCTTGAGCACGCGCAGGGCGTCGACCAGGAAACGCCGTTCGCGCCGCGCCGCCGCTGCCTGGGCCGCCAGCCGCAGCCAGCCGGCTGCTGCCCCGTCGGCCCGCCGGCGTTCGCAGACCCGTCCCAGGGCCCAGGCCAGCCGCCAGTCCGCCTCCAGGCCGGCCGGCGGCGGCAGCAGCAACTGCCCGGCGACGGCGCAGACCGCCCGCAGCACCTGCGCCATGCCCTCCATGTCCCGCCGGTTGTGCTCCAGCACCCGCTGCAGGGGCTCGGCGTCGCCGCCGGCCAGGAAATCGAACCAGGCCTGGGGAATGCGGTCGCCGGGGATGTCGCCCGGGCCGCGCCGCAGGCCGCAGACCTCCGCTTCCAGGGTCTGCTGGCGGCAGTCCGCCAGCTGCCGGCCCCACACCCGCCGCGCGGGCACCAGCAGATCCCAGCCCGCCAGTTCGCCCAAGGGATCGCTCATGCGGTTCAAGAGCGCCCGCGTGCGCAGCAGCGGCCAGTCGAACGACGCGCCGTTGAACGAGACCACCACCTTGTGCCGGCCGGCCCGCGCCGCCACCGCCGCCAGCAGGGCGGCTTCATGGGCCGGCTCGGGCAGGAAGTGCTGCTCGATGCGCAGCCGCCCCTGCTCCCACCAGGCCAGGCCCACCAGGAAGGCCACGGTGCCCGTGCCTCCGGCCAGGCCCGTGGTCTCGGTGTCCAGGAAAAGCAGCTCCTCGGGGTCGGCCGTGGCGTCCCAGTGGCGGGGCAGCAGGCCCGCCAGGTCCGGCAGCGCCGGCGGCGGCAGGTCCCGCCAGCATCCTCCCAGCCAGGTCTCGCCGCCGGGGGCGGCGGCCAGGCCCAGGTCTGCGGGGGTGCAAGGCGCACCCGCAGGCACCGCCGGCCGCGGCGGCTCCGGCCGTCGGCTCAGCTTGTCCAGCTGGGCCAGGCGCTTGCGCAGGTCCACGCCTAGGCCTCGGCGGCGCCGGTGACCGCCCGCGCCAGCAGCCAGGCGGCGCCGTCCCGGGCCGTGGTGCCCGACTCCACCGGCGGGCCCACGCAGGAGGGGCAGCCCACGCCGCAGGGGCAGCCGCGGGCGTGGCTGGCGGCGGCGCCGCAGATCTCCTCGAACTGGTCGAAGATGCGGCGGCTGAAGCCGACCCCGCCGGGGAATGCGTCATAGATGTACAGGGTCGGCCGGCCGGTGAACGGCGAGCGCACCATCGCCGTGGCGTGCAGGTCCGACGGATCGGCCATCACGAAGACCGGCGCCACCCGGCCCAGCAGGTGGGCCAGACCCTTCAGGGCATCGCCCAGATCCTGACCGCGGGCGGCCATTTCCGGCACCAGGTCCTCCGGCAGCTCCCACCAGAAGCTGGTGGTGTGCATCTCCATCTCCGGCAGGTGCACGCGCCCGGCACCCACGTTCTCATGGGTGCCCAGCTTGATCTTCTTGAAGACGGTGACCTTGCTGATCAGGCCGACCTCGCCCACGGCCAGCTGACCGAAGGCGGCGGGCCGGTCCTCGTCCGCGGTCAGGGTCTTCAGCTCGCTCTTGCGCTGGGCGTCGGTGTAGTAGTCCACCACCACCGGCTGCACGTGGGCCTCACGCCGCTCCCAGTCCAGGCGATCCACGTGGTGCTGCACGCGCGCCGTGGATGTAGATGGCGTCGTCGTGCAGCATCTCCTGGGCGCTGAACAGGTCCATCTCGCCGATCACCCGCCCGCCGGGCAGCGACTTGTCGATGATCACCACGTTGTCCGGCGCCGCGCTGCGCAGACTGACGTCCTCGGCGGGATAGGTGTCGGCCATCCAGTGGAAGCGGTCGCCGCTGCGGTGCAGCACGCCCTGGTCGGCCAGGTAGTCCGAGGATCTCCTCCACGCGCTGGCCGCCGTAGCGCTCGTCCGTCGCGAAGGGCAGCTCGAAGGCCGCGCACTTGAGGTGGCTCATCAGGATGACCAGATTGTCCGGGTCCAGGGTCGCGTGCTCGGGGCTGCGCCCGAAGAAGTAGTCGGGATTGTTGATCGACGTACTGGTCGGCCGGGCTGCTCGAGGCCACCAGCACCACGCAGCTGAGGTTCTGGCGGCGGCCGGCGCGGCCCGCCTGCTGCCAGGTGCTGGCGATGGTGCCCGCGTAGCCCGGCCATGATGCAGACGTCCAGCCGGCCGATGTCGATGCCCAGCTCCAGGGCGTTGGTCGAGACCACCGTGGTCACGCTGCCGTCGCGCAGGCCCTGTTCGATGGCCCGCCGCTCGTTGGGCAGGTAACCGCCGCGGTAGCCGCGCACCTCGCCGCTCCTGATGCCTACGCGCCGGCCGGCCTTTTCCAGGTAGGTCAAGCAGCAGCTCGACCCGCATGCGGCTGCGCGCGAAGACGATCAGCTGGCACTCGGCCGCCATGAAGCGCTCGGCGATGGCCGCGCGTGGTCTTGACCACCGACTGGCGGATGCCGAGCTCCGCGTTGACCACCGGCGGGTTGTAGAAGATGAAGTGCTTCTCGCCCGCGCGGCGCACCGTTGCGCTCGACCACCGCCACCTCGGCGCCCCATCAGCCGCTCGGCCAGCTCCTGCGGGTTGGCGATGGTGGCCGAGCAGCAGATGAACTCGCGGGTCGGACCCGTAGAAGCGTGCGATCCGCTGCAGGCGCCGCAGCACGTTGGCCACGTGGCTGCCGAAGACGCCGCGGTACTGGTGCACCTCGTCCACCACCACGTAGCGCAGGTTCTCGAAGAGCTTCACCCACAGGGTGTGGTGCGGCAGGATGCCCTGGTGCAGCATGTCCGGGTTGGTGACCACGATGTGGCCGCTGCTGCGGATGGCCCGCCGCGCGGTCTCGGGGGTGTCGCCGTCGAAGGTGAAGGTCTTGATGTCCGCGCCCAGGTCGGTGACCAGCCCGTGCACCTCGTGCATCTGGTCCTGGCTGAGGGCCTTGGTGGGGAACAGGTAGAGGGCCCGGGCCTGGGGCTCGCGCAGGATCGTGTCCAGCACCGGCAGGTTGTAGCAGAGGGTCTTGCCGCTGGCCGTCGGCGTCGGCACCACGAAGGAGCGGCCGGCCGGGCCAGGCGCACCGCCTCGGCCTGGTGGCTGTACAGCTGCTCGATGCCCCGCGCGGCCAGCACCTCCGCCAGCCGGGGATCCAGCTCCGCCGGGAGGTCGGCGTAGCGGGCCGGCTCGCGGCGGCAGCACTTCCCAGCGGGTGACGTTGCGCAGGAATCGGTCGTCCGTCTTGAGCTGGGCCAGCAGCTGGGCGAGGTTCACGCGGGTCTCCTGGCTGTGCCGCGGCGACTCAGCTGCGGGGTTCGTCGTCGCGCTTGGCCGGCTCGCCGGCGGTCTTGTCCCCGGCGGTCCTGGCGGCGCGTCCGGCGTCGTCGATCTCGCGCTTGACCTCGTCGGTGGCGTCTGGGTCGCCGTCTTGAACTTGCGGATGGACTTGCCCATGGCCTCGGCGATCTCCGGCAGGCGCTTGGGTCCGAACAGCAAAAGCACCAGCGCCAGGATCAGCAGCAGTTCCCAGCCGCCGGTGACGCCGGGAATGATGGCAAGAGGCAGAGTCATGGCATGACCTCCGAGGCCTAACGGTACCACCTGAGGATCTGCGAGGCGATGAAGACGCCGATCACGCTCATCAGGTTGAAATGCAACTGGAACCCGAACGTCACTTCGATGATGACCAGGTTCACGTGGGCCGTCGGCAGCCCGAACGGCACGTAGCGCACGAACAGCTGGTGGGCCACGCTTCCCTCGCTCAGGAAGAGGCCGATCACTTCGCTGAAGATGGCGCCGATCAGGACGCCCAGGAGCAGGTTCAGCACCACCGTGCCGAGGGATTTGCGCATCGGTCAACACCTTCGCGGCCCACCGGACCAGTCGGGCGCGGGTCCATCCCGCGTCGGGGGCCAATGATAAGCTCCGCGCGGGGAGCCAACCACATCTTTTCCGCCGGAGCGGTCCTCAGGACCCGCCGGCCAGGGCCTCGCGCACCCGGACCCAGTCGCTGCCCAGCACCAGCACCGCGTCCTCGCTGCAGCGGCCGTCCCACTCCCGGACCACCGGCAGCCCGCCCAGCCGGGCGGCCAGGCGCCGGGCCACCGCATCGTCCAGGCGCCGGTTGACCAGGACGGTCGCCGCCGCCGGCTCCCCCTCGGTGTTGCCGACCCCCCCGACGACCAGGCCGGCGCCGGCCAGGTCGCGGCTCAGGTCCCGGGCCAGTCCGGCCTCGCTGGTGCCGTTGAGCACCAGCAGGTGCACCGCCGGGTCGACCGGCGGCGGTGCGGACGTTCCGGCGTCGCCACGCCCCCTGATCCCCGCCCAGAGCGAGACCGCGCACAGGACCACCGCGGCCAAGAGCCACAGGTTGCGCTTCATGCCTGCTCCGTGGCCAGGCGGACGATCACCGGCTGCAGCTTGGCCCAGGCCTGGTCCAGGGTCAGGGGCATGACCCGGGTCTCGCCGATAGTGCTCATGAAGTTGGTGTCCCCGGCCCAGCGCGGCAGCATGTGCAGGTGCAGATGGTCGGGGATCCCCGCCCCGGCACTGCGGCCGCCGTTGTAGCCGCAGTTCAGGCCGTCGGGCTGGAAGCACTCGGTGCAGGGCCTTCTCCATCACGGCCATCAGGCGGGCCATCTCCTGCAATTCGTCCGGCGTGCAGTCGCCCAGGGCCGCCGCGTGGCGCCCCAGCACCAGCAGCAGGTGGCCGCCGTTGTAGGGGTAGCGGTTCAGCACCAGGTACCAGTGCTTGCCGCGGTGCAGCAGGTAGGTCTGCTGGTCATCCCCGGCGGGGATGGCGCAGAAGACACAGCCGGCGGTCTGTTCCTGTCCGCTCACGTAGGCGAACCTCCAGGGTGTGCAGAGACGATCCACCTCAGGCGCCCCGCGCCTTGAGCAGGCGTTCGGCCGCGACCAGTTCGTCCACCGTATTGATGCCCACGACTTCGCCGGGGTCGGTCGTCGCGACCGCGGCCACCTCTTCGCCGGCCTGCACCAGCCAGGCCACGGTGTCGGTCAGGTAGTACTCGCCCTGGTCGTTGTCGGTGGTCAGGTTGGCCAGGGCCTCGATCATGCGGTCGGTGCGGAAGCAGAAGACGCCGGTGTTGTACTCGCCGATGGCCCGCTCTGCCGGTGTGGCATCCCTGGCCTCGACGATGCGGATCACGCGGCCGTCGGCGTCCTTGACGATGCGGCCGTAGGCGCCGGCGTCGGGCACCACGCAGGTCAGCACCGTGGCCGCGGCGCCCGAAGCCGCCGCGCCCGCGACCAGCCGCGCCAGGGTCGCGGTGCGCAGCAGGGGCACGTCGCCGGCCAGCACCACCGTGTGGCCGCCGCCGCGCAGGGCCGGCACCGCCACCTGCACCGCATGGCCGGTGCCCAGCTGCGGCTGCTGCAGGGCGAAATCGAGCCCGGGCCGGCCGCAGGTCGCCTGGACCTGCTCGGCCTGATGCCCGACCACCACCACCGTGTGCCCGATGCCGGCGGCCTCGACCGTGTCCAGCACGTGATCCAGCAGCGGCCGACCGTCCAGCCGGTGCAGGACCTTGGCCAGGTCCGATTTCATGCGCGTGCCCTTGCCCGCGGCCAGCACCACGGCCTCGATCCCGCTGCGTGCGCTCTTGGCATTCATGCTTCTTCCCCCGTGCCGAGCAGGGAGCACTCCCGGGCGCCCCCCTCGGTGATGTCCAGGACCAGGTTGTCGATCAGGCGGGCCGGTTCGATCCGGGCCGCCACCGCCAGCAGGGTGCGCCCCGCCAGCTGTCCAGGTTCGCTCCAGTCGTCGAGGCGGCGGACCGCCGCATATTCGACGCTGTCGGCGCCGGCCAGGTGTTCGTGCATGGCCGCCGTCACGGCGGCCGCCGCACGTTCGCCGGCCTCGATCAGGGTTCGCGCAGCGGCCAGGGCCCGGCTCAGGCACAGGGCCCGCCCGCGGGCCGCCTCATCCAGGTAGCGGTTGCGCGAGGACAGGGCCAGGCCGTCGGGCTCCCGCACCGTGGGTGCGTCCAGCAGCCGCACCGGCAGCATCAGGTCGCGCACCATCTCGGCGATGACCAGGCACTGCTGGGCGTCCTTGCGTCCGAACACGGCCAGGTCCGGACGCACGAGCCCGAAAAGCTTGGCCACCACCGTCAGCACGCCCGTGAAGTGGTCGGGCCGCCGGGCCCCGCACAGGCCCGTCGCCCTCCTTCCGGGCCGGATCGTGACGCCGCCGGGCGACGGGTAGACGGTCGCCGTCTCCGGCACGAACACCGCCGCCGGCGCCAGCGGCGCCAGCAACTGCAGGTCCCGCTCCAGCTCGCGCGGGTAGGCGGCAAAGTCCTCGCCCGGCCCGAACTGGGTCGGGTTGACGAAGATCGACACCACCACCGGGCCCCGTTCCGCCGCGCTGCGCACCAGGCTCAGATGGCCCTCATGCAGCGCGCCCATGGTCGGCACCAGGACCAGGGGCCGCTCGCCCCGCAGGGAGTCGAGCCCGCCCAGATCCGTCGCGGTGCGCAGGATCCTCACGCGCCGGCCTCGCCGTCCCGCAAATCGCCCAGGTAGGCGCCGCCGCCGTCGTCACCGGCGCCCGCAGCCTCCGCCGCCGCGTCGTCGGCATAGGCGTGCTGCGGCCCCGGGAAGGCGCCAGCCCGCACGTCGGCCACATAGCGGGCCACGGCCTCGGCGCCCGCGGTCGCCAGGTCGGCGTAGCGCTTGACGAAGCGCGGCACGCGCTCGGTGCCCATTCCCAGCATGTCGTGGATCACCAGCACCTGGCCGTCGCAGCCCGCACCGGCGCCGATCCCGATGGTGGGGATCGCCAGCGCGCGGCTGACTTCGGCCGCCAGCCCGGCCGGGATGCATTCCAGCACCAGGGCGAAGCAGCCGGCCTCCTGCAGGAAGCGCGCATCCTCCAGCAGCCGGGCCGCCGCGTCCGCGCCCCGCCCCTGGACCTTGAAGCCGCCCAGGCGGTTGACCGACTGGGGGGTCAGCCCCAGGTGCCCCATGACCGGAATCTCGGCCGCGAGCAGGGCCGTCAGGTGCGCCGCCCGCATGAGCCCGCCCTCGATCTTGACCGCCGTCGCCCCGGCCTCCTTGACCAGGCGCAGGCCAGCCTCGACCGTGTGCGCCGGATCCACGTGGAAGCTGCCGAAGGGCATGTCCGCGATCACCGGCAGGCCCGTGCGCGCGCGGACCACGGCCGCCGTGTGGTGCAGCATTTCCGGCAGCGTCACCGGCAAGGTCGTCTCGTGGCCCATGACCACCATGCCCAGCGAGTCGCCTACCAGCAGCGCGTCGACGCCACCGGCCGCGGCCGATGCGCGCCGTCGCCAGATCGTAGGCCGTCAGCACGGCGAGGCGCTCGCCGGCCCGCTTGCGCCGGGCGAAGACGTCGAGGGTCGGAATGCGGCCGGACTGGGCCATGGCGGCTGCCTCTCTCGGGGTCGGGCGCGGGTGCGGCTCAGTCGCCGCGGGGACCGGGCGCGAAGTAGCGGGTTCCCGTGAACTCCTCGGCGATCTGCTCGTACAGCAGGTCGAAGTCGCCCGGCACGTTCACGAAGTCCAGGTCGTCGGTGTTCACCACCAGCAGGGGCGAATCCTTGTAGTGATGGAAATGATAACTGTAGGCACCGCCCAGCGCCTCCAGGTAGGCGCGCTTCCATGTCCTGCTCGAAGCTGCGCCCGCGCCAGTGGATGCGCTGCAGCAGCGATCTCGGTGCGGGCCTGCAGGTAGATCACCAGGTCAGGCTTCATGACCCGCTGCTCGAGGATGCCGGCCAGCTGGTTGTAGAGGGCCAGTTCGTCGTCGCCCAGGTTCAGGTTGGCGAAGATGCGGTCCTTGGCGAAGAGGTAGTCCGACACCAGGCCGGTGCGGAACAGTTCGTCCTGGAAGAGGTTCTGCTGCTGGCGGAAGCGGCTGAGCAGGAAGAAGATCTGGGTCTGGAAGGCGTAGGCCGAACGGTCGGCGTAGAACTTGGAGAGGAACGGATTCTCCTCCACCACCTCCAGGTTCAGCCGTGCGCCGGCCCGCGTGGCCAGCAGCTTGGTCAGGCTGGTCTTGCCGACCCCGATGACGCCTTCGACGACGATGTACCGCCAGGGCAGCACGCCGCTCCTCCTTAACCTTTGACGCGACCGGTCGGAGCCAGGGACAGCTCCGCCCGCAGCCGCACCCAGGGACCCGCTTGGCGCCGGATGTTCGCACACGCCGCCGCCACTGTCTCCCCCGAATCGGGGAAGCGAACCGGGCCAGCGATCTGCGCCAGGGGCTCGAGCACGAAGGCCCGATCGCGCACCCGCGGATGGGGCACGGTGAGCGCCCCGTCGCTGCCGCAGAATTCCCCGTGCAGCAGCAGGTCCAGGTCCAGGGGCCGCGGCTGCAGGTGACCGTCGGGGGCCCGGCCGGCAGCCGCTTCCAGGAGCTTCAGTTCCGCCAGCGTCGCCGCCGGGGACAGCGCCGTGTCCAGCCCCGCGCAGGCGTTCAGGTAGGGCGCCTGGCTCCCCGGCCCCACGTATTCCGTTTCCCAGACGCCGCTGCAGGCCGCCAGGACGAACGCCGGGTGGTCCCGCAGCGCACGCACGGCGCCCTGCAGGTGGGCCAGCCGGTCGTCCTGGTTGCCCCCCAGCCCGATCCAGATCCGGACCGTCTTCACGCCGGCCCCTCGTGCCGGCAGCAGCCAGCCAGGCCCGGTCGCGCACCAGGGTGATGGAGGCCTGGCCCAGGAAGTTGGGAATCGGCGGGTTGGGCTTGTGCACGGTGACCGACACCTTCAGGGCCGGAAATTCCGTCAGCAGGGCCCGGCACAGGCGCCCGGCCACCGCCTCGATCAGGTGGCAGCTGCCGGCGCCGGTGGTGGCGCAGACCCGGCGGTGGACCGCCGTATAGTCCACCGCCTGCTGCAGATCGTCGCTGGCGGCCGCGGCCTCGCAGTCGACCCACAGGTCGACGTCCACCACGAAGCGCTGGCCCAGCTCGCGCTCGGCCGGGTGCACGCCGTGGTGGGCGTAGACGTCGATACCGTGCAGGCTGATGCGGTCCATCAGCGCCACTCCCGCAGACGCCGCGCGCCCTCGGCCAGATCGGCGTCGGCGGCGGTCAGACTGAGGCGGAACCAGCCTTCGCCGCCGCTGCCGAAGCCCAGACCCGGGGTGACGACCACGTCGATCTCGTCCAGCACCCGGGTGCAGAACGCGGTCGAACTGCCGCCGCCGGGCACGCGCGCCCAGACGTAGAAGGTCGCGCCCGAGGCGAAGACCTCGAAGCCGCCGGCGATCAGGGCCTCGACCATCAAGGCGCGCCGCGCCGCGTAGGGCGCCATCACGCCGTTCTGCAGGTCGGCGAAGGCCGCACCCAGGGCGTGGGTCGCCACCTTCTGCACGGGCAGGAAGACGCCGCTGTCGATGCTCTCCTTGACCCGGCCCAGGGCCCCGACCACCTCCCGGTGGCCGACGGCGAAGCCGATCCGCCAGCCGGTCATGTTGAACATCTTGGACAGGCTGTGCAGCTCGATGACTCTTCCGGGTGCGATGGTCAGCTTCGGCTAGCAGGCTCGCGGGCCGCGATCCGTCGAGGGTGACCTCGAGGTAGGCGGCATCGTTGACCAGCACGAAGCCGCGGCGCTCAGCCAGGTCCGCCGCTTCGCGCCAGAAGCCGGGCCGCACCACCGCCCCGGTGGGGTTGTTGGGGTAGTTGAGGAAGACCAGCCGGGTGCGGGCATCGGCCAGGCGGTCCAGTTCGGCCAGGTCCGGCAGGAAGCCCGCGGCCGCGGCCAGGGCGAAGGGCCGCGGCTCGCCGCCGGCCAGGATCGTCGCCTGGCTGTAGACCGGGTAGCCGAGGTCCGGCACCAGCACGTTGTCGCCCTCCTGCACGCAGGTCAGCGGCAGGTGGCCCAGACCCTCCTTGCTGCCGATCAGCACCAGGATCTCGGTGTCCGGGTCGGCCGTGACGCCGTGGCGCTCGGCCAGCCAGGCGGCGATCACCCGGCGCAGCTCGCGGTCGCCGCGCTGGGGCGGATAGCGGTGCCCGGCCGGATCGGCCAGGGCCCGGGTCATGACCTCCAGCAGCGCGGCGGGCGTCGGACGATCCGGATCGCCGATGCCCAGATCCACCACCGGACGGCCGGCCGCCCGGGCCCGCGTCTTGGCGGCGTCGATGGCGGCGAACAGGTACGGAGGCAGGAGATCGAGACGGCCCACGGCGGTCGCTCCTCGGGTTGGGCGTCAAACAAGAACCCCGCGGATCCACCGGGGATCCGCGGGGTCAATATGGCACACGGCCGTCCGATCATCCACCCTGCTGGGCGGCCTTTTTCTTCTGGGCGGTCTGCAGCTCCTGCAGGCCGGTCATGCGCTGCACCTGCTGCCGGGCGGAGCCGGCGTACTTGGGATGGCCGCTGGCGGCGCACTCCTCGAACTTGGCGCGGGCGGTCTCGTATTCCTCGGTCTGCTCCAGGGCCAGGCCCCAGGAATAGAGGATCGGCGCCACGGCCTGCCGGCCCTTGCTCGAGTGCTGGGCGTAGGCCTGGGCCGCCTCGGTCTTCGCCTGGGGCGCCTGGCCGGCCTCCACCATCACCTGCAGCATGGTGCCCCACTCCGCGGTGTCGTTGGGCTTGAGGGCCAGGTACTTGCGGTAGGCGTCGATGCTCTCGGCCTCGCGCCCGGCGGCGTCCAGGGCCCGGGCCAGGGTCAGCAGGGCATTGGGCTGGTCGGGGTTCTTGGCGATCAGCTCCTGCAGCAGGGTGACCGCGCCGTTGTAGTCCTTGGCCTTCATCTTCTGGCGCACGATGTCCATGGCGGTCGAACCGCCGGCCTGCCCGCCGTACTGGTTGGCCAGGTCCAGGTAGTAGGCAGCCTGGGCGCTGTTGCCCGCCTTCTTCTGCTGATCGGCGGCCTTGCCGGCGGCCTTGGAGATCTGCTCGAGAGCCTTCTCGTGGGCCCGCTCGCACTCGTCCACGGCCAGGATGTGCTCGAACACGTCCACCGACTGGGTGTAGTAGCCGGCGGCCGAGTGCAGCGCCGCCAGGTTGAACAGCACGCCGCAGTCGTCCGGGGCCAGGATCTCGGCCTTCATGTACTCGGCCCGCGCTTCCTTGTACTTCTTCTGCTTGGCGTAGGCCATGGCCAGGTTCGCGTAGTCGCCGGCCTCCACCTTGTCGGCGCGGATGGCGACGACCTTGCTGAACCAGTCGACGGCGGCCGGGAAGTCTTCCTTACCGAGGCTGGCGGTGCCGAGGCCGCGGTTGGCCTCCACGTGCTCCGGGCAGACCGAGACGATGGACTGCAGGCGGGCGATGGCCTGGTCCCAGGCCTGCTGGTTCAGGAACTCGACCGCCGACTGGTAGGCCAGGTTGGCCTCCTGCATCTGCCCCGGCTGGCACTCGGCCGCAGCCGCGCCGGCGGACAGCAGACCGGCCAGGATGACCAGGGCGCCGAGGGCGTGGCGGACGGGATGGGTTTGCCTCGTCAGGTGCACGGGGTATACCTCCGGAAGGTGCGAGCTCGGGGGACAAAAGAATCGCCCCATGGGTGGTGGGGACGCCGAGTGAATATACCGGGCAGCCCCCAAGGTGTCAACTCGGCCGCCCGCGGCCGGCGACCTGCGCAGCAAACCGCGGGGACCGCGACGAAGTTCCCCGCCTCGACTCAGGCGGGTTCCGCCCGGCAGCAGGCCCGCACCGACAATTCATCGCCGGCGGCGGTACAGAACAGCACCACCGCCAGACGCGGATCGGCCATCATCCGTCCGGTGAACCCGAACAGCCCGATGCTGTCGGGCTGGTCCTCCAGGCCGGTCAGGGCCAGGACCACCGGCACCCCGGCCGGCAGCGCCGCAGCCCTGGCCAGTGCGTAGTCCTGCAGATGCTCCCAGGCCAGGACCGTCCACGGCTCCAGGCCGTCCGGCAGCGGACCGGCGCCGAAAGCACCATCGGCGCGCCCGCCGACCGCCCCGGCGGCCACCTCCAGCACCGCCAGCGATGTGCGCTCGGGCCAGACCGCCGCGGCGCAGTGCGGCGGCAGGAAGTCCTGTTCCGACCCGCCGGCATCCGCCAGCACGACCACGCCGTCGCCGGGGTCGTCATCGTAAGGCCCGCAGCGGCGAGTGCCCACGCCTGATTCCGCGTAGGCGGCTGCCATGGCCGCCAGCAACACCGCGCGGCCGCGGCCGCCGCCGCAGGCCACCACGTGTCCAGCGTCGCGCGGCAGGACCCGGTGCCACGGCGTGAAGAAGGTGAAGTCCAAGACTCAGGTCCTTTCTGCCGACAGCAGCATGCCGTACCAGGCCAGCAGACGTTCGCACATGACGTCCCGGGTGAAATGCCGAAGCTGCCGCTCCCGGCCGGCCGCGCCCATGGCCAGAGCCCGGGCCGGATCCTCCTGCAGGGTGCGCAGGGCCGCCGCCAGGTCCTGCGGGTCGCCGGGCCGGACCAGCAGGTGCGAACGTTCCGCGTCCGCCACCTCGCGCACCCCTGTGGGCAGGTCGCTGGCGATCACGGGCACACCGGCGGCCATGGCCTCCAGTTGGGCCAGACCGAAGGTCTCGCTGGCGTCGAGGCTGGGCAGGACCAGCGCCCGGGCATCCGCCAGGTGGCGCCGCAGTTCCTGCGGCTGGCAGTCGCCGACCCAGTCCACGCGATCAGCCACGCCCAGCCGCTGCGCCTGCCGCACGAGATCCGCCCCCAGCGGCCCCGTGCCAACGACCGTCAGGCGCGCGGCCTGCACTTCGCGCAGCGCTTCCAGCAGCACTGACAAACCTTTGTAACGAACCAGCCTGCCGACGAACAGAAACGGTCCCAGACCCGTGGCGGCCAGCTCCCGCCAAGGGGTCGGATCAAGCCCGAACGGCACGACCGCGACCTTGTCCCGGTGCCGGGCCAGCTCCCGCGAGCCCAGGCGATGGGCCTCCGAGGAAACCACGATGCCCCGCGCCCGCGCCAGGCAGCCCTGCTGCAGCGGTCCGGCCGCCAGCCGCCCCCAGCGCTGCCGCGTTATGTCCGCGTGGTGCCACACCGCCAGCGGCGGCAGGCCCCGCCGGCCGAGGGCCACGACCTGCCAGGCCAGCGCAGCCAGGGGATTCGGCAGGTGCAGGTGCACCAGATCCGGCCCGAACTGCGCCAGTTCCCGGCGCAGCAGGTGCGCCAGGGTCGGGGTCAGGGGTTGCGAGTTGACCACGGCCGGCGTCCAGGCCCGCAGCAGGCGGCCCCGCCCCCCGACCAGGGGCTCGGGCTCGCCCCGCCCTCCGCCCGCCACCAGCACCGACACCTCGACCCCCTGCGCCGACAGCCCTTCGGCCAGCTCGCGCAGCGCCGTTTCCATGCCGCCCCGGTGGGGGTGGTAGTACTTGCCCAGGTGAAGGATGCGCATGGCAGGGCAGTGTAGGGCACGGCCAGGCCCCGGTCAAAGCCCGTCCGCACCCGGCCCCGCACGAAAAACGCGGCCCCTTCCGGCAGGAAGGGGCCGCGTCCGCTCGTCGGCGGGCAGGTCGGAACTACATCATCCCGCCCATGCCGCCCATGCCGCCCATGCCGCCCATGTCGGGCATCGCCGGCGTGTCCTTCTCGGGCTCGTCGGTGACGCAGGCCTCGGTGGTCAGCAGCATGGCCGCGATCGAGGCCGCGTTCTGCAGCGCGGACCGGGTGACCTTGGCCGGATCGATGATGCCGGCGTCCATCAGGTCCTCGTACTCCATCGTGGCGGCGTTGAAGCCGATGTTGCCCTTCTTCTCGTCGCGCAGGCGCGCCACCACCAGGGAGCCCTCGATGCCCGCGTTCTCGACGATCATGCGCACCGGCTCCTCGACCGCGCGGGCCACGATGTCGCGGCCCGACGGCCTCCTCGCCGTCCAGGTCCGAGCTTCTTGATGTCCTTGGCCGCGCGCAGCAGCGCGACGCCGCCGCCGACGACGATGCCCTCCTCGACCGCCGCGCGGGTGGCCGACAGGGCGTCCTCCACCCGGTGCTTCTTCTCCTTCATCTCCATCTCGGTGGTCGCACCGACACGGATCACCGCGACGCCGCCGGCCAGCTTGGCCAGCCGCTCCTGCAGCTTCTCGCGGTCGTAGTCGCTGGTGGTGTCCTCGATCTGGGCGCGGATCTGGCCGATGCGGGCCTTGACGTCCGCCGCCTTGCCCTTGCCGCCCACGATCGTGGTGTTGTCCTTGTCGATGGTGATCTTGGCGCACGCGCCGAGGTCGGCCGTCGTGGTGTTCTCCAGCTTGAGGCCGGCGTCCTCGCTCATGACGCGGCCGCCGGTCAGGATGGCGATGTCCTCGAGCATCTGCCTTGCGGCGGTCGCCGAAGCCGGGGGCCTTGACCGCGGCGATCTGCAGGGTGCCGCGCAGCTTGTTGACCACCAGGGTGGCCAGCGCCTCGCCCTCGATGTCCTCGGAGATGATCAGCAGCGGGCGGCCCATCTGCGCGATCTTCTCCAGGATCGGCAGCATGTCCTTCATGGTGCTGATCTTCTTGTCGTGGATCAGGATGTAGGGGTCGTCCAGTTCGCACGCGCATCTGCTCGGCGTTGGTCACGAAGTAGGGGCTGAGGTAGCCGCGGTCGAACTGCATGCCCTCGACCACGTCCAGTTCCATCTCGGTGCCCTTGGCCTCCTCGACGGTGATCACGCCGTCCTTGCCGACCTTGTCCATGGCATCGGCGATGATCTTGCCGATGGTCTTGTCGTTGTTGGCGCTGATGGTGGCGACGCTGGCGATGGTGGCGCTGTCCTTGACCGGCTTGGCCTGCTTGCGGATCGCGGTCGACGGCGCGCTCGGTGGCCGCTCGATGCCCCGTCTTGATGAACATCGGGTTGGCGCCGGCGGCCAGGTTCTTCAGGCCCTCGCGGATCATGGCCTGGGCCAGGATCGTGGCCGTGGTGGTGCCGTCGCCGGCCACGTCGTTGGTCTTGCTGGCGACTTCCTTGAGCATCTGGGCGCCCATGTTCTGGAAGGGATCCTTGAGCTCGATCTCCTTGGCGATGGTCACGCCGTCGTTGGTCACCACGGGGGCGCCGAACTTCTTGTCGAGGATGACGTTCCGGCCGCGGGGCCCGAGGGTGATCTTCACGGTGTTGGCAAGGGCGTCGACGCCCTTCTTCATCTGGTCGCGAGCTTCCTCGCTGATGACGTGATCATCTTGGCCATGGATCCACTCCTTCTGGTTTCACCGGCACGCGGCCGGGAATTTGCGGTTTCCCTTGTCGCGTCCCTAGCCCAGGATGGCCAGAACGTCGCTCTCGCGCAGGATCAGGTAGTCCTTGCCTGTCGACGCTGACCTCGGTGCCCGAGTACTTGCCGTACAGCACGATGTCGCCCTTCTTGCACTTCGGGCTTCACGCGCTCGCCCTTGTCGCTGACGGCGCCCGGGCCCACGGCGACGATCTTGCCCTGCTGGGGCTTCTCCTTGGCGGTGTCCGGGATGATGATCCCGCCCTTCATGGTTTCCTTCTCCATCGGCGCCACGATGACGCGATCAGCCAGGGGCTTGATGTTCAGGGGCATGTCTCATCCTCCGTCCAGGGTCCATCGGCAAACCCGCGACGCATTGGCAGTCGCGGCGCTAGAGTGCTAATTGACCCGGAATATAAGGGAGGGGTGGGCGCCCGCAAGCGAAATCGGCGATTTTCAGCGAGAATCCGAGTTAGGTCTGCCAGTTCTGCCAGGATGGCAGGAGCGCCCGGATCAGACCCCGGCCTCGGGGGCGGCCAGGACCAGCGCCCCGCGCAGGGTCCAGTCCGGGTCGTGATGCCCGAGATCCGCCAGATGAATTCCCAGGCCCCCGGTCACGATCACCGGCAGGGGACCGTGGCGGTCCAGCAGACCGGCCACGATGTACCGGACCCCGCCGATGCCGGCGTGCCAGCCGCCGGCGGCCAAGGCCTCGGCGGTACTGCGGCCGGCGGCCAGGGGCGCCGGCGCGAACGGCACCGGCGCCAGGCGGGCCGCCTTCTCCCCCAGCTGCCGCGCGGCGAACGCCATGCCCGGGGCGATCAGGCCCCCGACGAAGACGCCGTCCAGCAGCAGGTCGAAGGTGGTGGCGGTGCCCGCATCGACGACCAAAGCCGAGCCCAGGCCGGCTGCGGCCGCCGCCGCCAGGTTGCACAGACGATCGGCCCCCACGGTTTCCGGCGCGATCAGGTCCAGCCCGAACGGCAGGTCGCAGCCGAGCCCTGCCAGCCGCAGCCCCGGCAGCGCCGCCGCCGCCAGCAGCTCGAGGCGGGGCACCACCGACACCATCACCGCGAGTTCGGGCGCCCGGGCGGCCGCCAGGCCGCGCAGCCAGGGTCCGGGATCGCCTGCCGCAGTCGCCACCTCGCCCAGGCGCTCCAGCGACGGCAGCGGCCAGCGGTCCAGGGCGCCGGGCCCCGGCCATTGCCCGCCGACCTCGGCCAGCGCCGCCCGCAGCCGCGTGTTGCCCGCATCCAGCACCAGCACCCGCATCTCAGTCCTCCGCCGGATCGTCGTCGCCGGACAGGATGTGCACGTCGCCGGCGGGCACCGCCACGGTGGTGCCGTCATCGGCCTCCAGCACCAGCCGGCCCCGGTCGTCCAGGCCCACGGCGCGACCGGCGTGGCTGCGTTGGCCCACCGCCACCGTGACCCGCCGGCCCAGCAGGCAGTCCAGGCAGGCCAGCGCGGGGCGGAACGGTCCCCAGCCCTCGCTCCCGAAGGCGTCCAGCCCGGCTTCGACCCGGGCCAGCACCCGACCGGCCACGTCACCCGGCCGTGGCGCGTGGCCGGTGACCATGCGCACGCTGGTGGCGCTGCCGTGCAGGGCGGTCGGCATCTGGTCCAGACGGGCGCCGATGTTCAGGCCCAACCCCGCCACGATGACCGCCTGATCGCCCCGGCCGGCGGTCTCCAGCAGGATGCCCCCCAGCTTGCGTGAACCCACGGTGATGTCGTTGGGCCACTTCAGCCGAGCGTCGATGCTGAAGTCCTCGCGCAGGCTGAGCACCGTCTGCAGGCCCAGCCAAACCGAGAAGCCCCGGTCGAAGCTGGCCTGGTGGCCGGGCACGACCACCGACAGGTGCAGACCGTCGCAGTCGACCCAGCTGCGGCCCTGCCGCCCGCGGCCACGGGTCTGGCGGCGGGCCACGACCACGGTCCCGGGCCGCGGCACCTTCACCGGCGGCAGCTCCTCGAGCTGCTGGGCTCGCCAGCCCCAGCCGTCCCAGGCGCAGAGGCGGCCGGGCGCAGGGCCGCCGCGCCCGCGCAGGAAGTCGTTGGTGCTGCCGACGGTCTCCAGCAGGTAGAGCACCGCCCCGTCCCGGGTGAAGCGCGGGCCGGGCAGGAAGCCGTCCAGCCCGAACCAGTCCCGATGCACCGGATGGCTGCCGCCGGGAATCCTCATCGTCCGAGCTCCAGGTCCAGGCCCAGATCCAGCGCCGGCGCCGAATGGGTCAGGCGCCCCACCGAGGCCGCGTCCACACCCGCCCGGGCGTAGGCTGCGATGGTCTCGAGGGTCACGTTGCCCGAAGCCTCGAGCAGGGTCGCCACCCCGGCCGCATCCCGCTGCGCCACCGCCGTGGCCGTCGCCCCGGGCGCGAAGTTGTCCAGCAGGATCCACTCCAGCGCCAGGGCCAGGGCCCGCGCGAACTGCTCGGCATCGTCGACCTCGATCTCCACGGGAATCCCCGCGTGCTCGCGGCGGGCCCGCGCCACCAACTGGGCGATGTCGCCTCCGGCGGCCGCCCAGTGGTTGTCCTTGAGCATGATCCGATCGTAAAGACCCATGCGGTGGTTGTGGCCCCCGCCGCAGCGCACCGCGTACTTGGCCAGGGCGCGATAGCCCGGCAGGGTCTTGCGGGTGTCCAGCACGCGGCAGCCGGTGCCCGCCACCTGGGCCACGTAGAGCGCCGTCAGGGTGGCGATGCCGCCCAGGTGCTGCAGGAAATTCAGGACCGTGCGCTCGCCCGTCAGCACCGGCGCCGCCGCGCCGCGGATCACCGCGACCACCTCGCCCGCGGCCACGGCATCGCCATCGACGTTCCGGTGCTCCACCGCCAGCGCCGGGTCCAGCTCGCGGCAGACCAGGTCCAGCAGCGGCAGTCCGGCCAACACGCCGGGCGCGCGCGCAGTCACCCGCGCGGTCACCTTCAGTCCCGGCGCCGCCGTCACCGCCGTGCTGCGGTCGCCGCTGCCGATGTCCTCGGCCAGGGCCTGGCGAACCAGCTGTTCGGTCCAGGCAGCGCCGGGAAAACCGTGGGGATCCGCCGCCGTCATGCCACACCTCCTGCGCCGCCACCCAGGCCCCACTGGGCCTTGAGGTCCTCCAGCCGATCGCGGATCTCCGCGGCCCGCTCGAACTCCAGGGCCGCCGCGGCCCGGTCCATTTCGGCCTCGAGCATCGCGACGATCTGCCGTGGTTCGCCGCCCGCGGCGATCACCGACTCCCAGGGCTTGTCCCGGGTCGGTGCCGCCTTCTCGCGGCCGCGGTCGCCCGCGGCGAGGGTCGACTGCATGATCTCGCTGCGGCTCTTGAGGATCGTGCGCGGCGTGATGCCATGCTCCCGGTTCCACTCCAGCTGCCGCGCGCGGCGGCGATTGGTCTCTTCGATGGCCAGCCGCATGGAGCGGGTGACCGTGTCCGCGTACATGATAACCTCGCCGTTGACGTTGCGCGCCGCCCGGCCCGAGGTCTGGATCAGGCTGCGCGCCGAACGCAGGAAGCCTTCGCGGTCGGCGTCGAGGATCGCCACCAGCGAAACCTCCGGCAGATCCAGCCCCTCGCGCAGCAGGTTCACCCCCACCAGCACGTCGCTCTCGCCCAGGCGCAGCCTGCGCAGGATCTCGATGCGGTCCAGAGCGGTGATGTCGCTGTGCAGGTAGGTGACCTTCAGGCCGGCCTTGGCCAGGTAGTCGGTCAGGTCCTCGGACATCTTCTTGGTCAGGGTCGTGACCAGCACGCGCTCGCCGCGGGCCACCACCACGCGGATGCGCTCGAACAGGTCGTCGACCTGGTTGGCCACCGGCAGCACGGTGATCGGCGGGTCGACCAGGCCGGTGGGGCGGATCACCTGTTCGACCACCGTGCCGCCCGACTTCTCCAGCTCGTAGTCGCCGGGGGTGGCCGAGACGAAGACGGTCGTGGGCATCAACGTCTCGAACTCGTCGAACAGCAGCGGCCGGTTGTCCAGGGCGCTGGGCAGGCGGAAGCCATGCTCCACCAGGTTCTGCTTGCGCGAGCGGTCGCCCTGGAACATGGCCCCGATCTGCGGCACCGTGGCGTGGCTCTCGTCGATGATCAGCAGCCAGTCGCGGGGAAAGTAGTCCAGCAGGCAGGCGGGCCGCTCGCCCGGCTGCCGGTCGTCGAAGTAGCGCGAATAGTTCTCGACTCCGGCGCAGTGGCCGATCTGCTGGATCATCTCCATGTCGTAGCGGGTGCGCGAGGCCAGGCGCTGGGCCTCGAGCACCTTGCCCGCCTCATCCAGCTCGCCCAGGCGCAGCTCCAGGTCGCGGCCGATGGCGTCGACCACGCCGCCCAGCCCGCCCGGGGCGCTGACGAACTGGGTAGCCGGGTAGATCACCGCGTCGGGCACGTCGCCCAGGCTGCGCCCGGTCAGCGGTTCGATCCAGGTCAGGCGCTCGATCTCGTCGCCGAAGAACTCCACCCGCAGGATGCGCTCCTCGTAGGCCGAACGGATCTCCACCGTGTCGCCCCGGGCGCGGAAGGTGCCGAAGTCGGCCTCGATGTCGTTGCGCCGGTACTGGATGCGCACCAGGTGGGCCAGCAGGGCGTCGCGTTCCAGCACCTGCCCCGCCTTGAGGCTGAGACGGCTCTCGCGAAAGGTCTCGGGATTGCCCAGGCCGTAGATGGCCGAGACCGAGGCCACGACGATCACGTCGTCGCGCGCGAGCAGGCTGCTGGTGGCGCGCAGGCGCAGCCGCTCGATCTCGTCGTTGATGCTGGTGTCCTTCTCGATGTAGGTGTTGGTCGAGGGGATGTAGGCCTCCGGCTGGTAGTAGTCGTAGTAGCTGATGAAGTACTCGACGGCGTTGTCGGGGAAGAATCCCTTCAGCTCGCCGTAGAGCTGGGCCGCGAGGGTCTTGTTGTGGCTGAAGACCAGCGCCGGCCGGTCCAGCTGGGCGATCACGTTGGCTATGGTGAAGGTCTTGCCCGAGCCGGTGACACCCAGCAGGGTCTGGCAGCGGGCACCGCGGCGCGCTTCTGCCACCAGTTCGGCGATGGCCGCCGGCTGGTCTCCCTGGGGCGCGAAAGGCGCAGTGAGGCGGAAGCGTCCCATGCCCTACTGCTGGGCGTCCAGGAGCTGCTCCTGGCCGGGGCGCAGATGGCGGACGTCGCGCACCGCCCCGTTGACGGTGACCTCGACGCCCTCGTTGCTGTCCAGGCGCAACTCGCAGTGGTCCTGCGCCGCCCAGTAGACCACCAGGCCCTCGCGCACGGCGTAGAAGCGCCCAGGCTCAATGCCCCGGGCCGGCAGGGCCGGCGCGCCCTCCGCGTCCTCGGCGCGCAGGGAACGGAAATCCCGGTCGCCGTCGCAGCGCAGTTCCATCCCCACCGGCGCCGCCATCAGCACGCGGATCCGCAACGGCCAGCGGCCGCCGCCGGCAAAGGGCAGGGGGCCGTTGCCGGCGGGCGCGGACGGCAGCGGCCGGTCCGCGTCGACCGGCACCACCGGCACCGGTACCGGTTGCGCAGCAGGCTGCTCCACCGCGGCACGATCCGCCCGCGGCGTATCCGCCTGCCAGCCCAGGGCCAGGGTGTCGTTGCGGACGACCGCGACCGGAGGCGGCAAATCCGTCCCGGCAGGCGCCAGCACCACGGTCGACGTGGGCTGCGCGGGCTCGGCCAGGATCGGCGCCCCGTCTCCCCCGCCGCCGAGCAGCCGCAGCAGCAGCCAGCCACCGACCACCAGCACCGCCCCGCCGGCGCCCCAGACCAGCAGCCGTCCCCAGTCCACGCCCACGCGGGTGATGCGGACGGTCTCGCTCTCCCACACGTCGGGCTTGGCCGCGCCCGCGGTCGGGGCTCCCTCGCCCGAGGAACGCCGGTAGAGATCGAGCACGACCTCCAGGTCCACGCCCACCGCTTCGGCGTAGGCACGCAGGAAGCTCTTGACGTAGAGCGGACCGGACAACCGGTGGTACTCGTCGCGCTCCACGGATTCCAGCTGCGGCACCGGGATCTTGGTGCTGATCGAGATCTCCGCCAGCGACAGGCCGGCCGCGGCGCGGGCCTCGGCCAGCAGTTCACCCGGTGTCTTGAGGATGGGTTCGTCCATCATCGGCATCTTCCCGGCCGCTGTCGGCCTCAGTCCGTTCCGTCGCCCAGGGCGCCCAGGCGATCACGCAGGGTCGCGGCCACGGCCTCGTTGTCCGCCAGCAGGCCGCGCTGCTGCGCGACCACCGCCTCCGGCGCGTTGGCCATGAACTTCTCGTTGTCCAGCTTGGCCCGGCATCCCCGGATCCAGCCCTCGATCTTCGCCAGTTCCTTGCCCAGCCGTTCGCGTTCCTTGGCCAGGTCGACCAGGCCGGCCATGGGCAGGAAGATCTCCACCGGGCCGGCCACCCCCACGCCCGCCGGCGCGGGATCGGCGCCACCGACCACGACCGACACTTCGTCCAGCTTCGCCAGCAGGGCCACCAGTTGCGCGGCCCCGGCCAGGGCCGCGGCCTCGTCCGCGCCGGCGACCCGCAGCACCGCCCGGCCGCGCTTGCCCGGCGGCACCCCCAGCTCGTTGCGCAGGTTGCGGATGACGCCGGTGATCTCGATCACCTGGGTGAAGCCCGCCGTGGCTGTCGCGAAGGGCGGCTCGCCCTCCCAGCGCGGGAAGGAGGAGGTCATCAGGAAACCGCGTGACGGCGGCAGCCAGCTCCACAGCTCCTCGGTGATGAACGGCATCACCGGATGCAGCAGCTTGTAGGCGATGCCGAGATTGAGCACCGCGACACAGAGCACCGGCCCGCGCCCGGCCTCGTCGCGCAGGCGCGGCTTGATCGCCTCCAGATACCAGTCGCAGAACTCGTGTCGGAAGAAGTTGAAGGCCTCGTAGGACGCGTCGTTGAGCCGCCGCTTCTCCAGGTTGCGGTCGCAGGCTGCAGCCGTCTGCAGCAGGCGCCCGAGGATCCAGCGGTCTTCCAGGCGCAGGTCCGCGTCGCTCAGGGCCAGCGGAGGCTCTCCGCCGAACACCGCGCGCCAGAGGGCGGCAAAGCTCGCCCCCGGTGCCGCCTCCCAGGCCCCGGCGTCGGCCACCGCGTGCATGTCCAGGGTGCGGGGCGCGGCCGGCTGGTCGGCCGCCGCCGCCGGCAACTGCGCCTCGTCCCAGACGCCCAGCACCAGCTTGGTGGCCTGGAAGATCTTGTTGCCGAAGTTGCGGCCCACCTCGAGGGTCGACTCGTCGAAGAAGATGTCCGCGCCGGTGGGCGTCAGCATCACCAGGCTGCAGCGCAGGGCGTCGGCGCCGTAGCTGTCGATCAGGTCGATGGGGTCGGGGCTGTTGCCCAGCGACTTGCTCATCTTGCGGCCCTCGCCGTCGCGCACGATGCCCGTGAAGAGCACTTCGGCGAAGGGCTTCTCGCCCAGGAACTCGTAGCTGGCCATGATCATGCGCGCCACCCAGAAGAAGATGATGTCCGGCGCGGTGACCAGCACGTTGGTCGGATGGAAGCGCTCGAGATCGGTCGTGCGTTCCGGCCAGCCCAGCGGCGAGAAGGTCCACAGCCAACTGGAAAACCAGGTGTCGAGCACGTCCGGGTCCTGGACCAGGGCCGTGCCGCCGCAGGCCGGACACGCGGTCGGGGTCTCCGTTGCGGCGATCTCCCGGCCGCAGTCGCAGTACCAGACCGGGATGCGGTGCCCCCACCACAGCTGGCGGCTGATGCACCAGTCGCGGATGTTGCGCAGCCAGTTGTGGTAGACGCCGACCCAGCGCTCGGGAAAGAGGCTGATCTCACCGACTCCACGGCCGCCACCGCCGGCGCAGCCAGCTCCTCCATCTTCAGGAACCACTGGCGCGACAGGTAGGGCTCGATCACCGCGCCGCAGCGGTCGTGGTGCCCCACCTGGTGGACGTGCTTCTCGACCTTGGCCAGCAGCCCGGCCGCCTCCAGCGCCGCCACCGTCTGCCGGCGGCACTCGCCGCGCTCGAGTCCGGCGAAGGCGCCGGCCTGCTCGTTCATCAGCCCGGCCGGGGTCATGCACACCACCTGGGCCAGCCCGTGGCGGCGCCCCACCTCGAAATCGTTGGGGTCATGGGCGGGCGTGATCTTCACGAAGCCCGTGCCCTTCTCGGGGTCGGCGTGGTGGTCGCCGATGATGGGGATCACCCGGTCGGTCAACGGCAGCTTCACCTGCCGGCCGATCAGGTGGCTGCGTTCGGGGTCGGACGGATGCACCGCAACGGCCGTGTCGCCGAACATGGTCTCGGGCCGGGTGGTGGCCACCGTCACGTGCCCTTCGCCGTCGGCGAACGGGTAGCGCAGGTGCCAGAGATGCCCCTGCACCTCCTGGTACTCCACCTCGTCGTCACTGATCGCGGTCAAGTCGTGGGGGCACCAGTTCACCAGGTAGACGTCCCGGTGGATCAGCCCCTTCTCCCGCAGCGCGACGAACGCCTCGGTGACGGCGCGATTGCGCGCCTCGTCCATGGTGAAGGCCTCGCGGCTCCAATCCAGGGAACAGCCCAGGCGCCGGATCTGGCGGGTGATGCGGCCGTGGGTCAGTTCCTTCCAGGCCCAGGCCCGCTCCAGGAACGCCTCGCGGCCGAGGCTCGCGCTTGTCCAGGCCCTCCTGCGGCCATCTGCCGCGACACCACCTGCTCGGTGGCGATGCTGGCGTGATCGGTGCCCGGCACCCACAGGGTGGGCCGGCCGCGCATCCGGGCCCAGCGGATCAGCGTGTCCTGGATGGAATTGCCCAGGCAGTGGCCCATGTGCAGGATGCCCGTGACGTTGGGCGGCGGCAGGGTGATCACGAAGGGTTCGGCGTCCAGCCCCGCTTCGGGGGCGAACAGACCCGCCTCTTCCCAGATGGCGTACCATTTGGCTTCGATCCCGCCGGGGGTGTACTGGGCCATGCTCCTGATGTCGTCCACGCTAGATTCCCGCTCCCTGACCCGCGTCGCGGGCCGGTTGGCCGTCGCTCTCGGCAATGAACGCTGAATCTAACACCTGCCCAGCAGGCGGGCAACGCCCAGCCGCGAGACACAGTGCGGTCGCATGCCACGCCTCGGCCGGCTGGCCACAGTCGCGCACGAGTTGACGTTTGTTTATATTATCGCCTTTATTTTTGTACTTTACTGTGTTTTGCCTAGTTCGACAGTGGCCCTTCGCCGGAATTTTCTTCGATATTCGCTTAAAAAATACTTTTCATGCCCCACCATTTCGCGTAGTCTCCGCAATAGGCATAAGCGTCACCGAACGCCATCGTCTGGACATACGAGGGGGATACACTATGAAGAACGTTGTGACCGTCGCCTTCCTGCTCACGCTCATCCTCGGCTTCGGCACCGCCGTGGCGCAGCTCGACCCCGATGAAGACGGGATCGGGGTCTACTTCGATCCGTGCGCCTGCGTCAACTGCGTGCCGATGGAACCGGGGCCGCAGCAGGCTTACGTGGTCATCACCCATCCTACCGCCCAGGAGGCTGGGGTCGGTGGCTGGGAGGCCAAGATCTGGATGGATGGTCCCGGCGTCATCACGGGGACGAACTACGTGCCCAATTCCATCAATTTCCTCAGCCCGCCTGAGTACCTGGTGGGCATCGGGGTCCCGGTCTACAACCCGTTCACGTACCCCGCGGTCGTCGTGGCCACGTTCGACTTCCTGCTGCTGGACGACTCGCAGCCGCTGCAGTGGTACATCGACGGCATCTACCGGCATTCGCTGCCCGAGCGCGTCCCCTGCTACCTCGACGGTGATGACTACAACATCATCATCAAGCTGCAGCAGCCGACCGGCGGGCCGACGATCCCGGTGGCGACCATCAACGGCGAGTGCGCCGTGCCGACGACCGAGGCCAGCTGGGGCGATGTGAAGTCCCTCTTCCGTTAGGCTGGTGGGAATAGGGAGAGCCGGGAGGCCGCCCGCAAGGGCGGCCTCCTTCTTTGTGCAGGGGTGCGGCCGCCACTTGTGCTGTCGCGCCCCGTGTCCGGCCATGCTAGGCTCAGGCCCGGCCGACCCGCCGGAGGTCCCGATTTGCGCAACAACCGCCTGACGCCCCTGACCCGCTTCGAGCGCGTGACCCGCCTGCTGGGCCTGGCGCTCATCGCCCCTCTCCTGGCGGCCCTGGCCCTGCCGGTGGCAGTGCGCATCGCCCGCGGTCCCGACTTCGGATTCGACGTGCGTGAACTGGACGTCGCCACCGTCAGCACCCATGGCCCGGCGGCGGCCGCGGGCCTGCTGCCCGGCGACCGGATCACCGGGCTGGCCGGAGCGCCGGTGACCTCGATGTACGGCTACTATGCGGCCCTGGCCGCCGCCGACGACTTGTCGCCCCTTGCGGTCAGGGTGCAGCGCGCCGGGAGCGAACGGGAATTCCTGGTGGAGCCGACCCGCCCCTCCCGCGGCAACCTGATCCGCAACTACAGCATCTGGATCACCGGCCTGTGCTTCCTGGCGATCGGCTGGTGGGTATTCCTGCAGCAGGGCGACCTGGTGGCGCGCAATTTCTTCGCCCTCTGCCTCATCTTCGCCTTCTTCCTGTCCGAAGTCCCGGACCATCCCGACCCCACCTACATGCACGTCAAGGAGCTCGTGCGCCTGCTTTTGCAGAGCCTGCTACCGGCCTACTTCCTGCGCTTCTTCCTGCTCTTTCCCAGCCCTGACCGGCGCGCCCCCCGGGCCGCGACCCAGGCGGCCCAACGCCTGCTGTTGGTGCCGGGCATCGTGCTCTTCGCCTGCACGGCGGCCCTGGATCTGCTGCACCCGGCGCCGGCCGAAACCGGACTCCTGCCGCTGCTGAACGTCGTCACCCTGGCCTACGCGCTGCTCTTCTTCGTGGCCGGGCTGGTGGTGTTCGCCCGCCGCGTGCTGAGCCGCGACCGCCCCATCCAGCGCACCAAGATGCTGGTGGTGCTGGCGGGGCTGGTAGCCGGACTGGTCCCCTTCCTGGCGGCCATGGTCCTGGTCAACGTGGCACCGGACACTGCCGAAGGACCATGGCAGACCATGGCCCTGAGCCTGGTTCTGGTGCCCATCAGCTTCAGCCTGGCGATCATGCGCTACGGTGCGCTGGATGCCGCCTTCGTGGTGCGGGCCGGGCTCATCTACGGGCTGCTGACCCTGCTGCTGCTGGCCGCCTTCTTCCTGGTGGTGGTGGGTCTGGGCACGCTTTTCTCGCGGGTGTTCGCCGTATCGGCCTACTCCGTGCTGCTGATCATCGCCGCCGGCAGCAGCCTGGCGATCCAGCCCCTGCGGCGCGTGGTGCAGGACTGGATCGATCGCACCTTCTACCCCGCGCGCCGCGTGCACCGCCGCGCGGTGGCCTCCCTGGGGGACGAACTGGCCGGACTGATCGAGCTGGACGAGGTGGTCGCCGTCCTTGAGCGGCGGCTGCGCGACCTCTACCGCCCGCAGGCCTTCTCGGTCCATCTGGGCTCGGGGCCCGGTGCGCCCATCCGCCCCCGTCGCCTGGCCGCGGGCGACACCCGGACCGACCTCGTGCCCGAGAGCGCCCTGGCCCGTCTGCTGACCCGGTTGCGCCGCCCGGTCTTCAGCGAGGAGGCCGAGGACATGCTCTTCACCAGCGACACCGACGCTTCCAGCCTGCGGCTGCTGACCCTGCTGGCGGCGGTGCTGCTGGTGCCGCTGGTCAGCGGCAACCGCCTGGTGGGCTTCCTGGCCTTTGGTCCCAAGCCCGGCGGCGCCCTCTACACCCAGGAGGACCTGGCCAACCTGCGCGGCCTGGCGCTGCAGGTGGGTTCGATCGTCGAGAGCCGGCGCCTGTATCAGGACGGGCTGGAACAGGAACGGCTCGAGGCGGAACTCGCGGTGGCCCGCGACATCCAGGCCCGGCTGCTGCCGACGGCGCCGCTGGTCACGCCGGCCTACGCGGTGGCCGGGCGCAACGACCCCTGCCACGCCGTGGGAGGCGACTACTTCGACTACTTCCTGCGGGAGGACGGACACCTGGCCCTGGCCATCGCCGATGTGGCAGGCAAGGGCGTACCGGCGGCGCTGCTGATGACCTCGCTCTGCACCTCTTTCCGACGCGAGGCCGAGGGCTGCGAGACGCCGGCAGCGGTGGTGCGCAGCCTCAACAACCTGGTGGGCGAAAGGGTGACCCCCGGCGGCTTCATCTGCTTCTTCTTCGCGGATCTGGACCCGGCCAGCGGCCTGATGCGCTACTGCAACGCGGGCATGGACCCGCCGGTGCTGGTGCGCGCCGGCAGCGGCCACGACCAGCGCCTGCGCAAGGGCGGCCCCGTGCTGGGCGCGGCGCCGGATCATCCCTACCGTGAAGGCACAATCCGCCTGGAGTCCGGCGACCGCCTCTTCCTGCACACCGACGGGCTGACCGAAGAACGCAACCGCGACGGCGAGTTCTTCGACGAGGAGCGCCTGCTGGCGGCGGTGGCGGCCAATATCGAGGCAGCGCCCGCGGCGCTGCTCGACACGGTTTTTGCCGCTGTGGCCGCCTTCGGGGGCGGCTCCGAATCCGACGACAAGACCGCCATCCTTTTGGAAATCAAGGAATTAAGGAATCCCGTAGCCAGCGGTCCCGTTCTTGCACGAGCAGGGCGGGATCCGGTCGATGCCCGGGGGTTGCCCCAGGCGCCCTGAAACCCCTCAAGGGGGTCCGCAGTTCGGCCGAATTCCCAAAGGTCCGCAACTGTTGCACCCCAGGCACGGAAAGGGGGGATCGTCATGGGACCGGAAATGAGCTTCATCCTGGCCCTCAGCTTGATCGATCTCTTTTGGTGGTTGAGAAAATGATCGTGAATCTCTAGGACCCCTGGTTGCCAGGCGCGAAGCCACAGCCAGGGGTCACTTCATGCCCGGCAGCAGCCTCAGACGGAAGTGGCCACCCAGCGCGCCAGCCCCCACCCCGCCCAGACCGCCCCGATTCCCAGCAGCAGATTCGCCGCGATGTTGATCAGCGCCAGGTGCGTCGTCCCGGCCTGCAGGTAGCGGAAGGTCTCCCAGCCGAAGGTGGAGAAGGTGGTGAAGGCGCCGAGGAATCCCACCGCCAGCAGCAGCCGCACCGGATGGGTCACCAGCGCCGTGTGGCGTTCGGCCTCCAGCAGCGCGCCCAGCAGCAGGCAGCCCAGCACGTTGACCGCCAGGGTGCCATAGGCGAAGCGGGCCCCCAGCGCGCGCTCGGCCGCCAGGCCCACGGCGTAGCGCGAGACCGCGCCTGCAGCCCCGGCCAGCCCCACCAGCAGCATGGCCCTCATGCCCGGCCCCGGATTGAGCGCGGTATGGTCACGCGCCCAGCACCAGCTTGAGCGCCGCCTCGTAATCCGCCTTGCCGTAGCCGCCGATCCAGATCTCGCGGATGACGCCGTCCTGATCGAGCAGGAAGGTGGTCGGAATGCTCTGCAGGCCGCCGTAGTCCTGCGCGGTTTGGTACTTCTCGTCCATCAGCACGCTGGGGAAGGTCAGGTTGCGCTCGGCCAGGAACTTGGCCACGGCTGCTTCGCCGTCGCGGCCGAAGGCCACCCCGACCACAGTCAGGCGGTCGCCGTACTCGTCCTGGAGTTCCTGCAGGTGGGGCAGGGCGCGCCGGCAGGGCGGGCACCAGGTGTCCCAGAAGTCGACGATCACGGCCTGCCCCCGCAGGTCCGAAAGGCGGAGCGTGCCGCCGCCCACCTTGCGCAGGGCGAAGTCGGGCGCCACGGCGCCCTTGACGGCAGCGGATGACGCACCGGCGGTCGCCGGGGCCTGCTGTCGGTCTCGGCCGCAGCCCCCAGACGCCAGCGCCAGGAGGATCAGAAGTGCAGGTGCGGTGAAGCGCAGGTGGTGATGGCTGGGCAAGGTCGAAGCCTCCGGCTCGGTGTTCGGTCCGGGGCTGCCCTGTGGGCACGGCCCGGCGCATACGATTGCTCATCGGCAATGTCGTCAATGATGCAGAACATTGCAACTGCCCCCGCGCGCCGGGGAACCCGGGCTTGTGGAAAGGATTGAACATCGTATAGTAACGCCCAGACGATACGGTGCCGGCTCCCTGTGGGCACCCCGGCTTTTTCCGGAGGACTCCCCGACGATGCGATCCCGCGCCCGAGACCACCGCTCCCTGACCCTGTCCGCCTTGCTGGTGGTCCTGGCCCTGGCCGCCGGGACACCCGCCGCGGCCGCCCTGACCCTGACCGCCACCCGCAGCGGGAACGGCGCCGAAATCGGCAAGGACCTGGTGCTCGAACTCGTGCTGCGCAGCGATGCCGGGAACCTGGATCCGGCCCAGGTCACGGTCAGCGTTGCCGCCGACGCCGATTTCCTGGGCAAACCGTATCCCCTGCGTTTCCTGGGGACGGGTCCGGCCAGCGAATTGCGCTTCGAGTGGGCGGCCCCCGTGCCGGCCGGGGCCGCCGCCGGTCCGCGCGACCTGGAGCTGCGCGCCGAGGTCACCGGCCCCGACGGTCCCTTGAGCGCCCGCTGGAGCGGCGAGATCGCCGTGGCCTACGGCTCCGACTGGTCCGCCGACCGCATCACCGCCTTCATCGCCGAACGCGGCCTGCTGCTGTTCCTGGTGCTGGTCTTCGGCTTCGGCGTGCTGATGAGCCTCTCGCCCTGCATCTACCCCATGATCCCCATCACCCTGGCGGTGATCGGCGCCCGCAGCCAGGAGAAGGGTGCCGCCCACGGGCTGGCCATGTCCGTCACCTACGTGCTGGGCATGGCCCTGGTCTACGCGATCCTCGGCGCCCTGAGCGCCACGGTGTTCAGCGGCATCACGGCCTTCATGCAGAGCCCGGTCGTGGTCGGCCCTATCGCGCTGCTGCTGGTGGTGCTGGCCTTCAGCATGTTCGGCGCCTTCGAGCTGCAGGCCCCCCAGTTCATGCGCGACCGCCTGCAGGGCACCGGCGGTGCCCGCTCCGGGGTGGCCGGCGTCTTCGCCATGGGCATGGTGGCCGGCCTGGTGGCCAGCCCCTGCGTCGGCCCCTTCCTCGCGGCGCTGCTGGTCTGGGTCGCGACCACCGGCAACTGGGTGCTGGGCTTCGTCTCGCTCTTCACCTTCGGTATCGGCATGGGCCTGCTGCTGATCGGCGTGGGAACGTTCCCCGCCCTGCTGGGCTCGATGCCCAGGAGCGGCGGCTGGATGGACACGGTCAAGAAGGGCATGGGTCTGCTGCTGCTGGCGATGGCCTTCTGGTTCGTGCGGCCCGGGATCTTCCTGCCCGCCAATGTCTTCTACCCGCTGCTGGGCGCGGCCACGATCATCGTCGGCGTCTTCGTCGGCGCCTTCGACGCCCTGACCGCCGGAGCCGGCTGGTGGGAGCGCACGCGCAAGGGCCTGGGCATCATCGCGCTGGTGGCCGGCCTCTACCTGCTGGGCGGATCCCTGCTGGCCGACGGTCCCCTGCAGGTGCCCCTGTCGGCGAGGCCCGTGACGGCGACCGCACCGGCCGCCGTCGCGGCCGCGGGCAACGCGCCCGCCGCCACCGCGCTGCCGGAGAAGGTCCAGTGGGACAAGGTGCACACTGGCCAGGACGTGCGCACCTTCCTGGACACGCAACTGGCCGCGGCCAAGGCCGCCGGCCGTCCGGTGATGATCGACTTCTGGGCCGAGTGGTGCGTCTACTGCAAGAAGCTGGACAAGACCGTCTGGAACCAGCCCGCCATCGTGGCCGAAGCCAAGCGCTTCGTCACCGTGAAGATCGATGCCACCGCCCCGGACGATGACGAGATGGCCGCCATCAAGGCTGGCTGGGACGTGGCCGGCCTGCCGCGGGTGGTTTTCATCGATAGCCGGGGGGAGTATTTGGCGGGGCGCTCTACTGGGTTTGTGCCGGCGGAGCAGATGCTCGAATTGATGCAAGGCATCCGTTAAGTTGTGCCACGCAGATTGTGTCTAATCTGGCAGGCCAGCACGGTTGCAGCGTGTTTGGTCAATTCGCGTAGGCCCTGACCCTTTCCCGTCGACCTGCCAGCCCCCGTGTCTCCACCGCACGGGCGTAATAGAGCGCCCACCGTGGCGGCAACGGCGCGTGCGTTGCAAATATCCGTTCTTTCGAGATGTCCTCTACCGCCACCGGTCGATCCAACATTCCCCGTGCCATTGCCGGCGTCGGACTGCCCCGCACTTTCTCCCGCCGCCCCTTCATGTAGTTCCGCCAGACGAGGAAGATCGCCAGCCGTTCTGAACTCGCCTGCCTCCGCTTCGACCAGGCGATCGTCTCTCGTTTGTGATTGGAGCTGCAATGCCGGATCAACAGATCGCCCAGGTTTACCTCCCACAATGGATTGCGCTTGTCCCGACGCTCCTTGCTTGAAGTCACGCGGTGATGGATGCGCAATGCCAAGCCGCGCATCGCCTGGGGATAGGCCCGATGATCGTCGCTGTAGATTGTCACTGCGGGTTGCCTGCCGATGGTGGTCGCGAGCAGTTCACGGACATCGTTCCGCACGGCCTGGCGATCCGGCCGCCCGTATATCCGCTCCAGCTCCGTTCGCCTCCGCCTCTGGGCATCGGTCATCGTGCCGCTGCGTCGCACCTCGCTGTCGGTGAAATAGGCGAAGAAATCGGTGCCCTTCTCGATCGCCAGATGATGGTGAAACGGCTGGTTCTGGGACCGCTCGAACGTGACGAAGCCGTCGATTACTATCCCGCTCACCGGAGGAGCAACGGCCATCAACTTGGCATGATACAACATGCAGTGCCGACCGAGGCGTTCGAGCTGGCGATCGACGGTCGGCGGCGAAACCCCCAGGTCCCTCGCGACCTGCCGGTTCGCCATGCAGCCGACAGTCTTGGTCAGCAGTAGGGGGTAGATATCGGGGCGGCGCAGCCAGTAGGTGACATTGAAGGTCTGACTGCTGAAGGAGCGCCGGCAGTGGTGGCATGTAAACCGTTGGATACGGTGGGGATTGGCGTGTCGCCGGTAGAAGCCGGTCTTTTTATAGCGCCAGCCTGCATTCAAGCCACTGTGGAATTGGCAATTGGGGTTCGGGCAGAAAGGCGGTCGGAATTCCGGGCTGTGTTGTATGTACGTAGTCATGAACGGCCCGGTCGCAGGGACCGGGCCGGACACATTCCTCGTGGCACAACTTACTGGAAGCGCACCTCGCTGCGGTAGTCGCCGTCGAAGACCTTAATCGGCCCCCCAAACTCATTCTCAGTAAGAATCTCCGGCATCCCATCCCCGTCGATGTCCAGCAACTCGATCTTCGAGTAGAACACCTGGTCGGCCCACTCCACCTCGCCGGTGACCGCGTCCAGGACCTGGCCGGTGTTCAGGACGATCTCCACGCGCCCGTCCCCGTCCACGTCGCCGCAACGGATCATCGTGGCCGCGTAGGTGGCGATGCTCGTGAACTCGCGCGTGAAATTGGCGCCGTCCACGTAGTAGATGTTGCCGTCGGCCAGCATCACGATCTCGTTGGGGGCGTCCTCGTCGACGTTGGCGGTGGTGAAGCAGCTGATGGTCTGGTACTCGCCCTGCAGCGACTCCCAGACCAGGGCGTAGTCTTCCAGCCTCCAGACGTAGATCTTGCCGCCGTTGGTGCGGCAGACCAGAGAGTCGTCGAAGCCGTTGCCGCTGAGGTCGACCGCCAGCAGTTCCTCGGGCACACCGCTGAGGCGGATGCTCTTCCAGACCCGCGAGACCCCTTGTCCATCGGTCTTGAAGACCTGGACCGTGCCGAAGCGTTCGGCTATCCCCACGTACATGCCGACCTCGCCGTCGAGGGGCTCGAACTTGGTGACATGGTCCAGCCGGTCGGCGGCCCAGGCCAGGGTGCGGTACTCGCCATAAGTGAGCTCGGGCTGGGCGGAGGCCGGCACCGCGGCGGCGATCGTTGCCGCGGCGAAGGCAAGGGCGAACAGGCACCGGACGCGGTGCGGAGTGCACATCATGGTTGACCTCGCAGGGAATGCACCGTCCGTGGATGATCCACGGGACGGCGGCGTGTCGGGCGGGGTGACCTGCAGGCAGTATAAGGCAATCCGCCCCCGCGGTCACGCCCCTTCACCGTGCCGGTCACAGCTGCGGGAACGGCAGCCCCACCCCTGCGGTCAGGTGCCAGGTGTCGTGGAAATGGTCCTGCAGCAGCAGCAACCGGTACTGGACACGCAGCATGAAGCAGAAGCCGCTTTCAGTCAGCCATTCCTGGCCGGCCTCGGCCAGTCCCGACCAGTAGGTGTCGAAGAGGGTCCCGTTGGAGCCGGGTTCGCTGAAACGGGTCGCCCCCAGGCCGAGTCCCAGGAAGAGGCGCACTTCGGTGCTGCCCGGACCCCGGTCGCGCAGGTAGCGGCGCACCAGGCCGTCGCCCGAGAGCACGCTGTCGTTCCCTTCGAGGTCCTGGTAATCCACCTGCAGCACCAGGCCGCAGTTCCAGTCGTAGAGGAAGTCCAGGAAGCCGGCGGCCGAACCGGGCTTGAAGATGATCTCGCCGCCGTAGGCCGGGCCGGCGCCCGCGGCCTCCGAACCCTGGCCCTGCCCCAGGCCCAGGTACCCCATCAGCAGGATGGGCGCCGTGAACGGTTGGTTGAGGTGGGAGCGCGGGGGCTGCAGGCGCGGGCTGTCGGCCACGGACTGCGCGGCGGCCGGACGGCTCGCGTACGTGCCCGCCACCAGCAGGAACAGCAGCGGACCAGCGGTCCGGCGGACAAACGAAGACGGCAAGGCGTGGCTCCTCGGGTTCAAGAGCGGACTCCGGCACGCCGGGTCCGGCCCCGTGGTGCAAGCCCGGTGCCAGCCCCGGCCAGCTCCAGCCCTTCGTAAATCATTGCCGTCTATCGACCTGTGTCATATGCTGGGATGGTCCGCCCGTTTGCGGAAAGCCCTCCGGCAGCTGGCATGCCCGGAAAACTGACAGGAGCCCGCCCAGCCATGGCCCCGCCCGACCCCACCGACCTGCCGCCGACCGCGCCGGTGCCGCCCGACCTGGTGGTCAGCCTGGCTGCCGGCGCCGACGCCGAAATGCGGGTGCAGCGTTCGCGCTTCCTGGCCCGGGTCGCCCCCGCCGCCGATGAAGCGGCGGCGAAGACCGTCATCGCCGAGAGCGGGCGACTGCACCATGACGCCCGCCACCTGTGCTGGGCCTGGCGCTTGGGACGGACGGCTGCCCCCGCCGAAGCGCGCAGCGACGGCGGCGAGCCGGCCGGGACCGCCGGCGAGCCGATCCTGGCGGCGCTGCGCAAGGCCGGGCTGGTCGATTGCGTCGGGGTTGTCGTGCGCTGGTTCGGGGGCATCAAGCTGGGCACCGGCGGTCTGGCCCGGGCCTACGGCGAGGCGGCGACGCTGGCCCTGGCCGCGGCGCCACGGCGGGAGATCCTGCTGGGACGGCGGTTCAGCCTGCGCTTCGCCTACCCGCTGCAGAAGTCGCTGCTGCGGGACCTGGCGGGCCGCGGCGGAAGGGTGGTCGACGAGGAGTACGGCGCCGACGTGGCCTGGACCGTCTGGCTGCCCCATTCCGCGGCGGAACCCTACGCAGCGGCGGTGACCGAACTCAGTCATGGCGCGGTCGTGCCCGCGCCGGTTGCCGACGCCTGAGCCCACCGCCCCGCCCCGCGCCTGCCGCCAACGAAAAGGGGCCCCGGTGCCACCGGAGCCCCTATCGTTCGCCTTTGCCGGTCACTTATCCCGGCTGCTGCTCGTCCGCGTAGTCGAGCATGTACTTGAAGGTCTTGCTGGTGCGGATCTTCTCGAAGGCCTCTTCCTTGATCTGGCGGATGCGCTCGCGGGTCAGGCCCATCATCTGCCCGATCTCCTCGAGGGTCATCTCCTTGTCCGTGCCGAGGCCGTAGTACATGCGCAGCACCTTGGCTTCCCGCTCCTTGAGATCACCCAGCATCCGGCCGATGCGAGGCATGCAGGTCGTCCTCCATCACGCCGCGGTCCGGGGTGATCCCGGAGGTGTCCTCCAGGAAATCCAGGTAGGTGCTGTCCTCGTCGTTGCCGACGTAGTCGTCCAGGAAGAAGTTGTCCTGCATCAGGGGCAGGGTGTCCTTCACCTCGTCGATGGAGAGGCCCAGCCTGGCGGCGATCTCCTCGGGCTCGGGCTTGCGGCGCAGGGTCTGCTGCAGCTCGCCGCTGGCCTTCTTGATCTGGTTGAGCACGCGCGCCCGGTTCAGGGGCATGCGCACGATCTTGCTGTGGTTGGCCAGGGCGGCGAGGATCGACTGGCGGATCCACCACACCGCGTAGCTGATGAACTTGTAGCCGCGCGTCTCGTCGAAGCGCTGGGCTGCCTTCAGCAGGCCGAGGTTGCCCTCGTTGATCAGGTCCTCCAGGGGCACGCCGTAGTGGGCGTATTCCTTGGCGATCGACACCACGAAGCGCAGGTTGGCCTTGACCAGCTTGTGCAGAGCTTCGTTGTCGTTGGCGTGGATGCCGCGGGCCAACTCGCATTCCTCGTCCCGGGACAGCAGGCTGTAGGCCTTCACTTCCTGGAAGTAGAGGTCGAGATTGCTCATCAGCTGGGCCGCGGGCGCGCTCGCCTTGTGGACGCGGGCAGTGCGGCGGGGCTTGCTGGTGGTCTTCTTGGCCATGCTTTTCGTCTCCTTCGGGGGGCGGGTTCACCCGTGTTCGCTTGGGGTCGGGTGATCCGTTTGACTTCCCTATTACAATTCGCGTACCACCTCCGGGTGTATTCCCCCATTATTTACTCTTGCTTTATCATGTTGCCCAACTACAGTTTACAAAATGTAAACAAGTAAACGAATTGCCGGCCGGCCAGCATTCGGGCCGGATCTTGACATTTTGTCAAGGGCGCCCCCGGCGCTCTGGTCAGATTGTCAAACGGATTTTTGGGTGCCAGCACCGGCGGCGGATGATAGCCTTCGTGGCCGACGCCCCCGACCCCATGCATCGAACCCCTGGAGTCCGCCTTGGTCCGTGATCCGTCCGCCCTGTCGGGGTCCCCGCGCCTGCGCCTGCGCCTGCATCACGCCTGGCTGGTTCTGCCCCTGGCCACGGCCCTGCTCCTGTCCTGGCACAGCCTCACCGACCGGGATGTCTGGTTCCACGCCCGCGCCGGGCGCGATCTGCTGGCCGAGGGCCGTCTGACCCAGGTCAACCGCTACAGCTTCACGGCCCCGGAGCACCCCTGGCTCAACCACGAATGGCTGTTCCAGTCGGCCATCGCCGTCACGGCTCCGGACCTGCCTCCAGGGGTCGACGATCCGCTGACGGGCTGGTCGGTGCTGCGCCTGGTGCTCGTGCTGTGCATGGTGCTGGTGCTGATGCTGGGCGATGGCGGCCTCGCCCGGGGCATGCCGCCGGGCCGCATCCTGCTGACGGCCGCGGCCACGCTGGCGGCACTCGGCCTGCTCTGGACCCGGCTGACCCTGCGGCCGGAGCTGGTGTCCTACGCACTGCTGGCGGTGCTGGTGCGGGCGGTGGGCCGCACCCTGGCCAGCGCCGACGCGCCTGGCCGCAGGCGGGACTGGATCGACCCGCGCCGCGCGCCGGGTCAGGCCTCCCTTGCCACCCTGCTCTGGGCCCAGATCCACGGCTTCGCCGGTCTGGCGCCGGCGGTGTGGATGCTGGCTCTGGCCGCCGCGCTGGTCGAGCGCCGGGGCAGGGACGCCCTTCCCCTGGCCCGCCGGGCCCTGGCCGGCCTGGTGCTGGCTTTCCTTGCCCTGGCCCTGACCCCCAACGGACCGGCGGGGGTTCTCTACCCCCTGCGGGCGCTGGGCCAGTTCCGCGGGGACCAGCCCCGGCTGGGCGGGATGATCGCCGAACTGGTGCCCCTGCTCGACACCCGCGACGCCCTGGGCACGACCCTGCTCGTGTTCAAGGTGAGCCTGGCCTGGTGCGCGCTGTGGATCGTTGGCCAATGGGGCCGTATCCCGCTGCTGCGGGTGCTGGTGCTGGTGCTGGCGGCCGCAACCGCCCTGGCGGCCCAGCGCGCCCTCGGCCTCTACGCCGTGGCCTTCGTGCTGCTGCACACCGGCACCGCCTGGCCGGTGCGCTGGCCCGGCCGGCTGTGCCTACCGGCGCGGCTGAGCCGTGCGGGCACCTTCGCGGCTGGTCTCCTGCTGGTCGCCACCTGCGCCATCTGGTGGCCGGCACTCCAGGACGACCGCTTCTACCTGGGCGAGGGCGTCACCCGCCGTTGGGGCGCCGGCCTGACTCCGGCCCACGTGCCGCTGGGCGCCCTGGCCGAACTCGATCGCAGCGGCGCCCGCACCCTGCTGGCCAACGTCGATGCGGCCGGAGCCGCCCTGGCCATGGGCGACGCCGCGGTCTTCATCGACGGCCGCACGGAAGCCTATCCCCCGGCGCTGTGGCGCGACTATGCGGCCCTGCGCGGCGGAGGCACCGCGGCGGCCGCGGTGCTGGACCGGTGGCACCCCGGGGCCGTGCTGCTGGCCTACGGCAGCGGCGCCTTCACCGGGCTGACCGCCGAGCTGCTGGCCGACCCGGCCTGGCGCCTGGCCGCCATCGACGGCACCGGCGCACTGTTCCTGCCCGCCGACGGGCGGCCGGCAGCCGAACCGCAGCAGGCCGTCGCGCCGCTGTTGGCGGCAGCCGCGCGCCCGGGCCTGGCCACGGCGCGGGCCGCCGACCTGTGCCTGGCCGCGGCCCGCACCCTCAGCCTGGCAGCCGACCACGATGGGGCGGCCGCCGCCCTGGCCCGGGGCGCGGCCCTGCGCCCGGACCACCCGCAGGTGCAACACAACCTCGGCAACATCCTCATGCAGGAAGAGAACTTCCCGGACGCCCTGGCCGCCTTCGCCGCCGCATTCGCGGCCAACGGCCGACAGTCCGGATCGGCCCTCAACGCCGGGGTCTGCGCTCTGCGTATGGGGCGGGCCGACGAAGCCAGCCACTGGTTCAACCGTGCGGTCGCAGTCGATCCGCAAAGGTTCGAGGCCTGGGTGAACCTGGCGGTGGTCAAGGAGAGGCAGGGCGACCGGGCGGGGGCGCGCCGGGCGCTGGAGCGGGCCGTCGAGCTGCGGCCCGACGACCCGCGCCTACGCGAGCGGCTGCGCGGATTGTGATCCACGTCAGCGGTTGATCTCCACCGTATACTCCAGGATGGTTTCCCCGTCGGCCGCGACCGGCACGTCGAAGGCCATCTCCGTGGCGCTGATCCGGCGCACGGGCAGGGTCGAAGCGGTGACCGTCCATTCGCCCCACACCTGCTCGGCGACCTCGACCGTCACCTTCTGGTCCTTGTGGTTGCGCACGCTGACGCGCACCCCCAGACGCTGGCCTCGCTCGCCCAGGCGTTCGCTGGTCACGACCACGCGCTCGGCCAGGATGTCGAAGGCGCGGCCGACTGTCAGCTCGACCGTCTCGTCCTTGGGTGTGTGATCGATGCGGTCCTCGCCCAGCAGCTGGCGGCCGCCGTTGGACTCGCCGTACACGCGCACCTTGCCCGCCGGCAGGGGCAGTTCCAGCCCCGCGCTCCGGTCGTTGCGGAAGCGGTAGGAGACCTCCACGGGCAACAGGCCGTCGCCACGACTGGACACCGCGCCCGGCCGCAGGCGGTAGCGGCGCTCCACCGGCACGTCCTCGCGTTCGAAGAGGGAGATCTGCTTGATCTGGCGATCCTTCAGATCGGTCGGCCGGCCCAGGGTGTAGAGGTGGTAGTCGTAGAGGCTCTCTTCCTGGAAGCCCTTGGCCGACGAGTCCATGGCCCGCATCGTCTCGAAGACCTCCCGCGGCGGCGGCCCCGTCTGCACCCGGTTGACGTCGCCGGCGACCAGGCGCAAGTTCGCCGCCTCGTAGGTCGCCCCCGACTGGTTGTCCACGGTGACCCAGGCCTGCAGCGCCGCCTTGCGCCCCTCGCGGTCCAGGTCCAGGACGTAATCGGCGTGCCAGGAGAGCCCCCCGCTGAGGTAGGACGCCTCGACCCGCGTCGTGCCCGCCTGCCCCGACTCGGCCAGCCAGACCAGGGTCGGCCGTTCGCGCAGATCCGCTGGCAGCACCGGCAGGGCCAGGCGGCCCGGCACCTCGAAGACGATGCGCCCGTCGACCCGGAACACCGGCCCGTCGTTCATGCCCAGCAGGGTACCGTCGACCACGCTGCCGTCCTCCTGCAGCCAGGACAGGTCGCGGCCCACGTACTTCTGCAGGATGCGGTCCCGCGACAGCAGGTCGAATTCGTAGTTCTGCTCCAGCAGGCTGAAGCCGACGCCGGCCTCGACCCGCAGGCTGGTCGGGTCGATGCGGGCCGGCACGTCGCGGAATTCGATGCGCACCAGCCCCTTGGGCAGGTCCAGATCGCGGGCCTCGTGCACTAGGGCCAGGTCGTGGTTGTAGACGGTCAGGTCCAGGCTGCGGCGTGACGCTGCATCAGACGCAACCATCGGTGCGGCAGCGGGTTCGGCCAGCGCCGGCCCGGCTGTCACCAGCATCGCCGCCCCGGCGGCCACAAGAATCACTCGGAACATCATGTTTCCTTCCTTGAAGAGAAACGCCCGCTAAAGCGCAACCGCTGCGGGTCGATCCCAACCCTGTCGGACATCAATGTGCAACAGCAGCGAGCGGTACCGGTGCCGGATAAAAGCGGTCCCGGGGCATCCGCCCGATCGCGCCGCCGGAGGTAGACTTTGGGCAACTCCGTCCTCATCGTCGATGACGCCGAATTCATGCGGTTGATGCTCCGGGAGATCATCCAGGACATGGGCCTGTCCGTCGCCGGCGAGGCCACCGACGGCAACGAGGCCGTCGCGGCCTGGCGCAGCTTGCGACCCGACCTCGTGCTCATGGACATCACCATGCCCAACCTCGACGGCATCGAGGCCCTGCGCGCGATCATCGACGAGGCGCCCGGCGCCCAGATCGTGATGATCTGCGCCCTCGGCCAGAAGGACCAGGTGCTCGCGGCAGTCAAGGCCGGCGCCCGCGATTTCATCATCAAGCCCTTCGATCACGAACGGGTCCAGGAGACCCTCGGCCGTTTGCTGGCCAGCCCCCAACCCGCCTGAGTTCCGACTCAGCGCAGCACCAGCAAGGCCACGACGCCCACCACCAGACAGTAGCCGCTGAACTTCCAGAAATGGGCCTGCACCACCGCGAGTGCCGTCCAGCGGATGGCCAGCAGGCCCACGGCGAAGGCCACCACGGCGGCCGCCGCCAAGGCCGCCACGGCCGCCGGCGTACCCAACTCCCGCCCCGCCCCGTCCGCCAGATGCAGCACCAGCGCACCAAGGATCGCCGGCACCGACAGGAGGAAGCTGAAGCGCGCCGCCTCGGCCCGCTCCAGCCCCGACCACAGGCTGGCGGCGATGGTCGAGCCTGAGCGGCTGACGCCCGGCAGGATGGCGACGGCCTGGGCGCAGCCGATCACCAGGGCGCGCCAGGGGGCCACCGGCCGCGGTTCCCAGGTCGGCGACGCGCCTGCGGCCGCGGGACGCGCGGCCCGGGTCGAGAACAGCACCGCGGCGGTGACCAGCAGCCCCGCCGCCGCGAAGCTCGGCGACGCGAACACGCTCTCGATCGCATCCTTGGCCAGCAGCCCCACCGCCACCGCCGGCAGGGTGCCCACGACCAGACCCAGGACGTAGCCCCGGGCCGGGCGGTCCAGCCGCAGCAGGCGCAGCACCTCCTTCCGGTAGACCACCAGCACCGAACCGAGCGTGCCCAGGTGCAGCACCACGTCGAAGAAGACGTCTCCCTCGCGCGTGTCCAGCAGGTGCTGCACCAGAACCAGGTGTCCCGAACTGCTGACGGGCAGGAATTCGGTCAGTCCCTGCACGACCGCGAGGATGAGCATGGAGAGGAATTCGGGCATGGTCTTGGGCTCCGTCTGCGGGCACCGGTCCGGGTCCGCGGCCAGGGTGGTGGATCAAATGGTGCGGTTGTCCGGACCCAGGGCCCGGGCCCGGCCATAGTGGCCACGCGCCTCCTGGGGCAGCCCCAGGGCGTCGCAGGTCAGGGCCAGCTGGAAGTGCACGCGCCCGTCCTCGGGGAAGAATTCCAGAGCGCGCTCGAGGCTGTGGCGGGCCTCCTGGTAACGTTCGAGTTTGTGCAGGCAGGTGCCGATGTGGAAAGGCACCCGGGCCAGGCGCGCGTCCAGCCGCCAGGCCTGCTCGAAGCCCCGGCAGGCTTCGGCGTAGCGGCCGATCATCTTCAGGCAGAGGGCGGCATGGTAATGCCCCAGCGCATAGCGCGGATCGCAGCCGATGCTCTTCTGGAAGCAGTCCAGAGCGAGGGCATGGTCGCCCCGGGCCACGTGCACCAGCCCCAGGTTGAGGTAGGCCTCGGCGTCCGCATCCAAGGCGATGGCTGCCTCGAATGAGCGCACGGCCTCGTCGGTGCGTCCCTCCTCGGCGTGGATCGAGCCCAGGTTGTGGTGGGCCACGGCCGTGCCCCCGTGCTGCAGGGAGCGGCGGTAGGCCTGCACTGCTTCCTCGCGCCGACCCTGGCGGTCGAGGCTGACCCCGAGGTTGGTCAGGGTCGAGGCCGACGCAGGTTCCAGGTGCAGGGCCCGCCGGAAGCTGTTCTCGGCCGAGACCGGATCCTGCAGCTTGAGGCAGACGCAACCGAGGCGGTAATGCCAGTCGGCCCGCTCGGGCCGCGCCGCCACGGCGTCCTCATAGGCCCGGCGCGCCTCAGCAAAGCGGCCGCTGCGCTCGGCCTCGCGGCCGGTATCAAAGGTGTCGGAGGCGGCCCCGCGGGTGTCGTCGTCGCGGTCGGCTGCGGCAGGGTTGCGGTTCATGGCGGCAGGTTAACTCAGGCGGGGCGCGCGGTCAACGGCCGCCGTCCCCTCGGCGGTCGCAACCTGTGCCTAGTAGTTGTCGTCGTCGGTCAGTTCCACTTCGAGCAGGACGCGCAGCACGCCACCCTCGGCCAGGCGCCGGGGGATGCGCACCGGCACGACCACCGGGGGGCTCATCTCGTGGAGGATGGCGCGTCCACGGGCGGCGGTCTCGGGCTTGATCTCGGTGCCCGGGGCCGGCGGGCCGTACTCCAGGTTCAGGCCCGAAGCCTGCGGCGCCTGCTGGGGCCGGGGCGCCGCGTCCTCGGGGGTGCGCCGGGGCCGGGTCACCACGTGGTTGAGGGCCAGGCCCAGGATCGACTTGAGAGTCTCGCGCACGCCCTCGTTGCGGGCCGAATCTGCCGGGAAGGCCAGCATGCCCCACGGGTTGAGCAGGCTCTCCAGGCGGTCCACCGGCAGGGCGTCCGGCGCCCCGCGCCGGTTGTACTGCAGGATCACCGGGACGTCCATCAGGTCCAGGCCCCAGCGGTCCAGGAAGAGCTTCAGGGACTCGAAGGCCGACAGGCTCTGGTCCAGGTGCACTGCACCGGAATCGATCACGAACACCACCGCGTCGGGCGCCGGCGGCCCCTCTGCACCGGTCACGTGGGGCCGCTCGCGCCCCGCGTCGATGGCCTGCACGAGCACCTGCCAGGGCTCCTCGCCCGGGCGGCGGAACTGGAAGGCGATCTGCCGCTCCGGATCATCCACCGCCACCTGCAGGCGCGACTCGGGGGGAATCGTGCGGTGGATCAGGCTCAGATTCTCGCGCTTGCCGGCCCCCATAGGCCCGTAATAGAGCAGGCGGCAGGTCTTGGCAGCGGTTTTCGTCGACTGGGGCAAAGCTGCGACCTCACGTTGGTGGCCAACGGCACTTTGCGCCGAGGCGGAAGGATCCGCCGAAGGTCAGCAAGGGGTGTGCCACGGTCCGGTACCTGGTTTCGGCAAAATCGCGAAAGCCGTGCCGCGGGTGCAGTCTTGGGCAAGCTAATTGCTTAACCCAGGATGGAACCCGTGCCACCTCCCGGCAGAACCCGCCCCGGCGGGGTCGGATCGGGCATTCTGCGGCCACCCCCGCACCAGGAGCGACCAGATGACCACCACCAACACCGACCGCATCCTCAAGACCATGTTCGCCCGCCTGCTGCAGGTGGAGGTGGACGACGCCGTGGTGACCAAGCTCTGTGCGGTCATCGACAGCGTCACCGACCGCGTGGGCGGCAATTTCGACCTGGATACGGTCCAGGGCCAGAACACCTTCCGCGCCCTGCTCTGCTCCATGGTGGTCCACGGCTGGGGTAACGGCATGCACCCCTTCCACAACCCGACCTTCAACCAGGATGGCAACCCGGTCGAGGTGCGCGTCAGCAAGGACATCCTCATGTCCATGGCCGATATCCAGGCCCTGCGCTACGTGAAGAAGGACGAGCAGGGCCGGGTCAAGCAGGCCCTCTTCGAGGACGACCACAACGTGCGCGTGCGGCAGCAGATCGACGACATCCTGGGCGAGATCAGCCAGAGCAAGTGGCGGGACTGAGACGCCGACCGCGGGTTGACGGCAAAAGGGCGCGGTACCGGCAGGGACCGCGCCCTTTCGCGTGCATCAGGAGGCGTTCTAGAAGACCTTTTCGCCTTCGGCCAGGATCTCGTTCAGGGCCTCGCGGAAGTGGTTGGTGCTGTTGGCCACCTCTGGGCCCACCTTCTCCTTGTAGAGTTCCCAGGACTTCTTGATCTCTCCACCGAGGGCCTCGACCAGGTTGCCGGCGCGCAGGGCCGCGTCCCGCTGGTCGCGGTTGTAGACCAGGATGTCCGACACCAGCGCGCGCGCCAGCATCTCTTCCTTGGAGCGGCGGCGGCGCGGGGCGCTGCCGGCGGGTGCTTCGGGCTCGGCCACAGCCACGGTCCGCGCCGCGGGCGCGGCGGTCCGGGCGGCCGGGGCGGCCGGGGCGCGCGGCGCCGGCGCCGGGGTCGCGGCGGCCCGCACGGGTTCGGCGGCAGGTCGCGATGCCGGGGCGGCCTGGGCAGCCTGCGGCGTCGGTGCCGAGAAGCCCGTCTCCAGACCCTGCAGGCGCTCGGGAGCCTGGGCGGAGGCGGCTTCGGCCCGCTTGGAGCCGTCGAGGGAGAAGACGCCGCTGCAGGCAGGGCAGCGCACGCGGATCACGCGGCGGGGGACCTTGTCGTCCTCCAGCTGGTATCGGGCCTGACAGACGGTGCAAGTGGTGATCATGCCCCGCTCCTTTGCAGATTCCGGGCTCAAGGGGACTCTCTCACCAGCAGGTTTCGGCCGACCAGGCCCCTGGTTTAGCTCGGATCGCGGACCTACCCCTACGGCCGATAGGCCAGGTCCGTGACCAGGCGTCCCACCTGCCCGAGGCTGGCGGCGGAGCAGGCCTCCGGCGTGTCGCCCGCCGTGTGCCAGGCGGGGTAGTCGAAGTCGATCAGGTCGACGGCCGGGATGCCGGCTTCCAGGAACGGCAGGTGGTCGTCGATCACCGCCCGGCCGGGTTCCGGCGCGAAGGCCTCGAGGCCCAGTTCCCGTGCGCGGTCGAACACCGCCCGGGTCCAGGCCGGCGCCCGGCCCAGGGAGTAGCGCTCCATCGGGATGCGCAGGTCCCGGTCCCCCACCATGTCCAGCACGATCAGGCCGCGGGGCAGACCCGCAGCCAGGGGGCTGCCGAAGTCCTGCCAGGTGCGGGCGAGATGGCGGCTGCCCAGGCAGTAGGTGGCCGGTTCGGCGGGTATGCCCGAGTCCTCGGCGTCGAAGAACAGCAGGTCCACCCCCCGCGGCGGCGGCGTGCGGCCCAGCAACTCGATCAGGTGCAGCAGCACCGCCACGCCGCTGCCGCCGTCGTTGGCGCCGACCAGCGGCTGCCCCCTCAGTGCCGGATCGGCGTCCATGTCCGAGACCGGGCGGGTGTCGTAGTGGGCGCCAAGCCAGAGCCGCTCGCCGCCGGGAGGTCCGGCGCTCACGACCAGGTTCCATGCTTCCAGATCGGGCCCACCGCGGGGATCGGGCTCCGTGAACGCCAGCCGGTACACCGGCAGTCCGGCCTCGCGGGCCGTGGCCTCGATCAGGTCGCGCAGGGCGGCGATGCCCGGGCTGCCCGGGTGGCGCGGCCCCAGATCGCATTGGGCCCGGACCAGGTCCAGGGCCCGCTCACCCGCAAAGACGGGTACCTCGGCACGTGCCGCAGCCGCCAGCAGCAGCAACGCGCAGCAGCCGGCGGCGATGGCGGCGGCAGGGCGTCGATCAGAAGACAAAGGTGGCCTCCAGTCCCAGACCCAGGGTGGTGGTCGACTGGCCCGAGGCAAGGTTCCCCGAGCGGCTGAAGATGAACCGGAGCGCCCCGCTGAGGTTCCGCGTCACCTGGTAGGAGAAGCGCGGGTTCAGGCTGTAGCGCGTCGTGCCGGTGGGCTCGACCGCCAGGCCGCCGGGGTTGGTCCGCTCGGTGCGGTCGGTTTCCCAGGTCAGGTCCACGTCCATGTCGATGCTCGGGCTGCTGCCGGGACGGTACAGCCCCAACTTGATCAGCAGGCTCTCGGCGCGGAATTTGTGGCGGACCTGCAGGCCGATCCGCGTGCGGTTGTGGGCCGTGGTGACGCTGTTGGCCACCTGGTTGTCGGCCGACTTGTTGAAGGTCAGGGTCGCGGTCAGGCCGCTGTGGAATGTGCCCGACCAGCGCGGGCTGATGTTCCACGTCTTGGATGGGTTGTAGATGTCTTCGGTGTAGTTGTTGACGGTCTTGCTGCGCTTGTAGCCCAGGTTCAGGGTGGATGTCCGGAACCAGCCCGAGTCCGGGCTCCCATCGCCGCCGCCCAGCAACGGCCAGCGCTCGATGCCCGAGACGGCGACCTGCAGATCCGGCCAGTCCTGCGAATAGGACCGGGTGGCCGCCGTCGCCTGGTCGCGCCAGGAGTTGTCCTGCCCGTACTTCACGTCCAGCGAAACGGTGCGCGCCAACTTGGTGGTCGTGGCCACGGACAGGGACTTGCGGTCCTGCAGCGCGTACGAGACGGACTGGGTGTCTGCGCCGGCGATCTCCGGCAGCAGGCCGCTCTTGTACCAGAAGGGCACATCGCCCACGAAGCGGGCATAGCTGGAGGACTTCTTGTCGGTCCAGGTCACCTTCACCGGCGTCATCTCGCGCAAGGGCGTCAGCACCGCATTGGTCACGCCGCGCAGCGAGATGCGGTCGCCTCCCCCGCCCTCGTCGGCGGCGGCCGGCGCGCGGGCCGCCCCGTCGAGGCGCTCCTGCTCGGCGGCGGCCTCGTAGGCCTCGAGCAGGCGCTGCTCCTTCAGCTCCTGGACCTGGGCGGGGGTCAGGCCCTCGGTCTCCTCCGGGGTCAACTCGATCTGCGGGGCGTCCTGCCCCCGGTGCACCTGCTGGGCCTCGCGCTGCTGCTGCTGTTGGATGGCGCGCTCCCGCTCGGCATCGCTGTAGCGCCGCTCCGGCAGCAGCTTCTTGACGGCGTCGCCCACCGGCACGCTGAAGCGCAGGTCCCAGCTGTTGTTGTTGCCGACGCTGCGGACGTCCGGCGGGTCTCCCGGCTGCTGCAGGCCGGGGCTGTGGTCGTCGGCGAAGCTGCCGGTGAACTGCACGCTCGGCCGCAGCGCGTTCAACTGGCGGGCCGCCGCCCGCACCGGCGACAGCAGCCCCCCGGTCCCCAGTTCGGTAGCCCGTGGCGGGGTGATCGTCATGCGCAGATCGTAGTTGCGGCGGTTCTCCTCGCCGATGTTGACGCCGAGCGCCTCGTACGGACGCAGCAGGTCGCGTTCGGACTTGCCGTTGACGCTCAGCGTGACGACCGTCAGCGGCTCATAGTCCACACCCGTGTTGATGGTCGCGGGCCGGGTCAGGGTGGTCGGGCGCGGCGTGACCGTGCCGTCGTCGGCGATGGTCGACGCGTAGGTCTGGTCACTGCTGAACGAGACGCCGAGGGCCACCTTCGCCGGGACGAAGGCCAGCCCCTTGAGGACCGGCACCGCCCGCAGCAGGGGGTAGTTGCCGAAGGTGTAGCGGCCCGGGATCCGCAGGTCGTAGTTCAGGGAGCCCTGCAGGCTCTTGGTCTTGCGCAGGTCGATGGGACTGCTGCGCGCGGACCGCGAGCCCGACAGCGACAGGGACCAGGGGTCGATCACGTAGCGCAGCAGAGCCGCCGTGGACGGGCTGTGGCTCAGGCGCGTGGAGAATCCCTCGCGCTCCTCGATGGTGGACAGCAGGTTGCGCGCATCCTCGTCGAGGATCTCGATGTCGCTGTTGGTCTCGTACTTCGGGCGCTGCACGGTCTTGCGCCGCGAGAGGTTGACCGGCAGACGGAAGCCGGCCAGCGGGATGAAGTCGTCGACGGCGAAGTTGGTCGAGAGGTTCCAGTCCGAGTTGTCGACGCCCGAGCCCTTGCGGGCGTCCAGGCCGTGGAACTCGGGGTCCCGGTGGCTCCAGTCGAAATCCACCTTGATCACGTCGGCCATGTTCAGGCGGGCGCCGGCCCGCTGGGCCATGCCCATGTCCTTCTTGACGCCCTCGAGCTTGACGTCGTCGAAGTAGAAGTAGCCGCTGACCGGCGAGGACAGGCGGGTGTTGGCCACGCCGAAGTAGTAGCGCTTGACCGTACGCAGGTCGGGACGACCCACCACCGAGGCCCGGTACAGGGTGTTGCTGCGCGCGTCCTGGAGCATGACCCGCTGCACGCCGTCGTCGCCGTAGGGGGCGTTCTTGACGTTGCTGAGTTCCTTGAGGTCGATGTGCACCGGCTGCCAGCCGATCTTGTCGTCGCTCTCGGCGAAGTTGTAGGCGATCTCGTAGTAGTTGAGGGTGTCGGCGCCGACCCGGAAGAACAGGTCCACGTCGGCGGTGGCCTGGCTGGGGTTGTACCAGTACCAGGTCATCTCGGCGTAGGAGGTGTAGTCGTCGCCGCGGATCGAGACCTGCTTGCTGTTGCGCATCAGGTGGCCGCGGTCCAGGTTCTCGAAGTCCAGGACCAGCGACTGCTCCTTCTCCGGGATGTTGTTCTCGACCCGCACCGTGAACGGCGGGTAGTAGTCGGGATTCTCCTTGGTGTTGGCCTCGCCCAGGAAGAACTGCTCGCCCGGCACCAGGTCCGATGGGGTCAGCAGCGCCTCGTCGCCCACCCGACGCACGCCCTCCCGCTCCCAGCGCGAGCCCAGGAAGCGGAACTCCGACAGCTCGATGGTGCGCTGCGGCTGGGCCAGCACTGGGTCGTCGTTCTCGTACCAGATGCGCACGTGGGTCACGGCCCGGATGTTGGCGGTCGAACTCTCGGCCACCGAATCCACCTGGCCCAGGGCGATGCGGTACTTGCGCCAGGCCTGGTTGGCGGGCATGTCGCCCAGGTCGTCGTAGTCGTAGACCACGTCGACCAGGGCCTCGGTCTCGCGCAGGTCGATGGTCGCTGTGAAGTACCCGTCGAGCCGGTTCAGCTGGTCGTCGCCGTTGAGATCCTCGCTGTCGAGGCGCTGGTTGTTGGCGGTGCCGTTGATCCTGGGGTAAGGGTTGGCGTCGCTGACGTACTCAGAGCTGTAGCCCTGCGGGCCGTCCGCTCCCCTACCGTCCAGACCGATGTCCTCGTCCGGGGTGTAGATCCCGTCGGCGGTCGTGCCGTTGATGCCGTCCTCCAGTTCCCACTCGCCGACGACCAGGGCGCCGGCGCCGTTGTCGGGCCAGAAGCCGTCCTCGCTCAGGCTGCCGAAATCCAGGTGCAGGCGGCCGCTGCGCTGGTCCTTGTCCTGCACCCCGTCGCTGAGCCAGATCTCCACGAACTGGGCCTTGGAGAGGTCGAGCCCGGTGCGGCTGACGCCGCGCATGATGCCGCCCCAGTCGGTGGCGTCCCAGCTGCCGTCGTCCGCGCGCAGGTACAGGTCCATCACCTGCTGGGTCTCGTCGCGTTCCTGGTTGACCAGGTCGGGATTGAGCCAGCGGCGGGGCACGCGGTTGTCGGACGTGGGCAGGAACCAGCGCACGGTCTCGACCCGCGTCTGCGGCGTGAACTGGCGGTAGTCGCCGTTCTCGAAGCTGAAGCGGGCGCCCAGGAAGGGCACGCTGGCCCAGGACCAGCTGGTCCGGGTCAGGGGGATCACGTCCGAGGCGTCGACGCCCTCGAAATCCTCCAGGTAGACCACGCCCTTGGTGTTGGGGTTGGGCAGGCTCATGGCCAGCTCGGCCGAGAGCTGCAGGCTGCTTTCGCGCTCGGTGTTGCGGCGGCTGAGGATGTTGGCCACATCGGTCAGGAAGCCCGGGCTTGCACCGTGTGCTGGCCGTTGAGGTTGCCGACCAGGGTCTTGGCCGGCTCCTCGCCCAGCTTGGCCTTCTCGCCGACGATGGCCTCGCTCTGGTAGAGCCAGGTGGTGGCCAGCTTGCTGTCGCGGCCCAGGTCGTAGCCCAGGTTCAGGCCGATCAGGCTGGTGTTGCCGCCGCCGAAGAACGGCGAGTACTGGTAGGTGACGTTGATCTGGCTGTCGGGGGTCAGGTTGGCCGCGTCGCCGCGCAGGGTGATCTCGCCGAAGAGTGTAGTCGATGACGTAGTCCACGTCGCGGGTCAGGGTGCGACCGTCGAGGGTGACCGTCTCGGATCCCTCCTCGATGTTGGAGGCGCCCAGGCTGAAGTTGCTGCTGACCGCGGCGTGGGTCGAGACCAGCTGGAAGCGTCCGTATTCGTTGTATCGGCTGGGCAGGGTCGCCGGGTCGTAGAGCAGGGGCACCTGGTTGGCCACCAGGTAGTTGCTCTGCTGGTATTCCCAGTTGGCGTCGTTGACATTGGACTCGTAGAAGCCCTGCGGGTCGGTCGGTGCGAACGGCTGCGGCACGTTGCCGGGGAACTTGAGCAGTCCGCGCTTCAGGTCGAAGAGCTCGAGGCGGTGCGAGTCCACCACGCCGTCGGGCGGGCCGCCCTGAGGATTCTCCTTGTCCAGGCCGAAGATCTCGAAGTAGTTGACACGCAGCTCGTCCTGCTGCGGGTTGGTCACGTTGTCGGTGCGCTCGATGGAGAACTCGAAGGTCGAAGCGTCGATGTCCGAGCCGCCCAGGCTGTAGATGTTGCGCAGCACGTAGCCGTGGCTGACCGGCTCCTGGGAGTTGGACGGCGCCTTCAGGAGCTTCATGGCATAGTACTTCTCGTTGTCGTTGGGCACCGTGCGCTGCGGCACGTAGGGGGCGAGGTTGGGATCGTCGCCCACCTGGGCGATCAGGTTTCCGTCGGCGTCGAGGATGCGGAAGACGATGGCCAGGTAGTCGGTGTCGGCAATGCCGCCGCCCAGGTCCAGGGCGTAGATGCGTCCGCTGGTGTCCAACATGATCTCGAAAGTCAGGCGTTCCCAGACGAAGCCCTTGTTGAAGGGCTCGCTGCCGGGCACGTAGTCGGCCCAGACCCCGGACCGGTCGATGTAGACGGCCACGTTGTTGATCTCGTTGGCGCCGGCGCCGCCGGTGCTCGAGCGCCGCCGGTAGACCTGCAGCGTGGTCTGGTCCACGCGCCAGGTGGGGTCGTTGGGCGAGGTCTCGGCGCCGTTGTACAGGGAGAAGAAGCGGTTGTCCAGGAACTGGTGGGAGAGGAAGATCTTGGGTTCGGCCGTGCCGCCCTTGGAGTTGAATGTCTTGCTGCTGGACTCCGCCTTCTGCTTCGAGGCCACCACCGTGAAGTCGCTGCGGCCCACCTGTCCGGTGACCTTGATGCCGAACAGCCCGGACTTGTTGCGGCTGTAGCCCAGCAGCTGGCTGCCGGGCAGGGTCAGGCCCACGTCGCCGGTCTCGATGGTGCGGATCACCTCGTCCTCGGAGCCCGGTACATCAGCTTGATCTTGGTGGCGTCCGGGCCGATGGCGGCGCTGTTGTGGTCCACCTCCAGGATGATCTTCTCGCCGATGGTCCCCGAGAGGCTGATCTGCAGCTCCTGTTCCATGTCCAGCGAGGGGAACAGGGACTGGCTGCTGACCCGCTCGTTGGCGATGAAGGGCTTGACCACCGTGCTCTCGCCGCTGAAATGGCCATGTGCTCGCGGCCGGAGATCTTGATGCGGGTCTTCTCGCCCTTGCCGATGATCTTCTCCAGGGTGCGCGGCAGCTTGATGGGGATGGTCAGGTTGATCAGCCCGTCTTCGTCCTGGGCCCGCTTGCCGGCCCCGACGACGGCCAGCTGACCGGTGCGGCCCGCCAGGCTGCGCACCTGGTGGGTGCGGGTCATGGCGCTCTCGAGGTCGTCGACGAAGATGTCGACACCCGGTTCGTGCATCCGCCGCGGCGGGTAGTAGAGGATCCCCCCGGGCAGGGTCTCGGCGGCCGGGAACAGATAGTGCCACTTGGGGTATTGGATCCGCGTGACCAGGCCGAGGGTGTCGTTGTATTCGAGCAGGGTCTCGACCCGCTCCAGGTCGACCCCGGAGCGCTCGAGGAAGCGGCGCTGGATCGCGGTCTCCAGGCCGGGGCGGCGGCCGCCGTCGCGGGACGGGCGCACGCCAAGGGTTTCGAGGCGGCGCAGCAGGACCAGGCGCTCGACCCCCAGCAGGCGGGGATCCTCGGTGGCCCGCACCACCGGATCCAGGCCGTAGAGCAGGGGGCCCTGGTAGACCGGATCGGCGCCGGCCCGACCGGCAGCCAGGACGACCAGGAGGACCAGCAGGACGACCGGCGGCACCGGAGGCACGCAAGCCCGGGCGCGACCGCTGCTGGCGCTCCCCATCCTCACGCGCGACACTCCTTGTCCTGGGCGGGTATCCGGTCCATCTTAACGCTGGCCGGAACGGCTGACGTCCACGAAAATGGTCAGGCTGACCACGGCACTGGCCAGTCCTCGCCAATCCGGCCTGCCGCCGGCGCGAGCGGCGGCGGTGGGGAAGAGACCGTATGCGATTGATCTACAGGCACTTGCTGACTTCGGCAGCCGGCCCCTTCTTTTTCGGGCTCTTCGTCATCACCTTCCTGATGATGATAGAGATCCTGTTCAAGTACGTCGATCTCTTTGTCAGCAAAGGTGTTCCATTCCTGCTGGCCACGAAGGTGCTCGCGCTGAGCCTGGGCCACACGTTTGCACTTATCCGTACCAATGGCGGTGCTGATCGCCATCCTGATGAGTGTCGGTCAACTGGCAGCAGATCACGAGATTACGGCCATGAAAGCCAGCGGGATCGGGCTGTGGTCGGTGCTGCGCCCGCTGCTGCTGGGGGCGGCGATCGTTTCCGGCGGGCTGGTGGCCTACAACCACTAGGTCTTCCCCGAGTCGAACCACACCCTGGCCAACCTGGTCTTCGACATCAACCGCAAGAAGCCGATGCTGGAGATCCGTGAGCGGCAGTTCACCGACCTCAGCGAGACGATGACCATCTACGTGACCAAGAAGGACGATCTGACCGGGCGCATCGAGGACGTCTCGATCGTCGAGAAGGAGCAGCCGAACGACCTCTCCCCCCGCCTGACGATCGCCGACTTGGGGCGTGATCCGCCCGGACCACGGCAGCGATTCGATGCTGATCGAGCTGCACGACGGCGAGATCCACGAGCGGCCCGACCCGGAGTCCCCGGACAAGTACCAGGTGACCCGCTTCGGACAGCACAACCTCTACATAGAGAACGTAGAGCGGGACTTCCGCGAATCGGGCCGCAAGGCCCGCGGCGACCGGGAGATGAACCTGACGGACCTGTGGCAGGCCGCCCACGAGGAGGAGGCCAGGGGCCTGGAATCCCGGGACCAGCTGGTGGAGCAGGTGGCCGGGGTGCTGCGCTGGCAGTGGCAGCTGCTGGACCCGGAGCGGCGCGACGACGTGCTGGGCGTGCGCCCGGCGCCGATCGACGGTCCGGCCCGGCGCAGCTTCCTGGAGCCCAAGTTCCGGGCCACGCGCCTGAAGATCGACCGCACCGTGGAGCAGGCCGGCTACCACCAGAAGATCATCGAGAGCTTCGACATCAAGCGCAACCGCTACCTGGTGGAGTTCCACAAGAAGTTCGCCATCCCCTTCGCCTGCGTGGTCTTCGCGCTGCTGGGGGTGCCGATGGCGGTGACCTCGTCGCGCGCCGGCAAGGGCGTCAGCGTCAGCCTGGCGATCATCGTCTACCTGGTCTACTACCTGTTCCTGGTCGGCGGCGAGAAGTTCGCCGACCGCGGCCGGCTCGACCCGTTCCTGGCCATGTGGAGCGCGAACATCGTGCTGGTGGCCGTGGGCATCCCCATCTTCCTGAAGGCCGTGCGCGAGTCCACGCTGCTGAGCCTGACCCTCAAGCCGCGGGCCCCGGCGGCGCCCCCCGGCCCGGACGCGCCGTGATGGGCATCATCCACCGCCACCTCGTGGCCACCTTCCTGCGCAACTTGGCCTACACCATCGTCGGGGCCATCGTGCTGTTCACGATGATGGACCTGCTGGACCACATCGGCAGCTTCGTCGACAACAAGGCCACCCTGTCCATGGCCGCGCGCTACTACCTGTTCAAGGCGGCCTGGATCGTCGACACGGTGCTGCCGGTGGCGATGCTGATGGCCACCCTGTTCACCGTCGGCACCATGGCCCGCTACCTCGAACTGACGGCACTGTTCGCGGCGGGGCGGTCCCTGCTGGGGGTCACGCGGCCGCTGGTGGGCCTGGCCGTGCTGATGACGTTCTTCTCCCTGGCCTGGCGGGAGTACGTGCTGCCGGTGGCCAACGTCGAGCGCAACCGCATCTGGGAGGTGGAGATCCACCACAACCCGGACCGCATCCGGCCGACCCAGAACATCGCCCTGACCGGCCCCGACGGACGCCTGTACTACGCCCGCCGCTTCGACCCCAACACCGGCCTGCTGACCGGCCTGAAGATCGTGACCAAGGACGGCGCCCGCTTCGTCGAGCGCATCGACGCCGAGCGCGCCGAGTGGGACGGGCAGCACTGGACCCTGGTCGACGGGGTGCGCCGGGTCTTCGACGGCGACCTGGAGACCATCACGCCCTTCGAGCGCCTGACCGCGACCGACCTGCGGGTCGATCCGCGCAGCTTCTACCGCGACCGGATCCGCCCCGAGGACATGAACATCCGGCAGCTCGGGAGTTGGCCGATCTGGTGCAACAGACGGGAGGCGACGCCACTGCCGCCCTGGTGGACATCCAGTTCAACCTGGCCTTCCCCCTGGTCAACCTGGTGGTGGTGCTGATGGGGATTGTGCTGGCCTCGGGGCCGCGCAAGACCACCATCGCCTCGGGCTTCGGGCTGACCCTGCTGGTCAGCTTCGGCTACTACCTGTTCATGAACTTCGGGCGGGCCCTGGGCCACAGCGGCACGATCGGGCCCGTTCCGGCCGCCTGGGCCGGCAACCTGGCCTATTCCCTGATCTTCGCAGTGCTCTTCGTCCGGGCCCGGCGCTGAGCCCGCGGCCCGGAAATGTCTGGACTCCTTGCCTGCGCCCCCCTAGCTTGATACATTGACTGCGACCAGGCAGGACGGGTCCGGGACGGGGTTCCGGAGCCCCTGAATCCGTGCCACCCCACAGGGAGAATCTGGAACCGATGAAACCCATGATCCTGATCCTGGCGGCGGGTCTCCTGCTGCTGGCCGCGGCAGGCTGCAACGACGAGAACCAGCCGGCCATCACGCGCATCTTCGCGGCCCCGAACTGCGGGGTTGCCCCCATGCAGGTGGAGGTCTACGGCGTCGCCTCCGGCGGCAACGAGAGCGGTTCGGCCACCGGCGGCAACAACAATCTCGACTTCACCTGGAACTTCGGCGACGGCACGACTTCCAGCACCTCCATCGGCTACCACACCTACACGGTACCGGGCGAATACACGGTTTCCCTGAAGGTCGAGGATCCCGACGGCAACAGCGCCACCCGCACGGTGCCGGTGATCGTCGTGGCGGACAGCCTGTGGGTCGATGCCGTGGTCGAAACAACCGGGCCCATCGGCACCACGACTCCGGTGCAGTTCAACTACAGCGCCGGCACCTGCGGCGTGGACCCGACTTCCGAGTCCGACCGCGCCAGCTACCTGCGCCAGAGCTGGGCGATGGGTGATCCCGGTTTCAGCGGCGGCGGCGTCTACAGTGGCCCCGATCCCGAACATACGTACTCGGCCCCCGGCACCTACCAGGCGGTCGTCACCGTGACCTACACGGCCTGGGCCGTGACCCGCCGCGACACGGTGACCGTGGTCGTCAACTGACCTGCGGCACCGGACCAGACGCACGAAGGCCGCCCCTCGCGGGGCGGCCTTCGCTTTGCTCCGGGCCGGTCGCGCCGGCCGGCGGCCGGCTCAGCCGACGGCGCGGCGCAGGTCCTCCACCATGTCCTCCTGCTCCCAGCTGAACTGGACGTCGTCCCGGCCGAAGTGGCCGTAGGCCGCCGTGCGGCGGAAGATCGGCTCGCGCAGGTCGCAGCCGGGCGATGATGCCCCGGGGCGTCATGTCGGCCACCTTGCGCACCGCCTCGGTGATGCGGGCGTCGCCGACCTTGCCGGTGCCGAAGGTGTCCACGTGGATCGAGACCGGTTCGGCGACGCCGATGGCGTAGGCCACCTGCACCTGGCAGCGCTCGGCCAGGCCCGCCGCCACGATGTTGCGGGCCAGGTGCCGCGCGGCGTAGGCCGCCGAACGGTCGACCTTGGTGGGGTCCTTGCCGCTGAAGGCGCCCCCGCCGTGGCAGGCGCTGCCGCCGTAGGTGTCGACGATGATCTTGCGTCCGGTCAGGCCGCAGTCGCCCTGCGGCCCGCCGACCACGAAACGGCCGGTCGGGTTGATGTGCTTCTTGTAGCCCGCGTGGTCGACGTCGAAGCGGGCCAGCACCGGCTCGATCACGTGCTCGGCGATGCCGTCGTGGATGTCGGCGTTGCTGACCTCCGGCGAATGCTGGGTCGAGACCACGATGGTATCGATCGCCACGGGCCGCCCGTCCTCGTAGACGGCCGTCACCTGGGTCTTGCCGTCGGGCCGCACCCAGGGCAGGGTGCCGTCCTTGCGCACCCGGGCCAGCTGCTGGGCCAGGCGGTGGGCCACGGTGATCGGCAGCGGCATCAGCACATCGGTCTCGCGGCAGGCGTAGCCGAACATCAGGCCCTGGTCGCCGGCGCCGCCCGGGTTCGACGCCCTGGGCGATGTCCGGCGACTGCTTGTCGATGGAGGTCAGCACGGCGCAGGTGTCGGCGTCGAAGCCGTAGGCGTCGGAGGTGTAGCCGATCTCGCGGATCGTGGACCGCACCAGGTCGGGTATGTCGACGTAGGTGCTGGTGGTGATCTCGCCGCCCAGGAAGGCGACGCCGGTCGTCACCAGGGTCTCGCAGGCCACCCGTCCCGTCGGGATCGTCGGTCAGGATCGCGTCGACCACGGCGTCGGAGATCTGGTCGGCGACCTTGTCCGGGTGGCCTTCGGTGACCGATTCGCTGGTGAACAGGTGGCGTTCGCTCATGCTCTTTCCTTCCCTGTCTGTGACCGGCGGCCCGCGGCCCCGGCGGGTTGTTCAGATCGCGCTGATCTCGTTGTGATCCCCGATATTGACCGTGCCCGTGACGCCCTTCAGGACGCAGTGGTCGCCCACCAGGCTGGCCGTCAGCCGGCAGTCCTCGCAGCCGGCAGCCCTCGCCCACGACGCAGTCGCTCAGTTCGCAGTTCACGATCACCGTGCCCGGACCGACCGACACGTCGGGGCCCAGCCGCGATTCCTCGGCGACCACGTCGGCGGCCAGGTGGCAGGGGGCAGTGAAGCCCGGCCGCGGCGGGTCGGCCTGGCCGGCCAGCAGCACCCGGTTGGTGTCCAGCCAGGTCTCGGCCTTGCCGCAGTCGTACCAGTCGTTGACCGGCACGGTGGCGAACGCGCAGCCAGCCTCGATCATCAGCTGCAGGGCATCGGTAAGCTGGTACTCGCCCCGGGTCCGCCGGTCCTCGCCCACGACCCGGTCGAGCGCCGCCCACAGGGCCGGCGCGTCGCGGAACAGGTAGGCCCCCACGATGGCCAGATTGCTGGGCGGCACCTCGGGCTTCTCCACGAAGCGTCGCACGGCGGCGCCTTCCATCTCCACCACGCCGAAGCGGCGCGGATCCTCGACCTCGCGCACGCCGATCAGGTTGGTGCGGGCGCGCAGCAGGGTGCCGTAGTCCGCCTTGAGGATCGTGTCGCCGAGGATGCAGAAGAAGGGATCGTCGCCGAGCGCCTCGCGCGCGGTCCAGATGGCATGGCCCAGGCCCAGGCGCCGTTCCTGCTCCACGAAGGTGATGTCCAGGTCCGGGCGCTCGCGGGCGAACCAGGCCCGCACCGCGTCGCCCATGTAGCCGACGATCAGCACGAAGCCGTCGATGCCGGCATCGGTCAGATCGTCGACGATGTGCGCCAGGATCGGCTTGCCGGCCACCGGCAGCAGGGCCTTGGGCTTGGTCAGGGTGTGGGGCCGCAGGCGGGTGCCGATGCCCGCGGCCGGGATCACTGCCTTCATTCTGCCTCCGCGCGCGGCCAGCGCCGCGCCGGTCTCAGGCGTCCGGCCCGGCGGCCAGCGCCTCCTTCAAGCTGATGATGCGGTCGACCGGAACCGGGTCGATGCCCCGCAGGTCCGCCAGGTGGCAGCTGACGAAATCCCCGTACTGCACCAGCGACATGATCCTGGCCAGCGGCGTGCCGCCGACGGCAGTGATCTCGATGACCTGGGCAAACTCGGTGCGCAGCAGTTCGACCGTGATGGCGACACGCCGCTCCAGACGGCTGGTCGCAGGTCCGCCGCGCAGGACCAGCAGGACGAAGCGGTCCCGCCCGTCCACCTCCAGCTCCCAGCCTACCAGCTCATTATGATCGAGCTCCGGGTAGGCCGCCACCATGGCCGGCACCTTGGCATTCTCGTTGAGCTGGGCCTTCAGGCGCAGCCCCGCCGCGTGGGCCTCGCGGTCGGCGGTGTGGATCACCGCCACCCGCCCCAGCAAGGCCTGGGCGGTGGCCCGCGCCGACGGTTCGGCTCCCCCGGCCAGGCAGGCCTCGCCGGCCCGCGCGTACGGCGCCAGCCTCCCCGGCGCCGCGCTCCTGAGCTCGTTGACCGCGGACGCGAGCTGGACCTCCGCGTCCGGCAGGACACCCAGCGCACCCAGGGACCGCACCAGGGCGCCCAGGCCGTAGCCCAGGGCCGCGCGCGGCGGCAGGCCGCCCGGCAGCCTCACGACCGGCACCCCGGCTCCGTCGGCCAGGTCACCCAGCGCACCGCCGGAGGTAAGGGCCAGCCGCTTGCAGCCGCGCCGCCCCGCCTCGTTCCAGCCGGAGAGGGATTCCTCGGTGTCGCCGGAATAGCTCGAGACGATCACCAGGTCGTCCGCCGCGACCCAGGACGGCAGGCCGTAGTCGCGGTGAACGTGCAGCTGGCAGGCGTTCAGCAGCGGCGAGGCCAGGTCCCCGCCGATGGCCGAGCCGCCCATGCCGCAGAGCACGATGCGCGCCGGGGCAGTCGCGACCTGGCCCACCCGGTCCAGGCCGGGCAGCCCCGCGCTCTCGCGCAGCTGGTCCGGCAGGCGATCCACGAGATGGAACATGCGGCCGGAGCCGCCCTCGGGCCAGTGGCTCATCAGACGGCTCCCTGTTCGGCGCGCCGGCGCTTGCGCTCGGCGATGTAAGCGGCCAGTTCGGCGTTGGCTTCGCCGGCGGTGGGCAGGGTCATCAGGTGCTCCACCAGGCGCTGGGCTTCGGCCCGCTCGGTCCAGCGGATGACCTGCTTGACCTTGGGCAGCGCCGCCCCGTGCAGGCTGATCTCGTCCAGGCCCAGGCCCAGCAGCACTTCGGCCAGGCGGGTCTCCGATCCCATCTCGCCGCAGAGGCCGACCTCGATGCCCGCGCCGTGGGCCGCACGCACCGTGCGATCGATGGCGCGCAGGATCGCCGGATGCAGCGGCTGGTAGAGGTAGGACACCCGGCTGTTGCCGCGATCCATGGCCAGGGTGTACTGGATCAGGTCGTTGGTGCCGATGCTGAAGAAGTCGCATTCGGCCGCCAGCAGGTCCGCCGCCAGCACCGCCGACGGGGTCTCGATCATGATTCCCAGGCCGAGGTCCGGGTCGTGGGGCAACCCCTCGCGGGCCAGTTCCGCTGCAGCCTCGGCCACGACCTCCTTGGCCTCGCGCAGCTCCTGGACGCCGGTGATCATGGGGAACATCAGGCGCGCCCGGCCCCCGGCCGCCGCGCGCAGAATGGCACGCACCTGGGTCTTGAACAGGGCGCGGTTGGCGAGCAGGAAGCGGATGCCCCGCCAACCCAGGAACGGGTTGTACTCGCGCTTGGCGCCGAGATAGTCGGATACCTTGTCGCCGCCCACGTCCAGGGTGCGGAAGACCACCATGCGCCCGTCCAGGCGTTCGACGAATCCCGAGTAGACCTTGACCTGGTCCTCCTCGGTGGGAATGGTCGCGTGCTGGAAGAAGAGGTATTCGGTGCGCAGCAGGCCGACGCCCTCGGCGCCGTGGGCCAGGGCCTCGTCCAGCTCGATGGGCAGCTCGATGTTGGCCATCATCGCCACCCGGTGCCCGTCGGGCGTCACCGCCGGCAGGTCGCGCAGGAAGGACAGCTTGGCGTTGACCGCCGCCTGCTGGCGGCTCAGCACCTCGTAGTGGTTGCGGGTCTCGAGGTCCGGATCCAGCACCATCTCGCCGCTGTTGCCGTCGATGGCCACGGCCCGGCCCGGGGCCAGCTCGGTCGCCCGGCCGCCCAGCCCGACCACCGCCGGCACGCCCAGCGAGCGGGCCAGGATCGCCACATGGCTGGTGGTGCCGCCCTCGTCCATGGCGAAACCCAGCACATTGTCCCGGCCGAGGGCCGCGGTGTCGCTGGGAGCCAGGTTGCGGGCCACCACGATCGACGGCACCGGCGGCAATTCCAGAGGCGGTCGCCCGTCGCCCAGGAAGGCGCGCAGGACCCGCTGCTCCACGTCGCGCAGGTCGTTGACCCGCTCGCGGAAAGTCTCGTCCTCGATCTCCAGGAAGCGGGTGGCCAGGTCGCCCACCGCGCGGGCGAAGGCGGCCTCGGCGTTGATCCGTTCGAGCCGGATCACGGCAAGGGTCGCGTCCCAGACCATTGTGTCCTCGAGGATCAGCAGCTGGCTGGCCAGGATGTCGGCCTCGGCGGGGCCCAGTTCGCGGGCCAGGCTATCGGCCAGCTCCTGGATCTCGGCACGGGCCTGGTCGACCGCGGCGCCGAAGCGTTCGCACTCGGCGGCGATGGTCGCCGGCAGGATGGTGCGGCGCCCGGCCACCAGGTTGCGGCGGCGCACCGCGTGCACGGGCCCGACGGCGAAACCCGGGGAGGCGGCGATGCCCTGCAGGCGCTCCATGGCTCAGGCACCGGGTTCGGGTTCGGGGACGGCCAGCTCGATCTCGATCAGACGCACCATGCGGGCCAAAGCCTCATCCTCGTCAGGGCCGTTGACCTCGACCTGGACATCGGTACCGAACTCGGCCGCCAGGCTGGCCAGCCCCATGATGCTCTTCGCGTTGGCGATCCGTCCGTTGTAGCGGATGGTCACCTCCGAAGCGAAGGTCTTGGTCAGCTTCACGATCCGGCCGGCGGCGCGCAGATGGAATCCCACCGGATCGGATACGGTCGCGGTCGTGGTCTTCAATGGCCGAGTCCCTTGGAGCGCGGAATAATGAAAGGTGCTGCCATAATCTAGCCGCCAACCTGCGGAATCGCAAAGGTTAGCGCGAACGCCAGCAGGCAGGCGACCAGGATCAGCACCTCGCCCGGCAGGCGCCGCCTCAGCACCAGCGGCAGCCCCAGGCCGAGCATGGCCCCCAGGACCAGCATGCTGGCGTCCATGGCCTCGGCAACATCCTGCAGGCGGACGAGATAGAACCCGATCAGCAGACCTGCCAGCACCATGCCGATTCGCCGTACGGTCGCCACGGCCCGGTGCCAGACCGGCGAGGCCAGCACCTCCACCAGGTCCATGCCCAGGGCCAGGCCGCGGCCCAGGCTGATCCAGCGCAGGGTCAGCTGGGCGGCGGCGAAGACCCCGATCAGGGCCAGCACCGCCGGCCACCAGCCGGCCAGGCCCAGCAGGCAGATCGCCAGGGCCACCGCCGGCCGCAGGCCCATCCAGAAGAGCTGATCGCCGATGGAGGCCAGGGCCCTGCCCAGGGAATCGCGGTAGGTCCGGGCCAGTCCCGTGGGTACTTCGCTGCCGGCCAACCTCTCCTGTTCCAGGCGGATCAGCCCGCCGATCAGGAAATTCGCCAGGTAGGGATTGGTGTTGAAGAACTCGTAGTAGCGGCGGCAGAAGAGGCGGTCCGCCTCCAGGTCGGCGCGCCGGCCGCGCCGCCAGCTGCACCAGGACCGCCAGCAGGCCCAGGTTCTGCATGCGCTGGGGATTCCACGAGCCCTGCAGGCCCAGTGACCACAGCCAGATCCGCAGCCGCTCGCGGCGGCCGAGGCTGCCCGGCGCGCCGCTCAAGCCCCCACCGCCGCGGCCAGGGCGGCCGCCACCAGACCGGCCGCCAGCCAGGGCGCGCTGCGGCGCAGGCCGTACTGTTCGACCAGGGTGCCCAGACCCAGTCCCGGCAGCAGCAGGGCCAGCAGGCCGCAGGCCAGCGTCACCCGCGCGGGGAGCAGGACGAACTGGGGAATCCAGACCCACAGCACCAGCAGCAGGAAAGCCACGGCCGAGACCGCGCCGCGCACCGCCGTCACCAGCAGGCAGCGCCGCTGCAGGCGGCTGATCCGCCCCAGGTCGCCGTCGCGCAGGGTGCGGTGCCCCAGCAGCATCCAGGCGGTGTTGCCCCGGCGCTCGGCCTGGATCGCGTACTGCCCGGCGATGCTCAACAGCGCGACCGCCAGCAGCAGCCAGCCCAGCAGCGGCAGCCCGGCCGAACCGTGCTGCAGGGCCGGCAGCTGGGCCTGCTCGGCCATCACGGCCGCCCCCACCACGCCCACCGTGGCGGTGGCCGGATCCCCGGTGAAGCTCTGCCCCACCGGCAGGTTGCCCGCCAGCACGATCTGCACCGGCAGTCCGACCGCCAGTCCCGTGACCGGATCGCCCAGGATCAGACCCGTCAGCAGGGCCGCCGGCAGGGGTTGGCTGAACCAGGTCTGGGCCAGAGCCGTGTCGTCGAGGGCCAGCAGGCCGCCCAGCAGCGCCACCAGGCCGAGGCCCGTCCAGGAGGGTTCGCTGGCCACGAACAGGGCCGCCAGCATGGGAGTCACACCCGCTCCTCCATGTCCGCCAGCTGCTGGGCGCCCAGCGGGTGGGCCCGCCCGCCCGGCACCTGCTGGGCGGCCAGGGCCACCCCCATCTCCAGCAGGCGTCCCAGCGCCTTGAGGTCCTGACGGTCGACGTAGACGAAGGGCAGCATCTCCTGCTTGCCCGCGCTGTAGTGCAGCCCGCCCACGTTGACCCGGGACACCGGTGCCCCCAGGCGGACCAGCTCGGCCATCTCGCCGGGCGACCCGGTCAGCAGCAGGATGCGTTCGCCCGACTGCTCGGCGTCGGCCAGGCGGGCCGCCGCCGCGTGCACCGTCAGGATGGCCACCTCGATCTCCGGCGGCACGCTGCTGGCGTAGACCCGGCGACTGCCAGGCGTCGGCGGCGATGGTGTTGTTCGCCAGCAGGATCAGGTCCGGCTGGAGCTGCGCGCCCCAGCCCACGGTCACCTGGCCGTGGATGAGGCGGTCGTCGATGCGGGCCAGGACCACCGGCATCAGCGGGCCCCCAGGCGCACGATGGCCTCGCGTCCCTTGGCCACCAGCCGGTTGACCAGGTCGGGGAAATCGCCGCTGTCGCGCCAGGTCAGGAATCCCAGCACGCATCGCCAGGTTGACGCCGCTGATCACCGCCGTGTCGCGCCGCCCCTCGCAGGCCAGCTGGGATGCGGTGGCGCAGCTGCCGCCGTAGTCGTCGACCAGGATGACCGCCGGCTCGCCGGCGGCGGCCGGCCCCAGCCAGCCCCGCACGGCCTCGGTGATGTCCTGGGCCGAGCGGTGGGAATTGGACATGGCCTCGAGCCCCTCGTGCGGGGCCGAGGATCATGCTGGCCACACGGACCAGTTCCTCGCCGATTCGGCCGTGGGTGATGACGAGTGCCCGGATCATCGCGCTCCCTTTCGCCGGGACTATTCCCGGTCCTGTTCCAGGTACTTGCGCAGCCGGTCGCTGGTGCGCATGCGGTCCATGATGCGCTCGTTCAGCACCTGGGCCGCGTCGTAGCCGTAGACCTTCAGCATGAAATTCAGGGCGATGACCTCGCTGATGACCGTGATGTTCTTGCCCGGGAAGAGCGGCACCGCCACCTGGGGGATGCTGACGCCCAGCATCTCGGCGTAGCGGCTCTCCAGGCCGATGCGTTCGTAGTCCACGCCGTCATCCCAGTCCTGCAACTGCACCTCGACCTCGACGCGCTTCTGCATGCGGATGGCCCGGATGCCGAAGATGGCCTGCACGTCGATGACGCCGACGCCGCGGATCTCCAGGTGGTGGCGCAGCACGTCGCGGTAGCGGCCGATCAGCACGTCGTCACCGGTGCGGGTGATCTCGACGATGTCGTCGGCCACCAGCCGGTGCCCGCGCTCGATCAGGTCCAGCGCGCACTCGCTCTTGCCGATGCCGCTGCGCCCCGTGAACAGCAGGCCCACGCCGTAGACGTCGACCAGGGTGCCGTGCACCTCGGTCCGCGGCGAGAAGACCCGCTCCAGGAAGTGGGTCAGCTCGGCCGTGAACTCGACCGCCGGCAGGGCAGAGCGGATCAGGGGCAGCCGGCGCTCGCGCATCAGCTGCAGGATGGGCCCGGGCACGTCCAGGTCCATGGCGATGAAGATCACCGGGGGATCGAGGCTCAGCACGCGCTCGACGGCCTCGCGCTGGCCGCGGCCGTCGAGGGTGCGCAGGAAGGCCATCTCCGATTCGCCGAAGACCTGCACGCGCTGGGGCAGGAAATTCTCCGCGAACCCCATCAGGGCCATGCCCGGGCGGTGCACGTCGACGGCCGTCACCGGGCGGCCGCCTTCACGCGGCTCGACCAGCGGCTCCAGCAGCAGCGGGTCGCGCAGCTGCTCGTACAGGCTCAGCATCGACAGGTCCATCCTCGGCCCCTTCCGCCCCGGCGGCGCTTCAGTCCTCGCGGGATTCCATGTGGCCCAGCGCGCCGTCGGCACGCCGGTAGATCACGCCCAGCCGTGCGCTGTCCACGTCGCGGAAGATCAGGAAAGGCAGATCGGCGTCCGCGAAGGCCGCCTTGGCCCCGGCCAGGTCCAGGTCGCGCAGCACGAAGCCCTCGGCCGCGGGCTCGGGTTCGCCCGGGCTGTCGGCGGCGAACACGCCGCCGTCGTCGACCATGGCCTTGCCCAGGCCGCCGTCCTCGCCCTTCTGCTTGCCGCTGATCCGGCCCTTGAAGCGGGTCAGCTGCTTCTTCAGGCTCTCGATCAGTTCGTCGACGGCGTACTCGGGCTCGATAGCGCCGGCCTCGGCCCGGAAGTCGTGGCTCTTCAGGTGCAGGACCGCATCGGCGCTGAAGCGGCCGGCCTCGTGGGTCAGGGTCAGCTTGAGCGACTGCACCGGCCGCGGGCTGAAGCGCTCGAGCTTGGCGAGCGCCGCCTCGATGGTCTCCCGCTGGTCGTCGCCGAGGGTGAAATGGCGGGTGATGATTTCCATCTGCATGGCTGCCTCCTTGGCGGGGGGCCCCGACGGCCCCGGACTCAGAACTGCTTGCGCATGCGCGCGCTCAGGATTCCCAACTGCTCGCGGTACTTGGCCACGGTCCGGCGGGCGATCTTCAGCCCGCGCTCCTGCAACATTTCGACGATCTTCTTGTCCGAGAGGGGACGGGCCGGGTTCTCGGCCTCGACGATCTCCTTGATCATGATCTTGACCGCCTTGGCCGCCACCTCGCCGCCCTCGCTGCTGTCCAGGCCCGCGCTGAAGAAGAACTTCAGGGGGAAGACGCCACGCGGGGTCTGCACGTACTTCTGGCGGGTGACACGCGAGACCGTGGACTCGTGCATGCCGATGGCCGAGGCCACCTGCTGCAGGGTCAGCGGCCGCAGGGCGATGGCGCCCTTCTCGAAGAACTCCTTCTGCTCGCGCACGATGGCCTCCATGACCTTGATCATGGTGCGGCGGCGCTGTTCGATGGTCTTGATCACCCACTCGGCATGCTTCTTCTTCTCGTCGATGAACTTGACCGCGTCCTCGCTGCGGTCGCCCTGGTCCTCGTAGGCCTGGCTGACCCGCAGGCGCGGCAGGTTGGCGTCATTGAGGTAGACGGCGTAGTCGTCGCCGTCCTCGTCGATCTTGACCACCTCGAGATCGGGGACGATGACCCGGGCGCCGTCGGCATTGAGCGACATGCCGGGCCTCGGATCGAGTTCGCCGATGCGCGCGGCGATGTCCTGCACTTCCTTGGCCGTGATCCGCATGTCGCGGCCGATCTCGGCGAACTTGCGGTTCTTCAGGGCCTCGAAGTGGTGGCGGATGACGTAGGCTTCCTGCGAGTCATCGAGGCCGCGGGCCTCCAGCTGCAGCAGCAGGCACTCGGGCAGGTCGCGGGCCGCGACGCCCGGCGGGTCGAAGGTCTGCACCACGCGCAGCACAGCCTCGACCGTCGCCGTGTCGACCTCGAAATAGGCCGCGATCTCGGCCAGCGGGCAGGCCAGCATGCCGTCGCCGTTGAGACAGCCGACGATGTACTCGCCGATGCGCCGCTCCAGGCCCTCGGGCAGGGTCAGGTGCAGCTGCTCGGTCAGGTCCTCCTGCCCCGAGGGCACATATTTCTGCGGGCGCTCCAGCTCGTCGTCCTCGTCCCAGCCGATCTCGGTGGTGGCCGCGGCGCGGAAGCCCTCGTCCCAGCTCTCGGTCCAGTCGCGATCCTCGTCCCCGGGCTCGTTGTCCTTCGTGCGCTCGGTATCCTCCATGGCGGACATCTCGCGGTCGAGGATCGTCTCCTCCTCCAGCTCCTCCTCGGGCTCGATCTCCTCGAGCAGGGGATTGCCCTGCAGCTCCTGGCGCAGGATCTGCTCGAGCTCGAGGGTGGGCACCTGGAGCAGCTTGAGGGCCTGCTGCAGCCGCTGGGTCATGACCAGCTGCTGCTTCAGGGCCATCTTCTGGAACATGCCGATGTTCGGAGCCATGGTCGGGTCACTCGTCCTTCAGGTTCGGCGCCGGGGATCCGTCCCCGGCGGTGGCGCGGCCCGCGGCCGCGATCAGAGGCGGAACGCCTCGCCCAGGTAGATGGCCCGGGCCTTGTCCGAGGCTACGATCTCCTGGGCGCTGCCCGCCAGTTCGATGCGGCCCTCGAACAGGATGTAGGCCCGGTTCGTGATCGACAGGGTCTCGCGCACGTTGTGGTCGGTGATCAGCACGCCCAGGCCCTGGTCCCGCAGCTGCCCGACCACCGACTGCAGGTCGGCCACCGCGATGGGGTCGATGCCCGCGAACGGTTCGTCCAGCAGCATGAACTTGGGCTCGGTCACCAGGGCCCGGGCGATCTCCACCCGCCGCCGCTCGCCGCCCGAGAGCTGGTAGCCGCGGCTCTTGCGGATGTGGGTCACGCCCATCATCTCCAGCAGCTCGTCCATGCGCTCGCGGCGCCGGGCCCCGGGCAGGGGCATCGTCTGCAGGATGGCCATGATGTTCTCTTCCACGGTCAGCTTGCGGAAGATGGACGATTCCTGCGGCAGGTAGCCGATGCCGAGGCGGGCGCGCTTGTACATGGGCAGCCGGGACAGGTCCCGGCCGTCGAGCAGGACACGGCCGCGGTCGGGCGAGATGAAGCCGACGATCATGTAGAAGGAAGTCGTTTTGCCCGCCCCGTTGGGGCCCAGCAGCCCGACCACCTCGCCCTGCCGCAGCTCGAGGTCGACCTTGTCGACGACCGCGCGCTTGCGGTAGGTCTTGCACAGCCCCTCGGTGCGAAGGACGTGGCCCGCTGTCGACGGGTCAGGGGTCAAGGACGCTCTCCTCGGGTGTCGGTACCGTCGCCAACCTCGGCCTGCACATCGCCCTTGAGTTCAATGTACTCCAGATCCGGGGTGGCCTCCAGCCCGATTCCGGTCATGACGTCCGCGCCGCGGGTGAAGCGGTTGAAGACCTCGTTGGTGATCTTCTGGGTGCTGTTGGCGAAAAAGAGCTCCTCGGTCTCGAGGCGCCGGCCGTCGTCGGTGACGATCACCACCGTGCCCCAGGTGTGCACGTCATGGGTCTGCAGGTTGGCGCGGCCGCTGTCCGCGGTCAGCACCGAGAAGTGGGCACCCTCGCGGTAGAAATCCATCTTCACCGTGACCAGCAGCACGTCGTCGCGGCCGGCGTACTTCTGCATCTCGGAGCTCTGCAGCTCCCATTCGCGCACGCCGGCGCTGGACTCGATCAGGCGGTAGTCGAAGAACTGCTGCTCGGGCACCGCGCCGTCGCGGCGGGCCGGTTCGGCCGAGGGTTCGGCGCTCTCGCCGCAGCCGGCGGCAGCCAGCGCCAACGCGACGACCGCCAACAGGAGTGCGACTGGGTAGCGGATGCTCACGAGGCTCCTTCTGCGGTTCGGGCGGCGGCCGTTTCCTGCGGCCAGCGCCGGTGGAACCACACCCATTCGGCCGGGTTCCGGCGCACCAGTTCTTCCAGGGCCCGGTTGCAGTCGGCCAGGAAGGTCGTCACCCGGGCGTCGTCGCGGGCGGCCGCCGCATCGGCCGGCGGTCGCAGGGGCGCCAGGTGCCGGACCACGTGGCCCCGGCCGTCCCGGCCGATCGCCAGCGGCAGCACCGGGATGCCGCGGCGCAGGGCCAGCCGTCCGAAGCCCGCGACCGTGGGCGCCGCCTGGCCCCAGAAGGGCACCGGCAGGCTGGGCACGGCCAGGCTCTGGTCCAGCAGGACGGCCGCGACGCCGCCTGCCTCCAGGTGCCGCAGCAGCGGCACCGCACCTGCGGATCGGGGCAGGGTGATCAACCCCAGGTCCCGGCGCCGGTCCTGCAGCAGCCGGTCGATCGCCGGGTTGTGGACTGTGCCGGTGACCACCGCCAGGGGTCCGGCCCCGCGACCGGCGAGTTCCTGCCCCAGCCAGCCGCCCAGCAGTTCCCAGCAGCCCAGGTGTCCGGTCAGGACCAGCGCGCCGCGACCGCCGGCGGCCAGGTCGGCCAGCACCTCGCCCACGGGCCGGCCGCCGGTGGCCGGGCAGGGTTCCTCGGCGATCAACCCCGGCTGCCGCAGCAGCTGCGGCGCGGCCAGGGTGTCGTGCAGGTTCTCGCCCAGCCTGCTGGCGGCCTGCCGCAGCAATTCTTCCCGACGCGGCCGCGGCCAGTCGGGGTAGGCCAGCTGCAGGTTGGCCCGGGCCACGGCCTTTTCCCTCAGGCGCACCGCCAGCGCGATACGGCCCAGGCCCCGTCCCAGGGCTCGCCCGGCCGCCAGGGGCAATCGCGACGCGACAGCCAACAGCCCGACCGTCAACCAATGGTAGCCGCGCCGCCGCCAGCGGCGCCAGCGGGGCAGCGGGCGATCCGTCATGGCCTCTCCTTCGCCGGCGGGCGAACCGGCCGCTGCCTGGCCCCCGGAACGATCAAGCTTGGTCCACGCCGGGGGCATGCGTCAAGCATGATCTGTGCCACGACGGCAATGAGCTATGATTGCAACAAGTTAATATGGATCAAGGGCTTGCGCCAGGGCGGAGCAGCCAGGCCCGCGCCCTCGCGCCGCTGGTGGCTGGGGATTGATCAATGGCAACATCCGTTTGAGCTCGCCGGGACAGCGCGCCGAGAGTTCAATTTCTCGCGGCCGCCGGCCTACAGCAACCCCGCCCGCAGCACGTCATGGATGTGCAGCAGACCCACCGGTCGGCGCTCGTCGTCGGTGACGATCAGCAGCGTGACCGGCCCCTCGGGGCGCTGCTCCATGTGGCGCAGGGCGGTCAGGGCCAGGGTGTCGGGACCAATGGTGGTGGGCGCCGGATTCATGGCCTCGGTGATGGGGCGGTCCAAGGCGTCCTCGCGCTCCAGCAGGATGCGCTTGATGTCGCCGTCGACGCAAAGCCCCAGCAGGCGTCCGTCGTCGTCGACGACGCAGGTGCCGCCGAGGCGCTTGCCCACGATCTCGGGCAGGGACTGGCGCAGGGTCAGGCGGGCCGGCACCACGGGCAGCTCGGTGCCGGTGTGCATCATCTCGCCGACGCGGACCAGGAGGCGGCGGCCCAGCACGCCGCTGGGGTGGAAAAGGGCGAAGTCCTCGCTGCGGAAGCCGCGCAGGGTGATCAGGGCCACGACCAGGGCGTCGCCCATGGCCATGGCGGCCACGGCGCTGGTGGTGGGCGTCAGGTCCAGGGGGCAGGCCTCGCGGACGATGGGCACCGGCAGCACGAGGTCCGCGGCCCGGGCCAGCTCGCTGTCGGCACTGCCGGTGATGGCGATGGCCTGCATGCCGAACTGGCGGCAGCGTGCCACCACGCCGACGACTTCGGGGTTGTTGCCGCTGCGGCTGAGCGCGATCACCAGGTCCGAGCCGCGCACTACCCCCAGGTCGCCGTGGGCCGCCTCCACCGGATGGATGAAGTGGCTGGGGGTGCCGGTGCTGGTCAGGGTGGCGGCCAGCTTGCGGGCCACGATTCCGCTCTTGCCCAGGCCGGTGACCAGCACCTGGCCCCGGCACTCCAGCAGCAGGCGCACGGCCGCCGGGAAGGCCGGATCCAGCGTGTCGCCGAGGGCGGCCAGGGCCGCCGACTCCTGGTGGAAGGCGCCGCGGCCCAGGGCCAGGATGGCCGCGTCATCGAGCTGCGGCGGCGCAGGGCGGGGATCGCTGCTCACTGGATAACCTCCGGAGGTTTCTGACCCCTGGCAGCGGAGGACAATTCCTGCGGCGTGGGCCGCCAGGCCTTGTCCGCCAGACGCTGCAGGGCCAGGCCGTAGCGGCCCGAGGCCTTGAGCACCAGGTCGGTGACCTCGCGCACCGCGCCGCAGCCGCCCCCGGCGCTGGTGACCAGGGCGCACTCGCGCCGCACCTCGGCCGGCGCCGCCGGCACGCCCACCGCCAGGCCGACCGCGCGCAGGGCCGGCAGATCGATCAGGTCGTCCCCCATGTAGAGGGTGCGTTCGGCCGGGCAGCCGGTCTCGGCCAGGATCTCGGCCAGGGCCGCCAGCTTGTCGAAGCGGCCCACCTTGACCACGTCGAAGCGCAGTTCGATGCAGCGGCGGGATACGATGGCGCTGTCGCGTCCGGTCAGCACGGCCCGCTTCAGCCCGGCGATCCGGGCCATCACCAGGCCCAGGCCGTCGTGGCTGTGGAAGGCCTTGAAGGCCTCGCCGTCGGGACCGTAGATCATGGCACCGGTGGTCAGCACCCCGTCGGCGTCGAAGACCAGCAGGTCCACCGCCGCCAGGCGGGCCGCAAGCGCCGCTCCCACCTGGGACTCGACCTCCTGCCGGTACTGTTCATCGCTCGAGGGCGGCCAGGGTGCGCTCACGCCGTGACCTCGTTGTGCAGCTCGCGGAAGCGGATCAGCTGGGCCAGCAGCGGCGCGAACTGCTCCAGCGCCAGCTGGCTGCCCGCATCGCTCTTGGCGCGGGCGGGCTCGGGGTGCACCTCCAGGAAGACCGCGTCCGCGCCGGCGGCCACGCCGCAGCGGGCCAGCAGCGGGATCAGGGCCGGCTGCCCGCCGGTGGTGGTGCCGGTGCTGCCGGGCGACTGCACGCTGTGGGTGGCGTCGAAGACGACGGGACAGCCCAGATCGCGCATGATCTGGGTGGAGCGGAAATCCACCACCAGGTCGCGGTAGCCGAAGAAGGAGCCGCGCTCGGTCATCAGGACGCGCTCGCCGCCGGCGCTGCGGACCTTGGCCGCCGCGTGGACCATGTCGGCCGCGGCCAGGAACTGGCCCTTCTTGATGCTGACCACGCGGCCGGTGCGGCCGGCCGCCTCCAGCAGCGAGGTCTGGCGGCAGAGGAAGGCCGGGATCTGCAGGATCTCCGCCACCTGGGCCACCGCGTCCGCCTCCTCCGGATGGTGGATGTCCGTCAGCACGGGCACGCCCGCTGCCTCGCCGATGCGCTCGAGCAGGCGCAGGCCCTCGTCCAGGCCCGGTCCGCGGTAGCTGTCGCTGCTGGTGCGGTTGTCCTTGGTGAAGCTGGACTTGAAACAGTAGCCGACGCCCAGCTCGTCGCAGACGCCGGCCAGGGCGACGGCGGTCTCCAGCATCTCGTCCGGATCCTCGAGCACGCAGGGCCCGGCGATCACGAACAGCGGACGGCCGGCCCCGACTTCATGGGTACCGACCAGCACGGGGACGGCCGCGCTCATGACGTGGCCTCGGCCGCGTTGCGCGCCAGCCCCTGGTGGGCCACCGCCGCCGCCACGAACTCGCGGAACAGCGGGTGCGGCCGGTTGGGCCGCGACTTCAGCTCCGGATGGAACTGCACCGCGATGAAGAACGGATGGTCCGGCAGTTCGAGGATTTCCACCAGCCGGCCGTCGGGCGAGGTGCCGGAGAAAACCACGCCCACCTGGGCGAAGCGCTCGCGGTAGTCATTGTTGACTTCGTAGCGGTGGCGGTGCCGCTCGCTGATCTCGGACTTGCCGTAGCAGCGCTCGGCCAGGGTGCCCGGCCGGATCACGCAGGGCCAGGCGCCCAGGCGCATGGTGCCGCCCAGGTTCTTGATGCCCTTCTGGGTCTCCATCAGGTGGATCACCGGGTGCGGGGTGTCGGCCGAGAACTCGGCGCTGCCGGCGCGCTCGAGCCCCGCCAGGTTGCGGCCCATCTCGATCATGGCGCACTGCAGGCCCAGGCAGATGCCGAAGAAGGGCACACCGTTCTCGCGGGCCCAGTTCACGGCCCGCACCTTGCCCTGGATGCCGCGGTCGCCGAAGCCGCCGGGCACGAGCACGCCGTGCACGCCGCCGAAGATCTCGGCCAGGCGGCGGTCGCCGACCTCCTCGCCTTCGAGGGTCTCCGAGTCGACCCACACCTGCTCCACCGCCACGTGGTTGGGGATGCCGGCGTGGATGAAGGACTCGGTGATGCTCTTGTAGGCGTCCTTCAGCTCCACGTACTTGCCCACGATGGCGATGCGCACCGTGTCGGGAGGGTTGAGGATGAGCTTGACCAGGCGGTCCCAGTCGGCCAGGTCCGGCTCGGGCGTCTCCAGCCGCAGGCGCTTGCAGATCAGATCGTCCATGTGCTGCTGGTGGTAGTTGAGCGGCACCTCGTAGATGGAGCGCACGTCCTGCCCGTCGAAGACGTACTCCGGGGGCAGGTTGCAGAAGAGGGCGATCTTGCGCCGGGCATCGTCGCCGATCAGCTGGCGGGCGCGGCAGATCAGGAAGTCGGCCTGGATGCCGATGGAGCGCAGCTCGGCCACCGAGTGCTGGGTGGGCTTGGTCTTGATCTCGCCGGCGGTCTCGATGTAGGGCACCAGGGTCAGGTGCACCGAGATGGTGTCCTCGGGCGGGCACTCGAGCCGGAACTGGCGGATGGCCTCCAGGAAGGGCAGGCTCTCGATGTCGCCCACGGTGCCGCCGATCTCGGTGATCACCACGTCGATCGCCGGGTCCTGCCGGGCCGGCAGCTTGATGCGGCGCTTGATCTCGTCGGTGACGTGCGGGATGACCTGCACCGTGCGGCCCAGGTACTCGCCCTTGCGTTCGTTGGCGAGGATCGTCTCGTAGACCCGCCCGCTGGTCAGGTTGTTGATCTGCGAGAGATTGGTGTCGGTGAAGCGCTCGTAGTGGCCCAGGTCCAGGTCGCACTCGGCGCCGTCCTCGAGCACGTAGACCTCGCCGTGCTGGTAGGGGCTCATGGTGCCCGGATCCACGTTCAGGTAGGGATCGAACTTCTGCAGGATCACCTTCAGGCCGCGGGCCTTCAGGAGGTTGCCCAGGGAAGCCGAAGCGATCCCCTTGCCCAGCGCGGAGACCACGCCGCCGGTGACGAACACGTACTTGGCCATCTCGTCCTTTCGGCCGCGCGGCGCGCGGCGGGCGGTTGCGGCGGGCGGGTCAGCCCCGTTTCCGCCAGAGGCGGCGCACCTCGTCGAGGTCGGCGGGCGTGTCCACGCCGACGGGCGCGGCGGCGATCCTCTGCACCAGGATCGGCACCCCGTGTTCGAGCAGCCGCAGCTGCTCCAGGCCTTCGGTCTGCTCCAGCGGCGTGCGCTCGAGACCGAGGAAGCGCTCGAGCACGGCACGGCGGAAGGCGTAGATGCCCACGTGGCGCAGGGCCAGGGCGTGGGCCGCGGCAGCCTGCCCCGGGAAGATACCGGGAATGGGCGCCCGCGAAAAGTACAAAGCCCGGCCCGTGCGGTCGCACAGCACCTTGACCTGGTTGGGATCGCGCCAGGCGTCGGCGCCGGCGAAGGGATGGCCGCAGGTGGCGGCGCCGGCGGCCGGGTCGGCGGCCAGGGCGGCCACCAGGCCGTCGGCCAGCGCCGGGTCGAGCAAGGGCTCGTCGCCCTGCAGGTTGACCACGATGCCGGCGGGGTCGCGGGCCGCGACCTCGCCGATGCGGTCGGTGCCGGTGGCGTGGGTGCCGGTCAGCTCGGCCTCGAACCCGGCCTCGCGCACGGCCGCGGCGATGCGCTCGTCGTCGGTGGCGACCACCACCCGGTCGGCCGTGGCCATGCGGGCGGCGTTCTCGACCACCCGCACCACCAGGGGCCTGCCGCCCAGGTCGGCCAGGGCCTTGCCGGGGAAGCGGCTCGAACCCCAGCGCGCCGGGATCACCACCAGCACCCGCTTGCGGTCGGCTTCGGTCACGACGGGCTCCTTCGGTCGGGGGCCGCACGAGCGAAGCCCGCCCCGGGGGCGGGGCGGGCTTCCCTGGAGTCCACGGCAGCCGGCGCTAGAACGGCTGGATGTTGACCCGCTTCTTGTCGCCCCGGAAGTCCTCGAAGACCACGGTGCCGTCGACGAGGGCGAACAGGGTGTCGTCCCCGCCCTTGCCCACGTTCTTGCCCGGGTGGATCCGTGTGCCGCGCTGGCGCACGATGATGGTGCCCGCAAGCACCTCCTGCCCGCCGAAGCGCTTGACGCCGAGGTTCTGGGCATTGCTGTCGCGCCCGTTGCGGGTACTGCCGCCTGCTTTTTTATGCGCCATGGTCCTGCTCCTTTATCCCTGCCGGACGGTCGGCCTCAGCCGCTGATCCCGGTGATCCTGATCTCGGTGAAGGGCTGACGGTGCCCGTTCTTGCGCCGGTAGTTCTTCCGGCGGCGCTTCTTGAAGACGATGACCTTGCGGCTGCGGCCGTGGCCGACCACTTCGGCGGCGACGGTGGCGCCGGCAACGGTCGGCGAGCCCACCTTGATGTCCTCGCCGTCGGCCATCATCAGGACCTCGTCGAAGGTCAGCTTGGCGCCGACCTCGTCGCTCATCAGGGGCACCTGCAGCGTCAGGTCGGGCGTGACCCGGTACTGCTGGTTCTTGATCTTGACCACTGCGTACATCGCGTTCTCTCCGCGGGCTCGGTTGATCCGGTCGGGCATTCCGCAGCCCCACGGGGGGCGCGCGCAAAAAACCGCCGGGGAGGCCCAGGCCTCCCGGTGCCGAAACGTAAGCGGGAATAATAAGCCTGCCGGGGGCCATCCGTCAAGGAACCGGCTGGGGAATTTGGAGCCGGGCCGCCTCCCGCCCCCGGGTTGACAGGACCGCCCTTCCTGACTAAAACTTGCAGGGTTGCACGGACATGCGGCCCCCGCGGGGGCCCTCACCCCGGGGCGGCCCCCTGCCGCCGGATCGGAGATCCCGGATATGCGCGATCAGAAACACTACCGCACGGCCATCATCGGCTCCGGTCCGGCCGGCTACACCGCGGGTCTCTACCTCGGGCGGGCCAACCTGGAGAACGTGCTGTTCGAGGGCGAGCAGCCAGGCGGCCAGCTGACCATCACCACCGACGTGGAGAACTACCCCGGCTTCCCCGACGGCATCGAAGGTCCCGAGCTGATGGAGAAGTTCAAGGCCCAGGCCGTACGCTTCGGCACCCAGATCCGCAACGAGACCGTGACCGCGGTCGACCTGCAGCGGCGGCCCTTCACCCTGACCACCGGCAAGGGCACCTGCACCGCCGACGCGGTGATCCTGGCCACCGGCAGCAGCGCCCGCTGGCTGGGCCTGCCCGACGAGCACAAGTTCATGGGCAAGGGCCTCTCGGCCTGCGCCACCTGCGACGGCTTCTTCTTCCGCGGCCAGGACATCGCCGTCGTCGGCGGCGGCGACACCGCCCTGGAAGAGGCGACCTTCCTGACCAACTTCGCCAACAAGGTCACGCTGATCCACCGGCGCGACGAATTCCGAGGTTCGCAGATCATGCGCGACCGGGCCCTGAAGAATCCCAAGATCGAGGTGGCCTGGAACAAGGTCGTCCAGAAGTACGTGCCGGACGAAAAGGGCATCCTCAAGACGCTGGTGCTGAAGGACACCCAGGACGGCTCGACCAGCGAACTGGCGGTCACCGGCTGCTTCATCGCCATCGGCCACATCCCCAACACGGCGTTTCTCGCGGGGCAGCTCAAGACCGACGAGAACGGGTACCTGATCACCCGGCCCAACGTCACGGCCACGGATATTCCCGGGGTGTTCGCCTGCGGCGACGTGCAGGATCATGTCTACCGCCAGGCCATCACTTCGGCGGGGACCGGGTGCATGGCGGCGATCGAGGCGGAACGGTGGTTGGCCGAGCAGGATTGACGTTCTGCCTGCCTGTGACAGGAGAGGGCCCCGGCGGCTTAGCGTTGCACGATGCGCCGGCGGGGCCCTCTCCTGTCACAGGCAGGCACGCCGCGAATCAGCCCGGCTAGGCGCCTTCCCGCGGTCGGCGGGATGTGGTAAAATCGACGGGTCTCGGGCGGAAGAGGTCGATGGACGGGGAGGCGGACGATGAAGCGGAAGATCGGCGGGGCGGCGGTGCTGGTGCTGGTGCTGGCGGGTCTGGTGACCGGGCTGGCCCTGCGGGCTTCGATCACCGGGTCGCTGCGGGAGATCGCGGGGCAGGCGCGGCAGGCCGACCCGGGCGCGGCCGACGACGTCACCGCGCTGCTGGCCTGGGTCGCCGACGCAGACCTGCCGGTGGCCGAGCGCAACCGCGGGGTGTGGGCCCTGGGGCAGCTGCGGGATTCGCGCGCCCTGCCCCTGCTGCACTCGCTGGCCGTCGAGGAATGCCGCCACGGCGAGGACATCTGCCAGCACGAATTGCAGAAGGCCGTCGCCCTCTGCGAGGGCGACGGCCCGGATCTGCTGCGCATCGCGGGTTGCCTGGAACCGTAGGACCGCTGCCCTAGAGCCCGAAGCGGATGCCCATGGTCACGACGACCTCCCAGCGGGGCTGGTCGATGGCCGCGTCGGCGTCCTCCCAATCGTAGTCGTTGCGCGGGTTGACGTCGTCGCCCGAGGGCAGATAGGCCGTGTCGTGGCCGGCCAGCTTGGCCTTGCCGTACCAATCGAAGCCCACCTGCATGACGAACGCGGTGGTCTCCCCCATGGCGAAGTTGCTCTCGAGGCCCACGCCCAGACCCCAGGGGTTGCTGCTGACGTCGAAGTTCTCGTTGCCGCCCACGTAGTTGAAGTTGGCGGTGAAGCGCGCGTGGCGGGGGCCGACCAGGGCATGCAGCTGCTGTCCGCCCAGCTTGAAGGCCGGGAACAGCAGGTCGAAGCGCAGCAGCCAGACCTCGCCGCTCTTCTCGGGATCCCCGTTGGTGTTGTCGTTGATGAAGATGCTCCGGGCCGCGTAGGGATCGCCCGGCTCGGCGACGTGGTAGCCCAGACCCATACGGGCCGACAGGGGCAGGTCCCGGGTGAAGTGGTCGAAGGTCGCGGCCACGTCCAGACCCGGGCCCACGTTCCAGCCCGCGGCCACGGTGCCGTCGACGGCCGCCGCCGGCGCCGCGCCCAACAGCAGGCACACGGCCGCCGCACCGATCCTCAGGGTGATCCTGCCCACGCCAACCATCCTTGTTGAAGGGAATCCGGACCCGAAACGAATCCGCGGATGCAAATTCCGGACCCATCCGGCCCGGAACCGCGGTCGCACCCGATCTCAGGTCTTCTCGCGCATGAGGGTCAGGAACTCGGACCGGGTCTTGGAGCGGTCCTTGAACGCGCCCAGCATCTCGCTGGTGACGGCGATGGAGTTCTGCTTCTGGACCCCGCGCATCATCATGCACAGGTGCTGGGCGTGCAGCACCACGGCCACCCCCAGGGGCTGCAGGTTCTCCATGAGGCAGGAGGCGATCTGGGCGGTCATGCGCTCCTGCACCTGCAGGCGGCGGGCGTAGGCCTCGACCACCCGCGCCAGCTTGGACAGGCCGACGATCTTGCCGTTGGGGATGTAGGCGATGTGGGCCTTGCCGAAGAAGGGCAGCATGTGGTGCTCGCACATGCTGTAGAAGTCGATGTCGTTGACCACGACCATCTCCTTGCCCGTGCTGGTGAAGAGGGCGCCGCGCACCATCTCGCCGGGATCCTGGGCGTAGCCGGCTGCGATCTCGGCCCAGGCCCGGGCCACGCGTTCGGGGGTCTTCTGCAGGCCTTCGCGGGTGGGGTCCTCGCCGATCTGGACCAGCAGTTCGCGGATCAGGGATTCCATGCCTTCTTCTCCTGGCGGCGGCCCCGCGGGCCGGTGTCGGTACGGGTGCACGGGCGTCCCCAGAGGATATACCCGGGGGGCGTCCCGTCAAGGCGGCCGGCCCGGCACGGGCCGTGCAACGGCATCGCCAGGGATCGGGCGGCCGTGCAGGATGCCATGCGCCGCTCCCCGACCAGGGGCCGGCCCGGACCGCGAGCTGCAGGATCGCTCCCCCCGATCCGCAGGCGGAACGGCGTCCGGCCCTTGTTCCATCCCCTGAATCCCGATCCCGGAAGTCCTGATAACCATTGTCATTATCGAGAGACCGGAAACTTGATTTCAAGTTCCTGCGGCCTACCTTTGCTTCGTCGGCAGCGGTGCCTCGACCGCCCGCCGGAGCCATCACTCCGCTTCGCGGGGCCCCGCCCTGCCCAGCCGCAAGGAGCCTTTCGTGGGGAACAAGATCGTCACCGCCAAGGAGCTCGCGCCCAAGACGATGCTCTTCGAGATCGAGGCCGAGCACATCGCCAAGCGCGGCAAGGCCGGCCAGTTCATCATCCTGCGGGTCAACGACGAGGGTGAGCGCATCCCCCTGACCATCGCCAACCGCGATCCCGGGCGGGGCACCATCACCATCGTGGCGCAGGAGGTGGGCAAGACCACCGAGATGCTCAACGCCCTGGACGTGGGCGACGAGATCCACGACCTGGCCGGTCCCCTGGGCAAGCCCACGGAGATCCCCACCGGCAAGACGGTGGTCTGCGTGGGCGGCGGCATCGGCAACGCCGTGGTCTGGCCCCAGGTGCAGGCGCTGAAGGAGGCCGGCAACAAGGTGATCGCCATCCTGGGTGCGCGCACCAGGGAGCTGTTGATCCTCGAAGCGGAGATCACCGCCATGGCCGACCAGGTGATCGTCACCACCGACGACGGCAGCTGCGGGCGCAAGGGCATGGTCACCCACGCCCTGGACGACCTGATCGACGGCGGCGAGAAGATCGACGAGGTGATCACCATCGGCCCGGTGGTGATGATGAAGTTCGTGTGCAAGACGACGCTGCCCCACGGCATCCCCACCCAGGCCAGCCTCAACCCGATCATGGTCGACGGCACCGGCATGTGCGGCGCCTGCCGCGTGACCGTCGGCGGCAAGACGCGCTTCGCCTGCGTCGAGGGCCCCGAGTTCGACGGCCACCAGACCGACTTCGACGAGCTGATCACCCGCCTCAGCTACTACCGTCCCGAGGAGCGAGCGTCGCTCGACCACCACCACCGCTGCAAGATGGACGAGGCCGCAAGCGCCCTCGACCGTCGGGCTTGAAGGAGGACACGGCCATGAGCGACGTCAACAAGCCGAAGCGCGTGATCAACAAGTCCAAGACCAAGCTGCCCATGCGCGAGCAGTCGCCCCAGGACCGCATCTTCAACTTCGAGGAGGTGCCCCTGGGCTACAACGAGACCGAGGCCACCCAGGAGGCCCAGCGCTGCATCCAGTGCAAGGACAAGCCCTGCGTGCAGGGTTGCCCCGTGGGCATCGACATCCCGGCCTTCCTGGCCCTGGTGGGCGAAGAACGCTTCGAGGATGCCCTGCGCAAGATCAAGGAGAAGAACTTCCTGCCGGCCATCTGCGGGCGCGTCTGCCCCCAGGAGGACCAGTGCGAGATGGTCTGCACCCTGAACAAGCCGGACAAGGGCCGCGAGCCCGGCGGCGTGGGCCGGGTCGAGCGCTTCCTGGGCGACTACGCCATGGAGCACAACCTCACCATCACGCCCGTGTGTGCGCCGGCTACCGGCAAGAAGGTCGCCATCATCGGCTCGGGCCCCGCGGGCCTGACCGCGGCCAGCGACCTGGCCCAGAAGGGCCATGACGTGACGGTCTTCGAGGCCCTGCACAAGCCGGGCGGCGTGCTCTTCTACGGCATCCCCCAGTTCCGGCTGCCCAAGGAGATCCTCGTGCGCGAGATCGACGGCATGAAGGAGATGGGCGTCAAGTTCGTCATGAACTACCCGGTGGGGAAGGCCGAGCCCCTGGACGAGATCCGCGGGCGCTTCGACGCCACCTTCATCGGCACCGGCGCCGGCCTGCCCTGGTTCCTGGGCATCCCGGGCGAGAACCTCAACGGCGTGTACAGCGCCAACGAGTTCCTGACCCGCGTCAACCTGATGGGCGGCTACAAGTTTCCCGAGCGGGCGGACACGCCGGTCAAGAAGATCAAGCGCATCGCCGTCGTCGGCGCCGGCAACACCGCCATGGACTCGGCGCGCACGGCCAAGCGCCTGCAGCCCGAGGTCGTCTATCTGGTCTACCGCCGCAGCCGCCTGGAGATGCCGGCCCGGGTCGAGGAGATCCACCACGCCGAGCAGGAGGGCATCGACTTCCAGCTGCTGCACTCGCCGGTGGAGATCGTCGACGACGGCACCGGCGCCGTCGGCGCCATCCGCTGCCAGGAGATGCAGCTGGGCGAGCCCGACAGCAGCGGCCGCCGCCGGCCCGAGCCCATCGAGGGCAAGATCAAGGAGTGGGCGGTCGACACGGTGGTCATCTCGATCGGGCAGGGGCCGAATCCGCTGCTGACCGCCGATTGCCCCGACCTGCAACGGGACACGAGGAAGGGCACCATCGTCATCAACGAGTGGATGCAGACCTCTTACCCGGACACCTATGCCGCGGGCGACATCGTCACCGGCGGCGCCACGGTCATCCTGGCCATGGGCCAGGGGCGCAAGGCGGCCGACAGCATCCACCGCTACCTGACCTGCGGGGATCCGGCGGATCCGACCGCCGGCAGCGGGGATGTTTGCCGGAACCTGGGCTGAGACGGAGACTCCCTGATCGGCGAAAGCCCCCCGGCCCTGCGGCCGGGGGGCTTTGCATTCGTCGCTCGAGTCGATCAGCGCAGACCGCGCGCCAACTCCCCCAGCACGCGCGGATAGAGCTCGCATTCGGCGGCGAAGACCCGGTCCGCCAGCGTGTGCTCGTCGTCGTCCGGCAGCACCGGCACCCGCTGCTGCCCCAGGCTGCGGCCTTCGTCGTAGCGGTCGCTGACCAGGTGGACGGTGCAGCCGCTCTCTGCCTCGCCCGCGGCCAGCACCGCGCGGTGTACCCGGTCGCCGTACATGCCCTGCCCGCCGAACTTCGGCAGCAGCGCCGGGTGGATGTTAACCACCGGGCCCGTGAAGCCGGCCGGAGGCACGTAGTAGCAGAGGTAGCCGGCCAGGGCGATCAGCTCGGGCCGGTGCGGCGCCAGCCAGGCGTTGACCGCGGCACTGTGGGCGGCCGCGTCCGCGTGGTCCTTGCGGCGGATGACGGCGCAGGGCAGCCCGGCGGCGCGCGCCACCTCGACGCCGCGCACGTCGCCACGGCTGGACACCACCGCGGCGATGGTTACCGGCAGTGCGCCCGCGGCGATCCGCTCCAGGAAGTTCTCCAGGGTGCGGCCGCTGCCCGAGAGCAGCACGGCCAGGCGCACGGGCCCGCTCATGCCCCTGCCTCCGGTTGGGCCGCCAGTTCGGCGGCCAGCCGCGCCAGCACCCGCCGATGGGCCGCGAAGGCCACCGGCCCCGGCGGAGCATCCGGCGGGAAGAAGCCCACCTGGTCGGCGTCGTCGCCGGCCTCCAGGCGGCCACCCGTCTCCTCGGCCCGGTAGAAGACCACCAGCACCGGGCGGTCCGGCGGCAGGATGCCCGTCTCCACGGCGTAGAGGCCGGTCAACCGCACCTCCAGCCCCGTCTCCTCCTGCGCCTCGCGGGCCGCGGTCCCGGCCGCCGACTCGTCCCATTCCATGAAGCCGGTGGGCAGGCACCAATAGCCGGCCCGGGGCTCGAACCTGCGGCGCACCAGGCACACCCTGTTGCCGCGCAGCAGCACCACGCCCGCGCCGGGCGCCGGGTTCAGGTACTGGACGAAGCCGCAGGCGGCGCACCAGGGCCGCTCGACGCCGCCTTCGAGGCGGCGCTGCAGCGGTTCCCGGCAGCGCGGGCACCAGGTGAAGACGTGGCCAGAGGCGTCGGTCATCGGCGGCCTTCCGAACGCGGACCCCGGACGACACAGGCCATGGTCCACAGGACCAGCAGCACCGCCAGCGGCCAGGAGGCCCAGCGCAGGTAGAGGGTGTCGGCGCGACCGGCCGTCACCGCCGCCGCGACGACGCCGCGCCGGCCCAGTTCGAGGCGGCCCAGCAGGCGCCCCCGCTCGTCGCAGATCAGGCTGATGCCGTTGTTGGCCGAGCGCACCAGGGGCACGCCGCACTCGGCGGCGCGCAGTCGGGCCAGGGCCGCGTGCTGCCGCGGACCGGCCGACTCGCCGAACCAGCCGTCGTTGGTCAGGACCATCAGGCAACGGCTGCCGCGGCGCACGGCATCGCGGGCCAGTCCGCCCAGCACCGACTCGAAGCAGATCATGCCCGAGAAGGGGAAGGCGCCCCGGTCGGTGGCCAGCACCAGGGGTTCCGGCGGCGGCCCCGGCTTCCACTCGGCCTGGCCCACGTCGATCTTCGCCAGGAAGGGCAGCCAGCGCGAGAACGGCATGGCCTCGCCGATGGGCAGCAGGTGGTGCTTGGCGTAGCGGCCCTGCAGCATGCCGTCGGCGCCGAACAGGCCCGACGAGTTGAAGCGCAGGACCGTGCCGTCGGGGTCGCGGACGGCGTCGGGGAAGCCGGTGTACAGGGGAATGCCGGATCGCCGCACCACGTTGCGGGTCCAGCGCAGCAGTTCCGGGTCGTGACGCACGTAGGCGGGAATGGCGGTCTCGGCCCACACTGCCAGCTGCGCGCCGTGGCCCGCCGCAGCCAGGGTCAGGGTCTCGTAGGGGATGCGAGTGGAGTCCAGCCGGGCAGGATCCCACTTGTCGGTCAGCGCCACGTCCGCCTGCACGGCGACGATCTCCAGCGGCACCGTGCGCAGGGAGTCGCCGTCGGTGGCGGCGACCGGCGCCGTCGTGTGCACGAACGAGCCGACGGTCAGCAGCAGGAGCCAGGCGCCCGCGGCGCCCGCGAGCACGGCGGCCGTGCGCCCGGCGACCTCGGCGCGGCGCGCCAGCCACCAGGCCGCCGCCGCGGCCGCCAGCAGCGCGACCGCCGCGCCCACCCCCAGCTCGCCGCAGGTGCGCACCAGGGGCAGCAGCGGCGTGCCCAGCACCGCGGCCCCGCCGAGGCACCAGCTGAAGGCCAGTTCGCCGCGGCCGCGCAGGGCTTCCATGGCCGCCCACAGGACCGGCAGCAGCAGCAGCGCGCGATCGCGGCCCAGGCGACGCCGCACCCGCCCGAAGGCCCAGCCGGTGCCCAGGTAGAAGAGCGAGACGTAGACGATGGTCGCGGCGGCCTGGATGTACTTCAGCGACTCGTTGGGCACGGTCTTGGCCGGCACCAGCAGGAACATCCAGGACAGCAGCGTGGCCTGGTGGGCCAGGCCGAAGACCCACGCCGTGCGGCCGGGGCGTGGGCTGCGCACCAGCTGCACCGACAGCAGGGCCAGACCAACGGGCACCAGCAGGCCCGTAGCCGGAAACGGCGGCAGCCCCGCGGTGACCAGCAGGCCGGCCAGCAGGGCAAGATTGGTTTCGAGGGCTGGCCGCCCGAAGCGGGGGCGGAACGGGCGTGCAATGGAGGTCATGGGCAGCAACATACTCCTCGCCCGGCGGGGTGTAAAGGCGGGCGGACGGTCAGCGCGGGCTCAGGAGGCGGACTCCAGGCGGCGCTCGCTGCCGGCGTCGAACAGGTGCAGGTGATCCAGTTCCAGCACCAGGTCGATCTCGTCGCCGGGCTCGGGGCGGCGGTGGGCGTCGACCTTCGCCACCAGGCTGTCCGGGCCGGCCGGCAGGTCGGCCGCGGCTGCGGCCAGGCGGCCGTGGACCTGCACTTCGTGCCCCAGGGTCTCGACGAACTCCACGCGCAGGCGCACCGGCACCGTGGGCACACCGTCGCCGCGGGTCCGGTCGCGCAGGTTCTCCGGCCGCACGCCCACGATCACGCGGCGGCCGTCCTGGCCGGCGGCGGCTGTCCGCGCGGCACCGTGCAGGGCGAAGGCCAGGCCGGGCGCTTCGGCCTGCGCGCCGCCGGCGACCAGCACGGCCGGGAAGAAGTTCATGGGCGGGCTGCCGATGAAGCGGGCCACGAAGAGGTTGGCCGGCTGCTCGTACAGCTCCAGGGGCGTGCCCACCTGCTGCAGTTCGCCCCGGTCCAGCAGGGCGATGCGGTGGCCCATGGTCATGGCCTCGACCTGGTCGTGGGTGACATAGACGGTGGTCGTGCCCAGGCGCCGCTGCAAGCCGGTGATCTCGGCGCGCATCTGCACCCGCAGCTTGGCGTCGAGATTGGACAGGGGCTCGTCGAAGAGGAAGACCGCCGGCTGGCGCACGATGGCCCGGCCGACCGCCACCCGCTGGCGCTGCCCGCCCGAGAGCTGGCGGGGCTTGCGCTCGAGGTACTCCTCGAGACCCAGGATGCGGGCCGCCTCCCCCACCCGGCGGTCGATCTCCGCCTGGTCCAGCTTGCGGATGCGCAGGCCGAAGTCGAGGTTGCGGCGCACGCTCATGTGGGGATAGAGAGCGTAGCTCTGGAACACCATGGCGATGTCCCGGTCCCGGGGCGGCAGGTCGTTGACGACCTTGCCGCCGACCCTGATCTCACCACCGTCAAGGTCCTCCAGGCCGGCGATCATGCGCAGGGCGGTGGTCTTGCCGCAGCCCGAGGGCCCGACCAGCACCATGAACTCGCCCTCGCGGATCTCCAGGTCCAGCCCCGGGATCACCTCGACGTCGCCGTAGCACTTCCTGATGTTCTCCAGCACGACGTGCGCCAAGGCTGCTCCCCTCCCGCGGTTGGCCGGCTGGTGCCGGCGCCCGGGAGTATCGGCCACCGGCGGGCGCACGGTCAAGGGCTAGCCCGCGGCGCCGGCGCCAGCGTCCCGTCCCCGGGCCCCGGGCTCACGCCGTGCCCCCGGCCTTGATCAGGTCGGTCATGCCGTAGCGCGCGATCTTCTTGTACAGGCCCTGGCGCGACAGCCCCAGCCGCCGGGCCGCCGCCGCCTTGCGCCCCTCGGTCGCGGCGATGGCCTTGCGGATCAGGTACTGCTCGAGGATCTCGTTGGCCTGGTCCAGCTGGCGCAGGGTGCCGAGGTCGGCGGCCTGGATCGGGCCGCCGGCCCGCGCGGCCTGGATCTCGGGCGAAAGGTGGGCCAGGCGGACCACCCGCTCGCCGCCGTAGAGGGCGCAGAAGCGCTGGACCTCGTTCTCCAGCTCGCGCACGTTGCCGGGCCAGCGCCAGGCCTGCAGAGCGGCCAGGGCCCGCTCGCTGAGAGCGCATTCGGTGGGCGCGATGCCGCGCCGGCGCAGGAACCAGGCGAAGAGATGGGTGATGTCCTCGGGCCGGTAGCGCAGCGGCGGGATCTCGACGCTCACCACCTTCAAGCGGTAGTACAGGTCCAGGCGGAAGCGCCCCTGCTCGATCTCCTGGCGCAGGTCCTTGTGGGTGGCGGCCACGAAGCGGATGTCCACCGGGCGCGCCACCAGTTCGCCGATGCGGCGGACTTTTCGTTCCTGCATCACCCGCAGCAGTTTGATCTGGAGCGCGAGCGGCATGTCCCCGATCTCATCCAGGAAGAACGTGCCGCCGTTGGCCGCCGCCAGCAGCCCCTTCTTGTCGCCGGCCGCGCCGGTGAAGGCGCCGGCGCGGTGGCCGAACAGCTCGGACTCGAACAGGCTCTCCGGCAGGGCCGCACAATTCTGTCCCAGGAACGGCCCGCGCCGCCGATCGCTGAGCCGGTGCAGCGCTGCCGCGACGATCTCCTTGCCGGTGCCGCTCTCCCCCTGCAGCAGCACGTTGACGCCGCTGGCGGCGATGGAGGCCAGGCGCTGGCCCAGGTCGCGCATCTCGCGACTGGTGCCCACGCAGCCGGGGATGCCCGGCACCATGGTCGGCCGGGGGAATGCCAACACGCCCGGCTCGACCGCGGCGGGCACCGTCGGCGCCGCCGCCACCGGCGGCAGCGGGAAAAGGGTCGGCTGGCCCGCGGCCGCGGCCCGCACTTCCGGCGGCAGCACCGGCTCGAGCTGCCCGATCACCGCGCCCAGGCGGGCCGCCAGGTCCTGGGCCCAGAGGAATACGGTCTCGCGCCAGGCCTCGGCCGAATCGAACCACACCGCCAGGCAGGCCCGCACCCGCCCGTCCAGGCGCAGGGGCTCCAGCCAGAGGGCAGAGTCGTCGGGGCGCGGCAAGAGCTGCTCCCGCTCCTCGGTCATGGCGGTCAGCATCGCCCCCAGGGGCGGCCGTCCGGCCAGGCCCTGGCGGGCGGGCTCACCCCAGGCCCAGGCGTAGAGCATGCCCAGCGGCGCGTCGGGCAACGGTCCCCCGCTGCGCACCAGCCACAGCGCGGCTCCCTGCCCCCCGTGGGGAAAGCGGCGCATCTCCTCCTGCCAGAAACGGACGGAATCCATGGCGAGAACTCCTTGGTGGCGTGGATCTGATTTCCGTCGGCAGGGGTGCATGTCCCGCGCCGGTCGTATGGGGGGCAGGATTGCACGTGCGGTGCCAGGCGGGGTTTCAAGCCGGGCGGACGCCTTCGTGGTCACAAGTCTTTATCGCGCAGGGAGATGAAGAAGCGGAAGCTCGGACCGGAGCGTGTCCCGGCGGCGGCACCCGGGACACTCGTCCCACCCTGGCGCGGGACAGTCGCCGGGGCGGAGCCGGCCTGCAGGCAGCCCGTCAACCGGAGGTGGACACCGAGAAACGCCGGCGCACATCGTCGTCCACGTCGGCGGGCCGGCCGGTCTCCCGGGACATGGGGCACCACACGGTGCGGGCTGCAGCCAGCAGTTTGCCGTCGCCGGAGCGGAGGATCTCGGTGTGCCGCGCGAAGTCGCGCCCCGAGGCCTCGCCCACCCAGGTGCGAGCCACCAGCTCGTCGCCCAGGAAAGCCGGGCGCCGGTATTCGATCTCGTGCCGCGTCACCACCCAGAACAGCCGGCGGCGGGCCTCGGCCGGCGCCGTGGCCTCCCAGTGGGCGATCGCCACGTCCTGCACCCAGCGCAGGTAGACCACGTTGTTGACGTGGCCCAGCAGGTCGATGTCCTCCGGCTGCACGGTGATCGGCAGGTCGAAGCGTTCGGGTGCAGGCTTCATGGCCGTCTCCGCGGTGCTAGAAGGGCAGTCTTACCTTGCGCGGGCCGGCGGCGACCTCGCCGATGAGCACCGCGTCGGTCAGGGCGCCCAGGTCCAGGCCCCGCGGCGCCATCACCACCAGGCCGATGCCCATGTTGAAGACCCGGTGCATCTCGGCCGGCTCGACCCCTCCCCGCGCCGCGATCAGGCTGAAGATTGGCAGCGGCGTCCAGGCCGCCGGGTCCACCTGCACGCAGAGGCCGTCCGGCACCACCCGCGGGATGTTGTCGTAGAAGCCGCCACCGGTGATGTGGGCCAGGCCGTGCACCGCCTCGCGGCCGTGGGCCTGCCAGATGGCGCGCAGTTCGGGCAGGTAGCTGCGGTGCACCGCCAGCAGGGTGTCGCCGACGCTGTTGCCCCCGAGTTCGGGCGGCGTGTCGGTCACCGCGAAACCCGCCTTCTCCAGCAGCACCTTGCGCGCCAGGGAGTAACCGTTGGTGTGCAGGCCGGTCGAGGGCAGGCCCCAGACCGCGTCGCCGGCGGCGATGCGCGAGCCGTCGATCACGTGCTCGGGCAGCACCCGCCCGACGATGGTGCCGGCCAGGTCGAACTCGCCTGGCGCATAGACCCCGGGCATCTCGGCGGTCTCGCCGCCCAGCAGCGCGCAGCCGTTGGCGCGACAGCCGCGGCTGAAGCCCTCGAGCACCGCCGGCAGCACGTCCTCGTCCAGGCTGCCGGTGGCGAAGTAGTCCAGGAAGAACAGGGGTTCGGCGCCCTGCACCAGGATGTCATCGACGCAATGGTTGACCAGGTCCTCGCCCACCGTGTCGTAGCGGCCGCAGAGGCGGGCCAGCATGACCTTGGTGCCGACGCCGTCGACCGAGGCCACCAGCAGCGGCTCGCCCGGCGCCGCCTGGAAGAGGCCGCCGAAGGCGCCCAGTTCGTTCTTGACCCGCACGTCCCAGGTCGAGCGCACGGCCTCCTTGGCCCGGGCCAGGGCCCGGGTGGCCGCATCGATGTTCACGCCGCTGTCCGCGTACTTCATGGCATCCTCTTCGGGGTCGGGGACCGCAGGGGACGGCGACGGCCGCCGCCGCGGCGATAATAGTCAGCGGCGGGCCGGGGTTCAAGCGTCGGCGGCGTCGGCGGGTTTCAGGGCGTGCAGGGAAAGGCGCCGGTTCAGGGCGTCGAGCACCGCGAAGACGATCGCCTGCTGGCGATTGTGGTCGGCGCGGCAGGTGCCGAAGAGGGTCTCGCTGCGGCGGCCCTCCACCAGGTCGACCGCCACCAGCACCACCGTGCTGCCACCGACGGACTCGATGCGGATCTCGTTCAGGTGCAGCAGCAGCGGGTCAGCCAGCAGCTCGCGCAGGGCGGCCAGGGCGGCCTCGGCCACGGCGGCCACGTCGCTGCCGGCGTGATTGGGCACCTCGCGGGTGCCGCGCGCCTCGAGGTCGCCGGCACGCAGGCGCACTTCGGCGCGGACCAGGGTTTCGGCCGACATCAGGCCCACGCCGGCGCACTGGATGCGCGGGGCCAGGTCCTCGGCCAGCAGCACGGCGGGCACCGCGGCGGTGACGGCCTCCCCGGCGTCGAGCCGCGCCGCGGGCGCCGGGTCCTCGTGCGGGGCCGGAGCCTGCGGAAGCGGGGCCGGGTCATCGTCCTCGCCGCCGAGCAGGGCGTCGTCGACCATCTGCACGACGCCGATCTTCTTGTAGTAGACGTCCAGGCCCAGGCGGGTCTTCAGCAGGCTCTCCACGTCGCGCACGATGTGGCGCGGCTCGCGCTCCATGCCCGCGACCACGTGCACGCCGGCGATCTCGCCGTCGGCGTCCAGTTCGATCTTGGATTCACGGACGCCGACGATGCGGCAGATCCAGCGCTGGGCATCGGTCACCCAGGCGTCACGCTCTGTCGTCTCCCACTCCAAGTCGTTTTCCCCCAAGCGGATATTCCTACGCGGCCACCACCGCGCGAACTGGTCGGCTCCAGGATCGGGCGATGGCCAATCGTACCACATCGCAATTGTTCCAACAAGATGAATGTCGCGGCCGGGTTCCGGACAGGGAGGGCGGGCCCCGGACCGGCAGCCGGATCAGGGCACCATCATGCCCCGCAGCTCGGCCAGGCGGGCGGCGTACTTGGCGTCGTCGACCGCCAGCAGACCCTCGGCGCTGAACCCCTCGGGGCAGAAGCTGGCGGTGACCGTGCCGTCGAGCATGGCCGCCCGGAAGGGGGCGTCGCCGCTGCCGCGCCCGGCACCGGCCAGGGCCAGGCTGCGCATGAAGCCGCCGGCGAAGCAGTCGCCGGCACCGGTGGGGTCGATCACGTCGTCGAGGATCATCGCCGGCACCGCCAGCACGCCCCCCGGGCCGAAGTAGAGGGCCCCGTGCTCGCCCTTCTTGACGATCACCCGGGCCGGACCCATGGCCTGGATCGCCCGGGCTGCGTGGGCCAGGCTGCGCTTGCCCGTCAGCAGCCGCGCCTCGCTGTCGTTGACCAGCAGCACGTCGACGCGGGCCAGCACCTTCAGCAGGTCCGCGCGGGTGGTCTTGATCCAGAGGTTCATGGTGTCCAGGGCCACCAGCTGCGGCCCCTGCATGGACTCGAGCACCTGCAGCTGCAGCGAGGGATGGATGTTGGCCAGGAAGAGGTACTCGCTGGCCGCCCAGCCCGCCGGCAGGCTGGGCTTGAAATCGGCGAAGACCCCCAGCTCGGTGGCCAGGGTGTCGCGCTCGATCATGTCCGCGTGGTAGCGACCCGACCAGTGGAAGCTCTGCCCCGGCACCCGCGCGATGCCGGCCGTGTCGGCGCCCCGGGACGCCAGCAGGTCCAGGTCCGTCTGGCGGAAATCGTCGCCCACGACGCCGACGCAGCGCACCGGCACCTTGCCCAGCGTCGCCAGCGCGAAGAAGGAGGCGCTGCCGCCCAGTTGCCGCTCGCGCCGTTCGCGGGCGGTCTCCACCGTATCGTAGGCCACCGAGCCCACCACCAGGATCGCCATCTCAGTCCCTCTTTTCCATTTCCTCGGGCGCTTCGACGCCGAGCATGTCGAGCACGAGCTTGATCACGCGGCGGGTCGCCACGCAGAGTTGCAGCTGGGCCAGGCGCCGCTGCTCTTCCTGCTCCAGGATCTTCTTGCACTGGGTGTAGAACTGGTTGTAGAGGCTCGCGATCTCGTCCACGTAGCCGGTCAGGCGGTGGGGCTCGCGGGCCTGGGCGGCCGAGACGATGATCTGGGGCAGGCGGATCAGCTCGCGCACCAGGCCCCATTCGGCCTCGTGCTCGAGGTGCAGCAGACCGGCGGCCGTGGGCTCGCCGGCGATGACGCCCTTCTCGTCCCGGGCCTTCTGCAGCAGGGTGCAGATGCGCGCGTGGGCGTACTTGACCTTCATCACCGGGTTCTGGTCCGACTGGTCCTTGGCCAGATCCAGGTCGAAGTCCAGATGGCTGTTCGGCTTGCGGGTCAGGAAGATGTACTTGGCCACGTCGGCGCCGACCTCGTCGATCAGCGCGTCCATGGTCACGAACTGGCCGCGGCGCTTGGACATCTGGATGTTGCGGCCGCCCTCGAGGAAGGTCACGTGCTGGAGGATCTCCACCTCCAGCCAGTCCTTGCCGATGCCCAGGGCCTCCATCGCCCCCTGCATGCGGGCGATGTAGCCGTGGTGGTCGGGGCCCCAGTAGTCGATGGCCGTACTCGAAGCCGCGCTGGAACTTGTGGTAGTGGTAGGCGATGTCCGCCAGGAAGTAGGTGGGCACGCCGTCGGCACGCACCAGCACGCGGTCCTTCTCGTCGTCGTGGGCGGTGGAGCGGAACCAGACCGCACCCTCCTCCTCGTAGGTCGCGCCCATCTTCTTCAGCTTTTCCAGGGCCCGTTCCACCCGCTTGGTCTCGTGCAGCTCCGACTCGAAGTACCAGGTCTCGAAGCGCAGGCCGAAGCGACGGCAGGTCTCGCGCTGCCAGCTGAGGATCTTCATCAGCGCGTACTTGGCGAAGCAGCGGATCGACTCCTCCTCCGGCATCTGGCGCCAGTCCTCGGCGTTGCCTTCGGGGGCGCGCACACGCTGGAAGCTCTCGTCGTCGAAGGCCGTGGCCGCCTTCCTGATCACCGCCGTGTCGCGTTCCTGCAGCTCGGCCGCCATGATCTCCAGGTAGCGCCCCTGGTAGCCCTCCTCGGGGAAGGGGATGGGCTCGCCCACCAGCTGCAGGTAGTTGGCGCGCAGCGAGGCGCCCAGCAGGTCGACCTGGCGGCCGGCGTCGTTGACGTAGTACTCGGCGTGGGCATCGTAGCCGATGGCGTCGAGCAGGCGCACCAGGGTCATGCCGAAGGCGCCGGCCCGCGCCGAGACGACGTTCAGCGGTCCGGTCGGATTGGCGCTGATGAACTCCACGTTGATGCGCTTGTTGCCGCCGGTCTTGATGTCCTGCAGCGCTCCGTCGGGGCGCAGCACGTCCAGCAGCAGCTTGATCTGGTGCGCGGGGGCGATGCGGAAGTTGATGAAGCCGGGCCCGGCGATCTCCACCGACTCGATCACGTCCTTGGGCAGTCCGACCCGCGCGGCGATCTCGCCGGCCAGCTCCCGCGGCTTGCGGCCCAGGCGGCCGCCCAGCACCAGGGCCAGGTTCGTGCTCAGGTCCCCGTGGCTGCGCTCGCGCGGCTTCTCCAGGGAGATCTCGATGTCCTCTTCGTAGACCCCGTAGGTCTCGATGGCCGCCAGCAGCCCCTTGCGCAGGATATCCTCGACCATGGTGGTTCTATCCCCGTTCGGCGCCGCCGGGTCCGGCGGCGGTGGCGAAGTTCAGGTCCGGATGGCGGTCGGCCGCGCCGTTGGCGGCGAACCAGGACGGCACCAGGTCCAGCCGCCCGGAGTCGCCCCAGAGGCGCTCCAGCTGGAAATACTCCCGGGTGCGCTCGTGGAAGACGTGCACGACCACGTCGAAGAAGTCCAGCAGGGCCCAGCCGCCGTCCCCGAGGCCCTCGAGCCCGCGCGCCCGCTGGCCCAGGTCCAGCTGCTTGTCCTTCACCCAGCGGGCCAGGGCGCGCACCTGGGTGTCGGAATGGCCGGTGGCGATGACGAAGAAGTCGCAGACGTCGGAGCGCCCGCGCAGGTCCAGGACCACGACGTCGTCGGCGTTCTTCTCCAGCAGGTTCCAGGCGATGCGCTCGGCCAGCGCCCAGGCCGGCGTGTCGTCGGGCATCGCGGTCGCCGGATGCGGCTGCTGCGCGCCGGCGGCGGCGTCGGTCCGGGTCTCTTTTTTGCGGTCATATTCATCCAGACGGTCAGTTGAGGCGATTGATGACGTACTCGACGGCGACCGCGAGCAGGTCCTTCTGTGGTCCCGAGGCGACGGGACCGAGGGCGGCCTTGGCCTCCTGTCCGAACTCGCGGGCCCGGGCGAAGGCGTAGTCGACGCCGCCGTGATCGGTGACGAAGGCCCGCACCTCCGGCCAGTGGGCCGCCCGTGCGGCCGGATCCCGGTCGTCCGCCAGCTCGCCGATGCGCGCGCGGGCCGCCGGCGGCGCGTTGCGCCAGGCGGCGATCAGGGGCAGCGTGATGCGCCCCTCCTCCCAGTCCTGGCCGGTGGGCTTGCCCAGGCGCCGCTCGTCGCCCAGGTAGTCGAAGATGTCGTCGGTGATCTGGAAGACCAGCCCCGTGCGGTTGCCGAAGGCGCCGAAGGCATCCTCGTGGCCGGCCAGGCGCGGATTGAACGAGGCGCCGATGCGGCAGGCTGTTCTCGATCAGCGAGGCGGTCTTCTGGTCGATGATCTGCAGGTAGCGGCTCCTCGGCTGATCGCCATGTCCCAGCGATGCTCCAGCTGCAGCATCTCGGCCTCGCTCATCAGCACCGTCGTGTTGGCCAGCAGCTCGCACCGCGTGGTGCAGGCCCGCGGCGCAGAGGTTGTGCAGCGCCTTGCTGTAGAGGTAGTCGCCCATGATCAGGGCGGCACTGCGCCCGTACTTCACGTTCACCGAGGGCAGGCCGCGCCGCGTCAGGGCGTCGTCGATGAAGTCGTCGTGGACCAGCGTCGCGGTGTGCACCAGTTCGACGCTGGCCGCGGCGGTGATCGCCGCCGCGGGAAACGCGTCCCCGTCCTGGGCCGCCAGCAGCAGCAGGGTCGGCCGGAAGCGCTTGCTCTTGCCCTGGCGGATGTGGTCGCAGATCTCGCGGGTCAGCGGGCTGTCGCCCGTCGGTGATGCGGCGGAACTCGGCGTCCACCTGCACGAGCGCGGGCGCGATCTTTCGCTGCAGGGTGATGAGCTTGATGCGCTCGCGTTCAAGCATCGACATGGAACCCACTCTCACGGAGAAAGGCAAGCCACGGCCCCCCGACCCGACCCAGGGCCGGTCCCGGTTCCCGGTTTCCCCCCAATAATTCCCCTGGGACGCCCCCTGTCAATCCTCTTTCCTGCGACGGCGCACCACCAGCAGCGAAACCAGGGCCGAACCGAAGTACAGGATGAGCACCGGAATGGCCATCATGATCTGGCTGACCACGTCCGGCGGCGTCAGGATCGCCGAGACCGTGAAGATCCCCACCACGGCGTACCGCCATGTCCGCAACAACATGCGAGGATTGACGATGCCAGCCACGCTGAGCGCCAGCACCAGCAGCGGCAGTTCGAAGACCAGCCCGAAGGCCAGGCACATGCGGGACACGAACGAGAAGTAGGGCCCCACGCCGATCAGGGGCTGCACCAGGTCGGTGCCGAAGCCCAGCAGGAAGCGTCATGACCTGCGGGATCACCACCCAGAAGGCGAAGACCACCCCCGAGTAGAACAGCGCCGTGGTCGAGACCAGCAGCGGCGTGACCAGCCTGCGCTCCCGCGTGTACAGCCCCGGCAGCACGAAGCCGTAGATCTTGAAGAAGATGAACGGCGCCATGACGAACAGTCCGGCGACGGCCGAGATCTTCAGCCGCACCATGAAGGCCTCGCTGGGCTCGGTGAAGTACACAGCCCTGCTCGCGGATCGGGCCGATCATGAACTCCAGCAGGTCCGCCGACCAGAACCAGCTGAGGATCATCGCGGCGATGGCCGCGATAGCCCGACTGCATGAGGACCGAGCGCAGCTCCTCGAGGTGGTCGAGCAGGCCCATGCCCCGGCCGTCGTCGCCTTCGCTTTCGCCTTCGGTCGGCGGCTGGTCCATCATCGGCGCCCTTCCCGCTCGGCCTGCAGGTCGCGCAGCAGGGCGACGAACTCCTCCACGCGCTGGAAGCTGTGGTACACCGAGGCGAAGCGCACGTAGGCCACGTCGTCGACCTCGTGCAGCACGTCCAGCACGAAGTCGCCGATGGCGGAGGTTTCCACCTCGCGGCGGCCGCTGCTGGCCAGTTCGTGCTCCACCCGGTCGACGATGATCTCGATCTCCTCCAGGGACACCGGCCGCTTCTCGCAGGCCTTGGTCACCCCCAGGATCACCTTGCCGCGGTCGTAGGCCACGCGCTGGCCGCTGCGCTTGACCACCAGCGATGGGCCGGGTCTCGACCGCCTCGTAGGTGGTGTAGCGCTCGCCGCAGGCGGTGCACTCGCGCCGGCGCCGGACGGCGCGGCCGTCGCGGACGGCGCGGCTGTCGATCACCTTGTCCTCGTCGCTGCCGCAGCGCGGGCACTTCACCGGCGCGCCTCCTAGGCCAGGTCCGGGTAGAGGGGGAAGGCCGCGCTCAATTCGGCCGCCTCGGCGCGCAGGCGGGCCAGGGCCGCCTCGTCGCCCCGCTGCTGCACCGCGCGGTCGATGATGTCGGCGATCCGCCCCATCTCCGCCGCGCCCATGCCGCGGGTCGTCAGGGCCGGCGTGCCCAGGCGGATGCCGCTGGTCACGAAGGGGCTCTCCTGGTCGAAGGGCACCGTGTTCTTGTTGGCGGTGATGCCGACGTGCTCCAGCAGCTCCTCCATGTCCTTGCCGGTCAGCCCCTTGTTGCGTGACGTTGACCAGCAGCAGGTGGTTGTCGGTGCCGCCGCTGACCAGGTGGAAGCCACGCTCCAGCAGCGCCGCGCCCAGGGCGTGCGGCGTTGTCCACCGTCGCCTTGCGCGTAGACCTTGAACGCCGGCTGCAGGCACTCGTGGAAGCAGACGGCCTTGGCCGCGATGACGTGCATCAGCGGCCCGCCCTGGATGCCGGGGAAGTTCATCTTGTTGATCGCGAGCGAAGTGGTCCTTCTTGCGTCAGCACCAGGCCGCCGCGCGGACCGCGCAGGGTCTTGTGGGTGGTCGAGGTGACGACGTCGCAATGGGGCACCGGGCTGGGGTGCACCCCGCCGGCGACCAGGCCCGCGATGTGCGCCATGTCGAAGAGCAGGATGGCGCCCACCTCGTCGGCGATGCTGCGCAGGCCGCGAAATCCCAGAGCCGGGGGTAGGCGCTGGCGCCGCCGACGATCAGCTTCGGCTGCTCGCGCCTTGGCCTGGTCGCGCAGCCGGTCGTAGTCGATGATCTCGGTCTCGGGCTCGACCTCGTAGTGCACCGCGTTGAAGAGCAGGCCCGAGAAGTTGACCGGATGGCCGTGGGTCAGGTGGCCGCCGTGGCTGACAGCGACAGGCCCAGGATCTTGTCGCCCGGGCTTGAGGAAGGCCAGGTAGGCCGTCATGTTGGCCGTCGAGCCGCTGTGGGGCTGCACGTTGGCGCGCTCGGCGCCGAACAGCGCCATGGCCCGCTCGCTTGGCCAGCGTCTCGGCCTCGTCGACGTGGACGCAGCCGCCGTAGTAGCGCTTGCCGGGGTAGCCCTCGGCGTACTTGTTGGTCAGGGTCGAGCCCATGGCCTCCATCACGGCGCGGCTGGTGAAGTTCTCGCTGGCGATCATCTCCAGCTGGTCGCGCTGGCGGCTCAGCTCCGCCGTCGAGCACCGCCGCGATTTCGGGATCGGTCTTGCGCACTTCGTCGTACATGACCCTGCTCCCGATTCATTTCGGCGTGTTCGGCCTCGTAGCCGGTGATCTTGTGCGACGCGCCGCGCGTGGCGGCCGCCCTCGAAGCTGCTGTCCAGCCAGGCGTCGAGCACCGCGCACGGCGCCGTCGCCGGGTCGGTGCCGTCGCCGCTGAGGCAGAGCACGTTGCTGTCGTTGTGCTGCCGGGTGGTGCGGGCCTGCTCCTCGTCGAAGCACAGGGAGGCGCGCACGCCGCGCACCTTGTTGGCGGCGATGCTGACCCCGATCCCCGAGCCGCAGATCAGCACGCCCAGGTCGGCGTCGCCGCGGGCGACCAGCTCCCCCACGGGGAAGGCCAGGTCCGGGTAGTCGGTGGATTCCGGGCCGATGCAGCCGAAGTCCCTGACGCGTGATCCCGCGCCGGCGCAGCTGGTCGCCGACGGCCTGCTTGTGGCCGAAGCCGCGGTGGTCCGAACCGATCGCGATGATCACGGTCAATCTCCTTCCGGCGCACAGGCGCTCGCCAGGAACGGCGTCCAGGCTTCGAGCAGCCGGCGGATCTGCTCCGCCGTGCCGCGGTAGGTGTCCAGGTCGGCGCCCCAGGGGTCGGCGACCTCCTCGGCAGCGCGGCGAAATCGGCGCGCCTTCGGCCAGGTCCACCCCGGGCGCCCCGAGCACGCCGATGCGCACCCCGGCGCGGCCCACGCCGGCCGCGCGCAGGCGCGCCGCCTGGCTGCGGGTCATGGCGATCACCCACGGCGCATCTGTCAGGGGCACCGCCGTCCAACGGCAAGCGCCCGGTGACCCGCCAGGTCCAGCCCCATCGCCGCGGCGGTGGCTTGCGCCGCCGCCGCCGCCGGGTCCCCCGCCGCCGCCGTCAGGCCGGCCGAGAAAATACACGAATCTTCAGCAGCAATCATCTGCTCTGGCAATGACTTCCGCCAGTGGACTGCGACAGGTGTTGCCCGTGCAGACGAACACGATCCTTCGGCGGCCTGCCCGGTTCTGCCGGTCAGCGTCCAACATTAGGATTCCCCGTCTTCAGGGTCAAGAACAGGCCCGGGCGCCGGCCGCGGGCCCGGCCGCAGCACCCGCGGCGGCCAGACCGTCAGGTCGATCACGCAGATGGCGCGGGCCGTGCCGTCGGAGGCCTCGTCCAGGGCGAAGACTCCGTCCACTTCAGCCCCCAACCGGGCCTCGGCTTCGTCCAGGGTCAACGCCGCGGGCTCACCGCTGCGGTTGGCGCTGGTGGAGACCAGCGGGCCGCGGCACGCCCGCAACAGCGCACCGCAGCTGCGGATGGTCCGGCACGCGCACCGCCACGGTGACCCCGCCGGCGGTCGATGGCCGGGTCCAGTCCGCGTCGCCGCCGGCAGCACCAGCGAGAACGGCCCCGGCCAGCAACGTTGGGCGTAGTCCAGCTGCCGCGCCGACGAGCGGACGCCAGGATCGTCTGCACCGCGGCCAGCGAACCCGCCAGCACCACCAGCGGCTTGTCCCCCGGCCGGCCCTTGATGGCCGCGACCCGGCGCACCGCCGCGGGGCGGTCGGCCCGGGCGTGCAGTCCCGGCAGGGTGTCCGTCGGCAGCAGCAGGACGCCGCCGGCCGCCAGCAGGGCGCGACCGCTTCGTCCGGCGTTGCCAGGCGCGGGTCACCGTCAGCGGCCGCCCTCGGCCAGTCTCGCGGCGGTAGTCGGCCAGCGCCGCAGCCACGCGCGGATCCTTCAGGGCCAAGATGCGCGCCGCCAGCACCGCGGCGTTGCGCGCCCCGGCGCCGCCGATCGGCGACCGTGGCCACGGGCACGCCCGGCGGCATCTGCACGATGGACAGCAGGGCGTCGAATCCCGCCAGCGGGCCCCGGCGACCGGGCACGCCGATCACCGGCTTGTCCGTCAGCGAGGCCACCACTCCCGGCAGGTGGGCGGCCATGCCGGCGGCCGCGATGAAGATCTCGGTGCCGCCTCGTTCGGCCTCCTCCAGCAGCTGGTGCACCGCTCTGCGGCTGCCGGTGCGCCGAGGCCACCTCGATGCGATGGCGTCAGACCGAAGCGCTCGAGCAGGGCCGGCATCTTCTCGATCACGGGCAGGTCGCTGCTCGCTGCCGAGTCAGGACCAGCACTCGCGGCGCGGTCGATTTCTGCTCAGCCATGCTTGACTCCCGTGCGTCCGGCGATGTCGCGCCGGAAGGTCAGGCCGTCGAAGTGGACGCCGTCGAGCAGGTCGTAGGCGGCCTGGCGGGCCGCGGCCAGGCTGTCGCCCAGGCCCACGGCGCCGAGCACGCGGCCGCCGGCGGTCACCAGCCGGTCGTCCGTTCAGCGCGGTGCCGGCGTGGACGATCCAGGTCGTCGTTCTCGTCGGCGGGCAGTTCGATCGGCTTGTCCGTTGAGGTAGCGCCCCGGGATAGCCGTCCGCGGCGCCGACCACGACCACGCGTGCCGCCGCCAGTCGGTCAGGCCGGCGCCGGTCCAGCCCTCGGGCGCGCCCGGAGCCTCGCGCGGGCAGCCCCTGCAGGTAGGCGCCCAGGTCGCCCGTGGCCGTGGAGTGGCACAGCTCCAGCAGATCGCCCGTCAGCAGCGGCAGCACCACCTGGGTCTCCGGGTCGCCGAAGCGGCAGTTGAACTCCAGCACCGACGGCCCGTGGTCCGTCAGCATCAGGCCCGCGTAGAGCACGCCGCGGTAGGGGATGTCCCGCCGCCGCAGCTCCGCCAGCACCGGCAGCACGATGCGCGTGTCGATCTCCTGGTAGAGGTCGTCCGTCGAGGGTCACCGGGGCGAAGGCCCCCATGCCGCCGGTGTTGGGACCGGTGTCGCCCTCGCCGATGCGCTTGTGGTCGCGGCTGGGCGCCAGCAGGCAGTAGTCCTGGCCGTCGGTGACCACGAGCACCGACAGCTCGGGGCCGAACAGGCAGTCCTCGATCAGGATGCGCAGGCCCGACTGGCCGAAGCGCTGCTCGTCCAGGCAGAGCGCGCACGTGGGCCTCGGCCTCGTCATGGGAGTCGCAGACCGCCACGCCCTTGCCCTGGGCCGCGCCGCAGGCCTTGATCACCACCGGCAGGTCGATCTTGTCCAGGTGCTTCAGCGCCTGGTCGGTGCTGCTGAAGGCGTGGTAGTGCGGCAGTCGGCACGCCGGCGGCGACCAGCACCTCCTTGGCGAATTCCTTGTCGCCCTCGAGGCGCGCGCCCATGGCGCCGGGGCCGAACACGGCGATGCCCGCCCGGCGCAGGTGGTCGGCCAGTCCGGCGATCAGCGGGTCTTCGGGACCGATGATCACCAGGTCGATCTCCTCGCGCTGGCAGAAGACGGTCACCTGGTCGGGCTTCATGGGATCCAGCGCCACGTTCTCGGCGAAGCGCGCCGTGCCGGGGTTGCCGGGCGCGGCGTAAAGCCGGGGCCCGCGCGGGGAGCCGGCCAGCTGGCGCAGGATCGCGTGCTCGCGGCCGCCCGCACCGATGACGAGTACCTTCATGGCCATGGCGTCCAGTCCTCCTGAGGTGGGCCCGGGCGGCTTCGCTGCCGCCTGTGGCGAGGTTAACCCATGCCCTGCGGGGGGACAACTCGAATCGGGATCGTGCGGACAGCTGGACTCAGGCCGGAACGATGCGGGTGCCGGCCCGGTGCGCGATGGCCTCGAGCATGGCCTCGGGCGAGGTGATGACCACCTCCTGCCCGCCGCCGGACAGGAACGACAGCGCAGCCTCGATCTTCGGGCCCATGCTGCCGGCCGGGAACTCGCCCGCCGCCAGCAGGGCGGCCGCCCGGTCGGCCGGCAGCACGGCCAGGGCCTCCTGGTCGGGCTGTCCGAAGCGCACGCAGACCTGGTCCACCTGGGTGATGATCACCAGCACGTCCGCAGCCACGAGGCGGCCCAGCAGGTCGCTGGCCCGGTCCTTGTCGATCACCGCGTCGACACCTTCGAGATCGCCCGCCGCGGTGCGCGCTACCGGCACGCCGCCGCCGCCGACGGCGATGGTCATCACGCCGCCGCGTCCAGCAGGGCGCGGATGGCCTCCCATTCGATGACCTCGATGGGCAGCGGGCTGGGCACCACGCGCCGCCAGCCGCGGCCGGCGTCCTTGACCACCGACCAGCCGTTCTCCAGGCGCAGCCGCTCGGCCTGCTCCTCGGTCGTAGAACGGGCCGATCGGCTTGGTGGGCTTGGCGAAGGCAGGATCGTGGCGGTCGACCAGCACCTGGGTGACGACGCTGACCACCGGCTTGGTGCAGTCCGGCGCCGGCGCAGCGCGTTCTGCAGCGCCTGCTGCAGCATGAAGCCCAGGCCGCCCTGGCTGTCGGCGCCGCAGACGAACATGGGCATGGCCGGGATGCCGTGCACTGGCCTGCCCGGCGTCGCCGCGCAGCACGATGTTGCCGACCACCGGGCCGTTGCCGTGGGTCAGCACGATCTCGTGCCCCTCGGCGGCCAGCTGGGCGACCTGGTCCATGGTCGCCCGGGTGATCTCGCAGCTGCTCGGCGAAGGTGCCCTGCGTCCCGGCCGGGATGATGGCGTTGCCCCCGAGCGCGATGACGTAGCGCCGGCCCCGCTCAGCCATTCCTGGCCGCCGTGGCGAACTCGGCGAAGCGCTCCAGCGCCTTGCGGATGTTGGCCTGGCTGTTGGCGTAGCTGAAGCGCAGGTAGCCCTCGCCGAACTTGCCGAACGAGGTGCCGGCCAGCGCCGCGACGCCGTAGTCGTCCAGCAGCCGCTGCTCCACCTGCTTGCTGGTCAGGCCCAGCTTGCTGATGTTCGGGAACACGTAGAACGCGCCCCGCGGCCGCTTGCAGCTGATGCCCTCGATGGCGTTGAGCCCGTCCACCAGCAGGTCGCGCCGGGTCTTGAACTCCGCGACCATGGCCACGGCCGCGTCCTGGGGCCCGGTCAGGGCCTCGGCGCCGGCGATCTGGGTGAAGGCCGCGGTGCAGCTGGTGCAGTTGGTCTGCAGCTTGGCCACCGCCGCCGCCAGCTCCTTGGGCATGACGCCGTAGCCGAGGCGCCAGCCGGTCATGGCGTAGGTCTTCGAATGCCCGTCCAGGATGATGGTGCGCTCGAGCATGCCCGGCCGCGTGCTGATGGACTCGTGCTTCCCGTCGTAGATGATCCGGCTGTAGATCTCGTCCGACAGCACCCAGAAGTCGTGCTTGACCGCCAGCTCGGCGATGGCGTCGAGGTCGGCCGTACTCAGCACGCCGCCGGTCGGGTTCTGGGGCGAGTTGATGATCAGCATCTTCGTCTTGTCGCTGATCAGCGCCTTCAGGTCGGCGATGTCGAAGGAGAAATCCTTCTCCTCGGCCAGCTTCAGGGGCACGGCCTTGCCGTCGAGGAAGTTGATCACCGATTCGTAGATCGGGAAGCCGGGATTCGGGTAGATGACCTCGTCGCCCGGATCGATCAGCGCCGTCAGCGGGAAGTAGATGATCGGCTTGCCGCCCGGCACGATGACCACGTTGTCGGCGCCGACGGCGATGCCGCGGTCCCGGGAGATGTGCTCGGCGAAGGTCTTGCGCACTTCCGGCAGCCCGGCCGAGGGTCCGTAGTGGGTGTAGCCGTTGCGCAAGGCCCACACGGCCTTGTCGATGATGTTCTGCGGCGTGTCGAAGTCGGGCTCGCCGATCTCCAGATGGACGACGTCGCGTCCGGTGGCCTCCAGGGCCCTGGCGCGGGCGAGCACCTCGAAGGCGGTTTCGGTCCCGAGCCGCTGCATTCGCTTGGCCAGCATGACTCACTCCCCTGGCATGAAGTTCCGTGCGGCGGACCGGGGCAGCGTCACGATCGCGTCCGTCCGGCGCGGACGCGCGGATGCGGACGGGAAAGGGTCGCTGCGGCCGGTCCCGAGCTTTCCAAGCTAGGGGGCAGATGCAGGCAAGTCAACCGGATCAGGCGAGCGAGGAGAGGTAATGCTCGATCTCCTTGCCCACCTCCTTGCGGATGCCGGTGCGGTCGTTGGCCAGGCGCTTGAGGTCGATCTTCGAGATGTACTTCACGTGGACGAACCGGCGCAGGATCTTGACCGAGACGTTGACCGGGGATTTGAGCAGGGCCAGGGGCACGCCCCGGTTGGCGAAGCCCTGGTGCAGCGGTCGCTGGGTGGCGATGATCTCGAGGATCTGGGGGTTGCGGATGCGGTTGACCACCTCCTCGACCAGGCCGGGGATGGAGTACACCTTCGGATCCCGCAGGAAGGCGATGGTCACGCTCGTCGACTGCAGGTTGGTCAGCACCAGGCGCTTGATGGCGGCGCGGCTCTGGTCCTTGGCCTTCTCCTCGGACACCGCGGGTCCGGAGGCGGTCGGCCGCGGCCGGGGCGTACGGGCGCGGAACGCATCGTCGCAGGTGACCACCAGCTCCTCGCCGTCGGCGCTGATCCCGGCCGGCAGGACGGGTGTGGTCGGGCCCGCCAGCAGTTCGGCGGCGCGAGCGCTCAGGGGCAGCCGCACCGCACCCCCTTCGCCCCGGGCGATGACCAGGGCGGCCAGGGCCAACGGATCCGGCGCCCCCGGCAGCAGCAGTTCCGCCTCCGGGTGATCCGCCAAGCCGAGCAGGCGCACCCACGCCGACTCCGGGTCCGGCAGCGCCGGCACCGGGGCGGCGATCCCCCGCCACACCAGCGCCACCCGCTCCAGGTCCCCGGCCGCGGCCAGGGCCGACTCCAGCCGGCGGCGGCCGTCGTCGCCCAGGGCCCGCACGAAGCGGTTGTGGGGAGCCACGATCTCCGCCCGGCCGCCTTCGCTGCCGAGACGGGCGATCAGGTCGCGCAGATCCCCCAGGCCGGCGTCCAGCCGGGCCACGTGCTCCAGGCGGTCCTGGACCTCCTCCACGCCGCGCTCCACCAGCCGCGCCGCCAGGTCGCGCACCCGCTCGTCGCGGGCGTCGGCCTCCAGGCCCAGGATCGCCGCGAGATCCGCCCGGTCTTCGCACGTCAGCTTGGTGCCGCGCACCAGCTGCGAGAGCATGGCATCGCAGCGCCCGCGCAGGGCGATGGCCAGTTCGTCGCCCCGGGCACCGGAGGCCAGCCTGTCGCAGCGCTCGACCCAGGGCGATGGAGGCGCGTCGGCCAGGCTGTCCCGCAGCCGCCGCGTGGAACGGAACTGGCGGACCGCCGCCAGCAGGCGATGCCCCGCCGGCGCCGTGGCCAGCAGCGACTGCACCAGGGCCCGGCCTGCCGGATGGCGATCGGCCACCAGACCGCACAGGGCCCGCAGATCCGCGACCATCGCCGACTCGCCGGGCAGCTGCTGCAGGTGGGCCGCGTACTCCACCGCCAGGCGCGCGGACTGCTCGCCGGCCGCCTGCACCAGGCGCAGCAGGTTGCGGGTCGCCGGACTGGGATCGCTCGGGCGGCTGCCGGCAGTGACGGCTGCGGTGTCGACGGAAAGGGCGGGGTTCAAGGCGTCGGTGTCCACGGCGGTCCCTTCGGAATTCGGCGGCGGTGAGGCTGCGTTTGGTTCTGTGGCGGTTATCGGCCGGGCGGGGTCCGGGTTGACCGCTACCAGCGGGCACCGCATCCCAGCCAGCACTCGAGCTCGCGGCCGCCGATGGTGGCCGCGCGCAGATCCACCGCCGCATCCAGCCGCCAGGGTCCCGCCTTCCAGCCGACCCGCCCGAACCAGGCGCTGCTCCACTTGCCCAGGTGGCGGGGCACCACCAGACCCGGCAACGGGCTGACCGCATCAGCCAGGTCGACCGGGTCGCCCCAGATCCAGCGCCAGGACAGCCGCCAACCCAGCCGGCGGGCCGCCAGGGAACGCAGTTCCGCGCCGATCAGGGTGCGCCGGCCCGACGTCGCGCTGTGGTCGACCGCCAGACTGCGCACGACCAGGCGCCAGGCCGGCCCGCCGCCGGAGTTCTCCAGGGCCAGGCTCAGGGCCTGGGTCCTGCGGGCCGCGTCGGTCTGCGGCGGAGCCCAGGGCCAATCCTCGGCCCAGGCGGTCGCGGTGCCCGAGGCGGTGCGCAGGCGGGCCGAAAGCAGCAAGTCAGCCGCCAGCGGCGCCTGGCCCAGGATGTCGCTGGTCAACCGCCGCGCCGGTGCCGCGGACGTGTGCTCGTCCCGCGCCGCACCAGCCACCAGGGCGGACAGGCCTGCTCCCGGTACCGGTCGCCAGCTCACCCGCAGGGCACCACCCGAACCGGCGTCGGTGCCCAGCAGGGCCAGGCTCGAGGCGGTCGGGCCGGTGGCGCCGCGAGGCACCACCGCCGCCAGGGCTTCGGCCCCCCAACGCCGGCCGCCGGACCAGCGGAGGTGGGTGACGACTGCCATCGGCGCGCCCGGAAACTTGGCCAGCTCCCAGGCTCCGGACCAGGGTCCCTGCCGCCAGCGGCCGTTGGCGCCGCCGGCCGGCGCCCCCTCGCCGGGGCTGACCGCCACCAGCTTCCACAAGCCGCTGCCGCGGCCGAAGGTCGCCACGGCCAACGGTGCGCCGCCGTCCCCGGTTTGGCCCCAGGCTCCCGCACCCTCCCAGCCGCCGGCGGCCAGGCCCAGGGCCAGGCCGCGCGCCGCGCGCCGGTCGGGCCAGCCGGTCCAACTCCGCGGACCGCCGCTGCCCGGCCCCAGGCCGGCATCCGCCGCAACGCCACCGGTGCGTCCGGCCCCGCCGACGAGCAGGCCGAAGCCTTCGCGCCAGGTCCAGCCGCCCGCCAGCAGGGCCGCCGGGCCGGCCTTCGCCCCGGCGCTGCCGGCCAACAGCTGCTCCCCGGCTGTGGACTGCCGGGCCCGCAGCCGCAGATCCCAGGCCGGCCCCGCCGCCCAGACCGCAGCTTCTCGCCCGGTCAGACCCCCGGCGGTGCGCTGCCAGCGCAGCAGGCTCTCACCCGCCCAGCGCCGCTCCGGCGGCGATCCCTCCCGCTCCGCCAGGAGGTCGGCGACTTCGGCTGCGGTCGGCGGCTGCCCCAGGGCCTCCAGTTCCGCCACCGCCGCCGCCACGTCCTCCTCGACCGCCTCGGGTGCCTGGGCACCTGCCCGGCCGGCGCCCAGCACCAGGGCGACCGCCAGCACCAGCGCCTCAGCGCCGCGCCGCACCGAGCGCTCCTGCGACGAGACTGAAACGGTGGGTCACGCCCAGGGCCGGGTGAACCGTGTGTCGGGTGCGCAGCAGCACCGGGCCCAGGCGCAGCTCCAAGCCCGGACCGAGGCTGCCGCTGGCGCCGTCCCAGCGCAGAGCCAGGGCGGCGTTGGCCGCAAGGGCGAAGCAGCATTCGACCGCGAGCGCCGGCGTGCCGTCGGCCCGACGATGCCAGGCCGCGGCGCAGGCGGCTGACTCCCACAAGAGCACCGCCTCGGCCACCGGCCGCAGGGCCTGCGCCGGGGCCGGCTCCGGCAGCAGATCCGCCCACAGCCGCAGGCGCAGACGGGCAGCCTCGCCCAGGCGCAGGCTGCGCCCCAGGGCCAGCCAGGCTTCCCGGTCGGCGGCGGCCGGCTCGCCGGCCACCAGCAGCGACTCCTGAGCTGCCAACAGGCGCAGCTCCCAGGTCCCCTGCCAACCCAGCCAGCCGCGCCAGCGGTCGATGCGCAGCAGGTCGCCGGCGCCGGTGCGGTGCCAGACGCCGCCGCCGGCGATGCTGCCGCCGGGCCGGCCCAGGCCGAACCCTGCGGCCAGTTCGGCCAGCGGCAGCTCGGGCATACCCCAGAGGCGGGCCTGGCCGACGGCGAACCAGAACCCTCCAGGCGCAGCCGGCGGCCGGCCGGACACCGCCGCCAGCACCGCGGCGGCATCCGCGGCGTCGATCAGATAGCCGTCGCCGACTTCGCGCAGCCCGGCGGCGTGGGCCGGCATCGCTCCGGCCGCGAGCAGGAGCAGGACCACAGCCGCGGATCGCAGGTGCCGATCCACCTCAGCGCACCGCGCACAGGCGGCGCAGACGTTCGGGCACCCCGTCCGGGCCCCAGGATTCCAGCAGGAAGACGTAGCCGCCGGCCGGCACCGTCTGGCCGAGGTCGTCGCGGCCGTCCCACAGCAGGTCCCGCGGACCGGCGCCCAGGTCATCACCGCCGAAGTCGCGGACCGGCATCCCCCACAGGTCGTACAGCCGCAGGCGCCAGCCCACCCGGTCGGCGGCCAGGACGAAGATCGCGTGCAGGCTGCCGCCTGCGCGGCCGTCGAGCACCGGCGGCGCCAACTCGAGGCTGCCGTCCGGCTGACCCCGGTCCACCAGGGCGACGCTGTTGGCGCAGCCCGGCGTCGATCCCGGCCCGGCGGTGCTGGCTGCCCAGGGCACCCCCGCCGGGTGCAGGGATTCCGCTGAAGCCCGCTCCAACGAGCGACCCGGGGCGTCGGGGCCCGCGGCGGCGCCGATGACCACGTGGTCGACGGTCGTGCCGTCGGGGTCCTGCAGGTGCAGGCGATCGGCGAAGCTGCGGCTGTCCGGCGCCGAGTTGTTGAGTGAGGGCCAGCCCGGCAGCGGCCGCACCAGTGTCAGCACTGCGGCTGCCGGGCAAGCGGAACCGCCGCCGCGGGCCTCGACGTCGATCAGCCAGTCGGCAAGGGCGGTGCTGTCCTGGGCCACCACCGCCAGGCCGCCGGCCGGCACGACCACCGCCGGCAGCCGCTGCCAGTCCCCGTCCTCGTCGCGCACCGACCAGCCCTGGAGGTCCAGGGCCTCCGCACCCGGCACCAGCAGTTCGAACCACTCTCCCTGGCCGGCGGCCGGGGCCGCCAGGACCTCGTTCAACACCAGTTCCCCGGCGCCCGCCTGGCAGCGGCCCAGGTCCAGACGCACCGAGTCGGGCGCGGTCCCCGGCAGAGCCGTCACGCTCAGGGGCCAGGCCCCGCGCCGCGCCGGCCGCAGCACCCAGGCCACCGTGCGTTCGGCAGTGGCGGGCAGCCCGTCCAGCCGGACGGAGGCCTGGCCCCCCCCGCCGGCCAGCACCACGTCGACCGCCGGCCAAGGCTCCAGGCCGTCGTTTTGGAGGGTCAGCCGCACCGTCAGGGCATCGCCCGCCCTCGGCAACGACGGCGGCTCCAGCACCAGGTCCCGCGCCTGGGCCGACCAGCGCCGGAAGTTCAGGGCCCGTGGCGTCGGCTGCGCCGCCGTGAAGTCGTCCCGGTTGCTGCCTGTGTCCAGGCCATCGGGCCGCCGGGCCAGGGCCAGCCCCGGCACCAGCAGCGCCGGTGCGCCTTCGCTCAGCGCCGGATCGGTCAGGGCCCCGTAGCCGACCAGGTCCAGCACCTCGCCCGCCCGCACCAGGCGCACGGCGTCCGGTCCGTTCTGCAGGGCGAGGGTGGCCGCGCCGTCCCCCGGCGGTGTGTCGGCCCAGGTGCGATCCACCAGCAGGAAGCGGTCGCCGGGAGCCAGCACCGGCCCGGCTTCGCCCCGCCAGCGGGTCTGCCAGACCGGGCCTTCCGCGCCATTGGCGAACTGGAATTCTACGTCGAATAAATCAACGACTTCCGGGCCAGTGTTGAGAAATTCAACGAACTCGTGGCCGGCGTCGCTGCCCAGCGGGTCGGGCAGGATCTCGTTGATGACCAGAGCGGCCTCGCCGGCCTGGGTCCAGCCCAGCAGCAGGGCCGGCAGCCAGCGGCAGGCCGTGGCCGGAAGACGATTCGCGGGCATGGGCTCGCGGCTTTCCGGGAGGATAACCGCCGACAGGAGGGAGGATCAGGCGCGGCCGCCTACAGCAGGCCGTGCCGCCGACGCAGGTACCATTCGCAGCCCAACAGGCCGACCACCAGGGTCAGGAAGGGCCAACCCGACCACAGGTCCAGGCGCTGGCGCCGCGGCGTCAGCGACTCGGACCAATCGATGGACGCCAGGGCCTCCGACAGGGCCGCGGCCGGGTCGGCACCGTCACCATCGACCAGGGTGGCATCCAGGGAGCGGGCCCACAGTTCCAGCCGGCGCTGGTCCCGCCGCACCTGCCCGGCCTCGACCGACTGGCCGGCCACGACGAAGGTCAGCGTCGCCCCCGTCACCGGCGGGTCGCCCGCGCCCTGCAGGGTCGCACTGTAGCGACCCGGGGGCAGGGGCGGCAGCACCGCCTCCAGCTGGCCGTCGGCCGCCGGCTGCAGGCCGTAGGTCCTCGCCGCCACCCGCGCCGAATCAGCATCGGCGCGGCGCACCAGCACCGTGGCCGCCCGGCCCAGCACCGGCCCGCCGCGGATGTCACGCCAGCGGGCGCCCAGGCGGATGGGCTCGCCCTCCGGATGCACGGTCTGGCGCCCGACGAAGCCCAGGCCCGATTCCTGGTCGCCGGCGGCGATCCAGACCAACAGGTTGCGCAGCAGCCGCCGACCGGCGCCTTCGCCGGCCTCGGCACCATCCGGACCAACGGGCCCCGCCCGGCCGCTGGCGACCTCGGCGAAGGCCAGCTCCCACAAGCGCCGACCGCCGTACCAGACCACACGCCCCTCGTCGGCCCGTCCGGCCACCAGCAGGGGCAGTCCGCCCGGTGCCGCCGCCGTCCGTTGCGGGTCGGCCACCAGCAGCGTCAGCCCGCCGGCCGTGGCCCGCGCAGGCAGCAGGTCCAGCACCGGCGGCCAACGGCTCGACCCGGGCCCCACGCCCGCCAGCAGGGGATGCCGTTGGTCCCCCACGCCGATCACCCGCCACGAGCCCGGCTGCCAGCTCCAGTCCGGACCTGCGTCCACCGGCAGCAGGCCGGCCAGGTCCGTCGGGGGCCGGCCAGGCCGCCCAGGCAGGTCGCTGCCGGCCCCGGGCAGGACCAGCAATCCGCGCCCCTGGCGCACCGCCGCGGCCAGCCCCGGCCAATCCAGGCCCCCCAGGGCGTCCCGCCAGCCGGTCAGCACCACCGCGTCCCAGGCCAGCCACTGGACCGTGCCCGCCGGAGGCGTCCACACAGTCAGGCTGTCCGCACGGACCATGCCCCGGGCCGAGGGATGGACCACCGTCAGGTCCAGGCGCGACTCCACCGCCGCGGCCTGGGCCAGGAAACGCACGTCCCAGCCCGGCCGGTCCGCCAGCAGCAGCACCCGGGCCCGGGCCCGCCGCACGTCCACTGCCAGGGACGCCGTGTTGTTGGCCAGGTACCGCTCGTTGACCAGGGGGGAGACCTGCAGTTCGGCCACCAGCAGGCCTTCCTCGGTCGCCGGCACGGCCAGGATCAGAGGCACTGCGCCGACCACCGGCCCCAGCAGGGTGTCCGCCAGCACGCCGCGGGGGCCGCTGAGGGTCACCCGCAGGTCCGCGGCCCCGGTCCCTTCGGCGTGCCGATGGTCGATGAGCATCTCCACCAGGATCTCGTCGCCCCGGTGCACCGTGTCGGGGTAACGCAGGTCGCGGATCACGCGGTCGGCGGGGCCCTCGGCATCGCCGACGCCCACCACCAGCTGGGGCAGCGGCGCCGCCGGCCCCCGGGCCGCACCGCCGCTGCGGGTCTCCTGCCCGTCGCTGACCAACACCACCGCGCGCACCGGCTGACCGGCCGCCCGGCGCCGGGCCAGATCGGCCAGGGCGTTCAGGTCGGTGCCCCGGCTGTCGGGCGTCGCCTCGGCCACGAAGGGCTCGAGGCCGCCCAGGCCGTTGCCGGCCAGTGCGGTCACCCGCACCCGACGGCCATCGACCCGGGCCAGCGAATCCAGGGTGGCCACCATCCGACCTGCCCGTGCCCAGCGGGTCAGCCCGCCGGCGGCGTCGGCCACGTCCATGCTCGCCGAGTCCTCGACCACCACCAGCAGCTCGGCCGGTTCCCGGTCCATGGCCAGGCGCGAGACCACCGGCGCCGCCACCCCCAGCACCAGCAGCACGAAGGCCGCCCCGCGCAGGGCGGCCAGGGTGCGGCGCAGGCGCACGGTCACCGCCGGCCGGGTGATCCGGTACACGGCGACGGTCCAGACGACGGCCCCTGCCGCCACGACCAGCAGCAGGGGCCACATCCAGGCAGGTGCCGACCAGTGGACCGACACGTCCGGCTACTTCCGCGCCGCGAGCTTCTCCCGCACCACGACCTGGGCCGCGGCCAGGCGCGCGATGGGCACCCGGAAAGGCGAGCAGCTCACGTAGTCCAGGCCCACACGGTGACAGAACGCGACGCTCGACGGATCGCCGCCGTGCTCGCCGCAGATGCCCAGGTGGATCTTCGGGTTGGTCTGGCGGCCCTTCTCGCAGGCCATGGCCACCAGCTGTCCGACGCCCTCCTGGTCCAGCTGCTGGAACGGATCGTTGCTGCAGGATGCCCTTGGCCACGTACTCGGGCAGGAAGGTGCCCGCGTCGTCGCGGCTGTAGCCGAAGGTCATCTGGGTCAGGTCGTTGGTGCCGAAGCTGAAGAAGTCGGCATGCTCGGCCATCCGGTCCGCCAGCAGCGCCGCACGCGGGATCTCGATCATGGTGCCGACGAGGTACTTCACCTTCACCCCGGCGGCGGTCATGGTCTGCTCGGCCACGGCGATGGTCAGCTTGCGCAGGTCCGACAGCTCGCGCACCGCACCGGTCAGGGGGATCATGATCTCCGGCCGCACGTCCACGCCGTCCTTCTGCACCGCGCAGGCGGCGCCGATGATCGCCGCGACCTGCATCTCGCAGATCTCCGGGAAGGTCAGGCTCAGGCGGCAGCCGCGGTGGCCCAGCATGGGGTTCATCTCGTGCAGGGACTCGATCTTGCGCTCGAGCAGCTCCTGGGCGACGCCCATCTCCTTGGCCAGGGCCTTGATGTCCGCCGGCGCCGTGGGCAGGAACTCGTGCAGGGGCGGGTCGAGCAGGCGGATGGTGACCGGCAGCCCGTCCATGGCGCGGAAGATGCCGTCGAAGTCCTCCTGCTGCATGGGCAGGATCTTGGTCAGGGCCTTGCGCCGCGCGGCCTCGTTGTCGGCCAGGATCATCTCGCGCATCTTCATGATGCGGTCCTCGCCGAAGAACATGTGCTCGGTGCGGCACAGCCCGATGCCCTGGGCCCCGAACTCGCGGGCCTGGCGGGCATCGTGCGGGGTGTCCGCGTTGGTGCGCACCTTGAGGCGGCGGGCGGCGTCGGCCCAGTCCATCACGGTCTTGAGGTTGGGGTCCTCCAGGCTGGGCGGGATCAGCGGCGGCGTGCCGTCGATCACGGCGCCGGTGGTGCCGTTGATGGTGATCGGGTCGCCGGCCTTGAAGCTCTTGCCGCCGACGGTCATCAGGCCCTTGGCGCTGTCGACGAAGAGGTCGGCGCAGCCCGCCACGCAGGGCTTGCCCATGCCGCGGGCCACCACCGCGGCGTGGCTGGTCATGCCGCCGCGGCTGGTCAGGATGCCCTGGGCCACGTTCATGCCCGCGATGTCCTCGGGGCTGGTCTCGCGGCGCACCAGCACGACCTTGCGGCCGGCCGCGGCCACGGCCACGGCGTCCTCGGCGCTGAAGGCCACCTCGCCCTGGGCCGCGCCCGGCGAGGCCGGCAGGCCCGTGCCCAGCACCTTCAGCTCGGCCTTGGGATCGATCTGCTCGTGCAGCATCTGGTCCAGGTGCTCGGGTTCGACCAGCAGCAGGGCGGCGTCGGTGTCGACCAGGCCCTCCAGGTGCATCTCGGCGGCGATGCGGATCGCCGCCACGCCGGTGCGCTTGCCGTTGCGGGTCTGCAGCATCCAGAGGCGGCCCTCCTGGATGGTGAACTCGATGTCCTGCATGTTGCGGTAGTGGGCCTCGAGGCGCTCGCGGATCCCGCGCAGGGTCGCGTAGGCCTCGGGCATGGCCTCCTCGAGGGTGGGCAGCCCCTTGGCCTCGTTGCCGGCGGGCAACTTGTCGCGGCCCGCGATGTTCAGCTGCTGCGGCGTGCGGATGCCGGCCACCACGTCCTCGCCCTGGGCGTTGATCAGGAACTCGCCGTAGAAGTGCTTCTCACCGTTGGAGGGGTCGCGGGTGAAGGCCACGCCGGTAGCCGAGCCGTCGCCCAGGTTGCCGTAGACCATGGCCTGCACGTTGACCGCGGTACCCCAGTCGCTGGGGATGGCGTGGATGCGCCGGTATTCCCTGGCGCGGGCGGCGTTCCAACTGGAGAACACGGCGATGATGCCGCCCCACAGCTGCTCCCACGGGTCGGCCGGGAAGGGCCGCCCGGCCGACTCGGCCACGATGTCCTTGAAGGTGCCGATCAGCGTCCTGCAGGTCCGCGACCGAGAGGTCGGTGTCCTGCTGCACGCCGCGCTTTTCCTTGAGGTGGTCGATGGCGTGCTCGAACTTCTCGCCATCGACGCCCATCACCACGTCGCCGTACATCTGCACCAGGCGGCGGTAGCTGTCGTAGGCGAAACGCTCGTTGCCGCTCTTGGCGATCAGGCCCTGCACGGTGTCGTCGTTCAGTCCCAGGTTCAGCACCGTGTCCATCATGCCCGGCATCGAGACCCGGGCACCCGAGCGCACCGAGAACAGCAGCGGATCGGCGGCGTCGGCGAACTTCTTCCCCATGATCCGCTCGACCTTGGCCAAGGCGGCCTTGACGTCGGCCTTCAGCGCGTCCGCAAGCTTGTTGCTGTCCTGGTAGGCGATGCATTCGGCCGTGGTGACGGTGAAGCCCGGGGGCACGGGGATGCCGAGGCTGACCATCTCGGCCAAATTGGCGCCCTTGCCGCCGAGTAGGTTTTTCATGCTGGCGTTGCCGTCGGCCTGCCCGTCGCCGAAGAAATAGACCCGCTTGCCGCTCATGGTCCCTCCCTGGGGGTGGATCGCAAAAGGATGGTCGCGCCCGCTCACCGCCGCCCACCGGAGGGCGGGGCGCCTGCGCGTCTGCATGGTCCACAAGTTAACAAGCAGAAGGGTCACAAGACAGGAAAAACCGCACCCGAACGGCGTCGGGGACCGGCTTCCCGGTCCCCGACGGCAGGCACGGCGGTATCGATTCCCGCTCTCAGCGGATGATCACCAGGCGCCCCCAGTAGGGCTCGCGGTCCGGCATCTCCACCTTGTACATGTAGACGCCCGGCGCGACCGGCTCCTGCTCCCGGTTCCAGGTCAGCCAGCGGATCTGACCGCCGACCTGGTTGTCCGGGCCCAGGTCCACCACGTCGTCGCCGGCGGTGGTGAAGACCCTGATCCGCGAATCAGGCGGCAGGTTGGTCCAGATCACGGTCCGGCCGTCCTCGCCGGGGATGCCCGAATCCCGGCGCAGCGGATTGGGATAGACGTAGATCTCCTCCCCCGTGCCGACGGGCTCGGCGCCCAGGTTCACCTGGACAAAGGCCCGGTTGCCGGTGCCGGAGAACGGCGAGGCGGCGTCGCCGGTCCAGCGCGGCGAGAAGATCATCGCCTTGTTGTTGTTCTCGGGCGTGGTCTGCGCCGTGTTCCCGTAGTCGAAGCTGGCGGCCGCGTAGTAGTAGCTGAAGCCGTTGTAGATCTCCGCGTCGAAGAAGCGCAGGGTGTCCGGGTTGCTCAGGTCGAAGCAGGCCGCCCGCTTGGCGGCGAAGCACTGGGGAATCGGCTCGTAGCTGAGGTCACCGCAATAGCCCTCGATGCAGGTCTCCGGATTGACCCGGTCGAACAGGCCGATCAGCACCATGGCGTCGCGGTCGGCCGCAGGCGCCCGCCAAACCCCCCAACCCTGGAAGGTCTGGCAGACCAGTTCGAAGGCGTTGCCGCGGGCCAGCAGGCCGGCATCGAAGCTGATGCTCAGGCCCAGGTCCAGCGAGCGCAGGCTGCTGCTGGTAGCCGTGGTGTAGGTCTCGGCCAAGGGCAGCGGCGTGCCCGGCACGTAGATGCCGCCCGCCCAGGTGCCGACCAGCAGGTCGCCGGCGCCTGAGACCGAGGGCAGGATGTTCAGGCCGGTCTTCAGCACCGGCGCAGTCGCGAACTCGTTCCAGTTGAGGCCGCCGTCCACCGATTCGAGCAGCTTCCACTTGTCCTCCAGCGCCAGGAAGCGCCCCGCCTGGCCCGGCAGGGTCGTGACCGAGAGCTTGGTGAGTTGCCCGGTGTTCGAGGGCTGCAGGTCGCTCGCCACCAGCGTCCAGGTCATACCGTTGTCGGCGGTGCGGTACAGGCCCCGCTGCAGGATGCCCATGACCAGCACCTGCGGGTCGGCCGGATCGATTGCCACGGACTGCGCCGTATTGACCCACGCACTCGGAGTTGCCGGGTTCGGGACGAGCAGGTCGCCGTACTTGTCGGTCCAGGTCGCGCCGCCGTCGGCAGACTCGTACACGCCGTGAAAGAACAGGGATGCGAGGATCCGGTTGGGAGCCGACGGATCGAAGGTGAAGGCGTTGACCCGCGGCAGGGTCGGGATGCGGTTCTGCGGCAACTTGTCCAGGGTGTCCGGCACCCACAGGGGCACGCGGCTGAAGCTGGCGCCCGCGTCATTGGAGACGAAGACGCCCAGGTTGGCCACGGCCACGAAGAGCCGGCCGCCGTCCCAGGCCACGGCCGTCACCAGATAGGACAAGGGCTGGGTGTAGGCCGGGTCCAGGTTGGCGGTCCAGTTGACGTAGGTCTGCCCCCGGTCGCTGCTGACGAACAGGCCCCCGAGGGCCGTGCCCACGGCGACGCGGTCGCTGTTGGCCGGGTCGACCGCGATCCCCGTCACCCGCACGCTGTTGTTGATGACGCCCGCCCCGACCCGGGTCCACGTCGTGCCGTCATGCCGGAACAGGCCCTTCGGGTCGATGTCCGCCGACTGCCCCGAGGTGAATCCGGCGTAGATCACCCCGTCGGTGCCCTCGGCCAGGGCCACCACGTTGGTCTGCCGCCAGGTCATGGGCAGGCCGGCATTCAGCTGCACCCAGGCGGCCGCCGACTCGTCCCAGCGCAGGATGCCCCCGTTGTTGGCCAGGTTCAGGATGCCGGCCAGGCTGCCGTAGGTGGTCGCGCCCAGGGAACGCCAGCTGACCGACAGCGGCAGTGCCGTCGCCGCGCCGATCGTCCCCGAATCGGCGCTGCTGAAACCCAGGATCCGGTCGACCCGGTCGCCGAAGCCGCCCGTGATCACGGGAGTGAACCCGAGGCCCTCGGTGTTCTTCAAGCTGAAGCAGGTGGCCTCGTTCAGGTTCAGGTTCGGCCAACTGACGACCATGCCCAGGCGGCCGTCCTCCTGCAGGTCGAGATTCACGAGGTCCGGCGAGATCAGGTATAGCGAGTCGGCCGCACAGGCGGCGTCGGGCGTCTGGGCCGCCGCGGGCAGGGCCGCGAGGCCAAGGGCGAGGATCGCGGTCAGGATCCTGGTCGATCGCATATCGGATGAGCTCCCTGTGGCTTGGACTGGCCGGCCCCGGGGCCGCCGTGGTGGCCGTCGCCGCGGCGGCGGCCGGTCTTCGCGGCGGCGGGGCGTCCCTGCGGGCGCCCCGCCGCCGGTCGCTTACGGGTCGAGCACGTCGAGTCGGAAGATTTCCTTCAACACCCAGCGGATGGCCTTCCGGGATTCCTCGCGGTCGAAGCGGTAGGGGTCGAAGCCCCAGTACACGTCCGGCGCGCGCGACGGCTTGTCCTCGGTCATCTTGTAGGAGAGGAAGCCGAAGACCTTGCCGTTGGTCTTCGAACTGCCCCGCGCGAGGGCGCCGTAGGTGGTCAGGGCCACCGACCCGCACATGTTGTCCAGATCGGACGTCGTGTACCTGTCGTCCGGCCAGCCGGTTTCGCCTTCGGCCCACATCTTCTCGCGCAGCCAGTCGAAGCGGGCGATGCCGCGGAACATGGGCTCGATGCACATCCCCTGCGGCGCGTTCAGGTCATCCGGGCACTGCTGCGGCACGAACTGGGTCGAGCGGGTGCTGATGTTGGCGTTGACGAACTCGTCGTTGCGGAACGGGAACGTGTTGTGGATGAGGTGCAGGGTGTCGCCGCTGTCGTAGTAGGCGTCCTGCCAGTCGATCGTCGGGTTGGTGCCCATGGTGTCGACCACCGCGCCCGGGCCGATCAGCCACTTGGCCCGGAAGTCCGGATCCAGGACGATGGCCTTGATGCCCACGCAGTCGTTGCGCCGCTCCTGGTTCATGGTGCCGCGGGTCCGGGCATAGATGAACTTGGTGTTGACCGAGGTCCAGTCGATGGCCGAGACGCCGGCCACCTCGTAGGCATACTGCTTCGGGCCGCGCTGCTGCTCGGTGCCGTCGGACAACTCCGTGGTGCCGAAGCCCACGATGAACGACATCGTGCCGGAGACGTAGCTCTCCTCGCGCGTGTCGAAGATGATGGGTGTCATGTAATTGGGTTCGATCTGGAGGAAGGAGTCCAGCGACCCGCCGCCGACCAGGAAGAAGTTGCCTCCCCGCCGCTGGTACGGGATCAGCCAGACGTAGCTGTCCACGTTGTTCACCGGCCGGAACTTCTTCATCATCAGCTGCCCCTCATTGGACTGGGCATAGCAGAGCACGGCCTTGTACGGCACCAGGTCCGCGTAGTTGATGTCGGCGTTGTGGTCCCGGCGGTCCAGGTTCCAGTCGAGGCCGTTGACGCCCCCCGGCTGGCTCTGCAGGAACGACCAGTACTCGTTGCGGTACTGCTCGTCGTTGCGCGGGACGCCCTGGATGTCCTGCCAGTTCTGCACCCGGTAATCCACCACCTGGTCGATCACCAGCAACTCGCTCTGGGACTCGTAGTCCACGTAGGGCACGACGTTCAGGCGCCGCTCGATCTTGGTGACCTGCCGCGAGTCGTCCTCCACCCGCAGCCAGAACGAGTGCACGCCGTCCTGGAAGCTGCGCTCGGTGGCCAGGCGGTTCTGCTCGGAGGTGCCCGGGGGCACGGCCCAGCCCGGATCGTTGGGGTCATCGATGGAGATCAGGTCCCAGCCGTGGCGGTAGGAGACGATCTTGCCGTTGTAGGCCGCCGCGGTCGCGGTCCAGGAGAAGTTCAGCGGCTGGCCGGCGGCGATCGAATAGGCCTTGTAGCTGCTGACCTCGGTGCCGAGGAACGGCTCGCGCACGGACACGCCCGGCCGCACGCTGCCCGACTTGACCAGCACGTGGGCGACCTCGCCTCCGTAGCGCCGGCCCACGCTGACCGCACCGGCGGTGTCCTGGGTCTGCACCGCGAACAGCCAGAAGGTGTTGTTGATCTGGTCCGTGAAGGTGGCCAGGCGGTTCGCTTCGTTGGGCGAATACCGCTCCCAGCCGGTCCACGCGGGATCGTCGAAGTCGATCAGTTCCTCGTAGATCTGATTGTAGTCGTTGGGCGTGCGCACGTCGCGGCCGTCGGGGAACTGGGCCCGCTTCCACAGGTAGCGCACCTTGGTCGGGATGCGCAACTCGAAGTCCGGGTCGGTTCCCTCCCAGCCGATGTTCACCGTCGGCGGCACCGTGCTCGGGCCCGAGGTGCCCAGACCCGGGAAGGCGGCCCGGGCCGTCGGCACCAGGGTCGTCGAGGTGAAGGTCATGTAGGCCGGCGTCGGATCGACGGCGCCCTTGTCGTCCACCGACCGGATGAACAACGAGTGGGTGCGGAAGCTGCGCGGCGCGGCCGTGTCCCCGGGGAAGTCGGCCTGGTCCGCCAGCACCACGAACGTGGTGTCGGTGGACGCCGTGAAGCGCCACGGATTCATCTCTGCGCCGGTCAGCGGATCGTGGGTCAGGGTGTCGCGCGGGCTGATGCCGTCGACGCCGTTGTCGCTGAGTTTCCACTGGAAGCCGACCACGCGGCCGTCCGGATCCGATCCGGTCCAGTTGAACTCCACCACGAAGCTGGCTTCCAGCAGGGTCGGCGGCTGGCCGGTGATGCGCGAATCGGGGCGTGCGTTGGGCACCGCGACCCCCCCCAGCTCCGTGTCGACCGAGCAGCCGGCGACCGCCAGCAGCGCGGCCAGGATGAGCGCAAGGTTACGCCTGGACATGAATACCTCTCTTGGCTCCGCTGGTCACTTCTGGTCCGCCGTCTTCTGGAGGGGCCGGGGCGGTAGCGTGTAGCAGTTCACGATCTCCGTCCCGGTCGGCAATATGATGCGTGCGTGCAACCCGAAATACCTGGTCACAGGCTGGTTCTCGTCGTTCTGGTCCTGACGGCTCTCCATGGCCCCCTGCGCGAGGTCCAGGCCGTCCTTGATGCCGGGCACCTGCGGCGCCGTCGGCAGGTTGCAGTCCCGCCAGGTCAGGGTCGAAGGCAGGTTCATGATCGACGGGCGCACGGCCCGGAAGTAGTTGTAGCGGGTGGGCCGGTTCGCCGGCAGGGTGTTGCCGCACTGGCTCTGGTCCAGGGCGATGGCCCGCACCGTGCCCGCGCCCAGCTGGCGCAGGCTCTGGGTGAACACGTAGTCGGCCGCGGCCTCGTTGGTGCCCAGCTGCCCGATGTCCCGGCTGTAGAACAGGCTCACCCAGTAGTTCAGCGAGCCGCTGTTGATCAGCACGGTCGGCACCGCGACGTTCACCTGCATGCGCCACAACCCCGAAGCGGGATCGACCCGCAGCTGGGTGGTCGAGGTGGCCGACCAGGTGTAGCGCTCGATGTCGTCGTTGCCGCCGCCGTCCTTGATCTGGTTGAAGGGGTCGCACTCGTAGTCCACCTGGTAGCGCCAGGCCATGATCCGGCGCAGGGGCTGGGACCAGGCCTCCAGCGGGTCGTCCCGGCCGTGCAGCAGGACCGACATGGTGTAGAGCGTGACCCCCACGATGTAGTTGTTGCGCCCGAGGCCCGTCGTGTCGCTGACGATCTGGGTGAAGCCCGTGCCCTTGTTGATGGCCATGTACCCGCCGGGACCCCGCTCCAGCTCGTCGGAACCCAGGCCGCCGGCGGTCACCACGTAGGCAGCCGTGTCCTGGAAACAGGCGTTGCCGCCGGACTCGGGCTCGTGGCACTCCAGGCTGGGCGGGAAGGCCGAGACGCTGGTGCTCTTGGGCAGGATCTCGACGCACTGCACGCAGGGCGGATAGCCCACGTCGAAGGACAGCTTGGCGGGCGACCCGTCGCGGCGACCGTGCTCGTCCACCGCCTGCATGTTGAAGGTGAAGTTCGTGCGCGGGCCGGTCAGGAAGCCCAGGGTGTCGGCGTACCAGCCGTTGGGCTCGGCCGGGATCCAGGCCGGCACCGTGTCCAGGGCGCTCGATTCGGTGGCGAAGGCGAAGGTGCCGCCCGAAAGGCTGCTGCGCACACCCTGCACGTAGCCGGTGAGCCCGATGCCGAAGTCCTGGCGCACCCGTTGATCGTCCGGATTGTCCCGGGCCAGGGCCTTGACCACCACGTAGGTGCGGTCGGGAATGCGGTCGCCCGAGCGGAAGGACACCTTGGTCTTGGTGGGGTCGTTCAGGCGGAAGTAGTAGGGGTAGACCTGCGGGTCCTCGGGGTGGGCCCAGTCGGTCTCGCCGTCGAGGATGATGGTCTCGGGGTCGTAGTTGACCAGGAAGCTGAACTCCCGCTGGAACTCGGCGACCTCCACCCCGGCCACGTCCACGGAGTTGACCAGCAGGTCCACCGTGCCGCTGGGCAGAAGCTTGCGGAAGGGATTGTTCACGCTGGAGCCGTCGTTGGCGAACACCAGCTGGGTGGTGCTCCCGAAGAAGGAGAAGCTGTCGCCGGTGGCCTCGTTGAACTTGCGCGGGTGCCAGCAGTCGATCTGGGTCGGCACGCAGAAGCCCCCGAGTTCCCCCATCAGCTGCCACTTGTAGCCGAACAGCCCGTCGTTGAAGGGGTAGACCGTGTCGATCCTGGCCAGCGCATCCGGGTTGTAGTTGCGGATGTTGGGACTCTCGCCCGCCCAGGCCACCGTGTACGGCTTGCCGTAGCCCACGGTGTCGGCCTTGCCCGCGGCGATGGGGATCGTGTCGGTGCCGGAGATGCGGAAGAAGCGGATCACCGGATTGCCCAGCGTGTTGCTGAAGAAGTGCAGCCTCGCCGGCGAGCGGTCGAAGGCGCCGAGGTCATCCTGAGCCACCATGTGCAGGGTGAAATCGGCCGAGGGCCGAGTGCCCTGGTCGATGCGGAAGTCGAAGATCGAGTCGGTGCGCGCCGTCCAGTGGCCGATGGCCAGGGTCGAGGCATCGAGGGCCGGATTGAACCGGGTGTCCTCCTCGTCCACCGACGTGTCCTCGTCCTGGACCGTGGTGTCGGTCAGGGCCCAGACGAAGCGCTCCACCTTGCCGTCCACGTCCGAACCGTACCAGTAGACGTGGAAGTGGTAGTAGCCGCCCCCGTGCTCCACCGGAGCGCCGATGATGTAGGTCTCGGGCGGCTTGTTCACGATCACAGCCTCGGGCACGAAGGCCCGACAGCCGGTCAGCACCACCACGATCAGAACCGCCGCGAACAGCAGCCCCCACAAGGTGTTTCGCCTGTTTCTCATAGCTGTTATGCGCCCCCCTCGGAAGCGTAGTCGCGCCTTGTGGTTTCGCACTCCGCCACCTTGGTGGGACTGGCGGCGGCAGGCCGTGCGGGCCAATGTGCCCCGGCTAGCAGGATGGGTCAGGTTTCAGCCCCTGAAATATAGGGATTGGCCGGCGCCGGTGTCAACCTCAGGTTCCCGAAACCGCGGGGCGGGCGCGACTTCCGTCCGCCCCCCCTCCCCCGGGCCCCAAAAAAGGGGAGCGGCCCCTGTGGGCCGCTCCCCGACGGTCAGGATGAAGCAGGAAGCTACTTCACCAGGGCCATCTTGTTGACCACCACGTCGTTGCCCATCCGTGCCTCGTAGAAGTAGACACCGGAGGACACCTTCGCGCCGGCGTTGTTGTCGCCGTCCCACTCGATGGAGGAGGACGTGTTGACAACACCGTCGATCAGGGTCTTCACCAGCTCGCCACGGACGTTGTAGATCTTCAACGTCATGTGGCCAGGCTTGGCGACCGTGTAGGAAATGGTCGTCTTGGGGTTGAACGGGTTCGGGTAGTTGCGGGCCGCGAACTTCTCCGCGCCCGGAACCGCCGACACGTCACCCGGATTGCCGTCGACGCCGAAGTACGCCAGCACGTCCGACAGCACGCGAGCGCGGGCCGAAAGCTCGGCGAGGGCCTTGGCTTCGTCCGCGTCGGTGAAGAGGAACTGGAAGTCGTACGGCATCGAGATGACGCTCGCATCGTCAGCCACGATCTCGTTCAGCGTAGCGGCGGAGTACGCATACCCGCCGGGGTTGCCGGCCGCGTTCGCGAACTGGGCGATGCGGGTCGCGGTGTTGATCGGTTCCACGGCGTCGAAGGTGTTGATGTCACCGCAGCCGCCGTAGGCGATCCAGCTCGACACGGTGGCGCCGCTGAAGACGGGATTGCCGCCCTCGATCAGCACGCGCGGGCTGGACTGGTTGTTGATCAGCGGACGGAGGTTGCTGCTGGTAAGGCTCAGGCCCATGTAGTTCTCGAGCAGGGCGAGGGTCGCCGTGCCGGAACCCTGGAGGTCCGTCGCAAGTCCGTCACCGGTCAGGAAGATGTCCTTGCCGCCCTGCTTCAGCCACAGGTCCAGGACCTGGGCATCGGCGGAGGCCTCGTTGTTGTAGTCGTTGTTGCCGATCGTGAAGCCGCTCGCGGTGCCCGAGGTGTACAGCATGTCGTTGTAACCCTCGAGGTGGAACTGCGTCGCACGGCCACCGAGACCGTTGCCCACACCGGAGCTGTTGGCCTTGGTGTAGTACACGTCGTAGTCCCGACCGTGCAGCAGGCCCAGGTTGGCCAGGGCACCGTGCCATTCGTTCTGCGTGGCGGTGCCGCCGTCACTCCAGAACAGGACTTCCGGATGATCGCCCGGCGTCGACGACTTGACGCTCGGCAGCGCCCGGACGGTGAATCCGGCAGCGTAGGTCAAGGCGTTGTAGGCGTCGAAGCTATAGAACCCGGTGGTATCGGCAGGCAGCAGGGCCGTCTGCACGTCGCCCGCCAGGTCGTCGGAGGCCTCGAAGAAGTAGTGGAGCACGTCGCCGGGGAAGAAGAAGCCTTCGTCCGGCAGGTCGGCGAAGAAGCGGTTCGCCACGACGATGCCCACATTGTTCTTCGCGCTGTCGCACTCGACCGTGCCCACGTTGGGCAGACCGCTGCTGCGATAGGCGTTGAACAGCGGGTTGGGATTCAGAGCGTAGTGCATGACGGGGTTGCCGGTCAGCGCAGCGCCGATGCGGGTCACGACGCAGTCGAAGACGACCGAGTCGCCCGGATCGTTGCGCAGGTGGGTGGCCAACGAGATGTTGTTGGCCATGTCGAAGCGCACGCTGTTGTTGCCCAGGTTCGCGTAGTCAACCTGGCCGATGGCCGGGAAGTTGTCCTGCGCCTGCTCCAACTCGCGCGTGGCCAGACCCGGGCCGATGACCGGGTAGGTGCTCAGGCGCACGTTGTCGAAGTAGGGAGCGGGATAACCGTCGTTGCCGACGTAGCCCCACACCCAGCCGTACTCGCGGCAGGTGACCTGGACCTGGACCTCAGAGCGGCCGGCGACGAACAGGTCAGTGACCACTTCGGCGAAGCGCCGGTAGGCCGGAATGGGATTGTAGTACACGAAGTTGCGGTCTTCCCAGTTGGCGGCGGTGATGTCGTCGCCAGTCACGGCCGAACGCACGCCCCACTGGACGAAAACGCCCGGGGCATCCGTGCTCAAGTCCTCGTGCATGTAAGCATCGAAGTTCAGGAGCGCGCCGTTGTGGCTGTCGTCAGCCCAGTCCACGACCGGCGACTCGAGGGCGTTGAACAGGAAGCTTTCCGGACCGGCGAGGCCACCGGTGGTGTTGACGATGAAGCCCGAGGGGCCGTAGCACCAGTTCACGCAGGGCGTGCCGCCGGTACCGGGCACCACGATGCCGTCGTCGATGAAGGCGACCGAGGCCGTGTAGTTGGTGCGGCAAGGATCGAAGTCCTCGAGGCCGCTCCAGATCTTGGCGAAGTCGCCGACACCCAGCGGGAAGCGCACGGTGAAGGCACCGAGCGTGCCGCTCTCGAAGTTCTCCACGTAGCCCAGGCCGTTGGTCAGGCCGATGACCACGTCATCGAGCTGGCAGGCGCCGGAAGTCGGCCACGAACAGTCGCCGTCGGACCAGCCAGCGTCGGAGGTCACGCGGAACAACACGACGACCTGGTTGGAACCGGCACCCATGTAGTCGCCGGGGGCGTACGAGAAGGTCTCGTTGATCGCGACCAGGCCCGAGCCATCCCAGCTGGCGACGTTGATGAGCGGCTGGTCGAACTTCTCGTAGCTGACCCACGAGTAGTCATAGCCGGGCTCGGTGTCGTACTGCAGATTGGCCTGGACGGTGACCGAGCAGCTGAGGCCGTTGTTGGCCACGGTGCCCCGCCACTCCAGCATCTCGTTGTAGTTGTTGCCGTAGCCGCCAGCGGGATCGCCGGAGACGCAGGACGCGTAGTCAGCGCCGCACCAGGCAGAGTAGGTGCCGGTGACGGCGAAGTACGTGCTGGCCTGCCAACGGATGTCCGTCGGCTGGGTGACGTCGTAGTGGGTCCAGCCATTCCAGTTGGGGCTGCCGGAGCCGTCCTGGAACGAGCCCTTGACCGCAGCCGCGGGCCCGATCAGCTGGATGGTGTCGCGCGAGGCCTTGCCGAAGCTCTGGCCCCCGCCGATGATGGTCTCGGAGCCGTCACTATTGACATAGTGCGGCAGATCACCCGCGAAGGCGCTCAGGGCGAGCACCAGCGGCAGAGCGAGACAAGCGAACATGGTGAATCTCTTCATGCTTTTCCCCCCATCGTTGACTGGGTCAACACATGGTCAGGCGAACGATTTTCTGCACCGTTGGGTGTGATTCATGCACCCGTGGTACAGTTCACATAGGGCGACAAAAGGTTCCCACGACTGATCGTACAGGGGTTGCCTGCACCAGTGAGCGAGACCTCCTTGAAGATGCGGACCCGAGGTGACGAGTGAATGCAAGGCGTGTCAAGTGATCAAACATGAATTGAGCGAAAGGAAGAGACAGCGCACCTCAAGGGAAGGGAACTTTTGTCTTTGAGTCGCAAGATGACTGTAGCGGAAGTGGTGACCACCGTCAATAGGGTTTTGTAAAAAAGACGGAAAGGGGCGGATAGGCATCCGCCCCTTTCCCTTGCCCCGCCACCGGCGACCGCAGCTCAGGTCTCGCTGGTGCCGATCGCGCTGAAATCGGCATAACTGGCAAATATACCATGCACTTCGCGCAGGAACGCCAGCCGCCGCCGACGCAGGTCCGCATCCTCGGCATTGACCCGCACCTGGTCGAAGAACGCATCGATTGCCGGGCCGAGTGACGACAGAATGTCAAAAACAGTCGTGTACTCGCCACGATTGGCCGCCGGCAGCAGCCGGCCGGCGCCTGCGGCCACCTGGGCCAGCAGGGCCTGCTCGGCGGGTTCGGGCAGGCCGGCCAGATCCTCGCCGCCTGCTCCCAGGCCGCCGGCCCGCCAGCGTTCGCGGCAGGCCTCCAGGTCCCCGGCGGCCAGCACCTCCCCCTTGAGGATATTGCGGCAGCGTTTGAACCCCGTGGCCAGCTGCTGGAAGTCCTGGCGCTCGCGGTAGCCGTCCAGGGCCCGGATCCAGGCCAGGGCGTCCACCGGATCGTGCCAGCGCACCGGCAGCACCGCCCGCACCAGCTCCGGCTCGCAGCCCAGGTTGTCGCCGAACCAGCCCTCCATGCGGGTGCGCACGAAGGCACCGGTCTCCTGCAGGGCCTCGCCCGTGTCCTTTTGCGGCGCATAGGCGGCCACCTGGGCCAGGGCGGCCTGCAGCAGGCCCGGCAGATCGACCCGGGCCCCCCGCTCCAGCAGGATGCGCAGGATCGCCAAAACGTGGCGGCGCAGGGCGTACGGGTCCTTGGCGCCGGTCGGCGCGAACCCGGCCAGCCAGCAACCGGCCAGGTTGTCCAGGCGGTCGGCCACCGAGAGCACGGCGCTCAGATCGTCCCGGGGCAGGCCGTCGGCCGCCGAACGCGGGTCGTAATGGTGTTCGATGGCCCGGCAGACCCCGGGGGCCTCCCCCGCCAGTTCGGCGTAGCGGGCGCCGATGAAGCCCTCGAGCTTGGTGAACTCCTTGCCGTCCTTGATCATCTCGCTGACCAGGTCGCTCTTGCAGAGGACCGCGGCCCGGGCCAGCTCCGCCGGCGCCGGCCCCGTGCCGAGGCCGCCTTTCCACAGCCGGTCCGCCAGGATGCCCAGCCGCCGGGTCTTGTCCAGGACCGAGCCGAAGCCCTCCAGCCAGGTGACGCTGCCCAGCATGGCCACCCGCTCGTCCGGAGTCTTCTTCTGGTCGAAGGTCCAGTAGAACAGGGCGTCCGCGAGCCGCGCCCGCAGCACGCGTTCGTTGCCCGGCGCACCACGTTGGACAGGTGGTCGGGACCGCCGTCGCGCACGGCGGCGAAGCGGGGCGCCAGCCCCTCCCGCTCGCGCCAGCCCACGCTGAAATAGCGCTGGTGGGCCTTGAGCGCCGTGGTGATCACCTGGGGCGGCAGGGCTGCGTACTCGTCGGCATAGGCACCCAGGAACGGGGTCGGGTGCTCGCAGAGAAGGACGACCTCCGTCAGCAGCTCCTCGTCCTCCAGCAGGCGGGCGGCCTGATCCCAGGCCGCCACCAGGTCCGCGTGGCCGCGGACGATCAGCTCCCGCCGCTCGGCCTGGTCGACGATCACGCCGGCGGCGCGCAGGGCGGCCGCGTACTCGCCGGGCGCCGCGATGGGCACCGGCCGGTCGTTGGCGAGAGTGCGGTGGCCCCGGGAGACCCGGCCGGACGGCAGGTCACCGACCGTCAGCGGCACCACCTCGTTGCCCAGCAGGGCCACGATCCACTGCAGGGGCCGCGGGTACTCCAGGTCGCCGTCGCCCCAGCGCATGGTCTTGCGGAAGGGAATGCCCAGCACCGCCTTCGGCACTTCGGTCGCCAGGACCTCGGCGGCCGGGCGGCCGGGCTCCGCGCGCCGGGCCAGCAGGAATTCGCCGCGCTCGTCACTGCCACGGCCGCAATCGGCCAGGTCGACTCCCGCCTTGCGGGCGAAGCCCTCCGCCGCCGGCGTGGGACGTCCCGCCGCGTCGAAGGCCACCGCCACCGGCGGGCCCTTGAGCTCCAGCCTCGCGGTCGGGCTGGGCCAGGGCCAGCCGCTCGATCAGCAGGGCCAGGCGGCGGGGCGTGGCCAGCACCCGCACGCCCTCGACCGTCAGGTGGGCCTCGCGCAGGGCACCCGCCAGGCGGGCCTCCAGCTCGGCCAGGGAGTCGGGGATGAAGCGGGCGGGGATCTCCTCGCTGCCGATCTCCAGCAGGAAGGGTGCGTGGCCGGGGTCGCGGTTCTGGGGGGTCATGCCTGGTCCTTCGTCTTGAGCAGCGGAAAGCCGAGGGCTTCGCGGCTGGCCGACGTAGGCCCGGGCCGCCTGCCGCGCCAGGTTGCGCACGCGGGCGATGTAGCCGGTGCGCTCGGTCACCGAGATGGCGCCGCGGGCCTCCAGCAGGTTGAACAGGTGGCTGCACTTGATGACGGCGTCGTAGCCGGGATAGACCAGCCCCGCGTCGAGCAGGGCCGCCGCCTCCTGCTCCTTGTCGTCGAAGTGCCGCCGGTACATGGCCACGTCGGCGTGTTCGAAGTTGAAGGCCGAGTACTCGCGCTCGAACTGGCCCATCACCTCGCCCCAGGTCAGGCCGCCGCCCCAGACCAGGTCCTTCACGTGGTCGCAGCCCTGGATGAACATGCACAGGCGCAGCAGGCCGTAGGTCAGCTCCACCGAGACCGGCTTGCAGCGCACGCCGCCCACCTGCTGGAAGTAGGTGAACTGGGAGACCTCCATGCCGTCCAGCCACACCTCCCAGCCCAGGCCGGCCGCGCCCAGGGTGGGCGACTCCCAGTCGTCCTCGACGAAGCGCATGTCGTGCTCCTCGGCCGCGCACGCCGATGCTGCGCAGGGACTCCAGGTACAGCTCCTGGCTGTTGCCCGGATTCGGCTTGAGGATGACCTGGTACTGCAGGAACTGGTGCACCCGGTTCGGATTCTCCAGGTAGCGTCCGTCCTTGGGCCGCTTGCTGGGCTCGACGTAGGCCACCCGCCAGGGCTCGGGCCCCAGGGCGCGCAGGAAGGTGTTGGGGTTGAAGGTGCCCGCCCCCACCTCGCTGTTGTAGGGCTGGACGATCACGCAGCCGTAGTCGCTCCAGAACTTCTGGAGGCCGGCGATCATCTCCTGGTAGGTCATCATCCCTCGACGGTCCTTTCCGGCCCGCAGCAGGTCCAGTGCCGCGGGCAGCCGGTAGCCCGGCAGGTGATAGCCCAGGAAGCGGTGCAGCAGGATGCCGGTCTCCCGCCGCGTGGCCGGGTCGACCTCCGGCAGCATGGCCCCGGCCAGGCTGCCGTCGCCCAGGCGCCGCAGCAGGTCCAGGGTCTCGCGGCCCACGGGCCGGGCCCCGGCGGCCGCACCGCCGGCGGTGCAGCGGCCGCAGACCAGGCCGCCTTCGGCCGACTGGAACCAGGCGGAGCCGGCCGTCGGGCCGGGCGGTGTCCGCCCCGCAGCAGGAGCAGAGATCGACCTGGGGCGCCATGCCGTGCCGCTCGCAGCAACCGCCATTCCAGCGCGAAGAAGAGCACGGCGGGCCGGCGGCAGGTCGCCGACGATAACACCGCCAGGAATTCCTCGCAAATGCCGAACAGGCGGTCCTCGCCGTTCTGGTCCGGCCCCGGCGCGGCCGGCCGGCAGCGGTCCACCAGCTCGAGGGCCGCCAGCAGGTAGGCGCTGCGCTCGAGGGTCGCGCCCTCGGCCAGGGGATCCAGCAGCACGCTGCCGCCGCGCAGGTACTGCAGCTCGCGGGCCGGATCGAGGCCGAACTCCAGGTTCAGCAGACGCCCCGGTTCGACCAGCGGCCGCAGCCGCGAACGGGGCCGCCGCGCCGCCTTGGCCAGCACCTTGACGAAACCCAGGTCGCGGGTCAGGAGCGAGGCGATCACGCTGGTCTCGCCGCAGGGCCAGGCCCGCAGCACCAGGGCGTCGGTCGCGGCCGAGGGCTTGGTCAGCACGCTCACGGCGGGCTGCCCTGCCCCAGGCTGAGCATCAGCGTGGCCAGGCCCAGGTAGATGGCCAGCCCGAAGAGGTCGTTGCTGGTGGTGATGAAGGGCCCGGTGGCCACGGCCGGGTCCACGCCCAGGCGGTTCAGCAGCAGCGGGACGCCCGTGCCCACCAGCGAGGCCATCAGCACCACCAGCAGCATGGCCGTGCCCAGCACCGCCGAGAGGTAGATGTCGCCGCTGACCAGGTAGGAGATCCCGACCAGGCTCGCGGCCACGGTCACGCCGATCACCAGCGAGGTGGCGATCTCGCGCAGGATGTGCCGCCCGATGCGGGACAGGGCCACCTCGCCGGTGGCCAGGCCGCGCACCACCACCGACGAGGTCTGGATGCCGACGTTGCCGGCCAGGGCCATGATCATGGGGATGTAGAAGGCCAGCGCCACCATCGTGTCCAGGCTCTGCTCGAAGCGGCTGAGCACCATCACCGCACCGACCTCGCCGGCCAGGGCGCCCAGCAGCCAGGGCAGGCGGGTGCGCGCCACCCGCAGCGCCGACTGCTCGCCGAACTCGGCCACGCTCACGCCGGCCAGGCGGGAGAAGTCCTCGGTGGCCTCCTCCTCCAGCACGTCCATGATGTCGTCGGCGGTGATGCGGCCCACCAGGCGCAGCTGGTGATCCACCACCGGCAGCGAGATCAGGTCGTGGGTCATGAAGAAGGCGGCCACGTCCTCCTGGTCGAGATCGTCCTCGACGTACAGCGGGTCCTCCTCCATCACCTCGCGCACCGGCGCGTCGCGGTCCTCCAGCAGCAGGTGCATCAGGGGCAGGCGTCCCACCAGGCGGCCGCGGTTGTCCAGCACGAACACGAAATGGGTCGACTCGAGGTCGTCCTCGTCCTTGGTGCGCAGGACGGCGACCGCCTCGCCGCAGGTCTGGCCCTCGTGGCAGGCGACGAACTCCTTGTCCATGAGGCCGCCCGCGGACTCCGGCGGGTAGCGCAGCAGGTCGCTGACCTCGCTCCGCTCCTCCTCGTCCATGGCCGCGAGGATCGCCTGGACCTTCTTCTGGTCCAGCTCGCCCAGGAGGTCGGCGCCCTCGTCCGACGGCATCTCCTCGATGATGTCGGCGATGGCGTCCACGTCCAGCAGGTCGAACAGCGCGCTGAGGCTGCGGTTGTCGATCTCGCCCAGCACGTCGGCCAGCGGGTCGGGGGGCAGGGTGCGCAGCACCGCCGCCGTATCATCGACGTCCAGGGGCCGCACGACTTCGGCCAGGTCACCCGGGGACAGGCTCATGGCCTCGGCCCTGACCGCGTCGGTGTCGCCGGCCTCCAGCAGGTCGGCCAGCAATTCGCGGATCTCGTGGCGCTCGGCTTCGAGGTTGGTGGGGTCGAGCACGCGTTCGTCGGGGCGCTCGTCGGGTCGTGCCTGCGGGCCCGGTCCGGCCGGCGTGCCCTCGTCGCGATCAGTCATGGCCTTTGCCCTTTCCCGGCTCGACCAGGTCGGCGCCCGCCGGCGCGACGGCCAAACCGCGGGCGTCCGTCGCGATCTGCAGTGCCTGTTCGCCCGTCATCACCGAGCCGCCCGAGACGATGAGCTTGATGGCGTCCTCGACCGTCACCTGCACCTCGCGCAGGTCCTCCCGCGGCACCAGCAGCAGGAAGCCGGAAGTGGGATTGGGCGTCGTCGGCAGGAACACGTTGACCAGCGGATCGCGTGCATCGTCGCGGGTCACCAGGCCCAGCGAGAAGATCCCGCGCCGCGGGTACTCGAAGAGCACCACTTTCTGGAAGGCCGTACGCCGGTCCTGCAGGAAGACCGAGGCGATCTGCTTGGTGCCCGAGTACATGCTCTTGACCACGGGGATCGTCTCGACCGCGCGGTCCAGCAGGCTCAGCAGCGCCACCCCGAAGAGGCTGCGCGTCAGCAGGCCGATCAGCACGATCAGCAGGAAGAAGATGACCAGGCCGGCGACGGTCAGGAAGAAGTCCGGGTAGGCGTCGCTCAGGGCCGGCAGCCGCTGCAGCCAGGGGCGCATGGTCGCCGAAACGAGCTCGTAGAAGCGCCAGAGGATCCACAGCGTGATCACCAGGGGCGAGACCGCCAGCAGGCCCGTCAGGAAATGCTTCTTCAGGTAGCCCAGCACGCCCGTCCTCCGGGGTTCGCAACCGTCAGTTGCCGCTCCGCCGCGCGTGGCCCGGCAGCGGCGCATCCGCTTCCAGCAGCACGCTCACCAGCCGCTGGTCCTCGACCCGCTCCACGGTGATGCGGTAGCCGCCCACCATCACGCGGTCGCCCTGGTCGGGCACGTTGCCGGCGGCCTCGTAGATCAGGCCGCCCAGGGTCTCGCTGGTGCCCGCGCCTTCGGCGTGGCCGAAGGTCACGCCCAGCACCTCCTCCAGTTCATCGAGGTCGATCTTGGGATCCAGCCGCACCCGGCGCTCGTCCAGCCAGGTCGCCAGGGTCTCCTCCTCGTCGAACTCGTCCTCGATCTCGCCGACGATCTCCTCGATCACGTCCTCGAGGGTGACCAGGCCCGCGGTGCCGCCGTACTCGTCGATCACCACGGCCATGTGGATGCGCTTGCTGCGGAACTCGTCCAGCACCTCGTCGATCTTCTTGCTCTCGGGCACGAAGTAGGCCGGCCGCACCAGTTCGGCCAGGCTGCGCCCGCCGCCGGTGAAGCGGCCGTTCTCGACCAGGCCCAACAGGTCCTTCGAGTAGAGGATGCCGATGATCCGGTCCACGCCGCCGCGGTAGACCGGGATGCGCGAGTGGCCCTCCTCGATCACCGCCGACAGCGAGGCCGCCACGTCGGCATCGCCGTCGAGCGCCACCATGTCGATGCGCGGCACCATGATCTCCCGCACCGCACGATCGTGGAATGCGAAGATCGACTCGATCATCTCGCGCTCGTCCTTCTCCAGGGTCGCATCGTGGCCCTCCTCGGAGATCAGCGAGCGGATCTCCCCCGCCGAAAGGTGGGGCTGCGCCTCGGCCGCCCACAGGGTGTCGTCCAGCCGGTCCATCACCAGCAGCATCAGCGCGGCCCAGGGCCGCAGCAGCCAGCTCAGCGGGTAGATCAGTCCGCCGACGGCGCGGGCGTAACCGCGCACCGTGCCGGCCGCCAGGCGCTTGAAGGCCAGCCCGCCCAGGCTCCACGCCAGCAGCGCGGTCAAGGCGTAGACCAGATAGAAGCGTGTTCCGGATTCGCCCGCCCAGAACGCCCGCAACAGGCTGCCCCAGGCGAAGCCGCCCAGGAGGGTCAGCAGCAGGTACAACGTGCCGGTGGTCACCTGGAAGCGGCGCGGATGCACGACCATGTCGCGCAGCACCGGTCCCAGGCTCTCCTTTTCCAGCAGGCCGTTGGCGTGCAGGCCGCTGAGCCGGTAGTGGGCGGTCATCAGGCCGCCCAGCAGCATGGCGCCGAACCAGGCGCCGAGCGCCAGGACCAGCGCGCCTGCGGGCGCGGTGAACGCGGACGCCGAGCCGTCCATCAGGACATCAGCTCCTTCCCCTGAGCGGGTGAGGCAGGCCACGGTCGGCCAGCAGGCGGGCCTCGACCGCCTGCATGGCTGCGCGTTCGGCGGGGCTGTCGTGCACCCAGCCGAGGATGTGGAGGCAGCCGTGCAGGACCAGCAGCGGCCATTCGTGCGCCAGGTCCCAGCCCTGCTCGCGGCAACGCCGGTCCACGAAGTCCGGCGCCAGCACGACTTCGCCCACGGTGGCCGCATCGGCCTCCTCCGGCGAGAGCGCCTCGACCCAGAGGGCGGCCGCGGCCTCGCCCTCGGGCGGCAGCAGGTCCGGATCGCCCGGGCCCTCGGCTTCCAGGTAGGAGAACGAAAGCACGTCGGTCACGCCGTCGCCGCCGCGGAAATCGCGGTTCAGCTCCTCCATGTCCGCGTCGTCGAGCAGGACCACGTCCACCGTCCAGCCGGGCAGGCCCAGCCCGGCGGCCATGGCCTCGCAGGCCGGCCAGGCGCGCCGGCCCGCGGCCCAGGGATCGGACGGCGCCTGCGGATTGCGCCGGCGCTCGACCAGCTTCAACTTCATGTCCTTGCCTTCCGGTCGGGCCGCCGTTCGGCGCCGCGCTCGGCCTCGCGCTCGCGCTGGCCGGGGTACTGGATCCGCGCGTGGTGGATGCCCACCAGCAGCGGGATGAAGGCCTCGCGGATGCGGGCCAGGTCACTGAGGCTCAGGTTCGACTCGTCAAGCTCGCCGCTGAGCATGCGCTTGTCGATCACCTGCTTGGTGACCTCGCGGATGCGCCCCGGCGTGGGCTTGGCCAGGGAACGGGTCGCCGCCTCGGTGGCGTCGGCCAGCATCAGGATCGCCGTCTCCCGCGTATGCGGCTTGGGCCCGGGGTAGCGGAAGTCGTCGACCTTCACGGTTTCGTTGCCGTCGGCCTCGAGCGCCTTGTGGTAGAAGAACTCCATCACCATGGTGCCGTGGTGCTCGGGAATGAAGTCGATCACCTGCTGGGGCAGGCGCCACTTGCGGGCCAGTTCGATGCCTTCCTTGACGTGGGCCGCGATCACCAGGGCGCTCATGCTCGGGCTCAGCTCGTCGTGCTTGTTGTAGTCCGGACGCTGGTTCTCCACGTAGTACTCGGGCTTCTGCATCTTGCCGATGTCGTGGAACAGCGCGCCCACCCGGACCAGGAGGGCGTTGGCGTCGATGGCCCGAGCCGCATGCTCGGCCAGCTGACCCACCACCTGGCTGTGGTGGTAGGTCCCCTGGGACTCCAGCGCCATGCGCTGCAGCAGCGGATGGTTCAGGTCCGAGAGCTCCAGCAGCGTCAGGTCCGAGCAGACGCCCACCAGGGGCTCGACCACCGGCAGCAGGAAGAGGCCGAAGGCCACCGACAGCACCGGTACGAACATGCCGACCAGGTAGACCGTGCCCTCGGTCCGCTGGCCGCTGGGGCCAATCATGCCCTGCAGCACGATCATCAGCAGGGACAGCGCGGTCAGCAGCACGATGGTCTGGTAGAACTGGCTGCGCTTCTGGATGCGCCGCACCGAGACGACCGTCGCCATGCCCACGAAGAACCAGGAGAAGATGTAGAGGGCCGCCACCCCGGGCAGCACCGCCAGCAGGAACACGGCCAGCAGGGTGGCCATGTAGCCGACCCGGCCCTTCAGCAGCACCGTCGACAGCAGCGACAGCAGCACGATGGGCACTGCCAGGTGGCCCAGGGCCGGCCGGTCCAGCGCGATCGCCGCCCCACCCAGGAAGACGGCCATGATCACGGTCTGGGTCACCAGCAGCCGCGGCCGGCGCTGGTCGGCCGGCACGTGCACCCGCGCCAGCCAGCCGAAGAGCCCCAGGGTCAGGACCACCAGCAGGGAGCGGCCGACACCCCGCGTCCAGCGGGCGCCGGCCTCCTCGCCCCCGCCCCGCGAGAGGATCAGCGACTCGAGCTGCTCCAGGAACAGGGCCTGCTGCTCGGTCACGCGCACGCCCTGGTCGATGATGCGTTCGCCGGAGATGAACTCGCGGCGGGTGGGCACCGTCTCCCGCGCCGCGGTCCGCCGCAGGTCGGTCTCGGCGGGATCGACCACCAGGTTCGGCGTCACGAAGTGGCGCATCACCGTGGCGGCCTCCATGGCCTCGACCGCGGGCATGCCCGCCTCCTGCAGGGCGTCGATCAGGCGGTCCTTGAGTTCGGCCTGGCTGGTGACGCGGGAGCGGTCGCGCAGGGTCTCGGCGTGGTCACCGGCCACCACCACCCGGTCGTAGCGCCCGGGCGGCAGCATGTCGGCCACGCCGCCGCTCAGGATCTCGGCCCAGCCCCGCTCGAGGCGGGGCACCAGCGAGTCCGGTTCGGCGCTGCGCAGCAGGCGGCGCAGGTCGTCCGGGTCGACGCCGGGGAACTGCAGGGCCAGGATGCCCGCCCGCTCGGCCAGGCCGGTCGTGGTGTCGGCCAGCTCGACGGCCAGGGCCGCCAGCCAGACCTCCATGCGCGCCCGCCCGCCCTGGCTGCCGCTGTCGGCGATCAGCCGCAGCACCGGCGGTTCGACCACCACGCGTTCGAGGCGCCGCATCTGCACGTCGGCCTCCAGCAGCGGCGCGTCGAAGGCGAACGGCGCCCGGAGCTCGCGCTCGGCGATCTCGCCCAGCCGCGGGAAGTCCGACACCAGGCGGGGCACCGGCGGGAACAGCACCAGGTGCAGCACCAGGATGAACAGGCTGCAGCCGAGCGCCCACCAGCCGCTGCGATCGCGGCGGCGGACCTCGGCGGCACCAGCCTTGACTCCACCGGCACCGGGACGCGCGTCCCGCGGTGCGGGTTCGCGGGTCACGATTTGCCTCAGCCGCAACCACCACATGGTCATGCCACCGTCCTTGCCGGAATGCCGCCGCGCGGCCGCCGGTTCATTTGCCGTTGCCGGCGGCGCCTGCGGCGTCGAAGGCGTCGAAGATGCGGCGCACCAGCGGGTGCCGCATCACGTCGGCCGCGCCCAGTTCCACGAAGGCCACGCCCTCGGTGTCGCGCAGGATCTGCTGCACGTGCACCAGGCCCGACAGCTGCTGCGCCGGCAGGTCGATCTGGGTGACGTCCCCGGTGACCACGGCCTTGGACTGCCAGCCCAGGCGCGTCAGGAACATCTTCATCTGGCCGACGGTCGTGTTCTGGGCCTCGTCCAGGATCACGAAGGCGTTGTTCAGCGTCCGCCCGCGCATGTAGGCCAGGGGCGAGGCCTCGATCACCCCGCTGGACATCAGCCGCGCGATCTTCGCCGAGCCGGTGATGTCCGACAACGCGTCGTAGAGCGGGCGCAGGTACGGATTGATCTTCTCCTGCAGGTCACCCGGCAGGAAGCCCAGCTGCTCGCCCGCCTCCACCGCCGGCCGCACCAGCACGATGCGGTCCACCAGCTGCCGTTTCAGGTAGTCCATGGCCATGACCACGGCCAGGAACGTCTTGCCCGTGCCGGCCGGACCCACCGCGAAGACCAGGTCGTGGTCGCGCACCGCGTCCACGTATTCCTGCTGGCTGCGGGTCTTGGCCCGCACGGCCTGGCGGCTGCCGCCGGCGAAGAGCAGCGGTTCGCCTTCCGCAGCCGGACCTCCGTCGCCGTTGGCCCTGCCGAAGTGCCGGTCCCAGAGGTAGCCCAGGGTCACGCCGTCGATGTGCTGGCCCTGGCGCGCCCGCTCGACCAGGTCCGCCAGCAGGGCCCGCGCCGGCGCCACCTGTTCGGCGCTGCAGCCCAGGGTCAGCTGGTCGTGGCGCAAGGTCAGCTGGCCCCCGGTGCGCTCCTCCAGCCAGCGCCGATTGGCGTCCCGCGTGCCCAGCAGGGCCAGCGGATCGACCCCCTCGACGTCGATGACGACCCGACCGGTTCCTTCCCTGCCCCGGGCCGCGCTCATCCGGCCTCCGGCGGCAGCGGCACCACGGCCAGGTTCAGCTCGCGCAGCTGGGCGTCGCTGATGGGACCCGGGCTGCCGTCCAGCGGCGAGGCCGCCAGCGTCGTCTTGGGAAAGGCGATCACCTCGCGCAGGGACGGGCTGCCCGTCAGCAGCATCACCAGGCGATCCAGGCCCAGGGCGATGCCACCGTGCGGCGGCGCCCCGTAGCCCAGGGCGTCGAGGAAGAAGCCGAACTTGCCCAGCCATTCCTGCTCCTGCATGCCCACGATGCGGAAGACCCGCTCCTGCAGCTCGCGCTGGTGGATGCGGATGCTGCCCGAGCCCAGCTCGACGCCGTTGCAGACCAGGTCGTAGAGTTGGGCGCGCCCGCGCCCGGGATCCTCCTCCAGCGAGTCCACGTCCTCGGGCCGCGGCTGGGTGAACATGTGATGGCAGGCCACCCAGGCCCCGGTCTGCTCGTCCCGCTCGAAGAGCGGGAAGTTGCGCACCCAGGCCATGGCCCAGGCCCCCGCGGGAATCCAGCCCGCCTCGCGGGCGATCTCCAGGCGCACCGCGCCCAGGCTTTCGACTGCCGTACGCCACGGCGCCGCCACGAACAGCAGCAGGTCGCCCGGAGCCGCGCCCGTGCGGGCGATCAAAGCCCGCTGGACATCCGCGCCCAGGAACTTGGCGATACCCGTGTCCAGGCCCTCGGCCGTGACCTTGGCCCGGGCCAGACCGGCGGCGCCGCGCTTCCTGGCCAGCGCCTCCAGGTCGTCCACCTGCTTGCGGCTCCACTGCCCCAGCTGCGGCGCACACAGGCAGCGTACGGTGCTGCCGGCGGCGACCGCCTGCTCGAAGACCGCGAAGCCGCAGCCGGCGACCAGGTCGTCCAGGTCGTGCAGGGGGCGGCCGAAGCGCAGGTCCGGCTTGTCCGAGCCATAAAGGTTCATGGCCTCGTCGTAGGAGATGCGCGGGAAGGGCGTGGCCAGGCTGAAGCCCGCCGCCTCGGCGAAGATCGTCGCGACCATCTCCTCGACCACCGCGAACACCTCGTTCTCGGTGACGAAGCTCATCTCGATGTCGATCTGCGTGTGCTCCGGCTGCCGGTCCTTGCGCAGGTCCTCGTCGCGCAGGCAGCGCGCCAGCTGGAAGTAGCGGTCCACGCCGCTGGCCATCAGGATCTGCTTGTACAGCTGCGGCGACTGGGGCAGGGCATAGAACTGCCCGTGGTGGATGCGGCTGGGCACCACGTAGTCGCGCGCGCCCTCGGGCGTGGTCTTGATCAGCAGCGGCGTTTCCACCTCCAGGAACTCCTGGCTCGAGAGGTAGCGCCGCGCGGCCTGGGCCGCCCGGTGGCGCACCTCGAGGTTGTGCGCCATCACCGGATGCCGCAGGTGCAGGTAGCGGTGCTTGAGCCGCAGTTCCTCGCTGGCGCTCTCGGCCTGGTCCACCTGGAAGGGCAGCGGCCGGCAGGTGTTGAGGATCTCCAGGCGGCTGACCAGCACCTCGACCGCGCCCGTGGCCCGGTCCTGGTTCACCATGTCGTCGGGACGCCGGCGCACCTTGCCGGTCACGCCGATCACCGCCTCCAGCTTGACGTCCTTGGCGGTCTCCAGCGGGGCGCCGTCCTCGCACACCACCTGCACGATGCCGAAGCGGTCGCGCAGGTCGATGAAGACCAGCCCGCCCATGTGGCGGATCTTCGCCGCCCAACCCGCCAGGCGCACTTCCTGCCCCACGTGTTCCTCGCCGATCCGGCCGCAGCGGTGGGTCCGCAGCGTGTTCTGTCCGTCTTGCGTGCTCAACCTTCCAGCACCTCCCGCACGGCGGCCAGGATCTGGGTCCGGTCCACCGTCTGTTGTTCGCCCGTGGTGAGATTCTTCAGTTGCATCGTGCCGTCCTGCCGCTCCTGCTCGCCCGCCACCAGCAACACCCGGGCGCGGCGCAGGTTCGCCGACTTGAGCTGGGCCTTCAGGGCCCGTCCCGTGGTGTCGACCTCGACCCGGCAGAAGCCGCGCAGGCGGTCGGTCCCGGCCAGGGCATAGCGCTGGGCTTCGTCGCCGACCGCCGCCACGAAGACGTCCACCTGCGCCTGGCGGCTGCGCTGGGGATCGACCGGCTCGTCGGCCAGGTGCAGCAGCGTGCGTTCGATGCCCACCGAGAAGCCGATGGCCGGGGTCGGCGGTCCGCCGCACTGCTCGACCAGGTAGTCGTAGCGGCCGCCGCCGGCCAGGCTGCTCTGCTTGCGGCCCGAGGCGGCGGTGAATCTCGAAGGTCGTGCGCCCGTAGTAGTCCAGTCCCCGCACCAGGGTCGGATCGTCGACGAACGGTACCTCGAGATCGGTCAGGGTCCCGCGCACCACGGCATGGTGGTCGCGGCAGGCTCCGCAGATGGCGTCGGTGATGGGCCGGAAGCCGGCCAGCAGTTCCTCGACCCCGTCGTCCTTGGCGTCGAACAGGCGCAGCGGGTTGGTGCCGATGCGGCTGCGCATCGCTTCGGGCACCCGCTCGAGGTTGGCCTCGAGGAAGGTCGCCAGGTCGCGCAGGTATGCCGGCCGGCAGGCCGGGCAGCCGATGCTGTTCAGCAGGACGGTGATGCCGCGGGCGTCGACCGCGTCGAAGAGCGCCAGCGCGGTCTGGATGACCTCGGCGTCCAGCACCGGGCTGGCCGAACCGATGGCCTCGACCCCCACCTGGTGGAACTGGCGGTAGCGGCCCGCCTGCGGCCGGTCGTGGCGGAACATGGGCGCCATGTACCAGAACTTCACCGTGCCCGGCTGGCGGGTCAGGCCGTTCTCCAGGTAGGCGCGCACCACCGAAGCGGTCATCTCCGGCCGCAGGGTCAGGCTCTCGCCCCCCTTGGTCTCGAAGGTGTACATCTCCTTGTCCACGATGTCGGTGCCCTCGCCCACAGAGCGCAGGAAGAGCTCGGTCGGCTCGATCACCGGCGTGCGGATCTCGCCGTAGCCGTAGCGCCCCAGCACGTCGGCCCAGCGCTCCTCGCACCAGTGCCAGCGCTCGAGCTCCTCGAGCATCAGGTCGCGCGTGCCCTTGAGGCGGCGGTACTTCAGGTTCATGCCAAGCCTTCCGTCGGATGTGCCCCGGTCCGGGCCGCCGGGAACCCGACAATATGCGTCATTCCCGCTCGCGGGGCCAACCGCTCGCCAACAGCCCCCGCACCAGGTCCAGGTCGGGGTCGATCAGCAGGTTGAAGCCGGCCAGCTGCAGCCGGTCCAGCCCGGCGGCCAGGCGCGCGCCGTCGGAGTCGGGCTGTTCCTGCCGGCCGACGGCGGCCAGGGCGTCCCCCGCCTCCAGGCGCAGCCCCCGGGGCAGGTCGCGCGAGGCCATCAGCACGATGTCCGGCACCGGCGGGGTCAGGGTCCGCACCCCCCACTGGGCCGGATCGAGCAGACCGTCGGCGAAGAAGCGGTCCGCATCCCATTGCCGGACCAGCGCATAGTCGTAGGCCCCCAGCCTGGCCGCGTGCAGCGCCGGGCCGTGGTCGTAGGGATCGGGCCCCGCAGCCAGGGCCCGCGGGTCCGCTGCCGGATCCGGGCCGAACGCGAAGGCACCGCCCGCGGTCAGCGACAGGGTGTCCCCCAGCACGGTGCGCTGCGGCCGCGAGCGCCAGGGCGCGGGCACATCGCCGGCCGAACGCCGCCAGACCAGCACCCCCCGCGGGCGCAGATTGCGCGGCACCTCGCCCCGGCCCACGACCACCGGCGCAAACAGCTCGCGGCCCAGGGCCAGGGCCAGGCCATCGGGCGCCAGCACGAAGCAGGGCGCGGATCCGGCGGCGGCCAGCAGGTCGCCCGAGCGGCGCAACACCTGCGGCGAGACCGTGCGCCCGGTGGCGCGCGCCAGCACCCCGGCCATCGGCGTGTAGACCTGCTCGGCGCGGTCGGTGCGGCCGGACGGATCGAAGACCAGCAGGGGGATCGCATCGGCCGGCGGACGCGAGCGGGGCCAGACCAGGCCGCCGATGGCCAGCACCAGGACCGCCACGGCAGCGACGGCAGCGATGCGGCGGCTGCCGCCGGCGCCAGCCTCAGCCATCGCCGCCACCGGCCGGCGGCTGCGGCGCCCGGCTGTCGCGCCGGGTTGCCGGCTGGATCGGCGGGTTGCCCACGATCACCCGGAATTCCGCCGGCGCCAGGCCCAGCAGGGTCAACCAGCGCGGGCAGTCCACCTGCCCTGGCAACACGTAGAGTCCCTCCGCCAGGTTGCCCACCGCCACGGTCACCGACAGGCGGGCCTCGGTCAGGGCCTGCACCGAATCGGCGACGCCCCGCACCATCACGTCGGCCACCGGGGGCGAGACGCCCACGTCCGGTTGCCCCGCGTCCACCAGGGGCACGACCGGGACGTTGGCCACGGTGCGCTCGATCAACGGTGCCACGGCGCAGCGGATCTGCACCTGGGCCGGCGCCACCATCAGGTGTTCGTGGGGACTGCGCAGCCGCAACTCCAGGCCGTCGGTGCGGCCGGGCTGCAGGCGGTCCAGGGCCAGCGGCTCGGTGGCCACCGCACCCGACTCCGGCACGAAGCGCGAGGGCCCCGAGACGGTGACCGAATCGGGCTCGGCCCGCGGCGCGCTCAGGAAGCCCACGTCCCGGGGCAGTTCCCCGCCGAGCATGACCGCCACCGGCAGCCGGCGGGAGACCAGCTCATTGATCTGCAGCCGCACCTTCTCCTCGCGCTGGAAGCGCACGATCTCCAGGTCCGTGACCACGTCGCCGTCGGTCAGCTGGTAGGAGAATTCGGCACCGGGTCCCATCCCCGCCAGGTTCAGCCGCACCTCGCCCACGTAGCGCTGGAAGTAGCGGTTGGTCAGCAGCCGCAGCTTGCTGCCGCGCAGGCGCACGGTCACCGACGACGGCACGTACCCGCTGCCCGCGTAGGTCAGCCCTTCGGCCAGGCCCTCCACGCGCAGGGGCAGCCGTGCCGCCAGCTCGACGTCGGTGGTGGCCGCCACCTGCACCCAGATCAGGATCGAGGCCAGCAGGCAGCTGATCTTCAGTCCGAGTCGGCTCATGGCTGCCGTCCCGTCGGCGGCAGGCGCAGCACCTGGCCCACGTTCAGCCCGCCGGCCGGCAGATCGTTGTGCCGGCTGATCTCCGCGACGGTGGTGCCGTTCCGTCGGGCCAGGGCCCAGAGGCTGTCCCCGCGCCGGACCTGGTACTCGCGGGACCAGCGGGGCGGCCCGGCGTCCGCCAGCAGCCGGCTGCCGCTGCCGACCTGCCGCCAGGCGAGGATGCCCTCGACCAGCTGCCCGGCCAGGCGCCGCCGCTGCTGCGGGTCGGCCAACAGGGCGTGGTCCCCGGGATTCGAAAGATAGGCCAGCTCGACCAGGGCCGACGGCATCGCCAACTGGCCCAGAACCTGGAAGCGCGCCTGCTTGACCCGTCGCGCACCCACCACCCCGCCGGCGGCCGCCGTGTCCAGCAGCTGGTCCGCCAACCGCGACGACTCGTGCAGCACGCGGCTCATGCGCAGGTCCATCAGGATGCCGACGACCGCGTCGTCGTGCTCGCCGGCCGGATCCAGGCCCACCAGCTGGAAGGCGTTCTCCTTGTCGGCCAGCTCCTGGGCTTCGCGGTCGGTGGCCCCCTGCAGCGACAGGAAGTACACCTCCATGCCCGCGACCTCGCGGCGCTGGTGGGAATTGCAATGGATCGAGACGAAGACGTCGCCGTCGGCTTCGGCGGCGATGCCGACCCGGCGTTCCAGGCTGGGGTAGCTGTCGTCGGCGCGGGTCAGCACCGCGCGGCAGCCGGGCAGCGCATCGATCAGCCGCGCGGCCTCCAGCGCCACTTCCAGCACGATGTCCTTTTCGTGCAGCCCGCCGCGGATGGCGCCCGGATCGTCGCCCCCGTGTCCGGGATCCAGGACTACGGTGAAGGGCCGCGCCACCGGCAGGACCGCCGGGAGCGCAACCGTCGGCGTGGTGGTGACCACTGCCGCCGCCACCTCCTCGCCCGCGGGCTCGGGGGTCGGGGTCGGCCGGGGCAGAACCGGCGCCTCCCCGCTGAACACGTCGATCACGATGCGGTCGGGCCGGCCGTCGCCCGCCGGCAGCCCGAAGCTGCGGAAATCCGTGGCGTCCTCCAGGTCCAGCACCACCTGGCAGCGTTGCGATCCGGCGTTGCAGCGGACCTGCGCCACCCGACCGTCGCCGATGCGCAGCGGCACGGCTCCGGCGAACACGCCCCCGGGCAGGTTCACCGCCAGGCGGTCCGGAACGCCCACCCGCCGCACCTCGAAAGAGCCGCTGCGATCCAGATCCAGCACGATCCTGGTGCGTTCGGGAGTGGAGGAATGGCGGATCCTGGTCACTCCGGGCCCACCCGCCGCGACTGCGATGGTCGGCAGCAACAGCGCCACCAGCAGGCCCGCCCAGGCCAGGCGCCCGCCTCCCTGCTTTGCTCTGACGGTCGAGGGCATCGTGGCTCGCTCCTTGGAGACCGCAGGCGCAAGGGCACACGCCTCCGGATCCGTCCGGAAGCCCGCACGCGCCTGTTCGTCCCCGCAGGCTAACATACGGCTGTCGGGGGCGCCAACCCTAGTTGCGCCGCCGTCCTGCGCCGTCATTCGCGGCTGGCGTAGGCGTCCAGGATGTAGGAGATGGGATTGACCGGCCGGCCGGCGAGGCGGATCTCATAGTGCAGGTGCGGGGCCGACGAACGGCCGGAGCTGCCCGAATGGGCGATCAGGTCGCCCCGTCCCACCTTCTGCCCCTTCTTGACCAGGATCCGGTCGAGGTGGGCGTAGATCGTGGTCACACCGTTGCCGTGGTCCACCTTGACCACCTTGCCGAAGCCCCGCTGGGTCTGGACCGCCGCGACGGTGCCGTCGCCGGTCACCCGCACGGGTGTGCCCACGGGGGTCGAGAAGTCCAGGCCGCGGTGGAAGGTCTGCTGGCCCGTGAAGGGGTCGTTGCGGAATCCGTAGCGCGAACTGAGCCAGCCCGTGTCCACGGGCCGGATCGAGGGTATGTGCTGCCGCACCGCCGCCCGCGCGTCTAGGGTATCGAGCATGGCCAGGTAGCCCTGTTTCTGGATGCGGGCCTGGCGCAGCATCAGGTCCAGTTCCTCCGCCAGCCCGGTCAGCCCCGAACCGCGGCCCTCCAGCGCGAAGCCCGGCACCTCGGCGAGTTCGCCGAAACCCGCACGGCGGCCGCCTATACCCGCAGCATAGGTCTGCTCGTCCACCAGCGGCAGGTTGACGGCGCCGGCCACCTCGACCTGCACCGCCCGCACGCCGTCCAGTTCCTCCCGCAGGACCAGGGTCCGCTCCTCGAGCTGGCCGATGGCCCCCTGCAGCATCCGGTTTTCCCGGGCGAAGCGCGAACCGCCGGGCAGCCACCCGCTGCCATGCCCCAGCCCCACCCCGTACAGCACCGTGGCCAGGCCCAGCGCCGCCACCACTGCCAGCACCGCCAGGATCACTCCCCGCGGCAACCGCAGCAGGCGGCTCTCCCCGTGGTCGTCGGGCATATACAGGAACGTGTAGCTGCGTTTGAGCTTCATGGACTCCGCCGCGATCGGCTGGTAGCGAGGTCATCGGAGGCTGGGCGATCGGCCCCAGGCCGCGCCCGGGAGGTCCGGAAGCTGTCCGCTCCCGGCCACCGGCTGGACGTTTGCATCGGGCAAACATACCCGCATCGCTCCGGTTGTCAACCGGGAACCGCCGGCGGCGGTACCCGTCCGGACCGCTTCAGCAAATCATGGACCACCATGGGAAATCGCGGGCTTGCGGGGGCGGTGTCGGGCGCCACACACCCGACACCGCCTTCAAGCAGTTTCTAGTAATAATCAAGCAGCACGTTGCGATCTTTTGAGTTACGAAGCCGAGTGAGCGCTTTTTCCTTGATCTGCCGGATCCGCTCGCGGGTCAGCCCCAACCGCTCGCCGATCACCTGCAGCGTCTGGGCCTCCTCATACCCGAGGCCGAAATACTGGATGATCACCTGGGCCTCGCGGTCATTGAGTACCGACAGGCAGCGCCGCACGTCCTCGCGCAGCCCCCTCTGCATGACCTCGAAATCCGGGGCCTCGTGGGTGTCGTCCTCCAACACCTCGGCCAGCGGCCGGTCCGCGTTCTCCTCGCCGGAGTCGTCCAGGGCCATTTCGGTCCGGTCCGACCGCAGGGCGTGCACAACGTCGACCACGTCCAGGTCCAGGCGCTCGGCGATCTGGTCCGGCGACGGGTTCGGATTGCCGGAGTTCTGCAGGATGGTGCGGGTGCGGCTGATCTTGATCAGCAGCGCGGTCTGGTTCTGGGGCAGCCGGATGGTGCGCGACTTGTCCAGCAGCGCCTGCATGATCGACTGGCGGATCCACCAAACCGCATAGCTGATGAAGCGGTAGCCCCGCTCCTCGTCGAAGCGGTGGGCGGCCTTCAGCAGACCGATGTTGCCCTCGTTGATCAGGTCCGAGAGCATCAGGCCCTGGTTGATGTAGCGCTTGGCCACCGAAACGACGAAGCGCAGGTTGGCGCGCACCAGCACGGCCAAAGCCTCCTCGTCCCCCGCCCGGATCCTCCTGGCCAGGGCCACCTCTTCGTCCCTGTCCAGCAAGTCGTAACGGTTGATGTCACGGAAATAGACCTCCAGGCCCTTCTCGTGCATCGCCGGCAGTATGCGTTTTCTTCCGGCCATCAGGGATCCTCCCTGTCACCGTGGGGGAAACCACCCGCTGCCGCGGGTTCGGCCCGGCTGCCCGGGCCTGGATCCGGCACCACCCGGATCCTCTCGTCAGTTCTCGACACCGCCCGCTGCCGCGGTCAGCGACACGTAGCGTTCGCTGGTCCCTGTACGCACCAGCACGGTCAAGGGTTCACGGCGCCCGGCAAGCAGGCTCCGGGCCTGCTCCCAGGCCGGCAAGTCCGTCAACTCGTGTTCCTCGATCGACACCAGGACGTCGCCCGGGCGGATGCCTTGCTCCGCCGCGGACGAACCCTCCTTCACCGCGACCACCATCACTCCGCTGGTCGCGACGAGGCCCAGAGCCTGCTTCAGGCGCTCGACCCGCGGATCGGCGCCCGCCAGCGACGCCACCTCCAGGCCCAGCCAGCGGGCAGCGGCCGCCGCCGGAGCGGTCGCCGCCTGTTCGTTCCACTCCACCACGCCGGCGCGCAGTTCCAGGGGCCGCCCCCGCGCACCACGCCCAGCGCCACCTCGGCGCCCGGCGCCGTGTCCGCCACCAGGAACTGCAACTCGCGGTTGGACTCCACCGGCCGGCCATCGTAGCGGACCACGATGTCGCCGACGGCCAGGCCGGCGCCTGCCGCCGGACCGTCCGGCCGCACCGACAGCACGCGGGCACCGGAAGGCGGTTCGCCGGCCACCTCTTCCCCGACGATCTGCACCACGTCCTCGGTCGTGATGCCCAGGTAGCCACGGATGACCCGGCCGTGGCTGCGCAGCTGCGACCAGATCCGCTGCACCAGGTTGCTGGGCACGGCGAAGCCGATCCCCTGCCCGGCCTGGTTGATGGCCGTATTGACGCCGATGACCCGTCCCCGGACGTCCACCAGCGGGCCGCCGCTGTTGCCGAAGTTGATGGCGGCATCGGTCTGGATGAAATCCTGGTAGCGGGGCGTGAGCCCGCCGATCACCAGGTCGCCCCGCCCCTTGGCGCTGACCACGCCCACGGTCAGGGTGCTCTCGAGGTTGCCGAAGGGATTGCCCACGGCCACCGCCCAGGAACCGACGGCGACCTGGTCCGAATCGGCGAAGCCCAGCCGGGGCAACTGCCGGCCCGCCGGATCGATGCGCAGCAGCGCCAGGTCGGTGTTCGGGTCGGTGCCCACCAGCTCGGCGCGGTACTCGCGCTTCTCGCCGCTGAAGCGCACGAAGATCGCCTCAGCGCCGTCGATCACGTGGTGGTTGGTGAGGATCTCTCCCGCCTGGTCGACCACGAAGCCCGAACCGGTCGAGGGCATCTCGTAGCGGCCGCCCTGGCCTTGCTCGTCGGGGAAGAACTGGCGGTACATCTCCTGCAGGGGGCCCGTGCCCACCCCTTCGGCGTTGACCGAGCGCGTGCAGCGGATGTTGACGACGGCGGGTCGGACGGCGTCACTGACGGCGATGAACGGCGATGGGGACGGTTCTTCCCCCCTGGCCAGGGAGGCCATCAGCAGCATGAGCGCGAGCATGAAAAAAGCGCACGCCGCTTGGCTGGTCCGGCTTCGCGAAGCCAGAGCAGTCGAGCGGCGACGCGCCGGGGCGTCATGCACGCGGATATGCTCGATGTGTTGCGGTCTCACGTTTATCACCGTCCTGCGGCGAGGCTGGGGTCGGTGAAGGGGTGAGCCGCTGCCTGGCCGCCTCTTGGGGAAGCCGACCAAGCGTTACAGGGAACCTGCGAACATCCTATTCCAATTGAATACCGGTGTCAACCACCGAATTCAGGATCGTGCTCGTCTTTTTCCGGTGCGTCGTCGCCCCCCTGCCCCGGCTCGACCAGGATGGGCGAATGGGCCCCGCCCCTGCCGAGGACCGGGTCGGTGATGACCCGCGGTGCGCCCTGCTCGGCGGCGGTCCCGGAGCTGGCGGCGGCCCGGGCCGCGCCCTTGCGGGCTTGATGCTCCTTCCGGATGCGCTCGATTTCCTCGTCCTTCAAGCGCAGCTCGGTCTCCAGCCCGCGGATGCGCGCCACCAGGGACGCCACCGCCGGGTCGTCGAGTAAACCGTCGCGCTCTTCCTGCAGGCCGTTGTAGACGAGGCTGCCCAGTTCGCTGAACTGCCTCTCCACGTCGCGGCTGAGGCCGAACTTGTCGTAGCGGCGCGACTGGATCTTGGCCACCTCGGAGGTCTTGTCCGCGGCCACCGTGTACCACTCGCTCAGATTCTGCTTCACTTCATCCCACAGGGACATGACAGCCTCCTCGTTGCTGCGGGCGATTCCGGGGTTGCCAGCGCGCGGGCGATCCTGCACATTGGCCACATGTCCGGAGCCAACAATCCCACGGCCCTCATCGTGGCCGACGCCCATTTCCACCTGAAGCCCGACCCGGCCGAACAGCGCAGGGTCGAGGCTTTCCTGGCCTTCCTGGAGGTCGCCCACGGGGCGGACGACCTGGTGCTGCTGGGCGACATCTTCGACTTCTGGTTCGATTATGCCCATTTCCGGCTCAAGGGCTACGACGAACTGCTCGCGGCCCTGGACCGGGTGGCCGCCGCCGGCTGTCGCCTGCACTTCATCGGCGGCAACCACGACATCTGGGCAGCCGCCTACCTGCACGAACGGTACGGAACCTCGCGCGACGGCGGGACGGCCGTGCTCGAGCTGGGCGGGCGGCGCGTGCTGGCCTGCCACGGCGACGGCCTGCTCAGTTACGACTGGGCCTACAGCGCGTTCCGGGCCCTGGTGCGGGCCCGGGCGGGTGTCCTGCTGGCCAAGTCGCTGCACCCGGAACTGCTCTACACCCTGGCCACCTGGCTCAGCGGCCGCAGCCGCGCCGCCGACCGGGACGAGGCCATCCGTATCGAAGCCAAGGCCAGGACCTGGCTCGACCGCCAACGCGACCCGGCCTGGGACCTGGCCATCATCGGCCACGTCCACCACGCCTTCCGCATCGACGCGGGCTCGCGCAGCTTCTGTGCCCTGGCCGGCTGGCTGGGCACCCTAGGCTATGCCGTCCTGCAGAACGGGCAACTGCGGCTGGCCGATTTCGCCGACGAGGCGCGCCCCCTCGGCTGATTCCTACCAGACGATCCGCAGCGAGAACTTGTGCCCGTCGTCGAAGCCTTCGGTCGTCCAGTCGCTGTAGGCGTAGTCCACGCCCAGACGCCCGGCCCGGAAGCCGGCGCCGGCGGTCAGCCCCTGGGACTCGTAGTTGACCCGCGTGCCCGCGCGCAGGGCGAATTCGGGCAGCAGGCGGTATTCGGCGCCCAGGTGGGCCTTCTCGTTGGAGTCATTGGGCATCAGCACGTCGCCGGCCAGGGTCAGCTTGCTGCCCAGCGGCTTGCCTGCCGGGGTCCAGGCCGCGCCGATGCGGAAGGCCGACGGCAGATCGAAGGGCTGGTCGTTGAGATTCATCTGGCCACCCAGGTTGGTCACCGTCGCGGCGAAGACCAGGCCCTCGATGACCGCCTGGTGGGTCACCCCCAGGTCCAGGGCGAAGCCCGTGTCGGAGTAGACATCGATCTTCTCGTAGACCAGCTTCGCGGTGGCGCCCACGCCGAAGCTCTCACCCAGGGGCATGGCGTAGGACACGCCGCACGCCACGTCGTACGGCGAGTACGTGCCTTCGGGCACGCCCACCGGCTCGGCGCTGTAGCGGGTCAGTTCGTCGGCGTAGAAACCCGTGAAGATGAAGCCGAGCACCCCGGAGCCGGCCCGATGGGCCACGGCGGCCGCGTGCTGGTCGAAAAGGCCTACGTAGCGCTGGGTCTGCAGCACCAGTTCGGTCTCGAAGTCCGCAAACACGTTGTTGGCGGGATTCCACCAGATCGCCGCGGCACCGCTGCTGGAGGCCACGCCGGCCTCGCCCATGCCGGCTTCGCGCGCCCCCACCCCCAGGCGCAGCGAGAGCATGCCGGCGTCGCCGGGACTGCCGGCCAGGGCGGGCCCCGCCAGCAGCAGGACCGCCAGGGGCAGGCAGAGGAACAGGTCGAAGCTCTTGCGCGTCATGGAGTCCCTTTCTTGCGGTCGCCCCGCCGGGGGCCGTCCCGATCCCCGCGGGGATCACCTTCAATTCTAACTGCGCCGGGGCCCGGCGTCCAACGCCGCCTACCCGTCAGCGCGCCACGGCGAAGCTGATGACGCTCTGGTCGCTCGCGCCGGCCTGGTCCTCGACCACCAGGCGGCACAGGTACAGCCCGCTGGCGGCACCGCCGAGGTCGATCTCCAGGATGAATGGTTCGCGGGCCGGCACCGGCCGCCAGGCCGACGCCGTCACCTGCTCGCCTTCGAGGTTGTAGATCAGCGCCCGGGCCCGGCCGGGCGCGCGGGCACTGGCCTGCACGCTCAGCAGCGGACCGTTCACCGGGCTGGGAAAGCAGAGATGGCTGCCGTCGACGATGCCGCTGCCGGAGGCGGCCCCCGGCGGCGAGCGCCAGGCCTCGGCGTTCCAGACCCCGTTGCGCCAGGGCGAGCCGCCGGCCATGGCCCACTCCGCCCCCGTCGCCACGTCGCCGTAGACCGCCAGGGTCGAGACCACGTTGGTCGTCGGCTCCCTTGATTCATCGTCCAACCCGCTGATGCGCGGGAAGGCGCCAGCCACCACCAGATCCAGGAGCAGGTCCCCGGACACGTGCCCAACCGCAGGCGTGGCCGCCGCGGTGCCGCCGCCGGCTGCCGGCCAGCCAGCCACCGGCTCTCCGGCGGTGCCGTAGGCGAACAGGCGGCCATCCTCGCCGGTGAAGAGGTATTCCTCGAACTGGGAGCCCGATTCGGCCAGGCGCACGACCAGGGCACCGGGAGCCTGGTCCGGCGTCAGCGGCCGCAGGGCGGGCTGCGGCCGCACCGGCCAACCGGTCAGCCAGTCACCACCCTGGGTCAGGCGGCCGAAGACACCGTCGCCGGTGGTCGCGTTGCCGGGTGCGGGCGGCGCCAGGGTCAGGGTCCGCTCCGGCCACGCCAGGGCCGGGCCCACCGCCGCGAGTTCCTCGTCGAAATAGAAGGTTTCGCCGCCACCGTCGCGACCCGCGACCGCCACCCACGGCACCGCCCCGCCCGAGGGCTCGATGCCCCAGGTCACGGCGAACGGCCCGGGCGTCACCGCCAGCGGGTAGCTCAGCACCGCCGGCACCTCCGGCAGCAGGACCTGGGCCGGGCTGCAGGCCAGCAGGGTGTGGACGCCGGCGCTGGTGTCGCTGACGGCCACCCAGAGCCGGCCGAAGGCCAGCACCGGAGGCGCCGCCGGCACCACGTCCCCCAGGTCGCGGGAGACCCAGGGCTGGGCGTCGGTCCCGGCGAACAGGCTCAGGTGCAGGCTGCCGGCCTCGCGCACCAGCACCGCCGCGGCGACCGCCGTCGCCGGGTCACCATTGCCGCCGGCGGCCAGCGGCACCAGCACCGGCGGCAGCAGGCAGGCGCCGAGATCGCGGTACAGCCCGAACGCACCGGCCTCCGGATCGCGCAGCGGGAACCCGTCCCGCGCGAAAGCGAAGAGCCCGTCGGCGCTGGTCAGCACGATGTCCGGTCGCTGGTCGTGATCGAGGTCGCCCACGGCCGCCGGCAGGAGCCAGCGCACCGGCTCGCCGCCGCGCTGTCCCACGGCAAACGGCTCGAATGTGGCGGGATCGCCGTCGTGATCCAGATACTCGCCCAACTCGCCGTCCAGCACCCAGACCCCGCCGTCACGATCGGCGACGACGATCTCCCGCGGTGCGGCCGGGCTGCCGACGGCCTCCAGGTCGACGATCAGCAGGTGCGAACCGCGCAGGTCCACGCCCGCGGGCAGGGTGCGCTCGGCCCGCCGCTGCGGCCCATCGACCGCTGTCCTTTCGACGCGGATCGAAAGGGTGTCGGCGTACTCACGGACCCAGATGGTGTCCCCGACGAACTCATCGAAGCCCAGCAGGTAGACGAAGGAGTCCAGGACCACCGGACTGAAGTCGAAGAAGCGCACGCCGGACGCGACGCCCGCGGCCGTGTCGGTGCGCGGCCGGGTGTCCGGGCCGAATTCGTCGGCCCCGCCTCCCCGGAACGGATCGAAGTCCGAGCCCAGATACCACTTGCTGGGCGAAGCCGAGTCCAGGTCCTGGATGCCGTCGGCCTCCTCCAGGTCCACGCTCTTGTGGTCGGGGTCGGCGTTGTAGGTGTTGCCGCCGGCGGCCATGGCCGCGGCGATAACCGATTCGTCAACGTGCCAGACGTATACGCCGCTGCCGCCGCCGCCATAACCCCTTTGGGCCGCCCCGTTCTCGGTCATGAAGTGGTCCCACTCGGCACCGGTCAGCCATTCGCGGGTGTCGGTCGCGGGATCGAACTTCGCCCCGCCCCGCGGCACGCCGTCGGCCTCGCTGGCATCCCAGAAGTCCCGGCGGAAATTCCCGTTGAGATCCCCGCCGAACGACCAGAAGCGGTCGCCGTCGGGATCCTGCAACCGGTACTCCAGCAGCCAGTACTCCTGGGGTGCGATGTCCAATCGCGCCGCGGCGGCGGGCTCGCCGGTCCGCTCGGCGGGAGTCAGGGCAAAGCCTCCGCCGGCGACGACGACGGTCGGCTGCTGCCAGCCCATCAGCTGCTTGTTGTAGGCGCAGGGGTGCGGCGGGCTCCAGCCTGCGTAGACGTACAGCCCGTAGCCCATAAGGCCGACCGTGCCGATGCCCTGGCTGTCGGGGCGGCCGGAGGGCGTGAAGTCCACCAGCGGCAGCATCCCCAGGCGCAGACCGACTTCGTAGCAGTAGACCCCCAGGCTGCCGTACATGCCATTGCCGTTGGGCGGCACCGGATCCTGGAACTCGCACTCCGGCAGCACCAGCACGTGCTCGACGCCGCCGGGCAGGCCGCCGGACGGCAGGATCTCCTCCTCGATCGCCTCGGCCAGATCGTCGGGATCGAGGTAGGTGCTGTTGATCTGCTCGGGGCTGTCGCCCAGGACGTCGGTCTCCTCGCCCGCGCCGGCGTGGACCAGCAGGACGGTGTCGTAGGAGGCCAGGTCGATCTCCGCCGCGACGCTGTCCAGCACGTCGCTGGCCAGCAGCACCGACTGTTCCCCGAATTCAGGATGATTGCCGTAGAATGCCATGGGATGGGGCAGGTTGACCGTGCGCGGATGGATCGTCACGTCCAGGCTGAATGCCCCGCCGCTGACGGTCGCGAAGTACTCGCCGACGTCGCGCATGAGGTGATCGTAGAAAACCGAGTCGTGAGCCGCGTAGAGGATCTCGCCCTGCCTCGGCGGCGGGAAATTCCCCGGTACGCTGCCCCAGCGCCCGAACATCAGGCTGTCGCTGAAATCGCACATGACCAGGATCGCGCGCAGGGACGCAGGCGCCTTCTCTCCCGTGGTGCGGCGCCCCCAGGGACGGTCGGCGAACAGGCGGGCCGAAGCGGCGGGGGCTTCCGCAGGCAGCAGGGAACGCTCCACCGGCGCGGGCCCGGCCGTGCGGGCGGCCGGTACGGCGGCCGTCGCAAGCAGCGGCTGCAGGCCGAGCAGGGCGCAGGCCAGGAGGATCGGGCGCATGGATCTCAGGACCTTTCGTCGTCACGCTGGGTCGCAGTCGGCGGGCGGGCCACTGCACGAACATCGCCGCGCGCATTATAGTTAGCCCCCCGCGGGGGGTCAATGCGCGCGGTATAAGGAAGCGGAGAGCCCGGACGCGGTACCTGTCACCCCTGATCGACATTCCCCCGCCGGGCTCTCCTGTCATGTGCTGGTGTCCCCGTCCGTCCGGCTCGCTACCCTTCCCGACTGGCTGCCAACCTCTTCGAGAATCCGGTCTCTCGCCGGCCGGCGGGTGATGGGGGGAAAAGCCACCAACACACACTCGTGGATTCCTGTTTCGCTCAACCTCCGCGCCGGCCGGAGCCGCCGCCTGAGGACGAACCGCCCCGGGACTGGCCGCCGCCGCCCGAACCGCCGGAGGATCGTCCGCCACCGCTGCTGCCGGAACTGCTCCCGCCACGGGTGGCCTTGCTGCTGCCGCCGCTCGAACTGCTGCCGGACCGGGTGCGGGTCTCCCCGCTCGAGGAACGGCTGCCGCTGTTGCCGCTGTCGCCGCTGCTGCTGCCGCTGCGATCGCGCACGGTGCCGTCCCGGCTCGAGTCGCTGCCGCCGGAGCGGCCGCCGGGACGGACCTGTTCGGGTCGGCGGGTGCCGTCGCTGCTGCCGCTGCGTCCGGTGTTCCAGATGCGCGTGCCCTTCTGGCGCGGGGCCACCGGGGTGATGGCCCGGCCTTCGGCCCCGCTGCGGGTCCGGGACCGCTGATCGACCTGGGCCCGCTGCTGGGCGTCGCCCACGGTGCCGGGAGTGCGCACACGCTGGCCGCCGCCGGTCGGTTCGCCCGAGACGGGCACCAGCGACGCCGGAGTCCGCGCACCGGCCGCCGTGTGCCGCACCCGGTCCTGCTCGCCGGCCGTCCCGCCCCGCACGCTGCCGCCCTCGCGGATGCGCAGGCCAGCAGTGCCGCGGGTGCGCACGGCGTCACCGATGGTCGGTGCCGTGCGCACAGCCTGGGATTCGCCCTTGTAGGCCGTGCGCGAGTCCAGGGTCGCCCCGCCGCGGGACGCACCGGCACCGTCGGCGGCCAGCATCGGCGTGATCGGACCGTACTCGCGGGTCTTGGTGCGGGTGCCGTCGCCACCCTGGCCGTTGGGATTCAGCGGCGCGTAGCGGGGAGTGCCGTTGTTCCCAGTGTAGCAGTCGCCGCCGTAGTACGGGCTGTCGTACCAGGGATAGTACGTCGTCGGCCAATAGCAGACGCTGACCGCCGGGGCGCACCACCAGGGATCGTACCAGAAGTTCACCCAGGGCCGCCAGGTCCAGGGATCGACGTACACGTAGCACGGGTTGTAGTACACCGGATAGTAGCCATAGCTGGACCACCAGCCGTTGTTCCAGCGGTAGTCCACGTTGATGTCCAGGCTGCAGGTATCCCGGTACGGGTCGTATTGCGGGCCGTCGTCGAAGTGGCACTGGCCGCAGAGGTAGCGCGGATGGTCCACCTCGCGGTGCACGTAGTAGGACAAGTAGTTGGTCACCACCTGGTCCTCGGCGTTCTCCAGGCCGGTGATCGCGTAGTTGACCTCGTTCATGGCCAGGAAGGGATCGCCCACCACGCGGAAGTCGATGAACTGGGCCGTCGGCTCGTGGTGGAAATCCAGTTGCAGGGCGCGCAGGTCGAACGGGTAGCGGGAGACGATGACCTCCACGATTCCCTCGCCCTCGGCCTGCGTGGTGCGCAGCGCCGGCCCACCCTGCACCGGCAGCACGTATTCGTGGCCGCCGAAGACGAAGCCGTCATCCATGCGGCTGCGGGGCCAGAGCACCGTGACCCGGCCCTCGGTGTCGATGCGGTAGACGACAGCGTAGGCATCCTCGCCGGTCTTGACGGTGACGGACATGGGGTCGCCCTTGGCGTAGACCTCGTCAGCGGCCTTGTCCACCCAGATGCCGACGCGCAGGTCGACCGCGGAGTAGTCGAACCCGCCTGCGGTGTCGGGCGCGGGCGTGGCGGCTTCAGGCTGTACGGCCGTGGCGGCTTCAGGCCCCACGACCGTGGCAGCTTCGGGCTGCACGGGCACGGGGATCTCCTGGAAGGCTTCGGGAGGTGGGTTCTGGGCGTTGGCCCCGCCCACCCCCGCCAGCAGCAGGACGGCGACCAGCAGCCGGCCTGCGTACCGGGGATCCGGCCTGCGGTTGCGATGGTTGCGTGTCATGGTTGCCGCTCCTTTCCCCATTGCCAGGCGCCTACAGGCGCAGGGTCACGGGTTCCACGTCGACGGGCTTGCCGCCGATCGGCGCCGCCAGCTCCGGCAAGCCCTCGATCAACTGATAGGCCCAAAGGGCCAGCACCGAATCCACGGATGGACTCGGGTCGACCGCGACGATCCCCAGCTTGGCGTAGTGTGTGCCCACCCCGGATTCGGTGATCTTGATCACGTAGATGTGCCCGGCCACGATCTCCAGCACGCCGGTTGCCGAATAGCCGCCCAGCGGCGCCCAGGACACGCCCTCGAACACCAGGTTGCCGACACGGTCGGTGAAGACGCCGAAGTCCTGAATCTGCACGTCCGGCGAGATCGCGTGCAGGTACGGCACGCCGCCGCTGTAGGCTACGTAGACGTCGGCCGCGGTTGTCGGCGCGAATGGGTCGGTGCGCCCCTGCTCGAGTTCGCTGAAGTCGAAGCCCGCAAGGGCCGAAGTCGGGCCGCTGCCGTCGAAGAGCTCGACCGGCGTCGCGCTGATGGGCAGTGGCGCGTCGGTCACCAGTTCGAAACTGAGGGCGCTCTCGCCGCCGGCCGCATTGACCGCCGCCACCGCGTATTCGTACTGTTCGCCGTTGAAGACGTCGTCACCCGCGTCGACGAACCAATGCAGTCCCGAGCTCAGGTCGAAATTCTGATTCCAGGCGATCTCGCCGATCCGGTAGAAGACCCGGGTCGAGTCGTCTTCGTCACCGGCGGTGTAGAAGCGGCTGTAGATCCGGTAGCCCGCAACGGTGTCGTTGTAGGAACCGTCGTAAGGCGCATAGGAGATATCGTACCATTGCACGATCACCTCGTTGTCGCCGCTGATGCTGTGCACGCCGGTGGGAACCACCGGCAGCGGCAGCCCCACGCAGTTGATGCAGTCCTCTTCCCCGCAGCCACCGAGCGCCAGCCCCAGCAGCAGGAGGAGCGGCAGCTGCACCAGGTGCAGCCGCCGCCCGATCACGAACAAGAGGCCCAGACGTCCGTTCCGCATCCTCTGGTTCACGCTCCACCTCCGACTCTTTGAATCACGTTCGCCTCCCCGATCATCGCACCTATCGTGCCAATGCCGGGCTGCCTGGGCAGTTGCCCGCGATCGAGACCTGGCAACGCCCATCTCATTGTCCGATGGCAGGTTAGCGCGAGAGCGGGAGTTGCCGGGATCCCCCGGGGACCTGGTTTGGACCCGGCGGGATGTGTGATTTCCGCGACAGATTCCCCAATAATGGACGGGCCGTCCCAGTGGAGACGGCCCGTTCCGATACCCGGGTGCCACGCATAGCAAACAACTGCCAGGCATAGAAAAAGAGCCCCGCCTTGCGGCTGCCTGGGCTTGAGTCTCGCCTTCTCAAGACCAGTAGGGCTCTTTTTCGTCGGATCCGGTGATCAGACCCGAAAAGTTCTTCGTGTTTCGGGAGACCGTAGTCCTGGTTCTCTCTAGCCGACCGGGTTCGATTGAAAAGACCCCACCTCTTGTCAACCGCCCCGCCGACCCTTCTTGTTGAGAACTTCCCTGATGCCGGTAAGCAGTGGGGAACGAACCCCGGTGCTCCCGAAAACACGAATATCGATGCCGTTTCCGAAGAGGATCCCTGTAACTCACCCCTTCGTCCTCCTTACAGCAGGTCGCATACCAAACCGACCGGTCGCTTGGAAATAATTTAGGCGTTGCAAACAAAGGAGTTACTTGACGGACAGGACAGTGCAGGGACCATGGACGAACCGGGACTATAAACTTGGTTTACAGCTAACGCCGCCGCCACCCTAACTCGCTGTAATGAAGTCGTTTGAATTGGCAACTTATATTATGCTTCAGGGGCGGGGATCGGCGGAAGTTGCCAGTCCGGCTCAAGCGGTCGTGATGCCGTAGTGCTTGATCTTCTTCAGCAGATTCGGATAGGAGATGCAAAGCAAGCGCGCGGCAGCCGACTTGTTGCCGTCGCAGGTCTGCATGGCTCGGGTGATCTCCCGGCATTCGACCAGGGCCAGCGATTCCCGCAGAGGCGCCTGCTCGCCGCCGGATTCGCCCCCGCCCAGCGCCCCGACCATGGCCAAAGGCAGGTGCTCCGGGCGCAGCACGGCATCGCCCTGGGCCAGCACGATGGCCCGCTTGAGGGTCTTCTCCAGCTCACGCACGTTGCCCGGCCACGGATGCTGGACCAGCAGGTCCAGCAGCACGCGATCCAGCATCGGTGCCCGGACCCCCAGGTCGTGACTGAACCTCTCGACGAAATGCCGCGCCAGCAGATCGATGTCGTCGGGCCGCTCGCGCAGGGGCGGAATCGTCAACGGGAAATCCAGCAGCCGATAGTAGAGGTCCTCCAGGAACAGGCCGGACAGGGCCATGGCGTGCAGGTCCGACTTGGAGGCGCAGACGATGCGCACGTCCACCTGGAACTCGTTGTTCGCTCCGACCGGCCGCACCACCTTGGTGTCCATGAAATGCAGGAGCTTGCCCTGCATGCTCAGGGGCATCTTGCCGATCTCGTCCAGGAAGACGGTGCCGCCTTCGGCCTCGGCCAGCAAGCCGCGCTTGTCGCTGTGGGCGCCGGTGAAGCTGCCCCGCTTGTGGCCGAACAGTTCGCTCTCGAGCAGCGACTCGGGGATCGCGGCGCAGTTGATGGAGAGGAAGCGCTTGGCCGCCCGCCGGCTCAGGGCGTGCAGCGAATAGGCGAGCAAACCCTTGCCCGTGCCGGTCTCGCCGTTCAGCAGCACGGTCAGGTCGCTGGGCGCGACCTTGCGCGCCAGTCCGAGCACGTCCAGCATCTGCCCGTTGCGCGTGATGATGTTCTCGAAGCTCTCGATACGCTCGATCGGCGTCGCGACGGCCGCGCCACCGCGCCCCTTCTCGTAGAGGAACAGGGCCAGGAAGCCCATGTAGGTGGCCAGGAAGTCCAGGGCCGCCCGATCGAAGCCGCCGCCGCCGGCCGTCTCGCCGCGGCCCAGGAAGAGCAGGCCGAAGCGCCGCTCGTGCAGCGAGATGGGCATGAAGACGCAGCTGCCGGTGTTCGCGGCCACCGCAGGCACGGCCCGGGCCAGGTCGTCGGCCGTGTCGATGCGCGAGAAGAAGGCCGTGCCGGAGCGGCGTCCAGAAGCCAATTCGTCGTCGAACCAGCGGGTCAGTTGCCGCGCCAGGTTGTCCGTAAGTCCGGCGCGGGCGGAGATGCGCAGCCCGCCGTCGCGGTCGTCGGCCATGGCGATGAAACCGGATTCGGCCTGGACCTTGTCCATGCCCGCGGCCAGCACCGAGTCCAGGTTGCGTGGCACCGAGTCATCTCCCCGGCTGAACAGCCCGGGCAGCCCGCTGATGGCCTGCAGGTGCGTCTCGGCGGTCAAGCCGCCGCCCAGCAGGCCCGCCTCGATGCGGTCGCGGAGCGCCACCACGCCGCGCGCCAGCTCCGCGTCCTCCAGCCCGGCGGCATGGCGCTCGAGCTCGAACACAGTCAGCAGAGCGTCGTCGAACTGGCCGAGGCGGATCTGCACCCGTGCCAGCCGGTCCAGGATCTCGCACAGCGTGCGGTCGCCAACCGCCGCCGCGCCGTTCTCCTGCGCGTCCATGAGGTAACGCCGCAGCAGCAGCAACTCGGCCTCGCCGGCATCGCTGCGCCGCACGTCGGCAAAGGCCAGGATGGTGCGGCACCACAGGTGGGTCAGCTGCTGCTGGCCGAAGGTGGCGATGGCCTCGCGGAAGTGGTCGTCCGCCAGCTTGCGGTCACCCTGCCCGGCATAGGCCCGACCCAGGGTGGCATGGCAGAAGCCGAGTTCGTAGGTCTCGCCGCATTCCCGGCCGACGGCGATGGCTGCCTGGCTGACGGCGATCGCCTCGTCCAGGCGGCCGGCCGCCAGGTGCGCCTCGCCCATGCGGCGCTGCAGTTCGGCCTCGAGGTCGTTGCCGGCGGAGATGCGGCGGGACTTCTGCAGGCCCAACTCGAAGTTGTAGCGGGCCTTCTCGATGTCGCCGCGCGCCAGCAGGATGTCACCCAGGTACTCGTCGGCGATCGTCGCCTCGCGCAGGAAGCGTCCGTCTTCGGCCAGGGTTCTCCCCTCGAGGATCAGTTCTTCTGCCCGGGCCAGGCGCCCGGACAGGGTCTCGAGGCGGCCCATGGCCAGGTGCAGGCGGGTCTGGTTGGCGCGGTCGCCCAGGCTGGCGGCCAGGCGCAGGCCCTTGTCCAGCAGGGTGCGAGCCTCGCCCAGGCGATCGATCTTCAGCAGCACCAGGCCCTGGTTCAGGTAGAAGCCCGGCAGCAGGTGGCTGGCGCCGATCTTCCGGGCCAGCTCGACGGCCTTGTCCAGCAGGTTCAGCGACCGCTCCCAGCGGCAACCCAGCTTGTGCAGGTGGGCCAGGTTGTTCAGGACGTTGGCCACGCCCAGCTCGTGATCGATGCGGCGGAAGGTGGCTAGGCCGTCGTTGAAGAACTCCTCGGCCTTCTCCAGGCGGCCGAGGCGGGCGTGGCAGATTCCCATCACGACCTGCAGGATCGCCACGTCGGTGTGCTCGTCCGTCAGCGCCAGCACCGAAAACGCGCGCTTGGCCAGCTGCAGGGCGTCCTGCAGGCGCCCCCGCTGGCGTAGGGCATCGGCCTGGCGGCACTGGAAGACGGCCCGCTGGATTACCGCCAGTTCGGCTTCGGGCCCCGCGGCGTGGCGATCCAGGCGGGCGAAGACCCGCTCGAGCAGGATGTCCAGCTGGTCCAGGTTGCCCAGCAGCAGGTTGGCATCGACCGACTTGCGCAGCACGCGCAAGGCCGGAACCAGCTCCAGGCGGGAGAGGGTCGCGTCATCGTTGATGCGGTCGTAGTAGTCCAGGGCCGTGGAGAAGGCGGAGGCGTGGAAATGCAGATCGCCGACCTCTTCGAGGCGCGCCCAGTCGAGGGTGCCGGACGAACGCCCGCGCTCGGGCCCTCCCCCGCTCGAATTCCTTTGTCCTTCGTATCGGTCTCTCATCAACCGCATCCCTCGGCGAGTAAGTGGATCGGTTCGGCCTCAACTCCGTCTCTGCGACCGCGGCGAGGCGGGCCCTTGCGGGCCCGGTCTAGCGCACGATCGGAAAGAGGTCCATGAACTGGAGCACAAGCTCCGCCCAGATGGCATCCTGTTCGTCCCCGCAGCCGCTCGATCCGCCCAATAGGTCATCCGACTTCTTGAAACCGAAGCCGCCGCCCATGGTGTCGGGATCCCCGCCGCTGTCGTTATCCGGTTCGCTAGTCGTCGCGATGACCAGGTCATGCTGACGCGCGACCCCCGGTCGTTGCAGCTGGCCATCGCGGTCGTCGGCCGCGGCTGTCGTGACGAGCAGCGAAGACATGCACAGCAGGGTCAGGACCACAAGAAGAACGGAAAACTGCGTCCTCTTCATGTTCTTCTCCTCACGGAAACACCCCGTCCGCTTTCCTTGCGGGTCGCCAGCGTCCCTTCTGTCGTGCCCCGGGACGGCCAGCTGTCAAATACACTCTCTATGTGTACAGAACCGGGACCGCCGCGTCAATATCCGGCGCTAATCAATCTCCGGCTGTGTCCGCAACCCGTACTTGGTGATCTTCTTGTACAGGTTGCTCCGCTGCATCCCGAGGGATTCGGCGGTCTTGCTCACATTATACAGGTTTTCGCGCAGTTTGTGCTGCAAAAAAGCGCCTTCGCTGCGGCCCTTGAACTCCTGGAAGTCCCGGCAGGCCCAAAGGGAGTCATCGGCCGCGGCCTGGGCCGAAGCTCCGGGCAGGGGGGGCAGGTCGCCGGGTCGCAGCACGTCCTCCGGACCCAGGATCAGCAGTCTTTCCACCAGGTTGCGCAGTTCGCGGACATTGCCCGGCCAGGAGTGCCGGCGCAGGAGCGCCAGGGTCTCGGGGGCGTAGCGGCGGGAACGGGTCTTGAGCCGCCGCGAGAGATCGGCCATGAACCACTGCAGCAGCAGCTCGACGTCACCCTCCCTTTCCCGCAGGGGCGGCAGATCGATAGACAGCACATTGAGGCGGAAGAACAGGTCCTGGCGAAAGCCGGAATCGGGCTGGGAAAGGTCCCGGTTGGTGGCGGCGATGATGCGCACGTCCACGCTGCGGGTCTCGTGCCCCCCCACCCGCTGGAAGCGCCCTTCCTCCACGGCCTTGAGCACCTTGGCCTGGGCCTCCTCGTTCATGTCGCCGATCTCATCGAGGAAAAGGGTGCCCCCGTCGGCCTGCTCGAACTTGCCGATGCGTTGGCGCTCAGCGCCGGTGAAGCTCCCCCGCTCATGGCCGAAGAGTTCGCTTTCGACCAGATCCTTGGGGATCGCCGCGCAGTTGACCTCCACCAGGGGGCGATCGCGACGGGAGCTGGCCCGGTGGATGGCGCCGACGACGAGCCCCTTGCCCGTGCCGTTCTCGCCGGTCAGCAGCACCGTGGCCTCGGTCGGCCCCACCTTGGCGATGAAGGCCTTGACTTCGCGCATGCGCGCACTGTCGCCCACCAGCGGGGAATCGGGTCCGGCCTTGCCCGCGAGGTAGCGGCGGTCCTCGATCGCCTTGTGGTGTTCGAGGCAGTTGACCAGGGTCACCAGCAGCCGGGAACGCTCCAGCGGTTTCTCCAGGAAGTCGTACGCACCGGCCTTGACGGCCTCGACGGCGGTCTCGATGGTGCCGTGGCCGGAAATGACGATCACCGGCACGGGATGCCCCGCCGCCTTGAGCCGTTGCAGCACTTCGAAGCCGTCCATGCCCGGCATCTTGATGTCCAGCAGCATGGCGTCGGGTGCGCGGCGTTCGAGTTCGGCCAGGGCCTCGGCCCCGGTGGCCGCCTTACGCACGCTGTAGCCCTCGTAGCCGAGGATCTGCTCGAGGGTGTCGCGGATCGCAGTCTCGTCATCGACGATGAGCACGGATTTCACGGGCATTCCCTTGCGTGGAGGTGGATTCGGAGGGACATTGTCGCGACGTGTCCCGTGCTGACCTTGGCGGCGCCGGCGTCGGGTGTCAAGACCCGACGCGCCCGGCGGGCCCGCCCTGCCCCTGGAGCCGCCGTGGCTGACCTCAAACCCCTGCTGAGCTCCCAGGTTCCGGCCGCATTCGCGGCGCTGGCGGCGGCCGCCGGCCAGCCGACCTACCGGGGCGGCCAGCTGCGGGACTGGGTCCACGCCCACGGCGCCCTGGACTGGGAACGGATGACCAACCTGCCCAGGGCCTGGCGCAGCGAACTGGCCGCGACCTGGGACCTGGCCGCGCTGGCACCGCAGGAACGCCAGTTGTCGGCCGACGGCACCCGCAAGTTCCTGTTCAGCCTCCGCGACGGCCTCACCGTCGAGAGCGTGATCATCCCCATGGCCCGCCACGCGACTTTCTGCGTCTCCTCGCAGGTGGGCTGCGCCATGGCCTGCCGCTTCTGCGCCACGGCCCGGGGCGGGTTGGTGCGCAACCTGGAGCCCGGCGAGATCCTCGAGCAGGTGCAGCGTCTGGCCGCGGACCTGGCGGCTTCGCCGCTGCCTGGGCACGGTGACCGCGCCTTCAACGTCGTCTTCATGGGCATGGGAGAGCCGCTGGACACTTGGGACACGGTGTCGGCCGCACTGGGCATCATGGCCGATCCGGACGGCCTGGGCATGTCGCGCCGGCGCATCCAGATCTCCACCAGCGGCCCGCGTGCCGGGCTGGAGCGGCTGATCGCCGCCGCGCCCGGCGTGGGCCTGACCGTCAGCCTCGGCGGCGTCGACGACGAGTCGCGTCGTCGTCTGATGCCGGTGCCCGGACGCACGCCGGTGGCCGAGGTGCTGGACCTGGCCGAACAGTATGCCCGCCTCAACGGTCGGCGCGTCACCATCGCCTGGGTGCTGATCGCCGGCAGCACCGACGCCCCGGAGCAGGCCCGCGCGCTGATGCGGCTGCTGACGAACCGGCCGTTCAAGGTCAACCTGATCCCCATGAATCCGCTGCACGACGCCGACCTGGACCGGCCCGCGGGCGAACGCACGCTGGCCTTCCAGCAGGTGCTGACCGCCGCCGGTATCGATGCATTCATCCGGGAAAGCGGCGGGCGTGACATCGATGCGGCCTGCGGCCAGTTGCGCCGACGGCGCGCCGGCGTCTGAGCCCGGAACGGAAAAAGGCCCCCGCCGGCAGGAGGGGGCCAGTGATCAGCGAGCGCCGACCGGACTCAGACGAGGTCGGCCAGGCTGGTGCGGTCAAGGGCACCCGTCAGTGCCGCCTGGGCTTCCTTCCAGACTCCCGCCACCTGGCAGGTGTCCGCGTTCTGGCAGGGATCGACCTTGCGCAGGCAGTGGTTCAGCACGATGCCGCCTTCGCAGACCTCCACCACTTCGCGCAGCGCGATATCCGCGGCCGGCCGCGCGAGGCTGAACCCGCCCTTGACGCCCCGGTGGGACTTGACGATACCGGCCTGCGCCAGCATCTGGAAGATCTTGGCCAGGAAAGCCTCGGAGACCTCGCAGGAGCCGGCGATGACCTTGAGTTGGACCGGTGCGTCGTCATTGCGCCTGGTCAGTTCCTGGAGTCCGCGGATGGCGTATTCAGTCTGGCGGGTGATCTGCAGCATCGCGTTGACCTCGTGCGGATGAAGCTGAGGTTTCAGAACCTTGCGGCTAAATAGGTGGGAATCGGGCCGGTTGTCAACCGGAAGGATGCGATTCCACGGCAACGACTTTGCGTACCAGTTTCGACAAAGGCCGATGGGTGGGCAGCCTGGTCCAGATCGCCCCCGAACCGGCGGACGAAGGTGGATCCGCGGCCGCCGCTATCGTCACGGCCACCACCGTCACCGTGAGCCGGTAGCGCGTGATCGCGTGGCTGACGCAGCCCGCGACGGCCGGCGGGCCCGCAAGGGCCGGGCCGGCCCAGCGCCGCCAGCCGGCCAACTGCTCCTGTTGCCAGGCCGCGGCTTCGGCGGACGGCCGGTACCAGGGCGTCGTGGGCAATCCCCACAACCCGCGATGCAGGCCGCCGAGGTCAGCCCGTGCGGGCTCGCCCCAGGCGGGCGGCGCCAGCACCGGTCCGCATCCCGGCGGCAGCAGCAGCAGGTCGGCGCCTCGCCGCACCAGGGCCATGGAGAGGACCACCGGCAGGGCAGCAGTGCGGGCCACCGGTGCCGGCACCTGGGCGGCGGTACCGGCCCGCCCCGCCCGGCACCATTGAGCCACGGGGCATTCGCTGCAGCGGGGATCCCGGGCCCGGCAGACGGTGGCCCCCAACTCCATCAGCGCTTCGTTCCAGGCCCCGGGACGATCCGCAGGCACCAGCCCGGCCCCCAGGGATCGCAGGCGGGTGCCGGTCCAGGCAGCGGCTGTCTCGGGCGCGGCAGCGGCCCAGCGCACCAGCACCCGCCGGGCGTTGGCGTCGAGGGCCGGCACGGCTTCGCCCAACCCGATGCTGGCTATCGCCCCGGCTGCGTAGTCGCCGACCCCCGGCAGGTCGGCCCAGCCGTCCCGGTCGGTCGGCAGCCGGCCGCCGCACGCGCTGACGATCTGCCTCGCCGCCGCGTGCAGCATGCGCGCGCGCCGGTAGTAGCCAAGCCCTGACCAAAGGACCAGCACTTCCGCCTCCTCCGCCGCGGCCAGGGCTTCCACGTCAGGGAAGCGGGCGGTGAAGCGCTCCCAGAACGGCACGACGGCAGCCACCGTGGTCTGCTGCAGCATCATCTCGGAGATCCAGGTGCGGTAGAGATCGGGGTTGCGGCGCCAAGGGAGGTCGCGGGCATGGCGGTCGAACCAGGCCAGCAGGGCCCGGCCCAGGGCGGGTGCGTCGATCAGCTCCGGTTCGCGAACGTCGTTCATGTTGCCGTCCAGGGCTGCTGCGGGGTTGGAGGACCGTCGCTCCCACATTGACAAACCGCGGTCGTCCGGTCAGGATACTGCCTCCAACCCCTTGTCGCCGCAAGGACCGCGCTTTCTGGCGCCTGCCCCGGAGGGTCCCGATGGCCGTGCAGACCGTCCCGGAACTGTTCCTGACCGCCGTCCGCGCAAAGCCGCGGGCCGACTGCTTCTCCTTCAGGGACGGACACGGCCGCTGGCAACCCGTGTCGAGCGTCGAGGCGCTGCGCCGGGTCATGGCCTTGCGCCACGGCCTGCGCTCCCTCGGGGTCAAACCCGGCGACCGGGTGGCACTGCTCTCGGAGAACCGGGTCGAGTGGGCCGTGTCCGACCTGGGCATCCAATGCGCCGGCGCGATCACGGTGCCCATCTACCCGACCCTGCTGCCGGAAGCGATCGGCCAGATCCTGGCCGACTGCGCACCAGTGGCGATCCTCGTCTCCACAGGCGACCAAGCCGCCAAGGTGCACCAGATCCGCGGCGGGCTGCCCAGCGTCAGGGATGTGGTGGCCTTTGAGCGCACGGAGCTGCCGGACATCCTGGCCTTCGAGCGGCTGCTGGACATCGGCCAGAACCTGGTGGATCTGGATCCGGCCGCAGCCGCGGAAGACTGCGCGCCGGTGGCCGCCGACTCGCCCTGCAGCATCATCTACACCTCAGGCACCACCGGCACCCCCAAGGGCGTGGTGCTGAGCCACCGCAACTTCGTGTCCAACGTACTGGCGATCCAAGACTCGTTCCCGTTCGATCGCATGGACCGCGCCCTGTCCTTTCTGCCCCTGAGCCACGTGCTCGAGCGCATGGCCGGCTTCTACACCAGCCTCTACGCCGGCATCGGCATCGCCTTCGCCGAGCGCATGGACACGGTGCCGCGGGACATTCTCGAAGTGAAGCCGCACCTGCTGATCAGCGTGCCGCGCCTGTACGAGAAGATCTACGCCAAGGCCCTGGGCACGGCCATGGGCGCCGGCTGGCCCAAGCGGGACATATTCTTCTGGGCCCGGGGCGTGGCGGTCGAATGCGCCGCCCGCACGGCGGCCGGCGAGCCCTTCGGCACCGGCCTGAAGCTGCAGCAGGCCCTGGCCGAGAAGCTGGTCTTCCGCAAGCTGCGCAGCCGCCTGGGCGGCAACATCGTGTGCATGATCTCGGGCGGGGCGCCGCTCTCGGCCAAGATCAACCGGTTCTTCAACGGCGCCGGCCTGCAAATCTGCGAGGGCTACGGCCTGACCGAGACCGCCCCGGTGCTCAGCTGCAACACTCCTGCGGCCAAGCGCTACGGCAGCGTAGGCAAGGCGGTCGTCGACACGGAGATCCGCATCGCCGCCGACGGCGAGATCCAGGCCCGCGGCCCGCAGGTCATGCTCGGCTACTGGAACCGGCCCGAGGCCACGGCCGAGGTGCTGGCGGCCGACGGCTGGTTCAGCACCGGCGACATCGGGCGGCTGGACGAGGACGGGTACCTCTACATCACCGACCGCAAGAAGGACCTGATCGTCACCGCCGGGGGCAAGAACATCGCGCCCCAACCGTTGGAAAACCGGTTGCAGACCAACAAGTACGTCAGCCAGACGGTGGTGATCGGCGACCGGCGCCCCTACCTGAGCGCCCTGGTCGTGCCCGACTTCGCGATGCTGGCGGAATTCGCCGCCGCCCGGGGGCTGGACGCCGCGGGGCCGGCCGCGCTGGTGGCCGACCCGGCCGTGCAGCAGCTCTTCCAGGAGCAGCTCGACCATTTCAACGCCGAGCTGCCGGGCTTCAGCCAGATCAAGAAGTGTTCGCTGCTGGAGCAGGAGTTCACCCAGGAAGCCGGCGAATTGACGCCGACCATGAAGGTCAAGCGGTTCGCCATCGCGCGCAAGTACCGCGACGTGATCGACGCCATGTACCCTGCCGAGACGCCGGAGGACGAGGACTGACATGACGGACCTCCGGCCTTCCCCTGCCGCCGGCAGCCCCTGGCTGAGGCCCGTGTTCTGCACGGGCATCGGCCTGGTCGGCAACACCCTGCTCACGGCCGCCAAGATCGTCGTGGGCGTGGTCGCGGGCTCGGCCGCGCTCATCGCCGACGGCTTCCACAGCCTGGCCGACGTGCTGAGCGACATCGGCATCCTCTTCGCGCTGAAAGCGGCCGGCCGGCCGCCCGATGCCAACCACCCCTACGGTCACCACAGCTTCGAGACCCTCGGCGCGGTGATCGTCGCGGCGTTCATGTTGCTGACGGCTGGGCTGATCGGCTGGGACGCGGTGCGCAACTTCCTCGGCGGCCAGATGCGACACCCGGAGCTGCCGGCCCTGGTCGCGGCCATCGCCTCGATCCTGATCAAGGAAGTGATGGCGCGCTACACGATCCACGTGGGCCGGCTGCACAACAGCCCCGCCCTGCTGGCCAACGGGCTGATGCATCGCTCCGACGCCATCAGTTCGGTGGCGGCGGCGGTGGGCATCGCCGGCGCCATGGTGCGTTGGCCGCTGCTGGACAACGCGGCGGCGCTGGTGATCGCGGTGTTCATCGCCCGCATGGGCTGGAACCTGCTGCACGAGAACGTGATGACCCTGATGGACACCATGCCGGATCCGGCCCTGGTCGAGGCCATTCGCGGCGTGGCAGCCGCCGTGCCCCAGGTGCAGGAGATCCGCGACCTGCGGGTGCGGCAGCGCGGCTCCTGGTACCTGGCCGACCTGCGCGTCTCGGTCCATCCGGACCATTCGCTGGGAACAGCCCACGACATCGCCCACCAGGTCGAGGACCGGGTGCGCGAGCGGGTGCCGAACGTGGCCAGGGTCTTCGTGCACGTGGAGCCGGGGCGGCGGGACGGTGATCACGCATCCGCTTGATTGCGGCCCTTGCTACTTGCGCTGGGCGCGGTCCCCCATCACCACCGTGAAGCGCAGGGGCCGTCCGTCGCGCAGCACCTCCACCTCCACCGGGTCACCCGGGTCCACCGAACGCAAGGCGCGGGTGAAGGTCGCCAGATCGGACACCTCGCGGCCGGCGAAGCGGACCAGCACGTCGCCCTTCTGAAGGCCCGCGCCCTGGGCCGGGCTGCCGTCGAAGACGCCGGCCAGCCGGTAGCCCCGCACGTCCTCGGCGAAGTCGGGCAGGGTGCCCAGCCAGGTGTCGCGGTTCTGGCCGGCCTCGGTCTCGCCGTCGTCGCGCAGGGGTCCTTCGCCGACCATGATCCAGCCGAGGTCCGCACGGGTGCGCAGCAGCTGGTCGGTCAGGCGCGCGGCGTAGGCGGCCACAGCCGCCAGCGCGGGCGGGTCCATGGTGTCGGCCGTGTCACCGGGGCGGTTGTACTGGGGATAGGCTCCGCCGAAGAGGAAGACCACCGGCACTTCGCGGGTGTTGAAGACCATGTGGTCGCTGCCGGACCAGCCGCCGCGGGCGGTGCGCACGCTGAAGTCGCCCTGCTCCGCGGCGGCCACCAGCGGCGCCAGGCCCGCGGCCGTGCCCACGCCGCTGATGTGGAGCGTGCCGTCCTGCAGGCGCCCCACCGTGTCCAGGTTGACCATGGCGTCGATGCTGTCCAGCGGCACCGGCGCGTGTTCGACGAACCAGCCGGAGCCCTGCAGGCCCACCTCCTCGCCGTCGAAAAGCACCACGAGCAGGCCGCGTCGATCGCCGGCGGTCGCCGCGGCAAGACTGCGGGCGGCCGCCAGGACCGCCGCCACGCCCGAGGCGTTGTCGTTGGCCCCGGGATAGTAGGCGTCCGGAGCCGGCGGCGAAGCTCCCTGCACCGCCGGATCCACCCGGCCCAGGTGATCGTGGTGCGCCCCCAGCACGACCCAGCGGCCGGCCAGGCTGCCTGCACCGCGGCGCAGACCCGCCAGGTTGCGGCCCGTGGCACCGGTCAGGTCCTGCCCCGCCCAGCCTTCGCCGTGCAGGGTGAATTCCTGGGCCCAGGCGCCGGCAAACGCCGGCTCGAGCCCGGCCGCGGCCAACCAGACGGCCAGGGTCTCGGCCACGGCGGCCGACTCGGGCGCGCCGGCGCCGCGCCCGGCGAAGGCCGCAGTGGTCAGGATGCGGACCTGGTCCAGCAGCGCCGCGGCTGAGGCAGCGTCGGTCGCAGCCGCCGCTGCCGGCGGGCCGCCCACCGCCAGCACCATCAAGCCCCACAACCAATACTTCATGGCTTACCTCCCAGCACGGACGAGAAACGGTGCGCGGCACGGCAATGGGCGGCCAGGAGTTCGCCAAACGCTGCGAGGTGCGACGCCATGGCCGCCGTCAGGTAGCTTCCGGTGGCCATCACCACGGCCAGCACGGTCCGGGTGTCCGGGCCCGTGCAGGTGCGGGCCGAATCGCTGGTTGGCGAACCGAACGGCCCCTCGGCGTCGAACAGGCCCAGACGCCCCTCGAGGTGCACCGGCCCCTTGCGGATACCTTCGTACGCTTCGTCCGTCCGACCGGTGCGCAATTCCACGTCGCCGCGGACCTTGTCCAGGTCGTACATGCCGATCGGCAGCAGGAAGCTGAGGGAGGCCAGGTTGCAGGTGTCAACCAGGTTACCCAGGCGGTACAGGCCCTTGCCCTGCAGCACGCGCCGCAGCAGGGCCTCGCTGCTGGGGCGATGGCGGGTGGGTTCCATGCCGAACGACTTGTAGAGGTCGCGGGCCTCGGCCAGTCCGGGGATCAGGGCCGGCTGGGTGCCGGCCCAGCGTGCGGCCAGTTCGCGGCCCAGAGCCTCGGCCGCCACGGCGGCGCCGTCGCCGCTGCCGGCGCGGCAGTCGCCGCAGACGATCACCCCGGCGCACAGGCGGTCCGCCGCCTCGGCCGCGATCACGACCCGGCGCCCGTCCGGCAGGACGCAGTCCGGAGTCACGGTTTCCCTTGCGGCTTCGCGCGATCCCGCCCGCCGTACATCCGCTCGAAATAGCCCTGGTATTCGCCGCTGCGGATGGTCTCCCACCAGCTGCGGTTGGCCAGGTACCATTCGACGGTGGCGGCCAGGCCTTCGGCAAAGGTCACCGTCGGCGCCCAGCCCAGCTCTGCCATGATGCGCGATGCGTCGATGGCGTAGCGGCGGTCGTGGCCCGGACGGTCGGCGACGAAGGTGATCAGGTCGCGCGGCTTGCCCAGCCGGTCCACCAGCAGCGTGACCAGCTCGAGGTTCGTCATCTCGTTGCAGCCACCGATGTTGTAGATGCGCCCGGGCTCGCCCCGCCGCAGCACGGCGTCCACCGCACGGCAGTGGTCCTCGACCCACAGCCAGTCGCGCACGTTGCAGGCCGTCGCCGTAGACCGGCAGCGGCTTGTCCTCGATGGCGTTGGCGATCATCAGGGGTATCAGCTTCTCGGGAAACTGGTAGGCGCCGTAGTTGTTGCTGCAGCGCGTGGTCAGCGACCGGGAAGCCCGCAGGTGTGGTGGAAGGCCCGGCAAAGCAGCTCGGCCGCCGCCTTGCTGGCCGCGTAGGGCGAGTTGGGGGCCAGGGGCGTGTCTTCGCGTGAAAAGCCCCGCGGCGCCCAGGGAACCGTAGACCTCGTCGGTCGAGACCATCACGAAGCGGCGCGACCCGCGCGGCGCGGGACTCCTCCAGCAGGATCTCGGTGCCCAGCACGTTGGTGCGTGACGAAGACCTCGGGGCCCTCGACCGAACGGTCCACGTGGCTCTCGGCCGCGAAGTGGACCACGGCCTCGATGCCCTCCTCGGCCAGCAGCTGCCTGCACCAGCGTGCGGTCGCGGATGTCGCCCCGGCAGAAGCGGTAGCGGAGATCGTCGTCGCAGCCTGCGAGGTTGGCCAGGTTGCCGGCGTAGGTCAGCAGGTCGAGGTTCACGACGCGGTCGTCGGTCGCCGCGGCCAGGAGGCCGCGGACGTAGTTGGAGCCGATGAAGCCGGCGCCGCCGGTGACGAGGATGCGCATGGGCGGATCAGTCCTTTCGGCGGGCGGCCGCGAGCGCGGCCAGGAAGGTGCGGGCCAGGCGGGCGTCCACGGCACGGCGCCCCGTGGCCGGGTCGAGCACCTGCAGTGACGAACCGACGATGCAGCCGTCGGCAAACGCCAGCGCTGGACCGACCGACTCGGCGGTGGCCCCGCTGCCGACCAGCAACGGGCAGTCGGGCAGGGCCGCGCGCACCACGCGCAGGTCGGCCGGGTCGGCTGCCGCGCCGGTGGCCGGACCGGTGACGATCAGCGCGTCGGCCAGGCCGCGCAGGCGCAGGTCGCGCCGCCTCCTCGGCCAGCGGGCGCTCGACCAGTGGCCGCGCGTGCTTGACCCGCACATCGGCCAGGATGCCCACCGCCTCGGCGCCCAGCTCCCGGCGCAGACGCAGGGTATGCCAGGCGCGGCCGGTCAGCGGGCCCTGGTCGGTGACAGTGGCCCCCACGTGGACGTTGACGCGCACGAAGCGCGCGCCCGTGGCCGCGGCGATGCCCAGGGCCGCCGCCGCGTCGTTGCGCAGCACGTTGACGCCCACGGCCAGGCGCGGATGACGGGCCGTCACGGCGCCGACCAGGGCCGTCAACGCCGCCACCGTGATGGGCCGGCACCTGCTCGGGGTGGAAGGGGACGTCATGGTAGTTCTCGACCATCACCGCGCCGAAGCCGGCTTCGACCAGGGCATCGGCGTCGGCCAGGGCGGCCGCGCGCACCGCCGCCAGATCGCCCCCCCAGCGGGGGCTCCCCGGCAGGGGCTGCAGATGGATCATGCCGATGGCGCCGCCGGGCGCCGCGGCCAGAAGGTCGTCGCGGTTCCACATGGAGCGGAAGTATAGCGGCTCAACGCGTCCTCGGCACGGGAAAGCCCGGACCGGCGCCAATCGGCGATTGTCCCGGACCGCACCGTGTCCTGATCCTTGGGCCTTCCCGCGGGATCACCCTGGTTGGAATGGAGCGGCATGCAGATCGTCCACGGCAAGACCGGGCTGGATCGAGGTCATCTGCGGCCCGATGTTCAGCGGCAAGAGCGAGGAGCTCATCAAGCGGATCCGCCGCGCCCAGATCGCGCGACGGCGGGTGCAGATCTTCAAGCACGGCAGCGACGCCCGCTACGACGCCACCAGCATCGTCTGCCACAGCCAGCAGTCGCTGCCGGGGATCGCGGTCACCAATGTGGCGGACATCCTCGACCTGGTGGACGACCGCACCGAACTGGTGGCCATCGACGAGGGTCAGTTCTTCGGACGCGGAGATCGTCGACGTGGCCAACAGTCTGGCCAACCAGGGCAAGCGCGTGATCGTGGCCGGTCTGGACCTGGACTACCGCTGCCGCCCCTTCGGCCCCATGCCCCAGCTCATGTGCAGCGCCGAGTACGTCACCAAGCAGCTGGCGATCTGCATGGTCTGCGGCGATCCCGCCAACTTCACCCAGCGCCTGACCAAGGCCACCGCCCAGGTGGTCGTCGGTGCGGCCGAGACCTACGAGGCGCGCTGCCGGCGGCACTTCGAAGCGCCGGCCGACACCGCAGACGAGGACGCGACCGGCCCCGCCGATCGCGCCCCGCGCTAGCCGGGTATTCCGCTCAGGAGAAGAAGTGGGGATCGATGTGCAGTCCCTGCGCCCGCCGGTGCAGATCCGCCAGCTGCGCGTCGGTCAGCCCCAGGAAGAGTGACGCCTCGCTCGGCGGCGGTCCCTCGACCCCGGTTACGGCGGCCGCATCGGCGCCGCTGCAGGCAGCCAGTTCCTCGCCCAGGGCGATCATCGCCGCCATGCGCGGGTTGCCGGCGCCCTCATGGGTGAAGCGATGATGCCAGCGCACCGCCTCCTCCAGATCGGCGCTGAGGTTCCACTCGCTGATCAGCAGGGCTCCCAGTTCGCCGTGGTCGAAGCCCAGCAGGCGCCGCTCGATCTCGTGGTACGGCTTCTGTTCGCGTGGCCGAATCGCTGAGGATCTCCTGGAAGAGCTCCGGATGGCTGCGCGCCAGCACCAGCTGGCCGATGTTCTGCATCAGGCCGCCGATGAACACGCTCTCGGGCTCGCGGCCCTGCCGGCCACCTGGGCCACCAGCTGCGCGGCCATGGCCGACAGCACCGACTGCTTCCAGATGCTGCGGTAGAGCATGCCGGCGCCGGGAGTCAGGAAGACGGAGCGGGCGGCCGTCACCAGGGTCCAGTTGCGGATGGCGACGAAGCCGAGACGCACGATGGCCTCGCTGACGGTGCGGATCTCGCGCACGGCGCCGTAGAACGGACTGTTGGCGATGCGCAGCACCTTGGCGGTCAGGGCCTGGTCCATGGCCAGGGCCTTCTCCAGGCTGGTGGCGGTGGTGCGCGGATCCTCGATCACGGCCATGATGTGGGCCGCCGGCCTTGGGCAGGGCCGGCAGTTCGCCGCTGTGCTTGAGGATCATCTCCGGGGTCAGGCTGCCGGTCTCGGCCAGTTCGGCCCAGGCCGGTGCCTCGGGCAGCGCCGCCGCGGTGCCCTCGATGCCCTGGCGCTTGCGCGGGCGCCGCACGACCTCCGGTTCGGTCGGTGCGGGCTCCTGGACGTCCGTGGGCAGGAATGGATCGGCTTCCGGTACCGGTGCCTTCGCCTTGGCCGGCCGGCTCGGCCGCGACGGCCGGGGCGCCGGATCATCGGCCAGGTCCAGCCCGCCGGCAGCCGGCTGTGGCGGGTGCTCCATCGGCAGGGTCTCGGCCGGTACCGCTGCATCCTGGCCCTCGGGCGCCAGGGCATGGCCCCGCTTGGCCTCATCGGCGGCACGGCGGGCAGTCTCAGCCCGCAGGATCTCGGCCACCCGGCCCCGCACCGGCGGCATTCCCCGCTGCAACAGGGTCATGCGGGCCAGCGCGTAGTGGGCCAGAACTTCGGCCACAGCCAGGGCACGCCCCGAGGTCTCGCCGGAGTCCAGGTACAGGAACGTGTTCCAGTGGTTCTGGGAGGGCAACGGCAACAGGATGATGTGCCGGTCGCGGCTGCCGCGCCCGAGCATGAGGGTCAGGTCCAGGGGGAAGTGCTTGACCGGCACCGGGCCGCAGTAGACGTTGGCCTCTTCGCCCACGGTCTGGAAGATGTCGCCGCTCACGCTGGGGATGGGTGCGCGCCCGTCGGAGCGCTTCTGCCGGGCCTCCTTGGGCATGCGGATGTTGGTCTCCATGAAGACCTGCAGGCCGCTGGTCCAGCGCTTCAGGAGCAGCAGTCGCAGCCCGGTCTGCTCGGCGAAGCGGGCGAACCAGACCGGGAACTCCTTGAGCTGGGTCAGCCCGCCCAGTTCCTCCATGCCCCTGCGGACCAGCGGAATGATGTCGGGCCCGGCGCCGCCGTTGGCCCGGTCCGCCGCGGCGACCCGCAGGGCCTCGTCGACCGGCTCGGGCACCGAGTCGGTGCGGGCCTCTTGTTCCGTGGGGTCGATCATCAGCTTGGCCACGGCGGTCCTCGTTTGTGGGGCGAATCGGGATCCACGGCAACGGGCCGCCGTCGGCACCGCTCCGGTGTTCTCCCTGTGGTTTTCGGCCGCTGAGCGGCCACATTGACCATTTTTTCCGCCCGGGTCGGCATTGCGCCCGAAGCGCCCAGGGGCTTACTTGGATCGGGCGGCCGCCGTCTCCGTGGCCCCGGAAGGAAGAACCATGCGCTGCCGGATCACCAAGAGCTTCTCGTTCGACTCGGCCCACTGGCTGCCGAATGTCCCGGACGACCACAAGTGCCGGCGTTTGCACGGACATACGTATATGGTGGTTTTGGGTCTGGAAGGGGAACTGGACCCGCGGCTGGGCTGGGTCCAGGACTACAGCGAGGTCGCCCGGGCCTTCGCCCCGCTGCGGGCCGAATTGGATCACCGCTGCCTGAATGATCTGGCGGGGCTGGAAAATCCCACCGCCGAAGTGCTGGCCGCCTGGATCCACGCCCGGCTGGCCGGCACGCTGCCCCTGCTGACGGACGTCACCGTTCAGGAGACACCCACCACCGAGGCCGTCTACCGGCCCTGAGCCGCTTCGCCGCCGGGTTCGCCGCGCACCTTGACGACTGCTTCCCGCGGCAGCCAGCCCTGCCAGTCACCCCCCAGCGAGACCCGCACCCAGTCGGGCCGCGTCCCGTCCAGACGCACGGACAGCCCGTCGTGGACCATGAAGAGCACCGGGAAGGACTCGGCTGGTCCCGAACGCACGGCCGCCTCGGCAGCCACGACCACCGCCGTCTCGACCACCCGCTCGTTCTGCCAACGCCAGGCGGTGACCACCGTGGTCAGGGCCAGGAGCGCGGCCACGGCCAGGCCGACGCGCCGCAGGTTTTCGCCGAATTCCTCCCGGTACCAGCCCCAGGCCACGACAGCACCCAGGCTCCACAGCAGCACCAGGAGCGCCGCCGTCCACTCGCCGAGGGTGAAGCGTCCCACCAGCATCGTGAACTGGCGAATGAACAGCGGCATCTCGTCGGAGGTCAGTTCGAGGTCGCGATTGTGGCCGCGCACCCAGGCCAGGTTGGCGCGGATGTCCGCGTCGCGGGGGTCCAGGCGCTGGGCCCGCAGGTAGCTGGCCACTGCCAGTCCCAGTTCGCCGCGGCGGGCGTGGGTGTTGCCCAGGTTGTAGTGCAGGACCGGGTCGTCGGCACCGGCGGCCCGGGCCGCATCGTACCGGTCCAGCGCCAGGTCCAGGTCGCCCTCGGTGTAGGCCTGGTTGCCTTCGGCGAGCAGGCGCGCCGGGTCCGGGCCCCCGCGCTGGGCCAGCGCCGGCAAGGCCGTCGCCGCCAGGGTGCAGGCCAGCAGGAGCACGGCCGCCGGACCGCCGGCACCGCGCTGCGGGCGCGGACCCTCCAGATCGGCCAGCAGCCGGTGCGCCTCCACCGCCAGCGCGTGGGCATCGGCTGCCGCTCCGCCGAAGCGGGCCCCGTCGCAGGCATGCAGCAGGGCGGTCAAGCTGCGGCCGGTCTCTTCGCGGCCGCGCGCTGCGCCGTAGGCCTCCACCTCGGTCGCGGTGACGGCGGCCACGGGCCGGTCGGTGCAGTCGGCAACGTACGCGCACACGGCCCGGGCGACCCGGGAGGGGTCGCCGCCGGCCTGATCCAGGGCCCGGCGCGCCGTGGCCATGGCCCGGCGACGACGGCGGCCGGCGGGATCGCGGCGCTCGGCCGCGAGCCGGGAAAGAGCCAGCCGCCAGGCACCCAGCAGCAGGAACGGCAGCAGGAGCAGGATCCACCAGACGAGCGAGCCGACGAATCCGTCCCCGGCGCCGCGCAGGTGTCGCGGCACCACGTGGATGAAGGCCAGGTCCGCACCCAGCCGCGAGATCTCGCTGCGCAGGAAGCCGGAGCTCTCCTCCTCGCCGGCCGGCAGGCGGCCGCGCGTGACCTGCACCCGGTGCTGCGGCGTGGTGGAACTCACGTAGCGCCCGGCGTCGGCATCGAACCAGGTCAGATTGGTGGCCGGAATCACCAGCTCACCCTCCCGCTCCGGCACCAGCACCTTTTCCACACCCAGGCGGCCCTGCAGGCGATCGCCCTGCAGGCCCGTGACGAAGGACTCGGCCGCGTCGTGCATGCGCGCGCCCTCGGTCGGCCGCACTTCCAGGCCGGCGAAGCCCTTGAGGAACCCGTCGGCCTCCAGGGCCAGCTTCAACTCGATGGGCTCGCCGGCGGCCACCGTGTCCGGCGACACCTGGGCCGTCAGCTGCAGACGGTTGGCCACAAGCCCGCCGAATCCTGCCGCCGCCGGCACCGGCAGCGCGCGCACCTCCACCACCAGGCGCTCGGTGCGCAGCACGCGCGGGCCCTGGGAACGGCGCCGCGAGTTGAAGAAGCGGTCGAAGACATCCTCGGGGAAGATCAACTCAGCCGGTTCGATCACCAGCTGGCCGGCGCGGGTCGGGAACAGGGCGTAGCGGATCTCGGTCACCGAATAGACGCGTCCGCCGCGCACCTCGCGCAGGGTCCGCTCGGGGCCCAGATCCTCGCGCCAGAAGCCCTCGGTGCGGGGCGGCGTGTAGGACGGATTGTTCCAGGGCTGCACCCGGCGCCAGTAGCGGAAGGTAAGGATGATCTGCTCGCCCAGCCAGGGCTCGGGCTTGTCCACGTCCAGGGTGACGAAGATGTCCCCGCCGACGGTGCCCGGTTCGTCCGGCGCTGCCGCCTGCGGCGGTGCCGCCGTACGGTTGCCCGTATCGGCCGGCGGCGGGGCGTCCGCCTGGGGAGCCGTCACGTTGACCCGCAGTGGGGCGGTGCTGCAGCTCTCGCCCTTGGCCTGGACCAGCACCGGGCCGATGTTCAAGATCCCTTCCTGCTCGACGCGCAGGTACCAGGTCCGTGAGACCGAGCTGCGGGTCTGCCCGTTGACCATGCTCATGCTCTGGTTGGTGCCGCCGGTGTAGATGCGCACCCCGGGCAGGTCCGGCAGCTTGAAGTCGACCGACCAGCCCACGTCGCCCTCGGCCGTCACGGTCAGCACCAGCTCACCGCCGGCCGGCACCGCGGTGCGGTTGACCCGCGCCTCGCAGACGATGGCCGCCCGGGCCGCCGGGACCGCCGTCAGCAGCAGGAGGGCCAGTCCGAGCCCTGCCAGGCGGCCGTGGCCGTGCATGTGCGCGCGCATCGTCACCATCGCTTCCCGCTCTGGGGCCGTCCGCCCTTGAGGCGCTTCTGGACCGATTGCTTCAGTTCTTCCTCGTCCCGATCGAGGGCCTTGAGGATCTGCATGGCCTGCTCCCGGGTCAACTCTTCGTCGGATTGCTCCGGCTGCGGCTGCTCCTGATCCTGCTCCTGGGACTGTTCCTGCTGTTGTTCCTGCTGTTGTTCCTGCTGTTGTTCCTGCTGTTGGTCTTGTTCTTGTTGCTGTTCCTGCTGCTGATCCTTTTGGTCCTGCTGGTCCTGCTGCTGATCCTTTTGGTCCTGCTGGTCCTGCTGCTGATCCTGTTGGTCCTGCTGGTCCTGCTGGTCCTGCTGGTCCTGCTGGTCCTGCTGGTCCTGCTGGTCCTGCTGGTCCTGCTGCTGCTCCTGCTGCATCCGCCGCAGGGCCGCCTCCAGATTCAGCAACGCGTCGTCGGGGTCCGGGTCCTGGGCCAGGGCCTCGCGCAGCTGGGCCGCGGCCTGCTCGCTGTCGCCGGCTGCCAGCAGGGTCGTGCCACGGTTGTAGAGGGCTTCGGCGCGCAGCTGGGGATCGTCGGTCAGGGTCAGGGTGCGGTCGAATTCCCGCGCCGCATCCTCGTAGCGTTCGAGTCCGAACAGGGCCTCGCCCACGGCCAGGCTGATCCGCGGATCCTCCGGCGCCGCCACCAGGGCGGTCTCGAAATCCCGGAGCGCACCTTCGTAGTCGCCCTGCAGGTACCTGTCACGGCCGGTCTGCAGATCCCCGGCGCCGGCCGGGCGCAGACCCGCGTCGGCGCTCCCCGGCGCCACAGTCAGCACAAGCAGCAGCAGCACGACCAGTGGCTGCGCATTCCGCCGGGGCGCCAGCACCAGGCGCAGCACGAAGCAGCCCAGCGCCAGCAACAGCGGCCAGATGTAGCGCTCCTCGTAGGCCGAAATGCGGCGCTCCTCAAGGTCGCGCTTGCCCATGCGCTGCAGTTCGGCGAAGAGGCGGTCGCCGGCCAGTCCGTCGACGCCGACGCGGAACGGGCTGCCGCCGCTGATGGAGGCCATCTGCTGCAGCGAGGCCAGGTCCAGGCGCGTGAGCACCACGTTGCCGTCGTCGTCCTTCATGAAGCCGGCCGGGCGTCCCTGGCGATCGGTGACGGGGATCAGTCCGCCGTCCTCCTCACCCACGCCCACAGGGATGAGCTTGATCCCGTCGCGCTGGCAGGCCTGGGCCGCCTCCTCCCACTTGCCTTCGAGATCCTCGCCGTCGGTGACCAGCAGGATCGCCTGGAAGCTGCCGCCGGGCTGCCCTGACCGTCCCTTGGCCAGCAGCTGCCGCGAGACCTCCAGGGCCGCGCCCGAGGGCCGTACCCTGTTCCGAGAGCATATCCGGATCGGCCATCTTCAGGAAGATGTCCGCGGTGCCGTAGTCCAGGGTCAGCGGGCACTGCACGAAGGCGCTGCCTGCGAAGAAGACCAGGCCCACGCGGCTGTCCTTCGAGCCGACCCAGGAAGGCTGCCCAGCTCCGACTTGGCCCGCTCGATGCGGTTGGGAGGCACATCCTCGGCGAGCATCGAATTGGAGATGTCCAGGGCCACCACGATGTCCGAACCACGCTGGGTGACCATCACCTCGCTGGCGCCCCACTGGGGCCGGGCCAGGGCCAGCAGCAGCCAGAAGAGGCCGCCCAGGTAGAGGAAGCGCCGCCAACCCCGCAGACGCGGGTTGGCCGCCTCCACGTGGTCCCCCGCGCGCTGGCCCAGCAACCGGCCCAGGCGCCGGTCGGCCCGCCGGTCACCGGCGCGCAGCAACAGCCACAGCACCGGCAGGACCGGGACCAGATAGAGCCAGAACTGGGCGGCGAACCGCACGTCGTCCTCCGTCGCTCAGGGAATGCGCCGCAGCCAGGTGGCCGCGAGCAGGCCTTCGAGCAGCAACAGCAGCAGGGCCGGCAAGGCAGCCGCTGCCATGAGTTCACGGTGCCAGGTGCTGACCCGCGTCTGGTAGCGGGCCGTCTCCAGCTCGTCGATGGTGGCGAAGATGCCCTGCAGCGCCTCGGGGTCGGTGGCCTGGTACATGCGGCCCCCGGTCAGGTCGGCGATGCGCCGCAGCAGGGCCAGGTCGAGCCGGGTCTCGACCTGGCGCGTACGCTGGCCGAATACCGGATCGTTCACCGGATACGGCACAAGCCCTTCTCTGCCGATGGCCACGGTGTAGACCCGCACGTCCAGCGACTTGGCCAGTTCGGCGGCCGTCTCCGGTTCGAGGGTGGGCACGTTGTTCACGCCGTCGGTCAGCAGGATGATCGTCTTGCTGGGCGAATCCGAGTGGCGCAGCCGGGCCACGGCCGTGGCCAGGCCCAGGCCAATGGCGGTGCCGTCGTCGATCAGTCCCACCTCGATCTCCTCGAGGAAGCCCTTCAGCACCGGGTGGTCCAGGGTCAGCGGGCACTGGGTGAAGGCCTTCGCCGCGAACACCACCAGGCCTATGCGGTCATGGGGCCGCCCGTCGATGAAGTCGCGGATCACGTCCTTGGCCGAGCCCAGCCGGTCCTTGGGCTGGAAATCCAGCGAGCGCATGGAGCCGCTGATGTCCAGGGCCAGCACGATGTCCAGGCCCTCGCCCTCGATTTCCTCGCTGCGATGGGCGATGCGCGGACCGGCCGCCGCGATGATCAGCAGGGCGATGGCCAGGGCCGTCACCAGCGGCAGCAGCCGCGACAGGCGCACCCGCACGCCCCCGGCCGCCGGCGCCAGCAGGTCCGAGCGCGGATGCCGCAGCGCCGCCGGATCGCCCTCTCGGCGCAGCCGCAACCAGGCCAGCAGCACCGGCAGGGGCAGCAGCAGCAGCAGCCAGGGTCGGGCCAGTTCCATCATGCGGCGCGGCCTCCCCCCCGGCCGAGGTCCGCCTGCAGACGATCCCAGGCCGCCGCCGCCGCCGGATCCGGCAGACCGGCGGTGATGCGCACCGACCCGACGGCCGCCAGCAGTGCCGAGGCCTGCCCGCGGCACCAACCCTCGCCCACCGGTTCGGGATCGAAGCGCCGCGCGTCCAGGTCGTCCAGCAGGCGGGCGAAGGCCCGACCGATCTGCGGATCGTGCCCCAGGCGCAGGCAGGCCGCCGCGATCTCGTGGCCGGTCATCTCGCGGCCGGCGATCCCGAAGCGCGTGGCGGCGTAGGTGCGGCTCGCCGCGGCAAGCCCGTCCAGGAAGGCCCGGCCGTCGCCGGCGCGCTGCAGCTCAGCCAGCAGGCGTTCGAGGGTCAGGGCCAGGGCCGGCCAGCCGATGCCCGGCACCGGGCGGTCGCCCGGGCGCGCCCGCTGCCCGCGCCGGCGGCGCGACAACGACAGGCCCAGCAGCAGGACCACCGCCAGCGCCGCGGCCAGGGCAACCACCACCAGCACATTCCAGCCCAACGGCCTAGGCGCCCGCACCGGCGCCGTCAGGCTGCCGTCGGTGCCCCGGCTGCGCACCGTCACGACCCCGCTGGTGCGGCCGCCGGCGGCAAGCCGGAAGGGATCCAACCGGTACACCCGCACCGGCACGGCCAGGCGGCCGGCGAGTTCGTCGGGCGCGGGGCCGGCCTGCGGCGCGGGGGCCAGCCAGTCCGGCAGCCCCAGGGAATCGGCCAGGGCGGACCCGTCCGGGGCCTGGGCGACGATCCAGACGATGCCGCCAAACGCCACCGAATCCGGGCGCACTGCCAAGGCCCCCAACGCGGCGCCGTTTGCCAGCAGTTGCACGGTCGCGGTGACGGTGTCGACCGGCGCTGTCGCCGGCGGCGCCGTCTGGACCTGGGCCGCGGCCGCAGTCGCCAGGGCCAGAGCCAGCCCCGGCAGCGCCGCCATGAGGACGCGGGCGCCGCTCATCGCCGCCCCCGCCGGCTGCGCCGGCCTTCGCGGGCCAGGAAGAACCGACGCAGGGGCTCGACGTAGGAAGCCGTGGCGTCCACGTCCACCAGGTCGACACCATGGGCGGCCAGGCCGCGCTCCAACGCCTCGTCGTGCCGCCCGGCCCGCGCCTGCAGGGCGCTGCGGGCCGCACCCGAGGAGGTATCGACGGTGAACTCGCTGCCGCTCTCGGCGTCGACCCAGCGCACCAGGCCGACCGGCGGCAGGTCGGTCTCGCGCGGGTCGCGCACCCGCACCGCCACCACGTCGTGGCGCCGGCCCAGGATCGACAGGCTACGGGTGAAATCCCCCGCCCAGAAGTCGGAGACCAGGAAGACCGTGGCCTTGCGCTTGAGCACTGAGCCCAGCAGGCGCAGCGGCTCGTTGAGGTCGGTGCCCCGGCCTTCGGGCACGAAGGTCAGCAGCTCGCGGATCAGGCGCAGCACGTGGCTCTTGCCCTTGGCCGGGGGGATGAACTTCTCCACCCGGTCGCTGAAGAGCACCAGCCCCACCTTGTCCTTGTTGGCGATGGCCGCGAAGGCCAGCACGCCGCAGAGCTCGGCCGCCACCTCCACCTTGTTGCGCTCGCCCGAACCGAACCAGCCGCTGCGGCTCATGTCCACCGCAGAGCACGACCGTCAGCTCGCGCTCCTCCTCGAAGATCTTGACGAAGGGATCGCCCGTGCGCGCGGTCACGTTCCAGTCGATGGTGCGCACGTCGTCGCCGGGGACGTACTCGCGCACCTCGCGGAACTCCATGCCGGTGCCCTTGAAGACCGAGTGGTACTCGCCGCTGAAGACCTCGTCCACCAGGCGGCGCGTGCGGATCTCGATCCTGCGCACCGCGGCGAGGACTTCGGGGGGGATGGTCGTGCCGGCACGTCTGAGGGTCATGACGGGCTACGGGACCTCGATGTTGTCCAGCAGGACCGACACGATGTCGTCGCTGGTCAGGTTCTCTGCCTCGGCCTCGTAGGTCACCAGCAGCCGGTGGCGCAGCGCGTCGTGGCCGACGGCCTTCACGTCCTCGGGGATCACGAAGGCGCGCCCGCGCAACAGGGCCCGCGCCCGGGCCAACTGGGTCAGGGCCAGGGTCGCCCGCGGCGAGGCACCCCAGGCGATCAGCGGGGCCAGGTCCAGGCCCGCGGCCTCGGGATCGCGCGTGGCGAAGACGATGTCCAGGATGTAGGTCTTGATCTTCTCGTCCAGGAACACGCCGTCCACCGCACCGCGCACCCGGCGCAGCACCTCCGGGTCGATCACCTTGTCCACCGGCGGCAGCTCGCGGCCGGCCATGCGCTCCAGGATGAGCCGTTCCTCGTCGCGGCCCGGGTAGCCGATGCGCAGCTTCATCAGGAAGCGGTCGACCTGCGCCTCGGGCAGGGGATAGGTGCCTTCCTGCTCGATGGGGTTCTGGGTCGCCAGCACCAGGAACGGATCGGCCATGGGGAAGGTCTCGCCGCCGATGGTCACCTGCCGCTCCTGCATGGCCTCCAGCAGGGCGCTCTGCACCTTGGCCGGCGCACGGTTGATCTCGTCGGCGAGCACGATGTTGCTGAACACCGGCCCGTGCTTGACGGTGAAGGCGCCGGTCTCGCGGTTGTAGATGGTGGTGCCGGTGATGTCCGCCGGCAGCAGGTCCGGCGTGAACTGGATGCGCCGGAAGTCGGCGTGCCACGGTGCGCGCCAGGGTGCTGACGGCCAGGGTCTTGGCCAGGCCGGGCACGCCCTCCAGCAGGATGTGCCCGCCGGTCATCAGGCCCAGCAGCAGGCCCTCCATCATCTCGCGCTGGCCGACGATGACCTTGCCGGTCTCGGTCAGCACACCGGCCAGGCGGCCGGACCATTCCTCGGCCTGGATCTTGTCGAGCATCGGCTGAGCGGACATGTCTCCCCCTGGATCGTTTGGTCAGGTCGGCGTTTGCGGACCGGGATCATACGCGAAGCCGCCGCCGGGGTTCCCCGCGAACGTGCCCGAACATAACGCGGGCGTTTTTCCTTGCCAACCCCGGGGAAAAGGATTTGAATGTCCGCGCAGCGCGCCGCGGCCGCGAAATGGCCCCGGCGGCGCCCCGTCCCATCCCTGGAGGCACCCGTTGCGGTTGAGCCGGCGCAAGATCGAACACCTCTCCGACCGGATCCTCAAGCTGATCCAACAGGACCCGCGCACCCACGTCAATGGCAGCGTCGACCTGGTCGTGCGCGCCATCGACGACGCCATCTACGAGAACATGCGCGCCGAGGAGGAAATCGACGCCGAGGTCGAGGCCACGGTGCAGCAGCATCTGGCGGAGATCCGCGCCCTCGAGATGGACCTGGGCGCCCTGCGCAGCAAGATCAAGCGCGAACTGGCCCGCAAGCGGGGCTTCGTCATCTAGACGCGTCGGGGCGCCCGGCGCCCGGAGGGACTGAACGTGAGACTGTCCGAGGAACGCATCGCCGTGCTGGCCCAGGCTGTCGCCGACCGCCTGCTGGACGAGGAACTGGTCGACCTGGAGATCGGCGAGCGCGACTTCCGCTTCCTGATCGAGGGCCTGATCCTCCACGACCTGAAGATCGAGGACGAGATCGACGAGGAGGCCACGGCCTTCCTGGCGCGGACCAAACCCAATCTCGAAGAGGGCTCGACCGAATGGCTGGTCGAGCTCGAGCGCAAGAAGGAAGACCTCTCCAACGCCCGCGGCTACACCAGCTTCTGATCCCCGCGCGGGCCCACCGCCTGGAGCGTCCCCCGATGAACGTCATGGTGCTGACCCCCTACCTGCCCCACGCGCGGGTGGGCCACGGGGGCGGCACGGCCGTGCGCGACCTGGTGCGGGCCCTGGCCCGCAGCCACCGCGTGCTGGTGGTGAGCCTGCAGCGGCCGGGCGAGGCGGGTCTCGAGGCCGAGGTCGAGTCCCTGGGCGCAACGGTGGTCACGATCCCCTTCCTCGACCAGGACGCCCGCGGCCGCGACCGCCTGGCCCTGCTGGCCTCCCGCGGCGGCGCCTGGTGTCGCTCCCGCCGCAGCGGCTATCCGCTCTACGTCCAGAAGTACCACACGCCGGCCCTTGCCCGGCAGGTGATCGCCGCCGCGGAGGCCTTCGCCCCCGATGCCGTCCAGGCCGAGTACCTGCAGACGGCCCTGCTGGTGCGCGACCTACGCGCCTGGCGTGACGCCCGGGGCGTTGCGCGGCCGAAGCTGGTGCTCAACAGCCACGAACTCGGCAGCCTGCCCCGCGAGCGGCGGGCCGCCGCCGCCGACAACGACCGCCAGCGGCGGCAGGAACTGGCCGAGGCGGCCCGCTGGCGCCGCCTGCAGGTCGACGCCAGCGGCTGGGCCGACACCACCCTCTGCGTCACGCCCCAGGATCACGAGCTGTACGCGGCCATGGGCGGCCGGCACCTGCGCACCGTGCCGCTGGGGATGGACACGGCCACGCTGGAGGCGGTCTGGGCCCCGCCGGCCGACGGGCCGGAAACCCACCTCTTCGTAGCCTCCTACGCCCACCGCCCCAACCGCCTGGCCGCCGAGCTGCTGGTGACCCGCATCTGGCCCCTGGTGCGGGCGGCGCGGCCCCAAGCCCACCTGCTGCTGGCCGGCCGCGGTTCGCGGGAATTCCTGGCGGAACTGCCCCCGGCTGCCGTGGGAACGGGTGTGACCGCCCTGGGCTTCGTCGACGACCTGGCTCCCCTGTACCGGCAGGCAACCACGGTGCCGGCACCGTTGCCCGAGGGCGGAGGCATCAAGATCAAGGTCCTGGAGGCGATGGCCCGGGGCGTGCCCGTGGTGACGACGCCGGTCGGCGCCGAGGGCATCACCGTGGCCGCCGATCGCGCGGCGGTGATCGCCCCGGCGGACGAACGCTTCGCCGCGGCGCTGGTCGCAGTCGCCGGCGACGCCCACCAGCTGGCGGAACTGTCGCGGCGGGGACGCGCCCTGGTGGAAGAGAAGTTCAGCTGGACGGCGATCGCCGCCACCCTGACCGGGATCTACGCGCCGGAGGCCTGACCGCCGCGCTCGAGCAGCGCGCGCAGGGCTTGCAGGTCCGGGGCGCCGCGAGCGGCTGCCAGTTCAGCCAGCAGGGTCACCTGGGCCAGGCGCTCGGCCGTCTCCAGCCGCGCAAAAGCCGTTTCCAGGTCCGCTCCCACCGCCACCACCCCGTGGCTCCCCAGCAGCACCGCATCATGATCCCGGATGTGCGGCACGACCGAGGCGGGCACCTCGTCGGTGCCCGGCCTGGCCCGCGCAGCCAGGGGCACCCGCGGCAGCTGGGCTTCGGTCTCGGTCAGCAGGCTGCCGTCGAGGTCGCGGCCGGCCACCGAGAAGGCCGTGGCCCAGGGCGGATGAGCGTGGCAGACCGCGCCCACGTCCGGGCGCGCCTCGTACAGGGCGCGGTGCAGCGGCCATTCGCTGGTGGGACGGCCCGTGGCGCAACGGCCGGCGCGATCCACCAGCAGCAGGTCCCGGGGCTGCAACGCCCCCTTGCCCACCCCCGCCGGCGTGACCAGAAAAGCATGGCCGCCGAGTCGAACCGAGAGGTTCCCTTCGGCGGCCACGATCAGGCCCTTGGTCTCGAGCCGCCGGCCGATCTCGACCATCAGGCGGCGCAGGACGAGCTCGCTGCGCACGAACTCAATTGCCGCGATACAGGTACAGGTGCGCCATCACGCCCGCAAAGTACTCCAACTGCTGGCGTTCGGCGACGGCAGCCTGCTGCAGCTGGGTCTCGTTCAGCAGCGGGACTTCCGGGTCCGCGGCGTGCGCCTGCTCGTTCTCCTGCTTGATCCGCTGGTAGGACTCGTCCTCCAGGCGGTTGAGCATGCCGGTCGGGAAGCCCACCATCGAGCTGAGCAGGATCGAGCCGTCGGGCTGCAGCGTGGGATCGAAATCGTCGTAGCGGGAGAAGAAATGGATCTCCGGGTCGCGGCTGCCGTCGGCCGGGATGCGCCACACGTTGCGGTCGTGCAGCGTGGTCGTCGGCGCACGCCGGGTCGAGACGAAATAGATCTCGGTGCCGCTGGCCGAGTAGCAGGGATCCGCATTGAGGACGCCCGTCAGCGGATCCCCTTCGGCGGAAGCGGTGAAGGTCATCCGCTGCAGGTTGTTGTCCAGGGCCATGCTGCCGGCGGCCAGCCCTGTGGTGTCGAAGTCGATCGTGAAGAGCTCGGTGCCCGAGCCGTTGCCCCCGGCCAGGTCCAGCCCGCCGCTGAACACGATGGTGCGTCCGTCGGGCGAGAAGCGCGGCCGCTCGACGCGCGAGTATTCGCGGGTCAAGGGGAACACCAGCGCACCATAACCGTTGTTGGCACCGGCGGTGGACATGTCCATGGCGTAGAGCGCCAGGTTAGTGCAGGTCTCCAGGGAATCGGGGATCGCGCAGCCCGAGCGGGTGAACACCAGCCAGCGCCGGTCGGCCGACAGGTTGGGATTCATGTGCTGCCAGTAGCGCGGCGTCACCGAAGCGTCGGTAGGCTCCATCCACAAGGGTTCGATCGTGCTGTAGCCGGGCTGCTGGACTGACGCTCCCAGGTTGGCCCGGAAGAGCCGATTGCCCACGCGGTTCAGGTGCAGGAAGAAGAGGACGTGGTCCTCGTCCTCCCAGATCGGGTCGCCCTTGTCGTCGTTGAGCACACCCTGCAGGAGGTTCGGCTCGCCGCCGATCATCACGCTGACCTCCTGCAGACGGATCAGCTCCGCACCCTGGGCCGTCAGGTCGTCGGTGGGCTCGATGCCTTCCTGCACCGGGATGATGATCATCTGGCGGTAGTTGACGAAGTACACGTCCTCGGTCAGCCGCGGATCGGCCGGCAGCGCCCACCAGTCGGCGGTGAAGAGGATGCGCCCGCCGCTGGGGCTCATGGTCGGGTTCAGATACTGGTAGCCGTCGCTGGACGTGTCGGTCGTGACCATGATCAGATCGCCGCAGGATGCGTTGCCGCACACCGCCAAAGTCTCGTCCGGATCCTGCTTGCTCGTGCAGCCGACGACGGCCAGGGCCACGAGCACCACGGCGTAACACACGGGCAGGAAGCGGTTGCGCGTCCACTTCATGTTCGGGGAAACCTCCAGCGCGGGGTACGAGGTCGGAGCCGGGCGCGGGCGTTGCCCCACGGCCGGTCACCGTGACAAGGAAAAATAAGGGTAAGGCCGGGTTGAAATCAACCCGTGGTTCGTCAACCTCCGCTCAGGCGGAAATTCGTGGCCACCTGCAGCCAGGCCCAGACCGGGTACTTGCCCACCCGCGCCGGGGCGAAACTGGAGGCGCGGAAGGCCTCCGCAGCCGCCGCAGCAAGCTCGGGCGCGGGCGTCGCGACCACCACCACCTGCCGGACCTGCCCGGCAGGATCCAACAGCAGATCCAGCCTGACCTTGCCGCTGATCCCGGCGGCGATCGCCTCCTGGGGATAGGCCGGCGGCGGGGTCGCCAGCAGTTCCGCAGGGTAGAGGTTCAGGTCCTGGTACATCTGCATGATCCGGAAAGCACGGCCGCCGGTGCACTTGTCCAGGCCCCGGGCCACCAGTTCGGCGGCCCCCTCCAGGTCTCCGCCCGCCCGGGCCACGTCCGCCAGCAGGTAGTCGACGGCGGCCTCGTCGGGCAGGGAGCGCCCGGCCTCCTCCAGCAGCGCCCGGGCCCTTCCCAGCAGCCGGACCTGGTCCCGCGGCCAGTCGCCGGTCTCGGCCGCAGGCCCTTCGCTGGGCAACAGCTCCGGGACGCCCTGGCCGGCCATCAGGTACAGCTGGCCCAGGGTCAACAGCACCCAGGGATGGCGGGCCGTCTCGACCATGGTCAATTCCAGCTCGATCATGCCGTCAGAGCCCGAATTGCTGCGGAAAAGTTCCGAACACAGGCCCAGCTCGGTCTCCACGGCCGGCGGCGCCACCACATCGGCCGGGCAGCGGGCCAGGCGATGCTCCCGCCAGGGCCCGTCCGGTTCCGGGATCTCGGCCAAGTCGCCGATGCTGACCGCCGGCGGCGCCACCGGCGGTGCCGGCCGGGGCTGCGGCACCGGAGCGCAGGCGGCCGCCGCCAGCAGCAGCCCCGCCAGCCAGCCGGGGCAGCGCCGCCCGGCGCTGTTGGTCGGTGGTTCGGTGCGGTTCAAGGGCGGGGTCGCTCCTTCAGGCTGGGGTCCAGGCGCAGGACGTTCTCCCATTCCCGGGCCGCCTCCTCGTCGCGGCCGAGCCGCAGCAGCAGCACGACCCGGTTGTTGCGGTAGACCACGCTGTCCGGCTCCAAAGCCACGGCGCGGTCCGCCGAGGTCAGCCCGGCCGCCCAGTGCCCTGCCTTCAGCAGGTTCAAGGCGACCCGGCCCCAGAACAGGGCATCGTCGGCCACGGCCGGCGGCGGCGAACCAGACGCCAGGCCGGCCGCGTAGGCCAGCGATTCGACGGGTTCACCCCCACGCCGCCCCTCCGCCTCGACCAGGGCCAGATGGTCCCGGCGATCCCAGCTGTGGCGGTCTTCGGCCGCAAGCAGGGCCAGCAGCGCGCTGTCGCGGGCCGACCCGTGCAGGGCCGCCACCAGCAGCCGGCGCCCCAGGGAATCCGGCTCGGCGGCCTGGGCGCGGCTCAGGGGCAGGACGGCTTCTTCGGGCCGGCCCAGCTGCAGCAGGGCCGCGCCCAGGCCCCGCTCGGCCGCAGGGCAGCCGCCGCAGCGATCGGCGGCGGCCCGGAATTCGGCCGCCGCCGCGGCCCACTGGCCGAACTCGGCCAGGAACTGGGCGTGCTCCAGGCGATGGACCCCGTTGGTCGGGTCCAGCTCCACGGCCTGGGTGTACTCGGCCAACGCCCGCCCCCGGCGGCCGAGTTGGGCCAGGGCCAGGGCCAGGTTGCGGTGGGCGCCGGCGTCGAAGGGCCGGCGGCCGACTGTCTGTTCCAGCAGCGGCAGGGCTTCGGCCGGCTTGCCCAGGGCCAGCAGCGCCCACCCCCGGCGATCGGCGATCTGCCAGCCGTACAGGGGATCCTGCCCCCAGCCCGCGTCCAGGATCTCGACCTGGCGCAGAGCTTCGGCGGGATCGCCGGCGCGCACAAGGCTGTCGACCGCGGCCAGCCGGCCCGGCAGCGCGGCGATCGACTTGTCCCGGGGCGCAGAGCCTCCGGCCGCGGCCAGACCGCAGGCCAGGACCAGCACCAGCGGCAGCCGGGCCCGCAAATGGCGGCTTTCCTTGCAGACCTGTTTCATGGCCGGAATATACTCCCCTCATCGTTTTGACGAAACGCGACGTTTCGTGCTATCATGGTGGCCAGTCAGCACGAACCGAACCGGAGCCACAACGTTGAAATTCACCTGGACGTTCCCGCGCCCCCTGCTGCGGGACGCCGGACGCCTGCTGGTGTCCGGTGTTGCCCTGCTCCTGGCGTGCGCGGCCGCCACTCCTGCGGCCGCACTGCTGCGCATAGACTTCGACCAGGCGTACTACGTCCATCCCGGCCGGCAGGTGTGGGACTTCTCGGTGACCCGGGTGGACTCGCTTTACCACATCTTCTATCATACCATCCTTGAGTCCACCCCCCATTCCTCCTACGCCGACACCATCTGGCAGGCCAGCAGCCTGGACCTGGTGCACTGGGGGGAGCCCCAGCCGATCCTGTTCAGCGGCACCGGCGCCTGGGACACTTCGGCGATCTGGGCCCCGGACATCTTCCGGGACGAGGCGAACGACCGCTGGGCCCTGGCCTACACCGGCGCGGACCAGGGCATGAACCAGCGCCTGGGTCTGGCCTACTCCCAGGATCTGGTCACCTGGTCCCCGGCGACCAACCCGGAGCACGCCCCCAATCCCGATTTCTATGATTGGGATCCCACGGCCAGCTGGTCCGATTTCCGTGATCCGTACGTCTGGCGCCAGGACGGCCAATGGCATCTGCTGCTGACCGCCCGCCGCTCCCAGGGTGTGCTCTACCACGCGGTATCCTCGCGCCTGAACGCCTGGAAGGACGTGGGTCCGTTCTTCGTCAACGACGGACCCACACCGGGCAAGGTGCTCGAGAGCTGCCAGTACCACCAGATCGGCGGCGTGCACCACCTGTTGTTCGGCGAGTTCGACACGGTGGGTATCTCCCATGTCAGCGCCCTCGATCCCGCCGACCTGACCATGGCCACCCGGACGGTCATCGACTATGGCTATGCGCCGGAGCTCGACGAGTTCGACCGTGGTGTTTTCATGCTCTCGCGCATTGGGCCGTATACCGCCGTCGAGCCGACCCGCATCTCCTACGCGGCCCGCTTCGACACGGTGCGGGTCTCGCCCGACGGGTTGGCGCTGACCGTCTACAAGCCGCACCCCCTGGAGCGCCACTGGTCCAGCCGCAGCGGCACCTCCAACCTGGGCAACCCGACCTTCGGCGACAATCCCCTCTCGCGCGGCGAGTCCTCGGTCGGCCTGGTCGGCAACGGGTTCTACGGCAGCCAGGAGTATTTCCAGGGCCCGCTCTCGGGGCGCGGCGTCCCCGGTTCGACGCTGGGCGCGACCGCCACCGGCACCCTCATCAGCCGGCCTTTCGTCGTCACCGGCGACCGCATGACCCTGCTGGTGGGCGGGGGCCAGGATCCGGAGCATCTCTACGTCGCGCTGGTCGACGCGGCCACCGACACAATCCTCGAGCGGGCCACCGGCGACGGCGACCCGCACCTGGACCCGCGGCAGTGGAACCTGCGTCCCTACCAGGGCCGGGTCTGCCGCCTCCGCATCGTCGACAGCGCGACCGGACCGGGCGGTTTCATCAACGTCGACGAGATCATCGAGGTCGTCGATTCGCCGCTGGCCGCGGTGCCGCCAACGGTGGTCCCCGGCGAGCTGCGGGCGGTGCCCAATCCCTTCAACCCCCGCACCGAGATCAGATTCGAACTGGCCGCGCCTGCCCGGGTCGAGATCCGCATCCACGACCTGCGTGGGCGCCTGGTCTGGAGCGACGGCGGGCAGCAGCGGCCGGCCGGTCCCGTGGCCGCCGTGTGGCAGGGACGCGACCAGGCGGACCGCGCGGTCGCCGCCGGTTCCTACCTCTGCCGCGTCCTGGTGGACGGGCAGCCCCGGGTCGCGGGCAAGCTGACCCTGGTGCGCTAGGCCACCGGGCTTCAGTCGGCGGCCCGCCAGCCGAAACCCCTCCCATGAGCACGACCTGCAAGCCGTTCGTGACCGACCTCGTCCAGGAAGTCGGCAGCCTGCCGTCCGCGGCGGCGGCCATCGTCGCCTTGACGGTCGATCCTGCGTGCGACCTGGAGCACCTGGCCAAGGCCCTGAAGGCGGACGCCGCCATGGCCCTGCGCTTCCTGGCCCTGGCCAACAGCGCGGCCCTCTCCCGGGGCCAGGAGATCCGCGACCTCAAGGCCGCGCTGGTGCGTCTGGGCATCCGCCGGGTGCGCAACGTCGCCCTGCTGATGGGCGCCCACGACATGATGCCGGCCAACACCTCGGACGCGGCCCTGGACGCCGCCGCCTATTGGCGCTACTGCCTGGCCACGGCCAGCTGCGCCCAGGGCATCGCCTGGCAGCGGGGGCGGCCGGCCCTGGACGATGCCTGGCTGGTGGGGTTGCTGCACGGCATCGGCGTGGCCGCCATGGCCAGGCGCGCGGGTGACAGCCTGGCGGCGGCCCTGGCCGCCGCCCGCCGGGACGGGCTGTCGCTGTGCGACGCCGAACTGCGCATTCTCGACTTCCACCACGGCACGGTCGGCGGCCGCATCCTGGCCGCCTGGAAGCTGCCCGAGTCCTTCGCCGCCGCGGTCGGCAACTATGCCGAGGAATACGACCCCGCGGTCATCGGCAACGACGCGGCCGAGCTGATCGAGGTGCTGCGCACGGCCATCGCCGTGGTGCGGGCCGTCGGCTACGGCGACAGCGGCGACGGCGATCGCCGCCCCACGCTGCAGGACGTCACGGCCACGACGGGCCTGGACGAGGCGGCGTTGGACGCGCTGGCGGGCAAGGTCGATGCCGAGCTGCAGGAGATGAGCGCGCTGCTGGAGCTGGACCTGGCCGGCGAGGGCTTCCAGGCGGCCCTGGCCGCGGCCAAGGACGAACTCGCGCGCCTCGGTCTCGAGGGCATCGACCAGGCCATGGCCCGCGAGGGGCTCGAGGAACAGTTGTCGGTGGCCCGGGCCATCCAGCAGCGCCTGCTGCCCACCTCATTGCCGCCGCTGCCCCTGTGGGACATCGCCGCGGTGAACCAGGCCTCCAGCCATGTCAGTGGCGACACCTTCGACGTGGTCGCCCTGCCCGGCGACCGCATCGGCCTGGCGATCGCCGACGTCTGCGGCAAGGGCTTGCCGGCGGCGCTGCTGGCCACCAGCCTGCAGGCGACGGTGCGCGCGCTGGCCACGGTCTACGCCGATCCGGGGCACCTGATGGCCGCGGTCAACGACGCGCTCTACGCCCACACCGACGCCGAGCATTTCGCCACGCTCTTCCTGGCGGTCCTGCATCCGGACGGTTCGGGCTTCCGCTACGCCAGCGCCGGCCATGTGCCGCCCCTGCTGCTGCGCGCCGACGGCAGTTCCGAATGGCTGCTGCCGGCCGGAACGCCGGTGGGTCTGATGCCCGGCACCGTCTACCCCGTGCAGGACGTGGCCATGGCGCCGGGCGACACCGTGCTGGCGGTGACCGACGGTGTGACCGAGGCCCCCGACGGCAACAACCGCGAATTCGGCCGCCCCGGCCTGGAAACCGCGGCCCGCCAATGCCTGGGCGCGCCGGTCGACGCCGTGGCAACCGCCGTCACCGCCGCCGTGCTCGACCACCTGGGCGCGGGCCGCCGCAGCCGCCGGCCCGCCGAACCGGCTGACGACCTGACGCTGCTGGTGGTGCGCCGGCGTTCCTGAGCGCCGCGACCGCCTCTTCACCGAAAATTCGCATCCTCCCGGTGGGCACACCCGCGACCCTGTGCTATGATGACCCTAGTGTCGCGGCCGGCAACGGTCCGGCGGGTGTTTTTGTTCGCCCGAGCCCGGACGGCGGCCCCAGTCCCAGCCCACGCAGAACAGGACCGGACATGACCAGCGAGACCAACGAGAACGGGAACGTCAACCCGACCCCCGCCGACGCCGACCTCGACGACGAGACCCAGGCCCGGGAACAGCAGGAATTCGCCGCCCTGCTCGCGGCCGCGGGTGAGGAACCCACCGAGCCTCGCCACGGCCAGGAGGTATCGGGCACCATCGTGCAGATGGACCAGCAGGATGCCTTCGTCTCCTGCGGCTTCCGCAACGAACTGCCGCTGGCCCTGGCCGAACTGCGCGACAAGGACGGCAATCCGACCCACCAGGTGGGCGACACGGTCAGCGCCCACGTGCAGAAATCTCCCGACGGCTTCAAGCTGACCATGGCCATCAACGTGCGCGAGGCGGGCCGGCGCGCCCTGGTCGACGCCCACGCCAACGGCACCCCAGTCCGCGGCAAGGTGGGCGAGACCAACAAGGGCGGCTTCTCGATCGACCTGGGCGGCGTCCGCGCCTTCTGCCCCTTCAGCCAGATCGACATCCGGCGCGCCGACGACCCGGCGGTCTTCGTGGGCCGCGAATTCGACTTCCGCGTCCTGGAGTATGCCGAGGACGGGCGCAACATCGTCGTCTCGCGGCGCGCGTTGCTGCAGGCCAAGCGCGAAACGGCGGCCGACGAGACCAGGGCCACCCTGAAGCTGGGCGATGCCCGCGACGGCACGGTCACCCGGCTGGTGCCCTTCGGCGCCTTCGTGGACATCGGCGGCATCGAGGGCCTGGTCCACATCTCGCAGATCTCCCATCAGCGCGTCGGCCACCCCGGCGACGTGCTCAAGGAGGGGCAGCCGGTGCGGGTCAAGGTGCTGGAGATCCAGAACCTGGGCCAGGGCCGTTCCGAGCGCATCAGCCTCTCGATCAAGGTGCTGGCCACGGATCCCTGGCCGGAGACCGCAGCGGCGATGGCACCGGGCACCGACCTGTCCGGGCGCGTGACAAGGCTGGTGGATTTCGGCGTCTTCGTGGAGCTGGAGGCGGGCGTCGAGGGCCTGATCCACATCTCGGAGCTGGCCAACCGGCGCATCATCCATCCGCGCGAGGTGGTGAACGAGGACGAGGTGATCTCGGTCAGGGTCCTGGACGTGGACGTGGACCGGCGCCGCATCTCCCTCTCGCGCCGCCAGGCAGCCGACTACGAAGGCGACTGAGCCCGCAGCAGGGTGACCGCGGCGACGATGCGTTCGGCGGCGAAGTCGACTTCCTCGGCCGTCGTGCCCCGCCCCAGCCCCAGGCGCAGGCTGGCCCCGGCCAGTTCCTCGGGCACGCCGATCGCCGCCAGGATGCGCGACGGCCGGGCGTCGGCGCTCGAACAGGCCGCACCCGACGAAACCGCCAGCACCGTCAGCGCCCCGGTCAGAGCACCGGCTGGCACCCCCGCGAAGCTGAGGTTGAGATTGCCCGGCAGCCGCGGCGTCGCGGCGCCGTTGAGTCGCACGTCCGGCAGCTCGGCCTGCAGCCGCTGCCAAAGGCGGTCCCGCAGCGCGGCCACGCGCCGGCTTTCCTGATCCATCTCCTCAAGCGCAATGCGGCAGGCTTCGCCGAAGCCGGCGATTGCCGCCACCGGCAGGGTGCCCGGACGCAGACCGCGTTCCTGGCCCCCGCCATGGCAGAGGGGCTCGATCACGGCCCGCGGATCTCGCCGACTCAGCCACAGCGCCCCGATGCCCTTGGGGCCGTGCAGCTTGTGGGCCGAGCAGGACAGCAGGCCCAACCCCAGGGCGCGCACGTCCAGCGGGATGCGGCCCACCGCCTGGGCCGCGTCGCTGTGCAGCAGCACGCCACGCTCGCGGCAGGCCGCGCCGATGGCGGCCAACGGCTGGATCGTGCCGATCTCGTTTTGCGCGGCGATCACCGAAACCAGCACCGTGTCCGGGCGGATCGCCGCAGCGACCGCCGCCGCGCCGACCAGGCCGTCGGGCCCGGCCGGCACCACGGTCACCTCCCAGCCCCGCGCCGCGAGCGCCGCCGCCGGACCGGCCACTGCGTCGTGCTCGAGGTTGGTGGTCACCAGATGGCGCCCCCGGGACGCGAGGGCCGCGGCGGTGCCCAGCACCGCCAGGTTGTCGGCCTCGGTGGCCCCGGAGGTGAAGACGATCTCCCGCGGCTCGGCACCCAGCAGCGCGGCCACCTGCCCGCGGGCATCCTCCACGAGGCGCGCGGCCGCCCAGCCGTAGGCGTGGCCGGCGCTGGCGGGGTTGCCCCAGTGCTCGCGCTGGACGCGCTCGAACACCGCCAGCACCCGCGGATCCGGCGGCGTGGTCGCGTGATGGTCCAGGTAGACGGGGGTGCGCACGGTCATGGCGGACTCCTCCGGCCCCAGGCCACCCCGGCGGCGGCTCAGCGGCTCAGTTCCAGCATCCGCCGGATCGGCACCAGGGCGCGCGCCGCCACCTGCGGCTCCACGGTGATCTCGGGCCCCCGGTCGCGCATGCAGAGGTAGAGCTTCTCCAGGGTGTTGAGCTTCATGTACGGGCACTCGTTGCAGCTGCAGCTCTCGTCGGCGCCCGGCACCGGGATCAGCAGCTTGCCCGGGCTCTGCTTGCGCATCTGGTGCAATATCCCGGGCTCGGTGACCACGATCACCGCCGGCGCCGGCGTGGTGCGGGCGAAGTCGAGGATGCCGCTGGTCGAGCCCACGTAGTCGGCGTGCTGCAGCACCGCCTCGGGGCATTCGGGATGGGCGGCCACCTTGGCTTCGGGGTGGGTGATCTTCAGCTCCACCAGCTTCTTCTCGCTGAAGACCTCGTGCACCTCGCAGGAGCCGGGCCACAGCACCAGCTCGCGGCCCAGCTGCCGGGCCACCCAGGAGCCCAGGAAGCGATCCGGCGCGAAGACCAGCGGCTGGTCCGCCGGGAACGACTGCACGATGCGCAGGGCGTTGCTGCTGGTGCAGATCACGTCGCTCTGGGCCTTGGTCGCCGCCGAACAGTTGATGTAGGAGATGACCTTGTGCCCCGGATGGCGGGCCAGGAAGGCGGCGAACTCGTCGGGCGGACAGCCGTCGGCCAGGCTGCAGCCCGCGTCCAGGTCCGGCAGCAGCACCAGCTTGCCGGGATTGAGGATCTTGGCGGTCTCGGCCATGAAATGGACGCCCGCGAACACGATCACCTCGGCGTCGGTGGCGGCCGCCTGCTGGCTGAGGGCCAGGCTGTCGCCCACGAAGTCGGCCACGTCCTGGATGTCGGGCTCCTGGTAGTAGTGGGCCAGGATCACCGCGTTCAGGTCGCGGCGCAGGCCGTCGATGGCGGCGAAGAGGTCGAGGCCGGGATCGACGCGCGACGGGTTCGGGGACTGGAGCATCGGTGGTCCTCCCGCGGGACGCCGCCCGCGACCGGCAACTGGGCCCGGCCGCCATGGCCGTCCCCTGCCCAATGTTGCCCAACTGTGCGGTTTGTGCAAGGGTCGCAGCGACGGGGCGATCGGCCGCAAACCGATGGGGTGTGGACTTTCGGAGGGCAACAACATAATATTCATGGGTTGGAATTGCGGCCCTGCCCCCACGCGGGCATGGCTTTCGGACGGCGGAACGCCCCCCGGGGCAGCCGCCGCGCCGGATCCGGGTGGCCGGCCGTGACCGTTTTCCCAAAACGTTGAACGCGAGGAATTGTCTGCAATGAAAAGACTTGCGTCCATGATGACCGGTCGCCACGGCCGAGGCGTGCACGGCGCCGCCGCCGCGCTGCTGGCGACGACCATGCTGCTGGGCCTGGCCCTGTGCACCGGCTGCGGCAGCGACGAGGCAGACGTCACCTTCCCCACCCAGCCCCAGCCCCCCAGCATGCGTTGGCTCTTTGATGTCTTCGGCACGTCGGCCAACAACGTCTATATCGGCGGCAACGACGGCGTCGCCTTCCGCTGGGACGGCACCGCGTGGACCCCGGTGGACCTGAACACGGACCGGGCCATCACCTGCATCTGGGGCCCCGGTGACGGGACCCTCTACCTGTCCGGGCACGGCGGCCTGATCATGCGCAACACCGGCGGCGGCTGGTCGAGCATGAGCAGCGGCACGACCAACGACCTCTACGCCCTGGGCAGTTACCAGGGGCAAGTCCATGCGGTGGGCTACGGGGGTGCCGCCCGGCGCCTGGCCGGTGGTGCGTGGCAGAACATTCCGTCGATCGCGGTGATCCGTAATCCCCAGGCCGGCAATGCACCCAGCGACACCCTGGACCTGAATCTCGACGTTGAGTCGCTGCTGACGGTCAACCACTACTTCCTGGGCGGGGCCTATCGACTGCCAGGATGGCGGGAAACGGATATGGGCCGCACCAACACCGACGGCATGGTTCTGACGGCGGACAGCCCGCCGCCGACGCTGCCCGGCTTCGACTGGCAACTGCGCCCGCTGCGCGGCGACCAGCTGGCCCTCTACGAGTGGATCTACTGCACCACTTCCGACGACGCCACGCTCAGCAACAACTACCTGGGCACCTCCGAAGGCTGGTTGTTCCAGCTGGTCGAGGACGAGAACAACCCGGGCAAGCTGATCTGGAGCAAGTTTAACACGCGGATCACCGCCGACCGCAACACCGGCATCCGCGACATGTGGCTGGCCGCCAACGGGGACCTTTACATGGTCACCGACGGCGGACGCATCGTCTATCGCGCCGTCGACGGCACCACCCGCGAGCTGTACAACCAGCTCAACAGCCTGGTGGGCATCTGGGGCGCATCGCCGGCCGAGTTCTGGGTGACCGGCTACATGGACCAGACGATCCTGCGCTGCAGCTACGATCCGGTGGGCGACGTGTTCACGTCCACGCCGGTGACGCTGGCTTTCCCGCAGTAGGCCATGCCCGCTGTGGTTTCCCGGCTTCGGGCCGCGCCCCCGGGCGCGGCCCGGACCACCCCCCGACCGGCCCGGTTCCCCGCGGAATCGGGCTGAACCGCGTCCGCTTCGCCTTCAGGAGGTCATGTCTTGATGCATCAGGGTCTTCGCCACCGGCTCACGTTCGGCGTCTGCGCCGTCACTCTCCTGCTCGCGGTCGCCGCCCTGGCCGCCGAAAGCTACACGCCCGACCCCAGCAGCCCGCGCGACTCGGTGCCCGAGGGCTACCGCTGGCGTTCCGCGGACATCTTCCTCGACAAGGCCGCCTGGGAAGCCGAACTGACGGCCGTCAGCGCCGACATCCCCAAGCTGAACGAGTTCAAGGGCCGCCTCGGCGAGTCCGGCTGCCATCCTCCTGGACGCCCAGAACGCCACCTACGCCACCATGCTGCGCCTGTACAAGCTCTACATCTACGCCCAGACACTGTACGACGTGGACCAGGGCAACAGCGAGCACCGCACCATGCAGGGCCGCGTGCAGGCCGTCTTCCCGGCCTTCGGCGAGGCCACCAGCTGGATGGAGCCGGAGCTGCTGGAGATCGATCCCGCAGGTCATCCGCAACTTCATGAACGAGGAACCGGAGCTGGCCAAGTTCAACTACTACTTCAGCGAGCTCTGGCGCCAGCAGGCCCACACCCTGTCCAGCCCCGAGGAGCGCCTGATGGCCCTGACGGGCAACATGCGTTCGACCGCCAGCGACGCCCATGAGGCGCTGCTGGGCGTGGACATGAAGTTCCCGTCGATCATCGGACCGCCGAGGGCAAGCCGATCCCGGTGACCGTCAGCGGCTTCTCCGGCCTGCGCTCGAACGACAACTACCTGGTGCGCAAGCAGGCCGCCGATGCCTTCTTCGGCACCCTGCGCGAGTACGAGAACACCTTCGCGGTGCTGCTCGACGGCGCGGTCAAGATCCACATCATGACCAAGGACGCCCGCGGCTACGAGACCTGCCTCGAAGCCGCGCTGTCGCCGGACAACATCTCCACCGACGCCTATCGCATGCTGATCGACACGGTGCGCGCCAACCTGCCGCGCACCATGCACAAGTACGTCGAACTGCGCCGCAAGGTGCATGGGCCTGGACGGCCCGCTGACCTTCGCCAACCTCTACAACGCCATGCTCGAGGGCGTCGAGCCCGAGTACACCTACGACGAGGCCCGCGACCATGATCGCCGAGGGCCTCAAGCCCCTGGGCAAGGAGTACGTCGGCCTGCTGGCCGAGGGCATGGACCCCGCAGAACGGCTGGATCGACGTCTACCCGAACGAGGACAAGCGCAGCGGCGCCTACAGCAACGGCGTCCTGGCCCGCGACATCCACCCGTACGTGCTGCACAACTTCGACAACACCCTGGACGCGGTCTCGCACTACGGCCCACGAGATGGGCCATGCCCTGCACTCGGTGTTACGCCAGCCGCAACCAGCCGCCGGTCTACGCCGACTACACCACCTTCCTGGCCGAGGTCGCCTCGACCTGCAACGAGGCGCTGCTGACGAACTACCTGCTCGAAAAGTACAAGAACGATGTGGACATGAAGCTGATGCTGCTGAACCAGCGGCTGGAGAGCATCCGCCTGACCATCTTCCGCCAGACCCTGTTCGCCGACTTCGAGCTGCGCTTCCACGAGCACGCCGAGGCCGGCAACCCGCTGACCGCGGACTTCCTCAACGGCCTGTACGCCGACATGATCCGCGAGTACTACGGCCCGGACTTCGAGCTGGGGGCGGACGACGCCGTGCGAGTGGATGTTCATCCCCCACTTCTACTACAACTTCTACGTGTTCACCTACGCCACCGGCCTGACCAGCGGCCTGGCCCTGGCCGACGAGATCCAGCAAGACCGGCGACAAGGCCGCCCAGCGCTACATCGACAACATGCTGAAGGCCGGCAGCTCGAGCGCGCCGCCGCTGGACATCCTGCGCAACGCCGGCGTGGACCTGGAGACCCCGGCGCCCATCGTCGCGGCCATGGACATGTTCGAGCGGACGATGACCGAGTTCGACGAGCTCTGGACCGCGAAGTACGGCACCAATTAGGCGGGAATGCGGCGGCCGCCGCCGGAACGAGGAAGCCGGGCCCCACAGGGCCCGGCTTCCGTTCGTCTGCCGCGGACGGCGCGGCGGCCCGGCAAGGGCCCGAGGCATGGTAGGCCGCCCTGGACTCGAACCAGGTACCACTCTCCTTAAAAGGGAGATGCTCTGCCAGATGAGCTAGCGGCCCACCGTTTCCAAGCGTCGGCGGCGACGGGGTCCCGCAATATAGGCAACCCCGCAGGGGGTGTCAAAAGGCGCGGTCAGGTGGTCACGCCGGTGTCGGTCCAGATCATCTGCTCGCGTTCGCGGCCCACGCTGACCCCGACGATCAGCGTCCCCAGCTCGTCCTCCAGGAACTCCAGGTACTTGCGCGCCGCGGCCGGCAGGTCGGTCAGGCGGCGGCAGGCGCCGGTCGGCTTCTCCCAGCCCGGGAAATCGCGGTAGACGGGCCGGCAGCGCGCCATGACCTCGCTCATGCGCGGGATAGGTGTCCAGGGGCTGGCCGTCGACCTCGTAGGCGGTGGCCACCCGGATCGTCGGCTGGTTGTCCAGCACGTCCAGCTTGGTGATGATCACGCCGGTCATGCCGTTGATGTCGACGGCGTAGCGTCCGGCCACCAGGTCGAACCAGCCGCAGCGGCGGGCGCGGCCGGTGGTGGCGCCGTACTCGCCGCCGGCCTCGCGCAGGCCGTCACCCAGCTCGCCCAGCAGCTCGGTGGGGAAGGGACCGTTGCCGACCCGGGTGCAGTAGGCCTTGAAGACGCCGTTGATCTCGCCCAGGGCCCGCGGCGGCAGGCCGGTGCCGGTCAGCGCGCCGCCGATGGTGCTGTTGCTGCTGGTGACGTAGGGGAAGGTGCCGTGGTCGATGTCCAGCATGGTGCCCTGGGCGCCCTCGAACAGCGCCGACTCGGTGCCCTCGCGCACCCCGCGCAGCACCTTGTAGGGATTGACGACCAGGGGCGCCAGGAACTGGGCCAGCACCACCAGCTCCTCGGCGATGGTGCGGGCCGGCAGCGGATCGGCCTGGTAGAAGTCGCTGAGCACCTCGTTGGCCGACGAGGATCTTCTCGATGGCCTTGCGCTCGAGGTTGTCCGCCGGCAGCAGGAGGTCGCCCATGCGCAGGCCGGTGCGCTGGATCTTGTCCAGGTAGGCCGGGCCGATGCCGCGCCCGGTGGTGCCGATGCTGCTTGCGCTTGAGCCGGGTCTCGGCGCAGCTCGTCCATGCGCCTGTGGTAGGGCATCAGCAGGTGGGCCGTGGCCGCCACGAACAGGCGACCGCGCACCTGGAATGCCCTCCTCCTCCAGCGCCATGATCTCGTCGCGCAGTGCCCAGGGGTCGATGACCATGCCGCCGCCCAGCAGGCAGCGCACGCCCTCGTGCAGGATCCCCGAGGGCACCAGGTGCAGCACGTGCTTCTTGCCGCCGATGTAGATGGTGTGGCCGGCGTTGGCGCCGCCCTGGTAGCGCAGGACCCAGTCGACGTTCTCGCTCAGGGCATCGACGATCTTGCCCTTGCCCTCGTCGCCCCACTGGCCGCCGATGATCACGCGATTGTCCACACTCGTCTCCCCGTCCGGGGCGGACCGCGACGGCCGCCCGTGCCATGCGCCTGGCACCCCGCCGGGCCGGGGAGCCGCCTGCGGCAACCGACCCGCTGGTCAGTTACCGTCGAACATCGCCTTCAGGGCGCTCCAGGATTTCTCGTCCACCAGGTGCCCGGACCCGCAATCGTCCGCCACGCCGGGATTGCCGGCCTGCTCGGTCACGTTGCCGTCGGCCCGGCCGTTGCCGTCGACGTCGCCGATTCTCGGCCCCGTTGGTGCAGCCGTCGTCGTCCGAATCGAGCTGGGCCAGATCCAGGTCCCAGCGGCGGCCGTTGGCCAGGTAGTCCTCGCCGAACACGTTCAGCGGCGCCGAGCCGCTGGGCAGGGCCTGGGTGTGGCAGGACAGGCACAGGAACGGCGACGGTCACCGGCAGCCGGGCCTGGTCGGCCTCGGTCGCCCGCCCGGGTCCGGCCCACAGCACGCACGCGACCGTCGTCAGGACGACGGCCTCCGCCATGCGCAATGTTGGCCTCGGTCCGAGCATGATGCCACCCTGGGCGGACCGTCCGGTCCGCCTGCGATTCAATATCCTGTCGGTCAAGCAGTTGCCGTTCACCGACGCTCCATTATACCGCGCCCCGGCCATGGCGGTCAATTCAACCGGCGGCCGCGGCCGCGAGCAGGGCCTCGACCCATGGCCGCATCTCGTCGGCGCCAAGGCCCCGGCTCGAGGAGGTCGGGAAAAAGGGCGTGTCCGCAGGCGCGTCCAGGGCGGAGATGATCTCCTGATAGCGGCCGCGGCGGGCATTGGTTCCCACCTTGTCGATCTTGGTCACCGCCAGGGCCCAGGGATGCCCCGAGGCGCGGATCCAGCCGGCCACCTCGCCGTCCTCGGCGCTGGGCTTGTGGCGCACGTCCAGCAGCTGGAAAACCGCCAGCGGACGGTCCTGGGCGGCCAGAAAGGCCTGGAACAGGCGCGTGCCAGGCGGCCCGCTGGGCCTTGCCGACCTTGGCGATAACCGTAGCCCGGCAGATCGACCACGTAGTAGCGCTCGTCCACCAGGTAGTAGTTCAGGAGCCGGGTCTTGCCCGGGTTGCCGCTGGTGCGGGCCAGCCCCTTGCGCCCCAGGAAGTGGTTGATCAGCGAGGACTTGCCGCAGTTGCTGCGCCCGATGAAGGCGAATTCCGGCAGCACCGGCTCGGGGCGTCCGGCCAGATTCGGTGAGCTGGTGATGAAGCGGACGTCCACGCTCAGGCCCGCTTGCGGCGGGCAGGCGCCGCGGCCGCCCGACCGCGTCGTGGGGCCCTGCCGCCGGGCTCGCACCAGGGCCAGGGGCAGCACCTCGTCCATGGTCTCGACCAGGTGCACCGTCAGCTTGCGGCGGATCGACCGGCGACAGCTCGCGGAAGTCCTTCTCGTTGTCCCTGCGGGATGATCAGGTGCTTCGAGCCGGCGCGCACCGCCGCGACCGCCTTCTCGGGCAGGCCGCCGATCGGCCAGCACCTTGCCGCGCAGGGTGACCTCGCCGGTCATGGCCACGTCCGTTGCGCACGGGCACGCCGCGCAGCAGAGAAACGATGGCCGTGGCCATGGCGATGCCGGCGCTGGGCCCGTCCTTGGGGATGCCGCCCTCGGGCACGTGGATGTGGATCTGGTTGTCCTTGAACCATTTGGCCGAGGCATCTCGCGGCAGTGCCCGCGGGCGTAGCTGAGGGCCGTCTCGGCCGACTCCTTCATCACGTCCTTGAGGTTGCCGGTGATGGTGATCTTGCCCTGGCCGGGCACCGCTGCCACCTCGATCTCCAGGATCTCGCCGCCGACGATGGTCCAGGCCAGCCCCACGACCACGCCGATCTCGGGCTCGCGGTCCACCACCTGGCGCCGGAACTTGGGGATGCCCAGATAGCTGCGGCACCGACTTGGCCGGTGACCGGTCCGGGGAAGCGTCCGTTCTCGGCCTTGATCTTGGCCGCCTTGCGGCAGATGCCGGCGATCTCGCGCTCGAGGCTGCGCACGCCGGCCTCGCGGGTGTAGCCGTCGATGATGGCCTCGAAGGCCGAGCGCCGGAAGCCGCCCTCCCAGCCCGCGACGCCGTTGCGCTTCATCTGCCGCGGCGCCAGGAAGCGCTCGGCGATGGTCAGCTTCTCGTGCTCGAGGTAGCCCGGCAGGCGGATGATCTCCATGCGGTCCTCGAGCGCCGCCGGGATGGTGTGCAGGCTGTTGGCCGTGGTGATGAACATCACCTTGGCAAGGTCGAACTCCACCTCGAGGTAGTGGTCGCTGAAGGTCGCAGTTCTGCTCCGGGTCGAGCACCTCGAGCAACGCGCGGCCGGGTCGCCGCGGAAATCGGCGCCCATCTTGTCGATCTCGTCCAGCAGGAAGACCGGATTGCGGGTGCCCGCCTTGCGCAGGGACTCGATGATGCGGCCGGGCTTGCTGCCGATGTAGGTGCGGCGATGGCCGCGGATCTCGGCCTCGTCGCGCACGCCGCCGAGGCTGATGCGCACGAACTTGCGGTTCATGGCTTCGGCGATGCTGCGGCCCAGGCTGGTCTTGCCCACGCCCGGGGGGCCCACCAGGCAGAGGATGGTGCCCTGCATGCGTGCGGGTCAGCTTGTAGACGGCCAGGAACTCGATGATGCGTTCCTTGACCTTTTCCAGGCCGTAGTGGTCGGCGTCGAGCTGGGCCTTGCACCTTGGCGGTGTCGATGCGGTCGCGGGACTTCTTCTTCCAGGGCAGCGCCAGCAGGGTGTCCAGGTAGTTGCGCACCACCGTGGCCTCGGGGCTCATCGGGCGACATGCGGTCCAGGCGCGCCACCTCGCGCCGCGCCACCTCCAGCGCCTCGGCGCTCATGTCGCTGCCTCGATGCGCTGGGCGTACTCCTCGACCTCGGTGTCCTCGTCGGCGGTGTAGCCCAGTTCCTTGCGGATGGCCCGCAGCTGCTCGTTCAGGTAGAACTCGCGCTGGTTGCGCTGGACCTGGCTCTGCACCTCGCGAGTCGATGCGCTGCTCGACCTCCAGGATGTCCAGTTCGTTGGCCAGGACCTGGTTGATGCGCGCGCAGGCGGCGAGCCAGGCTGGGCTCCTCCAGCAGCTCCTGCTTCAGCGGGACCTTGCCCAGGATGTAGGCGCTGATGGAGTCGGTCATGCGCGCGATCTCGTCGAGGTTCAGCACCGACAGCAGCACCTCGTCGGGCAGGCGCTTGTTCAGGCGCACGTACTCCTTGAACCGCTCCTTGATGGAGCGGCTGAGGGCCTCGACCTCGGTGCCCTCGGCGAAGGTCTCGACCATGGGGTCGCTGGTCCACCTCCAGGTGAGCCGTCGGTCTCGAAGACCTCGTCCACGTGCACGCGGGCCACGCCCTCGACCAGGATCTTCAGCGTCTCGTCGGGCGTGCGGATGATCTGCAGCACGCGGATGACCGTGCCCACGGCGTAGAGGTCGTGCGGCGCCGGGCTCCTCGGTCTCGGGGTCGCGCTGGGCGACCACGCACAGCAGCTTGTCGCGATCCATGGCCGCCTCGACCGCGGCCACCGAGCGCCGGCCGGCCCACCAGCAGCGGCGTGACCATGTAGGGAAAGACCACCACGTCGCGCAGGGGCAGCAGCGGCAGCCGGCGCGGCAGGTCGAGGTCGCTGCCGTCGGGGGCGGCCACGGTGTCGGACGATTCCATCGTCGCTCCTCAGGCTGCGCCCGGCCGCGGCGGGGCGGCAAGCGCGGACCGGCGGACCGCCGACGCAGGGCGGCCCGCCGGCCGATGCCGTCCACGATCCGCGGTCGGGGTGTCCTGGGGTCAGGCTTCCTTGATGTCGAGTCGGCGGGTCGCCCAGCACGATGTCCGGGCTCGGCGTGCTTCTCGACCGACCTCCCGCGTGATGATAACCTGCCGGACGTCCTCCTGGGAAGGGATCTCGTACATGGTGTCGCGCATGATGCCCTCGAGGATCGAGCGCAGGCCGCGGGCGCCGGTCTTGCGCTTGATGGCCAGGTCGGCGATGGCCTCGATGGCATCGCGGCTCGAAGACCAGTTCGACGTCCTCCATCTCCAGGAGCTTCTGGTACTGCTTGATCAGGGCGTTGCGCGGCTCGATCAGGATGCGCATCATCGCGTCCTGGTCCAGCTCGTGCAGGTGCGTGACCACCGGCAGGCGGCCGATCAGCTCGGGGATCAGGCCGAACTGCATCAGGTCCTGGGGCTCGACCAGGCCGAGGAACTCCTCGCGTTCGACCCGTGCGGTGGCGTATTCGTCCTCGCGCGCGAAGCCGAGCATGTTCTTGCCCACGCGGCGCTCGACGATCTTCTCCAGGCCCTGGAAGGCGCCGCCGCAGACGAACAGGATGTTGCGCGTGTTGACCTCGAGGTACTTCTGCTGCGGGATGCTTGCGTCCGCCCTGGGGCGGCACGTTGGCCACGGTGCCCTCGAGGATCTTCAGCAGGGCCTGCTGCACGCCCTCGCCCGAGACGTCGCGGGTGATCGAGGGGTTGCCGCTCTTGCGCCCGATCTTGTCGATCTCGTCGACGTAGACGATGCCCTGCTCGGCGGCCGGGATGTTGTAGTCGGCGGCCTGCAGCAGGCGCACCAGGATGTTCTCCACGTCCTCGCCCACGTAGCCGGCCTCGGTCAGGGTCGTGGCGTCGGCGATGGCGAAGGGCACGTTCAGGAAGCGGGCCAGGGTCTGGGCCAGCAGCGTCTTGCCGGTGCCGGTGTTGCCCAGCAGCAGGATGTTGCTCTTGTCGATCTCGACGCCGTCGCCGGTCTTCTTCTGGTGGATGCGCTTGTAGTGGTTGTAGACCGCGACGGCGAGGCTGACCTTGGCCTCTTCCTGGCCGATCACGTACTGGTCGAGGTACTCGCGGATCTCCCGGGGCTTGGGGAAGCTGCGGCGGCGCCAGCGCCGTCTCGTCCAGCAGCTCGCCCTCGAGGATGTCGTTGCAGAGCTTGATGCACTCGCTGCAGATGTAGACGCTGGAGGGGCCCGGCGACGAGCTTCGCCACCTCGTCCTGCCCGCGGGCGCAGAACGAGCACTTGATCATCTGCGGGCTGCCGTTCTGGCGGCGTTTCATGCTTCCTCCGGGCGTTGCGGGGCCGACCCCCGCACGGGCTACTTCTTCTTCTTGTCGTGCTCGGCGCCGAGCTCGGTGCGGCTCTCGATCACCTTGTCGACCAGGCCGTAGGCCTTGGCCTCGTCGGCCGACATGAAGAAGTCGCGGTCGCTGTCCTTGGCGATCTTCTCCACGGTCCTGCCCGGTGTGCTTGGCCAGGATGGCGTACAGCTTGTCCCGGATGCCGAGGATCTCCTTGGTGTAGATCTCGATCATCGCTGGCCTGGCCCTGGCTGCCGCCCAGGGGCTGGTGGATCATGACCCGCGAGTTCTTCAGCGCCGAGCGCTTGCCCGCCGCGCCGGCCGCCAGCAGCACCGCGCCCATGCTGGCCGCCTGGCCCATGCAGATCGTCACCACGTCATTGGTAATGTACTGCATGGTGTCGTAGATGGCCAGACCGGCGGTCACGCTGCCGCCGGGGCTGTTGATGTACAGGTAGATGTCCCGTTCCGGGTCCTCGGCCTGCAGGAACAGCAGCTGGGCGATGACCAGGTTGGCGACGGTGTCGTCGATCGGCCAGCCCAGGAAGACGATGCGGTCCTTCAGCAGGCGCGAATAGATGTCATAGGCGCGTTCGCCGTGGCTCGTCTGGTCGACTACGACCGGTACCAGCATGGGGTCACTCCTTCCCGGAATCCAGGACATCCGTGTCCGCGGGCACGTCCTCGATCTCGGCCCGCGCAAGCAGGAAATCGTAGGTGATGCGCTCGAGCAGGTCGTACGCGATGCGCTCCCGCTCCTCGCCGTCGCCACTGTCGACGAACTTGCGGTAGTCGTCAACGGGGAAACCGTTTTCGGTGGCGATGGCCTCGATGCGGGCATCGACCGCTTCGGCCTCCAGCTTGATCTCTTCCTGGCGCCGCACCGCCTCCAGCAGCAGCATGCCGCGCAGGGCCTTCTCGGCGTGGGGCAGGCCGGCCTCCCGGTACTGCGGCGTCAGCCTCGGGGCTGGACTCGTGGCCGTAGCGGGAGTTGCGTCGGTGCATCTCCTCCAGGCCCGAATCCAGGTACCGTTCCACCATGGACGGAGGCAGGGAAACCTCGTTGCGGGCCACGAGTTCCCGCAGGACCTGCTCGTCCAGCTCGGCGGCGACGCGCCGGGCGGCCTCCTTCTCCAGGTCGGCGCGGATGCCGGCCTCGAGGTCCGCCAGGGTCTTGCCCTCCTCCAGGGCGGCGGCAAAGGCGTCATCCAGGGCCGGCAGGACCTTGGTCTCGACCGCCTTGACGGCGCAGCCGAAGGTCACGGTGCGGCCGGCCAGGCGCCCGTTGGGATGGTCGGCGGGGTATACCACGGTCACGTCGCGGTCCTCGCCGGCACTGATCCCGGCCAGGGTCTCGTTGAAGGCCGGCAGGTTGCTCTCCTCGCCCAGCACGAACTGCTGGTCGGCGATGGGCCGGGCGGGTTCGGCACCTTCGCCGTCCTTGTCCGGCAGCAGGTCCAGGGTCAGGCGATCGCCGTCGACGGCCGCCCGCTCCACCGGCTCCCAGGCGGCGCGGGACTCGCGCAGCCGGTCCAGCACCTCGCCGATGTCGCCATCGGCCACCTCGACCGCCCGGCGGCGCACCTTGATGCCCGCGTAGTTGCCGGCCTCCACCTCGGGCTTGACCTCCACCGTCAGGTCGATCTTCAGGGGGCCGGAGTCGCCCGGGGCCAGGTTCTCGCCCGCGCCCGCGTCCGGGTCCGTCAGCGGGCGCAGCCGATGCTCGATCAGCGCGCTCATCCAGGCCTTCTGCACCAGCGCGTCGATGACCTCGTAGTGCAGTGCCCCGCCCAGTTCCTTCTCCACGACCGCCCGGGGCGTCTTGCCCTTGCGGAAGCCGGGCTTGACGTGGCCGCGGGCGGCCTTCTTCAGCCTGACGGCGTACTCGCGTTCGTAGACCTCGCGGTCGATCTCCGCCTTGACGACGCGCTGCCAGGTCTGGGGGCTCTCCAGGCTCGTGCGGATCTGGGTCTGGGTGTTCTGCTGGTTCTCGGCCATGGTTTCCGTTCCTCGTTGGGCATCGGCGTCCCGGCGGTGCGCCGGGCGCGGGACAGGGGGTTGGTGGGTGGTGCGAGAGGGGGGACTCGAACCCCCACGCCCGAAGGCACTGGAACCTAAATCCAGCGCGTCTGCCAGTTCCGCCACTCTCGCCCGTGGCCGCGGTCGGACCCATCGCGCAGGGCATGACAAGACGAGCAGGCGCGCGGGCCTGCTCGGGCGTCCGGCCCCGCGGGGCCGGTGCCGCCAATATAGCCCTCGGCCAGGGGGGGGTCAAGGCCCCCGCCCCGCCCCTACTGCAGCTTGCGGTAGATGGTGCGGGCCGCAATCCCCAGGATGTTGGCGGCCGTCTCCTTGTCCCCGCCCGTGCTTTCGAGGGTGGCCTCGATCAGTCGCAGCTCGGCCTCGCGCAGGGTGGTGCCCACGGCGATGGTCAACGCGTCCTGCCGCTGCCGCCCCGAGACCACCGAATGGGGCAGGGCGGCCGTGTCCACCAGCTCGCCCTTGCTCAGCACCACGGCCCGCTCCAGAGCGTTCTCCAGTTCGCGCACGTTGCCGGGCCAGGAGTAGCGCATCATCACCTCCAGGGCCTCGGGTGAGAATCCCTGCAGGTTCTTGCCGTTCTTGTCGTTGTACTTCTGCAGGAAGAAGTCCGCCAGCAGGATCACATCCTCGCCGCGACGGCGCAGGGCCGGCAGCTCGAGGTTGATCACGTTCAACCGGTAGTAGAGATCCTCGCGGAAACGGCCATCGCGGACCATGGCCCCCAGGTCGGCATTGGTGGCGGCGATGATGCGCACGTCCACGGGAATGGGCTCGTTGCCGCCCAGGCGCTCGATCACGTTCTCCTGCAGCACCCGCAGCAGCTTGACCTGGTTGGCGGGGGACATCTCCCCCACCTCGTCCAGGAAGAGGGTGCCGCGGTGGGCGGCTTCGAACCGTCCCTTGCGCCGGGCCACGGCGCCGGTGAAGGCGCCCTTCTCGTAGCCGAAGAGCTCGGCCTCGAGCAGGGTCTCAGGCAGGGCGGCGCAGCTGACCCGCACCATCGCCCGGTCGGCCCGTTCGCTCCAGGCGTGGATCGCCGTGGCGAAGACCTCCTTGCCGGTCCCGCTCTCGCCGGTCAAGAGGACCGTGGCCGAACTGTCGGCCACCTGGCGCGCCGTCTCGACCGCCTGCCGCATCACGCCGCTCTTGCCGATGATGGCGCTGCTGCCCTGGATCTCGCGCAGCCGGCGCCGCAGCTGACGGTTCTCGGCCCTGAGCTGCTGCTTTTCAAGGGCCTTGCGCACCACCTTAAGCGTGGTCGCGGTCGAGAAGGGCTTCTCGATGAAGTCGTAGGCGCCGCGCTTCATGGCGTCGACCGCCACCTCGATGGTGCCGTGGCCGGTGATGATCACGAACTCGGTATCCGGCGAGATGACCTGACCGGCCTTCAGCAGCTCGACGCCGCCCATGCGCGGCATCTGCAGGTCCGAGAGCACCAGATCGACTTCCTGGCGGCGCAGCAGCTCCAGTGCCGCCTCGCCGTTGCCGGCCGTCAGAACCTCGTACCCGTTGCGGCCCAGGAGCTTGCCCAAGGCGCGGCAGAGCTCCGGCTCGTCGTCGACGATCAGCACGGTGGCGCCGGTGGGCTCAGCCGCCGCCGGGGCGGTCGGCTCGGGGCTGCGGTCCTCCATGGGGTCGACCTCCTGGTCCGGTCCGGGGTGGGCGGCAATGCACGGACAAAATGTCAGCGAAATGACTTTTCGTCAACAGCCGCCCGCCCTGCCCTAGGCCGGAGCCGCCCCCGGGAACAGGCGGCCGAAGATCCCGCGGGCCCGGGCCGCGGCCAGCAGGGACTCGCGGAAGTCCGGGTGGGCGATGCCGATCAGGGCCTCGGCGCGCTGCCGCACGTTGCGCCCCAACAGGTGGGCAGTCCCGTACTCGGTGACCACCGCGTGGACATCGGCCCGGGTCAGCACCACGCCGGCGCCGGGGTCCAGCAGCGGCACGATGCGGCTGATCTTCCCGTCTTCGGTGGTCGAGGGCAGGGCGACCACCGGCAGCCCGCCCTTGCTGAGTGCGGCGCCGCGGATGAAATCGGCCTGCCCGCCGAAACCGCTGTAGATGCGCTGGCCGATGGAATCCGAACAGACCTGGCCGGTGAGGTCGATCTGGATGGCCGAGTTCACCGCCACCATGTTGTCGTTGCGGGCGATGTTCACCGGGTGGTTCACGTAGTCGGTGGGGTGGAACTCGATCAGCGCGTTGTCGTGGGCAAAGTCGTAGACCTCGCGGGTGCCCATGATGAACCCGGCCACCACCTTGCCCGGATGGAAGTTCTTGCGCTCCCCGGTGACCACGCCGCTGGCCACCAGTGCCGGCAGCGCCTCGGTGAACATCTCGGTGTGCACACCCAGGTCACGGCGGTCGCCGAGGAAGCCCAGCACCGCGTTGGGGACTGCGCCCGAGGCCCAGCTGCAGGCAGGCCCCGTCCTCGATCAGCGCTGCCACGTGGCGGCCAATTTCGCGCTCGACCCCGGTCGGCGGCGCGGGCCGGAACTCGTCGAGGTCGCGGTCCACCTCCACGAAGGCGTCGACCTTCGAGACGTGCATGAAGCTGTCGCCCAGGGTGCGCGGCATGCGCCGGTTGACCTCGGCCACGATGCGCCGCGCCGAGAGGGCGGCCGGCTTGGTCACCCCCACCTCGATGCCGAAGCTGCAGAAGCCGTGCTCGTCCGGCGGGCTCAGCACCACCATGGCGCAGTCCAGGGGTATCACCCCGCGCCGGAAGAGGCGGGGCATCTCGTGCAGGTGCACCGGCACGTAGTCGGCCCGGCCTTCGTTGACCGCCTCGCGGGTGTTGGCGCCGACGAAGCAGTCATTGCAGCGGAAGTGGCCGGCCATGTCCGGTCCCAGGTAGGGCGCCTCGCCCAGGGTCAGGTGGTGGATCAGCTCCACGTCCTGCAGTTCGGGCGCCCGGTCCACCAGCGCCCGCACCAGTTCGTGAGGCGTGGCGCAGCCGCTGCCCAGGTAGATCTTGGCGCCGGCGGCGACGGGCGCCACGGCCTCGGCGGCACTGCACAGCCGCTCACGGTAGATCGGCAGCCAGCTCACGCGGGTTCCCCTTCATCGTCATGGTTGCGGACCGCGGCCAGGCCCCCCTGAACCAGGCGGCCGTTGCGGAGGTTGACGCCCCGGGCCAGGGCCCGGTCGGCCTCCAGGGCCTCGGCAACGCCCAGGGAAGCCAGGGCCGAGACGTGGGGCAGCAGGGCGTTGGCCATGGCGTAGCTGGCCGAACGGGCCACCAGGCTGGTCAGGTTGGGCACGCAGTAGTGGGTGATGCCGTCGACCACATAGGTCGGGTCGGACAGGCGGGTGGGCCGGCTGGTCTCGAAGCAGCCGCCCTGGTCGACCGAGATGTCGATGACCAGGCTCTTGTCCCGCAGCAGGCGCACCATGTCCTTGCTGACCAGGTGCGGAGTACGGGCCCCGCGCACCTGCACCGCGCCGACCACGACGTCGGCGTAGCCGAGGGCCTTGCGCAACGTCGCCTCGGTGGCCAGGAAGGTCGTGACCTGGCCGGGGAACGTCCAGTCGATCTCCGAAATGCGGTCGAAGTCCGTGTCCAGCAGGGTGACCCGTGCGCCCGCGCCCACGCAGGCCCTCACCGCGTTGCGCCCGACGGTGCCGGCGCCGATCACGACCACCTCGGCCGGCGGCACGCCCGGTGCGCCGCCCAGCAGGATGCCCAGACCGCCGTGATCCGTCTGCAGGTAGCGCGCCGCGATCTGGGGCACCATGCGCCCGGCGATCTGGGACAGGGGCCGCAGCACCGGCAGGGTGCCGTTGTCGTCCTGGATCATCGCGAAGTCGATGGCGGTGCAGCGCCGCCGGCCCAGCAGTTCGACCAGTTCGGCATCGGCCACCGCCAGGTGCAGGCTGGCCATCACCACCTGCTCGTCGCGGATGTGCTCGTACTCGACCGGGGCCACCGGCCCCACGTGCACGACCAGGCCCGATCGCCCCCACAGCTCCTGGGCGCCGTTGACGATGCGGGCGCCGGAGGCTTCGTACTGGTCGTCGGCAAAGCCGGCGCCCAGGCCCGCGCCGCGCTCGACCATGACCTCGAGGCCGCGCTCGGTCAGGCTGCGCACGCCGCGCGGCGGCAGCGCCACCCGCCGTTCGTCCTGGGCCCGGGCCCGGGGGATCCCGACGATCATCGCGTCACTCTCCTTGCAGGTTGCAGAAAGGGCCGGCCCCTGCGGCATGACCGCCGGGGGCCCGCCCCTGTCCCGGTGCCCACAGGCACCCGTCGGCCGCGCTCAGCCCCCGTTCTTGACGAAGTCGTAGCCGCGGCGGAAGGCCTCCATGTTCATGTCGACCAGGCTCTGCTTCTTGATGACCGCACGCAGCGTGGACTCGCAGAACTCGGGCGGGAAGGCGTCCGTGGCCGCGACCAGGGCGCCCAGCACCACCACGTTGGCCACCTTCGGGGTGCCCACCGCATCGGCGATCTTGCTGGCGGGAATCAGCACAGCGTTGAGCCGCCTGGTGTCGGGACGGCCCTCGACGATGGTCGTGTCGACGATGATGGTGCCGCCGTCGGGCACCTGGCCGGCGAAGGCGTCCAGCGACGGCTGGTTCATGACCACCAGCACGTTGGGGTGGTCGACCAGCGGCGAGCCGATGCGATCCTTGGAGATGTTGACCGAGCAGTTGGCCGTGCCCCCGCGCATCTCCGGGCCGTAGGCCGGGAACCAGCTGACCTGGTGCCCGGCGCGCATGCCGATCTGCGAGAGGAACAGGCCCAGGGTCAGGATGCCCTGGCCGCCGAAACCTGCGAACTTGCAGTGCAGGTCCGTTGGCAGGGCCATGGGCTGGGTGTCGCCGACGGCGCTCTTGAGCCGGTCGAGGTAGACGTTGACCTTGGCCGGGTCGAAGCCCTCGTAGCGCCGGTCCCACTCGTGTTCGTCGCGGTTGCCGCTCTCGTCCTTGAACACGCCCAGGGGGAAGACCTTGGTCATGTCCTCCATCAGCCAGTCCCGCGAGGTCACGGGGTCCATCTTCCAGCCGGTGGGGCAGGTGCTGAGGATCTCGACGAAGCTGTAGCCCTTGCCTTCCTTCTGGATCAGCAGCGCCTTGCGGATGGCCTTGCGCGCCTTCATGATCTGCTTGCTGTCGCCCATGGCCACACGCTCGATGTAGGTCGGCGCAGGCAGGGTGGCCAGCATCTCGGCCATGCGGATCGGGTTGCCGTGGGTGTGCTCGTTGCGGCCCAGCGGCGTGGTCGCCGAGCGCTGGCCGATCATCGTCGTCGGCGCCATCTGGCCGCCGGTCATGCCATAGATGGCGTTGTTGACGAAGAACACGGTGATGCTCTCGCCGCGGTTGGCCGCGTGGATGGTCTCGGCGGTGCCGATCGCCGCCAGGTCGCCGTCACCCTGGTAGCTGATGACGATGGACTGCGGGGTTGGCCCGCTTGATGCCCGTGGCCACCGCCGGCGCCCGCCCGTGGGCCGCCTGGAAGTTGCCGCAGTCGAAGTAGTAGTAGCCGAAGACCGAACAACCCACCGGCGAGACGAAGACCGTGCGCTCGGTGATCTCCAGGTCCTGCATGGTCTCGGCGATCATCTTGTGGATGTTGCCGTGGCCGCAGCCGGGGCAGTAGTGGGTGGCCTCCTTGGCCGGACCGCTCTTGCGCTCGAAGACCTGGTAGAAGGATGCGGATTTTTCGAAGACCTTCACGACCGCTTACCTCCGGCCAGGATTTTCTTGTACTCGGCGACGAGTTCGGCGCCTCCGGGCACCATGCCGCCGCAGCGGCCGTAGAAATGGACCGGCGCCCTGCCTTCGACCGCCAGCCGCACGTCCTCGACCATCTGGCCGGTCGAGAGCTCGACCGCCAGGAAGGCGTCGGCGCGCCCGGCGTGGGCGGCGATGGCCGCCGAGGGGAACGGCCAGACGGTGATGGGCCGCAGCAGGCCCACCTTCAGCCCCTGGGCGCGGGCCTGGTCGACCGTCGAATAGACGATGCGGCTGACCACGCCGTAGGCCACGACCACCAGGTCGGCGTCCTCGGTCTTGTACTCCTCCCAGAGCACCTCGTTGGCCTCGACCTGCTTGTACTTGGCGTCCAGCTTGAGGTTGTGCTGCTCGAGCTCCACCGGGTCGAGCACGATCGAACTGATCAGGTTCTTGCTGGTGGCCGGCGTGCCGTCCACCGCCCAGGCGCTGTGGTCGATGTCCAGGGGGACGGCCTTGGGGATCTCGACAACCTCCATCATCTGGCCGGTGATGCCGTCGGCCATGATGCAGGCCGGGTTGCGGTAGCGGTCGGCCAGCTCGAAGGCCTTGACCGTCAGGTCGCACATCTCCTGGGCGCCGTTGGGGGCCAGGGTGATCAGCCGGTAGTTGCCGTGGCCGCCGCCCTTGGTGATCTGGAAGTAGTCGGCCTGCTCGGGGGCGATGTTGCCCAGGCCCGGTCCGCCGCGCACGATGTTGACCACCACGCAGGGCAACTCGGCGCCGGCGCAGTAGGACAGGCCCTCCTGCTTGAGGCTGAAGCCGGGGCTCGAGGAGGCGGTCATGGTGCGGATGCCCATGCCGGCGGTGCCGTAGACCATGTTGATGGCCGACACCTCGCTCTCGGCCTGGATGAAGACGCCGCCGAGGGCGGGAAAATGCAGGGCGGCGGCATGGGCGATCTCGCTCGCCGGCGTGATGGGGTAGCCGTAGTAGGCCCGGCAGCCCGCCGCCAGCGCGCCGACGATGATCGCATCGTTCCCCTTCATGAATTGTCTGGCCATGGACCTTCTCCAGTCGGCTGGGTTCCTAGGGCTTGACGACGCGGATGGCGCCCGGCTCCGGGCAGGCGTAGAAGCACAGGCCGCAGCCGGTGCACTCGGACCCCGTGTAAAAGGCCGGGTGGTAGCTGGCGCTGTTGAGCTTCTCGCTGATGGCGATCACGCTCTTGGGGCAGACGCCGATGCAGAGCTGGCACCCCTTGCACAACTCGCCGTTGACCTCCATGAAGGGCGCAGCGATGGCGGTGTTCTCGGTCATGGGAATCCCCTCGCGCAGTAAGGACATGGCGGTGGCGGACATGCCAAAGATAGTCGGCGACGCCGGTTAACCCAAAGAATTCGTTCCCCCGCCGGCCGGTCATTCCGGAGGACAAACATCCATATTTCCAGTGTCTTGCGCTCACTCGCCCCGGAAGACGGGTTTGCGTTTGCCCAGGAACGCGGCGCAGCCTTCGCGGGCATCCTGCGAGGCGCCGCACACGCCGAAGAGCGCCCCTTCGAGGCGGCAGCCGCCGTCCTGCCCCATGCCCAGGCCCTGGTTGACCGCCTGCAGCGCCGCCCGCAGGGCCAGGGGCGCCCTCTGGGCCAGGCGGGCCGCCACTGCGCGGGTCGCGGCCATCAGCTCGGCCGCCGGCACCACCTTGTTGACCAGCCCCAGGCCCAGGGCCGTCGGCGCGTCGATCATGTCGCCGGTGAGGATCAGCTCGAGGGCCCGTCCGCGGCCCACCAGGCGGGGCAGGCGCTGGGTGCCGCCGTAGCCGGGGATCAACCCCAGACCGGTCTCGGGCAGGCCCAAGCGGGCGCTGTCGGCAGCGTAGCGGAACGAGCAGGCCATGGCCAGCTCAAGGCCGCCGCCGAGGGCGAAACCGTTGACCGCCGCGACCACGGGCTTGCCCAGGTTCTCGATCCGGTCCATCAGGGCCTGGCCCCGGGCCGCCAGGCGCTCGGCGGCGGCGGCGCCCAGGTCCGCCAGTTCACCGATGTCGGCGCCGGCGACGAAGGCCTTCTCCCCGGCCCCGGTCAGGACCACCGCACGCACCGCGGGATCGGCAGCCAGGCCGGCCAGGCAGCCGTCCAGCTCGGCGATCAGGGCGGCGTTGAGGGCGTTGAGCTTGTCGGGGCGGTTGACGGTCACCTCGGCGACTCCGTCCCCGATCGTGCAAGTCAAACTCTCATAAGGCATTTCCTGTCCTTTCGACTGGCCTCGGCGGCGACCGAAGATGGTTTCGGCGAGCATACCAGCGGCCCCTGGCCCGGGCCAGCCAATTCGCCGGGTGTGCGCAGAAGGTAAAAAAAGGCGGACCAGCTTGAAAAAGTCGCCGATCGGGCATTTTTTCGCTGGACGGCAGGGGCTACCCGGTGCTACGGTCCGCTCGGAAATGATTTTCGTGCGGATATCAATCCGACGCGCCTGGTTTTTCGCTCGGGATGCGTTCCGATCTTTGATGGGCGGAACGGGTGCCTGACCATTCAGCGGAGGGAAACACATGAAGACTTTTGTGACCGCGATCCTGCTGCTCATCATCGCCACCGGGGCCTTCGCCCAGGGCTCGTCCATCTACAACATCCAGACGGGTCTGGTCGCCGAGGGCACTTTGGTCACCCCGCGCGGCGTGGTCACCGGCGTCACCGGCAACGGCTTCTTCGTGGCTGAGGCTCCCTACGACGCCTGGCGCGGCATCTGGGTCTACTCCCCCGGCCACACGATGGTGCCCGGCGACGACGTGCAGCTGTGCGGCGTCTACGCCGAATACTACGACCAGTCCGAGATCGACATCGTGGCGGCCGGCCTCTACGGCTCGGTGCTGAAGATGGGCGTGTTGCCCGTCCCGGCGCCCAACGTGGTCAGCGCGGCGGACATCTGGGCCGGCGGCCCCGACGCCGAGGCCTGGGAGAGCTGCATGGTGCTGGTGCAGGACGGCATGGAAGTGACGACCGCGCCCAATTCCTTCGGCGAGTGGTTCGCCACCGCCCTGGACGGCACCGAAGTCATGTTCGACGACTTCTGGTACGACGACACCCAGACCGCGTTGATGCAGTGCTACAACAACGCCACCGGCATCCTGAACTACACGTTCAGCGCGTTCAAGCTCGAGGCCTTCGCCGATGGCATCCCCATCGTCGACTGCACCGTGCCGGCGGAGTCGGTCACCTTCAGCGATCTGAAGGCCCTGTACCGCTAGTTCCGAACTGACCGCGATCTGGAACGGCCCGCCCCAGGCGGGCCGTTCCGCGTTTCGGCCTCCCCCGGGGCCAGCCCGCCTTAACTGTGGCGGCTGCGGACGGCTTGGTCCATAATGGGGGACAGGAAATGCCCCCGGCGATCCGGGCGGCAGCCGACGGACCGGAAGCGCCCAGCGGGGGAATTGGGAGAACATGCAGGCGTTGATTCTGACCATCGGCCTGGCCGTTTGCGCCGGTGCCGCCATTGCGGTTGCGGTCGCCTGGTGGCGCCAGCGGTCGCGTTTGCGCCGTGGCGCCGAGGAACTCGACCGTCTGCGCCGGGACAACCTGGCTCTTGAGCACCAGCTGACCCAGGCCCGGCGCATGGAGGCGGTGGGCATCCTGGCCGGCAGCATCGTGCACAACCTCAACAACATGCTGGCGGTGATCCTCGGCCACACCCGGATGGCCATCCACGGCCTGCCCGCCGGCGCCGAGGCCCAGGAGGAACTGGGCAAGGTCATCAAGGCCGGCACCATGGCCAGCGAACTGGTGGCCGAAATCAGCGATTTCTTCCGCCAGGCCGACCGCGCCCGCAAGCCCACCGACCTCGGTCCCCTGGTCGGCGACACCCTGAAGCTGCTGCGAGACATCCTGCCCTCGACGGTGGAGATCCGCGAGGACCTGCAGCCCTGCGGCCCGGTGCTGGCCTCGCCGGCGGGCGTGCAGCAGGTGCTGATGAACCTCTGCAGCAACTCGGTGCAGGCCATGATGGCCGAGAAGGGCGTGATCGAGATCTCTTTGCGCGAGGAGAAGGTCAGCGGCTGGAACCGGGCGGTGCCGGTGGACCTCGGCCCCGGCAGCTACGTCAAGCTGACCCTGCGCGACGACGGCCGCGGCATGGATGCCGAGACCCTCGACCGCATCTTCGAGTCGTATTTCAGCGTCACGGCCGGCGGCTCCAAGCTGGGCATCGGCCTGAGCACCGTCTGCCGCATCCTCAAGGAGCACGACGGCACGACCATCCCCCACAGCAGGGTCGGCGCCGGCACCAGCTTCGACATCTTCTTCCCCCTGATCGCCTGGCCGGCCGACCAGGAACCCGAAGCCGCGGCCGACCTGGAGATCGTCTCGCCGGGCTCGGTCAGCCTGGCCGCGTTCGAGGGCGACGAGGCGGTCCCGGCGGCCGCCCGCGGCCGGGTGCTGCTGGTGGACGACGAGGTGATGGTGGCCCAGGTGATGCACCGCGGCCTGCAGCGCCTCGGCTTCGCCGTGGTGATGCACACCGACGCCCGCGATGCGCTGGCCGATTTCGCCCGCAGCCCCGACGCCTTCGACGCCGTGGTCACCGACCAGATCATGCCCCACATGTCCGGGGTGCGGCTGACCCGCCGGCTCCATGACATCCGCCCCGACGTGCCGGTGATCCTCTTCACCGGCTTCCGCGACAGCTTCAACGAGCGGCAGGCGCGGGAGGCCGGGGTGCTGGAGTTCATGCTCAAACCCGGCAGCCACCGCGACCTGGCCCAGTTGCTGGACCGGGTCATGGCCCGCCGCCGCGCCGGCGAGGCCTGAGCCCCCTCCCCTTTCCGCGCCAGCGCGGCCGCCCCGGGTCTTCGGGCTTTGGCGGCTGTTTCTTTTCTGCTAGACTGCGCTTCGCCTTGTGACCGGACCGCAGCCGCGAACCAACGCCCCGAGGGGATCGAGATGGCCCAATCCTTCGACGACAAGCTCGCCCGCCTGAACGACCTGCGCGAGGAGGCGTTGGCCGGCGGCGGTCCCGAGAAGATCGCCCGGCTTCACGAGAAGGGCCGCCTCTCGGCGCGCGAGCGGATCCACCTGCTGCTGGACGAGGACAGCTTCCAGGAGACCGGCGTCTTCGTGCGTCACCGCAGCCACGAGATGGGCATGGACAAGAGCCGTCCCGTGGGCGACGGCATGGTCACCGGCATGGGCCGCATCGACGGACGCCAGGTGGCGGTCTTCGCCCAGGATTTCACGGTTTTCGGCGGCTCCATGAGCGAGGCCAACGCCCTGAAGATCTGCCGGCTGATGGACCAGGCCATGGAGAACGGCTGCCCCGTGATCGGGCTCAACGACTCCGGCGGCGCCCGCATCCAGGAGGGCGTGCGCTCCCTCGCCGGCTACGCCGAGATCTTCTGGCGCAACACCATGGCCTCGGGCGTGGTGCCCCAGATCTCGGCGATGCTCGGCCCCTGCGCCGGCGGCGCGGTCTACTCCCCGGCCATCACCGACTTCACGCTGATGGTGGACAAGACCAGCTACATGTTCGTGACCGGTCCCAACGTGATCAAGATGGTCACCAACGAGGACGTCAGCTTCGAGGAGCTGGGCGGTGCCGACACCCATTCGACCCGCAGCGGCGTGGCCCATTTCATGGCCGCCAGCGATTCGGATTGCCTGCTGATGACCCGCCGCCTGCTGGGCTTCCTGCCCCAGAACAACCTCGAGGAGCCGCCGCGCACGATCCCCGCCGACCGGCCGGACCGGCGCGAGGAGAAGCTCAACAGCATCATCCCGGACGACAACCGCAAGCCCTACGACATGCTCGAGGTGATCCGGCTGGTGGTCGACGAGGCCGACTTCCTGGAAGTGCAGCCCCGCCACGCCCCCAACATCATCTGCGGTTTCGCGCGCCTGGACGGGCAGCCCGTCGGCATCGTGGCCAACCAGCCGCGCTTCCAGGCCGGCGTGCTGGACATCGCCTCCAGCCAGAAGGCTGCGCGCTTCGTGCGCACCTGCGACTGCTTCAACGTGCCGCTGGTGGTGTTCGAGGACGTGCCCGGCTTCCTGCCCGGCACCGACCAGGAGTTCGGCGGCATCATCAAGCACGGCGCCAAGCTGCTGTACGCCTTCTGCGAGGCCACCGTGCCCAAGCTGACGGTGATCACCCGCAAGGCCTACGGCGGCGCCTACGACGTGATGAACAGCAAGCACATCCGGGCCGACTGGAACGTGGCCTGGCCCGGGGCCGAACTGGCGGTGATGGGCTCCGAGGGCGCCGTCAACATCCTCTACCGCCAGCAATTGGCCGACGCGGCCGACCCCGAGGCCGAGCGCCGTCGCCTGATCGACGAATACAACGGGACCTACGCCAACCCCTACATCGCCGCGGCGCTGGGCTACCTGGACGACGTGATCGAGCCGGCGGACACCCGCCGCGAGCTGATCCGCGCCCTGAATAACCTGCGCAACAAGAAGCAGACCCTGCCGCCGAAGAAGCACGGCAACATCCCCCTCTAGGGAGCGAGACGTGGCAGCCAAGAGGTTCAAGAAGGTGCTGGTGGCCAACCGCGGCGAGATCGCGGTGCGCATCATCCAGGGCCTGCGCGAGATGGGCATCGCCTCGGTCGCCGTGCACTCGGAGATCGACCGCGCGGCGCTGCACGTGCTGATGGCGGACGAGGCCGTGGCCATCGGGCCCGCCCCCGCCGGCGAAAGCTACCTGGTGGGCGAGCGCGTCATCGCCGCGGCCCTGGCCACCGGTGCCGAGGCCATCCACCCGGGCTACGGCTTCCTCTCGGAGAACGGGCCCTTCAGCCGCGCGGTCGAGGCCGCGGGCCTGGTCTTCATCGGGCCGACCGCCGAGACCATGGAGATCATGGGCGACAAGCTCTCGGCGCGGCGGCGCATGATCGCCGCCGGCGTGCCGGTGGTGCCGGGGACCGAGCAGGCGGTGACCGACCCCGACGAGGCGGTCGCCGTGGCCGAGCGCATCGGCTACCCGGTGCTGCTGAAGGCCTCGGCCGGCGGCGGCGGCAAGGGCATGCGCGTGGTCCGCGCCGCCGGCGAGATGGCCGCCGCCCTGCGCCAGACCCGGGGCGAGGCCGGCGCCAGTTTCGCCAACGACGCGGTCTTCATCGAGAAGTACATCGAGGACCCCAAGCACATCGAGGTGCAGGTGCTGGGAGACGGCACCGGCAACGTGATCCACGTCTTCGAGCGCGAATGCTCGGTGCAGCGGCGGCACCAGAAAGTGATCGAGGAGAGCCCCTCGCCCTCGCTGACTCCGGAACTGCGGGACAGCATCTGTGCGGCGGCCGTGCAGACCGCCGCCGCGGTCGACTACCGCGGCGCCGGCACCGTTGAATTCATCCTGGCCCCCGACGGCGGCTTCTACTTCCTGGAGATGAACACCCGCCTGCAGGTCGAGCACCCGGTCACCGAGCTGGTCACCGGCACCGACCTGGTGCGGGCCATGGTCCTGATCGCCCAGGGCGATGGCCTCTGCTGGCGGCAGGAGGACCTGGTGCAGCGGGGCTGGGCCATGGAGTTCCGCCTCTACGCCGAGGATCCGGGCCGCGGCTTCGCGCCCAGCGTCGGACGCATCGCCGCCCTGACCGTGCCCCTGGGGCCGGGCGTGCGCCTGGACACGGGGGTCTACGAGGGCTACGAGGTGCCCATCCACTACGATCCGATGCTGGCCAAGCTGATCGTCTGGGCCGAGGACCGTGCGCTCTGCATCGCCCGGGCGCGGCGGGTGCTCGGCGAGTTCGTCCTGCACGGGCCGGTGCACAACCTGCCCTTCCACCTGTGGACCCTGGACCAGCCGGCCTTCGTCGACGGCTCCTACACCACCCACTTCGTGGCCGACTGCTTCGACCCCCAGGCCTGGCTGCCGCCGCTGGACGACGAGCGCCAGACCGCCCTGATCGCCGCCGCGGCGCTCTTCGAGGCCCAACGCCGGGCCGAGCACGAGGTCTCGCCGCCCGAAGGCCGCACCTGCGACGCCTCGAACTGGCGGCGCAGCGCCCTGCGGCGCATGACCGGCAACTCCTGAAAGGACCCGCACCGTGTGGATGAAGAAGCGTTACGTCCTGGATCTCGACGGGCAGCAGCACCACGCCGTGGTCGCCCGCCAGGGCGCACGGACGCAGGTCCAGGTGACCGACGGCAGCGAGCCGGTGGCCGTCGATTTCCAGTTCGTGCTGGGGGGGCGCGCCGTGTCCGTCGCCATCGGCGGGCGGCAGCACCTGGTGCACCTGTCGTCGGTGGGTGACCGCGGCACCGTGGCCGCGACCCTGGCCGGGCGGCCCCAGCGCCTGACGGTGATGGACGAACTGCGCGCCCAGGCCCTGGAAAGCCTGGGGACGGCCGTCGGCAGCGGCACCATCGCCGCGGACATCCCCGGCCTGGTGCTGGAGATCAAGGTCCAGCCGGGCAACAAGGTCCGCCAGGGCGAGCCGGTGATCGTGGTCGAGGCCATGAAGATGCAGAACGAGCTGTGCGCCGCGGTCAACGGGACGGTGACCGCCGTGCCGGTGGCCCCGGGCCAGACGGTCAACCCGGGCGACGTCCTGGTCGTGATCGAACCCGAGACGAGCGCCTGAACCGGGCAGCTCAGGCGCCGCGGGCCCTGCGCACGGTCACGGTCTCGCCGCCGATCCCCCAATTGTCCGTCTCCACCTCGTCGATGACCACCACGGTGGTGGCCGGGTTCTTGCCCAGCACCTCCTGCAGCAGGGTGGTGGCGCCGGCGATCAGCCTGGCCTTCTGGGCGGCGGTGGCCCCCTCGCGGGTGATCCTGATGTTCACGTAGGGCATGTGGCTGCTCCCGGGTTAATCGGTCCCTCCCTGTAACCCTAGCGCCGGACCTGCGTCCTTGTCCATACCATGGATGCCAGAACCTACACCGACCTGCTCAACGAGCACCGCGACCGGGTCTTCTCCCGGGCCCTCTACGTCCTGCGGGACCGGGAGGACGCCGAGGACGTGACCCAGGAGGCGTTCCTGCGCCTGTGGCGGCAGGGGGACGAGGTGGATCCCGGACGGGTCGCCGGCTGGCTGGCCCGGGTGGTGCACAACCTCTGCATCGACCAGACCCGGCGGCGCAAGGTGGTGCGGACCCGTTTCGGGCAGGCGGACACCGAGGCGGCCGCCGCGCTGCCGGCGCTCGGGCCCGCGGCCGATCCGGACTGGGCCCTGCGCCTGGACCAGCGCCAGCAGCTGATCCTCGACGCCATGGCCACGCTGTCGGCCGAGACCCGCAGCGTGATGATGATGCACTACTTCCAGGGCATGAAGCTGCAGGAGATCGCCGACGAGCTGGGCAAGACGGTGTCGGCGCTCAAGGTGCAGATCCACCGGGCGCGCAGGAACCTGCGCACCGTCCTGGTCGCCGACGGCGCCTGGGAACCCGCGGCACGAAGGGAAACGGGATGAACCAGCATTGCCCCGACATCGAGCTCGAGCTGGCCGACTTCGCCGCCGGCGACCTGGCGCCCGCCGCCGCCGACCCGGTGGCCCGCCACCTGGCGGGCTGCGCCGACTGCCGCGGGGAACTGGAGCGCGAGCTGCGCCTGCGCGAGAGCCTGGCGACGCTACCCCTGGCCGCGGCCCCGGCCTCCCTGGGCCGGCTGCCGGTCCCGGCGGCCCCCCGCCGCTTCGGCCTGCCCCTGCCCGGGGCGGCAGCCCTGGTCGCCGCGGCGCTGCTGCTGGCCCTGCTGGGCGCCCTGCCGCGCCTGGACGGCGTGCCGCAGCCCGACTCCGGCCCCGTCTACACGGCCGACCAGGTGGCCTCCGCGCGGCGCGACGCCGCCTGGACCCTGGTCCTGGCCGCCCGCATCCTCGAACGCAGCGAGAAGAACGCCCTGGCCGACGTGTTCGGACAGCGGCTGCCGCGGGCCGTGGCGGAATCCCTCCGCAGCGGTCCGTCTACCCCCGAAGGAGGAAGAGGATGAAGACCCCCCGCGCACTTGCAGCGGCCGCGCTCTGCCTGGGCCTGCTGCTGACGGCGGCCGGCGCCCTGGCCGGCGACGTGGCCAAGGAGCCCGGCTACGTCGACCTGGAGTGGATCCGGATCCCCGACGACGCCGACGAGATCAAGGATATCGACCTCAGTCCCATGCTGATGAGCTTCGCCCGGGACGCCAGGGAGAGCGGGGACGAAGCCCTGGTGCAGGCCCTGGCCATGGTCCGCTCGCTGCGGGTCAAGGCCTTCTCGGCGACCGTGGCCATGGACCAGGAATTGAGCGCCACGGTCGAGCAGGTGACGGCCAAGCTGAAGCAGGATCAGTGGAAGCGGCTGATCTACGTCAAGAACGAGGACGAAACCATCTCCGTGAACACGCGCTACGTGGACGACAAGCTGGTGGGCCTGATGCTGGTGGCCTACGAGCCGGGCGAGTCGGCCGCCTTCGTCAACGTGGTCGGCGACCTGGACCTGGCCACGCTGCTGCGGTTGGCCGGCGAGATCGACAGCGACAACCTCGAGGAAATGCTCGAGGGCCTCGACGACGCCCAGATCGACGGCAAGGCCAAGCCCAAGGAGGGCTGAGGCCAGCGTCGACGATCAGCGACAAGGCCCCGGTGCCCGCAGGCGCCGGGGCCTCGTCGCATGCGGCCCGCCGGTCGGACTCAGAACACGAAGCGCGAGAGGAAGACACCCGCGGCCACAGCCGAGCCGATGACCCCGGCCACGTTCGGTGCCATGGCGTGCATGATCAGGAAGTTCTGGGGATCCTCGCGCGCGCCCACCATCTGGCAGACCCGCGCCGAGTCGGGCACCGCCGAGACCCCCGCCGCGCCGATGATGGGGTTGATCTTGTCCTTCGTAAAGAGGTTCATGATCTTGGCGAAGCCGACGCCCGCGGCCGTGGCCACGCAGAAGCTGATGGCGCCCAGCACCGCGATCTTGACCGAGGCCGGGGTCAGGAAGCGGCTGGCGTCGGTCGACGCGCCCACGCACAGGCCCAACAGGATGGTCACCGAATCCAGCAGGGCGTTGCGGGCGGTCTTGGCCAGGCGCTCGGTCACGCCGCTCTCCTTCAGCAGGTTGCCGAAGAAGAGGAAGCCCAGCAGGCTGATGGCGCCCGGCGCGATCGAGGCGCAGAGCAGGAACGCCACCACCGGGAACATGATCCGCACCCGCTTGCTGACCGGCCGCGAGGGCTTCATGCGGATCAGCCGCTCCTTGCGGGTGGTCAGCAGCTTGATGATCGGCGGCTGGATGACCGGCACCAGGGCCATGTAGCTGTAGGCCGCCACGGCGATAGCCCCCAGCAGGTGGGGTGCCAACTGCCCCGCCAGGAAGATGGCCGTCGGACCGTCCGCGCCGCCGATGATGCCGATGGCGGCGGCGTCCTTCTCGCTGAAGCCCAGCAGCAGCGAACCGGCGAAGGTCAGGAAGATGCCCGCCTGCGCGGCCGCGCCCAGCAGGATCAGCCGCGGATTCGAGAGCATGGCCGAGAAGTCGGTCATGGCGCCGATGCCCAGGAAGATCAGCGACGGGTACCAGCCCTGGGTCACCCCGGCGTAGAGCACGTTCAACACGCTGCCCTGCTCGTAGATGCCCACGTTCATGCCGCTGGTCAGGGGGATGTTGCCGACCAGCATGCCGAAGCCGATGGGCACCAGCAGCAGCGGCTCGTAGTCCTTGGCGATGCCCAGGTAGATGAAGACACAGCCGATGACGAGCATCGTCAGGTTGCCCCAGGCGAAGTTGCCCACCAGGCCGACCTGCAGGAAATCCCAGAAGATGTCCATGGTACCGCTTCCGCTCAGGCGAACTCGACGAGGGTCTGGTTCTCGCGCACGCTGTCGCCGGCCGCCACCAGCACGGCCTTGATGGTGCCCGCGCCCGGCGCGGCGATGACCGTCTCCATCTTCATGGCCTCGATCACCACCAGGTCCTGGCCCGCGGTCACGGCCTGGCCGGGCTTGCAGCGCACCTCCAGCACGGTGCCGGCGATGGGGCAGGCCACGCCGTTGCCCACGCCGCCGGGGCCGGATGTCGCCGGGACCGCGGCCGGGGCCGCGGACGCGCCGGGACCGGGCCGCGGCGTGGCCACCGGGGCCAGGTCCGGCAACGGCGAGGCGGCGCTCCCGGTCATCTCGTCCTTGGCGTCGAGAACCTCCACGTCGACCTCGTAGGCCACGCCGTGGACGGTGATCTTCAGCTTCATGTCTCCGCTCCTGTCTTCATCCGGCGGCGCCGGACGGTTGCGATCAGCGCAGGTCCCGCTTGCGTCCGACGGTATGGGATCCCTGCAGGATGAGGCGGCCCTGGGCCGACCAGGGCGTGCGCCGGGTGCGCGGCGACAGCAGCCGCCGGATGCGGCGCACCCGGAAGCGGCCGCCGATCACCGTGGCGCAGGCCGCGGCGATCAGCACCAGGGTGGTGTCGTCGATGGTCGGGGTCTTCTCCGCCGCGCGGACCTCGGCCCGGGCCTCGGCGGCCTGCCAGCGGTCGTCCAGCCGCTTGAAGAGAGCGATGACGGCGGCGATCAACGCCAGCACCGCGAAGACGATGACGATTCCCGCCCAGGACAGGGCGGCCATTTCGCTGCTGATGCTGCCTTGCACCGCGTCCTCCTAGAGCGGGATCAGCCCGTGCTTCTTGGCCGGGCGGATCTCGCGTTTGGACCGGAGCACTTCCAGCGACAGGGCCACGTAGGCGCGGGTGTCCGCCGGTTCGATCACGTCGTCGACCATGCCGCGGGCCGCGGCCACGTAGGGGTTCGAGAAATTCGCGGTGTACTCCTCGATCTTGGCGCGGCGCATGGCCGCCGGATCCTCGGCGGCGGCGATCTCCTGGCGGTAGAGCACGTTGACCGCGCCCTCGGCACCCATCACCGCGATCTCGGCCGAGGGCCAGGCCGCCACCCGGTCGGCGCCCATGCTGCGCCCGCACATGGCCAGGTAGGCGCCGCCGTAGGCCTTGCGCACCACCACGGTGATCTTGGGCACGGTGGCCGCGCCGTAGGCGAAGAGCATCTTCGCGCCGTGGCGGATGATGCCGCCGTACTCCTGCTCGACCCCGGGCATGAAGCCCGGCACATCGACGAAGGTCAAGAGCGGGATGTTGAAGGCGTTGCAGAAGCGGATGAAGCGGGCCCCCTTGCAGGACGAATCGATGTCCAGCACACCCGCCTTGTGGGCCGGGTTGTTGGCCACGATGCCGATGGTGTGGCCCTCGAGCCGGGCGAAGCCGCAGATCAGGTTGGGCGCGAAGTGCTCCTGCACCTCCATCAGGTCGGCGCGGTCGACCACGCGGCTGATCACGTCGTGCATGTCGTAGGCCTGGCGCGAGTTGTCCGGCACCACGTCATCGAGGCTCTCGTCCGCGCCCACCGAGTCCTCGTGCAGGTACTCCACGAACGGCGGATCGTCGGTGTTGTTGCTGGGCAGGAAGCTGAGCAGGCGCCGGGCGATGGCGATGCCCTGGCCCCCGCTCTCGGCCACGAAGTGCACCACGCCCGAGTAGTGGCTGTGGCTCTCGACGCCGCCCAGCTCCTCGGCCGTGACCTCCTCGCCGGTGACCTGCTTGATGACGCTGGGGCCGGTGATGTACATCTGCCCCTCGTGGCGCACCTGGATGATGAAGTCGGTCAGGGCCGGCGAATAGGCCGCGCCGCCGGCGCACGGGCCGCTGATCACCGAGATCTGGGGCACCACCCCCGAGGCCTTGATGTTGCGGTAGAAGATGTCGCCGTAGCCGGCCAGGGAGTCGACGCCCTCCTGGATGCGGGCGCCGCCCGAGTCGTTGATGAAGATGATGGGGTCGCCGGTCTTCATGGCGTCGTCCTGGATCTCGGAGATCTTGCGGGCGGTGGCCTCGCCCACGGCGCCGCCGGCGACGGTGAAGTCCTGGCTGGCCGCGTACACCGGCCGCCCGTCCACCAGGCCGTAGCCGGTAACGACGCCCTCGCCCGGCAGCTCCTTGCCCTGCAGCCCGAAGTTCACGCAGCGGTGCTGCATGAACAGGTGGGTCTCCTGGAAGCTGTCCTGGTCGTAGAGCTGGGCCAGGCGCTCGCGGGCGGTGCGCTTGCCCGCGGCGTGCTGCTTGGCGATGCGCTCCTCGCCGCCGCCGAGGTAGAGCCGCTGCTTGCGCGCCCGCAGCTCCTCGATCTTCCGTTTGACCATGGCGTTTCTCCTCTATGCGGTCGGGCGCGGCTCTTGGCCGCGCCCGGAATCATTCGCTCCTCTGGTGCCAAGATGGCAGCCGACGGGCATTTGTCAAATTTTTGACAGGCCGACGCAGGTCGCGCCGGACCAGTGCTTCGGGTCGTCCAAGTGTCTGTTAGGCAACGTATTCCTGCCGCGTTGGCCTCAGAACCAGACGAAAAACTCCAGGCTGCTGGTGCCGTAGGAACCGTAATCATAAAAGCTGGTCGACTTGTAGGGGGCCTCGCTGCTCCGCCACTCGTCGTCCGAGGCGTCGTATTCCAAACTGTTGCGGGTGCCGGTGGCGGTGGCCAGGCGCAGGCCGAGCCGGGCCTGGATGCCCAGGAACGGGACCGGGCGCCAGGCGATGCGCAACCCCAGGTCCACGCGCCAGGCTTCCTCATGACTATCGACCGTGCGCGTGTCCGCCACCGGTTCGCCGCGGTAGTAGGTATAGGAGTCCTGCTCGTTGCTCCAGGTGAACTGCCCGCCCAGGGTGCCGTGCAGGGAGAATTCGCGCCAGGCCGTCAGCAGGCGGCCGCCGCCCAGGCGCACGTAGCCCGACTCGCCATGGTGGCTATCGCCGTCGGTCAACTGCCCTTGCAGGGAATCGGGCCAGGCATCGTCCCATCTGTAGACCTGCCCTTCGGTCAGCCAGTCGTCGGGGCCGGCGGACAGGCTGACGTCCCACACACCCAGCTCCCGCCGCAGGGTGAGGCCTTCCTCCCAGCCCACCGACCAGCGGCGCACCCGCTCGGCGTCGCCGTCCTGGGCCGCGACCGCCGCCGCCAGCAGCACCAGCAGCAGCGCACACACGCCCGTCGTTCCCGCCCTTGCCATGAACGCGCTCCTCGCTACTTCAGGTTCTCGGGATTGAGCCCCGCCAGTTCCGGCAGCACGAAGAGGCCGTCCTTGCGGATCAGCACGTCGTCGAACCAGATCTCGCCCCCGCCCCACTCGGGGGGTCTGGATCATCACGATGTCCCAGTGCAGGGCCGACTTGTTGCCGTTGTCGGCCGCCGCGTAGGCGTTGCCCGGGGTCAGGTGGAAGCTGCCGGCGATCTTCTCGTCGAAGAGGGTGTCGAGCATCGGCGCGGTGATGTGCGGGTTGACGCCCAGGGCGAACTCGCCGAAGTAGCGGGCGCCCTCGTCGATGTCCAGGGCGGCGTCGAGCTTCTCCTGCGGCCCGTCGCAGGTGGCCTCGACGATCTTCCCGTCCTTGCAGACGAAGCGCACGTTGCCGAGCACCGCGCCGCCCTGGCGGGTCTTGGTGTTGTACTGGATCACGCCGTTGACGCTGTCGCGCACCGGCGCGGTGTAGACCTCGCCGTCGGGCACGTTGCGGTGGCCGTCGCACTTCACCGGGGGCAGGCCCTTGATGGAGAAGCGCAGGTCGGTGCCGGGCCCCTTGAGGTGCACGCGGTCGGTGCGTTCGATCAGCGCCGCCAGCGGATCCATGGCCATGGCTCATCTTCGCGTAGTCCATGGTGCAGACGTCGAAGTAGAACTCGCGCGAAGTCCTCGGTGGAGCGTTCGGCGGCCTGGGCCATGGCCGGGTTGGGGTAGCGCAGCACGCACCACTTCTTCTTCAGGCGCACGGGGATGTGGACCTGGCCCCAGTAGGCCTGGTCGTGCCACTTCATGCGCTCGGCGTCCACGTCGGCCAGGTCGAAGGGGTTGCTGCTGCCGCGCACGCCGATGTAGGCGTCGACCGCCTCCATGATGGGCCGGTGGAACTCGCCCCAGGCCTTGAACTGCTCCCTCGTCGGCGCCCTTGATGAAGCCGCGGCTGAGGGTCTCGTCGTTGTAGTACCAGAAGGGCACGCCGCCGGCGGCGGTGGCCGCCCGCACCAGCTCGCGGCCCAGGTCCATGGCCTCGAGGCCCTTGATCTCGATGTAGATCTTCTCGCCGGGCTGCAGCTTGACGCTGTAGTGGATGAGCTGCTCGGCGAGCTTTGTCACGCGGGGATCCATGGCATTCTCCTTGGGGCTCGGTCGGGGTCCGGGCACGATTCTAGCGGCTGTCGGCGGCCCGGCCCACCCCGAATTTTGAAGCCGCGGGATTTTCGGTTATCATTGGCCGGTGCCCCGCCGGCACTCCCGCAATCGACCGGAAAGGAACGAGATGGACAGCCCGCTCAACCGCCTGAACGATCTGCTGCCGACGGGCACGGCCGGCTTCGTCGACCACATCGGCATCGCCGTGCGCGACCTGGACGAGGGGATCGCCCTGTTCGCGGGCCTGCTGGGCCTGGAGCTGGAGCGCACCGAGGAGGTGCCCCAGGAGAACGTGCGCGTGGCCTTCCTGAAGCTGGACCGGCAGGGCGCCCTGGGGCACGTCGAGCTGCTGGCCCCCATGTCCGACCAGGGCGCCATCGCCAGGTTCATCGAGAAGAAGGGGCCCGGCCTGCATCACATCGCCCTGGCCGCCCGGGACATCGGCCTGGTGCTCGAGCGCTGTCGCGCCGCAGGGCTGGTGCCCCTGGACGAGACGCCCCGCGCCGGCGCCGGCGGCAAGCGGATCGCCTTCCTGCACCCCAAGTCGACCGGCGGCGTGCTGATCGAGGTCTGTGCCGAGCCCGGTCCCGCCTAGCCGGCGCCGCGCTCGCTGCGCGGCTGGCAGCGGCCCACGTCGCGCCAGCCGGAACTGCCCCGCTCCGGGGTCAGGTCGGGCTCGCCGGTCGGGTTGAGCCAGGCCGGCGCGCAGCCCGCACCCCACACCTCCGACAGCATGTCCGCGTCAAAGGAGCCGATCCACAGGGCCTTGGTCCCGCTGCCGGGGCAGCCTTCGATGGTGTCGCAGGAGAAGATGGCTTCGTTGCGCAGGGAGAAGCGCACGTTCTCGGGCTTGCCCTGGAACAGCAGCGTGTACTTGACCAGCAGGGTGCGGCCCTGGTCGAAGCGGGGATTCGGGTTCAGGCCGAGCAGGCAGCCCCACGCGTCGTGGGCCACGTTGATGCCCTCGCCGGGGAACTCCTTGCCCTGGACGAAGGCCTCCGCCCCCTCGACCACCAACTCCAGCTCGAAGCCGCCGGTCGCCAGGATGGCCTCGCCGTTGAGGGCCATGGGCTCGACGTCCGTCAGCCAGACCCAGAGGTCGACCGTGGTCAGGCCGTTGGCGTCAGGCTCGGCGTGCAGGACGGGCTGCAGATCGGGGCCCTCGACGAAAGAGAAGCGGATCACGCCGTTCTCGCCGCACCAGTGGGTGGCCGCCGCGGGCGCGGCGGCCAGCAGCAGCAGGCAGGCGACGGCAACGGCCGGCCGGTTCGGGGTCTGGATCCGGGGCATGGCATCCTCGCTTTCGGGTTTCAGCTGCCGGTGCTGGTGTAGTTGCGCACGCCGCGGCGCCAGATCAGCACCGCGCCGCCGAACACCACCAGCCCCACCAGCGGCGTCAGGGCGGCGACCAGCTTCAGGTCGGCGCCGCCCACGAACCAGGTCGCCGGGTAGTAGGCCACCCAGGCGAAGGGCAGGACGAAGGTCAACAGGATCCGCACCGGCAGGCTGTAGATGGTCAGCGGGTACCGGCTGAAGCGGATCACATTGTACACCGGCGGGGCGATGCCCATGCGGTCCTCGACCCAGAACGAGACCGAGGTGATGGCCAGGAACACCCCCAGGTAGACCAGGGCCGCCGTCGGCGCCAGCAGGAGCAGGGCAACCACGTCCAGGGCGCCCAGTTCCAGATTCAGGCGCACCGCGGCCCAGATGCCCACGGCCAGGCCCAGGCCGATCTCGTTCAGGCCCGACACGTTGAACGATTCGCAGAGCACCTGGGCCAGGGCGTTGACCGGCCGCAGCAGCACCCGGTCGAACTTGCCCTCGATGATGTAGGCGTCGCTGAAGCCGTAGAGGTTGACGCTGACCAGGTTGAACAGGCCCAGGGGCACGAGGCTGAAGCCGTAGATGAACAGCACCTGCTCGAAGCTCCAGCCCTTCAGCGCGGTCACCTTGCTGAACAGGGTGGTCAGCACCGCCAACTGGATGGCGATGCTGACGCCAGCACGCCCAGGGTGTCGATCAGGAAGTCCATGCGGTAGGCCAGGCGGGTCTTGACGAACTGGCCGAAGTAGGCGCCGAAGATGCCGGACTGCCAGCGCACGCGCTGCCAGAAGGTGCGCTCGCGGCGCCCGCCGGTGAAGGTGGTGGCGGCGTCGGCCATCTCAGCCCCCCTGCACCACGACGCTGCTGAGCGAGCGCCGGTAGGCGATGCGGCCGGCGGCCCAGAGGCCGACCGCCCAGGCGACCTGCAGCAGCAGGTCGTGCCAGAGCTGGTCGCCGGGCCGCTTGCCCAGGTAGATCATCACCGGCACGTAGCCGATGGCCTGGAAGGGCAGCCAGGCGACGACCTGCTGGAACCACTCCGGGAAGAACGAGAAGGGCACGATCACCCCGGCCAGGAAGTCGCCGCTGACCATCTTGGCCCGCAGCACGCCGTCGATGTTCTTCATGTGGAAGGCCAGGCAGCCCACCAGGAAGTTCAGCTGGCTGTAGACCACCAGCGCCAGCACGAAGCTCAGCACCGTCCAGCCCAGCAGCGCCGGCTCGGGCGGCATGCTGATGCCGAATACGGGCACGATCACCACGCAGATGGGCAGGGTGAACATCACCAGCCGGAAACCGGCCTCGCCCACAACCTCGAACATCATCACCGACTGCAGGTCGTAGGGCTTGATCAGCTGCATGGCGATCTGGCCCTCGCGCACCTGGGTCATCAGGTCGCGGCCGATGTTGTTGAAGTAGAAGCTGCGGCCGATCCAGCCGACGGCCACGTAGGTGATCATCTCCTGCAGGGTCAGGCCGCCCATGGTCGCGGCGCCCTCGGGCCCGGGCAGGCGGCTGGCGAACAGCGCCTGGTAAAGGTAGTAGTAGCCCGCCACGAAGATGGTGTAGCTGATGACACCCGTGTAGTAGCGCAGGCGGTAGGCCAGGAACTTCAGGAAGGCCAGGCGGATGAAGTGGACGTAGAGTCCGGCGGTGGCCGCGAAGGAGCGGCGCCAGGGTTCGAGGCGGCTGCCGACAGCGTCGCTCATGCCGAGGCCCCGGCCGCCGAGTCGCGGTAGATGTCGCGCACGATCGCCTCGATGTCCGGCTCGGCCAGGTGCAGGTCGCGCACCGGGCAGTCGTTGACGACGCGCTTGATGACGTCGGCACCGGCCACGTCCTGGCGCCGGAACTCGGCCACGTGGCGCTGGCCCTCGCCCTCCTGCCAGACCACGGGCATCCCGGCGGTGACCATGGCCAGGTGGGTGCTGCTGGTGGCCTCGCGGAAGTCGACGGTCATGCGCACGCCGTGCCCGGTGCGGCGGCGCAGTTCGTCCAGCTCGCCGTCGAAGTGCACGCGCCCCTTGTCGATGATCATCACCCGGCGGCAGAGCTGCTCGATGTCCCCCAGGTCGTGGGTGGTCAGGATCACGGTCACGCCCTGCAGGTCGCGGATGTCCCGCAGGAAGCGGCGCACGTTCTCCTTGGCCACCACGTCCAGGCCGATGGTGGGCTCGTCCAGGAACAGCACCCGCGGCTTGTGCAGCAGGGCCGCCGCCAGATCGCAGCGCATGCGCTGGCCCAGCGACAGCTTGCGCACCGGCTGGGCCAGGAACTCGTCGATGCCCAGCAGCTCGTTGAAGATGCCCATCTGCTCGGTGTAGACCGGGTCGGGTACCTCGTAGATCTTCTTGAGCAGGCGGAAGGACTCGACCACCGCCAGGTCCCACCACAGCTGGGTGCGCTGGCCGAAGACCGTGCCGATGTGGCGGGTGTACTGCTGGCGCTGGCGCCAGGGCACCAGGCCGCCGACGGTGACCTCGCCCCCGGTGGGGGTCAGGATGCCCGTCAGCATCTTGATGGTGGTGGACTTGCCGGCGCCGTTGGCCCCGATGTAGCCCACCATCTCACCCGGCGCGATGTCGAAGTTCACGTCGGCGACGGCGCGCAGGGTGGACCAGCGCGGGCGTACCAGGTCGACCAGGCCGCCGCTGACCCCCTCGCGCCGCTTGATGATGCGGTAGTCGCGGGTCAGGTCGCGGACGCGGATCAGGGGCTCGCTCAAGGCGTCTCGTCCTTCCGCACGTCGTCGGCCTGCAGGCCCGCCACCAGGTCGCGCACCTCGCGGTCGGTCTTCTCCAGCTTCTCGCGGCAGAGCCGGATCAGCTCGACCGCGCGCTTGACCTCGTCGCCGAGGCGGTCGATGTCCACGTCGTCGGCCTCGAGGCCGGCGAGGATCTGTTCGACCTCAGTCACGGCTGCGCCGAAGGTCAGCTTGCCGGGGTCCGGCAGCTTCCTGGGGTCTTTGGGCATATGGTCTTCGCTCCGTTCAGGGTTGGCTCGGGGCGCCGGGGCACCCCCAATGCTAATCGGTTCGGGGCGGAAGCGCAGGCGGTTCTTGCGCCGCGGGGGGCCGGCGGCGCCGCCTCCTCGCTAGAACAGGGACTGCTCGCCCGGCCCGGCGCCGGATTTTCCGCCGCCGCGCTTCCGGGGCCGGCGGCCGGACGTTCCGGCGGACCCCTGCGGCACAACCAGGCTCGCCACCTCGCCGTCGGCCAGCCGGGTGGTCAGGAGATCGCCGGGCGCCGCGTCGGCCGCCCGCTTGAGCGCCTTGCCGTCCGCTCCCAGGGTCAGGGAGTAGCCTCGCTCCAGCAGCCGCCTCGGGTCCAACAGGCGCAGCCGCACCTCCTGGTGCTGCAGGCGGTCGCCAAGCGCGGTCAGGGGTCGCCCGGCCTCCCGGGCCAGCCGCTCCCGCTGACGGACCAGGATCCGGTCCGCCCCCGCGAGCTGCGCAGCGCTGCGGGCTTCCAGCACCAGGGACAGTCGCCCCGTGCGTTGCCGACGTTCGGCCACACCCCTGGCGGCCGCCGTGCCCAGGCGCGCGCCCTGGCCGGCCAGCCGGTGGCGGGCGGACACCAGCCTGCGGCCCACGGTCTGCTGCAGGCGACCGCCGTGGCGGGTCACCTGCACCCGGACCGTCAGCAGGCGGCGCTCGGCCACGGCCTTGAGGCGGGCCCGCAGGTCGATCCTGCGGACGGCATCCTCCAGTGCGACCGCGACCAGGTCGCGCAGCCGCAGGGCCGCCTCGTCCACCCGCGCGGCCGCCGCATCGATGCGGTCGACCAGGAACTCCGCCGCCGCGGTCGGCGTCTTGCAGGCCTGGTGGGCCACCAGATCGGCGACGCTATGGTCGATGTCGTGGCCGATGGCGGTGACCACAGGCACTGGGCAGCGGGCGATGGCCCCGGCCAGGTCCTGCTGGTCGAACCAGCTGAGGTCGGCGCGGGAGCCGCCGCCGCGGGTGATCACGATCACATCGACGCCGGCGGCCAGCAGTTTGGCCAAGCCGGCGGTGACCTCGGCCTGCACGCGTTCGCCCTGCATCTTCGCCGCGCAGGGCACCACGCGGAAGTTCCAGCGCGAATGCTCCAGGCCGCTGAGGAAGTCCTGCTCGGCGGCGCTGCCGGCGGCGGTGATCAGGCCCACGCGCAGGGGCAGCTCCGGCAACGGGACCGCCTTGTTCAGGTCCAGCAGCCCGGCCGCCTGCAGGAAGGCCAGGGTCTGGCGGCGGCGGGCCTCCAGCTTGCCCAGGCTGAAGGTCTTGTCCACACCCACGATCTTCAGGCTGAGCTTGCCGAACTTGGCGTAGAAGTCGACCCGCACTTCGAAGCAGGCCTCCAGCTTGTCGGCCAGCTGGAGATCGGGGTCGGTGCCGTCGAGGTAGCGACCCAGGCCGAAGCGGTCCCGGTCCCAACCCATCAGGGAAACCGGGATCTGGTACTCGGCGGCGCCGCTGGTGCCGGTCTCGTGCAGCTCGAAGTAGACGTGCTGGCGGCGGGCGGCGTCCCGGGGCAGGCGCTGGATCTCGCCACGCACCCACAGGGTCTGCGGGAAGGCCGCGGCCACGGCGTCGCTGACGGCTTCGTTCAACTGCCGAACCGAAAGCACCTGTCTGTCTTCATAACTTGTCATATTTCAATCTTTTGCCAGTCGCCCTTAATAAAGAACGTGATCATGCCGAGGGCATAGACCGCGAACCAGGTGAGCAGCCCCCACCAGGCCCCCAGCAGTCCGCCGCCCAGCACCACGCCGAACAGCCAGGCCAAGGGCAGCAGCAGGCCGAAGGCCGTCACCAGGTCCACCAGCATGACCACCCGGGTGGCGCCCGCCCCGCGCAGGGCCCCGGCCAGGGTCAGCCCCACCGCGTCGATCACCTGCACCAGGCCCATCACCCGCAGGATCGGCCGGCCCGCGGCGATGACCTCCGGGCTGTCGCTGAAAGCCCGCATCAGCAGGCCGGGCATCAGCAGGAACAAGAGGCCGAACGCCCCCATCATGGCCACCGCCAGGCCCACCCCACCCCAACTGGCCCGCTTGGCCCCGCGCAGGTCGCCGCGGCCGAGGCACTGGCCGACCAGGGTCTGCACCGCCGCGCCCACCCCGAAGCCCGGCATGAAGCTGAGGGCGGCGATGCGCATCACCACGTTGCCGGCGGCCACCGCCACCACCGAGATCAGCCCCAGGATCCAGTAGAAGAACAGCAGCGCGATCACGATGCCCAGGGTCTGCAGGGCCGGCGGCCAACCCAGGGCCAGGAACGGACGCACCAGCCGCGGCTGCAGGTTGCTGCGGCAGACCAGGCGGAAGCGCTTGCGGATCGGCGCGCGCACCGCCACCGCGACGATCACCGCCGCCGCCAGCGCCGAGCTGATGGTGCTGGCCAGGGCCGCCCCCGCCACGCCCATCGTCGGCGCTCCCAGGTGGCCGAAGATCAGCACCCAGTTCAGCACCACGTTCAGCAGGTTCATGCCGATGCCGGTGAACATGCCGACCCGGGTCCAGCCGATGCCGTCGAACATGGCCTTGAGCTGGAAGTACAGCAGCAGGGGGAGCATGCCCGCGTAGCGCCAGCCCAGGTACTGGACGCCCAGCTCCTGCATGGGGCCGCTGGCGGCGACCGGGCGCATCAGCGCATCGGGCCACTGCAGCCCCACCAGCATGAACACCGCGCCGGCCCCGCAGCTCAGGGCCACCGCCGTGGTCAGGACGGCGCCCACCTCGTCGTCGCGGCCCTCGCCCACCCGTCGCGCGGTGTAGGATTGGACCGCCACATCGACGGCCTTGATGCTCATGGCGGCGGCCGAGAACAGGAGCGTGGCCACGCCGACCGCGGCCAAGGCGTCGGCCCCCAGGCGGCCGACCATCAGGGTGTCGACCAGGCCCATCAGGGTCTGCGAAACGTTGGCCAGGACCACCGGCGCGGCCAGGCCGCCGATGACGCGCAGCAGCGGGCGCCAGCGCAGGTCGCCCAGGCGAAGCGTCACGGCTGCCGTGTCAGCCGGCAAGGATCTCCACCGCACGGGCGATCAGCCGGGCCCCGAAACCGGTCGCCCCCTTGGGACAGGTCGACGAGGCGCTGTCGCTCCAGGCCGTGCCGGCGATGTCCAGATGGGCCCAGGCCGTCTGCTCGTCCACGAAGTGGGCCAGGAAGGCCGCGGCGCTCAGGGCGCCGCCCTCGCGGCCCTTGCCCAGGTTCTTCAGGTCGCTCCAGGTGCCCTCGACCTCTTCCTTGTGCTCGTCGATCAGGGGCAGGGGCCAGACCCGCTCGTGGGTCTCGCCGCCGGCCTGGCGCAGGGCGTCGATGACCTCGGCGCTGTTGCCCATCAGCCCGGCGAAGTGGCTGCCCAGGGCCACCACGCAGGCCCCGGTCAGGGTGGCCGCGTCGATGATCACCGCCGGCTTGCGGCGGGCGGCGTACCAAAGGGCGTCGGCCAGGATGAGCCGGCCCTCGGCGTCGGTGTTGAGGATCTCGACCGTCTTGCCGTTGGCCATGGTGATCACGTCCGAAGGGCGGACCGCCTTGCCGTCAGGCATGTTCTCGGCCGTGGGCACCACCACCGTCAGGTTCACGTCCAGCTTGCGCCGGGCCGCGATCAGGATCGCGCCCAGCACGGCCGCCGCGCCGCCCATGTCGGTCTTCATCAGCTCCATGCCCGCGCCGGGCTTGAGGCTGATGCCGCCGGTGTCGAAGGTGACGCCCTTGCCCACCAGGGCCATGCGTGGGGCCTTGGCCCCCGACGGCGCCTTGTGTTCCAGCACGATCAGCCGCGGCGGGTTGACCGAGCCCTGCCCCACGCCCAGGATGCCGCCCATGCGCAGCTTGGCCATCTGGGCCGGGCCCAGCACGGTGCAGCGCAGCCCCTCGCTGCGGGCCATGCGCCGCGCGCGGACCGCCAGCTCGTTCGGGGTCAGGATGTTCGGCGGCAGGTTGACCAGGTCGCGCGCGAAGAGGCAGCCGGCCAGGTTGGCGCCGGCTTCGGCCAGGCCGGCGCGCAGGGCGCGCGTCCGCTCCGCCGTCGCGAGCAGGGTCAGCCCCTTGGGCTGGATATCGTTGCGCTTGCCGGTCTTCAGTTCGCCCACCGGCGAGAGGGCCAGGCCCGCGCCCTCGGCCCAGCAGCGGGCCAGGGCGGTGTCGTCGAGGTTGACCGCCTGCGGCCGCGGCAGGGCGACCGCCACCTGCCCCATGCGCATGCGCCGGGCCTCGCGGGCCGTGACGCCGGCGCAACGGCGGACGGTCTCCAGGCCGACCTCCTTGGCCTCCCCTAGGCCCACCAGCAGGAACCAGCCGGCCTTGGTGCCGGGCAGGTGCACCGGCAGCAGGGCCTCGGCCTTGGCCGTGAAGCCGGAGCCCTTGACCGCCTGACCCAGGGCGCGGCGCCGGGCCGCGTCGACGACCTTCAGCAGGGGAGCCAGGTCCGGAGCATCCTTCTTGCGGAAGACAGGGAAGACGACCAGCCCGCCTGCGGCCTGGTCGGCGGCGGTGCTCGAGACTCTGAAACGCATGGGCGGTTTTCCTCCGGAAACGGAACATGAGAACGGCCCGCGGGGCCGGGCCGGATGCTGCGACGATCACCGGCCCATTGTAGCACCGGCAGATCCGATTGCCAGCCTGCATTGGGCCCGCTTTCCCTTGAGCCGGGGCCAATGGCCCGCTAGACTGCGGGCGCGGCGAGCCCACACCAGCCCCGGGGACGGCATGACCCTGCGCAAACACCTCCATTGGCAGATCCTGGGCGCCCTGGCCCTCGGCGTCGGCGCCGGCCTGGTCTGGGGCGAGCACGACACCGTCGGCGGCCTGCGCCCCTACGCCCTGTTCGACTTCCTGGGTGTCACCTTCCTGCGCGCCCTGAAGATGGTGATCGTGCCCCTGATCACCGGCTCGATCATCAGCGGGGTGGCCGGCGTGGGCGCCAGCCGCGGCCTGGGCCGGCTCTTCAGCAAGACCTTCGGCTGGTACGTCACGACCAGCCTGGTGGCCATCCTGACCGGGCTGCTGCTGGTCAACCTGGTCCGGCCCGGCACCGCCGGCGGCGAAGCCGTGGGCGCGACCATGGGCCTGGAACAGGCCCCGCCCACCCTGCAGGCGGAGCTCGAGGGCCGGGGCACCGGCGAACTGGTGGGCATCCTGCAGCGCATGATCCCCGACAATCCGGTCGCTGCGGCGGCCGAGGGCCAGATGCTGCCGCTGATCTTCTTCTGCGTGCTGCTGGGCCTGGCCGTCACCGGGCTGCCGGACAGCCAGCGCGGGCTGCTGGCCGGGTTCTTCGAGGCCCTCTTCAGCGCCATGATGCGCATCACCGGCTGGGTGATCGCGACGGCGCCCCTGGGCGTCTTCGGCCTGATGGCGAAGATCACCGCCACGGCGGGCTTCGACGCCCTGCCGCCCCTGCTGCGCTACGGCGGCACGGTGCTGGCGGCGCTGCTGATCCACGGGCTGGTCACGCTGCCGCTCATGGTGCACCTGGTGGGCCGTCTGCCCGCCGTCCGCCACATGCGGGTGATGGCACCGGCCCTGCTGACCGCGTTCACGACCCGCAGCAGCTCGGCCACCCTGCCCCTGACCATGGACCGCATCGAGAACGGCGCCGGGGTCAGCAACAGGGTCACCAGCTTCGTGCTGCCCCTGGGCGCGACGGTGAACATGGACGGCACCGCCCTGTACGAGTGCGTGGCGGTGATGTTCATCGCCCAGGCCTACGGCATCGAACTGGGTGCGGGCGCGCAGGTGGTAGTGGTGCTGACGGCGCTGCTGGCCTCGATCGGCGCCGCGGGCATCCCCGCGGCCGGCCTGGTGATGATGTCCATCATCCTGGACGCGGTGGGCCTGCCCCTGGAGGGCATCGCCCTGGTTCTGGCCATCGACCCGCTGCTGGACATGTGCCGCACCACGATCAACGTGTGGAGCGACAGCTGCGGGGCCGTGGTCATCGCCCGCAGCGAGGGCGAGGATGTGCTGCGCGGCGACTGAGCGGCGGGCGATCGGCGCTTGTGGCCGGCCGGCGGCTGTGGCAACTTGGCCTGGTCGGCAGTGCAACGCGACGGGCGGGGCTTCCGTAGTAGGTTGACGCCCACGACCACCTCCAACGGGGAGACGGCCTTGCCGAGCAACGACGAATACCGGGACGACTTCGGGCCCGAGGCCCAGGAAGGGCTCAGCCTCCCGCCCTGGGAGCAGCGCGAGAACTTCGGCGTCCTCAACGGCCTGTACCTGACCATCAAAGGCGTGATGCTCGCGCCCGGCCACTTCTTCCACCGCATGCCGACCCGCCAGGGCCTCCTGCAGCCGCTGCTGTTCGCGGTGGTGCTGGGGGTGGCGGCCTCTTTCTTCTCCTGGATGTGGACCCTGACCGGCAGCTCCCTGCAGGCGCTGGTGCAGGAGAGCTTCGAGGAGGCGGTCAAGGCCCCGATCTACAGCTTCCTGGCCTTCCTGTTCAGCCCGCTGACGGTGTCGGCGGTGGTGCTGCTGAAAGCCGCGGTCATCCACCTGGTGCTGATGATGGCCGGCGGCAATCGCCTGGGCTTCGAGGCCACCTTCCGCGTCTCGGCCTACGGCGAGGCCACCTCCATCCTGGCCCTGGTGCCGTTCTGCGGTGCGGCCGTCGGCACCCTGTGGGCCCTGGTGGTGACCATCATCGGCGTCTACAGCATCCACGAGACCGAGCCCTGGAAGGCCGTGCTGGCGGTGCTGGCGCCGATGCTGCTGTGCCTGGCCGCCACCGGCGGCGCCCTCTCCCTGCTGATCCTCGGGCTGAGCTGAGCCCCCCGCCGTGCGCCTGGTCCCCGAGACATCGAGCCTGGGCCGCTGGCTGGCGCTGCCGGTGGCGGTGCTGGCGGGGGCGGGCCTGCTGGCGGCCGGCCGCTGGCCGGCCCTGGTCAGTGCGGCTGCCCATTGCCCCCTGCGCGACCTGACCGGCCTGCCCTGCCCCACCTGCGGCGGCACCGAGGCGGCGCTGCTGCTGGCGGACGGCCAGCCGGCGGCCTCGCTGGCGGCCAATCCCCTGACGCTGCTGGGAGCCGGTGCCGTGCTGCTGTGGGGCGTGTGGGCGCTGGCTGCGGCAGTCTGGCCGGCGGCGCGGGTGCGGCCGCGGCTCGGGCCCGGCGAGGCGCGGGCCGCCAGGCTCCTGGCGGCCCTGACGCTGCTGGGGCTGTGGCTGCGGCAGATCCTGGCGCTGCGTTGAGCGCCGGCGGACGCGCTCTGGCGCGGCTCAGTACTCCTCGAGGATCTTGCGGGCGATCACCAGGCGCTGGATCTCGCTGGTGCCCTCGTAGATGCGCGTGACCCGCACGTCGCGGTAGTAGCGCTCCACGTCGTATTCCTTGCAGTAGCCGTAGCCGCCGTGGATCTGCACGGCGTGGTCGGCCGCGCGCCCGGCAGCCTCGGTGGCCAGGATCTTGGCCATGGCCGCCTCCTTGGTGTGGGGCCGGCCCTGGTCCTTGAGCCAGGCCGCCTTGTAGCCCAGGGTGCGGGCGGACTCCAGCTCGGCGCCCATGTCGGCGATCATGCCCTGGATCACCGAGAGGCTGGCGATGGGCTTGCCGAACTGCTCGCGGGTCTTGGCGTAGCGCACCGAATCCTCCAGGCAGCCGCGGCCGATGCCCAGGGCCTGGAAGGCGATGCCGATGCGGCCGCCGTCAAGTGCCGACATGGCGACGCGGAAGCCATCGCCCTCCTTGCCCAGCAGGTTGGCCGCGGGCACCTGCACGTCCTCGAGGTTGATGGCCACGGTGTCGCTGCAGCGCAGGCCCATCTTGTCCTCCTTCTTGGCCACGGTCAGGCCCGGCGCTCCCTTCTCGACGATGAAGGCGTGGATGTCCTTGTGGCCGGTGGTGCCGGGGGTACGCGCCAGCACCACGTAGAAGGAGGCCCGCTCGCCGTTGGTGACGAAGATCTTGCCGCCGTTGAGCACGTAGTCGTCGCCGGTGCGACGGGCCGTGGTGGCCAGGGCGGCGGCGTCGCTGCCGGCGTTGGGCTCGGTGATGCAGAAGGCGGCCAGCTCGCCGGCCGCCATGCGCGGCAGATAGGCCTGGCGGGCGGCCTCGCTGCCGTACATGGCCACCGGGTAGGAGCCGACGCTGTTGTGGACGGTCAGCATCACGCTCAGGCCGGCGCTGGCCCGCGACAGCTCCTCGATGACCACCGCGTAGGTGATCGTGTCGACGCCGAGGCCGCCGTATTCCTGGGGAAAGGTCAGGCCGAAGAAGCCGTTGTCGCGCATCTTGGCCAACAGGTCGTCCGGGATCATCGCCTCCTGGTCCATGCGGTGGGCCAGGGGCATGATCTCCTTGCGGGCGAAGTCGCGCACCATGTCGCGGAACATGGTCTGGGTCTCGTTGAGATCGAAGTTCATGGGTCGCTCCGGGTTGGGTCCTGCCTGGGCGCCGGGCGGTGTCGCCGCGGGCCGCCGGACAGTCTACGACAGATCGGGCCGGGGCCCAAGTCCGGGATCTATCGGTCCGGGGTCGCAATAAGACGGCCCCGCCCGGGTGGGCGGGGCCGTGGCGCAGGTCGTCGCGGGCCGACTAGCGGTACAGGCTCTTGACCGCACCCCAGGTGGTGTCGTCGTTGGGGATCACGCAGCCGGTGTTGTGGAAGCCCAGGAAGCTGAAGACGTTCTGGGCGTAGCAGTCCCAGTCGACCGAGGGATCGTAGGCATCGCTGACATCGGCGTCGCCCAGGCAGCTGCCGGCCTTGCGGACCAGGGTCATCTCGGAGGTGGCGCAGCCGCCGGCGGTCCAGTTGGTGCCCGGGTCGAAGCCCAGCTGGCCGATGGAGTCGACGATGACGCCGTCCAGCAGCAGGATCATGACGTCGTCGCCGTTGTAGAAGGTCAGGTCCGAGAGCTCGTCCGAGGCCGCGAGGATCAGCGGGTCGACGCCGGTGCTCGGGTTGCCGATGACGTACACGTCGCCCGGGGCCAGCATGGCGGTGTAGGCGTACGGGCCGCCGCTGATGGTGACGCTGCCGTTGTTGTAGCGCTCGACCGTGACCCGGCTCATGTCCAGGACCGCGTCGGTGCCGTTGTAGATCTCCATCGCCTTGTTGTTGCTGGTGCCCTCGACGTACTCCGAGAAGTAGACGCCGGTCTGGGCCTGGGCGACGCCGGCCAGTGCCAGCATGAGCAGGATCGTGAGCAAGGTCTTCATGGGCATTCTCCCCTGATGAGTGGCGACAGTGGCGACCGGGGTGTCCCGGCAGGTCGATCCACGCCATAGTTGTGGACCGTCCCTGCCCATCATATGCGATCCGAGCTGCGAGACCAACCGCGTTTTTGCTGTATCATGCTTACTGCCGCCGATTTCCCGCTAAGATCTTGCCATATTGCGACTTATTAACTTGATAAATGTCATCTGATATGTCGGTTTCGTAAATCAGATCCGGCCGGACGGCTCTCCCGGCCGCAACCGCCGGCCCCGTGGACCAACACGACGGCCCCGCCCGGGCGGGCGGGGCCGGAATGTGGATCAGCGTGAACAAGGTCTTACCGAACGTGTTCGCCTTGATGCCTCGTCGTCCCCCGCACCGGCCTACTTCTTCAGCTCCATCGCCGCGATCACCATGCGCTGGGCCTCGCTGGTGCCCTCGTAGATCTCGGTGATCTTGGCGTCGCGGAAGTGGCGTTCGACCGGGTACTCCTTGGAGTAGCCGTTGCCGCCGAAGATCTGCACCGCCTCGTTGGTGATGAAGTGGCTGGTCTCGCTGGCGAAGAGCTTGGCCATGGCCGACTCCTCGCTGTAGCGGCCGCCCTGGTCCTTGGCGAAGGCGGCGCGCCAGGTCAGCAGACGCGAGGCGTCCAGGCGGGTGGCCATGTCGGCGATCTTCCACTGGATGGCCTGGAAGGCGCTGATGGGCTGGCCGAACTGCTCGCGCTGCTTGCTGTAGGCCAGGGCCGCCTCGTAGGCCGCGGCCGAGATGCCCAGGGCCTGGCTGGCGATGCCGATGCGCCCGCCGTCGAGGGTGCTCATGGCGATCCTGAAGCCCGCCCCCACCTGCGCCCAGCAGCTGGTCGCCGGGCACCTTCACGTTGTCGAAGGCCAGCTGGGCGGTGTCCGAGGCGCGGATGCCCATCTTCTCCTCCTTGCGGATCACCGAGAAGCCGGGGCTCCCGGTCTCGACGATGAAGGCGGCGATGCCCTTGTGCTTGAGCTTGGGGTCGGTCTGGGCGAAGACGATCAGCACGTCGGCGTTGGCGCCGTTGGTGATGAAGTTCTTCATGCCGTTGAGGACCCAGCCGTCGCCGTCCTTCTTCGCGGTGGTCGGACTGGGCCGCGGCGTCGGTGCCGGCGCCCGGCTCGCTCAGGCAGTAGGCGCCCAGCAGCTGGCCCTGGGCCAGGGGCTTGAGGAAGCGCTGCTTCTGGGCCTCGCTGCCGTAGGTCTCCAGGGGCCAGCAGACCAGCGAGTTGTTGACCGACATGATCACGCCGCAGGAGGCGCAGGCCTTGCTGATCTCCTCCATGGCCAGGACGTAGCACACCGTGTCCAGGCCGGCGCCGCCGTAGGCCTCGGCCACGTTCATGCCCATGAAGCCCAGTTCGCCCATCTGACGGACGATGTCGGCGGGAAAGCGCTCGCTGTGGTCGAGCTCGGCCGCGACCGGGGCGATGGACTTCTGGGCGAAGTCGCGGGCCATGTCGCGGATCATGCGCTGCTGTTCGCTGAATTCGAAGTTCACGTCGTCGCTCCCGTCCCTACTGGTTGTAGTCGTAGAACCCCTTGCCGCTCTTGCGGCCGAGGTAGCCCGCGTCCACCATGCGCCGCAGCAGCGGGCAGGGGCGGTACTTGCTGTCGCCGAAGCCCTCGTACAGCACGTTCATGATGTCCAGGCAGATGTCCAGGCCGATGAAGTCGGCCAGGGTCAGCGGCCCCATGGGATGGGCCATGCCCAGCTTCATCACCGTGTCGATGGCTTCGCGTGTCGGCGACGCCTTCCATCAGGCAGTACACGGCCTCGTTGATCATGGGCATCAGCACGCGGTTGGCTGACGAAGCCGGGGTAGTCCTGCACCGTGACCGGCATCTTGCCCAGGTCCTTGGCGACCTGCGTGGTGACGGCCAGGGTCTCCGGGCTGGTGGCCTGGCCGCAGATGACCTCCACCAGCTTCATCACCGGCACCGGGTTCATGAAGTGCATGCCGATCACCCGGTCGGCCCGCCTGGTGGTGCCGGCGATCTTGGTCAGGCTGATGCTGCAGGTGTTGCTGGCGAGGATCGTCTCGGGACCGCAGGCCGCGTCCAGCGTGGTGAAGATCTCCTTCTTGACCGCGAAGTTCTCGAACACCGCCTCGACCACCAGGGCGCTGCCGGCGGCGGCGGCCAGGTCCGTCGACGGCTTCAGGCGGGCCAGGGTGGCCTTGGCGTCGGCATCGCTGATGGTCTCCTTCTTGACCTGCCGGTCGAGGTTCCTGCCGATGGTGGCCATGGCCTTGTCCAGGTAGTCCTGCTTGACGTCGATCAGGGTGACGTCGTTGCCCGTGCTGGGCGAACACGTGGGCGATGCCGTTGCCCATGGTGCCGCCGCCGATCACTGCGACCTTCATGTCGGTCCTTTCGCTTGGCCCGGTGGGCCGGATGGCCCTAGGCGGGCAGGCTGACGGCCATGCTCACCGCGTCGCCGCCGCCGAGGCAGAGGCTGGCGATGCCGGTCTTGACCTTGCGGTCCTCCATGGCGTGCAGCAGGGTCACCAGGATGCGCGCGCCCGAGCAGCCGATGGGATGGCCCAGCGACACGCCGCCGCCGTGCACGTTGACCTTGGCCGTCGTCCAGTGCGAGCTGGCCCGCACCACGCCCAGGCTCTGGGCGGCGAAGGCCTCGTTCAGCTCGAACAGACCGTAGTCGCCGGCCTTGGTGCCCGGCTTGCGTCCAGCAGATTCCGGACGCTGGTGACCGGCGCCATCATCACCTCGCTGGGGTTCGACCGCGCCGGTGGCGGCGCCGTCGATGACGGCGCGGATCTTCAGCTTGTTGGCCTTGGCGAACTCCTCGCTGCAGACCAGCAGGGCGGCGGCGCCGTCGTTGATGCGTGGAGGCGTTGCCGGCGGTCACGGTGCCGCCGTCGCGCTTGAAGGCCGGGCTTCAGCTTGGCCAGGGCCTCGCAGGCTGGTGTCGGCGCGCGGGCCCTCGTCGCGGTCCACCATGACCGGGTCGCCCTTGCGCTGGGGCACCGGCACCGGCACCACCTCGCGCGTGAACTTGCCCGCGGTCCCAGGCGGCGGCCGCGCGGTGGTGGCTGCGCACGGCGTAGGCGTCCTGGTCGGCGCGGCGAGACGTCGTAGGTGTCGACCACCCACTCGGCGGTCATGCCCATGTGGAAGTCGTTGTAGATGTCCCAGAGGCCGTCGTGCACCAGCAGGTCGGTGACCTTGGCGTCGCCCAGGCGCAGGCCGTCGCGGGCCGTCAGCAGGGCGTACGGGATCTGGCTCATGTTCTCCATGCCGCCGGCGATGACGCAGTGCCTGTCGCCGGCGCGGATGGCCTGGTCGGCCAGGGCCACGGCCTTCAGGCCCGAGCCGCAGACCTTGTTGACGGTCATGGCGCTGACCGTGGCGGGCACGCCGCCGTAGATGGAGGCCTGGCGGGCGGGGTTCTGCTGCAGGCCGGCCTGGCAGACGTTGCCCATGATCACCTCGTCGACCTTGGCCGGGTCCAGCCCGGTGCGCTCGAGGATGGCCTTGACGCAGATGGCGCCCAGCTGGGGCGCGCGCACCGCGGCCAGGCCGCCCTGGAAGCGGCCGATGGGCGTGCGCACGGCCTCGCAGATGACGGATCGTTTGCTCATGACGGGCTCCTTTTCGCTCGTGCCGACGGGTCTATTCGTCTCAGTTCGTGGCGGCCGATGACCATGCGCTGGATCTCGCTGGTGCCCTCGCCGATGGTGCACAGCTTGGCGTCGCGGTACATGCGCTCGACCGGGTACTCGCGGGTGTAGCCGTAGCCGCCCAGGATCTGGATGGCGCGGTCGGTGACGAACATGGCCGTCTCGCTGGCGTGGAGCTTGGCCATGGCCGCCATCTGGGCGTAGGGCTGGCCGACGTCCTTGAGGCGGCAGGCCTCGTAGGTCAGCTGGCGCGAGGCCTGGATCTGGGTGGCCATGTCCGCGAGCATGAACTCGACGGCCTGGAACTCGGCGATGGGCTTGCCGAACTGGCTGGCGCTCCTTGGCGTAGTCCTGCGCGCCGTGTGGTAGGCGCCCTCGGCCAGGCCCAGCGCCACCGCGGCGATGGAGATGCGGCCGCCGTCGAGGGTCATCATGAAATACTTGAAGCCCTCGCCCTCCTTGCCCAGCAGGTATGTCGCCGGCACGCGCACGTCCACCAGGGTCAGCGGCGCGGTGTCCGAGGCCCGCATGCCCAGCTTGTCCTCCTTCTTCTCGACCGTGAAGCCGGGCGTGCCGGTCGGGCACGATGAAGGCGCTGATGCCGCGGCTGCCCTCGGCTGCCGGATCGGTCTTGGCGGTGATGATCAGGGCGCCGGCATAGTGGCTGTTGGTGATCCACATCTTGGTGCCGTTGAGCACCCAGTGGTCGCCGTCCCTGCACCGCCGTGGTGCGGGTGCCGCCGGCGTCGCTGCCGGCGCCCGCCTCGGTCAGGCCGAAGCTCAGCAGCGATTTGCCCGCCGCGGCCGGCGGCAGGAACTGCTGCTTCTGCTGTTCGGTGCCCAGCGCGGCGATGGGCCAGCAGCCCAGGCTGTTGTGGGCGGCGACGGTCAGCCCGTGGCTGCCGCAGACCCGGCTGATCTCCTCGACCACCAGGGCGTAGCTGGTCATGTCGGCACCCACGCCGCCGTAGGCCTCGGGCATAGTCAGGCCCAGGAAGCCCAGTTCGCCCATCTCCTTGACCGTGGCCGCGGGAAACTCGCCCGTGCGGTCGATCTCCGCGGCGATGGGCGCGACCTTGGCCTTGGCGAAGTCGCGGGCCATCTGGCGGATCATGGTCTGGTTCTCGTTCAGTTGCATGGCGGCTCCGGGCAGGCTGATGGCGCAGGTGCGCAGGGCGCAGACACGGTGACATTCCGGACCCGCGGGACCGGCGCGTGACTGTAGCAAGGATTCGCATCCATTTACAAGGAAAATGCGGGAAACCGCAAGGGGGCAAGCGAGATACCGGAGCAATCAGGTCGCGCGGGCGGGGCGGGCCGGGGGTCCCTCCCCGGCCCGCCCGCGGGGCCGCCGTCCGCAGGTACCGGCGACCCGCCCTAGCGGTAGTCGGCCTTCAACCCGCTGAAGCTGGTGTCGGTCGCGTCGACGCTCGAGTTGCACAGGTTGACCAGCCCCGGCGTGGGCGCGCAGCCGCTGCCGACCGGCACGAGGGCGCCACCGTAGGGGTTCAGGGCGTCGAAGAGCAGCCACTGGTCGCGCTGCTCGCTCAGGCCGCAGGAGCGGTCGTCGACCACCTGGTGGCTGGTGTAGTCCACGTCGTCCACATCCTCGGTCACCAGGGGGTCGGTGCCCGGCACCGTGCGCAGCAGCACGATGCGGTCGCCGCCGTTGTTCAGGGAGAGTCCGGCCACCGTGGCCCCGGTCTCCTGCTGCCAGGCCACGGCCTGGCTGCCGTAGAAGACGGCGACCTCGCCGGCCTCGATCACGCCGAAGAGATTCAGGCGCGGCCCGCCCGCCGCGTCGTCGCGCAGCCAGTAGGCGGTCAGGTCGACGCTGGCGGGCCCGGTGTTCAGCACCTCGACCCATTCGTCGTCGCGGCTGTCGAGGGCGCCGTCCCCGTCCCAGTCGCGGGCCGGGTCGGCGAGGATCTCGTTGATGACCACGGCACCGAGGGCGCCGGGGATCAGGGCAAGGGTGAAGAACATCAAGGCGATGGTGTTGGCGACGGCCCAGGGCAGCCATTTCAATCCGCTCATGAGGGGTGTATCCTGACCGGGAGGGCTGGCTGCGGGCACCGGGGATCGGTGCCCGATCGGCGCCCGGACATGCCAGAAGCGGGCCCGCCGGCCAACTGCCCGCTGGGATCCCGGGGGGCCTGCCGCCCGCAGCCGGCGACAACGGGGAAGGACTGCCGCGCCGTGTTCCGCACCTTGAGCTTGACGATCCTGGGCCTGACGATCCTGCTCGCCGTCGCCTTGGCCGCGGCGGCCGACTCGACCGGGTTGATCACCTTCCGCCTGAAGGACCAGCACGACCGCCTGCACACCGACGCCCGCTACCGCCAGGCGCCGCTGCTGGTGCTGTGGAGTGACCGCCGGGGCGCCGACTTCATGGACGCCTGGGCGCCGCTGCTGGCGGATTCGCTGGCCGCGCCCCTGACGGGCTACCGCCTGAATCTGGTGGAGGTGGCCCACGGCAAAGGCGCGCCGTTCTTCGTCAAGGGGAAGATCAAGGGCAAGTTCGCCACGCCGGGACGGGGGCCGGTGCTGATGGACTGGGATGCGGAGTTCGCGCGGGCCTACGGCTGCGCCGCGGATTCCTGCACGATCCTGCTGTTCGCACCGGACGGCGGCCCACCGGCTCGCTGGACGGTTGGCCCGGTCACCGGCACGACCCTCGGCGCGATCCTGGCGGCCAGCCGCCGCTAGGCGGCCAGGATCCGCTCGATCCCTCCGCGCGCGATGGGATGGTACCCCGCCGCATGGTCCTTGAAGGTCGCCGCGGCCAGCTTGCGCGTGGCCTGGTTGCCGTGCAGCGCGGTGTAGAGCGGCTTGAGGTACTTCATGCGCCCCACCCTGCCCACGAACTCGGCGGCCTTGGCGTAGGCCGGCTCGAAGCCGTTGCCCACGGCCAGGCCCAGCCAGCCGCAGAGGATCTCGCTGTTGCCGGCACTGTTGAGCGCGAAGTTCTTGTCCAGCCAGGCGCAGTCGTCCTGGCCGATGTCCCGGGGCAGGTTCTGCAGGTAGATCTGCCAGTCGGTGGCGCTCCAGGCCTTGGCCGCCTTGGCGTCCGGGCGCTTGCCCGCGCTCCAGCCCTTGGCCAGGCCCTGCAGTTCTTCCAGCCGCTTCGACGTGAACGACGGCGCGTTCTGCGGCAGCCCCTCGCCGTGGATCCAGCCCTCGGCCCCCACCTGCTCCGCCACACCGGGCAGCTCCGCGTCGAGGAAGTCCTCGAACTGGTCGGTGGTGATCGACGTGAAGCTGAACTGCTCGATGTACTTCTTGACGAAGGCGTCGAACCTGGCGCGGCCGACGGTCTGTTCCATCAGCACCACCAGCAGGAAGCCCTTCTCGTAGGGCACCATGGAGTAGAACTCGTCCGGGTCCGAGCCCCAGCTGTCGGTCTTCAGGCGGGTGAAGGGCGAGTCCGGCCCGAACTGGTCCAGCGCGTCCTGCAGGCCCTTGCGCCCGATGGCAGCCGACAGGGAATGGGCCTCGGTGCCCTCCAGTTTCTCGAGGATGCGCCGCTCGGCCCACACGGTGAAGCCCTCGTTGAGCCAGAAGTCGTCGATGGTGGCGTTGGTCACCAGGTTGCCGGTCCAGCTGTGGGCCAGCTCGTGGGCGAGCACGTTGACCAGCGAGCGGTCACCAGCCAGCAGGGTGGGCGTCAGGAAGGTCAGGCGCGGGTTCTCCATGCCGCCGTAGGGGAAGCTGGGCGGCATCACCACGAAGTCGAAGCGGTCCCACAGGTAGGGGCCGAAGATCTCCTCGGCCGCCAACAGCATCGGGTCGACGCTCCGCGAACTCCCAGGCCGACGGCTGCGAGCATCTCGGGCTCGGTGTAGACCCGCGAGCGCGGACCCAGGTCCTTGCGCCACGAGGTTGCCCGACGGCCAGGGCGAACAGGTAGGGCGGGATGGCCTGGGGCATCGTGAAGGCGAAGGTGCGCGTGCCCCGGCGCGGGCCCTTGGCGGCCTCTCCCGGCGCGGCGGCCATGACCACGGTCAGCGTCTCGGGCACCGTCACCCGTGCGTCGAAGGTGAAGCGGGCCAGCGGCGAGTCCTGGCAGGGGATGACGCTGCGGGCGTGGATGGCCTGGCACTGGCTGAACAGGTAGGGGTGCTTGCCGCCGGCGGTCATGGCCGGCTCCAGCCACTGCAGGGCCGAGGCCTCGGGGCTGGTGACGAAGTCGATGGCCAGCGACGGGGTGCCCGCCGGCAGTGTCACCGTCAGCTTGGCGCCGAGGATCGAGTCGCGCGCGGCCAGGGCGAAGGGCAGGGGCTTGCCGTCGGGGCCGCTGACGGCGCGGATCTCCAGGTCGCGGGAGTCCAGGTCCAGGCTGCCGCCCGCGGCGCCGGCCACATCGAGGCGGGCGCGGCCGGTGATGCGACTGGTGGCGAAGTCCAGGTCCAGGTCCAGGTCCAGGTTGGTCACGCGGCCCTGGTCCAGGTCGGCGTAGGAATGGGGATCGCGACGGCTCAAAAGGAAACCTCCGGCTGGGGGCGGATCCGGCCGGGCCGGATCGAAGCGGCTCAACCGTCCCATGGTCGCGCCGAAGGGGCCGCGGCGCAAGGGTGGGCCTTGCGGATCCGCAGCCCCCTGGCGTACCCTGAGCGCGTGGGTGCGGGTCGCCGCGCCCCGGAAAGGATCGCACCATGTGGGAAGGCCTCGAAGTGGTCCGTGTCTACACCAGTGAATTGGACGCGCGGGTTGACCTGGCCCGCCTCGAAGGAGTCGGCATCGCCGCCAGCCTGGCCACCGACAACTGCGGCGGCGCGGCGCCGCAATTTGACCTGGAGCGGGGCGTGCGCCTGCTGGTGGAGGCCGCGCGCCTGGACGAGGCCCGTGAGCTGCTGCGGCCGGCACCGGCGGTCACCGAGACCTGGACCTGCAGCGCCTGCGGCACCGCGGGCGAGCCCGGCTACGATGCCTGCTGGAGCTGCGGCCATCCGCGTGGCTAGACTGATCCTGGCCATGGTCCTGGCCGCCGGGGCAGCCTCGGCCGCGCCGGTGCCCGCGCCGGTGCATACGCCGCCGCCCGACCTGACGACCACCCTCCTGCGGGCTGACGAACCCCCGCCTCCGGACGACGACCGGGGCTGCGACATCCTCTCCTACGACCTGGAGCTGCGCCTGGATCCCGCGGCCCGGGCCATGCTCGGCGAGGCCGTGATCGGTTTCGCCGCCCTGGCCGACGGCCTGGACAGCCTGCGCCTGGACCTGGTGGGTCAGCTGCGCGTGGACCGCGTCACCCGCCGGAGCGGCAACGCCTCTTTCATTCACGCGGGCGAGAGCCTGGCCATCGTGCTGGCGCCGCCGCCGACGGCAGGCGTGGCCGACACCGTGATCATCACCTGGCACGGCGAACCGCCCGCCCACGGCGCCTTCCACGCCGGCCTGATGTTCCGCAGCCACGACGCCGGCACCCCCGCCGACCGCAGCGACGACGTGCCGGTGGTGTTCAACGTCAGCCAGCCCTGGTCGGCCCATGCCTGGTGGCCATGCAAGGACCTGCCGTCGGACAAGGCCCAGGTCAGCGTCGCGGTCACCCTGCCGGCAGCGCTGTCCATGATGGGCAACGGGACGCTCCTGGCGGTCAGCGACGCCGAGCCGGGCTGGCGGCGCTGGTCCTGGCGCGAAGCCTTCCCCATCGCGCCCTACCTGGTGTCGGTGGCGGCAGCGGACTACGTGGGTTGGGACGAGGACTGCCTGCCCCCGGTCGGCAGCCCGGTGCCCCTGGAGTTCAGGGTCTTCCCCCAGGACAGCCTCAAGGCCGCCTACGATTTCGCCAACACCTGCGCCATGGTCGAGCTGATGACCGGGCTGGCCGGCCCCTGGCCATTCGCGGGCGAGAAGTACGCCCAGGCCGAGATCAAGTGGCTGGGTGCGATGGAGCACCAGACCGCCACCAGCTACAGCCAGTTCCTGCTGACGGGCACCCGGTACTGGGAGAACTTCGTCATCCACGAGCTGGCCCACCAGTGGTTCGGCGACAGCCTGACCCCGGCGGTGTGGGCGGACATCTGGCTCAACGAGGGCTTCGCCCGCTACTGCGAGGCCCTGTGGGTGGAGCACAGCCAGGGCCGGGCCGCCTACCGCGAGTTCATGCTGCAGATCGGGGCGCGCTCCCACCCGGACCTGTTCAGCGAGGACGGCCTGCTGGGCGACCCGGACCCGATCCTGCCCAACCTGCTGGTCTACGACAAGGGCGCCTGGCTGCTGCACGCGCTGCGCCTGTGGATCGGGGACGAGGCCTTCTTCGCGTTCCTGTTCGACTATGCCACCTCGCCGCAGCTGGCCCTGGGCACCGTGACCAGCGCCGACGCGGAGGCCGCGGCCACCCGGGCTGCCGGCCGCGACCTGTCGGCCTTCTTCGCCGCCTGGCTGGGCACCACCGCGGTCACCGAGCTGGCCGCCGACTGGACCGTCGCCCCGGCGGGCGGCGGTTCGGCCCGGGTGAGCCTGACGCTCGAGCAGAGGCAGCAGCCGGTCTTTCCGGTGGCCGTGCCGGTGGAGATCCGCAGCACGGCCGGCGTGTCGCGGCAGGTGGCGCTGCTGGAACGCGGCCGCCAGACCTTCGACTGGATCGTGCCCGGCGCGGTCATGGCCGTGTCGGTGGACCCGGACAGCCTGGTGCTGATGCGGCAGCTGGGCCACGCACCGCCGCCTTTGACCGTCACCGGCCCCTGGCCCAATCCCGTGCCGCCGGCCGGCACGCGTTTCACCCTCACCGCTGACGCCGACGGCCCGGTGCAGATGCGCGTTTGCGACGCGCGCGGCCGACTGCTGGACGCACAGTCCCTGGGCAGCCTGGTCGGCGGCACACCGTTCGCCTGGGATTGGCTGCCCATTCTGCCCGACGGCTCCCGCCTGCCCAGCGGCACCGTCTGGCTCGAGTTTCGCAATGCCGCAGGCCGCTCCGTCCGCAAAGCCCTGATCCTTCACTAGATTCATTTTCCAACTGTCTTGGCGGCGGGGGAGTGATGGCGGGGAGCGAGGGGAAACGTCCTCGGCCCCTGCGGGGCCTGCGGGATGTTTCCCCTCGCTCCCCGCCATCACTCCCCTGCCACTACAGCTGGAAAAGGAACGCTTCTTGGGACTTCAGTGGGTTGAGCGAATCGGGGAATGATCCGAGGCGTGGTGGGCGTTCGCTGCGCGCGAGCGCCGGCCTTCCGTTTCCGCCCCCGCTCCTCGTTTGCGCCGCTCTTTCCGTCGCAGGAGCGTTGCGCAGAGGGGTGGCGGGAAAAATCCGCAGGCCGCGCAGCGGCCGAGGACATTTCCCGCCACCCCTCTGCGCAACGCTCCCTACTCCACCGGAATGAGCGGCGCAAACCGAGGGTTGATATGCTTGCGCCCGGCGTCATGGAAATCCACCGTCACCAGCATGTCGCTGCCCGTGCCCTCGACCCGCACCACCGACCCGGCGCCGAAGATGCCGTGGCTGACCAGCTGCCCCTCGTAGTAGGGCGCGTCCTGGGCCACGTCCTGGTCCCAGGAGACCTTGCCCGCCGCCGGCGGCGTCGGCTTGCGGTTGGACGAGCCCCACTGGTCAGGGCTGACCGCGGGACGGCTGCCGCGGCGGGGGCCGCTGTCCGCGGGCGCACCCCAGCTGGCGCGGCGGGGCCGCGTCGGCGTGTCGCCGAACAGGGACTGGGAGACCGGCTGCTGCCAGGCCCGGTCCAGGCGGCGCCGCTCGATGCGCTCTGCCGGCACCTCGGCCAGGAAGCGCGAGGGCAGGCTGTCCTGCCAGGTGCCGAAGCGCCGGCGGCGGGCCGCGTGCAGCAGGTAGACCCGGCGGCGGGCCCGGGTCAGGGCCACGTAGAACAGTCGCCGCTCCTCCTCCAGGCCGGCCTCGTCGTCGCGGCTGTTGATGTGGGGCAGGATGTCGTCCTCGCAGCCGGCAATCACCACGACGGGAAACTCCAGGCCCTTGGCCGTGTGCACGGTCATCAGGCGCACGGTGCCCTCGCCGTCCTGGATCGAGTCGGGATCGGCGACCAGCGCCACCTGCTCCAGGTACTGCTCGACCGTGCCGCCGCCGGACTGCTCGTGGAAGGCACCGGCGGCGTTGACCAGCTCGGCCACGTTCTCGGCGCGCCCCTCGGCGGTCTCCGGCTCGTCCTGCTCCAGGTGGCCCAGGTAACCCGTGTCCTTGAGGATGGCCTTGAGCACTTCGTGCACCGGCAGCCCGCCGGTGGCCTGCATGCGCCAGCGGGTGGTCATGGCGAAGAACTCGCGCACCCGGCGGCAGGCCGCCGGCGCGATCTCCCGCTCGAGCAGGCCCGCGTCCGCCGCCGCCTCGCCGGGAGTCAGGCCCGCGGCCGCGGCCAGGTCCAGCAGCCGGCCCACGGTGGTGTCGCCCAGCTTGCGCTTGGGCACGTTGATCACCCGCTGCACCGCCACCGCGTCGGCGGGATTGGCGACCAGCTTGAGGTAGGCCAGCAGGTCGCGCACCTCCTTGCGCTCGTAGAACTGCAGGCTGCCGACCACCTGGTAGGGCAGGTGGGCCCGGCGCAGAGCGTCCTCCAGCACGCGGCTCTGGGCGTTGGTGCGGTAGAGCACGGTGACGTCGCCGCGGTCGCAGCCTGCGGCGGTTTCCGCGCGCACGATGGCCACCAGGCGGGCGGCCTCGTCCTCGTCGTCGGCGAACTCCTCCTCCACCAGCAGGTCGCCGTCGCCGTCGGCGGTCCACAGGTTCTTGCCCTTGCGCCGCTTGTTGTGGGCGATGACGCCGTTGGCCGCGGCCAGGATGTGGCCGCTGGAGCGGTAGTTCTGCTCCAGGCGGAAGGTCTCGGCGCCGGGGAAGTACTCGTCGAAGTTCAGCATGTTCTCGACCCGTGCGCCGCGCCAGGAGTAGATGGACTGGTCGTCGTCGCCCACGGCGAAGACGCTGCCGTGGCAGCTCGAGAGCAGCTTGACCAGCAGCAGCTGCAGCGGGTTGGTGTCCTGGAACTCGTCCACCAGCACGTGCCGGAAGCGCTCGGCGTACTTGCCGCGCACCTGCTCGTCCTCTTCCAGCAGGTGCACCGTGCGCAGGATCAGGTCGTCGAAGTCCAGGGCGTTGCAGCGGCGCAGGGCGGCCTCGTAGTGCTCGAAGAGCTCGGCGTACTTCTCCTCCACGAAGGAGCGGGCCTGCTTGGCCGCCTGCTGCGGCGAGGTGTCGTCGTTCTTCCAGCGGCTGATCACCGCCCGCGTGGCGTTGGGGGCGAACTGCTTGGGGTCGATGTTGCGCTCGCCCATCACGCGCTTGAGCAGGCGCACGCTGTCGTCGGTGTCGAAGATGGAGAAGCCCGGCTTGACCCCCACCGCCTCGCCGTCGTTGCGCAGGATCTTCAGGCCGGTGGCGTGGAAGGTCCCGATCCAGAAGGGGGCCCGCCCCTCGCCCACGCTCTTGCCCACGCGCTCGCGCATCTCGCGGGCGGCACGGTTGGTGAAGGTGTAGGCCAGGATGCCGCCCGGGTGCACGCCGCGCTCGCCCAGCAGCCAGGCGATGCGGGTGGTCAGGACCCGGGTCTTGCCGCTGCCGGCGCCGGCGACCACCAGCACGGGGCCCTCGGGCGCGGTCACCGCGCGGCGCTGGGCGTCGTTGAGATTGGTCAGGATGTCGGTCACGCTTGCTCCGTCACGGCCCGGGGCGGCCGCCGGCGGCGACGCCCCGTCCCCCTCAGTACTCGAACCGGTACTTGAGGTCCAGGTTGTAGGTGGGCTGCCCCTGGTTCTCGTCGATCCGGCGGCGGACCTCCGACTGCAGCAGCAGGTGCTGGTTGATCTGGTACTCGACCACCACGTCCCGGTCGTCCTGGCGGATGCCCTGGGCGTACTTCAGGTACAGGTCGCTGCCGATGTACTTGCCCACGCCGATCAGCGGATCCAGGCCCGTGCCGCCGGTCTCGCGTTCGCGCTGGATCTGGTCGATCTCGAAGGTGTCGAAGACTGCCAGTTCGCGGGCGATCTCGCGCTCGATCACGTTCAGGCCGGCCGAGATGCCCGTGCTGCGCAGGGCCGCCGAGTCGCCCTCGGGCGTGGCGTAGGGTTCCAGCCCCAGCAGCATGCGCTGGATGGCCTCGCGGCGTGTAGCCGCGCTCGCTGGTGAAGGTGATCACCGGCTCGTTCAGGGTCCCGGCCACGTGCACGCCGATGTGCTCGATCACGCTGTTGCTGGAATACTGGCTGCGCAGACGATAACTCGTGCCGGCGTCCATGTCCATGCGCGGGTCGAAGCCCAGGTCACGGCTGAAGTCCAGGCGCCCCCGTTCCACCTTGAACTTGTTGTTGAAGACGATCAGCTGGCCGGCGTTCACGTCCAGGGCGCCGCGCAGGTAGAGGCCGGCCTCGTCGCGCACCAGGTTCAGGTCGCCGCCCAGGTCCAGCTCCATCTCGCGGTTGACGATGCGGGCGGTGCGCGGCTCGCCCGAAAGATGCAGGTCGGCCAGCCAGTCCGGCGCCACGGTGGCCTGCAGGGGATCGACCCCGCCCGCGGACTCGCCGAAGTTGCCGGTGTAGCGGCCCTTGACCACCTCCAGGTCGCCGCTGAACTTCGGCACCAGCAGGCTGTCCGGCCCCACCTTGACGCCGGTCAGGCGCGCGTCGCGGCCGTTGACCACCATGCGCAGGTCCGGCAGCGAGGCCACCAGGAAGCGGTCCACGTCCAGCCGGATGTCGAAGGTCTGCAGCTCCAGTCCCTTGAACACGACCCGACCCTCGCCCCGGAACTCGCCGCGCAGGCCCTCGCGGCCGTGGATGTCGGTTACCAGCAGCTCGTCGCCGCGGAACTCGCCGTCGCAGGAGGCGTCGGCGTAGATCTCCTCCAGGTTGCGGATCACGAAGCCCGTGTCGCGCAGCTTCAAGCGGCCCTGGTAGAGGGGATGGGACAGTGGTCCGCTGACCACCACCGAGGCCTCGCCGCGGCCGCTGGCCTGCACGAAGGCGTTGGTGGCCGCGGCCAGGGGCGCCAGGTCGCTGTCGGGCGGGATCTCCAGCTGCATGTAGAAGGGGCCGTCCAGGGGCGTGACCGGCTCCGAGAGCAGGTCCAGCTCCATGGGCAGCTCGATACGGCCGGACAGCGCCAGCCCGAACTTGTTGCCCCGCAGCCGGCCCAGCACCAGGGCGTCCCGGTCGGCCCAGATTTCGCCGCTCAGCTTGTCCAGGTGCAGCCAGTGCACGTGGAAGGGCGCGCTCTCCAGCTGGCCGCGGATCAGGGGGTCGTCCGTGGTGCCGGCCAGGGTCAGGTCGCCGTCGAAGAAGCCGGCCAGCCGGTCCAGGGCCGGGATGCGGAACTGCTCGAGGAATTCCCAGTCACAGTGCCGGAAGGACAACTCGAGATCGAGCTCCGCCCCCGGCCAGAAGTCCGTGGCATCGGCACCAGGGTGGGCGACCTGGCCGCTGGCCCGCACGTGCCCGTAGTTGGTCGCCAGCCTGAGGGTACGGATGTCGAAGGCGCCCTGGCTGAAGCCCGCCTCCAGGTGCAGCGTGTCGATCCTGGCCAGGGCGAACGGCGCGTCGTGCAGGTCCACCTCCAGGCTGATCAGCGGATTGTCCGGCACGCCGCCGACCACGACGTCGGCGCTGAGGCGCCCGGCCAGGGGAGCGTCGCCGCGGGTGAAGGGCGAGAGCAGACCCAGGTCGAAGCCGGCCAGCTGCAGGCTCCCGGCCACCACGCGGTCCCGTTCGTAGTGGCCGCCCGCGGCCAGCGAGCCCTGATCCGAGGCGATCTCCAGGTCCGGGAACGAGAGGAAGCCGTCGCCCACGGCGATCACCGCCGGTTCCTGCAGCTGCCAGTCCGTGCCTTCGAGCCCGACCGCGAACGACTCGACGGCGAAGGTCTGCACCGAGTCGCTGAAGGCCGCGCGCAGGCGCAGGGACACGGTGGTGTCGCCCAGCTGCGTCGTGAAGGTGTCGATCTCCGCGCCGCGCAGCGAGGCCCCGCCCCACAGGCTGAAGCGGCCCAGCGGCACGGCGCCCAGGCGGAAGCCGTCGCCCTCGATGCCGGCGCTGAACTCCTGCTCGCCCAGGGCGTCGTCGATCACCAGGGCGGCCTCGGCGCGCTCGGCGCCGACCTCGCCCACCCGGAAGTCGTGCAGATCGAGCCAGCCGGCGAACTGCAGGTGCTCGATCGGACCTTCGACCGTGCCCAGGCCGGTGAGCCGGCCGTCCAGCCGCGGCCAGCCCCAATGGGCGGGCAGGCTGGCCAGGTCCTCGCTGGCGGCGCTCAGGTTGCCGGCGAACTGGCCGCTGCTGTCGGCCGCGCCCGTCAGCAGCCCGTGCAGGTCCTCGTACCAGACCTCGATCCGGTCGAAGAAGACGCTGTCGGGCGTCGCGGTCACGTCGACCAGGCAGACGTCGAAGGGCAGGATGTCGATGCGCCCGTCCAGCAGTTCGCCGCTGACCCGGGTCCACTGGGGGCTGTCCGCGTGCTCGATGCGCATCCGGCCGTGCCCGAAGGTCGGCGGCAGGTCCTCCTCGCCCGGGACCAGCCCCTTGGCCAGGTCGACGTCCGTCACGTCGCCCTCGAGGACGAAGGTCACGTTGGCGGGGTCGCTGATGTCGATGGTGCCGCCGCCGAGGAAACCGGCGTCGTTGACCCGTCCGCTCATGCCCTGGAGCACGACGGTCCGCTTGCCGATCACCACCTGACCGCCCAGGCCGCTCAGGCGGAAGCCTTCCAGCAGGCCGCTGAAGACGCCCTCGAAGACCAGATCCTCGCCCACGGTGCGGAAGGTCCCGTCCACGTCGCCGGTCGCGTTGAAGCCGATGTCCTGGTCGATCAGCGCGGAGATCTCGGCGACCGAGACGCCGCTGGCGGACGCGTCCAGGTCGAGGTCACCGGACCATTTGCGGCTGCCGGCGACCCGCACGGCGTGGCCGTTGAGGCTGCCGCTCAGCTCGTCGACGCTGATGCCTTCGTTGTCCACCCTCACCTCGCCCCGCAGGCCGGTCAGGACCGAGGCGTGGGTCTCCCATTCGACGTCCGTACCCCGCAGCAGCAGGGTCACGGCCGAGGTCGAACCCACGGCGCCGCGCAGGTCCAGCCGGGTGATGCGCTGGCTGAGCCGGCCTTCGGCATCGGAGAATTCCAGGTAGGCCCCGCTCACGTCCAGATGATCGATGACCAGGCGGGGCAGGCGCGGCGGCCCCGGTGGGACGGCGGGCTTCAGCGGATCCGGTCGTCCGGCGCGCACGTAGACTTCGGGTCCGACGACCGTGACCCGCCGCACCCGCGGCGGCGAGCCCAGCACCTCGCCGGGCTTGAAGTCCACCAGCACCGTGTCGGCGCCGACCAGGGTCATGCCGCCACTGCGCGAGGGCAGGGTCACCGTGACGCCGTAGAGATCGACCCCTTCGAACGGCCGCAGCCGGAAGTCGCGGACCCGGATGCCGCCCTCCTCGATGCGCAGCAGGTGCCGGCTGACCAGCCTCGCCGCGTACGGAGCCACCACCCGCGGATGGGTGCTCAGCCAGACCAGCACGCCCACGATCACCAGCCAGGCGACCAGGACGGGGATCTGGGATGGACGCAGGAGGCGCATCAGAACGGGTACCCCAGGGAAAAGTGCCAGATGGCGCTCGGGTCGACGGTGTCGGTATCGAGATCCTTGTAGCGGGCGCGCTTGAGCGGGAAGCCCACATCCACGCGCACCGGGCCGAACGGCGTGTCCAGGCGCACGCCGGTGCCCCAGCTCCAGCGGTAGTCCCAGACCTTGGTCGATTCGGGATCGGTCGGGTCACCCGGCGGCGACCACAGCCGGAAGCCGCGGATGCGGATGTCGCTGAGCTCCGCCCAGACGTTGCCGCCCTCGAAGAACAGCACCGAGGACAGGCCCCAGCGGCGCATCACCGGCAGCGGGAAGCGCCACTCCAGGTTGGTCAGCAGCAGGTAGTTGCCGCCGCGCGCCGGATTGTCGGGCAGCAGCACGTCCGAAGTGTAGTTCAGGTAGTCCAGCTCGTCCGGATCGGTGACCTGCGGCCCCAGGCTGTTGTGCCGGTAGCCGCGCACGGTCGAGGCGCCGCCGGCGAAGAAGCGGTCGTCGTAGGGAACGCCGTCCGGGCCCAGGTCCAGCGACGAGCCGTAGGGCCGTGCGCCGCCGCCCATCAGGCGCAGGGCCAGGATGCCGCCCAGGGGCGTGGTGCGGTACTTGTGCCAGGCGGCCGACCACTTGGCGAAGCTGTAGTCGCCGCCCAGCGGCCCGCCCGCCAGCTTCAGGGTGCCGATGGTGTAGCTGCCCCGGGTGGGCCGGAACAGGTCGTCCCGGTGGTCGATGTAGATGGCGTCGTTCAGGGAGCGGACCTGGGAGATCTGCGCGCCCAGCTCGTCGAAGCGGATCTTCAGGCTGTCCGGCGCGTAGGGGTGCACCTCGGGCTCGGTGATCTTCAGGCCGAGGAACACCGAGTTGGTGATCCGGCGGTTGATGCGCCAGGTGGTGCCGACGTCCAGGCCGTGGCTGTTCTGGTTCAGGCCCGACTCGCCGCGGGTCTCGCGCTCGACGTAGAGGTTCACGTCGAAGCTGTAGCGGCTGTCGAAGACGCGGGGATTGACGTAGGTGATGTCGCCGCGGTAGTTGAGCTGGCCCTCGTCGAAGCTGATGGGATTGCCCACCACGTCCTCGACGTTCCAGGAGCCGCGCGCGCGCACCTGCACCCGGCGGCCGGTGCCCCACAGGTTGTGGTGGCCCCAGGCCGCCAGCACGCGGATCCGCTCCAGGCTGCCCACGCCCACGCCCAGCTCGTAGTAGGCCGGCTTGCGTTCGATCACCCGCACCACCAGGTCGGTCTCGCCGGTGGTGGTGTCGACCGCGGTCGGCACGATGGTCACGTCGCGGAACAGGGAGGTGGCCAGCAGCTGCCGCCGGGTGTCCTCCACCTTGCGCCAGTGCACCGGATCGCCGGGTGCGATCAGCAACTCCCGGGTCAGCAGGTGATCGCGGGTCTGCCGGTTGCCCTCCAGCCGGATCGAACGCACGCTGTAGGGGCGCCCCGGACTGATGGTGTAGAGAACCTCCGCCAGGAACGAGCCCCCGGCGCTGGTGTCCGGCGCGACGGTCATCGCCGGCACGACTGCCACGCGCAGGTAGGTGGCATCGCGGTAGAGGTCACGAATGGCGTAGATGTCGCCGCCGAAGGCGTTGAGGTCCGCCGGCGCGGGCGAGCCCTCGAGCAGGGCCATCACCGCGCGCAGTTCTGCCGGCGCGAGCGGGCCGTTGCCCGCGAACGCCACCGAACCGATCAGCGTGCGCGGCCCTTCGGCCACCGTGATGTAGATGATGTCGCCCTTCTCGGGCACGGTCACGATGCTGTCCAGGTCCACCGTCACCTGGTGGAACCCGCGGTTGCGGTAGAAGCCGCGCAGGATCCTGAGCTGGGTCTCCACCAGGTGCGGCTTGTAGGTCGGCACGTTCAGCGGGCGGGTCCAGTTGGGCTCCTGCAGCCGCAGCAGGCGCTTGAGCTCGCTTTCGGTGTAGGTGGCGTTGCCGCGCAGCGTCACCTGGGAGAGGCGGTGCTCCTCCAGGCCGAAGTCCAGCTCCTCGTCGGCCGCGGCCGGCCGCGCCGCCGCCAGCGCCCAGCCGCAGACGACGAGCGCCAGCACCAGGCGCGCCGCATCGGCACCCGGCAGGCTGCAGCGTCTCGGTGGCCGGCGACTGCTCACGTGTCTCCCCGCGACCGGCCGCGCCAAAATAAAGTTGGCACCCCGCGCCGCGCGATGGTATTTCCGAACTCCCGGCCGCAGCGGCCGGACGACCCGCGACCCCGGAGGCCGATATGCCCCTGCGCCTTTGCCGCCCGATCCCTTGCCGTCTGATCCTTTGCGCCCTGCTGCTGGCCGCAGTTGCCGGTTGCGGCCACGACGACGACCTGCAGTTGGCCGACCTGACACCCGGCGAGGCCCTCTACGTGCAGCGCATGGTCGTCCTGGAACGGGCCAAGGCCGTCGGCCTGTCCGATCGCGAACAGGGCTTCGCCCTCTTCGATTCCCTGGCCGCCGCCTGGGGCGACAGCTCCCTCGAACGGACCATCGCCGGCCTGTCCGGCGAGCCGCGCCGCGCCGCCGCCGTGGGCCGCCTGCTCGCGGGCATCCTGCTGGCGGAGCAGGATTCCCTGATCGACGCCCCGCGTCCGGACCGCCTGGCCGCGCCGCTGCCGCCGCCGGCCGCGGCGCCGGAACCGCCCGCCGGCGAGCCCGAAGGCTGAGCGCCGCCGCTAGTGGCCGGTCACCTTCCAGACGTCCAGCACCACCACGAAGGTCATGAACAGCAGCAGGATGATCAGCCCCATCTGGGTGGCGATCGCCTGCAGCCGTTCCGGCACCGGCTTGCCGCCGCGCACCACCTCCAGCAGCAGGAACAGCACGTGCCCGCCGTCGAGCACCGGCATCGGCATCAGGTTCAACAGGAACAGGTTCACGAGAAGAAGGCGATGAAGTACATCAGGTGCGACACGCTCCAGCGCAGCATCTCGCCGGCCGCCTGGCCGATGCGCAAGGGCCCGCCGACCGCGTCCAGGCCGTGCTCCCCGCCCACCAGCTGGCCCAGCACCGTGACCATGCCCTTGATGGTGGCCGCGGTCTGGCGCCAGCCCAGGCTGGAGGCCTCGCCCAGTCCCAGGCGCTCGTAGCTGTACAGCGGCTCGATGAAGATCCGGCCCAGGAAGCGCCCGGGCTCGACCTCCTTCAGCTCCGGCGTGACCATGCCGCTGAGCACCTGGCTGCCCGCGCTCGCCAGCGCACCTCGACCGCCTCGTCGGGCTTGTCGTTGATGATCGCGGCGATGGCGGCGAACGAGGTCACCGGCTGCCCGTCCACGCTGAGGATCACGTCGTCGCCCTGCAGGCCCACCAGTTCGGCCGGTCCGCCCTTCTGCACCAGCCCGACGGTGGTGTTCCAGGTCTCGAGGCCGACGACCCACAGCCCGCGCTCGGCGTCGAACTCCGGCGCCAGCTGCAGGTCCAGGCGCTGGTCGCCGCGCGCCACCGCGACCGTGACCGCGGGCGTGCTGCGCCCGGCCCGGCTGGCCGCCGGCACCACGCCCAGCATCACGTCGTCCCAATCGGCGACCGCCCGGCCGTCGACCGCCAGGATGCGGTCGCCCACGGCGAAGCCCGCCAGCGCGGCCGGGGTGCCGTCGCGCACCTCGCCCACCCGGGTGAAGGGGATCGCTGCTGCAGCCCCTCGAAGGCGAACAGGCTGGTGTAGAGGACCCAGGCCAGCAGCAGGTTGAACAGGGGTCCGGCGATGAACACCAGCAGCCGCTGCCAGACCGGCCGCTCGCTGGAACATGGCGGTCGCGCGGGATGTGGTCGTCCAGGCCGGCGGCCTCGCGGTTGCCCTCGTGGGTGCCCAGGGGATACTTGCGTTCCTCCCAGGTGCCGGTGTCCTGGATCTCCTCCATCATGCCCTCGCCGGCCATCTTCACGTAGCCGCCGAAGGGGATCGCCGAGAGCACGTATTCGGTCTCGCCCAGCGCTTGCGCAGCAGCTTGGGTCCGATGCCGATGGAGAAGGTCTTGACGTAGATGCCGAACATCTTGCAGAACAGGAAATGCCCCAGTTCGTGGACGATGACCACCAGGCCCAGGGTCACGACCGGAAGGCGAAGATGGTGATCGTGGGCAGCTGACTGCGTCAATCGGTCGTCCTTGCTGTGCGCCGTGCCGGCGGCCCGCGCGTCCACTGCGACGGCACGCGCCGCCGTGCCGCGGCCCGGGCGTCGGCGTCCACGGCCAGGGCCGTCGCCAGGTCCGCGATCGGCCGATCGCGGCGGCCGCCAGGGTGGCGGCGATGATGTTCCGGGTATCTCCGCGTAACGGATGGCCCCGTCCAGCAGGGCGGCACCGCCATCTCGTTGGCCGCGTTCAGGACGATCGGCGCCGACCCGCCGGCCTCGCCCGCCTCGCGCGCCAGGCGCAGGCACGGGAAGCGCTCCAGGTCCGGCGCCTCGAAATGCAGCGAGCCCACCTGCAGCAGGTCCAGCCGGCCGGTGGCCAGCGGCCAGTGGCGCTCCCCGGCGAGGGCGTACTGCAACGGGATGCGCATGTCCGGGGTGCCCAGCTGCGCCAGCAGGGCCCCGTCGACGAACTCCACCAGCGAATGGACGATCGATCCCGGATGCACCACCACGGCGATGCGGTCGTAGGGCACGCCGAACAGGTGGTGGGCCTCGATCACCTCGAGGCCCTTGTTCATCAGGGTGGCCGAGTCGACCGTGATCTTGGGTCCCATGTTCCAGGTGGGATGAGCCAGCACCTGCGCCAGGGTACACGTCGGCCAGCTCCGCGGCCGGCGTGGTGCGGAACGGCCCGCCCGAGGCGGTCAGGATCAGCCGCTCGATCTCGTCCTCGCGGCGCCCGGAAAGGCACTGGGCGATGGCCGCGTGCTCCGAGTCCACCGGCAGCACCTCGGCCCCGCCTGCGACCACGGCCCGGGCCAGCAGCTCGCCGCCGACCACCAGCGATTCCTTGTTGGCCAGGGCGATGCGCAGGCCCCGCGCCGCCGCCGCCAGGGTGGGCTCCAGCCCCACCGCGCCCACCAGGCCGTTGACCAGGCAGGCGGCCTCGGCCGGGGCGGTGACCGCCTCGACCAGACCGGCCCGGCCCGCCGCCAGCAGGCGCGTGCCCAGACCCAGCTCGCGGGCCGCGCGCTCGCGGGCCGCCGGGTCGCCGATCGCCACCAGGGGCGCCGGATGGTCCGGGCAGGCGGACGCCAGCAGCGCCAGCTCCCGGGCCAGGTCGTCGACGCTGGCGTGGCAGGCCACCGCCGCCACCTGCAGCCGCTGCGGATTGCGCCGCACCAGGTCCAGGGTCTGCCGCCCGATGGAGCCGGTCGCCCCCAGCACCACCAGCCGCAGCGGCCGCGGCAGGTCCAGCAGCGGACGCCCGCAAGGATAGAGGCAACGGCGCGGGCCGTGGCGGTCGGCGGCAGCGGTCATGGGGCGCCCTCCCGGCGCGCGTGGGGTCATACCACGAAGATGCGGAACCAGTAGTAGAGCACCGGCACCGTGAACAGCAGCGAGTCGAAGCGGTCCAGGACGCCCCCGTGGCCGGGGATGCAGCTCGGCCGTGTCCTTGATCCCGGCGTCCCGCTTGATCAGCGACTCGACCAGGTCGCCCAGCTGGCCCACCAGCCCGGCCGTCAGCCCCAGCAGCGTCCCCGCCAGGGGGGTGATGAAGTCGGCGAAGCCCCGGGCGCACAGCCAGCCCACCAGCGCGGCGGCCAGCAGGCCGCCGACCGCCCCCTCGCGGGTCTTCTTGGGACTGATCGCCGGCGCCAGCGGATGCCGCCCGAAGGCGACGCCGGCCAGATAGGCTCCGGTGTCGTTGGCCCAGGTCACCAGGGCGGCGAAGAACACCAGCTGCGCCCCCACCACGTCCGGGCCGCCGCGCAGCGCCGGCAGCTGGCGCAGCATCACCAGGTGGCTGCCCAGCCAGCCCACATACATGACCCCGAACACCGTGACCGCGATGTGGATCAGGGAGTGGGACATGTCCTTGCGGAAGAGCTCGCGGATCATGATCGCCAGCAGGCTCGCCGTCAGGATCAGCGGCACCGCCAGGCCCTGCCGCCAGGCGTAGGCGCTGATGGCCAGGGCGCAGAAGTAGCCCAGGGCCCCGAAGGGCCGGTAGCCCTTGGCCCGCATCAGGATGTAGAACTCGCGCAGGCCGAGCAGGATCATCAGGTCGACCAGGCCCAGGAAGAACACGCCGCCGCGCAGGGTGATCAGGTACAGGCAGGGCACGCCCACGATGATGACCGCCAGGCGGGGCAGGATGCCGGCGGCCAGGAAGCGTCCCAGGGCCGCCGGGCGCGCCGGCTGGTCCGGGCCGCCGCTGCTCAAGGCCGCACCTTCAGCAGCCGCTTCCAGCGGGCGGGATCCAGGGCGGGCTCGCGGTCGGCGCCGGGTTCGGGACCGTCCTGGTCGGGCAGCGCGCCGAAGCGGCGCTCGCGGCTCTGGTAGTCGGCCACCGCCAGCGCCAGGTCGCGCGCGCCGAAGTCCGGCCACAGCACGGGCGTGATCAGCAGCTCCGAATAGGCCGACTGCCAGAGCAGGAAGTTGCTGAGGCGCGCCTCGCCGCTGGTGCGGATCACCAGGTCGGGATCCGGCAGCCCGGCCGTCCACAGACCCCGGCGCAAACGCCTCCTCGTCGATGTCGTCGGGTGCCAGTTCGCCGGCGGCCACGCGCCGGGCCAGGGCAGGCCGCGGCCGCCACGATCTCCTGGCGGCCGCCGTAGGCCAGGGCCAGGTTCAGCACCAGCCCGGTGTTGCCCGCCAGCGAGTCGACGGCCTGCTGCAGGGCCGCGCGGGCCCGGGCCGGCAGGCGGTCCAGGTCGCCGCTGGCCACCAGCCGCACGCCTGCGCCGGTGCCAGCTCCTCGCGCTCGGCCAGCAGGGACTCCTGCAGGAAATGCCAGAGGGCCCGGACCTCCGTCTCGGGGCGATTGAAGTTCTCCTGGCTGAAGGTGTAGAGGGTCAGGACCTCGACGCCGAGGCGGCCGCTGGCCTCGACGCAGCGGCGCACCGCGTGGCGGCCGGCCCGGTGGCCGGCGACCCGGGGCAGGCGCCGCTTGCCGGCCCAGCGCCCGTTGCCGTCCATGATGATGGCGACGTGGCGGGGCAGGCCGCCGCGGTCGGCGACGGCCGCGAAGAGTTCGTCCTCGGACAGGGCCGCGAGCGCCGCGGGGTCGTGCTCGTTCGCCATGGTCGCGCCTCCTAGAGCTCCATGATCTCGGCTTCTTGGCCGAGATGACCGCGTCGACCTTCTCGCAGTAGCGGTCGGTCAGCTTCTGGATCTCGTCGCGGTCCTTGTGGAACTCGTCCTCGGTGATGTCGCCGTCCTTCTGCTCGGCCTTCAGGATCGTCGTTGGCCTCCTGGCGGGCCTTGCGCACGGCCGATCTTGCCCTCCTCGCCCAGCTCGCGGGCCTGCTTGGTCAGGTCGCGGCGGCGGTCCTCGGTCAGCTCCGGCACCTGCATGCGGATCATCATGCCGTCGCTCGACGGGTTCAGGCCCAGGTTGCTGGCCTGGATGGCCCTCTCGATGGCGCTGATGGCGGCGCGGTCGAAGGGCTTGACCGTCAGCAGACGCGGCTCCGGCACGGCGATCGTCGCCAGCTGCTTCAGCGGCGTCGGGCGCGCCGTAGTACTCGACCCTGACGCCGTCGAGGATGGCGGGCGTGGCCTTGCCGGTGCGGATGCGCGACAACCGCTGCTTCACCGTCTCGACGGCCTCATCCATGGCGAGTTCCGCTTGTTCCTTGACTTCGGCGCTCATCGCGAGCGACTCCTTCGTGATCCAGGTCCCGGTTTGCTCGCCCCCGCGACCGCCCTGACCAGGTTCTCGGGGTCGGAGATGTCGAACACGAACATCGGCAGCCCGTGCTCGGCACAGAGGGTGACGGCGGTCAGGTCCATGACCCGCAGGCGATCGGCGATGACCTCGTCGTAGGACAGGGCGTCGAAGCGCTTGGCGTCCTGGTGGGCGTGCGGGTCCTTGTCGTAGACGCCGTCCACCTGGGTGCCCTTGAAGAGCGCGTCGGCGCTGATCTCCAGGGCGCGCAGGGCGGCGGCGCTGTCGGTGGTGAAGTAGGGGTTGCCGGTGCCGCCGGCGAAGACGACCACGGCGCCGTTCTGCATCAGGGTCAGCGCCGTGTCGCGGGCGAAGGCCTCGGTCAGGGGCCGCTGCTCGCGCGGGCTGAGGATGCGCGGCTTCAGGCCCTCGGCCCGCAGGTAGTCGCGCACGATGGCGGCGTTCATGATGGTCGCCAGCATGCCCACGTTGTCGGCGGTCACCCGGTCGACGATCTCCAGGTTGGCCGAGCGGGCGCGGAAGAGGTTGCCGGCCCCGACCACGATGCCGACCTGGACGCCCAGCTCGGATGGCCTGCGGACGATGGCCTGGGCCAGGGCGGTCAGCTTGGCGTGGCTGTACTGCTCGCCGCCCTCCATCAGGGCCTCGCCGCTGAGCTTCAGCAGGATGCGCGTGAACTTCACCGGTGTCTCGCCTTCCGTTGCGGTCCCGGCAGGGACCGGGTGGCAGGGCCGGGGCGTCCGTCCCCCGCAGGTAGCATAAAGCCCGGGCCAGCGGGCCCGGGCTTCGAGGCGAAGGGAACTAGGCGCCGATCTGGAAGCGCGCGAAGCGCTTGATCTGCATGTTCTCGCCCAGCTTGCCGATGACGGACTTCAAGTAGTCCTCGACCGTCATGTCCGGGTCCTTGACGTACTTCTGCTCGAGCAGGACCACGTCAGCTGTAGTACTTGTCCACCTTCCCTTCAACAATCTTGTCGATGATGTTGTCGGGCTTGCCCTGCTCGCGCATCTGGGCCGTGTAGATCTCGCTTCTCCTTCTCGACCAGGGAGGCGTCGACCTCGTCGCGGCGTGACCGCCACCGGGCTGGCCGCGGCGATGTGCATGGCCACGTTGTGGACCATTTCCTGGAAGTCGTCGGTGCGGGCCACGAAGTCGGTCTCGCAGGCCACCTCGATCAGCACGCCGACCTTGCCGCCCATGTGGATGTAGCTGCCGACGAGGCCCTGGCTGGTGGCCCGGCCCTCCTTCTTGGCGGCCGAGGCGATGCCCTTCTTGCGCAGGTAGTCGGCGGCCTTGTCCATGTCGCCGTCGCACTCGGCCAGCGCCTTCTTGCAGTCCATCATGCCGGCGTTGGTGGCTTCGCGCAGTTCCTTGACCATCTTGGCGGTGATTTCCATGTCTCCTCCGGCCCCCGGCCCTCGGCCGGGAATATGCTGGGGGCCTGGCGGCGGCCCCGGTGTCGCTTCGGCGGCCGGCCTCCTGCGGGAGGCCGGCCGCCGGTCTGTGCTGGCTGTCCTACTCGGCGGCCGGACCGGTCCCGGTCGGCGGCGCGACCACGCTGTCCTTGCCCTCGAGGCTGGCGCTGGCGGCGGCCTTGGCCGGCTTGGTCTCGGCGGCCATGGCGACCTGGTCGGCGCCCTCGCGGGCCGCGTTGCGGCCGCCCTCGATGGAAGCGGCCACGACCCGGGTGAACAGGGTGATCGAACGGATCGCGTCGTCGTTGCCCGGGATCGGGAAGCTGGATCAGCTCGGGATCGCTGTTGGTGTCGACGATGCCGATGACCGGGATGCCCAGCTTGTTGGCTTCGCGCACGGCGGTCTCTTCCTCGGCCGGTGTCGACCACGAACACGGCGTCGGGCACGCCGCGTCATCTTGCGGATGCCGCCGAGGTTGGTGCTCAGCTTCTCGTAGCGGCGACTGAACTCGAGCTGCTCCTTCTTGGAGAAGTTCTCGATGCGCCCGTCGGCGCAGCATGGCCTCGATCTCCTCGAGCTTCTGCACGCTCTTGTAGATCGTCTGGTAGTTGGTCAGCATGCCGCCGAGCCAGCGCTCGGTCACGTAGGGCATGTTCACCTTGTCGGCGTATTCCTTGATGGCGACCTTGGCCTGCTTCTTGGTGCCGACGAAGAGCACGGTGCCGCCCTTGGCGGCCGACGCTCGGTCAGGAAGTCGGTGGCGCGGTTCAGGGCGCGCAGGGTGCGCTGCAGGTCGATGATGTAGATGCCGCCCCGGGCGATGAAGATGTAGGGCTTCATCTTGGGGTTCCACTTGCGGGTCTGGTGCCCGAAGTGGACGCCTGCCTCGAGCAGGTCCTTCAATCCGACTTTCGCCATGATGGTCTTCCCTTCAAGGTTGATCCTCCCCGACCATCAACGGAGGGGACAAACACCAGGAGATTCGGGCTGGGTGCCACCGCATCCCCTCCTCCGGTCGGGTGCGTATTGGGGCCGGGCCACCACGGCACCGGCCCTGGACCCCAGGCGCTCTAGCGCTTGGAGAACTGGAACCGCTTGCGGGCGCCGGGCTGGCCGTACTTCTTGCGCTCCACCATGCGGGAGTCGCGAGTAAGGAAGCCCGTTCTTGCGCAACGGCTTGCGATAGTCCTCGTTGGCGACGACCAGCGCCCGGGCCAGGCCGTGGCGCAGCGCGCCCGCCTGTCCGGAGATGCCGCCGCCCTTGACGGTCGCCCAGATGTCGAACTCGCCGGTCAGGCCGAGGGTGCGCAGGGGCATCAGGGCCTGATCGCGCACGGCCTCGCCGAAGTACTCCTCGACGGCGCGCTCGTTGACCTTCACCTGGCCGGTGCCCTGGGTGATCCAGACCCGGGCGACGGCCGTCTTGCGGCGTCCGGTGGCGTAATACCGCTCTTCCAAATTCCTCTACCTCCGAAAGGCCCCAAGGGGCGGGTCCGACCGGCCGCAGCCGGGCTCCAACGCTTACAGTGCGACGGTCTTCGGCTGCTGCGCCGCATGGGGATGCTCGGCCCCGGCGTAGACGCGCAGATTGCCCAGCTGCTTGCGGCCCAGGCGTGGTCTTGGGCAGCATGCCCTTGACCGCGCGCATGACCACGTCCTCGGGACGGGTCTCCATCAGCTTGCGCAGCGGGGTGACCTTCTGGCCGCCCATGTAGCCGGTGTGGTGCAGGTACACCTTGGTGTCGAGCTTGTTGCCCGTGAGCTTCACCCTGGTGGCGTTGACGACGATCACGTTGTCACCCATGTCCAGGTGCGCCGTGAAGGTCGGCTTGTGCTTGCCGCGCAGGAAGGTCGCCACCTGGGTCGCCAGGCGACCGAGGGGGATCTCCGCAGCGTCGACAACCAGCCAATCCTTGGCGAGCTCCGCCTGCTTCATCGAATAGGTCTTCACGAGGTTCACTCCTGACCGGGCCGGGCCCAACGCCCGGCGCCCCTGCCGATGCCTCCGCCGCCGCCGTTTGCGGGCGCCGACGGGCTGGAAATTCGCCTTATCCGCAAGCCAAAGTGCCGCCATGTCCTTGCGGACTCGCGGCACCAGCCGTCCGTGGGTGGTCGCCCCGGGCGGATACGGGTGGGAAAGTAGCACTTGGGGGGCGGGATGTCAAGAGTTGGGCCCAGGGGACCAGCCGACAGCCTGCGGGCCAGTTATCTGGAACAGCATAACACGTTATCTATGCGTAATTTAATTCGTTTTAGAACTTGCTATTTTTCGCTATTTTTTCGTATACTTATTGCTCTCCCCAAAAAGCCCGTCCGGAGGTCCACCATGCCCGCCGTCCCCTATGCCCCCGACCAGCCAGCCGCCGCTTGCGACCTGGCTTTGCGCCGGTCCATCGCCGCATTGGACGAGGCCCGCAAGTGCGCCGTGCTCTGGTTCGGTGAGATCATGAGGCGACAGTTGTACCGCGAGTTCGGGCACAGCTCGATCAACCAATACGCAGCCGAAAGGCTGGGCTTCTCGAAATCGCGGACGCGGGACTTCGTGAGGTTGGCCCAACAGTTGGAGACCCTGCCCCGGGTGAAAGCTGCGGTGGCGGACGGATCGCTGGGGTACACGAAAGCCCGGGAGATTGTGGGCGTAGCCACGCCGAATACCGAAGCGACCTGGCTCGAGATCGCCCAGCGGTCGCGGCGCGAACTCGTGGCAGAGGTCAAGCGCGTCAAGGCAGCGGCGCAGGTGAACCCAGCCCAGGGTGAACTGCTGCCCGAATGCACTACAGTCATCGCTCCAACTGAACTGCCGGTGCGCTTCATGGTCGAAATGACACCTGAGCAGGAAGCCCGGCGCGCAGCGCTCGTCGAGAAGCTACACAAGCTGGGCGGAGCGCCCGCCAACCGCGCCGAACTGCTGCTGGAGGCGCTGGCCGCGCTGGTGGAGGCCAAGGGCCCCCGGGGGCCCCTTGCGTCGGTTCCACCCGTCCAGATCCACGTGCACGAGGATGCTTCCAGCGGTCGGATGACGATCGAGTCGGTGGCCGGTCGGCGCGACGTTTCCGCTGCAGACACAGCCCGCTTCCGCTGCGATGCCGCCGTGCATCGGACAGGCGGGCGCAATTCGACGACAATTCCGCCCCGTATCCGCCGCGAGGTGCTCGCTCGCGACCGCCATCGCTGTCGCGCACCGGGCTGTGGTCGCACGCGCTTCCTGGAAGTTCACCATCTGATCCCGCGCGAGCGCGGCGGCACCAACAATGCCGGAAACCTGGTGACCTTGTGCGCGGCGTGCCATCGCTTGTGGCATGAGAAAGGAATGCGCGACTGCGGCTTGGTGGCGCTAGGCGGAACGGACTGACCATGGTGCCGCAGGGGCCCTATCCAACCGGGCTCCCGCAGCGCCGAATGCCTGCCCCCGGGGCGCCGCGTCACCCCAACCGCAGCGCCGCCAGCACCAGGCAGGCCCAACCCACCAGCAGCGCCACCCCGCCCAACGGCGTGACCGCGCCCAGCGCCCGCACGCCGCTGAGGGTCATGGCGTAGAGGCTGCCGCTGAACAGCAGGATGCCCACCTGGAAGGCCCAGCCCGCGGTGCGCGGCAGGCTGCCGCCCAGGCGGTCGGCCAGCAAGGCCACCAGGCCCAGGGCCAGGGCGTGGGCCAGGTGGTGCTGGGCCGCGGTGTGCCACCACTGCAGGCGCAGGGCGCCGTCGGCCAGGGGTTCGAGGCGGGCCTTCAGGCCGTGGGCGCCGAACGCGCCCAGGGCCACGGCCAGGAAGCCGTTGAGTCCGGCAAGGAGCAGGAAGATGCGCATGGTGAGGCCTCCGGGCCTAGCCCCGCGCCAGCACGGGCGCCAGGCTGGTCGCAAACGGCGGCCGCAGCACGCCGTGTTCGGTGATGAAGGCCGTGATCAGCTCGGCCGGGGTCACGTCGAAGGCCGGGTTCCAGGCCCCCACGCCTGCGGGGGTCGAAGCGCAGGCCCCCGTAGCCGTGGACCTCGGCGGGGTCGCGCTCCTCGATCACGATGCCGTCGCCGCAGGCGGTGCCAGGGTCGAAGGTCGAGGCCGGGGCCGCGACGTAGAACGGCACCTCGTGGCGGTCGGCCAGCACCGCCAGCGGGTAGGTGCCGATCTTGTTGGCGGCGTCGCCGTTGGCGGCGATGCGGTCGGCGCCGGTGATCACCGCGTCGATGCGGCCCTGGCGCAGCAGGGTGGCCGCGGCGCCCTCGCAGACCACGGTGACCTCGATGCCCTGGCTGGCCAGCTCCCAGGCCGTCAGGCGTGCGCCCTGCAGCAGCGGACGGGTCTCGTCGGCGTAGACGCGCACGCCGCGTGCCGGCGTCGTGCGCGGCGTAGACCACGCCCAGGGCGGTGCCGTAGCCGCCGGTGGCCAGGCCGCCGGCGTTGCAGTGGGTCAGCACGGTGGCGCAGTCCGGCAGCAGGGCCGCGCCGGCCTCGCCCATGGCCCGGCACATGGCGATGTCCTCGTCGCGCACCGCTACCGCCTCGGCCAGCAGGGCGACGGCGACGGCCTCGGCGTCGGCGCCGCCGGCGACCAGGCGGCGGGCCAGGCCACCGACCCGCTCCAGGGCCCAGAACAGGTTGACGGCCGTGGGGCGGGTCGCCGCCAGCACCGCGCGATCGGCTTCGCAGGCGTTCAAGCAGCGCGGCCGGGCCACTGCCCGCGGCCCGCGCCAGCCGCCAGGACAGCGCCAGTCCGTAGGCCGCAGCCACGCCGATGGCCGGCGCCCCGCGCACCGCCAGCTCGCGGATCGCCACCGCACAGTGCGGGCACGTCGGCGCAGCGGCGCCAGACCAGTCTCGTCGGGCAGGCGGGTCTGGTCGATCAGCACCACCTGGCCCTCGTCCCAGGCCACCACCGGAAAGGGGAAGGGCAGTCGGTTCATGCCTGCTCCCGGGGCGTCGAGCACCTGGCGCAGCAGGATCCCCAGCCGCGCCAGGGGCAGGCCCATCACGTTGAAGTAGCAGCCGTCGACCGCGGCGACCATCAGCGCGCCGTAGCCCTGGATGCCGTAGGCCCCGGCCTTGTCCATGGGCTCGCCGGTGGCGACGTAGGCCTCGATGCCACTGCGGCGACAGCGGCAGGAAATCCACCTCGGTGCGCTCGTGCACAGCCAGCGCCCAGGCCGACGGCGGCCACCGACCAGGGCCAGGGCCGAGATCACCGTGTGGCGTGCGGCCCGAGAGCAGGCCCAGCAGGCGCACCGCGTCGGCCGCGGTCCCGCGGCTTCTCGAGGATCGTCGCCGTCCAGCAGCACCACCGTGTCGGCGCCCAGCACCAGCTCGCCGGGGCAGACCGCGGCCACGTCGGCGGCCTTGGCGTGGGCCAGCAGTTCGGCGTAGTGGACGGGATGGGTGCGCTCGGCCAGGAGCCGGGCCGCCAGCACCTCCTCCACCTCGCCGGCGGCTCGCACCGCGAAGGGCAGGCCGGCGAGTCTGCCAGCAGCTCGGCGCGGCGCGGCGAGCGCGAGGCCAGCACCAGGCGCCGGCCCGGCGGGCCAGGGCACGAAGGGCTGAAAGCGTCATGGCGTCACCGCCGGACCGCCTCCCGGTCCAGGATCAGGGTCACCGGGCCGTCGTTGACCAGGCTGACTTCCATCATGGCGCCGAAGCGGCCCTCGGCCACCTCGGGCCACTCGCTGCGCAGCAGCTGGCCGAAGCGTTCGTACAGCTGCTCGGCCTGCTCCGGCGGGCGCCGAACCGGTGAAGCTCGGACGGTGCCCCTGCGGCAGTCGCCGTAGAGGGTGAACTGGCTGACCAGCAGGATGCCGCCGCCGATGTCGCGCAGCGAGAGGTTCATCGGTCCTCCGGAGTCGTCGAAGCACGCGCAGGCGCGGGCAGCTTGCGGGCCATCCAGGCCAGCTCGGCCTCGGTGTCGCCGGGCGCGAAGGCCGCCAGCACCACCAGGCCGCGTGTCGATGGCGCCGACCGTTTCGCCCGTCGATCGTGACCCGGGCGGCGGTCCGCTCCGCTGGACGACGCAGCGCATGGGATCCCCTTTCGCGGTTGCGCCCTAGCGGGACGGATGACCCAGCTGGTAGCGTTCGATCTTCTGGACGCCGCGGACCTTGCCCACGGCCTTGAGGATCTTCTCGAGGTTGTTGAGGTTGCGCACCTCGACCACGAAGGTGACCGCGCGCCAGATCGTCCTCGGACGGGAACTCGCCGCTGGCGATGTTGGTGTTGGTCAGGCTCAGACGCGTTGCTGAGGTCCATCAGCAGGTTGTTGCGGTCGCTGGCGCCGGATGATCAGCTTGACCATGAAGGTCTGGTCCGGCGCCGTGTCCCAGGTCACGTCGATCAGCCGCTCCGGGCCCAGGTTGGGATCGTTGAGGTTGGTGCAGCCGGCGCGGTGGACCGAGACGCCGCGGCCGCGGGTGATCACGCCCACGATCCCGTCGCCGGGGATCGGCTGGCAGCAGCGGGCGAAGCTGACCATCAGGTTGTCGACGCCGGCCACGCGCACGCCGGTGGTCGCGCGGCGCAGCAGCGTGTCGTACAGGTCCTTGCCCCTGGCGCAGCACCTTCTCGGCGGCGACTCTCGACCGGCGGCGTCGACCCGCGCGATCACCTTGGTCGGCGTGACCTCGCCGCGGCCGACGGCGGCCAGCAGCTTGTCCAGCTCGCTGTAGCCCATCTGCTGGGCCACGTCCGACCAGGTCGTCGACGCTTCACGTTGCACCTGTGGCGCGCGCGCAGCTCGCGCTCGACGATCTCGCGGCCCAGCTTGCACGCTCTCCTCGAACTGGGTCGACTTGATCCAGCGGCGGATGTGGTGCTTGGCGCGGCTGGTCTTGACCACCTCCAGCCAGCTGGCGCTGGGGCTGGGCGTCTTGCTGGTGAGGATCTCGACCGTGTCGCCGTTCTGCAGCTCGTGCGCAGGCGTGACGATGCGCCCGTTGACCTTGGCGCCGATGCAGCGGAAGCCCACCTCGCGGTGGATGCGGAAGGCGAAGTCCAGGGGCGTGGCGCCGCGCGGCAGCTGGAAGACGTCGCCGCCGGGGCTGAAGACGAAGACCTCGTCGCTGGAAGAAGTCGACCTTCAGCGTCTCCATGAACTCGCGCGGGTCGTCGACGTCCTCCTCCCACTCCATGATCTGGCGCAGCCACTTGACCATGTCCGCGAGGTCGGCACAGGTCCGCGCCGCCGCCCTCCTTGTAGCGCCAGTGCGCGGCGATGCCCAGCTCGGCCCGCTCGTGCATCTCCTCGGTGCGGATCTGCACCTCGATGTACTTGCCGCCGGGCACGCGCACCGTCGAGTGGATGGACTGGTAGCCGTTGGGCTTGGGCGTGGCGATGTAGTCCTTGATGCGGTCGGCCAGCGGCGGGAACAGGCTGTGCAGGATGCCCAGGGCGTGGTAGCAGTCGGCCTTGGTCTCGACGATCACGCGCAGGGCCAGCAGGTCGTAGATGCGGTCCAGGCCGATCTCCTGGGCCTTCATCTTGCGGTAGATCGAGTAGAAGTGCTTGGGCCGGCCGGTGATCTGGCACTGCGACGCCGGCCTCGGCCAGGGCCTTCTTCAGCGGCCCGCGCAGCTTCTCGATCAGCCGCTCGCGCTCGGCGCGCGTCTGGTTGATGCCGGCCTCGACCTCGAAGTAGCGCTCGGGCTGCAGCACCTTGAAGGCCAGGTCCTCCAGCTCCCACTTGATGCGTGGCGATGCCGAAGCGGTGGGCCAGCGGCGCGTAGACGTCCATCGTCTCCTGGGCGATGTCGCTGCTGCCGGTCCGGGTCGAGGAAGCCGATGGTGCGCATGTTGTGCAGGCGGTCGGCCAGCTTGATCAGCACCGTGCGCGGATCCTGGGCGATGGCCAGCACCAGCTTGCGGTAGGTCTCGGCCTTGCGCGCCTCGGGGCTGACGGCGCGGATGCCGCTGATCTTGGTGACGCCGTCGACCATGTGGGCCACGTCCGTGGCCGAACCGCTGCTCGATCTCGTCCAGCGTCGTAGTCGGTGTCCTCGACCACGTCGTGGACCATGGCGGCGATCAGCGTGTCGACGTCCAGGCGCAGGTCGGCCAGGATGCTGGCCACGGTCAGGGCGTGGGTGAAGTAGGGTTCGCCGCTGCGGCGGGTCTGGCCGGCGTGGGCGGCGCTGGCGAAGCGGAACCCGACCCAGAGCTGGTCCTTGTCGGCCTGCGGGTTGTAGGCGCGGACACCTTGGCCAGGATGTCCTCCATCATGGCCGGAGGTCGACGTCCCCCGCGGTCCGTTCGGCGCTCACCGGGCGATCCCCGGGGCGGATGTCCACCAGCAGCTGCTGCACCGGATCGTAGGTGCCGTCGCGCGGCCGGAAGGTGCTGCGCCCGACCTGGAACAGGATGTCCCAGTCCCGCTCCAGCAGGTCGCGGGCCGCCGATCCGCTCGCCGCTCGACGCATGCGCCGCCAGGCGTCGCCGCAGCCGAAGGAGACGAACTCGCGGCTCAGGGCCGGCGTCTCGTCGCCGCCGGGCCGGGCCGGGCCGCGGAAGGCGAAGCGCAGGTGGGCGCCGCCGCTGAGCGATGGTCGGCGGCCGCTGCAGGCGCAGGCCGCGGCAGCGGAACACCGGCTTGCGGTTGCCCGAGCCGAAGGGCTCGAGATTCTCCAGTTCGCGCACCAGCGCGGCCACGTCGCGGGCGCCCATGTCGTGCAGGCAGAGGTCCAGGTCATAGGCCTCGGGCACCGGCCCGGTGTGCGGCTGCAGGCGCAGCGCGGCCAGGAAGGCCTCGCGGAAGGCGTCGATGTCGCGCGCGCGCAGCGTCATGCCCGCCGCCTGGGCGTGGCCGCCGTGGCGCAGCAGGTGCCCGCGCAGCGGTCGAGGATGGCCTTGACGTCGACGTCCGGCACGCTGCGCGCCGAGCCGCGGGCCTCGTCGCCCTCGACCGCGATCAGGATCACCGGCAGCTGGTACTGCTCGACCAGGCGCGCGGCGCCGATGCCGATGATGCCCTTGTGCCAGGCGCTGGAGGCCAGCACCAGGCCCGGATCGCCCCGCTGCACGTAGGGGACGGCCATGTCGATGGCCTCGTCCTTCAGCAGCAGGTCCTGCTCCTTGCGCCGGGTGTTGGTGCGGTCGGCCTCCTCGGCCAGGCGGCGCGCCACCTCCGGGTCGCGGGTCAGCAGCAGCTCCAGCGCCGCCATCACCCGGCCGATCCGGCCGCAGGCGTTCAGGCGCGGCGCCAGCTGGTAGGCGAAGTCGCCGGTGCGTCACCGGGAAGCCCCGGTCCAGGCCCGCGACCGTCAGCAGCGCCGCCAGGCCCGGGCGGATCGGGCTGCCGGTCGTTGAAGCGCTCGAGGCCCTTCTTGACCAGGATGCGGTTCTCGCCCACCAGGGCCATCTGGTCGGCGACCAGGCCGAGGGCGACCAGGTCCAGCACCGAGTTCAGGAAGTCGTCGGGCAGGCAGCGCCGGCTCGGTCTGCTTCAGGGCCTGGGCGAACTTGAAGGCCACCGCCACCCCGCACAGCTCGCCGTTGGGATAGGTCGGCGTCCGTCGCGCCGGGGGTTGACCAGGGCGACGGCGGCGGGCCGCTCCTCGAAGATGTGGTGGTCCAGGACGATGACGTCCATGCCCAGCTCGCGGGCCAGGTCGATCTCCACGGCGGCGGCGGCGCCGGTGTCGACGGTGATCAGCAGGGTCACGCCGCGGGCCGCCCACTCGCGGATCATGCGCGCGGCCACGCCGTAGCCGTCGATGGCGCGGTCGGGGATGAACGCCGGCTCGGCCTGCAGCCGGCGACCCGTCCAGCTGCACGCGCGGCCAGCGTCTCGCTACAGCAGCGCGCTGCCGGTGATGCCGTCCACGTCGAAGTCGCCGTGCACGGCCACCCGCTCGCCGGGCGTGCACGGCCTGGAACAGGCGCGCCACGGCCCGGTCCATCTCCGGCAGCTCGAAGGGATCGTGCAGGTGGTCGAGGGAGGGATAGAAGAAGCGCTCGAGCTCGCCGCCGCGGGTCACGCCGCGGCCGGCGAGCACCGACAGCAGGGTGTCCGAGACCTGGAAGTCGCAGCGGGATCTTGCGGCGCATGGTCGCCCACGACGTCGCCGTCGACGCCGAAGTCGCGGCCGCCAGGGGCGGCCGCTGAAGATGCCGGCCGGACCGGCGGGATTCGAATCCCATCGCGTACTGCACCACGTCTCCCGTGCGCTCACCGGCGCCGGCCACCGGTACGACCGGGTCGCGGTCCCTGCGCGGCACCGCGACCCGAGTGTTGCGGAAAAACGTGAGAAGCCGGTCGTAAGCCGAGTTCTGTTACCGCGATCGCGGCGACAGTCATGTATCTAGGACCGCCGTTGCCGACGGCCTCCAGCGACCTACCCGGGAGTGCAAACGAGGCGGGCCACCTCATCCTCCCCTATTTGGTCTTGCTCCGGGTGGGGTTTGCCCTGCCACCTCCGTCACCGGAGGCGCGGTGAGCTCTTACCTCACCGTTTCACCCTTACCGCACGCCTTGCGACGCGCGGCGGTTTATTTTCTGTGGCACTTTCCGTGGGATCACTCCCCCTGGCGGTTAACCAGCACCCTGCCCTGCGGAGCTCGGACTTTCCTCGAACCTCCCGACCCACAGGGTTGGGAGACCGCGACTGTCTCCCCGACTTCTCACTTCGATCATGATAGCGCTGCCAATGCCCGGCGCTGTCACACGAGGAATTCGCGGTCGCAGCGCGCGGTCAGGCGTCGAGGGCGCGGTTGGCCAGGGCGTCGGCGTGGGTGTTCTGCTCGCGCCGCACGTGCCGTGACCTTGAACTCCCGCAGGCCCGCGGCTCAGGAACACCACCTGCTGGTAGAGGGGGCGCAGGTCCGGGCTCTTGACCCGGTAGACGCCGTGCAGCTGGCGGACGATCAGCTCGCTGTCCATCAGCAGGTGCACCCGGTCCACGCTCCAGCGCCGGCAGTGCTCCAGGGCGATGACCACGGCCCGGTACTCGGCCACGTTGTTGGTGGCGCGGCCGATGGCCTCGCTGTGGACGGCAGAGGGCGGCGCCGTCCTTGAGGCCGAAGACGACGCCGACGGAGGCCGGGCCGGGGTTGCCGCGGCTGGCGCCGTCGGTGTTGATCTCGCAGCACGTCGCCCGATCCGCCGGGCAGGGGGTCGGTCGCCAGGTGCGCGGCGTCGGGCAGGTCGGGCCAGTCCGCAGCGGCGGCGTCGGCGGGCCGCCGGCGGCCCGGCGGCGGCGCGCGGCGCCGGCGGCGGCGGCTCGCCGTCGCTCGTCGCTCGGCCGGTCAGCTCGCGGCGCCAGATGGCCAGGCGCCGGCGCAGCTCCCGCACCGAGAGGCCGCACTCGCGGGCCAGGGAACGCAGGTCGTTGCTGCGCTCGAGGGTGCGCAGCAGGTCGGCCAGGGTCTCGGGATTGGGGGCGTCGGTCACGTCGGGGTACCTCGGGCTCAGCGCCAGGGCTTGCGCACCACGTAGCGGGTGCAGGATGAGCAACGGATCAGCTGGCGGCCCAGGTCGGCGGTGATGGCCTCCTGGGGCGGCAGCTGGGCGAAACAGCCGGTGCAGGCCCCGCTCTCGACCCAGGCGACGGCGTGGCCGTCCCGGCGCCGCAGGCGGGCCACGTGGCGGGAGACGGCCGGCGGCAGCATCGCCACCAGCCGGTCGATCTCGCCCTGGATCTCGGCCTGGGCCACCTCCGCCTGCCGCACCCGGGCCTCCAGGTCGGCGTGGACGGCCAAGTCGCGGCGGGCCAGCTCGTCCTGGTCGCGGTCGGGCGACCGAGGCCGCGTCCCGACGGGCGTCGACCGTGTCCAGGGCGGCGATGGCCTCCTCCTCCAGCTGGTCGATGCGCGCCGCGAGGGTGGCGATCTCCTCGCTCAGGGCCCGGTGCTGGCGGCGATCGCCGATCCCCACCAGCTTGGCCCGGCGGTCGGCCAGCCGGGTCTCGAGGGCCCGCAGCTCCCGGTCCCGGCGGCGGAACTCGGCCTCGGCCGAATCCACCTGCTCGTCGCCAGCGTGGGCGTCGTCGGCCAGCTCGACCAGCAGCTCCTGGCGGTCGCGGGCCTCCTTGCGGCCGCGCGCAGCCACGCCCAGGAACTCGGTCAGCTCGTGCTCGCGCCTGGCCAGCTCCACCAGCACGTCGTTGACGATCGCGGCTTCCACCCTGCTGCCTCCTGTGGCCACAGAAAAAGGGTGCACGAGGCACCCTTGATCCGATTCACTCGTCGATGAATCCGCGGAGCGGACGGGCCTTGAGGAAACCCGTCCTGCCTCGCCGGGTCCGGCAAGCCGGACCGGTCACAACAGGAGTGGTGGGCGATACTGGACTCGAACCAGTGACCTCTCGCGTGTGAGGCGAGCGCTCTAGCCAGCTGAGCTAATCGCCCATCCTGTCGTGGCCGGTGACGCGGCCCGGGACCGTGGTGGGCCCACCAGGACTTGAACCTGGGACCGACCGGTTATGAGCCGGCTGCTCTAACCGACTGAGCTATAGGCCCACGACCGGGGGGCAAGATAAACCCTGCCCCGGACCGGGTCAACCCCAATCCGGCCCGTCGGGGCCGGTGCACCCTACACCATGTCGCCGTAGCCCTTGAGCTTCCGGCTGCGGCTGGGGTGCCGCAGCTTGCGCAGGGCCTTGGCCTCGATCTGACGCACGCGCTCGCGCGTCACCTTGAAGATCGTGCCCACTTCCTCGAGCGTGCGCGGCGTGCCGTCGCCCAGTCCGAAGCGCAGGCGGATGACCTTCTCCTCGCGGCGGGTCAGGGTGCTCAGCACCCGCTGCATCTGGTCCTTGAGCATGCTGTGCGCGGCCAGCTGGGACGGCGAGGGGGCGTTCTCGTCCTCGATGAAGTCGCTGAGGTTGCTGTCCTCGTCCTCGCCGATGGGACGGTCCAGGCTGACCGGCTCCATGCTGGCCTGCAGCACCCCCTGCACCTTTTCCAGGGGCATCTCCAGGATGGCGGCGACTTCCTCGGGCTTGGGATCGCGCCCCAGCTCCTGCAGCAGCTGCGCGGTTGGCCCGGTTGACCTTGTTGATCGCCTCGATCATGTGCACCGGCACGCGGATAGTGCGGGCCTGGTCGGCGATGGCGCGGGTGATGGCCTGGCGGATCCACCAGGTGGCGTAGGTGGAGAACTTGTAGCCCTTGCGGTAGTCGAACTTCTCGACCGCGCGCATCAGGCCGCTGTTGCCCTCCTGGATCAGGTCCAGGAATTCCAGGCCGCGGTTGGTGTAGCGCTTGGCGATGGAGATGACCAGGCGCACGTTGGCCTCGATCATCTCGCGCTGCGCCGTGTCCACCTGCTGCTTGCCCAGCGACGATCTCGTTGCCGATGCCGTGCAGCTCCTCACCGGTCAGGCCGATCTCCCGCTCGATGTCCTGGATGCGCTTGCGCAGGCTCTTGACCGCCTTGTGCGCCTCCTTGATGGCCTCGGCCTGGGACGGGCTGCAGCCCTTGGCCTTCAGCGCCGCGGCCATCTCCGCGAACGGCAGGCCGACCTCCTCCTCGGCGCGGGCGACGCGGGCGTGCAGATCCTCGACCTTGCCGTGGACCAGCATCAGCTTGTTGGCCAGCTGCTCCACCTGCGCCGGGCGCCAGGTGCAGCTCCAGGAACTCCTCGAGGATCTTCTGCTCGCGGGTCTGCACCATCTTGGCCACGGCCTGGGCGCGCACCGGGGTGTCGCAGGCGGCCAGCTCGCGCTGGTGGGCGACCATCTCCTTGCGCAGCTTCTCGATCTTGTCGAGGGAGCGCAGGATGCGCTTGCCCTCCTTGGCGGCCGAGAGATGCACGTTCCAGGTGGTGGTGTCGTGCTGGATGACCTCGTCCACGTGCACGGACTCGGCCAGGAGCTGGTTCGCGGTCTGGCGCAGCTCGCTCAGGGCGTGCTGGCTGCGCAGGGTGGCCTGGATGATGGCCAGCCGGCCGTCCTCCATGCGCCGGGCCAGGTTGACCTCGCCCTGGCGGGTCAGCAGCGGGACACGGCCCATCTCGCGCAGGTACATGCGCACCGGGTCGTCGTACTTGACGTTGGTGCGCTGGACCTTGCGGGCGGCCGCGGCCTTCTTCTTCTCCTTGCGACGCCGCCGCGAGATCTTTTCGGCGGCCTCGTCCTCGTTGTCGTAGTAGTCGATCTGCAGTTCGCCAAGCTTGTCGTAGATCCGCTCGATCAGCTCGTAGTCGGTCTCGTCGCCGAGCACCTCGTTGATCTGGTCCAGGAGGATGTAGCCGCCCCGTTCGGTGGCCTTCTTGCGGATCTCCTCGATGATCGTGTCGAATTTCTGCTTGTCCATGCGCGCCTCTGCCCCCGTCGTCGGTGGTCCCTGCCGGCCGGATGCCGCCCCCGCGGGAGCGTGCTTTCCGCACCGTTCAGCTGCGGCGGGCCCGGTGGTCCTGCTGCAGCCGGTCGAGACAGTCCTTGATGACCCTGGTGATGTCCGTGTCGTGCGGTCCATCCTCCTTGGCGAGCAGACGGCTGACGTACCCGCGGTACTCGCCGTCGCCCGTGGTGTTCCACCGTTCGAGGACGAACTCCCGCGGGGTGATCCGGGAACCGTCCTTGTGGCGTGCCGCCCAGGCCTCCAGCTCGAGAGCCAGCAGCCGGGCCTCCGGTTGCCGCAGGGGCAACTCGCCCCTGGCGGCCAGGAAGATGCGCGCGCCTTCGCCCGCATCGTCCGTGAGGATCGTGCCCATCAGCTGGGCCTCCACCGCCCCCACCTGCACCGTGGCCAGGGAGCGGCGGACCCGGCTCTGGCGCCGCGGCGGCGCCGGGACCGGGGTGTCGTCATCGGTCGAGGCCGCCTCGTCCGGGGCCTCCCCGCCCGCGGGCTGCGGCACGGCGGCGCGCCGGGGCGCGGGCTTGCCCGCGTCCATGCCCGCCAGGGCCGCCTCCAGCACGGCCCGCCCCAGCCCGAAGACCTCGGCCGTCTCCTGCACCACGTACTCCCGCCGCAGCGGGTCGCTGATGCCGGCGGCCGTGCCCAGGGCCTGGCGCACCGCGCGTTCGGCCAATTCGCGGTCGCCCCCCCGCTCGTCGGCCAGCGCCTTGAGCAGGGGAATATAACCTTCGCTGGCGGCCAGCGCCTGCGCCATGGCCTTTTCGCCCTGCCCCACCACCAGGGAAGCCGGGTCCTCGCCCGCGGGCATGCGCACGATCCTGGGCTCGAGCCCGGCCCGCAGCGCGATGTCCGCCGAGCGCACCGCCGCCTTCAGCCCGGCCTTGTCGCCGTCGAAGACCAGCATCACCTTGGGCGCCCCGCGACGGATCAGGCGGGCCTGGTCCGGCGTGAACGCGGTGCCGCAGCTGGCCACGACGTTGGTGATCCCCACCTGCGCCAGCGCCAGCAGATCCAGGTAGCCCTCGACGAGGATGGCCGTCTTCTCCCGCGCGATCGCCATCCGCGACGCATCGAAGCCGTACAGCAGCTTCCCCTTGGCATAGTAGGGACTGTCGCTGGAATTCAGGTATTTGGGTTCGCCGTCGTCGATCACCCGGCCCCCGAAGCCGGCGATCTGCCGGGATATGCTCCTGATGGGAAAGATAATCCGGTTGCGAAAATAGGCAAACGGCCCGTGATCCCCCTGCCGCACCAGTCCGCTGGCAATCGCCAGGTCGCGGTCCACCCCGGCCTTGGCCAGGCGCGGCTCCAGCCACTCGGCCCCCGGCGGCGCCCAGCCCACGCTGAAGTCCCGCAACACCTTCTCGCCGAAGCCGCGGCGCTGCAGGTACTCCAGGGCCTGGCGGCCGCCGCCGTCGAAGAGCAGCTCGCTCCAGAGGGTGGCCGCGGCTTCGTTGGCCCGGTGGAAGGCGCGCCGCTCACCCTCGCCCTCGTCCTCGCGCAGCCAGGTCGAGAGGTCGATGTCCAGGGGCCGGGCCAGGATCTCGACCGCCTCGGGGAAGGTGACGCCCTCGGTCTCCATGACGAAGGAGATGACGTCGCCGCCGGCGCCGCAGCCGAAGCAGTGGTAGCGCGCGCGGGCCGGGGTGACGATGAACGAGGGGGTCTTCTCGCGGTGGAACGGGCACAGGCCCTTGTACACCGAACCCGCCGCCTTGAGGTCGACCTCGCGCTTGACGATCTCGACGATGTCGGTCTCGTCCTTGACGCGCGCGATGATGTCGGGCGAGAAGGTGGGTGCCATGTGCGCGGCCGGGCCTTTCGCTGGGTTCCCAGGGGGGCGGCTGGGTAACGGATCAAGGTATCACCGGAAGGGGGGAATTCGCAAGGCGGGCGCGGGCAAAGGGCCCCCCGGGGGGCCCTGTCGCCGGCTGCCTGACCAGGCCGCGCCGGCCGCACCGGCGCCCTAGCGGGCGGTGCTCCCGAAGACGACAATCTCGATCCGATCGTGGGAGCCCAGGACGACGACGACCTCGTCGGCGCCGTCGCCGTCAAGGTCATGACCGACCAGACCGCAGTCCCCGTACAGGTCGGACGAGTCGGCCCACAGGCCCAGACCATCGCCGCCGAAGACCCTCAATCGGTATTTCCATTCGGCCATGCAGTGACCGGTCCTGCGGTTCAGGCTCGCCGTGCCGGTTCCGCCTCCCGGCAGGCGAATACCGAGGTCCGTGCAGGGCAGGGACTGCCAAAGGCTGGCCGGGACAGGACGGTCCACGGTGTTCGTCTGGATGAAGGCGCAGGCGTAGCCGGCCTGCGCGGTCCAGGACAGCCGGGATTCATAGACGGGCGTCATGCTCTGCGCTGTCCGCATACCGCTGTCGTGGCCCAGCACGATCTGACCGGCATCCTCGTCTGCGAGCCAGGACCCGCACAGCGGGCCGAACTCCATCGGTACGTGGAAGCGGGCAAGCTCACACAAGTATGCCCGCACAGGAGACGGAGTCATCCTGTCCCGCGCCAGCAGTTCCTCCCACCCGGGCAGGATCCCCGTCTCGAAGGCCAGACGATCCATCAGCGCGGCAATGTCCGCGGGCGCGCATTCGCTGACGAAGCGGGCCGTCCCGGTCCCGGCATCGACGAACAGGGAATCCGTGGCCGCGAACCAGCGCGACGGGCGGCAGGCGTAGGCGGCAAACCGCGCCCAGCTCTCGGCGTTGCCGTAAAGTCCGGCCAAGGTGTAGACATGGCGGCCATCGGGAGTGAAGTGGTGAACCACGCCGCCGGGCCAGGGGGCGTCCTGGGCCTGCACTGTCGCGACCGCCAGCAGCAGCCCCAGCAGCGCCCGGGCCATTGCCGATCCTACTGGCGACATCGCTCGTCCGCCGTTCATCCCTGCCCTCCCCTGCTGGCGATGGCATCAAGCTAGGGAATCCGAGGCGGCCCGGGCAAGCGCCCGGTCGCCGAGCCACGGCCCCTCTTGCCGCGGTCAGGGCCGCCGGCTATATTCCGGCGCCGGCCCGGCGGACGCCCCGGGCAGCGGGCTGCGGCCCGGTTCCGGCACGGCGCCCTTCCCTCCGTCCGACAACGAGTGTGCATGCGCGCAGTCCTGGTCTTCGCCCCCCACGCGGATCCCACCTACGTGCCGCTGGGCCTGGCGACCCTGTCGACCCATGTCCAGGAGCGCGCGCCAGACCGCGCGCTGGTGCCGTTGGACCTGAGCTTCGCCTGGTGGGAGCGCCTGGCCGATCTGGACCCCGAATTGGATGCCGCACGCCGGGCCCTGCGCCGCGGCAGCGAGGCCTTCTACGATCCGGCGGCCTACGGCGCCCAGCGCAAGGTCTGGAGCCGCGCTTCGGCCCGGGTGCAGACCCTGTCCGTACTGGCCCGCAATTACCTCGAGCAGGATATCCTGCCGGCCGAACTGCGCGCAGCCCTCCGGTTCGGGGCCGACCTGATCCTGCGCCACGAGCCGCAGTGGATCGGCTTCTCGGCCCTCTACCCCGGTCAGCTGCTGTTCACCCTGGCCCTGGCCCGCTACCTGGCCGAGGAGGTCTACGGAGCGACCACGGGCGCCGACCGTCCCGCCTTGGTGCTGGGTGGCGCCGCCGGCGCGACCCTTGCACCGCGGGAGCTGCTGCCGGCCTGCCCGTTCCTGGACGGCGTGTTCGCCGGCGAGGGCGAGCAGGGGCTGGTCCAGCTGCTGCGCGGCGAGCCGCCGGCGTCGATTCCCGGCCTGGCCTGGCGTGACGAGGGCACTGTGCGCGTGAACCGCAAGCCCGACACCCTGGCCGCCGCGGCCGTGCCGCTGCCGATGTTCGAGGGCCTGGACCCGGCCGCCCGCTGGAGCCCCACGCCGGTGCTGCCGGTGGTCTTTTCCCGCGGCTGCCAGTGGCGCCGCTGCCGCTTCTGCGCCCACAATCTTTCCTACAGCGGCTACCGGCGGCAGGCCGCCGCCTGCTTCGCCGACTACCTGGGCGAACTGCAGGCCCGCTGGGGCGCGAGCCATTTCTACTTCGCCGACCAGTACGTGGGTGCCGAGGACCTGGAGCAGCTCGCCCTGGCCATCCTGGAGCGGGACCTGCATCTGTCGTTCCACGTCATGGGCCGGCCGACGGCGGCCTACACGCGGCCGCTGCTGGCGACGGTGGCCCGGGCCGGCTGCCGCTGGATCAGCTGGGGTGTGGAGAGCGGTTCGGCCCGTCTGCTGGACCTGTGCGGCAAGGGCACCACACCCGCGGAGATCCGCCAGGTCATGACCGACGCCGCCGACGCGGGCATCTTCAACCTGATGATGATGATCTTCGGCCTGCCCGGCAGCACCGACGACGACCTGCAGGCCACCCTCGACCTGGTCGCGGAGCTGGGTCCCGCCGCCGCGGGTGTGACCAGCAGCCGGTTCCAGCTCTTCGCCGGCACGCCGTTCGCGGTGCAGGCGGCCAAATACGGCCTGCGCGCCACCGGACGCGAGGTGCTGTTGTCCCGCCTGGGTCAGGACGTGCATTCGCAGCGGCTGTTCCACCAGGAAAAGGCGGCCGATGGCTCGTGGCGGCCCGGACGCGGCGCCCTAGAGATCACGCGCTGGGAAGAGTTCTGCCGCTGGACACGGACGGAGTCGGACCTGGACAATCTCTGCTGCGAGCACACGCTGCTCTACGCGGCGCGGCGGCCTTTGCCGGTCCCTGGTCCCATCGCCGGGTGACGAATTCGGCCTGCGCGGTCTTCACCCGCTCAGCGTCACCTGCGTCGCCCCGCCCCCGCCCTGGCTGGGCGGCGCCTCGCGGAACGAGGCGACCCGCGGGTCGGCCTTCAGGCGCTCGTACAGGTATTCCCGCAGCCGCCCGGTCCCGAACCCGTGGATCACATGGATCGCCTTCAGGCCGGCGGGGATGGCGCGGTCGATCAAGCGGTCCAGCCGCTCCCAACCCTCGACGGCCCGCTCGCCGCGCAGATCAAGCTCCGGCGAGACCTCCGGCGCCTCGCCCTGCCACGACCAGGAGCCGGCGTCCACCGGTTGCGGCAGGTCAGCAGGCGCCGCTGCGTCCGCCGCGCGCACCGCGTCCAGGCCCAGGGTCAGCCGCAGCCCGTCGGCGTCGGCCACCAGCTTCTGGCCCCGCACCTCCAGCACCACGCCGACCAGGTTCAGGTGCGGGATGCGCACCTTCGCCCCGACCTCGGGCACCCAATCGGCGCTGGTCCTGCGCTCCTCCTCCACCTGCACCTTGGCCTCAAGTTCGGCCAGCCGATCGCGGGCCAGCACCACGCTGGGCCGATCGGCGCCGCGGGTGCGCACCTCGCGGATCGCCGCCTCCAGGGCCCGGCGACCTTCGGTGACGGTGCGCTGCCCTTCCTGACGCACACGCGCCACCTCGGCCTTGCGCTCCTTGTCGATGCCCGCCAGCCGCTCGCCCAGCTGCCGGTTCAGCAGCTCCTGCTCCGAAGCCGCCGTCCGTGTGCGCAACTCGGCATCGGCCAGCTCGCGGGCCCGGCGGTCCAGATCCGCCAGCAGCTTCTCCACCTGCACGCGCTCCTCGCCGGCCATGCTGCGGGCGCGGGCCAAGAGATCCGCCGGCAGGCCCATGCGCGCAGCGATGTCGAAGGCGTGGCTGGTGCCCGGGTCGCCGACCCGGAAGGTGAACAGCGGCTTGAGGTCGCGGTCGTCGTAGTCCATGGCGGCGTTGACCATCAGCGGATGGTCGTGCACCGCGGCCTTCAGCAGCCCGAAGTGGGTGGACGCCAGCACCAGTGCGCCCTGCCGTGCCAGATCCTCCAGCACCCCGAACGCCAGCGCCGTGCCTTCGTGGGGATCGGTGCCGCTGCCGATCTCGTCGCACAGGACCAGCGTGTCCGGGCCGGCTTCGCGCAGGAACTGCGCCAGGTGGCGCAGGTGGGCCGAGAAGCTGGACAGGGACTCGGCGATGGACTGGTCGTCGCCCAGGTCGGCCAACACCCGGCCCACCAGCGGCAATCGCGTGTCCTCGCGCGCGGGCACGTCCCAGCCGCACTGGGCCAGGAGACAGAACACGCCGACGGTCTTCAGCGCCACGGATTTGCCGCCGGCGTTGGGGCCACTGACGATCAGGGCCCGCGACGACGCCGGCATTTCCAGTTCCAGGGGCACGACGGCGCCCCGGCCGGCGGTCAGGTCGCCGCCGCCGAGGGCCGCCAGCAGCAGCGGATGCCGCCCGCCGGCCACCCGCAGAACGGCGCCCGGGGCGACCACAACCCTCTGGCCGCCGACAGCCTTGCTCCACAACAGATGGGCCCGGGCCGCGTCGACCTCCAGCAGCAGCGCCGCGGCCTCGACCAGGGCGGGAGCAGCCTGCTCCACCGCGCGGTTCAGCTCGAAGAGGATGCGCGCCTCCTCGGCCGCCACCTCCAGCCGCGTCTCGGTCAGCTCGTTGGCGAGGGAAACCACGCCCGCCGGTTCGACATAGAGCGTGGCCCCGGTCTGGGAGCGGTCGTGGACGATGCCCGCGATCCGGCGGCTGTCCCCCGAGCGCAGGGGCAGGCAGAAGCGATCGCCGCGCATGGTCACCTCGGCGGCGGTGGTCCAGCCCTCACGCTTGGCGTCGGTCATGGCGCTGTTGACCGCATCGCGCACGGCCCGCTCCTGGCCGGCCGCGGCACGGCGCAGGCGGGCCAGCAGCGGGCTCGCCCCGTCGACGATGCGGCCGTCCGGATCGAGGCAGCGCCGGATGGCGCCGCTGAGCCCGCTGAAGCCGGCGGCCTGGGCCGCGGCCTCACCCCAGCGGGGGCAGCGGGCGCGCCGTTCCAGCAGATGGTCGCGCAGATGGTCGAGGTCTTCGGCCGCCGCCGCGACGGTCACCAGGTCGGCGCCGTCCAGGCGCAAAGGCGAGGTTCGTTCCAGCAGGTCCAGCAGGCCGCTGACCTCGGCCAGGGGTGGCCACTGGTTGACGTCGCCGAAGGGGCGCAGCTCATCGCCCAGTTCACGGTGGAGCTCGATGGCGGCGGGATCGGCGAAGGGTCGGCGGCGGCGCACCGCACGGGCGGCCCGTTCGTTGACGCAGCGCCGGGCGATCTGGTCGACGACCCGGTCCCACTCCAGCAGACGGGCGGCGCGGTCGCCCAGCACGCGGTCACCGGCGGCGAAGTTCATGCTCAGGCGTTCCAGGAGATCGATCATGGGTGTCTTTCGCTCAACCGCCCCCGGCCTTGCGGGCGGCCTCCTGGGCGGCCTCTTCGGCTGCGCGCTTGCCTTCGTCCAGCTTCCGCTTGGCCTGGGCCGCGGCTTCGTCCGCCGCTTCGTCGGCCGAACGGGTGACCTTGCCCCAGAGGCGATCGAAGTCCTCGCCGGCCACCAGCCGGGCCTGCTGCGCCAGGTTGGGCGCGGTGTCGATGATGAACGCGCCCACGGGGTCCTGGCGGTACGCGGCCTGCACCTCGGCGCCGCCGGGCAGGGCGCCGACCACCATCAGCACCACGCTCGAGACGATGGTGCCCATGGCCGCGCCGCAGAGGGCGCCGCCCAGGCGGTCAACCCAGCTGAGCACCGTCAGGCGCACGGCCTTGCTGATCAGCCGGGCCAGCAGGCGGCTCAGCACGAAGCCCGCGAAGATCAGCACAGCCCAGGTCACGATCAGGACAGGCTCGTCGCTCCAGCCGGTCTTCTCGGCCACGGCCGGGGTCAGACGCGCCGCGAAGCGCGCGGTCAGGACCACCGTCAGCAGGGCGCCGGCGATCTCGATCAGGCGCTTGACCACGCCGTCCTTGAAGCCCCACACCGCGAAAAAGAGGATCACCGCGAGGGCAATGAAGACTGCTGGTTCCATCTCAGCCCGCCAGCAGTTTCTTCACGAGGGCGCTGATCCGGCCGCCGTCCGCGCGGCCGGTGGTCTTGGGCATGACCGCCTTCATGACCTTGCCCATGTCCTGGGGACCGGCGGCCCCGCTCTCGGCGATGGCTTCCTTCACTGCCTTCTCCAGCGCGGCGTCATCCATCTCCGCGGGCAGGAATTCCTGCACGATCGCCAGCTCGGCCTTCGCCTGGGCTACTGCCTCGGGGCGGCCGCTGCTTTCGGCGCCGGCCAGCTGGTCCTTCACCTTGCGGGCGTAGGAGGTGAGGATCTTCACCAGGTCGGCGTCCTGCAGCTCGCGCCGCTCGTCGACCTCGACCTGCTTGACCGCCGCCTGCATCATGCGCAGCACGCCCAGGCGGTCCTTGTCCTTGGCCTTCATGGCGGTTACGACCTCGGCCTTGAGCCGGTTCGCCAGTTCACTCGATGCCATCGTCCTCACCTTTCGGCGGAAGCGGGAGGGCCCCCCGGGGGGCCTTGGGCGCGGTGTTTCAGGGGGATCAAATACCGGAGGGGCGGTGGTGTCAAGGGGCGGGGGATCGGGTCGCGATCGTTAGTCTGGATTCAGGTATTCCAAGTGAGACCGTTGGCCCCGTCGGGAGCGAACTTTAGCTATACGGACGTTCTCTCATCCGCCCAGCAAATAGTCGTGCACTGGAGCCAATAGGATTGGCTCAAATGACTCCTCGATGGCTTCCCCCAGCAAAGCAGCACCGCGTGTGTCCACCGGGCCAATCGCTCGGGATGCCTCCCACGCGGCCCTGCTGGGCCATTGTGCGTAAGCGATCCATGTACCGTCACCTGCACGATGAAGACGAGAACCCAGGGCGCCACGTTCCGCCATCAGCAACTCGGTCGCAGTCGCCCAAGCCTGTTGGAACTGCCGTTCCAAGCCGTTGCGAACTCGCCACCGGTAAATGACTGCAAACCCGGTCTTTCCCATTTTCACGATACCCCTTATATTTGGATTTTCGAAAGACTCCGGATATCCAGCGTCAACCTGCGAAACCCCTGATTTCACCGACTCGTTCGGATCGAACTCAATCCCGCTGCCGGTCCTCAGCGCCACGCCGACCGCCATGCTCCACAGGCCCAGCCCCACTCCCCCGCCGCACCACCTGCAGCAAAGCCAACGCCGCCGCCGCCGCCGTCTCCGTGCGCAGCACATGCGGCCCCAGGTCCAAGACCTGCGCCCCCGCGCCGACCAGCGCCGCCCGCTCATCCGGTGACCAGCCGCCCTCCGGCCCGATGGCCACCGTGAGCCAGCCGGCACCTGCGGTCGCGACCGGGTCGCCCGCCGCCGTTTCCCGCTCCGCCGGCACCGCCCCGTACCACAGCGGCCCGGCCTCGCGCCCGGCCAACCACTCGCCCACCGCCACAGGCTCATCCAGCTCCGGCAGCCAGCACCGCCCCGACTGCTTCAACGCTGCGCGCAAAATCGCCAGCCAGCGCTCGCGCCGACCCTCCCGCGGTTCGACCACGCCGTGCTCGGTCAACAGCGGCGTGATGCGGTGCGCCCCCAATTCGACGGCCTTTTCCAGCACCCACTCCCAGCGGCGGCCCTTGACCACGCCGCAGGCCAGGCCAAGGCGCGGCGCGGCCTGCTCACTGGCGTCGAAGCTGACCGAGAGGATTTCCAGCTGGGCGAGCTTGCCGCTCTTGCCGACGAGCGAAGCCGTCAGGCGGTGGCCGCGGCCGTCGACGAGGGTGACCGGGGCCTTCTCGTGCCGGCGCAGCACGGTCAAGGCGTGGTGGCTCTCGTCGCGGTCCAGGCAGACGGTCTCACCCACCGCAGGCACCGCGTCACCGTCGACGGCGAGGAAGAACTGGCGCACGCGGGCCTCCCGGGGCGGATCAGTCGTCGAGGTGGCGTCCCGGCGGCGGCACCTTGCCGGCCAGGTCGTCGCGCACCTGCTCGAGCCTGGCCCTGAGGTCCTTGTCCAGCTTCTCGGGGGTCCAGGCCAGCACCCGCACCAGCTGGTCGCCGGTGCCGGTGCGATTGACGTGGGGCACGCCCTTGCCGCGCATGCGGAAGATCTTGTGGCTCTGGGTGCCGGCCGGGATCTTCAGGGCCACCTTGCCGTCGAGGGTGGGCACCTCGACCTTGGTGCCCAGCATCAGGTCGACCGGCGACAGGGGCAGGTCGATCAGCAGGTCGTCGCCGTGGCGCTCGAAGAGGTCGTGCTCGGCCACCTCCAGCACCACGCGCAGGTTGCCCGCGGGCGCGCCCATCTCCCCGGCGTCGCCCTTGCCCTCGAGCTCCATGTAGTTGCCGGTGGAGACGCCGGCCGGGACCTTGATCTCCAGCTTCTCGTCGCCGCGCACGGTGCCGCTGCCGCGGCAGGAACCGCAGGGGTCCTCGACGATGGTGCCCTGGCCCTGGCAGCGGGGGCACACGGCCTCGGTCACCATCTGGCCCAGCAGGGACTGGCGCACCTGGCGCACCCGGCCCTGGCCGCGGCACTGGCCGCAGGTGGCGGGCTTGCTGCCGGCCTTGGCGCCGCTGCCGTGGCACTCGGCGCAGGGCACCTGTCGGGTGACCTTCACGGTGCGGGTGGCGCCCTTGGCCGCTTCTTCGAGCGTCACTTTCAGGCGCAGCTGCAGGCTGCGGCCCCGCTGGCGGCCGCCGCCGCCCCCGCCGCCGCCGAACATGTCGCCGAAGCCGCCCATGCCGAAGTTGCGCAGGAACGACTCGAGGGCGTCGTTGAGGTCGACGTTGACCCCGCCGTGGCCGCCACCGAAGGCGGCCTGGGGTCCGGCGTGGCCGAACTGGTCGTACTGGGCCCGCTTCTGCGGGTCCTTCAGCACCTCGTAGGCCTCGGCGGCCTCGCGGAACTTCTCGGCCGCGGTCGGGTCGTCGGGGTTCTTGTCGGGGTGGTGCTGGATCGCCAGCTTGCGGTAGGCACGCTTGATCTCGCCCTCATCGGCGCCCTTGCCGATGCCCAGCACCTCGTAGTAGTCCCTCTTGGTGGCCATCAGCTCTCCCTAGCTGGCGATGACGACGCGGGCGGGGCGCAGCACCATCTCGCCGAAGCGATACCCCCGCTGCACCACGTCGGTGACGATGCCCGAGGCGTGCTCCTCGCTGGGCAACTGGGCGACCGCTTCGTGCACGGCCGGATCGAATTCCGCGCCGATGGCCTCGATGGCCTCGACTCCGCGCTCGCGCAGCAGCGCGAGCAGGGACTGGTGCAGCATGGTCACGCCCTGGCGCACGCCGCCGGCGGACTGGGCCTCGGCCGTGTCCATGGCCTGCAACGCACGCTCGAAGTTGTCGGCGATGTCCAGCAGCGGGCGCAGCACCTCGGCGTGGGCGAAGCGGCGGGCATCCAGCACCTCGCGCCGCGAGCGCTTGCGCAGGTTGTCCAATTCGGCCAGGGCGCGCAGCCACTTCTCCTTCAGCTCGTCGCGTTCGGCGGTAAGCTGCTCCTCGAGCGTGGGCGCGGGTGCCGGGGCCTGGATCTCGGCCTCCAGCGGGGCCTCTTCGGCGGCGAGATCGTCGCCGTCGATCTCCGTGCTCTCGTCGAGCGGGTCCTGCTGCTGCTTGCGCGGGTCGTTCATGGGTCGCTCTGCCTCCGCGGTTGTCGTGATGGATATCTAGCTGGCCACGCGGCCCGGGTCGGCGTCGATGGCGCTGCCCAGCAGGTCCATGCCGTGGAACGCGCGCTGGTAGCCCATGCGGCGCGGGCCGAGCACCGCCAGCACGCCGCGGCGGCCGTCGATGGCGAAGCTGCGGGTCAGCACGGCGAAGCGGCGCAGCCCGCCCACGGGATTCTCGGCGCCGATCCAGACCCCGAAGCCGTCGCCGGCCTGCCCGTCCAGACCCTGCAGGGCCTCGCGCACCAGCCGCGGCGACTCCAGGAACCTCAGCAACGCCTGCAGCGGCTCGGGGTCCTGGAATTCAGGCTCCTCCAGCACGTTGGCCATGCCCTCGAGCTCGACCTCGCCCTCGGCGAGGCCGTCCAGCACCCGCCGGGTCTCGCCGGCCAGCTGGGTGGCGCAGCGCGAGGCGGGCGAGCCCATCAGGTCGGGTGGGCTGAGGGCGCCGTGGCGCAGCTCGGCCACGGTGCGGCCGGCGGCCCGGCGGTTCAGCAGCGACGCCGCCTCGGCCAGCAGGCCGGCGGTGCGGTCGCCGGTGAAGGTCACCAGGCCGGTGCGCACCTGGTTGTTGTCCAGCACCACGGTCAAGAGCGCGCGGCGCAGGCTGCGCGGGTAGACCTCCACGCGCACCACGCGCACCGGCTCCCAGGACGGCCCCACGATGATGCCCAGGGCGTCGGTCAGGCTGCTCAGCAGCCGGGCCAGGCTCTTGATGCGCGTGGTCCCGCCCTCGGCCGCCAGGCCCTGCGCGATCAGCGCGGTCATGGCCCGCGGCGCCTCCAGGCGGCGCAGGCTCCAGCCGGCGGTCAGGCCGTCGACGAACACCCGGTAGCCCAGGTCGGTGGGCACGCGCCCGGCCGAGGTGTGGGGCTGCACCAGGAAGCCGCGGTCCTCCAGGCTCTTCATCACCGCCCGGATGGTGGCCGAGGACATGCGCCGGCGCACCGACCGCTCCACCAGTCCGGAGCTGACGGCCCTGCCCGTCTCGATGTTCAGCCGCACGACCGCCTCGAGGATCTCCCGCGAGCGGTCATCAAGCGGCGCGCCTGTTTCGGGCATGTTCTTCCTGGCCGTACGGGGTCAAGAGCGAGTGCTGGCGAAATATCCGAGCGTCCCAAGGTAAACACCATGATTTGGCAGTGTCAACCGCCCGGGACGCCGCCTAGGGCAGGGCGCGGGCGATCCTGGCCTCGATGGTGTCGATGCGCAGGAACCCCCGGGGGGTCAGGCCCAGGTGCCCGTCGGCCACCTTCCACAGCCCTTCGCGGGTGCCGGCGGGCAGATCCAGGGCAACCGTCGGCAGCCAGGCCAGGGGCACCCCGCGACGGGTGCGCAGGGCCAGGATCACCCGCTCCAGCCGCCGGGCCGCGGTGTCCAGGGGATCGACCGAAGCCTCGGGCAGCCGCCCCTGGTCCAGGCGGCCCAGCCAGGCGGCCAGGGTGCCGCAGTTGGCGTAGCGGCGCCGGGCCCAGGCCCCGTGGGCGGCCGGCCCCAGGGCCAGCCAGGGCCGGCGCCGCCAGTAGTTGCCGTTGTGGCGCGACTCGGCCCCCGGACGGGCGAAGTTGGAGACCTCGTACTGGGGCAGGCCCAGGCGGGCCAGCTCCTCGACGCAGGACAGGTACAGCGATTCGGTGCGGTGATCCGGCAGCAGCTTGACCTCGCCCCGGCCGACGGCGCCCTCCAGGGCGGTGCCCGGATGCAGCTCGAGGATATAGAGGGAGATGTGCTCGACGCCCCGGTCGACGGCCTCCTTCAGCTCGGCCAGCAGCTGCGGGCGCTGCAGGCCCGGCCCCAGGATGAAGTCGGCCGAGACCCGCTTGAAGAGGCGCGCGGCCCGGTCCAGGCCCGCGCGCGCGGTCGCGGGGTCGCAGGAGCGGCCCAGCAGGCGCAGCACGCCCGCGTCGAGGCTTTGCACGCCCAGGCTGACGCGGTTGACACCGAGGCCGCGCCAGACGCGGCGCCAGATCGTCGGTCAGGGACTCGGGGTTGGCCTCGGCGGTGAACTCCAGGTCGTCGGCCACCGGCAGGGTGCCAACGGTGCCGGCGATCATGATCTCCGCCAAATCCGGTTCCAATTGCGACGGGGTGCCGCCGCCCAGATAGGCGGTCTCCAGGGGCCGCCGGCCCTGCCGCAGGGTCGGGCAGGCGGCGCGGCGCAGCTCCAGCTCGCGCACCACGCCATGGGCGAAGCGCTCCCGGTCGGCGCGAGCGTGCTCGGCCGTGCGCGCGAAGTGGCAGTACGAGCAGATCGAGGCGCAGAAGGGGACGTGGATGTAGAGCCCCGACACGTGCACCCTCCCGCGGCCGGTGGGCCGCTAGCGGATCAGGTCCCCCATGCGCGTGACCCGCGGCAGGTGCCGCTCGCCGTCCCACGACCAGTAGATGAACAGCGCCTTGCCCTTGATCAGGTCCGTGTCCAGGGGGCCCCAGTAGCGGCTGTCCATGCTGTTGTAGCGGTTGTCGCCCATCATGAAGATGGTGCCCGCGGGCACCACGTAGGGATCGGGCACGCCGCTGCCCTCCCAGGGCCAGTCGCGGTTGCGCGCGTTGCGCACGTAGGCGGCCTGGTCCTTCTTGGACCGCGGCGCGGGGCAGCTCTCGGGGTCGGTCCAGCTGGGGACGCAGCTGTGGTCGCCGTCCCGGTCGCCGAAGTTGGACTCGTAGATCCCGCCGTTGACGTAGACCACGCCGTCCCTGACCGCGACCGTGTCGCCGGCCACCGCCACGCAGCGCTTGATGTAGTCGAGGTTGCGATCGCGCGGGTACTCGAAGACGATGATGTCGCCCTGCCGCGGCGGGCGCAGCGCCGGCAGCTTCAGCACCGGCAGCCCGTCGATCAGCGTGGCCTTGCCGATGCGGATGCGGTCGGGGGTCTTGGCCCCGTAGAGGAACTTGTTGACGAACAGGAAGTCGCCGATCTGCAGGGTCTCGAGCATCGACCCCGTCGGGATGCGGAAGGCCTGGAACAGGAACTGCCGCAGCACCAGGGCGATCAGCAGCGCCGTGCCGATGGCCTTGGCGTACTCGATGATCGTCGCCTTCGTGCCGCGCGGCTCGGCCTTAACCTTGGTGGTCCTGCGGCGCCGGAAGAAACGCAGCAGCCCGCCGGAGTACTGCGTGTCCTGATGCCTGTCGCTCTGCCTGTCGCTCATCGTCGAAGCTCCTCGGACGCCGCGGCGCCGGTTCTCAGCGTTCCACCTTCAGCACGGCCAGGAAGGCATCCTGGGGGATCTCCACCGATCCCACCTGCTTCATGCGCTTCTTGCCTTCCTTCTGCTTCTCCAGCAGCTTGCGCTTGCGCGAGATGTCGCCGCCGTAGCACTTGGCGGTCACGTTCTTGCGGAACGGCTTGACCGTGGTGCGGGCCAGCACCCGGGTGCCGACCGCGGCCTGGATCGCCACGGCGAACATCTGACGCGGGATCAGCTCCTTCAGCTTCTGGCACAGCTTCAGGCCCCAGCTGTAGGCGTTGTCCCGGTGCACGATGCAGGTCAGCGCATCGACCGGGTCCCCGTTGAGCATGATGTCCAGCCGCACCAGGTCGTCCGCTGCGGTGCAGGCGGTACTCGTAGTCCAGCGAGGCGTAGCCCTTGGTCACCGACTTCAGCTTGTCGTAGTAGTCGACCACCAGCTCGTTCAGCGGCAGGTCGAACTCGATGTTCACCCGCTCGGTGTCCAGGTACTCCATGCTTGGTCTGGACGCCGCGCCGCTCCAGGGAGATCTGGATCACCGGCCCCACGTACTCCTTGGGCGTGATCACCGAGGCCCGCACGATGGGCTCGCGGATCTCGCACGATCTCGCGCGGGTCCGGCAGCAGGGCCGGGTTCTCGCAGACCTGCACCTGGCCGTTCTTGAGCAGCACCTCGTACTCCACGTTGGGCAGGGTGGCGATCAGGTTGAGGTCGTACTCGCGCTCGAGCCGCTCCTGCACGATCTCCATGTGCAGCAGGCCCAGGAAGCCGCAGCGGAAGCCGAAGCCCAGGGCCGCCGAGGTCTCCTTCTCCCAGGTCAGCGAGGCATCGTTCATCTGCAGCTTCTGCAGGGCGTCCAGCAGGTCGTTGTACTGGTCGTTTTCGACCGGGTACAGGCCCGAGAAGACCATGGGCTTGGCCAGGGCGTAGCCGGGCAGGGGCTCGGCGCAGGGGCGCTCGCCGCTGGTGACGGTGTCGCCGACCCGCACGTACCTGACGTCCTTGGCGCCGGTGGCGATGTAGCCCACCTCGCCGGCGGTCAGCGATTTCTGGGCCACCCGGGTCATGCGGAACCAGCCCAGCTCGGCCGCCTCGTAGCGCCGGTCGTTGCCGAACATGCGGATGGGCTCGCCCTTCTTCAGGGTGCCGTCGAAGAGGCGCACGTAGGCCACCGCCCCCACGTAGGCGTCGAAGACCGAATCGAAGATCAGGGCCTTGACCGGCGCCTCGGGATCGCCCGCGGGCGCGGGCACGCGCGCGATGATCGCCGCCAGCAGCTCGTCCACGCCCTCGCCGGTCTTGGCGCTGACCTTCAGCACCTCGTCGGGGTCGCAGCCCAGCAGGTCGATGAACTGCTCGCTCACGTAATCGACCCGCGCCGCCGGCAGGTCGATCTTGTTGATCACCGGGATGATGGTCAGGTCGTGCTCCAGCGCCAGGTACATGTTGTTGATGGTCTGGGCCTGCACCCCCTGCACGGCGTCCACGACCAGCAGCGCGCCCTCGCAGGCGGCCAGGCTGCGCGACACCTCGTAGTGGAAGTCAACGTGGCCCGGGGTGTCGATCAGGTTCAGCACGTAGGCCTTGCCGTCGTCCGTCTTGTGGTCCATGCGGATGGGATGGCTCTTGATGGTGATGCCGCGCTCGCGCTCCAGGTCCATCGAGTCGAGCACCTGCTCCTGCATGGCCTTGCCGGTCAGGGTGCCCGTGTGCTCGAGCAGCCGGTCGGCCAGGGTGCTCTTGCCGTGGTCGATGTGCGCGATGATGCAGAAATTGCGGGTCATGTCCTGCGAGGCGGCCATCTTGCTCCAGAGGTTCGGGACGGTCCAGGGGCGGGCGCCGGGGCACCCGCCGGGATCAGCCGTGAAAGTTAGCCCTCAAAAGGTGGTTCGCCACTGGAAAACCGTGTAGGTGACCGGCGGCGGGCCCCCGGGCAGGTCGCCGCCCACCGGCCCGAACTGCTCGTCCCAGCGGTTGGGCACCGGCACCGGGTCCTGGTCGAAGTTGAACAAGTGGGCCCCCACGTAGGCGTCCAGGGCCACGATCAGGAGCACGCCGCCCGACCACCAGGCGAAGTCGCGCATCTGCTCCCACAGCTCGTCGGCCAGGTTGTCGTAGCGGGCACGGTTGGGGTCGCCGGACTCGAAGCTGTCGGCGAAATCCCGGGCCCGCCGGGCCTGCCGGTCCCGCGAGATGACGTTGGTCCAGAAGTACATCTGGGTACCGTAGGCCAGGCCCGCCCGCCAGCTGTTGCGGGCGTAGAGCTGCCCCCAGCCCGGAAACAGCGGCGTCATCAACACCGCGCCGGTGGGGCTGATGCCGGTGTCCCAGAGATTGACCTCGGCCTGGGCGAAGCTGAGCACCTCGGGGTCGATGGCCCGGACCGCGGTGGTATCCACCGCCGCGCCCAGGCTGTCGGGCAGGTCCGGCGCCTGCGCCCGGACCGGTGCCGCGGCCACGAGGGCAAGCAGCAACGCACCCGCCAGCGCGTTCGCGGCCCTCTGCCTGGTCTGGAAGTCTTGCTGGATCACCCGTTTCCCGTTCCGTCAGCGACGGCTGCCGATACGCCGGGGGCCGGCCCCGGTTCCCTCGCGCCGGGGCGACCGACGGCGGCCGGACGGGGAAAGAGATGGCGGGAATGTGTGGGAATCGAACCCACCTCGGACGGTAAACGCGCCCGACAGAAGGATTTGAAGTCCCCGGAGCCCACCAGGACCCATTCATTCCCGCCCAGTCGGAGAGCCGTGTTCGTGTGCGGCTCGTCAGCCAGAATACGCGATCATCTCCACTTCCACCAGCACATCCTTGGGCAGGCCCAGGACCGCGACCACCGAGCGCGCCGGCGGCTCCTGGGCGAAGAAGGTCTTGTAGACCTCGTTGATCGCCGCGAACTCGCCCATGTCCCGGATGAAGACCGTGACCTTGACCACGTCGGCCAACCTCAGCCCCCCGGCCTCGACCACCGCCTGGGCGTTGGTCAGCGCCTGCCGCGCCTGCTCGGCCGCCGTCTTGCCCACGATCTGCATGGTCGCCGGATCCAGCGGGATCTGCCCCGCCGTGAACACGAATCCGCCCGCCTTCACGCCCTGGTTGTAGGGCCCGATGGCGCCAGGCGCCTTCTCCGTCGCAATGATCTTCCGCGTCATGTCTTCCTCCGCCCCGATTGCCGTGAATCTTGCTCCCCCGCGAATCTAACGACCCCACCGCCTCCAAACAAGCCGCGAACGAATCAGCCGGGCACCTCGCCACAGCGGCAACCGTGGCATAAGGCGGGCAGTCCGTGCCCGGGGGCGTCTGGAGGTCGGCGGAGCCATGGATGGCGGAGCCGACCGGAAGCCGAGCGGGGCCGCGACACGATGTCGCGGCCCCGCGTCCCCCGGGCATGGACTGCCCGCCTTATTCCACGGTTACGGCCTTGGCGAGGTTCCGCGGCTGATCAACGTCCTCGCCCCGCAGCACCGCAATGTGGTAGGCCAGCAGCTGCAGCGGAATCACCGAAAGCAGCGGCATCCAGAAGTTCATGGTGTCCGGGATGGTGATCACATGGTCGCTGAGCTTGGCGATCTCCACGTCCCCCTCGGTGACGATGGAGATGATCTTGCCCGAGCGCGCCCGCACCTCCTGCACGTTGCCGACGATCTTGTCGTAGCTGCCGTCCTTGGTGGCGATCACCACGACCGGCATGTCCGGATCGATCAGCGCGATGGGCCCGTGCTTCATCTCCGCGGCGGGATAGCCCTCGGCGTGGATGTAGCTGATCTCCTTCAGCTTCAGCGCTCCCTCCAGCGCGATCGGGAAGTTCACGCCCCGCCCCAGGTACAGGCAGTTGCGGTGCTTGGCGTAGACCTTGGCGATCGCCTGGATCTTGTCCGACTGGTCCAGCACCCGCTGCACCAGGTCGGGGATCTTCTCCAGCTCCTGCAGCATCTTGGTGCCGCGGTCGGCGTTGATGTGGCCGCGGCGGCCCAGCAGGATCGTGATCAGGCCCAGGATGGTGACCTGGCTGGTGAAGGCCTTGGTCGAGGCGACGCCGATCTCGGGGCCGGCGTGGATGTAGACGCCGCACTCGCTCTCCCGCGCGATGGTCGAGCCCACCACGTTGGTGATGCCCAGCACCTTGGCGCCCTTGCGCTTGGCCTCGCGCATGGCCTCCAGGGTGTCGATGGTCTCGCCGCTCTGGGAGATCACCAGGCAGAGGGTGCCCGGGTCGATGATCGGGCTGCGGTAGCGGAACTCCGAGGCGTACTCCACCTCCACCGGGATGTGGGCGTACTCCTCGAGCATGTACTCGCCCACCAGCCCCGCGTGCCACGAGGTGCCGCAGGCCAGGATGATGATGCGCCGGATATTGCGCAGCTCCCAGTCGGTGAGCTGGATGCCGCCCAGCTTGACGTCGCCCGCCTCGGGCAGGATGCGTCCGCGGAACGAGTCGCGGATGGTGCGCGGCTGCTCGAAGATCTCCTTGAGCATGAAGTGCTCGAAGCCGCCCTTCTGGATCTGGCTCAGATCCCAGGTGATCTCCTGGATCTCCTTGGTGATCTTCTCGTTGTTGATGTTCATGGTGAGGATGCCCGAGGGCCGCAGGGTGACCATCTCGCCGTCGTCCAGGTAGATGACCTGCCGCGTATGTTCGAGGATGGCCGAGACGTCGCTGGCCAGGTAGTTGACGCCCTCGCCGATGCCCACCACCAGGGGGCTGCCCTTGCGGGCGCCCACGATCAGCTCGGGTTCGTCGGCGTGGATCACCGCGATGCCGAAGGTGCCCTCGACCACGCCCAGGGCCCGCTGCACCGCCTCGACCAGATCGCCCTCATAGAAATCGTCGATCAGGTGGGCCAGCACCTCGGTGTCGGTCTCGGAGCGGAAGACGCGGCCCTTCTTGCCCAGCTGCACCTTCAGGGCGCTGTGGTTCTCGATGATGCCGTTGTGCACGACCGCGACCTTGCCGGCCTGGTGGGGGTGGGCGTTGATCTGGTTGGGCGCGCCGTGGGTGGCCCAGCGGGTATGGGCGATGCCGCAGGTGCCGGTCAGGTCCTGGCCGTCGAGGCGGGCCTCGAGGTTGCGGATCTTGCCCTCCTCCTTGAACAGGAGCATGCCGCCGGGCCGGGCGATGGCCAGGCCGGCGCTGTCATAGCCGCGGTACTCGAGCCGTTTGAGTCCCTCGAGCAGCACCGTGGCCGCCTGGCTCGATCCCGTCACGCCGACGATTCCGCACATGGACGGTTCCTCCTGCAGCGCGGATGTCCCCCGACATCCGGGCAAAAACGCGATGGCGGGCCGGAGTCCCGACCCGGGCGCGGCATCAGGCCAGGATGGCCCGCACCTTGTCTATCAGTTCGACGGCCGCGGCCTCATCTTGAGCCTCGGCGATGATGCGCACCACCGGCTCGGTGTTCGAGGCCCGCACGTGCACCCAGCCGTCCCGCCCCAGCCACTTCACCCCGTCCCGCAGGTCGGTCTCCCCCGGCCCCAGGGCCGCCACCAGGCGCTCGGCCGCGGGAAGGGTCTCGGACTCCAGCTTGGCCTTGACCATGGCCACCGGCGGCAGTCCGGCCACGATCCCCGCCAGGGATTCCCCGCGATCGGCCAGGGCCTGCAGCACCATGACGATGCCCACCAGGGCGTCGCGCCCCGCGTGCACCGTCGGGTAGATGACGCCGCCGTTGCCCTCGCCGCCCAGGACGCAGCCCTCGGCCAGCATGGTCTCGACCACGTTGGCCTCGCCGACGGGCGTGCGGAAGACCCGGCAGCCGTGCCTGGCCGCCACCTTCTCGATCAGCCCGGTGGTCGACAGGTTGACCGCCATGCTGCCGGGGGTGCGCGCCAGCAGGAAATCCGCGGCGATGGCCAGGGTCAGTTCCTCGCTCAGGGCCGTGCCGTCACCCGCGACCAGGGCCAGGCGATCCACGTCCGGATCCACGGCGAAGCCCAGATCCGCCTTCTGGCGCCGGACCTCCGCGGAGAGGTCGGCCAGGTGGGCGGGCGTGGGCTCGGGATCGTGGGGAAAGTTGCCGCTCAGGCCGCAATAAAGGGGGGTGCAGCGCACGCCCAGGAGCTCCAGCAGGCGCGGCACGATGCTGCCGCCGGCACCCTCGACCGCGTCGACGACCGCGTGCAGGCCGCGGGCCCCGATCGCCGCGGCATCCAGCCAGGGCAGACGCAGCAGGGCTTCCAGGTGGCGGTCGTCGGCGCCGGTCTCGGGCCGCACCCGGCCCAGGCGGTCCCAGGCCACGTGCCCCGAGCCGTCCTCGTAGCGCCGGCGCACCTCGCGGTTCTGGGCCGCGGTCAGGAACAGGCCGTCGCCCTGCAGGAACTTCAGGGCGTTCCACTGCTGGGGATTGTGGCTGGCGGTGATGATGACCCCGCCCACGGCGTCGCTCTCCTGCACGGCGACCTCGGTGGTCGGCGTGGTGGCGATGCCGATGTCCAGCACGTCGTGGCCGGTGGAGGCCAGGGCCGCCGCCACCGCGTCCAGGACCATGGGGCCGCTGGGGCGGGTGTCGCGGCCGACCACGACCGGGCCGGGCGGCAGCCAGGCGCCGAAGGCCGAGGCCCAGCGGGTGACCGTGACCGCGTCGAGGCCGTCGCCGATCACGCCGCGGATGCCTGAAACGCTGACTCGCAGAGGCAAGGCTGTGTCCTTTCGCTGTTCGGCCGGGAGGGACCTCCGGCGCGACAGGATACCATCAAAGCCGCTGGACCGAAACGCCGGTACAAAAAAACCTGCGCAGGCGCAGGCTTTTCCGTCGGAGAAATTCTGGAGCTGGTGTGCGGAATCGAACCGCAGACCTGCTCATTACGAGTGAGCTGCTCTACCAGCTGAGCTACACCAGCCCCGGAAAATCCGAAGTGGTGCCTGGGGGCGGAGTTGAACCACCGACACCATGATTTTCAGTCATGTGCTCTACCAACTGAGCTACCCAGGCACCAGAAATCATCCCCGGCGCAAACCGGGAACGGGAATAAAACAACGCCGGGATTCGATTGTCAAGCGGCCCGCGGGATTTGGGCCGTGGTCAGACTGCCGCCGGCTGGGTCAGGCGCGTGATGGTGGCCACGACCTCGTCCATCTCGAAGGGCTTGTAGGTGCAGGCGTCGGCCCGGGACCAGGTCGCCACGAACTTCTCACGCTCCCGGGAATCGACCTTGCGCGCCGTCAGCAGCATGATGGGGAACAGGGCCGCCTCGGGATCGTTGTCCATCCACTCCTTGAGCATGCGGCTGACCTCGTAGCCGTTGCAGCCCGGGAGCATGACATCCAGGATCATCAGGTCCGGCGGGTTGCGCTTGGCCTTGTCCAGGCCCTCGAGGCCGTCGACCGCGGTGGCCACGGTGAAGCCGCGCCGGGTCAGGCTGAACTCCAGGGTCTCGAGAATGTCCGGCTCGTCGTCGACGACCAGGATTCGCAGGTTCCGCTCCATGCTCCCTACCCTCCGCGCTGGGGACCGGCGGGGCAACCGCCGGCCACCGCAGGATGTTCGACCCGGACCGCCCCCGGGTTGAGCCCGAACGCGGTGCCGCCGGCGGGGCGTCCGGAGCCGCGGCGGCAGGATTTGCCCGCGGCGGTCGTCGGGGCACCCCCACGTCCAGGTCATCCCGTTGTCCTTGAACAATTTGGACAATCGCAAATGACCGTTGCGCATCAAACTCGCAAGGGACATGCCAAGGGAGGGAGCCGGGCTCAGGCTCCCAGGCGCCGGGCCAGGTGGCGGCCGGTCAGGGAGTCGGCAACGGCGGCGACCTGCTCGGGCGTGCCCGCGGCCACCACCTTGCCGCCGTGGCGGCCGCCGCCCGGGCCCAGGTCGACGATCCAGTCGGCCTGGGCGATCAGGTCGAGGTTGTGCTCGATCACCACCACCGAGTGCTTCCGCTCCACCAGCTCGTGCAGCACCTTGACCAGGGCGCGCACATCCTCGGCGTGCAGGCCGGTGGTGGGCTCGTCCAGCAGGTAGAGGTTGCCCTGGCCGCTGGGCGAGGCCAGTTCGCGGGCCACCTTCAGGCGCTGGCTCTCGCCCCCCGAGAGGGTGGTCGCCGGCTGGCCCAGGGTCAGGTAGCCCAGGCCCACCTTCTTGAGGAACCACAGCCGCTCGCCGACCGCGGGCAGGTCGCCGAAGAAGGCCAGGGCGTCGTCGACGGTCAGGTCCAGGACTTGGGCGATGTTCAGGCCCTTGTAGCGGATCTCCAGGGTCGAGGCGTTGAAGCGGCTGCCGCGGCAGTCTTCGCAGGGCACTTCGATGTCGGCCATGAACTGCATCTCGACCCGGTGGTAGCCCATGCCCTGGCAGGTGGTGCAGCGGCCGCCGGCGGTGTTGAAGCTGAAGCGGCCGGGCGCGTAGCCCCGGGCCGCGGCGGTGGCCGTGGCGGCGAACAGGTCGCGGATGGGCGCCAGCACCTGCAGGTAGGTGGCCGGGTTGGAGCGGCTGGTCTTGCCGATGGGCGTCTGGTCCACCCGGATCACCTTGCTGACCCCGTGCTGACCCTGCAGGGCGGTGAAGGGGAAGGCCCGCCCCACCCCGCCGACCGCCTTGGCCGTCAGCCCGTCGTGGATGCAGCCGTTGAGCAGGCTGCTCTTGCCCGAGCCCGAGACGCCGGTCAGGGCCACGAAACGGCGCAGCGGAAGCTTGACGTCCACCTCGCGCAGGTTGTTCAGGCGGGCGCCCTTGATGGTCAGCCAGCGATCGGGTGCACCCCGGTGGCGGGCCAGGTCGCGGGCCGGCACATCGCCGCGCAGGTGGCGCGCGGTCAGGGTGTCGCCGTCCTGCATAAGCGCGGCCAACGGGCCCTGGTAGACCAGGCGTCCGCCGTTGCTGCCGGCGCCCGGGCCGAGTTCGATGAAGTGTTCGGCCGCCCGCAGCACCGCCAGGTCGTGCTCGACCACCACCACGGTGTTGCCGCCGGCGACCAGATCGCGCAGGGTGCCGATCAGGCGTTCCACGTCGTCGGCGTGCAGGCCGCAGGTGGGCTCGTCCAGCACGTAGAGGGTGTCGACCAGGCGCGAGCCCATGGCGTTGGCCAGGTGGATGCGCTGGGCCTCGCCGCCGCTGAGGGTGCGGGTCAGGCGGTCCAGGGTGAGGTAGGCCAGGCCCACGCGCTCGAGGAACTCCAGGCGGTGCAGCACCTCGTCGCGCACCTCGCCGGCCACCGCGGCGGCAGCCTTGGTCAGGCGCAGGCCGCGCACCTTGGCCAGGGCCTCCTCCACCGCGAGGCGGCCCACCTGCCCGATGTCCAGGTTCTGGACCTTGACCGCCAGCGCCTCGCTGCGGAGCCGGCTGCCGCCGCAGGCCCGGCACTCGGTGTCGCCCATGTAGCGGCGCGTGAAGAAGCGGTGGTGGCCCTTCTTCATCTCCTTGCGCATGGTCTCGAGGTAGGGGATCACGCCGGGGTAGCTCTTGTCCGCGCCCTCGAGCACCAGCTTCTGCTGGCGGCGGGGCAGCCTGGCGAAGGGCACGTCCACGGGGATCTCGCGCCGGGCGCAGAACTTCAGCAGCGCCGTGAACTGGCGCCCGAAGGTCTCGGTGCTCCAGGGCTTGACCACGCCCTCCTTGATGGTCAGGCCCGGGTCGGGGATGATCCTGTCCTCGTCGAACTCCAGGCGGTTGCCGAAGCCCTTGCAGGCGGGGCAGGCGCCCTCGGGCGAGTTGAAGGAGAACAGCCGCGGCGTCAGCTCGGGAAAGACCCGGGAGCAGCCGTGGCAGCGCAGGTCGCGGGAGTACTCGCGGCGCCAGGTCAGCGCGCGGTCGCGCAGCACGGCGGTGCCGCCGGTCTGGTCGAAGCACAGCTCGACGGCCTCGACGAAGCGCGAGCGCAGGCGCGCTCCCAGCTGCAGCCGGTCGACCACCACGTCCAGCACCCGGCCCGCAGCGGGCAGGGGCCGGGCGGCGACATCGTCGTCGTCCAGGCGCACCAGTTCGTCGCCGATCACCACGCGCTGGAAGCCCTGGGCCAGCAGGGGTTCCCACCAGCCGGGCAAAGCGCCGCCCACGGGTAGATCCTGGGGATAGCACACCAGCAGCCCGGCGCCGTCGGCCTGGTCCTTGCGCACGCCCTTCCACACCGAGTCGGCGGTGTCGCGACCCACCGGCAGCTCGCACTCGGGGCAGACGATCTTGCCCACCCGGGCCCAGAGCACGCGCAGGTAGTCGTTGATCTCGGTGACGGTGCCGACGGTGGAGCGGCCGCTGGTCACGGCGTTGCGCTGCTCGATGGCGATGGCGGGGCTGACGCCGTCGATCCAGTCGACGTCGGGCTTGGGCAGGCGGTCCAGGAACTGGCGGGCATAGGTGATCAGCGACTCGACGTAGCAGCGCTGGCCCTCGGCGTAGAGGGTGTCGAAGACCAGGGAGCTCTTGCCCGAGCCCGACAGGCCGGACACCGCCGTCAGCATCCCCCGAGGGAAGTCGACGTCGATGTTCTGCAGGTTGTGCTGCCTGGCGCCCTTGACGCGGATGCTGTCGTTCACGGTCCCCTGCTTCATGTGTGCGTTCGTCGGCAGTCGTCCATGATAACCCGGGTTTCCGGCGGGGCCAATTCGAATTACCTTGGACCGAGCCCTGCCCCGCCTCCGAACCGCGAAAGGATCCCCATGGCCGGCCCCATCGACGACCTGCTTGCCACCATCCACACCCTGCGCGCCCCCGGCGGCTGCCCCTGGGACCGCAAGCAGACCCTGCCGGACGCCGCCCGCTACCTGCTGGACGAGGCGGGCGAACTGGTGGACTCGGCCCTGGAGGGCGACCGCGCGGGCGTGCGCGAGGAGCTGGCCGACCTGCTGTTCATGACCGCGTTCTGCTGCGAGATCCTCAGCGAGAGCGAGCCGCTGACCCTGCACGAGGTGGCCCGCCTGGGCAACGAGAAGCTGATCCGCCGCCACCCCCACGTCTTCGGCGACGCCCGGGCCAACGACACCACCGAGAGCCAGCGGCACTGGAACGACATCAAGGCCCAGGAGAAGCGGGCCAAGGGCATCGACCCGGACCTCGAGTCGGCGCTGAAGGATGATGCCCGCCTCCACCGCCCCCCTGCACGCGGCCTACCGCCTGCAGGACGACGCCGCCGACTGCGGCTTCGACTGGCCCACCATCGACGGCGTCCGCGCCAAACTGCACGAGGAACTGGCCGAGTTCGCGGAAGCCGCCGCCGCCGGCGACAAGGCCGCCATCGAACACGAGCTCGGCGACGTCCTCTTCACCGTCGTCAATCTCGCCCGCTGGCACAAAGTCCAGCCCGACATGGCCCTGCGCCAAGCCAACGCAAGATTCCGCGCCCGCTTCGAATTGATCGAAGCCGAATTCCGCACCGCCCAACGCCGCCTCCAAGACGCCACCATCGACGAACTCGAAGCCTCCTGGCAACGCGCCAAAAGCCGGTTGTCCGACTAGTCGGTCACAATTGTCCTGCCGTCGCGTTGGGCACCGGTCAGGGGGCGTCCGCAGGGTCGCGGAGCCATGGATGGCGGAGCGGCCCGGAGGCCGAGCAGGGCGCGGCCACGGATGGCCGCGCCCTGCGTCCCCCTGACCGGTGCCCAACGCGACGGCAGGACATCCCCCCACCGACTAGTCCGGACACCCGTCATCATCCGCGATGCCATTGTAGGTCTCAGCTTCGTCCGGACAGCTGTCCTTGTCGTCGGCGATGCCGTCAAGGTCGTTGTCGAACTCGGGGCAGCCGTCCTCGTCCTCGAACCCGTCGCGGTCCTCGGGGACATCGAGGCACTGGTCGTTGCGGTCCTCGACGCCGTCGCCGTCGCGATCGATGACGTCGTCGGGGCAGCCGTCGTCGTCGTGCTGGCCGTCGAAGTCCTCGGGCTGGTCGGGGCAGAGGTCGCGCACGTCCGGAATGCCGTCCTGGTCGTTGTCCCGGTCGGGAATACCGTCCTGGTCCTGGAAGCCGTCGTAGTCCTCGGGTTCGCCCGGGGCACCGTCGCGCAGGTCGGGGATGCCGTCCTGGTCGTTGTCGTAGTCGGGACAGCCGTCGTCGTCCTGGAAGCCGTCGAGGTCCTCGGGCAGATCGGCGCAGCGGTCGTGGCGGTCCCGCACGCCGTCACCGTCGCGGTCGCTGCCGCCGATGGAGAACTGGCGGGTCACCGCGACCCCCATGGTCCAGTCGGGGTAGCCGGGCCACCAGGCCGTGTTCGCGTCGTCGTTGGCCAGGCTCACCTCGTAGCGGCCCTCGAGGCCCCAGCCCTCGACCACGCCCCAGCGCAGGCCCGCGCTGAAGCCGCTGTACTGCTCGCCCCTGGCCACGGTGTCGTTGTTGCGGAAGCGGTCCCGGCTGTACTCGGCCCAGAGGCTGGTGGTGCCGGCGCGGAACTCCACGGCCAGGCCCAGGGTGTTGACGTCGTTGCGGTCGGTGCCGCCGGCCTCGGCCGCCGGCTGGTAGATGGGCGGCCAGGCCTGGAAGCTGTCGGTGCCGGTGCCGTAGCCGGCGTCCTCGTTGCTGTTCCAGGTGCGGGCCAGATTCAGGTGCAGGCGCATTTCCGGCACCGCGCTGTCCGTCCACAGACGCAGGGTCAGGGCCGCGCCCGCCCGAGGCGAGTAGACCCCCTCGCCCAGGCCCTCCGCTTCGTCGCCGACGGGCAGGTTGCCCCCACCGAAGACCGCCAGGCTGAGCTTGCCCGGCCAGACCGGCCGGCCGGCCGTCAGCTGCCAGTGGCCGTCGGCCAGGCCGCCGCCCGAGTCGGGGATCCAGCCCTGGCCCCCGCTCCAGCTGCGCCAGGGCAGATCCGCCTGCACGTGGAGCCACGACAGTGGCCCGGCTTCCAGCAGCAGGAAGGCGTCCTGCTGGCTCACCCGTTCCAGGAGCGTGGTGCCGCCGCTGTCGACCGGGTACACGGTGCTGAGGGTGCGGCCGCCCAGACCCAGGGTCAGCAGCCCGTCCGGCGGCAGCACGCCCGAGGTCATGCGGGTCAGGCGCAGCGAGTCCTGGTGGTTCGACGGCGGGCGGCCGACCGGATCGCGCGGCGGCGCGGGCCGCACCGGGTCGGTGTCGGTGGCGGCTCGCGCCGCGCCCGCCAGCAGCAGCAGGCCGAGGATCAGGCGGACTGCCTTCAAGCCTCGGACCCGTCGGCGTCGTCGGGCGCCGCTTCCTGCGGCGGCTTCGCCTGCTCCGCCTGCCGGGCCTTGTCCTGCTTCTTGCGTTCGTCCACGTAGTTCAGCTGCAGGTCCATCACCGCGCCGTCGAGCATGCGCAGCAGCTCCGGCGGAGTGTCGGTGCGGCACTTGACCTTGAGCATCTGCAGGATGTCGATGGTGCCGCGGGCCTGGTCCAGGTCCAGCTGCACCTCGCCGCTGTGGGGATCCTGGATCTTGCCCAGCTGCTGCATGGCCATGGCCTGCAGGCTGAACACCAGGCCGGCCAGGACGTGGTCGTGCTTGGTCATCTCGATGCCGCTCATGGCGCTCCTTCGTCTGCGGCGTCCGTCGGCACGGTCGCCAGGTCGAACTCGTCGTCGATGGAGCCGACGACCGTCTCGATCAGGTCTTCCAAGGTCACCAGGCCTTCGGGGTTCCCGTTGTCGTCGGCCACCACCGCCAGCTGCCGGCCCTGGCCGCGCATCTCCTCGAACAGCTCATAGGCGTCCATGCGGCCGTCCACCAGCAGCAGCGAGCGGCGCAGACGCGGCGGCACCGGCTGGTCGTGCTCCTGGCGGGGCAGGAAGAGCAGGTCGCGCACCAGGACGTAGGCCTGCAGCAGGCGGCCGTCCTCGCTGGTGATGGGCAGGCGGCTGAAGCCCGAGCGTGCGGCGGCGCGCAGGCAGTCGCCGACGGTGGCCTCCGGGCCGACGGTCTGCAGGTCGGCGACCGGGCGGGCGATCCTGGCCAGCGGCGTCATCGCCAGGTGCAGGTAGCGGTCCAGGGTATCGGCAAAGCGCCGGTCGTCGGCCCTGGGCACGGTGTTGGTCATGAGCAGGGCCGCCAGGCCGCGACGGTCGAGGGTGTCGCCGCCGAGGGTTGCCGGCAGCAGGCGCCGCCACAGGTCCGAGTAGCCGCGCAGCACCCAGCGCAGCGGCGCCGCCAGGACCATGGCCAGACTGATGCCCGGCACCGAGGCCAGGGTCAGCCGTTCGGGGAATTCGCGGTACAGGACCTTGGGCAGGATCTCGCCGAAGAGGATGACCACGGTCGCGACCACCGCCACCGCCAGCCACTCGCCGTGCTCGCCGTAGCTGGCGACCAGGGCCGCCGTGACCACCGCACTGCCCAGCACGTTGGCCAGGTTGGTGCCGATCAGGCAGGTCATGACCGGGTCCTCGATTCTGCCCAGCATGTCCTCCAGCCGCCGTCCACGCCGCCCGCGGCCCTGCTCCCGCCCGCGCAGCCGGGCCCGGTTGACGCTCATCAGTCCGGTCTCGCAGCCGGAGAAGAACGCCGACATCACCAGCGCCGCGCCGGCGATGGCCAGGGTCGTGGTCAGGTCCAGGCCGCCGCTCACGGGCCCTCCCGCCGATCGCCGCCGGAGCGGCCGTCCGCCAGCAGCGTCACCTGGATGCGGTCCACCCGCCGCGCCGTCATCTCCAGCACCGAGAGCCGGGCCCGGGGCAGGGTGACCCGGTCCCCAGGGGCCGGCACCCGACCGAGCGTCGCCATCAGGAAGCCGGCGACGGTCACATAGTCGTGGCTGCGGGGCAGGTGCAGGCCGGTGGTCTCCTCCAGCTCGCGCAGACTGGTGCGCCCGCTGATCACCCAGCGGTTGCCGCCCAGGGGAATGAGCTCGGCGTCCCATTTCGCCGAGTCGGCGACCGGACCGAGCAGGGCCTGCAGGCAGTCGGCCATGGTCACGATGCCCGCGAAATCGCCGTGCTCGTCCACCACCGCCGCCAGGTGGGCACCGCCGCTGCGCATCTCCGCCAGCAGCGCGGCCACGTCCTTGCTCTCGGGCACGAAGAGCAACGGCCGCAGGGAGCCGTCCAGGGGGCGGTCGACGCCCGGATCCAGGCCCAGCAGGTCCTTCAGGTGGAACAGGCCCTCGGGGCGCTCACCCTGGGCCGGCAGCACCGGATAGCGGTTGTAGCCGGCGCGTCGCGCCGTGCCCAGCACCTGGAGCAGGGACATGCCCCGGCGCAGGGGCACTACCGCCATGCGCGGGGTCATCACCGCACGCACCTCGATGTCGTGCAGCCGCAGTAGCCGGGCCAGGGACCGCCCTTCGGTCTCGGTCAGGGTGCCGTCCTCGACCGCCAGGTCGCAGGCCTGCTGCAGCTCCTCGGTGGTCAGGGGCCGGGTGCCCGTGCGCTCGAACGGCAGCAGGTCCAGCAGGCCGTCCACGGCCAGGCGGATCAGACGCACCACCGGCAGGGTCAGCAGCATCCAGATCGTCAGCGGGCCCTGCATCACCCGCGCGATGTCGCCCCGGTAGCGCAGGGCCAGCATCTTGGGGGTGATCTCGCCCACCAGCAGCAGCACGATGGTGGCCGCCGGCACCGCCACCACGATGCCCCGGGGTCCGAACCAGTGCAGGCACAAGCTGGTGGTCACCACGCTGGCGGCGGTGTTGACCAGCAGGTTGCCGATCAGCAGGGCCGACAGCAGCTCGCTCGAACGTCGCAGCAGCGCGCCCACCCGGCGGCCCGCGCCGCCGCCGCCGGCCTCCAGACGCGCGACCTCGGCCGCGCCCAGGGCGAAGAACGCCGTCTCCGAGCCGGAGAAGAGCGCCGAGACGCCCAGCAGGATCAGCAGCAGCAGGATGTCCAAGCGTGTCGTCTCCCGGCGGAGCCCGGCCGGCCGGGACCATCCCGGGGCCGCCGCCGATGGTAGCGCGGGCCGGCACTGCGGGCAAGGCCGGCCCCCGGGCTTGCGGTCGGCTCTGCGGAAAATCTGCGGAAAATCATTTTCGGGGGCTCCCCTTTGGGGGATGATCAAGGACGCACCCCGTCCCGGAAGGACCCATGCTCGAGATCCTCGTCATCCGCTTCGGCGCCCTGGGCGACCTCTGCCTGCTGGCCGAGACCCTGGCCCGTGCCGCCCAGGCCCCCGGCCGCGGCGGCCGGCGGGTCACGCTGGTGACCAAGGGGGCGTTCGCGCCCCTGCTCACCCGGGCCGCGGGCGTGGACCGCGTCGTGCCCCTGGCCGGCAGCGGCGTGCGCGACGTGGCCGCCCTGGCCGCCCTGCTGCGCCGCGAGCGCTTCGACACGGTGGTCGATGCCCACGGGGTCCTGCGCGCCCATCTGCTGCTGGCCTGCTGGGGACGACGGCCCCAGGCGCGCCTGGCCAAGGACACGGTGGCCAGGCTGGCGCTGCTGGGCCTGCGCCGCCCCGCCGACCGCCTCGAGCGCACGATGCGCGACCGCTTCGCCGCGCTGCTGCCCGCGCTGACCGGGGACCAGCCGGTGCCGCCGACCGCACCCCCGGCCCTGGCCGGCCTGGCGGGACCGCGTCCGGCCGGCGCGCCGGTGCTGGGCCTGGCGCCGGGCGCCCGCTGGGACACGAAGCGCTGGCCGGCCGACCAATTCGCGGCGCTGCTGGCGGAGCACGCCGCGGCCGGCGGCGGCCCGGTGCGCATCTTCCTTGGTCCCCAGGAGGAGGCCTGGTTCGAGGCCGGTCCCCTGGCCGGGGCCGCCCGCGCCGCCGGGGCCGAGGTGCTGCGCGGCCTGCCCCTGCCCCAGGTGGCGACCCGCCTGGCCGAATGCGCGGTCCTGGTCACCAACGACAGCGGCCTGCTGCATCTGGCCGAAGCCGTGGGCACGCCGGTGGTCGCCCTCTTCGGGCCGACGGTGCGGGCTTTCGGCTATGCCCCCCACCTGCCGGCCAGCGTCCTGCTGGAAACCGAACTCGAGTGCCGACCCTGCTCCCGCAACGGCAAGCGGCCCTGCCATCGGGGCGACCTGGCCTGCCTGCAGCGCATCACTCCGACGGCCGTCCTGGCGGCCGCCGCTCCCCGGCTCGACCCCGCCTCCGGAAAGGACTCCGCGTGAGCGATCGCACCGTGCATCCGGCGGCCGACCTCGGCCCGGCCCTGCGCTTCTACCGCAACGTCAGCCCGGTGCTGGCGGGACTGCCGCCGCTGCTGGCACCCTTCTTCCCCAAGCTGGCCGAGGGCGTCGCCGGCCGCCGCGGCCTGCTGCGCCGGTTGCTGGCGGCCAGCGCCACCGTGCGCGGCGGCGTCTGGTTCCACGTCACCTCGGTCGGCGAGTACGAGCAGGCCCGGCCCCTGATCACCGCGCTCCAGGAGCAGGATGCGCGGCGGCCCATCATGGTCACCCACTTCTCGCCCTCGGGCTACGAGTACGCCCATCGCCGGCCCTGCGCCGACGTCCACGACTACCTGCCCTTCGACGACCCGCGCACCATGGCGCGGCTGGTCCAGGCCTGGCGGCCCCAGGCCCTGGTGTTCATCAAGTTCGACTGTTGGCCCAACCAGGTGCTGGCCGCGCGGCGCCAGGGGGTGCCGGTGGTGCTGCTGGCCGGTTCGCTGCAGCCCGACAGCACCCGCCTGCGCCCGCTGGCCCGCGGCATGTACCGCGATCTCTTCGACCGCTTCGCCCACGTCGGCGTCTGCACCGAGGAGGACCGGCGCCGCTTCGTGCAGGACCTGGGAGTCGGCGCGCCGGTCAGCGTCACCGGCGACACCCGGGTCGAGCAGGTGATCCTGCGCTGGGAGGCCGCCCGCGAAGGCCGCACGGCCGCGACCCTGCGGGCCCTCGGCGGCCGCGTCCTGGTGCTGGGCAGCACCTGGCCGCCGGACGAGGCCCTGTGGCTGCCCATCCTGCCGGAGCTGCTGCGACGGCAACCGGACCTGCGGGTGGTGCTGTGCCCCCACGAGCCGGAGGCGCGCCGGTTGGCCGGCCTGGAGAAGGCCCTCGCGGGCGCCGGCGTGCCCGCGCTGCGCCTGGGCGCGCTGATGGCCGGCGCCGACGGCGGCGCAGCCCGGGTCATCCTGGTCGATTCCATCGGCGTGCTGGCGGAAATCTACCGCTCCGGTCATCTTGCCTACGTGGGAGGCAGCTTCACCACCGGCGTCCACAACACCATGGAGCCGGCGGTGTGCAGCCTGCCGGTGCTGTTCGGCCCGCGCATCCGCAATGCCGAGGAGGCCGGACTGCTGGTCGAACGCGGCGCCGGCTTCGTGCTCGCGGCGCCGGCCGGGGCCCTGGCCCGGGCGGACCGGCTGCTGGGCGACGAAGAGGAACGCCGCCGCCTGGGCCGCGAGGCCCACCGGGTGGTCATGGAGCAGCGCGGCGCCACCGAACGCAGCCTCGCGGTGCTGGGTCCGATGCTGGCCCGGCCCGCGGACTGATTCCCCGACAGGAGATGCGATGCGACCCCAGCAGGCCGACAGCCTCAACACCCCCGACCAGCGCCCCGCCGACCGCGGCGCCCGCTGGCGCCTGCCCTACGCGGCGCGGCCCCGCTTCATCCAGCTCGAGACGGTCACCAAGTGCAACGCCGAGTGCCCGTTCTGCCCCCAGCACGAGATCCGACGCGACCCCGCACGCATGCCCGACGCCACCTGGAAGAAGATCGTCGACGACACCCGGGGCTGGGGCATCACCTACCGCCCGTTCCTGACCAACGAGCCCTTCGTGGACAAGCGGCAGGCCGAGATCGTGCGCTACATCAAGGCCAACGATCCGACGGCCCGCGTCGAGTACAACACCAACGGCGAGCTGATGACCGAGGACCTGGGCCGCGCCCTGCTGGAGGCGGGCGTGGACATCATGCGCTTCTCCATCGACGGCTTCAGCCCCGAGACCTACGAGCCCTCGCGGGTCGGCATCCCCTACGCCAAGGTGCTCGAGCGCACGACCCGCTTCCTGGAAATCTGGGACCAGGGCGGTTGGCGGGACAAGGTCTTCACCGAGCTGCGCATGATCGAGGTGCCGGAGAACCGCCACGAGATCGCGGCCTACCGCGCCTACTGGGAGCCCAAGTGCAGCGAGGTGCTCATCACCCAGCTTTACCAATGGCCCTGGACCGGACAGAAGCCCGAGGACGTGGTGCTGAAGCCCTGCCTGAAGATCCTCGACGAGATGTTCTTCTACAGCGACGGCGACGCCACGGTCTGCTGCTGGGACGTGCACGGGCGGGCGATCATCGGCAACGTGAACGAGCAACCGGTGCAGGCGATCTGGGAGGGCCACGCCGCGGCCTGCATCCGCGGCATCCTGGACGACGGGCGGCGCGACCTGCTGACCCTCTGCAGCCGCTGCAACGCCTACAAGGATTACGATTTCTCGAAGTTCGCGGCCGAGTGAGCGGGCGCGCTCAGCGCCCCGCGTAGGCGATGGGGTCGACCGCCCCCGCCGCCGCGAAGCCGCGCAGGCGCAGGCGGCAGCTCTCGCATACGCCGCAGGCGGCGTCCGACTCGGTGTAGCATGACCAGGTCAGGTGCAGCGGCGCGCCCAGGGCCAGGCCCCGGCGCACGATGGCGCCCTTGTCCCGCCGGATCAGCGGGGTCTCGATGCGGATCCGCGTCTCGGGCTTCGTGCCCGCGTCGATCGTCGCGGCAAAGGCCCGGTAGAACTCCTCGCGGCAGTCGGGATAGCCGCTCGAGTCGTCCTGCACCGCCCCGATCCACAGCGAGGCGGCGCCGATCACCTCGGCCCAGGACACCCCGATGGCCAGCAGGTGGGCGTTGCGGAACGGCACGTAGGTCGAGGGCACGACCGTGCCGCCGGCGGGCATTCCCGTTTCCACCGCCCGCGAAGTGTCGATCAGCGACGAGCCGCCGATGGCCTTGAGGTAGCCCACGTCCGCCACCAGGCGCCGGGCGGCGCCGAAGTGGTCAGCCAGCGCGGCGAAGGCCGCCAGCTCGCGGGCCTCGGTGCGCTGCCCGTAGTTCACGTGCAGCAGGGCCAGCTCGTGCTCGCGCGCGGCCTCGGCCAGGCAAACGCAGGAGTCGAGCCCGCCGCTGACCAGCACGATCGCCAACTCGCGCCCCAGGTTCGTGTCGCCGGCCATGTTCACACCCCTCGCGTGGCTTCGGGCCAGAGGACCTTGTGCAGCTGGATCTGGAAGCGCGCCTCCAGGCCGTCGGCCAGGATCCATTCGGCCAGCTCCCGGGGCGCAAGGTCGCCCTGCACCGGCGAGAACACCACCGGCACGCCCGACGGCAGCCGGCCCGCCTGGCGCAGCAGCCCCCGCCCCCACTCGTAGTCGGTGCGGTCGGCGCAGACGATCTTCAGCTCGTCGCCGCCGTCGAGGCCGGCGATGCCCTCCCAGTCGATGAGTTCGGCGGCGATGCCGCTGCCGGGGGCCTTGAGGTCGACGATGCGGTGCACGCCGGCGGGAACCTCGGCCAGGGCCACGGCGTTGGCAGGACCGCGGGTGCCACTGGTTTCCAGCAGCACCGTCCGGTCGTCGGCCAGCAGCGCGGCCAGCAGTCCCGTGACGCCGGCCTGCAGCAGCGGCTCCCCGCCGGTCACCAGGACCGTGCGGAAACCGTGGCCCCGCACCACCTCCACGATGGCGTCGGCGTCCAGGCGTTCTCCGCCCTGGAACGAGTGCTCCGAATCGCACCAGGTGCAGCGCAGGTGGCAGCCGGTCAGGCGCACCAGGGTGCAGGGGTGCCCACTGAAGCGTGACTCGCCGCAGATGGCAGGATATATTTCGTTCACCAGCAGCATGGTCGCCTTCTTTGGGGCGGCCGTCCGGGCCCTGCGGCCCATGGGCCCGATCCGGGAGAGATTGAATTGCGCAAGATAATCGATCCGTCGTCCAGCCACAACGCGGCGTCGCCGCGCCAGATGGCCCTGGTCCTCAGCTTCGCGCTGACACTGTCCGTGCTGGGCGCCGGCTGCGGCGGCGATTCCGGCGGCGAGGCCGGTCAGGGCGCGGCCGACCCGCACGCCTGCCCCCTGAGCGTGGATCTCAGCGGCTGGCAGGCCTTCAGCGCCCTTTGCGCCCGCTTCGCCGCCGGCGAGAGACCGGCGGAGGCTGAACTGGCGGCCATGGCCGAGCAGCCCGCCTTCGCGCGGTGGCGCGCCAGCCTCGCCCCCAACGTGCCCTCGGCCCTGCGGGTGGGCAACTGGGTCGAAGAGGCCTTCTGGCCCGAATCCGGCCGCGACGACGATGAGCGCAAGCTGAACGCCGACCGCCGGGTCATCGGTGCCAACTACCGCTGGGCCTGGGACCGGCGCGCCCGGGTCGACTCCCTAGCCGCCCTGCTGGCCGGACCCGAGGCGGCCTGCGCCATCCTGGCCCGGACCACCGGCTGGATCGATGCGGACCGGATGCCGGCGTCGGTGGCCGTCCACGTGCTGCCCGGCAAGCCGGAGCTGCGCTTCCACGAGGGCCACGTGTTCGTCGACACGGGCGTGCTGGCGGCGGGTCATCCCGACCAGCTGGAAAAGCAGCTGGCGGGCCTGCTCTACCGCAACCTGCAATCCGAGGACGGCGACAGTCCCCTCGAGCTGGTGGGCGACCTGGCCGTGGCCCACACCTTCCGCATCCTGCGCAACGAGGGCGTAGCCACCTGGATCGAGGACCTGCCCCACACCAACTTCGACCCCGAACATCCGCGCCTGCGCAGGGTGCGTCCGGTGCCCGAGTTCTTCTACGAGTCGACCCTGCGCACCGTCGAGGTGACGTCCGAGGGCCTGCCCCGCCTGTTCGCCGACCCGGCCCAGATGGAGGCCCAGGGCGAAGCGTTCGCCCGCACCATCGCCGCCGGCGGCGGCTTCAGCCAGGGTGGCTACGGCATGGCGGCCCTGATCCACGGCCGCCTGGGCCAGGACCGGCTGCAGGCCGCCGCCCGTTCGGTGACCGGCTTCGTCGCCGCCTACCAGGAGGCCGCCCTGCTCAACGGCAGCGATCGCCCCGCCTTGGGCGCGGCCGGCCATGAGCCCTGGGAAGCCCTCGGCCCGATCGCACCGGCGGTCTACGACCAGCTGCTGCCCCTGCTGGAGCGTGTCTTCGGACCGGCCGCCTAGACCGCGACCGCAACGCAAAGGGCGGGCCCGCCGGGCCCGCCCTTCTGCGTGTCCGCAGCGGCAGCGGCGACTTCAGTCGTCCCAGTGGCCGAAGACCGGCTCGATGTCCACCGGGATCCCGTCCAGCTTGCGCAGCGCAGTCTCCAGCACCGGCGGCATGCCGCCGTAGCGGCTGATGAAGGCCGCGGTGCCGGCGTAGTCGCCCTCGGCCTGCAGCAGGCAGAGGTCGCTGACCAGGTCGGCGATGGCCGGCCCGAAGGCCGTGGCGTCCAGGCTGAAGCGCTGGCTGTCGGCGTGCCAGGCCAGGGCCCCGCGCTCGAGCAGGTAGTTGAACTGGATCGCGTTGGCCTGCCCGTGGGCCTCGCCGATGCCGAAGCGCACCGAGCGGAACAGGCCGGCCAGGTAGGTGGCCGTCTGCTGGGCGATGATCGCCTTCGGGGAAGTAGTCCCGCCCGGCGGCGTGCAGTTCGAAGATGGTCCACTCGCCCATGGCGTCGGCCTTGGCCTCTTCCAGGGTCGAGTAGTGCTCCTTCAGCTCCAGCCGCACCTCGGTGGCCCGCCCGCCCTTGACGATCTTGCCCGGCCCGAGGCCGTGGCTCATCTCGTGCCACAGGGTGTGCAGGAAGAAGCTCTCGGCTGTCAGGTCGCCCATCTGCTCCGGCACCACCAGCTGCTGGGCGATGGGCAGGAGGATCTGCGAGAACTTGGCGTTCATGACGTTGCGCAGCAGCACCTTCTTGCTGCCCTTGGCTTCGCGCACGCGCTCGTCGTTGGGCAGGTTGAAGGCGATGGTCTGGACGCCGGCGCGGGTGTCGCCCGCGGAGTAGACCTCGTCCACCACGCGGATGGGCGAGTCGCTGCCCCGGGTCAGGTTCTTGTGGTGTTCGGGGATGGGCAGGCGGCTCTCCAGCCAGGGCAGCTCGTGCTTGAAGGTGGCCAGCCGCGCGCTCTCCTGGGGATCGGTGACGGTGACGAAGGCCTCGAACGCGGCCTTGTAGCCGAAGAGCCCGTCCTCGTAGGTCTCGTAGGGGCCGATGGTGATCTCGACTTCGCTGTCCAGGTCCATCCACAGCATGTCCGAGGCATAGTAGTCGTCGCTGAGGAAGGCGTCGGCCCGGCTCACGAGGAAGGCCCGCAGGCTGGCGTTGGCCGTCAGCGCAGCCGCCTCGCGCAACAGGGCGGCTGCCTGCTCCAGCCCGGGCCTGAAGTGCACCGAGTAGGGCACGGCCGCGAGGCTGCCGCCGGGGGCGCGCCGCACCATGGTGAACAGGCCGTCCAGGCCGTGGGCCGGGTCGGCGATGGACGCCTTTTCCTCGGTGGTCAGGTCCCGCGGGTAGAAGTTGGCGCCGTCGGGATGGGGCCAGGTGCCGAAGAACGGCTCGCGGTCGAAGCGGCGGTCCCAGGGGCCGGCGTTGATGGCGAAGTAGCGGCGGGCACCGTCGCGGAAGGCGGCCGGCAGCTCCTCGATGCGGGCGGCCAACTCGTCGCGGCAAGGCGTGGCCTGGGCGGCGAACAGTGCGTTCATGATCTTCGCGGCCGCCACCAGCTTGGCCAGGGCTGCCTGCTCACCCGGTTCCAGGTAGCTGGTGTCCGGCGTCAAGTCGGTGCGCACGTAGGCGGCCAGGCGGCTGTCCAGGTCCGGAGCCACCGGCAGTTCGCCGGCGGTCCAGTTGCAGTCGGCGGTTTGGTTCCTGCTCACGTCGTCGGCTCCCTTCGGGCCGCAGCCGAGCAACAACGCGGCCACAGCGGGCAGCAGGGCGGCAGTGCCGCCGGGGCGGATCTTCCGGATCATGTTGGGGCTCCTCTTGCGCTGGGCGGAAATGGCATCGACCGGAGCATTGTGACCCTCGCCGGCCGTCGCGTCAACCCGTTGGCCGTGGGGCAAAAAAAACGCGGCCGATCGGCCGCGGAATCGAGGATGGCGGGAGCGACGAGACTCGAACTCGCGACCTCCGGCTTGACAGGCCGGCGTTCTAACCAACTGAACTACGCCCCCGCCAGGGCTCGATGACAGGAGGCGCAATATAGCGGCGCCCCTGCACCCTGTCAAACTATTTGCGCGCCCCCGCGGCGGGGGAATTCGGGCAGCCAGGCCACCTGCCAGCCGGCCGGCAGCAGGGCCACCAGGTCGCCCTCCAGGGCGGGATGGCCCACGCCGACGGCGATCCCCCGCGGGGCCACGGCCGCCGCCCAGGCAGCCTCCTGGGCCCTATCCAGGGGCCGATGGGAGGTGACCAGCAACCGCCCGGCACCGGCAGCCTCCTGGGCCCGGCCGGGCACGCTGCAGCCCATGGCCAGGTCCGGTGGCAGGCCGGCCGCCCCCTCGCCCGGCGCCAGCGGCCCCCAGCGGTCGCCGGCGGTGCGATCAAGCCAGACCAGGGGCCCGGGGCCCTGCCGCCATTGCGGCCGGCAGGCGGCCGGCCAGGCGATCCAGGGCCTCGGTCCAGGACGGTGTCGGCGCCGCCGGCGGGCCGACCGACGCCGCGGTCGCCGGCAACCGGGGCCCGGGTTCGTCGTCCGGAAAGGCCCCCCAGGGGATCCCCCGCACCAGCAGGCGGTCGCAACCGCCGTCCAGCAACGCGGCGCACCAGGCCGCCGACAGCTCCGCCGGCTCGATCAGACCCTCCCCCCCGGCACGCCCACGCCGCGGGCCGCCAGGGGCGCCCGCAGCGCCCCCATGGTGATGTCGTCGGCGTACAGCCGCAGCGTCCGGCCACCGCCGAGCGCGCGCGCCGCCGCGGCCACGGCCGGGTCCAGGCTGGCCGGCAGGCCGCCCGCTGAGGTCCGCTGCACGTGCGCGACCATCAGCGCATCGGCCCCGGCGTCGACACCGGCCAGGAACGGCAAGGTCGACCCGGGGTGCGCGGCGACCGCCGCGCCCAGGTGGCTGTCGGCCGCGGTGCCGCCGTGGCCGGGCCAGTGCTTCAGGCACACCCTGAGGCCTCCGTCCCGCAGGCCGGTCACCGCGGCGGCCACATGGCGGGCCACCAGGGCGGCCTCACGGCCGAAGGCCCGCACCCCGATCACCGGATTGCGCGGCTCGCTCAGCACGTCCGCCACCGGCGCCAGCACCCGGTCCAGGCCGCATTCGGCCAGGCGGCCGGCGGTCTCGGCGTGCACGCGGCGGGTCAGGTCCGGGTCATCCAGCAGACCGAGGGTGGCAGCCGCCGGCGGCCGCCCCGCCGCCGCCGCCAGCACCGAGATCGGCCCGCCTTCATGATCGGCCACGATCTCGAGGCCGGGCACGAGTTCGTGCAGCTCCAGGCAAAGATCCCTCAACAGGATTTCATCAATGACGTTGCGGGAAAACAGAATGACCCCGGCCGGCTGCCGGCGCGCCAGCCAGGCCCGCTCCGCCGGATGCAGCCGCGGCCCGGACAGGCCCACCACCAGGCGCCGGGCCAGGTCACCCGCCGGGCCGCTCATCGCCCACTCCGGCCGACGGTCACGAGCCGCGACCCAGGGTAGTAGTGGGCCAGGATCTGGGCCGAGGTCTGCCCCCGCCGGGCCATCTCCAGGGCCCCGGTCTGGCACAAGCCGATGCCATGGCCGTAGCCTCGGCCCCGGGCCGCCACGCCGCGCAGGTCATCGCCCACGCGCTCCAGCTCCAGGTCGAACAGCGCGCTGCGCAGGATGGCGGGATTGCCCGAGGCCGGCACCAGGGCCCAGCGCACCCGGTCGCCGCGCACGTGGTAGGTGCCGGCGTCGGTCAGCACGGCCAGTTCGGCCACCCGCCCGCTGGTGGTGCGGCGCAGGATCTGCAGGTCGCGCAACCTGCCGGGCCGGCGCGGGTCGCTGCCGCCGCCGCGGGGCGTGAAGGCCACCCCGGCCCAGACCGCGCGGCCGTTGCTGGTGGCGTAGTCCAGGTACTCGGGCAGGGTGCGCTGCAGGATGGCTTCCAGCTCGCTCCGGGTCCAGGTCTCGCGCCAGTTGTAGTAACGGTAGCCGGCGCACCAGGGATCGCCGTCGCGGGGCCCGTCGCGGTGGCTGATCAGGTACGGCCGCGCCTCGCGGGCCCACACCTCCTCAACCTGGCTGGTCACGCCGCCGCAGCAGGCGCTGTAGTAGGCCTCGATCTCCTGGTCGCCGTCGCGCAGCACCAGGCCGGCGGTGTGCTCGATGGCTTCGTTGCAGAGGGGGTCTTCGTCCTTGGCGCCGCGATAGACCTGGTCCATGACGTCGGCGAAGACGTCGAAGCCGCGGTCCTTGCGGGCGCCCAGGTGGCTGACGGTGTAGGTGCGGGCGGCCACGGCCTGGGCCTCCAACGCGGCGAGGGCGTCCCGCTGATGGCGGCCGATCTCCCAGGGCACGACGCCCCGCAGGTAGGCCTCCAGCTCGATGGCGTTGACCAGGGTCAGGCCGGTGCTGCGGCCGGGGGTCGGGATCAGCAGGAATTCGCCGCGGTAGCGGTCCTCGCCGCGGACCACCAGGTCGGCAGGGTCGGCCGGTACCAGGCGCAGCGACGGGGCCTTGCCCTGCTCGCCCTGGACCACCCAGGAGACTCCCTCGCCGCTGCGCCGGCAGGTCAGGACGTGGCCCGCGCCGGCCAGGCGGGCCAGGCTGCGGCCGCTCGCGGCGTCGACCACCAGCGCCGGGCCCGTGGCCTCGAGCACGAACTCGGCCTGCGCCTCGGCCAGGCCCACGCCCAGCAGCCGGGGCACGGCGACAGGCCCCGGCCCGGGGACGGGCCGGGCCTCCGGCAGCGGTTCGGTGTTGACCGGCGGCAGGCGCTTGGGGCCGCCGCAGCCGGCCAAGCCGGTCGCCAGCAGCAGCAGGACTGCGGCGCGCGAGATCCTTCTCATCACGTCTCCCCGTCGGCCGGGCGGCGCCGCGTCAGCGCATCACCACCAGGCGTTGCACCGGGCTGGTCACGCGCCCGCCCGGCGCGTCCATCTCCACCCGGTAGAGGTAGGTGCCGTTGGCCAGCTCGTCACCCTCGTCGTCGCGGCCGTTCCATTCGACGACACCCGCGCCGCCTCCGCCGAAGCTGAAGGGGATGCGCGCCACCACCCGGCCGGCGGTGGAGAACACGCGGATGGTGCCGCTGCCCTGGGCCGCGCCGCTCTCGAAGAGGAAGCGCGTGTTGTCGGCCATGGGATTGGGGAAGGAATAGACCCGGCTGATGGAGACGTCGGGCAGGACCTGCTCGTCCGCCTGCAGCACCCACACCGTGGGCGCGCCGTCGATCCCCAGCACCACGCTGCGCTCGCCCTCGCTGCCGCCGACGGCGGTGGCGGTGAAGCTGAGCTCGGCGGTGTTGGTCTTGCCGTTGGGCAGGAGGACGTTCGACAGCTCGAGGTTCTCGCTGGTCAGGGTCCAGACCGTGCTCTCGTCCAGCCAGGCGGCGCTGGTGACCACGGCCTGGAAGTCCACCGGCACGTCGACCGCGAAGGTGAAGACCACCGGGTCGACCGGCTCCCCGCCGGTCAGGAACTCGACCTCCTGGCCCACGTCCAGGGTCAGGGTCCAGTGGGGATCCGCGGCCAGCGGCGCACCGGTGTCCCACACCTCCACGTCGATGCTGTGGGGGTAGGGCCTGACCGGCACCTGCAGCCGGTAGTGGACCTCCTGCTGGTCGCCCTGGCCCGGCGGCAGCGAGTCGGCCATCACCACCACCTGGTCGGTGAGGTCGATGCCGTTGGAGTCGATCACGCGCAGGCGGTCGATGCCGGCCTCGTCACGGGCGGCCACGCGCAGGGTGCGCAGGTTCGCGGGGTCGGTGCCCAGCAGGGCGAAGGTGCCGCTGATCTCCTGGTCCGGGCTGCCTTCGAGCACCGCCGTGACCTGGGGCGGCCCGGCGTCCAGCATCATCAGCGGATCGCCCAGCAGCACGTACTGGGCCACCATGTCGCGGTCAATGCTGCTGAAGAAGTTGGCCGCCAGGTGCTCGGCCTCGGCCGCCCACAGCAGCTCGCCCAGCTGCCAGCGGCTGCGCATGGCGCCGCCATGGGCAGGCGCCGCCGGCGGGCGCCGGATCCAGATGCCGAAGATGCGCTCGCCGAAGACCCGGTTGTTGAAGATGTACTCGTAGCCCGAGCTGCCGTAGGTGGCCGAGGCCCCGGCCGCGGTGCGCACCATGAGCTTCTCGCTGAGGGACGGCTCGCTGGCGAAGCCCGGGTCGATCACCGTCATCTGGGCCCAGTCCGAGATGTGGCAGCCCATGCCGAAGAAGACCCAGGGCTTGCCGGTGTTGCTCAGCAAAGCAACGTCGCGGCGGGAGTTCGCGCGGTCGTCGAACCAGTACTCGGTGCTCAGCACGTTGGCATTGGCATGGCCCTGGTAGTGGGCCACCAGCGCGCCCTGGGAGAGGGCCGAGCGCAACGGCGGCGAGGCGACGGACTTGGTGTCTTCACGCACATCGTAGACCGGTCGGTCGCCGAGACCCGGGTACAGCGGCGTCAGCCAGGTGTCCAGCAGGAGCAGATTCGCTTCCAGCGCCACCGGCGTGCCGCCGGTCCACCAGGGCGCCAGCGAGTCCCGTTCGCTGCCGCCGAACTGCAGCTCGTCGGCGCGGTATTCCAGCGTGGTCAGCGCAGCCTCGGCGCCGTAGCCGCTGCTGAAGGCGTCGTCGGCGAAGAAGATGCCCCGCCGCCGCCAGGTCTGGCCCGCGGTCGGCGTCTCGACGGCGATGATCTTGTCGATCAGGCGGTCCAGTTCGGCCGGGCTGTTGCAGAGCAGGCGCCCCGTCAGCATGGTCCAGGGCGAGCGGACGGAGATGGGGAAGTTGTCCGTGTCCTCGGTGTCGCCGGTCTCCTCGGTCACGTACCACTTGTCGGTGGCCATGAATTCGAACTCGCCCGCCAGCGCGTTCTGCACGTGGTAGTGGGTGGGCACCCAGTCCGTGGACCAGCCGCTCGCCGCCGGCGACACCTTCAGCCCGCGCTGGTTCTCGTTGGCATCGCCGACGGTCACCAGCGACCAGGTCCCCCACTGGGCCAGGGCGTGTTCGACCAGGTGCTTGATCGCCCAGTGGCTCTTGAGTCCGCCGCCATACCAGTCGTAGATGTCGGCCACGTCCACCGTGTGCACCTGCAGGGCGCCGCCGGAGCGCGTCTTGCGGTGGTTGATCCAGCGGTCCAGGGTCGAGCGGAAATCGGCGTGGGTCACCACCAGCAGGTCCGGCGCGGGCCCGACCAGCTGGGTGGGGTTGACCGGATCGACCGCCACGGCGGAATCGTAGTAGGAGAATTCGCCGACGCCGCTGCCGGCGAAGTCGTCGGTCGCCCAGAAGGTGCGCGGCTGGTCGGCCGCGGCCTGGGTCGGCAGGATCGACAGGGTGCGGTCGCTGCCGCTGCCGAGGATGTTGGCCGCCGTCAGCGCCACCCACACCGGTCGACGCGGGTCGCTGATCTCCACCAGCCCCAGGTCGGCATCGCCGAAGCCGGTCACCTCGATGGGACGCGCACCGGCCGCGTCGCCGCTGTGGAACTTCTGCTCGCCGCCCACGGCCCGGTAGAGGGCGTCGTAGGAGATGGTCACCCAGTTGAGGTACGAGAACAGCGACCCCTCGGGCTCGATCTTGGTCATGGCGATCTTGGCGCTCTGGCCCGCCAGCAGCGGGGCCGGCACGTCCCAGCCGAAGACCCGGTCGGTGACGAAGCGCAGGTCCACCGGGCCCAGTTCGCTGACGTTGGTGTCGTTGATGACCAGGTCGAAGCGCACCCGGCGCACGATGCTGGCGCTGGCGTTGGTGTAGGAAGCGGCGGCCGCCTCGATGCGGGCCGAGTTGCCGACCGGATCGGGCGCCCATTGGCCGGAGATGCCCACCGAGACGCTGGTGTCCTTGTGGTGGTTCAGGTAGAGCCGGTCCGCGAGCCGGGTGCCCACGCGCTCGCGCATGGCGAGCTGTTCTTCGATGTGGTCGGTGCGCCGGTAGTTGGCCAGGGGCTGCCCCGCCGAGGCGGGCAGGCTGGTGGTGGCCATGCGGGCCCAGTCGGCACCGGTCTCGGGCTCGGATGCGGCCAGCCAATAGACGTTGAATTCGTTGGCCCACTCGCCCTGGTCGCCGCAGCCCGGCACGGTGACGGGGCCGTCGCCCAGGTCGGCCATGAACTCGCCGTCGTCGCGCAGACGCAGGCCGTAGAACACGAAGAAGTCGTCGCCGTCGAAGGCGTCGCCCTCGCCCACCAGGTGGATGGGCACTTCGATCTCCACCCAGGGCGGGTTGCCGCTGCCGTCGTCCAGCTCGGGCAGGTAGCGCCGCTGGTAGAGGCGGATCTCGCTCTCCTGGATCGGCACGTCCGGCAGCAGCCGCTGCGCGCGCAGTCTGGCGGCGGTCACCCGGTAGAGGCGGGTCCATCTCACCGCCAGCTTCACTTCCGGCGCCAGCAGCGTGCCGCTCTTGCCGCCCTGGGCCTTGAGGGCCCGGCGCTCGGGGCCCAGCCCGCGCCAGGCGGCCTCGCTGGGCTGGGCGCGCAGCTGCTCCGGATTCAGGAAGCGGCCGGCGAAGCGGTCGTCCTGGGCGGTGCCCAGGCGGTGGCGGGCCACCGACGGCAGTTCGGGCGCCGCCTTGTCGGGTACGAAGCGCACCTCCCAGGTGCCGGCGCTGAGCACGGACTGGGCCAGGCCGGCGCCGTCATGGCGCAACGGGACCACCGACAACGGCGCCACCCGGCGGCCCCGCCACCAGGTGACCTCGCCCAGTCGGGCCGCGGCTCCCGCGCGGGGCTCGGTCGCCCGGTCCAGGGCGGCCCGCACCTCGTCGCTGACCAGCAGGCCGGGCGGCAGGGCGCCGCCGGGCAGGATGGCGAGTTCCACCAGCTCGCCGCCGCCCTTGCCGTCGGGCCGGGTGACCGGCACCGGGACCAGCGCCAGCGGCCGGCCGCCGGCGTCCCGCCAGGCTTCTTCGACCACCGAGAGCACGGGGCGGGTCCCCGGGGGCACCAGGATCCAGGCGGCCGCCACCGGGACCTGGACCGAACCCGGCTCTCCGCCGGTGCCGAAGCCGTCGATCGCCAGCCCGTAGCGGGCGGCGTCGGGGCCGCCGACCGGCGCCCAGACCGGCTGCAGGTCCGCGACCGCCACCCGCAGGGCGGCGGCCTCGCTGCTGACGGTGCGCAGGGGGCCGACCGCCGCCGGTGCGGCCACGCCCAATGACGGCAGGACGAGGGTCAGGCTGAAGACGGAGGCGACGGCGCGAAGGCGCCCGGACCATGAACGCATATGACGACCCATGCTGGTCTCCCGGCTGGCGTTGGCGTTGATGCGATCAGGGGCAGGCTCCGCATCGGCGGGTTTCGATCATTATAGGACCGATGGGGCCGCCGGTCAACGGCCCGCCCGCCGCGCGGCCGCACAAAAAAACGGAGGGTGGCTTGCCACCCTCCGTTTGTCGTCCGCAGAGGAACTAGCGGTACAGGGACTTCAACTCGCCCCAGCTGGCATCCTCGGTCGGCACCACCGGCACGGTCGGCCAGAGGCCGAACACCGGAGCCGCGAAGCTACCCGAGGCGGAGTAGCCCGAGTTGACGCGGAAATCGTCGTCGTAGTCGGTCAAGGCCAAGAGGCCGGGAACCGACGGGAACCGGTTGACCGGCGCCAGATAGAAGTAGCTCTCGACCTGGCTGAAGGCACCGACGAGCAGGGTCACGCAGGTGCCGACACCGTTGGTGATCGGCAGGTTCGTGCCGGCCAGGTAGTTGTTCGGATCGGGGTGGAAGTTGACGGACAGCGGGGCCATGACCGAACTCAGGATGAACACGCTGGTCGGCACGATGATCTGGAACTCGAAGCCGCCAACGCGGGTGATATCCCGCTCGTCGGTGCTCTCCGGGAAGCCGACGTGGTAGTTGCGGGGGTTGACGATCACCACGTAGACCGTGATCTGGCCCGTCGCGCCACTGTAGTTGGTGTTCGCGGGATCCGCATCCTGACTCGTGTAGATGCCGTACTGATTGTAGTAGGGCTGAGCGACGCCGGTGCTGGGAACCAGCAAGGCCAGAGCAGCCAGCGCGGACATGACAAGGAGCAGTTTCTTCATTTTCGGTTTCCCCTTTCTCGGAAAATCCATTTTTCGGCCTGGGGGTCCTGAACGCGTCCTGGAATGCCCGGATCCTTCGGAGCCCGCCCATCGCCCGCAACATCCCCCCTCAATTGGGCAGCACGGGGGATGACGGGGTCATTGCGCAAGAAGATACCGGGCCGACCCGACCCGGACAAGCATTGCTTGCGGGCCAATCCACTTTTTTTGCGTCCGTCGACCGCAGGGGCCGCCTGACTTGTGGAACAGGATGAATATCCACGCAAAGTCCGTGCCTGTCAAGCGCTCCCGTCCATCCGGGACCAAACAGCAAGAGGCCCGGGCCATGGGCCCGGGCCTCTTTCGGTCATGCAACCGAATGATCTGCCTAGCGGAACAGCGACTTCAGCTCGCCCCAGCTGGCATCCGCGGTCGGGATCACCGGCGAGGACGGCCAGAGGCCGAACACCGGCGCGGCGAAATCACCCGAGACGGGGAAGGCCGAGTTGACGCGGAAATCGTCGTTGTAGTCGGTCAAGGCCATGAGGCCGGGAACCGACGGGAACCGGTTGACCGGCGCCAGGAAGAAGTAGTTCTCCACCGGGGCGAAGGCACCGAGGGTCAGGGTCACGCAGGTGCCCACACCGTTGGTGATCGGCAGGTTCGTGCCGGCCAGCCAGTTGTTCGGATCGGGGTGGAAGTTGGTGGACATCGGGGCCATCACCGCGGACAGGACGTACACGCCGGTCGGCACGATGATCTGGAACTCGAAGCCACCGACGGTGGTGATGTTCGACTCGACGTTGCTGTCCGGGCTACCGGTGTGGTAGTTGCGCGGGTTCATGACCACGACGTAGGCCGTGATCGAGCCCGGAGCACCACTGTAGCTGGTGTTCGCAGGATTTGCATCCTGGCTGGTGAAGATGCCGAACTCGTTGTAGTCCTGGGCATTGGCAGCGCCGACGCACAGAGCCATCATCGCGAAAATGACAAGGAACCTTTTCATTGTTGTCTCTCCTTGTAGATCGCAGGTGCTTTTTCGTGTTTTCGGCCGAACATCAACACTCTGTTTGATGTGTGGTCCCGCCGCCTGCACCGGCGGGACCACTCTGGATCTGATCACCGGCGGGAAACCCGGGGGTCTCCCTTCCCCGCCCGCAGGCGGGGATCGCTGTCATCCAGTCAGCATCCAACATTGGCGGTCAATTGCGTTCCGTGCGAGCCGGAACTCCAACAAACAGTCCCCGTCTTACGGGCAAACCGTACCCAGGCCGTTGGACATGTAGCCCGCGTCACCGATGTTGATGGCACCGTCGAAGTTGAAGTCCGAACGGTAGTTGTACGCACCGGCGACATCCTGACTGAAGAACCCGCCGTCGGCCAGGTTCACAACGCCGTCACCGTTGATGTCGGCGCTGTTGAAGTTGATGAGCAGGCCGGCGTTGCTGGTCAGAGGATCACCGTTGATCGTCACCAGGCAAACCGTCGAGCTCTGGCCCATGGCGAACATCGCTGCCTGCCAGCTGGTGACGCCGTTGACGTTGGTGTTGAAATCCGCCGTGGCATTGCCACCGCAGGAAGTCAGACCAGTCTGGGCACCACTGCCGGCCGACGCGATCCACATGTCTTCGAACGGGAAGTTATTGATGGGCACACCAAGGCCATCCAGCAGGGTCAGCGTGATCCGCGCGTCGCCCGGAGCGCCACCGGGCAGGAACCCGTTGGCGAAGGGACGGCCGCCGCCGTTCGGCAGGCTGAACACCGAGATGGTGTTGACACTGGTGTTGGCCCGCACGGCGGTGGACTGCTGCAGGTCGGGCACGCCCGCCACTGCAAACACGGCCGAGCCGATGACCAGGGCACAGACCGCGAGGCCCATGATTTTCCTAAGAAGCATTAGGACACCTCCAAATAAGGCACGATCTAGCGAGGGTGGCTAACCCAAGCGAGTACTTTGACGACTGCGTTGAGCCCTCCTTCCACTCACATGTCCATCACTTGACCGAATCAGAGTACCACAGCGTCCGCACCCGTGCCAGCATTATTTTCCGGGAATAGGGGAAAAATTGGTAAAAAAGAAGGCCCCCGCTCAGGACGCGAGGGCCTTGTCCGCCAGGCCGGCCCCCCTCAAAAGTGCCATTCGGGGGGTCCTGGGAGGTTCTGGTGGGCGAAACAGGATTCGAACCTGTGACTTCCTGCGTGTAAAGCAGGCGCTCTGACCAGCTGAACTATTCGCCCACGCGACGGCGGAAGCTCCGCCAGAGGAAAAATGGTAGCAGAATGCAATAACCGCCCACCAGCAGCAAGGGCCCCACGGACAGCCGGCCGGCCGCCAGGGTCACGTACCCCAGCAGGATGGCCACGACTGCGGCCCACAGCATCCAGGTTCGGCGCAAAAGGTTCATGTCCGCACTTTCCTCGGGACGTCGGCGCGGGCGGCGTGCCCGTGCCCCTGCCAAGAGTAGGTCCGACCGGTCGGTCCGTCAATCGCCGCGCTGCCGCCTCAGCTCCCGCCGCTGCGGCGGGACTCGGCCCGCAGCCGCCGGAAACGCCGCACGGCCTCCTCGTGTTCCCGCGCCGTGCGGGAAAACACGTGGCCGTCGGCGCCGTCGGACACGAAATAGAGCGCGTCGCAGGCCGGATCCGGCTGCGCCGCCGCCCGCAGCGCGGCTTCCCCCGGGCTGCCGATCGGACCCGGCGGCAGCCCGGACCGCCGATAGGTGTTCCAGTCCGAGTCCACCTCCAGGTCCCGGTAGAACAGCCGCTGTCCCTTCTTGCCCAGGACGAAGGCCACCGTCGGGTCGGCCTCCAGTCGGCGCGATGCGGCCAGGCGGTTGGCATAGACGGCCGCGATGCGCCCCCGCTCGTCGTCGCGCCGGGCCTCGGCCTCGACGATCGAGGCCAGCGTCAGCAGCGCGTGCGGAGCCCGCGCCGAGCCGGCGCCCCCCGCGCGGGCAGCCGCCAGGCGAACAAGTTGGGTCTCGATCAGGTGGGCGGCCGCGGACTCGGGCCGGGTGCCGGCCGCGAAGACATAGGTATCCGGGGCCAGGTAGCCCTCGCAGAGCCTGAAGGTGCGGGCGCGGAGGTCACTCTCGGCCGCCAGCAGGGCCCCGTAACCGGCGGGCAGGCCCAGCGCCGCCGGATCGGCCGCGGCCGCTACGGCCAGCACCGAATCGGCGGCGGCCAGGAATGCCTCCGGCGCAAAGCCCAGCGCCGCGGCCAGGATCGACGCCGTGGCCTCGGCGTCCAGGCCCTCGGGCACCGTGACCCGCACCTGCACCGAGCGGCCGCTGGTGAGGTCGGCCAGCAGTTCCCGCGGCGACAGGGCGGGCGACAGCTCGTACAGGCCCGCCTGCAGCCCCCGCTCCTGCCCGCTGAGGCGGGCCCCGGCCAGGAACAGCCGCGCACTGCGCAGCAGCCCGCGGGCGGCCAGGGTGTCGGCCGCGGCGCGCAGGGTCATCCCGGGCGGGATCTGCACCAGCACCGGCCGGGCGTCTGCCGGGGCGGCACCGTGGGTCCAGGCGCGCCAGCTCCAGCCGCAGAGGGCCAGGCCCATCACCGCCAGCAGCGCGGCCGGGATCAGCAGGCGCCTCACGGCTGCGCCTCCCCGGCGCCGGCGGCCGTGCTTTCCAGGTAGGACTGCAGGATGATCTCGGCGGCCAGGGCGTCGCGCGCCTCCTTGGCCGTGTGCCGGCCGACCGGCAGCCAGCGGTCGGCCTCGGCGCTGCTGTAGCGCTCGTCCCAGAGCACCACCTCCAGGCCGAGTTCGCGCTCGAGCACCGCGGCGAAGCGGCGCACGCGCACCGCCAGGTCGCCCTCGCCGCCGTCGGCGGTCAGCGGCAGGCCCAGCACGATGCGCCCGGCGCCGCGCTCGGCCACCAGCCGGCGCAGCAGATCCAGCACCGAGCCGTCGCGGCCCTCGACGTGGGTGGCGACGGCGAAGGCCAGGCGGCGCTCGGTGTCGCCGACAGCGACACCGATCCGGCGCAGGCCGTAGTCGAGGCCAAGGCAGATGGTCATGGGATCAGGAGTCGTCCTGGTCGTCGTCCCCGGCCGGAGCCAGGGTCTTGACGAGCCGGACGAGGAAGCGGCCGTCGGGGTGGCGGCCGAACTCGAGGGCATCGGTGAACTCGCGCATGATCAGGATGCCGCGGCCGCGCTGCCGCATCAGCTCCTCCGAGGGCTGCCAGCCGCGGTGGTCGAAGCCGGGCCCGTGGTCCAGCACCGTCACGGTCATGGTCAGGTCCGTGATCTCCAGGACGAGCTCTATCTCCGTGGCGTTGTCGAGGTGGTTGCCGTGCTCCATGGCGTTGGTGCAGGCCTCGATCACCGCGGTGCCCAGTTCCTCGAGGCTGCGGCGCGCGCAGTCCAGTTCGCCGCCCACCTCCATGAGCACGACGTCGGGCACGCCCAGATATTCCATCCGGTTGGGCAGCTTGAGGGTGATTTTGGCGGTCAAGAGAACCTGCCCGGCCGGAGGGTCACGCGAAACTCCGGAGCGCTTCGTCCTCGTCCTGGTAGGACTCGAACACGGTGTAGAGCTTGGACACGATGAAGATGTTCTCGATACGGTCCGAAACCTTCAGCAGTTTCAGCTCGCCCCCGCTCTTCTTCAGGGTCGTGTAGCCGGAGATCAGGATGCCCAGGCCCGTGCTGTTGACCCAGCGCACCTTCTCCATGTTGACCAGCACGTTGCGGCAGCCCTCGTGGATGAGGGTCTTGAGCACCTCATCGAAGGCTTCCGCATCGGGGCCGCCCATCAACTGGCCGCTCATCTCCAGGATGGCGACGCCGTCGCGCTTGCGTTCCTTGATCTTCACCGGGGTCTCTCGCTTCCAGGGTTGCCGGGGCCGCGGGGTGGCCGCGGCCGGTTCAAGCGCACAGGATAGGCCACGGCGCCGCCGCTGTCCAGCGCCGGGTGCGGGCTCGTCCGCAGCATCAGGTCCGGTCCCTGAGCAGGGCCAGGGCGGCGGTCATGTCCCCCGGCAACGGGGCCTCCAGCTCAAGGGCCTCGCCGCTGATGGGGTGGGCCAGACGGAGCCGCGCCGCGTGCAGGAACTGGCGCCGGGCCAGGCTCACCACGCGGTCAGCCAGCCCGCGGTCGAGGTTGTGCACGCCCCGGGCGCGGCGGTCGTCGCCGTAGACCGGATCGCCCAGCAGCGGGTGGCCGCCCTGGGCGAAGTGCACGCGGATCTGGTGGGTGCGCCCGGTCTCCAGGTCGACCTCGCAGTACTGGCAGAAACCGTAGTCCTCCAGCACCCGGTAGTGGGTCACCGCCGGGCGGCCGCCCCGGGGCACCACCGCCATCAGCTGGCGGCGGCGCGGATGGCGCCCGATGTCCCCGGTCAGGGTGCCGCTGTCCTCGGCCCAGCAGCCCCAGGACAGGGCCAGGTAGGTGCGGCCCATGCGCCGCCGGCGGATCTGCTCCTGCAGATGGCGGTGCGCCTGCTCGTTCAGCGCCACTACGAGCAGGCCGCTGGTGTCCCGGTCCAGCCGGTGCACGATGCCCGGGCGCAGGGGATCGGACCCGGCTTCGATCGCCCCGTAGCGGTGCAGCAGGGCGTTGACCAGGGTGCCGTCGGTGTGGCCCGCGCTCGGGTGCACCACCAGGCCGGCCGGCTTGTCGATCACCACCAGGTGCTCGTCCTCCCAGACCACGCGCAGGGGGATGTCCTGGGCGGCCGCCGTCAGGGGCACGGGCGCCGCGGGCCGGTACTCGACCACGCAGCCCGCCTTCAGCCGGAAGTTCTTCGGCCGGACCCGGCCGTCGACGGAGATATTGCCGGCTGCCAGGTCGGTCTGGATGCGATTGCGGGAATGGCGGGGACAGTGGGCGGCCAGGAAGGCATCCAGGCGCAGACCGGCGTCGGCAGCTCCCACCGTCAGGGTCACCGTGGGCTCAGGCATCGGAACGCCGCCCCTCCAGCAGCAGGCACAGGAAGAGCAGAGCGCCGCCCAGGCTCACCGCGATGTCGGCCACGTTGAAGGTGTAGAAGCGGTGGCTGCCGACCCCCAGGTCGATGAAGTCGACCACCATCCCCCCGTAGAAGATGCGGTCGACCAGGTTGCCCAGGGCGCCGCCGAAGATGGCGGCCATGGCGGCGCGGCGCACCTGCAGGCGGGGGGGCGTGGTGCGGTAGAGCCAGACGATGAACACGGTGGCGGCCAGGCTGACCGCGACCAGGGTCCAGCGGCCAACCGGGAACAGGCCCATGGCACTACCGGGGTTGCGCACGTAGATGAAGCGGGCGAATTCGCCCAGCACCCGGACCTTGGTCCGCAGCACATCCTCGTGGGCCAGGACCGCCCGCTTGCTCAGGAAGTCGACGACGAGCACGCAGGGAGCCCACAGCCAGGGCTGGCGCAGGAAGCTGGGCATCAGGGCTCCTGCGCCTCTTCCTTCTCCTTGCACTCGATGCACAGCCGCGTGTAGGGCAGCCGCTTCAGGCGCGGCAGGGCGATCGCGGTGCCGCAGTCCTGGCACTTGCCGAAGGACCCGTCCTCGATGCGGCTGAGAGCCTCCTCGATGTTGTAGAGGTAGCGGCCTTCGGTGTTGGCGAACTTGATCGTCGTCTCGTACTGGTACTCGTCCGAGCCCTGGTCCGCCATATGGTTCGAATGCGCCTTGCCCATCTCGAGGCCCGACTGGTCGTCGGTGTGCTTGATGATCTTCTCGTGCTGGGCGAGCGAACGCATCACACGCTCCTTTTCCTCCTCGAGCATCTTGCGGAATCTCTGCAGTTCGGTCTTGCGCATGGGTTCCTCCCGGCGGCCCGATCAGGCCTTGCCCAGGGCGATGACGATCTCGTGTCCGTCGATTTCGAACGCTTCTTTATAAGGCAATTCCCCCGCCGCGGCAATGTCCTTGGCCAGGGTTTCGCCCGCGATCCGTCCGGCGTGGGTCCGCACCGCCGCCAGCACCTGCTCCGGTCCGCAGACCGCCAGGTCGATGCGGTCGGAGACCTCGAGCCCGCTCTTCTTGCGCAGGTTCTGCACCTTGTTGATGATCTCGCGGGCCAGGCCCTCGGCCCGCAACGCGTCGTCCAGGGTGGTGTCCAGGGCCACGGTCAGGCCCTGACCGCCGGCCGCGACCCAGGGCGCGACCCCCTCCTCCTGGACCTGGATCTCCTCGAAGCCGAACGTGGTCGAGGTGCCGTCGAGGTCCAGCTCCACCTGGCCGGCGCCGCGCAGGGTCATGATCTCGGCCGGGGTCATGGCCGTGACCCGGGCCGCGGCGCGGGGCGCCGCCTTGCCGAAGCGCGGGCCCAGGGCGCGGAAGTTGGGCTTGGCCGAGAGCACGGCCACCTCGCGCGGGTCGTCGATGGTGCCCACCTGCTTGACGTTCAGCTCGCCGGCCACGTAACCCACCAGGCGCGGGTCCGCCTGCAGCAGCGCGGCCCGGTCGTCGTCCGCATGCAGCACCAGCCGGGCCAGGGGCTGACGGGTCTTCAGGCCCGCGTCCTGGCGCAGGCTGCGGCCCAGGCCCACCACGTCCTGGGCGGCGGCCATGGCCCGCTCCAGCGCAGCGTCGACCAGGGCGGCCTCCGCCCGGGGGAAATCCTGCAGGTGCACCGAGACCGCGGCGTCGCCGGCGGCGGCCAGGGCGCGGTAGACCTCTTCGGCCGTGAACGGGATGAAGGGCGCCAGCAGGCGCAGGCTGGCCTCGAGCACCGTGTGCAGGGTCGTGAAGGCCGCCTGCTTGTCGGGGGTCAACTCGCCCTTCCAGAAGCGGCGGCGGCTGAGGCGCACGTACCAGTTGCTCAGGTCGTCCTGCACGAAGGTGCCGACGGTCTTGGCCGCCCGGGTCAGGTTCAGCGCCTCCAGGTCGGCCGTCACCGACTCTGTCACGCTCTGCAGGCGGCTGAGGATCCAGCGGTCCAGCAGGTCGGGCTCGGCCGGCGCAGCGGGGTCGGGCCGCCAGCCGTCCAGGTTCGCGTAGAGGGCGAAGAAGGCGTAGGTGTTCTCCAGGGTGGCGATCAGCTTGCGCTGGGCCTCCTTGACCCCTTCGCGGTCGAAGCGGGTGGGCGTCCAGACCGGGCTGGAGGTCAGCATGTACCAGCGCAGCGGGTCGGCGCCTTCGGCACGCATGATCTCCATGGGGTCGACCGTGTTGCCGATGCTCTTGGACATCTTCTTGCCCTGCTTGTCCAGGATCAGCTCGTTGACCAGGCAGCTCTTGTAGCTGCTGCGGCCGGTCAGGAAGGTCGAGATGACCAGCATCGTGTAGAACCAGCCGCGGGTCTGGTCGATGCCCTCGCTGATGAAGTCGGCGGGATACTGGCTCTCGAACAGCTGCTTGTCGCCAAACGGGTAGTGGTACTGGGCAAACGGCATGCTGCCGGAGTCGAACCAGCAGTCGATGACCTCGGGGGTGCGGCGCATGGTGCCGCCGCAGCCGTCGGCGGTGCAGGGGAACTCGATGGCGTCCACGTGGGGCCGGTGCAGGTCCAGTTCGGACAGGTCGCGGCCGGTCAGCGCGCTCAGGTCGGCGCGGCAGGTGGGCAGGTGCAGGCCGTCGCAGCAGTCGCAGCGCCAGACGTTCAGGGGCGTGCCCCAGAAGCGATTGCGGCTCAGCGACCAGTCGATGTTGCCGGCCAGCCAGTTGCCGAAGCGGTTGCTGCCCACTTCCGGCGGCGCCCAGGTGATGTCCTGGTTGGCGGCGACCAGCTGCTCGCGCATCTCGCTGGTGCGGATGAACCAGCTGGGGGTCGCGAAGTAGATCAGCGCGTTGTCGCAGCGGTCGTGGAAGGGATAGTCGTGCCGGTAGGTCTGGGCCCGGTACAGGCTGCCCTGGGCGTCGAGGTGCTTGATGATCTTCGGGTCGGCCTTCTTCACGTGCAGGCCGGCCCAGGGCTCGATCTCGGCAGTGAACTGGCCGTTGCGGTCCACGGGCCGGAAGAAGGCCAGGCCCTCGGCCAGACCCACCTGGTAGTCGTCCTCGCCGAAGGCGGGCGCCATGTGCACGATGCCGGTGCCCGAATCGAGGGTGACGAAGTCGGCGCCGACGACCTTGAAGGCGTCCTCGCCCTGGCCCGGCTGCACGAACGGCAGCAGCTGCCGGTAGCGGCGGCCCAGCAGGTCGCGGCCCTTGCAGCGCCCGAGGATCTCGAACCCCGTCTCCTGGTCCAGCACCGACAGACGGGCCTCGGCCAGGATCAGCACCTCTTCGCCGTGGCGCACCCGGACGTAGTCGAAGTCCTCGCCCACGGCCAAGGCCACGTTCGACGGCAGGGTCCAGGGCGTGGTGGTCCAGGTCAGGAACGACTCGTCGGCGTCGACCGCGCGCAGGCGCACGAAGATGCTGGGGTCGTCCACCGTCGCGGTAGCTGTTGGCCATCTCGTGGCTGCTGATGGGCGTGGCGCAGACCGGGCAGTAGGGCACCACCTTGTGCCCCTGGTAGAGCAGACCCTTGGCCTGGAACTGCGCCAGGATCCACCACACCGACTCGATGTACCGGTTGTCGTAGGTGATGTAGGGATCGTCGAGGTCCACCCAGTAGCCGACCCGCTCGGTGAACTCGTCCCAGTCGCCCTTGCAGGCCCAGACGCTGTCGCGGCAGCGGGCGTTGAAGGGCTCCAGCCCGTACTCGAGGATGGCCTCGGCGCCCTGGATGCCCAACTGCTTCTCGACCGAGCGCTCGACCGGCAGGCCGTGGGTGTCCCAGCCCGCCTTGCGCACCACCCGGTGGCCGGTCATGGTCTTGAACCGGCACATGATGTCCTTGCAGAGGCGGGCCATCACGTGGTGCACGCCCGGCATGCCGTTGGCCGTGGGCGGTCCCTCGTAGAAGACCCAGGCGGGCGCGCCCTCGCGGCGGGCGATGCTGCGGGCGAAGGTGTCCTGCTCCTTCCACAGGGCCGCGACCAGCTCCTCGCTTTGGGCGTCGTGGAAAGGCCGGGCCAGGGGCCGGTAGCGGGCCGGGCCGGGGTTGGTCACGCCGTTGGTCTCTGCCTGGGCCATGATGGGGGTCGTCCTCCTCCGTGGGCCTTGTGCTGGCGGCGGGGCGCCGTCCCCGTTCAGATCTTCGCCTTTGCCAGGAAACCGGTGACCAGGGCCTCGAGCCGCGGCTGGGCCGCGTTGGCCACGCGGATGATCTCGCTCACGTCGGCGGGCTTCAGGGCGTCGGGGAAGCAGGCGTCGGTGATCACCGACAGGCCCAGGACCCGCAGGCCGCCGTGGACCGCGGCCAGGCACTCGGGCACGCTGGACATGCCCACGGTGTCGGCGCCGATCGCCCGCAGGAAGCGGTACTCGGCCGCCGTCTCCAGGTTCGGACCGGCCACGGCCACGTAGACGGCACGCTTGAGCGGGATCCGCAGCTCGAGCGCCACCTGTTCCATGGTGGCCAGGAAGGCCCGGTCGTAGGGCTCGCTCATGTCGGGAAAGCGGGGGCCCAGGCGGTCGTCGTTGGGACCGATCAGCGGGTTGTCGCCCATCAGGTTGATGTGATCGCTGATGACGGTGATGTCGCCCGGCACCAGGTGCGGGTTCATGCCGCCGACGGCGTTGCTCATCACCAGGGCCCGGCAGCCCAGGGCCTGCATCACCCGCACCGGCAGGGTGATCTCCTGCATGGAGTAGCCCTCGTAGAAGTGGACCCGGCCCTGCATCGCCATCACCCGGCGGCCGCCCAGGGTGCCCAGCACCAGGTTGCCGTCGTGGCTGGTGGCGGTGGACTCCCGGAAGTGCGGCACCTGCCCGAAGGGGATGGTGCAGACCGCGTCCAGACGATGGCCCAACTCGCCCAGCCCGGTGCCGAGGATCAGCCCGAATTCGGGCTGGAAGTCGGTCCGGCTGCGGACGAAGGCGGTCGCTGCCTGGATCTGGTCCCAGAGCTGGTTCAAGGTCGTCCTCCGATCAAGGGTCCTCCGCGGGACCGCACAAGGTAACATGGGCCCCATGGGCTACCAAGGAAAAAGCGGGAATCTTGCGATTCCCGCCGTTTTCCGCCATTTCCGGCTTTGAAACGGATCACCGGAGGGCCAGGGACCGGACCGGGCTCACCAGACCGCGGTCACCGGCTCGGGCCGGGGTTCGTCCTCGTGCAGGGCGGCCACGGCCTGGTCGGCCTCGTCGCCGGTATCCTCGACCGGGGTCGCGGGCGCCGGCAGGGCCGTCGGCGCCGCAGGCTGGGCAGCCGGGGCGGGCTGGGCTGCCGCCTGCTCCTGGTGCCGGGCGCTCACGGGCTGGTAGTCGCGCCAGGCGTCGTGCTCGGGCGCGGCCGGGCGGGCCGCCGGCGGCGCGGCCGCCGGCTCGTCGTCGTCGGCCAGGTCCTGCTCCACTTCCGGCACGGGATTCGACCAGGCGGGCGTCGCCGGACGGGCCGGCGGACGCGGGGCGGCCTGGGGCTGGCGGGCCAGGGCGCCGGCCGGCTTGCGGGCCGACTCGCCCACGCCCTCGAGCACGGCGTCGACCATGGAGATCAGGCGCTTGTCCAGGTCCTGGAAATCGTTGCGGTGGGTCTCGATGAAGTTGATCTGGGCCTCGGCCAGCGATTTGAAGCGGGCCAGGTAGGTCTCCTTCTCCTTGCGCAGGCCCACCAGCTCGCGGCGCAGCTCCTCGGTGCGGGTGCGGCACTCCTCGAGGATCTGGCGGGCCTTCATGTGGGCGTCGCGGACGATCAGCTCGCCCTCCTTGCCGGCGCTCTCGCGGGTGTCCTGCATCAAGCGCTCGGCGGTCATCAGGGTGTCGCGCAGGGTGCGCTCCATGGTCTTGTACTCGCCGATCTTGTCTTCCTGCTCCATGATGCGCTCGCGCAGCTGCTTGTTGTCCACCAGCACGGTCTCGTACTCGTCGGCCAGGGTGGTCAGGAAGGCGCGCACTTCGTCGCTGTCGTAGCCGCGCACGGCCTTGCGGAACTCCTGCTTGCGGGCGTCCAGGGGCGTAATCCTCATGGCATGGTCCTTTGGCTCGGTGGAGCCGGCGGCTCCGGTCTGGGCGATTCCCGGTCGGTCCGCCCGGATTCCGGGCAGGAACGGCCCGGGAATGGGCTCGTTGATCCGTTTCAACGGCGGGACCATCAAGAGGCGTGCCAGCGGACTCAGGCGTTCCAGCCCAGAAGCAGGCGCATCAGCAGGCGCAGGATGAGGAAGGCGAGGATGGGCGAGAAGTCGAGCCCGCGCACCGGGATCAGGCGGCGCAGCGGCGCCAGCACCGGCTCGGTGACGCGGATCACCCCGCGCAGGATATCGTTGCTGGGCATGGGGTTGACCCAGCTGAGGATCACCCGGGCCAGGATCAGCCAGGTGTAGACGTTGAGGATCGCCAGCAGCAGTTTCTGGATGTCCATCTGGCCCACCTCCGGGGGGCTTGCTCAGGTGCGGGGGCCGAAGACGGCGCCGCCGAGGCGCACCAGGGTGGCGCCCTCGGCGATGGCGGACTCGAAGTCGTCGCTCATGCCCATGCTCAGCTCCGGCAGGGACAACCCGGTGGCGGCGCGGCCCTGCTCGGCCAGGGAGCGCAGGCGGGCGAAAGAGCTCCTCAGCTCGGCCTCGGGGGCGCCCCAGCGGGCCATGCCCATCAGGCCCTGCAGCTGCAGGCCAGGCAGCGTCGCCGCGGCCGCCAGGACCGCCGGCAGCTCGGTGGCGGCCAGCCCGGCCTTCTGGGCCTCGCCGGAGATGTTCACCTCCAGCAGGATGGCCTGACGCAGGCCCTCCTGCGCCGCCAGCTCCGACAGGCGCGCGGCCAGCTTCAGGGAATCGACGCCGTGCAGCAGGGCGAAGCGGCCCACGGCCCGGGCCGCCTTGTTCGACTGCAGGTGGCCGATGAAGTGCCAACGCACCGCTGCCGGATCCAGGCCGCGGCCGCGCAGGGCCGCCTCCAGTTCCTGTTGCCGGGGCAGGGCGTCCTGGATGCGGTTCTCCCCCAGCTCCCACTGGCCGGCCGCGCAGGCGGCCGCCACCAGGTCCAGGCCGATGCGCTTGGAGACGGCCACCAGCCGCACCGCGCCGGCCGGTCGTCCCGCCCGCGCGCAGGCGGCGGCCATGCGTTCGCCCACGACCGCCAGGTTGGCGGTCACGGCGGCGGCGGTCACGGGTCCGGTCGGGTCCACGGCTCCTCCTGCGGCTCCATAGTGGACGAAAGACGGCCGCGGAGCAAGGCCCCGCGGCCGTCCTCGGTCTGCCCAGGGCGGCGCCGCGCCGCGCCTGCGCCTAGCGCCAGCGCAGCAGCAGCGTGCGCGGGTCCAGCTCCATGCTCACCTGGGCGGTGGTCGACGCCTGGTGCTCCTTGGTGATGCGCACCTTCACGCTGTCACCCTCGGGGCACAGGTGGATGATCACGCCCAGGTCGGCGTCGAAGCGGGCCACCTCGACCGGCACGCGGCGGGCGTCCAGTTCCTGGCCCTCGCGGTGCAGGGTGGCGCTGGTCCAGACCTCGGCCTTCCAGCCGGCGGCCAGCTTGCGCAGCGCGTCGATCTCCCACTGCTCGGTCCGGTCGAAGCGCGGGGTGCCGTCCATGATCACCATGTCCGGGCGAGAAGCCCGTGGCCTCCTTGAGGAAGCCCGCCGAGTTCTCCAGCTTCTGCAGGGAGAAGATCTCGCGGTTGTAGCAGAGGATGTGGCGCCCGCGTTCCATCAGGAGCTGGCGCTGGGGCACCTCGTTCATGCCCAGGTCCTCGGCCATGGCGTGGAAGATCTGCTCGAAGAAGGCGGTGATGTGCTCGACCGACTCCTGGGTCGAGATGTACAGGACCTTGCGCTCCCGCAGCAGCGCGTCGATGGCCAGGCCGATCAGGAAACCGGTCTTGCCCACTCCCGTTCGCGACAGCACCACCCCGATGTTGCCCGCACCCAGCCCGCCGCCGATGGCGCGGTCGAAGATGCGGACGGGGCTGCGCTCGATCAGGCTCTTCTCAGGCATCGTGTCTCTCCCTGGCTGGGTCCGGTCGCGGCCTAGTGGCCCGCGGCCCGCTTGTCCTGGTACTTCTTGACGAGGTCGGCGGCGACCTCGGCGGGCGCCGGCGCGTAGCGGGCGAACTCCATGGTGAACTCGGCCTTGCCGGCGGTGGCCGAGCGCAGGACCGAAGCATAACCGAACATCTCGGCCAAGGGAACATTGGCGTCGATGCGCACGAAGCCCTTGTCCTCGGTGGTGCCGACGATCACGCCGCGCCGCTGCATCAGCGTCTTGATCATGTCGCCCTGGTGCTCGCTGGGGCCCTCGAGGCTGACCAGCATCAGCGGTTCGAGCGCAACCGGCTTGCCCTCGTTGTAGTGCTTGCGCACGGCCATGCGGCAGGCGGTGTTGAAGGCCATGTCCGAGGAGTCGACCGCGTGGGCCCCACCGTCGAGCAGGGTCACCTGCAGGCCCTGCACCGGCGCGCCGATGTACTGGCCCTCGTCCACCGAGGAGGCGAAGCCCTTCTGGCAGGCGCCGATGTACTCGCTGGGGATGTTGCCGCCGATGACCTTGTTCACGAAGTGGAACTCGCCGTCGTCCGCGGGCTCGAGCCGGCCGGAGATCTTGGCGTACTGGCCCGAACCGCCGGTCTGCTTGCGGTGGATGTACTCGAACTCCACCGGCCGGGTGATGGTCTCGCGGTACTTGACCTGGGGCGCGCCGGTGGCGACCACCGCGCCGTACTCGCGCTTGATGCGTTCGATGTAGACCTCGAGGTGCAGCTCGCCCATGCCGCTGATGATGGTGTCGCTGGTCTCGCCGTCGACGTGCGAACGGAAGGTGGGATCCTCGCGCGTGAAGCGGTGCAGGGCCTTGGCCATCTTGGCCGAGGCCTTGGCGTCCTCGGGGTAGACCGCCAGGCTGACCACCGGCTCGGGCACGTGCATGCTCGAGAGGCTGATGCGGTCGCCGGAGGTGAAGGTGTCGCCGCTGGCGCAATCGACGCCGAACAGGGCGATGATGTCGCCGGAGTGGGCCCCGTCGATCTCCTCCATCTGGTCGGCGTGCATGCGGCCGATGCGGCCGACCTTGACCTTCTTGCCGGTGCGGCTGTTGTAGATCTCGTCGCCCTTGCGGATCCAGCCCTGGTAGATGCGCACGTAGGTCAACTGGCCGTAGGGACCCTCCTCCAGCTTGAAGGCGTTGGCCACGGCGTCGTCGTCGGTGCTGTTGCTGAGGATGAACTCCTTCTCCTCGCCGCCGCGCAGCACCTCGAGCGCAGTGTTGCGGATATCCGTGGGCGCGGGCAGGTAGCGGGTCACCGCGTCCAGCAGCAGCTGCACGCCCTTGTTCTTGTAGGCGCTGCCCATGAATACCGGCGTCAGCTCGTTGGCCAGCACGCCCTTGCGCACCGCGTCGTGGATCATCTCCTCGGTGACGGCGCCGTCGAGGATGGCCTCCATCAGCTCGTCGCTGTACATGCTGACCGCGTCGAGCATGACCTCGCGGCGGGCCTCGGCCTCGACCTGCAGGTGGGCCGGGATCTCGCCCATGACGATCTTCTCGCCGTTGTCGCCCTCGAAGCGGAAGGCCTTCATGGTCACCAGGTCGACCAGGCCCTCGAGCTTGTCCTCCAGGCCGATCGGGATCTGCATCATCACCGCGTTGTGCTTGAGCTTCTCGCGCAGCTGCTCGGTGACGCGCACCGGGTTGGCGCCGGAGCGGTCGCACTTGTTGACGAAGGCGATGCGGGGCACGTTGTAGCGCTTCATCTGCCGGTCCACGGTGATGGACTGGCTCTGCACGCCGGCCACCGAGCACAGCACCAGGATGGCGCCGTCGAGCACCTTCAGGGCGCGCTCCACCTCGATCGTGAAATCGACGTGGCCCGGGGTGTCGATGATGTTGACGTGGTGGTCCTTCCACATGGTGAAGGTCGCCGCGCTCTGGATGGTGATCCCGCGCTCGCGCTCCAGCTCCATGGAGTCCATGGTGGCGCCCACGCCGTCCTTGCCGCGCACCTCATGGATGGCGCGGATGCGGCCCGTGTAGAAGAGGATCCGCTCGGTCAGGGTGGTCTTGCCCGAATCGATGTGGGCACTGATCCCGATGTTCCTGATCCGGCTCAGATCTACGCTCATGCCTCTTTCCCTCGTCAGGGCGTCGGTGACCGCCCGCTTTCAACTGGAGTGCAGCCTACAAAAAGACACGTCCGCTCGGGCATGGTTGCAGCTCCCGCAGACGTGGCGAGGCGGCAAGATAGGCAGAACCGGGCCGGAACGCAAATTCCGGCCCGGCATGTCGGCTTTAAATTTCGGGCAGCACCCGGATCGGGTTGCTAGCCCCCGCCCTTCTTGCCCTGCTTCAAGCGGTCCAACAGCGAACGCCCCACGTCCTGGAGGGTCGGCGCCGCACCGCTGTCCGCCGCGGCGGTCGCGCTGTCGGGGGGCATCTTCAGCAGGTCCTGCAGGCCCCGCGCCGCTTCCTGAATGGCCTGCTGCTTGAGCTTGTCCGTCTCGCGGGCCAGCTTGGCCTCGGCCCGGGCGGCAGCCGCCGCGGCCAGCTTGTCCGTGTCCAGGCGCACGGACGGGTCGTTGGCCCGGCCCGTGACCGCGACGGGCAGTTCGAGGGCCGTGCCCTCCTTGTCCAGCAGCAGTTCGGCCATCTGGGCCGGCAGCTGCCGGCGCAGGCCCTGGGCGTACTCCGGGGGCAGGGTCAGGTTCAGGTGGGCCGACAATTCCCCGTCGAGGGTCTGCCAGCCCGAGGCCTTGATGCCGATGGGGCCGGCCTGGATCGCCAGCTTGTCCACGCTCAGCCGCCCCTTCTCGATGCGGAACGGCTGCAGCAGGTCGTCGAAGGTCACCGTCTGCAGCGCCGGCGCATCCAGCAGCGTCACCAGCTTGGCCTGCAGGGGCAGTCCGCTGAGCCGGGCCTGGTGCACGGCCACCTCGCCCACCGAGGTCAGGGTCTTCAGGTCCAGGCCCATGGTGTCGTCCAGGGCGCCCTGCAGGGAGACCGTGGCATCCAGTCCGCCGCTGAGGGCCGAGGCCAGGCGGGTGATGCGTCCCGGCAGCGTGGACTCGGCGAAGTACTGCTCGGCGCGGGCGTTCCTGACTCCCAGCTGCAGGTCCAGGCTGCCGGCCAAGGGGTCGGACAGGTCGATGCTGCCGGCCAGGGTGGCCGCGCCGCCGTAGGCCCGGGCAGTGACCCCTTCCAGGGAGATGCGGCCACGGTCAAGCTGCGCCGTGCCGACCAGGTCGGTCAGACGGCTGCCGCGCACCGTGAGCGTGGTGATGCGGGCCTTGGCCCGGCCGACGACGCGGGTCAGGTAGTCGAGCGCCGCCGGGGGCGCGGGCACGGCGGCCGCCGTGGCAGCGCCGGCGGCCGCGGCCTCGCGGCGGGCGGCGGCCTTGGCCTGTTGGCCGCTGGCGAGGATCTCGTCCACGTCCAGCAGGGTGCTGGTCAGCTCCAGGTCCACGGTCGCCACCGCGGGCGTGCCCGGCAGCGGCTCCGGCAAAAGGGCCAGGGGATCGCCGACCGTGCCCGTGATCCGGTAGTCGGAACGGCCCTGGCGGAAGGAGAGCCCGGCCAGGCCCAGGATGCGGCCATCGATGCGGCCGGTGGCCTCCAGGGCGGTGACCGGCAGGTTCATGGTCGGGCCCGAGACCGCGACGCCCTTGACCTGCAGGGGGCCGGACAGGTGCAGGGACGCCGGGTCGGCGGCGCGTCCACTCGCGGTGACCTGGGCCACCGCCCGACCGGTCACCGTGGGTGCGTCGGTCCGGGGCGGCTGCAGGGCCATGGCCTCGGCCAGGTCCAGGTCCGCGTCGATCGCCAGGTCGTAGGTCGGATCGAGCAGGGGATCGCTGACGGTGCCCTTGATCGACAGGCGGCTTTGGGCGGTGCGGGCGGACAGGTTCTCAAGCTGGATGCTGCCCGGGTGCGCGGCGAGGGTGATGGCGATATCCTGCAGCGGCGAGCCGAGGGCCGGATGTTCGATCGATCCCTCGGCCAGGGTGAAGCGCAGGTCCCAGCGCAGGGAATCGGCGGCCGCGGCCAGCGGCCCGACGATGATGGCCTGCAGGCTGGCCGTGCCCGAGGACTTCAGTCCGTCCAGCCCGGGCACCAGGCCCGTCGGCAGGTAGCCCTGGAGCGAGGCCAGCTGGGCCGGACCGCCGTCCAGGCGCAGGTCCGCCACCGGCCGCCCCGCGGTCAGGCCGTCGACCTGGCCGGTGACCGCGATCGGCAGGTCGCCCAGGGCCAGTTCCGAGGTGATCACCTTCAGGCGGCCCGCCGCCGCCTGCCAGCGCAGGTCCTTGCGCCAGGACAGGCGCAAGCCTTCGCCCAGGGTGCCGGTGGGCAGGTAGAGGCGCAGGCTGTCCAAGGTGGTGGTGCCCACGACCACCAGGTCGCCGTCGGGCGTGGCCAGCAGGGAGAGTTCCTCGGCCAGGCCGCGCAGTTCGGCCACGGGGGTGCCGTCGGCGCGGGTGACGGTCACGCTGCCGCCGCTGAGGGCCAGGTGTTCGATGCGCACGGTGACCGGCGTGGCCGCCGGGGCCGCAGCCCCGGGCGCGGCGGTCGGCGCCGGCGGCGCCGGCGTCGCCGGATCGGGCAGGCGCACGCTCACCCGCGGGCGCACCACCTCGGCCTGGTCGATCTCCACTTCGCGCTTGAGCAGGGGTTTCCAACGCAGGCGCAGGCGCAGGGCGTCCACGCCCGCGGCCATGCCGTCGGCGCCCGCGGCCACCTGCAGGTCCCGCAGTTCGACCCAGGGCCGGGGCAGCAGCCCGCCGCGGGCGTCGCCCACGGTGACGGGGCGGCCCAGGGCTGCGGTCAGCTGTTCGGCCACCAGGTCACGCACCGCCGAGGCGGGCACCAGCAGGCGCGCCGTCACCGCCAGCGCCGCCACCACCACCACCGCCACGGCCAGCCTCAGGGCCAATTTCCGGGTCCGACCCCGCCGCCCGCCGTCCTGCTTGCCCGCATCCTGCCCGTCGCTCACGGCCTCCTGCCTTTCCGGGGGCCGCCCGGGCCCACCGCCGAACACTGTACAGCAAGCGGGCGCGGTCCACCACGCCCCTGCCGCTCACTCGCCCATGGCCTCGACCACGCCGACGGTGGTCAGGTTGACGACCTCCTCGACCGTGGCCCCGTACTGCACCAGGTGCACCGGCAGGCGCGTGCCCATCAGCAGCGGCCCCACCGCAACCGCGCCCACCATGTGGTGCAGGGCCTGCATGGTCAAGGTGCCGGCCTGCAGGTCGGGGAAGACCAGAACGTTGGCGTCGTCGCTCAGTTCCGCGAAGGGGAACAGCTCGTGGCGCAGGGTGCGGCCCCGCGCGGTGGCCAGCTGCATGTCGCCGTCCAGCTCGAGGTCGGGCGCGCGCTCCTTGGCGATGGCCACGGCCCGGCGCACCCGGCGCGCCGACTCGTGGTCGTTGCTGCCGAAGTTGGAGAACGAGAGCATCGCCACCCGCGGCTCGAGGCCCAGGGCGCGGCCGGTCGTCGCCGCCAGCAGCGAGGTCTCGGCCAGCTGCTCGGCGGTGGGCTCGACGTTCACCGCGCAGTCGGCCAGCAGCACCGCCTCCTTCTGCATCAGCACCAGGTGGTGGCTGGAGATGCGACTGATGCCGGGCGCGGGGCCGATCACCTCGATGATCACCTGCAGGGTCTCGGTGAAGTGGGTCGAGGCGCCGGCGATCATCAGGTCGGCGTGGCCCATGTGCACCATCATCGCGCCGAAACGGTCGGGCTGGCGCAGCCGTTCCAGGGCCGCGGCGCGGATCACGCCCTGGCGGCGGCGCATGCGGAAGTACTCCTCGGCGTAGGCCTCGAAGCGCGGGTCGCGGGCCGGGTCGACGATCTCGGCGCCGGCCAGGTCGCGGCCCAGGGCGTCGATGCGCCGGTTGATCTCGCGGACGGGGCCCAGCAGGATGGGCCGGGCGATGCCCTCGTCCAGCAGGATGCCGCAGGCGCGCAGGATGGTCTCGCTGACACCCTCGCTGAAGACGACGCGGGGGCAGGAACGGCGGGCGCGCATGGTCAGCTCGCGCATCTTCTCGCGGCCGGTGCCCAGGCGCACCGCCAGCCGCCCCTCGTACTCGGCCGCCGGCACCGGCAGCGCCGCCAGCCCCTCGGCGACGGCCTGGGCGGCGACGGCCGCCGACTCGCGCACGAAGATGCGCGGATCGATGGGCTTGGGCAGCAGGTACTCGGGTCCGAAGGCCAGGCGACCGCCGCCGTAGGCCAGTTCGACCTCCTCGGGCACCTCCTCCCGGGCCAGCTCGGCCAGGGCGCGGGCCGCCGCCAGCATCATGCCTTCGCTGATGCTGACGGACTGCACGTCCAGGGCGCCGCGGAAGATGTAGGGGAAGCTGAGCACGTCCAGCACCGCGTTGGGATCGGGCCCCAGGCCCGTGGCCACGATCACGTCCTGGCGGGCGGCGCGGGCGTCCTCGTAGCGGATCTCCGGCTCGGGCGTGGCCAGGGCGAAGACCACCGGGAAGCGGTTCATGCTGCGGATCATCTCCATGGTGAAGACGCCGCCGGCCGAGGCGCCGATCAGCACGTCGCTGCCGGCGACGCCCTGGGCCAGGGTGCGCAGCGGCGAGTCCACGGCGAACTCCCGCTGGTAGGGGTGCAGCTGCGGATCGTCCGGATGGACCAGGCCGTCCACGTTGTACATGAGCAGGTGCCCGGGCGCGACCCCCAGCCGGCGCAGCAGCCGCGCGCAGCCGAGGCCCACGGTGCCGGCGCCGCAGATCACCACGCGCACCTCGTCCATGCGCTTGTCCACCAGCTCGAGGGCGTTGAGCAGGGCCGCGACCGCCACCACCGCGGTGCTGTACAGGTTCTCGTGGTAGACGGGGATCTCCAGCACCTCGCGCAGGCGGTCGTACAGCTCCAGCCCCCGGGGCGCGGCGATGTCCTTGAGGTTGATGCCGCCGAAGGTGGGCTCAAGCAGGCGCATGGCCGCCACGAAGCCGTCCAGGTCGCTGGGCTGCAGCTCCAGGTCGAAGACGTCGATGTCGGCCAGCCGCTTGTAGACGATGGCGATGCCCTCCTGCATGGGCTTGGCCGCGTACGGGCCCACGTTGCCCAGGCCGGGCACGGCCGAGCCGTCGGTCACCACCCCCACCAGGTTGCCGCGCGAGGTGTACTTGAACACCGCGGCGCGATCGTTGGCGATCTCCTGGGCCGGGAAGGTGGCGCCGGGCAGGTAGGCCAGGCGCAGCTCGCGCGGGGTCAGGCAGGGCTTGGTGGCGGTGACGCAGATCTTGCCCGGCCGGTCGCCGGCGTGGTACTCGAGGGAATCCTGCTTGCGGATCATCGCGTCGCTCCGGGTCAGGGTTGACGGCCGCCGGCAGCGGCCAGGGGATGACGGGCGAGGCTGGTCTGCAGCTCGCCCCAGAAGATGCCGATGGGCCGCGCCTGCAACAGCCACAGTTGTGAGCCCTCGACCGCGAACTCCAGGTCCAGCGGATAGCCGTAGGCCTGCTCCAGGGCAAGCGACACGGTCCACCAGCTCGCACAGCTCGACGTACTCCAGGGCCGGGCGCAGCCGCTGGTGGTAGAGGGTTTCGACCAGGCGGGTGCCGCTGCCGCGGCGCTCGTCGCGCACCACCTGCAGGGGCTTGTCCGTGGTCAGGTAGGTGAACTGCAGGGCGCGCTCGCCGCGGCGGCCGCCCGCGGGCTTGAGCACCGTGGCCAGGTCGGCCGAGGCGACGCCCGAGACCACGCCCTCGCCCAGGCCGAGGCCCGCGTTGACCACCAACTCGCCCAGGTCGCCACGGGCGATGTTCACCGTCTGCACCACACCCGAGACCCGGGCCTCGGCCATGCACTGCACGATCAGGCCGCCGCTGGGCCAGGCGGGACCGCCGCCTTCGGCGGCGCGGCAATGCAGGGCCTGCGAGCTCCAGAGCCCGGCCCAGGTCAGGCGCAGGTGGTCCAGCAGGGCGCCCTCGCCGCGCACGTTCAGGTAGGTCTCGAACTCGCCGGCGCGCATGGCCGCTTCGGTGTCCTCGTCGCAGGACGAGGAGCGGATGGCCACCGCCGCCGGTCCTGCTGACGGGGCCTCCAGTCGGGCGTAGGCCGCCAGGACCGCCGCCTGCAGCGGCTCCGGCAGCGGCGTGTCCGTCCACAGGGCGCGGATCCGCGCCGCCCGCCGGGCCGGATCGGTCCCCGGCTCGGCCAGCACCGCGGCGATGGCCGCACGCAGGGTGACGCCGGCGGCAGGCTGCTCCAGCATCAGCGCGAACGCCCGGTCCGTGACCACGAACCAGGGCGGGCACACCGCGGCCGCCGCCAGCTGCTGCATCTCGCCCAGGTTGGCGGCCTTCCAGCCCACCAGGGGCTGCAGGGCGAAGCCGCAGACCGAGGCCGGCAGCACCAGGGCCGAGGCGTACCGTTTCCGCTGCCCGGCGTCCGCCTGCTCGAGAGCGCCGCGCAGCTCCTGCAGCCGGGTCGGCGCCAGGCCCAGGACCAGGGCGCAACGCTCCAGGTGCCGCAGCAGGTGGCGGGCCCGGGCCGGCGGCTGCGTGGGCGCGGCCAGCTCGTCCAGTTCCCGCAGGCCGGCGGTCCAGAGCGATTCCAGGCTGCGGCAGGCCAGCAGGTCCAGGTCGTCCGGAGCCGCGGGCGCCGGGCCCGGCAGGCCGCAGGCCCGCAGCAGGGACGCGCCCGCCGCGTGCATCGCGTGGGCCCGGCGGGCCCGCAGCCGCCAGCCCACCACTTCGGCCACCAGCCGGGAGCCCGGGATCGCCGCCTGCGCCTCCAGGTGAGTCGTCGCCGCACGGGCGGCCAGGCGAGCGGTCAGCTCGGCCAGGCGCGTGCCCGCGGCCGCCGCCACCGTCGGGTTGGCCAGCAGCCGCTCCAGCAGCCCCGTGCGCTCGGCGATGGCCAACGGGCCGAGATCGGTCCCGGCGACGATCTCCTCCACGGCGAAGCCCGCCAACCCGGGATCGGCCAGGCGGTCGAGGATCCGGCCCACCTGGTGCCGGGCGCGCAGATGCACGGCCCGGGCGGCGATGATCTCGTCGTCCCGGGCGGCAGCCGCCGTCTGGGTCGCCGCCTCGCCCAGCAGGCGCAGACCGTCGTGCAGGCCCAGGGCATCACGGTCCTGGCCCAGGATGCGCACGATCCCCTCGTCCGCGTCCAGCACCAGCAGGTCGCCGGCGCACAGTTCGTCGGCCCGGCGCTCGAGCAAGGCACGCACGCGCACGTCGAAGCCGTGCACCACGCGCTGCAGATCGCGCTCGACCACCGTGACGAAGCGCAGGGCCGGCTGGCGCCCCGGCGCCTCGTCCCAGCGTGCGGCCGCCAGCAGGGCCGGCTTGCCGAACTGGATGGCCAGCAGGGCCGCGTGGCTGAGCACCGCCCCGCCGGTCGAGACCACGCCGGCGCAATGGTGCAGGAAGGGATTGTCCGCCGGCGTGATCTCACGGGCCACCAGCACCGCGCCGGCGAGGTCCTCGGGCCGGCGGCCGCGGGTGCCGAACACGGCCCGGCCGACGGCGCGGCCGGGCGCGGCCTTCAGGCCGCCGAGCACCTTGTCGGCCGCGCCGGGGCGCCAGCCGCCGGCGGCCCGGCCGGCGGCCGCCGGCCGGCGCAAGTCCGCCAGCACCGCCGCCGGGTCGCCGCCGGCCGGGCGCACCGCGCCGGCCACGTAGTTCGCCCCCCGCAGCAGGGACCAGAGCCGCGCGGCGTCGGCGCCGCCGTCGACCCGCCAGCGGCCACCGCGTCGGCGGCGCCGCCGCAGCAGGCGATCACCGTCGGTGAACAGGCCCATGCGCACCAACCCGTGGGCGTCGCGCAGGGCGAACACCGTCAGCCGTCCGCCGCGGACCGGCAGGACCGCCCGCTGCACCGTCAAGCCCCCCACGCTGCCGGTGACGGCGAAGTCCACGAAGCGCTCCAGTTCGGCCACCGGCCGGGCCAGGCCGATGGCGGCGAAGGCGGCCGGTCCGCCGACCGCCAGCAGTTCGGCGAAGCGCTCGGCTTCGTGCAGGACCTGCACCAGGTGCGGATCCGCCGTCTCGAGGCACCCCTGGTCGTTGCGGACCAGGCGCCCGGCCGCCTCGGCCCGAACCAGCGGCGCCAGGTATTCGTCCTCCAGTTCCAGCAGGCCGAGCCCCGTGAGCTCCTCGGCCGGCTGCCGCGAGGGCGGCAGCAGCTGCCGGCGCTCCAGCGCACCCCGCAGCGCCGCGGCGAATCCCGGCGGCGGGGGGCCGACGAAGCGGTCGAGGTAGGGCGCCGCGCCGTCCCAGCGCCGCTCGACCGGACCGGTGGGACCGGGCTCGAGCGCGCGCAGGATGCCGCGCCGGTCGGCCGTGAGCAGGTCGCGCTCCGGCAGCACTCCCGAACGGCGGAAGCGCTCGGACCAGGCGACCGTCAGCAGTTCCCGCCCCTCGTCCCCCAGGGCCAGGGAGCCCACCAGCCAGTCCAGCTCCATCAGCCACGGTGCGAGGCGGAACAGCGCCGTCGCCTTGGCGCAGAGATCGCCCAGGTCGGGGCAGCGCTCCTTGTCGTAGCGCAGGTGCAGGCGCACGCCGTCCAGCCTGACGTCGAACTCCAGGTCGGCGAAGAAGCGGCGGATCGCGTCGAGTCCGGGATTCGGGTGCACGTCCAGCTCGTAGCCGCTGACCCCGTAGTACTCCAGGTCGATCATGCCGCCGCGCTGGGGAGGCGAGAAGTCGATGCGCAGGAACACCGGGTGGTTGCGGAAGAAGACGTAGTACTGCACCTCGTTGCCGAACAGGAAGATGTTCACGTCGGGAAAAGCCGTGCGGCCGTAGAGCAGGGCGCGGGCCCAGCCCTCCACGACGAGCTGCACCGGATAGGGCAGGTCGCCCGGCGCGGCCGGTTCGGCGGCGGACTCGAACTCGGCGAAGCGGATGGTCGGCGCCCGCAGCAGGCGGCCCCGCCGATCGACCAGCACCAGGTCCACGCTGCGGTTGGGCGTCTGGGCCGTGTCGACCAGGGCGAAGCCCAGCTTCAGCCCCTTCTGGTGCAGGTAGCGCTTCAGCCCGTGGATGGTGCGCACGGCGCCCAGGTTGGGCGGGTCCTCGAACATCTGCACCAGCCGGGTCAGCTCCGCCGGCAGCGGCCGGCCGTCCTGCCAGCCCTGCAGCGCCGCCAGCACGCGGCCGCGCAGGTCGGCATAGATGCCGGGCAGGATGCTGCACTCGTCGCTGACCGCGGTGAAGAGCGCCGCATAATCGGCGACCACCCGGTCCATGGCCGCCAGGATGCGCTGCACCTTCTCCGGCACCAGCGGCGCCACGTCCAGGATCTCGGCCAGCAGTTCGGCGTGGGTCGTGTTCAGGACGCGGAAGCGGTCCACCGGGTCGCGGGTCCGGGCGCGTCGGGGGGCCGGCACGGCGGTCGCCCCCCGGGCCACCACCAGCAGGCGGGCAGGCCCCGTCTGCAACTCGCCGGCCTCCGCCAGCAGCTCGGCCTGGTCCGGCGGCACCATCAGCGGCAGGTGGCCGGGGATCTCCACCTCCAGCCGGTGGCGCACCTCCAACCCGCCGTTGAGGCGTTCCCAACCCAGCGCCGAGACCAGCTGCCGCACCAGGGGCGCGCCCCAGCGCTCCTGTGCCGTCTGCAGGGAGGAGACGACCGCCGGGTCCAGCCGGCGGCCGCCGACCAGGGCCAGCAGGTCACCGCAGCCGGCGCGGGTGTATTCGAGGTAGGGCGCCAGGAAGGCCCAGGCCTCCTCGCCCAGCAGGCGGCGGGCCAGGGCCGGTGGCGCCGGGTCACCCGGCAGATCGAGCAGGCGCGCGGCCAGGGAGCGCAGCTGCGGATCGCGGTCGGTCAGCAGCAGGTTCTCGAACTGGGCCCGGCCCTGCGCCCCCGCGCCCAGCAACTGCGCTGCCGTGGCCAGGAAGGCGTCGGCGCCGGCCTCGTCCGCGCGCGCAGGCAGACGTTGGGCCAGCAGGCGCAGCAGGCGGCGATCCAGGGGCAGCTGGCCCGTCTCCACGGCGGCGAGCACCATGGCCAGGGCGGCGGCGGCCAAGGTGTCGTCCTGCGCCTCCAGCAGCATTGCCAGCAGCGGCCAGGGACGGGCCAGGCCCGGCAGCACCGCCGCCAGCAGATCCAGGACGGGGGCCGCGGCGCCGGGGCCGGCGTCGCTCGCGGCCAGGGCGTCCGCCAGCCGGCGCAGCGCGTCCAGTCCGCCCCGGGCGAGCGGATTGCCCAGCAGCGGACGCAGGTCCGCGCAGTCGGCGGCGATCTGATCCGCATCCGGTCGGATCAGCTGCAGCTGTTCGGTGATCGCGGCGACGAGCTCCGCCCGTCGTCCGCCTGTCGGCGTCACACCCAAGACCCGTCGCTCCCGCTCTCCTCCCCGGTGCGGTCCAGCCGTTGCGAATATAGCACGAATCCCCGTGTTGCCACGGGGATTCGTCGTCGGGTCGCGTCCGGAAAGCTAGATGGCGCCGTGCTTGCGCCCCACCACCGCGAAGGCCTCGAGGCAGCGGGTGACGTGGGCGTCGGTGTGGGCGGCCGAGGCCTGCAGACGGATGCGCGCCTGCCCCCGCGGCACCACCGGGAAGCTGAAGCCGATGCAGTAGATGCCCTCGGCCAGCAGGTCGCGCGACATGTGCTGGGCCAGGATCGCGTCCTCATCGTGGCGGCGGAAGTGCACCGGCACGATGGGATGGTCGCCCTGCTCCACGTCGAAGCCCAATTCCCGGAGGCCCGCGCGCAGACGCTGCTGGTTGCGGTCCAGGCGGCGCAGGGGCTCGGGGTCCTCGCGCAGGATGCGCAGCACCTCGAGGGTCGCGCCGCAGACCATCATCGGCAGCGAGTTGCTGAACAGGTAGGGGCGGCTCTTCTGGCGCAGCCACTCGATGACCTCGGCGCGGCCGCTGGTGGCGCCGCCCAGGGCACCGCCCAGGGCCTTGCCCAGGGTGGTGGTGATGAGGTCGACCCGGCCCATGACCCCGAACTTCTCGTGGGTGCCGCGGCCACCCGGACCGGTGAAGCCGGTGGCGTGGCTTTCGTCCACCATGACCAGGGCCACGTGGCGCTCGGCCAGGTCGCAGATCTCCGGCAGGCGCGCCAGGTCGCCGTCCATGGAGAACACGCCGTCGGTGACGACCAGGCGGAAGCGCGCGTCCGCGGAGGCTTTCAGCTGGTCCTCGAGGCTGTCCATGTCCGCGTGTTCGTAGATGCGCCGCTGGGCCTTGGCCAGCCGCACGCCGTCGATGATCGAGGCGTGGTTCAGCGTGTCGGTGATGATGGCGCAGTCCTTGTCCAGCAGCGGCTCGAAGACCCCGCCGTTGGCGTCGAAGCAGGCCGCGTAGAGGATGGTATCCTCCAGACCGAGGAACGCGCTCAGCTCCTGCTCGAGCTGCTTGTGCAGCTCGGTGGTGCCGCAGATGAAGCGCACCGAGCTGAGACCGTAGCCCCACCGGTCGAGGGTGCGCTTGGCGGCGGCCACCACCCGCGGGTCCGCGGCCAGGCCCAGGTAGTTGTTGGCGCAGAAGTTCAGCACCTGGCGCCCGCCCACGGTGATCTCCGCACCCTGGGGCCCCTGCAGCACCCGCTCTTCCTTGTACAGACCCTGCGCCCGCACCTGGTCCAACTCGGCGCGCAGCACCTCACCCAGCTTTCCGTACATGCAGCGAACCTCCGTTGCCCGTCCTAGCGGTAGCGCTTGGCCATCTGACCGAGGGTCACGTTGGGAATCTTGTCGGCCCAGCCCGCCTGCCCGAAGGCGATCATGCGGGCCTTGACCACCTCGGCCATGGCCTCGCGCGCCGGCTTCATGTAGTCCCGCGGGTCGAACTTGTCCGGCGTCTCGGCAAAGACCTTGCGGATGGCACCGGTGATGGCGAGCCGGTTGTCGGTATCCACGTTGATCTTCCTGACGCCGTGCTTGATGCCGCGCTGGATGGCCTCGACGGGCACGCCGTAGGTCTCCTTCATCTTGCCGCCGTACTTGTTGATGAGGTCGATCAACTCCTTGGGCACCGAACTCGAGCCGTGCATCACCAGGTGGGTGTTGGGCAGCCGGCGGTGGATCTCCTCGATCAGGTCCATCTTCAGCACGTCGCCGCCGGGCTTCTTGGTGAACTTGTAGGCGCCGTGGCTGGTGCCGATGGCCACCGCCAGGGCGTCGCAGCCGGTGTCGGTGGCGAAGCGCTCGGCCTCATCGGGATCGGTCAGGTGGGCCAGGGCCTCGTCGCCGCTGAGGCCGGCGCCGTGGCCGTCCTCGATGCCGCCCAGGCAGCCGATCTCGGCCTCGACGGTCACGCCCAGGGCGTGGGCCTTCTTCACCACCTGCCGGGTGACATCGACGTTGTACTCGTAGGTGGCCGGCGACTTGCCGTCCTCCATCAGCGAGCCGTCCATCATCACCGAGGTGAAGCCCTGGTCGATGGCGCTGAAGCAGGTGGCGGGGCTGTTGCCGTGGTCCTGGTGCATGGCGATGGGCAGCTTGGGGTGCAGCTCGGCCGCGGCCAGCATCAGGTGGCGCAGGTAGTTGTCCTGGCTGTAGGAGCGGGCGCCCCGACTGGCCTGCACGATCACCAGGCGAGTTGGTCTCGGCGGCGGCCTGCATGATCGACTGGATCTGTTCCATGTTGTTGACGTTGAAGGCGCCGACACCGTAGTCGTGCTCGGCGGCATGGTCCAGGAGGACGCGCATGGGGACCAGGGGCATGACAGACTCCTTCACCCGGGGAAACCGGCCCCGCCGGGGGCCGGGAGGATCGCGATGCACCCTGCCAAGCTAAGCGAAGCCGCCGTCGGAATCAATGGCCGCCGAGCGGAGGCGCGAAAATCAACCTGCCGAAATCGGCAACCGCGCCCGATCGGCGCTTGCACCCGCGGCGGCGCGGCTTATCATGGGGCTCCCGAAAGGAATCCAATGCCGCGCCGGACCCCGCACCTCACCACCATTACCCTCTGCCTGCTGCTGGCCGCGGCGTTGCCGCCGGCTGCCGCAGCCGCCGAGGCACCCCTGCGGGTCATGGTCAGCATCCCGCCCCTGGCCTGGTTCGTGGAGCAGGTGGCCGGCGACCTGGCCGAGGTCACGGTGCTGCTGGGCCCCGGCAGTTCGCCCCACACCTACGAGCCCACGCCGCGGCAGATGGTGCAGCTGGCGGAGACCGAGCTCTTCCTGACCGGCGGCGTGCCCTTCGAGCGGGGCCTGCGGCCGCGCATCGCGGCCATGGCCGGCGGGCCGCGCCTGGCCGGCCCCCTGCCCGACCCCGCGGCCGCCGACCGCGACCACGGGCACGACCACGCCGACGGCCTGGATCCGCACCGCTGGCTTTCGCCGGCCGGCGCGGCGGCCATCGGCGACACGGTGGCGGCCGCCCTGCTGCGGCTGCGGCCGGACCAGGCGGCGCGCATCACCGCCGGACGCGCCGCCCTGCAGCAGCGGATCGACGCCGTCGATGCCGAGGTGCGCCGCAAGCTGGCCCAGCGGCGGGGCGCCGCCTTCGTGGTCTACCATCCGGCCTTCGGCCACTTCGCCGCCGCCTACGGGCTGCAGCAAGTGGCCATCGAGGACGACGGCCACGAGCCGGGCGCCCGCCGCCTGGCCGAGGTCACGGACCTGGCCCGGGCCAGCGGGGTCGGCGCGGTGGTGGTGCAGCCCCAGTTCTCGCGGCGCGCCGCCGAGGCGGTGGCCGCCACCATCGGCGTGCCGGTGGTGGAGCTGGACCCCCTGGCGCCGGTGTGGGATCTGAACCTGCTGACCATCGCCACGACCCTGGCCGAGGTGGCGGGCCGCCCCGCCGCGGCGGAGGTGCGGCCGTGAGCGACATCATCACCTGCCGCGGCCTGAACTTCGGCTACGGCGCCGAGCCCGTGCTGCGCAACGTGGACCTGGCCATTCCGGCCGGCGACTTCGTCAGCGTGGTCGGCCCCAACGGCAGCGGCAAGACCACGCTGCTGAAGCTGGCCCTGGGCCTGCTGAAGCCCGACAGCGGCAGCATCACGGTGTTCGACCAGGCACCGCGCCGCGCCCGCCGCCACGTGGGTTACGTGCCCCAGCATCCGCGGCTGGATCCGCTGTTTCCGGTCTGCGCCCTGGACGTGGCCCTGATGGGTCGCCTGGGCCGGGCACCGGCCCTCGGCGGCTGGCGCCGCGCCGATCGCCAGGCCGCGCTGGAGGCCCTGGCCGAGGTGGGCCTGGCCGACCGCAGCGGCGACCACTTCGCCGCCCTTTCCGGCGGCCAGAAGCAGCGGGTGCTGATCGCCCGGGCCCTGGCCGGCGGCCCCGAGCTGCTGCTGCTGGACGAGCCGACGGCGGGCCTGGACGCCCACGTCGAGGAGGACTTCTACCGCCTGCTCGAGGAGCTGAACAAGCGCCTGACCATCGTCATGGTCAGCCACGACCTGGGCTTCGTCTCGGGTTTCGTCAAGAGCGTGGTCTGCGTGGGGCGCGACGTGGTGATCCACCCGACCAGCGCGGTCACCGGCGAGATCATTGCCGACCTCTACGGCCGCGACGTGCGCCTGGTGCGCCACGACCACCGCTGCAGCGAGGAGGGCCACCGGTGCCGCTGAGCGAGACCCTGGGCGCCTTCGCCGAACATCGTTTCCTGCAGTACGCCCTGCTGGCGGGGCTGCTGGCGGCGGTGCCCTGCGGCGTGGTCGGCAGCTGGGTGGTGATCCGGCGCATCAGCTACATGGCCGGCGGCATCGCCCACTCGGTGCTGGCGGGCCTGGGCTGCGCCCACTGGCTGCGCACCGTGCACGGAGTCGAGTGGATCACGCCCATGGGCGGCGCCGTGGTGGCGGCCCTGCTCGCGGCCCTGATCATCGGCTGGGTCGGTGTCCATCTGCGCCAGCGCGAGGACACGGTGATCGGCGCGGTCTGGTCCATGGGCATGGCCCTGGGCGTGGTCTTCATCGCCCTGACCCCGGGCTACACCACCGACCTGATGAGCTACCTCTTCGGCAACATCCTGATGATCACCGCGCGGGACCTGTGGTTGATGGGCGGCTTGGCGGCGGCGGTGCTGCTGGTGGCGGGACTCTACCATCGCCAGCTGCTGGCGGTCTCTTTCGACGCCGAGTACGCCGAACTGCAGGGGGTGCCGGTGGCCCGCTTCACCTACCTGCTGCTGGTGCTGACGGCCCTGACGGTGGTGGTGCTGGTCAGCGTGGTGGGCATCATCCTGGTGATCGCCCTGTTGACCCTGCCCGCGGCCACGGCCAACCTCTTCGCCCGGCGCCTGGGCCGCATGATGGTCGGGGCGGTGCTGCTCTGCGCGGCGCTCACCGTGGGCGGCCTGCTGGTCAGCTACGGGCCGGACCTGCCCGCCGGCGCGGTGACGATCCTGCTGGCGGGCCTGGTCTGGTTCGCGGCCGCCGGCCTGCGCCGCCGCGCCTAGCGCGAATACCACTCCAGGGTCTCGATGTAGCGGCGCAGCTCGCCGGCCGTGACGTAGCGCTTGTGGATCAGGCTGGCCTTCAGGCCGCAGCAGACGTCCTTGATCTCGGGCGGGTGCTGGGCGTAGCGCTTCTGCCCGCCGATGGCGTCGTAGAACAGCCGCACCAGGTCGCGCACGTCGGCGCGGATGGTGCGCGCGCTGGGCCGACCCCAGTGGAACATGTCCAGCAGCTTGATCTCGAAGCCGATGCCCCGCCGGTTGATGATGATGTTCTCGTCGTGCAGGTCGCCGTGGTACTCGCCCATGTCGTGGATGGCCTCGATGCCGGCGGCCAGCCCGTGCAGCAGGTGCAGCCCCTGGAACCAGCCCATGCGCCGGCCGGGCTGGCGCTTGAGGAAATCGGCCAGCAGTTCCCCCTCCACGTAGTCGGACACCAGCATGGTGATGGGGAAGCCCTCGTGCTCCACCAGCTCCTGGGTGTGGTACTGGATCAGCACCGAGCATTCGCGCAGCTTGTGCAGCTTCTTGGCGTAGAAGCGCACGGTGCGGTTGGCCTTGTTGCGCTGGGGGAAAAAGAGCTTGGCCGAGCGTTCGATGCCCGTGCCCCGCTCCTTGACCAGGTAGACTTCGCCCTCCCAGCCGCGGCCCAGGCGGCTGTCGACGATATACTTGTCCACCAGGATGGTGCCGGGCTCGAAGTCGAAGGAATGGATCCTGTTGGCGCTGGACTGCTTGGCCATGCTGACCTTCCGGTTGGGGTGCCGGCGGGTGCCCCGGCCGGTCGGGGTCCCGGCGGACATGGTGCCTCCAAAACGGCCTGTCGGCAAGAGCTTCCACGCCCGCAGCCCGGGAAAACGCCGAAGGCCGACCCGGGAGGATCGGCCTTCTGGACGAGGATCTGGTGGAGGCGGCGGGAATCGAACCCGCGTCCGTAACCGGTACTCCGCCGGCATCTACATGCTTAGTTCCCTGTCGTTTAACCTGTCGGGAGGCCAGGGAACGTGCGCCCCGCCAGGCTAGTCCCACGTTTGTTTCGCCCTGCGACCAGAGACCTGTCTCAGGACTAGACACTGAAAAATGGCGCTCCCATTGGGCCAGTCCAGTGACCCCCCGACCCGGGAACGGGCAGCTTAGTTAGGCCGCCAGTGCGAAATTGTTTTCGTCACTTATTGGTTTTCCACCGTTTAACGAGATCCGTGGAATCTCGGCATGCAGCCAACGGTCCCCCGACCACGTCGAAACCAGGTCGCCCCCACGAATTGCGGGGACCCGGAGAACCAGATCAGCCCTCACAATATAGCACGCCCGCCCGGGCGGGGCCACCCGTATCGGCAGGCGCCTACCCCAACAGCGCCTTCCTGAGCACGCCCTTGCCCAGGTGGTCACTCATCTCCAGGATGGTGGTGTAGGACACCAGCGCGACGGTCAGCCACATCTGCAGGGCCCAGAAGTGCGGCCAGGAAACCTCGGCCAACAGCTGCCCGGCTCCCTGTCGGAGGCTGCCGTATTTCACGGCCAGGGGGATCAGTTCCTCCAGGCCGCGGAAGAGCAGGCAGAACGCCCCGAACACCAGGGATTTCCAGAAAATGGCGTGGATCAAGGGCCGGCCGGCAAACCGGTTCAGGGCCGGCAGGCTGTCGGCGATCAGCACCGCCTTGGCCACCGTCAGCGCCCCGATGGCCGCCAACGCCAGGCCGAACGAGGTCACGGTGTACTCCTCCAGCATCAGCGTCTTGGTCAGCGCCAGCAGGACGAAGACCGCAAAGAAGAAGACGAACGGGGCCACGGCTGCCCGCAATTCGCGCAGGACCACCTGCCAGGCGTGTTTCATGGATTCTCCCTTGTGCGGCCGGCCAGAATCAGACTGCCAGGGCGCAGTCTAGCACGGCCGGAACTGCCAATCAGCATCCGCATAAAAATCGCAGGAGGCGCCCAATGCCCTAATTGATGTATAATGGTCCGGTTTCCCGCCCCGCGGGGCGACCGATCCGACTGTCCCCCCGAAGGAGTCCGCCGTGGTTCCACGCTTCGCCAACTCCATTGCAGTCCTGGCCGCCGCCTGCGCTGCCTTGTGCCTGGGCGCCGTGTCCGCCTCCTCGTCCGAGATCGTCACCGTCAGCCGGGACCCCGGGGCCGACCTGGTCCTCGCACCGGCGCAGCGCCCGATCGAAGCCGCCCACGGCTTCCTGGACACCAGCGCCGACGGCCCCTGCCTCAGCGAAGACGAGCGGGTCCGGATCCGGGCCGAACTGGCGGCCAGCATCGTGGACCTGCAGGCCCGGGGCCTGCTGCCGGCCGAGCCGGACAAGGCGGCCGGCGTGCTGCTGAAGTGGCCGCTGCGGGCGGCGGCCCACGTCCATGATCCCGGCGTGCACGGCATCTCGAACTTCGTCGACCAGAACAGCGCCTTCCCCAGCCAACTGCTGGACTACAACTGCGGCGCGCGCACCTACGACCAGAGCGGCGGCTACAACCACCAGGGCACCGACATCTTCATCTGGCCCTTCTCCTGGCACAAGGTCGATGATGACGACGTGGAGATCGTCGCCGGCGCCGCGGGCGTGATCATCGGCAAGTACGACGGCAACTACGACCGCAACTGCAGCTTCGGCGGCGGCAGCTGGAACGCCGTCTACGTGCGTCACGCCGACGGGTCGATCGCCTGGTACGGCCACATGAAGAACGGCTCGCTGACCGCCAAGGGCGTCGGCCAAGCGGTGGCCGCCGGCGAGTACCTGGGCATCGTCGGCAGCAGCGGCAACAGCACCGGCCCGCACCTGCATCTGGAACTGTTCGACAACCTCGGCAAGCTGGTCGACCCCTGGTCCGGCGGTTGCAATTCCCGCAACGCCGACAGCTGGTGGGAGGTCCAACACCCCTACTACGATTCGGCCATCAACGCCCTGCGCACCCACGATGCGCCGCCGGTCTGGCAGACCTGCCCCCAGCCGGCGATCATCAACGCCCAGAACCAGTTCACCGCCGGCCAGCTGATCTACTTCGCCACCTACTACCGCGACCAGCTGCAGGGGCAGCTCAGCACCTACGAGGTGCTGCGCCCCGACGGCAGCGTGTGGCAGCAGTGGACCGGCAGCCTCAGCGGCGTGGCCCACTATGCGGCCTCCTGGTGGTACTGGAGCTGGTACCTGCCGGACGACGCGGCCTCTGGCATGTGGACGTTTCGGGTGACCTTCGAGAGCCAGGTCGCCACCTACCGCTTCGCCGTGGGCAACGTGTCGCCGGTGCCGGACGCGGACGCGGCCGGGTTCGCGCTGCACGCGCCGGCCCCCAACCCGTTCAACCCGTCGACCACCGTCGGCTTCGCGCTGGCTGTGGGCGGCCCGGTGGAACTGACGGTCCATGATCTGCAGGGACGGAAGGTGGTCACGCTGCTGTCCGGTCCCCAGGCAGCGGGTGAGCACCGGGTGACCTGGGATGGGCGCGCCGCCGGCGGCGGGGTGCTGGCCAGCGGGGTCTACCTGGTGCGGCTGCGGCAGGGGGCAGCCGTGCAGTCGCAGCGGGTGGTGATGCTCAAGTAGCGGAGGGCGGACCCGCCAATCCGCTGGCCCACCGCTGCAGGACGACGACCAGCGCCAGAATCACGAGCACGCTCGAGACCCCGAGGACCGCTCGCCGCCGGCGCACCGCCGCGTAGCGCACCTCGTCCAGGAACAGGCGCCGTGGTCCGACCCGGACCACGGCGCCGATCTTCTCCAGCCGGCGCAGTCGCCAGCGCAACACCGGCCGCAAGGCCGGCAGCTCCGTCGCCGCCTCCGCCGACATCGCCCCCGCACGCAGGAAGTGCGCCACCAGCCGCTGCTCGACCGCCATGAACGCCGTGGCCAGGATGCCGAGCACCGCACCGGTCACCTGCAGGAGTTCGACCAGTCTCAACGCATCTCCCCCGGCGCCGTGCCGTCGCCGGCCGCCATCTAGCCCACCACCAGCAGCTTCATGTACGCCCCCAGATCCTTCTGCTGCTCGAAGTCCATGGTCGCGGCGATCACCCGGTCCTGGGCGGCCTTGTCCATGACGCCCGAGGCGTTGGCCCGGAACTTGGCGATCAGCTCGTCGTCGCTCATGGGGTTGTCCGGGCTGCCCTTGGCGTGGTCGACGGTCTTGGTGAAGGTGCGGCCGTCGTTGGTCGTGAGGGTCGCGATGGCCCGCTTGGTGCCCGGGAACAGCCCGTCGATCTCCGCGTTGGCCACCACCTTGATCTTCTTCAGCAGGGTGCGGATGCGCGGGTCGAAGAGCTTCTCCTGCTCGAAGCTGTTGGGATAGACGCCGCCGTCGGCCGCCACCGCCGCCAGGCAGTAGGGCAGGCTGTGGTCGGCGGTCTCCTTGGTCTGCGGATCGTACTTGCTGGCATCGGAGAGGATGTCCGCGCCCCGGGTGGTGGTCTGGATGTGGATCGAGGCCAGGTCCTCGGCGACCAGGCCCTGCTCCTTCATGATGCCCTGCACCGCGGACATGGGCTGGTGGGTCAGCGCCTCGGTGGGGAAGGCCTTGTAGCCGCAGTCGGTGATCAGCCATTTCGAACCCAGGCCGTCGAGCAGGATCTCCGGCTTCAACTCGACGTTGTGCAGCACGTGCTGGAAGCCTTCCTTGCCCTCGATCACCTCGACGGGGCCGCTGTAGCCCTCCAGCGCCATCTGGGCCGCCAGCACGCCGGCCTGGGTGGCCAGTGGATCGGCGGTGTTCTTCATGTTGGTCAAGTGGCCGGCCACCACGCCGCCCAGGGTGTAGTGGCTGCTGCCGCTGATGCCGGCGGCGGCCACCAGCTGCGCCTTGTCCAGGCCGTAGACGCGGCCCGCCACGAACGGGCTGACCAGCTGGGTCAGGGTCGCGTGGTGCCAGCCCACCTCGCGCACGCCGGGGAAGCAGGCCAGGCACCAGCGCAGCTCCAGCTCGTAGGCGATGAGGATGGCGACCAGGGCCTCGCGGCCGTCCCTGCCGACGGCCTCGGCCGGCGACACCGCGCCGAAGATGATGTCCGAGGGGTGGCTGGGGTCCTGCTCCCAGTAGATGTCGTTGTAGTCCAGGGCCCGCACCAGCAGGCTGTTCATCAGGGCGGCGTTGGCGGCGTTGGTGCGCAGGCCGTTGCCGATGAGCGTGGCCTCGGGCGTGCCCCCCTGGCGCGCGACAAAGCGGTACATGGCGGCCATGTCCTCGTTGCGCACCGCGGCCAGGGCGCAGCCGACCGAATCCAGCAGGAAGCGCTTGGCCTCCTTGAGGGCCGGGGCGGGAATGTCCTCGAAGCGCAGGTCGAGGGCGAAGTCGGCCATCTTGCCGGTGATGCTCATCGCGTTCTCCTTGGCGGGGTCCTGGGACCGTCGGATGTTACGGTGGCGTCGCGCCCACCAATCTAGCCCGCGGCCCGGCCGGCGACAACCCGGTGCACGGCGCTGAAATCCCGGTCGGCCAGACCCGCTTTCCGCGCCTGCAGGAAGAGATCGTTGGCCGCCGCTGCGATAGCCAGCGGCTGGCCCAGTTCGTCGCCCAGCTGCAGGGCCAGGCGCAGATCCTTCTGGGCGTGCTTCAGGGGGAAAGCCGGGTCGTCGCGGCCCGCCGCCATCAGCGGACCCTTGCCGGCGAACATGGGGTTGGCCAGGGCTCCGGCCGCCAGCACCTGCAGCAGGTCGTCGCTGGCCAGGCCGGCCCGGTCGGCCAGGGCCAGGCCCTCGCTGAAGGCGGTCATCATGCCGCCCATGACCATGTTGACCACCAGTTTCAGCCGCGCGGCCTGCCCGGTCGCTCCCAGGAAGAGATGCAGCTTGCCCATGGCCTCGAGCGCCGGCACGGCCTGGTCGTACAGCGAGCGGTCGCCGGCGGCCAGGATGATCAAGGTGCCCTGCTCGGCCGGCCCCTTGGTGCCCGAGACCGGGGCCTCGAGGAAGCGCCCGCCGGCGGCGGCCGCGGCCGCGGCGATGGTCCGGCTGGTGCCCCCATCGACGGTCGACATGTCGACGTAGCCGCGCCCCTCGCCCAGGCCCGCAAGCGCACCCTGCGGCCCCGTCGCCACCGCCAGCGCGGCCTCCGGGTCGGCCAGCATGGCGAAGGTGATGGCGCAGTCCCCCGTGACCGCACGCGGCGAGGCGGCCGCCACCGCGCCGGCCGCCACCAGGGGCGCCGTCCTGGCCTGGTCGCGGTTCCACACCGTCAGCGGGAAGCCCGCCCGCAGCAGGTTCAGGGCCATGGGCCGGCCCATGATGCCCAGTCCGAGGAAGCCCAGCCGCATCATCGTCGCACTCCTTCGCGCCGGGGGAACAAGAAGCCGCTCCGGGCCATTGTGGCACCGGAGCGGCTCGGCGGAAAGCCCGGGATCGTTCTAGTCGAACAGGGCGTTCAGGTTGCGCCGCGGGCGCTGCTTCCAGGCGCCGCGGTGCCAGGCGTCGCTCAGCAGCAGCGGCAGCAGGGTCGTGGCCTCGCCGTAGACCATCTGCTCCCAGGTGGTGTCGACCTTGCCCCAGGAGCAGGCCTCCTTGAGGGTCGAGCCCGAGAGCGCGCCGTCCCGCTCGTCGGCCACGGTGATCTGGATGGCGTAGCGGTGCATGGGCCGGTCCTGGCCCAGGATCTCGGTGGCGACCACGATGTCCTGGGTGAAGTTCTTGGGCACGCCGCCGCCGAGCATCAGGATGCCGGTCTCCGGGTTCTCCAGCTTGATCTGGGTGATCTCGCGGAAGTCGGCCACCGAATCGATGGTCAGGTGCTTCTTGTTGTTCCACTGGTGGTGGACCAGGCCGAAGCCCGCCGAGCAATCGCTGAAGGCCGGGCAGAAGATGGGCACGCCGTTCTTCCAGGCCGCGTGCACGATCGAGTGGTCGCTCTTGAGGCCCTTCTGTTCGATGTAGGCGCCCATGGCGGCCAGGAACTCGCGGCTGCTGTAGGCGCGCGGCTCGAGGGTGCCGGCGATCTCGGCCACGGTCATGTCGCAGACCCTCAGGTCGTCCTCGTCGATGAAGGTGTCGTAGATGCGGTCGATCGCCAGCTCGCGCAGCTGGTTGTCGTCCACGTCCGGGCTGCCCTTGTAGTGGCGGAAGCCCAGGGCCTCGAAGAAGTCCTGGTCGACGATGTTGGCGCCGGTGGCGACCACGGCATCGATCATGTTGTGCTCGATGGCCACGGCGATGGCATCCTTCAGCCCGGCGCTGCAGAGGGAGCCGGCCAGGGTCAGGATCACCGCGCAGTCGGTGTCCTTCATCATGCGGTCCATGATGTCCGCGGCCCGGCCCAGGTTGCGGGCCTGGAAGGCCATGTCGGCGTAGGCGGCGACGATCGGCCGGGCGTCGAACGACCGGATGTCGACGTGCCGGACCTCGTCCTTCAGCAGCTTCTTCTTGTCCATGGGCTCAACCATCCTCTCTCACTCCGCGGCGAACGCCGTCATGTAGGCCATGATCTGGTAGGCCAGGCGCGCGGCCAGGAAATCGGGCGCGCGGTTGTTCTCGCTGGGCATCAGTTCGACGATGTCGAAGCCGACCACCTGGCGCCAGCGGCAGACCTCCCGCAGCAGGTCCACGATCTGGCGGTAGTGCATGCCGCCCGGCTCGGGCGTGCCGGTCGAGGGCATCTCGGCGGGGTCGAGCACGTCCAGGTCGACGGTGATGTAGACCTGGTCGCCCAGCCGCTCGAGCACCGCCTCGGAAAGGGCGGCGATGTCGCCGATCTCGTGGGCATAGTGGATCCGCGAGCGGCGGATGGCGCCGGCCTCGGCCGCGTCCATGCTGCGGATCCCCACCTGCACGATGTCGCACTGCTCGCGCACCCGGGCCATGACGCAGGCGTGGTTGTACGGGGTGCCGCCGTAGCTCTCGCGGGTGTCCGCGTGGGCGTCCAGCTGCAGCACCGTCAGGCCGGGATGGGCGCGGCGTGCCGCCTCGACCAGTCCGGCGGTGACCGAGTGCTCGCCGCCCAGGCCGACCACGGCCTTGCCCATGGCGTACAGCGGCTCGGCCCGGGCCAGGATGCGCTCGTAGTTGGCTTCGGCCGTCTCGGCCGGCAGCACCGGAGCCATGGTCACGATGCCGTGGGTCCAGGGCTCGCTGCCGGTCTCGATGTCATACAACTCCATGTTGGCCGAAGCCGCCAGGATGGCGTCCGGCCCCCGGCCGGTGCCCTTGAGCCAGGTGACGGTGCCCTCGTAGGGGATCGGCAGCACCGCGAAGCGGGCAGACGCGAGATCCGGCGCTTCCGGCAGGCCGCCGAAAGCGCCGGGGTTTTCGTGCAGTTCCATGGGTGTCAGCTTTCTGCGGCCACCGCCGCGGCGTCAGCGGTCGTCGTCGTCCCAGACGACGTCATCCTGGTCCTCTTCCTTGTCGACCGCCTCGTCGCCCTCGAGGTCGTTGTCCTCGAGGTTCAGGTCGTCTTCCCAGTCCCAGACGACGTCGTCGGGGCCCTTGGGCTTGGCCGGCTTCCGCTCGCGGGGCTGGTCGTCGCCGCGCTCAGGGCGGCGCTCCCAGTTGCGTTTGCTGGGCGGCTTGCGTTCCTCGCTCTCGAATTCCTTGCGCGGCGCCATGGCGTGCCCTCCTCGGTGCACTGCAGCAGTCGGTGTCGCATGCCCGGGGTCCGGCCTGGCCGTCGCCGCGGGAGAAGATGCCGAAGGCCGTCACCGGGCCGTCCGGGGCGGACGGGGGGCGCAGACGGCGGGAACGGCCGTGCACACCCCAGCAGGGGGCCACGGCAGGTCGCAATGTAGACGGGACCGCCGGGCGCTGTCAAGCCGTCCCCCCCAAAATAACGCCGGGGCGGCCGCAGCCGCCCCGGCGCCCGGGCCGCGGCCCGGATCCACGCTCCCGGGTTTAGACCACGCCCTGGTCCAGCATCGTGTCGGCGACCTTCAGGAAGCCGGCGATGTTGGCGCCGTTGACGTAGTTGCCCGGCGTGCCGAACTCGGCCGAGGCCGCGACGCACGAGGAGTGGATGCTCTTCATGATGCCGTGCAGGCGCTTGTCGACCTCTTCGCGGGTCCAGCTCAGCCGCAGGCTGTTCTGGCTCATCTCCAGGCCGCTGGTGGCCACGCCGCCGGCATTGGCGGCCTTGCCCGGACCGTAGAGGATCCTGGCGTCGATGAACTGCTCGACGCCATCGGGGATCGTCGGCATGTTGGCGCCCTCGCTGACCACGTAGACGCCGTTCCTCAGCAGGTTGGCCGCGTCCTTGGCGTTGATCTCGTTCTGCGTGGCGCTGGGGAACGCGCAGTCGGCCTTGTGGTCCCACAGGGGGTTGTGGTCCGCACCCGGGTCGGCCGGCGTGTAGACGGCGCTCTTGTACTTGTCGGCGTACTCCTTGATACGGCCGCGCTTGACGTTCTTCAGGTTGAGGATGAACGCCAGCTTCTCGCGGTCGATGCCCGCCTCGTCGAAGATGTAGCCGCCGCTGTCCGAAGCCGTCAGCGGCTTGGCGCCCAGGTCCAGCAGCTTCTCGACCGTGTACTGGAACACGTTGCCCGAGCCGGAGACCAGCGCGGTCTTGCCCTCGAGGGTCTGGTTGCGCGTCGTCAGCATCTCGGCGGCGAAGTAGACGGCGCCGTAGCCGGTGGCCTCGGGCCGGATCAGCGAGCCGCCCCAGTTCAGGCCCTTGCCCGTCAGCACGCCCACGAATTCGTTGCGCAGCTTCTTGTACTGGCCGAACAGGAAGCCGATCTCGCGGCCGCCGACGCCGATGTCACCGGCGGGGACGTCGGTGTTGGCGCCGATGTGGCGGAAAAGTTCGCTCATGAAGGCCTGGCAGAAGCGCATGACCTCGAGGTCGCTCTTGCCCTTGGGATCGAAGTCCGAGCCGCCCTTGCCGCCGCCCATGGGCAGCGTGGTCAGGCTGTTCTTGAAGACCTGCTCGAAGGCCAGGAACTTGAGGATGCCCAGGTTCACGCTCGGATGGAAGCGCAGGCCGCCCTTGTAGGGCCCGATGGCGCTGTTCATCTCGATGCGGAAGCCCTTGTTGACCTGGACCTCGCCCTTGTCGTCCACCCAGGGCACCCGGAAGAGGATCACCCGCTCCGGTTCGATGATGCGCTCGAGGATCTTCGCCTTGCGGTACTCGGGACGCTTCTCGAGGACGGGCCAGATGGACTCGACGACTTCGTGCACCGCCTGGTGAAACTCCGGCTCGGCCGGGTTCTTCGCGGTGACGTGCTCCATGAAGGCGGCAACGTTCTGAGCCATGGTCTACTCCTTGGGTTTGTTCAACTGTGGGCGACAGTGCCCGACCTCGCGGCCGGAACCCATGTGGTGAAAAAGTGGGGAGTTGCGCCGACAGTTGCAAGGATTTTCGCCTCGCCGGACGATCTTAGTTTGCGCTTTAACTGATCCTGTCGCAAGCCCTTGTCGTAAGGCAGGTTGTGGTTTTACAACGATTCCGGCCCTAATTCCTCCCGCCGAGGGAGCCTACGGCCGACGTCCCCCCGGCGCGCCGTCGACGATTGCGACCACCCCCCCGCCTGTGATAAGTTGCACACAACCACCAACCGTCACGAGGAGGCTGGACTTGGACTACCACGAATTGCAGAAGAAGCGGGTCGCCGACCTGCGTGAGATGGTCAAGGAGAAGATGCCCCAGGTGCAGGGCGTGATCGGCCTGAAGAAGGAGCAGGTCGTCGACCTGCTGGCCGAACACCTGGGCATCGAGAAGCCCCATAAGCACGTGGCCGCCGGCCTGGGCAAGCGCAAGATCAAGGCCCACATCCGCGAGCTCCTGGTCAAGCGCAACGAGGCCCTGGCCGCCCACGACCACGCGGAGCTGAAGAAGCAGCGGCGCCTCATCCACCGCGGGAAGCGCAAGCTGCGGCGGCTGATGCAGCTTTCCTGATCCTCCGGTGCGGGGCAGGGTGCTGAACGACGCCGGCCGGCAACGTCCTCGGCCCCTGCGGGGCCTGCGGGATGTTGCCGGCCGGTGTCGTTCAGCACCCTGCCTGCACGGGGGATCAAGCTGCATCACCCGCCTCGCGGCCGGTGTCGCCCCTGACCATGCGCCTAGAATTGCGCCCGGTTGGCCTTCTCCTGAGGGCGGGTTGGGTCCGGGGGGCGTAATCCGCAGGCCGCAGGCCGAGGACATCGCCCTCCGAACCCAACCCGCCCTCAGGAGAAGGCCAACCGCCGCGCCGCATCCGTAGGCGCATTGATCCGGGCGGCGACACCGTCGCCGCGCGCGATCTCCTCGTCGGTCAGGATCGTCACATCCAGCAGCCGCGGCACCGTCACCCCGGTGCGCGAGAAGTTCATCTCGCCCAGGGCGCGGCTCCAGCCTTCGAACCAGCCCTCGAGCTTCTCCCGGCGGCAGTCCGCGCGGACGTGCACCAGCAGGTCGATGTCGCTGCCCGGGCCGGCGGTGCCGTTCTTGACCGAGCCGTAGAGGTACACCGCCACCACGCCGTACTCGGCCGGATCCAGGGCCCGCACCATCCGCTCAGCCATGCGGAAGCGCCAGCGCCAGTACTGGCGGGGCTCGTGCTGCACCTGCCGGCCCTGCTCGTGGGGCACGGGCCGGTCGTCGTCCGGCTCCTCGAACGCCGCCAGCGCCTCGTCCAGGTCGGCGTTCAGGTGCACCCGCAGGATGCGGCCGCCGGTGGCCGCCGGCACGTCGATCACCCGCAGGCAGCCGGCCAGGTCGGCGTGATCGGGCAGCAGTCTCCGGCAGCAGGTTCGGCGCCTCCAGCAGGAACGTCCTCGTTGAACGCCGACGCCGGTCTCGTCCGGATACAGCGGCAGATAGCGGATGCGGGCCTCGACCAGGTCCTGGAAGAAGTGGGTGCCGAAGCTGAGGTCCGGCACGTAGTCGCCGCTGCGCCGGGCGATCTCGATCAGCATCGCCGTGTTGTTGATGTCGGCGTAGGTCACGCTGACGCCCAGCTTGACGTCCCCGCGGCTGCCCCAGCGTCCGGGACCCATCAGGATGAAGCGCCGCTTGGGCAGCAGGCGGTTGAGGCGGCCCACGGCCCGGCCCACCTCGCGCATGGCGGCCGGGTCCGGCAGCGCAGCGTAGGCCTCCGGCACGACCCACACCACGTGCGTGATGTCCGGCACCCAGCCGTTGGACACGTGGCGATGGGCGCTGAAGAGCACGTCCTTTTCCGGCAGGCCGCGCGGGATCACGGCCGAGACCGCCTCGGCGGTCTGGGCCTGGGGCCGGCACTGCAGCAGGTGGAAGCGCCGGCCGTCGTGGGCGAACTCGATGTCCACCGGCGACGCCCAGGTGCTCCTCCAACAGGCGCATCAGGGCGCTGGCCTTGGCGATGAAGTCGGTCTCGCCCAGCAGGCCCTCGCATGTCGCCAGACGATCTCGTCGGTGGCGGGATCCAGCATGAAGGCGTTGGCCCGGCGCAGCCGTCCGCCGTCGTGCACCGAGAAGATCGCGCTCGAGCATGGGGTATTCGCCGCCGGTCTCCAGCAGCAGGTCCTTCAGGGCGACGGTCTCGAAGCGATTGGTCTCCAGGTTGATGACGTCGGCGAAGCGCGGGCTGTAGCGCATCACCTCGTCGACCGAGCTGTTGGCGCGCAGCCCCGGCTGGCCCGGCACCGCCAGGATCGGGAAGTCGTCGCCGACCCGGTCCACCGCGCGGGTGCCCAGGCCGGGCACGAGGCGCACCAGGCCGTCCTGGCGGCGGATGCGCGGCGACCAGCGGAACTCGTTGCGGCCGAAAGCCACGCCGGCGAGGGCGGGCATCCACCACTTGCCGACCCGGGTGCCGACCACCTCCTGGATCAGGATGCCCATCTCCTCGACGAACTCCTGCAGGCCCCGCTCGCGCCGGTACTCGATGGGGTCGGGGCCCAGCACCGAGGCCCAGACCTCGGCCACCGCCTGCTGGATGGCCTCCAGGCGCTCCTGGCGCGTGCCCTGGTTGGCCAGGAACAGGCTCTTGTACTTGCCGCTAGAAGGCGGTGCCGAAGCGATCCTCCAGCAGGCTCGAGCTGCGGATCACCAGCGGCACCTCGCCGAAGTAGTCGAGGGCGCGGCGCCAGGCCCTCGGTCACCTCGGGCGGGAAGCTGGACTGTTCTTGAAGAGCTGGATCAGGTTGGGGTACTCGCGGCGGACCTGGGTGATCTCCTTGAACTTCTGCTCCATGACGTCGTCGAGGTCGTTGAGTCTGATGAAGTCCATGATCGCGTCGCGAGCGATGTACCAGGTGCGCGGCGTCCGCACCTCGGCCAGGCCGCTGTTCGCGGGCCTCGGGCGTCTCGAGGATCCACTTGGCCAGCAGCAGGCCGGCCGCCTTGCCGCCCAGCTTGCCGTAGCTGCCGCGGGTCATGATGATGCGGTCCAGCAGGTCGTGGAAGTCGGTGATCCGCACCACCTCCTTGGCCACGTTGATGTAGTCGAGCTGTTCGGTCAGGAAGCGCTGGATCAGCGAGACGCGCAGGCTCTTGAGCGTGCTCTGGGCCAGGCCGCTGCGCCCCAGCAGCACGTCGTTGTAGCGGCGGATGGCGTCGGCGATCTCGGGCATGGTGCTGCGCGGGTCGCCGACCACGATGCCGAAGAAGCTGGAGTAGTCCTCCTTGATCCACGCTGCAGGCGGGCCAGGATCTCCTCGTCGCCGCAGGTAGCGCGTCGCCAGCTCGAAGGGCGCGCCCGTCATCAGGGCCGAGTCCTCGAAGTGGCACGCGCGTGCCGGGCATCGTCCTGGCCGCCCGGCTCGCGCGGAGCCGCCGGCGGCGGGATCGAACTCCGCCAGCATGGCCTGCGCCTCGGGCAGGCCGATCGAGCAGAGGTGGTTGAGCATCTTGCGTGAGACCCGCAGGAACTGCCGGCCGCGGACCCGCGCATCTCGTCCAGCAGGGTGCGCCACTGCTCGGCGCGGACGGGACGCCGGGAGTCGTCGACGCCGTCCGCGCTGTCACGCTCAGACCCAGCCGCGGTCGCGGCAGGCCGCCGCCACCCGGTTGATGGCGACCACGTAGGCGGCGTCGCGCATGTAGATCTTCTTGCTCGCGGGCCAGGTCGCTGATCGAGTGGTAGGCCGCGGTCATCTTGGTGTCCAGCCGCTGCAGCACTCGTTCCCGCTCCCAGAAGTAGTTCATGTTGCACTGGACCTGCTCGAAGTAGCTGCAGGTCACGCCGCCGGCGTTGGCCAGGAAGTCGGGGATCACGAAGATCCCGCGCGCCTCGATCACCGCGTCCGCCTCGGGCGTGGTCGGCCCGTTGGCGCCCTCGACGATGACCTTGACCCGACTTGGCGATGCGGCCGACGTTCTTGCCGGTGATCTGGTTCTCCAGCGCGGCGGGGATCAGGATGTCGACCTCGCGGTCGATCCAGTCGTCGCCCGGCAGCACCTCGTAGCCGGCGGCTTGGCCTTGGCCTTGTCGATGCCGCCGAAGCGGTCGGTCATCCCCTGCAGCTGCTCCAGGTCGACGCCGGCGGGCCGGAAGAAGGCGTAGGTGGCCTGGTCGGCCTGGTCCCAGCTGGAGACGCAGACCACGCGGCCGCCCATCCGCGTGATACAGCTCGATCGCGTACTGGGCCACGTTGCCGAAGCCCTGCACGCTGGCGGTGGTGCCGGCCGGGTCGATGCCCAGCTCCTGCAGCGCCTCGCGCAGACAGTAGACCACGCCGTAGCCCGTGGCCTCGGTGCGGCCCAGGGAGCCGCCCATGCCCACCGGCTTGCCGGTGATCATGCCCGGGAAGTGGCCGCCGCGGATCGTCTCGTACTCGTCGAGCATCCACAGCATGTGCTGGGGGTTGGTCATCACGTCGGGCGCCGGCACGTCGGCCACCGGGCCGATGTTGCGGGCCAGCTGGCGCACCCAGCCGCGGCAGATGGCCTCCTGCTCGCGCGCGCTGAGAGGTTGTGCGGGTCGCAGATCACGCCGCCCTTGCCGCCGCCCAGCGGGATGTCGGCCACGGCGCACTTCCAGGTCATCCACATGGAGAGGGCGCGCACCGTGTCGACGGTCTCCTGGGGGTGGAAGCGGATGCCGCCCTTGCAGGGCCCGCGGGCGTCGTTGTGCTGGACGCGGAAGCCCTGGAAGACCTTGACCGAGCCGTCGTCCATGCGGACCGGGATGCTGAAGTGGTACTCGCGCAGCGGGCTGCGCAGCAGGTCGCGGGTGGCCTGGTCGAGGCCGATGAGGTCGGCGATCTTGTCGAACTGCGCCCGGGCCATCTGCGAAGGGATTGAAGGAAGGGTCGTGAGCCATTCTCAGGATCTCCCGCGTGTCTGGCGGTCCACCGCACCGCTTCGGCGGTGCTGCCATGGCGCCGTGCTGCCGGCGTCGTCTGTCGTTCTGGGCAACATCGAAAGCGGAGACGGCGCGGGCAAGGGAAATCTGACGCCCCGGCATTCATCCCGCTCGGTTCCCCCCCGGGCGGCCTCGGCCGCGGCCTCTCCCGGCCGCAGGACGACCCCCCGCCGGGTGCGCCCGTCGATGAGCACCGTCAGCGGGGTCCTCCAGGCGCAGGTGCCGCACGAATTGCCCCTCCTGGTGGGCCGCCTGCGCGTCGAGCCAGTCCCAGTCCAGGCGCCCGTGGCCCTGCGGTGCGGTTGACCGTCAGGTAGCCGACCTGGAAGCTGGTCAGGTTCTGGAAGAAGTGCGAGCCCTGGCTGGGCGTGACCTTGAAGTCGTCCAGATCGGTCTCGACGATCACCTGGGCCCCGGAGATCTGCGTCCCAGCGCACGGGGATGCCCAGCCAGCGGTCGCTGACGAGCCCCAGCGGCCCGGGCCCACCAGCAGATAGGGCCGGGCCGCCTCGACGAAGCGGCGGTTGATGCGGCCGATCTCCGTCGGCGATGTCGCGGGTGCGACGCCGGTCGAAGCAGTTCCGGCGGCACGAACAGCACGTCGCGGATGTCGCCCAGGCGGCCGTTGCCCAGGGCGGTGTCCGTGGCCACCACCGCGTCGGCGCCCCGCAGCAGCTCCTCGGGGATGTCCGGCGCCTCGTGCCCCGCCGCCAGCGGGCGGATCTGCAGGAAGCCGAACTGGTGGGGCTCCAGCCTGCCCGTCCCCGAGCACGACGGCGAACTCGATCTCCACCTCGGCGCTCATGGTGCGCCGTCCCAGCTCCAGCAGCAGCTTCAGGATCTCCGCCAGCGGGAAGAGGTCCGACTTGAGCACGTGCGGCGAACGAGACCAGGCGCACGCCCGGCCGGTGGATGCCGTCGTAGATGGCGTCGTTCTCCGGCGAGTAGACCGAGCCCACCGCGTCCAGGGTGCCGTGCCGCTCGGCGTCCTCCAGGTCCAGCAGGGCCAGGTTGAAGTCGTCGCGCGGCCGCGGGGTAGCGCTCGGCGTCGCCCACGTCCACGGCGAAGAACTTGCGCTGGCTGTTGTCGCAGCCAGTCGTCGGGTCGAGCCGAACTGGGGCAGCACCGCCGGGTGGCTGGGCGAGAAGCGCAGGGCCTTGCCGCCCTCGACCACGGTGCGGCCCAGGCCCAGGGCCACGGTCACCACGCCCTCCTCGGGCTTCATGTCCGCAGCGGGGTAGAAGTTGCTGGAGTGGGCCACGCCCGAGAAATGCGGGTAGTCGTAGGTCTCGTAGCGCTGGCCGACCATCTGCTGGATGATGACGGCCATCTTCTCCTCCTCGATGCGGTTGCTGGTGGCCTCGATGTAGCTCTTGGCGGCCCGCGAGTAGGTCGAGGCGTAGACCAGCTTGATGGCGTCGCAGAGCTGGTCCAGGCGCACGCGCAGGTCGGGGTGGTTGTTGGGCAGCATGTAGGTGGCGTAGACGCCGGCGAAGGGCTGGAACTGGCTGTCCTCCAGCAGGCTCGACGAGCGCACGGCCAGCGGGTAGCGCACCTGCTCCAGGAAGGTCTCGAGGTCGCCGTAGATGGACTCGGCGGCAGCTTGGCGGCCAGGAAGCGGGCGGTGATCTCCTCGTCGTCCGCGTCGCCGAGGGCGTAGTCGCGCAGGCCCGTGTCCCGCATGAAGCCGTCGAAGACGTCGGTGCCGATCACCGCGGTCGGCGGCACCTGCACGATGACCGTGCCCGGGAAGCGGTTGGTGATGCCGTAGCGGTGCAGGATCGAGTTCATGAAGGCCAGGCCGCGGCCCTTGCCGCCCAGCGAGCCGCCGCCGATGCGCACGAACGTGCTGCTGCCGTCGAAGTTGCGCCGCGAGAAGTCGGCCACCACCCCGCGCTGGCTCTCGGCCGCGGAAGCGCTCGATGGTCTCCACCAGGTAGCCGCGCAGCTCCTCGACGTCGCGGAACTCCGATGACCTTGCGCGGCCGGATCAGCGAGGCCAGGCCGAACTCGGTGCGCGCCCGCAGCCAGTTGCGAGAAATGGTCGTGGGCGGCGTGGTGGCGCACCGACTCGATCGGCACCACCTTCAGCATCTCGCCCAGCTCGCGCAGGTCGACCGCGCGGCCGACCTCCTGCCCGTCCGGCAGCCGGAACACGAAGTCGCCGAAGCCGAAGTTCTCCAGCATGAACCTGCGCAGGTCCTGCAGCAGGGTGCGCGACTCCTTGTGGATGAAGCCGGCGCCCACCTCGCGCGCCGTCGCGGCCAGGTCCCTGTTCGTCGACTGCAGCACCGCCGGCGTGTGCGGATCGACGCACTTGACCCGCCGGATGAACTCGGCCCCCGCGTCGGCCCGGTGCTCGCCGTTCCACGGGAAGCGTCCGTCGGAGATCACGCCCAGCAGCGAATCCTTGTACTTGGAGTAGAGGTCCCAGGCCTCCTCGAAGCTGGTCGCCAGCAGGATCTTGGGCCGCGCGCGCAGGCGCAGCAGCCGGTGGCTCAGGTTGATGCCCTCGTCCATCAGCGACTGGGTCTGCTCCAGCACCTCGGTGTAGAGCAGCGGCAGGTAGGACGAGTAGAAGCGGACCGAGTCCTCGATCAGCAGGATGCAGCGCACCTCCCCGTAGCGCGTGTCGTGGGCCACGTTCATGGTGTCCTCGCAGTACTTGATGATCGCCAGTGAGCAGGCGCACGTCGCCCGTCCACAGGAAGTAGCGCTCGATCCGGTGGGCGTCGTCGGCCTCGCGCACGAACTTCAATTCGCGCGGGTTGAAGGCCAGGTTGTAGACCGGCAGGTCGGGCATCGCCTCGCGGATGCGGGCGGCCAGGTCGGCGGCCTCCATGTCGCCCAGGCGGGACATGGTGATCACCAGGTCGAAGCGCCGCGCCTCCAGCAGGTTCAGCGCCTCGTCGCCGGTCGAGGCCCGGGTCACGTGGGGCGGGAAGCTGAGGTTCAGTTCGCGGTACTCGCTCAGCAGCAGCTCGGTCAGGCGCCCGCCCTCCTCCAGGGTGAAGGCGTCGTACAGCGAGGCGACCAGCAGCATCTCCTGCACCCGGTGGGGCATCAGGTGCGCGAAGCCGCTGAAACGACCTTCGGGGGCCGCAGGAATCAGGTTCTTCATGCCCGTCACGCTAACCCAAGCCCAGCCGCCGGACCAGCGGAATCCCGGCCAGGGCCCAAACGGCGGAGCCGGCCCCCCGGGGGGAACCGGCTCCCGCTGCACACCGGCCAGGCCGGACTACGGCTTGAACTCCACGCCCTGGGCCAGGTGCACTTCCCCGCCCCAGTTGATGGTGTTGGTCTGCCGCCGCATGTAGGTCTTCCAGCAGTCGGACCCGGACTCGCGCCCGCCGCCGGTCTCCTTCTCGCCGCCGAAGGCCCCGCCGATCTCGGCGCCGCTGGTGCCGATGTTGATGTTGGCGATGCCGCAGTCGCTGCCCAGGTAGCTGAGGAACGACTCGCCTTCGCCGACGCTGTCGGTGTAGATCGCCGAGCTCAGGCCCTGGGGCACGTCGTTGTGCAGCTTCAGCGCCTGGTCGAAGCTGCTTGTACTTCATCACGTACAGGATCGGCGCGAAGGTCTCGCTCTGCACGATCGGGCGCCTTGTTCTCGATCTCGATGATCGTCGGCTGCACGAAGGTCGTTGCGGCCGAACGGCGCAGCACCTTGCCGCCGTAGAGCACCTTGCCGCCCTGCTCCTTGGCCGCCTTGACGGCCGTTCTCGTAGTCGGCGACCGCGCCCTCGTCGATCAGCGGGCCCATCAGCGTCTCGGGGTCCAGCGGGTCGCCGATCTTCACCTTGCTTGTAGTTGGCGATCAGCTTGCTGGATGAAGGTGTCGTAGATCTTCTCCTGGATGATCAGCCGCCGGGTCGAGGTGCAGCGCTGGCCCGCGGTGCCCACGGCGCCGAAGAAGGCGCTGGCCAGGGCGCCGGTCAGGTCGGCCTTCTCGCTGATGATGATGGCGTTGTTGCCGCCCAGCTCGAGGATGGTGCGGCCCAGGCGCTGGCCCACGATGCCGCCGATGCGCTGGCCCATGCGCGTCGAGCCGGTGGCGCTGATCAGCGGCACGTCATGGTCGCCGACCAGCTTCTCGCCGATGGTCGAGCCGCGGCCGATGGTCACGCAGCTGATGCCCTCGGGCAGGCCGTTGGCCCGGAAGACCTCGGCCGCGATGTTCTGGCAGGCGATGGCGCAGAGCGGCGTCTTGCTCGACGGCTTCCACACGCACGGTGTCGCCGCAGACCCAGGCCAGGGCCGTGTTCCAGGCCCAGACCGCCACCGGGAAGTTGAAGGCGCTGATCACGCCGACCACGCCCAGGGGATGCCACTGCTCCATCATGCGGTGCTTGGGCCGCTCGCTCTGCAGGGTGGGGCCGCTGAGGTTGCGGCGACAGGCCCACGGCGAAGTCGCAGATGTCGATCATCTCCTGCACCTCGCCCTGGCCCTCGGTCAGGATCTTGCCCATCTCCAGGCTGACCAGGGCCGCCAGCGGCTCCTTCTTCGCGCGCAGGGCCTCGCCCAGCTGGCGCACGATCTCGCCGCGGCGCGGCGCCGGCATGGCGCGCCAGACCAGGAACGACTTCTTCGCCTCGCGTCATCACCTGGTCGTAGTCCTTGACGCCGGCCTGCTCGATGCGGGCCAGCAGCTCGCCGCTGGTCGGGCTGCGCGACTCGAGATAGTCCTTGCTGTCGGCGAACCACTCGCCGCCGCAGCTGGCACCCTTCATGGTCGCCTTCAGGCCCAGCTCCTTGAAGATGCGGGCCTTGGTCATCGGGGTCGTCTTCTTGGCCATGTCGGCTGCCCTCCACTCGGCTCAGGTTGCGAACGTCGTCGTCTCTTCGCTGCAAACGATGCCCAATCCGGCCAGTCCGTCCAGGACCGGGCCGTAGATCTCCGGCTGCACGGGCCGCAGCACGCCGCGCGCGGCGATGCCGCCGGACAGGATCAGCCGCGCGGCGATGGCCGCCGGCAGCGAGACCGTGCGGGCCATGGCCGAGTCCCCGCCCGGCACGCCGTGCGCCACCAGGGTCGAGGTGATCAGCTCCTCGCGGCGCAGGTCGGGGAAGACCGCTTGGAATTCGTGGAACAGGACCACCATGTCCCGCTCGCCCGGTCCGTAGGCCAGCTTCTCGAGCATGGCGTCGCCCAGCACGTCGATGGGCGCCACGCTGTCCGTCCTCAGCGGAACCTCCTGCCCCAGCCCCAGCCAGACCAGGTTGGCCGGCGGCAGCGCCTCCGGGCACAGACCCATGCGGCGGGCCGCCGCGCTGCGCAGGTCCTCGTCCGGCCCCGCGCCCAGCAGGCGCCGCACGTAGGCGCCGCGGGTCATCCCCGCGCAGGGCAGCGGCTCGATGTCCAGCAGGCCGACCGCGCGCAGGTGGAACATGGTGTCGCACCAGCCGAGGTTGCGCAGGGTGCCGCGCTAGCAGGGTGCGCAGGCCGCTCGCCAGCCCGTAGATCTCCCGGTAGGCCAGCGAATCCCGGTTGGGGTAGGCCTCGAAATCGTCGGAGCCGGGCACCGCCACCAGGTGCATGTCCCGGAACAGGCGCTCCGGCGGCGTGGTGACCATGCGGCCATCCTGCAGGTACGAGGCCCCGTTGCGGCTGGCCAGCAGCACGCCCCGCGGCGCCCAGGAGAACTTGTAGCCCAGGGGGTTGTCGTTGGCCTCGGGCGCGGGCAGGCCGCCGCAGTAGGAGCGGAAAGCCGCGATCTGGCCGCCCCGGCCCCTGCACGTCGTCGATGATGCGCATGGCCGACATGTGGTCGATGCCGGGATCGAGGCCGATCTCGTTGAGGAAGATCAGCCCGGCGGACCGGGCCTCGGCGTCCAGTTCCGCCATCTCCGGTCCCACGTAGCTGGCGGTCACCAGGTGGCGGCCGCGGCGCAGGCAGTGGCGGGCCACCAGGGGGTGGAAACGGAAGGGCACCAGGCTGATCACCAGGTCGTGCCCGGCGACCAGGGCCTCGAGCGCCGTCTCGTCGGCCAGGTCCACGGTCAGGGGCGTGCCCCGCGGGTGGCCGCCGATCAGGCGCCCGGCTTCGGCCAGCTCCAGGCTGGTGACCGTGAGTTCGTGCCCGTGCTCCAGCAGGTGGCGCACCAGCGGGCCGGCCACCATGCCGGCTCCCAGCACCAGGATCCTGTCCATGCCGATCCTTCCCGGCGCCCCGCCCGCAGCGGGTCGCCGCGCCCTCAGCGGGCGCTGCGGTCGAGGACTTCCTTCAGGTAGGCGAAGGCCGGGGCCAGCTCGCCCCGGTGGGCGATCACCGCCTTCTTCAGGTGCGGCGGCAGGTCCAGGCTGGTCAGGTCGCGGCTGAAATCCGCCGTCACCAGCGCGGGCACCATCTCCCGCAGCACGGTGCTGAAATGCTGCGACGCCTCGCGCGGCAGCTCGCAGGGCAGGTTGTCCACGGACATGACGACCGGGCCGTCGCCTGCGACGCCGTCCTTCAGCTCGCCGGTGGCCGCCTCGTACACGTAGCACGGATTGTCCGGGGTCGGCGACTTCTGGGTCAGCTCGATGCTGCCGCCGATGTCGCAGCTGATGTCGCCGATCACCTGCAGCCGCGGCCGGCGGCCGGCGCTCCAGGCCGCCTTGGTCCACTTCTTCGTGACCAGGCGGGGATAGCGCTCTTCCCAGTAGATGGTGTTCATCAGCAGGTCCAGGTGGGGCAGGTGGCGCTCGAACACGCCCCGGTAGTTGGCCGGACGCTGGTAGTAGTCCTGCAGCACGAAGTGGGCTTCGGCGGCCCGGGGTTCGACCATGTCCTCCTCGCGGAAGACCACCTTCAGCAGCTGGCCGGCCGCCGCGGTGTCCGCCGCCGCGGTCGGCAGGTCCGCCGGGACGATCTCCCGCACCGACAGCCACTCCAGCACGCGCTGGCAGCCCTTGGCCACGTTGCCGTAGCCGGCGATGCCCAGCACCAGCGGCAGCTCGCCGCCCAGTCCGCCGGCGGCGATCTTCGCGCCGAGGGCCCGCAGATGCACTTCGGCCGCAGCCAGGTCGTCGTACTGCCAGGCATGCTTGACCTCGGCCAGGGGCGTCGTCCGTCCCTGCTCGGCCAGGCGCAGCCCCAGGCAGCGCAGGCTCTCGATCATGCCCGCGTACCCGGCGTGGAGGCTGAAGAAGATCAGCCGGCGGTTCTGCTCGTCGGAGATCCGCTCGTAGTCGATCAGGGTGGCCCCCACGCCCAGGATGTGCCGCAGCATGGGCATGTTGCGGGCCTGGCCCTTGATCGTGTGGGAGAAGAAGAGGTACGTGGTGCGGGCCCGCAGCTCATGGAGCGGGATCTCCTTGACCGCCAGCACGACCCCGGCCGGCTCCAGGTCCTCCGCGACCGTGGCACCGGCAGCGGCGTATTCGTCGTCGCCGAAGACCCGGATCGGCGACGGCTGCACGATGACGCCCACGCCCAGCCGCCGGCCCAGGTCGGCCACGTCGGCCGGCACCAGGGGGACGCGGCGTTCCCACCTGTTCTTGTCTTCGCGGCGGATCCCGATGATGGCGGACATGTGTTCCCCTGCTGCCCAAAGTTGCTGTGGGTGCGTCCTTTGTCCGGCCGTCGGGCGACGGCGATCGGCGCGGGGACAGGTCCGGATAAGCTAGGCGGCGGGATATGGGGAGTCAAGATCCGTGCAGGGCACCCCAGCGGCGGGACAGACAGACGGTGACAGGAGCGTTCCCGGCCGCTATCATCGGCCCGTACCGCCCCGGCCGGGCCAGTCCCGCGCCGCCGCCCCAGCCATGACCGAAGGAGCCAGACCATGGCGGCCAACGCCCACGTCACGCCCATCAAGTTGTCCCTGCGCTACCTGGGTCGCACCTGCAGCGTCTTCCGCGAGGAGGACAGCGGTTACGCCCCCGTCCCGGGCCAGTTCACCGTGGCCCAGCACGTGGCCCACGTGGCCCAGACCATCGACTGGTTCGTCGAGGGCGCGTTTGCTCCCGACGGCTTCGACATGGACTTCGCCGTGCACCAGGCCAAGGTCCGCGACGTCCACTCCCTCAAGGCGGCCATGACCTGGCTGGCCCGCTCGGTGGACGCCGCCGCCTCGGTGCTCGAAGGCAAGTCGGAAAAGGAGATGGCGGCGCCGATCGCCGCCGGTCCGGTGATGGGCGGGCTGCCCCGCAGCGCCATCAGCGGCGGCATCGCCGAGCACACGGCCCACCACCGGGGCTCGCTGGCGGTGTACGCGCGGATGCTGGGCTACGCGCCGCCCATGCCCTACGCAGACTGAGGCGAGCCGTCAGTTCTCCGCCGGCAGCACGGCGTCGATCAGGACGCCGTGCTGATCGGTCCAAGTCGGCAGCGCCGGGTCGATAGCGGTCCCGGAGAGGATGTGCGACCGCTCGTGCCAGGTCACCGGACCGGTGCCGGGAGCGTAGAACAGCACGCCGTAGATGATATTGCGGACCGTCCTGCCGTCGTACTCGGCACCGCCGAGATCCAGCCGGTACATGCACTCCACCACGTCGGCATAGTGTCGTCCACCGATCAGCCGATCGCCGACCGACCAGACCCGACCGCTCAACCACCAGTCAAACGGAAGAAGCCCTCCCTGGTGAAGGGAAAATTCGGTACCCGGACGCAGGTCTCCCTCGAGATATATCCAGCGGGGATCGGCGCTCGTGGTCGAGTAGCGGTAGTAGCCGCTGTCCTGGAACGCAAAGGCCGATCCGCTGAGCAGCACCGAGACCTGGCTGCCGACCCGGTCGAACGGCGCCTTCAGACCCGCAGCCGCCGGCTCAAGGGTGTTGACGACCGCCTGCACCGGCATCCCCGCCGACGTGGCCGTCAGCCCGTCCAGCGCGAAGGTGTAGAGGTAGGTATCGACCGACGCAGCCGCGCCCTGGGGCGGCTGCTGCAGTTCCGCGTGCAAAGCCTCCATCGAGGGCAGCGTCGCGGGCATCTCCAGGTCCTCGCGGCGGTCCCAGGCGTGGGTCACCTCGAAGGTCCAGGCCGAACCGTCGGCGTGGGGCCAGATGTTCTGCAGGGTCGGCGCCGGTCCGCCCTCGTCGTCGCTGCAGGCGCCAAGCATCACGGCGGCCAGGCCGGCCAGCAGCGGCATCAGTCCACGGTGCTTCACGTCTTCACCCTTCGCCCGGTTCCCCAACCGGCATGAGCCTACGCCCGCGGCCCCGCGGGGTCAACCCGGCCCGCAAACGCCGGGGGTCGGCTCCGACGGAACCGACCCCCGCTTCGTACCGTCGCGCACCCGGCCCTTACAGCCGCGACACCACCGCATAAACCACCGGCAATGCGATGCCCAGGGTCATCAGCACACCGCCGCGCCCCTTCAGCCCCTTGCTCCCGGCGATCAGCCAGGGCCCGGTCATGGCCAGCACGATCAGGATGCCGGCGTAGACGTCGGCGATCCCCGTCCACGGCGCCTTGCCCGAGTTCAGGTGCATGAAGTTGAAGTCGAACAGCAGGGGGCGGCGCGCAAAGCCGTGGGCGGTGACCGCGCCGCTGACCAGGTTCACGTCGTACTGGCCACCCTCGACGAAGACCTGCAGCACGTCCGCGCTGGCCCGCCAGATGCCCTTGACCGGTTCGTCGATGCCCAGGCGCTCCAGCACCAGGGGCTGGATCTCGACCGTGGGCCCGGTGCCCACCGGCTCGATGGTCTCCTGGACCAGGGTGCGGGTGTAGTTGGCGTCCCAGTGGTGGGCGTGGTTGACCGCGATGCCGCTGACGGCGTAGACCAGCGTCAGGCCCACGGCCAGGAAACCCAGCTCCCGGTGCAGGGTCCGGCAGGTCTTGCGGAATTTCTGCATCGCCGCGCTACTTGGTGGTCACGACGGCGCCGGTGCCGCTGATCTGGTAGAGCGTCTTGCAGGTGGTCACGTCGTCGGGATTATAGTTCTCGCCGGCCTTGCGGGCCTCGGCCGCGCACACTTCCTTGGTCTGCTCGAGGGTCAGCTCGTTGGCGGTCCAGACACCCTCGGCCACGGCCATGTCGCCCACGATCTCCGGCGGGAAGACGATCTCGCCGTCCTTGACCTTCACCCGCACGGTCTCGCCTTCCTTGTCCCCGGCCAGGTTGATCCAGCAGCCGCGGTGGGCGCACACGCCCACGACCATGCCCTCGACCCGCAGGTTCTTGCCGATGTAGGCCTCAGGCGTGGCGATCAGGTCGCTGACCTTCACCACCTCGGCGCCGGTGACTCCCTTGCCGTAGACCTTCTCGCCCGCCAGGGCGTTGACGGCCGCAGCCAGCATCAGCACGGTAACGAGCAGTACGGAAACGATTCGCATGGCGATCTCACCTCATGGTTCAGGACTGCAATTGCGGCCGCGCCAGCGCTGCGGAAGCGGCTCCCCCTGGCGAAAAGAATGGCTTATCAATGGGAGTTTTTCAAGTCCGGAGGTCAGACCGGGTTGCGGGGCAGGGCGCGGCGCAGCCCCGTCGCCAGCCCGTTGCGCCAGTTGATCCAGTTGTGGCCGGCGTTGCGGGTGACGAAGGTGGCGTCGGCCCCGGCTGTGGCCAGCGCTGCGGCCAGGCGGCGATTGCTGTCCAGCAGCCACTCCAGGCTGCCGCAGTCCAGGTGCCAGCGCAGGCCGCGCGGATCGCCGGCCTGCACCTCGGCCAGGAACGCCTCCTCCCCCGCGAAGGGGTCCCGGTCGCGGGTGGCGGGCGAGAACAGGAAGGCGCCCGACTGGGCCACCACCGCCTGGAAGAGGTCCCGTCGCTCCCAGGCCAGCTGGGCGCTGAGCAGCCCGCCCAGGCTGGCGCCCCAGGCGGTGCGCCGGCCGTCGCAGCGGGCCCGGGCCTCGGCCGCGGGCAGGGCCTCCTCCACCAGGAAGCGCCGGTACAGGGGATTGAAGAAGTACTCGGGCGTGCGCTCGACCGGGGGCACGAACACCAGGTGGGCCGCCGCGATCTCGCCGCGCCCGTGCAGGCGGTCGTAGACCTGGGGCAGCCGGCCCCAGGCCAGGTAGGCCTTGCCGTCCTGGAACAGGACCAGCGGCAGTTCGGCCTCCGCCAGACCCGGCGGCGAGTAGACCAGCAGCCGCCGCCGCTGCCCCAGCAGCGCCGACTCCACCTCCAGCTTCAGCAGGCGGCCGCGCAACCGCGCTTCGCCCGGGTCGGCGTCCGGGTCGGGCCGGTAGTCGGGTCCGACCAGGTTGCTGGCGAACTCCCACCAGGGATTGCGGCGCGGGTTCGGGTTGGCGGGGTCGGACCGCCGCTCGCCGGCGGCATCCTGCCAGGCGTACTCGAAGTAGGCGTCGTCCGGCAGCTCGAACGGCACCAGCTCCGCCACCGGCAGCGGCCGACGCTGCCAGTCGGTCAGGTCGCTCTGCAGGTGCGTGGCCCAGGGCGGTGGTGTCAGCTCGACGCGCATCGCGGCCGCTCAGCCTCCTAGGAGTCCGGGTCCGAGAGCCGCGCGCGCTTGGCCACGCGCTTGCGCTCGTTCTCGTCGAGGATCGACTTGCGCAGGCGCATCGACTTGGGCGTCACCTCGACGTATTCGTCGCGATTGAGGTACTCCAGCGCCTCCTCCAGGCTCATCTTCAGCGGCGGGGCGATCCGCATCTTGCGGTCGCTGCCGCGGGCCCGCATGTTCGACAGCTGCTTGGCCTTCTGGGCATTGACCATGATCTCCTCGTCCTTGTTGGCCTCGCCGATGATCTGCCCGGTGTAGAGGTTGTCGCCCGGTTCGATGAAGAAGACGCCGCGGTCCTGCAGGGCGTCCAGGGCGAAGGCCACGGCCTTGCCGCCGTGCATGGAGATGATGCTGCCGGTGGTGCGCTCGGGGATCGAGCCCTTGAAGTACTCGTACTGGTGGAAGCGGTGGTGCATGACGATCTCGCCGGCGGTGGCGCGCAGCATGCGGCTGCGGAAGCCGATCAGCCCGCGGCTGGGGATGTGGAAGTCCAGGTGGGTGCGCCCCTCGCGCTGCTCCATCGTCACCATCTCGCCCTTGCGGGTGGCCGCGTACTCGATCACCGTGCCGGCCAGTTCGGTGGGCACGTCCACCGATGAGGATCTCCACCGGCTCGGCCTTCTTGCCGCCGATCTCCTTGTAGATGACCTGCGGCTGGCCGACCATGAACTCGAAGCCCTCGCGGCGCATGTTCTCCATGAGGATCGACAGGTGCAGGATGCCGCGGCCGGAGACCTTGAAGGTGTCGCTGCTGGCGGTGTCCTCGACGCGCAGGGCCACGTCGCGCTCGGCCTCGCGGTGCAGGCGGTCGCGCACCTGGCGGCTGGTGACGTACTTGCCCTCCTGGCCGTAGCCGGGCGCTGTCGTTGGGCAGGAAGCTCATGGTCAGGGTCGGGTCGTCGATGGCGATGAGCGGCAGCGGCTCCGGGATGCTCCGGATCGGCCATGGTGTCGCCGATGTCCACGTCGTCCAGCCCGACCACGGCGCAGATGTCGCCGCAGTGCACGACCTCGCACCTCGGCCTTGCCCAGGTTGTCGAACACGTACAGCGCCGGGCCGAGGTCTTGACCACGCTGCCGTCGCGCTTGAGCAGCACCACCTGCTGCTTGGCCCGGATGCTGCCGCGCACGACGCGCCCCACGCCGATGCGCCCCACGTAGTCGCTGTGGTCCATGGCCGCCACCAGCATCTGCAGCGGTCCCTCCCGGTGCTCGGGCGCCGGCACGTGCTTGACGATCATGTCCAGCAGCGGGAAGCAGGTCCTTGCGCTCGTCGCCCAGCTCGCCGATGGCCCAGCCGTCGCGGCCGGCGGCGTAGACGCCGCGGAAGTCGAGCTGCTCGTCGTTGGCGTGCAGCTCGCAGGAAGAGGTTGAAGACCTCGTCCAGCACCTCGTGCGGGCCGCGCGTTGGGCCGATCGACCTTGTTGATCACCACCACCGGCTTGAGGTTCAGCTGCATGGCCTTCTGCAGCACGAAGCGCGTCTGGGGCATGGGGCCCTCGAAGGCGTCCACCAGCAGCAGCACCCCGTCGGCCATCTTCAGCACGCGCTCGACCTCGCCGCCGAAGTCGGCGTGGCCCGGCGTGTCGATCAGGTTGATGCGCGTGTCGCCGTAGGTGACCGCGAAGTTCTTCGAGGTGATGGTGATGCCGCGCTCGCGCTCGAGGTCGTTGGAGTCCATCACGCGCTCGCGCACCACCTGGTCCGTCGCGGAAGACGTGGCACTGGCGCAGGATCTGGTCCACCAGCGTGGTCTTGCCGTGGTCCACGTGGGCGATGATGGCGACATTGCGGATATCCATGCTGGTCCTGTCGGATCGGGGGTCGCGGTTCGGCCGGTTCGGCCGGGGCCCGCAAAAGCCGGACAAGGATAATCACCTTCGGGCCCGGCGCCAACTTCGTGATTGCGCCCTTGACGGCCGGGGCAGACGCCGGGACAATGGTGTTGTCATTCGACAACAAGGCCGGCGGCGTCCCCAGGGGGCACCGCCCAACGCCCGCGGAGGCGCCCATGCCCCGGACCGGCGAACTGATCCAGGCCCTGCGCGACCTGGGCTTGACCCCCACCGAGGCCGAGGTCTACCTGGCCACCCTCGAGGCCGCAGCCGAAGGTCCCGTCTCAGGTTACCGGGTCGCCCAGGGCCTGGGCCGCGACCCCGCCAACCTGGCCAAAGTCATGGCCTCGCTGGTGCGGCAGGGCGCGGTGCGCGTGGTCCAGGACAAGCCCCGATTGTACCTGCCGGTGGCCCCCGACACCTTCACTGCCGGCATCGTCAGCCGCCTCAGCGAGCGCCGCGGCCAGGCCCTGGACCTGCTGCGCGCCTTCGCGCCGCCGGACCCGGGCGGAGCCCCGCTGCTGCTGGCGACCTTTGCCGACGCGGTGGCCGCCGCCACCGGCCTGGCAGCCGGCGCCTCCCGCTCGGTGCTGATCTACGCGCCGGCCGCGGTGGTGGCCGCCCTGGCCGAGCCCCTGGCCATTGCCTGCGCCCGCCCCGGCTGCCGGGTCGGTGTGCTCTGCCCCGAACCGGTGGCCCTGGTCGGCTGCGAATCGACCCTGGTCGCCGGACCCGGCCAGGACGGCCAGGCCTGGCTCCAGCTGGTCTGCGATCGGCGGCGCTGGCTGGTGGCCCGTGCCGGCGACAGCCCCGCGGGCTGCGGCGGCGAGCAGGCCGCGGTCGCCGGCGTGCTGGCCGACAGCCTGGACGTGGCCCGCCGCGCGGGCGGCCTGCTGGCTGAGACCACGGCGCTGGCCGCGGCGGCGGTGGCCGGCGGCAATCGGCCCAAGGCACCGCCGGCGGCCGAGCCGCGCCGCGACGGATTGACCTTCCTCATCAGGCACGACAAGCCCAAATAGACCCGACCCCCAACACGAAGGGGAGCGCGTGAGCGCCCCCCTGGGGTCAGTCCGGATCCGGCGGATGATGCTATTCGGTAAGAGTGTCCCGTTTGCCTGTTGCACCCATGGCCGATCCAGCCCGGCATCCTCAAGTTACGGTTCAGGCGACGGCGGCACAAGCCCACCCTGGCTGCGGGCGGCCCGGCGTTTGAGCTGCATCAGGTCCTTGAAGTGGAAGGTGGCCAGCAGCCCGCCCCCGCCGGCTTCGGGCTGGTAGCGGTCGCCGACGATGAACTTCACCGCCGCGTGCTGGACCTCGGCCTCCAGCGGCGTCTCGCCCAGGGGTTCGCCGTCGATCTGCACCGCGACCGGCGGATCGGTGGCGATGACCACCCTCGTGGCCTGGAAGTGGTGCAGCCGCGGGGTGGGCCGGTGCCGCCAGGTCAGCATGCGGAACAGCACCAGCAGCAGGTCCCACAGCGAACGGCTGCTGATCACCGTCACGTCGAAGCGGCCGTCATGGGCGCTGGTGTCGGGCGTGACCTTCAGGTTGATGTCGCCGATCTTGCCGATGTTCGACAGCAGGATGGTGTTGCCCTCGTATTCGTGGACCACCTCGTCCTGGTCCTCGACGAAAACGCGCACCTCGTCCAGGTTCAGGGCGTTGCGGATGCCGGCGCCCAGGTAGGTGAAGACACCGAACAGGTTCTTCAGCCGCCGCGGCGAATCCTGGATCACCTTGGCCGGATAGCCGATGGCCGCCATCAGGAAGAAGTGGCGGTCGTGGGCGGGCAGGTAGCCCACGTCGAACTCCAGCACGCGTCCGTCGAGGATCATGCCGCCGACCAGGCCCGGCAGCCAGGGCAGGGCCAGGGCCAGGGCCACCACGTTGGCCGTGCCCACCGGGACCACCGCCACCGGCACCTTGGCCGGACAGCGGGCCTGGCCCGAAACCACCTCGCCCACCGTGCCGTCGCCGCCGATGGCGACGATCAGGTCGAAGCCGTCGATGGCCGCGGCCCGGGACCAGCGCTCCGCATCGCCGGCGCCGCCGGTCACCCTCACCGCGCAGGCCACGCCGCGGTCCTCGAACGAGGAGCGCAACTGCTGGCCCAGGCGCAGGCCGCGGGCCTGCCCGGCTACGGGATTGACGATCAGCACGGCGCGTTCGTACCGGGGCATGCACTGGTCCGCTCGGTTCGGGTGACGGCAGGCGCGGTGGTCCCGCGGGGCGGGGCGGGGATCACTCCCCTGGCGGCACTGTAGGAGGGATGGCCCGGGGATTCAAGTGCTAGCCGGAAGGTCGCGGTCCCAGGTGCCGCGCCAGGAGCGCACGCGCACCTCCACCCCGTCGTCCACCGCGAGGGCCTCGGGGTCCTCGCGCCGGCGGTCGATGCGCCAGGCGCCGAGCCACTCCCCGTCCTGGTGGGCGGTGGCCACGAGCACGTCCTCGGCCACGAAGTCGCGGATGAAGGTCATGGCCTCGGCGTAGAAGTCGCCGCCGGTGTCGTCGCCGGCGGCGCCGAAGCGGGTGTGGAAGCTCTCGCCGAAGCCGATGGAGATCTCCCACTCGCTGGTGGTGATGAACAGGCCGTGCCGGCCGCCGTCCCGGGGCCGCGGCACCTCCACCAGCAGGGCCTCCTGCTCGAAATCCTCGTAGGGGTCAAAGCGCGCGTGGGCGATCCACTCGGGCCACTGGCGGAACAGCAGCGTGGCAAAGCGGCGGGAATGGTCGTTCAGCCGGGCCAGGTCGATCATGGCTGCTCCCCGGCGACGGTTGGGGTGGGATCGGGTCGCCGGAAGACCCCTACGCGCAAACGGGCCTGCGGGTTCCCGCCGGCAGGGGGCTCACCACTCGCCGACGCCCGCGACCTGGATGCGCCTGGCCAGCCAGGCCCGCTGCTCCGCCAGCACGAAATCCCGCACCTGGTCCAGCACCGCCGGCCCCTGCTGCCCCGCCGGCAGGAACTCGATGCCGATCTCCTCGCAGGGATCCTCGTGGTCGGCGCGCACCGTGGCCACACGGCGCACGATGCCGGCCACGTCCAGCCGCTGCGGACGGCCCGGCAGGTTCAGGCCGCAGGTCAGGCGCTGCCCGCGGGCCACGCAGCCGGCGGCCTCGTTGCGGTCCAGGGTCACCCGCGCCCCGGCGAAGCTCAGGTCCGACAGCGTGCCCAGCACGTGCCGCTCCTGCCGCTTGCTGCGGCGCCAGGGCGAACTGCCGTCGCTGTCCGAGACCGCCAGCTCGACCGGGATCGGATCCTCGATGGGAATGCGGAACGTGCCCCGGCGCTGGACCACCGCCAGCTGCTCCGGCACAGTGTACAGCCCGCACTGCAGCAGCGCCCCGCCGCCGATGGGATGCACCGCCCGCCCCACGTAGTGCGTGGTGAACTCCACCGAGCGGTCGCCGATGCCGACCCTGCCCTGCACTTCGGCCCCGGGGAAAGGCAGGTCGTGGGGCTGATCGGGCAGCTTCAAGGCGAACTTGAGTACGCGCTCGCCCTCGTGGGTGAACTGCTCCACCAGGAACGCGGCGATCACCCGCGGCACGTCGCCGGCCGTCGGCAGGTGCAGATAGGTGTCCGCCTCGACCTTGCGCAGGAAGACCAGGAAGTTCTCCACACCCAGGGTGCCGGCCAGGGCGTTGCGGGTTTCCCAGCCCTCGGGCAGATAGCTCTCGGCCATCACGGTCAGGAAATCGGTGCCCTTGTCCTGCTCCCATTCCAGGCGCGAGGGGATCTCGGCCAACAGGAAGAACTGGCCGGCCGCGGTCGCGAAGCGGAAACCGAAGGTGCGCACGCCGCGGGTGCGGATCGACAGGGGTTCGACCGCGAGGCCCTCCAGCCGGCCCCGGGGCCGGCGGCCGGGGATCTCCTCCAGCAGCTGGTCCAGGAAGGTCCCGGCCAGGCGCTCGATGCCGCTGCCTCCGCCGTCGGGCCCGTCCAGAACGGCCAGGTGCCGGCACAGGCCGCTGTCGCCGCCCAGGTGCACCCGGTTGAGGCTGCCGCCGGAGATCACCAGGTCGCCCAGGGCGGGGAAGGTCAGGCTGCCCTGTTCCAGCTGGGAGACGGACTCCCCCGTGACCGCCAGTCCGCAGGCGGTTTGCAAGGCGTCGCGGCCCGCATTGGACAGGGCTTTGAGGGTCTCCAGCAGCATCGGGTGCTCCGGTCGGGCGCACGGGACCGGGAACCGGCCCCGAGAGCCGATCCCAATTGCACCTCTCCAGTATCGACCCGCCGCCACACGGGTTTAGCCCCGGGCCAAACGCCGCGTGACCCCGAGGTGCCCCTGGATTATCCTTGGCGACCATCCGCCCCGGAGACGAACGGGAGACCATGAGCGCACGACACGACGACGCCCCGCAGGCCGGCCGGCCCGCGCCGCTGGGGGCCACCGCCGACGCTGAGGGTACGAACTTCAGCGTCCACGCCCCCGCGGCCACCGCGGTGGAGCTGTTGCTGTATGCCGAACCGGAGGCGGCCGAGCCGGCGCGCATCCTGGGCCTGGACCCCGTGCGTCAGCGCAGCGACGGCTACTGGCATATTCGGGTACCCGGGGTCGGCCACGGCCAGGTCTACGCCTGGCGCGTCGATGGCCCCCGCGACCCGGCGCACGGGCTGCGCTTCGACCCGGACAAGGTGCTGCTGGACCCCTGGGCCAGGGCCGTGGTCGGCGACACGGGCTGGGACCGCGGCAGGGCCCGGCGGCCGGGGGCCAACGGCCCGGCGGCCCTGCGCGCCGTGGTGATCGATCCCCGCCGCTACGACTGGGAGGGCGACGCTCCCCTGCCGCCGGCGCCGGGGCGCGAGGTCATCTACGAGCTGCACGTGGGCGCCTACACCCGCCACCTGTCCAGCGGCGTGGACGAGGCGCGGCGCGGCACCTACCTGGGCCTCGTCGAGCGCATCGACCACCTGCTGGACCTGGGCGTCACCACCGTCGAGCTGATGCCCGTGCAGCAGTTCGACCCCAGCGATGCCCCGCCGGGACGCGTCAACTACTGGGGCTACAGTCCCATCGCCTGGTTCGCTCCCCACGCCGGCTACAGCTCCGACCGCAGCCCGGCCGGTCCGGTCGACGAGTTCCGCCACATGGTCAAGGCCCTGCATCGGGCCGGCCTGCGCGTGGTCGTCGACGTGGTCTACAACCACACCGCCGAGGCCGGTGCCGACGGACCGGTGATCGGCTGGCGCGGGCTGGCCGACCACGCCTGGTACCTGGGCAGCGCGGGTGGCCGCTACCTGGACGTCACCGGCTGCGGCAACACCGTCAACGCCAACCATCCGGTGGTCGCCCGCACCATCGTCGAGTCCCTGCGCTGGTGGGTCGAGGAGCTGCACGTGGACGGCTTCCGCTTCGACCTGGCCAGCGCCCTCTGCCGCGACCCGGGCGGCGAACCCCTGGCCGCCCCTCCGGTGATCTCCGCCATCGACACCGATCCGGTGCTGGCGGGACGTCGGCTGGTGGCCGAGGCCTGGGACGCGGCCGGCCTGCAGCAGGTGGGCCGCTTTCCCGGCCGGCGCTTCGCCTGCTGGAACGGACCCTTCCGCGACACGGTGCGCCGCTTCCTGAAGGGCGACGCCGGCACCATCGAGGAGCTGATGGCCCGGATCTGCGGCAGCCGCGACATCTTCGCCCGGGCCGACGCCCGTCCCTCCCACGTGCTGAACTTCGTGACCGCCCACGACGGCTTCACCCTGGCCGACCTGGTCAGCTACCAGCAGAAGCACAACGAGGCCAACGGCGAGCAGAACCGCGACGGCTCCGACCACAACCTGGCCTGGAACTGCGGCGAAGAAGGCCCCAGCGACGACCCGGTCGTGCAGGCGCTGCGCCGCCGCCAGGTGCGGAACTTCTTCTGCCTGCTGCTGCTGGCCAACGGCACGCCCATGCTCTGGATGGGCGACGAATGGGGCCACACCCGGCGCGGCAACAACAATCCCTGGTGCCTGGACGACGAGCACAACTGGCTGGACTGGAGCGCGCGCGCGCGCCAGGCAGACCTGCTGCGCTTCGTGCGCCTGCTGCTGCGGACCACCGGCAGCTGCGCCCTGCTGCGCGCCGACCGCTGGTGGACCGTGACCAGCCCCGGCGCCCCGGGCGACCTCACCTGGCACGGCACCGAGCCCGGCCGGCCGGACTGGCGCCCCGCCAGTCGCCGCCTGGCCTACACCCTGGCCGCGGGCGCAGGCAGCGGCGGCCTGCACGTGATGCTCAACGCCGACGCGCAGGTCGCCGCCTTCACGCCTCCGGCCGCGGCCGCGGGCCACGCCTGGCACCTGCTGGTGGACACCGCGGCGGCATCGCCGGCGGACATCCATGAACCGGACCTGGCGCCGCCCCACGGCGCGGGCCCTCGTCGGGTCGCGGCCCACGCGATCGTCGTGCTCGTCGAGCGGCCCCTTTCGCCGGAGATACGATCGTGACGCGTCGCATCCCCGCATTCCTGCTGGCGTTCCTGCTGCTGGCGGCGGCCGCCCCGGCCCAGACGCCGGCGGAAGAGGAAGCGGATGCCGAACGCCCCCGCATCGGCCTGGTCCTGGGCGGCGGCGGCGCCCGCGGCGGCGCCCACATCGGCGTGCTGAAGGTGCTGCAGGAGATGCGCGTGCCGGTGGACTACGTGGCCGGCACCAGCATGGGCGCGATCGTCGGCGCGCTCTTCGCGATCGGCCTGACCCCCGCGCAGATCGAAGCCGAGCTGGCCGCCGTCGACTGGAACGATCTCTTCTCGGACACGCCGGAGCGGGAACAGCGTTCCTACCGGCGCAAGCAGGACGACAGCGCCTACTTCCTGCCCATCGAGTTCGGCATCCGCGGGCGCAGCCTGGTCACCGCACGCGGCATGATCGCCGGCCAGAAGTTCGCCTTCGCCTTCCGCAATCCCGATCTGTACCTGGCCGGCCACCACGGCTTCGATGACCTGGCTTACCCCTTCCGGCCTGTCGCCACGGATCTGCACACGGGCGAGATGGTGGTCCTGGAGCGGGGCAACCTGCTGAAGGCCGTGCGGGCGAGCATGAGCATCCCCGGCGCCTTCCCCCCGGTCGAGTGGGACGGCCGCGAGCTGGTCGACGGCTACCTGGCGCGCAACCTGCCGGTGGACGTGGTGCGGGCCATGGGCGCGGACATCGTGATCGCCGTGGACGTCGGCGCCCTGCCCGACAGCACCGGCGACGAGGCGCTGCGCACCATGCTGGGCATCACCGCCCAGACGGGGCTGATCCAGGCCCGCCAGAATGTGCTGCCTCAGCTGGCGCAGGCGGACGTGGTGATCCGCCCCGACCTGCCGGGCATGGCGGGCCAGGATTTCCAGGATGTGACCGCGACCTTCGCGCCCGGCGCCGCGGCGGCGCGGGCGGCCGCCGACCGGCTGCGCCCGCTGGCTCTCGATCCTGCGGCCTACGCCCGGCACCTGGCCCGGCACCGGATGCCCGCGCCCGGCGCCATCACCGTCGACCGGATCGCCGTGAAGAACGACTCGCGGGTGCCGGACCGAACCATCCGCAAGCACGTGCGGCAGCAGTTGGGGCAGTTCCTCTACCTGGACGAGCTGGCGCAGGACTTGACCGCCCTCTACGACTTCGGCGTCTTCGAGCTGGTCGACTTCCAGCTCAGCCGCGATACCCAGGCGGGACCCGACTCCACGACCCTCACCGTGATCGCCAAGCGGAAGTACTATTCGCCCAACATCGTCCATTTCGGGCTGGCCTATGAAGGCGGCCAGGCCGGGCTCAGCGCCCTCAACGCCCGGGTGCGGGTCACCAGCCTTGAGCTCAACGGCTGGGGCGGCGAGGTGCGCACCGACCTGCAGCTGGGCGAGACCGACGCCCTGCGCTCCGAATACTACCAGCCCCTGGGCTGGCACCGCCGGCCCTTCGTCGCGGCCAGCCTGACCCTGCAGAGCCAGATCCACGACTGGTACTACGAGATGTGGAACCTGGGCGAGTACCTGGAAAAGGACATCCACGGGGAAGTGGATCTGGGCTGGCGGCTGGCGAAATTCGGCGAGCTCCGCGCCGGGCTCCTCTACGGCTACGTGGATGCCGCGACCAAGGTCGGCCTGAGCGCGGCCGACTTCGAGGGCCACCGCGGGGGCGGCGTCCTGCAGGTCGGCGTCGACGTGATGGATGCTGCCGTCTTCCCGCGCGAGGGCCTCCGCGGCTTGGCCCGCGCCTACTTTTCGGTGCCCGACCTGGGCTCGGATCTCGACTACAACACCATCGAGGCCGGTCTGCGCACCGCCGGCTCCCGCGGGCGCAGCACCTTCACCACCCTGTTGCAGGGAGGCTCCAACCTGGGCTCGGACCTGCCCGAGTTCGCCATGTTCACGGCCGGCGGCCTCGGCCGTCTCAGCGCCTACACCAACGACCAGCTGCGAGGCGAGATGTACGGCCTGGCCGGTCTCGGTTGGCACTATCGTCTGGGCGGCCTGAGCAGCCCCTACTCCACCCAATGGTACGCGGGCCTGAACCTGGAAGCCGGCAACTCCTGGCGCAATGCCGACGATGCCGGATTCGACGACCTGCTGGGCTGCGCCGGGATCATGCTGGGGGCGCGCACCCTGCTGGGGCCGCTGGTGCTGAGCTACGCCCGGGCCCTCGACGGCAACGACGCGTTCTACCTGACCCTGGGCCGGCTCTACGACACCTTCTTCTAGGCCAGGATCAGTAGCGCCGGATCCATTTGACTTCGATGCCGGACGCTTCCTCGCCCTGCCCGTAGGTGGAGACGAGCTTGAAAACCTGCGAGATCGCGTACTCCAGGGTCACGTAGTAGGAGCCGGCCTTCTCCAGGGACGCGTTGTACTTGAGCAGGACCTTGGGGCTGATGTACTTGCCGGCGGTCAGGGTGCTGCCGCCGCTCTGGTCCGAACCGAGCTCCACGATGTCCACGCCCAGGGTGCTGGAGACCGAACTCTGCAGATCGGCCGTGCCGAAGGCCAGGGCCAGGCCGGTCAGGTTCTCGCGCAGCTGCTGCGAAGCGTCCGGTTCCTCGTCCATGCGGCCGCGCTGTTCGTTGTCCAGATCGCCGATCGGCCGGCCGAACAGCAGGTAGGCCATGATGTCGGTCTGGTTCATGTCCGGATTGGAGGTCAGGTCCACCACCGGCGCGGAGGCCCGGCCGGTCACCGCCAGCCGGATGGTCGTGCCGGAAATCTCCGTCTGCAGCAGCATGTCCAGGGTGGGGTTGGCGGGCACCTCGCCGGTGAACAGCGCCTCGGCCCGCTCGATGCGGAACATGCGGTTCATGAAGCGCAGGCTTCCCTCGACCGAGCGGGCCTGGCCCACCAGTGCCGGGCCGGGCCGTCCCTTCGGGTCACGGCCACGGCTCACATCGATCTCGCCCGAGACCTCCACATCCAGCCCGTAGCCGTGGATCCGCAGGTTGCCCGGCAGTTCGACGGCCAGGGCCAGATCCGGAAAGAACGGTGTCCCGCTGCGGCCGGCTTCGTCCGGCCCCCAGGCCGGAGCCGGTCCGGCGAACAGGGCCAGGCTGTCGCTGGCAGCGGCGGTCCAGAGCCGGGCCTCGCCCTCCTGGGGCAACAGGTTGCGCGGCAGTTCGGGGATGCGCACGAAGCCCGAGGGAACGCGCACCGTGCCTTCGAGCCGCGGGTCCGCCGGCGTGCCCGCCAGCCGGCAGTCCAGGACCACCTCCACCCGCGAGCCGTTGGGCGTCTCGATCTGCAGCCGTTCGGCGGCCACCACACCGGTCAGGAAGGGCGGCGGCGCATCGGGAGACGGCGGCCCGCCGGCGACGGCCAGTCCCGCATTGGCCCCGACGCGGATCGCGCCGCGCACGGCCAGGCCCTGGGGCACCAGGCGGCGCATGACCTGGGTCACCAGTTCCTGCTCCGGCACCGAGACCTCCAGCAGCCGCTGCGGATCCGGCACCCACTGCCCCCGCGCCAGGTCGACGCGACCCGGCCAGAGCAACGAACCGGCCACCAGCACGGTGTCGGCGGCGCTGACGGAGAAGTCGGCCCCCAGCCCGCCGCTGTCGCCGGCGGCCAGGCCGAAGCGCAGCGCCGCCGCCAGCTGAGGGTCCTGCCGATGCGGCATCAAGCGCAGGTCCACACCGCCGCTGAAACCCGCCCCGGTCCGGCCGATGTCCAGATCCACCTCACCGGTGATGCCGAGATCGAGGCCGCCGTCGCGGGACCAGAACGGGTTCGGGGCAAAGACCTGCAGCATCGCCTCGGTCAGCAGCAGGTCGGTGCTGCCGTGGATGGCCGCCGCACTCGGTTCCAGGTGCAGGCGCAGGTCGAGGGTCCCCGGGTCGCCGCGCAGCAGCAGCCGCGACACGTCCAGGGCCTGCCGGGCCGTGTCCAGGCGGACCGTGGCCGGCTCCGCCAGCCGCACGCGCTCTCCCGCCACCTGCAGTTCCAGGGTGTCAAGGCGGACCACGATCAGGGAATCGACGGCGGCCGCGGCCGCCAGGCCCAGGCGACGGCTGCCCTGCCAGGCGGTCGCCCCCACCTGCAGCGGCAGGCTGTCGCTGTCGGCGGCCACCAGGGCGGCATTCAGTCGCAGCGAATCAGCCAGGGCCCGGCCGCCGAGCTCGATGCCGCCGCCGGCTTGCAGGTCCGCGTGCAGCGCCTGCCGATCGCCCGTCACCGCCAAGACCAGCTGCGGCACCGCAGCGACGTCGGTGCGCGCCGAGCCCACGACCCGCAGGTCGACCCGCGGGTCGTCCCGAGGACCCTGCAACGCCAGGGTCGCCTCGGCGGCGATGGTGCCGCCGGCCAGGGCCGGCACCAGCGACTCCAGCAGCGGGCAGGGCGCCGTCAGATGCACCGCGGCCAGAAGCTCCACCATCCCGGCATCCAGGCGCCCTCCGGCCTGCACCGTCAGTCCGGTGTAGCCCACATCGAGGGTGTCCAACTCCACACTGGCAGCCAGGGGTGCGGTCGGGGCGAAATCCAGACGGGCCCGCAGGTGCGCGTGTTCGAAGCGGGGGCCGGCCAGGGCATCGGCTGCGACCTCGGCCTGCATGCGGTCGGGCAGGCGCAGGTCCTCCCCCAGGGCCGGGCGCAGGCGCACCCGCAGCCGCAGCGAGTCCGCCAGGGTGATCCCGTGCCTGACGAGTCCCCCGCCGGCGTTCAGGCGCAGGGTCAGATCCCGCCGCCCGCCCCGCAGGTTGAGGGTTGCCCGCCCCACCTCCAGGGCCGGCGAGACGGCGCTGCCGTCGAGCGTCAGGTCCAGCGACGGCTCGTCCCAGGAGCCGGCGGTCTGCACCGCGAAAGCCGTCTCGAGCCGGGTGTCGGCGACGGCCGGGACGAAGCGTTCGGCGGTCGGGCAGGGTGTGCGCAGATGCCCGCCCAGCCGCAAGGCCAGCCGGTCCCGGCTCAGGTCGGCAGCGCCGCGCAGGTCCAGGCCCGGCAGGGCCAGGTCCAGGCTGTCGATGACGGCGGTGCCGCTCCAGGGTGCAGACAGGAGGAAATCCGCGGCACCGGCCAGATAGGCGCGGCTCCAGTCGGCGGTGCCCGCCAGGTCGGCGGTCAGGCGCACGCTCACGCTGTCGCCGGCGACCCGGCCCTGCACCCGGAGTTCGGCCGCCAGGCGGCCCAGGGAATCGGGCCGACCCGGTTTCATCGGCACAGTCGGCCACCACGGCGCCAGCGGAGAGTCCAGCCCGAGCGCCAGGTCCGCAGCGATCGCGCCGCCCGCCGGCCGCAGGCGGCCGTCGGCCCGCAGGTGCAGCGGGCCCTGTCCCTGCCAGCGCGCCACCTGCTCGGCGGACCCGGCAGCAGCGATGCTGAGGGAAAGGCTGTCGACGGCGATCCAGCCGTCGCCGTCGTCGGCAAGGCCCAGGGACAGGGCCCGCAGGTCCAGACTCGCCGGGTCCGGACCATCGCGCCGGAGGCGACCGGCGGCCGCGGCGATGGTCAGTGCAGGCGCGTAGCCGCCGCGCAGTTCGCCTGCGGCCTGCAAGTGCGCCTCGGCCAGGCCCAGTTCCGCGCTCAGGCGCATTCGCTCGGCCTGCACGTCCAGCGATCGGACCAGCAGGGACGGCAGCCCGGGCCGGCCACCCGCCCGCAGGTAGGGGCCGGTCCAAACGGCTGGCGCAGTGTCGGTGTCGGCGGGCGCGGCGGCCGTCGGGGACCAGAGGGCCACCAGCGCCGGCAGATCGCACCAGGCCACCTCCAGCGCCAGCGAATCCAAGGCCAGATCGCGGGCGCGCAGACTGCGCAGATCCACGGCCAGGGCCAGGCGCCGCACCCTGGCCAGGGTGTCGGCCTCTGCCGACCCGTCGGCGTCATCGGCCCGCCACAAGATGTCCTCCAGCACGATGCGACCGGCGCTCGGCCACGCGGCGCGGCCCACCTCGAGCCGGCCGGGCAGAGCCTCGCCGGCCCGGTCCAGGCCCAGGGCCAGCAGCCGACCGCGCACACCCGGCAGCAGCAGAGAGGCCGCCAGCAGCAGCACCACCACCACGACCGCCGCCGTGCCGCGCACGAGGATCCGCCGCAGGCGCCGCAGCCGTTGGCCCCGACGTCCCTGGCCCGGGCTGCCCTGCGCCGCGCTCACCATGGGTACCCGATGCCGAAGTGCCAGAGTTTTTCGGGCTCGCCCGGCAGCACCGGGCCGATGTTCCAGGCGTGCCCCAGCCGCAGCGGTCCCAGCGGCGTGCGCACATCCAGATCCGCGCCCACGGCCGTGCGCAGCAGGCTCAACTGGGCGTCCTGGGGCCGCCGCCAGACATCGCCGCAATCCACGAAAAAGGCGCCGTCGAAGGGGCCGAGCAGCCGGAACCGCAACTCGGTCCCGGCCAGCACCGTGGCCTGCCCGCCGCGCGGATTGTCCTCGGCGTCGCGGGGACCGAGCTTGCGCCGCTCGTAGCCGCGCATGGTGTTGTAGCCGCCGGCATAGAAGCGGCGGTTGGCGAGCAGGTCTTCGTTGCCGCCCAGGGGCTCGGACCAGCCCAGCCGCAGGCGGGTTGTCCAACCGAGGCGGCCGGTCAGCGGCACGTAGGCGGCCGCGTCGGTCTGCGCCTTCACGTACGAGGCCCCGAAGAACGCCGCGGCGGGGGCCCAGGTCAGCGAGACCTTGGCGAAGCCGCCGCGGGTCGGATAGAGCAGGTTGTCGGTCCAGTCCCACTTGCGGTCGGCGTAGATCTCCAGCAGCCAGTCCTGGCTCTCGGGCACGTCCGTGATATCGGGCGAGTAGGTGATCACGTTCTGGTTGGAGATGCCCACCCCGAACTGCCAGATCCCCAGGCCCCGGGGACGGAACGATTGCTGCAGCCGTGCGGCGTACTCGTTGGAGAGGTAGGCATCCTCGTCCTCGCGGATCCACTCGCCGCCCAGCGAGGTCATCGCCCGCGGCGACAGCCAACCCAAGGTGAACAACTCCGCCCCCAGGCGCTGGTCATGGGTCGCGTAGACGCCGCTGACGCGGAGGCCGCGCCCCCTGCTCAAGGCGTTGCGATGGGTCCAGGCCGCCCGCACCATCCACGGATTGTCGGTCCAGGAGCCGACGCTTGCCTCCCAGGAGCGCATGCGTGCGTCCGCCAGCAGCACGTCCAGGTCAAGCGCGCCCTGGCCGCTGGGAGTGGTGGTCAGCTCCACCTGGCGAAAGAGTTGCGTGGTGCGCAGGTCCTGGGCCGCGTCGGTCAGCATCCCGGCCCGGTAATCGGTGCCGGGCGCGACGGCCAGGATCCGCCGGGCCACGGGCTCGAGGTCCTGCGAGCAGCCCCGGATGGCGATGGCCTCGATGGTGTAGAAATCCCCCGACACGACCGTGAAGACCAGAGCCACGCGGTTCCCGGCCGTCGGCAGCACGTCCGCCTCGACCTTGGCTTCGGCAAACCCCGCTTCCAGGAGCAGGGCCTGCAGGTGCTGCACACCACCATCGAGCGCAGTGTCGGCGAAGCGGTCGCCCGAAGTCGGCAGGGCGGGATCGCCGGCCTCAGGCTGGGCGACGCCGTCGGGCCAGCCCCGCAGTTCGACCCGTTCGACGGTGACCGCGGGCCCCGCCTCCACCGCCAGCAGCAGGCCGAGCCGGCGACCGCGTTCATCGATGTCGAAGCGGACCTCCACCTGCGAGGCCGGATAGCCGTTGCGGGCCATGAAAAGCCGCGTGCGCCGCACGTCCTTCAGCAGCTTCGCCGCGTTGAAGTCCGGCCGCACCAATCCGCGCAGCAGCTTGCGGCGCCCGGTGAACTCCAGGCCTGCGCGCAGGTCCTGGACCAGCCCCGGCGGCACGCCGGTCACGGTGAACGCCGACACCTCCCAGCCGTCGAAACGGTTCCATTCCCGGCGCTCGACGGCCAGGGTCTCGGCCGGCACGGCCGCCAAGGCCCGACCGGCCAGCAGCCCGGCCAGCACTGTCAGGACCAGGTTTCTCGGATGCAACGCTATGGTCATGGTGGGCGCAAGGATAGTCCCGGCCGGCGGTGGTGTCCATCGCCGCCGCGAAGGGACCTCGCCAAGGCTGGCCGCCTGGCCTAGCATGGGTGCGGACCTCCGACGAAAGGCCGCACCGTGGATACGCGCGATCCCCTCTACCTCGACTACAACGCCACCACACCCATCGACCCCCGGGTCGTCGAGGCCATGCTGCCCTGGCTGACCACCCACTTCGGCAATCCGTCCAGCGCCCACGTCTACGGGCAGCGGGCCCGCGCGGCGGTCGAGCAGGCCCGGGCCCAGGTGGCGGCCCTGGTCGACGTCCGCCCCGAGGGCGTGGTCTTCACCGGCGGCGGGACCGAGGCCAACAACCACGCCATCGTCGGCGCGGCGAGGCTGCGGCCCGGCGGCGCCCTGGTGGCCAGCGCCGTCGAGCACCCCGCCGTGCTCGAGGTCTGCCGCCGGCTCACCGCCGAAGGCCACCAGCTGCGGCTGCTGCCGGTGGATCGTGACGGCCGGGTCGACACCGCGGCGGCGGTCGCCGTCATCGGGGACGGCTGTGCCCTGCTGACGGTGATGCTGGCCAACAACGAAGTCGGCACCCTGCAGCCGGTGGCCGAGCTGGCCGCCCTGGCCCGCGTCCGCGGCGCGCTCACCCACTCGGACTGCGCCCAGGCCCTGGGCAAGGTGCCGGTCTCGCTGCCGGACCTGGGCGTGGACATGATCTCCCTGGCCGGGCACAAGCTGTACGCGGCCAAGGGCGTGGGCGCCCTCTGCCTGCGCGCGGACCTGGAGCTGCCCAACCTGATGCAGGGCGCCGCCCACGAACAGGGCCGACGACCGGGAACCGAAAACGTCGCGTCCATCGTCGGTCTGGGCACGGCCTGCGAGCTGGCGGGGCGGGACCTGGCCGCCGAGGCAACGCGTCTGCAGCGCCTGCGCGAGCAGTTGGCCCACCGCCTGCTGTCTGCGCATCCGGATGCGGTCGTGCACGGCGCCGGTGCCGCACGGCTGCCCAACACCTTGAGCATCGCGTTCCCGGGACGCACCGCGCCGGCCATCCTGGCCCGGCTGACGGCGGTGGCGGTGTCGGCGGGCGCGGCCTGCCACGGCGCCGACGCGGTGGGCTCGCAGGTGCTGGCGGCCATGGGTGTGGCCCCGCGCGTGGCCCAGGGCACGCTGCGCATCAGCCTCGGCCGCATGACCGGCGAGGTGGACGTGGCAACGGCCGCTGCGGCGATCGCAGCGGCCGTCAGTGCGGTCCCGGCGGAGTGATCAGTCGCGCTTGGGCTCGAGTCCGTAGGGGCGCAGCGACTGCAGCTGACCCTTGAGGGTCGGGCAGGGATTGTTCTCCGAAAGCAACTCAGCCAGGGTCGTGGAGGCGAACGCATCCTGCACCATGGCCATGGCCTGGTCCAGGCGCCGGTGCAGCGGACACAGCTGCGAGCTGTGGCCATCCAGGTCCAGCGGGCAATGCTCGATGCGGCGGATGGGGTTGACCACGTCCATGATCTCCAGCAGGTTGATCTGCTCGGGCGGGCGGGTCAACACGAAACCGCCGCGCAGGCCGCGGGTCGAGAAGACCAGCCCGCCGCGCACCAAAGCCTGCAGCACCTTCGAGAGGTAGCTCTGGGGTACGCGCATGGTCTCGGCGATCTGGCGCGTGGTGACGGGCGAGCCGTCGCTGGCGGCCAGGGCCAGCACTGCACGCATGGCGTATTCTACGGTCTGGGAGAACACGGATGGTCTGCCCTTCGCGGGGATGACCGGGCTCGGCCGGCGCATATCAGGATATCACCATCCAAATTATCGCGACGAATGGCGCCTGTCAATCTTCGCGTCGGCCTAATCCGCTCCGAGGGCGAAACCGACGCGGATGACCACGTAGTCCCAGTTGTACTGAAGTGTCTCCCGTCCGCCGGTCAGATTGGCGGTCTCAAAACGGTTCCAGTAGTAGCTGCCCGTCAATTCGATGGCCTGCATCTTGAAACCGAAGCCGGCGCTCAGGCAGGGACCGTTCATGCTCGTCTCGTAGTCCTGGTAGTACTGCAGGCTGTCGTGGTAGCGGTTGTGGGACAGGGAGACGCCCCCGCTGACGAAAGGGCGCAGCGGCCCGTCCGGACGGCCCAGCGTCAACTGCATGTCCAGGCCGTAGCGGAACAGGGATGTGGCCACCATGTAGCCGAGATTATCCCCTTCGGGGAAATCCCGCACTCCGCTGGCCTCGCCGAAGTCCACGTAGTGGAAGGTGGGCGCCACCGAGAGGCGCCGGGTCAGGTGCTGGCGCAGGCGCAGACCCAATTCGTAACCGGTGCCGGCGCCCAGGCCGCCGGCCATGCCGAACGGATCGCCCTGCACGCCCAGAGGTTCGGCCAGGCCCCCTTCGAACACGAGCTCAAGGGTCGGCGGCCCTGACCGCGAGGGGGGCTCCCCGCCGTATCCGTACGCCATCCGGGCAGAGGCGTCCGAAGCGAGCAAGGAAAGCCCCACCAGGGCGGTCAGGGCGCAGGTTGCGGTTCCGTTCGTCAATCGTCCCATGAGCTGGAGTCCTCCGTGGTCGCTGCGGGGGCCAGGCCGCTTGTCGGGGGAACGTCCGGGGAATGCAGTTCCGATGCCCATCCCGGTCGGAACCCGTCATATGGACTCAACAAATTGTCATCGCATGAGTTGTCCGATCGGTGCGGAGCCACGGAGGGCATCGGCAGGCGCGGGCATCTGTGTCCGGCGAAGGACATTCGCGCTCCAAAGTGGACGCTTCGATGGTCCGCCCTAGCCGGCCGCGACGGCGTCGGCCTCCCGCCTTGCGGCCAACTGTCCGGCGATCGTCGCCAGCAGCTCGCGCCCGTCGAAGGGCTTGGTCAGGAAAGCGACCGCACCGGCGGCCAAGGCCCGCCGGCGCTCTTCCACCGCGGTGCTGGCGGTCAGGCACACCACCGGTGGGGCCGGTGCACGGTCCAGCCCCCGCAACCGCGCCAGCACCACGTGGCCGTCGGCCGTGGGCAGCACCAGGTCCAGCAGCACCAGGTCGGGACGGTCCTCCAGGACCGCCGCGACGGCGCCGACGGCGTCGACGGCGGCAGTCACCCGGTAGCCGGCGGCGCGCAGGCGGATGGTCAGGGCGCGCACCAGGTCCGGTTCGTCGTCAACGACCAGGATGTGTCCGTTCGGCATGGTCACCTCCGCAGGGCGGCAGTTCCAGACGCAACGGCGCGAACGCCGGTTCGTTGTCCGCCAGCACGAATTCGCGGCGCCGCGGCTCGGGCAGATCCACCAGCCCGTACTGCGGCGCCTGGTCCCCGTCGGCCAGCCCGGCCTCGAAGCGGGCCAGGAAGGCCAGGGCCCCGTCACGATCGGCCGCCACCAGCACCGCGGCCAGGGCTTCGCCCTGCCGCTCGAGCACCGTCGCCCGGTCCGCACCGCGGCGCAGCACCTTGTCCAGGACCGCCTTGAGGGCCACGACATCGTCCCCGGCGCGGGGCCGCAGCAGCACCAGGGTCCAAGGCTCCTCCGCGCTCGCGGCGTTGCGCGTGGCATCGGCCACGAAGGCCCGCAGCCGGTTGACTTCGCCGGCGACCGGCAGCTCGACGTGGAAGACCGAGCCCTGGCCCGGTTCGCCGGTCACGCCGATCGTGCCTTCGTGCATCTCGACGATGCGCCGGGCGATGGCCAGGCCCAGGCCGGTGCCCCGTTGTTCGGCCCCCGGCAGCTGCAGGCGGGTGAACTTCTCGAAGACGCGGGACCGATCCTCGGCCGGGATGCCCGGACCGGTGTCCGCCACCTCCAGGCGCAGACGGTCACCGCGCCGCCGCGCGGTCACGCCGATGCGGCCGCCGGCAGGGGTGAACTTGTGGGCGTTGCCCAGCAGGTTGACCAGGACCTGGGTGATCAGCGCAGGATCGGCCAGGGCTGCCGGCAGCCGCGGCTCGACCAGCAGGTTCAGCTCCTGTTCCTGCCCCGCGCAACTGCCCTGGAAGTCGCCGACACAGGTGGCCAGCAGGTCGCCCAGGTCCAGGGGCCCGCGCCGGCAGGCCGTGTGGCCCGACTCGATGCCGTTGAGATCCAGCAGGTCGTCGACCAGGGTCGCCAGGCGGTTGCAGTTGCGCAGGGCGACGCCCACGCAGTGCCGCTGGTCCTCGTTCAGGTCACCCACGATGCCCTCGTGGACGAGGCTGCAGTGCTCCTTGATCACGGTCAGCGGCGTGCGCAGTTCGTGGGAGGCCGCCGCCAGGAAGTCGGACTTGCGGTCGTTCAGCTCCTGCAGCCGGTTGTTGGCGCGGTTCAGCTCGCGCACCAGCCGTTCGCGCGCCAGCTGCGAGTGCTTCATCTCCAGGAAGACCGCCACCTTCGCCCGCAGGATGAACGGGTCCACCGGCTTGAAGAGGTAGTCGACGGCGCCCGCCTCGTAGCCGGTGAAGATCTGGCGGCGCTCCTTGTTGATGGCGGTGACGAAGATGATGGGCACGCGGCTGGTGCGCTCGTTGCGCCGCATCAGCTCGGCGACCTCGAAGCCGTTCATGCCGGGCATCTGCACGTCCAGCAGCACCAGGGCCAGGTCCTCGCCCAGCATCAGGCCGAGGGCCTCGTTGCCCGAGGCCGCGGTCAGGATCTCCAGGTCCGGGCGCTCCAGCAGCCGCACCATCGCCGTCAGGTTCTCCAGCCGGTCGTCCACCACCAGGATCTTCAGTCGTTCGGCGTTGCTCACGTCGGTCCTTCCGGATCGGCCCTCAGGCCGGCTGCAATCGGCCGTCGCACAGGGTCGCGCAGGCTTCGGCGACGCAGACGGCGTCCAGGGGTTTGTCGAGGCTCGCCGCCGGGCCGTCCAGACCGGCCACCGCAGGCGCCGCATCCAGCCACAGGCAGGGCCGGGGCCCGTGGGGTCCGTCCGCCACCAGCCGCACCAGATCATCGTCGCGGCCGGCGAAGAGGCCCGGGGCCAGGCACAGCAGGTCGAGATCGGACCGGCCCGCAGCCATGTCTACGGCTTCGTCGGCGCTGCGTGCGATCGTCACTTCGGCTTCCATCTCATCCAGCAGCTGCGAGAGCCGGAACACGGTGCGCATGTCGTCGTCCGCCAGCAGCACCGTGCGGCCGGCGAGACGCCCCCGCCAGGGCCCCGGGCCGGCCTCGACCCGTGCTGGCGCCGGTCCGGCCGACGGCCGCGGCTCGGGCGCGGCGATGGTCGCCGCCAGCGGCACCACCAGCACGAAGGTGCTGCCCTCGCCTTCGCTGCTGCTGACGGTCAGGTGGCCGCCCAGCAGCGCGGCCAGGCCCGCGCTGATCGACAAACCCAGACCCGACCCGCCGTAGCGCCGGCCGATGGACCCGTCGCCCTGGAAAAAGGGTTCGCAGACCCGGGCTGCCGTCGCCGCGTCCATGCCGATCCCCGTGTCGGTGACCGAGAAGGCCAACCACGGCCCGTCGTCGTCGCCCTCGGGATGCTCGTGGGCCAGGGCCGGTCGGACTGTCAGGACGACCTCGCCCCGCTCGGTGAACTTGATGGCGTTGTTCAGCAGGTTCTTGAGGATCTGGCTCAGGCGCAGCGGATCGCTGGTCACCAGCGCGGGCACGCCCGGTGCGACGATCGTGCGCAGCCGCAGCCCCTGGCGGGCGGCCACCGGCTGAAACAGGTCCTCCAGGTCGGCGACGAGGCGCACCGGCTCCAGCTGCTGGTGGTGCAGGTCCAGCTTGCCGGCCTCGACCCGGGTCATGTCCAGGATGTCGTTGATGATCAGCAGCAGTTCGCTGCCGGCCCGGTTGATGGTCTGGGCCGCGTCGACCTCGTCGGCCGAGAGATGGCCCGCCCGGTTTTCCGCCAGCACCTGGGACATGATCAGCATGCTGTTGAGCGGCGTGCGCAGCTCGTGGGACATGTTGGCCAGGAACTCGCTCTTGTAGCGGTCGGCCCGGGCCAGCTCCGCGTTGGTGACCTGCAGCTCGCGCTGCTGGCGGGCCAGGATCACGGCCTGGTTGCGGGTAGCCTCGAGCAGGCGCTGCACGCGGGCCCGGGAGTTGGCCGAGTCCAGGGCCATGGCCACGCTTTCGGCGCTCTGGCGCAGGAAATCCGGCTCGGCGGCCGCTTCGGCGTCCAGCCAGGCCAGCACCAACACACCCTTGAGGCGACCGCCCAGGTGGTAGGGCGCGACGAACAGGCCCGCCGGCCGCGCCGGTCCCGCCGCCGTGGCCAGACGCAGCCCGTCCCCGTCCTCGTGGCGCACCACGCGCATGCGCCGCTGGGCGGCGATCCGGCCCACCAACCCCTGGCCGGTGCGGATCACCGCCGGGGGCGGCCCCGACTCGTCGGCGCCGAGGGCGGCGGCCAGGATCAGGCGCTGGCCGGGACGGGCCAGGTAGAAGGCTCCGGCCTGGGCGCCGGCCGCAGGCACCACGAAGCCGAGGATAGAAGCGGCCAACGCTTCGGAATCCTGATCGCCGCGCATGCACTTGAACAGTTCGACACGGTTGCGCTGCAGCTCGATCTGGCGCTCGCCCTGGCGTCGGGCCCGGCCCAGACTGGCCAGCACGCCGCCGACCGCCGGCACCTCCAGCCGGGCCGGCGGCTCGTCGACCAGGCCGGCCCCGGTGAAGCAGCCGTGCAGGTCCTGGACCTGCCGGCCCAGGCGGGCCAGCCGGCGCGCGGCGATCGCCGTCCCGGCCAGCACGGCTCCGGGCACGAGGATCAGCGCGGACAAGGCGAGGATCTGCCTGCCGAATGCGCTGTACACTGCAACAGCCTCCGTCGGGGACGGACCGGCACCACGCCGGCCTCGCCGTGCAACGGATATCGGAAGCAATGGACCGCACTTGAAGGGATATTGCAAAACGCACGACAATCCGGACGGCAATCCGGACAACAAAAGGCCGCTGCCCGCAGGCAGCGGCCCTTCTCCTGCACCGCTACGGCGACGGTCAGCCGGCCGCCGCCTTGGCACCGATGCCGAGCCGCTCCATGCGCCGGTAGAGGGTGCTGCGGCTGACGCCCAGGCGCCGCGCCGCTTCGGCTCGATTGCCGTCGGTCTCGGCCAGCGCCAGCAGGATCGAGCCGCGGGCCAGCGGTGTGCCCTCCGGCCGCGGCGGCCCCTGCTCGGCGGCGCCCTGGGGTCCGGTGAAGCGCAGCCGCTCGCCGCCGAGGAGCCCGACCTCCACGCTGACCCGGCCGCGCGAGGCCAGCTGCACCCGCGCCTGGCGGGCCACCATGGCGATCTCGCGCACGTTGCCCGGCCAGGCATAGTCCTGCATCAATTCGAGGCTGGCCCGGTTGAAGAACTCCGTCGGCTGCACGGGCCGCCCGGTGGCCTCGGTCAGGAAGTGCCGCAGCAGGGGCGCGATGTCCTCGCGCCGTTCGCAGATCGGCGGCAGGCGCAGCTCGAGGATCTTCAGCCGGTAATAGAGGTCGGCGCGGAAGCGGCCGGCCGCCACCAGCCCTTCGAGGTCGGCGTTGGTCGCTGCCACCAGGCGGATATCCACCCGGCGCTCGGCCGGGTCGCCGATGGCCTGGTAGGTCCCTTCCTGCAGCAGGCGCAGCAGCAGCGGCTGCTGCTCCAGGGGCAGGTCGCCGATCTCGTCCAGGAAGAGGGTGCCGCCGTCGGCCTGGGCGGCCAGGCCCGCGCCCCCGCCGTCGGCGCCGCTGAACGCGCCGCGCACGTGGCCGAAGAATTCGCGGGCGAAGACACCCTCGGGGATGGCCGAGACGTTGACGCTGACCAGGCGGCCCCGCCGGCGCCGGCTGCGTTCGTGCAGGCGGCGGGCGATCAGCTCCTTGCCCGTACCCGTGGCCCCGATGATCAGCACCGGCTCGTCCGAGTCGGCGAAGGCGTCGCACATCTGGATGGTGTCGCGCATCGACGGCGCGGCGTAGACGATCACGTCCGGGCGCCCGCCGGTGCGGACCAGGCCGGCCGGCGGCTCCGGCTCGACAGCGTTGCGGCGGTGCGAGATCTCCGTCAGCAGTCCCCGCGCCTGGCGGATCCAGTCATCCACCTCCGACTTCAGGAGCAGGTCGAGGGCCGAGAGGGCCCGTCGCCAGGCCTGCTCCAGGGTTTCCCGCCACGACTCGCCGGGACCGGCGTCGATGCGGGCCAGCCCCACCCGGGCCTGGACCAGCCGGACGCGCGCCAGTTCGAAGCCCGCCCCGATCTCCTCCAGCCCCGCCGCTCCGGCGTCCGCCGATCGCTGGGCCGACTCGAGGTCGCCGATATCCAGCAGGACCTCGGCCATCACCCGACGGATCACGCCTTCCTCGAAGCGATCCCCCAGGCGGCGGGCCTGCTGCAGGGCCCGGCTCAGCAGCGGCACGGCCTCGGCCGGACGGCCCTGGGCGGCGAGGCACGCCCCCTGGCGCCGCAGCACCTCCATGACCACGTCGCCGTCCGGCGCGATGCTGCGGCCGACGGCCAGGGCGCGGCTGTAGAAGCGGCGGGCCTTGTCGTGTTCGCCCTGCTCCAGGCACACGTCGCCCAGGAACTCCAGGGCCAGGGCCTCCTCGCGGGCCAGCATCAGCGCGTTGGCGGTCTCGTAGGCCTCGTGCAGGGTCGCCGCGGCGCCTTCGAGATCACGCTTCAGCAGCTGGACGCAACCCGCGGCGATGGTGGCACGGCACTGGGGCACCTGGGCCCCCGCGTCGCGCAGCAGCCGCCGCGCGGCCACCAGCTCGTTGGCCGCGGCGCCGAACGCCCCGCGCTTGTACAAGGTGATGCCGATGTTCAGTCGGTTGCCGCCGAGGTTCTTGCGGGCCCCGAGAGCCGCGTGCACCTCGGCTGCACGCCGGAACCAGCGCTCGGCCGGCTCGAAGCGCGCCGCGCGCAGATGCTGGATGCCCAGCATGTTGGCCGAGCGTCCGCGCTCCCGGTCGCGGCCCAGGATGCGGAACAGGGCGTGGGCCGCCTCGGTGTCCTCGAGCGAGGCCTCGGGCTCGCCCAGGTGGGAGCGGGCCAGGCCGCGCAGGTGCAGGAAGTCGGCGATCACCGGCGGCAGCTGCCGGCGGTTCGCGTCGATGTAGGCGGTCGTCTCGCGCACCACCGCCAGGTACTCGCCCCGCTTGCAGGCGAAGGCCAGGCGCACCGCGTCCAGCTCCGGCATGGGCTCGGGCACCATGGCCCAACGGCCGGCCGAGGCCAGCAGCACGTCGAACTCCTCCTGCCGGTCCAGCTGGAAGAGGTTGCGGGCCCCCAACAGGATCGCGTCCTGGACGCGGGGCTCGCCCGGCCCGGCCACCACGGTCAGGTGGCGGGACCCGGCGGACACCCGATCGACGACCGCGCGCACCAGCTGCAGCGAGCGCTCCCATTCCTCGGCCTGATGGGCGGCCAGGGCCTCCCGCCAGGATTCCGGATCGAGGGGCAGGTCCTTCAGCGGCCCCGGCGGGGCGGCGCCGGCACCTGAGCGGGGGTCATGGCGCATTCCGGGCCTCCCCGACGAGCACACCGCGTTCGATGGCCACGAAGGAGAAGACAGGAACGCCGAAGCTGCGGTCCGGCACCAGCAGCAGGATCCACTTGCCGACGACGACACCCGGACGCACCGGCGGGACGGTGACCACGGCATAGCTGTCCTGCCGGTCGTCGTAATCGCCACCGGGGCCGCCGCTGCCGTAGTCGTTGGAGTCGATGGGATCGCCCTCGAAGTCCGGCAATTCGCCGGTGGAGAGGCGCAGGCTGTTGGCACCGGCCGCCATCAGCGGCATCAGGGCGAAAACGACCAGCGCGCAACAGATCGCGGCAAATCGCAGCCAGGGTCGGTGGTTGAGGCGAATCATGGTTTCCTCCCGTGTCGTAGGAGCCCGGACCGTCGGATCTTGAGCGAAGCCGCAGGCGTGACGGGGAACCAATCCGGACAAGGCTTCGGACCGATGTTGGACCCATGACATTACGAAATTCCGCGCCCAGGCGAAAGGGCCAAGTGAGGAATCGTCCTCTTTCGCCCCGGGACTACCGGAGAGCGCCCCTCCGTGGTACCTTGTCGGTTGCCGCATGCCGCACGCGCCAAGCACGAAAGGATCCGCCGATGGAATACCGCTTTCTCGGCCGCTCGGGCCTGAAGGTCTCGGCCCTCTGCTTCGGGGCCTGGGTCACCTTCGACGACCAGTTGGACGTGGACCACGCCTACGCCTGCATGAAGGAGGCCTACGACGCGGGCGTGCAACTTCTTCGACAACGCCGAGGTCTACGCCGCCGGCCAGGCCGAGACGATCATGGGCGAGGTGCTGCGCAAGGCCGGCTGGTCCCGCAGCGACCTGGTGGTCTCCACCAAGATCTTCTGGGGCGGCAGCCCCGCCCCCGCCGGCGCCAGCCCGGCCCACGGGGTCAACGACCGCGGCCTCTCGCGCAAGCACATCATCGAGGGCACCGACGCGGCGCTGCAAGCGGCTGGGTCTGGACTACGTGGACCTGATCTTCTGCCATCGGCCTGACGTGGACACGCCCATCGAGGAGACGGTGTGGGCCATGAACCACGTCATCCAGCAGGGCAAGGCCCTCTACTGGGGCACCAGCGAGTGGAGCGCCGAGCGCATCCGCCGCGCCTACGACTTCGCCCGGCGCGAGCACCTGATCCCGCCGCTGATGGAGCAGCCCCAGTACAACATGCTGCACCGCGAGCGGGTCGAGGTCGAATACGCTTCCCTGTACGACGAGATCGGGCTGGGCACCACCATCTGGAGCCCCCTGGCCAGTGGCATCCTCACCGGCAAGTACAACGACGGCATCCCCGCCGGCTCGCGCCTGTCCCTGCCCAACTACCACTGGTTGCGGCCCGAACTGGAGAGCGAGGCCGGGCGGACCAAGGTGGCCAAGGTCAAGCTGCTGGCGCCGGTGGCGGCCGACCTGGGCTGCACCCTGGCCCAGCTGGCGCTGGCCTGGTGCCTGAGCAACGACGACGTCAGCACGGTGATCACCGGCGCCTCGCAGCCCGAAGCAGGTGGCCGAGAACTTCGCCGCCCTCGAGGTGGCCGAGCGCCTGACTCCCGACGTGCTGGAGACCATCGAAGCCATCCTCGACAACCGCCCCGAGGGCGAGCGCAACTGGAGATGACACCATGCGAAAGGTCCTGCTGCTGATGTGTGCTTTGTCCCTGGCGGTCAGCAATGCCGCCGCCAATCCCCTGCTCGAGACCTGGACCGCACCCTTCGGCGTGCCTCCGTTCGGCGAGATCCAGGTCGGCGACTACGAGCCCGCCTACGCCGCGGCCATCGCCGCCCACGAGGCCGAGATCGTGGCGATCACCGGCAATCCCGGGCCGCCGACCTTCGCCAACACCATCGAGGCACTGGACTCGGCCGGCAATGCGCTGTCCCGGGTCGGCAGCGTCTTCTCCTCCCTCAACGGCACCATGACCGACGAGGCGATGCAGGCCGTGGCCAAGACCATGGCCCCGATCCTCTCGCGGCACCGCGACGCCGTGAACCTGGACCAGGCCTTGTTCCGGCGGGTGGACGCGGTGTACCGGGCGCGCGAAGGCCTGGGCCTGGACACCGAGCAGGCCATGCTGCTCAAGGAGACCTGGAAAGGCTTCGTGCGCGGCGGCGCCAACCTCGACCCCGAACAGAAGGAGCAGCTCAAGCGTCTGAACGAGGAGCTCTCCCTGCTGTAGCTGCAGTTCGGCGAGAACGTGCTGAAGGAGACCAACCGCTTCGAACTGGTGATCGCCGACCGGGCCGACCTGGCCGGCCTGCCCGCCGGCGTGGTCGCAGGCCGCGGCCGAGGCGGCGGCCCAGCGCGGCCACGAGGGCCAGTGGGTCTTCACCCTGCACAAGCCCAGCTTCGTCCCCTTCCTGCAGTACGCCGCGAACCGCCGCGACCTGCGCGAGCGGATGTTCAAGGCCTACACCGGCATCGGCGACAACGGCGACGACCTGGACAACAAGGCGATCCTGGTGCGCATCGCCGACCTCAGGGCCAAGCGCGCCCAGTCTGCTGGGCTTCGCGACCCACGCCGCACTACGTGCTGGACGACAACATGGCCAAGACCCCCGAGACCGTCTACGCGCTGCTGGACCAGGTGTGGGAGCCGGCCCTGGCCCGCGCCACGGCGGAGGTGGCCGAGATGCAGGCCATCATCGACGCCGAGGGCGGCGGCTTCCAGCTCGAGCCCTGGGACTGGTGGTACTACGCCGAGAAGGTGAAGAAGGCCCGCTACGACCTGGACGAGGAGATGCTGCGCCCCTACTTCGAGATGGACAAGGTGCGTGCGGGCGTCTTCGCCGTGGCCGGCCGGCTCTTCGGCCTGACCTTCACCGCGCGCACCGACATCCCGGTCTGGCATCCGGACGTGGAGGCCTTCGAGGTCACCGACGCCGACGGCGCCACGGTCGCCCTGCTGATGACCGACTACTTCCCCCGCGCCAGCAAGCGCGGCGGCGCCTGGATGAACGCCCTGATCAAGGAACGCTACGAGGACGGCGTGCGCGTGGTGCCGGTGATCTACAACGTCGGCAACTTCACCAAGCCGACCAAGGACACGCCCAGCCTGCTGAGCATGGACGAGGTCGGCACCATGTTCCACGAGTTCGGCCACGCCCTGCACGGCATGCTCAGCGACTGCCGCTACCGCAGCCTGTCGGGCACCTCGGTGGCCCGCGACTTCGTGGAGCTGCCCAGCCAGATCATGGAGAACTGGGCCTTCGAACCCCAGGTGCTGGACATGTACGCCCGCCACTACCAGACGGGCGAGCCGATGCCCGCCGAGTTGAAGACGAAGATCACCGACAGCCGCCACTTCAACCAGGGCTTCGCCACCACCGAGTACCTGGCGGCCAGCTATCTGGACATGGACTGGCACACACTGGCGTCGGCCGAAGGCCTGGACGCCACGGCCTTCGAGGAGCAATCGCTGGCTCGGATCGGCCTGATCCCCCAGATCATCAGCCGCTACAAGCAGCCCCTACTTCCGCCACAGCTTCGGCGGCGGCTACTCGGCCGGCTACTACAGCTACCTGTGGGCCGAGGTGCTGGACGCCGATGCCTTCGAGGCCTTCAAGGAGGCCGGCGACATCTTCGACCCGGCCACCGCGGCCGCCTTCCGCGACAACATCCTCGCGCGCGGCGGCACCGAGGACCCGATGGTGCTGTACCGCCGGTTCCGCGGCGCGGATCCGGGGATCGAACCGCTGCTGAAGCGGCGAGGGCTGATGTAGAACTGCACGTTCTGCCTGCCGAAGTCGGGGCCCGGCACGCGCGCCGGGCCCCGTTTCCTTGCCGATCCGCCGCTGTGCCCTCACCTTGGGAGGGTCACCTGTCCGCACACGACATGGAGGTCCCGACCGGTGCAGCAACTCCGCACGACCGTATATCCCCTGTTGGTATTCAGCCTGTTGGCCGCAGCCAGGCCCGCCTTCGGCGGCACGATCCTCAACACCCTGCAGGCCACCGACGACGGCGACCCCGGCTGGAGCGGCACCGTGGACGGGCTGTACTCCGGCAGCGGCGGCAACACCGAGCGCATCATCTTCTCCGCCGGCGGCCGCGTGCAGTGGCGCGGCGAGGTCGACCGCCTGCGCCTGCAGCTCTCCGGCGGCTACGAGGAGAGCGCCCAGCAGGTGACCGCGCGCCACGGGGTCGCGCACCTGCGCCACAACCACGACCTGGACGCCGACTGGGCCACCATCCTGTTCGTCCAGGCGCAGGCCAATCCCTTCCAGCGGCTCAAGTCGCGTTGGCTGAGCGGCGCGGGGCTGCGCCGCAACCTGATCGATGACGACGAGGGCCTGGTCGCGATCGGTGCCACGCCCATGCTTGAGGTCGAACGGCTCGAAGGCCAGGACGGCCACACGGCGCGCGGCCGCCTCTCGATGTTCCTGCACGTGGCCCGCCGCCTAAGCGACTCGGCCAAGCTGGATCTTGTCGGCTTCTGGCAGCCGCTGTTCAGCGACTTCGGCGATGCGCGCACGGTGGGCAACCTGGCGCTGAAGGTGGCTGTAACCGGCAGCGTGGACCTGAAGGTCGGCCTGGCCGTCGAGGACGACGCCCGGCCGCCGGCGGGGGTCAAGCGCACCGACTGGGGGACGTTTGCGGGATTCGGGGTGGAGTTCTAGGGTGCGGTGCCGGGGTCGCGGGGTCGGGATGATCGATTGATGGGAGAGGTCGTGGAACTCTGCTAGCAGAGTTCTACGGATGGATTCTGCAAATAGGTCTTGGCAGATCCCGCGGCACGGGCTGAATCGGGATCGGCCGGGGGATCACACCACCCCGCGGCACCCCATCCAGATGCCTCTATTGAACTTGGGGCCGCAAATGCGGTACAATTTTCCCCAACGCAAAACATTGGGCTAATCGCCGTTGCCCGGGAAGAGACTAGCACATGCAGCTCACGACCATCCGTATCACGGTAGTTTGTCTGCTCCTGATTGGATTGGGGACCGGTTGCAGCAGCAGCTCCGATCCGGTCACACCGGTTGCAAACGCGCCGGATCCGACGACACCGGACAACCTCATGGTTGCCTTGGAGCATGCGCTGGCATCGACCGACATTGACCGCGTTAGCGGGACTCCTGGACACTGACTTTTCCTTTGAGCTCAGGCCTGCCGACGCGGACCGATTCGACCCGGCGGTGCCTGTACCTGGACCGGACCGAGTTTCTCGCGGCTGTGCGGAACCTCGGCATGGGAGCCCCGGTCATCGATGTGCGGAATCAGGCGGTCGCGGCGGTCCATGGGCTTGAGGGCATCGACCTCACACCCGTCGGGGCCGGGTGGCAGACGGCTCTGAGTGGACCCTATGCCGGTGCACAATACGCGATCGTCGGCATGAACATGACGGTCGCGCGCAGTCCGGAGGCCGCCGACCTCGCCGTGGGCACGGTCCTGTTGGTCTATGTGCGACCGCTCCCGACTCCTGCGGACTCGACGGCCGGAACGGCTTATGCCCTGTACCACATCTACGAATACGACCCGGCCGAAGCTCAAGCTGCTGTTTCCCTGGGCTCGGTCGCGCTGACCTATATGTCCGACCCGGGCCCGACTGCGGCGCTGGAGACCACCTACACCGAGGCGTTTCACTTCGGAGCCGTCACGGCGAACGCGTCGGCTTCCTCCGACAACGCCGGCCCGAGCAATCTGCAGTATCGCTGGCGGCTGGGTGGCGGAGACTATTGGACGGAGTGGGGTATCGACTCGACTACTGACTGGGAGCCTGCATCGGCGGGAGACCACCTCGTCTCCGTGCAGGTCCGGGACCGCTGGGGTCAGGTGAGCGAAGCCTCGCAGACCGTTGTGGCTACGGAGTTCTTCGTGTTTGCCGATTCGCCGGAACAGCTGATGGCGAACTTCCAGACCGTCTACGAGGACATGGACATCCTCGGCTACCGCGAGGTGATCGACTCGGGCTTCGTGATCTACCTGAGCCAGGACACGATCGACGAGTACTCGCTGCCGCGCGAGTTCTTCGACTACGACGAGGAAGTGCAGATCACCGACCGCATGTTCTCGGGCAACGCCAGAACGCGGCCCAACGGGGACATCATCCCGGGCATCACGAGGATCCAGTTCAACTACTTCCAACCCGAGGCGGCCTGGGCCGACTCGCCGCCGGACCACCGCATCCCCAACGCCATATGGGCGCCCTTCAGGGTCGACTTCACCATCGAGCAGGGCAACGAGGGCCGCTTGAACATCAAGGGCATCATCGAATTCTACCTGAACAGCGAGCAGGTTGAGCACCAGGGCCGCATCCAGACCAAGTATTCGATGATAGGGCAGATGGACTACACGGGCTACGGATCACTGAAGCGGCCGACCACGGACGTGAGTTGGAGTGACGTAAAAGCGCTGTATCACTGATGTTCGGTCCAAGCTTAGTATAGCCTCGAAAGTGCCTAGAGAATCGGGGGAACTCCACCCTACCGGTGTAGACTGCATGATCCGGCGGGGCCTTACTATCCGCTACTACCGAACCAACACCATCCTCTTTGTCTCGCTGTAGCTTCCAACATCCAACCTATACAGGTAAACGCCCGATGCCACGGACCGACCACCTTCGTCCCGTCCGTCCCAGACAATCTCATGGTGGCCTGTATCCCGCAATTCATCCACGAGCGTTCTCATATGACGTCCCGCGGTATCATACACCGTGAGCTTGACAGTTCCCGGTAATGCTAAATCAAACGAAAGTACCGTCGACGGGTTAAACGGATTAGGGGCAGCCCCCATCAAGGCTGTGCGGACTGGTACATGGCTACTCCCAGCATCGGACACGACAGCTGGCGAACCCGGATCACTCTCATTCCCTGCGTAGTCCAAAGCAGTGACCTTGTAGCTATACGCCCAAGGGCTGCTCAAGATGTCATTCCACTCCGAAGCTACACACTCATGGATCAGGCTCGCCTCAGAAGGCATAAACCCAGGATCAGTGCCCCTATAAATGCGGTAGAAGCGGAAGTCACCATCCTGAACGTCAGCCCAGTCAAGGGCGACTGAACTCGGATGGTAGTACGCGGTAAGCGATGAAGGAACACTTGGCGCAAGATTGTCCATCGAATAGCCGCTATCTGGCGGAGAGTCGTAGAACAAAAGTAGCGTGGCTGTCAATGCGCTGACCATGAAGGTGCTGAATTGTTGGCCACCTACTACTGTGGAATCAGCCAGGGTGGGAACGACTACGGCGTAGTCGTCATCGCCACGAACCGGAACCGTCGTCAAGAAGTCCCAACCCAAATTTCGCATCGATAATGCATGCTGCTGAACTGCGACAGAATATCCAGCCCAAGAGTCAACTTTGTGCTCTCGCTCACTGCCCAGCAGCGCAGTGCCGATCTTCCGGTAGATCGCATATTCGACAATCTGCGATTCGTCGCCGCTGAAGTCATGAGAACTGCGGCGCCACTCAACCCGTACTTGCCGTCCCTGGTCGCCGGGGATATCCCGAACTGAAGTTAGCCTGGCAGCATCTGTAAGCCATTCGATTTGCACCTGCGATACGGCCGGGCCGACTCGGTACTGCGCAAGCGCTAAGGTGGATCGCCACTTCAAATTAGCGCCTGGAGAACTCAGAACATCCCAACCACCGCCGGGCACAATCGGCTGCCAGTTGGACCCATTATCGGCGTGTCAATTCTCGCCTGAAGGTAGCCACCGGTTTTCGCGCTATAGGTAGCCATTTTCGCCTTCCGTTTCGCCTCTGCTCCTGCCCATTTGTTTAAGGTTCGCTAGTCGATCGTCTGGAGCATGGCCGCCGGGCGTTGGTACGCCCTGTAGCTGGCTCCGGTGATGGTGATCAGATGTGCCCGGTGTGCCAGGCGGTCTAAGGCGGCCGAGGCCAACAGCGGGTTGTCGGCGAACGCCGCCGGCCACTCGGCATAGTCCCGGTTGCTGGTCACCAGCAGGGAGCCGCGTTCGTAGCGCTCGTTGATGATCTCATAGAAGTCCTCCGGCTCGTGGCCCCGCAGCGGGGTCAGTCCGTAGTCGTCGAGGATCAAGAGGTCCGGGCGCAGGAACGTGGCCAGGCGGCGTTCGCGGGTGCCGTCGGCCCGGCCTCCGTGCAGGTGGCCGAGCATCTTGACGACGCTGGTGAACAGGACCTGGCAGCCGCGGCGGCAGGCCTCATGCCCGAGGGCCTGGGCCAGATGGCTCTTGCCGACGCCGCTGGGTCCGACGATCAGGACGACCTCCTTGCGCTCGATCCACTGGCAGGTGGCCAGGTCCTGGATCTGGCGGCGGTTGAGGTTGGGGTTGAACGACCAGTCGAACCCCTCGAGGGTCTTCTCGCCGGTGAACGCCGCCCGGCGCAGCCGCATGACCAGCTGCTTGTGGGCGCGGCGTTCGATCTCGTCCTCGAGCAGTCGTTCGAGGAACTCGACGTAGGCGAGCTTCTCGTCCAACGCCTGGCGGTTGCGGACCTCGAGGGTCTCCAGGACGCCGGACAGGCGCAGACTCTTGAGCTTGGGGATCAGCTGGGACTTGTTATCCATGGTCGTGACCTCCGTTGACGGGGAAGATCTCCGACCCTGGGCGCGCGAACGTGAACGATATCTGAGACACGGGCTGGGGCAGGCCGGGCAAGGGCTCGTGCTCCAGGCCGTAATCGAGGATGCGGCGCAGGGTGCGCGGCGAGGTCTCGCCAAAGTACAGGGCCCGGGCGCAGGCCCGCTCCAGGCGCTGGTCGCCGAACTTGTCGGCCAGCCGGATCACGGCCTGGACGGCGCGCAGGCGATCCAGCGGCCGTTCGCTGAGCAGTTGGCCGACCAGGGCGGCGCAGGCCGGGCCGATGCGGGCGGCGCGGTCGCGGCAGAACCGCGGGGTGGCCATCAGGTAGGCGGCCTTGTCCGGCGGGTAGTGGTCCAGGCAGGTGCGGCGGGTGCCGGGTGTGCCCCACTCGTGGGTGGCTAGGCGCTGGTGGTCGTGGAAGATCTGGACACAGGCGCCGTTGTTGCGGACCCACAGCGACTTGCCGATCAGGCGGTGTGGTGCCGAGTAGTAGGCGCCGTCGACCACGACGTGGCAGTCCGGGTGGAGTTTGCACTGGCGCCAGACGCCCAGGTCGTAGGCCGTGGCGGGCAGGGGCAGCAGGGCGGCCTGCTCGACCTGCCCGAACACGTCCAGGGGCCGCTGGCGGGTGGTGCCGTGGGTGCGCCGGCCGGCGATCTCCATGACCCAGCGCAGGAGGGCCTCGTTGGCGGCGGTAATGGTCTCGGGCTGGCGGCCGGCCAGGAAGTTGCGGGCCACGTAGCGGCAGCCGGACTCGACCTTGCCCTTGTGCTCGGGGGTGCGGGGGCGGCAGGGGCTGATCAGGAACCCATAGTGCTCGGCGCACTCACGGTAGCTGCGCTGGACGACCGGATCGTACAGGGCGGCCTTGGTGATGGCCGCCTTGAGGTTGTCGATGACGAGCTGCCTGGGCACGCCGCCAAAGTGCTCGAACGCCCACCGATGGCAGCGCAGCCAGGTCTCGATCTTCTGGTCGAAGACCAGGCAGGCGAACTGGTGGCGGCTGCAGCTGAGGGTCATGACGAAGCACCAGGCCTTGCGCAGCTTGCCGGTCTGCGGATCGATCTTCATGCCGGCGGCGGTGAAGTCGACCTGGGCCTGCTGCCCTGGCGGGGTCTCCAGGCGGACGAAGGCGGTCCGCAAGATGGGCTCGAGCCGGCGGACGAAGCGCCACAGGGCACTGTAGCTGCCGGTGTAGCCGTGGTCGTCTTGCAGGCGCTGGTGGATGGCCTTCATCTCGACGCCCTGCAGGCGGAGCTTGCAGATCACGTCCTGGAACGGGGCGGCTTTGAACGGCTGGCTGGGCAGCGGGCAGGGCGGAGCCAACTGCTGCAGGGCCGCCTCCAGTGTTGCAAGGTCGGGCAAGGGGCCGTCTGTGAGCCAGCCCTGCTGCTGGGCTATCTCGCGGTAGCGCTTGGCGGTCTTGCGGGCCGTGCCGGTGGCGCGCCTGATGGCCCGGTCGGTCTGACCGGCCCGCAGGCGGCGCAGCAACTCTCTGACGTCCAACACCATAAGGGTCCTTCCGGCCATGCCGTCCTCCCGGGCAAAGGGTTAGCCCGGAAGGTACCGGCTGTGGCGGGCAGGAACAGTGGCGAAGTGGCTGCAACCCCGCCTGAACACGCGCGTCCAGGGTCCCTGGTTGGGGGTGGCGGGGTGCCGGCGGGGTGCTCCCGGGTCCGGCGACAGGGTGGCTCCCTATCGCGCGAAAACCGGTGGCTCCCTATCGGGCGAAAACGCCTGGCTCCCTATGACGCGAAACTGTGGCATACTATGGGGCGAAAGCTGACATCGGCGCTTATCTCCCAAGACACACTGTCTACCTGGGCCGCAGTCAAGCGGGCACGCCGTATCACCCGGTCGGTATCGTCGATTTCCAGGGATTGTGCCCGGTTTCGTGAGAGGTCAAAGTCCGACTGTGACACCTGAATCGCATGCAAGCCCGTCGGTCCTCCCGCAGCATAGAGGACATTTCCGTCTACCGTCACGCCCCAGGCCCGTTCGACCGCATCAACAGTCCGGACAAGATACGGCGACGCCGGGTTTGCCACATTGACTTCATGAACTCCGTAGCCATCGCTGCCAACGTATACGAGATCGCCATGCACTGTGATCGAAACCGCGTTCCCAGGAGTCTGCAGCGCACCCACAAGCGTCGGAGTCGCCAGGTTGGAAACATCGATGATCTGCAATCCAAAGGGTTCGTCGGCGACAAAGGCCAAATCGCCCCACACCCCGACGGCATTGGCAACCCCCGGAGTGTCGTAGCCACCTAATCGGGTCGGCGTGGTCGGATCGGAGACATCTATGACCTGAAGTCCACCCTTTTTGTCAGCCACGAAGCACTGATCGCCGTCGACACAAACATCCAATGCAATTCCCGGGCTATCATAGTTGCCGATTACAATGGGAAGCGAAGGATTGCTGATATCCACAGTCACGAGTCCGGCATAGGCCGCGGCGACATATGCAACATCACCGGAGACAACTAGATGATAAGCAGCGCCAGGAATTGTTGTTTCGCCCACGAGAGACGGAGTATCGGGGGACCCAACGTCGAGCACAAGGAGTCCGCCAGCACCGTCAGCGACATATGCCCTGCCCCCTGCAACTGCGATTCCGGTCGCGTGGCCTGGCGTGTCGAACCCGCTGATGACGAGAGGCGCTACCCTGTTGCTAATATCGACTACCTGCACGCCGGCTGCGGAATCGGCCACGTATGCGATACGGCCATCGACGACTACACTCGCAGCCCAATCCGGCGTATCGCAGGCTCCAATACACACCTTGTCTGGTACTGTCGAGATTCGAAAGCACTTTGAATCGCCCACTCCGATGCCCGCTGTATAGGCGATGGTCCCCGATACGCAGACTCCAATTATCCCTGGGGACTCCGTTTTGTAGCGTTCCAATTCTACCGGTTCAGCCGGATTGGAAATATCAACCGCTACCAAGCCGTATTCAACGGCGGTCACGTACGCAACATCACCGAATACATCGACTGAAAAAAATTGCCCGTCCTCCGCCGGGCAAGTACCAACAAGACTCGGTGAAGCGGGATCGGAAACATCAAGCACAGTCAGGCTGTTTCCACCGGCAATCGTTTGTCCCACGACATACGCGTACATTCCAGAAATCTCAACACTAAGTGACCCCGCTAGTTCATTATAGCTCCCAACTAGCTGTGGCGCTGCCGGATTCGATATGTCGATCACCAAGAATTCGGCACCGGCTAAATAGGCATAATCGCCCGCTACTATGACACCGGCTGGCCAGATGAATCTGTTAGAGTTGACATACGCCCCTACGACTTCTGGCAAACTTGGCTCAGAGATGTCAACTACATATAATCCAGGATCTCCTCCGTCGTAGTAACCACCAATATAGGCATAGTCGCCTGAAATAGAGATCCCACACTCAAGCAACCCGGACAAGCGATCACATCTACCTACCACGATAGGGGCGGTTGGTTGCGAAATGTCAACTACGCTGAATGCATCGTTCCCCAATACGAATGCATGATTGCCAGAGACCACAACGTTCAACGCCTGAACACTGCAGGCGCCTACTTGAACCGGCGCTAGTGGGTTAACGCAATCGAATACTCGCAGATTCGTATCGGTGACCAAGAACGCATAGCGCCCTGAAACATCAACGTGCCAACTACCTTCGGCAAGCGATCCTAGTGGTACAGGTTTCAACGGAAATAGTCGTAGAGCTGGCGTCTCAACATTCCAATGGGCTGTAGTGTAATTAGTGTCTAAGTACGCCAACGAGGAAAAGTTTTCAGTGTATGACGGTTGTGCAAAAGTAATCGGACCCGAATCTAAAGGCACAATCGCGGCCATCCCAACGAATATCGACGTCCAGAAATTCATCACGTTCTCCCTCGAATACATACGCCTTAGGGAAATAGCTCCCGAGGACTAAAAGACCCCCCATGGACGCCACGATGGAGTTGCCCCGCTTCTCCGGACCGTTTGGACCTGATGTTCCCGCAGCCTCTTGATTGTACCTCAGTTCGCAATTGATCGGGGAGAGATTCCCCAGTCCGGGGTGACGGCGATGCGGGCTGTAGAAACCCACGATGAAATCAAAGACTTTCAGTATTCCCTTCCGTGTGGAATATCCCACCAGTATTCCCGATATTCCAGACAGAACAACGACTTGCGCCAAAATGACGTAAGTCGTTGTTATTGTTGGTACGCCGCCAGGGACTTGAACCCCGAACCTACTGATTAAGAGTCAGTTGCTCTACCAGTTGAGCTAGCGGCGCACCTTATGTGCGAAGTGGCTGCCGGGGTTGCAAGATGCTATCCTGGGAAGCCATAACCCCGGCAGGGCGCCTAAACTAGCATCCCCCCCGGGGGGTGTCAAGAAACCCGGAGCGATTTCCCCCGCGCCCGCGCCCGCCCAACAGCCAAGGATCGGCCCCATGCCCCTGAAGACCCTCGCCACCCGGAAGAAGCGCGCCCGGGACGTCATCGCCGTCCTGCGCCGGGAATTCCCCGACACCCAGTGCAGCCTCGAGCACCAGGACCCGTGGCAACTGCTGGTGGCCACCATCCTCTCGGCCCAGTGCACCGACGCCCGGGTGAACATGGTCACCCCCGGCCTCTTCGCCGACTTCCCCACCGTCGCGGCCTTCGCCGAGGCCCCCATCGAGGATATCGAGGAAGCCGTCCGCTCCACCGGCTTCTACCGCAACAAGGCCAAGAGCATCCAGGGCGCCGCCCGCACGCTGCTCGAGCGCCACGACGGCGAAGTCCCGTCGACCATGGCCGAGCTGGTCAAGGTCCCCGGCGCCGGCCGCAAGACCGCCAACGTGGTCCTGGGCGAGATCTGGAACACCCCCGACGGTGTAGTCGTCGACACCCACGTCGGCCGCATCTCCAAAAAACTCGGCCTCACCGACCAGACCGACCCCGTGAAGATCGAGCGCCAACTCAACGAATGCCTGCCCCAGTCCGATTGGCGCGACTTCGGCCACCTCGTGATCGACCACGGCCGCAAAACCTGCAAAGCAAGAGCACCGAAGTGCGACTACTGCCCGATATACAAGTGGTGCGAAGTCCGAGCCTGACCGCCGATTGCCGTTCCTGTCGTCCCGAGGGGCACCGACACACAGGGGCCGGACGCAATCCGCAGGGGCGAAGCCCCGAGGACAGCGTCCGGCCCCTGTGTGTCGGTGCCCCTCCGCCGAACGACTAGAACGGCAGATCGTCGTCGGTGTCGGGCCCGGAAGGCCCATCCATCGGCGGCGGGTTGAAGTCGCCGCCACCGCCGCTGCCGGCACCGCCGCCGCTACCGCTACCGCCGCCGGCGCTGCGCTGCCCGCCGCCCTCGCCCTCGTCGCGGCGACCGAGCAGCATCAGCTGGTTGGCGATGATCTCGGTGGTCCAGCGCTCCTGGCCGTCCTGGCCGGTCCACTTGCGGGTCTCGATGCGGCCCTCGACGTAGACCTGCTTGCCCTTCTTGAGGTAGCGCTCGGCGCGCTCCGCGAGGTGGCGCCAGGCCACGATGCGGTGCCACTCGGTCTTCTCCTGCCACTCGCCGGAGTTCTTGTCCTTCCAGCTCTCGGTGGTGGCCACCGAGAAGTTGGCGACCGGCACGTTGCCCTGGGTGTACTTCACTTCCGGGTCCCGGCCCAGGTTGCCGATGATGATCACCTTGTTGACGCCAGCCATGGGGTCCTCCTTAGCTCCGGGGCGGGTCCGCCCCTTCCTCTGACAGATTTTTCCGGGTCAGGACCGCCGGGAGCGACCGGAATGCTCTCGACCGGGCCGTCCGCAGGCGGCGCGGCGGGAGCATGCGGTGACGGGCGGGAGGGGAACCGTAGCAGACCGGCCCCGGAAAACGGACAAAAAAATGGGGTGGATGATGGGATTCGAACCCACGACCACCTGGACCACAACCAGGGGCTCTGCCAGCTGAGCTACATCCACCACCATTATTGCGTTTTGGTTGGCACGCCCGGCAGGACTCGAACCTGCGACCTGCGGATTAGAAATCCGCTGCTCTATCCAGCTGAGCTACGGGCGCGCCGGATGCCCGGTACGGTCCACGTATCCCGCTGGCAGAGACGTCCCTACGGGCGGACGCGAATAATGGCCTGCTGGCGGGTCCGTGTCAAGGCGATGAAAGACTGGTCGGGGCGACGAGATTCGAACCTCGCGACCCCCTGCTCCCAAAGCAGGTGCGCTACCGGACTGCGCCACGCCCCGACCGATTTGCAGCATGCGGACCCGCGATCCCGCGGGGATCGCCGATCGCCCAAGCGCTTGCAGCGCTTCCGGTTGGCGATCAGTCCGGTTTTTGCGGCTCCAATCGCCGCCCGCCGGCTGTCAACCGCGCGCGGCGCCCGCGGACCGCACGCCTGCCGCGGGAGACACTACTTGTGCGCGTACGCCGTCCGCACCGAGCGCAGCAGCCGGCGCAGGGCCCGCCCCCGGTGGCTGATGGCGTGCTTGGCCTCGGTTTCCAACTCCGCCAGGGTCCGCTGCCCACCCTCGGGCAGGAACACCGGATCGTAGCCGAAGCCGCCCTGGCCCACCGGCTGCCGCGCGATGGTGCCCAGCAGCCGCCCCTCGGTTGTGATCTGCAGCAAGAACTCCTCGTTCAGGGCGCGGCCCGGGGCCTCCGCGGCCAGGCCCGAGGGGGCCACGTGGGTGGGCGGCGGATCGCCGCTCATGGGTCCGTGGGTCAGCCAGATGCGCGGGTCCGGCACCGTGACCGCGCCCGCGGTGCCGGGCCCGCGGCCGTCGATCAGGGCCGCGGCCACCTCGCGCGCCCGGCCGGTGTCGTGACCCCAGGCCACCAGGTCGGCCATCAGGGCGGTGCGGTAGTCGGCCCACACTTCGCGCCGGTCGATCAGGTTGTTCCAGAAGCCCGGTTCGGCGGCTGGATCCTTGATCTGCACCGCGCGGGCCCAGGGGTTGTGCAGCCAGCGCTTGCGGGCCGGCGCCTGCACCGGGCCGTTGATCTCGCCCGGCCGCGGATCGACCCAGGCGCAGGCCGAGGCGAAGCGGGCCTGGCGCGAGCCGTCGGGCACGTCGGCCATCAGCTCCAGCAGCAGTGCGCCACGTTGCTCTGCGTAGGTGGCACCCTCGCCGCTGAAGCGGGCCGCGAAGATGTCCGGCAGGCCGTTGAGCACCCGCACCTGCAGCGAAGTGTCGTCGGCCAGGGCGATCTCGCCGGTATAGGCCGCCGTCACCAGGGCCTTGCGCGTGGCGTTGCCCAGCGATGGTGGTGCCGTCCTCGACCACCTCCGGCAGGCCGGGGAAGTCGGACGACGAAAGCACCTCGAAAGGCAGGTCCGCGCAGATCTCCCGCAGCTCCCGCACCTTGTCCGGGTTGCGGCTGGCCAGCACCAGCTTGCGTCTTGCGGACGGCCATGTCAGACCTCCAGCACCTTGTGTTGCAGTTCGTTGATCTTGGCGACGGCCGCGGTGCCCAGGTCGAGCATGCTGTCCAGCTGCTCGCGCGTGAACGGTCGCTGCTCGGCCGTGCCCTGGATCTCGATCAGCCCGCCGCCCTCGGCCATCACCAGGTTCATGTCCGTGTCCGCGGAGGAGTCCTCGCGGTAGTCCAGGTCCATCAGCACCTCGCCGCCGACCACGCCCAGGCTGATGGCGCCCACCAGCGAGCGCATGGGATGGCGCTGCAGGCTCAGCCGCTGCAGGGCGTCGTACAGCGCCACGGCCGCGCCGTTGATCGAGGCGCAGCGGGTGCCGCCGTCGGCGCGGATCACGTCGCAGTCGACGGTGATGGTCAGGTCGCCCAGGGCGTAGCAGGTCGGTGACCGAGCGCAGCGAGCGGCCGATCAGCCGCTGGATCTCCATGGTGCGCCCGCCCTGGCCGCCGCCGCCGGCCGCCTCGCGGCGCATGCGTTCGCCGGTCGAGCGCGGCAGCATGCCGTACTCGGCGGTGATCCAGCCCTGGCCCGAGCCCTTCAGCCAGCGGGGCGTGCCGTTGGCGATGGTGGCGGTGCAGACTACGTGGGTGTTGCCCATCTCGATCAGCACGAGCCCTCGGCGTGGGGCAGGTAGTCGCGGGTGATGCGGATCGGCCGCAGCTGCCTGGCGCCGCGGGCGCCTTCGGCCGTTCAGTCACGTGTCATCCCTTCGCTGCAGGCCCGCGGCGGGCCGTCCGTTGGAGCGGTCAGGCCCGATCGGCCAGCCGCCGTCCCACCTCTTCCATCTCGTCCAGTCCGACGGTGCGCACCTCGCCGATGGGCTTGCCCAGGAAGCGGGCGCCGATCTCGGCGAACTTCCAGGGGATGTCGCTGAGCACGAACGACAGTTCGCCCTCGCGGTCGCTGGCCTCGGGCCGCGCGCTGTCGCGCCGGCGCAGGGACAGTTCGGCCAGCAGGCCGTCGGCGGCCTCGGCCAACGCCTCGGCCGAATCCACCAGGGCCACTTGCGGCCCCATCACCCGCGCGATGTCGTCCTTCAACAGCGGGTAGTGCGTGCAGCCGAGGATCAGCGTGTCCACCCCTGCCTCGCAGCAGCGGCGCCAGGTACTCGTCCGCCGCCATCCTGGTCATGGCATGGCCCAGCAGGCCCTCCTCGACCAGGGGCACGAACAGGGGGCACTCGCGGGCCACGATCGTCCGTCCGGGCAGCGCCGCGGCCAGCCCGTCCTGGTAGCGGCCCGAGCGGATGGTGCCCGAGGTGCCGATGACCCCGACCGGTCCCCCGCGCGTGACGCGCAGGGCCGTGGCCACGCCCGGCTCGATCACGCCCAGCACCGGCACCGGCAGCACCCGCCGCAGGTGCTCCAGGGCGAATGCGCTGGCGGTGTTGCAGGCCACCACCACCAGCTTGACGCCCATCTCCACCAGCACGCCCGCGTCCTGGCGGGCGAACGCGCGCACCGTCTTCTCGCCCTTGGTGCCGTAGGGCACGCGCGCCGTGTCGCCGAAGTAGATCATGTCCTCGCAGGGCAGGCGCTCGTGCAGCGCACGCAGCACCGTCAGCCCGCCGAGGCCCGAGTCGAAGACGCCGATGGGTCGTCGTCGCAGATCGTCCTGCACCTACAACCACCTCCGCGGATCGAAGGGCCGGGCCAGGTCGAGGTGCCCGGCGAGGGTCTCCACCTGGGCGCCTTCGACCAGGATCACGCAGGAGCGCGTGCCCGGGAAGTTCAGGGCCACCGTGCGCAGGATCGAGGTCAGGGTCGCCGACTCGGCGGCGCTGCCCCCGGGATGACCGGTCACCAGTTCGCCGCTGAAGTCCACGACCACCGACTGGTCGTCCGGGTCGATGAAAGCCGCCAGGGCCCGCGTCCCCGCGGGCAGGGCGCTGACCGCGCCGCTGATGCGCGGCCCTTCGCACAGCACCCGCATCAGTCCCAGCAGATCCTCGCCGGGACGGTCGCGGCTGGGGATCTGCCGCTGTTCTGTGACGTAGCCGCCGGCGTCCCACTCGGGGAAGACCAGCATCACCGCGCGGTCGCCCGCCCGCGCCGAGGCGTCAGGCTCGACCACGCCGAAGCCGCTCAGGTCCTCCTGCGCAGCCTCCTGCTGGCCCGACTGCCAGTACCACCAGCCCACGGCCACCACCACCACGATCAGCAGCAGGGCGACCAGCCCGGCCGACACGCCCCGACGCGACGCGCCCGGTCGCCGGAGCGAAGGACGGCGCCGAGGGGCGTCCGGTCCCGGGGTCGGGGCGCCGTTCATCGCCCGCCCTCCTGGACGTCCGCTCCGCCGACCTGGGCCGCGGGCAGACCCGACTCGGCACGGTAGGCCAGGATAGCGTCTCCGATGGCCTTGGCCAGCTGCCGCTGGTAGTCGCGGTCGCCGAGGCGCTGCTCCTCGGCGGTGTGGCTGAGGAAGCCCAGTTCGATCAGCACCGCCGGCATGTACGCCCCCACCAGCACCCGGAAGCCGGCCTGGCGCACGCCGCGGTCCGGCACGCCCAGATCGCGGCTGACGTTGGTCTGGATCGTTTCGGCCAGGCGGCTGCTGCTGGTGATGAAGCGGTTCTGCACCAGCTCCCAGACGATGAACTCCACGTCGTCGGGCTCGCCGGCCGCCGAGTTCTCGGCGGTCTCGACGCTCTTGGCCCAGTCGGAACGGGCCGGCGACAGGAAGTAGGTCTCCAGGCCGTGGGCCGAGTCGTTGAACCAGCTGTTGCAGTGCAGGGACAGGAAGAGGTCGCCGGCGCCGGTGTTGGCCAGCTCGGCCCGGTCCGACAGCTCCACGTAGTCGTCGCGCTCGCGGGTCAGCACCACCTTGAGGTCGCTCTCCCGCTCCAGGTAGCGGCGCAGCTCCAGGGCCACGCCCAGGTTCACGTCCTTCTCGAGGATGCCGCGCGGACCGACCGCGCCCACGTCGTGGCCGCCGTGGCCGGCGTCGACCACGACCGTGCGCACCGCCGCCTCGTTGGTGACGTCGACCGGACCCTGGTCGATGTTCAGCTGGGCCTGCCCGTGGGGCACCGGCGCGGGCATGCTCGCGACCTGCTCCTCCTCGAGCACCAGCACGATCTCGCGGCCGCCGTCGGCGGTGTAGGTGCGGTAGCTGCCGACCAGCTCGTCGACTTCGAAGGTGAGCACCGCGTCGTCGCCCACCTGGCGGCTGCGCGCGCCCACCAGCAGGCCGCGCCGGCGCGTCGACTGCACGGCCGCCGCATCGACCGCGCCGCCGTAGATCTTCAGCTCGACCGTGCCGGGGCTGGGGCTGGACGTGCGGTAGGCCAGGGCGTCGCGGCAGGCCACGTGCACCACCGTGGTGCGGCCCAGGGTCTCGGTGCGCAGGCCGGTGACCGTATGGTCGGGCACGCCGATCTGCAGGCGCTGCTGCTGGGGATCCCAGGCCACGCGGTCGCCGACGGCGGGGCCGACCACCTCCGTCAGCAGCACCAGGGGCAGCCACAGGTCGCCGCCCAGGTCCAGCACCGGCACCGGCAGCAGCGTCTCGCCGCCGGGGGCCACGACCAGCCGGCTGTCGGCGGTCATGGCGAAGACCTGGTCGCCCACCTTCAGCTCAAGGCGGCGCAGGGTGCCCTGCCAGTAGCGGCCGGCGTTGAGCAGCGCCGCGGCAGTGGCCGAACGCAGGTACATGGCGTCGACGCCCGCCAGCAGGCGGCGACCCTGGATGGCCCTGGTCTCGCCCGTGGCCTGGAAGCGCACCGTCAGATCGACCGCCGGCGCCTGGGCGTCGACCGTGAAGGCCAGCAACGGATCGACCGGGGCCGCAGTCTGGGCCCCGGCGTTGCCGACCAACGCCACCGCCAGCAGCAGCGGCAGGATGAGGCGGCCGTAGTCGATTGCGGTCCCGGGTTTCATCGGCGCCCGACCTCCTTGGCGATCCGTCGCGCCACGTCCTGCTTGGCCTTGGCGTCGCGCTTGTCGTGCAGCTTCTTGCCGCGCCCCAGCCCCAGCTCGACCTTGACCAGGCCCCGCTTGAAATACAGGGCCAGGGGCACCAGCGTCAGCCCCTTCTCCTCGATCCGCGGCTGCAGCTTGCGGATCTCCCGCCGGGTCAAGAGCAGCTTGCGCCGGCGGAAGGGCTCGTGGTTCTCGCGGTTGCCTTCCTCGTAGGGCCCGATGTGCATCTTGCAGAGCCAGGCCTCGCCGTCCGTGATCTCGCCGAAGGCGTCACCCAGGTTGCAGCGGCCGTTGCGCAGGGCCTTGACCTCGGTGCCCTGCAGCACGAGGCCGGCCTCCCAGCGGTCGAGGATCTCGAACTCGTGGAACGCCCGGCGGTTCTTGGCGATGATCTTCTGCCCGCTGTCCTCGGTCTTGCGCGCCATGCTGCTCCCGTCCCGCGACGCCCTCGCTGCGCCCGCTGCGGGCGAACCGTGAATATACCCTTCTGCCGCCGCGGTGCAAACGCCTCATTCGGCGGCGACTGGCCGCCGCACCGCCGCAAAAAAGTGCCGGCGCGGGTTGACAGCGCCCCGGGGAGCGACTAGATTCGCGCTCCGTCCCGAGGGGGACGACCTCGCGCCTGTGTGCCCAGGTGGCGGAATTGGTAGACGCGCTACGTTCAGGTCGTAGTGGAGGTAACTTCGTGGGAGTTCGAGTCTCCCCCTGGGCACCATAGACTCTCCGCAGGCGGAGGGTCTTTTTTTGTCCGGCGCGACCCCACCCCCGATCGGCGGCCCGGTCGGCACGGATTCTGCATTCCCTTCTCCCAGATCAAGGGCGATTCCCACCCGGAATCCCCGGCAACGGTCTCCTGAGGCCTTTGCCGGCGGTTCGGGCCCGGGTCGCCCCGGCCCGGGACCACCCTTCGGGAGACGGAATCCGCCATGCGTTGGTTCGATATCATCCTGCCCGGCCTCGACGTCGCCCCGGAACTGGCCGCCGCCTGCGTTCGGGTCCGGACGCTGGCCGCCGGCCTGCCGGACCTGCAGAAGCGCGACGGCCTGGACGCCGTGACGGTGACCGCCTGCATGGCCGAGGCCGGCCTCAGCCTGTTCCAGGCCGTGCGCCAGGGGCAGCCCGAGGCTTTCGCCACCGCCGGTGATGCCGCGGTCGAGGCGCCGTTCCTGGGCGACCCCGAACACGACAACCTGCGCGGTTATCACCTGGTGGTGCCGCCGGAGCTATTGGATCTGCCCTGGAACTGGCTGCACACCGGGCTGGCCTTCGTGCTGGAAAAGCACCCCGTGACCTGGAGCACCCAGCGGGCCGGCACGGCCCGCCGGCAGCCGACGCGGGCCTGGACCGATCGCCTGCAGCGGGCCCGTTTCCTGGTGGACGAGACCGGCCAGGGCGGCCTGCGCGGCACCCTCGCCCAGCTGCGTGACCAGGTGGCCCGCCCCGAGGTGCTATTCGTAGCCGGCCATTCCGAAGAGGCCATCCGCCGCCTGATCCGCCGGGAGGGTGAAGTGGTGGCCGCGGCCCTGGACGACGCCCGCTGGGGCGAACGCCTGGCCCACCTGGACCTGCCCGCCTCCACCCCCACCCCCAGCCGGCTCACCGAACAGGCCTTCCTCTATCAAGCCATCCATTACGCGGGCCCCACCAGCGGGCCCGCCCTGGTGGCCGACGCCGCGGCCGAGCCCTGGCTCGACCGCCTGGTGCTGGACGCCCTGAGCGAACCGGACGAGGAGTTCGACACCACCGTCGGCCTCGAGGGCAAGCTGGTGGGCATCGACCAGGTGACCGCCGTGCTTGATGCCGCGACCCACGACTACGAGCGCCGCGGCGTCGGGGCCGACCAGCGGCGCCCGCTGGCCACCGTCGGCACGGCCGCGGCCGGACCATCCTGGCTGCTGGACGACGGCCCGGTGCCGCCGGAGGGCTTTGGCCGGGGTCCTGGGCTGCCGCCGCTGGTGGTCTCGAACTGCCACCGGGCGCTGCCCGAGCTGGGAGCGCGCTTCCTGGCCGCCGGGGCATCGACCTTCATCGGCCCGGTCGCCCCCCTGTACAGCCGGCCTGCCCGCATGCACGCCGGCTCCTGCTGGCGGGCCCTGGCCGCCGGCTGGTGCGCCGGGGCGGCGGGCTGGCAGGCCTCGCGCGAGCTGCGCCGGGACCTGGGCGCCGAGCACCCCGCCTGGCTCAGCTACGGGGTCCTGGGCAACGGGCTGCTGGCGCTGCAGTACCTCTAGATCCGGCGCGCGGCCAGGGCTGAGGCCAACTGCCGGGCCGCCGCCAGGGCATTGGCGCAGATCGTCTCGATTTCTTCCCTGGTCGCATCGTCCTGGTGGATGCCCGCCGCCGCGGCGCAGGTGCAGCCGGCCGCCTCGGCCAGGAGCGCGGCGCATTCGGCGGCCAGCGGTCCCTCCTTGTGGGGCGGGATGACCACTGCCCCCGCGGCCCCGCCGTCGCCCGCCGGGCGGGCCACCGCCACGGCACCCACGTGGGCCTCGCCGCCGCTGATCAGAAGCAGAAGATCCCTTCCCTGTCCGACCAGCTCCAACCGCACCGCCGTACGCCCGGCACCCCTGGTGACCGGCGCCGGCAGCGCATCCTTGCCGTGTTCACGACCTGTGCCGTAATCTGCCATGCAACCCCCCGGGGATCCGAAGCGTCTACCTTGCACAGCGGGATCACCCGCCGACCGCGCCCCGGGGACACGGTCGGCGTGCCCCACGCGGACATCCAAGGTATACTTTTTCGCGGAAGCCGGGAACATTCACGGTGCGGCCGGTGTAGGTCGCCCATCCCGCGACAGCACCGGACCGCCTGCAACGCCGGTCCCGACCACGGAGCGCCATGCCGTTGGAACGGCAGAACCAGAACCCCCTGACGGGAGTCTTGCGGCTGCTCTTGTCCCGTGGCGCCCACCTCGTGCTGGGTTTCGCCACCGTATGCGCCGTGCTGTTCTGCGGTTGGGACGCCACGCGCACGCGCCCGAGCGACGGCACCGTCTGGCTGCTGGGCCGCGCGGAGCTGCAGGTCCTGGACCTTTTGCCCATCACCACCCCGACGCCCACCCCCCTGCAGACCGGCGACCTGATCGTGGGCATCGGCCGCCGCATCGTCAACTCCCCGCAGACCGCCGCCGAGGAACTGCGCCGCTACGAACCGGGCACCGTCGTTCCCTACCTGGTACGCCGGGGCGGTGACCAGCTGAACCTGCCGGTAACCCTGGGCACCACCCGGGTGGACCTGCGCGACTACTCGGTGAACGTCGTGCTGGCCCTGGTCTACCTGGTGATCGGGTTCGCGGTCTACCTGCGGGCGGGCGACGAACGGGCCCCCAGCCTGTTCTTCGTGCTCTGCCTGCTGTTCAGTCTCTACTTCATGACCAACCTGCAGCAGGTCAGCTACTTCCTGGGCGCGCTGATCACCCAGAACATCGGGGCCTTCGCGCGCTTCATGCTGCCGGCGGTGTTCCTGCACTTCTTCCTGGTCTTCCCCCGCAAGAAGCTGACCTTGACCAAGCATCCGTTCCTGGCACCGCTGCTCTACCTGCTGCCCTGGATGTTCTTCCTGCGCTTCTCCCTGGACCAGTTCATCGGCGCCGAGGGTGCCAAGATCGATCCCACCAGCTGGATCGTGCTGGGCCTGTACTACGTGTGCGGCCTGGGCGCCCTGCTGCACGGCTACTTCAGCTACCGCGACCCCTTGATGCGGCAGCGGGTGCGGATCCTGACCTTCGGCACCCTGGCCGCGGTGGTGCCGTTCCTGGTCGTGAAGATCGGCATGGAGGAACTGAACTTCCAGACCGGCCTGACCCGCCTGGGCGCCATTCCCCTGGCCATGATCCCCATCAGCTTCGGCTACTGCGTGGCTCGCTACCAGGTGCTGCAGATCGACCTGTTGATGAAGCGCAACCTCGCGCACGGCCTGCTGAGCGGCGGCATCTGGCTGGGCTACCTGGGCTTCGCCTGGTGGCTGGGCGGACGCCTGCTGGCGGTGGTGCCGGGCGCCAGCCCCCTGATCGCCGCCGGGGCGACCCTGGCCGTGGCGGCGGCGCTGTGGCCCTTGCGCCAGGGCCTGCAGCGGGCCCTGGACCGCCGCTTCTACCACTCGCGCGAGAACATCGCGACCCTGATCCAGGAGTTCAGCCGGGAAATCCCCCGCCTGATCCAGCGCGATGCCCTGGTGGAGAAGGTCGGCCGGCGACTGTGCGGCGTGCTGGGCCTGCCCGGCCTGGGCATGTACCTGGCGGTGGGCGAGCCCCAGGCGCGGGAGTTCGCCCTGGCCGGCCGGATCACCGGGATCGCCGTCACCCGTTCGGACGAGGACGAGCAGCCGGCGCCGGAGCCGGCCGCCTATCCGGCCAGCCTGCACCTGGCGGCTCTGGCGCCCCTGCTCGAGGAGCAGAGCGAGCCCTTCTGGGCCGATCCCGGCGACGCGTCCGAACTGGAGCTGCGCCAGGCCATCACCCGCGAGCAGGCCGAGCTCAAGGCCCGCGCCCGCGAGCAGCAGTTCCTGACCGCGCACGGCATCCAGCTGCTGGTGCCCATGGTGGCCCAGGGCCGGCTGGTGGGGCTGGTGGCCCTGCCGGGTCGGCCCGGCGACGAGGACTGGGAGGTGCACGAGCTGCAGCTGCTGAGCATCGTCGCCGGGCAGGTGGCGCTGCAGGTGGAGAACGCCCGCCTCTACGAGGAGGAGGTGGCCAAGCAGAAGCTGGAAGAGGAGATGGCCATGGCCCGGCAGATCCAGGCGCGGCTGCTGCCGCGGCGGATCCCGTCCTTCGCCGGCATCCGCATCGAAGCGGTGAACATCTCCAGCAAGCAGGTCTCGGGCGACTACTACGACATCATCGAGCGCCAGGACGGCCGCCTGGGCATCGTGATCGCCGACGTCAGCGGCAAGGGCATGCCGGCCTCGATCCTGGCCTCGAACATCCAGGCCGCCCTGCGCGCCCAGTGCGACACCTGCGAATCGCCGGCCGAGGTGCTCGAGCGGATCAACAAGCAGATCCACGCCAGCACCGACCCCCAGCATTTCGCCACCCTGTTCCTGGCGCTGTTCGACCCGGTGGCGCGGCAGCTGCGCTACAGTTCGGGGGGCCACAATCCACCGGTACTGATGCGGGCCGACGGCACGGTCGAGCTGCTGGAGAAGGGCGGCCTGCCCCTGGGCGCCTTCGACTTCGGCACCTATGAAGAGGAAATCGTGACCCTCGGTCCCGGGGACATGGTGTTCATGTACACCGACGGCCTGACCGAAACCAAGGGCCGCGACGGTGACGAGGACTACGGCGAGGACCGCCTCAACGACCTGCTGCGGGAGCACCGCACGGTGCCGGCCGAGGCCATCTTCGCGGAAATCGACCGGCGACTGAAGGACTTCAGCGGGCGCAAGGATGCCGACGACGACATCACCATGGTCTGCCTGAAGGTGGCTTCTGAGGTCGGCGAGGCCCTGGCCGAGGCCGGGGGCCGCTGAACGGAATCTGCGGTTTTTTGCTGCCGGGGCGCAACCCGGGGCGGAAAACCGGCGTAGCCCTGCAGGAACAGGCGTGATCGGCCAAAGCGGGCCGGTTGCCACGGTCCATGGCCCGGAGGAATACCAGTGAAGTGGATGATCATCGGCCTGGTCACGGCCCTGATGCTGATCGCCCTGGGCGTGGTGCTGACCGGCGGCGAAGGCGGCAACCAGGCCGTTTCGGCCGACCCGGAGGCCGCCCTGCTCTGCGAGGAGGGCACCGAGGACGCCAACGCCTTCCGGCTGGAAGCCGCCGTGGACAAGCTGGGTCGGGCCCTGGATCTGGATCCCTCCCTGGCCGAGGCCGCCATCGCCCGCACCATGGCCCTGGCCCGGCTCGGCCGCGCCACCGAATACAAGGCCGAACTGGCCCGCGCCGACAGCCTGACCACCCTGATCGCCGACGAGGACCGCCGCCTGGTGGCCGAGCTGCGCCTCAGCGCGTTCATCGCCTCCCGCTTCTTCGCGGCACGCGATTCGCTGCTGACCCGGCTGGCGGCGGACATGCCCCGCAACATCCACGTGCTGGTGGCCCAGGCCCACGAGACCCAGCAGGAGAGCGACCTCGAGGTCCAGGAGCAGGCCTGGCTGCGCATCCTCGAGATCGAGCCCAACTACGCCAACAGCTACAACATGCTGGGCTACCTGGAGCTGAGCCGCGCCAACTACAGCCAGGCCATCGAGTACATGCAGAAGTACGCGTTCCTGGCGCCGGACCTGGCCAACCCCCACGACTCGCTGGGCGAGGTGCTGATGACCATCGGCCGCTACGAGGAGGCCGAACAGGAGTTCCGCGCGGCGGTCAGGATGCAGCCGGACTTCTACCATTCCTGGATCAACCTGGGCCGCACCTACCTGGCACGGGGCCAGATCAGGACCGGTCGGGACATCCTGGAGAAGGTGCGCGGGCTGGTCGCAGGCAGCGAACTGGAGAAGACCGTCGACCGCGAGATGGTCGGCACCTACCTGGTCAACGGCCTGGTGGACGAGTTGGCCCGGGTCACCGCCGGGTTCATCGTGCGCTACCCCGACGACCCCTCGTCCGGCTTCTACCGGGCGATGCATCTGACCTACCAGGGCAGGGTGCAGGAGGGCCAGGCCGTGATGGACTCGTGCCTGGCCGAGTGGCGCGGCAAGGAATACTACGGGAAGAGCGCCGAGTCGCGGCAGAGCATCGACTACGCCGACCGCCAGTTCGACGCCCTGGTGGCCGACATCGCCGACGACCCCGCCACGGCAGCCCGTCTCTGGCGCCGCGTGGTCGAGCTGATCGACGGGGAAAAGCCGTTCCACGAGACCTGGTTCGACCGCTGCCGCCTGGCCGCGGCCCTGCAGGCCAGTGGCCGGCCGGCCGAGGCCCTGGCCGCGATCGAGCCGATCCTGGCGGCCAATCCCCGGGCCATCAACGTGCTGGTGCTGGCCGCGCAGTGCTATCTGGACCTGGGCCGGATCGCCGACGCCCGCCGCGCCGTCGACCAGCTGACCTGGAGCGTCGCCAACGCCGATGCGGACTTCCCGGCGCGCACGACCGCCGCCCAGCTCGAACTGTCGGTGGCCGCCCGCGAGGCGAAGCCCTAGAACGTGGGCGGCAGGCTCAGACTTCCTGGAAGAAGTAGGGCCGCAGGCACTGCACGATCTTCTCGTAGGTCTCCGGATACAGCCCCCAAACCGTCGCCGCCACCGAGCTGAGCAGGCTGTTGCCGTCCTGGGGCGTGAAGCAGTAGCCGGTGATCTCGCGTGCCGTCCGCGCCCACATGCATGCCGTCGACCGGCACCACCGACTGGTTGAGGATGCGCCCGCAGAAACCGTGGTCCCGCCCGAACGAGAAGATGCTGTTGGCCGTCGTCTTGTAGGTGATGGCGATGCGGTCGTCGAGCACCAGGCGCTGCAACAGCTCGTCGCGGGTGACCGGCTTGCGCACCTTCAGGTGGTAGTGGATCACGTGCATCAGCTGGTTGTTGAGCTTCAGGGCCGAACTGAACAGGTTCAGGTCGTAGTCCTGGCCCTTGGTCCGGAAGAGGTGCCAGGCGTCGCGGGCATGGTGCGTGCCGAAGCGGTCGTCCCGATGGCCGCCGACCTGGGGACTGGGCATGAAGCCGGCGTCCTGGCTGATGTCGTTGGAGCGGCGCATGCAGACGAAGCGGCCCTCGACCAGGTTGGCCGGACCCTCGTCGCCCAGACCGAGGATCTTGATCAGCACCGAGAGGTTGTGGGTGTTGCAGCTGACGATCTGCAGGTACTTGTCCTCGAAGCGGGTCAGGACCTCGTCGTTGATGCCGCGCGCGTACTGCATGCCGAAGCCGAACTCGCTGCCCTGGGCGATGAACAGGTCGGTATCCTTCTCGTACTGCTGGTACCACTTGGCCTTCATCTCGTTGCCCGAGGGCGTGCAGTCCACCACGACCCGGGCGGCCTCGAGGGCCTCCTCGGTGACGTGGTTGATCTTCAGCCCCATCTTCTCGAAGGCGTCGACGCGGTCGCTGTCGGTGACCAGGCGGGCGCCGCGGCGCAGCAGGTTCTGCACCTTGGAGCGGTCCGTCAGCAGCGGCGTGCGCTTGTGGAACAGCACCTCGTCGATGCCCAGCTGGGCCTTGAAATGGCAAAGCAGGCCGATCAGCGGCTCACCGATGGTGCCGGTGCCCACGACGAGGACGGTCTTCGATCCGAGCATGCATCGTCTCCTTGGCTGCCGCGGTCAGCGCTCGGGCAGGCCCCACCGCTCGTGGGGCAGCACCTCCACCGGCCGCGCAAAGAACTTGTCGGTAGGGTAGCGGGAAAGGTTACTGACCCGCGACGTGTAGATACAAGAGAATTCCATGATCTGGCGGCCGAAGCGGCTGGCGGCACGACCCTCGCGGAACAGCGATTCCCAGTGGGGATTGAGCACGGCACGCAGCTGGCGCTGCAGACGCGCGCGCTGGCCCAGGGCCTCGCCGATGCGACGGTCCAGGTCCGCACGCCGGCCGTCGCCGTCGCCGGCGGAGGCGGCCAGATGGTCCTGCTCCAGCACCAGTTCCTCCAGCAGCTCCTCGATCGCGGACAGCTCGCGGCGGCGGCTCGCCAGCGGCGTCAGGGCCTCGATCTCCTCCTCCACCTCCGGCACGATCATCGCGGTGCGCCAGCCGACGGACTTCTTGCTGCGCAGGATGTCGCCGTAGGTGTGGTCGCCCCAGTAGAGGATCTCGTCGCCGCGGCAGCCCAGCTGGCGCTCCAGGAAGAAGGCGTCGCCGCCGCTGAAGCAGCAGCCGCGGCGGTTGGGCATCAGCAGGTTCTCGCCCGCGATCACGGGCCGACCGGGCCCCCGCGCCACGAAGAAGCCGGGCTTGCGGGCAAAGCAGACCACCAGGTCGAACAGGTCCTCCCACGAGCCGCGCGGACCGCCCACCAGGTGGTCCATGACCGCGGCCGTGTAGTCGACCTCCGAATTCGTCAGCAGGAAGAGCTTCGTGCCCGCCTGGCGCTGGCTCTGCAGGGTGGGCACCAGGTCCGGATCGCGCAGGAAGTAGCGGCCCAGGTCGGCGACGATGCGCGTCTTGAGGGAGCCGTCGGCGTGCAGGGTGTCGACCGTCTCGCGGATGTCGTCGAAGAGCGCGTGGCGCGAACGGCCCAGCTCCAGCGAGCCCTGCTCCGCCACGTCGATGATCGCCGCGTAAAGCGAACCCTCGGGCAGGTCGAAGAGCGTGTCGAAGATGCGGTAGCGCCCGCTGCCGATGCGGATGCGGCCCCGCGGGTAGAGGTGGCGCCGCTCGTCCTTCTCCAGGAAGCGGAAGCCGTGGCGCACCCGGGTGATGTGGCCGTGGGCGTCGACCTTCAGCAGGTTGCCCAGGCGCTTGTCCACCAGCAGGCCGCGGACGGCCGCGGCCGGATCCCAGCGCACGCTGCGCACGGCCTCGGGATAGCCCTTGTCGCGCACCAGGCGGTCGATGGCCAGCTCGAAGCAGAGCCGGTTGAAGTTGTCGGTGTTGTAGACCGCCAGGGTGTGGTCCATGTCGAAGCCCATGGCCGTGATCGAGGTCATGCGCAGGTTGCGGTTGGTGAAGACGCGGCGGCTGGGAGCCGGCGCCCGGCCGGCGGCGGGGGCGGCTTCGGGTCCGGAGGGACCGGTCATGTGGACTGCTCCTGGCGGTTCGGGATCGGTGTCCGGGGCCGGACCCGTCAGGAACCGACAGGGAGCGGCGCGCCGCGGTCGGCGACGAGATCGGCAGCCCTCTCGGCCCTGGCCTGCGGGTGCTCGGGGAAGCGGTCGACCACGCTGCGCCGCCAGCTGGCTGCGTTGTCGTGGAAGCCCATCTCGACCATCAGGTCGCAACCCCGGAACCAGGCCCGGTGATTCCACTCGCTCTCGGTGACCGTGCGCAGGTACAGCTTCATGGCGCGCTTGCGATCCCCCGCGAAGCGCGAACACTCGGCCATGCCGAGCCAGGCGCAGGAATAGGCGGGATCCAGTTCCAGGGCCTGCTCGAAGTGGGACACGGCCTCGCTGACCTTGCCCTCGAGCAGGGCCAGTTCTCCGAGGTAGCGCAGAGGATACAGGTCGCGGACCCGTCTGTCCACGCCCGCGACCGAGGCCGCGGCCCCGCCCGCACGCAGGCGCAGCAGGTCCGCCCGCGCGGACTCCAGGCGGCGGCGCACCTCCTGCGTCGGCAGCGATCCGTGCCGCTCCTGCAGGTCGCGGGTCTCGACCGCGGCGGACTGCAGCAGCACCGCCGGGTGGTCGGGGAAGATTTCGCGGGTGCGCGCGACCACGCGCAGGGCGTCGGCGCAGCGGACCTGGGCCAGCAGGCCCGAGGCGATGCGCACGCCCAGGTCGGGCGCCCAGGTCAGGTGGCGCAGGTCGGCGGCCGGCCGCCGGGCCAGCCGCGTCCAGGCCGTGTCCAGGTGGGCCAGGGCCTCGCCCAGACCCGCCACCGGCAGCACCTCGTCGTCGAGACGGACCAGGCTCTCGCAGCCCAGGCGGTAGGGAAAGTAGGCCTCGCCGGGGTGCGTGCCGACGGCCTTGCGCAGGATGCGCAGGGCGCGTTCGCGGCTGCGCGTGCGCCGGTCGGCCTCGTTGCCCTCGTGCACCACCGCCAGCAGGGCGTCGAAGAGATGCAGGCCCTGGCCCTGGGCCCAGGCCTCCAGCGCCGGCGCCACCTGCTCGTGGATGGGGAACTCGTAGCGCACCTGCGGCGAGTTGCGGAAGAGACGGACCTGGCTGCGGCCCTCGGGGCCGGCCTCCTCGCGGGGGCTGACGATGCGCAGGCGGTAGCCGGCGGCGGTGGGATCGTGCAGCAGGCGCTGGAATTCGACCGGGCGCACCGGCTGCAGGTACTCGTCCGCGTCCAGCACCAGCACCCAGTCGCTGGTGGCCTCGTTCAGGGCGGCGTTGCGGGCGGCGGCGAAATCGTCCTGCCAGGGCACGTCGACCACGCGGGAGCCATAGCCTTCGGCGATGATGCGGGTGTTGTCGGCCGAACCGGTGTCGACGACGACGACCTCGTCGACCAGCGCGAGCACGGACTTCAGGGCGGTGCCGATGCGGGCTTCCTCGTCGCGGGCGATCAGGCACAGACTGACGGTTTGGCGCTTCATGGACGGAGCGGCATCCTTGGCTGCAGGTGACGACTATCTACCCGCAGGTTATCGTCAGGGCGGAGGCCCGGTTTACCCCAAGTTTTGGCTGCGAAGCGAGTTGCCAAAGCCCCGATGGCGGGCCACAATGGCCATCCGGACCTCTGCCGGGCCTCTGCCGGGCCAACGCCGGGCCCGCACCGCGCCGACCGGCCCCACCGACCGAGGGAGGAACATGCCGCCGCTGTTGCCCAATCCCGCTGCAGGCCTCCTGCCGGTCTTCGGCCTGCTGGACAACGTGCGCAGCGCCTGGAACGTGGGCTCGATGTTCCGCACCGCCGATGCGGCCGGCCTCGGCGGGTTGTATCTTGCCGGCATGACGGCCACGCCGCCGCGGCCCGACCTGGAGAAGACGGCCCTGGGGGCCACCCGCAGCGTGCCCTGGGACTACTGGCGCGACCCGGTGGCGGCCGTGCGCCACGTGCAGGCGGCCGGCCTGCAGGTCGTGGCCCTGGAGCAGACCGACCGCGCGGTGGACTGGCTGGAAGACGACTACGCATTCCCCCTGTGCTTCGTGGTGGGCCACGAGGTGGACGGGGTCGGACCCGGGGTGCTGGCCCTGGCCGACAAGGTGGTGGAGATCCCCATGGCCGGCGCCAAGGACTCGCTCAACGTGGCGGTCAGCTTCGGCCTGCTGGCCTTCGAGCTCAGACGGCGCTGGCTGCGCGAAGGACGAGGATGACCTACCGATCCCCCTGGCAGTCCCGCACCTACGTGACGCTGGTAGCCGCGGCCCGCCGGGTGCTGCGCCCGGTGCCGCGCTGGGAGCAGGGCCTGGTCGAGCGGTTGGTGCGGGCGCAGAACCGCCGGGTCCGCCGCCACCTGCGCGACGCCCCGCCGGCGACCATCCTGCTGATCCTGCCCCGCTGCGTGAAGCAGAGCGGCTGCTGCGCCGATGTGAAGGCGGACCTGGCCCTCTGCCGCGACTGCAGCGACTGCCAGCTCGGGGGCATCGCCCGCATCTGCGAACGGCACGGGGTGCGCGCCCTGGTGGCCTTCCGCAGCCACATCGCCTTCGCCATGGCCCGCCAGGAACAGCCTGACCTGATCATCGCCACCGCCTGCCACGACCGCCTGATCAAGGCCCTGCGCAGCGTGCCCGAGTACCCGGCCCTGCTGACGCCCCTGACCGGCATGGAACGCATGTGCGTCAACGCCGGCATCGACCTGGCCTGGTTCGAGGAGCAGCTGGCGGCGGTGGCGGCGCCGCGTCCGGCGGCGGCCCCGGCGGTGGGCTGCGCGGCTGCCGGTTCATGAACCGCACTCGCCCCTGGCGCCGGGCCCTGGCCCTGACCCGACCGCGGCAATGGCCCATCCTCAGCGCCCAGCTGCTGGTGGGTGTGCTGCTGTCCCAGCCCGACGGACCGCACCTGGCCGCACTGCTGACGGGCCCGGCCCTGGGCACGGTCGCGGCGGCCTGGCTGGCCTGGGTGGTGCTGCTCAACGGCGGCACCCTGGCCTACAACAGCGCCTGGGACCGGGACACGGGACCGGTGGCCTACCTGCGGACCCCGCCGGAGCCGCCGCGGGGGCTGGCCACCGGCGCATTGGTGGTGATGAGCTGCGGCGCGGTGCTGGGCGGCGCCCTCGTGGGGCCTCGCTTCGGCCAGGTGACGGCCGCCTGCGTCGCCCTCTCGGTGCTCTACTCCCACCCCCAGCCCCACTGGAAAGCGAAGCCTGGCCTGGACCTGGCGGTCAACATGGTCGGGTACGGAGCCGGCACCACCATCGCCGGACTGCTGGCGGGACGGGCGGCCTCCGGCGCAGCCGCGGCCGCCGGCGACCCCTGGCTGGTGGCGGGGTTCGCCGCCCTCTTCGGCTCGCTGTATCCGTTGACCCAGATCTACCAGGCGGCCGCCGACCGCGCCCGCGGCGACCGCACCCTGGCCACGGCCCTGGGCGTGCGCCCCGCCCTGGGCCTGGCCCTCCTGCTGGGCGTCCTGGCAACGACGGCGCTGCTGCGCGCCGGGCCCGGCGGCGGGCCGGGACTGCTGCTGGTGGGCGGTGCCTGCGGGCTGTGGCTGGCACACCTGACCTGGTGGCTGGGACGGGCGCCGCAGCTGACCGACGCCGGCCACGAGCAGGGCATGTACCGGGCGCTGGGGTTGTGGGCACTGGTGGATGCGGCGGTGGTGGTGGCGCACTTCGCCTGAGGCCGGCTCAGACGTGGATGCGGCGGCGCCGGGAGATCTCGCCGGAGAACGAGGCGCCGAGGGCGGCGAACTCCCCGAGCACCTGGTCGATCAGCTGCACCTTCTCGCGCAGGGGCAGGAAGGCCGCCTTGAACCCGTTCATCACCAGCCCGAGCACCTCGTCCTCGTTCAGCCCGTAGTGCTGCACCGCCAGCCGGTACTCGTTGGTCACGGTGGTGCCGGAGACCAGCCGGTTGTCGGTGTTGAGGGTCACCCGCAGCCCGTCCTCCATGAAGCGACGGATGGGGTGGCTGGCGAAGTCGGGGATGGCCTTGGTCTGCAGGTTGCTGGCCAGGCAGACCTCCACGGCGATGCGGCGGTTGTTGACCCAGGCCATCAGGTCCGGGTCCTCGGCCAGGTGAGTGCCGTGGCCGATGCGGTGGGCGCGGCAGTAGTGCACGGCCTGGTGGATCGAGGGCGCGCCGAAGGCCTCGCCCGCGTGCACGGTGACGTTGACGTTGGCGTCGAGCACCCGCTGGAAGGCCTCCAGGTGGTCCTTGGCCGGAAAGTCGCGTTCGGCGCCCGCGAGGTCGAAGGCCACCACGCCGCGGCCTTTCCAACGCACCGCCAGGTCGGCCAGCTCAAGGCTGGACGGACCGGGGATATGGCGGATGCCGCAGATGATCTGCCCGGTGCGGATGCCGTAGCGGCGGCGGGCCCGGTCCAACCCCTGCTGCACCGCGGCCACGACCTCGTCGTAGTTCAGACCCTGCTCCCGGTGCAGCAGCGGCGAGTAGCGCACTTCCATGTAGCGCACGTTTTCGCGGTGCGCGTCCTCGGCCAGCTCGAAGGCGATGCGGCGCAGGCTGGCGGCGTCCTGCATCAGCTTCAGCGTGATGTCGAAGACCCGCAGGTAGTCGACCAGGCTCTGGCAGTCGTCCGGCACCCTGCAGACCGCCAGCACGTCGTCCTCGGTCCGGAACTCGTAGCCCGTCTCCACGCCGCGCGACAGCTCCAGGACCGTCTCCGGGCGCAGGGAGCCGTCCAGGTGGACGTGCAGGTCGGTCTTGGGCAGCGCGTGCAGGAATCCGACGGACGGCGGAGTGGACGCAGCGGGCTTCATGAAACACTCCCGGTCAGGCTTCCAAGCCGTTGCCAGGTAAAAAATTATCGATGCGGGCGAAGCGATCCTCGAGCTTCCAGAGTGCGACTCGTTCCCCTGGGGCCCTTGGATCGACTTCGAATTCCCCGTGGACAACTAGCCAAGTCGCCGCGGGAACCCGCATCGAATAGTCGGTCCCGTTCGCATCGCAGCGAATCGTGACCGCGCATCAGTATACCGACAGACCACCACCGAAAGCAAGGGCCATGTTTGGCGCCGGGGCGGTCGGGCCCGTGCCGGGGCAAACCCGCTGCGGGCAACGGAGATTGGACAAGCCCAAACCCAGCCTGTATATTCTCCACACCAACCCCAGAGCGCGTGTCGGGAGTTTTTCATGAGGAGAATGCCAATGGCGCAGGGAATCCCTCCCAGGGTCCGGTCTGTCTGTCTGGCCGCCGCGGTCGTCGCGCTGCTGCCGGTGATCGCCGCCGCCTACACCGGCCCCGAGGGCACCTGGGTCGGCAGGATGAAGGCCGCCGACGGGCAGGAGTTCGAGGTCAAGCTGGTGCTCGACGGCATGGGTGCCGGCTGGAAAGGGACCCTCAGCGATCCCAACATCGGCGAACTTCCGCTGCAGGACCTGACCGTCACGGCAACGCGCATCAGCTTCACCTTCCGTCCGGAAAACGTGCCCTTCCCCGCCAACTTCTCCGGCAGCTACGTGGCAGCCCACGACCGCGTCACCGGCACCTTCTCCCTGCGCGGAAACAGCCGCTTCGTCAAGTTCGAGCGCGTGCCCGACGGCGGCGGCCACAAGGCCCTGGCCGACGCCGCACCCGCCGAACCGGCGCGCGTGCGCCACGCCCACAAGGTGGCCCTGACCGGCCGGCTCAGCTGGTGGCCGTCCCTGCACATGGTCAAGGACGAGAACTACAACCTCAACGACATGACCGCCGCCAGCGGCAGCGCCGACCTGGGACTGAAGTGGTTCGCCGCGGACGAGTTCTGCCTGTTCGCGCGCTTTTACCGGGGCGGCCAGTCCGCCACCGACGCCCCCGAGAAGATCGCCCGCTACGAGGACATCGGCTTCAGCAGCGATTCCTATCTGCGCCTCGACGGCTGGGAGATCGGCATGACCGGCTTCCTGGGCGACGTGATGATGCCCAACAGCCGCTTCAATCCCTACGTGACGGCCGCCTTCGGCAGCGTCAGCTGGGAGCAGACCGTGTCGGGCCGCGGCTCCGACGTCATCGTGATGGACCGCTACGCCCTCGAGGGTGACGACCTGGGCGTGCTCTTCGGCCTCGGCACCGAGTACCAGATGTCCCCCGACTTCGCCCTCGAGTTCGAATGGGCCTGGCGCTACTTCTCCACCGAGGACACGGACAAGTGGCCCGACCCCGACAACACCTGGTCCAACACCCACGCCTGGACCCTCTCCCTGGGCCTGACCTGGGGCTTCTGGTAGACCCGGTCGCGCTGGACCCGCAAACGGAACGGCCGGTGCCCGCAGGCACCGGCCGTTCGTTTTGTCCCGACCGGCCCGCGCCTAGGTGCCGGCGGCGTAGTCGTTCAGGTAGGTGATCTGCTCCGGGGTCAGCACGTCCAGGCCCGCGTCCATGGTCGCCAGCTTGATGCCGGCGATATGCTGGTCCTGGGCCTCGGGGATGTCGTGCACCGCCGGCTTCGAGGTCGCTTGCCCTCCTGCGCCAGCCGCACCATGGAGAGGAACTGGTTGGCGAAGCTCATGTCCATGACCTCGCTGGGATGCCCCTCGGCCGCGGCCAGGTTCACCAGCCGGCCCTGCGCCAGCACGTAGATGCGCCGGCCGTCGGCCATGGTGTACTCCTCGCAGTTCGTCGCGGATGGTCCGCTTCGAGCTGGCCATGGCCTCCAGATCGTCGAGATTGATCTCGCAGTCGTAGTGGCCCGGTGTTGCAGACGATGGCGCCGTCCTTCATGACCTCGAAGTGGCGGCCCACGATGACGTCCTTCATGCCGGTGGCGGTGATGAAGATGTCGCCGACCCGCGCCGCGTCGTCCATCTTCAGCACGCTGTGACCGTTGAGCAGGGCCTTCAGCGCGGCGGTGGCCTTGACCTCGGTGGCGATGACGTTGGCGCCCATGCCGGCGGCGCGCATGGCGCAGCCCGCGCCGCAGTGGCCGTAGCCGGCGACCACGAAGTTCTTGCCCGCCAGCAGCACGCTGGTGGCGCGCAGGATGCCGTCGAGGCTGGACTGGCCGGTGCCGTAGACGTTGTCGAAGTCCCACTTGGTCTCGGCGTCGTTGACGGCGATCACCGGGTACTTCAGCGCGCCGTCGGCGGCCATGGCCCGCAGGCGGTGCACGCCGGTGGTGGTCTCCTCGGTGCCGCCGATGATCGACTTGGCCAGCTCCGGGTGGCGGTTGTGGACCGAGAAGATCAGGTCGGCGCCGTCATCGAGGGTCAGCGTCGGCTTGAACTCGAGGGTCTTGTCGATGCACCAGTAGAATTCCTCGGTGTTCATGCCGTGCCAGGCGTAGATCGAGATGCCGGCGGCGGCCAGGGCCGCGGCCACCGTCGTCCTGGGTGCGAGAGGGGATTGCAGCCGGACCAGCTGATCTCGGCGCCGGCGGCCTTGAGGGTCTCGATCAGGACCGCGGTCTCCTTGGTCACGTGCAGGCAGCCGGCGATGCGCATGCCCTTGAGGCTCTGCTTGGCGGCATGCTCCTGGCGCAGGGCCATCATCACCGGCATGCGGCTCTCGGCCCAGTCGATCTTCATGCGCCCCTGCACGGCCATCTCCAGGTCGCGCACCTTGAAGTCGGCGCCGGTGCTGTAGGTCACTTTCATCGTCGGTCTCTCCTTGTCCGGGGTATCGGTCTGCTCTCGATCGGATCAGGTTCGGGGCCTCGGCCTGGTCGCCGTGGCCAGGAAGACGTCGGGCCAGCGGGGCGCCCGCCCGCCCGCGGGCGGCCGCTGCAGGCCGGCACCGCCGGGCCGGCGGCTGCGGGTCAGCCAACGCCCGGGCACCAGGCCCGCGGCGGCCCAGAATTCCTCGATGGTCGCGCGCGTGAAGCCCAGCCAGCGGTGGGCCAGCTCCTCGCGCATCCACTGCTCGTCGTGGGCGGCGAAGGCGGTGACCATCACCCGGCCGCCGGGGACCACCACCCGCGCCATCTCCGCCACCGCGCCGGCCGGATCCTCCACGTGGTGCAGGACCATGCCGCAGTGGCAGGCGTCGAAGCTGTCGTCGGCAAAGGGCAGCGCTTCGAGTCCGCCGTTGCACAGGGCCACCGTCTGCAGCCCTTCGCTGCGGCAGAGCGCCGCGGCGCGGGCCAGCATGGCCCGGCTGTGGTCCAGGGCCACCACCAGCGGGGCCGAAGCCCCGAAGCCCGGCAACATGGCGCCGGTGCCGGTGCCGATGTCCAGGATGCGCAGGCGCGCATCGACCAGGGCCGCCACCGCGCCCAGGGCGATGTCCGGGTGCTCGTACTCGCGGCGGATGCCGTCCCAGCGCTCGGCCAGGCCGGCAAAGAAGTCGCCGCTGCGGCGGCGGCGGGACGCCAGCGCGCCGGCCAGGGCCGCGTCGTCCTCCCTCGCGCCGGCCACGCTCTCGGCGGCCGCCAGCAGCTGGGCGTGCAGCGCCTCGCCGGCGGCGAAGGCGCGGGGCGGCACCGTCCGGTACCAGCTGAAGGTGCCCTCGCGCCGCTGCTCCAGCCAGCCCTGCTCGCGCAGCAGTGCCAGGTGCCGCGACACCCGCGACTGGGGCAGGCCCGTGATGCCCACCAGTTCCTGCACGTTCAGCTCCTCGCGGCGCAGCAGGCGCAGCAGGCGCAGGCGCACCGGATCGCTCAACGAGTGGAACAAGGCCGCAGGATCGGTCGCCGGGGACAAGGCACCCTCCTTCCAGGATCAGGCGACAAGTCTAACGACGTTCTGGGAGCTCCGCAAGGCCTTTATCCTTAAATCCGAATTATTATATCAACAGGTCGGATAGGGATGGGGGTGGGTTCCTTGACACCGGTCGGCCAGACCACGACAATGGTCGCCCCTGATGCCGCGAGGTTGCGGCCCGGGAAGGAGAACCGATGCAGCGCAGCAAGGGCGAGAGCGGATTCATCGACGCCTACGGCATCGACCTGCGCCGGCCGTTGTTCGGTCAGGTGGCGGCGCTCGGCGACCGCTACTTCACCTGGGTGCACGAGCCGGTGCGCAAGTCCACCCTCAAGGAGCTGCGGCAGGTGGACACCGGGCGCTGGCCCGGTTCGGTGCGCATCTTCGCGCGGGACTGGCTGGAGACGATGACCCACATCTCCTGGCGGCTGGTGCTGGCGGTGTGGGTGCCGGTGGTCCTGGCGCTGATGGCGACGGCACGCCTGGCCTGCGGGCTGGGTTGGGTCCCCCTGGCCGGCGTGTGGTTCGGCGGCCTGCTGCTGTGGACCCTGGTGGAGTACGTGATGCACCGGTTCTTCTTCCACACCGCGCCCAGGGGTCCGTTGGGCATCAAGGTCCACTTCCTGGCCCACGGCGTCCACCACTTCGATCCCTTCGACGGGACGCGCCTGGTGTTTCCGCCCCTGGCGGGCTTCGGCATCGCCGCGGTGCTGTACGCGCTGTGTGATCTGCTGCTGCCGTCGGGCCTGGCCTGCGCAGTGATGGCCGGCCTGCTGACCGGGTACCTGCTGTACGATATGTCCCACTACGTCAGCCACCATGGGAAGATCCGCGATCCCTGGTTCCGCTTCCTGCACCGCTACCATGCGGCCCACCACCATCGCGACCCGGACGCCCTCTTCGGGGTCTCGAATCCCCTGTGGGACCTGGTGTTCCGCACCGGTTCGCTGAAGCTCTAGCGCCCCGGAGTCGCCGCGCCCCGGGCCGCTGCGTACCACAAGAGATCACTCAGGGGCAGGATCGGCAGCTGCGGCGCCTCGCAGGCCAAACCGTCGGCGATCTGGCCGAGGCAGCCGGGGTTGGCCGTGACCACCAGGTCGGCGCCCGAGTCCGCCAGCAGGCGGGCCTTGCGTCGGCCCAGATCCTGCGACAGATCCGGGTGCTGCAGGCCCCAGGCCCCGCCGCTGCCGCAGCAGACCTCCGCCTCCTCCGCCTCGACCAGCGTGACGCCCGGGATGCGGCGCAGCAGCGCGCGCGGTTCGGCGGCGATGCCGCGGCCGTGGCGCGCGTGGCAGGGATCGTGGATGGCGACCTTCAGGTCCAGCACCGCCAGCGGCGGCAGCGGAGCTGTCTGCAGCAGCTGGGACAGGTCGGTCACGCGCTCCGGCCAGTCCTCTCCGTAGCCCGCCAGCTCCAGGGCGCAGCCGGCGGCCTCGGCCAGGATCGGCGTCGACACGGCGAAGGCCTGCCGGTTGCGACGGGCCAACTGCGCGGCGCGGCCGGGGCGATGGTCGTGGGCGGCCAGGGCGCCGCAGCAATCCTGCCCCGCCGGTACGGTGACCGCGAAGCCTGCGGCGCGGCAAAGGTCCAGCACCCGGCGCGAGGTGTCCGGCAGCAGGCCGCCGTTGGCGCAGCCGGTGAAGAACTGCAGCGGGCGTTCCGCAGCCGCCGTCGGCGTCGGCCGGTGCCAGGGACCGGACAGACCGCTGAGGCGGTCCAGCTCCGCGATCAGGGCCGCGTCGTGACGGGGGGCCCGCGGCACCGTGCCCAGCAGGCGGGCCGCCGGCAACCGATCCAGCCGCCGGCGCCAGCTGCGGCCCAGGACGAGCGCCAGAGTCGCCCGGGCCGCGTCGGTCAACCCGCGCAGGATCCTCAGGCTGCCGGTGCGGTCCAGTTGGCGCAGCAGGATTGGCGGCAGGGCGGGCGCCGAACCGCGCGGCGGGCCGACCAGGTCCCGCCCCCGCTCCAGCAGGTCGTAGGGCACGCCGCTGGGACAGGCGCTCTCACAGGCCCGGCAACCGATGCACAGGCCGAAGGCCTCGGCGAAGCTGTCGTCGGGCTGGTGACCGGCCAGAGCCTCGCCCAACAGCACGAGGCGCCCCCGCGGCGATTGCACCTCGCTGCCGGTGGCCAGCCAGGTGGCGCAGTGGGGCAGGCACAGACCGCACTGCACGCAGCGGCGCAGCAGCTGATCCAGGTCCTTGTCCATCCCGGGGCGGCTGCTCATGGCTGGTCTCCGGCAGCGTCCAGCCAGGCCACCGATGGCAGGTTGCGGTCGGGATCGAAGAGGTCCTTGAGGGTGGCCAGCAACGGACGCGGCACTCCCTCCGGCGGGGCCGGCAGCGATGTCGGTTCTCCGTCCCGCCAGACGCGATCGATGTCCAGCGCGGCAGCGGATACGGCGTCGGGTGTCCAGAGCAGGGCGGGCGAGGTCTGCCGGATCCAGCGCGGCGCCGGGTGGGGATCGGGGCAAGGTCCGCCGTCGGCGGCCGTCAGCACCGTCCAGTCCGGATTCGCCGCGGCCCAGGCCGGCAGCAACTCCGGCGGCAGCAGGGCAGCGTCCGCGAAGGCCAGCTCCCCGCGCTCGGCCACCGTCAGGCCGGCCTCGCCCGCGGTGCGCTCCAGGTCGGCCAGCCAGCCGTGCAGGTCCCAGGGACGGGCCCGACCGGCGGCGAGGATCAGCAGCGTGCCCGCGGCTTGATCACTGACGGCGACCGGTGCGCCGGGACCAGGTTCGCGAGCTGCCAACGCCCGGCGCACCCTCGGCCAGGCCTCGGTCACCGGTCCGCGCAGCAACCGCCAGGCCAGGCGCTCCGGAGCCGGTCCCAGCTTCAAAGTTGCCGCCTGCAGCCGGGCCAGCACGCCTCCCGAGCCCACCAGCAGATGCTGCAGGCCGTAGCCGGCGACGTTCTTGAAGACCGGGGCGCCCGCATGGAAGCCGCGCCCCCGGCCGTCCTCGGCCCAGACTTCCAGCAGCAGGTCGCGCAGGGGCAGGCCGCCGACCAGCGTCGGCGCGATCCGGGCCACCGCCACCGCCGTGGCCAGGTCCGGCAAGGTGCCCAGGCCGGGGCCGGCGGCGGTGCCGCGGCGCAGGCCGCCCAGGGGGATCCAGAAGCCGCGGGCCAGGGCCGCAGCCTGCACCTCGCCCAGGTCGGCGTCCGCGGGTAGGGTGACGATCAGGTCGTCCCAGCGGAAGCGAACCGCCGTCGGCACGGCGGGCGGCGCCGCCCAGGACCCGCCGGCCGGCGGCAGGGCCTTGCCCGGATTGAGCCGGCCCGCCGGATCGAACGCCGCCTTGATGCCATGCATCAGCCGCGCCGCCTCGGCGTCCAGCTGCCAGGGCAGGGCGTGCAGCTTCTCCAAGCCGATGCCGTGTTCACCGCTGATGCTGCCCCCCAACTCCAGGGCACGGCGGATGATGGCGTCGGCGGCGGCGTGGGCCCGCCGCGTCAGGTCCGGATCGCGGTCGTCGTAATGCACGCCGGGATGCAGGTTGCCGTCACCGGCGTGGAAGGCCGTGGCCACCTCCACGCCGTGCTCGGCCTTGATGGTGTCGATGTCCTGCACCAGCCTGGGCAGGCTGCCCAATGGGACCACCACGTCCATGGTCACGTAGCTCGGCGCCAGGCGACCCACCGCACCGAAGGCCTTCTTGCGGCAGGTCCAGAGGCGGGCCCGTTCGGCGGCGTCGGCGGCGAGGCGCACCTGGCGGGCGCCGGCGGCCAGCAGCAGTCCGCGGGCGCGCTCACCGTCCTCGGCCACGGCGGGCGCGCTGCCGGCGAACTCGGCGATCATCACCGCGTCGACGTCGGTGGGGAAGCCGAACGAGAAGGCTGCCTCGACCGCCCGCAGCATGGCCCGGTCCACCATCTCCACCGCCACCGGCAGCAGGCCGGCCGCCAGCAGGCGCACCACCGCACCGGTGGCGTCGGCCAGGCGCGGGAATTCGGCCAGTAGCGTGGCCTCGGCCGCCGGCAGCGGGACCAGGCCCAGTTCGGCGGCCGTCACCACGCCCAGGGTGCCCTCGCTGCCGCAGAGCAGGCCGACCAGGTCGAGGCCGCGGGGCGCGGGCGCGCCGTTGCCGGTGGTCCAGGCCCGGCCGGCGGCGTCGATCCAGTCGAGCCGGCGCAGGTGCTGCAGGGTGACGCCGTGGCGCAGGCAGTGGGGGCCGCCGGCGTTCTCGGCGACGTTGCCGCCGATGGTCGAGGCGATCTGGCTCGAGGGGTCGGGCGCGAAATGCAGACCCAGGGCGGCAGCGTGGCGGCTGACGTTGGCGTTGAGGGTGCCGGCCCCGACCTGGACCCTCGCCGCGGTCGCGTCGATGGCGCCCAGGTCGGCCAGCCGGACCAGTGAGAGCACGACCTCGCCTTCGCCGGGCACCGCGCCACCGCTCAACCCGGTGCCCGCGCCGCGGCAGACCAGCGGCAGGCCCGCGGTCGCGCAGGCCGCCACCACCGCGGCGGCCTCGGCCGCATTGCGGGGCAGGGCCACCGCCGACGGGCGGCCCAGACTGAGGTGAGAAGCGTCGCGGGCGTACACCGCGCGGGCGGCCGCGTCCGACAGCACGTCCCGGGGCGCCAGCACGGCGCGCAGCAGGTCGGCAGGATCGGCGGTCGGTCCCATGGCGGCCTCCGGTCGCGAAGTCGGCGCCAACGGTGTGCGGCGCCGTCGGATCCATGATCGGCCCGGGCCGCCGGAAACGCCAGCGCGAACCCGGCCGCCGCGCCCGCACATTGACGCTCCCCGGAGCGCCCGCTATCTTTGCAGCGCAGCAGCAGTTGAGCTTGCCCACCACCGGTGCGCACCCGCGCCGCCCCCGGGAGGACCCATGAAGATCGCCGTCTGCGTCAAACAGGTGCCGGATTCCGAGACCCGGATCAACCTGCCCGCGCCCGCGCCGCAGCTGGACCGTTCCGGCTTCACGCGCGTCCTCAATCCCTACGACGCCTACGCCGTCGAGCAGGCCGTCCGTATCAAGGAGTCCCGCGAGGGCGTCGAGGTCACCGCCATCACCGTCGGGACCCAGGCCGTCAAGGAAACGCTGAAGAAGGACTGCCTGGCCGTGGGCTGCGACAAGGCGGTCATCATCGACGACCCGGCCCTGGCCGACGCGGACAACGCGGCCATCGCCACCGTGCTGGCCGCGGCCCTCAAGCGCGACGCCTACGACCTGGTGCTCTTCGGCATCAAGGCCATCGACGGCGACGCGGGCCAGGTGGGCATCCTGGTGGCCGAGCACCTGGGCATGGCCCATGTCTCGACCATCACCAAGCTGGAACTGGGCGAAAACACGCTGAAGGCCGAGCGCGAGATCGAGGGCGGCAAGGAGATCGTCGAGGCCTCCCTGCCTTGCGCCCTCACCTGCCAGAAGGGCCTGAACGAGCCGCGTCTGCCGAGCCTGCCCAACATCATGAAGGCCGGCATGAAGCCCATGGAGACGGTGACCTGCGCCGGCCTGGGCATCGCGGTGCCGGCCAATCTGGTCAACGTGAAGCTGTACTCCCCGCCGCCGGCGCGCGGCGCCTGCAAGCTGGTCGAGGCGGAGGATCCCGCCGCGGCCGCCCGGGAACTGGCGCGCCTGTTGAACGAGGAAGCCAAGGTCATTTAACCTTCTGGACCATTCCGGACCAACGGGGAGTCGAGACATGCCGAACATTGCGGTTTTCATCGAACAGCGCGCGGGCGTCCTGAAGAAGGTCGCCTGGCAGATGATGAGCGAGGCCCGGCGCCTGGCCGACGGGGCCGGCGGCGAGGTCTGGGGCGTCTTCCTGGGCGAGGACGCCGCCACAGCCACCGCCGAGGCCGGAAAATACGGCGCCGACAGGGTGTTCGCCGCCACCGGCGAGGCCTTCAAGGTCTACGACAGCGAGCTGTGGGGCACCGCCCTGGCCGCCTTCTGCACGGCGCAGAAGCCGGACCTGGTGCTGGTCGGCTCCACCGCCCTGGGCAAGGACCTGGCGCCCAAGGCCGCGGCCAAGCTGGGCTGCGCCTGCATCAGCGACGCGGTGGGCCTGAAGCACGCGGGCGGCTGGGAGATCCGGCGGCCCATCTTCGCGGGCAAGTGCTACGCCGACGTCACCTTCACCACGCCGCTGGCGATCGTGGGCATCCGACCCAACGCGTTCGTGATGGCGGAGAACGCCAAGGCCGGCGCGGCGGCGACCTTCGCGCCGGGCCTGGACGGCGTGGGTTCCAAGGCCAGGGTAACGGCGGTCGAGGCCTCCGCCGGCGGCAAGGTCACCCTGACCGAGGCGGAGATCGTGGTCTCCGGCGGCCGCGGCATCAAGGGCCCGGAGAACTATCCGCTGATCGAGAAGCTGGCCGAGACCCTGGGCGCGGCGGCCGGCGCCAGCCGCGCCATCGTCGACGCCGGCTGGGTGGACTACAGCCATCAGGTGGGGCAGACGGGCAAGACCGTCGCACCCAAGCTGTACATCGCCTGCGGGATCTCGGGCGCCATTCAGCACCTGGCGGGCATGAGCAGCAGCAAGTGCATCGTGGCCATCAACAAGGACGCCAACGCACCCATCTTCAAGGTGGCTGACTACGGCATCGTGGGCGACCTGTTCGAGGTCGTGCCGCCCTTGACCGACGCGGTGGGCAAGCTGCGGGGCTGAGCCGCTGCCGCTTCCCATGCACGAGGCCGCCTCCCCGGGGAGGCGGCCTCGTTGCTTGTCGGCTTGGTCCGGTCGCCTGGCGGTGACACCCGATCCCGCGGGAGCAGACCCGGAAAGACGGTGCGGGGATCGGCCCCGCCTAGCGGTCGAGCACCTTCCAGACGGCCGTCATGTTCAGGCCGGCCGCCTCGGCGATCTCCGCATGGGCCCGAGCCTCGTCGCGCTGGCCCAGGCGGCTCAGCGCGATGCCCAGGTAGGCGTGGGCCAGGGGGTTCTCCGGCTCCAGGGCCAACGCCTGGCGGCAGGAATGGGCCGCCGGATCGAACTGGCCGAACTCGCAGAACAGCTTGCCTTGGCGGGCCCAGGCCGTGGCCGAACCCGGATCCAGGGTCAGGGCCTGGCCGTAGGTGGTGAAAGCCTCGCGGTGCTTGCCCTGCTTCTCGAAGACGCCGCCCAGGGCCAGCCAAAGCTCGACGTGCTCGGGATCGGCGGCGATGAAGCGCAGGCAGGTCTCCTCGGCCTCGGCCAGCTGGCCGTTGTCGCAGAGCCCGCCCACCAGGCGCATCTGGGGCAGGAGGTTGGACGGCTCCAGTGCGATCGCCGTGCGGAAGCTGTCCAGGCCCGACTTGGGCCAGCCCAGGGCCAGGTAGATCTCGCCCAGCTGGACATGGGCCGGCGTGTGCGCCGGATCCAGGACCAGGGCCTCGCGGGTCGCCGCCTCGGCCTTGGTCCAGGCCTTCTGCTTCTGGTAGGCCGCGCCGAGTGAGGTCAGCAGGTCGGCCGTCAGGTGGGCCTTGACCTTGCCACGCTCCAGGACCTCGGCGGCTGCCGGGGCGTTGCCCGCGTCCAGGAGGAAATCAGCGTAGTCGATGTAGGACTGGGCCGCCGTCGGATCCGCCGCCAGGAGCGACTCGCCCTGGACCTTGGAGGTGACGACCGTGGCCGCGGCCGTCAGGGGCAGGGCGTTGAGTCCGACCAGGACGGCCAGGACCGCCAGCCGCGCGACTGTCTTGCAATGCATGGTGCTTTCCCCCGGGAGTCAGGCGTGCAATCTGCCGTTCCGGGACTGCCCGGAACGCTCCGCGGGGGTAACGAGCAAGGGCGATGCCACGGCGGCGGATCAGCCCAGCCGCGTGCGCACCTCGGCGATGGCCTGGTCGGCCTCGTCGACGATCTCCTGGAGGATCTCGCGCAGGGGCTGGACCTTGCGCAGCATGCCGACCGACTGGCCGGCCATCAGCGAGCCGTGCTCCACGTCGCCGTCGACGGCGGCCTTGCGCAGGGAGCCGACCCAGTACTCCTCCACCTTGAACTGGGCCTCCTGGCGGCTCAGGGTGCCGGCCTTCAGCTGTTGCAGCAGCTCCAGCTGCAGCTCGCCGAAGTGGGTCATGGCATGGTTGTTCAGGGCGCGCACCGAGACCACCGGCAGCTTGACGCTGTACTGGGGCGTGGAGATGGCTTCGCGGGCCCGCGCGCGGATGAACACCTCCTTGAACGCCGGATGGGCGTTGCACTCCTCGGCCATGACGAAGCGCGTGCCCATCTGGGCGCCGGCCGCGCCCATCAGCGAGAGGTGGGCGATCAGCTTGCCGGTGCCGATGCCGCCGGCGACGAAGATCGGCACCTGGGGGAACTCGAAGAGGATCTCCTGCAATAGCACGGCGGTCGAGACGTGGCCGATGTGGCCGCCGGCCTCGCTGCCCTCGAGGATCAGCCCGTCGGCGCCGTAATCGATCATGCGCTTGGCGATGGACTCGGTCGAGGCAAAGCACATCACCTTGGCGCCGGAGGCCTTGGCCTTCTCCACCTCGGTCTGGCGCGGGATCGAGCCGGCGAACACGATGTGCCCGACCTTCTGCTGGCAGAGGATGTCCAGGTGCTCGAGGTAGTTGGGCGCGATGGTGATGACGTTGCCGGCGAAGGGCCGGGCGGTCTTGGCCCGCGTCTGCTGCACGTAGTCGGCGAAGAGTTCGGGCGGCATGTTGCCGGCCGCGAGCACGCCGAAGGCGCCCAGGTTGCTCATGCGCGACACCAGGTCGGGGTCGCTGATCCAGGTCATGGCCCCGCACATGATGGGCAGCTCGGTGCCGAGAAAATCCTTGCCGCGCTTCCAGATCCTGTCCAGCTGGGCGGTGGATTTGACGGGGGTTTCGGCGCTCATGGCGATCCTTCCTGGGCCTGCAGGTCCGCGACGACAGCGACGGTCCGGCTGCGGACCGTCGTCGGGTTCAGCCCCGATCAATAGCAGAACCCGTCCGTTCTGGCAAGACACGCGCTTGCCACTGGATTGCTGATTCCCTAGTCTCATCCGTGCGGCGACCCGATCGCTCGACGCGCCGCGCCGTGATGACGAACCTGGTTCGCCGAGGGGGATCACGCCATGCGTCTTGTCGGATGCGGCTGCATCTTAAGCCTTGTTCTGCTTGCCGCCTGTGCCAGCCGGAACACCTACACCGTGGCCACGGCGATCGACCCGGAGCCGACGGCCGCCGCCGCCGCGGACGACACCACCCGCTTCGCCGGCATGCTGGCCGTGCATGGGCAGCTGCCGGCAGACGACCAGGCGGCCGCCCGTGCCGAGGCCGAAATGATCGCCGCATCCTGGCGCGATTTCGAGCGGGAGGCGCGCGAGGAGTTCGACTCCCACTTCCGCCAATGGTTCTACCGCGAAAACCCGGTGACCATGGATCACCTGGGCATCGGGCTGCCCAACGCCATCTTCGACCTGCAGGAGGCGACCGGCGTCGATCCCTCCTTCGCCGAGGCCTGGGGCGCGCTGGGGCGCCTGACCCTCGAAGCGGGCGACCTCGCTTCGGCCCGGCGCTACCTGGACAACGCCCGGATGGCGGCACGCGCCGAGGCCGCGGCCGGGCGCCCCGTGGACCCGGCCGTGCAGCTGCGGATCTGCCGCGACCGGGCCTGGGCCCTGCGCGACCTGGCCCTCTGGGACGAAGGCCTGGTGGCGGCGGACGAGGGCCTCGCCCTGCGCCGCGGCGATCCGGAGCTGACGCTGATCAAGGGTCTGCTGCTGGCCGACGCCGGCCGCTACGACGAAGCCGTGCAGCTCGCGGCGCGCATGCCCGCCCTGGAGTACCCGCGCTACGACTTCATCTACCGCGGCTTCAAGCAGCAGACCTCCGCCTTCGCCAACAACTGGATCCGGGCCCAGGCCCTGCTGGTCCGGGGCCAGGTCGATGACGCCTACTGGATGCTGGGCGACCTCGACCTCTACGCCTACCGGGGCCTGCTGCCGTTTGCCCCGCGCTATTGGCGCGACGCCGGCCTGATCGCCGAGCTGCACGGCGACCCCAAGGCCAGCCTCTACTACGCGGTGGGCTACGTGACCCGGCCCTACCAGAACTTCTATCCGGTCAGCGGCCACAACGTGGCGCCCCAGGTGCTGGACCTGCCCGATGCGCGGATGCCGGTCTTCCTGGGCTTCGGGCTGCGCTACTACGTCGCCGGCAGCCCGCTGGTGTACGTGGGCACCCAGCTCAACAGCATGGCCATGGCCTACGGACAGACCGCCCGCCTGCAGGCGGGCGGGCGGGCGCTGCAGATGCTGGACGTCCTGCAGCGCCGGAACGTGCGGCCGGACCTCTGCCACGCCTGGCGCGGGCGCATCTTCTACTCCGGCGAGGACTACGGGCTGGCCCGGGCCGAGCTGGACACGGCCCGGGCCGCGTTCGGCGCGGTCGGCCGGGTCGACGCCACGACCAGCCTGCTGCTGGGCCTGATCGCCATGCGCGACGAGCGCTGGACCGACGCCGAGACGGTGCTGGCCGAGGCCGCCGCAGCCGACACCACCAGCGCCCTGGCCTGGCGCTCGCTGGGGGTCTCCCACGTCCGGGCCGGCCATCCCGAAACAGCCGCCCGTGCCATGGACCGGGCGCTGCAGCTGGACCGGTTCGCCGTGGCGGGCTGGTACAACCGCGGCCTGCTGCGCCTGCAACGGCAGGAGTTCCCCGGCGCGGTGCACGATCTGGAACGGGCTCGCCAGCTGGATCCCGAGAACCGCGAGGTGCAGCGCCTGCTGCAGATGGCGGCCGCAGGGCACCGCGCCCAGGGCGGCGATCCGGCCGCGGCCGCGGTCGTGCCCGGCCCGCCGGACGGCTTCAGCGCCAACCCGGACACCCTGCTGGCCCGGCTCGAGGCCGAGCTCACCGGCGCCCTCAGCCCGCCCGATTCCCTGCGCGCGGACACGCCCGGCGCCGACCAGCGCCTGGCCGATCTGGAGAGCGCGTACCTGCGCGACCCGCTGCCGGCGACCCGCGAACTGCTGGCGACCGCATACCTGGACCGCAACCTGCTGCCGACCCTGCAGGCCCTGCTGGCCCCGGGCTGGGGGGTCGATCTCTCGGCCAACGAGGAGCTGATGCTGCTGTGGGCGGACCGCAACCTGGGCGAGGTGGCGCGGGCCGAGGAGGCCGCGCGGCTGCTTCTGGCCACCGGCGCCGGCCGCGGCAACCCCTGGCTGCTGCTGGTGGCGGCCGACGAGATGCGCACCAGCACCGACCCGGTGGGCACCGACTATAGGGCGCCCAACACCCACGGCTACTTCGGCTGGTGGCGCGATGCCAGGCTCGCCTACCGGGAGAGCGATTCGGCGGGCTCCCGCGGGCCCAGCCTGGCCCGCTACGCGACTGAACTCTTCAAGGCATACAAGGAAGACCCGCTGTTCGAGCAGGCGGTGTGGGGCCTGCCCCACACGCCGCTGATGACCGGGAACTTCGGCGTCGGCACCGGCACGGGCGAGCGCAACGGGATCGTCGTCAAGTGAGCCTACGACAACGGAAGGGGCGCGGCCGCTGCGACCGCGCCCCCTCTCCTTATCCGCGAAACCCGGCTACTCCACCCTCTCCAGCAGCACCTCGGCGATGTCCCGCGCCCGGAGGGTGTCCTGCCGGTCGGTCTCCTTGATGGCATCGCCCAGCATGGTCAGGCAGAACGGGCAGGCGGTGCACACTTCGGCCGCACCGGTGGCCGCGGCCTCCTCGATGCGGTTGTGGTTGATGCGGGTGCCGTGGTCCTCCTCCATGAACATGCGCCCGCCGCCGGCCCCGCAGCAGAAGCCCTCGCGGCGGTTGCGGGGCATCTCGGTGGCGGTGGCACCGGCAGCGGCCAGCACCTCCCGCGGCGAGTCGTAGATGCCGTTGTGGCGGCCCAGGTAGCAGCTGTCGTGGTAGGTGACCGACAGTTCCTCGCCCTGCTTCACCTTCAGGTGCCCGCTCTTGATCAGGTCCGTCAGCAGCTCGCTGTGGTGGATGACCTCCACGTCCTGCAGGCCGAAGTCGGGGTACTCGTTGGCGATGGTGTTGAAGCAGTGCGGGCAGGCGGTGACCACCTTCTTCACGTCGTACTTCTGGAAGGTGGCGATGTTCTGCGGCGCCTGCATCTGGAAGAGGTACTCGTGGCCCACGCGCCGGGCGGGGTCGCCGCAGCAGCCCTCCTCCTTGCCCAGGACGGCGTAGTCGACCCCGGCCTTGTTCATCAGGGTGCAGAAGGCGCGCAGCACCTCGCTGTTGCGCGGGTCGAAGCTGCCGGCGCAGCCCACGAAGAGCAGGTACTCGGCCTTGCCCACGTCGCGCAGGCGGGGCACCGGCAGTTCGCCGATCCAGTCCTCGCGCGCGGCCGCCGAGGCGTTCCAGGGGTTGGAGTTGTTCTCCAGGCCCTTGAGCGCGTTCTGCAGGGCCGACGGCACCTTGGCCTCCATCATCACCAGGTGGCGGCGCTGGTCGATGATGTTGGGGATGTGATCGATCACCACCGGGCAGGCGCTGACGCACCAGCCGCAGGTGGTGCAGGCCCACAGGGCCTCCGGATCGATGATGTCGCCGATCAGGGCGGGGCGCACGTGGGCCTCGATCAGGGCCTTGGCCTCGGCGTGCCGGCCCTGGGCCTTGAGCTTGCCGACCTGCGCCAGGTGGTCGGCCATGGCGTAGGCGTGGTCGCGCTCGTCGACGATGATGCTGCGCGGGTGCAGCGGCTTGCCGGTCAGGTCGGCCGGGCACATGTCGTTGCAGCGGCCGCACTCGGTGCAGGTGTACATGTCCAGGAAGCGGCGCACGCCGAAGTCCTCGATCCGGCCCACGCCGAAGGTCTCGCGGCCCTCGAATTCCATCTTTTCCAGCGCGGCCGTCGGTGTCAGGCGGCGCAGGAAGACCGCCGGCAGGGCCGTGATCACGTGGAAGTGCTTGCCGAACGGCAGAAAGTTCAGGAAGGCCAGCACCAGCACGCAGTGGGACCAGTACATGGCCTGCCACCAGGCGTGGACCGTGCCGGGATCGCGGCCGGCGAACGCTCCGGCCAGCGCGGTCGAAACCCAGGCCCAGCCGCGCTCGCGGTCGCCGGGCTCGAGGGTGAACAGGGCCGCGTCGCCCAGCAGATCCGTCGCCATCAGGGCGCCGATCCAGAGCAGGATCAGCACGCCCTCGAGGTTCAGGTGCAGGCGCTTGGGCCGCAGGACCAGGCGCCGCCACACGCCGTAGAGCACCGCCAGCAGCACGATCAGGGCGAAGGTGTCCTTCAGGGCGGCGTAGGCCAGGCCCAGGGGGCCGCCCAGCAGCGGCAGGTTGAAGCCGGAATCGAAGCCGCGGCCGATGAGCGTGACCGTGCGCAGGGAGACCGCCAGGAAGCCGAAGAAGATGAGGGCATGCATCCAGCCCGCGCCCTTCTCGTAGAGCAGGCGCTGCTGGCCGAAGCCGAGGCCCAGCAGGGAGCGCAGGCGGTCGCCCGGACGATCGACGACGAAGCCGCCGTCGCCGGCTCGCAGCAGCCACCAGCGGCCGGCCAGGGTGTTGGCGAACAAGGCCAGGGCGCAGCCCAGCAGCAGGAACATCAGGACCGGATTCACGGGCACCCCTTCCGGCGCGTGCCGACCCGGGGCCGGCGCAAAGGCAAGGACGTCATGGCCTTGAAACTAGCCCATGGCCAGGGCCGGGTGAAGGAAAAACCGGGGCCCCGGGGTCGACCCGCGCGCCCTTTACATCCATCGGCCCTGCCGGTACATTGGGCGGCAGCACCCTCCCGCCCCGGCCCGGCCCGGCAGGCCTCATCCAGCGCAGGAAAGGAACGACCATGAGCGGGGACCAGACCGTCATCAATCCGCCCGATGCCGCGATCCGCACCGTGCTGGCGGGCATGAAGCGCGTCGCCGTGGTCGGACTCTCCGCCCGCGCGGACCGGGCCAGCCACGGCATCGCCCGCTTCCTGCAGGGCCAGGGCTTCGAGGTCATCGGCGTCAACCCGGCGCTCGAGGAGCCGGTGCTCGGCCTGGAGATCTACGCCTCGCTGTCCGAGGTGCCGGGCCGGGTGGACGTCGTGGACGTCTTCCGGCGCAGCGACACCGTGCCGCCGCTGGTCGACGAAGCCATCGCCCGCGGCGACAAGTGTGTCTGGCTGCAGGAGGGCGTCGTCCACGAGGAGGCCGCCGCCCGGGCCCGCGCCGCCGGGCTCCAGGTCATCAGCGACCGCTGCCTCTACAAGGAGTGGCTGCGGTTGATGAACGGATGAGCCGGTGAGCCCCACCCCCGTTTCGCGCCCCTGCAACCTGGTCACCGGCGCCCTCGGCTTCGTCGGCCTGCACCTGGTGACCGCCCTGGTGCGGGCCGGGCTGCCCGTGGTCGGGGCCGGCAAGCACCCCGGCGGCCTGCAACCGCCCGAGCGGGCCGGCCGCTTCCGGAACGTCGGGCCAGCGCCCGAACTGCCCGGCGCCGTCTGCTACGAGGGCCCCGACGGCCGCTTCTGGTACCTGCCGCTGGCGCTCGAAGACGCCGCACCGATCGCGGGCCTGTTGCAGACGCTGGATGTCTCGTCGGTCTATCACCTGGCGGCCCAGAGTTCGGCCGCGTCCTCGTTCGCAGAACCGGGCCCGACCTTTGCCGCCAACCTGACGGGCACCCTGAACCTGCTGGAGGCGGTCCGGGCCCTGCCGGAATCGGCCCGGCCGATCGTGCTCTCGGTGGGTTCCTGCGAGGAGTACGGCCCCCAGGACCACGGCGGCCGGCCCCTGGCCGAGGACACACCGCTGAATCCCATCTCCCCCTATGCGGTCAGCAAGGCGGCCCAGACCCTGCTTTGCCGCCAGTACGCCCGCAGCTGGGATCTGCCGGTGATCCCGGTGCGCTCGTTCAGCCACACCGGGCCGGGCCACGACACCCGCTTCGCCTTCCCCGACTTCGCGCGCCAGATCGCCGCCGCCGAGGCGGGCGCCGGTCCGGCCGAGATCCGCACCGGCGACCTGTCGGCCGTGCGCGACTTCCTGGACGTGCGCGACGTGATCGCCGCCTACCGCCTGCTGGTGCAGCACGGCCAGCCCGGCGAGGTGGTCAACGTCTGTTCCGGAACGGGTTTGACGATGGCCCGGGGACTGGAGATATTGGTCGGGGGAGCGCGCTGCCCGGTCACCGTGACCGCGGACCCGGCGCGCAGCCGTCCGTCGGACACGCCGTGGCTCGTGGGCGACAACACCAGGCTCAGGTCCGCCACCGGCTGGGCACCGGAGCACGACATCGAGGGCACGTTGCTGGGCCTGCTGGAAGCGGCCCGGAGGGAGTTCGCATGATCCGCATCTGCATGGTCGGCACCGGCTACGTAGGCCTGGTCTCCGGCGCCTGCATGGCCGACTTCGGCCACCACGTCACCTGCGTCGACATCAACGCCGAGCGCATCCGCAGCCTGGAGAAGGGCGAGATCCCCTTCTACGAGCCGGGGCTGGACCGGCTGGTCCTGAAGAACGTCGAAGAGGGTCGGCTGTTCTTCACCACCGACCTGGCCACGGGCATGCAGCGGGCCGACGTGGTGCTGATCGCCGTGCAGACCCCCATGTCCGAGACCGGCGAGGCCGACCTGCAGTACGTGATGAAGGTGGGCCAGGAGATCGGCCAGCTGTTGGACGGCTACAAGGTGATCGTCACCAAGAGCACCGTGCCGGTGGGCACCAACCGCGCGCTGGCCAAGGTCATCAAGGCCAACCTGAAGCAGGATGTGCCCTTCGACATGGCCAGCAATCCCGAGTTCCTGCGCGAGGGTTCGAGCATCGACGACTTCATGCGTCCCGACCGCGTGGTCATCGGCGTGGAGACCGAGCGTTCGGAGAAGCTGCTGCGCGCCATCTACCGGCCGCTGTTCCTGCTGGATACTCCCATCGTCAAGACCGGCATCGAGACCGCCGAGCTGATCAAGTACGCGGCCAACAGCTTCCTGGCGGTGAAGATCTCCTTCATCAACGAGATCGCCAGGCTGGCCGAGAAGGTCGGCGCCGACGTCTTCGACGTGGCCAAGTCCATGGGCCTGGACAAGCGCATCGGTCCCAAGTTCCTGCACGCGGGCCTGGGCTTCGGCGGCAGCTGCCTGCCCAAGGACACCAACGCCATCGTGCACATCGCCCAGGAGGCGGGCGCCGACATGTCCATCGTGCGCGCGGCCATCGGCGTCAACGCCGACCTGCCGTCCCGCGCCCTGGCCAAGGCCGAGCGGTTGACCGGCGGGCTCAAGGGCCGCACCGTCGCCCTGCTGGGGCTGGCCTTCAAGCCCAACACCGACGACATCCGCTCGGCGCCGGCGCTGGAGCTGGTGCGGCGGTTGAAGGAGCTCGGCTGCGGCGTGCGCGTCCACGATCCGGCCGCCATGCCCAACTTCCGACTGTTCCACGACGACCTGACCTACTGCCGCAACCCCGAAGAGGCCTGCGCCGGCGCCGATCTGGTGATTCTCGTCACCGAGTGGAACCTGTACCGGCAGCTGGATTTCGAAACGCTGGCGAACACGGTCAAGGGCAAGCTCTTCCTGGACTGCCGCAACGTCTACAACCGTGCCCATCTCGAGCAGTTCGGTTTCCGCTACGATTGCTTCGGCCGCGCGGGGCAGACCTCCGACCCGGCTTGAACCAAGGTGCCCCTGCAACGGCCTGCCGGCGTCGGCCCGCGGGTTGAAAGGCGACCATGAAACCGCAGAGCGAAGGCCGCGTGGGCCGCTACGACCTGGTCACGCCCATGATCCCCTGCAAGGACGAGATCATGGCCAAGTTCGAGTCGATCCTGCTGACGGGGAACTACATCCTGGGCGAGGAGGTGCGCCTGCTGGAGCAGGAGGTGGCCGCGGCCTGCGGCTGCGCCGACGCGGCGGGCGTATCCTCGGGCTCGAGCGCCCTCTACGTGGCGCTGGCGGTCGCCGGCGTCAAGGCGGGCGACGAGGTGATCACCTCCCCCTACACCTTCGACGCCACCATGGAGGCCATCGTCCTGATCGGCGCGGTGCCGGTGTTCGTGGACATCCGCCCCACGGACCTGAATCTCGACCCGGGGCTGATCGAGGCCGCGATCACGCCGCGGACCCGCGCCATCATGCCGGTGCACATCTTCGGCGCGCCGGCGGACATGACGCCGATCACGGCGATCGCCGACAGGCACGGCCTGCCGGTGCTGGCGGACATGGCCCAGGCCTTCGGCACCCTCTACGCCGGTCGTCCCTGCGGCGTCCTTCGGCCGCATGGCCACCCTGAGCTTCTACCCCACCAAGAACCTGCCGGGCATCGGCGACGGCGGCATGGTCGTCTGCCGCGACGCCGCGGACGCCGAGCAGATCCGCCGGATGCGCGCCCACCAGGCCGTGCGCCTGGACGGCCGCCTGCACACCGGCTGGAACATGCGCCTGGACGAGATCCAGGCCATGGCCGTGCGCGTGCGCCTGGCGCGCTTCGACGCCGAGCAGGCTGACCGCGACGCCGTCGCGGCCCTCTACGACTCGCTGGTGCCCGCGGCCAACCGCCTGCGCATGACGGGCCGGGGCATGAAGTGCACCTACCACCAGTACTGGGTGCGCAGCCGCGACCGCGACGGCCTGCGCGCCGAACTGGACCGCCAGGGCGTCGACGTGGGGATCTACTACGATCCGCCGTTGCACCGCCATGTGCTGGGCGAGTATTGTCGCAGCAGCGGCGCGCTGGTGGAGGCGGAACGGGCCGGCCGCGAGGTCCTGGCCCTGCCCATCCATGCGGCCCTGCCCTTTGACCAGGCCCGGCGGATCGGCACCATCGTGCGCGACTTCCTTGCCCGGACCGAGCACTCGGACTGAAGAGGGTTCCGTCATCGTGAAGTCCAGGGTCCTGAGTTTCGGCTGCCTAGCCTCGCCCCTGGCGAGGAACCAGGCCCAGTGGGTCATCGACCGCATCCAGCAGCGGCTGCCGCGGCTGACCTGCCAGCTGAACCTGCTGCCCTCACCCGTGGCGGAGGAGGCCAAGCGGGACGAGCCTTTCGTCACCGCCAGCCGCGCCGAGGTCGAATTCCTCGAGCAGATGGTGATGCAGCAGCAGGTGCGTCTGGTGGTGCTCGAGGCCTCGGACATGGTGGTGCCGCTGCCGACGGAACTCGCGGTGATCTGCGTGCCGGACCGGGCCACGCCCTACGACGCCTACCTGAATCGCAAGGGCCAGATCATGGACGAGATGGAGGCGGGCAGCCGGGTCGGCGTCATGTCGCTGCGGCTGCGCGCCCAGATGCAGGGGCTGTGGCCGGACCTGGTGTTCCGCATCCTGCGCGGCGGCGCCGAACGGGCCATGGAGATCCACATGCGGCGCAGCGAGATCGACGGCCTGGTGATGCCGGCCTCGGTCACCGAGCACCTGGGCATCCAGGGCATCGTCGCGGAGATCTTCTCCCCCGAGTTCATCCTGCCCGGTCCCGGCCAGGGCATCCAGGTCATCGTCGGCCATGCCGGCGACCATGAGGCGCGCGAGCTGCTGGCGGACCTGCATTCCCGCGCCACGGCGGCCGAACTGACGGCCGAACACGCCTTCTGCCGGCGCATGATCAGCGACCAGGACCTGCCGGTCGGCGCCCTGGCCCGGGTCAGCGGCGCCCTGATCGCCATCACCGGCACCACCGGCCGCGGCACCAGCCGGGTCACCGTCGACGGCACCATCGAGCAGGCCGAAGCCGTGGGCGACGGCCTGGCCACCCAGATCCTCAGCTCGGTGGAGTCGTTCGCCGACCTGCTGGAGGCCGACTTCCCCGACGGCATCCCCGACGACGACGACGCCGACGAGCCCGAGGGCCGCGGCGCCGCCGCCGAGCTGGGCGAACTGGACGAGCTGGACGAACTGGACGAGATCGAGCGCCTGCGCGGCCTGGAGGACCTGGCCGGCATCGACGACGACGATGATGACGACGGGGACGAGGACGAGGACGACGACCTGGACCTGCTGCTGGACGACGACGACGACCCCTACGCCCCTTGAGTGCCGGCGGGCCGCAGCGCCGCCACCACCGCAGCCGCCGCGAACGGATCGCGCATCTGCGACGTCCCCACCTGCACCGCCACCGCGCCGAGCGCGAAGTGCTTGAGCGCATCGGTGGACGAGGCGATCCCGCCCACGCCGACCACCGGCACCCCCGCCCGCGCGATCTGGTCGACCTTGGCCAGGGCGATGGGCAGCACCCCCGGGCCCGAGTAGCCGCCGAAGCGCCGGGGCAGCACGGGCCGACCGCTGGCCAGGTCCACGTCCAGGCCCACCACGGTGTTGATGGCCGCCACGGCATCGGCACCCGCGTCCGCCGCGGCGCAGGCCAGCGCGGCGATGTCCGCGGTGTTGGGCGAGAGCTTGGCCAGCAGCGCGCGGTCCGGCAGGTGGGGCCGGGCCGCGGCCACGCAGGCGGCGATGGTCTCGGGCCGGGCGCCGAAATCGTGCCCGCCCTCGGCCACGTTGGGGCAGCTGAGGTTCAGCTCCACCCCGTGCCAGTGGCGGAATCCGGCGGCGGCCTCCTGCAGCCGGGCGGCCATCTGCCCGAACTCGGCCGGCCGGGTGGCGGCCAGGCTGACCACCACCGGCACGCCGGCCTGCTCCAGCGCCGGCAGGGTCTCGGCCAGGAAGGCCGCGAAGCCCACATTCTCCAGGCCGATGCTGTTGATGGCGCCCGTCGGCAGCTCCACCAGCCGCGGCATCGGATTGCCCGTGCGCGGCTCCGGCGTCACAGTCTTGGTCACCACCGCGCCCAGCCCCGTGTAGGGCGTGCGGCCGGCCTCGTCGGTCATGTCGTGCACCGACAGCCCGTAGCCGAAGCAGCCCGACGCGGTCCAGATGCGGCCCGGGAACTCGCGTGGTCCCAGGACGAAGGGCGCCGCCGGATCGATGGTCCACCAGGAGGGCAACGGCACGTGGCGTCCTGTTCCCGGCCCGCGGCCGTCGTGGGGCTGCGGGCCGCTCACTCGGCCCGCTCCAGCCGGGTCGCGCCCTGGCGCTCCCAGGCGATGGTGTCGGCCCGGAAGACCGGACCCTCGTCGCAGCAGGTGGAGTTGCGCCAGCCTCCATCGGCCGACGCGTCGTGCACCGGCACCACGCAGCCCTTGCAGACGCCGTAGCCGCAGCCCATGTGCTCCTCGAGGGAGAGCCAGGCGGTCCAGCCGCGCCGCTCGGCCAGGCGGGCCACCGCCCGCAACAGGGGCAGAGGGCCGCAGGCCAGCAGGGTGCGCGGGCCCTGCAGCTCGGCGCTGCGCGCGTCGGCCAGGTCGGTGACCAGGCCGTGCCAGGCGCCGCGTTCGTCCGGCACGCCGTCGGGGGAGTCCACGCTGACGGCCCAGCGATCGGCCAGCAGGTCCCAGGGCACATCGGTGCCGTCGCGGGCGCCGAAGCAGGCCAGGTCGCCGGGACCGCCGTGCCGCTCCAGCCAGGCGTGCACCGGTGGCAGCCCCACGCCGCCGGCGATCAGCACCGCCGGCGCGCCGACCGTCGGCCCGGGGAAGGGTCGTCCCAGCGGCCCGAGGAAGCTGAGCCGCTCGCCGCTGCGCAGATCACGCAGCGCCGCGGTGCCCCGCCCCACCACACGGTAGAGGAAGGACACCGTCGCCCCGTCCGCCGCCAGGATCGAGAACGGGCGGCTGAAGACCAGCAGTCCGGGACCGCAGAGGTTGAGCATGGCGAACTGGCCGGGCGCGAAGCCCACGGGCCGGTCCAGGACCGCGTCCAGGCGCAGCAGGCCGCTGGAGACCGGCAGGTTGGCCGTGACCGTGCCGTCGCAGCGCACCCGGGCAGGGGCAGGAGCCTCGATCATGGGCGTGGTCCCGGGTCGGGGGCGGGCGCAGGTGAGCGCAGGTCGAATCTGTTCTTCTTCTTCTCTTCCTTTTTCGCTTCCTCTGCCTTTTCCTCGTCCGTGAGCGTGTCCTCGGCGGCCTGCTCGGCGTTCAGGCCCTGGAGCGAATCGGCGGAGGTGGCGGCAGCGGGCAACGCCCCGCCCACTTCAGCCCCGGCCGGCGGCGGCGCGGCGCCTGTGGTATCGGCGGCGGCCGCGGCGGCAGCGGCGGCAGATTCAGCGGCGGCCCGCACCGAATCGGAGGCCGCGTTGCGGGAGGCCAGGGCCCGGTCGGCCTGGGCGCGCTGGGCCTCCACGGCCAATTCCTGTTCGGTGGCCGGAAACTGCAGGTTCGAGCGCCGCGCCAGGTAGACCGTGCGCCGGCGCAGGCCGTCGCCCCTTTCGTTCCGGCGCACCAGGTCGCCGACGAAGCTGGTTTCGCCGGACTCCAGGGCCAGGCGCTCCTCCGGCGTCATGGCGGCCAGGCGTGCCTCCTGTTCCAGCTGGCGCCGGGCCAGCAGGTAGCCCAGCAGGTCGGCCTCGCCGCCGCTGCGGGCTTCGTATGCCTGGGGCGAATCGGGGTAACGCGACTCCAGCTGGTCGGCATAGAATCGCGCCGAATCGGGCTCGTCCAGGTAGTCGCGGTAGGTGATGAAGGCGCCGTACAGGGACCGGGCCGCCACCGTGCGCTCGGCCGAAGTGTCGGTCGCCGCCGCGGCATAGAAGCCCACCGCCTCCTGCGGGCGCTCGAAGCCGAAGAGCAGCGCGTTGGCTTTTTCCAGGCGCAGGGACGCCGCCTTGGCGCCGTTGGCGTCGACCAGGGCCTGGTCCGCCGCCATGTAGTCCTTCAGGGTGTCGCCCAGGCGCCGGACCCGCTCCGGATCCTCCAGGTCCGAGCGGCGACGTTGGGCTTCCTGGTACGAAGCGCGGGCTTTCTCCCAGTCGCCGCGCACCATGTAGAGATCGCCGAGCATCTCCGAGGACCGGGCCTTGATGCTCGGGGTAGCCCAGTCCGGCGGCATGGCCTCCAGGAGGGTGACCGCATCGTCGGGCCGCTGCTGGGCCACCATGCTCTCGGCCTCGGCCAGGCGCACGTCGCCGCGGGCGCCGTAGATTTCCGCCTCGCCCGACAGCCCGGCCAGCAGCGCATCGGCCAGTTCGTAGTCGCCGATGCGCACGTAGACCCGCGCCCGCAGCAGCCGGGCCCGGAAGCTCAGTTCGGCGCTGGTGCTGTTCTCACTGACTTCCTTGAGCACGTCGGCCGCGCCATCGTAGTCGTCGAGCTCCCACAGGCACTCCGCCAGCTTCAGGCCGATGCGGTCGCGCTCCTGCGCCCGCCGGTTCTCGTCCAGGTAGCGCCGGTAGGCGTCGGCGGCTTCCGCCCACTTCTCCAGGGCGAAGGCGTTGTCACCGGAGACCTTCAGGGTCTCGGACTGGAACTCGCTGTCGGGAAAGCGGCGCTCGAGCTGGGTCAGGTACTCCCGGCTCTTGTCCAGGCTGTTGATCAGCAGGTAGTTCAGCCCCTGCAGGTAGAGGGCCTCCTCCGAGTACTCGCTGGCCGGGAAGTTCCTGAACAGCAGGTCGAACTTGCGGATCGACATGCGGTAGCCCTCGAGCCGGTGCCAGGCCTTGGCCTGCAGGAAGAGGGCGTCGTCGGTCAGGTCGTGGCCGGGATACTCGTCCAGGACCGTCTGGGCCTTCTGGATCGACAGCTCGTAGCTGGATTTCTGCAGCCCGGCGGGCTTGGGCGGATCCTCGTGCTTGCGGATGGCTTCGGTGCGCACGAGCTCGGCCTGGTCAAAGGCCTTCTTGGCGTTGTAGTAGGTGTTGTACTTGGCGCAGCCGGCGAGCGCGAGCAGCAGCAGGACCGCCAGGAATAGCCGGCCGAGCGTCCCACCCGGAAGACAGGTGCGCACCGGGTGGGGACGCGATCCGTCCCGCTTCGGCAGCACGACGGCCGGGGACGCCAGGCCCCAACGATCACGCATATCGTTTATTTGCAATCTCTTGGACAAGACTGCTCCTGGAGTGCATGAAGCGGCCAGGCAGAGGCCTGGCCGACCGGTTCGGCGCCGCGTCCGCTCCGCGTGCAAGTCCTATTCCTGCTCCCGGCTGCGGTCGCGCCAGGTCAGCCGCCCCCGCAGGAAGGTGGCCGTGACCCGGCCGCGCAGGGTCTCGCCCAGGTAGGCGGAGTTGCGGCTGCGCGAGCGCAGCTCCACCGGCTTGACGATCCATTCCCGCTCCGGGTCGAGCAGCACGAAGTCCGCCTCCGCGCCCTCGTCCAGGCCGCCGGCGGGCAGGTTCAGCACCCGGGCCGGCCGCTCGGACATGGCCGCCACCAGCGCGCCCAGGTCCATCACGCCGGTGCGCACAAGATAGGTCACTCCGACGGCGAACGCCGTCTCCAGTCCGATGACGCCGAAGGGAGCCTCGTCGAACTGGTACTCCTTCTCGGTGGCCGTGTGGGGCGCGTGGTCGGTGGCGATGCAGTCGATGGTGCCGTCGGCCAGGCCCTCGGCCACGGCGTTGACGTCGTCGGGCTCGCGCAGGGGCGGGTTCATCTTGAACAGCGGCGAATAGTCGCGGCAGCGGCGAATGGTCCAGGCTGAAGTGGTGGGGCGTGGCCTCGGCGGTGACCCGCACGCCCTCGGCCTTGGCCCGTCGGATGATCGTCGACGGCGCCCTTGGTCGAGACGTGGGCCACGTGCAGGTGCCCGCCGGCGGCGCGCGCCAGTTCGATGTCGCGGAAGACGGCGGCGTCCTCGCCCGCCCGCGGCATGCCCGACAGCCCCAGCCGCGCCGACCAGTACCCGCCGTGCATGCAGCCGCTGCCGGTGATGGAGCGGTCCTCGGCGTGGCTGATGATGGGCACGCCCAGATGCCCGGCGTACTTCAGCGCGTTGGCCATCAGGCTGCCGTCCTGCACCGGCGAGCCGTCGTCGGTGAAGCCGACGGCGCCGGCCTCGACCATGTCGCCGAACTCGGCCATGCCCTCGCCCGTGCGCCCCGGGCTGACGGCCCCGGTGGGGAAGAGGCGGCACAGGCCGGCCTCGTTGCCGCGGTCGATCAGGTAGCGCACCATGCCCGCGTTGTCGATGGCGGGCTCGGTATTGGGCATGGTCACGACCGAGGTGAAGCCGCCGGCGGCCGCGGCGCGGCTGCCCGTGGCCACGGTCTCCTTCTCCTCGCTGCCCGGCTCGCGGAAGTGCACGTGCAGGTCGACGAAGCCCGGCGCGCAGACCAGCCCGCCGCCGTCGAGCACCGGCACGCCCTGCGACCGTGGGCGCGCCCACGCCCAGGCCCTCGACCCGGCCGCTTGCTTGCACGTGCAGGAAGCCCTTGCGTTTGCCCAGCTTGCCCTGCCGGCAGAGCTGCACGTTGGTCACCAGGTACTCCGCGGGGATCCGCTCCCAGCTCCACTCCATGGATGCTTCCCTTCTGCGGTCGCAGGCGCCGGCGAGGCGCCAGGTTCGGGTCCGGCCGGCGCCGTCAGTTGCCGCCCGCCAGGCCGCCGGGGTCGCCGCCGGACAGCAGGTAGATCAGGGCCATGCGCACGGCCACGCCGTTGGCCACCTGGTCGAGGATCACCTGGCGCGGGCCGTCGGCCACCTCGCTGGCGATCTCCACGTCGCGGTTCATGGGCCCCGGGTGCATGATGAAGGCCTCGGGCTTGAGCCCGCGCACCACGTCCTCGGTGATGCCGTACATGCGGTGGTATTCGCGGTTGCCGGGGAAGGCCTTGCCGGCCTGCCGCTCCAGCTGGATGCGCAGCACGTTCAGCACGTCGGCGTCGGCCACGGCCCGGGCCAGGTCGTGCTCCACCTTGACGCCCTCGCCGAGCTTGGCCAGCGCCCCCGGCACCATGGTCGGCGGCCCGCAGAGGGTCACCTCGGCGCCCAGCTTGGTCAGGCCCCAGATGTTGGAGCGGGCCACCCGGCTGTGGGCGATGTCGCCGATGATCGTGACCTTGCGCCCGCGCAGGTCGCCCAGGCGCTGGCGCATGGTCATGATGTCCAGCAGGCCCTGGGTCGGGTGCTCGTGGGCACCGTCGCCGGCGTTGATCACCGAGCAGGCCAGCACCCCGGCCAGGTAGCGCGCCGCCCCGGCCGAGCTGTGGCGGATGATCAGCATGTCGATCTTCATGGCCGCCAGGTTCTCGGCGGTGTCGCGCAGGGTCTCGCCCTTCTTGAAGCTGCTGGTGGCCGTCGAGAAGTTGACGATGTCCGCCGAGAGGCGCTTCTCCGCCAGCTCGAAGCTGATGCGCGTGCGCGTGCTGGGCTCGTGGAAGAAGTTGACCACCGTGCGGCCGCGCATGATGGGCACGCTGCGCACCGGCCGGTCGAAGAGGGCGCGGAAGCGGGCGGCGATGTCCAGCACGCCCAGGATCTCCTCGGCCGACATGTCCTCCAGGCCCAGCACGTCCTTGCGCTGCAGGATCATTCCAGCGACCTCCCCCACCACGACTTCCTCGGCCCCGTCGAATCTCCTTGACCTTGACCTTGATGATCTCGCGCTGGGAGGTGGGCACGTTCTTGCCCACGAAGTCGGGTCGGATCGGCAGCTCGCGGTGGCCGCGGTCCACCAGCACCGCCAGCCGGATCGCCTGCGGCCGGCCCCAGTCCATGATCACGTCCAGGGCGGCGCGCACCGTGCGGCCGGTGTAGAGCACGTCGTCCACCAGGATGATGATCTTCTCGTTCACGTCGAAGGGCATCTCGGTGGACGAGACCTGGGGCGCCGGGCCCAGCTTCGACAGGTCGTCGCGGTAGAAGGTGATGTCCAGGGCGCCGGCCGGCACCTCGCGGCCCTCCACCTGCTTGATGGCCTCGGCCAGCCGCTTGGCCAGGGGCACCCCGCGCCGCTGCACGCCCAGCAGCACCAGGTTCTCGACGCCCTTGTTGGCCTCGACCACCTCGTGCGCCATGCGCTTGACGGCCCGGGCCATCTCGCCGGCGTTCATGATGACGGCTTTCTCGTTGAAATTCATGACGCTCCTCGAAGTTGGCGGGACGGGCGCGGTCGCCGCCCCGGGAACCGGCAGGCACCGCCGCCGGGTCGGGCTCCGCTGCGGGGCAGAAAAAAAGGCATGGCGCAGTGGTCCATGCCCGCTCTGTCCCGCGGCCTCCTCCGTCCGTTGCGGCCGGATCGAAAAATAGCAGGGCCCCGCGGGCCCAGCAAGGGGATTCTGGGCCGATCAGGACCGGATTGGCGCTGGGCGCCAGGCCCGGGTGGGCCTATCCTGTGCGGATTGCGCGGCGGGCCGGCTGGCCCCCTCCGGCAGAGGACCATCCGGCAGCAGGGAGCCCATGTCGTGAACGCAGACAGGATGCTCGGACACTTCCGCCTGACCGGTCGCCTGGGCGCCGGCGGCATGGGCGAGGTCTTCCGGGCCCGCGACACCAAGCTGGACCGCGAGGTGGCCGTCAAGCTGCTGCCGGAAGCCTTCACCGCCGACCCGGATCGCCACGCCCGTTTCCATCGCGAGGCCCGATCCATGGCCGCGTTCAGCCACCCGCGGGTGGCCGCGGTCCACGCCCTGGAGGAGCACGACGGCAACCACTTCCTGGTCATGGAGCTAGTGGAGGGCGAGAACCTGGCCGAGCTGCTGGCCCGCGGCGCCCTGCCCGTGCCCCGCGCCCTGCAGCTGGCCCGACAGATGGCGGGCGGCATCGAGGCCGCCCACGCCGCCGGCATCATCCATCGCGACCTGAAGCCGGCCAACGTGATGATCGATCCCGCCGGCGACCTGAAGATCCTGGACTTCGGCCTGGCCAAGGTCTTCGCCGAGGACGAGCCCGCCGCCCGGGGCCTGGACGACCCCACCCTGACCACCGACCGCACTCGCGCCGGCGTGGTGCTGGGCACCGCCGCCTACATGAGCCCGGAGCAGGCCCGCGGCCTGGCCGTGGATCGTCGCACCGACATCTGGGCCTTCGGTGCGGTGCTCTTCGAGATGCTGGCCGGCTGTCGCCCCTTCGGCGGCGAGACGGTGACCGACACCCTCGCCGCGGTGCTGCGCAGCGAACCGCCCTGGGCCGCGCTGCCGCCGGAGCTGCCGACGCCCGTGGCCCGGCTGCTGCAGCGCTGCCTGCAGAAGGATCCGCACCGCCGCCTGCACGACGTGGCCGACGCGCGCATCGTGCTGGAAGACCTGGACGCGGCCGATGGCCCCTATGGCCCGACGTCCCCGTTCGCGGGCCTGGCCGGATCCGACGGTGCGAGTCCGTCGACGCGCACCCATCGGCCCTGGCTGCTGCTGGGCCTGACCGTGGCGGCCTGCGCTCTGGCCGTCTGGGCCCTGTGGCTGCGGCCCGCGGCCGAGTTCGAACCCCCGCGCGCCCGCACTCTGACCTACTCGGGCCGCGACTGGTCGCCGACGGCGTCGCCGGACGGTGCCCTGGTCGCGTTCGTCTCGGATCGCGACGGCGTCGCGCGCATCTGGCTGAAGCAGCTGGCCGGCGGCGGAGAGCGTCCGCTGACCGCCGGGCCCGACGATATGCCTCGCTTCTCCCCCGACGGGTCCCAGATCCTCTACGCCCACGACGAACCGGGAGGGCGCAGCCTCTTCCGGGTGCCGGTGCTGGGCGGCGCTCCGCGCAAGGTCCTCGACAACGCCATCGAGGGCGACTGGTCGCCCGACGGCGGCCGCGTGGCCTTCATCCGGTTGGGCGATGAAGGCGACAACAGCATACAGCAACTGGGCATCGCGCCTCTGCAGTCGGGCCAGGAGCGGATCCTGCAGTCGGCCCTGAACGTCCTCTGGTACGGTGTGCGCTGGTCACCGGACGGTCGGCGCATCATCGTCAATTCGGCGTCGCTCAGCGGCAACGTGGCCGGCGTCGCCACCATGATGCTGGTCGACGCCGAGGACGGCACGATGCGCGACCTGGAGCTGACGGATCGGCCGCTGCCCTTCGGCGCCGTGTCCTGGGCCCCGTCCGGCGACGCGGTGGTGGTCAGCCAGCCCACGGATCTGCTCTCGCACGTGCTGGGGTATCCCGGCCTGATCCTCGAAAGCCCCGTCGACCAGCCTGCGCCGCGGCCGGTGGCCTGGCTGCCGGTGCGCCTGCCCCGCGGCGGCTGGGGCTTCTCGTCGACGGCGGTGCTGGATCGTCACCGGCTGGTATTGGACGAGCAGCTGACCCTGGCCGAGCTGTGGGAGGTCAGCCTGGATGCCGACGCACGCCCCGGCGAGGTGCGCGTGCTGACCAGCGGCCTGAGCCGCGATCGCCAGCCCGCGTACTCGCCCGACGGCCGCACCATCGTCTTCTCCTCCAACCGTAGCGGCAACATCGACCTCTGGCTCTGCGACCGCCAGAGCGGCGAATTGCGCCAGCTTACCGACGATGCGGCCTCGGACTGGGACCCGGCCTTCAGCGCCGACGGCCAGAGCCTGCTGTGGTCGTCTGACCGTTCCGGCGCCATGGAAATCTGGATGTCGGCCGCCGACGGCAGCGGGGCCCGTCGGGTGACCGACGACGGCCGCGACGCCGAGAACCCCACGCTGACGCCCGACGGCCAGTGGATCGTCTACGCCAGCGGCAACCTGGACAAGCTGGGCATCTGGAAGATCCGCCCCGAAGGTCGCGACGCCGTCCTGCTGCAGCCGGGGCCGTACCTGCTGCCGGAGATCTCGCCCGACGGCCGGCTCCTGCTGGCGGTCACCACCCGCGACCTGGGCTACCAGATCAACGTGATGCGGGTGGACGACGGATCCCTGCTCCCGTTCGCGATCGCGATCAACCCGCGCGAACGCAAGCAGGACCTGGTGCTGGGCCGCTGCCGCTGGACCCCCGACGGTCATGGTGTCGTCTACATCGGGCAGGATGAGGAGGGCCGCAGCGGCGTCTTCGTGCAGGACTTCATCGCGGACGGAGGAGCGGCCGCGCCGCCGCGGGCCGTGGCCGGATTCTCCCGCGAGTACGCCAGCGAATCCCTGGGCGTCAGCCACGACGGGCGCAGCATCACCTACTCGGCGACCTTCGAGCAGCGCACCCTGAAGCTGCTGGAGAACCTGGATCTCAAGTACTGGCGCTGAGGTCGACCAGCCGGCAGCCCGCCGCCGCCAGGAACGCGCGGTCATGGGAAGCGATCAGCAGGCCGGTGCCGGGCCCGGCGCGGTCCAGCAGTTCCAGCACCAGGCGCCGGCCCTCCCGGTCCAACGCCGCAGTCGGCTCGTCCAGCATCACCAGGGCGCGCCCCGAACCCAGGGCCAGGCCCAGGGCCAGGCGCCGCCGCTGGCCGGTGCTCAGGTCGTGGGGATCGGCCGCAGCCGCCGCGGCGGGCAGACCCAGGGCGGCGAGCCAGGCGGCCGGATCCAGGCCCGCCAGCTGCGGATCCAGCGCCATCTCCTGCGCCACCGTCGGTCGCGCGAACGCGTATTCCGGAAACTGCGGGGCCAGCATGGCGCGGCCATGGGTCAGGTCGGGGCGGCGCCGCGCGTCGAGCTCATGCTCACCCAACCACACCCTGCCCGCGGTCGGAGCCCGCAGGCCCGCCGCCACGGCCAGCAGCGTGCTCTTGCCGCAGCCGTTGGCGCCCACCAGGCCCACACGCTCGCCCGCACCCACCGCCAGATCCAAGGGACCGCAGCCTCCGCCCGGCCCGGTGAAGCGGCAGGCCACGCCCGCGAACCGCAGCACGGGATCACCGGTCGCGCTGCGCACGGCCGGCCTCGCGATCTCGCGCCCGATCAGCGCCTCGACCAGCGGCCGGGACAGCAGTTCGGCCGACGGTCCGTCCGCCGCGATCCGGCCGGCCTGCAGCACCACCAGCCGGTCGGCCCGCGCAGCCTCGGCCGGATCGCAGGTGGCGGTGAGCAGCGCCCGCCCGGGACCGCGGCGCCAGGCGTCGAGCCGGTCGAGCACCCAGCCGGCCTGGACGGCGTCCTGCAGGGAGGTGGGTTCGTCGCAAAGCAGCAGGTCGGGCTCGCCGCCCAGGGCCACGGCCAAGGCCAGCCGCTGCTTCTGCCCGGCCGCCAGCACCCGCGGGTCCAGATCCTCCAGGCCCCCGAGGCCGAACTCCACAGCCACGTCCGCCGCCGAGACGCCGGGCCGGCCGAGGGCGATCTCCTGGGCCACCGTCGCGGCGACCAGCTGGTCATCCGGATCCTGGAAGACGATGGCCGCCCGCTCGCCGACGGGCGAGTCGTCCGAGGCCAGCCATTTCAAAAGGGAGGATTTGCCCGATCCGTTGGCCCCCAGCAGGGCCACCCATTCGCCGGGCCGGACGGCAAGTCCGATGTCCGTCAGCAGGGTGCGTACGCCCTCCGGTCCCTGCCGGGTCAACGACCAGCCGCGCAGGCTGACCAGCGGCTCAGCCGGCATCCTGCAGCTTCCGCAGGCGGCTGCGGGCCTGCTCGGCCCAGCTGGAATCGGGGTCCAGGACCAGGTAGCGTTCCCAGGCGGCGATCGCCTGGTCGGTGAGGCCTTCCTCCTCCAGGGCCCGGGCCAGGCCGAAGGCGGCGCGGCGGTGGGTCGGCTGCCGGGCCAGGACCAGGCGGAACTGCTCGGCCGCCTCGGCGAAGCGACCGGCGCCGAACAGCGCGTGGCCCCGGGCGAAGCGGATGTCCAGGGCCTGCGGCCGCTCGGTGGTCAGGTCCTCGAGGATGGCGAGCGCCTCTTCGCTGCGCCCGCGCTGGGCCAGCACCAGGGCCAGGTTGTAGCGGGCCGAGACCAGGTCCGGCGCCGTGGCCAGAGCCAGGCGGAACTGATCCTCGGCCTCGGCCACGCGGCCGGCGGCCATCAATTCGACGCCCTGGTTGTAGGGCACCAGGGCAGCGGCCCGCTGGCGGGCGGCGGCCCACTCGTCGTCGCTGAAGCGCAGGCGCAGCACCGCGCCGACGGCGAGGCGGGTCGGGTCGGCGATGCCGTTGTCGGCAGCGACCTGCTGCGCGCGGGCCGGATCGCCGTAGTAGTTGTCCGCGATCAGGGCCAGTGTCTCGCCGGTGGTGACCTTGTGCTCGATGACCCGGGTCACCTCGTCCGGCGCCCTGGCCGGGGGGTCGCCCGCGACCTTGTGGCTGCACCCGGCCGTGGCCGCCAGGCCCGACACGATCAGCAGCAGCGCACTCGCCCGCAGGCTTCTCATGCTTCCCCTCCCGCTTCGCCCGCGAAGGCGGGCTCGTCCTGGGTCGCCGCCTCGGCGATGACCGCGATCATGCCTTCGCTGGTGTCCTCGGCGAAGATGCGCTTGCGCAGCAGCCCCGCCCCGGCCTGCCCCTTGAAGCACTTGGCCAGGTGCTTGCGCACGCTCTGGGCGCCGGCCTTCTCCCCCTTGACGATCACCTCGCCACGGACGAACTCGATCATCACCTCGCACATCTCGGCGAACGCCGGCCGCGACCAGGCGCGTCCCTCGTCGGCCGCCGTCATCTCGCCGAAGAGCCAGGGGTTGCCGATGGCGCCGCGAGCCACCATCACCCCGTGGCAGCGGGTGTGGGCGATCATGCGCCCGTAGCTGGCCGCGTCGGTCACGTCGCCGTTGCCGATCACCGGGATGTCGAGGGTGTCCACCAGGTCGGCGATGCGATCCCAGTTGGCCAGGCCCTTGTAGAGCTGGGCGCGGGTGCGGCCGTGCATGGTGACCCAGGGCAGCCCCAGCTCCTGCAGCAGCAGGCCCACCTCGCGGTAGTTGACGGTTTCCTCGTCCCAGCCGGTGCGGATCTTGGCCGTGACCGGCACGGTGCTCACGGCGATCACCCGGCGCACGATGGTCGCCAGCAGGGGCAGGTCGGCCAGCAGCGCGCTGCCGCCGCAGCGCTTGACCACCTTCTTGACCGGGCAGCCGAAGTTCAGGTCCAGCACGTCCATGCGGTGGGCCATGAGCAGGCGCGCCGCCTGGGCCATGTGCTCGGGATCCGAACCGAAGATCTGCACGCCCACCAGGTCCACCTCACCGTCGGTGTCGACCAGGCGCCAGCTGTGCTCGCCGCCGTAGGTCAAGCCCGCAGCCGAGACGAACTCGCAGAAGCCGATCTGGGCGCCGAAGCGCCGGCACACGGTGCGGAACGAGCGGTCGGTGACGCCGGCCATGGGCGACAGGAAGCGGCGCGTGTCCGCGAGCCAGGGCACGCGCGGGTCGATGCGGACGGGTTTGCGGTCGAAGCGGTCGGGCACGGGATCCTCCGGGCGCAGCGGTGATCAAGGGCTCGGAGGGGAAAGGTTAACCCACGGCGGGGCTTGCCGCAATGCGGGCCGCGGGCCGTCAGGGGCACTGGCTGCCCAGGCTCTGGCCCATGAAGCCCGCATCGGAGAGGTTGAGGACCCCGTCCCAGGCGAAATCGCTGCGGTAGGCATAGGTGCCGTCCAGGTCCGACACGAACATGCTCACGTCCGTGAGGTTGACCACGCGGTCGCCGTTGAGATCGGCGCTGTTGAGGCGCAGGCCCAGATCCGTCAGGTCGGCGGCAAGATCGCCGTTGACCACGACGAACAACCGGTCGCCGCTGCCGAGGTCACACTGTCCTCCGGCCCGCAGGGGCTCCGCCCAGGAGGTGCGGCCCGTGGCATCGGTGTCGGCGTCGGCAATGGTGCCGCCGTTGCAGGGCACCAAACGGCCGCTGTTGGCCGATAGCCACATGTCCTCGGCCGGAAAGAACGGCACCGGAGCGCCCCAGCCGGGCTGATCGCTCCACAGGACCATCACCAGGGTCGCATCGATGCGCCACCCGCCCCGGATCATGGCCTGGGCGAAGTTGCGCCCGGCGCCCGACGGCAGGCTGAACAGCGAGGCCGGCTGGGCGGGGCTTTGCACGACCTCCATCCACGGAACGAATCCGACCGTCGTGCTGTCGTCGCGGGTCGTGTTGGGCCCCACGGCGCAGATCGCCAGGCAGGCGGCCAGCAACAATGTCGTCATCGTCCGCCCCAATCCCCAGTGGCGCCCCGGCCACCGGTCGGCCTAGAATGCCGCGACCGTGACCCGGGAGCACCTTGATGGCCAGACCACGACCTTACCACCTTTGCTTCGTCGATTCCATGCGCACCTGGGGCGGAGCCGAGGTCTGGGTGCTGGAAACGGCCCTCGCCTTGCGGTCGCAGCAGCACCGGGTCAGCGTCATAGCCCAGCCGGACAGCGAGTTGGCCGCACGCTGTCGGGCCGCGCAGGTGCCGCTGGCCGCCATCCCCATCCGCTGCGACGGGGCGCCCTGGACCATCGCCCGGCTGGCCCTGCAGCTGCGTCGGGAGGGCGTGACCGCGCTGGTGGCCAACCTCAGCAAGGACCTCAAGGCCGCCGCGGTGGCCGGACGCCTGGCCGGCGTGCCGGTGATCCTGGGCAACTGGGAAAGCGACTTCCCCCTGAAGAACAAGCTCTACTACCGCTGGTACTTCGGCAGCCTGGCGACCGGCCTGCTGGTGGCGTCGGAGGCAACCCGGCGCACGGTGCTGGCCAGCGCGCCCTGGCTCGACCCGGCGCGGGTGCACCTGCTGCCCAAGGGGATCGACTGCGAGCGCTTCTGCCCGGGACCGCTGCGCGCGGGCCCGCCCGTGGTGGGCTTCCTGGGCCAGTTCATCGGCCGCAAGGGGCTACCCGAGATCATGACCGCCTGGAGCCTGATCGAGGCGACCGGGCATCCGCGCGCGCCGCTGCTGCGGCTGGCCGGCGCCGGACCGCTGGCCGCCGGGCTGGCCGCCTGGCGCGCGGGCTTGCGTCACCCGGAGCGCGTGGAGATCATGGGCTTCGTGGAAAGCGCCGAAGCCTTCCTGGCCGGCCTGGACCTGCTGCTGATGCCCAGCCACGCCGAGGGCTTCGGCCTGGCCGCCGCCGAAGCCCAGGCCGCGGCCGTGCCCGTGATCGCCGCCCGGGCCAGCAGCCTGCCCGAGATCGTCCTCGACGGCGTGACCGGGCTACTGGTGCCCCCGGGCGATGCGCCGGCCCTGGCCGCGGCGCTGCGCCGGCTGCTGGACGACCCCCAGGCCGCCCGGAGCATGGGCACCGCCGGCCGTCGACGCATCGAGGAACTCTTCCCGCGCGCCCGCACGCTGGCCCGCCTGCTGGAGCTGACCGGCGCCGCCGCGGCGCCTGAAGGAGCGTCATGAACCGCCTGAAGATCGCCGCCGTGCAGACCAGCCCGGTGTTCGGCGAGGTGCGTGCCAACGTCGACGCCGCCCTGGCCCTGGTGCCGGCGGGCTGCGACCTGGTCGTGCTGCCGGAGCTGTTCGCCACCGGCTACCAGTTCCGCTCGACCGCCGAGGCGCTCGCCCTGGCCGAAACCCCCGGCGACCCCGACGCCTACACCCTGCGGCGACTGGATCAACTGGCGCGCGACACGAACACGACGTTGGTCGCGGGCCTGTGCGAAGCGGCGGGCGACGAGGTCTACAACAGCGCCATCCTGGTGCGCCCCGACGGCACCACCGGCCTCTACCGCAAGGTGCACCTGTTCTGGGACGAGAAGACCATCTTCCGGCCGGGCAACCTGGGTTTCCCCGTGTTCGCCGCCTGCGGCACCACCGTCGGCCTGATGATCTGCTTCGATTGGGCCTTCCCCGAGGCCGCACGCAGCCTGGCGTTGGGCGGCGCCCAGGTGATCGCCCACCCCTCGAACCTGTTGCTGCCCTGGTGCCCCGAGGCCATGAAGACGCGCTGCCTGGAGAACCGCGTGGCCGCCGCGACGGCCAACCGGGTCGGTACCGAGGAACGCACCGGACGCGCGCTCACGTTCAACGGGCTCAGCCAGGTGGTCTCACCCCTGGCGGAGGTGCTGCAGCGGCTGGACGGGACGTCGGTGGGCGCGGCGGTGGGCGTGATCGACCTGGCCGAAACGGACAAGCTCTTCACTCCGCGCAACGACCTGTTCGAGGATCGGCGGCCAGACCAGTACCGATTCTAGGGTCGATCATCGCGGATCACCCGTCGCCCGCCGCGGCGGCCAGCGCCTGAAGTTTCAGGACGGTGGCCCAATTGCGCGTGGTCACGGTGTCCCCCATCACGCGGCCAAACGCCTTGGCCAACGGTGATTCGATCACGCCCTGCGGGCACCACAGGTGGGCAGCCCCCGTCGCGAAGACCAGCGCTTCCGGTCGCCAGTCCTGTTCCAGCAACGGACGTGCGGGCTCCAGCGCAGCCGGCTCCGCCACGAACGCCACCAGGTGGCGCGACGGATCACTGGCGAGCGCGGGCAGCGGATTCCCGGCGACGATGGCCTCCAGATCCGCAGCCGTGCACACGACCACCGTGGCCACAAATCCGAAACGGTCGATGATCCCTTCGGCGATGGTGCGCGCGATCCGCCCGGCGTCGGACGGTTGGTTCCGCAGGACCACGTTTCCGCTGTTGAGCAGGGTGTGCACCTGGACGAACCCGAGGTCCCCGCACAGAGCACGCAGGTCCGCCATGGCGATGCGCTTGGCCCGGCCCACGTTGATGCCGCGGATCAGGGCGATGAAGGTGGTCATGTCAGCGCCTTGAACAGGTGCCGATTCGCCGCGGGCCGAAAGCCGTGCCGCAGGTACAGGGCCAGCGCCCCCGCGTTGGCCGGCGCCACCTCCAGCAGAACGCCGCGCACGCCGTCAGCCGCCATGGCGGCCAGGTGGTCCAGGAAGGCCGAACCGAACCCGCGGCCGCGCCACCGCGCCTTGACGAAGAGTTCGTCCAGGATGGCCACGGTGCCGCCGTGCTCGTTGCTCCAGAACGACACGACGATGGCATAGCCCGCGACGGCGCCGTCGACCTCGATGATCTCGATGCGTCCCTTGTGCGGATGCGCGGTCAGCTCGGCGACGGTGCGCCTGACCTGTTCGGCGGTCATGGGCCGCCCGTAGGCGTCGCCGGCGTAGAGGGCCAGGACCATGGCCTCCAGGTCCGGCTGGTCCGCCGCTGCGTAGGGCCTGAAGCCGCATTGCGGGAGCATCGAATCCTCCGCCGCGGGTAACCGATCCGACCTTGCCATGCTTGGGCTGGCCGGGGACTTCGACCTGTTGGGTGCCTGTGCCGATGACCGTGCCGGCGAGCGATCGGGCTAGCCTGCGCTCGCCTCACCCGGCGCCGCTGAGGTCCATGTTCTTGGGCACCACCACGATCCCGCCCTTGGAGACCCGGAACAGGCAGCCGTCACCCTCGCGGTCGAACCCGATCTTCATGCCCTCGGGCACGATCACGTTCTTGTCGATGATGCACTTCCTGAGCTCGGCGCGCCGGCCCACCACCACGTTGTCCATCAGGATCGAGTCGGTGACCCGGCTCTGCGAGTTCACCCGCACGTTGCGCCCCACCACCGAGCGCTTGACCTGGCCGCCGGAGATGATGCTGCCCGCACCGACGATCGAGTCGACCACAGTGCCGGGCATGGTGCCGTCCTCGGTGAAGCCGTGCACCGACTTGCAGGGCGGGGCCGGCGGCTGCCAGGCCCGGAACACCCAGTCGGGGTCGTAGAGGTCCAGCTTGGGCTTGCGGCTGACCAGGTCCATGGTCGCCTCGTAGTAGCTGTCGATGGTGCCGATGTCCCGCCAGTAGGCCGGCATGCCGTCGGCGTCGCGGAAGGGATAGGCGTAGACCTGTCCCTGCTCCACCAGGGTGGGAATGATGTCCTTGCCGAAGTCGTGGTGGCTGCCGTCGCGGCGCACGTCCGAGCACAACTCCTTGACCAGGTCGCCGGTGTCGAACAGGTACACGCCCATGTTGACCAGGCAGTGCTCGGGATCGCCCGGGATCGTGGGCGGATCCTTCGGCTTCTCGACGAATTTCACGACCTTGCCCTTGGCGTCCACCTCGAGCACGCCGAATTCGCTGGCGCCCTCCTTGGGGATCACGCAGGCCGCCAGGCTCAGGCACCCGCTGTGCCCGGCGTGGAAGGTCAGCAGCTTGCCGTAGTCCATGCGGTAGACATGGTCGCCCGAGAGGATCAGCACCCATTCCGGCTTGCGCCGCTCCAGCAGGTAGATGTTCTGGTAGACCGCGTCGGCGGTACCCTCGTACCACTTCTGGCCCACCCGGTGCTGGGGCGGAATGCGGTAGAGGAACTCGCCGGCCTCGTAGCTGAAGATGTTCCAGCCCCGCTGCAGGTGCTGGTCCAGGGAGAACGACTTGTACTGGGTCAGCACGTAGATCTGCCGCAGGTCGCTGTTGATGCAGTTGCTGAGCGTGAAATCAAGGATGCGGTAGGCGCTGCCGAAGGGTACCGCCGGCTTGGAGCGGTCCTTGGTCAGCGGATGCAGGCGCTCCCCCTGGCCCCCGGCCAGGATCAGCGTCAGGGTGCCGCGGGTCAGGTCTCTGCTCGCCACGAATGGACTCCGTCGTGGCGCGGGGCGACCCGACGCCCGCTGTGTCGTCCGACGGTCAGCTGCGCGAAGCCATCCGCGCGTCCAGCACGTCGCGCACGGTGGTCAGCAGTTCGGTGACGTCGGAGGACTTGGTGACGTAGGCGTCGGCGGCCCAGGTCAGGTAGTTGTCACGGTAGCTCGAGAACGCGGTGTTCAGGATCACCGGGACCCGCTTGTCGCGGTCCAGGATGCGCTGCAACGCCTCGATCCCATCCATCCCCGGCATCCTGATGTCCAGGATGACCAGGTCGGGATCCATGGTCTGCACGTACTCCAGCCCCTGGGCCGCGGTGGACGCGGTCAGGGTCTCGTAGCCCGCTCGACTCAGCTCCGTCTCGTACAACAGCCTGAGGTGGGGCTCGTCATCGACGATCAACACCTTGCTCATCTCCGGCCTCCTTGGCGGTGCGCCCGGCCGCGCCGGACGAGCGCGTTCCTGCCCATCATGATAGACCATCCCCCGTCGCCACGCCAGCACTGCCTTGGTCGTCGTCGTCCCGCGGGAAAGGCAGGATGAAGGCGAATTCGGCGCCGCCGCCCGGCCGGTTCGCCGCCTCGGTCAGGCCCCCGTGGGCCTTGACGATCTGGGCACAGATGGTCAGTCCCAGACCGGATCCCGTCGGTTTCGTGGAGAAAAACGGCGAAAACAGCTTTTCCGCCAGGTCCGGAGCAAATCCCGGGCCATTGTCCAGGACCGCCACGCGCACCCCCCCCTCCAGGGTGCGGGTCGCCACGGTGATGAAGCCGCCGTCGCCGGCGGCCTGCATGGCGTTGACCAGGTAGTTCTCCAGGATCTGCTGGATCTCCCCCGGATTGCAGCGCACCGGCGTCGGGTCCGCCTCCAGATCCCAGTCCAGGGAGATGGCCTTCTCCTCCAGTCGCGCCAGGTAGCGGCTGACGGTTTCGCGCACCAGGTCGTTCATGACGACCATGCTGCGGGTCTGCTTCTGCGGCCGGATGAAGTCCAGCAGGTCGTGGATGATGCGCTCCATGCGCGCCGATTCGTCGGTGATGATCGCGGCGTACTGCCGGTTCGGATCGTCCTCGGGCAGCGCGCGCAGCAGCGCCCGCGCGAATCCGCCGATCGCGACCAGCGGATTGCGCAGCTCGTGGGCCACCACCGCCGAGGTCTCGCCCATCACGCTCAGGCGCTCCATGCGCATCAGCGTCTCCTGGTCCTCGCGCTGCTTCTGGTGCGCCTTGCGCAGGTCGATCAGGCGCCGTTCCAGCTCGCGGTACAGCCGGCTGTTCTCGATGGCGCCGGCGCTCTGGTTGGCGAACATCTGCAGGAACTCCAGGTCCAGGTCGGTGATGGACGTGCGGCTGAAGGCGTTGTCGGCGATGATCACACCCAGCGGTCCGCGCCGGGTCGTCAGGGGGGCCACGGCGAATTCGGCGCAGTTCAGCCAGCCCATCACCGCTTCCACACCCGGCCCCGGGGTGTTGCCGCCGGCCCGCACCGCCTGCCGGCTGTGCATGGTGCGCACCAGCAGATGGTCCAGGTCGGCCAGGGGCACGGACATCCGCCCCACGATGGCGTTGACCGCCGTGTCGGTCTGCTTCACCGAGCGGTCGTAGGTGGTCATCATCGCGAACAGGTCGAGCCGCTCGCCGGCCAGGTCGTTCCAGATGCGCGAGGCCTCGCCCGCATCGCTGGGGCCGATGGCCAGTTCGCCGCGCAGCACGCCGCCGCCCTCGTTGGCCAGCAGCAGGAAGGCGCGGTTGAAGCGCAGACCCTCGCCCGCGGTGACGCAGATCAGCACCGCCTGCAGGATCTGCTCCAGGGAGAGGTTGGCCCCGTACAGGGCCTCGCTCACCTGGTTCAGCAACGAGAGCTTGGCCAGGCGCACCGCCCGCAGTTCGTCCTCGTGCTCGCGCTGGCGCAGGTCGGCCAGGAACAGCAGGCAGTGGCGCCGGCCGCCGGCCTCGAAGCGCGAGCAGCGGATCTCCACCGGCACCAGGTCGCCGACCTCGGTCCGCATCTGCACCTGCACCAGGCCCGAGGCGCCGCAGGGCTTGTCGCCCCGGCAGTTGCCCAGCACGTCCGGCGGCACCACGACATCGGCCAGGGGCCGGCGGGCCAGAGCGGCCGGAGCGCAGCCCAGCAGCCAGCCCACGCCGTCGCTGGCCGCGACGATGGTCCCGTCGCCGCCCAGCAGGATCAGCGGGCGCAGGCTCTGGGAGAAGCTGGCGGCGATCAGGTCGCGCCGATCGAGAGGTCCTTCAGCGGCCAACGTCAAGCCTCCGTTCCGCCTCGGCCACGGCCTCGGCGTACATGGTTTCGTAGTGTGCGGCCGCCGGCTCCCAGCCGAAGTCCTCGGCCATGCCCCGCGCCTGCAGCGCCGACCACGCCTTGGAGTCGCCGAACGCCGCCTCGGCCCGGCGCAGCGCCTTCAGCAGGGCCTCGGGCCGCGCTTCGGCGAACACGAAGCCGGTGCCCGCCGCACCGTCGAAGTCGGCCACGGTGTCGGCCAGCCCGCCGGTGCTGCGCACCACCGGCGGGGTGCCGTAGCGCAGGGCGTACATCTGGGACAGGCCGCAGGGCTCGAAGATGCTGGGCATCAGGAACAGGTCGCTGCCGGCGTAGATGCGGTGGGCCAGCCCCTCGTCGAAGGTCCCGACGAAAGCCACCTGCTTCGGGTTGCGCCGGGCGGCCTCGCGCATGCCCGCCTCCAGGGCCGGATCCCCCGTGCCCAGCACCGCGAAGGTGAAGCCGTCCCCGGCCAGCCGATCCAGCAGCGGCAGCAGCAGATCGATGCCCTTCTGGTCCACCAGCCGGCCCACGAAGCCGCACAGCGGACGATCGTCCGCCGCCTCCAGCTTCAAGGCGCGCAGCAGCGCCCTGCGGCAGCGGGCCTTGCCGGCCAGGTCGTCCGGACCGTAGGCAGCCGCCAGGGCGACGTCCCGGCGCGGGTCCCAGGTGCCGTAATCGCCACCGTTGAGGATGCCCCGGTAGTGGTCGCCGCGGCCGGCGAGCACCGCTTCGAGACCCTGCCCGACGACGGCCGACTGCAGGGTCTCCCGGGCGTACGTGGGGCTGACGGTGTTGATCCGGTCGGCCGCCAGGATGCCACCCTTCATGAGGTTCAGCGAGCCGTGGAATTCCAGCAGCCCCGGGTAGGCAGCCAGCGAGGCCGGCAGCCCCAGCTCGCCAATCAGCTGGGGCGGATGGATCTCCTGGTGGGCCAGGTTGTGGATGGTCAGCACCCCGGCCGCCGGACCGGGCAGCCCGCGGTCGGGCCAGAGCTCTCGGCGCAGCACCAGCGCCGGCGCCGCCTGGGCGTCGTGGGCGTGCACCACGTCGACCGGCCACTCCAACAGGCGCGGCAGCAGCAGCGCGGCCTGGGTGTGCAGGGCCGCCCGGGCCAGGCTGTCGGCGAAGCCTTTGCCCTCCTTGTCGGTGTACACCCCGGGGCGGTCGAACAGCTCGGACTCCACGAAGTGGATCTTCACCGCGCCGCGCCCCGAGCCGGCCACGTGCCAGCGGATGTCGTGCATGCGCGCCCCGACCCGCACCGCCAGCGGCGGCAGCTTGCGCAGGGGCCGGATGTCCAGGCGCTTGCGGTCCAGGTGGCCGTACAGGGGCAGGACGATGCGCACGTCGTGGCCGCGCCGGCCCAGCTCGCGCGACAGGGCATCGACCACGTCGGCCAGGCCGCCGACCTTGACCTGGGGCGCCGACTCCGCGCTGACCATCAGGATCCGCATCGTCATCCTCCCTGGCTGCCGCGCAGGCGGCCGGCGGCCGCCTCCGGCGGCACGGCGTTGATGTTGAAGCCGGTGCCCGCCTCGAAGCCGGCCAGCCGGGTCAGGCGGGGCAGCACCTCCAGGTGCCAGTGGAAGGCCGCAGAGGTCGCCTCGTCGTCGGCCGTGCGCACCAGGGGCGCCCCGTGCACCACCAGGTTCAGGGGCGGGTCCGGACGGACCCCCTCGAGCCCGGCCAGGGCGATGGCCAGAACCTTGGCCAGCCCCTGCAGCTCGTCGTCGGCGCAGCCGGCCAGCTCCGCCCCGTGCCGGCGCGGCACCAGCAGCATCTCGTAGGGCAGGCGGCTGGCCCAGGGGGCAATCACCACGCCGTGGGCGTTGGCGGCCACCAGGCGGTCGCCGGCCTGCTCCTCCCGGGCCGTCAGGCCGCACAGCAGGCAGCCGCCCGGCGCCAGGTGGTGGGCCGTGCAGCGCGCAACCTTGGCCACGACTGCGTCCGGCACCAGGGGCGTGGCGATGATCTGCCCGTGGGGATGGGCCAGGGTGGCGCCCGCCTCGGGACCGTGGTTGACGAAGGCCAGCACGTAGCGGTGGGCCGGGTCGGCGCCCAGGGCCCGCGAGCGGTTCCGCAACAGGATCAGCAGATCGGCCAGACCGGCCGCCCCCACGGTGGTGGGCCCGCCGGCGTGGTCGGGGCTGTAGACGATGACCTCGTGGGCACCGACGCCGGGCAGGGCGGCCAGACCGTCGGCACCAGGGGCGGCCGCCGCAGCGGGCTCGAGCGCCGGAAACAGGTTGGGGAAGGCCCGCAGGCGCCAGCCGGGGCCGTTGGCCGCGCCACCGGCCGGACGCCCGACCGCAGCGACCTCACGCGTGGTCCGGTCTTCTCGGCCGGGGCAGAAGGGGCAATCGGCGGGGTCGGCGGCCAGGCGCTCGGCCAGGGCGAACTCGTTGGGGCGACGCCCGCGATCGGCCGCGATGATCACCCAGCGACCGCTCAGGGGGTCCTGCCGCCATTGGGACATCCATGTCCCCTTCCAGGCTGGAAAATTCCACCAACAATCTGCAACCGCGCGGGGAACCTTCCCCGCCGACCTGCGTACGATACCATTGTGACCGGAGAACTCAACGTTTTCCCCCTCCGGACACCTCCGGGACAGGCGAACCTCGGGGTAGCAGTGAGCGAAAGATGAAGGCGGGCCCTGGCGAGAGGCTCGCCTTCGTCTTTGCCGGGGATGTTAATCGGGGGGCAAGTCGAACAATCCGGACCTGGGTCGATCCCGGGCAGCGACGGGCCGGACCTCCAGGCCCCCGCCCGCACGCAAACGCGCCGCATACTGCGCCATGGTCTCGAACTCGCCGTGGGCCAGCAGCCGGGCCAGCTTGGCCGGCATGGTGTCCTGCCCGCCCTGGCTGCGCACGCTGTTGGCCGCCGACAGCCCCACCTGAGGCCGGTAGTCGTCCAGTTCCCAGGGATGCACGTACAGGATGCAGGGCTGGCCCTGGGCCCGGGCCCGGGCCCGGATGAAGCGGTAGGCCGCCCAGGGCAAGAGGCGCATGTAGCCGCCGCCGGAGAACGGCACGTTCACCCCCAGCACCCGCCAGGTGGGCATGGGGATCTCCAGCAGCGCATCATGGTGGTCGCCCAGCAGGAACGGCCGCCGCGGCGAGTCCGGCTGGCCGTAGCGCGGATGGCGGATGGGAAACAGCGAGCTGTCGTAGCGGAAGCCCAGCTCCTGCAGGATGCCCAGGTAGCGGTGCACCGGCGGCGTGATGCTGAAGCTGGGCGCGCGGTAGCCGGCGGGCCGCTCGCAGCCGGCCTTGGCCAGCGCACCGAGGGCACGCTCGCAGTCGGCGCGGAACCGGTCCGCCGTCAGCTTGAAGACCTCCGGGTGGGCGTGGCTGTGGCAGCCGATCTCGTGGCCGCGGGCCATGATCTCGCGCACCACCTGGGGGTGGCGTTCGGCGGTCCAGCCCAGCACGAAGAAGGTGGCCGTCACCCGATGGCGGGCCAGCAGGTCCAGCACCAGGCGGGTGCCGGTCTCGACCCGCTGTTCGAGCGAGTCCCAGCTCGCCGGCGGCGCGTGGTCCAGGTAGTTGTGACCGTGGAACCACTCCTCCACATCGACGGTGACGATGTCCCGGGGCGCGATGGCGGTCATCTGGTCTCCCGCGGACGGGCCACACAGGCGAACTGCAGGCAGCCCATGTCCACAAAGCGGCCGAAGGTCAGCAGGTCGAAGAGCTTGAACTTCGCCGAACCGGTGCGGTTGATGCCGGTGGCACTCTCCAGCGCGAAGCCTCCTCCGGCGAACAGGCCCGGCAGCGAGGCGCGGGTGAAGAACCGCAGGTGGGTCCGGTCGAGGATCCCCTCATCAGTGTATTCCCACTTGCCGCGGAAGACCAGGTCCGTTACCGCGGTGAAGTGGCGGATGTTGGGCACCGAGGCCACCACGCAGCCGCCCACCGCGACCAGCGGCCGCAGCATCGTCAGCAGCTGCTCCGGCTCCAGCACGTGTTCGAGCACGTCGTTCAGCACGATGCAGTCGAAGCGCTCGCCCGCCAGCTCGGGCACGACCGCGGCGGCGTCCCCGATCAGCACCCGGTCCAGGTGCGACGCGGCGCGCGCTGCCGCCGCCGGGTCCAGCTCGATGCCCCAGGCCACGAGGCCGGGGCGGACCGCCTTCAGCCCGGCCAGGAAGGCGCCGGCGCCGCAGCCCACATCCAGCACCCGACGCGCCGCAGCCGGCACGAAGACCTGCATCTCCCGGCGCGGACGACCGTAGTAGGCGGCTTCCTTCACGGCAGGCTCCCGGTTCAAGGTGCGGTGTCGCCCGGGAACGCGCCCGGGTTCAGGTCCATCATCAGACGGTGCAGGTTGCGGGTCTCGCCCACGATGATCAGGCCGTCGCCGCGCACCAGCGGACGCCCGGGGTCGGGCATGGTGTTGGCCGGCCCGCCCAGCAGGGTGCGGGTCTTGACCGCCAGCACCGAGATCCCGTACTGCTGCCGCAGCTCCAGCTCGCGCAGGGAGCGGCCGAACCAGGCCTCGGGCGGCGTCAGCAGCTGCACCTTGTACTCCTCGGGCAGCTCCACGCAGTCGCGCATGCGCGCCTCGCCGGTCACCAGCTGGATGCCCGTGTCCCGGTGGTGCAGCACTTCGCGATTGTAGACTTCGAGAATGGCCTGGCGGGTGACCACGCCCACCAGCACCGGGTGCTCGGCGCTGTACAGCACCGGCAGGTCGCCGGTGTCGTGGTGGCCCAGGGCGATCAGGCAGTCCTCCAGGTGGTCCAGCCGGTGCACGACCTCCTCCTGCGGCGAGCAGACGTCGTCGGCGATCAGCACGTGACCCAGGTTCTCCTCGTGCAGGATCTCCTTCACGTCGTGGATCGACACCCGGCCCGCCAGCCGCCCCTCGGCGTCCACCACGTAGTAGTGCTCGACGGCGTTGCTCAGAAAGAGCTTGAGGATGTCCTCGAGGCCCGCATCCAGCGGGATCGTGACCGGATTGACCTCCATGATGTCCTGCACCTGGTAGTCGCGCAGGATGGCACTCTCCCGGCCGAACTGCAGCTCCTGGCCACGGCGCGCGAACTTCAGGGTGAAGATCGAGTCCTGCATCAGCGAGCGGTAGACCAGGGCCGCGCCGATCGAGGCCAGCATCAGGGGCAGAATCACCCGGTACTCGCCGGTCATCTCGAAGAGGATGAGGATCGCCGTCAGCGGCCCGCCCGTGGCCGCGCCGACCATGGCCGCCATGCCCACCATGGCGAAGGCCCCGACCGGATCGTGGGCCCCGGGCAGCACCTTGCCCAGCACGGCGCCGAAGCCGCCGCCGAGCATGCCGCCCAGGAACAGGGCCGGCGCGAAGATGCCGCCGCTGAAGCCCGAGCCCAGGGTGATGTTCACCGCCAGCAGCTTGACCGCCACCAGCAGCAGCATCACGTGCCACACCAGGTGGCCGTTGAGGGCCTCGACCATGGTGCCGTAGCCCACGCCGTAGACCTGGGGGAACCACTGCAGCAGCACCCCCAGCAGGATGCCGCCCAGCGCCGGCTGCAGCCACAGGGGCACCGGCAGCCGCTCGAAGGCGTCCTCGCTGGCGTAGAGGGTGCGCACGTAGGCCACCGCCAGCAGACCCACCAGCAGGCCCATGATCAGGAAGAAGGGCAGCTCCTGGGGCCCGCCGAGCACGAACTCGGGAGTGGGGAAGGCGGGCGTGTCGCCCAGGAACTCGCGGCTGACCGCGGTCGCGGTCACCGCCGCCACGATGATGGGGCTGAAGGTCACCAGCGCGAAGTCGCGCATCAGGATCTCCAGCGCGAAGAAGGTGCCGGCGATCGGGGCGTTGAAGGTCGCCGCGATGCCGGCCGCGGCGCCGCAGCCGATCAGGGTGCGCAGGCGCTGGGGCGAGAAGCGCAGCCACTGGCCCAGGCTGCTGCCCATGGCCGCGCCGATCTGCACGATCGGACCCTCGCGGCCCACCGAGCCGCCGAAGCCGAGAGTGAGGGCGCTGGCGACGATCTTCACCGCCGCGACCACCGGCCGGATCACGCCTTTGCGGAAGACGATGGAGTTCAGCACCTCGGGCACGCCGTGGCCGCGGGCTTCGCGCGCGCCGAAGTGGACCAGCGGGCCGACGATCAGGCCGCCGACGACCGGCAGCAGCAGCTTCTGCCACCAGGGCTTGGCCAGCAGCAGGGCCACGGTGTCCTCGCCGTGCCCGATGGCGAAGCCCTGGAAGAAGTCCACCAGCCAGCGGAAGAGGATGGCGCCGAAGCCGCCGACGACGCCGACGATCACGGCCATGACGACCATGATCGTGGTCTCGTCGGGCTGGAAGCGCTCGATGAGCTTGAATACGGTCAGGCGCACGCGGCTGGGGCCGCGTCCGCCGGCAGCCGAGGCCATGGCATCTCCCGGGTGGCGTCACATGACGAGGCGCCAGGGACCCGGTCCGAGGCGAGCGGGCCGCTGGCCGGCCCAACACTCGCAAACAGCCGCGCCGGCGTCAACCTCCGGGGCGGCCCGGCCGGCCAACCCGGCATGGACATTCGGGCGCCCGCCCCCATAATGACCCCAGGCTGAGGCACCACCCCGACGCGGCGAGGCAGCATGAACGACACCGGCACCCCCGACGGCACCCTGCGCCCCAGCCCCCTGGCCGGCGGCCTGTGGACCGCCACCTTCCCCAGCGGCCTGCGCCTGATCGTGCAGGAGGACCGGCGCACCCCCGTGGCCGTGGCCAACGTCTGGGTGCGGGTGGGCTCGAACCGCGAGCCCGAGCGCCTGCGCGGCTGGAGCCACGGCATCGAGCATATGCTGTTCAAGGGCACCGGCCGGCGGCAGGAGGGCGACTTCGCCCGCGAGGTGGCCGAGGCCGGCGGCTCGACCAACGCCGGCACCGGCTACGAGACCACCAACTACCACATCACCGTGCCGGCGGAGCGCATCGCCAGCGCGGTGGACATCCTGGGCGACGCGCTGCTGGCCTCTTCCTTCGATCCGGCCTCGCTGGACGCCGAGCGCCAGGTGCTCGTCCACGAGAACCACATGTACGACGACATCCCCTTCGGCTTCGGCGTGACCTGGCGCTGGGCCATGGAGCTGGCCTGCGACCTCAGCCCCTACCGGCATCCCATCGGCGGCCGGGACGAGAACCTGCTCGAATGCAGCCGCGAGGAGATCGTCGCCTTCTGGCGCTCCGCCTACCGGCCGGCCAACATGACGGTCGTGGTGGTCGGCGCTGTCGAGCCCGAGGCGATGGCCGCTCTCGTGCGCGCCCACTTCCCCACCGCCGCCGGCAGCGGCCCCGCCCCGGTCACCGACCCGGCGCTGGCCCTGGTGACCGCGCCGCCGGTCGAGCCCCTGCGCGCCGAGGCGCGCTGCCGCCTGGAGACCGGCGACATCCAGAAGGCCTACGCCAAGCTGGTCTTTCCCGTGCCCGGCGAGCACGCCCCCGAGCGCCACGCCCTGGCCGTGGTGCGCCGCGTGCTGGGCGACGGCCGCAGCTGCCGTCTCTACCGGCAGGTGGTCGAGGACGCGAAGCTGGTCGACGATCTGAGCGTCTCGGTGGAGTCGGGGCCGCGCGAAGGCATCCTGGTGATCGACCTGGAGACCGACCCGGCCCGACTGCGCGCCGCGATCCTGGCGGTGACCGGGGTCTGCGCCGACCTGGCACGGGACGGTTGCACGCCCCGGGAGCTGGATCGCGCGGCGACCCGGGTGCTGCGCGCCCACCTCTTCGGCTCCGAGACGGTGCAGGGCCAGGCGGCGAACCTGGGCTACAGCGATTCCCTGGGCGACCTGGCCCGGGCCTTCAGCCTGCCGGCGGAAATCGCCGCGGTCCGCTGCGAGGACGTGGCGCGGGTGGCCGGCCGTGTGTTCCGCACCGGCGGGTTGACGGCGGTCTGCTACCTGCCGACGGGCACCGACGCCGCCGCGGCCGGCATCCCGGCCGACGGCCCGGCCCTGGCCAGCCTGGTGGCTCCGGTCCTCGGCGATCCGGCCGCCGTTCCGTCGACGGACGCGGCCGCGACCCGCACAGCGGCCCCGACGGTGCCCCGGGCCCCGCGCGCCGGCGCCGCTCCCGCGGCTTTTCGACAGGTGCCCCTGGCCGGAGGCGTCGAGGTCTGGCTACGCCACGACGCCGCGGTGCCGGTGATCTCGGCCTCGATCCTGGTGGCCGGCGGCACGACCGGCGAGTCCGCCGACCAGGCAGGCTTGGCGGCGCTGACCCAGATGACCCACATCAAGGGCGCCGGCGGCCGCGATGCCGCGTCGCTGCACGCCGAACTCGAAGGCGAGGGTGCGGTGGTCTCGCCCCTGGCCCAGCGGGACTACGTGGGCCTGAGCCTCAGCGCCCTGGCTGACCGCCTGGACCGGCCCCTGGACCTGCTGGAGCTGATGGTCCACCGCCCCGACTTCCCGGACCACGAGATCGACCAGGAGCGCCGCCTGGCCCAGGAGCAGCTCAGCTCCCTGCAGGACAACCCCTTCCAGGCCGCGGCGGTGCGCATGCGCGAACTGCTCTACGGCGACCATCCCTACGGCCGCCCCCTGCCCGGCACCACCGCCAGCCTGCCTCAGCTGGACCGGACCGCCGTGCTGGCCCGGCACGCCGCCACCTGGACCGCACCCGGCCTGCAGGTGGTGATCTCGGGCGCGCTGGACGAGGATCGCCTCCTGCCCCGCCTCGAGTCCCTGCTGGCGGGGCTGCCTGCCGGCACGCCGCAGCCCCGGCCGGTGCTGCCGCCGGCCCGGCGCCCGCAGGGTGTCGAACGGCTGCGCCTCGAACGCCGCCAGAACCAGTCGGTGGTGCTGGTGGGTTGGCCCGGCCCCCGCGACGCCGACGACCTGCGCGTGCCGCTGATGCTGCTGCGCGAGCTGCTCAACGGCCAGAGCGGCCGGCTCTTCGAGGCGCTGCGCAACCGGCGTTCCCTGTGCTACAACACCGGCGTGATGAGCACCGCCGGCTATGGCCAGGGCATGCTGCTGGGCTACGTGCTGACGGCGCCGGACACGGCCGAGGAAGCCTGCACCCAACTGGTCGCCGAGATCGCCGCGCTGGCCGACCGGCCGGTGCCGGCAGCGGAGTTCGACCGCGCCCGCGACCAGCTGCTGGGCAACCTGCTGATCGGCACCCAGGGCAACGCCTCGCGCACCGCGCGGGCGGCGCGGGCCCGCGTTTACGGGCGGCCGCCCGCCGATCTCGAACTGGTGATCGAGGCCCTCGGCGCCTGCACCCCGGCCGAGGTGCAGGCCGCCGCCGCGGCCCTGGTGCTGCCGGACGCGCGCTTCGAGGTGCTGCTGGGGCCGTAGGGCGCACCGGCTGGCCAAGAGAGACGCCCGGCCCCTCGGGGAGCCGGGCGTCTTCACTTACGGGTCCACGCGGACAGGCCTCAGGCGGAGGCCTTGTAGCGGTCCGGCGCGTCCGAAAGATCGATCACGAAGGTCGGGCGGCTGAAGCTGGCGCGATGGCGCACCCCGGTCGGCACCACGTAGTAGTCGCCGGCCTGGTAGAGGTTGGTCTCGCCGTCGATCTCCAGCACCATCTCGCCCGAAACCACCATCCCGCGCTGCTCGCAGTGGGAGTGGTCGGGAAAACTCACGCCTTCGTCGAACAGGAAGAAGACGAGCTGCTTTTCGTCGTTGCGCAGGCTGAAGCCCGTGACCCCCGCAACGGGGATCTCGATCTTCGGCAAGGCCAGGATTTCACGGGGAAGGAGGTTGTTGGCGGGGTGGGTCTTCAGTTGATCCATGCGTCGGCCCCTCTCGCTGTGGCTGGCTGACCCGACCCGCCGGGCCGCGACCAGCCCGGGGCGGGTTTCCCTCACATTGTACCAGAAGCGGGCCGTTCCGCAAGCGGCACGCCCCTCAGGGTGCGTAGTCCCTGCCGCGCATGGGCAGGGGCACCCTGCCGTCGAAAACCTCGGCCGCCGTCACCCTGCCGACCAGGCAGTCGTGGTCACCGGTGGTCAACCGCGATTCCAGGCGGCACAGCAGCCGGGCCGCGCACGCAGCCAACGCCGGCACGCCTTCGCCCATCAGCACGTGGGGCGTCTCGGCCCACTTGTCGCGGTCGCGCCCGGAATGCAAGCCGAACAGGCGGGCTTCCGGCACCTGGTCATCGGCTAGCAGTGACACGGTGAACTCGGCAGCGCCCTCCAGCAGGTCCCAGGTCCGACGCGCGTGCCCGACGGCCACCAGCACCAGCGGCGGATCCATCGAGACGCGGGTCACCCAGGAGGCGGTCAGGCCGCCCAGCTCCCGGTCGCGGGCCGCCCCGACCACCGCCACCGGAGCGGGGAACAGACGCAGCGCGCGGTCGGTGACCGCGCGCAATTCGGCGCCGGAACGGGAGGAATCGGCGGGCATGACGTGCTCCGGGGCGCCGGCTCAGACCGCGAGCGAGAACTCGGCCAGCACCGGGTAGTGGTCCGACGGCAGGGCCGCCTCGCGGTGATCCAGCCCGCGGAAGTCGACCCGGGCGATGCGGCTGACCGTCAGCGGGCCGCGGAAGAACACGTAGTCGATGCGGCGCGGCCCCAGCAGCCGGTGGCTGACCCTGTCGCGCAGGCCCAGGCCCCGGAAGGTGCCTCCGACCGCGTCGTCGCCGCCGGCGGCGACCCAGGCGTCGTGCAGGGGCTCGAGTTCGCCGTCGTGTTCGGCCATGGCCCGGATCTCGGGCGAGCTGGCCACGGCGTTGAAGTCGCCGGTCAGGAAGACGGGCACGTCGGCGCCCAGCTCGGCCACCTTGCGGCTGACCTGCTGGCGCAGCTGCCGGGCGCTGCGGCGCCGGTGCCAGCTGTTGATGGCCTCCAGATGGGTGGTCCCGAAAACGAAGTTCCGGCCCGTGGCCACGGTCTCGAAGGTGGTCCAGGTCACCAGGCGGGGCCGCGTGCCCAGCGAGTACTGGGAAGCGGGCACTTCCGGGGTCGGCGAAAGCCAGTAGGCCTCGTTGGGCAGATCCGGATCGATGGGCCGCACCCGGTCGCGGCGGTAGAACACCGCGCAGTACCAGCTGCGGTCGCTGTCGGCCTGGGCCAGACCCAGGTTCCCTTCGCCGATGAACTCGTACTCCGGCAGCAGCGCGGCCAGGTCCAGCAGCTGCTGGCGGTTGGCCTCCTGGGTGCCGATCACGTCGGGGCGCGCGTCCCGGATCAGGCGTGCGACGTTGCGCCGCCGCAGCCGCCAGGGGTGGGTGCGCCGCTTCTTGGTGGACGTCAGGAGGTTGAAGGTCATGACGCGCAGGTTCTGGTCAATCACTCTGTTCCGCTCTCTTTGTGGTCTTCGCGTTCGCGCCGGCCGGAGCGGCAGCGAGGGCGATTTCTTGACGATTCGATGATCCGCCGTTGGGCGAATGGGTCGTTCTACGCTGTGGCGGCCGATTTGTTCCGGAGTCCCCTTATCGGCAATTTAAGTGATTTCTTTAGAAAATCAAGTCAACCGAACAGGTCCAGCTGCGGAGGCTGCTCCGGCAGCTGCAAGGCATGCAAGACCAAGGCCATCCAGCCGTCGCGGTGGTCCGCCGGCAGGTCCAGGCGCGGCAGTTCGAACTGCAGCAGCAGTTCGTCGATCAGCCGGTCGATGCCCAGCTGGAAATCCACCGAAGTGTCGCGGGTCCCGTCGAAGGCCGGCGGCGCGATCACCGGCACCTTAACCAGCAGGGTATAGGTGCCCATCCAGTGGCGGATGAACGGCTCCAGCTCCGGCCGGCGACCGGCCGCATGCACCATGTAGGCGTAGTTGTCGACCACGGCCCGGTCGCAGACGATCACGTCGTAGCCCGCCGAGAGCTCGATCTCCCGCGCCACCTGGGTGTGCAGGATCCAGTTCTGGGCCGCATCGGTGGTCTCGCGGTTGATGGGCAGCGGACAGCCACGCGCCACTTCCTTGACCAGGTCCACGCTCAGGTCCAGGCGCTTCAATGCCGCCGCCAGATCGAAGCAGAGGGTGGTCTTGCCCACGCCGTGGGTGCCGATGAACGCGATCTTCATGGGCGCAAGGTAACCCGGCCCCCGTCCGGTGTCCAGCGCACGCCGCCCGTGTCGCAGGTGTTGCCTGGCGGCGCCGCGCCGCGTAGGCTGACACCGCAACCGCGGACAGGAGGCCGCCGGCCATGACCCCCAGCCAGCACCATCACCGACAACCCTCGGACTGGGCCACCGCCCACGGCGGCCTGCGGGGCTCGACCTCCGTGCTGGCGGGCGCCCTGCTGCTGGCGGCCGGCGCCCTGGTGAACCTGGTCGGACAGTTGGCCGGCGGCCCCGGCGGCACGGCACCCCCGACTGTCGTTATGGGCGGCTGGCTGCTGTGGATCCTGGGGCTGGCGATTGCCGGTTGGGGCCTGATCTGGATCGCGGCCGGACCGGTGCTCTCGCGCCTGGGTATCGCGCCGGGTCTGGCGCACCTGGCCCAGTCCGGGCTGCTGCTGCTGATGCTGTGCACCCAGGTTGCGCCGCCGGTGCCGCCGAGTGCCATCGCCGTGGTGCGCCTGGCGCTGCTGGCGATGTTCGGCTTGAAGGAGGTGTCGTCGCTGGGCCGGGGCACGGCCCGTCTGCTGGCCCTTTGCGCGCTGCTGCAGGCACTGAAGATCGGCCTGCGCCAGGCCGGCCTGCTGCCGGAGCCGGGCTTGCCGGTCGGCCCCTTGGTCGATGCGGTGCTGAACGAGGCGGTGGCGGTGGCCCTCTTCCAGGCCGGACAGCGCGTTCGCCAGGCTGAGGACCGCTGGGCGCGGGCCTCGTTCACGGCCCCGGTCGCCGGCTTCGAGCACTTCAACAACCCCGACCACGGGGACCTGGACCGCGGCTAGCGGGTCGGGAAGCGCTCGCGGAAGACGATCTCCTCCAGGGCCAGCTGCCCGCCGCGCGGCCGTGCCGGCGCGAGGGCCTTGCCCACGGTCACGGCCATGATGATGTCGTGCTCCGGGGGCAGGCCGATGATCCCGCCCACCGCCTTGAAGTCGAAACCCACCATCGGGCACGAATCGTAGCCCATGGCCCGGGCCGCCAGCATCAGGGTCTGGGCCGCCAGCGAGCCCGAGCGCAGGTTCTCGTCCCGGCGCAGGTCCGGCCGTTTGCCGTAGGCACCGGTGATCATCGGCACCATCGCCTGGCGCGTGGCCTCGTTGGCGTTGGCCCAGTAACGCGCGGGATCCTGGGCGTAGGCCTCGCGATCGCCGCAGACGACCACCAGCAGCGAGCAATCGCTGAACTGGGCCTGCTGCCAGCCGGCGGCCTTGACCGCATCCTTGGTCACCTGGTCGGTCACCGCCACGAAGCGCCAGTTCTGGATGTTGAACGAGGTCGGGCTGAGCACGACGAGTTCGAAGAGCTGGCGGATCTCGTCCTCGCTCATGCGGTGGGCAGGATCGAACTTCTTGACCGAGCGGCGGGAACGGATGGCTTCGAACGTGTCCATGGAGGGGCGGTCCTTCCTGGCCTGCGGTTGGGATTCGGCAGCGTGAGCCGATCACCCACGATCGGCGATCGGCCGCGGACATGCAAGGGCTGCGGTGTGTCGCGGTTGATCAGCAACTGGAAGACGACCAGCCCGGCCGCGTAGCACACGATGTCCCCGGCATCGCCGACGGCGCGCGGGTCCCAGCGCGGCAGGACGAATTCGAAGAACAGCCCGTAGGCCGTCGCCACCAGCAGCCCATGGCGCAGCGGCAGCCGCCAGGCGGCCGGTCGACCGGCCAGGCGATGCAGCGCCAGGACCGCCGACAGCACCAGGGGCAGGCAGACCAGGTCGTCGAGGCGGGCGGCCGCCCAGAGCGGCGCTGTTCCCGACGCTTCGGCAACACGTTCGACCACCCACACCGCGACGCACACCAGCAGGGCCGCACGCCCGAGCCGGGACCGGGGCAGCAGATCGCGCAATGCCGCCATCACATGGAGAGGGCGGCGATCAGCACCGCCAGGCCCGCGGACGCGATCAGGGTCAGGGCCAGGCTGCCGGGCGCCGGCAGCCGCAGCTTCGTCGCCGCCATCATCGTGGCAAGCTTCGTGCGCATGGGAATCCTCCTCGACCCCAGGTTAAGGGGAAGCGGCGGCCGCCGCCGCCAACTGGCGCACCAGGGCGCCGGGACCCTCGCCGCGGCCCGCCTGGGGCGCCCAGCGCCGGGCGAGGTCGCGCGCCTCGTCGCAACGCTCCGCCGCCACCAGCCACAGCAGCGCCTCGTCCCAGAGTTGGCGCCGCATCGTCGGCGCCGGGCCCACCGCCGCTCCCTGTTCGTCCCAGCGGGCAGCGGCGGCCAGGAAGCCCCGGGCTGCGGCTTCAGGCCGGCCGATCATCGCCGCCAGCTGGGCGGCCACCGCGTGGTGGGTGGGTTCGGCCCGCAGCGCCGCCAGCAGCGGCGTCCAGCCTGATTGGCCGCCGTCGCCGTCGAGCAGCCGGCCCAGGGCCCGACCGACCGGAACGCCGGACCCCGGGTCGACGTCCGCCAGCATGGTCTGCGCCGCGTTGGCCAGGCGTGCCATGGCCCCGTCGTCGACGGCGGGGTCGGCCCCGCTGCAGGCCCGGAAGCGGGCAAGGGCCAATTGCCGCTGCATGGTCAGCAGGTCCGGCCAGGTGGGGCGCCGCTGCGCCGCCGCCGCCAGGATCGCCGCCTGCTGCGCCTGCAGCGCCGTGGTCGCGGCTTCGAACTCCTGCAGCCGGGCCCGGTCGCCGTCCAGGTTGACCAGGCCGCCGCCGGAGACCGTGAGGTTCTCCGGTTGCCACCAGATGCCGAAGCGGGTCTCCCAGGCCTCGAGGCCCACCGTCTCCCCCGGCGCCAGGACGACGAAGACACGGTAGTACTCGTTGTCCCACAGGGGCGCGAAGCCGGGCACACCCAGGGGATCGAGGTGCAGGCGAACGACCGTGCGCGCCGTGGTCAGCGGCGCCGGCACCGCGGCCATCCAGCGGGTGCTGCCGGGGCCGTCGGCCAGGGCCACGGTGCGGTCGATCACCAGGCAGCGGGCCCCGTGCTCGCGGGCGAAGGCGTAAAGGATGCCGGGATCCTCGGCGAAAAGCGCCTCGTGGTAGCGTTCGGTGCGCTCGCGGATCTCGTGGTTCTCGAACTGGGAATTCAGCAACACCGGGCGTTGCGCGTACAGCAGCACCTGGGGCGAGAGGGCGATGTCCGTCAGCACCGCCGCCGGTGCGCCGGCCTGCACCGAGCCCGGCCCGGGCGTGCCGGCGGTGAGCCAGCGGAAGAGCTCGGCCCGGAAGACCGCCTGGGTGTCGTCGCTGGCCGCCACCGGCACCGGTCGCCCGGCGTAGAAGTCGCGGGCCATGGCCAGGGGGCTGGCCAGGTTTGTGGGCAGGTTGGCCCCCGCCGCCACCGTCAGCACCAGCGCGGCAATCCAGCCGGCCCGGACCGGGCTGCCGGCCAGTCGCCCCGCCAGGGACTGCAGCATCAGCGCCGCGGCCACCGCGGCGAAAGGCAGCAGCACCACGCCCAGGCGCGCGGCCAGGATCCAGGCCGCCGCGAACACCGGCACCACCAGCAGGAAGCCCCGCCGCAGCGGAGGCGTGCCCGGGCGCAGCGCCGTCAGCAAGGACCACAGCACGGCCGCAGCCAGCAGCGGCGCGTGGAAGCCGAGGCCGCCGACGATCTCCGCAAGATCCGGCGTGTGGAAGGGCGAGGTCCAGAACTGGCGCACCGCGAAGGGGAGCAGGGTCGGGTCATCGGGCCGCACCAGTCCGTGGCGCAGCTTGGCCACCAGCAGGCCCGACACGTGACCGTAGTCGCCGCCGTGCACCGGATTGAAGAAGGCCGCCGCCAGCAGCGCTGCCGTCAACGCCAGCAGTCCCCCGACGCGCAGGATGGTCCCGCGCCCTGCCGTCAGCAGCACAGCCGCCAGCCAGGCCGCCACGACGACCGTCGCCGGACTCAGCAGGAACCAGCGCTCGCGCAACGAGGGCGTCAGCCCGGCCAACGCGAAGGCTCCCGCGTAGGCGGCGGGCATCAGCCACGCGGTGCCGGACCTGCCCGACTCCACGGAGGGCTCCGGGCCAGCAGCCCGGGCCACGGCGGTCGCTCCCAGCACCACCGCCACCAGGTACTGGGACAGATGCCAGCTGGCGAGCACGGCCACCAGCAGGGCGGCCGCGGCGGCCAGGGCCAGTCGGCTTCCGCGGCGCCAGGCCCACAGGTGCAGCGCCACGAACCCCATCAGCAGCAGGAGGGCGAAGTCCTCCTTCAAGAGCAGTGACCCGGCCAGGCGCGCGAAGCCCAGGCTGCAGCTGGCGGTGACCAGGGCCGCGGCCACTGCGGCCGGCCGGGTGCCGCCCAGGGTCCGCGCGGCCGCGTACACCGGCCAGAGCAGCAGCACGTGGATCAGCGGCACCAGGCCCAGCAGGAACTCCACGAACGGCCGCGACTGGTTGCCGGCCAGGCGGTAGAGGAAGCCGTAGACCGGCTCCATCAGCAGCGTGTACTCGCGCCAGGCGTCGACCCCTTCGGGATACTGCTGGCCGACGTCGTGGTGCAGGATCGACGGTGCGGGCGCGCCGACGCCGGCGAACATCAGCGCGACCCGGTAGTGGAAGGCGCGCTCGCTCCAGAAGTACCCGTAGTGGCCGAGCTGGCTGACGGTGCGGTCGGGTGTCGGCGCGACGGCGACCGCGGGGTCGGGTCCGGGCACGCGCATCGCCAGCAGGCTCGGATCCCCGTGCACGGCGAAATGGCGGTAGATGCCGGTGGCGACGCCGCTGACCAGCAGCCAGGACAGCAGCGCGATCACCATGACTGCGGCCAGGGCGGTCAGCTCGGCCCAGGGCGGGCGGCGGCGGGCACGGTCGGGGTCGCGGACCATCGGTGCTGCTTCCTGCTGCGGGACGCGGCGGACAACCTGGCCGCCGGGCGCGCAGTGTACCACCAGGCCGACGCTGTTGCCCACCCCCGAGCCGGGCGGGCCCGGCCTCCGTGCGCGGGCGGGCAACCTTCGGGGCGCCGGTTCGTCATTACCGGGGATTGCGCACTCTCTCCACCGTATGCCTGGGAGGATCCGATGCCCGCCTTCAACCCTGCTCGGCTGGCGGCCACCGTCCTGGTCACCGCTTGCCTGCTGTCCGGCGCCGCCCTGGCCGGAGGCTTCGGGCTGCCCACCGCCCGGACAGGCCTCGGTTTCGGCCACCTCCGCGACTTCGACGGCGTGCGCCTGAACGTGCGTGAGCACGGCATCGGGCACATGGACGGGCTCTGCCTCACCCTGTGGGCACCCGACCAGAACAGGACCGCGGTCTACCAGGGTGTCGTGCTGGGGCTGATCGCCCACGAAGCGCATCTGACCCGGGGCCTGGCCGTCTGCGGCATCGGGGTCGGCGGCGGCGACCTGCAGGGCGTCGGCATCGGCGGCATCGGGGTCGGCGGTGACGACCTGCAGGGTGTCGCCATCGGCGGCATCGGCCTCGGCTGCGACGATGTGCAGGGGATCGCGATCGGCGGTATCGGCGTCGGCTGCGACAACCTGCAGGGGATCGCCGTCGGCGGGTTGGGCGTCGGCGGCGACGACATGCAGGGGATCGTGATCGGCGGGCTGGGTGTCGGCAGCGAAAACCTGCAGGGCCTCGCCATCGGCGGCCTCGGGGTCGGCGGCGACGACATGCAGGGGATCGTGATCGGCGGGCTGGGTGTCGGCAGCGAAAACCTGCAGGGCCTCGCCATCGGCGGCCTCGGGGTCGGCGGCGACGAAATGCAGGGCTTCATGGTGGGTGGGCTTGCCGTCGGCGGCGATGACCTGAAGGGACTCATGGTCGGCGGGCTGGCTGTGGGCGGCGATACTCTGCAGGGTGTCGGCCTGAGCCTGGGCTATCTGAGATCCCCCATGTTGAAGGGTCTCGGCACCGGGGCCTACACCCGGACCACCGCCACCACCGGCCTCACCATTGGCATCTTCAACAGCACCGCGAACCTGCGTGGCGTGCAGATCGGCCTGCTGAACCACGCCGGCAACAATCCGCGCGGGCTGCAGTGGCTGCCGGGGATCAACGCCCATTTCTAGCGTCGGGCAGGTCCGGTCCTGCGGTCATCCCCGACTTTTCCGACCTTTTTTGCCGCTTTTACGCGGCTCCGGCCGGGCTTGACCCTGCGCCCGGCAGCAAGCAAGTTTCTTCCGGATCGTGGAACGATGCCCCGTCCGGAGGTACCGGCATGAAGCTGCGACCGTACCGCCGTCTAGTCCTGCCCCTGCTCCTTGCGGCGGTGATCCTCGGGGTGATCCTCGGTTGGTCCCATCTCATCAACGCGATGCTCCCGGCCGGCAGCCGGCCGGTCGCCATGACCTTCGCGGTCGAGACCGTGGACGAGGCGGGGTTCGCCCGCACGGCCGCCGGGCTGGCGGCCGATCTGCACGGGCAGTCCCTGGCCCATGTGGCGCTGTTCCGCGACGCCGGCATCCTCGCCTACGACGGGCCGCGCACCTGCCTGCAGTGCCACCGCCAGGTGACCTGGACCGACATCGACGGCACCACCGGCAGCGATGACCTGATGCGGAACCTGACCGACTCGGCCCACTACCGCTTCTTCACCACCGCCCATCCCAACGTGTGGGGCTTCAACGGCCGGCTGGCCGACAACTTTCCCATGGGCAAGCTGAACCGGCCCTGCCCCAAGCCCGGCAGCTTCGCCATGACCGCCTGGGCGGAGCTGGTGGTCACCCAGCGCGGCGACACCCTGAGCGAGGGCTGCGGCCAGTGCCACATCGGCGGCCAGACCCAGGCCCCCCTCGGCGAGATGATGCCGCTGTACCGCACGCTGGCGGTGGAGAAGGACGCCATCGACTGCCTGATCTGCCATGCCGCGGCCTACGACATGAATCGCAAGCAGGTCGAACACGACCCCAACGGCCGCCTGCGCTGGGGGCAGGACCGCAGCCTGCGCGCGGCCCTGTCCGTCGGCCGGCCGGGCACCGCGGCCTGCCTGCGCTGCCACCAGCACAACCTGGGCGGGGACATCTACGTCGAGGCCGGTGCCGAGGAGTACATGCCCAGCCTGACCGCCACCGGCGGAGACCGGCCGCGGGTGCTGCACCCGGGTTCCAAGCGGGGCACGCCGTTCTCGCCCGGATGGGACGTGCACGCCGCGGCCGGCGTGCAGTGCCTGGACTGCCACACGAGCCGGGGACACTTCATCGCCAAGGGCACCCACACCACGACGATGATGGCCAACGACCTGCCCGACGTCGAAGTCGGTTGCCTCGGCTGCCACGGGGCGCCGGTGCACGGCGCCGTGGCCCGGGGTAGCGAGATCGACGGCCACCTCGAGCGCGTGGCCTGCGTCACCTGCCACATCCCCTCGCTGCATCCGGACAACGCCAGCCGCCGCGATTTCGCCGTCACGGAGTTCGAGGACGACCCCGGCATCTTCATCTACCACGACGAAGCCAAGCTCAGCGCGCCGGGCGAGGGCCTGGCCTACGTCTGGTGGAACGGCGACGCCACCTTCCTGGGCAATCCCATCGGCGACAACCCCAACGACGCCGGCCTCTACCGCTTCTACGACGCGGCCTACCGCTGGCCGGAATTCGCGGACTTCGACTACGCCGCCTGGTACGAGCAGGTGATGCGGCCCATCGCCCGGCAGCGACCGAGCCGGTTGTACGCCATGAAGCGTTTCAACGGACGCCAGCACATCGACCTGGGCAACATCGGGCCCTTCGGCGGCATGTTCGTGCCCTACAACCTGCCGCTGTACTACCGCGACGGGGATGCCGCCGCCGCGGCGCGCGCCGAACTCGCGAAGCCGATGATGGGCATGATGTACGGCTGGATGTTCAAGTTCTACCTGCTGGACCGCTTCATGGCCTTCATGGCCATCGACGGCTGGAACACCTGGGCCTATGCGGACGCCCTGGCCGGACGCAACGTCGAGCCCCGCTGGCTACCCACCGATGCCATGCTCGAGATCAGCCACGCCATCCGGCGCGAGGGCGCCCTGGATTGCGACCGCTGCCACGGGCCGGATGGGGTGCTGGACTGGGCGGTCTTGGGCTACACATCGGCCGAGATCGCTGCGTTGGCCACGGCCCGCTGAACCCGCTCAGGGACGGCGCGCGGCCAGAGCCTTGGCGATGGCCCGGCTCAGCGGCAGGCGGAACGACTCGGGCGGCGCGAAGGTCCAGAACTCCTGCAGCTCGCGGGTACCGGTGCTGCGCTCATAGACCAGGGCCTGGGTCAGCAGGTCCAGGCGGTCGGCGTCCCGCACCAGCTGGGCCTCGGGCGTCTGTTGGGCTTCGAACTCCTCCCAGGCCGCCCGCCAGCCGGCGAAGAACGGCAAACCCCGCCCCACCTCGTCCATGGCTGCGCCTTCGGCGGCGGCCTTGGCCCCCGGCGGCAGCAGACGCGAGGCCCCCAGCGAGAGGTCGCCGGTCACGCTCTCGGCCAGATCGTGCAGCACGGCCATGGTCAGGACGCGGGCCCGGTCCAGTTCCTGTTCCACCTGGTCCAGCAGCAGCAGCGCGGCCACCGCCACCCCGTGGCTGTGGTCTGCCACACTCTCGGCGCGCGGTACGCCGCGCTGCACCCAACCGGTGCGCGGGGTGGTCTTGAGGCGGCCGGCCTGCAGCAGCAGGTCGCAGAGGCGGTCGGCGGGGGGCTGGTTCACGCTGGGCTCCTCAGGGGCGGCGGAAGAGTTCGGGATCCTGCAGCTTCAGCACGTCACCCATGTTGCCGGCCAGCTTGACCTTGCCGGTCATGAAGGCGGTCATGGGGTTGATGCTGCCGGCGACGATGCCCAGCCAGGTCTCGTCCCCGACGGTGACCCGGCTGGTGGCCGCGGGATCGTCACCCTCGGTGACGGTGCAGACGCCGGCATCGATCGCCACGGTGTAGTCGCCGCCGCGGGGGCCGGCGACGTTGAACTGGATCAGGGCCTTCCAGTCACCGGCGGCGACGGGGTCGAAGCGTTCGGCCATGGTGAAGAAGAGGGTGCGGCAGTCCATGAGAGCTCCCCGGTGGCGGCACGAGGCCTTGGAGTGTGCGACCGACCGGGCCATACTAGCATCCGCGGCCGCCCGGGGCCACGCCGCAGTCGGCGGACCGGCCCGATCGTGGCGGGGACGCGCGTTCGTGGCGATCTTGCCTGGCGGGAATCCGCGGGAAAGGAAGGCAGAGCCATGACCATGTTTCCACGCCCACGACTACTGCCGGCCCTGCTGGTGATCGGCCTCGGCAGCACGGCCCTGGCCCAGTCCCCGGTCGACGAATGCGCCGAAGCCGGGCCCGGCTGGATCTTCTGCAGCGGCTTCGAGGAGGGCAGCTTCGCGATCTGGGACGACTACGACGGCAACCCGGCGAGCACCAACCTCATCGTCGCCGACCCCGGACCGGCCGGACTGGCGGGCAATCACGTTGCCCGGCTGCGCGTGCCGCCCGGCGTCGGCACCGCCGACCTGGTCAAGATCCTTCCCGACACCTACGACCGTCTCTACGCCCGCTGGTACGTGCAGTGGGAACCGGGCTACGACTTCTCGGCGCGCAACCACGGGTCGGGTCTGCACGCAGGCGATCGATCGCTGCTCGGACGCTCCGGCTACCGGCCCGACGGCACCAATCGCTTCTCGTCGTCTTTCGAGCCCGACATCCGCGATCACCGGCCGTTCATGTACACTTACTACCGCGGCATGTACCAGGACTGCTTCGATCCGGAAGGCTCGTGCTGGGGCGACCATTTCCCCTGCATGCTGGACGAGGGCGGCGGCTACTGCACCAGGCCGCAGCACCGCGAGACGGTGCCCACGCCGGTGCTGACCACCGGCCGCTGGTACTGCGTGGAGATGCTGCTGGACGGCGGCACGCCGGTCGCCGACGGCGCGCAGGCCGACGGTGTGCTCGACCTGTGGATCGACGGGGTCCAGTACGGCCCGTGGGACGATCTCTGGCTGCGCACGAGCGCCGACCTGAAGCTCTCGATCCTCTGGCTCAAGCTGTACCACCACGGAGAACACAGCGTGCAGGGCATCCTGCTGGACAACGTCGTCGTCAGCACCGAGCCCATCGGCTGCCTGGCCGGCGGCACGCCCGACGAGGGCACCTCCTGGGGCGAGGCCAAGACCCGCTACCGCTGAGCCGCCCCCGCCGGCGGCACGACGAAGGGGCGGACCCGCGGGTCCGCCCCTCGCCTCGTGCCACCGGACGACGCACCGCTAATCGGCGGTCATCGCCTCCAGCTTCAGCAGCTTCGCCCACTCGCTGTCGACGTACTTCTGCGAGGCCTCGAGCAGGTGCTCGTTGCCCGGCTTGAACAGGTGCTTGAAACGCCCCTGCTTCTTCATCCAGTCGACGATGGGGGTGCGCTCCTTGGGCTTGTAGTTGATGGTGTACTTGCCCTTCTCGACCTCGAACAGCGGCCAGAAATTGCTCTCGGCCGCCTCCTTGGCCAGTTCGATGCCGATAGCGGTGTCGAAGTGCCAGCCGGGAGTGCAGGGCATCAGGATGTTCAGGAACGCCGGGCCGTCGCAGGCCAGGGCCTTCTCCACCTTGGTGGCCAGGTCCTTCCAGTGGTAGGGCGTGGTCTGGGCCACGTAGGGGATGTTGTGGGCGACCATGATCTTGGTCAGATCCTTGCGGTTCTGCTCCTTGCCCTGCTTGACGCTGCCGGCGGGAGCGGTCGAGGTGTGGGCGCCCAGGGGCGTCGCGCTCGAACGCTGGATGCCGGTGTTCATGTACGCCTCGTTGTCGTAGCAGACGTACAGCATGTTGTGGCCGCGTTCCATGGCCCCGGACAGCGACTGCAGGCCGATGTCGTAGGTGCCGCCGTCGCCGCCGAAGGCGATGAAGTTCACATGATCACGCTCGACGGGCAGCTCGCCGTGCTTCTTCAGCGAGCGGTAGGCGGTCTCGACGCCGCTGATGGTCGCGGCGCAGTTCTCGAACGCGCTGTGGATGAACGGGGTCTTCCAGGCCGTGTACGGGAAGATGGTGGTGACCACCTCCATGCAGCCGGTGGCGCCGCCGACCACGGTGTTCGGGCCCGCGGTGAGCATGATCTGGCGCAGGATGTTCGAACCGGTGCAGCCCGAGCAGGCGCGGTGGCCCCCGACCAGGAGGTCTTCTTGCTGGGTCAATGTCTTGAGATTGATTGCCATCGTTGTGCCTCCTTTCCTAGAGCCTGACGCCCAAGAGGTTGACATCGTTGATCGCGCCGCCGGCGGCGACCTTCTTCAGGTTGTCCAGCACCGTCGCGACCTGACCGAGGTCGAAGTCGCGGCCGCCCAGACCGTAGATGTAGTTGTGGATGGGCACCTTCTGGCCGTACATGGCCGAGCGGATCTCGGTGAACAGCGGGCCGCCGAAGCCGCCGAAGCTGGCCGAACGGTCCAGCACGGCGACGGCCTTGCGGCCGGCCAGGATCTTCGCCACGTAGGTGGACGGGAAGGGCCGGAACATGCGGATCTTGAGCAGCCCCGCCTTGACGCCCTTGGCGCGGTACTCGTCGATGACGTCCTTGGCGGTGCCGGCGCTCGAGCCCAGCAGGACCATCACCATCTCGGCGTCGTCCATGAGGTACTCCTCGGCGAAGCCGTAGTGGCGGCCGGTGAGCTTGCCGAATTCGTCGCTGACCTGCTGCACGATGCCGGGCACCCTGTCGTAGGCCGCCAGCTGGCTGGTCTTGTGCTCGAAGTAGTAGTCGGTCAGGTCCAGCGGGCCGACCGTGATCGGGTTGTCCAGGTCCAGCAGCGCGTACTTGTGCTTGTACTTGCCGATGAACTTGTAGGCGACGTCGTCCGTCGAGCATGTGCAGCGCGTCGGCGGTGTGGCTGATGATGAAGCCATCGTAGTTGACCATCACCGGCAGGCGGACATCCATGTGCTCGGCGATGCGCCAGGACATCAGGGCGTTGTCGTACGCCTCCTGGGCGTTCTCGCAGAACAGGTGGATCCAGCCGGCGTCGCGGCCGCCCATGCTGTCGCTGTGGTCGCAGTGGATGTTGATGTTGCCGCTGAGCGCGCGGTTGACCATGGCCATGCAGATCGGCAGCCGCAGCGAGGCCGCGATGTACACGACCTCCCACATCAGCGCGAAACCGGCGCTGCTGGTGGCGGTGAAGGTGCGGGCACCGGCCGCGGACGAACCGACGGCCGCGCTCATGGCCGAGTGCTCGCTCTCGACCAGGATCATCTCCGTGGTCGATTCGCCGTTGGCCACGAACTCGGCGTACTTGTGCATCATCTCGGTCTGGGGCGTGATGGGGAACGCGGCGGCCACGTGCGGCCGGGCCTGCTTGAACGCGTAGGCCACGGCTTCGTTGCCGGACAGCGCCACGAGTTTCTGTTTCATGACTCGATCCTTTCCGGCTGGTCGCCTATTTCTCGTCCCGGATCATGACCAGGGCCGCCTTGCCCTTCTTGACCGGGGGGCACTCGTGGGCGCAGATGCCGCAGCCCTTGCAATGGTCCATGATGATGCCCCTCATCTGGGGCTTGGGGCCGGACGTGTCGATCTCGATCGCCGAGTCCGGGCAGTAGATCCAGCAGAACATGCAGTGGATGCAGTTCTCCTCGACGAACTTGGGCACGAAGGTGCGCCAGTCGCCGGTCTTGTACGAATGGGCGTTGCCTGCCTCGCGGATGATGCCGCCCTCGTGCAGGTCGGAAGTCTTGATGGGGCTCATGCGGACACCAGCTCCTTGTTGGCGCGTTCGATGGCGGCCAGGTTGCCGTCGATGATGGCCCGCGAGAACTTGCTGGACAGCTGGGCCACCAGCGCGTCCTTCAGTTCGTCGACGGTCAGCATGTCGTGCACCGCGAGCAACGCACCGATCATCGGCATGTTGGGAATGGGCCGGCCGATGGTGTCGAGGGCGATGCCCGTGGCGTCGACCGTGTGCACCGCCGCACCCTTGACGCCGAGCCGCTTGCGCACCACAGCCAGGCTGTCGGTGGTGTTGATCAGGAAGACCGTATCCTTGTCCGTACCCGCGGTCACGCCGGCGGCCGGGCTGTCCAGCAGGGTCGGGTCGAGCACGATGACGATGCCGGGGTTCTCGATCATGCAATGCCGGCGGATGGGCTTGTCGGAGATGCGCGTGAAGCCGCGCATGGGCGCGCCGCGCCGCTCGGGTCCGTACTCGGGGAATCCCTGCCCGTACTTGCCCTTCTCCAGGACAGCCTCGGCCAGGAACATGGCGGCCGTCTTGGCGCCCTGCCCACCCCGCGCATGCCAGCGGACTTCAACCATCTGACCTGCCATGGGATCAACTCCTTTGGTGGAATTCGAGCCAGCCGGGGGTTAAGATGCGTCTTTCCCGGCGGGTCCAAGGTAGTGCGCAGACAAGCGGGAAACAAGATAAACAAGGGTTTACAATGAATGTGAAACCCATTATCATGACAATGGGTTACACGATTACGAATGTCTTTTTTCATGCCCGCGAAACCGCTTGGAAATTAAGGCGGGAGACGGAAAGACGACCATGCGCGACCGCTCCACGATCATCGAAATGAACCTGGACGGGCACCCCAGCCGCTTCGTGCTGGGCCCCCTCGCGGGGCTGGACCTGCCCCGCTACGTGCCGGCGCCGCCGCCGGTCTACGTGGTGGACCGCAGGGTGGCCGGGCTGCACGAGGCCTGGCTCAACGGCATCCAGGCCGGCTGCGAGCGACGGCCCGAGCGCATGCTGGTGATCGACGGCGGCGAGAGCGCCAAGACCCCCGGCCGCCTGCTGGAGATCTGGGATTGGCTGGCCGAGCGGCGCCTGCCCCGCGACGGCACCATCGTCGGCGTGGGCGGCGGCGCCGTCCTGGACGTGGCCGGCTTCGCCGCCGCCACCTGGAACCGCGGCGTGGGCTATGTGGCCATCCCCACCACCCTGCTGGCCATGGTCGACGCGGCGATCGGCGGCAAGACCGCCGTCAACGCCGGCGGCCTGAAGAATCCCGTCGGCAGCTTCCATCCGGCGACGGCCATCCTCGCCGACTGCGGCTTCCTGGCCACCCTCAGCCGCCGCTGGTGGCGCGACGGCATGGCCGAACTGATCAAGACCGCGGTCATCGACGAGCCCCGCCTCTTCGCCGATCTCTGGGGCCGCCGCGAGACCCTCGGCGCTCTGCTGGCCGAGGGCGATCCGGACGAGGCCATCGGCGGCGTGCTGGGCGCCCTGCCCTGGCGCGACTGGGTGGGCCGCGCCGCCACCGTGAAGGCGGACCTGGTCAACCGCGACTTCCGCGAGAGCGGCCCGCGCCGGGCCCTGAACCTGGGGCACACCCTGGGCCACGTGCTGGAGGCCTGGAGCGCCCGCAGCGCACGCCCCCTGGGTCACGGCGAAGCGGTCAGCATCGGCATGTCCGTGGTCTTCCGGGTCGCGGCCGAACGGGGGCGCTGCTCCCTGCCCCTGGCGCTGCAGGTGATGGAGCTGCTGGGCCACTGCGGTCTGCCCACCACCTGGACCGCCCCCCCCCGCGACGAGATCGAGCGGCTGCTGGCCGGCGACAAGAAGCAGTCGGCAAGGGCCGGCCTGCGCTGGGTGCTGCCCGAGCGCATCGGCAAGCTGGACCTGGACGCGCGCGTCGAGACGGACGAATTGCTGCGCTGGCTGGACTGACCTCGCCGACCGCCCCGCACCGGGGCTTGCGCTTTCCCCGGATCGTTCGGTAACTGGATGCAGACACCAAGCCGCATCCCGGGGAGGAAGACATGCGACCCATCGGCCGGGGCCTGGCCCTGATCCTGTTCTGCGGCAGCCTCGCGGCCGCCGCCCACGCCGGGGAGAAGCCCGTGAAGTACAACGAACTGGACTACGAGGCGAAGCGGGTGATCCTGCAGAAGGGCACCGAGGCGCCGTTTACCGGGGAATACGAGACGAACTGGACCAAGGGGACGTACATCTGCAAGCGCTGCAACCTGGCGCTCTACCGCTCCGGCAACAAGTTCGACGCCGGCTGCGGCTGGCCCAGCTTCGACGACGCCATCAAGGGCGCGGTGCGGCGCACCGTCGACGCCGATGGCCGGCGCACCGAGATCACCTGCGCCAACTGCGGCGGGCACCTGGGCCACGTGTTCCTCAACGAGGGCTTCACGCCCCTGAACACGCGCCATTGCGTGAATTCCATCTCGATGGTCTTCGTCGCCGAGGGCCAGGAGCTGCCGGCGGTCATCAGCGAGGACTAGCGGCGGCCCGGTTGCCCGGGCCGCCGGAAGCTCACTTCGCCAACACCATCTTCGCCGTGGTCACCGCCTCGGCGGCACGCACCCGGACGAAGTAGATGCCCGCGGCCGCGCCGCGGCCGCCGTCGTCACGCCCGTCCCAGGTAGTCCGGTGGGCGCCGGCATCCAGGGCGCCGGCCACCAGGCTGCGCACGTGGCGGCCCCTCAGGTCGAACACGTCCACCTCGACGCGTCCGGCCGTCGGCAGCGCGAATTCGATGGTGGTGCGAGGATTGAACGGGTTGGGCACCACGCCCGTCACCGCCAGCACCCGCGGCAGGCCGTCGTCAGCAGCGGTCGAGAGTCCTCCGCCCAGCACCAGGGGCGCCGAATATCCACCTTGGCGCAGATCGCCGCACACTGCCGCCACCAGGTAGTAGGTCCCCTCCCAGGGCGGCGTGTCGTCCAGCGAAGTGCCGGCGGCCACCAGTCCCAGCAGGTTGTCCGGCCGGGGCACGAACACCGCTGAGGTGTCGCGGTACACGGCGTAGGCACCCACCTGCGGATCGGTCGAAGCGGTCCAGGCGATGCGGTGCGTACCGCCCCCCAGATCGGTGGCCCCCACTCCGGTCACCGGAGGCGGCGCGCTGAATTGCGCGGCTGGCCCGCCGAAGAGGCCGATGTCGCCGCGCGAACCGTCGGGATCGGCACAGCCCGGCGCCGGATCGCCGGCATCGATGCACACCGAGCCCTGCAGCAGCGCCGGATCGGCCGTGCTCAGCAGGCGCGGATCGCCGCCGACGTCGTGGGCCCCGGGCGCGCCCGCCGGATAGTCGCCGCCGACGTTGCCGTGCACGTTGTTGTAGTCGGTCACGAGGCTGCTGCCGGCGGCCAGCAGCCCGCCGCCGTGGTTGAAGGCGACGATCGTGTTGCGCACCACCGTCGGTGCGCCGCTGGCGAAGACGACGGCCCCGGCCCCGCTTGCGGCCGTGTTGCCGTCGACCAGGCAGTTCTCGACCAGGCCGGCGGCGCCGAAGGCGCTGAGGCCGCCGCCCATGTTCCCGGCCCGGTTGGCCCGCAGGCGCAGGTTGCGCAGGTCCAGCACCGTGCCGTCGGCCTCGATGCCGCCGCCGTTGCCGCCGCCGATGCTGTTGCCCTCGATCCGGGTGCCGGCCGCCGTCAGCGAGCCGCCGACCAGGTGCAGACCGCCACCGCCGCCGAGGGCACGATTGCCCAGGATGTCCACGCCGACCAGGGTCAGGCCCGTGCCCACGGCTGCCAGCGCACCGCCGCGCCCGGCGCTGCCGTTGTCCTGGAAGCGTCCACCCTCGATGCCCAGGACCGAATTCTCGGCGCTGACGGCGGCGCCCAGGTTGGCGCCCGCACTGTCGGTGCAGGCGTTGTTCAGGAAGACGTTGCCCCGCAGCTTGGCGTCGGCACCGGCGTAAACGCCGATCGCCCCGCCGCGGCTGGCCAGGTTCGCCGAAAACTCGCAGTCCTCGACCACCGGGCTGCCGCCGATGAAGCAGATCGCCCCGCCGTAGCCGACGCCCCCGCCCGGGGCCGCGCGGTTGCCGACGAATCGGCAGTCGCGGATCAGCGGCGAGGCCCCGCTGCTGTAGATGGCGCCGCCATGCTGCCCGCCCACGGGCAGGCTGAAGGTGCCGCCCACGCAGTCGGTGAAGGTCATGCCCTCGACGCCGCAGAAGTCGCCGGCGCCGGCCACGAAGCGCACCGCCGAGCCGACGGACTGCACCCGCGTCGTCCACAGCGCCGGGTCGCGGGCGCTGAAGGTGTTGTTCCAGCCGCCGAGCACGTGCAGCGGCCGGCTGATGGTGGTCGAGCTCAGGTAGTTGTCGCCGCGCACGAGCACGGTGTCCCGGCCGGTGCAGGCGGCGACGGCCGCGGCGATGGTGTGGGCCGCGGTGGCCGGCGATTCGTAGGGTGCGGTGTTGCTACCCAGGGTCGAGACGTAGCGCAGCCGGTGGCCGACGATGTCCAGGACGGCGGGCGTCATCCCGTATCCCAGATCCGTGCCGCCGGAGGCGTGGATCAGCAGGCTGGCATTCTCGTTGCCCAGGTTGGGCACGGTCCACAGGTAGCTGCCGGTGTTGGGCAGGCCCTGGGCCACGACCACATCGTGGCAATCGCCGTCGACGCCCAGGCGGATGTCCACGGTGCCGACCGGGGCGCCGTCGGTGGTCCAGGTCAGCTCGACGACCCCATCGCCCACCAGCGGTTCGCTGCCCAGGGACGGGCTGAAGGCCAACGAGCTCGGCGGCGGCGTGTAGCGCAGCTGGGTGACCGACTGGCCGGTCAGGCCGGCGCCGTACTTGACCCAGATGTAGCCGCCCTCGCCGAAATCCGAACCCCAGCTGTTCTTGATCAGCCAGGCGCCCGCACCGCTGCAGGCGCGGTCGTCGTAACCGACGATCAGCACCAGATGGTTGACCTGCTGGCCGGGCACGTCGTAGCAGCCTCCGCTGTAGGCCTCGAACTCGGGGCTGGCGTCGATGCCGGTGCAGACGGGGCCGTTCTGCAGGGCGGTCTTGATCTGCTCCACGTTGTTGGCGATGTAGTCGTAACCGGTGGTCCAGGCGTACTTCAGGAACTCGTCCTGGGTGCAGGGAGCCGTCGGCGGGCTGGCCGCCAGATAGGGCGCGCAGTTTTCCAGCACCGCACCGGTGTGCTGGAACACGAAGTAGGCCGCGGTGGCCCAGCCGCCGTCGCAATCGGCGCCGTAGGGGTTGCAGGAAACGACCTGCTGCTCCGAAAGATTGGTCTCCAGGCCGTAGTAGATCTTCACGAACGATTCGAGCTCGGCCGTCGCGGCAAAGGCCCAGCAGGAGCCGCAGCTGCCCTGGTTCTTGACGGGAGTCACGCCGTTCAGCTGGCGCCAGTCCAGGCTTGAGGGCAGGGCCTTCTCGGCGGCAGGGTAGACCCTGAGGTTCTTCTGCAGTTCGGCCTCGTAGCCCGCCGGCGGGCGGTAGCCCCGCAGGTTCGCCCGCTCGGCGGACGTCAGGGACGAGGTGAAGCGGTCGCTGACTTCGAAGCTCCAGCCGTTGTCGTCGATGGCCTGCCGGATGGCCGCCAGGTCGGGGGCATCCTGGCCCGCGGCTGACGCCGGCGCCAGCCCCGCGCAAACCACCACGAGCAACGGCAGGGCATGGCGGACCACGGCCCGGCGCCTGGGGGTGCAAAGAGAAGTCATGACAACCTTTCCCGAAACGACGCGGCGCCCGCCCGTCGGGCGCCGTGGGCGGGTGGACGCGAAGATCGTACCAAACAGTCCAGGATTTGACAAATTGTTAAAGATCCCGCGCAAGGCGGCGGCATCCCGGGGATCGGCGCGGCCCCCCACGGTGCGCCGGGCCACCAACGGGTGCAACCCGCACGGTCAGTAGACCGAAACCGGGTCCACATCGTGCGCAACGTCAATGCCGCGGCGACTTTCCTTCAGGGCACGCAGGCAGTCGGCCAGCCAGAGGCGCTCGCTCGGACGCAGGCTGCCCTTGATCAGGACCTGCACCCGGAAGCGGTCCTGCAGCCGGGGAAAGACCGCAGGCGCGGGTCCCAGCACCGACAACTCCGACCGACCCAGGCTGCCCTCGACGGCGCGCACCAGGTCGGCGGCCGCCGCTTCGGCCTCGCCGAGCCGCCGCGCGGAGACCATCAGCCGCACCAGTCGCCGCACCGGCGGGTAGCCCAGGGCCTGGCGCACCGGCATCTCCCCGGCCATGAACGCCTCGTAGTCATGGGCCGAGGCCGCCAGGATCACCGGGTCCTCGGGCCGCCAGGTCTGGAAGATCACCCGGCCGACCCCGGTGCGGCCCGCGCGTCCGGCCACCTGGGTCAAAAGCTGGAACGAGCGCTCGGCGCCGCGGAAGTCGGGCATGCCCAGGCCGTCGTCGGCCGCCAGCACCCCCACCAGATCGACCCGCGGGAAGTGGTGCCCCTTGGCCACCATCTGGGTGCCGACCAGGATGTCCGCCTCGCCGGAGGCGAAGGCCGCCAGGATGCGCCGGTGGCTGCCGCGGCGCCGGGTGGTGTCGTGGTCCAGGCGCAGCAGGCGGGCCTCCGGGAAGCGGCCCTGCAGGTGCAGTTCGATCTTCTCCGTGCCGCCCCCGCCGGGCAGGAAGGCACCCACGGCACAGGCCGGGCAATGGTCCGGCACCGGGCGTGCGTGCCCGCAATAGTGGCAAAGCAGGCGCCGCGGCCGCAGGTGGTAGGTCAAGGCGATGTCGCAGTTGGGGCATTCCTGGACTTCGCCGCAGTCGCGGCACTGGAGGGCCCGGGCGAAGCCGCGGCGGTTGTAGTAGAGGATGCTCTGCCGGCCCGCCGCCAGGGTGGCCGCCAGCGCGTCCTCCAGCGCCGACGACAGGCCGTCCGGCGCCGAGGTCCCCCGCATGTCGACGATCTCCACCGGCGGCAGGTCGCCGCCGCCGAGCCGGTCCGGCAGGCTGCACAGGTGGAAGCGGCCGGCCCGAGCGTTGACCACGCTCTCGAGGTCGGGGGTGGCCGAACCCAGCATCACCACCGCGTGCGCTTCGCGCCCCCGCACCAGGGCCGCGTGCCGCGCGTGGTAGCGCGGCTTCTCGTCCTGCTTGTAGGAAGTCTCGTGCTCCTCGTCCACCACGATCACGCCCAGCTCGCGCACCGGTGCGAACAGGGCCGAGCGCGGGCCCACCACCACGCGCACCTCGCCACGGGCGGCGGCCTCGTGCACCCGGCAGCGCTGGCCGGCCGAGAGCCCGCTGTGGATGGCGGCCGCCAGGTCGCCGAAGCGGGCGTGAATGCGGGCCAGGGTCTGGGGCGTGAGCGCGATCTCCGGCAGCAGGTACAGGGCGCTGCGCCCCAGCTCCAGGGCGCGCGCGATCAGCGCCAGGTAGACCTCGGTCTTGCCGCTGCCGGTGACGCCGTGCAGCAGCACGGTGCCGAAGGTGCCCGCGTCCAGGTGCGCGCCGGCCGTGGCCAGCGCCTCCGCCTGGGCGGAGGTCAGGACCACCGGGCCGGCGTCGACGTCGGGATAGTCGCCGGGCGCTTCGCCCTCGCCGCGGGCCGCGGTCCCGGGGGCCGGCGGATGGAAAAGGGGCACGACCTCGCCCAGGGGCAGCATGTAGTAGTCGGCCAGCCAGCGGGCCAGGCGCAGGCGATCGCCGGCGATCCGGTACTCGGAGGCATGCACCCGGACCAGCGGGCGCAGGGTCACGCCCTCGTGCTCGCGGATGTCGTCGGCCAGAGGCTCGACCGCCGTGACCAGCCCCGTCACCTCGCGCCGCCGGCCGAAGGGCACGACCACCAGGTCTCCGCGCACCACCCGCCGTTGCGGACCCTCGTCCGTCGGCAGGTGACGGTAGCTGAAGGTGCGCGGCAGGGGCACCGGCAAGGCGACGGCAATCAGTTGGGCAGGCACGGGACGTCCGGGGTTCGGGCCAGCGGCGCGCAGGTCCGGCGCTGCGGCGCCTCCATCGGGAGGCGTCATGGTAGCGCGCCCGCGGCGGGTCGTCCACCGTCGCGAAGACCGGTCTAGAGGTTGGCGGAGCCCAGCAGGTCCTGCACCGCGGCGACCAGCTTGCCGGGGCTGAAGGGCTTGGTCACGTAGGCATCGGCACCGGCTTCCTCGCCGATGCGGCGGTCGTCGCGGCTGCCGCGGGCCGTCAGCAGGACCACGGGGATGCGTGCGGTGCGGCGGTCCGCCTTCAGTCGGCGGCAGGTCTCGTAGCCGTTGGTGCCGGGCATCATCACGTCCAGGATGATCAGGTCCGGCTGCTCGCCCAAGGCCAGGGTGAAGGCGTCGTCGCCGTTGCGCGCCGCCACCACGTCGAAGCCCTCGGCGTGCAGCGTGAAGTCCAGGATGTTGCGGATATTGGGCTCGTCGTCGGCGATCAGGACCTTGCGCAAGACGGGGCCTCCGGGGCTGGGTGCCAGCGGTGTCGTGTGTCCGGGTATCGGCGGATCGGCCGGGGCCTTGATCCGCGGACTCCGGGTCGTTCAGTTCAGGGTCACCATGCCCCGCCGGTCCAGGATCGGCCGGGCCAGGTCGCGGCCGTCGGCACCGCGCAGCTGCATGCGTTCGATGCGGTCCCGGCGCTGCTCGGCCTCGGCCAGGAAGAGGCCCGTCAGCTGGGGACAGAACTGTCGGCCGGCGCCGGCGGCGATCTCCGCCAGCGCCGCATCCATGGTGTAGGCCGCCCGCCAGGGCCGCGGGCTCAGCAGCGCCGCCAGCACGTCGGCCAGCCGCAGCAGCCTCGAGCCCAGGGGGATTGCCTCGCCGGCGAGGCCGCCGGGGTAGCCGCTGCCGTCGTGGTTCTCGTGGTGGTGCAGGATGATCTGGCGCGCCCGGGTGTCCGGCCGCAGCATGTCCAGGATGCCCAGGCCCGCCTCCACGTGGCGCTGCATCACCCGCTGCTCGGGCGGCGCCAGGGGCTCGGGCTTGTTCAGGAGCTGGGGCGGCACGCAGCCCATGCCCACGTCGTAGAACTGCAGGGCGAAAGCCAGGTGCTGCAGCTCCGGTGCCGGCAGGTCCAGGCTTCGGGCGCCAGCCAGGCAGATCTCCTGGCAGATTTCCAGCAGGCTCTCCTGGCGCAGGTGGCCCACGGCGGTGGTGGCCCGCAGGCTGTCGCGCAGGCTGCCCAGCTCGCGGGTAGCGTTCAGCCAGGACTCGTGCCGGGCCAGCAGCTCGGCCACCTGGGGCGCCAGCGCCTCCAGGAAGAGTCGGTCGTCGTCGTCCAGGGGCCGACCGTCGACGCGGTTGTTGACCGCGACCACGCCGCGCACGCCGTCCGGTCCGGGCAGCGGCACGCACAGCACCGACGGCGTCGAGTAGCGCGGCTCGTTCTCCTCGCGGCCGAAGCGCGGATCGCGGGTCACGTCGTCGATGCGCACGGCCTCGCCGCTGGCCCAGACCCGCCCGGCGATGCCCGCGCCGCGCCGCACGCGCACGCCCTGGACCACTGTCTCGCTCAGGCCGATGGCCGCGCGGATGCCCAGGTGCTGGCCGTCGGCCTCGGGTTCCATCAGGGTCACCGTCTGCACGCCGATGCTCTCGGCCAGCCAGTGCAGCAGCCGCTGCAGGAACTCGCCCGCCTCGAAGGGCTGGCCGGCGTGGTCCCGGGCGCGCACCGGCTGGATCACGGCCGTCCGCCGCGGCAGCAGCACGGTGAAGCGTGCGCCGCCGGTCTCGGCGTTCTCGGCCCAGATGCGCCCGTCGTGATGGGCGACGATCTCGTGGCACAGGGCCAGGCCCACACCCTGCCCGTTGTGCTGCCGGGTGGCCGAGCCGTCCACCTGGTAGAACTTGTCGAAGATGGCGCCCAGCTTGTCGACCGGGATGCCGATACCCGAGTCCTCCACCGTGAGACGCACGGCGGTGCCCGACTCGGCCAGCCCCACGGTGACCCGGCCGCCCTCGGGGGTGAACTTGAAGGCGTTGGCCAGCAGGTGGGTCAGCAGCTGCTGCAGCAGCACCGGATCGACGGGCATGGCGATGGCGCCGGGCGGCGTCCGGACCTCCAGCTTCAGGCCGCATTCGGCGGCGCGGCTGCGCCAGCCGTCCTCCAGGCGCCGCACCAGGGCCGCCACGTCGGTCTCGGCGCGGTTCATCACCGGCCGCCCGTTCTCCATCTGGCTCAACTCGAGGATGTCGTTGATCACCGCCGTCAGCTTGTTGCTCTCGGTGTGGATCACCTTCAGGAACTCGTCCAGCGAATCGCGGGACATGGAGCTGAGGTTCTGCTGCAGCAGCTCCGTGTAGGCCGAGATGGAGGTCAGCGGCGTGCGCAGCTCGTGGCTGACGTTGGCCACGAAGTTGGCCTTCATGTCGGCCAGGCTGGCCAGCTTCTCCGAGGCCAGGGAGAGTTCGGCGTTGTTGCGGGCCAGGCGGTCGTAGACCTCGGCCGACTCGATGGCCGTGGCCGCCTGCCGGGCCAGGAACTCCAGTTGGCGGATCTCGGCCGGCCCGGGCAGGCGCGCGCCGCCCGGCTGCTGCAGTTCGAGGAAGCCCAGGGTCTCGCCGCCGACCGCGTTCAACGGTGCCACCAGCCGCCACTCGGGCCGCCAGGGGGCGCCGGCCGCGGCGATGGTCTCGGCGTCGGGTCCGTCGGCGTCGGCGTCGCCCTCGCTCCGGATAAGGAAGCAGCCGCCGTAGCCGTGGCGGGGATCGGTGGTGGCGGCATAGGCCTCGCGCGAGACCGGCCGCCCGGCCGCCTCGCCGCGGGTGCGTTCGGGCAGGCCGCGCGCGCCGCGCAGCTGGAAGGCGCGGGTGGCGTCGGACCACAGGTACAGGCCGACCCGGCCGAAGCCCATGATGCCGGCCACGGCCTCGACCACGCTCTCGACCAGTTCGGGCAGCTGGCGGGTGGCGTTGATGCGCGCCGACACGGCCAGGATCTTCTCCAGGGCCCGGGTGCGGCCCCGCAGCAGATCGGTCTTCTCCTTCTGGCGACCGAGTACCGCATCCAGCTCGTCGCGCTCGCCGGTGGCGCGCGTCACGAACTCCAGCAGTTCGCCCCGCTCCCGGGCCAGCTGTTCGGCCCGGGCCCGCTCGCGGGCGGCGGACTCGCGCAGGCGCCGGGCCGTCATCACGCCCCACACGCCCAGGCCGCTGGCGGCCACCAGCACCAGCGCCAGGCCGCCGGGCACGGCGACGGCGCGAACGCTGTCGGCGGCGGCGAACTGGGCGACGATGCCGGTCAGGGCGATCACGACGGCGCGCTCCTCAACGCAGCCCGCTGCGCGCGGTCAGCAGACGCTGCACGCGCTCGACGAGCCGGGCGATCACGAAGGGTTTGCGCATGAAGATGTTGGCCCCGGCCTGCTTCATGCGCTCACGGGTGGCCTCGTCCGCGCGGGCGGAGAGGGCGACGATCAGGGTGTCGGCATAGCTCTGGTTGCGGCGGATCAGGCGCGTGGCCTCGACCCCGTCGAGCTTGGGCATCATGATGTCCATGATCACCACGTCGGGCCGGAAGCTGGCCATGCGGTTCATGCAGTCGATGCCGTCGGCCGCCGTCAACACCGTATGGCCGTCCTGCTCGAAGGCCTGGGTCAGGATGGCGACGATGGGCCGCTCGTCATCGACGATCAGGATGCGGGCCGGCAGGGCCATCGGTCCTCCTCGGCGCCTCAGGCGCCCGGTGCGGTGCCGCTGCCGGCGCCGCTGGGTTCGGGTTGGGCAGGTCCGGCGGCGACCACCGCGGCGAACGCCGCGAACACCGCCGGATCGAACTGGCTGCCGACGCAGCGCTCGATCTCCGCCAGCGCCGCCCGCGGCGCGAGGCCGTTGCGGTAGGGCCGCTCCCGGGTCAGGGAACACCAGGCGTCCAGCACGGCCAGGGCGCGGGCGCCCAGGGGGATCGCCACCCCGGCCAGACCGTCGGGATGGCCGCCGCCGTCGAAGCGTTCGTGGTGGTGCCGGATCAGGTCGGCCGTGGCCGCATCCGCCAGCAGGGGCGCCAGCAGGTCCAGGCCCAGCTGCACGTGGCGGTCGATCTCGTCGCGGGCGTCCCAGTCCAGGTCGCCCTCCCCGTGCAGGATCTCGTCGTCGACCCGGGCCATGCCCGCATCGTGCAGGGCCGCGGCGTCCTGCAGGCGCCGCGCTTCGGCCGGACCCAGGTCCAGACCCGCGGCCAGGGCGGCGGCCAGTTCGAGGGCTTCGGGCGTGGCGGTGGGGATGCCCCGGCGCCGGATGTGCAGCAACAGGCGCAGGGCCTCGACCGTGCGCCCGGGATCGTCCGCGCCACCCTTGAGGGCCTGGGCGCCGATGCGCCCCAGCACCTCGATCTGGGCGCGGTCGCGGGCGTCGTAACCGCCGGCGCCGCAGCGCCGGCCCAGCACCAGCCAACCGCGGGAGCCGTCGCCCAGGGGCGCGGCCAGCCAAGCGGCGGTCAGGCCCAGGGCCTCGGGCAGGCCCGGGCCGTCGCCCGGGGGCAGCTGCACCAGTTCGGGCAGGCGCAGCGCCGGCGGCAGGCCGGTCCAGGCCGCAGGCTGCAGGGCGCCGCCGGCCGCCGGCAGCAGCAGCACCGCCGCCCGGGAATCGGCGTGCTCCACCAGCAGCCGCACCAGCGCACGCATCACGCCGGGATGACCCAGGGGGTGGGCCGACTCGTCGGCGGGCGTCGTCACCTCCTTGGGCACGGCGAAGGCGAAGACGGTGCCGGCCCGCTCGCGGCGGCGGACCGAGACGTGGCCGCCGTGCAGGCTGACGATGTGCTGCACGATGCTCAGGCCCAGGCCGGTGCCGGTTTCGCCGGCCACCGCGCCCTCGGCCCGGTAGAACTCACGGAAGATGCGGCGCAGCTCCTCGGCGGGCACGCCGGGACCATCGTCGGCCACCTCCACGCTCACGAAGGCCGCGGCCTCGGCCACGCTGACTTCGATACGGCCGCCGGCGGGCGTGTACTTGATGGCGTTGCCCACCAGGTTGACGATCACCTGGCGCACCAGGTCGGCGTCGATCTCGGCGGGCGGCAGGTCCGGCGCCGCCGTCAGCGTCAGGCGCTGGCGCTTGGCCACCGCCGAGGCCTCGAGGGTGCGCAGGGTGGTCGCCGTCAGTTCGGCCAGGTCGGTGGGCCGCCGGTCCAGCAGCCGCGAGCCGTACTCCATGCGCGAGAAGTCGAGGATGCGGTTGACCATGCGCAGCAGCCGGGCCGCCTCCTCGCGCACCACGGCCAGGAACTGGGGACCGCGGTCGAAAGCGGGATCATCCGCGTGGGCCAGCATGGCGTCGGTGTAGGCGGTGATCGAGGTCAGCGGGGTCTTGAACTCGTGGCTGGCCATGGCCACGAAGCGGCCCTGCAGGCGGTTCAGACGGACCAGGGTGGCGTTCTCGGCGCGCAGGCGGCGCACTTCGGCCTGAAGCGCGGCGGTGTCCTGCGCTTCCGGCAGGTCCGGCGTCGCGGCCAGGCCGCCGGCGCGTCGGTTCTGCGCTGGGAAGACGCTGTCCATGGTCACTCCAACTCAGTCGGTGCTGATCCGGGTGGTCCCGGTCAGGACCAGTTCGGGCGTGCCCGGTGCGGAGCGGCGCTCGCAGATGATCACGCTCTCGGTCATCGTCTTGCCGTAGCGCTTGAGTTCGGCCATGGTGTCGCTCAGTTCCGCGGGATGGGCGAAACGGCCCTGGGCGTCGGCGACCAGGGCCACGGTCACGGTGATCAGGGGGAAGCGCTTGACCCGGCCGTCGCGGCCCTCGACCTCGAGGAAGCCCTTGCGCACGTCGTCGCTGTCGTGCAGGCCGCAGACCCCGCCGTCGAACTCCGCGACGATGTGGCTGGCCAGGTCCTCGGACCTTTCCTTGCTGGAGACGACCACGAAGTCGTCCCCTCCCACGTGCCCCACGAAGTCGTGGGCCGCGCCGTATTTCTGGGTGCAGCCCACCAGCACGCCGGCCAGGAAGGAAATGGCCCGGTCGCCCCGCGAGTAGCCGTACTGGTCGTTGAAGCTCTTGAAGCGGTCGATGTCGATGTACATGCAGCTGAAGTCGCGGCCGGCGGCGATGCGCTCGGTCAGCTCGCGCTCGATGGCGCGGTTGCCCGGCAGTCCGGTCAGCGGGTTGGCCTCCCGCTCGCGGCGCGTGGCCTCCAGCAGGTTCTTGACCCGCAGCAGCAGCTCGTCCTGGTTGAAGGGCTTGATGACGTAGTCGTTGGCCCCGCCCTTGAGGCCGCGGACCCGGTCCTCGACCTCGCCCTTGGCCGTCAGCAGGATCACCGGCAGCCGCGAGGTTTCGAAGCCGGCACGGATGATCTCCAGGACGGAAAAACCATCCATGCGTGGCATCATCACATCCAGCAGGACCAGGTCCGGCTGGAAACTGGTCACGGCCTTCCAGGCCTCTTCGCCGTCGGCGACCAGGTGCACCCGGAAACCCTCCTGTTCCAGCAGGAACTGCAGGATACGCCGGATGTGGGGCTCGTCGTCGGCGACGAGAATGCGCGATTTGTCCGCCATTGCCGTCCATTTCGTCGCTCGCGTACAACACGGCCCCGACGGGTCGGAGCCGTCCACGGCCGTGCGTCGCAAGGCACGTGCCATGGGACTGTATCGGCAGCAACGACGGGAACTTCAGCGCCAGCTGGACAGGGGGGCCCGGGCGAAGCTGTCCAGGTCCAGGCCGTCCCGGCGGCCGGCCTGCAGATGGTGCCAGCCGGCGCAGGCGATCATGGCGGCGTTGTCGGTGCAGTAGACCCGCTCCGGGGGCAGGAAGTGCAGGCCGCGGCGGGCCGCCTCGGCGGCGGTGCGCTCGCGCAGGCGGCCGTTGGCGGCCACCCCGCCGGCCAGGTACACCGCCTGCACGTGCTGGCGCCTGGCGGCCTGGAACAGCCGCTGCACCAGCACGTCGACGATGGCCTCCTGCACCTCGTAGGCCACGTCGGCCACGTCCTGTTCGGCCAGGGGCCGCGGCAGCTGTTCGCCGGCCAGGCGCACGGCGGTCTTCAAGCCGCTGAAACTGAACACGATGCGCTGGTCGTGGAGCAGCGGCCGCGGGAACTCGAAGCGGCCGGGCGTGCCCTGCCGGGCCATGCGTTCGATGTGCGGGCCGCCCGGGTAGGGCAGCCCCAGCAGCTTGGCGGTCTTGTCGAAGGCCTCGCCGGCGGCGTCGTCCAGGGTGCCGCCCAGGCGCTCGTAGCGACCCACCTCGGGCATGTGGATGATCTCGGTGTGCCCCCCCGAGACCACCAGCACCACCGCCGGCAGCACCATCGGCGCCGACAGGTGGTTGGCCAGGATGTGCCCCTCCAGGTGGTGGACCCCCACCAGGGGCAGATCCGCGGCCATGGCCACGGCCTTGGCCGTGCTCAGCCCCACCAGCAGGGCGCCGATCAGCCCGGGGCCGGCCGTCACCGCCACCCCGTCCAGGTCGGCCAGGGCCAGGCTGCGCCGCCGCAGCAGGGTGTCGACCAGGGGCAGCAGGTTCACCAGGTGGGCGCGCGAGGCCAGTTCCGGCACCACCCCGCCGAACACGTCGTGCAGGTCCACCTGCGAGCTGACCAGGTTCTCGGCCACCCCGGCTTCGCCCTCGTAGAGGGCAACGCTGGTGTCGTCGCACGAGGTCTCGATGCCCAGCACCCTCACCGCGCGTCCCCCGTGGGCCAGAGGCGCTCGCGCAGGAGGGCGTCGCCGCTGGCTTCCTTCTCCATGGCCTCGTAGACCGGCCCGATGGCCGCGGCGATCTCCCGCACCAGCACCGCGCGGGTGCTGCGTCCAGTGGCGGCCAGGGTGCCCGGCGCGTCCGTGGATGTAGGCGCCCAGCAGCGCAGCTTCAAGCGCGCCCAGGCCCTGGGCCAGGAGCCCGCCGATCAGCCCCGTCAACACGTCGCCCGAGCCGCCGCGGGCCAGCGCATCGTCGCCGGAGGCATTGAGGAAGACCCGGCCGTCGGGCACGCCGATCACCGTCGGCGAACCCTTGAGCATCAGCACGCAGTCCCAGCGGGCCGCCAGTTCGGCGGCCAGGGCGCTGGCATTGGCGTCCACCTCGGCCGCGGTGCGGCCCACCAGGCGGGCCAGTTCCCCCGCGTGGGGCGTCAAGACGACCTGGTCGTGGGCGAAGCCCGGCTCCTGGCCGAGGCGGTTGAAGGCGCCCAGGCCGTCGGCGTCCACCACGCAGGGCCGGTCCAGCCGGGACAGGAGGTCGACCACCCAGCGGTCGGTGGCCGGGTCGTCGCACAGGCCCGGCCCCAGGGCCACCGCCCGCCGTGCGCCCAGCAGCGAAGCGAAGGCCGCCGCGCCCAGGGGCGCGATGGTGCCCGCCTCGGTCTCGGGCACCGCCGCGACGATGGCCTCGGGCAGCCCCACGCGGATGGGCAGCTCGATGCCCGCCGGCACCACCATCGTCACCAGTCCCGCCCCCGAGCGCAGCGCGCCCAGGCCCGCCAGGTGGGCCGCGCCGCCGTAGGCGCGCGAGCCGGCCACCACCAGCACGGTCCCGCACTGGTACTTGTGGGACCAGGAGCGCCGCGGCGGCAGCAGCTCCAGGTACTCGCCGCGGGTCAGCCAGTGCTCGGCGCCGGCGTGCCGGGCGCACACCTCGTCGGCGAAGCCGATGTCCGCCACCTCGATCTCGCCGGCGAAATCGCGGCCCGGCGGCAGCAGCAGGCCGCGCTTGAGCAGGCCGATGGTCAGGGTGCGATCGGCGGCCACGGCCACCGGATCGACCTTGCCGTCGTCGCCGCCGACCCCCGAGGGGATGTCCACGGCCAGGCAGGGCCGGCCGGCGTCGTTCAGGGTGCGGAAGAGGTCGGGCCAGGGGCCGCGCAGCGGTGGCCTGATGCCGGTGCCGAAGACCGCGTCGATCACCAGTTCGGCCTCGTTGGCCAGGTCGGCCGCGGCCTCGACCCAGTCCTCGGGCGCGGGTGCGACCACCTCCACCGCCCCGGGCAGCGCCGCGAAGTTGGCGGCGGCATCCGGGCTCAGCTCCCGCGGTGCGGCCAGCAGCAGCACCACGACCCCCACGCCCTCGCCCGCCAGCAGTCGCGCGGCCACCAGGCCGTCTCCGCCGTTGTTGCCCTTGCCGCAGACGACCAGCACCCTGAGCGCCGGCTCCTGCTCATCCTGGCCGTGGTCGTGGCCGCAGTCGGCGCCGCAGGCGTGGTCCTGAGGGCCGTGGTGGCCGTCGGCGCTTTCGTCGAGCATGGCCAAGGCCGCCTCGGCCACTGCGGCGCCGGCCCTTTCCATCAACTCGCGCGCGGGCACGCCGCCCTTGATCGTCTCCTTGTCGATGGCCGCCATGGCCTGGGCAGAGCAGACTCGCATGGTTCAGTCCTTCCTGGGGGCGGCGCGCCCGCCCAGCTTCTCCAGCACGTCCAGCAGCTGCAGCAGGTCGTCGACCACGTAGTCGGGAACCGTCTCGTCTTCGGGGCGCTTGTCGGCATACTTGCTGTACTGGTCGCCATAGCGGGCGTAGACCGTGTGCAGCCCGGCGGCCTGGCCTCCGGCGATGTCCCGCTCCTTCCAGTCGCCGATGATCACCGCGCGCTCGGGCTCGACGCCCAGTTTCTGCAGCGCCATGCGGAAAGGCTCAGGCGAGGGCTTGCGGTGCCCGGTGTCGTCGTAGGTCAGCACCAGGTCGAAGGTGTGCTGCAGGCCCAGGTAGACCAGGCGCACCCAGGCCTCGAAGCGCGGGGCGTCGCTGACCACCGCCAGCTTGTAGCCTCGCTTCAACAGCTGGGTCAGCACCAGCCGGGCGTGGGGATAGGTCACCAGCGAGCCGTCGCGGGCCCGCCGGTAGGCCACCACCGCCGCGGCCAGGATGCGGTCCTCGACCCGGCCCATGGTCTCCTGCAGGAAGAGATTGAACACCCGCTGGTGCTCGATGCCCTGGTCCTTGTAGATGGCGAAGATCCGCGCCGTGGCCTCGTCGCTGCTCAGGGGCAGGCCGGCGTCGACCATGGCCTCGGCCGCGGCCCGGATCGAGGTCTCCTTGGCCCGCATGAAATCGGTCAGGGTGTTGTCGAGGTCGAAGATGACCGCGTCGATGCCTCGCTGGGCCAAGGCCGCACCTTTCGTCGGGGTGGTTGGACACCCATACTAAACCTTCCGGAGGCCGTTTGCACAACCCGCGGTTGCCTCGCGGAGCCGGCCCGGCGATCATGGCGGGCATGAACGACAACCCGGGCAGACTTCCGTCCCCTCCCGGCCCTGGTCTGTGGCAGACCTGGGGCCGCGGGCCCATCCTGGCGCTGATCATCTTCCTGGTCCTGTCGAACCTGACCTGCCAGCTGCTGGCCTACGGCCTGGGCGGCGGCCTGCTGCTGCCCCTGCTGGCGGGCTCGGTGCTGGGCGTGCTGCTGCCGCTGGAGCTGCTGCGGCGGCAGCGCCGGCTCCTGCCGGCGGATGACCTGGGCTGGAACCGTCCCGCCCCGATGACATTGCTGCTGGCGGCTGTCTTCGCCCTGGCCGCCCTGGCGCCGACCTCGCTGCTGGCGGAGTTCTCGCTGCGCCTGCATCCGGTGGATCCCCAATGGGCCGCCGTCTACAACGAGCAGCTGCCCCTGGCACCCTGGGCCCTGGTCGGCGCCGTGGTGGCGGTGGTGTTCGCCGCCCCCCTGGCCGAGGAGATCATCTTCCGCGCCCTCCTGCAGCGCCTGGCCGCCGAGGTCTGGGGCCCGGTGCCGGGCCTGGTGCTGGGCGCCCTGGTCTTCGGCATCGTGCACGGCGAGCCCTGGTACCTGTTCGGCCTGGTCGGAGTCGGCCTGGCGATGGGTGTGATCTGGCAGACCACCCGCTCCCTGGCCGCCTGCTGGCTGGCCCACGCCTTGCACAACGCGGTGTCCCTGGTCGCGTTGCTGGCGGACGACGGCATCAGCCTGGAACCGGCGGTGTACGGACGGGCGGACTGGATCCTGCTGGGGGTCTCGGTCGTGGCCCTGGTGGCGGCCGGCCTCGCGCTCAGGCGGCGCGGACCGGGCCGCGCCGCCTGAAGCGCGGGTTTCAGCGGGCGGTCTCGCGCAGCAGTTTGCCCAGGCTGATTTCCCCGTTGTCGATGCGGATGCTGAAGCCGCACGCGGGATTGTGGCAGACCCAGGCCTTGTAGCGGATCGGCGCGCCGTCGCGGCCGTAGTCCGAAAGCGGCAGCAGCAGTCCGTCGCCGCACTTCTTGCAATCGGGAAACTGGTCCATGAATACTCCTCGGGTCCCACGCCCACGTCCCAACCTGAACCTCGGGCGGAACCGGCCGCAGCCGGCCGCCCCCGCGGATAGCCGCTAAATCCTATCTGAATTCTGGGCTTTTTCAACCCTGTTTTGGCCGCGAGGCCCGCGCGCGCCGCTCAGGTCTTCTGGGGCTTCTTTCGCGCCGCCGGGAACAGCACGTTGTTGAGGATCAGCCGGTAGCCCGGCGAGGTGGGATACAGGTCCAGGTCCGTCGGCGGATCGCCCACCCGGTGCTGGTAGTCCTCGGGGTCGTGGCCGCCCAGGAAGGTCCAGGTGCCCATGCCCCGCTTGCCGTGGATGTACTTGACCTCGTCGGTGCCCTCGACCGCCGCCAGCACGATCACCGGCCGCTTCAGATGGCGGCGGTGGTAGCCCGTGGTCTGCCCCAGGAAGCCGTTGATCACGTTGACGTGGTTCTGGGTCAGCATGGCCGGCACCGGGTCGTACTTGGCGGCGAACGCGAAGAGCGTGAAATAGTCAGCCATGGCCCCGCGCATGGCCGCGTAGTCGCTCGAGTCCAGGTCCGAGAACTCGTAGACCAGCGGGTTGGTGGTCAGTTTGAAGCCCTCGAAGGCGAAGGTGGCCGCGAAATCGGCCTTGGCCCGGTAGCCCGGGTCGACCGGCGAGCCGTCGTAGGGCGTGTCGACGATGTCCGTCAGCAGCCAGGCCAGGGCGATGTCGATGGTGTCGGTGGCCGAGCACATGGCGAACAGGAAGCCGCCGCCCTCGACGTAGTCGGCGATGGTCAGGGCCACGGCGTGCTTCAGCTGCCACACGGTGTCGTAGCCCAGGGTGCGGGCCAACTCCTCGTGGAAGAGCTTCTGCTCCAGATACCACGGCTCCAGCCCGAAGCTCGCGTAGAACTTGCCGTACTGCCCGGTGAAATCCTCGTGGTGCAGGTGCAGCCAGTCGTAGTCGCCGAGGCGGCCCGCCAGCACGTCCTGATCGTAGACGATGTCGTAGGGCACCTCGGCGTAGGTCAGGGCCAGGGTCACCGCATCGTCCCAGGGCTGCAGGTTGGGCGGGCTGTAGACCGCGATGCGCGGCGGCTTCTCCAGCAGCACCTCCTCCATGTTCTCCTGGCTGACGGTCTGCCGGATGGCCGCCAGGTCCGCCTCGCCGATGGCCTCGAAGTCCACCCCCAGCAGGCGGGCGTCCAGGCGGGCGCGCTGGGTGTCCTCCAGCACGAAGGCTCCGCCGCGGTAGTTGAGCAGCCAGGTCACCTTGGCGCCGGCCTGCAGGGTGTGGAACGCGTGGCCGTAGGCCCGCAGGTGGTTCTTCTGGGTCAGGTCCATGGGCACCAGCAGGTAGTCCGCGGCGCGGGCCGCGGCGGCGGCCGCCACCGTCCACAGCAGCAGGAAAGCCAGGGCCAGGCGTGTTCGGATCACGGCAGCCTCCTGAGGGCGTCGCGGGCGTCGTCGACGAAGAGCCAGTCCGGGTACTGGGCCAGCAGCAGGTCCAGGGCGGTGCGGGCTTCGACCGAGCGCCCGGCGTCGGTCAGCAGGCGGGCCCGCTCGGCCAGGGCGGCGGCGGGGTAGCGGCCGTCCGGATGCGACGCCGTGATGGTCGCCAGCAGTTCCAGGGCCGCGGACGCCTGGCCGTCCTCTGCCTCGAGGCCGGCCAGCTCCCAGCGCCCGCGCTCGAGCAGCCGCTGGGCGTCGCCCGGATTGGCCAGCGCGGCGGCCTGGGCGATGAAGGCGCGCAGGGCGGCCCGGCGCTCGTCCGCGCGCCCCACCAGGTCCCAGTACACGCTGCGCGCGTAGAGGGCCAGCTGCGCCGGACCGCCGCTGGGATTGTCCAGCTCCTCGGCCACTGCCAGACCCAGGTCCAGGGCGTCGTTGGCATAGTCGGCGGAGGGGTTGTCCATGGCCACCACGGCGAAGCGATCGCGGGCGGTCGCGAAGTTGCCCTCGGCCAGGTCCAGGCGGGCCAGATGGAAGTGGGCGTGGCCGCCGGCCTCGCGGAAGGCGGGATCGCGGCCCAGGCTGGTCAGCACGGCGCGGGCCCGGGCGGTGTCGGTGGCCGCCAGATAGCACTCGCCCAAGGTCAGCCGCACGATGGCCACCCCTTCCAGCGGCAGGTCCAGGTTCAGGAGCATCGCTTCGAGCCGCGTCGCGGCACCGGCCGGATCACCCAGTTCGTCGCGGGTGTAGGCGGCCAGCCGGATCTGGCCCGCGTAGAGGTCGCCGCTGGCCGGATCCACGGCGCGGATGGTTTCGAGGATCCGGTCCAGGCGCAGGGCGGACTGGCGCGGATCGGCCGCCAGCCAGCCGCCGTCCAGGGCCGCCAGCCCGACGCCGCCGAGGATTTCCACGGCCCGCCGGCGCAAACCCAGATCCCGGTTGGTGGGGCCTGCCAGCTCGCCCAGCACCACCAGCAGGTAGTCGGTCGCCGCCTGGGCCTGGCGCTCGTCGCCGACCAGGCCCAGCTCCCGGCCCAGGGCCGCGGCGTTCTGCAGCACCGCCCGCTGGCCCGGCGGCGTGGCCAGCAGGGGCCTCGCCTGGGTCACTGCGGCCGCGGCATCGCCATCGGCCAACATCAGGTTCAGCGCCAGCACGCCCTCGGCGGGCACCGCCCGGGGCTCAGCCGCGCGGGTGGCCACGCCGGCAACGAAAACCTCGTGCCGGCCCGGACGATACGGCCCGTCCAGCAGCTCGGTGCGGATCAGTGCCAGGTTGAAGGGATTGCCCCTCAGCTCGGCGCTCAACTCGGATGCGGCCTCGTCCTGGCGGCCGGCCGTCAGCAGGCCCAGGGCCCGCTGCCGCGCCAGCAGCCGGGGATCGGCCAGCTGCACCCGCAGGGAATCGATGAAGGCCACGGTGATGTGCGGCCGCGCGGTGGGGCCCAGGCCTTCGACGATCACCGCGGTGGCCCCGCGACGATCCGGGGCGTGGACCAGGAAGCTGTCCGCGGCCGCCCGCGCCTCGCCCGTCAGGTCCTGCGCCAGCAGGGCCAGCAACAATTCGCGCCAGAGGTTGGCGTTGCGCGGCTGGGTGGCCAGGGCCTCCCGGCACAGGGCGGCGGCCTCGCCGTGGTCACCCTTGAGCGCGGCCAGGCGGATGCGCCGCGGCAGCAGTTCCCGCTCCAGCATTGACTGGCCGGAGAGCTCCTTGATCAGCGCCTCGGCGCGGCTCAGGTTGCCCACCGCCAACAGGCGGTCCACCTCCTGCAGTCGGCGCCGTTGCTCCAGGACGTCGACCCGCGGATGGTTGGGCGACAGGCGTGGCAGGTCCGGCATCTGCAGGCGCTGCGGAGAACGCGGATCCGTCGGCGGGCGGCCGGGGTCGTCCTGGGCCCCGGACGACGCAGCCAGCCCCAGCCACAGCAGGACCAGCGGGAGGGCACGCCTCATGGCAGATCCCCCCTTTCGCCGCCATGGGCGGCCGGCGGATCGAGGCGGCGCAGACTGTCCACGCCGGCGAAGTAGCGGCGCACCAGATCGCGGTACTCCAGGGGCGCCTTCTCCAGGGGCTGGTAGCGCAGGCGCGCGCGCCGCTGCTCGGCCGCGTCGGGGGTGCCCGCGGTCAGGCCGGGGTCGCTGTAGAGTTCGTCGGCGGTGCGGCTCTCCCGGCGATTGCTGTAGTCGCGCCGGCGCGCCGCGTTGCGGGCGTCGAGCATGCGGCTGAGGATACGCTCCTGGCGCACCAGCGTCTCCTCGGAGACTAGGCCGCCGCCCAGGTCCTCGGCGATGGACTCGAGATCGCGGCCCATGGCCTCGATGTCCCCCAGCAGGCGCTCGCCGTCGGGGCGCGTGCGCTCGGCCTCGGCCAGATCGCTCACACGTCGGGCCTGGGCCGCCTGCTCCTGGCCCAGGCGCTCCATCTGCGAGCGGGCCTCCTGGCTGATCCCGCGGTCGGCCAGCATCTGCCGCAGTTCCTCGGTGACCCCGTTGAGCCGCGCCTGCTCCCGCGCCATCTGCTGCAGCTGCTCGGACGCATCCGAAGGCGATGACGAGCTGCCGCCGCCGGAACCCTGCATGTTCATGTTGGCCTCGGTCAGCAGGCCGATGATGGTGCGGTTGGTGCGGGCCAGGCTCTCGCGGGTGTGGCGCTGGGCCACCACGGCCTGGCCGTCCTCGAGGGCGCGCACCCCCGAGCCCATCTCCTCGATCACCTCGTCCAGCTTGTCCAGCAGCTTCATGATGCGCTGGGGTGCTTCGTCCATCAGCTCGGACAGTTGGTCGCGCACGCCGATGGTGGCCTTCTGCAGGCGGTGCTGGCGGCGGGTCAGTTCGACAGTGCGCACGTCCCGCAGCCGCACCGGCACCTGGTCGGCGATGCCCTCCTGGCGCGCCGAGATCTCCAGCAGGTCGCCCGCCAGGCGGCGCAACGAGGTGACCTGGTTCATCTGCATGGCGGCCTGCATGGCCTGCTGGGTCTCGAGCATCACGTGGTAGAGGCTGCCCAGGTCGCGCATGGCCTGCTGCTGCAGCTGGGCGGCAGTCTCAGGATCCATCTGGGCCAGCTGTTCGGAGGCCTCGTCCATCTTGCCTTCCTTGAGGCTCTGCTCCAGATCGGCCAGGGCCTTCTCCATGGCCTCGCGGGACTGCTCTGAGCCGGGGCTTTCCTGGCCGTCCTGCTGCTTCTGCTGCATCTCCTGGACAGCGTCGGCCAAACGGTCGCGCAACTCCTCGAGCTCGCGGGCCAAGGCCTCCTGGCGGCGGGCCAGCTCGTCGGCGTCAGGGCTGGCGGTGTCCTGCTGCTCGCCCACCTGCTCGCCGTCCTGCTTACCCTGCTGTTCGCCCCGTTCGCCGGCCTGCTGCTCCGCCTGCTGCTGTGCGAGTTCGCGGCTCAGGTCCGCCAGCTCCTGCTGCTGGCGCAGCATCTGCTCCAGCAGGGCGGTCATGCTCTCGAATTCCTGCTCGCGGGCCATGCGCTCCATCATGGCGAGCGCCGCGTCGAGGCGGCGGGCGAGATCCTTCTGGGCCCGGGTCGCATCGCGCAGGGACTGGGCCAGTTCCTGGGGATCGACCTGCTCGCCGCCCTCCTCGAGGCGACGTAGGAGTTCGGCCAGTTCGCGGTCGGTGCGCTCGCCCAGCAGGGCGGCCACTTCGTCGGCGCGCTCGAGCTGCTCCTGGCTCGTCAACTGGCTCGATGCCAAGTCCTCCAGCTCCTGCTGCAACTGGTCGGCGATGCGCGACAGCTCGTCCTGCAGGGCGGCCTGGCGGCGCACCGCCTCCTCCATCTCCTGCTGGCGCCCCCAGTCCGGCACCGGGTTCTTCATCAGCTCGCGGGTCAGGCGGTCCAGGTCCGTGTCCAGTTCGTGGCTGCGGCGGCGCGCCTCCACCAGCTCGGACTGCCGCTCCTGCTGGGATTCGTCCTGGCGCGCCAGCACCTCCGCCGGCGAGGGCGCCTGGAAGCGCAGGACCCGCGAGCGGCCCACCCCCGGCGGGCCCGGGCGGCGGTTGTCCACCGCTTCGGCCACGAGCTCGCACACGTCGCCGGGCACCAGCCGCAGTTCGCCGACCTGCAGTTCGATCCGGCAGCGCGCACGCAGCGGCGGCGCATGGCCGTCCAACAGCGTCACCCGCGCGCGCAGGACGCCGTTGCCCAGCGGATGCTCGCTCCAGGCCCCGGGCTGATCACTGCGCAGGGGGCCGCCGGCCCACGCGCCGCTGCCGCCGATCCGGCCCAGCAGGCGCAGCTGGTCCAGCCCGTAGTCGTCGGCCGCGTCCAGGACCAGGATCAGCTCGCCGTCCAGCGGCAGCAGGCCGTCGTCGTCGGGCCTCTCCAGGGCCACGGCCGGCGCCTGGTCCGGGGCCGCAGCGATCTCGAAGCGCAGCGGCGCCGTGTTGCGCAGGCCCCAGATGTCCTCCAAATGCACGCGGAACGCCAGGTCACGCCCCACCGTCAGCGCGCCCGAAACCGAGCGCCCATCGATTCCCAGTTCCGTGGTGTCGGTGCCGGCGACCAGCCGGGCCGTGCGCAGCTCGTTGCTGGCCCGGCCCCGCAGATTGACCTCGCTGCCGGCCGGCACCTCGATCCAGGCGGGCAGCCGTTCGAAGCGGCGCGGCTCGCCCCTGGTGTAGGCCGGCGGCGTGACCACCGCCGCCAGATCCGCCAGCAGGGGATGGTCCCGGACCACCACCCGGCGCTCGGGCGACACGATGCTGCCGCGGCGGAAGCGCCAGCTGAAGTCCTCGCGCACGTCGTCCAGGCGGGCCCGCCAGACCCGACCCGGCGCCAACCGCGAATCCCGGTCCAGGCGAGCTTCCAGCGGCTGCCACAGACCATCGCCCCGGCGCACTTCCGCCACGGCCGAGCCCGGCCCGCCCGCCAGGTCCAGCGCCTGCAGCCCGACCTCCGCCCCGGCGACCACCCAGGGCTCGCCGGCCAGGGTCAGGATGCCGGCGGTCGGCAGCGCCGGCTGCACCGCCCAGGGCCTGGCCAGGCGCACCAGGCCGGTGCGCATCTCCGCCGGTATCTGCAGCATGAGCACCAGCCCGGCGGACAACGTGACTGCGCAGGCGACCAGATTGCGCCGACGCCACGGAACGACAGCCACTTCGTCGGGGCCGATGCCGGCCAGCTGCGCGGCGGCTTGCTCACGCACCCGCCGCCGCAGTTCGTCGCCGACCGGGCCCTCCCGGTCCCAACGCTCGGGTCGGCGCAGGGATTCCTCGGCCGCCACCAGCAGATTGCCCCGGGAGCGGCGCCGCTCGAGGCGGCGCACCAGTTCGCGGGTGCCGGCCACCGCTTGCAGCGGCAGCGCCAGCCGGACCGACGTCAGCGCCAGCACGACCCCCAGCAGCGAAAGCGCGAGCCCCCAGGCCACCGAGGACGACGGCGCCTCCGGCCCCCCCAGGGCCCAGGACGCGGCCAGCAGCGCACCGCCGCCCCAGCCGACCAGGGCTGCGGCACCGGACACGGCCAGGCGCCGCCGGGTGCGGCCCAGCAGGCCGCCCAGTGCTTGGGCCAGGGTGTCGTTTCGGTCGTGGGCCATGGTTCGCTCTATGCTCGCGGGGTCAGGGTTGGGTCAGGGCGTACATCAGGATGTTGACCGCCATGCGGGCCGCGGCCTCGCGCACTTCGGCGGGGTCGCCGTGGACGTCCGGATCCTCCAGGCCGTCACCGATGTCCGAAGACCAGGTGTACAGGATCACCAGCCGGCCGTTCCTCGTTACGCCGAACGCGCGGGCGGGTTCCCCATCGTGCCGATGGATCTTCGGCAGCCCGGGCAGATCGTACCAGGCCCGGAACACCGGATGCCCCGCCGGCAGCGGCGCCAGCTCGGCGTCGGGGTACAGGCGCGCCACCATCTCCCGGAACGAGGCGTCCAGGCCGTAGTTGTCGTCGGCGTAGAGGAAACCGCCGGCGTCCAGGTAGCGGCGCAGCTCGGCCAGCTCACGCTCAGCCAGCAGGATGCGCCCGTGCCCGGACAGGTAAAGGAACGGGTAGCGGTACAGGTCCTCGCTGTCGAGGGTGACGACCGCCTCGGTCTCGGCCGTGCGCACACCGGTGCGCTGGCGAAAAAGTTCGAGCCAGTTGGGCAGGCTGCTGGGATCGCAATACCAGTCGCCGCCGCCGCCGTACTGCAGGCGTGCGATCCGCACCTCGGGCTCGCCAGCCTGCGCCGGCGCCGCCGACGCGGACGCCGCAGGCCCGAGCGCCGGCAGCACCACCAGCAGGAAGGCCGCGGCCAGGCGGCCGGAATGCCCGACGGAATTCACGACTACGGTTCCCCTTCCCCATGACCGGGCACCCGCCTCAGGGTCAGTTCGGCCACGGCGCCGGGACCGTCGTCCCGGTTGGCCAGGGTGATGCGTCCGCCCATGCGGTCGGCCAGGTTGCGGCAGATGGCCAGGCCCAGCCCGGTGCCCGCGCTCTTGGTGGAAAAATACGGGTCAAACAGGCGATCGGCCACATGACCGGCGATGCCGGTCCCGTCATCCCGCCAGATCATGGTGACGGTGCGCGGCTCCACCCGCCAGTCGACGCTGACGGTGAGGGCGCGGTCCGGGACCGCGGCGTCGAGCGAATTCTGCATCAGGTTGCCCAGGATCTTGCGCAGCGAATCGGCCTCGGCCAGCACCGGCGGCGGGCAGTCCACGGCGATGCGCACGCGCGCGCCGGCCGCGCCCTCGACGGCGGCCGCGGTGTAGGCCGCCGCGGTGTCCGCGACCAGCGCCGCCAGGTCCAGGGGCACCGTGCCCAGGTCGCCGGGCCGGCCCAGCAGGCTGAATTCGGCCGCGATGGTGCGCAGCAGTTCGACCTGGCCGAGCACCCGTTCGACCGTCTCCTCGACGATGCGGTCCAGGTCGCGGTGCCGGTCGCGCCAGGCCTGGCGCAACAACTGCACCGACAGCTGGATCGGTGTCAGCGGATTCTTGATCTCGTGGGCCACCTGCCGCGCCAGCTCGGCGTTGATGGCCATCTTCTGGGCCTCGAGGAACTCGGTGATGTCCTCGAACACCAGCATGGTGTCGGTGCGTCCGTCCGGCAGATCCAGCGGCGCGACGGCACCCCGCAGGGTGCGGCGGCCGTCGGCGCTGCGCAGCTGGCCCGCCGCCCGGTCGCGGCCCCGCTGCAGGCCCGCCAGCTGGTCGCGCAGGCGCACGGCCCCGTCCTCCTCGCTCACCTCGGGCTGGAAATCGGCCAAGATATGCCGGCCCGCCGGGTTCAGCGCCACCACCGCACCGGACTCGCCGACCACGGCCACGCCCACGGTCACCCGGTCGAGCACGGTGGTCAGGAAGCGCTCGCGCGCCGCCAGCCGGTCGCGGGCACTGCGCAGTTCGCCGCGCATGCGGCCGAAGGCGCCGGCCAGCTGGCCCACCTCGTCGCGGCTCGCCTCCGGCAGCGGCGCCCCGTAGTCGCCCGCAGCCAGCGACCGGGTCGCGCCCAGCAGCAGCCGCAGCGGCCGAAAGATGTTCCAGGCCATCAGCACCGCCAACAGCAGCGCCGTCAGCAGGATCAGGTTGGCCAGCCCCGCCAGGAACAGCGCCGTGGCCCGGCGCTGAGCCGCGTATTCGCGCTCGCGGTCGGGAAAGGTCACCGTCAGCAGGGCCGGCACGGCCCGGGCCGTCAGGCCTCCGCCCTCGGGCTCCAGGAAGGCCGGCAGAGGCTGGCAGCCGGTCAGGGCGAAGGGCCGATCCGCGGCCGCCAGGACCCCGGGCGCTCCACGGTGGTCGAGCATGGGCACCAGCAGGTCCGGCTCCACCAGGGGCGGGATGCGCCCGGAGAACACGGTGCCCGGGTGGCTGGCCAGCAGCGGCCGCCCGTCGAAGCGCAGGGTGATCTCGCCCTGGACCAGGTCGGCCAGACTGTACAACAGCCAGGAGTCCAGGCGCTGGCGGTAGAAGAAGAAGCCGTTGCTGGGTTCGTCGCCCGGACCGCGCGGCTCGGCATCGAAACCGGGCCCCAGCACGCCGCCCAGATCCAAGGGGATCACCGTGCCGACGAAGAGATCGTCGCCGTCGCGCTGCACCACCAGCGGAGCTCGCCGGGCGGCCTCGAGCAGGGCCGCGGCCTCGGCGCCCGACAGGTTGCCCAGGGTTTCGTCCAACAGCAGGGTGCCATCCCCCGCGAAGACCATGCCCTGCTGCCGATCCAGCGGGCCGAGGGGGCGCACGCCGGTCAGCTGCCCCTCCAGCAGTTCGTCGATGTACTCGCTGGCGGCCAGGGCCCGGGCCTGCTCGGTCAGCAGGTTGCGCAGCTGGTCCACGGCCTGGACCAGGCCGGCGCGAGCCCGCGCGCCGGCCTCGCCGGCGATGCGCTCGTGGGTGACCCGATCCACCGACGTCCCCACCAGAACCAGCAGCACGAATCCCAGCACCAGGTAGCCGGCCAGGAAGCGTTCCTGGAACCCCGCCCGCCAGGGTCCGACCGCCGTGTCGTCACCCAGCCGGCGTTCGATGGCGCGCATGGCCTGGACCGCAGTGGCCGCCAGGAGCAGCAGCGTCAGGTTCAGCAGCAGCAGACGCGACAGGTCCAGCAGTTCCGCCGTCAGGCCGGGCCGCGCCAGGCCCAGCACGAATCCTTCGCCGGGTGTGCGCTGGGCTGCCGGCGACAGGGCCTTCCACAGGCACAGCCAGCGGCGGCCGTCGACCTCCAGTTCGGCCCATTCCCGTTCGCCACGGCGCAGGGAGGCCATCACCGGTTCGCTGCCGGCGGCGGGGAAGCCGTTGTCACCCGCGTCGAGCCAGCCGCCCTCGTCCGCATGCAGCAGCAGCAGCGGACGATCGACCTCCGAGCGCGGGCGGTACTGTCCCGGATCGTTGTCCCGGTCGCCGGTCAACTCGGCCAGCAGGGTGCTGATGCGCCAGGAGCGCAAGGGAATCTCCACGTGGATCCAGCCGCGCCCGCCGCGCCGGGCGATCTCGCCGGCCAGGATCTCCTCCTCACCACCGGCGTACAGCCGCCGCTCGGCGCGGAAATAGATCTCCGGATCCTCGCTGCCGTACTCGCCGTCGGCGCCTTCCCAGTCGCCGCGATCGGCCACCTCGTAGTTGAAGTCGCGCATGAAGCCCGTGGCGTGCAGGGCCAGGCTGTGGTTGTCGGCATCGAGGATCTCGACCAGGCTGGGCACGCCCAGGTCGCGCAGGGCGGAGCCCCGCCACAGGGCCCAGGCGGGTTCCTGCCGCCAGACATCCGCCGGGCCGGCGGGTCGGACCTGAGTGTCGTCCAGGTTCCAGATGTCCGCCAGCACCTCGCCCAGCAGGAAGCGCCGCCAGGCGGTGTCCGCCTCGCCGATCACCTGGGCTTTGCCCTGCAGCCAGCCCAGCTCGCCGGCCGCGTAGATGTGGCGCAGCGCGCCGTGGTTCCAGCAGGTGACCAGAATCATCACCGCCGGCCAGACCAGGCGGCGTCGCAGGCCGGCGCGCTGGCCCAGGCCCGGGGCGACGGCCCAAAGCGCCACCACCAACAGGGCGGCCAGAGCCGGCAAGCGGGGCGAGGGCACTCCGGCAGCCACCAGCAGCAGGGCGGCCGCGGCCGCGGCCAGCAGTCCACCGCCGACCCAGACCGTTCGCCGACGACCATCGGGCCAGCCGCCGCCGGCCACCGCCCGCACCGCCAGCACTGCCAGGGACAGCGACATCAGCATCAGTGCACTGTGCAGGACCCAGAAGGAGAGGTAGCTGAGGGAAGCTCCCTGGCCCACCAGGCGTGCGTTGGCGTTGACCGCCAGCAGTGTGGCCAGCCCGCGCAGGGCCAACAGCAGGCCGCCCGCGCCCAGGCCGAAGCCCAGGCCGGCCAGCAGCCCGCGTCCGCGGGGCGCCGTGGCCGTGGCCGGACCGGCTCGCTGCACGATCTGCCACACGGAGAGCGCCAACAGACCCGCGGTCAACAGAGCGTCCGCGGCCGAGGCGAACCAGCCGCCCAGGAACGGCGTGGCGAAGTAGGCAGGATCGACCAGGCTGGCCAAGGATCCGGGCCGGGCCGGATGGTCGTCCGCGGGCCACGCCGCCGCCAACCAGCGGTGGGCCTCGACGGCCGCCAGCACGGCGCGGCCCAGCCACAACGGCAGCAGCCAGAACAGGCCGCGGCCGCAGACCCGGGCGAAGCCCGCCGCCACCAGGATCCACGCCGCCAGCAACAGCACCATCTGCCGGGCCGCGACCGGCTGCAAACCCACCGCCCGGGAGTCGGCCGCCACGGACAGCACCACCCGCGGGCCGTCGTCCCCGGCGCCCAGACTCGTCTGGCGGGCGCTGGCTGCAGCCCGGTCCAGACTCTCGACCTGCACCGCGGGCCAGACCGCCCTCCAGGCCGGGCCGCCGAGGGTGATCTGCGCTTCGAGCACCGTGGCCCCGCGACGGAACAGCCTCCGGTAGACCAGGTCGTTGCGATCCCGCACCAATGCGACGGAATCGGCGATGGCCTCCGGTGCCGCCAGCGGCCGGGCGCCTTGGCTCCAGGCCACGCGTTCGCCGCCGGTCCAGACCAGCAGGGCCAGAGGCAGCGCCGCATTGCCCTGTTCAAGTCTGGCCCAGCGTCCGGGCCAGGCATCCAGCGCCCGCACCAGGTCGCCGCCCGCCGGTGCCGGCGGTTGGGGCACCGCGGCCGCGGCCACCGCCGCCAACCCGGGATCGAGGCGGAGCAGAGCCACTTCGGTGGCGGCCAACTGGCGCGCGGCCCGGGGGGAATCGCTGTCGAGGATCGGGCCGGTCGGACCGGTGGCCAGCCCCCAAACCGCCAGGGCCAGCAGGACCGATACGCCGGCCAGGGTCAGCAAGCGCCAGAGGCGGCGGGTCAGGCTGCGGCTGGCGGGAAGCCGGCAGAACGAGAGGGCAACGGCGAGCAGCAGGGTCAGGACCAGGAACAGCATCCGGACCGCGGGTCCGGGGCTGACGGCGCCACCGGCTGCCAGGCCCAGGATGACCCCCTGCCCCAGGAGGCAGCCTGCCCCCAACAGCGGCAGGGCCCGCGCCCGCGACAAGGTCATCCCTGGCCCCCTAGCCGATGGTGGTGATCTCCGCCAGCCGCCATTGCTGATCCTGTCGGCTGAGCACGAACACGAGGCGCGCGTCCGTCTCTTCCTGCCCGTCCGGCCCCTGCCGGGTCCACTGAGCCAGGGCGTGGATCCGGTCGCCGACGGCCGTCTCCTCCGTGCGCAGGTAGGTGAACGCGACGGTCCGCCGACTCTGGAAGAGGTTCTTGAAGTAGTAGAAGGCCTGGCTGGGGCTGTAGTCCGTGTCACGCCCGCCGGCACCGCCACTGCGGATCAGCAGCCCGTCGGCATGGACCAGATCGGCCAGCACCTGCTGGTCGGCCTCCTCGAAGGCCAGCTTGATCTGGGCGAAGACGGCGCGGGCTTCCGGCGCGGGGATATCTTCGACGTCGCGGACCAGGTCGGCGGCCAAGGGGGCGGCCGACAGCAGGGCCAGCACCAGGGCCAGCACCGACAAGGCCGAAGCGGTGGGCAGGCAGCGAAGCGGAGTGGGTGCCACGGGGTCCTTCCTTGCCCAACGAATTCGTGCTCAAGGGAACGGGTCTTGGAGCGTCGAATATAGGCAAAGGCCGTGCCAGACCCACCGCACCGCCTCGCCCAGCGGACCTTAATGCCGAAAGGCCATTCCTGACCAGCGTTTTACGCAAACCGGCGGCATTGCGCGGATTGCCAACGTTGCCCCGGGCCCAGGATCACGAGCGACGACTGTCTCCCACGGGCGACAGGTGACGTCCGGCATTGTCGCCGTTCGAGAGCGCTTTACTTGATAAATAGTATGGTATTATAACTAAAGGAATCCCTCCTTGCGACGATTCCAGCCGCATGATGGACACCAAACACGCGCTTCTGCTCCTGACCTTCTGCATCGGCTGCGCGCTGCCGCACCGCCTGGCGGCGGCCCCGGAGCCCGTGTCCGCGAGCGCTCCCCACGACGGTGTGTCCTGCACCGTGTGCCATGGGCGTGGGGATCGTGCCAGGTCTGCCGGGGAAACCGAGTTGGTCCGTCAGGACCGCTGCCTGGATTGCCATGCCACCGCCGCCGACGCGGCGTCCTCGAGCATCTTCCACGGGCAGGGCCGTTGCCTCGGCTGCCACACCTTTCACGACCCCGGCGTCGTGACCACCGCAGCCGGCACCATCGACCTGGCGGCGCTGGCGGGGGTCAACCGCGCCCATTGCCGGGCCTGCCACGACGGCAAGGGGCCGTTGGCGGATCTGTCGGAATCACACCGTGCCGCCGGCCGCCTCTACCACGAGCAGGCCGACCGGCTGGCAGGCCTGCCCGGCAGCACTCCTTGCCTGTGGTGCCACTCGGAAGCCAACGCGACCACCTGGCAGGCCGCGGCCACGGGTGACCGGATCGCCTTCGCCGAGCACGCCAGCCATCCGTTCGGGATTCCGGTGAAACCGGGGCAGGGTGCCGTCGTGCGGCGGATGCGCGACGTGATCGACCCGCGCATTCCCCTGCCCGAGGGCCGCCTCGAGTGCGTCAGCTGCCACCAGTTGACCGCAGCGACCAGGGACCGGCTGATCCCCTTCCCTTCGCCGAAGCAATTGTGCCTCGGCTGCCACCAGCTCAATGATCAGGGCGGCGGCTCCGGGGTCCTGCTGGCCAACCTCGGCGCCCCCTGAGCACAGCCACGGCGCCGGGCACATTTTTCGCCTGCAGAAAACAGTCAATTCCAGTGGGATATCCCGTTCTGCTTTCTATTCTCAACTTATTTGTTATGAATGGATTGATTCGCCCCCGCGCAACTGTTATCCTTTTAACTTGCGTTGGCGCCCTGCGTTCGCCGCAGGGCACGTCCCAGCCGCTCGATCCGGGATGGACGTTCCGGCCCACGACACGGCGACCGGCCCGCACCGGCGCCGGAGGCGGCACCGTCTTCCGCACGGGGATCAGGAACAGGACCGCGTCTTGGTTGCCACTTCGCCGGACAAGATCGCCCGCCGTCGGGGCCGACACCAGCAGACTGGTTCGGTCCTGCCGGCCGTACTGACGCTGCTGCTGCTGGCCGCGCCAGCGGCGGCCCTTGACGGACGGATCGACCTGCGGGCCTCCCGGCAATCCGGCAGCGCGGGCGAGACCGCCTACCGCACCGACACGCTGCTGGAGGACTACAACCTGGGCGAGCGCTTCGGCCTGGGTCCCCACTGGCTGGCCAACTTCGACCTAATCGCCAGGCGGGAGCAGCTCGAGGGCCAGGCCTTCGGCCTGACAACCTACTCCGAAACCACCGCGTTGATACCCTCCTTCTCCCTCAACTTCCGCCAGGACCAATGGCAGGGATCCCTCAACGGCCGGGGCCTGCGCCGCGACTGGACCGGCTCGGTGTCTGCCGGGCGACGCGACGAGAACGTCGATTTCGGCGCCTGGCTCCGCCGGGTCTCCACCAAGTGGGAAATGGAACTGCGCCTGCAGGAACAGGCGGCCTGGCGGCAGGAGAACGAGGTCACGCGCGAGAGCCGCGAGCACAACCAGATCGCGACCGTGCGGCGCTATTTCGGCGAAAGCGACCTGCGCTACACCTACAGCCGGTCCAAGCAGGACCTGGTCTCGACCGACAACAGCGTGCTCTACCGCAGCCACCAGCTGCAGTTCAGGGGAATCTACCAGTTCGCCGACCGGCGCGGCCAGGTTGATCTCAATGCGCTCGCCTCGCTGTTCCGCCAGGACGGCGAAGTGGTCCTGGCCGGCGGCGAGCGCCTGCTGCAGCCGGTCTGGGGCGGCTTTTCGCTGGACGACACGCCCGGCTACCTCGACCCCCTCGAACCGGATCCGGTGGAGGATGCGCGCCTGCATGACGGCGACCGGGACACACGCACGGCGGTCAACATCGGTGACGCGGCGCTCCCCGTGCAGGAGTTCGGGGGCGACTGGCGCAACATCATCTTCGATTTCGGCGGCACGGAGCAGATCACCTCGGCGGTGCTGTACGTGGACACGCGCGTCAACTTCCCGGGCTTGATCGACTGGCTGGTGTTCGTCAGTGACGATTCCGAGGGACGCGACTGGGGCAGCGCCCTGGACGCCGGCAGCTATTCGATGGTCTACCAGGACCTGGCCAACGGCCGCCAGGCCTGGCAGCTGACCTTCAGCGAGCCGATCGCACACCGCCGACTGAAGATCGTCGACGTCAAGTACGGGCTGACCGAGCCGGACATCTACGTGACCGAGTGGGAGATCTACGGCCCGGCCGAGGGCACCACCGAGACCGTCTCCAGCACCGAACGGGGCCGTTTCCGCGGCGGGGTCAGCTACTTTCTGCTGCCGGTGCTCGAACTGCACTACTTCACCGAACTGGAGCGACGCCGCTACGTGGAAACGGACGAGCGCCTGACCAGCCAACTGCACCAGCTCGGATTGGCCTGGCAGATCTCCCAGTGGCGCCTGCAGGCCCAGCACCAGATCAACACGCTGGACTCGCCCAACGGCCGCAACACCGACGCCAACTCCCAGCTCGTCTCCCTCTCGCGGACGACGGACCCGCGCCTGAAGTGGCGCTTCTCCTACATCCGCACCGACGACCAGAGCTATTCCGCCCAGCAGCTGACCAACACCGTCAGCGCGGACGTCAACTGGCTGGCCCTGCCCCGGCTGTCGTTGAACCAGAAGTTCGCCTACGGCGAGCGCGACGCCGAGGACATCGAGGGCCAGGCCCACTCCTGGTCTTCGATCACCACGCTGCGCGGGGACATCCGGCCCAGCATGGTCGCCACGCTGCGCCGGTCGGACCGCTGGTCGGACCAGGAGGCCGGCTCCGGATTCTCCCGCTTCAACGACACCGACTGGAACCTGAACTGGACGATCCTGCCGCTGGTCACCCTGGTCAGCCAGGTCAACTACAAGGTGCGGGAGACCGATCAGCTGATCTTCCGCCACACCCTGGCCTGGGCGCCCCTGCCCGATGGTTCGGTGGGGTTGCGCTTCTACGTCAACGACTACCAGGACACGCGCACCGACTACCTGCGGCGCGGCGCGGGGACCCTGGTTACCTGGAAACCACGACCGCGGCTGCACCTCGAAGCCGGGGCCGAACAGGCCCTGATCAAGCAGGACGACCAGCGGAATACGCCTGTCAATCTCAACGCGAGAGGAAGCTGGACTTTCTAGGTCCCGTCTCATTCATTGGCCGTGAGCGGGTCTGTGGTCCGGGAGGACATGATGAATACGAAATCCCTGTCCCTATGGCTCATCCTGACCGTGCTGGCGGTGGTCGGACCGGCCTGCTCCCCCGGCACCTCGTCCTACGTCCGCGACGACGTGGACTTCAGCTACATGCGGCGGGTCGCGGTGATGCCCTTCCGCAATCTCAGCCAGGACCTGCATGCGAGCACGCGCGTCTACTCCGTGTTCATGACCCGGCTCCTGGACCGCGAGGCCGTGGAGGTCCTGGCCATGGGCGAGGTGCTCAGCGCCATGAACCGCCTGCGCCTGAGCGCCGACGAGGAGCTGTCCCAGGCCCAGATCGTCACCCTGGGCAAGGAGCTCGGCGTCGACGGGCTCTTCCTGGGCGAGGTCGACGAATACGGCCTCGAACGTTCCAGCAACGATCGCATCTACCTGGTGACCGCCACCTTCAGCCTGACCGAGACCGAGACCGGCAGCCTGGTCTGGACCGCCCAGGTCCACCAGGACGGCGGGTCCCTGGGCCGCAAGCTCTTCGGCGGCGGCTCGGCCAGCCAGCACGATGTCACGGGATCCGCGGTCGACCAGGCCCTGGACACCCTGTTCTGATGCGCGCACGGTCGGGCAGGAACGGACTCCTTTGCGGCCTGGCCGGCTGGCTGCTGCTGGTTGCCTCCGGCGCCGCGGCGGACGAGACCGCGACCCGCGTGCCGGTGCTGCTGTTCATCTCCGGCTCTTCCACCGCCGATCTTCCCGCGCCGGTGGCCGACGTGCGCGCGGGCGCCATCGCCAATCTGGAGGCCGCCCTGGGTGCCGACGGGATGTCGGTGGTCCCGGCCGACACGCTGCTGCCGCTGCTGATGGCCCACCGGGTGCGCAGCGCCTACAGCCTGAGCCCGGCCTTCCTGGCCGACCTGTCCCGGGAGACCGGCGCGACGCATCTGCTGGTGGCGGTGCTGCTGGTCCACCAGCAGCGCTTGCAGCTGCTGGCGCGCCTGATCCACCTGGAGAGCGCCTCGGTGGTCTGGGCCGGACAGGACGAGACCCCGCTGGTCCGTCCGGACCTGCTGCGCGGTGAGATCGACGCCGTCGCCTGGTACGACGGGCTCGCCACGCTCTGCGACCGCTGCCGACCCGCCGTCGGTTTCGCCGGGCCGTCGGGCGGCCTGCCCCTGGTCGTGCTGCCGGTCCGCGGCCTCGGCTGCGACCCCGAATTGTCCCTGGCCGCGACCCACACCGTGCTGGCCCCCATCGCCGCGGCCCATCGCTGGCGCGTGATCGATCCGGGGGTCGCCGCTTCCCTGCTCGAAGACGAGGGTGTGCGCATCGACCGCCTGGATGGCGCCGGCCGCCGGCGCCTGGCCCGCGATCTCGGCGTGCAGAAGCTGGCGGCGCCGGAACTCATGATCTACGGCACCACTTCGTCCAGCGCGGGCGACCGCGCCGACGACGAATTCGGCATGGCGGCCATCGACGCGACGGTCACGGAATACGAGCTGACCATCCGGTTCCTGGACACGGCCAGCGGCAACGTGGTGGCGAACTTCGTGAACCACCGGGACAACGGCACGCGGGTTGGCTGGTTCGGCGTCGTCGACGACACCTCGGTGCTCGAGGGCCTCGGCAAGGCCGCACAAACACTTTGGAACGAAATCGACGACAACCTGGAGGACGAATGATGATGACGATCCGGCGCCTGCGAAACGCCGTCGTGGCGGCCTTGGCCTGGGCCCTGCTGGGCACGGTCGCGGTCCTGGCCGCGCCCGTGCCCCTGGTCGCGATCAACAGCGACACCCTGACCACCACCGCCCTGGCCATGGAGCTGGGCGTGATGATGTCCCGCGCCCCCGCCGAGGCCCGCTTCGAGGCCCCGGAGCCCGAGCGCGTGCTGCGCCGCATGATCCAGAACGAGCTGGTGATCCAGGAGGGCTACCGCATGGGCCTGGACCAGCAGTTCGCCGTGCGTAACCCCAGGTCCGATGCCCTGCGCACCCGCTGCGTGAAGGCCCTGCTCGACTCGATCGCCGCCGAGGTGCAGCCCGGCGACCTCTCGCCGGAGGAAGTGATTGCCCGGCGCCAGCAGCACGTCGAGGACTATCTCGCGGCCCTGCGCCTGACCCACGGCGTGCAGGTCGACACCCTGCTGTTGGCCTCCCTGGACTACGGATCGACCGCCGCCGCGGTCAAGACGCGCCTGGGCAACAGCGACGAGGTGGTCGCCCTGCTGCCCAACGGCGACATCACCGTGGCCGAGCTGACCCGCGAGATCCACTTCGTGGCCTTCCACGGCCTCGAAGGCAAGCCCGACGCCGCCGCCCGCCGCGATCGGATCTTCTGGCAGAACCTGAACGAGCGCGTGGTCGCCTTCGAGGCCAAGCGCCTCGGCCTGGACAAGAGGCCGGACATGGCCGCGTTCGTGGACCAGGTCGAGCGCAGCCTGATGCTCGAGGAGGCCCTGGGCATCCTCGTGAGGTTCGACTTCGAACCGACGGAGCCCGAGATCAAAGCCTATTACGAGGCGCACCTGGACGCGGTCACGCCGCCGGCCCGCATCCGCATGGAGAGCGTCAAGCTCACCACCGAGGAGGCGGCGAACAACCTGCGCGACAAAGCCCTGCAGGGCGCCAAGCTGTCCTGGCTGGCCAAGAACATGCCAGGCGTGATCGACGGCCCCCCTCCCTTCCCGGCGGACTTCTTCCTGCCCCAGCAGCTGGCCATCGATCCGGCCGAGGCCAAGATCGGCCTCATCCCCGAACCCTACGGCGTGCCCGGCGCCTGGGTCGTGGCCCGCATCACCGAGATCGAGGCCGTCGTGCCCCGGCCGCTGTCCGCCTGCCGCGACGAGATCCTGCGCATGATGAAGGCGGACGCGACCCAGGCCCACATGACCGACGTGCTCGACCGCCTCGAGGCCGCCTCGACCATCGTCTGGCTGCCGGGCGCCCTGGAGGAGACCGCCAAGCTGACCGCCACCCTGGTCGCGACCCGCGAGGCCCAGCTCGCGACCGAGGCCACGACACCGCCCGCACCTTGACCGGCAACACGGACGCACGAGCCGAGGAGATAGAGCAATGGCACGCATGATAGCCCACCGAACCCCCGCCCTCCGCCGGCCCGCGCACGGCCTGGCGCTGCTGTCGGCGGTGGTTGTCCTGGTCCTGGCCGCCGGCAGCGCCGTCGGCGCCCCGTTCAAGGCCAAGGCCTGCCTCGACTGCCACGAGGACCAGAAGCAGGAGGCCGGCCGCCGCGATGCCCACGAGCCGTTCGCCACGGGCAACTGCGAAGGCTGCCATCAGCGGCACGGGGTCATCGGCAAGCTCGTGCTCACCCAGCAGGGCAACGGCCTCTGCTATTCCTGCCACCAGGATATCGAGCAGGTCCTCGAACAGCCGGTGCGCCATGCCCCGGTGCGCAGTCTGGGCTGCACCGGCTGCCACGACCCCCACGGTTCCGGCCAGCCGGCGCTGCTGGCGGGCAAAGGCGCCGAATCCTGCTACGCCTGCCACGACCGGTCGGCGTTCGAGCGCAAGAGGGTGCACAAACCGCTGCGCGACGGCGATTGCACGGCGTGCCACGATCCCCATGCCACGGCCGTGGCCGGCCTGCTGCGGGCCGAACCCGATGCCCTCTGCCTGTCCTGCCACGACAATCGCGACAAGCTGGCCGCCAGGCACCCGGGCGTGACCGGAACCCTGACCGCCTGCATCTCCTGCCACGATCCCCACAGCTCGGATGCCGAGAACCTGCTGCACGCGATCCAGCACCAGCCGGTGGCCGACGGCGATTGCACCAGCTGCCACGGCACCGGCGCCGACGGGGCCCTGACCCTGGCCGGCAGCCCCGACGCCTCCTGCCTCGACTGCCACGACGTGGGCACCGGCCATGCGGTCCCCCACGCGCCGGCCGCCGACGGCGAGTGCACCTCCTGCCACTCCCCCCACGGCAGTTCGCACCCGGGCATGCTGCGCGGCACCCAGGTGGCCGTCTGCCTGGACTGCCACGACCAGGCGGCCTTCACCCGCCCGGTGACCCATCAGCCCCTGATCGACGGCAGCTGCACCGACTGCCACCAGCCCCACGGCGGCGAACTGCCTTCGCTGCTGGCGACCAGCCAGGGCGAACTCTGCCTGGGCTGCCACGACGGCGTGCTCAGCGGGGCCACGGACGTGTTCTCGCACGCGCCGGCAGTCAAGCAGGAATGCAGCACCTGCCATGATCCCCACAGCTCGTCCCAGCCGAAGCTGTTGGCGGCCCAGGCCGGCGATCTCTGCCTGGACTGCCACCGTTCGGTGCGGCTGGAGATCGCCCAGGAACACTCCCACGACGTCGTGGCCCGGGGCGAATGCATGGCCTGCCACGAGCCCCACGAGTCGAAGCTTGCCGGGCTGCTGACGGCGCCCGGGCCGGAACTCTGCGCCGGCTGCCACCAGGACCTGCAGCAGCTGCCGGCGGGCGGCAGCCTGCACGCTCCCAGCGCCGAAGGGGCCTGCCTCGACTGCCACGGCCCGCATGGCGGCCCGAACGTCGCCATGCTCCGGCAACCGGTGACCACGGTCTGCACCGCCTGCCACGACGTGGGCACCCCGGCCGGTGCGGACTTCCATCCCCACGCGCCGATCGTCGAGGGTGACTGCACGACCTGCCACGATCCCCACAACTCGGACCAGAAGAACCTGCTGCAAGCTCCCGAGGCGATGCTCTGCACCCTTTGCCACGTGGACGTGGCGCAGGCCGACGGCATGGCCGTGGTCCATGCTCCGGCCGAGGGCTCCTGCCTGGAATGCCATCTGCCCCACGGCGGTGCCGGGGCCGGCTTCCTGTCCGCCCGGACGCCCGACCTCTGCTTCCGCTGCCATGACGAAAGCAGCCGCACCATGCAGGGTGCCCACCTGGGCCGCGACCTGGCGGGCCTCGACTGCATCGGCTGCCACGCTCCCCACCGCTCGGCCGAGGCCGGCCTGATGCAGGCCCGGATCCACCCGCCGTTCGCCGACCGGGACTGCGCCAGCTGCCACGCAGGGACCGCACCGATTGCCGATCAGCGGGAACTCTGCCTCGGCTGCCACGACGACGTGGCCCCGGCCGGGGCCAAGGTCGTGCACGCACCCGTCGCCGACGGCTCCTGCAGCGACTGCCACAATCCCCACGCGAGCCGCGGCGAGCACCTCCTGAACACGCTGACCGCCGCCGGGACCTGCGCGACCTGCCACGACATGGCCGACCTGGTGGCCGACCCGGCTCTGGCCCACACCCCGGTGCGCGAGGGCCGCTGCAACGACTGCCACGATCCCCACGCGGCGAACCAGCCGGCCCTGCTGCGCCTGAACGCCCAGGACCTGTGCTTCAGCTGCCATGCCGACCTCAAGGCCGACGGCGGCCGCAAGCACGTCCACGCGCCGTTTGCCGACGGGGCCTGCCTGGACTGCCACGACGCCCACGGCGGCACGGTGCCCATGAGTCTGGTCAAGGCCGTCCCCGCCCTCTGCGCCGACTGCCACGACGTGACGCCGTCGGTGCTGCGCGCCGGCCACAAGGGGTTCGCGGTGGACCAGGCCGACTGCGCCTCCTGCCACGCGCCCCACGCCTCGGATCGGCCCATGCTGCCCCACGCGGTGGTGCACAAGCCCTACGCCGGCGGCGACTGCGCGGCCTGCCACCAGGGCACCGACCCCCGCCCCGCGGGCAGCCAGATGACTCTCTGCCTCAGCTGCCACCCGGGCCTGGGCGAGGACCTCAAGACAGGCCTGCTGCATGCCCCGCTGAACGACGAACAGGCGTGCACCGTGTGCCACGCCCCGCACACAGCCCCCAATGACCACCTGCTGCCGAGGCGCCAGGAGACCATCTGCGCCGGCTGCCATGCCGGCGAGGTGGAGCAGGTCACCAAGGCCGAACATGGCCATCCACCGGTCAAGGGTGCGACCTGCACCATCTGCCACAACCCGCACATCACCGCGCCGGACCGCAACGACCCGACGGCGCGGCGGGAAGTGTGCCTGAACTGCCACAGCTACACCGACCATGCCGACCATCCGATGGGCGCCGACAGCGTCGACCCCCGCACCGGCGGTCCGATGAACTGCAACAGCTGCCATGACCCCCATGGGACGTCGTGGCCCAAGTTCATGCAGGACGACCCGGGCGGCCGCATCTGCATCGGCTGCCACACCGACAAGCTGCGGCAGAAGCGCACACCGTAGGCTGCGCGGCGTGACAGGGCGATGACACCGCCCCGCCGCCGGGGTGACGAAACGATGACAGCGGCGGGTCTGAACAGGGCCCGCCGCTTTCGTTCATTTTCAAGATCCCGTAACTTACCAGCACTGTTTCAGTTGCTTAAACAGGTGACCGACCCATGACAGAATTGGCGATTAGGTGTTATTTTTTCTTCAAATAGATTGACTTGCCCCACCAATCTGATATGATTCGCTGCGTGCCCAAAGAGGGCATTTCGCCACACTTGGTTCGACGATCAACCCCATCGGTGACAGAATGCTGACGATCGCCACCAGGAACCAGCGAGGCACGCAAGCCAGGCTCGTGAATAATTTCACGGCTTTGCTGTTTCTGGTAACGATTTTCGTTTTCTCCAACACCGCCCGTGGCGCAATCATCTTCCAGTACGAGACCATGCTGGAGTTGGATCTGGGCGCAGCCGGCCGAGCCCTCCCCACTCACGTGAGCTGCGAGCCGGTCAGCGGCGAAGTCTGTGTGACCGACGTGCGCCAGAGCACCTTCCACGTGCTGAACGCCCGGCACGTGCAGCTCTTGCGGACCGGCGCCTTCGCCGCGGTGTCCTGGCCTTCCTCCGGCTGCCTCGAGCGGGACGGCACCCTGGTCTTCACCGACACCGCCGACGGCCGTCACCATGCGATCCGCCGCCTGGACATCTTCGGCGAGCCGGCCGCCTTCGCGCCCGAGGCGCCGGCCGCGGACTGGAACCCCCGCCTGCTGACGGTGCTGACCAACGGCGATTTCCTGTCCCTGGACCCGGGCAACGGCCTGCTGGCGCGCCACCGCAGCGACACCGGCGCCCTGGTCTGGTCCCTGCGCGTCGGCGACCCGGCGGCGCGGGACACCCAGTTCGGCCGCCCGGCCGAAGCCCCCGACGGCCGGCTGTACATCCCGGGCGGAGACCAGCGCAAGGTCTACGTGGTGACGGCCGACGGCCTCGGCGCCGGCGATTTCGGGCGCTTCGGATCCTCCCCCGGCCGCATGGTGCTGCCGGTGGGCGTGGGCTTCGGCCCCGGCGGCACGGTCCTGGTGCTGGACCGCATGCGCGCCAAGATCCTGGTCTTCGGTGCCGACCTCGAGTTCCAGAGCGAATTCGGCAGTGTCGGCGCCCGACCCGGCCAGTTCTACCATCCGGCCGACATCACCTCGACGGCCGACCACCGGATCTACGTGGCCCAGGGTTTCCAGGGCCGCGTCCAGGTTTTCCGCGTCATCGATTCCCAGGAATCGGCTGCGGAAAAGTCCGCGCGCAGCAATGCCGCATTGGTTGTGGATCGAATCGCCCTCGGCGGAATCCCCGGACCGGACCGTGCTGCCATGCGGTCCCCCGGCCTCCGCACCAACGGGAGCGCATTCGAGCCGCTAGTCGCCGTGGCCACCGCGGCGGATCGTTCACTCAACTTGGAGGCTGAACAGTGAAGACTCTCCTCAAGATCACCCTGATTCTGGCCGTGGGCCTCGGCGCCAACGCGGCGCTGGCCTTCCACGACGGCGGCGTCGCCGAGTGCGCCGGCTGCCACACCATGCACAACAGCCAGGACGGAGCCCTCGTGGACTCCGCCCATCCGGCCGGCAACGCCTACCTGCTGGCCACCGGCAACCCCAGCGACACCTGCCTGAGCTGCCATGCCAGCTACGGCCAGTTCGCCGGCGGCGCGGGCTACGGCCCGGGCGGCGACTTCTACTGGCTGACCAAGACCTTCACCTGGACCGCGCACGGCACCGTGACCAGCACCGGCGACAGCCACGGTCACAACGTGATCTCCCCGGCCCGCGGCCTGATCGCAGGACGCGACCCTGACCCAGGCTCCCGGCGGCACGTTCCTCAGCCAGTACCTGGGCTGCACCAGCTGCCACGACCCGCACGGCAACCAGAACTTCCGCATCCTGTACGGCACGGCCAACGGCCCGGTCTACAACGGCGGCCGTTACGATTTCGATGCCGATGCGCCCGTGGCCAAGGGCAACAGCCGGCGGACCATCCTCGGCGGCGGCGGCAACGAGACCAACGCCGACCACACCATCTACAAGAGCGGCATGAGCGAGTGGTGCGCCAACTGCCACACCAACTTCCACAGCGACAACACGACCAACTTCGTGCACCCGACCGGTGAGGATCTTGGTTCGACCGTCGCGGCCGCCTACAACGCCTACATCAGCACCGACCAGATCGTCGGCGGCGACCCCGCCACCTCGTACTGGGGCCTGGTGCCCTTCGAGGACGTGCAGGTCGACCTCGACGTCGCCGATCCCCTGAACGACACCGCCGGCCCGGACGGCCAGGACCAGGTCATGTGCCTGAGCTGCCACCGCGCCCACGCCTCGCCGTTCCAGGACATCGCGCGCTGGGACATGGCCCAGACCTTCATCGTCGAGTCGCACCCGATGGTCGGTGACGGCAACGCGACCCAGGCCGACTCGGACAACAAGTACTACCAGTACACGTTCGAGCACGAACCAGCGCTCGCTGTGCAACAAGTGCCACATCAAGGACGAAGGCGACGCGCCTTTCTAGACAGCTCGGGTTCGATCGGTCCCTTCGTTCCCAGAGCGAAGCCAATGTTCGCGCGTCACAGTCAGTAAGTGTCTGAAGGAAGCCCCGTGGAGTTCGCTCCGCGGGGTTTCCGCTTGGGGTGATTTCCCGCCCCGGATGTGCTATGCTTGTGGCGTCGGCGGTCCGCCCCATGGAAGTCGCAAGGCCCTATCATGAAAACGGATATCAGTGTGACCGAGTCCATCCTGCGACCCGCCCGACGACCGGCGCTCTGCGCCCTGCTGGTTCTGCTGCTGGGCACTTTTGCCGACACCCGGGACAGCGGCGCCTTCCACGACCAGGGCGTGGCCCGCTGCGGCGCCTGCCACGTGACCCACGAGGGCAGCAACGACCAGATCGTCATGCTCGGCTCGGATCCCCTGCTGCTGGCCGCGACGCCCACCGACGTCTGCCTGACCTGCCACGGCGGAGGCGACGGCGTCTTCGGCCTGAACCCCGGACTGCCGCCGCCCGAGCGCGGCGCCGGCAATTTCGTCTTCCTGTTCGAGGACAACCTCAACGACGCTGTCGGCGGCACCCTGAATCCCATCCGCGGGGAGGCGGCGGGGCACAGCATCATCTCCATGGACTACGGGGTCGCCGCCGAGAGCCGCTGGGCCTTCGCCCCGGGCGGAACCTTCCCCGTCAACCAGCTCGGCTGCACCAGCTGCCACGACCCCCACGGCAACGCCAATTTCCGTATGCTCAACGGCGTCGGCCCGGTCCAGGACGGCTTCTTCCAGTTCCAGAATCCCGCCCCCCTGGCCGAAGGCCTGGACCTCGGTGATCCCCTGGCCACCGAGGCCCGCGACCGCCACACGGCCTACCGCCGGGGCATGAGCGACTGGTGTGCCAACTGCCACGGCCTGTACCACCGGGACCGGCCCGGTCCCGACGGGTTCGAACACGACGTCAACGAATCGCTGCGCGGTGTCGAGCTGAGCCGCTACAACTTCTACGACGGCGCCGCCAACCCTACCGGCGGCAGCGCCGCCACCGCCTATCTGCCGGAAGTGCCCTTCGAGGACCCGGCGATGACCACCGGCTCCACTACCGGCCCCGGTCCTGCGGCCCGCGTGATGTGCCTGAGCTGCCACCGGGCCCACGCCTCCTCCGGCCCCGCCTCGGGACGGTGGGACTTCAACCTCGAGGCCCTCGACCAGGACGGGATCGTGTCGGGGTCGTGGCCGCTGCCTAACCCCTATGGGGATTTGGGGCAGCCGGGGTTGTGTGTTAAGTGTCATCGGCAGCAAGGGCCCCACGACATCCACCCCGTCCAGCAATAGCTCGGTTGTGCCTCGAGGATTGCGTCTGGTCCCGCCCCTGCGATCAGACCCTTCATGTCCACCTACGAACAGCACAGCCGCGACTTTCTGCCGCCCTTCTGCCCCAATCCGAACTGCCCATTCCACAATGGGTCGAACGGTGACTGGCACTACAAGAAGACCGGCTTCTTCTGGCGACAGGCAAAACCCCGCCGTATCCAACGGTTTACCTGCCTGCACTGCCGACGCTCCTTCAGCAGCCAGACCTTCAATGTCACCTACTGGCTGCGCCGTCCTGATATCCTCCCGCAACTGCTGACCAAGACCGTCGGTTGCATGGCCAACCGCCAACTCGCCCGCGACCTAGGCGTCTCGCCACCGACCATCGATCGCCAGCTCGAACGTCTCGGCCGGCACTGCATGTTGCTGCATACCAGCCTGATGGCCAGCGCAAAGCCCCTGCGGGACATCGTTATCGACGGATTCGTCACGTTCGAGCGGTCACAGTATCAACCGTTTCACCATCATCTCGCGATCGAGAAGGGAACCGATTTTTTTGCCTATTTCACCGATAGTGAGGTGCGACGCAGTGGCACGATGACCGCTGCCCAGCGACGAAAACGGCAGGAACTGGAGAACTCTCTCGGGAGGCCCGATCCCCAGGCCGTTCGGCAGGATGTCCGCGATCTGCTTGACGTAGTCATCGGCAGTCAACCCGAGGTGACGCTGTACAGCGACGATCACCGCGCCTATCCCCGGGCGATGCGCGGTCTGGCGCCGCGGATCCATCATCTCACAACTGCGAGCAAGGAGCGGCGGGACAGTCATAATCCATTATGGGAAGTGAACCTGGGCGACCTGCTGATCCGGCATTGCAGCGCGAATCACAAGAGGGAGACGATCGCCTGGTCGAAGCGGCGGCAGGCCAGCGCGGAGCGGCTGGCGATCTTCCTGGTATGGCGGAACTACGTGAAAGGGCGTCGCGAGAAAGTGCGCGGCAGCCCGACACCTGCGATGGCGCGGGGAATGCTCGAACATCCGCTTGCCATTGAGGACATCCTGCAGGAAAGGCTATTTCCGACGCGGGTGGCACTGCCCCCGCGTTGGGCATGCTACTACAGACGAGTGATTGAAACGCGAGGACTGCGGGGTCAACGGGAGCGGCTCAGGCAATACGCGGCCTAGCAACCGTTTGACGGTCATGTCTGCTCCTACCGGAACGACTCCGGCTGCAGACAAAAAAAGCCCGGGGCCTGCGGCCCCGGGCAGACACATTCCTGATGGCACAACCTTACATATCCATGGCCATGCGTTTCTTGTCGGCGATCCGCCGCTCGTACCACCAGACCAGGATCGGGACTGGCGATGAAGATCGAACTGTACGTACCGACCACCACGCCGAAGCGTCAGCGCGAACGCGAAGTCGTGGATCACCGGTCCGCCCACCAGGTACAGCGTCGCCGCCACGAAGAACGTGGTCAGCGAGGTCAGGATCGTGCGGCTGAGGCGTCTCGTTGATCGAGCGGTTGATCACGTCGCGGTAGCTCTCCTTGCGCCGCAGCTTCATGTTCTCGCGGATGCGGTCGAAGACGACGATCGTGTCGTTGAGCGAGTAGCCGATGATCGTCAGGAAGGCCGCGATGATCTGCAGGCTGATCTCCAGGTCCAGCAGCGAGAACACGCCCAGGGTCAGGGTCACGTCGTGGACCAGGGCCAGGATCGCCGCGATGCCGTAGCGGAAGACGAAGCGGACCGTGATGTAGAGCACGATCAGCGCCAGGGCCGCCACCACCGAGTTCATGGCCGCCGTGCGCAGCTCGCCGCCGATCTTCGGACCGACGCTCTCCTCGCGCCGCAGTTCGACCTCCGAGCCGCCGAGACCGCTGCGCAGGTCGTCGAGCAGCTTCTGGGTGGCGTCCATGGTGCGGCTGCCGTCGGCGCCGCTCTCCAGGTCGGGCAGCGTGATCAGGAACTCGTCCGTCGCTGCCGAAGCTGGTCACCTGCACGCCCTGGTAGCCTTTGGCCTCGAGACCGGAGCGGATGTCCCCCACCGTCGGCCGCGGGTCGACCCGCACCTGCAGCACCGAGCCGCCGGTGAAGTCGATGCTCAGGCGCGGCCCGCCATGGATCAGCATCGAGACGACGGCCGTCACCACCAGAGCCGCCGAAATGATGAACGCGGGCTTCATCGCGCCGACGAAGTTGATCTTGGGATCCCTGAACAATTCCATCGTTCCTCTCGACTTTCCCGGGCCTTCCGGCCCGGCCGACCGCCCCGCGGGGCGCCTGTACCGTGGTCCGCGCGGCGGACTAGATGCTGAGCTTCTTCTGGCCCTGGTTGCGGGTCACGAATTCCATGATCACCCGGGTCATGACCAGGGCCGTGAACATGCTGGTGAGGATGCCGATGCACAGGGTCACGGCGAAGCCCTTGATCGGGCCGGTGCCGAACCAGAGCAGGATGCCGCCGGCGATCAGCGTGGTCACGTTGGCGTCGATGATGGTGCGCGTGGCGTTGGAGTAGCCCGACTGCACCGAGGCGCGGATCGTCTTGGCCTTGCGCAGTTCCTCGCGGATGCGCTCGTTGATCAGCACGTTGGCGTCGACGGCCATGCCCACGGTCAGGATGATGCCGGCGATGCCGGGCAGGGTCAGCACCAGGTCGAACTGGGCCAGCACCGCCATCAGGATCACGATGTTGCTGACCAGGGCCAGCACCGAGACCAGGCCGCTCATCCGGTAGTAGAGGATGATGAACACGATCACCAGCAGCGAGCCGTAGAGGGCGGCGTTGACGCCCTGGCGGATCGAATCCGCGCCCAGGCTCGGGCCCACGGTGCGCTCCTCGGCGATGGTGATGTCCGTCGGCAGGGCGCCCGCGCGCAGCAGCAGCGCCAGGTCGCTGGCCTCGGCGTTGGTGAACGAACCCTGGATCACGCCCTGGCCGCCGGGAATGCGGTTCTGGATCACCGGAGCCGAAGCCACGCGGCCGTCCAGCGAGATGGCCAGGAAGCGGCCGACGTTCTCGCCGGTCAACTTGCCGAAGACGTGGGCGCCGCGGCTGTTGAGGGTGAAGCTGACCTGCCAGCCGCCGGGGCGGTCGGTGTCGGCGGTGGGGATCGCGCTGTCCAGCTCGTTGCCGGTCAGGCTGGCCGCACGATCGACCAGGTACAGCGGGCGCAGCAGCTGGCCGCTGCCCATGTCCATCGGCTGGCCGTCCAGCTGGAACTCCACCTCGCGCAGCTTGAGCTTGACCCGGGGGTCGTCCAGCTTGGCCTGGACCAGGTCGATGTCCTTCTCGGCCACGAACAGCGGCGTGCTCTGGCGAAGGCCCGGCTGGGCGATCAGCAGCCCGCTGAACGGGTGATCGACCAGATACTCGTCGCGGGCCTGGTCCTGGTCCGCGCCCAGAGCGTCGTCGAAGGCGGCGAAGGGGTCGGCGCTGTCGGGGGCGGCTGCAGCGGTCTCGTCGGCCGCGGCCGGAGCAGCGGGCTCGGTGACGGGCGCGGCGTCGGCAGCGGCCCGCGACTCGGCCAGGAAGATCCCATCCATGGTCTCGATGGCCGCGGTGATGTCCTCGCTCGGGCGCACCATGCGGAACTCGAGCTGCGCCGTGCTGCCGATCAGGCGCTTGGCCCGCTCCGGATCCAGCAGGCCCGGCAGCTTGACCACGATGCGGCTGCTGCCGAAGGTCGTGATCTCGGGCTCGGAAACGCCGAAGCGGTCGATGCGGTTGGTCAGGATCTCCTTGACCCGCTGCAGCGCGTCCTGGGCCTCGGAGGCGCTCATGCCCTCCTGGCCCACCTCGATCACCAGGTACATGCCGCCCTTGAGGTCCAGGCCCCGGCGGATGGCCTTGGCGTCCAGCTCAGCGATCTCGGCGGCCTTGGCCGGGTCGGTCAGCGCGGCTTCCCGCTCGGCCTTCGGCACCGACAGCGCCTTGAAGGTCGGCAGCAGGCCCCAGACGGAGAGCAGAAGGATGGCGACAGTCAGGCCCGCCCTGATCTGCAGGGAACGGTTCATGTTTGCACTCCCGATGTGCGCGGCGACAGGACGCCACAAAAAGAGGCACGCCTTGATGTGCGGCCGGCGGGGAACGAAGACGCATCAAGGCGTGCCGGGCAGAGTCCACCCCACCGTAAAAATCAGCGGCAATGATAACACAGTGGAGGGGGCATTTCCAGCCCGGGGAGCGAATTAGATGGTCACCAGGCGATATCGGGGGGTGCCCAGGCCCAGTCCGGCCGCCGCCTCCAGCAGGGGGCCGGGGACCGCCGCGAACCCGCTCCAGGCCGAGAGAGCCCCCAGCGGGCCGCCAGCGGCCAGGTCCCAGGTGGCCCGGTCCAGGGCCACGGGGTCCCTGGAGGCCAGCACCCCCACGTCCCCCAGCCGGTCGCGGCGCCGGGCGGGACCGCCCGCCTGGCGGTCCAGGCGCACCAGGAAATTGAGAAAACCCGCCGGGCGGGGGCGGTCCGCGCTTCCGGCCAGCGCCAGCTGCGCCGCCCCGGCCACCCGCTGTTGGAAGCGCGGGATGCCGGCAACCTCTTCCGGCGCGATCCCGGCCATGAAGCACACGTTCATGCACTCGCCGCAGCCCGTGCACAGGGTGTGGTCGATGGTTGCCCGCCCGCCGTTGAGGCGAATTGCCTCGAACAGGCAGACGGCCAGGCAGGAACCGCAGCCCGCGCACAGCGGTGTGTCCACGTGTGGACGGATATCCTTGTGCAGCAACAGCTTCCCCTCACGGTCAGCGAGCCCCGCGCCTAGCGCGAACAAGGCGCCGCCGAAGCCCAGGTGGGGGTGCGGGCGCACCGGGTTGAGGACCACAAGGCCGTCGACCGTCGCCGTCAGGGCCGCCAGCGACGGTCCGTCCGTTGCCGGCCGCAGCGAGGCGCCGTGCAGCGGGTCATCCGCCACCGAGTACGGCGGCGCGGCGCTACCGGGGCCGAAGCCCTTGGCCGCGGCCAATTCCAGGTGGGGCGCCACCTTGTCCAGACCCTCGAGGTTGATCGAAAGCGTGTCGCAACAGACGACGCGCTCCACGGCGGCAGGTCCGGCCAGGGCCCGGGCCGCAGCCGCCGCCCAGGCCGGATCCACCGCCGGAGCCCGCCCGCGCGGCCCCAGGGACAGCTTCAGGGCCCAACGCCGGGCCGGGCGCGCGGCACCGGTCAGACCGATCCGGTCGATCAGCCGGGCCAGGCCTGCCGGTTCGACCGGAGCGCCCGGATCAGCGCCCACCGGCAGGAAGAACACATCCGCCGACGACGCCATCTCAACCCTCCCCTGGTGCAGGGCCGCGCAGGGCCAGGTATTCCGAGACGGTGACGAAGCGTACCCCTTCGGCCGCCAGCCGCGGCAGTTCCCGGGCCAGCACGTCGGCCGTGGCCGGATGGGGATGGCCGATGCCCAGGGCGAAGCCGGTGCGGCGGGCCGAGCGCACCAGCCGCGCCAGGTTGGCAGCGATGCGCCCGGCGTCCTCGTTGTCATAGTCCAGGAAAATGCGGTTCTGCTCGGTGGGCAGGTCGGCCCGCTTGGCCTCCTCCCAGGCCACCGAACGGGCCGAGGTGACGCTGTCGACGAAGTACAGCCCGCGCTCCTTGAGCACGGCCATCAGGTCGGCCATCAACTGCGCATCGCCGGTGGCGGCGCTGCCCATGTGGTTGTTGACCCCGGTGACGCCCGGCAGGCCGGCCAGGGCCTCATCGACCCGGGCGGCCACCTGGGCTCGGTCCATGCCCAGGCGCAGGGCCCGCGGCCCCGGGTCGGCCGCCGGGAAGGACTCCGGCTCCATGGGCAGGTGCAGGATGGTCTCCCGCCTCCGGGCCTGCACCTTGACCGGTCCGATGCGCACCGCCACCTCCACCGGGCAGCCCAGGGCCCGGCGCGCCCGGCGCAGTTCGCCGTCGTCGCCCGCCGGCGCCGCGGCCGGCAGCACCAGTTCGGTGCGCTGCAGGCTGTAGTGCCGCGAGTAGGACAGCCCCGGCAGGATGGCCAGGGTCAGGGGCACCGGCAGGTCCAGGATGCGGCCCGCGGCGTCGCTGCGGTTGTAGCCCCAGTCGTCGATCACCAGGGCCACCACCGGACCGTCGCCCGCAGCCAGGACGCTCCAGGCGCCGTCGGCCGAGCTCTCGCCCCACAGCACCTGGGGTCGGCGGCCGCTGCGGGCCAGGACCAGGGTGTGGGTCGGCCGGCCCGGCACCCCCACGTCCAGCCGCAGCAGATCGGTGTTCTCGTCCGGGGTCGGCGTCTCGCCGCGGCGGACCCGCGCCCCGGCCAGGCGCTCGCCCCACAGCACGCGGGCGCCCACGGGCTCCAGCGCCCGGGCCACCCGGCGCTGCACCTCCCACCAGCTCTCGGGACCCGTGACGTCGATCCGGCGGCAGCGCACGGCCGCAGCGGGGCCCAGGTCCGGTGCCGCCCAGTCGCCGTCCCGATCCGGCTCCGCCGGGTCCAGGGCCGCCGCCGGGCCGGCCGCCAGGCCGGGCAGGGCCGCAGCCAGGGCCTCGTCGACGGCGGCCTGCACGTCGGCATACTTGCTGTCGGTGCCTAGCACCAGCAGGGCGGCCTGGCCCTGCCTGCTCGCGGACCACTTGACGGCGCCGATCACGGCGATCGCCACGACCGCGGCCGCGCCGGCCAGCCGGATCAGGCGGACGGTCCGCGGTCCCGGACCGCGGCGCGTTCCGCCGGCGCGCTTATCCTGACGACGTGGCGGGGGACTACCTAAGATGCGCAAGCTGGGTCTCCATGCGGTTGCGGGCCGCGCATCCGTGCGCGGCCGGAGGACGGACGGGATCGTTCGCCGGAATCTTAAGCCAGGACCCGCCCGACAGCCAGCACGGGTGCGCCGGCCGGGCCGAAAAAGAGCGGGGAGGCGCCTGCGCCTCCCCGTCTGCCGTCGGCCCCAGGGGCCTCGTCGCTATTTCCCGTTGGAGGTGCGATCCTCCTGGCCGACCATCGAGTACTTGGTCTGCTCACGACCCTGGTGAGTCACCTGCTCACTGGTCAGGTAGAACTCGATGATGCCCGTGATGTTCAGCCGGCCCTCGTTGCCCTGCTCGATGGTGAAGTCGACCCGGTAGGGCGCCCACAGGGCGTTGGGGATGCGGTGGTCCGCCGGCGAGACGGCCCACGTCGCTTCGGCCTGGAAAAGGTTGAACTGGATCCGGGTGATGCCCGGGATGATGTCCCCGTTGGGCCGCGTGATGGCGTTGCCCGAGAACATGCGTTCGGTGATCTGCACTTCCTCGTCGTAGTCGAAGAACTCGCGCGGCAGCGAGTACTCGTCGATGGTGTCCTGGCTCAGGTAGATCACGAAGCCCGGATCGATCACCTGGCGGTAGCCGTCGATGTCCATGTCCTCGTATACAGTCTGGAAATTCGCCATCAGCTGTTCGGGCGAATTGGCGAACGGCAGGTCGGAGGGCGGCTTGATGGTGTCGGGGTCATCCGGTGGCGAGAAGATGCAACCGGCCGGCACGACCAGCAGCAGCACCGCCAGCAGCATCAAGATGCGCTTCACATTCATGTCAAAATCCTCCAGCAGCAGTCGAGCGTCCCTTGGACGGGAAGCGGTCGGGTTGGGACGCCCAGGCCGTCTTGGCCGGTATCGGCCCCCATTTTAACAAATAAACCATTTAATTGCTAGCAAAGGTTCCGCGCAGGACCCCCATCGAGGAGAGAAGTTGGCCCGGATTGTCAGGATTGCTCTCGCCTTGCTGGTCTCTCCAGCGTGTAATGTACCAAAAAGGGCCCTCCTGGGTAAACGTGATGATCGCCGAAGCCCGGTAACGGGTCACCGAGCCGTCGGTGTTGCTGGTGATGATCACATCGTAAATCACGCCTTCCCATGTGGTTTGCACTCCGGAATCCGGGGGTGGGATGAAGCTGTCGTCCTTCATCTGGGCCTCGATGGTCACCCCGCTGTTGTAGAAGTTGTTGATGAAATCCACTTCCTTCTGCCTGTCCCAGCCCACGAAGGCCCCTGGGAACAGGGTTTCCGCCTCGGAATCGGGCAAATAGGCAAACACGTCCTGGCTGATGTTGTTCTCCCAGCCGGGGGCATGCCCGGCCTCGAGGCTGATCTCCAGGTTGGCCCAGACGTTGGCCGACGAGGTCTGGGGAAAGTAGACGATCGGCTCGCCCGTGCTCGGCGGCGCCGGGTCCCGGGGCGTGAACAGGCACCCCGGCGCGGTCGCCAGCAGGACCAGGACCAGGGCCGTCGCCGTCAGGCGCGGATAGCGCAAACTCATGCTAGAAACTCCATTTCAGCCACACATCGGCGTCCCAGTAGTCGGCGCTGGTCTCGGTGATGCTGGGGCCGTAGGCGTTGTACTTCCGGACCATGGCCGAAAGTTCCAACGGATTTTCCGTTCCCCACTTTTTTCTGACCTGGGCGCCGACCCAGATCTCGCCCGAGAACGTGGTCGTGATGCGGTCGGTGACGCCGAAGGTCTGCTTGTCGTCCTTGGCGCGGAAGGTCGCCGCCTCCAGCACCACGCCCTCAGCGGCCTCGTACTTCAGCGCCAGGTTGATCTTGTTGTTGGTCTGGACCTGGTCCTTGGAGTAGGCGCTGCTCCCGGCCGCATCGGTGCTGGTCCGGGTGGCATTGAAGCGCTTGTTGTAGTCGTGCTTGACGGTCAGGGCCAGCTGTTCGCTGACATCGATGGAGAACACGGTGTTGATGATGCCGCGCTTGTTGTAGTCGTCGTTGCGCGAGACGTCCGGCAGGTCGGAGTAGACATAGTCGGTATACTGGATGTAGAGGCGGTAGCTCTGGGTCAGCATCAGCCAGTCGGCGAGGTCCCAGGTGTAGCCGGGCGCGATCTCGTACGAATCCTTGACGTTGTTGCCCGAGGAGCGGGAGGAGTTGAGCGAGAGGTCCTCCACCTCGTTGTAGTTGAAGGCGAGCTGGGTGCGGAAGCCGGTCCAGGCCCGCTCGAACTTCAGGTTCAGGTCCGAGGCGACCCGGTCCTTGTCGTTGTCGTTGAACCCGTTCTCGGCGGAGTCCTGGTTCAGCCCCTGGTGCAGCTTGAGGGTCATGTCGGTGGCGCTGAACACCTCGCGGAACCAGGAGACGGCGAAGTCGCGGCTTTTGACGTACTGCTTGCCGCGGTTGGCGGTGGCGTTCTTGTAGCGCTGGTCGTCCCACTTCCACAGCCAGTCGTAGTTGATCATGAACGAGTCGCGGCCCGCGCCGAAGCTCAGGGCGGCGGCAAAGCGGTCGCTCTCGCGTTCGGTCAGGCCCTTGCCGCTGGCCGCGTAGTCGAGATCGTCCGAAGTCCGGCCCAGCGCGGTGTCCAGCTTGATGCGGCCCAGGCGCAGGACGTTCTCGAACTCCACGCTCATGGCGTCCTTGGTCTCCAGCTCCGAGACGACCTTCTCGTCCTCGGCGTAGCCCGTGGTGTCGATCAGGCCGTTGCTGTTCTTGCGGTAGTCGAGGTAGCGCTTGTCGAAGTTCGCGCGCGAGACGTGCACGCGGCCGCCGGCCCAGTGCTGCTCGTAGTAGACGCCCAGGCCCACGGTGTCGCCGGAGGCGGACGAGGGCGCGTCCTCCTCGCCCAGGGTGCGGCTGCCGCTGGTGGTCGAGCCCCAGAGGCGCCCGGCCATGGTCAGACCCTTGGCGATCTGCCAGGCCGACTGGGCGCCGACCGAGCCGGTGGCCTCGGCGAAGTCGTTGCGCTGGGATTGGTTGAGGCTCTTCTGGTCCTCGACGGTGCCCATGCCGCGGATGCCGTGCACGAAGGACCCGGTCTGCAGCTTCGTCTTCGAAAGGTTCAGTGAGCCCCGCAGGTAATCGCGTTTGGCCAGGTTGGCGACCCCCGCCGAGTTGACGGTCTTGTCCTCGGACCAGTCCCAGTTGCCCACAATGCTGGTGGTCAACGGCAACTGCTGCCCGGCGTTCCAGGTCAGCTGGTCCTCGCGCTTCTCGATGGTCTTGTCCTGCTTGCGGTAGTCGGCCCAGGACCAGCCCAGGGTGTTGTCCAGGCTGGCACCGCTCCGCATCAAGAGGCTGGTTTCCCACTGGCTGTAGTACTGGTACTGCTGGACGGTGGCGCGGACACCGGCCTTGGGCGCGTTGAGGACCTGCGTGAAGAAGCCCGTGCCCGCCGGCACCTGCAAGCCCTGGGCGAAGCCCTGGGTCCGGTAGCCTCCGGGCGGCGGCGGGGATCCGACCTGGTCCTGCGCGGCGGCGAGGCTGTCGGCCTGCGCCCCTGCATCGTCCGGATCCTGGGCGTGCACGAGTGTAGCCGCCAGCAGCAGGGCCAGGACCGCGGAGCCGACGACGGATCGGACCGGGAACCTCACGCGCCCTCCTTGGCCGAGAGCACGGCCGCCAGCCGGCGCCAGCCCGCGGGGTCCAGCTGCTCCGGCCTGAGCTCCGGATCGACGCCGGCCTGCGCCGCGGTCCGCACCACGGCGGCGGCATCGAGGTCGTAGTGCTTCTTCAGCTGCGTCGCCAACTTCTTGCGCCTTTGCCCGAACAGGGTCTTGACCGTGGCCGTGAAGACCACCAGTTCCTCGGCCGGCCAGGGTGCGCGCGGCACCAGCCGGACGATGGCCGAGGCCACCTCGGGCTGGGGCCAGAACACGGTGGCCGGCACCGTGCGCACGATCTCCGGGGCGAACACCGCCCCGAGCACCAGGGCCAGCACGCCGTAGTCGCGGCCGCCCGGCGCCGCGGTGATGCGCTCGGCCACCTCCCGCTGCACCATGAACACGCCGCCGGCCACGCGGTCGTGCAGTTCGGCCAGCGCGAACAGCACCGTGCTCGTCAGCACGTAGGGCAGGTTCCCCGCCACCACCGGTCGGGGGCCGGCCGCGGCCACCTCGGCCGCCCAGTCCAGGCGCGCCAGATCTCCTTCGACCAGCCGGAAGCCCGGGGTCTGCCCGTGCTCCGCCCGCAGCAGCGCGCACAGGTGGCGATCGATCTCCACCGCCGTCACGGTGGCGCCGCCGTCGAGCAACGGCGTGGTCAGGGCGCCCCCGCCCGCGCCCAGCTCCAGCACATGGTCGCCCAGGGCCAGGGTGTCCAGGGCGATAGCCCGGGCCAGGTTGCCGTCGACCAGGAAATTCTGGCCGCGGCGCTTGACCGGGCGGATGCCGTGGGCCTTGAGCAGCGCCGTCTGGCTGGGCCGCGCCACGGGTTGCCGCTCAGCAGCCAAAATCGTCTCCGGTGGCGAACAGCGCCCGGAAATTGGCGCTGGTGCGCGCCGCCACCTCACCCGGATCCAGGCCCAGCAGCTCCGCCACCCGCGCGCAGGTCAAAGCCACGAAGGCCGGTTCGTTGCGCCGGCCGCGATGCGGCACCGGAGGCAGCCAGGGCGCATCCGTCTCCAGCAGCAGCTGGTCGCAGCCCGCCTGGCGGACCAGCGCCGGCAGCGTGCTGTTCTTATAAGTCACCGGGCCGCCGATGCCCAGCAGGAACCCGCGCTCCCGGGCCCAGGCCACGGCCCGGGCATCGCCTGCGAAGGCGTGCAGCACGCCCTTGCGGGGGGGCACGCCCAACTCGTCGATCAGGGCCAGGGTCTGGTCCCAGGCGTCGCGGATGTGGAACACCACCGGCAGCTCCAGTTTCCGGGCCAGTTCCAGCTGGGCCGCCAGGGCCGCCCGCTGCGCCGGCCGGGGCGACAGGTCGCGGTAGAAATCCAGACCGATCTCGCCGATGGCCACGACTTCCGGCCGCGCGGCCAGTTCCCCCAGTTCGGCAAGCAATTCCGGCGGCCTGGGCCGTGGGTCGGCCGTCCGCGTCGGCCAGCAGGGCCGCGTCGTGGGGGTGGATGCCCACGGTGGCCAGGATGCGCGGGTCCGCCGCCGCCAGGGCCACCGACTCGCGGCTGGTGCGGGGATCGTAGCCCACGTTCAGCAGCCCCATGACGCCGGCGGCCGCCGCGGCGGCCATCACCGCCTGGTGATCGGGAGCCAATTCGCTGCGGTTGAGGTGGCAGTGGCTGTCGATCACGCCGGGCCTCCGCGGTCGCCGTCGCCGTCACCGTCACCGTCCGGACCGCAGCCGCCGCAGCCGCCGCCCTGGCAGCCTCCTCCGGTCCGGGGGCGCGGCTCGGGCAGGTCGGCACCCCGGTCCCAGTCCAGGTCGTCGAGGCGGAAATCGGCCAGGCTGTCCTCGCCGGCCAGCGACACCGCCACCGCTTCGCGCATCAGGTCGAGCCTGCGCACGACGCCCTCGCCCCGCGGCGTGGCGACGCGCTTGCCCACCCGGGGCAGGCGGCGCCTGAGGTCCTGATAGACCTCGTGCTCGTAGGTCAGGCAGCAGCGCAGGCGGCCGCACGGTCCCGACAGCTTGCCCGGGTTCAGGGGCAGCTGCTGCACCTTGGCCATCTTCAGGGTCACCGGCACGAACTCGTGCAGGAAGCGAGGCGCAGCAGAACTCGCGGCCGCACAGGCCCAGGCCACCCTTGTGGCGGGCCTCGTCGCGCACGCCGATCTGGCGCAGCTCGATGCGGGTGCGGAACACCGCGGCCAGGTCGCGCACCAGCTGGCGGAAGTCGACGCGCTGTTCGGCTGTGAAGTAGAACGTGATCTTCTTGTGGTCGAACTGGCGCTCGACCGCCGACCAGGTCCATGGCCAGGCCGCGCTCGGCAATCTTCTGCCGCGCCAGATCCCAGAAGCCCCACTCGTCCCTGCGGTTGTCATGCAGGCGCCCCAGGTCTCCGGCGCCGGCCGGTCCGATCACGCCCTGGCGGCGGGCCTGGACCCACCAGGCGGCCGGACCGCGCCCCAGGTAGGCGACGCGACCGAGGTCGCAGCCGCGGTCCGCCTCCACCATGCAGTACTGGCCGACCCGCAGGTCCACCCCCGCCCGATTGTGGTAGTAGGCCTTGCGGTGCCCCTTGAAGCGCACGACCACCAGGTCCTCGTCCGATCCGGCGGGTGCTGCGGCGACAGGGTCTGCATCCCGCGCCGCGGGCCGGTTGTCCGGCAGATCGGGCCCGGGGCCGCTCCGGCCCCCGCCGCGTCGCGTACGACGGCGGCGGGCGGGCCCATCTTGCGGGCCGCCGCCCTGGTTGCCGTCGGGACTAGCCGCGGCCAGCCGCAGCGGCGGCCTGGTCTCGTTCGGCATGGTCGATCAATCCTTCGCACAACACCGCCATGACCAGGCCGATGTTGAGATTGTGGTCGATGTCCCCGCGGGTGGCGTCGATGGCCGCCAGGTCCGCCAGCAGGGTCCGGGTGCGCCGGCGCTGCGCGACCTCGCGCACCACGTCGGCGGCCTGCTCCAGGCGCGGCTGCCACCCGGGACCGCCCTCGCGGCAACCGACCGCGTCACTGTAGAGCAGATTCAGCGATTCGCATAGCAGGATGGCCCGTTCGCGCCGTTCCGCGGGGTCCTTGGCCTCGGCCTGCTTGGCCGGCAGGTCCGGCGGCAGGCAGGAGGACGGCGCGCTGCCCCGGTGCAGTTCGTCGGCACTGAGGGCGGCCACGGCCCGGTCACCGCGCCCGATGGCCGCGAACAGCAGCGTGGCCCAGTCGGTCACCAGCTGCGCCCCGGGCTTGAGCAGGGCCGAGGCCCGGCGCGCGTTGCCGTCGGCGGCGCGGGCGGCGCTGCGGGCAGCCTGCGGACCGGCCCCCGCCACCGCGGCCAGCAGCCGGGCCAGCTCGTCGGCCGGCCAGGGTTCGAAATGCACCTTCTGACAGCGGGAGAGGATCGTCGGCAGCATGCCCTCGGTGCCGGTCGTCAGCAGCATGATGACCGTCTGCGGCGGCGGCTCCTCCAGGGTCTTGAGGAAGGCGTTGGCCGCCGCCGCGTTCAGCCGCTGGCCGTCGGCGATGATGGCCACCTTCCAGGGACCCTGGTAGGCCCGACGCCTGAGGAACTGGATCAGGGCGCGCACGGTCAGGGCGCCCGGGTGTTCGGGGTCGCCGATGGCGACGTTGCTGGTGGCGGCCCAGGGCGACTGGTAGAGGGGATCGGCGATCTTGGCGGCAAAGAGGGCGCGCACGTCGTCGTCGCTGGCGGTGGCGGGCGCCGCCCCGATCCAGCGGATGTCCGGATGCTGGAAGCTGAGGGCCTTGACGCAGCTCTCGCAGCGTCGGGCCGGGCTGCAGCCTGCCGGCTCGGCGCAGTTCAGGCGGCGGGCGAACTCCAGGGCCGTGGCCTCCTTGCCGGTGCCTTCGGCGCCGGTGAACAGGAGGGGCTGACCCAGCTTGCCGGCCTCGCGCAAGCGTTCGAGCCGGACCAGGACGGCCTCGCGGCCGTGAAAGACGTTGGCGGTCAAGCTGTGCTCCCGGTCCTGGTCGTCGGCCCGCAGCCGCAACCCGGACCGGACGGATCGGTCAGCGGGGCCGCAGCCAATCGGCCGGGTCAAGCGGGGTGCGGCCGTGCCGCACCTCGAAGTAGAGCTGCGCTTCCTCGCCGGGAGCGGGTCGACCCACCTCGGCGATGACCTGACCCCGCGCGACCTCCGCGCCGGCGGCCACGTAGGCCCGGGCCAGGTGGGCGTAGAGCGTGTAGTAGCCCTCGCCGTGGTCAAGGATAACGCATTGGCCGAAACCGGGCAAATGGTCGGCGAACTCGACGGTGCCGCCGGCCACCGCGGCCACCGGCGTGCCCGCGGCCGCACCGATGTTGATGCCGTTGTTCAGGGTCACGGTCTTGAAGCGCGGGTGCACCGAGCGTCCGAAGCCCCGCAGCAGGGCGCCGTCCACGGGCCAGTCCAGGCGGCCGGCGTTGGCCGCCAGCGCTCCGTCGGCAGGCACCGGGGTCCGCTCCAGCTCGGGCCGGGCCGCCCGCTCGAGCCGCTGCTGCTCCAGGTCCTCCAGCACGTAGGAGAGCTTCTGCTCGTTGAGATTCAGCTCGATCATGCGGTTCTTGACGTCCTTGCGCTCGGTCTGCAGGTCCCGCAGCGCGGAGGTCTTCTCGGCTGCCAGTTCCTGCAGGTGCAGGGTCTGGCTGCCGACCTCGGCCCGGGTCTGCCAGATCTCGGCCAACGCCGCGTCCAGCAGATGCTGCTCCTGCACCAGGCGGCGGCCCTGGCTGCGGGTCTGCTCCACCAGGCCCGCCTCCAGGCGGGTCACCATGCGCGCCAGCTTGGCCCGCGCCAGCAGTTCCGAAAGGCTGGCCGCCGTCAGCATCGTGCGTGTCTCGTCGACCCGGCCGCGCATGTACATGGCGCGGAGGTTGCGGGCCAGGGCGGCGCGGCGGACGGTGAAGACGACGCGGCTCGAGTCCAGCCGGGCCGACAAGGTGTCGCCCTGGGCCAGCAGTTCGCGCTCGCGCCGGTCCATCTCGCCCAGCAGGCGGCTGACCGCCTCGATCTCCTGTTCGATCTCGGTGACGCCGCGGCGGACGGCCGCCTCCTGGCCCTCCAGCGAGGTGAGGCGCTCGCGCTGGGCGCTGATCTGGTCGCGCAGCTCGCCCAGCTTGGAGGTGTTCTCGCGGATGCTGGAAGCCAGGGGATCGGGCGCGGGTTCGCCGCCCGGGCCGGCGCCCAGCAGCGCCGCGGGCACGGTCAGCAGGAGCGCGAGACCGAGGGCCGCGGCACGCATCAGAGCTCGCTCCGCAGGGTCAGGTACTTGCGCATGGCCGCCCAGCTGCCGATCAGCCCCAGCAGCACGCAGAATGCCACGAAGCCGATGATCTGCGCCGGCGAGAAGAACACGATGCCGCCCAGGCGGTCGTCCAGCAGCCAGCCCGCACCCATCAGCACCCCCATGGCCAGGCTGCCCGCGAGCAGGCCCTGGATCATGCCCTCGCAGAGGTAGGGCGTGCGGATGAAGGCGTTGGTGGCGCCCACCAGCTTCTGGATCTGGATCACCCGGGCGCTGGCGGCCATGGTCAACTTGACGGTGTTGGAGATGACGAAGACCGCGGCCACGAAGACCACCAGGCCCACCAGCAGGCTGGCCATCTGGAAGCGGAAGGTCCAGGTCTCGAGGGCGTCGATCCACTCCTGGTGGAAGACGACCTCGGCCACCTCCGGCCAGGCGTCCACCTCGCCGCTGATGGCCCGCACCGTGTCGAGGTTGCGGGCGCCGCTGCCCAGGGTCAGGTGGTAGGACGGCGGCAGGGGATTCTCGTCCAGCAGTTCCAGGAGCTGGGCGTCCTCGCCCAGGCCGGCCCGGAACTCCGCCAGGGCGGCCTCGGGGCTGATGTAGGTGACCCGCTCGACCCCGGGGATCACCGCCAGCCGCGGCTGCAGCTGGGCGGCCTCGTCGCCGGCCAGACCGTCGGCCAGGAAGACCCGCATGTCGATACCGGCGCGGGCCTGTTCGAGCATCTGGCCCAGATTCAAGGTCGCCAGGGTCAGGATCGCCAGGACCAGCAGGGCCGAGCCCATGATCAGGATCGTGACACCGGTGGTCAACTTCCGCCGCCCGAAGCCCGCGAAGGACTCCTTCAGCAGGTACGTGAATTGGGCGTTCCTAGGCATGGGCGAGCTCCCCAGGGGCCGGTTCGCCGGCCCGGTACATGCGGTCGGCCAGGCTCGCGCTGCGGTCCACCGGGGCGCGGCGCTTGACATCCGAGGCGATGCGGCCGTCCTGGACGACGATCACCCGCTGGCCGAAGGTCTTGACGATGCCGTGGTCGTGGGTGCTGAAGAGGACGCAGGTGCCTGCGTCGTTGATGCGGAACAGCAGGTCGATGATCTCCTGGGCGGTGACCGGGTCGAGGTTGCCGGTGGGCTCGTCCGCCAGCAGGATCTTCGGGCTGTTGACCATGGCCCGGGCGATGGCCACCCGCTGCTGCTCGCCGCCGGAGAGCTGGCGCGGCAGGCGGTGGCGCTTGTCCCAGAGGCCGACGTTGGTCAGCACGCGCATGACGTTGCGCACGATCTGATTGGCCGGCACGCCCACCACCAGCTGGGCGAAGGCCACGTTGTCGTAGACGTTGCGGTCCTCCAGGAGCCGGAAGTCCTGGAACACGAAGCCGATCTCCCGCCGCAGCTGGGGGATGCGGCGGCGGCTCATCTTCGTGGCCAGCATGCCGCGCACGATCACCTGTCCCTTGGTGGGGAAGGCGTCCATGGCGATCAGGCGCAGCACGCTGCTCTTGCCGGCCCCCGAAGGACCGGTCAGGCAGAGGAACTCGCCGTTGGCGACGGTGAAGCTCACGTCCTTCAGGGCGGCCTGGTCCTTGTAGACCAGGTCCACGTGCCGGAAGGCGATGATCCCCCGCTCCTCGAGCGGACCGGCGCTGATGTCCGTCTGCTGGCTGCTCACTGGGACCTCCGGGCCGGCTGGCAGCGTCCGGCCGGGCCCCGTGGGGGGACGCGGCAGCCCGGCGGACGCGGCGTGGATCGGTCCGCCGCCTGCGGGCGGACCCTTCGCCGGCGCAGGTTGCACGAATCGTGCCGCACCGTCATAATGGCGCCGCTGGCCCCCTGACCCCAACCGAGGACACTTCCGTGGACCGCCCCCAGCTCAGTCTGTGCATGATCGTCAGGGACGAGGCAGCCATGCTGCCGGGGTTCCTGGCCGCGGTTGCGGGTCTCTGGGACGAGCTGGTGGCGGTGGACACGGGTTCGGCTGACGCCACGGTCGAGCTGCTGCGGGCCGCCGGCGCCCGGGTGGTCCACCAGGTCTGGGCCGAGGATTTCGCCGCCGCCCGCAACGCCTCCCTGGAGGCCGCCCATGGCCGTTGGATCCTGGTGCTGGATGCAGACGAGCGGGTCACGCCGACCCTGGCGGCCCAGATCCGGGCCCTGCCGGCCGACGCGCGGGCCGGCGCCGCCACCCTGGTGATGCGCAACGCCCTGCCCGGCGGGCTGCACAAGGACGCCGACCTGCTGCGGCTGTTCCGCAACGATCCGGGCATCCGCTTCCGCCACGCCATCCACGAGGACGCCTCCGCCGGCGTGGCGGCCTACCTCGGCGCCACGGGCCTGGTCCTGCGCCGGCTCGACGGCGTGGTGCAGCACCTGGGCTACGTGCGCGACCACGCCGCCGCCCGCCACAAGCAGGACCGGGACACGGCGATCCTACAGCGCCTGGTGACCCGCGACCCCCGCGACCTCTACAGCTGGTACAAATTGCTGGAACAGGCCCGCTTCTGGGGCGATCGGCAACTGTGGACCGCGACGGCGCCCGGCGCGGCCTCAGCCTTCGACGGGGCGGATCCGGCCTGGCTGCGCGGGCGGCCCTGGAGCGGCGATCTGGCGGCGCTGCTGGCAGCCGGCCTGGCCGAGGAACCGGCTGGACGGCTGGCCTGGCTCGACGGGCAGGCCGCCCGCACCGCACCGACCGCCGCCTGGCACCTGGCCCGGGGCGGCTGGCTGGAGGATCTGGGGCGACTGGAGGAAGCGGACGCGGCGTTCGCCGCCGGACTGGCGGCCGCCGCTGACCAGGCCCTGCACCTGCGCACCCGCTGCCGCCTGGCCAGGGCCCGCCTGGCCGCGGCCGCCGGCAGCCTGGACCGGGCGCGGGACCTGGCGGTGGCCGCGGCCGCCGACACCCCCGGCGACGCCGAGGCCCTGCTGGCGGCGGCGGCCTTCAGCCGCGCCACCGGCGGTGACCAGGCCCTGGCCGGCTTCGTGGCGGCGCAGCGGGCGGCCGCCCCCCACGCCGACGGGGATCTGGCGCGGGCCCTGCTGGCGGCCGGCGCGCCGGCCTCCGCCGCGGCGGTGCTTGACGACCTGGCCGAAGCGGATCCCGCCGCCGGACTCGGTCTGCTGGTGTGCGCGCTGGTGCGGGAAAAGCGTTCGACCGCACCCTCGACCTGGGACAGGACGAGGCGGACGCGGCCTTGCGGGATTGGATCGGTGTGCTGTGGAACAGCCGGCGCACCGAACTGATGGCGGCCTTCGCCGGGGGAGCACCCGCGCTGGCGGGGGCCTTCCCCTGGCTGCCGGCGCACCTGGAGACCGAGACCCGGCGGCTCAGCTCTTCTCGTCGATGAAGAAGCGCTCGCGCAGTCCGGCGACGTATTTGGCCAGGGCAACTTCGATCTTCTTGCCCTCGACCATCATGCGCAGGTCAGCCTTCAGTTCCTCGTAGGTGAACATGTGGCCATCCCGGCGCTCGCGCACCTGGAAGACATACCAGCCGGTCGGGGTCAGCACGGGTTCGGTGATGCTGCCGACCTCGGCGTTGTCGAGCACGCTGCGGAACTGCTCCGATAGATCCTTCAGCGCGAACGTGCCCAGCAGCCCGCCGCGTCCGGCCGAAGCCGCATCGGCGCTGACTTCGGCGGCGACGGCACCGAAGTCCTCGCCCGCCAGCACCCGTGCGCGCGCGGCGTCGACGACGGCCTTGGCGCGGTCGACGTCGGCCTGGGTGACCTCGACCGGCAGGAAGACCTGGCTGATGGCCCGCCGCCCGTCGGCCTCGATGGCATCGACCCGCAGCACGTGCACGCCGCGGCTCGAGAGCACCGGTTCGCTGATCTCGCCGGGGGCCAGGGCGAAGACCGCCCGGTCCAGGGCCTGGTCGAAAAGGTCGCCGGGGGCGACCACGCCGACGATGCCTCCGCGCTTGGCGTTGGGTCCGCGGGAGAACTCCTGCGCCACCTCGGGGAAGGGCCGGCCGGCGGCCAGGGCCGCCTGCACCTGGGCGATGGTCTCCTGGATCCGCTGCCGCTGCTCGAGCGCCGGCTGCACCGTGACCATGATGTCGCCGATGGTCACGCTGTCGGGTTCGGCGGGCATCTCCGCCAGGTGGGTCAGGTAGTAGTCCTCGACCTCGTTCTCCATCACTTCGATGTCCGGACGGATGAACTTGCCCACCACCAGGCGCAGGTACTGGTCGTCGCGCAGCTGGGTGCGCATGCGCTCCTTGAAGTCGGAAAGGGTGGTGCCGCTGCGCACCAGTTCGCGTTCGAAGGCCTCGCGGTTGCCGAAGCGCTCGACGTACTGCTGGATCCGCTGCTCGACGCTGCGGCCGATGGCCTCCTCGTCGACGTCCATGTCCGCGGCCTTGGCCGCGGCGATGATCAGCTTGCTCTCGATCAGGCGGTCGAGCATCTCGCGCCGCAGCTCGGCCGTGTCCTCGCTGACCGCCTCGCCCTGGTATTCCTGGTTCAGGCGGTAGAGCTCGACCTCGCGGTCGAGGTCGCTCTGCAGGATGGCTTCCTCGTCGACGATGGCCAGAATGCGGTCCACCAGTTCGGGGGCTGACTGGGCCAGGGCCGCAGGCACGGGCCGGCCCGGCGGCGACCCCAGGGCCGCCGCCAGGACCAGCACCGCAAACAGCGGGCTACTGCAGGCGCGGCACGGCAGGGCCGGGCGCTTCCTCATGGGTCAGCTCCTTCCAGGACTTGACCTGGCTGAGGTTCTCGTCGTGCCGGACGACCCCGAATTCGGCGGCCCACTGGGCCAGCAGGGCCTGGAACGCGGCCTCCTTGCGGTCCTGCTTGATGCGCTGGCCGATCGCCGTGGCGGCCTCGGTCATGGTCAGGGGCACGGCGGGGGTCACCACGTCCAACCGCGCGAGGCCGAAGCGGCCGTCGCCGACGGGGAAGGCCTCGCTCAGCTGGCCCGGCTCCAGGGCGTAGAAGGTGTCGCGCACCATGCCGGTGCTGCCGTACGGGACCTGGTCGACCCGGCCGCCGTTCTCCTTGTTGCCCGGGTCGGTGCAGTACTTGGCGACCAGATCGGCCCAGTCGGCACCGCCGACGGCCAGTTCGCGCGCCTGGATCGCAGTGGCCTCGTCGGCGGCGATCAGCACGCGGCCGGCGCGGTTCTCGGGCGTCACATACTCGGACCCGTGCTCCGCCCAGAAGGATTCGAGCTGCTCGGGCGTGACGCGCTCGTCGATGGTCACCACCTCGCCGTACAGGGCGGTGACGATCATCTCCTCGATCTTGATGTCCACCAGGGCCAAGACATCGGGATTCTCGTAGTAGCCAAGGCGGCGGGCTTCGATATCCAACAGCGCCCGTTCCAGTTCCTGGGCGATCGAGGCGCGCATTCCGCCCATCATGGCGTTCTTCTTGGGGCGCTGGAAGGTGTTCATGCGGTCGAACTTGACCTTGTAGTCACCCAGCGTGGAGTTGCGCGGCACGTCATCCACGACGTACGAGTAGAACGGCTCGTCCAGGTCGGCGGGCGCGATTTCCAGGGGCAGCAGCTGGTCCTGGGGCACCGGCTTGTTGGTGGCCGGATCAAGGATCAGCTCGTCGACCGGCAGGCCGGCGTAGGCTTTCGCCAGCGCGTCAGGCTCGATCAGGAGCTTGTAGCGCACCTGCACCTGCTTCTGGAAATCGCCGCGCAGCTTGGTGATCTTGCGGTTGCGGGTCAGGTCCAGGATGCCGGCCAGGGCCTCTTCACGCGAGGGCTTCTCCAGCTGCTTGACAGCATCGACGCGCACCACCCACCAGCCGTAGGCGGTCAAGATAGGCTGGGTGATTCCGCCGATCTCGGCGGCGAAGATGGGCTCCTCGAAGTCGGCATCGAAGCGGCCGAAGGGGATGAACATCTCGAGCTTCCCGTTGGCCGGGATCGCGCCGCTGTGGTAGCGGCTGACCACGTCTTCCCAATCGGCGCCGCCCACGGCCATCTCGCGCGCGGCCTTGGCGTCCACCTCCAGGTCGCAGGTCACATAGCTGATGCGGCGCTGCTGACCCAGCTGTTCGTAGATCGCGTCGACTTCGGCGTTGCTCAGCTCGTTGGCCGGTTCGCCCACCACGTCGCGCCACATGGCCAGGCTCGCCTCGTAGGCAATCAGGGACTTGCGGGCCTCGACGATGCGCGGATCGTCGGCGTAGCCCAGCTGCCGGCCCTTCTGGACCAGCAGTTCCTTGTTGACCAGGGTCGTCAGGAACTCGGTCTTGCCCTCGGGCGAGGCCATGTCCATGGTCAGGCCCTGGTCGTCGCGGGGCAGATCCTTTTCGGCCAGGCGGCCGAGGCGGTCCTCGTAGTAGCCGCCGCGGATCTCCTTTTCGCCGACACTGGCCAGCAGCACGCCGCCGGTATCCTTCTTGCCGCCGCAGCCGGCCAGCAGGGCCAACCCCGCCAAGAGGACGAGCACGAAGATGGACGAGGCCGGCACGCGGGCACGCCGGACGAGGGACAGCAGGGACATCGGCAGCATGATCACTCCTTGGTCTGCAGCCCGAGCAGGCGCTCGAGCATTACGGAGGCGACGACCAGGTGATCCTCCCTGGTAGCCGGCACCTTCAGGATGAACTGGTCCACGGCCTTGAACTGCAGGCCGCGCGGGCCCGATTCGATCAAGCCCTGAATGATAACGGGCGGCGGTTCATGGCCGCCAGCGAAAAAGAGGTCCAGACCCGTGCGCGTGGCACGGATCTCCTCGATGCCCACCCTGCCGGCCAGGATGCGCAGGCGCTGGATCTCCAGCAGTGCCGCCACCGGAGCCGGCAGCGGCCCGTAGCGGTCCTTGAACTCCTCGCGCAGACGGTCGCAGCCGGCCGGGTTGCGCAGGCGCGCGATCCGCCGGTACAGGTCCATCTTGTGCTGGGGGTCGCCAACGTAGTCGTCGGGCAGGTAGGCCGCCAGCCGCAGTTCCACCTTCACGTCGAGCGGGGCAACACCGCCGCCGCCCGCGAAGTTCCGCCACCGTCTCCTCCAGCAGCCGGCAGTAGAGGTCGAAGCCGATGGCCTCCATGTGGCCGTGCTGCTCCTCGCCCAGCAGGTTGCCGGCGCCGCGGATCTCCAGGTCCCGCATGGCGATGTGGTAGCCCGAGCCCAGGGCCTGGAACTCCTCCAGCGCCGCCAGCCGGCGCCGGGCCTCGGCGGTCAGGCGCTCTCCCGGCGGAGTCATCAGGTAGGCGAAAGCCCGGTGGTTGCTGCGGCCGACCCGCCCGCGCAGCTGATAGAGCTGGGCCAGCCCGAAGCGGTCGGCGCGGTCGATGATGATGGTGTTGACCCGCGGCATGTCCAGGCCCGATTCGATGATCGCCGTGGCCACCAGCACGTCGTACTCGTGCTCCAGGAAGGCCGTCATGATCTTCTCGAGCTTGTCCTCGGGCATCTGGCCGTGGGCCCAGGCCACCCGCACGTTGGGCAGCAGCTTGCGGATCAGCTGGGCCATGCCCTCGATGGTCTGCACCCGGTTGTGCACGAAGAAGACCTGGCCGCCCCGGTGGAGCTCGCGCAGGATGGCCTCGACCAGCACCTTCTCGTCGAAGGCGCACAGCTCGGTATGGATGGGCAGACGGTCCCGCGGCGGCGTGTTGATCAGGCTACATGTCCCGCGCGCCCATCAGCGCCAGGTAGAGGGTGCGCGGGATGGGCGTGGCGCTCAGCGTCATCACGTCCACCTGTCGCTTCAGCTCCTTGATGCGTTCCTTGTGGCGCACGCCGAAGCGCTGCTCCTCGTCGATGACCAGCAGGCCCAGGTCCTTGAAGCGCACGTCCCGCGAGAGCAGGCGGTGGGTGCCGACCAGCACGTCCACCTTGCCGGCGGCGCAGCGGGCGGTGATCTCCTTCTGCTCGGCCGGCGAACGGAAGCGGCTGAGGGTGGCCACCTTGACCGGGAAGTCGCGGAAGCGCTCGCCGAAGGTCTCGCCGTGCTGGTTGGCCAGCAGGGTGGTGGGGCAGAGCACGGCTACCTGTTTGCCCGCCTGCACGGCCTTGAAGGCGGCGCGGATGGCCACCTCGGTCTTGCCGAAGCCCACGTCGCCGCAGATCAGGCGGTCCATGGGCCGGGCGGTTTCCATGTCGCGCTTGGTGTCGGCGATGGCCGTCAGCTGGTCCGGGGTCTCCGACCAGAGGAACGACTCGTCCAGCGCCCGCTGCAGCGGCGAATCGGGCGGGTAGGCATAGCCGGGGCGGGCGGCACGGCCGGCGTAGAGCTCGATCAACTCGGCCGCCATGGCGCGGATGGCCTTGCTGGCTTTGCCCTTGATCTTCAGCCAGCTGCCCGAACCGAGACGGGCCAGCGGCGGGTTGGCACCCTGGTCGGAGCTGTAGCGCTCCACCTGGTCGATGTTCTCGACCGGGACGTAGACCTTGCCGTCGTCGGCGTACTCCAGCAGAAGGCACTCGCGCTCGACGCCCTCGACGGTGATCACGCGCAGGCCCTTGTAGAGGCCGATGCCGTACTCCAGATGGACGACGAACTCGCCGGCCTGCAGGGAGGCGCGCTCCTTGACCAGGCCGCTGCTGCGGTGGCGCACCCGGGTCGGCCGGCGGTAGCGCTGGAAGAATTCGTGGTCGGTGATGCAGGCCAGGCGGGCTTCGGGCCAGACGAAGCCGGCGCCCACGGCCCCGACCCGCGGCAGCGTGCGCGGCGGCGTGCCGGCGGTCTCCTCCAGCAGCTCGGCCAGACGGCCTGCCTGGCCCTTGTTGTCGCACAACAGCAGGACCGCCTCGCCGGCGCTCTCGCGGCGCTGCAGATCCGCCACCAGGGCCTGCACGTCCCCGCCCCGCAGCTGCTGGGCCGAGGTCGCGAAGCCGATGACCGCCGCCGCTTCCATGCCCAGCCAGCGCGCGGCGCTGTCGCCGGCGATCCAGGACGAGGCCAAAAAGACGTGCTCCTGGCCCGGCCGGGCCAGGCGGTCGGCGGGCTCGGTCAGCTCGTCGCACTCCGGCAGCACCGGTTCGCGCTCGAGCCGGCCGGCGCGCAGCCGCGGCAGCTCGCCGTCGATCAGCGCCGACTGCTCGCCCAGGCGCACCGGGTCCAGCCAGAACACGGTCAGGCCTTCGGGCAGGTAGTCGGCCAGGAGCGCGGTGGGGCCCAGCCAGGGCAGGTAAGTCTCGAGGCCCTGGTCGGCCAGGCGGTCCTCCAGCTTCGCCTGCAGGTCCTCCAGCAGGTCGTCGTCGGCTGCGCCGGCGGTGACCAGGCGCTCCTCCACCTGGCCCAGGCAGGCCAGAATGGCCTCCTCGTCCAGGTGCAGATGGCTGACCGGAAGGATGACGGCCTCGTCGCCGCGCTCGGTGGTGCGCTGGGTCTCCACGTCGAAGCGGCGCACCGAGACGATCTCGTCGTCGAAGAACTCCACACGCATTGGCTGGGCGCCGGGAGTGAAGATGTCCATCAGGCCGCCGCGGCGGGCAAAGTCCCCCACCTTGGCCACCATCCCCGCGGGCCGATAGCCCAGGCGGCCCAGGGCGGCGCCCAGGTCGTCCATGTCCCTGCGCTGGCCGCACTTGAGGCGGATCGTGACCCGGTCCAGGGTGCCCGGGGCCATCAGGCGCTGGCGCACGCCCACCAGCGAGGTGACCACCAGCGGGGTGGCCTCGCTGCGCAGCCGGTGCAGCCCTTCCATGCCGTCGCCGACCATCGAGGGCTCGGGCGAGTTGTGGTCGAAGGCCAGGACTTCCTGCTGCGGCAGGTAGACCACCGCACCGGCGCCCAGCCAGGTCTCCAGGTCGTCGGCCAGTTGCACGGCCGACTCGCGATCGGCGGTCACCACCAGGGCGGCGCGGCCGGTGCGCGCGCGCCAGGCCGCCAGCAGTGCCGCCGCCGCGCCCCCGTTGAGGCCGGACAGGACCCGCGCTCCGGTCCCGGGTGCGCGCAGGGCGGACTCCACCCTGGCGGCGGCCTCCAGCAGGCCCTCGCCGGCGGTGTTGTCCAGCAGGCAGGCGTGCAGCAGCCCCGCGGGGTCGCCGCTCGCGTCGGTTCGCTCGTTCGTCATGGTCCCGTTCCGGCCGGTCGCGGGCCCCGGCCTAGAAGGTCGCCCGCTGCGCGTTGAAGGGCGTGATCCGCCGCAGCCGCTCCACGATCACCGGCAGCACCTCGGCCACGTAGTCCACCTGGTCGATCGTGTTGTAGCGCGACAGCGAGAAGCGGATCGAGCCGTGGGCCTGGGTGAAGGGGATGCCCATGGCCCGCAGCACGTGGCTGGGCTCGAGGCTGCCGCTGGTGCAGGCCGAGCCGCTGCTGGCGGCCACCCCGGCCCGGTCCAGCAGCAGCAGGATGCCCTCGCCCTCGATGTAGTCGAAGCTGATGTTGGTGGTGTTGGGCAGCCGCGCCTCGGGGTCGCCGTTGCGCCGGCAGTCGGGAATGCGCGCCAGCAGCGCCTGCTCCAGGCGGTCGCGCAGGGCCCTGACCAAGGTGTCCTCGTCGCCGCGGTGGGCGCGGGCCAGGTCGCAGGCGGTGCCCAGACCGGCGATCGCGGCCACGTTCTCGGTGCCGGCGCGCCGGCCGCGCTCCTGGTGGCCGCCGACGATCAGCGGGCGGATCTTGGTGCCCTTGCGCACGTAGAGCGCGCCGACGCCCTTGGGCGCGTGCAGCTTGTGGCCCGAGAGCGAGAGCAGGTCGATCATCCCCAGGGCGCGCAGGTCCAGGGGCAGCTTGCCCGCGGCCTGCACGGCGTCCACGTGAAAAACCGCGCCCTGCTCCTTGGCGATGGTCCCGATCACTGCGCTGTCGAAGAGCACGCCGGTCTCGTTGTTGGCCATCATCACCGAGACGACCGCGGTGTCCTCGCGCACGGCGCCGCGCAGCTCGTCCAGGTCCAGGCGGCCCCCGGCGTCGACGCCCAGGTAGGTGACTTCGCAGCCGTGCCGCTTCTCCAGATCCCGGCACAGGCCCAGCACCGCCGGGTGTTCGACCGCGGTGGTCACCACGTGGCGCTTGGTCGGGTTGGCGTGCAGGGTGCCGACGATGGCCAGGTTGTCGCTCTCGGAGCCGCCGCCGGTGAAGACGATCTCGCTGGGCAGTTCGGCGTTGAGCAGCTCCCGCACCTGCTCGCGCGCCGCGGCCACGGCCTCGCCCGCCGCCGCGCCGAAGGCGTGCATGCTCGAGGGGTTGCCGTAGTGCTCGGTCAACATCGGCAGCATCGTCGCGATCACCTCGGGGGCGACCGCGGTGGTGGCGTTGTTGTCCAGGTAGATGGGCACGGCGGGGCGCTCGGGCAGGCCGTCCATCAGGTTGAAGGTGCGCGGCGCCTCGCTCATCAGGTGACCTCGATCACTTCGAGCCGCTCGTCCACGAACTCGCGCAGGCGGGCCTCGACGTAGCCCTTGATCGTCGCGTCGGAGGCGCGGCAGGCGGCGCAGGCGCCGGTCAGGCGCACGTAGACCCGGCGATCCCGGTAGCGCACGAATTCGATGTCGCCGCCGTCGTTGCGCAGGGCGGGCGCGATGTCCTCGGCCAGCAGCTCGCGGATGCGGGCCACCACCGCGGCGTCGGCCGCGGCCGCCGGGGCCGGTGCGGCCGCCTGCGCACCCGCCAGGGGCGCCAGCTCCTGCAGGCCGCGGGCGGGCCGGCCCGAGGCCTCGTCGGCCCGGATCGTCTCCCAGCATTCGCGGATCAGGTCGGAGATCTCGTGGTGGCAGTCGCCGCAGCCGCCCCCGGCCTTGGTGTAGTGGGTCACGTCCTCGATCTCCTCGAGGCGGTGGGCCATGATGGCCTCGCGCACCGTATCCTTCGTGACCTGGTAGCAATGGCAGAGCAGGGTGTCCTGGTGCAGCAGATGGCAGGGCACGTTGCGGCCCAGCCGTTTGTAATAGTCTAGCATCGCCGCCTCGAGCGCCTCGCGGCCCATCACCGAGCAGTGCATCTTCTCGCGGGGCAGGCCACCGAGCTCGGCGGCGATGTCCTCGTTGGTGATGCGCGCGGCCTCCTCCAGCGTCCGGCCCTTGACCATCTCGGTCAACATGCTGCTGGAGGCGATGGCGCTGCCGCAGCCGAAGGTCTGGAAGCGGGCGTCGGCGATGCGGCCGTCCTGGTCCAGCTTGAAGGTCAGGCGCAAGGCGTCACCGCAGGCCATGGAACCGACTTCGCCCACGCCGTCGGGGCTTTCGACCTCGCCCACGTTGCGGGGATTCATGAAGTGGTCGAAGACCTTCTCCGAGTACTTCCACATGCCAGACGCTCCTTTGGCCCGCGCGGAACCAGGTCCGGCGGGCATCGTGCGGCGGCCCGGCGCCGGCCGCCCAGCAAAGGTAGACCAAAATCGGCGTTTTTCAAATGCCGTCGCGGCTCAGGCGGCCGGGGCCGTGCCGCGTCCCAGCCGCAGTTCGATCGCCAGCAGCAGCCCGGCCGCCGCCAGCAGCCAGGGCGCCAGGTCCAGGCCGCCGAAGGCCGCAGCCACGGCGTCGGCCCGGCCCTCGGCCAGATCGGTGGTCACGTCCAGGCCGGCCTGGCGCAGCGGAGCCGCCCAGTCCGCGGCCGCCAGCAGGTCGGGCCGGGATTCGGCGGGGGGCAGGCCGCAGGCCGCCAGGCCCACGGTGTCACGACCGGCGGTGAAGACGGCGATGCCGGCGGCCTCGGCGCGTCCGGCCGCCAGGAGCGGCGCCGCACCGCTCCACTGCAGCTGGGCCTGGCGCTCCAACCCGGGCTCGGGCCCCCGCACGCGCAGTTCGGCCGGATCGTCGAGGGTCGCCGCACCGCGGGGCTGCAGCGGACGCAGCTGCAGTTCGCCACCCACGGTCAGGTTGGCGGCGGCAGCCAGCTCGACCGGACGGGCCAGCCAGGTGCACAGGCGGCGCAGCAGCGGCAGGGCCATGGGACTGCCGGGCAGGTCGCTGGCCTCCGGCCGCAGGTGGAAGGGCAGCACGGCCCAGCGCCCCTCGCCCAGTTCGCCGGTCACCAGCAGGGGATCGTCCCCGGCCAGGGCCAGGGGCACCACCGCGCCCGCGGCGGGCAGGTGGAACCAACGCCGCCAGGTGACGTCCTCCAGGGTGGTGAGCGCATCGTCGGCCAGGCCTGCGAACACCGGGTGGCCCCGGTCCAGGACCCGGGCCCGCTGGCCGCCGGCAGCTTCGGCGTTGCTGTAGACCGCCGTCCCCGGCAGGCCTACCAGCGGCAGCAGCGACTGGTTCAGGTAGTCGGCGCCGGTCGGATCGCCCGCCAGCAGCAGCAGCGCACCACCGGATCCGAGTTCGTCCGCCAGACCCGCCAGCACCTGCCGACCAAGGCGTTCCGGATCCACCAGCACGGTCAGGCCGGCTTCGGCCATGGCCCCGCCGGTCAGCTGGTCGGCTTCGGCCGCGGTGATGCGGAACAGGGTCGCGTCGCCGCCCGGCGCCAGGGTTTCGGCCAGGATGCGCCAGGCGCCGCGGCCCACCGCACCGTCGACACTGCGATCGGCGCCGTGGCCCAGCAGCACCGGGATCGCCGCCGGCACCGCCAGCACGAAGGGGCGCTCGTCGTCGGCGGGGAAGGCGTCGCTCTCCTTGCGCACCGAGCCGATGTGCAGCCCGGCCGCCGGCACCGCCAGCGGGAAGCTGAGGACCTGCTCGCTGCCGACCGGCCCGTCGGCCACGGCCTCGGCCACCGGCCGTCCGCCCAGCAGCAGGGTGAAGGCCTGGTCCGGGCGGGCCGGGACCACCCGGGCCGTCACGGTGACGGTTTCGCCGGCCAGCACCACCCGACCCGGCAGGCGCACCTCCAGGACCCCGCCCTGGGCCACGGGCTCGCCGCTGCGGCGCAGGATCAACCGCACCGGGCCGGCGCCGCGCAGGGCTTCGGCGGCGGCCGCCAGCTCGGCCGACGGCTCCAGGGCCTGCAGGTCGCCCACCAGGATCACGTCGACGGCCGCGCTGGGCGCGCGCGCCGTCTGGCGGGCCACCGCGCGCAGCACCGCCGGCAGGTCGAAGCCGCCGTCGCTGACGGCCAGGGCGTCCAGGCCGCGGGCCGCGCCGGCCCCCGCCGGCAACCACTGGGCAAACAGGGGTTCGGTGCGCGCGCCGGCGGTGACCACCTGCACCGCCGCGTCGCCCGGCAGCACCTCCAGCAGGCGGCGGCAGTCGGCCACCGCCTCGTCCAGCCGCGTGCCGGCGGCCGTCTGGGTGCCCATGCTGGCGCTGGTGTCGACCACGAAGAGCACGGACCGGGTGCCCACGGCCGCGAGTCCGCCCCAGCGCGGGGCCGCCGCGGCCAGCGCCACCAGCAGCACCGCCAGCACCCGCAGGAGCAGCAGCAGCCAGCGCCGCACGCCCAGGCTGCGCGCCTGGCGGGCCTGCACTTCGTCCAGGAAGCGCAGGTCGCTGAAGGGCAGCCGGCGCACCCGGCGGCGGCTGAGGAAGTGGATGATCACCGGCAGCGCGGCGGCGAAGGTGCCGAACAGCAGGCCAGGATTGCCGAAGAACACCGGCATCAGTAGAGCCGCCGGCGCTTGCGCAGGTAGGCCCCGAGGCCGCGCTCGAAGGGGGTGTCGGTGGTGATCTCGACCAGGTCCACCAGTTGACGCCGGCAGTCCCGGCGCAGGGCATCGCGCCAGGCGTCCATGCGCCGGCGGTAGTCGCCGCGCAGGTGCGAAGGTTCCAGGCGCACGCGGCGGCCGGGTTCCTCGAGGGCCTCGAACTCCACCTCGCCGCTGAAGTCCAGGTCCAGCTCGCGCGGGTCGAGGATCTGGAAGACGATCACCTCGTGCCCCATGTGCCGGAAATGCTTGAGCCCGCCGAGGATTGTCTCCGGGTCGTCCATCAGGTCGCTGAGCACGATGATCAGGCCCCGCCGCTGCAGGCGCTCGGCCACCCGGTGCAGCACCGGGCCCAACTGGGTGCCCGTGCCCCGGGGCAGGTCGTCCAGCACCTTCAGCACCTGGAACAGCTGCCGGCGCACCGCCCGCGCCGGCACCATGGCCAGCGGCGCCTCGTCGAAGGTGACCAGGCCCACGGCGTCGTTCTGCCGCAGCAGCAGATAGCTGAGGGCTGCGGCCAGGTAGGCGGCGTAGGTCTTCTTGCTGGGCCGGGTCGGGTCGCCCTGGAAATCCATGCTGGCCGAGCAGTCCACCAGCAGGGTGGCGCGCAGGTTCGTCTCCTCGGTGAAGACCTTCAGGTAGTGGCGGTCGGTCTTGGCGTAGGCCCGCCAGTCGAGGTTGGCCACCGGCTCGCCGGCGATGTACTGGCGGTACTCGGCGAACTCGCTGCTGAAGCCGTGATACGGGCTCTTGTGCAGCCCGGTCAGGAAGCCCTCGACCACCAGCCGGGCCACCAGGTCAAGGCGCCCCAGTTTGCCGATCAGGTCGGGCGTCAGCAGCGGACCGCTCACCGATCGACCTCGTCCAGGATCAGGTCACGATGCTGTCCTTGGCCACGTTCTCGGCCTCGGCGTGGAAGTTGGCCACCAGGCGATGGCGCAGCACCGGGTGGGCCAGGCGGCGGACGTCCTCCAGGTCGGGGGTCGGCCGGCCGTCCAGCAGGGCGCGGGTCTTGGCGCCGCGCACCAGGTCCTGGGCCGCGCGGGGTCCCGCGCCCCAGGCCAGGTACTCGCCGGCGGCCTTGGCCGCCTCGTCCGAACCGACGCGGGTGGCGCGCACCAGGCGCACCGCCAGCTCGGTCACGTTCTCGGCGACCGGCACCTGGCGCACCAGGTCCTGGTAGGCCAGCACGTCGCTGCCGGCGAGGATGCGCTGCAGCGCCTGGTCCGCCGCGCCGGTCGTGCTCTCGACGATGCGTACTTCGTCGGCGTATGACGGGTAGTCGATCAGCACGTTGAACATGAAGCGGTCGAGCTGGGCCTCGGGCAGCGGATAGGTTCCCTCCTGCTCGATGGGATTCTGGGTGGCCAGCACGAAGAACGGCGGCGCCAGGTCCGTGGGTCTGGCCGCCGGCGGTGACCTGACGCTCCTGCATCGCCTGCAGCAGCGCGGCCTGGGTCTTGGGCGGCGTGCGGTTGATCTCGTCGGCCAGGACCACGTTGGCGAAGACCGGGCCGCGGATGAACTTGAAGTGGCGCTGGCCGGTGCCCTTGTCCTCCTCGAGGATCTCGCGTGCCGGTGATGTCGCTGGGCATCAGGTCGGGCGTGAACTGGATGCGGTTGAAGCTGAGGTCCATGACGCGGGCCAGGCTGCTGATCAGCAGGGTCTTGGCCAGGCCGGGCACGCCCTCCAGCAGCACGTGGCCGCCGGCGAAGAGGGCGATCATCATCTCCTCGACCACCTGCTCCTGGCCGACGATGACCTTGCCGATCTCGGCGCGCATGGCACCGTAGGTGTCCCTCATTCCGTCGATGCGGGCGGCGTCGTCCACGGGGAGTCCTTTCGCTGAAGCGGGGGCACGGGAAGCGGTTCGGTCCCCAGACGATAGGACCGCCGGCCCGGATCGTCCAGTGCGCGGACAACCAACGCCCGGGTGCGGTCGCGGGTTCCGACCTGTCGGTCGGGCCTCCCTTGTGCTAGATTGCGCGCGAAACCATCGACCGACACCGACCGCAACCGGCGGTCGCCGCACGGAGGCATCGTGCAGAAGAAGCTCTACCGGACCGTCGACGCCCTGCTCGAGAAGATCGACCACTCGGCCGGCGACGAAAAAGCCCTCAGCGACATCCTCCACGCCCTGGTCGACAGCACGGACATGTCCGGCTACGGCGTGGTCAGCGGACGCCTCTACCGGGAGCGCGAACGCGACTACCTGCTGATCGAGAGCATCGGCGAACACGGCCCCTCGATCGCCGGCAAGACCGTGGACCGGGACTACCAGGTGGTGCGCGACATCGAGCGTCGCCGGGTGTGGGTGATCTCGCCCGAGTCCCCGGGCTGGGATGCCGACGTGGAGCTCCAGTTCAGCGACACCGACAGCGCGGCCATCCTGGTCGGGCGCGACCCCGCCTACATCCTGAGCCTGGGCATCCGCCACCACGGCAGCGAGGACGACCTGATGGTGCTGCTGGGCACCATCCGCGCGGCGGTTGACCTGAAGCTGCGCGAGGAGGCGCTGGCCTCGCAGCTGCGCCAGGCCAGGGCGATCCAGCAGTCGCTGCTGCCGCGGCGGCTGCCGGAGCTGCCGGGCTTCGACCTGGCCGCAGTCACCATCGCCGCCGACGAGGTGGGCGGCGACGTCTACGACATGCAGTGGGTCGAGGCGGGGGTCCTGGGCATCATGCTGGCCGACGCCAGCGGGCACGGGCTGCCGGCGGCGCTGCAGGCGCGCGACGTGGTCACGGGTCTGCGCATGGGCCAGGCCCAGAACCAGAAGATCACCGCCACGGTCAGCCAGCTCAACGGCGTGATCCACCGCAGCGGCCTCTCCAGCCGTTTCATCTCCATGTTCTACGGCGAGCTCGAGGAGTCGGGCAACCTCGCCTACGTCAACGGCGGCCACTGCCCGCCGCTGCTGATCACGCCGGCGGGCGAGGTCTTCGAGCTGAAGACCTGCGGGCCGGTGCTGGGGCCGCTGCCGGACGCGGTGTACCGCCGGGGCTACCTGACCCTGCGCCCGGGCGAAGTGCTGGTGCTGTTCACCGACGGGGTCACCGAACGCCTGCCCGCGGGCACGGCGGTCGACGATCCGGACGAATTCGGGCGCGAAGGCATCATCCAGGCCGTCAGCGCGACCATCGACCGGCCGGCCGAGGCCATCGCCGCGGAGATCCTCGAGCGGGTGCGGCGCTTCGGCGGCGGGCGCCCCTTCGTGGACGACGTCAGCCTGGTGGTGGTCAAGCGGCTGGCGGCCGGCGACCACCCGCCGGCCGAGGACCTGACTCAGATCTCGGTGGAGACCAGGCGGTAGAGGGCCACGGTCCAGGGCTGCGGCTCGCGCAGACCGACCCCGTGGATGATGCAGCTGTCCAGCAGCTCGAAGCGGACCCCGTCGATCTCCCGGCCGACGAAGCGCGGGCCGTCCTCGCTGCGGTCGACCAGCCAGCCGGGACGATCCGGGCCCGGCGCACCGAGCCAGGCGCCGCTGGCGACCATCTCCGCGAAGCCCATCCTGCTGCCCAGCTCGAGGATCTCCGGACTGACCAGCCCCATCAGGTCCAGCACGCGACGCTCGCTGGCCCAGCCCACGGCCCCGATGTCCAGGGCCGCCACCACCGCGTCCGGCGGCGTGTTCTGCTCGAGCCAGTAGCCCAGTTCGAAATAGCAGGTGCGCAACCCCACCGGGAAATCGCGGGCGTGGGGCACGACCCAGGCCCCCAGCAGCCAGGCATTGAGGGCGATGTGGGCCGCCACCCCCCCGTACACCACGGCCCGGCGCCGGCGGCGTCCCGAGCGGGCCGACCCGAGACCCACCACCAGCCACTCGGCGATGACCGCCAGCGCCAGCACCTGCACCGGCACCAGGGGGCTGAGGTAGCGGGAGATGATCCAGACCTGCTTGGCCGCGTAGCCGCCGACCAGGATGGCCGTCCAGGTGAGGGCGATCCCGACCAGGGCCACCGGCCCCCACACCGACCAGGGCCCCACCCCCGGCGGCGACGGTTCGGCGCTCTGGTCGTCCTCGCCGTCTTCGTCGTCGCCGGGCCAGCGGCCGTCGGCCAGCCCGGCCCGCTCGAAGCGGTAGTTGCGGACCAGCACGTAGACCACCAGCAGCACCAGGGTCAGCCACAGGGCGACCTGGGTGGCGCCCAGCTGGCGGATCGCCTGCACGACGCCCGGCAGCAGCGCCGCGGGCGACAGGTCCAGTGCGCTGCTCTTGGCCGCCGCCGTGCCGGGCGTCAGGCGTCCGAAGGTCAGGCGGGCATAGACCAGCCAGGGGCCGGCCACCACCAGCCAGCCCAGTGCCGCCGCCAGCACGGGTCCGTGGGGCCGGGCCCGCCAGCGACCGCTGGGGCCGCCCACCGAAGCGGCACGGTGGTACTCAAACCACAATAACCAGGGCAAGGCAGCGGGGGCCATCAGCAGGAATTCCGGGCGCACCAGGCCGGCCAGGCCGGCGGCAGCGCCCCAGGCCAGGTAGCGCTGCCACATGGGCTCGCGGGATATGCCCCAGCCCATGTCGCGCACCGAGAACAAGGGCCACAGCAGGACCAGCAGGATGGCCGTGGCCAAGGGTGTTTCCATGCCGGAGAAAGTCCAACGCAGGAACCAGGCATCGACCGCGATCACCAACAGCACCACGCCGCGCCAGATCGCCCCGAAGGTCATGCGGCTGACCACCGCGTCGGCCAGCAGCAGGGTCAGCAGGCCGGCCAGGGCGCCGGCTGTCCAGGCTGCCCAGGCCGGGGCCAGGCCCAGCTTCAGCAGGCCCGCCAGGACGAAGATCCACAGGGGGCTCGTCGCCCCGTAGGTGCCGTGGCCGGGATTGAAGGAGAATTCGCCCCGCTCGACCAGGTTGCGGGCGTAGCGCAGGTGGATCCAGGTGTCGTCGGTGGTGTAGCCGCGCAGGAACCAGGCGGCTGTAGCCAGGACGGCCACCGCCAGCACGAGTCGGATGATCCGGGTCCTGGGCAAGGGCACCACCGGGGTTGGGTCAGGGATCAGGTCAGGAACATGGGCAGGTCGCGCACCCCGGTGATCAGCGGCCGGTACTCGTTGCTGTCATAGTAGCGGGCCACATCGACCCGCTTGACGCCCGCGATCACCGAGGCCAGGTCCACGGTCGTGTACTTGCCGTCCTGCAGGGCCGTCATCTGGCCGCTGCCGCCGGCCAGCAGGGTGTCCATCGCCAGGTTGCCGAAGTTCATGGCCACCATGCGGTCCAGGGCGTCGGGGGCGCCGCAGCGCATCATGTAGCCCAGTTGCTGGTAGGTGACGTCCTGGCCGGTCAGCTCCTTGATGCGGTCTGGCGGTCCACTCGCCGACGCCGCCCAGCTTGCGGTGGCCGTAGGCGTCGGTCTCGCCGTACTCGTGCACGTCGCCGCCCAGCGGCACCGCACCCTCGCTGATGGTCATGATGGAGTAGTCGCTGGGGTTGTCCAGCTTGTCGCGCATGACCATTTCGGCCAGTTTCTCGATGTCGAAGGGCACCTCGCTGATGATGGTGCGGTCGACGGTGGCCAGGTAGCTGGCGATCAGCGCGGTCTCGCCGCTGTTGCGGCCGAAGAGCTCGACCACGCCGATGCGCTCGTGGCTGCCGATCGGCGTGCGCAGGTCGTTGATGCATGGCCACCGAGCGGGTGATGGCGGTGCCGAAGCCGATGCAGTAGTCGGTGCCGAAGACGTCGTTGTCCATGGTCTTGGGGATGGCCACCTGGGGGTAGCCGGCCTGGTGCAGGCGCGCCGCGTAGCTGAGGGTGTCGTCGCCGCCGATGGGGATCAGGGCCTCGATCCCAGGTGCTCGAGGTTGGCCACGATGGTGTCGGTGATGTCGGCCGGGTAGGTGCGGCCGGGCGTCCTGAGATGCGCGGGCATGTCCTCCTCGCGGACCTTGGCCGGGTTGGTGCGCGAGGTGTGCAGGAAGGTGCCGCCGGAGCGGTCGATGGTGCGCACCACGTTCCAGTCCAGGGGTACACGCACTGGCGGTTCGCCGTCCGGGTCGCCGCCGGGCCGATAGTTGGCCAGGCCGGCCCAGCCCCGCCGGAAGCCCACGATCTCGATGTTTTCCTTCATGGCCCGCTTGACCACCTGCTTGATGGTCGAGTTGAGGCCGGGGACGTCCCCGCCGCCGGTCAGGATCGCGATGCGTCGCAGCCGCTTCATGGCTCCACTCCTGGATATTGTCCGTGTTCCCCCCGCAGGTGCGACCCGAAGCTATATCGGTTCGGGAGGTGATGCAAGGACCACAGCGGGTCCGCGTCACTCCCCGGACGGAAAGGCGAGATGGCAGCCGGCGCCCAGGAAGGTGCCCTGGCCGGACATGCGCGCCAGTTCGACCACGTCCCGCTCCGAGAAGCCGAACAGCTCCATGGCCAGTTCGTATTCGCGGGACAGGGTCGTGCTGCTGACGGTGGGGTTGTCGGTGCAGAGGGCGACCTTGATCCCCGCCTCCAGGAAGCGCGGCAGGGGGTGATCCTTGCAGTGCGGCGACCGCCCCGGTCTGCACGTTCGAGGACAGGCAGACCTCCAGGTAGATGCCGTCGCGGGCCAGGCGCCGCATCAGCTCGGGATCGCGGCCGGCGCTGGTGCCGTGGCCGATGCGCTCGGGGCCCAGGTTGTCCAGGGCCTCCCAGATGCGCTCGGGACCCTCGCTCTCGCCCGCGTGGGCGGTCTTCTTCAGGCCCATCGTGCCGGCCAGGGCGTAGGCGTCGCGGAACAGCACCGGCGGAAACGGCGCCTCCGGACCGGCGATGTCGAAGCCGACCACGCCGACCCCGCTGGTGGTACTCCTCCTTCTCGCCGATCACCTCGCGCAGCAGGATGCGCGCCATGTTGCCGCCGTGGCTGCGCATGGCGATGACGATGATGCCGGCCTTGAAGTCCGGGTGCTGTTCGCCGAAGCGGCTGAGGCCCTTGCGCGTGGCGTGGATCACCTGGCGGGTGGTCAGGCCGGCGCGGCGGTGGATCAGCGGGTTGATCCGCAGCTCCAGCAGGCGCACGCCGTCGAGGTAGGCGTCCTCGGCCAGCTCGTAGGCGATGCGCATGATGTTGTCGTAGAACTGGGTGTACTGCAGGGGCACGTGGAACTTGTCCAGGTAGTCCAGCAGGGTGTTGTCCAGGCTGTCGTCCCATTGCAGGTAGTGGCGGAACTGCTCGTAGTCCAGGCCCGGCACGGCGCTGTAGTACTTCTCGGACAGCTCCCAGAGGGTCGCGGGGCGGATCGACCCGTCGAAATGACGGTGCAGTTCGGCCAGGGGCAGGGTGCGCAGGAATTCGCGGCGTTGCTGGGGATTCACGATTTCACCTCTCGTTCCGGCAGCCGATAAATTCGCGAAAGGATAGGTACGATCGGGCGGATTGTCCAGTGGCGCCGTTCCGGCGCGATCGCACGTGGACGAATCCGCCGGACGGGCTTACCCTTGTTCCCTGGCGGCGGCTCCCGGGGGATGCCGGCCGCCCCGCCACCCACACCAGCACCGGAAGGATTCGCCGGATGTTCAGCCGTGACGTCTTGACCATCGACCTGGAGAAGGAAGCCGAAGAGATCTGCACCGCCCTGCGCGAGACCGTGGTCAAGCGCCTGATGCGGCGCGGCGCCGTGGTCGCCATCAGCGGCGGCATCGACAGTTCCTGCAGCGCCGCCCTGGCGGTCGCGGACCTTCGGACCGAAGAAGGTCTTCGGACTGCTGCTGCCCGAGCGCGACTCCTCCGGCGCCAGCGTCACCCTGGGCCGGCAGCTGGCCGAGCATCTGGGCATCGAGTACGCCATCGAGGACATCCAGCCCACCCTGGCGGCCATCGGCTGCTACGAGCGCTACGACGACGCCATCCGCCGCGTGATCCCGGAGTTCGGCCCCGGCTGGAAGAGCAAGATCGTGCTGCCTGACGACCTGCTGGACAGCGACCGCATGAACTTCTACCGCGTGGTGGTGGAGGATCCCGACGGCGCCCGCCGCACCGAGCGCGCTGCCCCTGCAGGCCTACCTCGAACTGGTGGCGGCCACCAACTTCAAGCAGCGCATCCGCAAGACCATGGACTACTACCACGCCGACCGCCTGAACTACGCCGTGATCGGCACGCCCAACCGGCTGGAGTACGACCAGGGCTTCTTCGTCAAGAACGGCGACGGCGCGGCCGACGTGAAGCCCATCGCCCACCTCTACAAGACCCAGGTCTACGCCATGGCCCGCCACCTGGGGCTGCCTGACGACATCTGCAGCTCGACCCCGACCACCGACACCTACAGCCTCGAACAGGGCCAGGACGAGTTCTACTTCGTGCTGCCCTACCCGGAGATGGACCTGCTGCTGTGGGCCAAGAACCATGCCGTGCCGGAGGCCGAGGCCGCCGAGGTGATGGGGCTGACGGCCGAGCCAGGTCGCGCGGGTCTACCACGACATCGACCGCAAGCGGGCCACCACCCTGCCTCTGCACCTGACGGGGCTGCTGGTCAAACCGGTCGCGGAAATCCGCAAGTGAAGGACCGGAAGTGTTTCGCCCAGGATGTCCGCGTGTGTTAATATGGATTGCGGAGGGGACGTAGGCCCGCCCCGAGGGGGCTGAAGTCACCGGGAGGCCAGTCGAGATGAAAGTCAATACCAAGGTCCGTTACGGGTTGCGCGCCATCCTGCAGATCGCCGACGCCTACGGCGGCGAACCGGTTCCGGTCAGCGCCATCAGCCGAGACCCAGGAGATCAGCGGCAAGTACCTGGAGCAGGTCGTCGGCGCCCTGCGCCGGGCCGACCTGCTGGTCAGCCGCAAGGGTGTGCGCGGGCGGCTACTCCCTGGCCCGCGCGCCCGAGGACATCACCCTGTGGGAGATCATCTCGCGCCCTGGACAACCACACGGCGCTGGTGGACTGCGTGCTCGAGCCCGAGATCTGCGACCGCGCCGGCGACTGCCTGACCCGCTCGATCTGGACCCTGCTGAGCCGGCGGATGGAGGAGTTCTGGACCAGCTTCACCCTGGCCGACCTGCTGGTGACCCTGCGCGAGGCCGGGGACACCCGCCTGCAGCAGCTGGCCCAGTTCGAGCGCAGCGACTAGGTGCACGAGGTTTCCGGACGGCCCCCCTGCAGGGGCCGTTTTGTTTCGGCAGCCGGCGTTGACGGACGCCCCGCACCCCACCACATTGGAACCGTCCGCGGACGGCCGTCCGCGGCGCCGCATCACCGGCCACCTGCGAGGACGCCGCCATGGATTTCACCGCCAGCCTGCGGCAGCAAGGCCGCCGCCCTGCACAAGACCATCGTGCTGCCCGAGGCCGAGGACGACCGCATGCTCCGGGCCGCGGGCCGCATCCGCGACGAGGGCTTCGCCCAGGTCGTCGCTGCTGGGCGACCAGGCCGAACTCGGAGGCCGCCTGCGCGGCGCTGGGCATCGATCCGGCCGGCCTCGCGCATCATCGACCCGCTGCGCTCCAGCTGCCGGCCCGACTACGTGCGGGCGCTACTCGCGAAGCGCCAGCCACAAGGGCATGACCGAGGAGGAGGCCGCCGCGCACCCTGGACGACCCCCTGTTCTTCGGCGCGATGCTGGTCGGCCCAGGGCGTGGCCGACGGCATGGTCGCCGGCGCGGTCAACAGCACCGGCAACGTGCTGCGCGCCGGCTTCCAGATCGTCGGCACCGCGCCCGGGCACAGCCGTCGTCTCCAGCTGCTTCGTGATGGTCAAGCCGGACTGGGAACTGCGGCGAGAACGGCATGCTCGTCTTCGGCGACTGCGCCGTCAACCCGCAGCCGGACGCCGACCAGCTGGCGGACATCGCCGTGGCCACGGCCGCCACCGCCCGCGCCCTCTGCGGCTTCGAGCCGCGCGTGGCCATGCTCAGCTTCTCGCACCATGGGCAGCGGCGCCGGCCCCGACGTGGACAAGGTGATCGAGGCCGCGCGCCTGGTGCAGCGAGAAGGCGCCCGAGCTGCGGTCGACGGCCCGCTGCAGCTGGACGCGGCCATCGTGCCGAACATCGGCGCGCAGCAAGGCGCCGGGCAGCGCGGTCGCCGGCCGGGCCAACGTGCTGATCTTCCCGGACCTGGACGCCGGCAACATCGGCTACAAGCTGGTGCAGCGCCTGGCCGGGCGCCGAGGCCGTGGGCCCGGTCCTGCAGGGCATGGCCAAGGGCGTCAACGACCTGTCGCGCGGCTGCAGCGTCGACGACATCGTCAACGTGGCGGCCATCACCGCCCTGCAGAGCGCCTAGGAAAGAGGAAGCCGGCCGATGCGCAACGTCCTGGTCATCAACTGCGGCAGCAGCTCGCTGAAGTACCAGCTCCTGGACATGGACCGACGAGCGCCTGCTGGCCAAGGGCCTGGTCGAGCGCATCGGCCTGGAGCAGGGCATCCACGCCTGCACCGCCCCCGGCCGGCCGGAGATCCGGCAGGAGCTGCCGATCCCCGACCACGCGGCGCGCCTTCGCGCTGGTGCTGGCGGCGCTGACCGACCCCGAGCACGGCGTGGTGTCGTCCGCTGGACGAGATCAGCGCGGTCGGCCACCGCGTGGTGCACGCGGGCGAGAAATACTCCGGCTCGGTGCTGATCACCGCCGACGTGATCGACGCCCTGCGCGAGTGCATCCCCCTGGCGCCGCTGCACAACCCGGCCAACATCACGGGCATCGAGGCCGCGCAGGAAGGTGCTGCCGGGCGTGCCGCAGGTGGGCGTCTTCGACACGGCCTTCCACCAGACCATGCCCGACCGGGCCTACATCTACCCCATCCCCTACCACCTGTACACCGAGCTACCAGATCCGCCGCTACGGCTTCCACGGCACCAGCCACCGCTACGTGACCCTGCGCGCGGCCCAGATCCTGGAGCGGGACGTCGAACGACCTGAACTTCATCACCTGCCACCTGGGCAACGGCGCCTCGGTGGCGGCGGTGCAAGGGCGGCCGCTCCATCGACACCTGCATGGGCCTGACGCCGCTGGAGGGCCTGATGATGGGCACCCGCAGCGGCGACATCGACCCCGCGATCGTGGGCTACCTGACCCGGCGCCTGGACCTGAGCCTCGCCCAGGTGGAGAACATGCTGAACAAGGAGAGCGGGATGCTGGGCATCTCCGGCATCAGCAGCGACCTGCGCGACGTCGAGCGCGAGTACGCCAACGGCAACGACCGGGCGCGGCTGGCCCTGGAGGTCTACGGCTACCACATCCGCAAGTACATCGGCGCCTACGCCGTGGCCCTGGGCCGGGTCGACGCCATCATCTTCACCGCCGGCGTCGGCGAGCACGCCTCGCTGGTGCGCGAGTGGGCCTGCCGCGGCCTGGACGCCATCGGCGCCGTGCTCGACCCCTTCAAGAACGCCACCCGCCACGACGAGGCCATCATCAGCAAGTCGAGCCTCGCGGGTGCGCGATCATGATCGTGCCGACCAACGAGGAGCTGATGATCGCGCGGGACACGCGCGACATCGTCTTCGCCTGAGCCCTGCGATCACGCCGCACACCGGCGCCGCGACCCCGTTGACGCGCCCGGCATACCGGAGTTATAATCTCCGCATTGCCCCGGCGCCCCCAGCCCCGACCAGTGGAGCGACCATGATCCGCAACCTCCGGCGGCAGCGATCCGCGGTTTCCCCCGGCGTCGCCTGCACCGTTCTGCTCCTGTTGAACCTGCTGATCCTGCCCGGCCATGGCCACGGATTCGAGGTCTTCCGCCACGCCAACATGGCCGGCGACGTGCTGGCCACCCAGGGGGTGGGGCCGGCTTCCCTCGCCCTCATCGAGCAGGGCTGCCGGCTGCCGGACATCGACGGCTGCCTCGGCCACTGCTACTGCCCCTCCTGGCTGCAGTGGTTGGCCAACTGCGAGCCCGACTCGGCCGTGATCGTCAACCTGCTCAGCGCCGACCACTTCGACAACAACCGGCTTGATGAATCCATCCTCAGCGTCAATGCCAGGGTCGCCTTCGCGCGGCAGATCCTGATCGGGCTGGCCACCGCCGAAACCCTGCCTGCAGGCTGGCAGCGGGACTACGAGCTGGCGATGATCGTCTTCGGCAAGGCCCTGCACACGGTGCAGGACTTCTACGCCCATTCCAACTGGGTCGAATGCCAACGGGACCTGGTGCGTATCGGCGGCCATATCTCCGACCTCCCCCTCTGGAACGGCGAGCAGTGGGGGTGCAGCACCGACATCGGCGGCGTGACCATCGGCGGGCTGCAGACCGGCTACGTGGACATCGCCACGCCGGCCGGCTCGGTGACCCACGGCATGCTCAACAAGGACAGCCCCTCCAGCGCGCAGGGCGCCATCGAGATCCGCCGCATCTATCCGCCCGGGGTGGTGGCCACCTACTACGAAACCGTCTCGGGACAGTTGGGCGGCACTTTCAACACCTACACCAACGCCGGGGCCGCACCGCGCCACACCATCCGGGCCTGGGAGGCGGTGCTCTACGGCACGGCCGTCTACAACAACGGGCCGGTGCTGGGCGCACTGGAACCGGCGACCTCGCCGTCGCAGGTCCAGGCCCTGGCCATCAGTCTCCAGCAGCTGATGGCCGCCGCCGAGGCGGACTCCGGCGTCCTGGCCACCGGCCAGCGCATCGCCGATCTGCTGGCGGACTGGGATACCGCCGACCCGTCCAGCTACCCGGCAGCCGCGTTCGACGAAGACGGCTTGCCGGTCCCGGTGGTGTCGGCCACGCCGCCGCCGCCGGCCGGCGTCCGGCTCGACCAGAACTTCCCCAACCCGTTCAACCCGGTCACCACGATCCGCTTCCGACTGCCCCGCGCGGAGCGGGTCAGCCTCGTCGTGTACGACCTCAAGGGCCGCCACGTGCGCGAGCTGCTGGCCGGGGAACTGGCGGGAGGCGATCACGAGGCGGTCTGGGACGGCCGCGACGACGCCGGGGCAGCCGTCGCATCGGGCAGCTACGTGTCCGTCCTGCGCGCGGGCGACTGGCACCGGTCCCGGCGCATGATGATGGTCAAGTGAACGCGCCGCCTCAGTCCCGCACCATGAACTCGGCGCTGTCGCCCAGGACGCCGACCAGCTGGTCATAGGCATCGTAGGCCCAGACCTGCCAGACGTGGATGCCCGGCGCCAGGGTGTCGCCGTCGGCCAGGCTCCAGGCGGGCGTGGTAAGGCGCACCGGGGCGGCGCGGTCCAGGTAGAAATCGTAGGCCACGGCCCCCGCGCGGTCCCACCAGGCGAACCGGCGCTGGGTGCGCGCGACGATCGCGCCGTCACCGGGCTCCTGGATCCACATCTGCGGCAGCACCTGGAAATCACCCGCGTCGGTCTCGGCCCCCACCGCGACGGTTTGCGGCACGTTGGCCGGCTGGTCGGGATACCAGACGCCGTCCTGGGCGCGGAAGCCCGGATGCACGAAGTAGTGTCCCGCCGGCAGGTCCTCGAAGACGAAGACACCGGCGAAGTCACAGGCCGCGGTGCGACCCACCAGGCCGACTGAACCCTTGTCCGCCAGGTTGGCGTTGCCCAGGCCGACCGTCACGTAGGGCACGGGCTCGGCGCCGTGCAGCACGCGGCCGCGCAGCGAGCCGGTCGCTTCGGCGCCGGCGGGCTCGAGGGCGATCTCCACGCCGGTGATGTGGCCGATATCCTCGCCGAAGGCCGCGTCGTAGGTCCAAAGCCGCGGTCGGTAGCCGGCGCAGGACACCGCCAGGGGCAGGACCTGCTGCGGCGGCCCCTCCGGTTCGAAGCGGAACGGGATGTCCGCCACGGCGAAGGCCCCGTCGGCCAGGGTGACGTCGTCGCTGACGGTGGTGCCGCCGTCGTAGCCGGTGGGCAAACGGAAACTGCCGACGAAGGCCGCGCCCAGGGGCCGGCCGCTGGCGGCGTCGACCACGGTGCCGGCGATGCGGGCGCCACGCGGCCGCGGGATCGCCACCATGCGGACCAGGGGCGGCGGTGCCACCGGCGACGTCTTGACCGCGACCAGCCCGGCCGCGTCGCCCTGGACCGGCTCGCCCCAGCCCAGGTGGCCCACCGCGCCGAACACCCGCCAGGTCTCGCCGCCGAAGGCCACGATCGAAGGCACGACCCCGCGCAGGGGGCTGAAGTCGCAGAGGCCGTCCGTATCCGAGGCCAGCGGCACGGCCAGCGGCAGGTTCGTGGACGCGTCCATCACCGCGATCTTGACGCCGGCGACCGGCAGACCGGTCGCCGCATCCTGCACGTAGACCCTGACCGGCTCGCCCCCGTTCCCGGTCGGTTCGTCGTCGCAGGCGGAGACCGCCAGCAGGGCGGCACCGGCCAGCACCAGCTTGAACGTCTTCATCCGTTGGTCCTCTTCCTGCCCCTAGTAAGCCGCGGCCGCGCTCCGTGCGAAGTGGAACGAGCCCCGCATGACAACCGCGCCACAGGCCGTGAGTTCCACGGCAGCGGCCGTGCCGCCCTCCCTAGTCACCGTCAATTCGGCCCGGGTGGGCCGGCCCAGGGCGTGGCCCTGCTCGGTGGTCACCTTGACCCGGCCGCTGCCCGGGACGATGCCGTGGGCCACCAGCCAGGCCGCCGCCGCGCCCAGGGAGGTGCCGCTGGCCCGGTCCTCCCCCGCGCCCACGCGCGGGTGGAAGAAGCGGCAATGGACGTCCGTGTCCGCGCGCACCGTCGCCGGGCAGACCAGAGTCAGCCCGCCCACACCGCGCAGGTCGGTCAGGCGGCCGATGGCCTCCATGTCGCTGAAGGCGCCGCGCATGACGTCGCGATCGTTGACCGGCACGATGATCTGGTCGAAGCCGCAGCTGACGCGCTGGGGCTGGTGGTCGCCCAGGCCGATGGCCTCGGCGGGCACGCCCAGGGCGGCGGCCACCTCGCCCGCGGGCACCGGTTCGCCGAAGCGGGGCTCGGGCAGCCCCAGGGTGATGAGGGTGCGGCCGTCGACGGCCGCGGTCAGGGTGACCGGCAGGATGCCGGCGCCGGTCTCGACCTTCAGGCGGGTGCCCTCGGGGTCGGCCCGGTAGAAGCCGCGGTCGGCCATGGAGGCGAAGGCGGCGATCACCACGTGCCCCGAAAGCAGGGCCTCGCGCCGGCTGGTGAAGAAGCGCAGGCGCACGTCGGCCTGCGAGCGGTCCGGCGGCAGCACGAAGCCGGCCTCCATGGACAGTTCGTCGGTGATCTGCAGCATCTCGGCGTCGCTGAGGCCGCCGGCGTTGGGGATGATGGCCGCCGGGTTGCCGGTGAAGGGGTGGTCGGCGAAGGCATCGACGATATGGAAGGGGATGATGGCCATGGCGTCCTCGTTCCGCCGTGGCGGCAGCGATTGCCGCCGGTGGAGCCGTCGGGGCGCCCGCGCCGAGGGGATCGGCGTCGCGCCAAGGCACACCCGCCGGGACCGTGAAGTTAGCAGAAAACCCCGCCGCCGACAACCGGAGCCCGCCGCAACTGCGGCGGGACTTTCACCCGCCGAAGTTGTATGTTTGCCGGCCTCACCGAACCGAAGGGACCGCATGCGCCTGCTGATCGCCAGTGTCCTGGTCGCCTTGGCCTGTCTGGCCGGCTCCGCCCAGGGCCAAACCGACGCCGCCGGCGCCCGCGCCCGGGCGCTGGACCTGATCCGGACCGGCCAGGACGCCGCCGCGCTGGCTGCCTGCCGCGACTACGCCGCCGCCTATCCCGCCGACCTGCCCATGCGCTACAACCTGGCCTGCCTCGAGGCCCGCGGCGGCCTGGCCGAAGCAGCACTGGCCACCCTGCAGCAGGTGGTCGCCGCCGGCTACGACAACCTCGAGCAGCTGACCACGGATGCGGATCTGACGGTCCTGGCGGATGATCCCCGCTATACCGCCCTGGTGACAGAGCTCCGCACCCGGCTGGTGCTGACGGCAGCCGAGCGGGGGGTGAGGCTGGCGCCGAACCGCCCGGCGGAGCTGCGGCTCTCCGGGAACAGGCCGAATCCGCTCTCGTCGCTGCCCAGCCTGGTCCTGGTCTGGGAAGCCGACGCGCTGCTGGTGCGGCTCGACGGCGGAGCGAAGTGGTTGGGGACCTCCGAGGCCCGGCCGGGACTGCTGGTGACCCTCGGGCTGATCGATCCGGACGAACCCTACCGCACCTGCGACAGCTTCGTGTTCGCCTTCGGCCGCGACGCCAAGGGCCACGGCTGGGGTGCCCTGTGGGTACCCTCCCTGGGGCGCTGGCAGCGGATCGCCGAACTCGCCCCGAGCATCGACGGCCGGGACCGGCCGGCCGTGATGCGCATCCCCTGGAGCCTGCTGCAGCCGTTGCACCCGTTGACCGACCCGGTGCTGGGCTTCAACGCGGCCCTCGACGGGCAGGTAGGCGACGGACTGCCCGGGCTGGTGTTCGCGGCCCTGGAGGATCCCCGTGCGTTCGACCCGGCGGCCGCCTCCCGCCGGGTCGTGCGCCTGGAGTTCGACACGGCGGCCTACGCCGAACCCGCGTTCCTGGGCCGCCTCGAGGACAGCATCGTCACCGCCGACATCCTGGACTTCACCCTGGTCGCAGTTCCGCCCGCCGCCGGGCGCGGCACCCTCCGGCTCGATTTCCTGGACAACCAGGGCCGCTCGGTGCTGCCGCAGGGCCCGCAGACCGTCGCGGTCGAGCTCCGCAGCGGCCGCCAGGAGCTGGTGCAGCAGGCCTCCTTCGCCGGCCTCGGCACCGGCAGCTTCCAGCTGCGGGCGGAGATCGCCTGGCCGGGCGAGGGTGGTGCGGTGTGGGGCGCGACGCTGCTGAACCTGGCGCCGGGCTGGGACGACTCCCTCGGCGCCCGCATCGCGAAACTCAACGAGGGTGACCGGCGCACCGCCAGCCACTACCTCGACGCGGTGCGCGCGGCCGTGGCCGCCCACCTGCCACGCCGCCATCCGGGCCCCATCGCCACGACCCTGGGCGACCTGGACGCGATGCTGGCCCGCTCCCGCTCCACCGGTTCGATCATTCCGGCTGGGATACCTGGCCTCCTGGTCTATGCCGGCCCCGATGGCGCCGACCGACTGTGCAGCGTCTATCGGCCGGCCCCCGGCGCCGGCCGCGGTCGCGAGACCCCGATCCTGGTGCTCGACAACGCCCCGGGCGGCGAGGACCAGCTGGTCGGCAGGCTGGTCCGCTTCTACGGGCACGGCGACCTGGACCGGGCGGGCGACCGCCACCCCTTGTACCTTGTGCCCCATCTGCGGGCCGGCGCCCGCGCCGACGAGGCCAGGGCCGCACTGGAATTCGTGCGCTCACGCTTCCGGCAGGCCACCGTCCCAGTGGCCGGCATCGATGCCGGCGCCGGCACGGCGCTGCAGTTGGCCGCCGACGGCCGGGGCGGCGTGGCCGGTCTGATGATCCTGGCCGGAGGGAACCTGGAGCCCTGGCCCGGGGCCGCGGACATGGACCTGAGGGGACATCTGGCCGCGCTGCCGCCGGGCCTGCCCCTGGACTGGACCGACTTCAGCCTGGAGACCGCCCGCGCGGGCCAGGCCGCGGCGATCCTGCGGGCGCTGACGGAGGGCGGCACGGTTCCGGCAACCCTGCGCACAGCCGGCGGCGGTCTCAGCCTGTCCCAGGCGGCCGACCGCATCGTGCTGTGGGCCGAACAGCTGCCGGTGCCCGGCGGCGAATAGCCATCACCCTGGGCGGGTATCCTGACCCGTCCCCGCGCCGCACGGCGGCGAATCCACCCGGCAGCCGAGGAGGCACCATGACATTCCTGCGCACGCTGACCACCATCCTGGCCCTGCTGGCCGCTGCGGTCCCGGCCGCCGCCGGCGCCGCGCCCGCCGAGACGATCGTCGACGGTGTCCCTCACATCATGAACGGCGCCGCCCCGGCCGGCGGTCTGCGCACCGTCAACCTGGAGGAACAGTGGCGCATCGGCGGTGACAACGACCAGGACGTGCTGCTGGGCGTCATCACCAGGGTGCTGGTGGACCAGGCCAACAACATCTACCTGCTGGACCAGCAGCTGAGCGAGGTGCAGGTCTTCTCCCCCGCCGGCGAACACCTCAAGACCCTGGGCCGCCAGGGCGACGGGCCGGGCGAGGTCAACGCGCCCGGCGACGTGGTCTTCATGCCCGACGGCACCCTCGGCCTGGTGCAGATCTTCCCGGGCAAGATCGTCAAGCTGACCATGGACGGGGACCCGGCCGGCGAGTTCAACCCCGACACCGGCGGCGCCACCGCCGGCGGCTTCCTGGCCCTTGTGAACTGCCGTTCCGCCGGCGGCAACCTGGTGCTCAGCGGCGTGCAGATCCGGCCCAACGAGGCGGGCAACGGGCAGTTCCGCCAATACTTCGTGCGCAGCTACGCCGCTGACGGCGCCGAGCAGGCAGAGTACCTGGGCCGCGAGGTCGAGTGGGTCTTCGGCCCCGGCTTCAAGTTCCGGGAGATCGACAACGACTTCATCTGGTGGCGCATGGACGTGGCCCCGGACGGCCGCCTGGTGGTCTGCGAGCCGCGCTACGACTACGCCCTGAGCGTCTATGCCCCCGACGGCACCCTGGAGCGGGTGATCGAGCGCGAGTACGAGTCGTGGCAGCGCAACGAGACCGTGTACAAACGCTTCGAGGCCATCATGGAGGCCCAGTCGGCCAACTTCCCGTTCGAGGTCGAGCGCGAGGTGGAGAAGATGGAGCAGGATGTCAACGACCTGCGCGTGGCCGCCGACGGCAGCATCTGGGTGCTGCCCAGCCGCCAGATGTTCGAGCCGGAGCCGGGCAGCTTCGCCACCTACGACGTGTTCGCGCCCGACGGCACCTTCAGGGAGCAGGTCAAGGTGATCTGCCCGGGCAACCCGGCGGTGGATCGGCTGATCTTCGCGGGCGACGGCCTGGCCTTCCAGGTCACCGGGTTCTGGGACGCGGTGCTGAGCGCCAGCGCCGCCGAGGGCGGGGACGATGAGGCCGAGCCCATGTCCGTGATCTGCTACAAGGTGCGCTAGACGGGGGCCGCGGATTCTGCAACCGTGTCGACAGGATCTGCGTAGGGGGGGCCGGTGACGCGGTGCCCGAGGGGGGATTATCTCCCGATTCGACAAGCGATTGAGGTGCGCCGCGGCTTCGCGCCCGGTGCCGCAGGGGAACGCCCTGAGCACATACCAGGGCGGCGGCCGCCGGCCGCCGCATTCCGGAGGGGGAACCAGACCATGAATCTCGCCGATCTTCGCCTGCTGCGCAGGACCACGGTGGTCCTGCTGATCCTCGGCCTCGGCGGCGTCGCCGCGGCCCAGACGCCGACCACCGCAGTCCTCACCGAGGTCTGGCGGGCCGGCGGCGACGACGACACCGTCTTCTTCGGCTCCGTGGGCACGGTGCGTGCCGACGACCAGGGCAACGTGATGGTGCTGGACTCGCAGCTGTCGGAGGTGCAGGTCTATGCCCCCGGCGGCGAGCACCTCGGCACCCTCGGCCGCGAGGGCGACGGCCCCGGCGAGGTGCGGCGCCCGGGCGACATGTTCGTCACCGGCACCGGCACCATCGCCCTGATGCAGGGCTTCCCCGGGCGCATCGTGATGGTCAACCCCGACGGCACGCCGGCCGGCGAGACCAAGTACACGCCGCCCGGCGGCGCGGGCGCCGGCCAGTTCGCCGTGCTGATCCGCGGCTTCCGGCAGGGCTACGGCATGGTCCTGGCCGGCATCCGCATGACTTTCGGCGGCAGCTCGCAGAGCACCCAGACCTATTTCCTGGCCCGCTGCGACGGCCAGGGCGCCGAGCAGCAGGTGCTGCTGCAGAAGGAACACGTGATCGACTACGCGGACTTGACCCTCGACGAGATGGCCATGGACTTCGTCTGGGCCCGCGTGGCCGTGGGCCCCGACGGCCGGGTCTACGCCGCACCCGAGCGCAACACCTACGCCGTGCACGTGTTCACGCCCGACGGCAAGGAGGAGCGGATCATCCGCCGTGACTACAGCGCGCCCGTCCGCGAGCAGCGCCAGCGCGACAACGCCCGGCGCATCATCGAGGCCGTGGGCGCCAACTACCCCACGCCGCCGCGGACCGTGACCATCGAGGACACGGACGCGGCCATCAGCAACATCTTCGCCACCGCCGACGGCCGCCTCTGCGTGGTCAGCGGCCGCGGCGGCAAGGACGCGCCGGCCGGCACCTGGCTGGTGATGGACGTGTTCGCCGCCGACGGCACCTTCCAGCAGCAGGTGGCCCTGCCCGGCAGCCATGACCCGGACCAGGACGCCGTCTTCGTCCTGCCCGACTGGCGCATCGTCGTGGTCACCGGCGCCCTGGACGCCTGGCTCAGCCAGCAGGCCGTGGGCGAGGGCGAAACCGAGGGCTCGCCCCTGGAGATCATCTGCTACGACATGGAGAAGTTCTAGGGACGGCGCAGGCGTCCGGGCACCGGCCCGGCCCCTGCCGGCAACCGCAATGTGAAAGGCAGACCATGGACATGCGTGCGACCGCGGATCACCGCCCGGCGGCGAGGGCCGCCACCCTTCTCCTGCTGCTCCTGATGGCCGGCCTGCCGCTGGCCGGCTGCTCGGGCGGCGGCGACGGCGGCGCCGCCGCGGACTCGACCGCCGCTGCGGCCGATTCCAGCGCCGCCGGCGTCGAGGAAGAGGAGACCGAGACCGCGGAGAAGGCGATCTCCGTCGACGTGGGTGCAGTGCGCCAGGGCGACCTGGTGATGCCCATCTACGCCGACGGCGCGATCCGCACGCCGCGCTCGGTGGAGATCCGCACCAAGGTGGGCGGCGAGCTGGTGTCGGTGCTGGTGCGCGACGGCGATCGGGTGCGCGCGGGCCAGGTGTTGGCCCGCATCGACCCCCGCGAGTACGCCATCGCCCTGGAAGAGGCCCGCTACCGCCATCTGCAGGCCCTCAGCCAGATGGCCGCCGAGGCCGACACCTTCACCGACAACGCCGAAGCACTGCGCGAATTCGCCGGCGAGCGCGAGGCCCTGGACCAGGCCCTCAAGCACGGCACGATCACCGCGGACGAGTACCGGTCACGGCTGCTGGCGGTCGAGATGACCGCCCTGGAGAAGGGCGCGTTCCGCGATGCCGTGTTCCAGCAGCGCACCGGCCTGGCCGAGGCGCGCATGGCCGAGGAGCGGGCCCGGCTGAACCTCGAGCACGCGGAGATCCGCGCGCCCTTCGCCGGCACCGTGCAGGGGCTGGTTATGGTCCAGGGCCAGATCGTCAGCGTCAACCAGGCCGTTTGCTCGGTCTACAACAACGAGAACCTCGAGGCGGCCCTCAACGTGCTGGAGGCCGACCTGGGCAACCTGTCCGAGGGCCGTCCGGTGCTGCTGGCGATCCCGGCCACCGGCGACACCCTGCGCGCCGCCGTGGACGTGCTCTCGCCGGTCCTGGACGAGGCCTCGCGCACCTGCGAAGTGCTGGTGCGCTTCGCCAACCCCGACGGCCGCTACCGCCCGGGCATGTTCGTGCGGGCCCAGATCGCGGGCTTCGTGTTCCCGGACCGCCTGCTGGTGCCCAAGGCGGCGGTGCTGATCCGCGACAACCGGCCGCTGGTGTTCAAGCGCGAGGACGACCGGGCCCAGTGGCTGTACGTGGACACGGGCCTGGAGAACGACGAGTGGATCGAGATCAAGGCGGTGCACAGCGGCGGCAGCCTGGCGCCCGGCGAGCAGATCGTCGTCAGCGACCACCTGACCCTGGCCCACGAGGCGAGGATCAAGGTGCGCAAGACGGTGCCCGGGGTCGACCGCTGGGCCTTCGCGACCGCCGGCGCGGAGAGCGGCCGATGATCATCCAGACCGCCGTCAGGCGGCCCGTGGCCATCCTCATGCTGTTCGCGGGCCTGGTGCTGATCGGGCTGCAGGCCCGCCAACGCCTGCCGGTGGACCTGCTGCCGACCATCAACTACCCCAACCTGACGGTGATCACCAACTGGTCCGACACGCCGGCCGACGACCTGACCCGGCTGGTGACCCAGCCGCTGGAGGAGGTCATCACCGGCCTGGCGGGGGTGCGGCGCGTGGTCTCGAAGACCCGCGAGGGCGTCTCCACCATCACCGTGCAGTACGAGTGGGGCACGGAGATGGACTTCGCCAACCTGCACCTGCGGGAGGCCATCGACCGGGTCAGCTACCGGGACGATTTTCCCCAGGCCGCCGACCGGCCGCTGATCCTGCGCTGGGATCCCAGCGCCCGCCCCATCGCCATCCTGGTGATGCACGGCGACGATCCCATGGCGCGCATGACCGAGTTCTCCCGCGAGGTGGTCAAGCCGGCGCTGGAACAGATCAACGGCGTCAGCCAGGCCGAGGTGATCGGCGGGGCCGAACGCGAGATCCTGGTGCGCCCGGACTTCGGCAAGCTGCGCCTCTACAACCTCACCATGGAGGACCTGTCCACGGCCCTGCGCGTGGCCAACATCTCCTTCCCCGGCGGACGCATCCGCAAGGGGCCGCTGCATCTGCCCCTGCGCATCCTGGGCGAGTTCGAGAACCTGGACGAGATCCGCGCGACCGAGATCCCCGCCGCCGGGCCGGGCATCACCATCGGCGACGTGGCCGAGGTGCTGGACACGGTCAAGGAGCCGGAGGGCTTCACCCTGACCGGCAGCGACGAGGTGGTCTCCCTGCACCTGTACAAGGAGGTGGGCGAAAACACCATCGCCACCACCGCCGAGGTGGACAAGGTGCTGGGCATCCTCGGCGACCAGTACCCGGACTTCGCCTACAGCTACATCTATCGCGACGCCGACTTCGTGCAGGAGAGCTTCCAGGGTCTGCAGAGCTCGCTGCTGTACGGCTCGGCGCTGGCCTTCGTGGTGCTCTTCTTCTCGCTGATGGACTGGCGCAGCCCCATCGTGGTGGGCCTGGCCATCCCGGTCTCGATCCTGACCACCTTCGCCTTCCTCTACTTCGCCAAGGTGGGCCTGAACCTGATGTCCCTGGGCGGGCTGTCCCTGGCGGCCGGCATGCTGGTGGACAACTCGATCGTCGTGCTGGAGAACATCAACCGGCACCTGAAGCTGGCCCGCGGCACGGTCGAGGACGTGGGCGACGTGTGCGCCCGCGCGACCCAGGAGGTCGCCTCGCCGGTGATCGCGGCCACCCTGACCACCGTCGCGGTCTTCTTCCCGGTGATCTACGTGCCCGGCGTGGCCGGCGAGTTCTTCCGCGACCAGGCCCTGACGGTGACCATCTCGCTGCTGGTCTCGATCCTGGCCGCGCTGCTGCTGCAGCCCATGCTCAGCGCCCACATCCTGCGGGCGCCCGCCGACCGGCCGGGGCTGATCTTCCGGCCCTTCGACGCAGCGGTCAACTTCACGATCCGCCGCTACCACGCGCTGCTGGGCCGGGTGCTGGACCACAAACCGGCATTCCTGGCGGTGGTCGTGGTGGGCCTGGCCGGCGCCGCGCTGCTGGGCTCGGACCTGAGCCTGACCTTCATGCCCGAGCGCACCCGCGGCGACTTCACCCTGGCGCTGGAGCTGCCGGCGGGCACGCCGCTGGAGGCGACCCGCGACCTGGCGGCCGACCTGGCCGGCTTCACGGCGCCCATGCCCGAGGTGGAGACCGTGTACGCCCAGGTGGGCGTCACCGAGAAGACCCTGGCCTCGCTCAAGGAGTACAGCGCGGCCAACACGGCGCGCATCCGCGTCATGCTGCACCCGACCCGGCACGGACGCCGGGACATGGAGCAGATCAAGGAGCGGCTGAACGCGCGCCTGGCCGCCCAGCAGGGCGCGCTCTGGTCCTTCCGCGAGGAGGGCCTGGGCCTGCGCGAGATCCTGGCCAGCGGCGAGGCTGCCTTCACCCTGGGCATCGTGGCCGAGCGCGGCGAGCAGGCCCTGGCCACGGCCGAGGCACTGCTGCCCCGCCTGCGCGCCATCGACGGCCTGGCCGACCTGGAGATGGACCGGGTGCTGGGCAACCCCACCGTCGAGGTGACGGTCGACCGGGAGAAGGCCCTGCGCTACGGACTGGAGCCGGACCAGCTGGCGGCCGAGCTGCGCAACCGCATCCAGGGCACCGTGGCCACCACCTACAACGAGATCGAGCAGCGCATCGACATCGCCGTGCGCCTGCCCCTGGACCAGCGCTACGACCTGCCGGCGGTGCTGTCCTCGCCGGTGGCCCTGGCCGGCGGCAAGACCGTGCCCCTGGGCAGCTTCGTGGTGCAGACCACGGGCCAGCCGGTGCGCGAGGTCGTGCGCCGGGACCAGCGCCGGCAGATCACCCTCTCGGGCGACGTCAGCGGCCGCAGCGTGGCCGACGTCTGGCACGACGTGAACGCGCTGCTGGCCACCGTCAGCGTGCCCGAGGGCGTGGGCTTCCTCACCGGCGGCGAGCAGGAGGAGATCAACAGCAGCTTCCGGGACCTGGGCTACGCCCTGCTGCTGTCGGCCCTGCTGGTGTACATGATCCTGGCCGCCCAGTTCGAGAGCTTCCTGGACCCGCTGATCATCACCGCCGTGCTGCCGGTCGGCATCGGCGGCGGGCTGGTGACCCTGTGGGTGACCGGCCAGTCCCTGAACATCATCTCGCTGATCGGCATGATCGCGCTGCTGGGCATCGCGGTGAACGACGCCATCGTCAAGGTGGCCACGATCCGCCGGCTGCGCGCCGACGGGATGGGCGGCCGCGAGGCGCTGCTGGAGGCGGGCATGCTGCGCTTCCGGCCCATCATGATGACCACCGTGACCACGGTGCTGGCCATGGTGCCCATGGCCCTGGGCCTGGGCACGGGCGAGCAGCTGCAGCGGCCCCTGGCCATCGCCATCATCGGCGGCCTGAGCATCGCGACCCTGCTGACGCTGTACCTGACGCCGGTGGTCTACGAGCTGCTGCACCGCCGCCTCGACCGGGAGTACTGATGCGATGATCCGCTTCGCCGTCGACCACCCTGTCGCCACCTGGATGCTGTTCGCGGCGCTCATGGTCACGGGCATCTACGCCCTGCCCCGGCTCAACATCGAGGCCATGCCCGAGACCGAACTGCCGGAGCTGTCGATCACCACCGGCTGGAACGGGGCCTCCCCCAGCGCCATCCAGCGCTCGATCACCCTGCCCATCGAGGAGGCCGTCGCCGGCTGCCACGCGGTCGAGGACATCGATTCCCAGTCGCGCCACGGGCAGAGCACGGTCACCGTGAAGTACAAGCGCGGCACGAACATGGACTTCGCCCGGCTCGAGCTCTCGGAGCAGCTGGGCGCGGTGCGGCGCAACCTGCCGGCGCAGGCGGGGCAGCCCTTCATCCGCCCCTTCGTGCCGGAGGAGCTGCGCGCCGAGGAGTTCTTCTCCCTGAGCCTGATCTCGCCCCTGCCCATGAACGAACTGCGCGACCGGGCCGAGACCTGGCTGCTGCCGCGCTTCCTGGGCCTGTCCGGGGTTGCGGACGCCGAGCTGCGCGGCGGCGCCCGCCCCATCGTCAAGGTCCTGCTGGACCTGGAGCTGCTGGAGCGCTACGGCCTGACCGCCGACGCGGTGACTTCGCGCCTGGACGCCCTGGACGACATCACGCCGGCCGGGCCGGTCCGCCGCAACGGCCTCGAACTGACGGTCTCGGTGCGCGAGGACGTGACCCTGGCCATGCTCGAGGGCACGGTACTGCGCACCATCGGCGGCCAGCCGGTGACCCTGCGCCACGTGGCCAGGATCGAGCAGTCCTACGAGGATATCAGCTACTACAGCCGCATCAACGGCGAGAACGTCATCAGCCTGAACATCACCAAGCGCAGCGGCCAGAACTCCATCGCCGTCAGCCGGCGGCTGCGGGCCGAGCTGCCGCAGATCCAGGCCGAGGCGCCGTTCGCGGTGCACTTCGAGATCGACCAGGACGAGGGCGAGGACCTCGAGGAGAAGCTGAGCGAGCTGGTCACCCGTTCGCTGGTGATCCTGGGCCTGCTCTTCATCATGCTGGCCTTGGCACTGAAGCGAGTGCGGCTGACGGCGATCGTGATCGCCTCGATCATCCTGGCCATCGTGATCTGCCTGTCGCTGTTCTACTTCTTCGGGGTCTCGGTCAACTTCATCACCATCAGCGGGCTGACCGTCTGCTTCGGCATGCTGCTGGACAACAGCATCCTGGTGCTGGACGCCATCCACCGCCGCCTGTCCGGCAACCGCGCCGCCGACAGCCGCGAGGCCCTGATCGCCGGCACGCGCGAGGTGGCCTTCCCCATCATCGCCACCACCCTGACCACGGTGGTGGCCTTCCTCTCGTTCATCTTCATGACCGACCGGCTGTCCCTGTTCTACGTGCCCCTGGCCGTGAGCGTGGGCATCGCCATGCTGGCCTCGATCTTCGTGGCCTTCTGCTGGATCCCGGTGGCCCTGCGCGGGCCGGCCGAGCAGGAGATGCGCGGCAGCAAGGCCGCCGATGACGAGTTCGCCCACGCGGGCTGGCACCTGCTGTGGCGCTGGACCCTGGGCGTGCTGGTGCTGCTGGGGCTGGTGTTCGCCGGCGCCTGGCTGGTCAAGGACCGGCACACCGCCTTCGACTGGCTGCCCTGGCTGGGCTGCGCCGGCGGGCTGCTGGCCGCGGTCGGCGTCTTCGTGGCCTACGTGGACACCCTGACCCGGCTGCACCTGCGGTTCTGGTACTACCCGCTGGTGCTGGTGCTGGCGCTGTTCGTGGGCACCTTCTTCGTCTTCAAGGACAAGGTGCGGACCGGCGGCTTCTGGCGGCCCCAGCCCAAGGAGGTCATCGTCGCCTACTGCGAACGGCCCGTGGGCACGGACGTCAAGCTCTCCAGCGAGACCATCAAGCTGTTCGAGCAGGAACTGCTGCCGATGCCCGAAGGCGCCCACATGCGCTCGGGGGCGTTCAACAACCAGGCCTGGCTGAACATCGAGTTCGACGACGAACTGCTGACGTCGGCCTACCCTGAACTTTTCCGCAACAAGCTGATCGTGCTGGCCGAGGAGCTGGGCGGCATGTTCATCTGGATCAACGGCTTCGGCGACCCCTACATGAAGGGCGGCCGCGGCGGCGGCATGAGCAACTCCACCATCCGCCTGACCGGCTACAACTCCAAGGAACTCAAGCAGATCAGCGACGGGATGCTGGCCCGCCTGGACCGCAACCGCCGCGTGCGCAACGCCCGCCTGACCAGCGGCGACCGCTTCAGCCGCAGCGGCACCGACGAGACAGTGGTGATCCTCGACCGCGAGGCGCTGGCCCGGCACCGCCTCTCGATGATGGAGGTCATGGGCCACATCCGGCGCCTGCTGGGGGTCGAGACCCCCTGGCACATGGTGGTCGACGGCGAGGACCAGCGCCTGATGCTGAGCTTCGACGACGCCGAGCAGATCGAGTACGACCAGATCCTGGGCCGCACCATGACCACCAGCCGCGGCCAGAAGGTGCAGCTGGGCCGGCTGATCCGCATCGAGCAGCGGCCGGAGATCAGCTCCATCAACCGCCACGACCAGCGCTACAGCCAGCAGGTCAACTGGGAGTACATCGGCACCGACGCCATGCGCCGACGCTTCATCGCCGAGATCCTGGAGGGCGTCGAACTGCCCTACGGCTACACCCTGGAAGACATGTCCGGCGAGCAGATCGAGGAGGAGGAAGAGGAGGAACTGCAGCAGACGCTCTGGCTGACCCTGATCTTCATCTTCATGGCCCTGGCCGCCATGTTCGAGAGCTTCGCCTTGTCGGTGCTCGTGCTGCTGGCGATACCCATGGCCCTGGTGGGGGTCGCGGGCATGTTCTGGGGCACCGGCAGCGAGTTCGACTCGTCGGCCAAGATCGGGCTGATCCTGATGTTCGGCATCGTGGTCAACAACGCCATCCTGCTGATCAACCGATACCGCCTGCAGGTGCGCGAGCAGGTGGACGCCGCCGGCCTCGGGCCGGAGCTGGTGCCGGCCAAGCGGCGCCTGGGCGCCTTCGACCTGTGGCGGCTGGACGGCCCCGAGCGCCAGCGCATCCTGCGCACGGCCATCGTCGACGGCACGCGCATCCAGATGCGCTCGATCCTGCTGACCAGCGGCACCACCATCGCGGGCCTGCTGCCGCTGCTGTACAAGAAGGACCTGGCCGAGGGCAAGGACATCTGGGAGAACCTGGCCCTCAGCTCCATCGGCGGGCTGACCAGCAGCACCGTGCTGATCCTCTCGGCCGTCCCGGCCCTGTACTGGATCTTCACGCGCTGGGGCTGGGGCTTCGCGCGCCTGGGCCGCCGGCTGCGCACGCGGGGCAGGGACACCGCCCTGCCGGCTGCCGAACCCGCGACCGGGTCTTGACCGCGGACCCGTCCTGACCGACGATGCTCCCGCGCCCCGCTGCATCGGGCGCGGGAGGCCGATGGAGCGCAGCCGCAGACGCGCGATCACCGCGCGCATCATCAATCCGTTCATCCCCCAGTCGGTGCGCGACGGCCGGCCCGAGGACCTGTTCCGGGCCCGGGTGCTGGTCGCGGTGCTGATCTTCAACGGCCTGGTCTTCGCGGTCACCCGGCCCGTGGCCGCCGTATTGGGCCTGGACTGGCCGCGGGTCGACGGCGCGCTCAACTGGCTGGCCATCATGGCGACCCTGGCGGTGCACGGTCTCAGCCTTGGATTTTTTCGCCGCACAGGATCGGTCCGCCTGGCCGGCAATGTGTTCGTGGGCTGGATCTTCCTGCTGCTCGTGGCCGTGTCGCTGGCCGCGACCGGACCCGACGTGGACCGGGCGCTGTACTGGATGCTGCTGGTGCCGGTGTACGGCTTTCTGACCCTCGGCCTGCGCGGAGGGCTGGCCTGGACCCTGCTCGCCTTCGCTGTCAGCGGCTGGCTGCACAGCCGCGAACTGCTCTTCCTCCCGGAGGAAAACCTGCGCGCATGGTGGGACTGGTCGATGCTGGCCGTCGCGGTGGTGATCGGGCTGGTGATCTACGAGTACGTGGTGCTGCGGCTGATCGGCCTGCTGGACGCCGAGCGGCGCCGCTTCGCCGACGCGGCGCTGCACGATCCGCTGACCGGGCTGGCCAACCGCGCCGCCTTCGACCTGGAGATCCGCCAGCGCCTGGACCGGGCCCGGGCCGACGGAGCGACCCTGGCCCTGGCCTACCTGGACCTGGACGGCTTCAAGGCGGTGAACGACCTGCACGGCCACCACGCCGGCGACCTGGTGCTGCAGGTGGTCGCCCGGCGCCTGGAATCCACCTTCCGCGCCGGCGATCTGGTGGCCCGCCTGGGCGGGGACGAGTTCGCGGTGATCCTGCAGCCGGGCGGCCCGCCGCCCCCCCTGGGTGCCCGGCTGGAGCAGGCCCGGCAGTTGGCGGCCCAGCCCGTCGACCTGGCCGGCCAGGCCCTGCGCGTGACCGCCAGCATCGGCGTGGCGCTGTTCCCCGACCACGCGGCCGCCGCCGAGGACCTGATCGAGCGGGCCGACGAGGCCATGTACCGTGCCAAGCGCAGCGGCAATCAGGTGGCCTTCGCGGGCCCCGGCGGCGGGGGCTGAGCGGCCCGCCGACCTTGCCTTTCCGCAATCCCTCCATGCATCTTAATCCTATAAACACAATGACTTGCTGGCGTGGAACAATAAGGCGATTGGTCGGCACATATGGGTTAGCGCCGCGCCGGCGGATCGACGATCATTGCATCCATCTTCCGGACAACCGTGCCCGCCGATCCCGGGGTGCGGAACGCGAGCCACCAGGAAAGGTCCCTATGATGCTGCGCAGATTGGCGTTAACGGTGATTTTCGGCGTGCTGGCCGCAGGCGCGGCCACCGCCGGCACCCTGGCCCCCGGACTGGAAGCCCAGCTGCAGACCGCCCAGGCACACGACCTGATCAAGTGTCTGGTGGTCCTGAAGGGGCAGCCCGACGTGGTCGGCCTGGACAAGAGCATGTATCGCCAGGGCATCGTCCGCAAGGAGCGCCACCGGGTGGTCGTGCAGTCGCTCCAGGACGCGGCGAACCTCACCCAGAAGGACCTGGTGGCGGTTTTGACCGCGGACAAGGCCGCCGGCGAGATCGCCGGCTTCTTCCCCCACTGGATCGTCAACGGCATCGTCCTGACCGCCACGCCGGCCAGGATCCGCGCGATCGCCCTGCGCGACGATGTCGAGATCATCGAGCCGGACATGGTGCCCGAGCTGATCAAGCCCGTCGAGGTCAAGCAGGTCGCTGCATCCCCTGCGGACAAGGGCTTCATCACGCCCGGGCTGGTGGCCATCAACGCGCCGCGGGTCTGGCACGAGTTGGGCATCAACGGGGCCGGCACCATCGTCGCCGGCCTGGATTCGGGCGTCGACGCCTCGCACGCGGCCCTGTCCCCGCGCTGGCGGGGACGCTCCGCGCCGGCCGCCGAGTGCTGGTACGATGCCGCCGGCGTCGGCAGCCCGACCGTGCCGGTGGACCAGTACGGCCACGGCACCCACACCATGGGCACGATGACCGGCGCCAGCCCGTCCGACACCATGGGCGTGGCCCCCGGTGCCCAGTGGATCGCCACCAACGCCATCGCCGGCGGGGCGAGCCTGGACAACCAGGTGATCATGGCCTTCGAATGGCTGGCCGACCCCGACGGCAACCCCAACACCAGCGCCGACGTGCCCGACGTGGTGCAGAACAGCTGGGGCGTGCCTGCCGGCAACGGCTACCTGGCCTGCGACACCCGCTGGTACGACGTGATCGACAATTGCGAAGCCGCCGGCGTGGTGACCATCTGGTCCGCCGGCAACGAGGGTCCCGGCCCGTCGAGCCTGCGCAGCCCGCCGAACCGGGCCTCGACGCCGACCAGCAGCTTCTCCGTCGGCTCGACCAGGACCACCTATCCCTATACGATCAGCAGCTACTCTTCGCGCGGCCCCTCCCAGTGCGGCGGTCCGTTCGCCATCAAGCCGGAAGTCACGGCCCCCGGCCAGGACATCCTGAGCACCTACCCCGGCGGCGCCTACGCCTACATGAGCGGCACCTCGATGGCCGGACCCCACGTCGCCGGCGTGGTGGCGCTGATGCGCCAGGCGCGGCCCGACCTGGACGTCGACACCGTCAAGCAGATCCTGATGGAATCCAGCCGGGACCTGGGCCTGGCCGGCGAGGACAACGACTACGGCCATGGCCTGATCGACGCCTACGCCGCGGTGCTGATCTGCCTCAACGAGATCGGCACGGTCAGCGGCACCATCGTCGACTCGGGCGATGGTCAGCCCCTGGCCGGCGTGCTGGTGCGCGACATCCTCGGCCTGACCACCAGGACGACCGGCAACGACGGCGCCTACGCCTTCGCGGCGCGTTCCGGGGCGCGGGTCATCTCGGCGCAGAAGTTCGGCTTCGCCTCCTCGCTGGTGACGGTCGACATCCCCGCCGGCGGGTCCACAGTCCACGACATCGTCCTGCAGCGCTCGCTCTGGTCCCGGATCAGCGGCCATGTCCGCGACGGCAACGGCGTGCCGGTGGCCGGAGCCCAGGTCACGGCGCAGAGCGTGCCGGTCGACCCCGTCCAGGCGGATGCGACCGGGTATTACGAGCTGGAGCTGCCGGCGGGCGAGGGCTTCGCCTACGACCTGCTGGCCACGGCACCGGGCCTGACCTACGACCTGAGGCACGTGGGCCTGGAAGGCGACGTCGTCATCGACTTCACCCTGCCGACGGTCCGCAGCGACGGCTTCGAGTCGGGCGGATTCGATGCTTTCCCCTACGAGAACACCAGCACCTATGCCTGGTTGATCGAGGGCGACAACGCCCACGAAGGCGCCTTCAGCGCCCGCAGCGGCGGCATCGGGCCGAGCCAGCAGACGGTGCTGTCGCTGGACTTCTACGTCAACGGCGCCGGGGAATTCTCCTGCTGGGTCGCGACCGATTCCGAAACTGTCTACGACGCTCTCGTCGTCGCCATCGACGGCGCCGTCGTGGGCAACTGGAGCGGATTGACGCCCTGGACCCGCTTCAGCCGGGACCTGGCCACGGGCCAGCACACCATCACCTGGACCTACCGCAAGGACAGCTCGGTCAGCGTGGGCCAGGACGCCGCCTGGATCGACCTGCTGACCTTCCCCGGCACCGGCGTGCAGCCTTTCCCGGAGATCGGCCTGGACACCGCCGAACTGACGATCAGCGTGGACGCCGGGCTGACTGCATCCATGCCGGTGGCCATCGCCAACACGGGCGGAATGGCGCTGGAGTACACCGCCGGGGCCACGGCCGACGACGGGTCCGGCCTGGCGCCAAGCTGGATTTCGGTCATGCCCGCCGCCGGGACGGTCCATCCCTACAACGACAGCGAGCTGACGGTCGCCTTCGACGGCAGCAAAGCCCCGGCCGGCGTGCATCACGCCTGGCTGACGGTCACGTCCAACGACCCGGACACGCCCGAGATCGTGCTGCCGGTCAGCCTGACCGTCGCCGCGGTGAGCGCCGTCGGCGACGACCTGCCGCGCACGGTGACGTTCACCGGCGCAGTGCCGAACCCGTTCAACCCGGCCACCAGCATCCGCTTCAGTCTGCCGCGGGAGACGAACGTCAGCCTGCGGGTCTATGACGTCGCCGGCCGGCTGGTGCGCCGACTGGTCGACGGCCCGCTGCCTGCGGGTGCCCACAGCTTCCGCTGGAACGGCCGCACCGACGAAGGTCGGAACGCCGCCTCCGGCGTGTACTTCGCCCGGCTCCAGGCCGACGGCCTGGACGAGATCCGGGGCATGACATTGGTGCGCTGAACCCGCACCAACGGCCGGCTGGCGGCAGTGGGAGCCCTCCCCCCGTCCGCGGTGCCGGCCGCCAAACACCGAAGGGAACGAGCATGATCGCAAGACGCTTCGCAACGGGACTGCTCCTGGTCATGGCCGGCCTGACGGCCGCCACGGCCGCGATCGCCGCCCCAGCGCGGATCAGTGCGCGGCTGACTGCCGCGCTGGAGGCGGCCCCGGCCCCGGCCACCGCCGCGGACGGGCGTCTGGCCATCTGGGTCCGCTTCGTCGATCGGGACCTGGACGGGGCCGAGCTGGCCACCGCCCTGCAGGATGCCCGCAAGCGGCTGCCGGAGCGTCAGCTCGAGCGTCGGGCGCGGATGTCAACACCGATCGATGCCGCGGATCTGCCGCTGGTCAGGGAGTGGGTGGCCGCCGTGGCCGCCACCGGGGCGACCGCACGCCGGGAATCCCGCTGGCTGAATGCGGCCAGCTTCTCGGCCACCCCCGCCCAGATCCTCGAGATCGCCGCCCTGCCCTGGGTGCGCGAGGTCGAACTGGTGGCCCGCCTCCGCGGAGACGCCAGCGTCGAAGCGGACCCGCGGCCGTACGCCGCCGATGCTGCGGCCCAGAAGACCCCCGGCGTGCTGGAGTACGGCCCCAGCAGGGCTGCACTCGAAGCTGTCAATGTCCTGCCGCTGCACGAGCGGGGCCTGACCGGTGCCGGCGTGACCATCGCCATCCTCGACTCCGGCTTCCTGCTCGACCACGAGTGTCTGCAGGATGTCGATGTGGTGGACACCTGGGACTTCGTCAACGAGGACCCCTACGTCTTCAACCAGCGCAACGACCCGGACGACGCCGCCGACCACGGCACCCAGGTCCTGGGCAGCCTGGTCGGCTACGGCCGCGGCAGCCTGATCGGCCCGGCCTATGGCGCCTCGGTGATCCTGGCCAAGACCGAGGATATCAGCAGCGAGACCCGGCTCGAGGAGGACAACTGGATTGCGGCCCTGGAATGGGCCGTCGGCCTGGGCGCGGACATCATCAACAGCAGCGTCGGCTACTTCGACTGGTACGAATGGAGCGATCTCGACGGCGGTTCCTCGCCGATGACCTTCGCCGCGGACATGGCTGCCCTGCGGGGCACGGTCGTGGTCGTGGGTGTCGGCATGATGCGTTACAACGCCGAATGGCCCCACATCCTGGTGCCCTCGGACGGCCGCTACGTGCTTTCGGTCGGCATGGCCGACGCCGACGGCGTCGTCTCGGGCTGGAGCTCGCCGGGTCCCACCTACGACGGCCGGGTGAAACCCGACATCCTGGCCCTGGGCACCGCCAACCCGACGCCCATCCCGTGGACCACGGACGTCTACTACTACGCCTTCGGCGTCGACATGTCCGTGCCGCTGGTGACCGGGGCCGTGGCGCTCCTGTTGGAGCAGAACCCGTCGCTGACGCCTCTGCAGATCAACGACGCCATGCGGCAGACCGCCAGCCGCGCGCTGCTGCCGGACAACGATTTCGGCTGGGGTGTGGTCGATTCCTACGGGGCCAGCCTCTACTGGTCGCCCTCCATCAATCACACGCCGCTGGCCGACCTGCAGCCGCCGGGGACCGGCGCCTTCACCATCCACGCGACGATCTCCAGCCGGACGCCCCTGCTGGACGGCGCCCAGGGTCTCTACTATCGGGTCAACAGCGGCGACTGGCACCGTGTGGCGCTGACGCCGGCCGGCGGCACCGCCTGGACCGGGACGATCCCGCCCCAGACCCCCGGCCGCACGATCGAGTACTACTTCACCGCAGCCAACGACCAGGGGCAGTCCACGATCTGGCCGGATCCGGAACGGGAAGCCCTCTTCTCCTTCACGGTCGGCCTGGACACCAGCCCGCCGGTGATCAGCCACGTCCCCTTGACCGACCAGGTCCCGGCCAATTGGCCGCCGCGGGTCCACGCCACCGTGCAGGACAACGGCGTGGTCAATTCGGTCAGCATGCTCTACACCATCGCCGGCGGCATGCCCCTGGGCCCGGTGCCCCTGGTCCAGACGGCGGACGGCTGGTCCATCAACTTCCCCATCGGCGCGGGCGTGCTGCCGCCGGGCACCGCGCTCACCTACATCCTGATCGCCCGCGACTCGGCGACCGCCGCCAACACCACCTACGCCGGTCCCTTCCCCTTCAAGGTGGTCGAGCACCTGGGGTCGGTGCTGATCATCGACGACCACTGGGACGCGAAGTCCACAGCGGAGCCCGCAGCGGGCAGCCGGGCCGAATTCCAGGTCGTGACGGCGGACAAGAACGGCACCGCCGACTACGCCGCCTGGCTGGCCGAGACCGGTTACGAGGTCACCACGGTCACGGCCGAACATTTCGCGGCCACGGATCTGTTCGGGCGGGATGTGGTGCTCTACACCGCGGGCAACCACCTCAACCCCCTGATCTACGACGAGGTGCACGACGCGCTGATCGCCTGGGCCGACGCCGGTGGGCGGATGGTCGTCGAAAGCGGTGAAATCGGCTACGTCGCGGCGGGGCTCCTGAGATACCCGGAATTCGCCGCAGCGGTGCTCCATGCGGCAAGCTTCTTCACCGACGACGCCCCGCAGCTCTACGCGAATCCGGACGGGGCAGGACACCCGTTGCTGAATCGTCCCCACACGATCCAGTCGCCGCTGAGCATCAGCGTGCCCGGCGGCATCACGGACTGGGGCGCCTACGACGCCATGAGCGACGTCGATCCGGAGGCGACCGTGGTCATGCACGCCAGCTACTCCCTCGAGGTCGGCGGCATCATCACCTACGACGACAACACCGGACCGGCCGCGGGGCAGATCGTCTACCTGCCGTTCGACCTCAACTACGTGGCCGCTGCGGTGGCCCGCGACCTGCTGGAGAACTCCCTGGCCTACCTGATGGCCGGCGAGCCGGGCGGCCCCTCCGCCATCAGCGGCCGTGTGACCCTGGACGGGCGCAGCGACCACTCGGGCGTCACCGTGAGCGTCGGGCGCGGCGGGTCCGCCGTCACCGGCGCCGACGGCACCTACCGGCTGTCCGGTCTCTGGGGCGGCGACTACGAGGTGGTCGCCACCATGCCGGGCTTCTCGTCGGCCAAGCAGGTGGTCAGCCTGGTCGAGGGCCAGCAGCAGGGCGGCGAGGACTTCACGCTGGTGCCGGTCATCGCGGTCAGCGGCGTCGTGTGGCCCAACCGGGCCATCCCGGACAACAACCCCGTCGGCATCAGCAGCGTCATCCAGCTGGGGACCGCCGGCACCGTGGCCGGTGTCGAGGTCGAGATCGACATCGCGCACTTCGCCATCGGCAACCTGGTGGTGGAGCTGCGCAGCCCCTCCGGGACGGTGGTCACCCTGCACAACCGCACCGGCAACGTTCAGGACGACATGGTGGGCACCTGGCCGACGAGTCTTGTTGTCGACGGCCCGGGCAGATTGGACGACTTCGTCGGCGACCAGGCCGCCGGCACCTGGACCCTGACCGTCGGCGACTTGGCCTTCGGCGCCACGGGCCGCCTGCGGGGCTGGGGCGTGCACCTGCTGGTCGCCAGCGGCGGGCTGTCGGCTGCCGGCGACGAGCCGGTCGTCCCGACGCGGATCGTCGGCAATGTGCCCAACCCCTTCAATCCCCGCACCAGCATCGCCTTCGACCTGGCGACCGGCGGCCAGGCGCGTCTGGAGATCTACGACGTGCGCGGACGGCTGGTGGCCCGACTGGTCGATGCCGACCTGCCAGCCGGACGCCACACGGCGGTCTGGGAGGATGCGAGCGTGGCCAGCGGCATCTACTTCGCCCGGCTGAGCGCCGCCGGGCGGACGGAAGTGCACAAAATGACGTTGCTGCGCTAGTACACCGGCAGCCCGATCGCAATCAAGGCCCGGGCCCGATGGCCCGGGCCTTGGCCTTTGGCCCCGCTGCGGGCCCCGCTGCAGGCCCCGCCGCAGGCCCCGCCGACCACTTGGCAGTCCCGATGGTCGCCCCCGGGTGACGATATCACTCGGGTCCAGGCAGCGGCAACTCGCTTTGTTTCAACGCAATATAACCACGGGACATCAGTGACAGGAATCAACACATCCGGGTTAGCGGCCACGCCCCGAAATAGGCCATGATGGTGTTGCCCGGGAGAGATCACCGCGGATCCGGAATGCCGTCCGGCCGCCTGCCTTCCCTCCCATGTCCACTCCCGGGCACCCACCAACCAGGTCTGCGATCGCACCGCGGGCCGCAGAACATGGTCCTGATGAAATGACGGAGCATGACGTCCCGCGCCCCGGGGCCGCGGCAACCGACCTGATGGAGACCCGATGAAGACCTGGTTCCTGGCCGCCGTGCTGCTGGCAGCGACGACGACGGCTTCCGCAGCCGAACTGCAGATCCTGTGGGACCAGGCCGCCTACGGCCCAGGTGGGGGCAACAGCCTGGCCGACGCCGCGGCCGGCTGTTCGCCGGGCGCCGCCACGAAACACCTGGCCAGCGACTTCCGGCTGGACTCGCCGGTTTCGATCGAACGGGTGACGACCTACTTCACGGCCGGCGCGCCCGAGTCGTTCGCGGCCACGGCCGAAGCCTGGCTCTGGATCGCCCCCAAGCGCGGCGACCTGCCGGCCGCCGGCGACGACCCGCGCGCGACCGGGCGCCTGGTGCCGGTCCGCGCCCAGCGCGTGGGCGACCGTTGCTCCCTGGTCGCGACCGACCTCGCGGTGCCGCTGCGGCCGGGCGAGTACTGGATCTCGCTGACCCCGGTGGTGCCGCTGGGCCCCCTCGGTCCGGAACGCCATCTGGCGGCCGTGCGACCCTGGGGACGGCCCTCGGCCGCCTACGATCCCTGCGGCACCCTGCGCTGGGTGGCCGACGCGGTCGGCAGCGACGCCACGGTCAAGATCGAGGGAATCGTCCAGGAGCCGACCGGGGCGTCCGCCGGCGGCGGCGGCCCCTGGCTCTGGCGCTCGCCGCGCTAGGTCCCGGCGCGGTCCCGCAGGTACTCCGACGGGTGCCGCCCGTAGAGTTCCTTGAAGCAGCGCGCGAAGTAGGAGAGGTTGCGGAAGCCGACGGCGTAGGCCACCTCGGTCACGTTGCCGTAGCCCCCGTCGAAGAGCTGCGCCGCCCGCTGCAGCCGGTGGGTGCGTACGAACTCGCTGGTCGACTTGCCGGTCACCGCCGTCAGCTTGCGATGCAGCTGCGAGCGGCTCATGCCCACCTCCCGGCACAGCTCGTTGATGCGGAAATCGGTGTCGTCGAGGTTGGTGTCGATGGCCTGCCTGAGCTGGACGATGAAGCGCTCGTCGGATGAGGTCACGGGCATGGACTCGGGCGCCAGCACCGCCAGGCGCCGCTCATAGGCGGCGGCCAGCCGCCGGCGCTGGTCGATGAGGTTGCGGATCCGTAGCCGCAGGTCCCCCGCGTCGAAGGGTTTGGCCAGGTAGTCGTCGGCCCCCAGCTGCAACCCGGCATGGCGGCTTGCGGGCTCGGCACGCGCGGTCAGCAGGATGACCGGCACGTGGCTGGTGCGGTCGTCCTCCTTCAGGCGGCGGCAGAGTTCGAAGCCGTCCATGCCCGGCATCATCACGTCGCTGATCACCAGGTCGGGGATCTCCGCCAGCGCGATGGCCAGCCCCTCCTTGCCGGCGGCCGCCTCGAAGACCGCGAACTCGGGCTGGAGATCCGCCGCCAGGAACGTGCGCAGGTCCGCGTTGTCCTCGACCACCAGGATGCGCGGCGGACCGTCGTCCCCGGCGGCGTCGGCGTCGGCGTCGGGATCGGCGGCGAGGCCGTCGGGATCAGCGGCACCGCTGCCGGCCTCGGGCGCGCTGTCGGACCTCCGCTGCTCGCCTTCCGGATGGTCCAGGAACATGGGCACCTCGAGCGCGAAGCAGGTGCCGCGCTCGGGGTCGCTGGACACGTCGACGTGGCCGCCCAGCAGCTGGGTCAGCTCCTTGACCAGGGCCAGGCCGACACCTGAACCCTGGGTCCGCGACGATTGGTAGAAGCGATCGAAGAGGCGGCCGCGCTCCTCCTCCGGCACGTAGGAACCGCTGTTGGTCACCGCCATGGACAGCATCCGCGCCGGCAGCAGCGGTCCTCCTTCCCCGGGGGCCGTGCCGGGCGGCCCGGCGGCGCCGACCGGTCCCAGGGCCAGCCGGACCTCGATCCGCCCCTCGTCCGGGGTGTGCTTGACGGCGTTGGACAGCAGGTTGCCCAGGAGCTTCTCGAGCAGGTCGCCGTCGAACCAGGCCAGGCACGGATCCCCCCCGGTCTGGACCCGCAGCTCGATCCCGCGCTGCGCCGCGACCGGTTCGAAGCCCGCGGTCACCGCGCCCAGCATGGCCTGGCAGTCGCCCAGCTGCCAGCGCAGGGGCAGGCGGCCGGCCTCCAGGCGGGTCAGGTCCAGCAGCTGCTCGATCAGGATCTCCAGGCGGCGCGCATTGCGGGCCATGGTGTCGAGCCGGGGGTCGGGATTGCCGGCCCCCTCCTCGCGCAGGCGCTGCAGGGGCACCTTGATCAGGGTCAACGGCGTGCGGAACTCGTGGGTGATGTTGGTCAGGAAGCGGGTCTTGAACTCGTCGAGTTCGTGCAGCTTGGCGGCCTCGGCCCGCTGCAGCTCGAGGCTGGCCCGCATCCGCTCGCGGTTGGTGGCCTGCCGCAGGACAAGCCACAGCAGCAGCACTGCCAGGACCGCGTAGCCGCCCCAGGCCCAGCCGGTCAACCACCAGGGCGGCCGGATCCTCAGCTCCAGCACCGCCTCCTGCTCGTTCCAGAGGCCGTCGCGGTTGCTGCCCCTGACCCGGAACGTGTAGCGCCCGGGCTGCAGGTTCGAATAGGAGACGCGTTGGGTGCCGCCGGGATCGCGCCAGCCGTCATCGGCGCCGTCGAGGCGGTACAGGAAGCGGTTCTGGTCGGGGCGGCCGAAGTCGAGGGCGGCGAAGCCGAAGGTGACGTCGTTGCGGTCGTGGGGCAACAGCAGGGTCCCGGCCAGGTGCGGCAGCGCGGACAGCGGCGACTGCGGACCAACCTGGACCGGCACGTCGTCGACGGCGATGCTCGTCACCACCACCTCCGGGATGAAGGTGCTGCGCTGGAAACGCGTGGGATCGAAGGAGACCAGCCCGCTGGCACCGCCGAAGTAGAGCCGGCCCGCGGCGTCGCGTGCGCTGGCGAAGCGGACCTCCTGGCCCGAGAGCCCGTCCCGGGCATCGTAGCTGCGCACGGCGAAGGTCCGCGGGTCGAACCGGGTCAGGCTGTAGCCGCTCGAAAGCCAGAGCATGCCGTCGTCCGTGGCGATCAGCGAGGCCACCTGGTCGGCGGGCAGGCCGTCGTTGCGGCCGAAGACCCGCGTGTCGCCGGTGGCGGGCTCGAAGCGCACGAGTCCCGCGTACGAGGCCAGCCACAGCACCCCGTCGTCCCCTTCGCGGATGTCGCTGACGGTCTCCAGTCCCTGTTCGGGGGCGAAGAAGCGCTGGAAGTCGTCGCTCGACGGCCGGTAGAGGTTCAGGCCGCGGGTGTCGGAGCCGACCCACACGCGTCCGGTGCCGTCGACGAACAGCGTGACCGGATCGTTCCAGCTGAGGGAGTGCGGGTTGTCCGGGTCGTGCCGGTAGATCCCCACCCCGCCGGTGGAGCGCTGCCAGCGCGCCAGACCCGACCAGGTCGCGATCCAGAGGTTGCCCTCGCCGTCGGAGACGATGTCCTTGACGGCGCCGCGCGTCACCACCTCGGGCAGGCCGGCGACCAGCTCCTCCACCGGCCTGATCACCCCGTCCGCGTACTGCCAGAGCCCGCGGTGGGAGCCGACCCAGATCGTGCCGTCGCCCGCCTCGTGCACGCTGCTGCCGGAGGTGAAATCGCGGCCGTCCACCGAGCGGGGCACGGCGGGCCGGAACTCCTCGCCGACGGCTTCGCGCACGAATAAGCGGCCCCGGCCGGCGCTGCGGGGAGTCTCTCCCACCGCGATCCAGAGCCGACCCCGGCTGTCCTCCAGGATGGCCTCGACCGCCGCGCTGGCCAGCCCCGCCTCGGGCATGGCGAAGCGCCGCAGCCGGAAGCGGCCCGCCGCCGGATCGACCTTGTTGAGCCCGGTGTGCCAGGATCCCGCCCAGACCAGCCCCGAACGGTCGACCATCACGCTGAGGATCGGGCCCTTGACCGGCGAGCGCGGCCGGTCCGGATCGTGGGCGTAGAGGCTGAACTGCCCGTCGTCGGGCGTGAAGGCGTACAGACCGGCGGCCGAACCGGCCCAGAGCACGCCGCGCGGGTCGCTGGCCAGACTGATGAAGAGGTTCAGGTCGGAACCGGGCTCGTCGGGGCGGGGCACGTGGGCCCGGAAGCTCCCCTCCGCCTCCAGCCACAAGTCCAGGCCCGCCGTCGTCGCCGCCCACAGGCGGCCCCGGGGATCCCGGTGCAGGTCGTAGATGATGTCGGCGCTGAGGCTGCCGGGGCGGCGCGGATCATGGCGGTGCCAGGTCGTCTCGCCGGTGGTGGGATCCAGCAGCGCCAGGCCCTGGCCGTCGGTGGCACACCAGATCCGGTGCGGGTCGTCGGGCAGGACGGCATTGAGCGCCACCTCGGCGCCGTTGTCGTCCACCGCCAGCACCTGGGGATGCCAGGTCTGCAGGCGCGAGCCCGCAGCCAGGCTGACCAGGCCGCCCTCGGTCGCCACCCAGAGCGTGCCGGCCGCATCGGCGCGGATGTCGTACACGTGCAGGGGCTCGGCGCCGTCGCTGCGGGGCAGCCGCACCCGCTCGAATCCGCCGCCGCGGCTGTCGTAGCGCCAGAGCCCCGCCAGGAACGTGCCGATCCAGAGGTCCCCGTCGGCGTCCTCCCAGAGGGCGTCGATCGTGCGCCCACCGAAGCTGGTGCTGTCGGCGGAATTCGGCGTGAAGACGACCATCTCGCGGCCGTCGAAGCGCACCAGGCCGTTCTGGGTGCCGATCCAGACGAAGCCGACGCGGTCCTGGACCATGGCCCGGACCGAGTTCTCGGGCAGGCCCTCGTCGATGGTCAGATGATCGAAGTTGAGTTGGAGGCGGTCGTTGCGCAGCTCCGCGGGCGCGGCGAAATCGGTCTCGTCCTGCGCGATTCCCGGCAGGGCCGCGCAGACCAGGGCGACCGGCAGCAGACCTGTCAGCCAGTGGAGCGCGCACCGTGTGTTCATGGCTGCGACCCCACAGGGAAATGGCCGCGCCCGACCCGGGCGACGGCGAAAGGACAGGTTGGGGCCCACGTTGCCGGCTCCCTCGGCTCCGACACCAGTCCCGCGACGCCCGTCGGCGGAGAAATTCGCGTGTGGTGATCCTACCACGCCTTGGGGACCAAACGCAAGCGGGGCCCGGGTCACCCCGGGCCCCGCACTGGATGGTCAGACCGGAATTACCGGTACAGAGCCTTGATGCCGCCCCACTGGGCGTCGTCGGCGGGCACGACCGGCACGGTGCCCTCGATCAGCACGGCGGTGTCGTGCTGGGTGTCGGGGGCATACGGGTAGTACCAGTTCGAATTGACCGCGCAGGCGACGATCGCGGCGGTGGGGTCGCCCACGACGCCGTCAGCCGAGAACCAGTGGATCGAGTAGGGGAAGACGCCGAGGTTGTGACGCGGGGTCAGGGAGACCCAGTAGTCGCCGGCCAGCAGCTCGATGTTCAGGCCCGCAGCGGTGACGGCCAGGCCGGTCTCGCCGTCCTGCGTCACATAAACCGTGCTGGTGGTCACGAGGTTGGCGGGGGTGTAGAGCATGTCGCTGCTCGCGGTGGGCATGCTGCCGGTCTTGGGGGCGATCCACAGGTAGGCCTGGGTCGCGGCCGCAGCGTTGCCGTCACGCTCGTAGATGGTGATCGAATTGATGGTCACGTCGGTGGCGAAGCTCACGTCCATCGCGGTGTGGACCCGGGTGTTCCCACTGATCTGGCTGCAGCTGTTCGAGGCGATGTTCAGGAACCCGTCGGCGCCCGTCCAGTTGGACTGATCCCAGAGGACCTCGGCGGAAGCGCCCGTGGCCACGATGGCGAGCAGGGCACAGGCGGTCAGTAGCTTCTTCATGTCTCGACCTTTCTGGTTGAGGAACCCCGGCCGGGCCGGCATCCCCTCGTGCGGACGAAGCGGATTGCTGTCGTCCATCATCATCCCCGATCCGCGGGGATCGTCGCTAACCCGTATGCGCGGAAAGCTGACACTATTGTTCAAACCTTCTAACGCTCAGCGAAAAAACATCTTGGAAGGCCGGGCGGCCGGGGTTCGAGGCCCGGCCGTCCCCATTCCTACTTCACCAGGGCCAGGCGCCGCACCTGCGAACCGCCGTCCGGGCCCGTCGCCCGGGCCAGGTAGACGCCGCTGGGCGCCAGCGCACCATCGGCCAGGCGGCCGTCCCAGCGGAAGACATGGCGACCGGCCGCCAGATGCCCCGTGTGCAACTCGCGCACCAGGGCGCCGCGGGTGTCGTAGACCGTCAAGCGCACCTGCTGGTCGCGGTCCAGGACCACGGCCAGGGAGGTCTCCGGATTGAAGGGGTTCGGCCAAGCCGGCTCCAGGCCCGGCGCGGTGGCCACCGCCACGTCGGGCACGGCGCTTACCGGCGGGAAGGTCACGATGAAGCTCACGGGCTGGTTCGGGTTGGCCTCGTCATAGCCCCAGCCGGAGATATGACGACCGTAGCGGGTGACGTCCGACAGCCCCGTGACCGTGAAGCCAGCCGGCATGGGCACGCCCCGGGCGACGAAGTACTCGTCGGCCGTCATCAGGCCTTGCTCGAGGGTCCACACGAAGCCGACGCGGTACCACAGATCGAACAGGTACTCGCCCACGATGAGGGAGCCGTCGTCGGTGACAGCCTGGGTCAGGGCGTGGGTGTCGTAGGCCGACGAACCGGGCAGCGTGCCCAGGCGCTGGCCGGTCCAGCTGCCGCCGCTCTTGGTCCAGATGGCCGGCTCCCGGATCATATTAGCGGGATTGTAGAGGGCGCCCACGGCGATGGTGCCGTCGCTGTTGAACCCCTTTATGTCGCAGGCGACCGGGGTTTCCTCGAGCACCGTCAGGACGCCGTCCTCCCAGACGGTCGGCTGCCACATGCCCGGATACGTGCTGCCATCGGGGCCATCGCTCCAGCCACCGACCACGCTGCCGTCATGGTTGACCGCGTTGGCACGGGCCCGGCCGCCCGGGGCGCGCACGCCCAGATCCACCACACCGGTGTCGCGGGTCCAGGCAGCGGCGTGGCCGCGGCCGGAGAACCAGATCAGCCCGACGGCCTTGGTGCCGTCCCCCGAAATGGCCCAGGGCGTGCCGGCATCGCCGTCGGTGACGCCGGCCCCGGGCGCGAAGGGGGGCATCAGGCGCTCCCAGCCCATGCCCTTGGTCCACAGCCCCCAGGTGGAGATGGTCGAGTCCTCGTTGGCGATGTTGCCGGCGATGAGGTTCCCGTCGGCGGATATGTCCGGGGCGCCGCCGCCCTTGCCGGTCAGGGGCACCGAGGGCAGGCCCAGGTAGACCGGACCGGTCTCCGCGGTCCAGCGGACCACCTCGTAGCCGATGCCGTTGCCGGTGGCGCTCGTGCCATCGGCCGACAGGGACGTGACGTAGAAATCCCCGAGCAGCTGGAACGTCGTCTGGGCCGACGCCGGTGCCGCGGGGACGAGGGCGGCCAGGACGGCCGACAGGACCAGCAGAACGCTAATTCGACGCATTTACGGCTCCTCCGGTTGCCGCCCCCCGGGGAGCCGGCGGGGCGAAGGATTCGCCGGCCGGCCCGCAGGAAGCGGTGCGAGAAACATGATAGTGCCTGCGGAGCGGGCGGCGCTAACCCGCCTGTGCCGCGATTTCGCAGTATTGTGCCACGAGCGGATCCTGACCGCTGTGAATCACTTGACGAGGGTCAGGCGCCTGATTTGCGCCGCCCCCGTCCGCCCCTGGGCCTGGGCCAGGTAGACGCCGCTGGGCACCGCCAGCCCGGCGCCGTCCCGGCCGTCCCAGCGGAAGGCATGCTGACCGGCCTCCAGCCCGCCGGCATGGAGCTCGCGCACCAGCGCGCCCCGGGCATCGTAGATCCTGAGGATCACTTCGTCGGCGGTGTCCAGGCCGATCACCAGCGAGGTCTCGGGATTGAACGGGTTGGGGTAGGCCGGATCCAGCCGCAGGCCGGAGGTCGCCACCGGAGCGGGGACCGCACTGACCGGCGGGAAGGTCACGATGAAACTCTGGGTGACCAGAGGTGTCGCCTCGTCATAACCCCAGCCGGCGACATGGCGGCCGTTGCGGTCGACATAGGACAGCCCGGTGACCGTGAAGCCGGCCGGGACCGGCACTTCGCGTGCGGCAAAGTAGTCGTCAGCCGTCATCAGGCCCTGGTCGGGGGTCCAGACGAAACCCGTGCGGGTCCAGAGGTCGAAGAGGTACTCGCCGACGATCAGGTTGCCGTCGTCCGTCACGCCAGCGCAGTAGCACTGGGTGTCGAAGGGCACCGATCCCGGCAGCGTGCCCAGGCGCTGGCCCGTCCAGGCTCCGCCGCTCCTGGTCCAGATGGAGGCCTCGCGGATCCTGTTGACGTCGTTGTAGAGCGTGCCCACCAGCACGGTGCCGTCGCTGTTCATGGCCTGCACCTGGCAGCCGACCTCAGTCGCGGCCAACACAGTCATGACCCCGTTCTCCCAGACCGTGGGCTGCCAGGCGCCATGGGTGGGGCTGGAGCTCCAGCCGCCGATCACGGTGCCGTCCTGGTTGGCGGTGTTGGCCCGGCTGCTGCCGTTGGTCCACTGGGCGCCCAGGTCCACCACGCCGGTATCCCGGGTCCATGCGCCGGCGTGGCCGTGGGCCCCGTTGACCCAGATCAGTCCGACGATGGTCGAGCCGTCCCGCGACATGCCGTACGGCGAGCCCCCGTCGTTGTCCGGCGTACCTCCGCCCGGCGGGTAGGGCGGCATGAGACGCTCCCAGCCCAGGCCCTTGGTCCACAGGCCCCAGGTGGAGATGGTCGAATCCTCGTTGGCGATGGTCGAGCAGACCAGCGTGCCGTCGCCCGAGATGCGCGTGTAGCCGCCGCCCTTGCCCGTCAAGGGTAACGCCGGCAGGCCCAGGTAGACCGGGCCGGTTTCCTCCGTCCAACGGATGGCCTCGAAGCTGCCGGGGCTGGCCCCGCAGGCCGCCGTGGCGTCGGCGGAAAGGCCCGTGACATAGAAGTCGCCGAGCAATTGGAACGTCGCCTGGGCGAACACCGGGGTCGCAGAGACGAGAACGGCCAAGATGGCCACAAGGGCAAGCTGGCAGGGGATTCGGCGCATGACGGCTCCTCCGGTTGCCGCACCCGTGGGCACCGGCGGAGCGACGGATTCGCTGGCCGGCCCGCAAGGTGCGGTAGCGAACGCCACAATAGGCTCCGCAGGCCGGTCGGCGCTAACCCGCCTGTGCCGCGCTTTCGCAGTATTGTGCCACCGTTGGTCCCGCATCGCGGTCGCAACGGTTACTTCCCGGTCAACCTTTTGTCATGAAGGAAATTGCCTAACGGGGAGGGCCGACCGAAGGCCTGCCGACGGTCATCGCCCGCGGCGGAAACCGCTGTCCAGCAGCCTCAGGATCAGGTTGGGCTGGTTGACGGCCTGGGCCAGCACCGCCACCGCCACCTGCTGCATGATCTGGGCGCTGGTCAACTCGGCCATCTCGAGCGCCACGTCCACGTCGCGAATCCGGCTGTTGGCCGCGGCCAGGTTCTCGGCCTGGTTGGCGTTGAGGCGGATGATGGATTCGAGGCGGTTCTGGGTGGCCCCCAGCCCGGCGCGGTGGCTGTTGATCTGGTCGAGCGCGCCGTCGATGCCCGCCAGGGCGGCGCCAGCCGAGGCATCGGTGCCGAACAGGACGTCCAGGGAGCCGAGTCCCAGCCCGGCCGCCGAGGCGTCGTTGCCCAGGTCCACCTGCAGCACGCCTGGGCCACCGGGCGTGATCCCGACCTGCAGGCTCACCGAGCCCTGGCTGCCGTCCAGCAGGCGCACGCCATTGAACTCGCTGGCGCCGGCGATGCGGCTGATCTCCTCCTTGAGGGCCTGGAACTCCCGGTCCAGGTAGCCGCGCTGCTGGTCGTCCAGGGCGCCGTTGAGGGACTGCACCCCCAGCTCCCGCATGCGGACCAGCAGTTCGGAGATCGAATCGAGGCCGCCCTCGGCCACCTGCACCATGGAGATGCCGTCGGCCGCGTTGCGGCCGGCCACTTCCAAGGCCCGGATACTGGACTTCAGCCCCTCGCTGATGGCCAGGCCGGCTGCATCGTCGCCGGCACGGTTGATCCTCAGACCGGAGGCAAGCCGCTCCATGGCCCGCTGCGCACGCCGGGTGTGGTTCTGCAGGTGCCGCTGCGCCTGCATGGCCATGATGTTGGTGTTGATGCGCAGGCCCATCGCCGGCGGATCCTTCCCTGCCGAAGCGCCCGGCTCCAGCCTCGCCCCGAAGCCGTCCGTGGCCCGGGTCGATGGAGCGTCAGTCCTCCACTTTTCGGCATCACAAAGCCAAAATATGAGCCTATTTGTCAAATATCTGGTTTGGGAGCGGATTCCAGGCGAATTTCACGATGCAGGAACCGGCCCGCGGGGTGCACGGGGAAGCAACCCCGGGCCCACCGCAACCGTATCGGGGCGGTCACCAACCCGGGGTCGAAGGAGGCAAGATGATCGGATTCCTGATCTGGTGCATCCTCTTCGTGCTGTGCTGGCCGCTGGCGTTGCTGGGCGTGCTGCTCTACCCGCTGGTCTGGCTGCTGATGCTGCCGCTGCGGCTGCTGGGCATCACGGTGACGGCGGTGCTGGCCCTCTTCAAGGGGATCGTGTTCCTGCCGGCCCGCCTGCTGGGCGTCAGGCCGGGGCGCTGAGGCGCTTGACGAAGACATATTTCGCGTCGCCCGGCCCGTAGAAGTCGGCGAACACCGCGCCGGTGTCGTAGCCGGTGCGCTCGTAGAAGGCCCGGGTCGACACGTACTGGTCGCGGCCGCTGGTCTCGGCGTAGCAGGCCAGGCCCCCGGCCTCGGCGATGCGCTGCTCGGACAAGGCCAGGATGCGGCGGCCCAGCCCCGTGCCCTGGGTGTCCGGCGCCACGGCGATCCAGTAGAGGTCCCAGCTGACGGTGCTGCAGGGGATCAGGCCGTAGCAGGAATAGCCGGCCAGCTTGCCGCCCCGGTCCGCCAGCACGAACTCGTAGCCGCTGGACTTGCCCTTCTCCAGCCGTTCAGCGACCAGCTCGGCGGCGATCGCCACCTCCTCGGCCGAAAAGAACCCGGTGGCCGCGACCAGGGCGCGCACCGCCTCCACGTCGGCCGGGCGGACATCCTCGCGCATGGTGAATCCGTCGGTGCTGTTCATGCCTCGCGTGCTCCCTTGTGCAGGCCTTCGAGGAAGGACCGCGCGTTGCGGCCCAGGGTCCGGGTGCGGTAGCCGCCCTCCTGCACCACCAGGGTCGGCAGCCCGATCGCGCCCAGGCGGCGGCCGTTCTCGTGCAGGTCTTCCGGTGTCAGGCTCCAGGTGCCGGTCGGATCGCCCTTGGCCGTGTCCAGGCCCAGGGCCACCACCAGCACCGCCGGCCCGTAGGTGGTGACGCGGCGGATCGCCTGGCCCAGCGCTTCGCGGTAGCGCGGACCGTCCACCTTCTCCGGCAAGGGCAGGTTCAGGTTGTAGCCCAGGCCCGCGCCCGCACCCTGCTCCTCGGCGAAGCCCGAGAAGTAGGGATAGGCGAAGCGCGGATTGCCGTGGATCGAGATCGTCAGCACGTCGTCGCGGGCGTAGAAGATGTCCTGCTGCCCGTTGCCGTGGTGGTAGTCCAGGTCCACGATCGCCACCTTGCCCAGGCGCGACAGGTCGTGGGCCGCGATCGCGTTGTTGTTGAAGTAGCAGAAGCCCCCGAACACGCTGCTCTCGGCGTGGTGGCCCGGCGGCCGCACCAGCACGTAGGCCAGTCGGCGTCCTTTGGCGATGGCCTCGGCCCCGGCCAGGGCGCAGTCCACGGCGCCGCGGGCGGCCAGGAAGGCGTTGCGGTTCAGCGGCGTGAAGGTGTCGATGCAGTAGTAGCCGGCCCTCATGGCCAGGTCGGTCGGTGGCCGGCTGGCATTGCGGATGGGAAACACGTAAGGGTACACCGACTCGCCCACCGGCAGGTCCAGGCACACCTTGCGCATGTAGGCCACGAGGTCCGGATCGTGCACCTGGCGCACCGGATCGAGCGAGCGCGTGCGCGCGGGCAGACGTTCGAACAGGTCGGTCTTGTCCAGTTCGGCCATGATCCTGGACACGCGCACCGGCGCCTCCACGTAGCCGCGGTCGTGCACATGGTGGATGTCGTGCTTGTCGTTGACGAAGAGAGCGATGCGCTCGCCGGGCACGGTCGCAACCGGCGCCGGCTCCGTCTTCACGTAGCGGGGAGCCCGCAGGGTGACCGGCTCCTCCTTGAACGACGAGACGACCTTTTCCACGTACGCCGGCGGGCAGAGGTGGGCGTACTTGCGCTCGAGGATCGCCCGCACCGCGTCACGCACGTAGCGGCGCCGCAGCGGCCGCTCCGGCGTCAGGTCGTCGATCACGAGGTAGGGCATGCACTCGTTGTCGCCATCGTCGAGTTGGGCGTTGTAGTCGTTGTTGACCGCCGGGCGGGCCCCGTAGTTCTCGTAGAAGCGCAGCCGGGCCTTGTTGGCCGCCAGCTGGGACTTGTGTTTGCAGTCGCCCGGGTCGTCGGGCAGGCACTCGAAGAAGATGGCCCGCACGCCGGCCTCGGTGGCCTCCTCGCGCACCCGCTGGTAGAGAGCCCCGCCGATGCCGCGGCTGGTCAGGCGCGCGCTCGACGCGATGTAGTCCAGGAATGACATGCGCAGCTCGGGCACATGCAGCACCAGCGCGAAGCCCAGCACCTGCCCGTCCTGGCGCTCGGCCACGTGCAGGATGGCCCGGAAGCGCTGGGCGAAGGGATCGCGCAGCTTCTGGGTCAGGCCGTCGATGTCGCGCTTGGGCGCCTCGGCGAACTGGTCCTTGAGGATCTGCTTCACCTGCCGGATGGCCTCGCGATTGACCGGCAAGGTGTCGTCGTGGATGCGGCGGATGCGGAACAAGGGGCAACCTCCGGCGGCGGGCGGCTCAGCCGGCCGCGGCCAGGATGCGGGCCATGGCCTCGCCGTAGGCGAGGTCGGCCTGGGCCAGGGCCGCGGCGAAACCCGCGTCCGGGGCCAGGCAGGGATTGGCGTTCACCTCGAGGATGAAGGGCCGTCCGTCCGCGTCCACCCGGAAGTCCACGCGGGCCCAGCCGCGCAGGCCGAACAGGCGCCAGCAGGCCAGGCTCAGGCGCTCGAGTTCCGCCAGCAGCGGCCCGTCAGCCGCGGGGTCGGCGAAGGCCCGCACCGTATGGGTGTACTCGAACGAAGCGGGATCCCACTTGGCAGCATAACCCACGATGCGCGGCTTGTCCGGCGGGAAGTCGGGAAAGAGGATCTCGGCCTGGGGCAGGACCGTCGGGCCGCCCCGGCCATCGAGCAGGGCTAGGTTGAACTCGCGCCCCTCGACGAAGGCCTCGGCGAACCAGGGGGCGCCCGGTCGCCCCGCCCGCGCCGTCAGCAGGGACCGGGCGGCGGCGGCACCGCCGTCCGTCACCGCCGTGTCGTCCATGCCGAGGGAGGCGTCCTCCCAGACCGACTTGACGATCCAGCGCCCGCCGCCGGGCCCGCCGCCGGCACGGCCGTCGGGTTCGAGCCAGGCCGGCGTGGGCAGGCCGGCCTCGACCAGCATCCGCTTGGCCAGGGTCTTGTGGGACGTCAGGTGGATGCCGTCGGCCGGGCAGCCGGCATGGCGCACGCCCAGCGCTTCGAGCAGGTAGGGCACCACGGCGATCAGCCGGCCCTGGCCACCGAGGCTCTCGACCAGGTTGAAGACGGCGTCGGGCCGCTCGGCGGCCAGGCGCCCGGCGAGGGCACCCAGGTCCAGGTCGCAGGGCAGGGTGAACACGTCGTGGCCGGCCGCGGCCAGGGCCTCGCCCACGGCCGCGACCTGCACCAGCACGTCGGCCTCGTCGGCTGCGGCATCGGGCGCGACCGCGTTATGCAGCAGTGCCACACGCATGGTCGGGTCCCTTCACCCGGGGCTGCACCGGGGCGACCCGTGCGGCGGCCGAATCCACGATGCGCCGGATGAGCTCGTCGTAGGGCATGCCCTCGCCCGTGGCGATGATCGGCAGATCCGAGTGCTCCGGATGCAGCCCCGCCAGCGGGTTGATCTCCATCAGCTGCGGCTGGCCCCCGGCGTCGCAGCGCACGTCGAGGCGGCCGCCGTCGCGGCAGCCGAGCAGGGCCCAGGCGTCCAGGCAGATCCGCTCGGCCCGGGCCACCACGGCATCGTCGGCCGCCAGCACCCGGCGGTACTCCACCAGCTCCTCGCAGTTTTCCTTGTTGGTGTAGGTGTAGGCGCCGGCCTCGGCCTGGGCCAACAGCACCACCTCCATGGTGCCGACCACCTGCGCCGCCGCGCCGGTGCCGGTCAGGCCCACCGTGAACTCGCGGCCGGGCAGGTAGGTCTCCACCAGCACCGGCTGCTTGAAGCGGGCCAGCAGGTCCAGGCAGCGCGCCCGCAGCTCGGCCGGCGTGCGCAGCACCGAGCCCCCGTCGATGCCCTTGCCCGTGCCCTCGGCCAGGGGCTTGGCGAAGAGCGGAAACGGCAGGTCGATGCCGTCGAGGTCCGCAGCCGCCGTGACCTCGGCGAAGGCCGGGGTCGGCACTCCGCCGTCCCGCAGGACCCGCTTGGTCATGCCCTTGTGCAGGGTCAGGGCCATGACCAGCGGATCGCTGAAGGTGTAGGGGATGCCGTACGCGTCCAGCAGGGCCGGCACCTGGGCTTCGCGCCCGATGCCGGCCAGACCTTCGGCGATGTTGAAGACCAGGTCCCAGCGGTCGCCCGCCACCAGCCGCGCCGCCAGGGCCTTGACGTGGCCGATGCGATCGGTCCGGTGGCCCAGGCGCTGCAGCGCCCCCTCGATGCCCTCGATCGTCGAGATCCGGTCGAACTCCGCGGTCTCCTCCTCGCCATAGCCCATGGCGAGGTAGTCGTCGCGCAGGTCGTAGGTCAGGCCGATCCTCATCTTTTCGCCTCGGACACGAGGCGGGCCGTGCGCTTGACCCTCGGCCGCGGATCCGGGTAGCGATGCACCGCACCGGTGTAGCTGCGCAGCAGCAGGTCGTTGCCCTCGCGGCCCACCACCGACTCGGGCAGCAACGGGATCTTGCCGCCGCCGCCGGGCGCGTCGATGACGTAGGTCGGCACGGCGTAGCCCGTCGTGTGCCCACGCAGGCCCCGCATCAGCTCCAGGCCCTCCTGGACCGTGGTGCGGAAGTGGGCCGAGCCCGAGATGGGATCGCACTGGTACAGGTAGTAGGGACGCACCCGCATCATCAGCTGCCTGTGCAGCAGGTCCTTCATCACCGGCACGCTGTCGTTGACGCCCTTCAGCAGCACCATCTGCGAACCGAGGGGGATGCCAGCGTCGGCCAGCCGCCGGCAGGCGCGCACCACTTCGGGTGTGCACTCGTCCGGATGGGTGAAGTGGATGCTCAACCACAGCGGATGATGCTTGCGCAGCATCTTGACCAGCGCCGGGGTGATGCGCTGGGGCATGACCACCGGCACCATGGTGCCGATGCGCACGAACTGCACGTGCGGAATCGTGCGCAGCTCGCCCAGCAGCCAGTCCAGCCGGTCGTCCGAGATGGTCAGCGGGTCGCCGCCCGACAGCAGCACGTCGCGGATCTGCGGCGTGCGCCGGATGTAGTCCAGGCCCTCCTGCAGGCGGGCCTTGTTGGGCTGCAGTTCGCCCTGGCCCACCACGCGCGAGCGCGTGCAGTACCGGCAGTACGCCGCACAGTGGTCGTGGACCAGGAAGAGGATGCGGTCCGGGTAGCGGTGCACGATGCCGGGCGCGGGCGTGTGCTCGTCCTCGCCCAGCGGGTCGTCGGCTTCGCCCGGACTGCGCAGGAACTCCTTCTGCACCGGGATCATGGTGCGGCGCAGGGGCTGCAGAGGATCCTGGGCATCGAGCAGGCTCATGTAGTACGGCGTGATGGCCATGGGCAGCAGATCGCCGCCCTGGCCCAGCGCCGCGCGCTCCGCGTCCGTCAGCTCCAGCATCCACTCGAGGCGGTCGAGGGTGCGGATGCGGTTGCGCATCTGCCAATGCCAGTCGTTCCAGTCGCGGGCCGAGACGCCGGCGAAATGACGCCGACGGAACTCGAGGGCCCGCGGACCGCAGACGGGCAGTTTTTTCTTCAGGAAGTAGTCGGGGAATTGTTCCGGCAGTTCCGGCAGCCCTGGTTCGGGCTCAGGTTCGAATGCGGAAACAACCAACGACGGAGGGTCGTCGGAACGCTCCGCATCGACCTCCTTGTGGTTGGGCAGCTGCGGCTCAGGCATGCTTCCCATTTCGCGATAAGCGCGCACTGGCGACCTCCTTGAGGCCCGGGTGCCCGCACCGGGCCGGGCCGGGGTGATTCCCGGACTCGGCACCTGCGAGTTGCGCGTTAAAGTACTGCGGTGCGGCTCAGTGTCAATCGGATTGTCGGGATTCGGGACTCAGACTTGAAAATAATCCGGCGGACCGCCGTCGCCGGCGGCCCGCCTTCCTGCGACCGCTCGATCAGATCCCGGCACCGCAGGGCAGCTGGTCGCTGCCTTCGGCGCTGTAGCCGGGGGCCGCCAGCAGCGCCAGGAGGGCGACGGCGGCCGAGGTCAGGGTCTTGCGGATCCTGCTCATGGTATGCTCCTGGTTCGGATCAGGACGGACCCTGACACCACGCCGGGGTACGCGGTCGGTCCGGCCGCGGGCACGCAAAGATGGGACCGCCCGCTGGCTCTCGGACCCCGGGCGGCCTATCTTGGTGCCGGCCCGCAGGTTTCCCGTTGGAAGGAGCGCCCGCATGACCGCTCGGATCACCCCGCTGATCGTCTGCTTTGCCTTGTTCGGGGCCATGACGGCCGCAGCCGCCGAGCCCCTGGGCCTGGTGCCGAGCGACGACTTCCTGCGCTCCCAGGTCAAGGAGCCGGTCTTCGCCTGGGCCTTCTCCCTGGTCGAGGCCGACAGCTTGGGCAGCTGGGACGCCGCCGACCTGCAGGCCTTCAGCGCCGGCTGGACCAACCCCAGCGACTTCCCCCTGGAGGTGCTGGCCTCGTTCCGCCGCGAGGTGCTGCCGGACTCGGCGCAGGTCGAGCGCGAGGGCCTGGTCTGCAACCGCCGGGTCGTCATCGAGTTCACCAACCCGCGCCTGGACATGGCCATGCCGTACAGCATCCTGGGCTACCATCCGGGCACCCTGAGCTTCGGCGGGCCCATCGTGGTCCGGGAATGGCGGGTCGGCGCGCGGGACGTCGTCGTGCGCGGCGAGGACGGCACCCGGCGCGCCACCGTGCATGGGCTGGTGGTCTTCGAGATCGTCGCCGACTGGCTGATCCTGGACGTGGACGACTGGCTGGACAAGCTGCTGGGCAACAAGCTGGACGATGCCGTCAACGTGGGCTTCGCCGCGGCGCGCGGGGACGGGCGCCTGTTGGGCCTGGGCAACAGCATCGGCCGGGACGGCCACTTCATCTTCGGCGAGATGGATTTCCGCGAGGGCACCATCGCGCCCCACGGCCGGCCCCTGGCCCTGGCCCTGATCGGGCTGGTCCGGCGCTGGAGCGATCCGGCGCCGGACCAGCGGACGGCAGCGTGGGCGCTGTACGACGGCGCCGCGCCCTAGGCCGCGCTCCGCGGCGCCGGACCTGAGGCTGGCTCCGGCGGGGATACCGACCTAACATGGCCCGTGGACCCGCCACCCCGACCCCAGGAGCAGCCCATGCCCGTCTCCGCCACTTCGCTGCTGATCACCGGCGCCCGCCTGGTCAACGAGGGCACGATCCGCGAGGCCGACCTGCTGGTGGTCGGCGGTCGCATCGTGGCGATCGGCGGCGACCTTGCCTCCCGCCCGGCCGACCGGGTGATCGAGGCCGAGGGCAAATATCTGCTGCCGGGCCTGATCGACGACCAGGTGCACTTCCGCGAGCCGGGGCTGACCCACAAGGCCGATCTTGCCAGCGAGTCGCGGGCCGCCGTCGCCGGCGGCGTGACCAGCTTCATGGACATGCCCAACGTGAACCCGGCCACCCTCACGCCGGAGCTGCTGGAGGAGCGCTGCGCCCTGGCGGCCGGAAAATCCGTGGCCAACTATGCCTTCTACCTGGGCGCCTCCAACGACAACCTGGAGCAGATCCGCCGCCTGGATCCGGCCGCCGCCTGCGGCGTGAAGGTGTTCATGGGCAGCTCCACCGGCAACATGCTGGTCGACGCGCCCGACGTGCTGGCCGGCATCTTCGCCGACGCTCCCGGCCTGGTGGCGGTGCACTGCGAGGATGATCCGATGATCCGCGCCAACGAGCGCATCTGGCGCGCGCGCCACGGGGACGAGGTGCCCATGGACCAGCACCCGGCGATCCGCAGCGCCGAGGCCTGCTGGAAGTCGTCGTCCCTGGCGGTCGAACTGGCCCGCACCCACGGCACCCGCCTGCACGTGCTGCACCTGACCACGGCGAAGGAGCTGGAGCTGTTCACCCCCGGGCCGGTCGAGGGCAAGCGCATCACCGCCGAGGTCTGCGCCCACCACCTGTGGTTCAGCGACGCCGACTACGCCCGCCTCGGCGGGCTGATCAAGTGCAACCCGGCCATCAAGACGGCGGCCGATCGGGCGGCCCTGCGGGCGGCCCTCAAGGACGGTCGCCTCGACGTGATCGCCACCGACCATGCGCCCCACACCCGCCAGGAGAAGGGCCACCCCTACTTCGGCTGCCCCAGCGGCTTGCCCCTGGTGCAGTTCCTGCTGCCGGCGTTGCACGCGCTCTCGGCCGAGGGCGTGCTGACCCTGCCCGAGCTGGTGCAGAAGGCCTGCCACAATCCGGCGCTGCTGTTCGGGGTCCGGGAGCGCGGCTTCATCCGCGAGGGCTGGTGGGCCGACCTGGTGCTGCTGGATGCGGAGCGGCCGCTGACCGCCGCCGACGATCTGGTGCTCTCGAAGTGCCGCTGGACGCCGTTCGCCGGGGTCACGTTCCCCGCCAGCGTGGACACCACCATCGTCTCGGGGCAGGTGGCCTGGCAGCACGGGCGGATCGTCGACAGCTGCCGCGGTCAGCGGCTGGAGCTCACCCCGGCGCGGACCTGAGCCGCGAGGAAGGATCAGGATGGACCGCGATGCGGCCCTGACGGCGGTGCAGGCCTCGCCCCTGGATCCGTCCGCCCATGGGGACCTGGGCGATGCCTGGCGTGCCGCCGGCGCGCACTGGGCGGCCCAGGCCTGCTACCGCAGCGCCCTGTTCCTGGGCGCCGAGGGGCCGGGCCCGCGGCTGGGGTTGGCGGTGTCCCTGCTGAGCATCGGCCGCGGCGCCGACGCCTGCCGGGTGCTGGAGCCGTTGGCGGACCTGACCGGACCCCTGGCCGAGGACCGGCGCACCCTGCTGGCGCTGGCGGCCGCGGCCCCGTCTGTGCCGCTGGAGCAGTTGGACCACAACCGGTATCTACGGCTGCGCACCCTGGCCCGGGAGATCCGGCGCCTGGCCGGTCCGGACCCCTGCTCGGTGCTCGACATCGGCGGCGGCGACGGGGCGCTGGCGGCGTTCCTGCCCGACGACGCCTACCTGCTGGTCGAACCGGCCACCAACGGGCTGTCGGGCCTGGATCTGCCGCTGCCGGCAGGCAGCGTCGACGTGGTGTGCGCCTGCCACGTGCTCGAACACATCCCCCCCGACGGTCGGGACGCCTTCCTGGACCAGATGGTGGCCACCGCCGGCGGCCACGTGCTGCTGTTGAACCCGTTCGCCGCGCCGGGCGGGCACCACCGGGAGCGTCTGCAGCTGGCGGTCGATCTGACCGGCGCCGGCTGGGCCCGTGAGCACCTGGAATGCGGGCTGCCGGAGCTGTCGGACCTGCGGGACTACGCCCGTCGGCGGCAGCTGACCCTTGAACTGCGTCCCCACGGAGCTGTCGGCACGTCGTTCACCATGACCATGCTGCACCACTTCGCCAACCTGGCCGGGCGCCCCCGGGAGGCCGCGCGGATCAATGCCTATCTCAACGGGCTGGAGGATGACCTGCTGACCAGCCCGGCCCTGCCCGCGGCCTGGCTGGCCCATTTCGACCTGGGTCGCGGCAGGCCGCGCAGCTAGCACCGGCCCGCCGGGGGCCACGACAGGAAAGGGACCCGGGGTCGGCCCCGGGTCCCTTCCGCTTCAGGATCCTGCCGCGCCTAGCGGAACAGGGCCTTCACGCCGCTCCAGGTCTCATCCTCGTTCGGAACCACGGAGCCCAGGTCTTCGAAGATGATGTTCGCCCACTCGACGTTCATCATCGTGCCTTCGCCGCTGTTGGCCATGTCGAAGAACTGGAAGTGGCCGCCGGCGGTGGCCGGGCTCAGCATGCCCCACGTGCCATGGGGATCGGCTTCGGCGGGGTTGCCCTCGTCGAAGGGGATCTGGCCGCTGCTGGCGCCGCCGAAAATGTACTCGATGGTCGCGGGCATCGACGCGTTCATCTCGGAGTTCGTCCGGTAGATCATCTCCATGTGCACGGTCTCGCCCAGGGTGTACATGCCGGTGCCGAAGGAATAGAACGGCAGGCGGCCACCGAAGCACGCCACTTCGCCGTCGGTCGAACGGACGTTGAAGCGCCCGTCCACCAGGGGCGACCACCAGGGCGCGATCTGCAGACCGGCCTCGGCCTTGCCGTCACCGCTGATGGTGAGGTCGGCGCCGAAGCGGAAGCCGTCGGTGTTGGCGAACTGGAACGGGGTGGCCCCGTCGTCGCTGAAGCGCCACACGTGCAGGTTCGCCCAGCCCAGGGGGCCGGCGGCCACGTCGTTGACGTTGATCTGCGAGGGATAGTTGTTGGTCACGGTCAGGGTCGAGGCGAACGAGTCGTTGAAGACGCGCTCGACGACCACGGCGTCACCGGGATCGGTCGTGGCCAAGGCGTTACCCGCGACCACCAACAGCAGGGCGATCATCGCCACCGCACCGAACTTGCTGAAATTCCTCATGGTTGTTGCTCCTTTATGCGAGTTTAGTCGTAACCTGTTTATCCTAATACACTTGAGCCCATCGACAAATAGTCACCTCCCCGTCCGGTGCATCCATTACCGGCATTATTTGATGATTGTACACCTTTTCCACTCCTGGTGGCCGTTCATTTCGAGGCAGTAGGAATAAATGCCGCTGGCCAACCCGGCGGAGTCGAACGAAACCAGGCGCTGACTGTCGGCCTCCGCGTCGTCGACCACCGTGCGCACGCAGCGCCCCCGCAGGTCGTAGACCCGCAGGATGACCGTCCCGGGCCTGGCCACGCGGTAGGCGATGGTCGTGCGGCCGCGGAACGGGTTGGGGGAATTCTGGGCCACCTCGAGGAAGACGCCGGTCTGCCGGAGCTCGTCGCCCACGGCCGAGAGCCCGGTGAAGCCCGCGCGGGCCAGTCCCCGCTGGACGTCGGCATTGCCCTTGTAGCGCTGCCAGACCGCACCGTTGAGGTAGTTCTCGATCATGATGATGATCGGTCCCTGGTCGATGCCCAGCCAGTCGCGCGCCCCACCAGAAGCGGGACAGGTTGAAGGCGTCCTTGAAGCCGTACTCGCCCCCAGAGCATGGCGCCCGTAGGTGTCGAGCATGTTGTGCAGGGCGGGCACGCACGATCTCGGGCGCGAAGGCGATCGAGCTGGCGGCCGCCGTCGGTGTGATGGTGCCGTTGTCGCTCTGGGCCGGCGGTGCGCCGTGGGCCGTGTAGCCGTCGGGATCGTCCGAGGCGGTCAGGCCCCACAGGTCCGGCCCGTAGCCGGCCCAGCCGTACGGGTTGGCGATGCAGTAGGCCCGCGCCGCCAGGGTCGCCCGCCGCGAGTTCTCGTGGTAGGTGATGCCGCGGTTGCGCATGTACTGCGTCCTGGATGTTGCGGAAATCGATCCAGCAGTGGGAGTACTGGTGCCCGAACAGCGGCGGGAAGATCACGTAGTCTGTGCCGTACTGGTTGCCCCAGTTGTAGCCGCTGGTCCAGTAGATCCAGGTCGAGCGCCGGCACCGGATGGGTGGGCGAGCCGAGGGCCAGGAGGTAGAGGATCATGGCCTCGTTGTAGCCGATCCAGTAGCCGTAGCCGCCGAAGCCGGTGCCCGGCTTCCAGCCCATGCGGATCCCGTTGCCGCCGCTGCGCATGAACTCCCAGTCCACGCGGTGGTAGAGCGAGTCGGCCAGGGCGCGCACCTGCTGGTCGCCGGCGTCGGCCGTGTCGAAGTACTGCTTGGCGTCCAGCACGCCGGCCATCAAGCAGCGCGGTGTCGATGGTCGACAGCTCGCAGTCCCAGGTGCGCAGGCCCGAGTTGATGTCCAGGAAGTGGTAGAACAGGCCCTTGTAGCCGTTGGTGCCGAACTGGGTGTCGCCCTGGGGACCGTTCCACAGCGTCTGCATGCCCAGCAGGATGCGGTCGCGGCCGGTCTCGCGGCTGACCCAGCCGTGGTCGATGGCGATGCAGATGGCGGAGATGCCGAAGCCCTGGGCGGCGATGCTGCAGGGCGACCAGGCCTGGCTGCGGTCGCGGATCAGGCCGTTGACCGGGTTGGCCTCGTACCAGAAGTACTCGAAGGCCGTGCGCTGCAGGCTGTCCAGCAGGGCCTCGGTGGTCAGGCCGCTGGGCGCGGCCTTCGCCACCTCCAGCCTGCGCTCGCCGGCTGCGGACGACGTGCTCGCCAGCAGCGCCAGGGCGACGACGGCGGCCAGGACGGTGCCCGGTCCGGCGGCTCTCGCCTGGTGCGTCCTGATGATCTTGCGGCCCATGTCGTGCTTCCCTTCGGCCGGCCTCGCGGCCGGCCATGTTGCGCCCTCTCAGAAGACGATGACCAGGGTCAGGCGGTGCGTGTCGTCGAGGTAGTCGTGCCCGGCCCACGCGTAGTCGAACTGGTAGCGGTTCTCGCCCAGGTCGCCCTGGACGCCGAAGCCGAAGGTCCAGCCCAGCTGCGAATCGGTCTGGAACAGCGTCTGGTAGCCGGCGCGCAGGGACAGCAGCCTCGCGCCAGGGCCCACTCGACGCCCAGGTTGACGCTCTCGCTGTTGTCGTTGGGGTGCAGGCCCTCGGCCAGGAACAGCAGCGGCTGTCGTCGCCGACGGTCGAAGGGCAGGCTGACGCCCAGGCGGAACAGGCCCGGCAGACCGGGAACAGGTCGGTGGACTGCTCGGCCGGCAGGGCGCTGTTGTCGCCGTGCGCGTCGGGATCCGGGTCGTACTGGATGGACAGGTCGCGGCCGCGTGTAGCCGTGCCGGGTGCCCAGGTTGGTCAGGCAGAAGCCCAGGCTGCGCACCGCGCTCGCTCAGCCGGTAGCATGGTGCCGAGGTTGAAGGTCAGGGCCGTGGTCGGACGTGTTCCAGATCTTCTCGGTGATGTAGTTGACCTGGACGCCGGCGGCGAAGCGGCTGGTGATGCGCCGGCCGTAGCCCAGGCCCAGGGCCACGTTGCGAGACCGTGTAGTGCTCGCCCGTGCCCAGGGGCTCGTCGACGGTGCGCACGTCGATCTCGCCGGAATTGAGGGCGGTCACGCTGGCGAACAGGTTGCCCTGGCCGCCGACCGGCAGGCGCCAGCGCCACGTAGTCGTGGCTGATGTCGGCGAACCAGTTGGCGTGGGAGTAGACGCACGGTGGCCTCGTCCAGCAGGCCGATGGCGCCGGTGTTGTAGTACACCGCCTCGATGCCGCCGGGCAGCGCCGACCCCGGCGTTGCCCAAGGCGGCGCCGCGGGCGCCGGGTTCGATCCGCAGGAACGTGCCGATGGTCGAGCCGACCTTGCTCTGGGCATGGGCCGACCCGGCGCCCAGGGCGCAGACGAGGATCAGCAGTGCCAGCACAGTCTTTCCTCATGTCGCTCCTCGCGCTCATTTGACGATCGCGAACTTGCCGGTGCTCGTGCCGGCAGCGCCCGCCGTCCACGTGGAAGATGTACAGGCCCGGCGCGACGTCGAGGTTGTCCTTGGTGCGCAGGTCCCAGGCGACGAAGCCGTCGTTCGAGCCGTCGTGCTGCAGGGTCTGCACCAGCTCGCCGCAGCAGGTTGTAGATGCGGATTGTGCAGCTGGGCCGGCAGGCCGCGGAACTCGAGGCGCCGCTCGCCGCGTCCGGAGACGGCGAAGCGCTCGGGCTCGAAGCTCGGCCGAGGCCAGGTACGGATTGGGCACCACGTAGGGCGCCAGCGTCTGGCCGGCGCCGCCGGCCGGCGACGTACTCGGCCCGGCGTCGTGAAGTCGAAGACGTCGTCGGCGGCGAAGGGCCGCGTGCAGAGCCAGGGCGACAGGCGTCGCCCTGGCCCGGGATCCGGGCCGGCACCGCGCCTTCCAGCTGGAACCGCCAGGTGAACTTGGGCACGCCCGGGGCGCTGTCGATGTAGGTCGCCGACATCGATGATCTCGTCGGCGCGGCTGAGGTGCCGTTGCCGTCGCGGTCGCGGAAGCGGAAATCCAGGCGCCGGTCGCCGTCGGCGGTGTGGGCGATGACCTCGAACTTGGCCGGCGTGGCCGGGTAGAAGGGCAGCGCCAGCGAAGTGTCCACCACCGTGTCGTAGAAGAAGATCGTGATGTCGTCGGGGTAGCCCGGACGCAGGCGGTTCCTGGACAGCACATACTGGTAGGTCACGGCGAACCGCGCGTCGGTGGCGCTGTCGGGCAGGAAGCCGGTGCCGCTCGGTGTCGACCTCGACCGCCGCCCCGGTGTCGATCAGTGCCAGCAGACCCGAGCCGACCGGACCGATGCCCTGGGCGACGAAGTCGGTGCCGGTCTCGAAGAGCACTTCGCCGCTGGTGGTGTCGATCAGGCTGTAGCTGCGTGGCGCCCAGGCTGTCCGGATGCGGCGTCGCGAAGGTCAGAGCGGAAGAGATGCCCGTCCGGCACCAGGGTCGGAGTTGACGACGTCGACCGCCACGGTGCCCGCGCCGCGTCCGGCGATCCGCACCGCCGTGTCCGCCGTCGCCGGCACGTAGCCCAGCACCCGCGGGTTGGCCCGCACCGCCACCACGTTGGGCGGCAGCACCAGGCCGCCGCGCGGCGTGCGCGAGGGGCGATGGCGTTCTCGGAGGGATAGAAGTTGAAGGCCTCCGAGCCGAAGTCGTAGGCGGTCACGGCGTAGTAGTACTGCTGGCCGTTGACCGCGGTGTAGTCGGTCCAGGTGTGGGTCAGGCCGCTGTCGGTGCCCAGGTAGTAGGCCACGCCCTCGACGGTCTGCTCGGAGAAGCCGCTGCGCCCGTCTGTCCAGATCGAACTGGGCGATGGGTCGGCCGTTGCCCAGGGGCCCGGTGCCGGTGCCGGTGCTGATCACCTGGGGATCGCGGAAGTCCGGATCGGTGGAGCGGTAGATGCGGTAGCCCTCGAAGTCGTCCTCGCCGGTCACCGGGTCGACGCCGTGCTCGGCCACGTCGTCCCAGGACAGGCGCACGAAGCCGTCGCCCGCCTCGGCGGTCAGCGTCGGCATGCGCGGCGGCACGGCGAAGCGGTAGTTGGCGTTGTAGATCTGCTGCACGGTCCGGGTGTTGCGCGCCAGCTCCACCAGGTCGGCGCCGTAGGCCAGGGCCAGGCTGAAGCGCTCGGTCTGGCCGGCGCGCCAGCTTGAACGGGCCCGAGGCGAAGAGGAAACCGATGTTGTAGTTCGAGGCCAGCGGCGGGTCGAAGCGGTCGTCCGGATCGCTGGACCGATGAACTGCTCGTACAGGCGCTCGCGGCCAGTCGTGGTTGTCGGTGAAGAAGACGATGTCGTCGGTCTCCTGGTCCGGGTTGCCCTGCCCGGCGCGGATGCGGTTGATCTTGAAGCCGGTCAGGCCGATCTGGTCGGATTCGTTGAGGTCGGTGCCGTCGAAGTTCGGCTCGCCCTCGGTCGGCATGCCGTCGCCCTCGCCGCTGTCGCCGGTATCGGCCAGGCCGTCGGCGCCGAGGTCGTGGTTCTCGACCGATCCAGTCCAGGTCCTCGTCGCCGGTCCACCAGCAGGCCGGCGCGGTAGGCCGGGCGTCTCGATGACCGGGCCGTAGGTCGGTCTCGAAGCGGGCCAGGTCGTAGTTGGCCGCGACGTAGGCCAGGATCTGGTCCGCGCCCACGATCGGCACGCCCGGCCCGCCGTCGCGCCGCTCGTCGACGATGCCGTCCTCGTCGTTGTCGGCGCCGTCGGTCGGGTTGCCCGGCGTCTCCATGTAGGCGTAGCCCAGGTAGCCGGTGCGGCGCGCAGGAGCTGGTCAGGTCGCGGCCGTGGCCGTGGTTGTCCCAGGTGTAGACCAGGTTGATGCATCTGGTCGTCGAACTCGTCCGGCGAAGTAGGCGTTGTCGTCGTCCGACTCGTAGATGCCGTCGCAGGAGAGGGCCGAGCCGCCCACGCCCGAGTCCATGTACAGCCCGAAGATGATGTTGTCGTCGTAGTCGGTCGTGCCCTCGTTGGTGATGTCGTAGTGCCAGAAGATCACGTTGCGGGCCTGCGGGATTGGCCCACTGGAAGCCGCGGACCTCGATGCGCAGGCCCAGCCCGCGGCGCGTGGGGTCGCGGCTGTCGGGGAAGAAGTCCCAGGCGTCGTAGTAGTCGTCGTCCAGGACCATGTAGCTCTCCTGGTCGGCGACGACCTGCTTGCCGAAGTAGCCGTTCCAGGCTGCCGGACCAGCCGGGATCGTCCGGGTCGTCCAGGCGGTCGGGCCAGAAGGCGCGGCCAGGTGCGCGGGTCGTTGCTGAGGGCCGGCGAACGGCCGGGATTGAGGCGCCGGGTCGGGCTGGAAGTAGCCCGGCCGCGGCTCGAAGCGCATCATCGCGGTTGTAGAAGGGGCTGGTGCCCTGGCGCTCGCGGAAGCCGGTCTCCATGATGTAGGCCTCGACGCCGCTGTTCTGGGTGATCTTGGCCAGCACGAACGGCGTGATGCCGTCGCTGTAGTTCATGCCGCTGCCCTTGGGCACCTCGACCGAGTGGAAGACGCTGAGGTCGACGTTGCCCGGGTCGCGCGGGTAGTCGCCGACCATGCCGTAGTTCCAGAAGATGGTGCGCATGTTGTTGGCGTCGTGCTGCCCGGCGCGCTCGGCGTCCTGGCGCCCGCGCTGGTCCTGGGGCACGGGCGTCGGCACGTCGGCGGCCGTCGGCCAGGCCGCCAGCAGCGCCGCCAGCGTCAACAACGGGATGTACTTCGTGCGAACCATCAATGCTCTGCGCCTCCTGCGGTGGTGCATGGCCGCTCGTCCTCATGGCGACCCCCAGCCCCAGCGCACGCCGAACTCGATCCGGCGGGGCGGATAGAGGAGCGTCGGGTTCTGCAGGCTGATCAATTCGGTCGGGCTCGGGTTGCGCGCGTAGTAGGGGCTGCCGGTGGTCGCGTACACGGGCCCGTTGAAGTAGCGCGCGTCGAACAGGTTGAACACCCGCAGGAACACGCCGCCCTGGCCCTTGGCGCCGATGATCTTCTCGGCCCGCAGGTCCACCAGCCAGCCCGAGCGGCTTGCGTCCCGAGTTGGTCTCGTTGCGCCGAAGCCGAGGCTGCGCTCCGATCAGCGGGCGTGTAGGGCTGGCCGCTGCCGAACTTGATCACCGTGCTGACGTCGAAGTCGCTCGGCGCGTTCGGCGAGGCCGTCAGGTTCATCGTGTGCCGCTGGTCCCAGTTGAAAGGCACCAGGCGCGGCTGCGGGTCCTCGCCGGCGGCGGCGCGGGTGGCCGTCTCGCTGGGATCGCTGGAGTTGCCCAGGGCCTGCTGCCAGGTGTAGTCGCAGCGACAGGGCCAGGCGGGCCGATGCGGCGGTGGTCGAGCGCCAGGGTGATGCCGAAGATGTTGCCGAAGTCCACGTTGGTCAGCCGGGCGTACTCGGCGCCGGTGTAGGTGTCGACGAACTCCACGCCCAGCAGGTCGCGGATGTCCTTGTAGAAGATCGTCAGGTCGAAGCCGAAGTCCGGCGTTGAGCGACCTGCTTGTAGCCGATCTCGTACTGGACCGTCGTCCTCGGGCTCGACGTCGGGATTGCCCATCACGCCGTAGTCTGACGGTGCCCGCCTGCAGGTTGCGCCAGGATGTCGTAGTCCGCATTGGTGAACATCGTGCCGATGGCCGGGAACTGGCGGAAGTGGCCGTAGGCGAAGTGGACGGCCGCGTTGTCCTCGATGGGGTAGGCCACGCCCAGGCGCGGCGAGAAGTCGGCCTTGACCGTCGTGCGCCTGCGGGATGCGACTCGGGCGCGCCGTCGATCGCGTTGGCCGGGTTGGCCAGGTCGCTGGGGACGGTCGCGCGCGCGTCGAAGTAGTCCAGGCGCACGCCGAAGCGCACGATCAGGTCCTTGGTCTCCATCTGGTCCTGGACGTAGGCGGCGCCCATCACCGGATAGTAGGTCTGCACGGCGCCGGGAAGTCCGGCGGCTCGTTGATGTGGCGCACCAGCGTTGCCGGAGTCGTAGCGGAAGTACACGGCGTTGCCGAACTCGACCTCGGGCAGGCTGACCTCGAAGCCGGTCTTGGCCTGGTTCTCGCTCGTTCGAGCTGGCTGACCACCGAACCCTTGACCAGCCAGGTGTTGGTCTTCTGCAGGTAGTGGTTCAGCTGCACGCCCTGGTAGAAGTAGTCGCCGTTGGTCCCGGAGTCGTCGAGCTGGGGCGTGTCGTCGTAGCGCGTCGGTCGTAGAGGGTCCGCGAAGAGCGTGGTCCGTGTAGTCGAAGCAGTTCTGGCGCACGCTGAGGTCGAGGAACGTGGTCGGCGTTGAGGGTGTGGGTCACGTCGAAGCCGTGGGTGATGGACGAAGCGATCGCTGCATCGACAGGCCGTCCGGCATGATAGCGGAAGCTGTAGTTCTGCGGCCGGCCCTCGCGCCAGTTGAAGATGGCCTGGTAGTTGAGCTTGGTGCTGGCCAGGCGAGTGGTTGGTGAGCTTGAACGACGCCGGACCACTCGTCGCTGTAGCCCAGGGGCATCTCGCTCGCCGTCGCCGGTGGCGCACGATCGGGCTGCCGTGCCTGCGGAGTCCGCGACGTCGTCGGTCGGCTTGAAGACGCGGCGTGGCCGTAGACGTAGTCGTCGAAGTGGTAGCGGCGGCCGCTGGCCAGGAAGGTCGTGTCTTGGCCGCGGAGCGGCCCGCTGACGTTCACCTGGTGGTTCTGCGGTGCCGGTCAGGTGCGGCGTGTCGTCGGTGCGGCGTTCCTCCTCGCGGCCCGGGAAGAAGAAGCCGCCGCCGTAGACCTCGCCGCTCCGGCCTGGAACGTACTCGGTGCCCTGCTTGAGCACCGCGTTGACCACGCCGCTCATGGCCTGGCCGTACTCGGCGTCGAAGGTGCCGCTGATGACCTGCACTTCCTGCAGCAGCGAGCGGTCGAGCTTCAGGCTGGACGAGTTGTCGAAGGCGTTGTTGACGCTGACGCCGTCGACCTGGTACTGCACCTCGCCGGTGCGCCCGCCGCGGAAGTGGCCGTCGACCACGCCCGCCTGCAGGTTCACCACGTCGTCCAGGTCCTGCACCGGCAGGTCCTCGATCTCCTCGGTGGTCAGCGTTGGTCTGGGAGCTGGTGATCTTGAGGTCCACCGGCGGCCGCTCGGCGACCACCACCACCTCCTCGGTCTTGAGGTTGGTGTCGCCCATGGCGAAATCCTGGCGGGTGGTGTTGTCGGCGGAGACGATCACGCCGGTGACGGTCACGGCATTGAAGCCCAGGCGGCTGGCCTTCACCTCGTAGGTGCCCGCCGGCACGTTGAGGATGGTGTAGTGGCCCTCGGCGTCGGTGTAGGCGCCCAGGCGGGTGCCGACCACCAGCACCGTCGCCGCCACGCACCGGCTTGCCGTCCGGATCCAGGACCAGCCCGCTCAGCGTCCCGCTGGTGCCGGCCCAGGCCACCTGCGCAGGCCGCAGCAGGCTGCGGCCAGCAGCAGGACGACGGTTGCGATTTGCGCAAGCTTCCTCAAGCGGATCCTGCCTCCGTTGGGCGCCGGCCGCCGGCGGAGGGGAACCGCTCCCCTCCGCCGCGCGCCGAGCTACCTGATCAGCGTCGTCTTGCCCGTGCAGCGTGCCGCGCACGGCGCCCGGTGCGCGGGATCCACCACCTGCACGCGGTACAGGTACACGCCCGCAGCTCTGGTCGATGGTCGCCGAAGAGCGGGATCGTGTTCTCGCCCCCGCCCAGCTCGCCGAGCCGGCGCCGCTCGACCAGCCGGCCGCGCACGTCGTAGACCTCGACGGTCACCAGGTTGCGGTCGGGCATGGCGAAGGCGATCTGCGGCCGCGACGACACGTTCAGCCCGCCCAGCAGCTGGGCGTAGCCGTTGCGGGCCGCCGTCCCGTCCAGGACGCCGCTGAGGCGCGACTCCAGGTGGGCCCAGGCCGGGCAGCAGGTGCCCGGGAACTCGCGGTACCACCAGGTGCGCGTGCCGTAGCTGTCGCTGGCGGGGATGAACGAGTCGCCGTCCAGCAGGTTGACGCCGAAGAAGAACGCGCCGTCGCCCAGGCCGCCGGGATAGCCCAGGGCCGTGAGGTCGATCGCCATCTCGGCCGTGTAGCCGTTGTCGAGCTGGCTGCCGAGGTGTCGACGGTCGTGCCGGCCATCAGGTGGATCGCCACCTGGGCCTTGCCGTCGGTGACCATGCTGAAAGCAGGTCGTCCTGGGCCACGGCGATGCCGTCCGGCGCCCACCTGGAAGGAGAGGCGCCGCCCGAGCAGGGTGTTGTCCGAGCCGTGGGTGGTCGCGGTCGTCGATCGGTGACCACGAAGCCGTCCCAGCGGTTCAGGTCCGGGTGGTACTGGACCACCGCGTCGCGCACGTCGAAGCCCATGTAGAGCATGTCGCCGCGATGGTACATCTTGACCGTGGCGTCGGCGCGGATCGACCACGAAGGCCACGCCGCCGTTGACCGTGGGCTGGTACTGGCCCGGCGCGGAAGGGGCCCACGCCGTCGTAGGTCTGCGCGCAGCGCGTCGTCGTCCCAGCGGATGTCGAAGCTGTAGACGCTCGGGGCCGTTCCAGACCGGCTCGTCGAGGGCGCCGTCGATCGTCGGCACCGCCGTCAGCTCGCGGAATGACCATCTCCGGCGCGATGCCGCGGCGCGGCGCCCGAGGTGGTGGTCACGTCCGGGCCGCGCGTGGATGCGCACCTCGTTGTACCAGGAGGTGTTGCCCCAGGGCCCCTGCCACCAGACGCGGTTCGAGCTGAAGCGGTCGACGTCGATCGGCCAGAACCAGTCGGTGTCGTAGACGGAGATGTTCCACTCCACGACGTCGCCGCCGGGCTGGGTCACGTCGTAGCCCATGACCGTCAGGTCGAAGCGCATCTCGACGGTGTAGCCGGTGTCGAGCGACCGTGTCGCTGTTGGAGAGTGCCGTGCACCACGGTGACCGCGTCCCAGGCGGCGATCTGCTCGGGCGTGCGCGGGCTGCCGTGGGGCAGTTCGGCCCAGGAGCCGATGAAGCCGGGCAGCTGGCCGGCGGGCTGCGGGATCGGTCGTGTTCGTCGTACCACCAGGAGTAGAGGTACTCGGCGACCGGCGCTCGGCGTGTAGTCCGGCCGCGTGGTCCTTCATGCCCATCAGGAAGCCGTCGAAGCGGTTGAACTGCGCTGCTGCCGCCGACGGACTTGTCCTGCGACCTCGGCGCCCATGTAGAGCTGGTTGCCGTGGACCAGGAACTTCAGGGTGGCGTGGGTCGGGTCGACGGGCGGCCCAGCCGGCCTCGGATCTTCCAGCCGCTGCCGGGAATGCCCGGCGTCCTGGCCGTACTCGATGACCCTGGACTCGGCCTGGGCCCAGGCGGCCTCGTTCAGGACGCCGTCGAGGGTGATGCGGCCGGCGCGGTCCGCGCCCAGATGGCGTCCGTGCGCACGGCCTGCCCCGCGGCGGGCGGCCACCGCCAGCAGGGCCAGGCCCAGGATCAGGATCAGGCTCATGGGTTTCATCTGCAAACCTCCCTACCGCGGCACGCGGCGGTCGTCGACGGTGAACGGGTGAGCCGCGTCCGCCGGCAGGTGCGGGTCTCCCTGCGGCGCCGGGCGCGCGCCGCAGGATTGGCGAATGACCAGGGTCGCGGGCACGACCTCGCGGACCGGCCGCACGGCCGTCCCCGAGGCGAGTGCCGTCGAGCATCATCTGCACGGCTTGCTGGCCGAGGCCGCTGGCGTCCACGCTGACGGTCGTCAGCGGGGGATTCAGGTAGGCGGCGATGGCGATGTCGTCGAAGCCCACGACCGCCAGGTCGCGGGGCACCTGGCAGCCGGCCCGGCGCAGGGCGGCCAGCAGGCCGATGGCCATGCTGTCGTTGGCGGCGAACACGGCCGTGGGCCGCGGCTGCCGCGCCAGGATGGCCTGACCGGCGGCGAAGCCGCTGGACTCGCGGAAGTCCCCGGGGACGACCAGGGCCCGGTCCGCATCGAGACCCGCCGCGGCCAGGGCGCGACGAAATCCCGCAGGCGGTCCTCGGCATCGACGTTGCCTTCGGGCCCGGCGACCATGGCGATCTCCCGGTGGCCCAGGCCCAGCAGGTGCTCGACCGCGGCCGTGGCCCCGGCCGAAGTTGTCGATGGCCACCGCCCGTGCTGCCCCATCTCGTCGCGCGGGTTCAGCAGCACCACCGGGATGCGGCGGCTGATGCGCTCGACCGTGTCGACCAGGGCTTCGACCTGGGCCATGACGATCAGGCCGTCGACCCGGCCGAGCATGGCCCGGCAGGCGGCCAGCACGGCTTCGCTGCTGGAATGGGAACTCGAGAGCAGGATCTGGTACTCGTGGCGGCGGGAAAGCTGGTCGATGCCGCGGATGACTTCGGAGTAGAATTCGCCGAACAGGTCCGGCAGCAGCACCCCGATGGTGTTCGTGCGCCGGGTGGTGAGGCTCTTGGCGGCGCCGTTGGGCCAGTAGTCGACGCTGGTGGCCGCCGCCATGACCCGGGTCGCCGTCTCCTCGTTGACCAACGAATTGTCGTTGAACACGCGGGAAACGGTGGCGATGGAGACCCCGGCAACGCGGGCGACGTCGCGAATCGTGGCCAAGCTGCCTCTCCGGCCGCTGCCTCCGGGGCCCGTCCACGGGTCCCCAGGAGATCCCTTCGGCGATGCCGCGGACGTTCCTTGTCCGGCTCGGATGTAAACGGTTTCATATCCTGGGGGGGCTGTCAAGAGATCTTTGACAAATGGGCGGGCTTGGTCTATGGATCCCTCACATTGTCCCTGCCGCGAGCACGCTGGCCGAAGGAGCTGATCGTGCGCACGAACGAGCGAGCAGGCCCGGCCGCGGCGGCGGTCAGCCTGGCTGGAAACGGTTACATCGTCCTGGTGCGCGCCGACGGGACCGGCCACGCCCTTTGCGGTGAGGTGGCCCTGACCGCGGCGGCCGAACCGGGTGCCCCGGGCCGCGATGGCCTGCAGGTCTTCGTGCGCGATCTGGACACCGGCGGCCATTGGGCGGTCGGCCAGGCCGGCTCCCCCGGTGCGGACGCCGACCCGCCGTCCTGCCGGGCCACGGTCGACGGCGGCCGTTACCGGCTGGAACACCGCCAGGACGGCCTGCAGGCCGTGCTGGAGATCGGCCTGGTCCCGGACCGGCCCGCCGAACTGCGGCGCCTGACCTTGACCAACCTGACCGACCGCACCCGCCGCCTGGACGTCACCTCGTGCGCCGCGGTGGTCCTGAATGATCCGGCGGCCCACGCCGCGCACCCCGTCTTCTCCAAGCTCTTCCTGCAGACCCGCTGGGATGCCGCCCGACGCGCCCTGCTCGTGCAGCGCCGGCCCCGCGCACCGGGCGAGGTGTGCCCGACCCTGGTCCACGCCCTGCTGGACCGGGCCGAGGTCAGCTTCACCACCAGCCGCGCCGCATTCCAGGGCCGCGGCCGCCCCTGGGACCGCCCGGCGGCCCTGGCCGCGCTCGGCCCCCTGGACGGCCAGGTCGGCAACGTCCTGGACCAGGTGGTGAGCCTGCGGCGCAGTCTGACCCTCGCCGGCGGCGCGAGCACGGCCTGCACCTTCCTGTTCGGCGCGGCCGCCGGGGCCGACGCCGCCCTGGCCCTGTGCGCGGAGCTGGAGGAACCGTCCGCGGCGGCCGCCGCCCTGGCCGCCGCGGACGGCCTGACGGTCGCGACGAATGCGCCGGCACCGTCGTCGCCGGCACCGCCACCGGCGCCTGCAGCGGCGGCCGTACCCGCGCCGGCCACCCCGGACCTGCGCTTCGACAACGGCCTGGGCGGCTTCAGCGCCGACGGCCGCGAATACGTGATCCGCGTGCGATCCGACGCCGACGGCAACCTGGTGCTGCCGCCCCAGCCCTGGACCAACGTCCTGGCCAACGACCGGCTGGGCTGCCTGGTCAGCGAGACCGGTGCCGGCTGCACCTGGTGCGGCAACAGCCGCGAGAACCGCCTGACGCCCTGGTCCAACGACCCGGTGCTCGACCCCCACGGCGAGACCCTGCATCTGCGCGACGACGCGACCGGCGCGTATTTCTCTTGCCTGCCCGGACCGACGCCGGCCGGCGGCAGCTACGAATTGCGACACGGTCACGGCTACAGCCGCTGCCGACGCCCCGCCGCAGGCTTCGAGGTCGACACGCTGCTGTTCGTGGCCCGCGAGGCCCCGGTCCGCATCGCCCGGGTGCGCGTGCGCAACACCGGCGCCCAGGCGCGGCGGCTCTCGCTGTTCAGCTGGTGCCGGCTGGTGCTGGGCTCGACCCCGGCCGAAGCCGCCTCGCGGGTGGTCACGACGCGCGACGGGGAGACCGGCGCCCTGCTGGCGACCAGCGATCTGCCCGGCCCCTTCGCCGGGCACCCGGCTTTCGCCGCCGTGGCCGGCGACGCCCATGTGCAGGCGATCCGCGCCATCGCCGGCCCGGTCCCCGACCCCTGCTTCGCCCACCAGGTGCGCCTGGAGGTGCCGGCCGGCGCCACCGCCGAGATCGCCTTCCTGCTGGGCCAGGAGACCGACGTCGGTCGCGCGCGCGCCCTGGTGCGCGAACTGACGGCCCCCGGCGGCTGCGAGGCCGCCTGGCAGCAGGCCCGCGACTTCTGGCGCGACGGCCTGGACGCACTGCAGGTCACGACGCCGTCGCCGGCACTGGACCTGATGGTCAACGGCTGGCTGGGCTACCAGACCCTGGCCTGCCGCATGCGCGGACGCACCGCCTTCTACCAGTCGGGCGGCGCCTTCGGCTTCCGCGACCAGCTGCAGGACGCACTTTCGCTGCTGCCCCTGTGGCCGCAGGTGGCGCGCCGGCAGATCCTGCTCAACGCCGCCCACCAGTTCGTCGAGGGCGACGTGCTGCACTGGTGGCATCCGCCGGACAGCCGCGGCATCCGCACCCGCTTCGCCGACGACCTGGTCTGGCTGCCGCTCCTGGCGGCCGAGTACATCGCCGCCACCGGCGACGCCGCGGTGCTGGACGAGGTCGCGCCCTTCCTGCGCGCGCCGCTGCTGGCGCCGGGCGTGGACGAGGTGTTCCTGACCCCCGAGGACTCGGGCGAAGCCGCCGACGTCTACGAGCACTGCGGCCGCGCCCTGGACCGGGCCCTGACCCGCGGCGCCCACGGGCTGCCCCTGTTCGGCACCGGCGACTGGAACGACGGCATGAACCGCGTGGGGCGCGAGGGCCGCGGCGAGAGCGTGTGGATGGGCTTCTTCCTGGTCATGGCCATCGACGGTTTCCTGCCCCACTGCGAGGCGCGCGGCGACAGCGCACGCGCCGCGCGGTACCGCCGCTACCGCGACGAGGTCACGACCGCCCTCGACGACGCCGGCTGGGACGGGGCCTGGTACCGGCGCGGCTACTACGACGACGGCACGCCCCTGGGCACCAGCAGCGACACCGAATGCCGCATCGACGCCTTGGCCCAGGCCTGGTCCGTGCTGTCGGGGGTCGCCGCACCGCAGCGCGCCGCCCAGGTGATGGATGCGGTCGAGGCCCACCTCGTGTCCGCTGAAGACGGCCTGATCCGCCTGCTGACGCCGCCCTTCGTGGACACGCCCCATGACCCGGGCTACATCAAGGGCTACGTGGCGGGGGTCCGCGAGAACGGCGGCCAGTACACCCACGCCGCTTTGTGGGTGGTGCGTGCCCTGGCCAAGCTGGGCCGCCGCAACCGCGCGGCCGAGTTGCTGGACCTGCTCAACCCGGTGCACCACGCGGCTACTCCCGCCCAGGTGGCCCGCTACCAGGTGGAGCCCTACGTGGTGGCCGCCGACGTCTACGGCGCGGCACCCCACGTGGGCCGGGGCGGCTGGACCTGGTACACGGGTTCGTCCGGCTGGATGCTGCGGGTGGCCCTCGAGTCGGTGCTGGGCCTGCGCACCGAGGGCGGACGCACGCTGGTGCTCGCCCCCTGCGTCCCCGACGCCTGGCCGGAGTATCGGCTGAACTGGCGGCGGCCCGGCGAAGGCGGCCGCTGGGATATCCACGTCATCAACCCCCACCGGTGCAGCGAGGCGGTGGTGGCGGTGACGGTCGACGGGCGCGCCCTGCCGGTCGACGGCGGCATCGCGCGCATCCCCCTGCCCGAGGGCGACGGCGAGCACCGGGTCACCATCGAACTGGGCCCGCGCCCGAAGGATCGTCCATGAGCAGTGACCGCCTGGCCTTCCCCGCCGGCTTCCTCTGGGGTGCCGCCACCTCGGCCTTCCAGATCGAGGGCTCGCCCCTGGCCGACGGCGCCGGGCCCAGCAACTGGCACCTCTTCGCCCACACGCCCGGGCGCATCCACGGCGGCGACACCGGCGACCTGGCCTGCGACCACTACCGCCGTGCGGATGCGGACGTGGCCCTGATGGGCGAACTGGGCCTGCAGGCCTACCGCTTCAGCATCGCCTGGGGCCGTGTGCAGCCGGCGGGCCGGGGCCGGGCCAACGGCGCGGGGCTGGACTTCTACGAGCGCCTGGTCGACCGCCTGCTGGCCGCCGGCATCCGCCCCTTTCCCACCCTCCACCATTGGGATCTGCCGGCGGCCCTGGACGAAAAAGGCGGCTGGAGCAACCGCGACAGCGCCGATTGGTTCGCCGACTACGCCGAACTGGTGTACCGGCGCCTGGGCGACCGCGTGGCCGATTGGGTGACCCTGAACGAACCCTGGGTGATGGTCGACGGGGGCTACGTGCACGGCGTGCATCCGCCCGGCCGTGCGGACCTGGCGGGGGCGCCCCATGCGGCCCACAACCTGCTGCGGGCCCACGGCAGCGCGGTGCGCCGCTACCGCGATCTCGAGCGGCCCTGGCGGGCCGACGACCGCGGCAGCATCGGCCTGGTGGTGAACATCGAGCCCAAGGTGCCGGCCTCGGATTCGCAGGCCGACCTGGCCGCGGTGCGGCGGGCCGAGGCCTACATGAACCTGCAGTTCATCGAGCCGGTGTTCCGGGGTCGCTACCCCGCGGAGCTGGCCGAGATCTACGGGCGCCACTGGCCGGAATTCCCGGACGAGGACTTCGCGCTGATCGGCGAGTCCATCGACTTCCTGGGGCTGAACTACTACACCCGGGCGGTGACACGGCACGAGCCGTCGGCGCCGCCGGTGTGCGCGGCGCCGGTGCGGCAGCCGGACTCCGCCTACACGGCCCTGGACTGGGAGGTCCATCCGGACAGCCTGTGCGCGGTGCTGCTCTGGCTGCAGGAGCGCTGCGGCGAGCTGCCCATCTACATCACCGAGAACGGCGCGGCGTTCGCTGATCCCGCGCCGACGGACGACGGCGCCGGCGGCCTGCGCCTGGCCGATCGCGACCGGGTCGACTACTACCGCTCCCACCTGCGCGCCGTCGCCGAGGCCATCGCCCTCGGGGTGGACGTGCGCGGCTACTTCGCCTGGTCGCTGCTGGACAACTTCGAGTGGGCCTGGGGCTACGCCAAGCGCTTCGGCATCGTGCACGTGGACTTCGCCACCCAGCGGCGCACCATCAAGGACAGCGGCCGCTTCTACCGCCGGGTGATCGAGACCCGCGGCCGGGCGGCCCTCGACGAAGGCGAAGACTAGTCGTGCCGGCGGCGGGATGGCAGCGGGCGCTGCTGATCGTGCTGGCCATCGCTGCCTTGCGCTGCAGCGCCAGCGCCGCCGAACCAGCGGCCTATCCGGACCCCGCACGCCTGGCCGCCGAGGTGGCCGCCTATGCGGCCGCCGACAGCCTGGCTCCGCCGCCCCAGGGCGCGGTGGTCTGCGTCGGCAGCTCGAGCCTGCGCTTCTGGCACGGCACCATCGCGGCGGACCTGGCGCCGCTTGAGGTGGTGCCGCGGGGCTTCGGCGGCAGCACCATGCTCGACCTGCTGCACTTCGCGCAGCCGCTGGTGCTGGCCTGCAGGCCGCGACTGATCCTGCTCTACGAGGGCGACAACGACATCGACTTCGGCGTGCCGCCGGCCGAGGTGCGCGCCACCTTCGACCGTTTCGTCGCCCTGGTGCACGCGGAACTGCCACAGACGAGGATCGAGGTCCTGGCCATCAAGCCCAGCCCTGCCCGCTGGTCGCGCTGGCCGGCCATGCGCGAGGCGAATCGGCTGCTGGCTGCGGCCTGCGCCACCGACTCCCTGCTCGGCTACATCGACGTGGCCACGCCCATGCTCGGGGCGGACGGCCTGCCGCAGCGCGAGCTCTTCCTGCCGGACATGCTGCATCTGAACGAGCAGGGTTACGCCCTGTGGACGACGATCGTCCGGCCGGTGCTGGTCGGCGACTGAGCGCGGCGATCAGCCCCCCGCGGACCAGACCACGACTGCCGGCACGGCCTCGAGGCGGACCTCGCCCTCGGCTCCGGTCGGAACCGCACGGCCGTCCACGCTCGCCGGCAGGCCCGCCGCCGGCGGCCGCAGCACGATCCCGCCCGGCGGCACCACGCAGGTCGCAGCCAGCTCCAGCACGAGGTCGTCGCCCGCGCGCCGCAGGCTGTAGGTGAGCGGTCCGAAGGGCGTGGGCAGGTTCACGACCGCGATGCCGTCGTCGTCGAGCCAGGCGGCGGGGATGCCAGCGGCCAGGACCAGGCGCGCGGCATCGGCGGTGTCGGTCCGCTCGGCGTAGGCGAACATGTCCAGCACCGAGCGGATGCAATCCGAACCGACCCAGGTGTGGGGCATGTCGCCCAGGAAGTGGGCCGTGCCCGCGTCGTGGCGGACCACCTCGGCCCAGTGGCGCCAGCCGGCGGGACGGCGGTCGCCCAGGAAGAAGTCGAGCATGGCCAGGGCGTGCTCGCGGTGCCCCAGGCGCACGTTTGCGCCGACATTGCGCAGTTCGTAGGGCGTGTACGCTTCCCAGGGTTCACCGCCGCGGCGCGCCGCGAAGAACTCCCAATAGCGCGCGAAGGTGCGCTCGAGCGCGCCGGGCGGCAGCAGGTCCTCCACCTCGGCCGGTGCCAGGGCGATGGTGGTGGAGGTCGCGATCGAAGTCGCCCAGGTCCGCGCAGCCGGGCACGTAGTCGATGCCGTGGCGCGCCATGGCCGCGGCCACCGAGCGGCCCAGGTCGCCCAGGAAGCGGTCGCGTGCGGCCGCCAATCCTGCGGCCTCTGCGCCCAGGCTGTCGGCCCCGGCCTTGACCAGCTCGGTCGCCAGCCAGGCCGCGTCCTTGTACCCCTCGCCGCGAAGAAGTCGTCCCAGTAGGAGTGCATCGGCTTGGCCGAGTAGCCCTCGTGGCTGATGGACGGCGGCAGGATGCCGTAGAACTCGCGGCGGTCGACGGCCAGGTACTCGTCGGTCCGGCGCTCGTCCAGCAGGGACTCGAGGTAGGCGATCCCCGCGCTGCACCCGCGGCCACATGGCGCCGCAGCAGGTCCAGGTCGCCGGTGTAGCGGTAGACCTCGGCCACCAGGAAGATGAACTCGCCGGTCGAGTCGTGCTCGGGCACCGGATCGGCGCCGCGGGCGTCGACCACGCAGGGGATCTTGCCGTTGTCGTACTGGTGGGGCGCATACCACTCCAGGAAATCGCCGCGCCGCGGCGGTCTCGCCCAGGCGCAAAAGCGCCTCGCCGGTCAGGGCCCCGTCGCGGATCCAGGAGCGGGCGTAGGCCCGCGTGCCGGGCTGGATGGCCGCGCCGGCGCGGTTGACCAGGATGTAGCCGAGCTGGGCCTTGAGGGTCAGCAGGAGGTCGGCGGCAGCCGGCGGTCCGCTGAGCTCGACCTGCCCGAGCGCCGTCCGCCACCCGGCCTCGGCCTCGGACTGGCGGGCGGCGCTCCAGGCGGCGGCGTCGGGACCCGGATCCGGCGGCAGCACGCCGTCGGGCAGCGCGACCGCGAGACCGCGCTCGATCATGCCGCCGGCCGGCACCGTCAACGCGTAGCTCACGGCGGCCGACGCCGCGGCTTGCGGATCCTCGACCTCCGTCGCCCCGGCCGGCAGCGCCAACCCCCGGTCCAGGACGTCGCGCACGGGATCACCGGCGGCGAAGGCGGCGAGCAGGCCGTGGTCCGGCTGCGGACCCAGCAGGCGCAGGCGCGGCCGGCCATCGACCAGGATGATGTCCCCGGCCCGCGCGATCGAGCCCACGGTTGCCGTGCCGCCGCGCAGGTTCAGGAACTGGCTGGGCGGGTTGACCTGGAACGGCCGCAACGCCAGCACGAGGGTCGCGCTGCGCGCCTGCGTTGCGAGATTCGTCAGCCGGTAGCGCGCCACCAGGCTGGAGCTGCCGGGCTCGCCTACGGCGAACGCGGTGATGCGTCAGCTCGCCAATCTTCCCGGCGCCAGGTGCACCGTGGGCACCGGCAGGCAGCCGTCGGCCAGGGTCTGCTCCGTGCCGACGTCGGCCCAGGTCAACAGCTGCCCGTCGACCTGCAGGAACGGCTCCACGCTGAACTGGCCGGCACCGGCCTCGAGAGCACCGTCGCTGCTGAGCAGCCCCTCCTGCGGATCGCGGTCCAGGCCCACCACCGTCCAGTACACCTGCTCGTCCAGCAGGCCACGCGGGTACACGCCGCGGCGGGCGTCGGCGGCCACGGCGGCGAAGAACGCCTCGCTGCTGGCACCGAAGGCCAGGGGTTCGATGCTCACTTCGCACAGGGCGGGCCCGGCCTCGCGCGCACCCTTGCGCAGGCGCAGCCGCAGGTAGCGCGCCTCGGACTCGGGCAGGAAGAGGTAGTCACGGTCGCCGTCGCCGCCGACGGTCGTCCTCAACAATGTCCAGCGTTCACCGTCCAGCGAAGCCTCCAGCGAGTGGTCGACCGCCCGCCGTCCCGGCTCCCAGGCCAGGACCAGGCCGCCGAACTCGCGGCCCGGGCCCAGGTCCAGCTCCAGCGTCGGGGCCGGATCGTCGGCCGCCGGTTCCCAGCGCGTCGCCGGGTGGCCGTCCACCGCCAGGGCCGGCTCGTGCCCCGGGACGAAGGAGGAAGCCCGCGCCAGTGGCGCCGGCGGCGGTCCCGACGGCACCGGCAGCGGCACCAGCTCGAGGTCGTCGATCCACACCGTGCCGCTGCCGCCGCTGCCGGCGGTGACGGCGAATTCGATGGCGGTGATCCGCGCCCGGCTCGCCGCCGCCCTTGCGGCCCCCAGGCGAAGGAGATCTGCCGCTTGCGGATGGTGACGCGTCTCCCACGTCGCGGGCCAGGCCACGTCCCGCTGCACGTGCCACCACACGTTCTCGCCACTGGCGTCGATCAGCTTGAATTCCAGGTGGTTGACGGGTGCCGCACCCCGCAGGCGGAAGCGGAAGGCGTAGTTCTCCGGCAGCTCGAGATCCACTTCGCGGCGGGCGATGGCGTAGCCGCCGCCGGTGAAGCCGAAGTCCAGGCGCAGGGCGCCGCCCTCGCCGTCCTGGTCGCGGCCCAGCGTCAGGGCGACGCCGTCGGCCGGATGGGCCGTCCAGGCGAGCGGGCCCGCGAAGTCGTCGATCACCACGACCTCGTCGCCGCCGCCGGAGCAGCCGGCCATGAGCACGAGCATCACCATCAGCCAGCAGCGGTGCCATCGATTCATCGGCTGATCATCCCTTCACGCTGCCGCTCATGATGCCCTTGCACGTAGGTGCGCTGGAAGACCAGGAACACCGCCAGCGCCGGCAGCATCGTCAGCACCGAACCGGCCATCATCAGCTCCGTGTCCTGCACGTGCTCGCCCACCAGGTTGGCCAGGGCCACCGGCAGCGTGTACAGCGAACTGTCCGAGAGCACGATCAGGGCCACATGAAATCGTTCCAGGCGCTGAGGAAGGTGAAGGCCGCCAGGGTCACCAGGATGGGCATGATCACCGGCAGCGCCACCAGGCGGAAGATGGCGAACTCGCCGGCGCCGTCGATGCGCGCCGCGTCCAGCAGCTCGTCCGGCACGCTCAGGGCGTACTGGCGGATCAGGAAGATGCCGAACACGCTGGCCAGGTAGGGCACCATCACCCCCGCGTAGGTGTTGACCAGGCCCAGCTCGCGCAGCAGCAGGAACAAGGGCAGCATGCCCACCTGCGCCGGCACCACCAGCACCGAGGCCAGGGCCCGGAACAGCGCGCTCGCGGCCGGGAAACGGCAGCTTGGCGAAGGCGTAGCCGGCCAGGGAATTGACCAGCACCGAGAGCACCGTCGCCAGCACGGTGATCACCGCGCTGTTGACGAAGTTGCGCACCATGTCCAGGCGGGTCAACAGCAGCACGAAGTTGTCGAGGGTCGGCTCGCGGGGCAGCAGGCGCGGCGGCAGCGTGTTGGCCTCGCCCGGATGCATGAACGCCGCCGCCACCATCCAGAACAGCGGCAGCAGGGTGAGCGCCGCGCCCGCCAGCAGCGCCGCGTGCAGCACGATGGTCCCCAGGCGGCGCCTCATGCCTCGCGCCCCGCGGCCCGCAGCTGGATCAGCGCGCCGGCCAGCGTGATCAACAGCAGCAGCACCGCCACCGCCGAGGCCATGCCCATGCGCCACCAGCGGAAGCCCTCCTCGTACATGAACAGCACCACGCTGCGGGTCGCGCCCAGCGGCCCGCCCTGGGTCATCACGTAGGGCTCGGCGAAGAGCTGGAAGTAGCCGATCATGGTGGTGACGCCCACGAAGAGGAAGACGGGCGCCAGGCCGGGCAGGGTCACGTGGCGGAAGCGCGCCCAGGCGCCGGCGCCGTCCATGGCCGCGGCCTCGTACAGCTCCTCGGGAATGACCTGCAGCCCGGCCACGAAGATCAGCATGTTGTAGCCGAAGTTCTTCCACACCGCGAGCAGGATGATCGCCGGCATGGCCCAGTGGGGATCGCCCAGCCAGTCGATCGGCCCCAGCCCCACCGATCCAGCAGGAAGTTCAGCAGCCCGTAGCGCGGATGGTAGAGGTAGCGCCAGACGATGCGCCACCGAGACCAGCGTCGTCACCACCGGCGCGAAATAGATGGTGCGGAACACGCCGCGCATCCGCACCAGCTTGGCGTTCAAGCAGCAGCGCCGCCCCCAGCGAGACCGGCAGCGACAGCGGGCCGCCGAGCAGCACGAACTGCAGGGTGTTGCCCACCGCCTTCCAGAAGGTCGCGTCCTGCAGCAGGTGCCGGTAGTTGGCCAGGCCCACGAAGCGCGCGGTGCCCGGGTCGCCGATGGCGTAGAGATCGAAGTCGGTCAGGCTCAGCAGCAGGCCGGCCAAGGTCGGCAGCAGGAAGAATGCCACCAGCAGCAGCAGCGCCGGGGCCAGGAAGAACCAGGCGGCCCGGGTGCGGTCCCGCTGCAGGTTGGTGCTCATGGCCGGGCCTCCGGCCCGGTGCCCTGGCGGTGATCCAGCAGCCAGCGGCGCTTGGCCAGGATCCCGCTGACGGTCGCGTCGAGGTCGGCCAGGGCCTTTTCCCGGCTGGCGGCGCCGCGGATGGCGGCCTCGGCGGCCTCCCACACCCGTTGGCCATCTGTTCCCACTCGGGGATCTTGGGCGTGGGCACCACGCTGCTCCAGCTGCAACCTGAAAGCATGCGGCCTGGGCGTCGTCCGCCAGCGCGGGATCCCGCCAGGCTTCGCGGTGGGCGGGCAGGTCGCCGGTCAGGCGATAGAACCGCACCTGCTGTTCGGGCCGGGAAAGGAACTCCGACCAGCTGCCAGGCCGCCGCCTGGTGGGGCGACGCGCCGAAGACCACCAGGCTGGCCCCGCCGGCCAGGGACAGGCCGGGGACGCCGCCGTCGTCGGGCGCGGGCAGGGGCGCCGTGGTCCAGGAATCCTGCAGTTCGGCCGGCAACCGCCGCCGGAACTCGCCGAGGTTCCAGGGCCCGCTGACGTACATGGCGAAGGTGCCGCGCGCGAACTCCTGGTAGAGGTTGGCCACCTCGTTGTTGGTCACCGGCGGGGCGAGGCCGTCGCGGAACAGGTCCACGTAGAAATCGAAGGCGCGGGCGAACTCCGCGGCGGCAAAGGCCCCGCGGGTGTCGTCGTCCGTCAGCAGCGGCGAACCTGCCTGCAGCCCGAGGATCACCGGCTGCGTCCACTCGTTGACCGGCAGCAGGACGCCGTAGTGGCCAGGGCCACCGGCGGCGGTGACCGCAGCCATGCGCCTCACGCCACTCGCTCCAGGTGCGCGGAGCCCGGGCCGAGCCTGCGGCCGCCAGCAGGTCGGTGCGGTAGAAGAGCACCCGGGTGTCCACGTACCAGGGCAGGCCGTAGAGACGGCCGTCGACCAGGTTGGTGTCCCAGATGCCGGGGAAATGGTCGGCGCGATGCACCGCGGTCGAGGCCGCCACGCGGGTCATCCAGCGGCGCCAGCGCACCCAGCGCCGCGAACTCCGGCACCCAGGTGTTGCCGAGCTGGGCCAGGTCCGGGGTGGCCCGCCCCACGTAGGCCGTCAGCAGCTTCTCGTGGGCCGCCGACCAGGGGATCTGCTGCACCTGCACGCGGATCTGCGGATGCTCGCGCTCGAAGTCGTCCACCAGCTCCTGGACGATCTCGCCCTCGCGGCCCATGACCCAGAAGCGGATCGTCACCGCGCCGTCGCCCGCGCGGCCGCAGCCGGCGAGCCACAGCAACGCCCCGCAAGCCAGGGTCCCGAACCTCATGGTTCGACGGGGGCCGTGTCGAGCCAGCCGCCGCTGAACCCGGCCCGCCGCAGCCCGCGCACCACGTGGGGATTGCGCTGCATGGTCCGCCAGACCAGGCCGCTGTTGGCATTCTCGATCATCGCCACGATGGGGCCCTGGTCGATGCCCAGGTAGTCGGTGTCGTACCAGCCATGCACCGCATCGACCCGCCCGTGCTGCACCGGCACCTCGAGGGTGAAGGTCGGGTTCAGGGCGTCGAGGAAGCCGTACGCGCCGAACAGGCGCTCGCCGTGGTCCTGGTAAAGCGCCAGCAGCAGCGGCGCCACCACCTCCGGCGCAAACGGCAGCGAAGCCGCGGCGGCCGAGGGGCAGACCGTGCCGTCGTCGTGCACCGTGGTGAACGAGGCGCCGCGGGCCCAGTAGGTTTCGAAGGTGCGCTCGCGGCCGTCGAGGCCGAAGGTGCCGGCGATCGGCCCGTCGCAGGCGGTCAACCCCCACAGGCGCTCGCCGTAGCCTTTCCAGCCGCCGGGATTGGCCAGGGCGTAGTTGCGCTGGGTCAGCACGGCGCGCCGTGCGTTCTCGAAGTAGTCCGAGTCGTGGGCGGTCATGTACGGGTCGCGGACGCCGCGCAGGTCCAGCCACACGTGGCTATATTGGTGCCCGAAGAGCGGCGCGAAGCCCACGTGCTCCAGGCCCGCTTCGCCGCCCCAGCGGTAGCCCGCGGTCCAGGCGGTCCAGGCCTCGGCCTCGACCGGATGGGTCGGCGAACCCAGCGCCAGGACATACAGCAGCATGGCCTCGTTGTAGCCGCCCCAGTCGTAGGGCAGGTGCCCCTGCTCCGGGTCCCAGCCGTGGCCGATCAACGGCGGGCGCACCGAAGCCCACTGCCAGTCGGCGTCCCGGTACAGGGCCTCGGCCAGGGTGCGGATGCTGTCCTCGGCCGCTACCGGCCCGTCGAAGTACGACTGGCAGAACAGCGCCCCCGCCAGGAGCAGCGCCGTGTCGACGGTCGACAGTTCGACGGTGCCGAAGCGCGCGCCGGTGGCGGGGTCGACGAAATGGTAGAAGAGCCCGTGGTGGCCGATGACCCCGGTCGGGTCCGGCCCCTGGGGCGCCGTGCGCAGGAAGCGCAGGGTGCTCAGCACCCGGGCGGCGGCGGCCTCGCGGGTCACCCAGCCCCGCTCGGCCCCGATGGGATAGGCGGTCAGGGCGAACCCGGTGGCGGCCATGCTGGCGAAGGACTCGGTGGGCCAGCGATCGGGCGCCAACCCGGTTTGGGGGTTGCACCGATCCCAGAAATAGCGGAATGTTCTGGCTTGCAGGGTGTCGATGAAAGCGGTTTCATCGGCAAAAACGGAGAGGGCCGGCTTGCTGTCGTCGGCGGCTCCTCCGCAGCCGACGGTGGCGGCCAGGCCACAGGCTGCCAGCACGGCCGCCGACACCAGCAACACCCGGGCCGCGGCTCCGCTGCGTGGGATGGGATTCGCGTGGGCCATGGCGGCAGTATGCTGGCCCCTTGATGACGGCGCAACAGAAAACGGTCCTCCATGCCTTCGCGCAAGCGAACCTGGTTCCTGGTGCGGATCGCCGTGTACATCGCGGTCATCGCCGGGCTCTACCTGTACCGGGGCGGCGTGCCCTGGCGGCAGTTCCTGCGCAGCCTCGGCGCCTCCACCCGCCCCTCCGGCACCCTGACCGTGGCCGGCTGCGACCTGGCGCCCCGCCTGGCGGACCGCCTGCTGGCGGGCTACGGACGCGACTACCCTGACCTGACCATCGTGCGCCAGGGCGGCGGCACCAACCAGGCCCTGGAAGACCTCCTGGGTGGCGCCGCCGACGTGGCGCTGCTCTACCGCCGGCCCTCGCTCCAGGAGCAGGAGTGGTTCCGCCAGGCCGACGGCGACACGGCGATCGTGGTGCCGGTGGCCGTGGGCGCGACCCTGCTGCTGGTGCCGGCCGGCGGCGAGGCGCCCGCCCTGGCGCCGGCGGACCTGGGCGAACTCATCGCCGGCCGCCGGCCGCAGCTGTGCAGCCGCCTCTACACCACCGACCCCAACGAGGGCCTGTGGGAGGCGGTGCGCGCGGACCTGGGTCTGGACGGACCTGAGCGTCCGGAGGGCTCGCCGGTCGTGTTCCTGGCCGATGCGGCCGCCGTCACCGAGGCCGTGCGCAACGACGACGGGGCCTGGGGCCTGCTCGGCTCCCTGGCCCTGGCGGGCGACGGGCTGGCCGGACCGCCGGCGGGCCTGGCCTACCTGGCGATGCGCGCCGCGCCCGACAGCGCAGCCGCGGCGCCGAACCGTGAGAACCTGGCCAGCGGGGACTATCCGCTGCACCATATGTTGTATGCTGCCTGCCGCGCCGGCGGCGGCATCGAGGGCGCCAAGTTCGTGACCTGGCTGGCCAGCGGGCCGGGCCTGCGCCAGGTGGGGCGGGCCGGCGAGGTGCCGGCCCGGCTGGTGGCCCGGACGATCCAGCTGAGCCGCGATCCGGTGCGAAAGTGAGGGCCGTGCGCACATCCGCCCGCCACCTGTCGGGACCCAGGCCGCCGCTGCTGCTGGCGGCGCTGCTGGCGTGCGCCTGCCTCACGACCACCGCCGAGGCCGCCCGCCGCCAGTACACCCTGGACAACGATCCGCTGCGCCTGGGCAACCGCGCCCTGTCCGCCGGACAGCTGGATGCAGCGGTCACCTTCTTCGAGGAGGCCGTGGCCAACGACCACCACCTGCCGGACGCGTTCTTCGGCCTGGCCCAGGTCGCCGAGCGCCGGGGGCGCTACGCCGACGCGGACGCCTGCTGCCGCCAGGCCCTGGCCGCCGCCGGCGGCAACCATCCCCGGGCCCGCGCCACCCTCGGCCTGCAGCTGCTGCGCGAGGGACGGACCGACGAGGCCCAAGCCGAACTGACCCGGGCCCTGGACGAGGATGCGAAGCTCTGGGAAGCCCATTACGGCCTGGCCCGGCTGCTGCTGGCCGACGGCGACCTCGAAGGCGCCCGCAGCCACCTGGAACAGGGTCGCGACCTGCGCGGCCTGGACCAGGGCGAGGACCGCTATCGCCACGGCGAAGCGCTGCTGCTGGAAGCGGGCGGCGACCTGGAGGGCGCCGAGCGTGCGGCCCTGCAGGCGGTCACCCTCAACCCGGTCGATCCCGAGCATGCGGAGCTGCTGGCCCGCCTCTACACCGCGCGCGGTTACGATGCGCTGGCCATCAACGTCTACGAGCAGATGCTGGCCCGCGACGGGGATGCGGCGCCGCCCCAGGTGCGCCACCTGCTGGGCCGCCTCTACGCCGGCCAGCGGCGCTACAACGACGCCAGCGGCAGCTACCAGCAGGCGGTGGCCGCGGACTCGACCTACGCGCCGGCGCTGCTGGACCTGGCCGAGCTCTTCCGCCTGGCCAAGCGTTGGGATCGGGCGGCCGGCACCTATCTGCGCTACCTGGGCCTGAACCCCCAGGACGCCGCGGCCCGGCTGGCCCTGGCCGAGACCCTCTACGAAATGGGCCGCTACGACGAGGCGTCCACCGCGGCCCGCACCGCCGCCGAGCTCGATCCGGCCGCTGCCGAGGCGAAGCTGCTGTTCGTGCGGGCCGGACTGCGGGCCAACGCTCCCGAGCTGGCGGCCGAGGCCGCGGCCACGATGATGACGCTGCCGGCGGACACGCCCTGGCAGGCGGAGGATCTGCTCGCACTGGCGGCCCGCCAGGAAGCTGCCGGCGACATCGGCAGCGCCCTGGCCAGCCTGGAGCGCGCGGCCGCCCTGGCCCCCGACCAGGCGCAGATCCACTACCGGCAGGGCATGCTCGCCCTGCGCGCCGGCCGACCGGCCGACGCGGTCGCGCCGTTCGCGCGGGCGGCCGAGTTGGCGCCCGGCGAGGCCGTCTATCCCCTGAACCTGGGCGTCGCCCACTACCAGCTGGGCGACACTGCGGCCGCGGCGGCGGACTTCGCCCGGGCCGTGGCCATCGACGGCAGCCTGGTGGCGGCGCGGCTGCTGCTGGCCCAGGCCCTGGCCGCCGACGGCCGCCTGGCCGCAGCCGAGGCCGAGTACCAGCGGGTGCAGGAGCAGGAACCCGGCAACGCCAAGGCGCTGCGCGGGCTCGGCTATCTGCCGGCTGCGGCGGGCCGACTACGCCGGCGCGGCCGAGGCCTACGCCGCCGCCACCGCGGCCGAGGACGACAACGCCGACGGCTGGGCCGGACTGGGCAGCGCCCGTCTCGGCCAGGGCGACCTGGACGGCGCCGCGCGGGCCTTCGACCGGGCCCGATCCATCGACCCGAACAATCCCCTGCTCAAGAGCGGGCAGCGAGCTCCTGAACAAGGCGACCAGCGCCGGAAAGGAAGACCAGCCGAAATGAAGACCTACGTCATCGTTCCCATCACCGTGGTCTCGGTCATCGCGTCATGGTTCATCTGGAAGAACTCGCCCGAGTACGTCCGCCAGGGGGGGCCCCTGCTGGTGGTCGGGCTGACCTTCTTCTTCCTGACCATGACCTTCGCCATCGAACGCTTCATCGTGCTGTGGCGGGTCGGCGGCCGGGGCAGCCTGCCCGGCTTCGTCAAGAACCTCAAGCAGACCGTGCACGGCGGCGACCTGGGTGCGGCCGTGGCCGCCTGCAAGACAGCAGGGCGGCAGCCTGGCCAACGTGATCGGCGCGGGGCTCGAGGCCTACCGCCTGCACGCGGGCAAGGCCAACTCCAGCAAGGATCCGCTGGAGGAGACGCGCCGCGCGCTGCAGGAGGCCAACGCCCTGGAGAGCCCGAACCTGGAGCGCAACCTCACCTCGTTGTCGACCATCGCCTCGATCGCCACCATGCTCGGCCTGCTGGGCACCACCATCGGCATGATCCGCTCGTTCCACGCCATGTCGCCGCGCCGGCGCCCCCGACGCGACGCAGCTGGCCCTGGGCATCAGCGAGGCCCTGGTCAACACGGCGCTGGGCCTGACCACGGCCATCATCGCCACCGTCGCTCTACAACTACTTCACGACCAAGGTCGACGACTTCAACAACGGGGTCGAGGAGACGTCCTACGAGATCCTCAAGCTGCTGGAGCACAAGGAGGCGTCGTAAGCCGTGACGCGCCGCAACCGCGTCCGCATCGACATGACGCCCATGGTGGACGTGGCGTTCCTGCTGCTGATCTTCTTCATGTCCACCACCCAGTTCAAGCCGCCCGAGCAGGTGGCCGTCGACCTGCCGCTGTCCAGTTCGGAGATCCACGTGCCCGAGACCGGCACCATCATCCTGACCGTCAACCGCACCGGGCAGATGTTCATCTCCAGCGAGATCGGGCCTCGACCTGCAGGAGCTGGCGCCGGACAACGTGCTCGACGCCATCGTCAGCTGGCGCGGCCGCAATCCCGGCGCGGTGGTGGTGGTCAAGGGCGACGTGACGCCTCGTTCGGCGCCATGGCCGACCTGATGGACGCCCTGGCCGAGTCCAAGACCCTGCGCTTCAACCTGATGACCGACCTGAAGCGCGATCCGGCGCCCGCCGAGGGCTAGAGGAGCCGACCGATGTCCGAAGCAGCCGTCGCCGAAAGCGGCAAGTCCGGCCAGCCGGGCAAGGGCCCCCTGGGGCGGGCCAAGAAGCAGCGCGTGGGCGTGCGCATCGACATGACGCCCATGGTGGACGTGGCGTTCCTGCTGCTGATCTTCTTCATGGTGACGACCGTGTTCCGGCGGCCGCTGGCCATGGAGGTCAACATGCCCGAGCCCGGCGCCAAGGTCGAAGTGCCCGAGTCCAACGTCATGACCGTGTACGTCGACCGGGACGAGACCATGTTCGCCAGGATCGGCAAGGCGCGATCCGGAGCCCGTCGACCTGGGAGGACCTGGCGCTCAGTCGTTCACCGTCAACGCCGCTGGCCAACCCGGACCTGATCATCCTGGTCAAGATCCACCGCGAGGCCCGCTACGAACCGATGGTCGACATGATGGACCTGCTGGAGGAGGCGCACATGGAGCGCTTCAGCCTGATCCCCATGAAGGATGCCGACGTGCAAGCCCTGGAGCAGCTGCGATGAGCCGCGGCCACGCCGAAAGCGCCGGCGGTGTCCGCCCCATCCCCTGGGCGTTCTCCCTGGAGTCTGCCCCCCAGCTGCCGGTCACCGGCGAGGCCCACCCCCTGCGCCGCGAGTCGGCGAAGTGGCTGACCTGGGCCAACGGCACGGCCCTGCTGCTGGTGCTGGCCGCGTTCGGCGCCTGGAGCTGGTGGTCCCAGCGCGAGGCCGAACATGCGCCGGTCATGCGCCAGGTGAAGATCGTGCGCTACACCGATCTGGGCGTGCCTCCGTCCATCGCGCGGCCGACGGCGCCGCAGCTGAACGTGGCCGAAGCCGTGGCCAAGATCGAGGCGCCGCCGCCGGCGATCGCCGTGCCCGAGCCGGTGGCCGACGAGAAGGCCACCGTCAAGACCATCGCCACGGTCACCGAGATGGCCGAGGCCCTGGCCCCCATCACCATGCAGGATCTGGGCTTCGGCGACGGCGAAGGCGATTCGCTGGTGATCGACGTGGACATCGACACCTCGCCCTCGCCCGACGACTTCATCGCCGTGGACGAGGAGCCGGTGCGCGTCAGCATCGCTGCGCCGGTCTACCCGCCGGTGGCCCAGCAGGCGGGCATCGAGGGTACCGTGCTGGTGCGGGTGCTGGTGGGCAAGGACGGCAAGGTCAAGGACGTGATCCACGTCGACGGACCCGCGGCCCTGAAGGATGCCGCCGACGCCTGCGCCCGCACCGCGGTGTTCCGGCCGGCGCTGATCGACCAGAAGCCGGTCGAAGTCTGGGTGATGATGCCGGTGACGTTCAAGCTGCGCAACTAGATCGACGGGAGCCCCCATGCGCCTGCGCATCCTGCCCAGTCTGCTGCTGATCTGTGCGTTGGTCGGCCCCGTCCGCGGCGGCGACCTGGCCGCCGACCTGCAGGACACGCTGGCGGCGTACCACGCCGCCAACCCGTCGGCCCCCGGCCTGATCGTGCACGTGATCTGCCCGCCGGCCGGTCTGGACAGCACCTTCGTGCTGGGCAGCGTCAGCCGCGAGGACGCCACGCCCCTGACCGCGGCCCACACCTTCCGCACCGCCAGCAACACCAAGACCTACGTGGCGGCCGCGGTGCTGCGCCTGGCCGAGACCCGCCTTCTGGACCTGGACGATCCCCTGCGCCTGCATCTGGACCCGGTGCGCGCGGCGCTGCTGGCCAGCGACGGCTACGACCTCGACGCCATCACCATCGCCCAGGTGCTCAGCCACAGCGCCGGCCTGTTCGAGCATCCGGCCGATCCCCGGTACGTGGAGGCCGTCCTGGCCGACCCCCAGCGGGTGTGGGCAGCCGCCGAGCAGGTGGCCCTGTGCGTGGCCTGGGGCGACCCGGTGGCGGCGCCCGGCGACACCTTCCGCTACTCGGACACGGGTTACGTGCTGCTGGGCGGCATCATCGAGCGCGCCACCGGCGAGAACCTGGGCACCGTGGTGCATCACTTGCTGGACTACGAGGCCCTGGGCCTGGGCGCCACCTGGTGGGAGCTGATGGAGCCCGTGCCGCCCGGGGCCGGTCCGCGCCTGCACCAGTATTACGGCGAGGCCGACACCTTCGACTGGCATCCCAGCCTCGATCTCTACGGCGGCGGCGGGCTGGTCAGCGACGCGCGGGACCTGGCGTCGTTCCTGCGCCTGCTGCTGTCCGGCAAGGTGCTGCACGAGACCGCCTCCCTGGAGGCGATGATGAACCGCGGCACGCCCGGCTACCGCCTGGGGCTGATCCACGCCGAGCTGGCCGGCCATGAGGCCTGGGGCCACACCGGTTTCTGGAACACCTTCGCCTTCCACCTGCCGGACCTGGACCTGACGGTGGCCGGCTGCATCAGCGACCACGACGCCGAACGCGGCCAGCTCCTGGCCGAGCGCCTGGTGGCCAGGATCGCGCAGCCGTGAGCGGATTGGCCGACCTCCGGCACCGGCTCCACACCCTGGCCGAGCCCTCGGGCGCCGAGGCCGCGACCGCGGCGCTGGTGGCGGACGAGCTGCGCGCCTGCGCACCGACCGAGCTGCTGACCGGCCTGGGCGGCCACGGGCTGGCCGCGGTCTTCGCCGCGCCCGGCGGCGCCCAGGGTCCGACCGTGGTCCTGCGCGCCGAACTGGACGCGCTGCCCATCGCCGAGACCATCGACCTGGCCCACGCCTCGCTCACCCCCGGCTGCGCCCACAAGTGCGGCCACGACGGCCACATGGCGATCCTGCTGGGGATGGCCCGCGAGCTGGCCGCGGTGCCGCCGCAGCGGGGCCGGGTGGTGCTGCTCTTCCAGCCTGCGGAGGAGACCGGCGCAGGCGCCGCGCGCGTGGCTGCCGAGCCGCGCTTCCTGGCCCTCAGGCCGGACTGGCTCTTCGCCCTGCACAATCTGCCCGGCTACGCCCGCGGCCGGGTGCTGGTGCGCGCGGGCGCCTTCTGCGCGGGCAGCGCCGGCCTGACCGTGCGCCTCAAGGGCGCCACCAGCCACGCCGCCTACCCCGAGCAGGGTCGGAGTCCGGACCGCGCCATGGCCGAGCTGGTCACCGGCCTGGCCTGCCTGCCCATCGCCTTCGAGCAGCGCGACCAGCTGTGCCTGGTGACGGTGGTGCACGCGCGCCTGGGCGCGCCCCGCTTCGGCACCACGCCCGGCGAGGCCGAGGTGCTGGCCACCCTGCGCGCGGCCGACGACGCGGTGCTGGTCCGCCTCAAGGACGAGGCCGAGGCCCTCGCGCAGAAGCTCGCCGCCGCCCACGGCCTGGGCTGCGCCCTCGCCTGGTCCGAGGAGTTTCCCGTCACCTGGAACGACCAGGCGGCCGCTGCCCACGTCGAGGCCGCCGCCGCCGAGGCGGGCCTGGCCGTCGACGCGCCGGACGAAAGTCCCTTCCGCTGGTCCGAGGACTTCGGCACCCTGGCCGCCCTGGGCAAGGGCGCCATGTTCGGCCTGGGCGCCGGGCGCCGGCAGCCGCCCCTGCACGCCGAAGCCTATGATTTTCCCGATTCCCTCCTGGATCCCGCTTTGCGGCTGCTGAGGGCCCTGCTGCGCCGAATTGGCGCTGAACCGTAACATGTACTGATCCCGTATGGTTTTACGGGCCCGCAGGCATTTTTTGTGCTGTCCTCTGCGGCCGATTATGTTTTAATTTCGCACGTTCGCAATTCCTGCTCCGACTCACCACCCGGGAGCGTTGAATTCATGGATTCCTTCGGCGCGATCGCCTGGTCTTCGGTCGGCAAGAAGGTGATCACCGGCATCACGGGATTCGCCCTGATCGGGTTCGTCATCGTGCATCTGCTGGGCAATCTCACCCTCTTCATCGGCCCCCACGCCTTCAACTCGTACGCCCACTTCCTGGAATCAGCCGTCCACGGCTGGCTGATCTACGTCTTCGAGTTCTTCATCTTCTTCATCTTCGTCTTCCACATGGTCAGCGCCGTGACGGTGGCCTGGATGGACAAGCGCAAGGCGCGCGAGACGGGCTACAAGGAGAGCCGGGACGCCGGCGGCAAGAGCCGCAAGACCCTGGCCTCGAAGACCATGATCTACTCGGGCGCGGTCATCATCGTCTTCGTGATCGCCCACATCTTCCTGTTCAAGTTCAATGGCGGCGCCCCGCATCCGCTGGACGAGCACGGGGTCAAGGACCTGTACAAGGCCGTCGACTCGGTCTACGCCGGCATCGGCTTCACCGTCTTCACGGTGGTCGCGATGGTCCTGGTCGGGCTGCACCTGCGCCACGGCTTCTGGAGCGCCTTCCAGTCCCTGGGCTGGACCAACGACAAGTACCTGCCCCTGCTGGTCAACGCCGCCAAGGTGGTGGCGATCGTGCTGGCGGTCGGCTTCATCGCGCTCCCCATCTACATGCATCTGGCGGACGATCCCAGCGCGGTCACGGGCGCGGCCCAAGGCGCCGCCCAGCACCTGCCCGGAGGTCACTAGGATGAGCACGAACAGGATCCTCGACGCCAAGATCCCCGGCGGCCCGCTGGCCGACAAGTGGGACAAGCACGAGATGGACAGCCCCCTGGTCGCCCCCGGCGGCAACCGGCGCAAGCTGTCGGTGATCGTCGTGGGCACCGGCCTGGCGGGCGGCGGCGCCGCCGCCACCCTGGGCGAGCTCGGCTACAACGTGCTGAACTTCTGCATCCAGGACACGCCGCGGCGCGCCCACTCGGTGGCGGCCCAGGGCGGGATCAACGCCTCCAAGAACTACCAGAACGACAGCGACAGCACCTACCGCCTGTTCTACGACACCATCAAGGGCGGGGACTATCGTTCCAGGGAAGCCAACGTCTACCGCCTGGCCCAGCTCTCGACGGCGATCATCGACCAGTCGGTGGCCATGGGCGTGCCGTTTGCCCGCGAGTACGGCGGCACCCTGGCCAACCGCTCGTTTGGCGGCGTGCAGGTCAGCCGCACCTTCTACGCCCGTGGCCAGACCGGCCAGCAGCTGCTGCTGGGGGTGTACAGCGCCCTCTCGCGCCAGATCGAGGCCGGCACGGTGAAGATGTTCCCGCGCCATGAGATGCTGGACCTGGTGGTCGTGGACGGCCGCGCCCGCGGCATCATCGCCCGCGACCTCAACACCGGCCAGATGAAGCGCTACGCCGCCGACGCGGTGGTCCTGGCGACGGGCGGCTACAGCCCGGTCTTCTACCTCTCGACCAACGCCGTCAACTGCAACGCCACGGCCATCTGGCGGGCCCACCGGCGGGGCGCCCTGTTCAGCAACCCCTGCTACACCCAGATCCATCCGACCGCGGTGCCGCACATGGGCGACTACCAGTCCAAGCTCAGCCTGATGAGCGAGTCCCTGCGCAACGACGGCCGGGTCTGGGTGCCCAAGAATCCCGGCGAGAAGCGCCGGCCGGTGGACATCCCCGAGAACGAGCGCGACTACTACCTGGAGCGCCGCTACCCGGCCTTCGGCAACCTGGTGCCCCGCGACATCGCGGCCCGGGCGGCCAAGGTCGAGTGCGACGCCGGCAAGAGCGCCTACATGTCGCCCTACTCGGTGTACCTGGACTTCGCCGACGCCATCAAGCGGCTGGGCCGCGACGTGGTGGCCGACCGCTACGGCAACCTGTTCTCCATGTACGAGGAGATCATCGGCGACAATCCCTACGACACGCCGATGATGATCTATCCCGCCCCGCACTACACCATGGGCGGCCTCTGGGTGGACTACAACCTGCAGAGCACCATCGAGGGGCTGTTCGTGGCCGGCGAGGCCAACTTCTCCGACCACGGCGCCAACCGCCTGGGTGCCAGCGCCCTGATGCAGGGCCTGGCCGACGGCTACTTCGTGGTGCCGCGGGTGGTCGCGGGCTACCTGGCCGGGGCCAAGCTCAAGCCGGTCTCGACCGACCACGAGTCCTTCAAGGGCGTCGAGGACGAGGTCAGCAAGCACTACCAGCGCCTGCTGGCCATCAAGGGCGGCCGCACGGTGCGCGAGATCCACTGGGATCTGGGCCGCATCATGTGGGACAAGGTGGGCATGGCCCGCAACGCCGCCGGCCTGAAAGAGGCCATCGCCTCGATCGGCCAGCTGCGCGGGCAGTTCTGGCACGACCTGGCGCTCACCGGCAGCGACGCCGACCTGAACAAGCAGCTGGAGCAGGCCAACCGCCTGGGCGACTACCTCGAACTGGGCGAACTGATGGCCCGCGATGCCCTGATGCGCGAGGAGAGCTGCGGCGGCCACTTCCGCGACGAACACAAGACCCCCGAGGGCGAAGCCAAGCGCGACGACGCCAACTTCTGCTTCGTCTCGGCCTGGGAGTACACCGGCGAGAACAAGGAACCGGTCCTGCACAAAGAGGATCTGGTCTTCGAGAACGTGGAACTCAAGACCCGGTCCTACAAATAGAGGAAGGTTGGCCATGAGCGACAAAGGGATGACCATCCACCTGAAGATCTGGCGGCAGGCCAGAGGCGCCAAGTCGGGCCAGTTCGTCGACTACACGGTGCCGAACGTCCTGCCGGCGATGTCCTTCCTCGAGATGCTCGACATCCTGAACGAGGACCTGGTGAAGAAGGGCCAGGAGGCGGTCGAGTTCGACAGCGACTGCCGCGAGGGCATCTGCGGCACCTGCGGCCTGGTGATCAAGGGCACGGCCCACGGGCCCCACGCCGCGACCACCACCTGCGAGGTGCGCATGCGCAGCTTCAAGGACGGCGAGACCATCACGGTCGAGCCGTTCCGCGCCGGGCCCTTCCCCATCATCAAGGACCTGGTGGTCGACCGCACGGCCTTCGACCGCATCCAGCAGAAGGGCGGCTACGTGTCGGCCAACGTGGGCTCGGCCCCCGACGGCAACGCGGTGCCGGTGCCCAAGACGGCGGCCGACAAGGCCATGGACGCGGCCTCCTGCATCGGCTGCGGGGCCTGCGTCGCCGCCTGCCCCAACGCCTCGGCATCGTTGTTCGTCAGCGCCAAGATCAGCCAGCTGTCCTGGCTGCCCCAGGGCGCGCCCGAGCGCGGCCGTCGGGCCCTGGCCATGGTGGCCCAGATGGACGGCGAGGGCTTCGGCGACTGCTCCAACCACGGCGAGTGCGAGGCGGTCTGCCCCAAGGAGATCTCCATCGAGAACATCGCGCGCATGCGGCGGGAGTTCATGAAGGGGGCCTTCAAGGGGGCTTAGACGGCCGTGCGAACGAAGAAGGGCGCGACCGCGAGGCCGCGCCCTTCTCTTTGGGTACCGTATGCGCCTAGCGGAAGATCTCGGCGAAGAAATCCTGCATGTGCTGCCACGACCGCGCGTCCGCCGCGGCGTTGTAGGCCGCGCCCCGCGCCGGGTCGTCCCCGGCCGCCTTCTGGGTGAAGGCGTGCACCGCATGAGCGTACATGATCAGCTGGTAGTCCACACCCGCGGCTTCCATCTCGGCCAGGAAGCCGTCGACGGCCTCGGGCTTCACGTAGGGATCGACCGCGCCGTGACAGACCAGCACCTTGGCCTTGACCGCGTCCGCGGTCGCCGGCAGGGGCGTGTCCAGGCTGCCGTGGAAGCTGACCACGCCGGCCAGCTGGGCTCCGCTGCGGGCCAGTTCGAGCACGCCGCCGCCGCCGAAGCAGTAGCCGATGGCCGCGATGCGGGCCTTGTCCACCAGCGGTTCGGCCTGCAGGCGGGCCAGGCCCGCGGCGATGCGTGCCCGGAACAGCGCCCGGTCGCCGTAGTACTTGCCGGCCTCGGCCGAGGCCCCCTTGGTGTCGGTCGGGCGCACGCCCTGGCCGTAGACATCGCAGGCCAGGGCCACGTAGCCCAGCTCGGCCAGCATCCGCGCGCGCATGCGCTCGTTGTCGGTCAGGCCCATCCACTGATGGACGATCAGCACGCCCGGCCGGGGGCCGGCCACGGCGTCGTCGTAGACCAGGAAGCCCTCCAGGGTGGTGCCGGCCTGGTCGTAGGTCACAACCTTCTCGACCAAGGCCGCCTGGGCTATGGCCGCCGCGCCCAGGGCCAGGGTCATCGTCAACAGCAGAATCCGCTTCATGGACCGCTCCCGTCGTCTCGGTGATCGACAGACATCGATGGTCCAGAATCAAACCGGAAACGGTCCGGACCGCCACCGATGGGCCGGAACTTGACGTTTTGCCCCCCACAGCGAATACTTGGCTTGCGAAGCGATAATTGCGCATGAATCCCCGGAAAGGACCGCCCATGCCGAAGCATATCGACGTCCTGCTCCTGCTGGCCCTGCCCGCCAGCGGCAAATCCGAAGCCCGCCGCTATCTCGCCAGCCTCACCCCCCAGCAGTGCCACGAGCAGTTCGGCATCGGCCACACGGTGCAGCTGGACGACTTCCCCTACGTGCACATCATGCGCCGGGCCAGCGACGAGCTGACCTCGCGCGGCCACGAGGGCGCGTTCTTCATCTCGCCGGCGCTGCCGTTCCGCAACCCGGTCGACTGGCTGACCCTGATCGAGCTGATGAACGAGGACTACGAGGACATCCTGGCCAAGCGCAAGCCGGCGCCCGCGTCGGCGGCCCTCTGGCTGTTCGACCGCATCGACCAGGCCCGCGTCCGCGCCGGCGGCGAGGCGATCCTGGGCAAGCTGCCCGCGCCCCTGCGCAAGGAGATCGCCGCGCCCATCGAGGCCGAGGCCCGCACCCTTCTGAACGACAAGGTGGCCCAGGTGCCCGACACGCTCGAGGGCAAGACCGTCGTCATTGAGTTCGCCCGCGGTGGCGCCGACGGCTCGCCCCTGCCGTTGCCCCGGCCTTTCGGCTACAAGCACAGCGTGGCCCAGCTTTCGCCGGCGATCCTCAAGCAGGCCAGCATCCTCTACATCTGGGTCACGCCCGAGGAGTCGCGGCGCAAGAACACCGCCCGCACCGACCCGAACGATCCGGGCAGCATCCTGCACCACGGCGTGCCCATGGCCGTCATGTACGGCGACTACGGCTGCGACGACATGGCCTGGCTGCTGGAGCAGTCGGACAAGCCCGACACGGTGCGCATCGAGCGGGACGGCCAGGCGTTCCACCTGCCCCTGGGCCGCTTCGACAACCGGGTCGACAAGACCAGCTTCATCCGCGAGGAGCCCGCCCAGTGGTCGGCCAAGGACGTGGCCGCCCTGCAGAAGGGGATGCGGGAGGCCTTCGACCAGCTGATGCACGGCCGCCAGGGCTGACCGGCCCGCCCGTTTGGGCCCCCCGGGGGTACTCCCCCGGGGGGTTTTCTGTTATCCTCAGGCTGTGGCCATCACCTTGGGGCTGGAGGTCGGGGATGCGGAAGCCGATGGCGATCATGACCGCGCTGGCGATGCTGGGCTGGGCGACCGGCGCGGCGGCGCTGCAGGGCCTAGCCGACGGGCACTGTGACGGCAACAACCACGTGATCACGGTGGGCGGCTACTACTTCCCGGACTTCGACGGCGAATTCACCGGGCTGGTCCTGGTGCGCGAGGCAATCGGTGTCTGCCGGCCACCGGTCACCCTGCCGGAGATGCCGCTGCCGTTCGAGCCGGTGGCGATGCCCGGCGGCCATTTCGAATACATGGCCACCGTCGTCCTACCGGCCCCGGGCGACGCGGCCACCTACCGCTACACGCCCTACGCGGTCCGGGCCGAGGGCGGCGTCGAACCCCTGCTGGCCAACTGCGACGCGGACATGCGCAGCTACGCCCTGGTGGCCTGCGACGACGTGCCCCTGGCCCGCGGCACCATCGCCTACGACCCGAATTCCTTCGGCTCCGGCACCCTGCTCTACCTGATCGAATCGTGCATGGACGACTGCTGGACCGAGGACATGTGGGTCTACCTGGACGGGTCGATCCTGGCCGATCTGGCCGGCGAGCCGGCCCAGGGTCTGCTGGGCGCGGTGGTTGACGTCTACGGCACCCGCACCTATTGCACCATGCCGGGCGGGGACTACCACACGATCACGCGCATCGAACGGACGGTCGGGGGCGGGTGCGGGGCGGTGCCTGCTGAGCCGTGGAGTTGGGGTGGTTTGAAGGCGGTCTACCGGTAGTCAGGCAGGCGCCGAGAGAGTCCGCGATGCCAGTACAGTGCCCAGCCATGCTCTTCCTGGTTTCGTTCATGCGTCCGCCTTTGGAGGGACCGACGCTTGAGTAGCACACAGACAATCAGCACTACCGACAGGCTGCGGGTTGTGGGCACCAACCTGCTGCTGTTCTCGCTCCTCCTGGGCGTTGTGACGGTCAACAAACTCTTGCTTCGGCCGCACGTCGGGTCTTCCGCACTGGCGCACGCCGTCACCGGGAGCCTGCCGAATTTCGCGGCAGCGTTCTTCGTTAGCCTGTGTGCGGTCGGTCCTGTGCGCCTCTTCAAACCGCGCTTCGGCCGCCTGCTCGTGTACCTGGCGGCCCTGGCCGCATTCACCCTGCTGACGCTCGAAGAACTCACCGGAGTACTGGGTGCCAGCAGGCGGCTCGACACGTTCGACATCCTCGCAAGCGCATTGGGGGCGGTCTTCGCCTGCCTTACGTTCGAACTACTCGTCAGGGCCGAGAGACTTCTGGTAAAGCAGTCGTAAGGAGAACCACACGCGAACTCGCAAGGGAAAAGACACTCCTTGCAGATCGTCGTTTTCTCAGGCGCTCCCGGCAGAGTCCACCCGCCTGACCCCGACATGCAGCGGACTCGCTGCGCTCGCCGCGGATGCCAGACGTTGCCGCCCCTTCACCCCACCCACCGCACCCAGACCCAGACCAACCCGAATCCCACCAGGAACACCAGCCCCGCCCAGGTCAGCCCCGTCAGCACCCGCCCTGGCCGAAACTCCACCGGCATCGCCGCGCTGCGCACCACCCTGTAGTTGAGCCAGGCCAGCAGCGGCGCCGCCAGGAACGCCAGCACCGTGGCCACGTCCACCAGCGCGCGCATGCCGGTCATGAAGAAGGCGATCACCACCAGGGCCAGGCCCGCCACCACCGGCATCAGCGAGAACGAGGCGCGCCGCCTGATCTCCTCGTCCATCCCGGCCAGCAGGCCGAAGCCACCTGCCAACGTGCGCGCGTAGCCGTCAAGCACCGTCAGCGTGGTGGAGAACATGGTGATCAGGGCCACCACGCCGATGATCCAGCGGCTCCAGGGGCCCAGGGTCTCGGCGTACATGTCCACCAGCTGGCGACCGAACTCGACGCCCGAGGCCGAGAACTCGCGCCCGGTGCCGTGCATCACCAGCGCGCCCAGGGTCACGAACGCCACCGCCAGCACGCCGGTCACGATATAACCCAGGTGGAAGTCCACCATCGCCTCGGCCATGGTGGGCCGACGGCGATCCTGGCGCGCCTTCTCGAGGATCCACAGCGACGGCCAGACCGCCACGTCCAACGGCGTGGGCATCCAGCCCATCAAGGCCAGCAGGAAGGTCAGGCCGGCGGCCGACCAGACCGCCGGCGCCCGGTAATCGGTCGCGCCCGCCGGCCCGTGGACCAGCGCCACCACGACCGCAGCCAGGGTGAACACGCCCAGCACCAGCACCATCACCTTCATCACCCGGTCCAGCAGGCGGTAGCGGCCCACCGCGCAGATCATCAGCGCCACCGTCAGCACCACGGCGCTCAGCTGGGTCAGTGTCCAATCGAGGCCCAACAAGGCGCCGGCCAGGCCGGCCGTGACCACCGTGACCGCCGCCATGGTGATGAAGGCGCTGCCGGCGACCACGGCCATGAACAGCCCCAGCGCCCAGCGGCCCAGGCGCAGGTAGCCCTGCAGCAGGCTCTCGCCCGTGGCCACGGTGTAACGGTGGCCGGCCTCGATGAACGGGTACTTGCAGACCATGGCCAGCACCACGGCCCAGAGCAGGCCGAAGCCCCAGCCGGCGCCGGCGCGGGTCGACTGCACCAGGTGGGAGACGCCGATGGCCGCCCCGGCGAAGAGGATGCCCGGCCCGATGGCGTTGAAGGACGCCGGGAGTCTCACGACGCGTCGCCGCCCAGGGCAGTCTTCAGTTCGCCCTCCAGCGCCACCGGACGCCCCGTGGCCAGCGACACCACCACGAACGTCACGTCGGCGTCGGCCACCGTCTGCCCCGTCGCGGAGTCGACCACGTCCTGGTGGATGATGGCGCTGCGCCCGCCGATGCGGCTCATGCGCGTGCGGACCTCCAGGTCGATGCCCAGACCCGCCGGCCGCCGGTAGTTGATGGAGATCGACGCCACGATGAAGCCCAGACCCTGCTCCTGCCACCAGGGAAGCCCGCGGCCCGTCTCGAGGTAGCCCCAGCGGGCCTCCTCCAGGAATTCCAGGTAGCGCGCGTTGTTGACGTGGCCGTAGAGATCCAGGTGGTAGCCGCGAACGCGGATGCGGGTGATGTGAGGCGCGGCTTCGCTCACGGCGCCACCTTCGTGTAGAGCCCGTCGAAGATCGTGCCCCAGCCCAGGCCGCCGTCCCTGGACTGCTCCCAGTGCTGGCGCACGCTGCCGTCCGGGTTGGGCGTCCAGGTGATGCGGTCGCTGACCGCGGCGCCCTGCAGGGTGCGCTCCCCCGTCAGCACCATGCTGCCGTCCTTGAGGCCGCCGCGCAGCATCAGCCGCGTGCCGCCGTTGTCGACCCAGACCTGGTGCCAGCGGTCGCCGGCCGGATCGTACCAGTTGAAGCTGCCGCCCTCGTACGGCCCGCCGACCGCGCGGTAGTTCTCCGTGACGGTGCAGCCGCCCTGCACCTTGGCCACGACGTTGCGGCCGACCACCTTGCCGCCGGTGCTGACGTCCCAGGTGCCCAGCCAGAAGTCGAACTGGCTGTTCTGAGGCGCGATGCAGGGACCGGGCTGGGCCAGGGCGCCGCCGGCCAACAACAGCAGGGCCATCACCAGGATGCGTTTCAAGTGGGGTCCTTTCATGGATTCTTCAGCCAGGGCAGCCGCTCGAGGTCGACGTTGCCGCCGGAGAGGATCACGCCCACCCGCTTGCCGCGCACCTCGTCCGGATGCTGCAGCAGCGCCGCCAGGCAGATGGCCGACGACGGCTCCACAATGATCTTCATCCGCTCCCAGATCAGGCGCATGGCGGCGATGACCGCCGGGTCGTCCACGGTCCAGATGGCGGCCACCTGCTCGCGGATCACGGCGAAGGTCTTCTCGCCCAGGGAGGTCAGCAGCCCGTCGCAGACCGTGCGCGGATTCTCCGAGGGCAGGATGCGCCCGGCGGCCAGGCTGCGCGCCGCGTCGTCGGCCCCGGCCGGCTCGGCCGCGATCACCTGCGCCCCCGGTGCCAGCGCGCGGGTCGCGATCGCCGTGCCCGAGAGCAGCCCGCCCCCGCCCACGGGCGTCATCACGATCTCCAGGTCCGGATGATCGGTCAGCAGTTCCAAGGCCGCCGTGCCCTGCCCGGCGATGATCCGCTCGTCGTTGTAGGGGTGGACGAACTCCGCGCCGGTGCGGGCCACCACTTCCGCGAGGGTGCTCTCGCGCGCGGCCAGGGTAGGCTCACAGTCGTAGATCACCGCGCCGTAGCCGGCCACGGCGGCCCGCTTGACCGCCGGCGCGCTGGTGGGCATCACCACGTGGGCAGCGATGCCGCGCAGGCGGGCGGCCAGGGCCAGGGCCTGGGCGTGGTTGCCCGACGAGTGGGTGGCCACGCCGCGGGCGGCCTCGGCGTCGGTCAGGGAGAACACGGCGTTGGTGGCGCCGCGCATCTTGAAGGCGCCCACCTTCTGCAGGTTCTCGCACTTGAACAGCACGGTGCAGCCGGCGGCTGCGTCCACCGTCGCCGAATGCAGCACCGGCGTGCGGTGGACCCGGCCGGCGATGCGCCCGGCGGCTTCGCGGATGTCTTTGATGGTCACCATGGGCCAGAGCTTAGGACGCCGGCGCCCCGCCGTCCAGTGGCGCGATGGCTAGAAAGCAAAACCGGCCCGGGGAGGGGCTCCCCGGGCCGGTCAGGCTGCGCAGGCCTCAGGATCAGGCCAGGCTCGAGGTGCAATGGGCGCACTTGACGGCCTTCAGGGGCACCGTCGACAGGCAGTGCGGGCACTCCTTGGTGGTCGGCGCCGCGGGGGCCTTGGCGGGCTCCTCGCGCTTGGCCTTGTTCAGGGCCTTGATCACCATGAACACGGCGAAGGCCACGATCAGGAAGCTGATCACCGTGTTGACGAACACGCCGATGTTCATGGTCACCGCGCCGGCAGCCTGGGCGTCGGCCAGTGCGGCGTACGGGCCGGGGGTCGCCCCGCCCTTGAGCACCACGAAGATGTTGGAGAAGTCGACCCCGCCCAGCAGCATGCCGATCGGCGGCATGATGATGTCCGCGACCAGCGACTTGACGATGGTGCCGAACGCGGCGCCGATGATGATACCGACGGCCATGTCCACCACATTGCCCTTCATCGCGAAATCCTTGAATTCCTTCAGCATCAGCCTCATCCCCCCGGTTGGCAGGCGCACGGCGCCTGCATCCCATACCTGCTCTGAACCGTGATAATATGCGCCAACCCCCCGGAAAGCAACGAGTTTCATGCTCTCCGGGGGGCTTCCAGGCGTACAGCGATCTGCTACTTCAAGAGCACGAGTCTCCGCGTGTCCTGCTGCCCCTCGGCCGCAAAGCGCGCGAAGTACATGCCTGAAGCCAGCCCCCGCGGCTGCCAGACCACGCTGTGCTGGCCGGCGGAGCGCTCCTCGTTCACCAGCACCGCAACCCGGCGCCCGGCCGTGTCGAAGATCTCCAGCCGCACCGGACCCGCCTTGGTCAGGGCGAAGGCCAGCGTCGTGGAGGGGTTGAACGGGTTGGGGTAGTTCTGGGCCAGGCCGAAGCCGGCGGGCACACGGCCGTCGACGCCGGACAGGGAGCTGACCAGCACCGCGCCGGGCACCGTGAGCGTGTCGGCCGAGCAGCCGTTGCTGACGATCAGGCTCACCGTGAACAGTCCTTCGGTCGTGTAGGAGTGCTCCGGGTTCTGCAGGGTGGCAGTCGCGCCGTCGCCGAAGTCCCACAGCCAGCTGGTCGCGCCGCCGGTGGACTGGTCGCTGAAGGTCGAGACGAGCGGCGGCGCCCCCAACGTGTCGCTGACGGCGAAGGCCGCCACCACCGGGGTCCCCACCATCACCGCCGAAGCCACAACCAGGGTGTCGACCCCGCCCGCCGCGCCCACGATCAGGCGCACGTCGTAGGAGCCCGGCAGGGCGTAGACATGCGAGGGATGCTGGTCGACCGAGCTGCCGCCGTCGCCGAAGTCCCACTGCCAGGCGTCGACCCCACCGGCTGACTGGTCGGTGAAGCCCACCGTCAGGGGTGCGCAGCCCGCCGCCGGGTCGGCCGTGAACGCAGCCACCGGCACCGGCACCGGATCGACCGTGATCATGCCGACGGCGGTCAGGGTGTCGCTGCCGCAGGCGTTGGTCGCGATCAGCACCACCGTGAAGGTGCCGTCGGCGGAGTAGGTGTGGACCGGATCCTGGGCGGTGGAGGTGAAGCCGTCGCCGAAGTCCCAGGCCCAGCTGTCGGCCCCGGTCGAAGCGTCGCTGAAGGTCACCTCAAACGGCGCCTGGCCGCTCGAATCGGCGGCGCTGAAGGCCGCGGTCGGAGGCCCGTCGACGGTGACATAGGCCGCCACCATCAGGGTGTCGGAGCCGCCGGCACCGCTGGCGATCAGGGTCACGTCGTAGACACCGGGCGTCGTGTACTCGTGGGACGGATGCTGGACGGCAGACGTGCCGCCGTCGCCGAAGTCCCAGGCCCAGGTGTTGACCGCACCGGTCGTGCCGTCGCTGAAGCCCACCACGAGCGGCGCGCAGCCCGCGGTCGGATCGCCGGCGAAGGCCGCCACCGGCGGCGGCGGCGGCAGCACGCTGATCAGGTCCACGGCCAGGACCGTGTCGGCCCCGCAGGAGTTGGTGACGATCTGCCGCACCGTGAAGGTGCCGTAGGAGGTGTAGGTGTGCACCGGGTCCTGCGACCCGTCGCTGCCGCCGTCGCCGAAGTCCCAGGCCCAGCCCGTGGCACCCGAGGAGGTGTCGCTGAACTCCACCAGCAGGGGCAGGCCTCCACTGGTGACCGAGGCCGTGAAGCCCGCCGTCGGCCCGTCGCCGATGGTGACGTAGGCCAGGCTGCTGAGGGTGTCGGCCCCCGCGCCGCCGCTGACGATCAGGGTCACGTCGTAGACCCCGGCGATGGTGTAGGTGTGGGTCGGGTCCTGGGCGGTGGCCGTGCCGCCGTCGCCGAAGGTCCAGCTCCAGGTCGTGATGTCGCCGGTCGAGGTGTCGTTGAACGACACCAGCTGCGGCGCGCAGCCGGTCGTCGGGGTGCCGGTGAACGAAGCCACCGGCGCGACCGGGCCCGCGCCCGCATCCACGGCCGCCGCCGCATCGACCATGCCGTAGCCGGTGTAGCGGTCCCAGCCCGCTCCCGACTCGACGTTGACCACGTCCTGGGCCGAGTCGCGCAGCTGGGTCCGCACCTGGGTCGGTGTCCAGGTCGGGTTCTTCGACTTGATCAGGGCCGCCACGCCGGCCACATAGGGCGTGGCGCACGAAGTGCCGTTGAAGAAGGGCTCGTAGTTGCCGGGACGGTAGCCGCCGGAGCCGGAGATGTCGGTGGTCGGCAGGATGGTCGGCGCAATCAGGTCCACCGCGCGTCGGTCGTTGGGGATGGTGACGCCGTAGTTCGAGCCCCACCAGCGCTCGCCGTCGCAGGTGTAGCTGTTGGGATCGGCGTTGACGCCGGGATTCAGGTCCGCGGCGCTGCTCGAGCTGCGCTTGCGGTCGCCGCAGGGCGAGGCCGCACCCACGGCGATCACGTAGAAGTTGATGGCCGGGTAGTGGATGGTCGAGGCGTTCTCGTTGCCGCTGGCCGCCAGCAGGGTCACGCCCGCGTTGAAGGCGTACTGCAGGGCCGGATCGACCGTCACGTTCGTGGCCACCCCCGCGCCGAAGCTCATGGATATGACGTCGGCCCCGTTGTCGGCGGCCCAGTAGAGGGCGTTCGCGATGGCCGAGAAGTACATGGCGCCCGAGCTGTCGGCCACCTTCACCGGCATGATCGAACAGCCGCCGGCCGAGCCGGCCACGCCGATGCCGTTGCCGGCGATCGCCGCCGCCACGCCGGCGCAGGCGGTGCCGTGCCCGGGCTGGGCGCTGTTGTCCATGGGGTTGCTGTCGTTGTCGCCCCAGTCGTAGCCCGGGACCAGGCGCAGGTCCGGGTGGGCCGTGTCCACCCCCGAGTCCAGGATGGCGATCACCACCGCCGGATCGCCGTAGCCCTGGGTGCCGTCCCAGGCCAGCGGGGCGTTGGCGTCGAAGCCCACCGTGCCCACCGTGGTCGCCAGGGTGTGGTCATAGGTGCCGCCCCAGTCCAGGCCGGGCAGCTGGGCGGTGTTGTTGTGACCCCAGTTGTCCACGTAGTCGGGATCGTTCGGCACCACGGTCGGGAAGGCCCGCCAGTCGGGCAGGGCCTCCTGCACGTCGGGCTCGGCGGCCAGCAGTGCCGCCAGCGCCGGAATGTCCGCCTCGACCGTCAGGTCGATGCGGTACCAGCGATCGACGCCCAGGTCGGCAGCGGCGGCCTTGTCGGCCGGCCCCGCAATGGCCCGCACGATGCCGGCGACCGGCAGCCCGGCCAGGACCTTGTCCACACCCGGCAGGCCGGTGGTCCGCGTCGACGACTTGCCGGTCGGGTCCAGCTGCGCCATCGCCATGGCGGCCGGCGTGAACTGCACCAGCAGATGGTCCGGGGCCCAGGGCAGGATCGCTTCGGCCGAAGCCACGGGACCGTCCTGCACCGGAGCGAACAGCACGGGATCAGCGGGGGCGGCCACCGCAGCGGCAGCCAGGGCCATGGCGGCCAACAAGAGCGACAGGACGAAGCGATTCACGGCGGACTCCTCAGGGGAAGGGAGTGTCGAAAGGGGCATCGGTTGGAAGAGGATACACGAAATACATTGCGCAAATGTCACGAATAATCATTTTCAATATCTTGACGGCAAACGAAGACACCCGGGCAGACTCCGGCACCCCGGCACCGGCCGGATCAGCCCCGGTCGCTCCCCCAGGCCCGCTCGACGCAGGCGGCGGCCGCCGGTCGGCCGGCCAACGTCCCGACCACGATGACCACCAGCGCCACCCCCGTGCCCACCACGAAGCCGTGCACCCCGGCCAGCCCCGCCGGCAGGGCCGGCAGCCAGCTGACCCGCGGCCACGCCTGCCAGACCAGGGCCGCGGTCACGCCGGCGATCATGCTCGCCAGGGTCGCGGCCGGGCTGGTGCGCCGCCAGTACACCCCGAACAGCAGCGGCCACAGGTTGGTCGAGGCGATCACCGCCCAGCTGAACGCGGTCAGCACCAGCACCAGCGCCGGCGGGCGCAGGGCGATCAGCAGGCTGACCACGCCGACGGCCAGACTGGTGAAGCGGTTGGCCCGCAGCTCGGCCGCCGGGGCCAACGCCCGGCCGAGCCCCTCGATCCACACGTCCCGCACCATCGAGCTGGCGATGATGATCAGCACGCCGGCAAACGTGCTCATGCCCGCGGCCACCACCCCGGCCAGGAACAGAGCCCCGCCCCAGTCGTTGAGCACCAGCTGAGTCAGGGCCGGGATCGCCAGGTCGGCGCTGTCCAGCTGCGGCACCAGCACCCGGGCCACCGCGCCGTTGAGGTAGGGCAGGAGCGCGATCGACGCCCCCACCGTCACGATCACCGTGCCGATGCGCAGCATCTTGTCGTCGCGGATCGAGTAGAAGCGCACCAGCAGCTGGGGCATGCCCCAGGTGCCCAGGCTGACGATCAGGGTGAAGCTCACGAGGCCGGCCCAGCCCCACACCCCTGGCGTGGAGACGAGGCCCGGATCCACCGCCTGCAGGCGGCTCACCAGTTCGCCCATCCCGCCCACCTTCTGCAGGGACATGAAGGTCAGCAGGGCCAAGGCCACGATCATCACCACGGCCTGGATCATCGAGGTCCAGACCACGGCCAGGTAGCCGCCCACGGCGGTGTAGAAGAGGATCACCGTGCCGCTGATCACCACGCCCGCCCAGTAGGGCAGGTCCATCAGCACCTCGAAGGCGTTGGCCATGCCCTTGAGCACCGACACGTTGTAGATCACCAGGAAGAGGCCCGTGACCGCGGCCGAGAAGATGCGCGCCTGGGGCGAGCCGTAGCGTGCACCGAAGAAGCCGGGCAGGGTCATGGCGTCGAGGTTGCCGGTGAAGCGGCGCACCCGCCGCCCCAACACGATCCAGGCCAGGGTGGTGCCGATCAGCACGTTGCCCGCGCCCACCCACAGGGTCGCCAGGCCGAAGCGCCAGCCGAAGGCGCCGCCGCCGATGATCACCACGCTCGAGTAGTAGGCCGCCACGAAGGACAGCGCCGTCACCCAGGGCCCCACCTGCCGGCCGCCGATGGCGAAGTCGCCGACGCTGCGGCTGCGCCCGCTGAGCACCACGCCGACTGCCGCCAGCACCGCCAGGTAGACCACCAGCACCAGGACGTAGACGGTCATCGCCCGTCCTCCCGGTCGCGGGCCTTGTCCACCAGCGCCCACACGACCGCCAGCACGATCGAGCAGCCAAACACCAGGAAGGCACCGAACGTCGACCAGGGCAGGTTCCAGGGAGCCATGCACATGCCTTTCGGGGGAGCTAGAGGGACCAGGCCACTTGCCAGCGCAGGAAATGGACGGTGTCGGTCAAGGGCGCCAGGCCGTTGCTGCCGTCGTGGAACTCACCGGGCACGAGCATCTCCCACAGCAGGTGGCCGCTGAAGCCGTGGCCCAGCTTGGCCGTGACTTCGGCCTGGGTCAGCAGGCCCCGCGACTGCCAGGCCGGCTCCGGCGCCAGCAGCCAGTTCAGGCCCAGCCGTCCGTCCAGGTGGCCGCCCAGCGGCCGGCGCAGCTGCAGCCGCGGCGCGGCGATATTCTCCCAGGCGGCCGCCGTCACCCGGCCCGGCGTGCTCTCGCCGATCAGGGTGTAGATGTAGAGCTCGCTCCACTTGGGCCAGCGGCCCCAGGGGGTGCGGAAGGCGCCCACGCCGCCGCCGTCGTCGCCCGAGTAGAAGAACCCGCCCAGCTCGAGGGTGCTTGCGCCCAGGAACCGGTCGCGGGCGAAGGCCTGGACGGCCAGGGCGTTCTTCACGCCGTCGGGCCGGTCCTCGCCCTGGTCGGTGCGCTGGTTCTGCACGGCGACCTCGGCCTCCCAGGTGCCGGTCTCGCCGAGGCTGCCGCTGCCGCGCACGCCGAAGGTCAGGGTCAGCAGGTCGGCCAGCGCGCCGTCGGGATCGCTCTCGCTCTTGGCGATGAAGGACCAGGCCAGGTCGCCCTGGCTGCGCCGCAGGGCCAGGGCGGTCTCGTCCATGTCGCTCAGGGGGCGCTGCTCGTCGCCCGCCAGCACGTGCAGATCGCGCTTCGGGTTGCGGATGTAGGCCAGGTCGGTGCTGCCGTCGTCGTCGTCCAGCTGCAGGCGCACCGCGTCCTGGAAGATGGCGCGGCTGCCGTCCAGGGGACTGCGCTCCAGCATCAGGAAGCCGCCCGGCCAGATCAGGTCCTGCCGACCGAGGGTCAGGCTCAGATCGTCGTGGGGCTGCCAGGTCCAGGCCGCGCGGTCGACGATCAGCTCGCCCCAGTCGAAGTCCACGTCGTCGGGGTCCAGGTAGCGCCGGTGCTCGTTGGCCAGCAGCAGATCGAGGGTGTGGGCGCCGGCCTGCACGCTGCCGCCGCCCCGGGTGCGCACGCGGATCCAGTCCCGGTCGGGGTCCGGCGCGAAGTAGTAGACCCCGTCCAGCACCTCCTGGCGCACGCGCAGATCCGCCTGCGGCGTGATCGTGGCGGCATCGGCGCAGGCCGCCGCCAGCAGGAGTGCGGCGATCAGGATCGCTGGCAGGACGAAGCGCATGAGTCACCTTTCGCTGACCCCAAGAATGGCCCTGCCGCGGCCGTCGGGCAAGAAAATGAACGCCGGCGATCACAGCAGGCGAGCCCCGCCCGATTGCCTTGTACCGACCGCATTCCTTAGCTTGAGGCAGTCCAGACACCGGAGGCGGATCCCCCGTGAGCATTCATGCCCGCTTGGGCCTTGCCCTGACCCTGCTGCTGGCCGTGGCCGCCTGCGCCGCGGACGAAGGCCCGCCCCTGCAGCCCGCCCCGGCCTGCGGCGTCGACCTGGTTCCGCGGGACCCGGGCCCCCGCATCCTCTTCATCGGCAACAGCCTGACCTACTGGCACGACGTGCCGGCACTGCTGGCCTGGCTGCTGACGGAGGCCCAGGTGCCCTACGACCGCATCGCCTCGTTCACCGGTCCGGACCTGGGGTTGCAGGATCACTGGGGAGCGGCGCAGGTGCAGCGTGCGCTCGAGCAGCCGTGGGACATCGTGGTGCTGCAGCAGGGGCCGTCGGCAGGCGAGGGCCGCGCCTCGCTGGCCGCCTACGCCCGTCTCTTCGCCGACGCGGTGCGGCCGCGGGGCGGTGTCGTGGCCCTGTTCTCGGTGTGGCCGCTGCACAGCCAGCCCGAACTCTTCCCGGCGGTGACCGAGTCCTACACCCTGGCCGCCGCCGCCGCCGACGGCTGGCTGCTGCCCGCGGGCGAGGCCTGGCGGGCGGCCTGGGCCACGCGGCCGGACTTCGTCTTCTACGAGCGGGACGGATTGCACCCCACGGCGCTGGGCAGCTACCTGGCGGCCCTGGTCATGTTCGAGCAGATCGCCGGGCAAGCGGCCACTTCCCTGCCCGCCGGGTTCTGCGCCCGGACCACCGGCGAGGTGCAGCTCGCTGAGGAGGATGCGCGAGCGCTGCAGGAGGCGGCCACGACGGCCAACGCCGCGTTCGCGCGCCGGCCCGCCGCGTCGCCCGTCAGTCCAGACTGACCGCAGGCGTGATTTCGCCCCGGTGGCAGGTGGTGCAATTGACGCGGGCCTTCTTGTCGAGGCCCTCGATCTTGCGCAGCTGGTCCTGGTTGATCTTGTAGGTCATGGTCCACATGGCGCGGGTGGTCTCGAACTTGTGCTTGGCGTCGCTGGCCCAGTCCGCCGGATCGTGGCAATAGGCGCAGTCGACCCCCAGCGAGCGCGAGAAGGCCGTGTCCATGATGCGCAGGTAGCGCTCGGCCGACGAGGTGGGCGAGATGGTCACCCCGGTGAAGACCTGGTTGGCCGGCAGCAGCTGCTTGTCGCCCAGGCCGGCGAGGATGGCCTGCACCTGCTGCTCCGCCTTGGCGGCATCGTAGTCGCCGGCGGTGACCACCGCCGCCGGCAGCAGGGTCAGGGCCAGGACGATCAGGTGCGGGCGCATGGGTCACAGTCCTTCCGGTTGCCGCGTCACCGGCGGCGGTGTTACCAGGGGCGGCGCGGAGCCTTCTGCCCGCGGTCGCGCGATTCGTTGACCCGGAGCCTGACCCCGTCCAGGTCCGTGCCGTCGAGGGCGTCGATGGCCCGGCGGGCCCCGTCGTCCTCCATCTCCACGTAGCCGAAGCCGCGGGCGGCCCCGGTCGCCGGGTCCAGCATCACCGTGGCCGCCGCGACCTCACCGTGGGGCGCGAACAGGGCAGCCAGGCCGTCGTCGTCCAGATCGTCGGGCAGGTTGCCCACGTACAGCTTCACCGGCCGACCCCTACTTCGTCTTCAGGGTCAGCTTCAGGGGCAGGTAGGCCGGTGCCAGGCAGGTCTTGTCGTCGCAGGCCTGGACCGTCAGGCTCAGCTCCAGCGGCTGCTCGCCCTTGAGGCCGGCCGGCACCAGGGCCGAGGCCTTGATCACGTTGCTGCCTTCGAGCATGTGCACCTTCTCGCCGAAGAACACGCCTTCGTGACCCTCGGGGTAGGCGGCCTTGAACTCCGTCAGCGGGAAGTCCTCGGCAGGCACCAGGTCCACGCCGATGAAGTTGGTGTCGCCGTGGGCATAGAGGTGCCAGCTGGGGGCGATCACCACCTCGATCGCGAACTCGACCCGGGCGCCCGGCGTCGCGGTGACCACCTGGACCACCGGTGCGGCCTTGACCACGTCGGCCGAGCCGCGCGGGGCGGCCAGGGCGACGGCCGCGATCAGCAGGGTGCCGGTCAGGGCGGCAAGCACGATCCTCTTCACTGCGCTACCTCCAGCGGGCCGCCGCTCAGCGGCCCCGGTTGGGTTGTTCGGCCAGGATGCGGGCGGCCGTGCGACCGATCACCTGCACCAGGCGTTCGATGTCGCTCTGCTCCATCAGCCGGTTCTCCACGTTGACCCGCAGGGCCACCCGGCCCGTCAGCACCGTGAAGCTGAACCAGGCGTCGCCCTCGCGCTCGACCCGGGCCTGCAGCTCGCGGTTCAGCTCGTCGTTCGTCTCGTCGTCGAAGCGCAGCCGGCCCGCCCCGTCCCGCGGCTCCCAGCGGAAATTGCAGATCCCCAGGGTGTTGGGCCCGAGGATGCGGAAGTCCGGATGCCGCCGCATGCGCGCGGCCATGATCCGGGCCAGTTCGATATCCTTCTCCACCCAGGCCGCGTACTGCCGGCGGCCCACCATGCGGAAGGCCAGCCACAGCTTCAGGGCGCTGAGCCGGCGGCTGCCCTGGATCCCGTACTGGAAGAAGTTGACCTTGTCGCCCCGATGGAAGCCGCGGTGGTCCGGCAGCACCCGGTGGCCCTGCCCGTTCTCCTGGACCTGCGCCCCTTCGGCCAGGGCCTTCTCCATGTAGTACTCCGGATGCACCAGGAAGCTCTTGCGCAGGAAATCCCCGTCCCTGACCAGGATCCCGCCGGCCGCGAACGGCATGTAGAACCACTTGTGGGGATCGACGGTGATCGAGTCGGCCTGGTCGATGCCCCGCAGCATGGTCCCGTACATCTCCGACAGCACGACGGCGCCGCCGTAGGCGGCGTCGACGTGGAACCAACAGTCGTGCAGCCGCGCCAGTTCCGCCAACTTGTCCAGCTTGTCGATGCTGCCGGTGTTGGTGGTGCCGGCGATGCCGATGATGCAGCAGGGCTTCAGCCCCGCCGCCTGGTCCTCGGCCAGGGCAGCCGCCAGCGCCTCCAGGTCCACCCGGTAGAGCTCGTCCTGGGGCAGCTTGCGCAGCTGGCTGCGCCCGATGCCCAGCAGGTCGACCGCCTTGTCGAAGCTGTAATGCCCCTGTCCGGAAACGTAGAACGTGAGCCTGGCCATATCCGGCCCCGGCGGGTCGAGGTTCTCGACCTGGGACAGGTCCCGCCCCAGCGAGCGGTTGATGGCCAGCTTCAGCCCGGTGATGTTGGCGATCGAGCCGCCGGCGGTGAACGTGCCGAAGCTGTTCTCGGGCAGCCCGAACAGGTCGCACAGCCAGCGGATGACCCGCTTCTCGATGGCCGTGCCCGAGGGCGCGTGCCGCCAGGACGCCGCGTTCTGGTTCATGGCTGCGGCCAATGACTCGGCGAAGATCGCCACCGGCAGCGGGGCCGGGTTCATCATGCCGAAGTAGCGCCGGCTGCCGATGGCCATGGTGTTGGGGAAGACCCGCGTGCGGCAGTCCTGCACCAGTTCGGCAAACGGCAGGCCCTCCTCGGGCAACGCCTCGGTGAACATCTCGTCCAGCCCGGCCGGCGAGAGGGGTCCGTACACCCGGCGCCCCTCCAGGCCCTTGAGGTACTCCACCACCAGGTCGACCATGGCGTAGCCCATGTCGCGCATGGAGACTTCGTCCAGGGCCAGGTCCGGCGCGGGGCGCTCGGCCGGCGCGGCGGCCGGCTCGTCGGGCGGCCCGGCGGCGAAGGTGCGCGGGACGCGCCCAGGATCCTTGTCGGGGCGGGACTTGCTCACGGTTCCAGCTCCTTGCAGCGCTCCAGGGCCGCCGGCGGCGGGAAATCCCCCGCGGCGATGGCCTCCAGCACGGCGGCCGCGCCGCCGGCGGTCACGTCGCCGGCCAGGTGGTCGGCCGCGGCCTTCACCTCGTCGGGGCTGTTGCCCATGGCCACGCTCGTGCCGCAGGCCAGGAACATATCAAGGTCGTTGAAGTTGTCGCCGATGGCCACGGCCCGGGCCAGGGGGATGCCCTCCTCGGCCGCCAGCACCGCCAGGCCGGCACCCTTGCCGGCCGCGCGGTCGAAGGCCTCGGCCCACCAGAAGGCGCCCTCGCCCAGCAGGGAGCGGGTGTTGATGACCCGCACCGACCGTCCCAGCTCCCGCTCGATGGCCGCGGTCAGGGCCTCCACCGGTGCGCGGCGGTCGATGGTGCCGACCTCCAATGCCCGGGTCCAGGGCACTGCCAGCAGGTCGTCCACCGCCTCGATCTGCCCCACGCTGCGCCGGCGCATCTCCAGGTATCGCCCCAGCACGTCGTTGACCGGACGCGATTCGTGGCGCAGCAGGCCGCCGTCGCTGTCCAGGCCGTAGACCATGGGTACGGTGCCGTGCTCGCGAAACAGCGCCACCAGGCGGTGCACCAGCGGGCCCTCCAGCACGCTGCAGGCCAGCTGCCGGCGCGGCCGGCCGCCCAGCACCAGGGCGCCGTTCAAGAGGACCAGGGGCAGGTCTTCGGGAAACCAGTCGGAGGTCGTGAGGAGGCTGGTGACCGAGGGCAGGTTGCGTCCGGTGCAGAGGGCGACGGTGTGGCCCGCCGCCCTGACCGCTTCGAGGGCCGCGATGGCGCGCGCGCCCAGCACGTCGTCGAACTCCGTGTCCAGCAGCGTGCCGTCCACGTCCACCGCCACCAGCAGCCTGTCCCGCCCCGGCGTCCGGTCCACGGTGTCACCCCTTGATGATGAACTCGCTGAAGGTCCCCGCGGCCTCGCCCCAGGCCAGTTCGCAGCGGTCGACGCGGGCGTGGTCGGGACCGCGGGCGGCCCAGTCCGCCAGGGCGCGCAACGCCTCCTCCGGCCCCTCGGCCACCAGGCGCACCGAACCGTCGGACTCGTTGCGCACCCAGCCCATCAGGCCCAGCTGTCGGGCGCGGGTGCGGGCGAAGGCGCGGAAGGCCACGCCCTGCACCCGACCCCGGACCCTGATTTCGAGCCGCTGCACGGTGCCCGCGCCGCGGCTACGGGATGGTGAACGACGCGCTGCGGCCGCTGCAGTACTGGTCGGTCGCGTCGATCACGACGATCCGGTAGAGGGTGTTCGGCCCGGTGAAGCCGAAATCGCTGACGGTCCAGGTGTAGGTCCCTCCGGCGGCGGACACGCCGTCGGCGATGTAGCCTCCGGGCACCAGCATGCCGCCCGCGTAGAGCCGCAGGTTGACCAGGCCGGACGAGTTCACCGAGTCGAAGTTGATGACCATCTGCTCGCCGTTGGCGAAGGTCTGGCCGTCGATCGGCGCCGTCACGTCGATGTAGCAGATCTCCGTGTCCACGATGCCGATGGGGCCGGCCATGTCGTCGCAGCCGGAAACATCGGGGTCGGCGTCGGCGATCCGCAGGTAGTAGCTGGCGCTCGTGCCCAGGTTGTAGGAATCGACGTTCTGCCACAGGTAGCTGCCGCTGTTGTTGATGTTGGGGGCGATGACCGCGACCAGCTCCTCCTCCAGGCTGCCTTCCCACAGCTCGAGGTCCACGCGCCCGGAGGTGTTCTCGCCGGTCCAGGTGATCAGGAAATCCTGCCCCGCGACCAGCGTGGTGTCGGGGTCGACCGTGAGCGTCAGTACGCAGCCGACGGTGTTGGTCAGGCTGATGGGCACGGTGTCGGCGCAGGCCGCGCTGCTGGTGGAGGCCACGCGCAGGGCGAAGTCGTCGCCGGACTGGGTGCCCATGGTGCCGGCCGGCCACCAGTAGTAGCCGTCGTTTTCGGTCTTGGCGGTGATGGTGTCGACCAAGGCGTTGGCCTTCAGGAGCAGCACCGAGACCGAGCCGCCGCCGGAAGCCTGCCAGCGGATGTTCACGTCGTTGTTGGAAACGAAGTGGGCGCCGGGGTCGGGCGTGTAGATCTCGATTCCGCAGGCGGGCGGCGGGGGAGCGGCGTCGTCGTCGCCGCAGCCGGTCGGCAGCGCCGCCAGCAGCGGCAGCAGGAGGACGGCGAAGAGTGCTTGCGGAAATCTGCGCATGGTCGTGATCCCTCGGCTATGGGGACGTGCCCCGGTCCATTGGCCCCGTACAATATACAGAACGCCGGGGTCCGGTGGAACCCCGAAGAATCAATCCGCCAGGTCCAGGAAAGCCCGGTGGACACGCAGGTCGGCCGTCAGCTCCGGATGGAAGGTCAGGCCCAGCAGACGGCCCTGGCGCACGGCCACGGGTTCGTCGCGGTGGCTGATCACCGTTTCGGCGGTCGGACCGACCGCCACGATGCGCGGGGCCCGGATGAAGACCGCCGCGAAGGCCGCCGCCGACCCGTCCAGACCGGCCAGGCCCACCGGGGCGGTGAACGAGTCGATCTGCCGACCGTAGCCGTTGCGCCGCACCGTGCAGTCGAGCAGGCCCAGGGGTTCGACCCCGAAATCGGTCGGGTTTTCCCCCTCCAACCGGGTCGCCAGCATGATCAGGCCGGCGCAGGTGCCCAGCACCGGGCGCTCGGCGGCAAACGCCCGCAGGGGCTCGCGCAGGCCGGCGCGGTCGATCAGGCGGGTCAGGGTCGTGGATTCGCCGCCGGGGATGACCAGGCAGGACACGCCGCCCAGCTCCGCGGGGCGGCGCACGCCCCGGGTCTCGCGGCCGAGGGCGGCGAACGCCTGGCGGTGCTTCTCGTAGTCCCCCTGCAGGGTCAGCAATCCCACCGGCTCGGTCATGGCCTCTCCATGGGCAGGCCCGAGCGGCACGCCGCCCGGGCCCGCGAAAGTCCGGGGCCGGCTACCAGCCGCGGCCCGCCATCTTCTCGTTCTCGGCCATCTGGTTGACCGCCCGGCCCTTCATGGCCTCGCCGAGGGCCATCGAGACCTCCATCAGCTTGACCGGGTCGTCGTGGTAGGCCACCGCATCGACGATGGCCTTGGCCCGCGGCGCGGGATCCTCGCTGGCGAAGATGCCGCTGCCGACGAAGACGGTCTCGGCGCCCAGCTGCATCATCAGGGCGGCGTCGGCCGGGGTGGCTATGCCGCCGGCGGCGAAGTTCGGCACCGGCAGCTTGCCCAGCTCCGCGGTCTCGACCACGATGTGGTAGGGCGCGCCCAGACGCTTGGCCTCGGCCATCAGCTCATCGGTGCGCATCAGCTGCAGGCGGCGGATGCCCTCGGTCACCTCGCGCATGTGGGTCACGGCTTCGACCACGTCGCCGCTGCCGGCCTCACCCTTGGTGCGCATCATGGCCGCACCCTCGCCGATGCGGCGCAGGGCCTCGCCCAGGTTGCGGCAGCCGCAGACGAAGGGCACCTTGAAATCGTGCTTGTAGACGTGGTTGGCGTTGTCGGCGGGGGTCAGCACCTCGGACTCGTCGATGAAGTCCACGCCCAGGGCCTGCAGGATCTGCGCTTCGGCGAAGTGGCCGATGCGGACCTTGGCCATCACCGGGATCGACACCGCCTGCTGGATCTCGCGGATCATGCCCGGACTGGACATGCGGGCGATGCCGCCGTTCTTGCGGATGTCCGAGGGGATGCGCTCCAGCGCCATCACGGCCACGGCGCCGGCCTCCTCGGCGATCTTCGCCTGCGCGGCGTTGGTGACGTCCATGATGACGCCGCCCTTGAGCATCTCCGCCAGGCCGATCTTGTGGCGGAAGCGCTCCATGACTTCCGCGTCGTTCCAGGGGTTCTGCATGACCCTGACTCCTCCAAAGGCGGGGCCGGCCCGACGGCGCGGCCCGCGGCAAAAACGCGCGGAACCGCCGGTCCGGAGCCGGTCGGCCGCAGTGTGTCCCATCGGCGGCAAGATAATCCCTGGAGGGCCCGGGCGAAAGGCCCAGTCCAGGATCCGGCCCGGGCCGGGGGTGCCGCCAAAGCGAAAGCGCGCCCCCGCGGACGCGCCTTCGCTCTTGTGTTGCAGCCGGGACGCCGGGTCCGAACTACTTCAGGATCAACCGGGCGTTGGTCGCCTGCACCGGTCGGTTGTTCGGATGGCCGATGACGGCGGTGAAGGCCGCGACCTGGGCCTTCGAGGCGCTGACCGGGGCCTTCATGACCAGCCAGCGCACGCCCTCGGTGCACGGGGGCGTGGTCAGCGAGCCGTTGAAACGGAAGTAGTCCCGGTCCTTCGGCAGCAGGCCGGTGCCATCGAAGGCGGCTTTCAGCGCGTTCTTGTCACCGGTCTTGGCGGGCATCTGCGCCCACAGCTTGGCCAGGGCCGCATTCTCGGCGCCTTCACTGACCATGACCGAGATGACCGCCAGGTTGCCGTCGGCGTCGGCGTGCACGTAGTGGATCTCCAGGGCGAACGGCTTGCCGTCGATCTGATTCTCGCTAGGCGAATGGAAATGGAACTGTTTGAGCGCGAACGTGATGCCGTCGACCACGAGGGTGCTGCCGGCACCGTAGTTCACCTGCACGGCGTGCCCGTTGTTCAGGATCTCCGAGCCGCCGGGCAGGTAGGCGATCGCCAGCGGCGGCAGTTCCGCCTCCACGAAGCCGGTCAGGTTGATCGGCGACTGGTTGTGGCCTGTGCAGCCGCCGAATTCGGTGCACAAGGTGGCCCAGGTGTCGGGGCCATTGGCGCCGGAATAGCCCCAGTGGGGGAGCTCTCCGGCCGTGGCACCAGCGGCGACGATCAGCAGGCAGGCGAAAGCGGCAATCGACTTCATCTCGTTCCTCCACGTTCAGGGACCTTTTCAGCCGGACCAAGGTGCGTTGCGCAGCGTCATTGGACTCCGATTCGACCCTCCGGTCAACTTCCACCTTCCGCGACCCGGCCGGCGCCGGCAGCCGGCCGCACGACGCTGCGCACTCCGCTTGGCCAGTCCACGCTCACCTCGAGGGTCCCGCCGGCCCTGCCGAGCCCGAAATGCACCGGCAGCGTGGTGGCGTTCCGGGGGCTGGCCACCGGCCACGCAGGCCGGGTCCGCGCCCGCTCGCCGTCGCGCAGGGTAACCAGGGCCCCCATCCCGTAGGGCGCCGCTCCCGGCTGCGCCTGCAGCTCCACGGTCAGGCCGGGCGTGGCGGGCAGGCCGCTGTCGGTGACCAGGCGAAACTGCCAATCGGAGGCCCGAGCGACCACCACCGCAGTGGCGGCCAGGGCCCAGACCAGAACGACGGCCGACGCTATCATCGCCACCTCCAGTCCGGTCATTCTACCGCATGCCTCGCCCTGTTCTCCGCCAGGATGGCCCGGAATCGACGTCGCCCCAGACGCCGCAACGGGTAAGCGAGATAGTAGCGCACCAGATAGAGCATCCGGCGCCAGGCCGGAGTGGTACGTGGCGAGGCCGGGTGCCCCTTGCCCGCTGCCAGGCGGCTCCAGCGCCCCATCTGCGGCACCTGGTACATGGCGGCCGGCCGGTTGTCCGCGATGCCGAACCGCGGCAGCAGTTCCGCAGCGACGAAATAGAGGTTGTCGCCGCCGGCCTTGCAGTGGAGCAGTTCGTAGCCCTTCTGTCGGGCCAGATCCACGAGGCTCTGCAGGGAAGCCCCGTGGTAGTCGTCCCCCGCCCAGACGAACCGCTCGTCGTAGTCGATGACGAAGCGTCGCGGCGGCGGGTAGCTGGCATTGTATTCGACGCAGACCACCTGTGCGCGCACGCGTTCGATGGCTCGCCAGATGTGGTAGTCGTTGCCGTCGATGTCGATCACCAGGACGTCGATGCGGTCCGGCACGTCGGCGTCGTCGAATATCCGTTCGATGTTGTCGCAGGTGATCAGGGCCTCGACGGTGCTCACGTCGGCGCGGTGCGCGTGGCGGCGGTGCATGCGGGCGGCCAGATCGGGATCGCCCTCGATCAACAGGGCGCCGAATCCGCGATCCTCGATCAGGTGCCGCACGGCCAGGGATCGCTCTCCGTCACCGGCGCCGAATTCGATGCAGAAGCCGTGCAGGGACCCGAGCATGTCAACGACATGGTCGAGCAGGCCCTCGTCAGTGACCCCGTGGTCGACCGAGAGCTCGTACTCCCAGGGTGTCAACGGCAGGCGCTTGGGAGCGAAGCGGTGGTAAAGCGAGTTGAACACGGCTCCCCTCCAGGTCGTACGGCCGCCTAGTACGACTGCGCGAACAGCACCCGCCCCACCGAGGCCTGGCCGCACTTCACGCACCGCCCCGGCGTCTCGTCCCTGCCCGTGGGCAGGTTGCGGATGGTGACCTTGGTCTCGTCCTGGATCCGCTGCTCGCAGTTCCCGTCGCCGCACCAGTGGGCGTGGGCGAAACCGCCGCCGCGGTTGGTGTAGAGGTCGATGAAATCGTCCCACGAATCCACGAGATGCGTGTTCTCGGTGCGCCGCTGCACGGCGCGGTCGAACAGATCCTGCTGGATGCGCGCCAGCTCGGCCACCACCGTCTCGACCAGGGTCGCGAAGCCGGCCGGCTCCTTCCTGCGGTCGTGGCGGGCGGCCATCATCACCTGCTGGCCGGCCAGGTCGCGGGGCCCCAGCTCCAGCCGCAGGGGCACGCCCTTGGCCTCCCACTCGGCGTACTTCCAGCCCGGGCGCATGTTGTCGCGCTTGTCCACGTGCACCGGGCCCACCACCGGGCGCAGCTGCGCGGCCAGCTGGTCGGCGGCGGCGCAGACCTGCGCCATCTCCTCGTCGTTCTTCCAGATGGGCACGATCACGGCCTTGGTGCCGGCGATGCGCGGCGGCAGCACCAGGCCGTCGTCGTCGCTGTGGACCATGATCAGCGCGCCGATGACCCGCGTCGACATGCCCCAGCTGGTGGCCCAGACGTGCTCGACCTTGCCGTCCCGGTCCTGGTACTTGACGTCGAAGGCCTTGGCGAAGTTCTGGCCCAGGTCGTGGCTGGTGCCCGCCTGCAGGGCCTTGTTGTCCTGCATCATGGCCTCGATGGAGTAGGTCTCCACCGCGCCGGCGAAGCGCTCGTTGGCGGTCTTGGCGCCGGTGATGACCGGCATGGCCAGGATCTCCTCGGCGAACCAGCGGTAGGTCTCGAGCATCTGCAGGGTCTCGGCGCGCCCCTCCTCGGCGGTGGCGTGGGCGGTGTGGCCCTCCTGCCAGAGGAACTCGGTGGTCCGCAGGAACATGCGCGTTCGCAGCTCCCAGCGCATGACGTTGGCCCACTGGTTGATCAGGATCGGCAGGTCGCGGTAGCTCTGGATCCACTTGCGGTACTGGTCCCAGATCACCGTTTCGCTGGTGGGACGGATGACGTACTCCTCCTCCAGCTTCGAGTCCGGGTCCGGCACCACGGTGACCTTGCCGTTGATCTCGACCTGCTTCAGCCGGTGGTGGGTGACGATGGCGCATTCCTTGGCGAAGCCCTCCACGTGCTGGGCCTCCTTGGCCAGGAAGCTCTTGGGGATCAGCAGCGGGAAGTAGGCGTTGACGTGGCCCAGCTCCTTGAAGCGCTTGTCCAGCGTGGCCTGGATGTTCTCCCAGATGGCGTAGCCGTTGGGGCGGATGACCATGCAGCCGCGCACGGGGCTGTTCTCGGCCAGCTCCGCCGCCTGGATGACGTCCTGGTACCAGCGGCTGTAGTCCTCGGAGCGCTTGGTGATCTTGGCCATGGCCCTTTCCTCGTCGGCTGGAGGCATTGCGCCGGCGGCACGGCCCGGTCGGGCCGCGGCACCGTTCGTCACGAAGCGGGAAAGATAGCACGTGGGGCGCGCAGCGGAAAGGCGACCGCTCCTACCGGTCCGCGGCCAGGACCTTTTCCAGCAGCCGCGCATGGTCGGCGGTGCCGAACCGCGCCAGGGCCGCGGGCAGTCGGCGCGCCTCGGTCCGTTGCCACTGGACCAGCAGGGCGCGCCAGGCGCCCAGGGCCTGCAGCGCCGCCGGCGACCACTCGTCCCGGGCCAAGGGCACCAGCAGGGCCACCTGGACGGCGCGGTCGTTGAAGTTCCCCAGCCGGTTCTGCAGCCGGCGCAGGGCCGCCAGCAGCCGGCGCCGGGCCCCGCTGTCGGGCTGCACCTCCAGGGCGTAGCGCAGGCGCTTGATGCGCTTGCGCAGGCGGTGCCACTTTTGGGGCGGACTGTCGCGATCCAGCCGTTCCGCATCCGCTGCCGCCCGCTGCCAGGCCCGGCGCACGCGGGCGGCCAGCAGTCCGTCCAGGCGGCCGTCGGGATCGGTGAACAACTCCGGCAGCAGCCGGTCGAGCACGCGGCATTGGCCGCGGTAGAGGTCGCCGGCCAGATATCCTTCCAGCAGCTCCCGGTACCACTGCCGTTCTTGTCGCAGATGCCCCCAGGCCTCGCGCCCGCCCGGCTCCAGCCCCGGTGGCAGCAGCGCGATCCAGGCGTCCTCGGCGGCGATCAGCACGTCCAGGTCGCGCAGGCGCCCGGTGCGCCGCGTGATGTCGCCCAGAGTGGCGCGGACCTGGCCCAGCGCGGGCTCGGGCAGATCGTCGCGCAGCTCATCGGTCAGGGCGCGGATGCGCCGCAGGTGGGTGCGCAGCTGGTGGACGGTCTCGGGCTCCGGCCGGATGCGGCAGGCGTCACTGTGCACCTGGACGGTGCTCCACCACTGCTGGACCTGGCTGGCGACGGCTGCAGGCATGGGCCTCCCTCGGCCTCCGACGGGGCGAAGGCGCGCTTCCATGATACTGCAAGCGGAGGCCCGGCCCAAGGGGGCAGGGAGTTCCTGGTGGGCGGGGATACTGTGTTCGCCGCGCTCAGGCGTTCGGCACTGCGACAGGTTTCGCCGCACCCAGCACCAACCCGGCCTGGGTGGCCAGACCAGCCAGCTCGCTGGCCTGCTCGGCCACCACATCCTGGCCCGCCGGGCCGCCGTCACCATAGAGCACCGCCACCACGCCGGCGGTGGTGCGCACCGGCGCCACGGCGTAGCCGGTGCATGCGGCCGCCGCCAGCAGCTCGGTCCCGGCCAGGCCCTGGTAGGCAAGGCTGGCGGCCATGGGCACATGGAAGGCCCGCTGCTCCAGGACGGCCAGGGCCAAGGCCCCGGTCTCGCGGCCCAGGGGCAGGTCCAGGCGCGCGGCCAGGTCGGCAGCTCCGGTCCCGGCACTGGCCAACGGCTGCAGCCGTCGCCCGGCCCGATCCACGGCCAGCAGCACGACGCGCTCGAAGTCGAGGATCTCCACCGCGCCCCGCAGGATCAGGGCCAGCAGCGCGTCCGGCTCCCCGCCCGCGGCCAACCCCTGGCCCACCGCCTGGTACAGCTCCAGCTGCCGAGCCGTGCGGCGGGCCACCTCCAGGGGTCCGATGCCCCGCGGCGCAACCACCACACCGCCCTCGGCGTTGACCAGGCAGCCGTAGCGGTGCAGGTCGCCCAGGTCCAGGCCGATCACCTCGGCCAGGTCGCGCACCAGTTCTCCCGCCGCCTTGTGCAGGTTCTCGGCCCGGGCGCCGGGGATGCCCAGCACCTTGGCCGCCTTGCCCAGCAGCAGCGCCGCCCGTGCGATGCCCGCGGGCGAGGCGTCACAACGGCTCAGCGCGTTGGCGTAGGCCAGCACCGCCAGGGCCGGATCCAGATCGCGCGGCGGGTGCAGCGGATCCACGTCGTGGTGGTCGCCGATCAGGTTCTGCAGGTCTGTCGGCAGGTTCCAGCGCTGGGCCAGGCGCCGCCCCGCCCGGTCGTGGCTGATGCCGAAGCGCTGGCGCTCGGCCGCCAGGCCGGCCTCCCCGGCGCCGGCTTCGCCCGCGGCCGCCACCCCCGCCGGCACGCATTCCAGCAGCACCACCTTGCCCACGTCGTGGACCAGCGCCGCCACGAAGGCCTCCTCGGCGGCCACCTTGCCCGAGGCCTCCGCCAGCAGCTGGGCCAGGCCCGCAGTCACCAGCGAGTGCCGCGCGATCCCCACCAGCGACGGCGAGCGCGACAGCCGGCTCATCATGTCGAAGACCGAAAGGCCGAGCGCGAGGTTGCGCACGGTCTCGAAGCCGATGCGGATCACCGCCCGGTGCACGGTGCGGATCACCTCGTCGTCGCTGCGGCGGTACATGACGCTGTTGACGACCTTCAGCACCCGCATGGTCAGCGACTGGTCGCGCAGGATGCAATCCGCCAGATCCTCGGCGCTGGAGCGGTCGTCGCTGGCCACCTTCTGGATCTGCAGCAGGGTCTGGGGCAGGCTGGGCAGTTCGCCCATCTTCTCGATTTGCGCGAAGACGTCCGCCGAGGACATGGTGCGGCCTTCCGTTGGGGCGATCCCCCCGGGTATCGGCCGTCAGGAGCGGATCTTGACCACCCGGCTCAGGGCGCCTTGCGGGCCAGCCAGTAGCGTTCCCGGGGATCGATGGAGTGGCGGCGCAGCTCGGCGGCCGACAGCTGGTCGGAGGCCACCTGCTCGACCACGCTCCAGCCGGGGCGCTCGATGAGGTGGGGGAAATCCGGGGCGAACTGCCAGGCATGGGCATGGGCCCGGTGCTGGTCGATGGGGATGCGGCGGCTGTGGGCCAGGCCCGGCTCGAGGGGCACCTGGATCCAGGCCGCCCCGCCTGGCCGCAGCATGCGCAGGATCTCGTCCACGCACATGTCCAGTTCCGGGATGTGCTCGAGCACGTGGCTGCAGAAGATCCAGTCCACCGAGCCCTCGCGCAGCGGAGCCTGGCGCAGGTCGGCCGTGAAGTCGGGCGAGAAGCGCTGCTCGCGGGCGTCGATGTCGCTGCGGAAGCAGCGGGCCAGCCCCTCGTGCTCCACCACATAGCGCATGGCCGTCGACAGGGAGAAGCCCACCATCACGTCGGGCGAGACGACGCCCAGGCGCTTGAGCTCGGCGCGCACCCCCAGCACCAGCTGCCGGTGGCGGTCGAACGACCCGCAGTTGGGGCAGATGCAGTGACGGATGACCTCGTCCGCCGACAGGAAATTGCGGAAGCGGTGCCCCTGCCAGTGGCAGACCGGGCATTCGCGCGGCCGCCGGCCGGCCAGTTTCTCGCCCAGCGGCAGCAGCGCGTTCTCGGCCGCGCCGGCCAGCACGCGCCCGGCCATCACCGGGTGACGCCACAGGCAGGCCGGCGAGCGGGAATCCAGGAGGGTGCTGCGGACGAAGGCAAGAGCGGACACGCTGTCCTCCGGAAGCTGCGGGGTCTGCGGCGCGCACGATGATCGGCGCATGATAACAACGCCCGCGGTCCGGCGAAAGGGCTAAGGACTCAGGGACGCCAGACCAGGCGCAGGGTCAGGAAGCCCAGGGCCGAGTCGTCGCTCTGTTCGGTGTGGCTCTCGGGCTCGTAGCTGGCCAGACCCTCGAGGGAGAGCGGATCGACGATCCGCCAGGATCCGGCAAACCAGATCTTCCAGTAGCCGAAGTCCGAATAGAGGGCGAACGGCAGGGAGTCGCCGCTGCCGTCGGCGAGCTCGATGGTCGCGTTGTCGTAGCTGCGGCGCCCGTACTCGACGGTCAGGGAACCGGCCAGTTTCAGGCCGTAGGACTCGACGCCCGCCCGCAGTCCCAGCTGGTGGTAGCCGTCGGGGTTGTCGCCTGCGTCCAGGCGCTCGGCCGCCAGGCCCACCAGCCAGTCGGCGGCCAGGATGTCGCCCCAGCGGTAGCCCAGCAGGCCGTCCAGGCGCCAGGAGTCGAACCAGGTCTCGCTCTCGTAGTCGTATTGCCAGACTTCGCTCTGCAGGTCGCCGACCATCCGCCCGCCGCCGGCGGGCACGGCCAGCGACAGGTCCGTCCAGTGGGACCAGGCCGAGGGGCGCGCCGTCTCGTCGGCGATCACGCGGCGCTCGGTCTTGTGGTGCAGCCGCAGGCCGCCGTCCTCGAGCGAGCCGCTGTCCCAGTCCATTTCCACCGCCAGCTGGTCGCGGTCGATGGCCGCGGTGTCGGGGTAGACCCGGCGCACGGCGGTAACCCCGGCCGACCACCAGCCCTCGGCCAGCCGGCGCGAGCGCAGGTACGCGCCCAGGCCGGCCTGCCGCCAGTCGACCTCGAGGGTCGAGGGGTCGCGGTAGTCGTGGCGCCCGCCCCAGGCCCGCAGCTCCAGCAGCGCGGCGTCGAAAGCCAGGGGCTGGACCCTGCCGTCCAGGCGCCCCTCCCAGTTGTCGCTCGAGTAGGTGTAGTCGGTGCCCGGCTGGAACTGCCGCGCGGCCACGGTGCCGGTCAGGCGCAGCGGCGTGTGCCCGTCCTCGCCGACCGTCCGGTATTCGGCATCCAGGCGTTCGCGGTTCAGCTCGGTGCCGGTCGAGGCGCCGGCGCGCAGGTACCAGCGCCGCCTGGCGCCACGGCCGCTGCGCCCCTCGAGGGCGGCCTGCACCATGAACTCGCTGATGGTCTCGGTGGTGTCTTCCACCGCCAGGGCGTAGGTATGGACCGTGCCGTCGACGCCGCCGGCCAACTCCCACTGCCAGGTCGCCGGTGCGGCGGCGTGGGCCATCAGCGCGAAAGCGGACCACACCAGGGGTCCGCCGCCGCAGAGAAGGATGGCGCGGGCTCGTTTCACGGTTCCGTTCAGCGCAGCATGGTTTCGGCCTGGTTCAGCAGGTCGTGGGCGGCGCGGATCTCGCGCAGCGCCGTGTCCGGATCGCCGGCGGAGAGGGCCGTGCCGGCCCGTTCGCGGTGCCGGCCCGCCTGCTCCAGCAGGTCCCGGCCGCGCCGGTCCTCCTGGTCGGCCAACCGGTCGCCGAGAGCGCCCACCCGCTCGTCGAAGCGGTCGATCTGGCGCTGGGCCGCGGCCACCGGCTGCGGTGCGCTTTCGTCGAAGGCGGCGTGGGCCAGGCGTCGGGCCAGGGTGGTCAGCTGCAGGGCCCGCCCGGGCTCGCCCTCGGCCAGGTGGCCGCGGGCCTGCTCGAGGGCCTCCTCGGCCTCGCCCAGCTGCCGGACCGCCTGGGGCGACCCGTTGCCGCGCTGAGCCTCGCGAGCCCGCTCGATCAGCTCGCCGGTGCGCTCGATCTCCGCCCGCAGCCGCTCCGGGTCGCCGGTGTCGGCGATCAGCCGGGCCGCCCGGGCCGTCAGGTCCTCGGCGCGCTCGAACATCTGCCAGGCCAGGCGCAGGTCGCCCTGCAGGTGGGCCTCCCGCGCCCGCTGGGCCTGGCCTTCGGCGTTCTGCAGCAGGTTCATCGCTTCCTCGTTGCCGGCGTCGCGGGCCCGCTCGCTCAGCTGCTGGTGCAGGTCCATGAACCGTTCGGCCCGCAGGCGCAGGCGATCCTCCAGCCCCATGGCCTCGCGGCCCAGCTTGACCGCGTGCCACACGGCCGAGCGGGCGCGGCGGGCCAGGTTGCCGGCCTGGGAGGTGCGACCGTGCCCCATTTCGCGGGTGGCCTGGCGATTGAGGTCCTCAGCCTGGCGCAGCACCGTGCGTGCGGTGCCGCTGTCGGTCCCGGTGATCAGGTCCCGCGCCCAGAGGATCAGCTCGTCGGTGCGGGCGATGTAGTCGTTGACCAGGTCGGAGCCCGGTCCGCCCGTCTGGGCCAGGGCGGCACTGCCGGCCGGCGCAAACGCCGCCAGGAGCACGACCGCGCACAGGGCCTGCAGATGCCCGCCCCGCGGTCTGCCGATGTTGTGGTTCCTGACGCTCATAGCTTCGATCCTTGCCCCCCGCCCGCTGCACCCTTGCTGCCCAACGACTCATTCCCAGCAGGTGCCGTGCCACCGCCGGAGGCGGGCCGCAGGCGATATATATTGCTTGCCAGCAATAAGTTGCATTGCATCAAGACCATGCCGGCCAACCTCCTGGCGGCCGCAGCCGCCCCTGCGGCGGCAAGACCGTACCCCAGGGTACAGCCCCCGGCAACCCGTTCAGGCACCGTCCTCGTCCATGCCCAGCAACTTCATGCGCGAATACAGCGTGCGCCGGGTGATGCCCAGCAGCCGCGCCGCCAGGCTCTTGTTGCCGCCGGCCCGTTTGAGCGCCACCCGGATCAGCAGGCGGGCGTTGTTGTCCAGGTTCAGGTCCTCCGGCGACGCATTGCCGCCGCCGCCGCGGGACGGCCGGGCCGCATCCAGCAGCACGTGCTCGTCGCGGATGGCGCCCTCGCCGGCCAGGATGTGGGCCCGTTCGATCAGGTTGCGCAGCTCGCGGACGTTGCCCGGCCAGGCGTAGGCGTGCATGCGCTTGAGCGTGGTCGCGGGCAGGGCCTGCCCCCGGCGCCCGAACTGCCCCAGGAAGTGCTCGGCCAGCAGGGGGATGTCCGACGCCCGGTCCCGCAGCGGCGGCACATCCAGCGGAAAGACCAGCAGCCGGAAGTACAGGTCCTCGCGGAAGTGCCGCGCGGCGATGGCCTCCTCCAGCGGACGGTTGGTGGCGGCGATGATGCGCACGTCCACCTCGCGCTCGATGGGATCGCCCACGCGGTTGATGCGCCTCTCCTCGAGCACCCGCAGCAGCTTGGCCTGCACCCCCGCGCCCGCCTCGCCGATCTCGTCCAGGAAGAGCGTGCCGCCGCGCGCGGCCTCGAACAGGCCTTCGCGGTCGCGGTCCGCCCCGGTGAAGGCGCCCTTGCGGTAGCCGAAGAGCTCGCTCTCGAGCAGGCTCTCGGCGATCGCGGCGCAGTTGACGGCGATGAAGGGTCCGTCGCCGCGCCCGCTGGCGGTGTGGATGGCGCGCGCGGTGATCTCCTTGCCGGTGCCGCTCTCGCCGCGGACCAGCACCGTGGCCTCGGCCGGGGCGACCCGCATGATCATCTCGCGCAGGGTCTGGGCGGGCTCGGACTCGCCCACCAGCACGCGGCCGCCGCCGAGGCTGGTCACCGCCTGCTTGAGGGCCCGGTTCTGCGCCGCCAGGGTGCGCTCGGCCACCGCCTGCTCCACCACGTGTGCGACCTCGTTGAAGTTGAAGGGCTTGGTCAGGTACTGGTAGGCGCCCCCCTGCAGGGCGGCTACGGCGGTCTCCACCGCGCCGTAGGCGGTCAGCACGACCACCGCCGTCTCGGGGGCGGTCCGGCGCACCTCCGCCAGCACGGCCATGCCGTCGACCGGTTCCATGCGCAGGTCCGTCAGCACCACGTCGAACGGCGCCCGGGCCACCTGGTCAAGGGCGTCCTGGCCCGTGTGCACGCCCACCACCACGTGCCCCCGGTGCTGCAGGGCCGAGGCCAGCAGGGTCACCATCTTCTGCTCGTCATCCACCACCAGGATCCTGGCCACGATTCGCTACTCCTTGTCGGTGTCGGCGGTCACCGCGGCGACCGCCAGCGGCAGCCGCAGCACGGCCACGGCTCCCGCCCGGTCGGTCCGGTCGCCCAGGGTGAGGCTGCCGCCCATGGCTTCGACGATGCGGCGCGACAGGGACAGGCCCAGGCCGCCGCCTTTCTCCTTGGTCGTCCAGAAGGGCACGAAGCACTGCTCGGGCGCGGCGCCCAGGCCTTCGCCCTCGTCGCTGACCGTGAGCGTCAGCTCTGCGTTCCCGGGCGCGACGGCCAGGGAGATCGCGCCGCCCCGCGGCATGGCGTCGCGTGCGTTCAGGAGCAGGTTCAGCACCACCTGCTGCAGGCGGCGCGGATCGCCGCGGACCTGCAAGGCGTTACCCTGGGGCGGCAGCTCGACCTGCACGCCGCTTGCCAGCAGTTCACTGGTCACCAGCTGCACGCTGCGGCGCAGCGCGCCGTCGAAAGCGAACACTTCGGGCACGGTCTCCGCGTCCCGACCGAAGGCCAGGTAGCCGGTCAGGATGCGGTCGAGCCGGTCCACCTCCTCGGGGATGAAACCGGCCACCTCGTCGCTGATGCCCGCCTCGCCCAGCACCCGCTGCAGGTGCTGCCCCGCACCGCGGATGATGCCCAGCGGATTGCGGATCTCGTGGGCGATGCCCGCGGTCATGCGGCCCATGGCGGCCAGGCTCTCCTGCTCGACCAGCGAGGCGCGGGCCCGCCGCACCGAGGCCTCCAGGCCGACCAGGACCGTCGCCACCAGGCCCAGCACCGCCAGCACGATCGCCAGCGTGAGCACGGCGCCGCGGCGCAGCGCGTCCAGCGCGTCGTAGAAATCCGGGTTGCCGCGCACCGTGACCACGGCGTGCACGACCGGACCCACGGCGGGATCGTCGCTGACCACCGGCGCGTGGGCCGCGGCCTGGTAGATGTCGCCGACCCGGCTGGTCGGCAGCGCGACGGCCGTCATCTCGACGCACACCGTCCCGACCGCCGCCTCGTCCAGGGACCAGTAGTCGCTGGTCGCGCCGACCTGCAGGTTGGCCGCCGTGGTCAGCAGCAGGCGGCCTTCGGGGTTGACCAGGGAGATCTCCGCCAGGTCGCTGGCCTCGGCCAGGCGTCGCCAGCGGTGCTGCAGGCTGTCCGCCCAGGCCCAGCTGTCGCCGCCGAGCGCCAGGTCCTGGACGCGGTCGGCGTCGATGCTGAGGGCCAGGGCGTTGGCCACCGCCAGCAGGCGCTGGCCCAGGGCCTCGTCCAGGCGGCGTTCGGCGGCGCGATGCAGGCCCAGCAGACCCAGGGTGACGGCGGCGACGAGCACCGCGCAGGCCAGGGCGGCCCACAACAGCGGTGCCCGCGGTCCGCTCACGGGGCGGGCGGCGCCGCACCCGGGGCCAGGGACTCGGATTGTTCGCGGGCGTGGTAGCTGGAGCGGACCAGGGGGCCGGCCTCGACCCAGTCGATGCCCAGTTCGCGGCCGATGGCGGCCAGGCGGTCGAACTCCGCCGGCTCCACAAAGCGGCGCACCGGGTGGTGGCGGTGGCTGGGCTGCAGGTACTGGCCGACGGTCATGATCTGCACGCCGTGGGCCACGGCGTCGCGCATCAACTCGACCACCTGCTCGCCGGTCTCGCCCACTCCCAGCATGATGCCGGTCTTGACCCGCACCACGCCGCCGTGGGTGTCGGACCAGGCGCGGGCGCGGCGCAGCAGCAGCAGCGAGCGCTGGTAATCCGCGCCCGTGCGCAGCATCGGGTACAGCCGGGGCACGGTCTCCAGGTTGTGGTTCAGCACTTCGGGCTGCTCGCGCAGCACGACCTCGAGCGCGGCCTCGTCGCCCATGAAGTCGGGGATCAGGACCTCGACCCCGCAACCCGGGTTCAGGGCGCGGATCTGCCGGATGGTCGCGGCGAAGTGCTCGGCCCCGCCGTCGGGCAGGTCGTCGCGGTTGACCGCGGTGCAGACGGCGAACTTCAGGCCCAGGGTGCGCACGGTCTCGGCCACCCGGCGCGGCTCGTCCGCATCGAGGGGACCCGTCTTGCCGCCGGGGATGTTGCAGAACGTGCAGTGCCGAGTGCAGACGTTGCCCATCAGCAGGAAGGTGGCGGTGCGGCTGCCGAAGCACTCGCCCCGGTTGGGGCAGTTGGCGCTCTCGCAGACGGTGTTGAGCTCGGCGGTGCGCAGCAGGCGCTTGACCTCGTTGTATTCGCTGCCGCCCTGGCGCTTCATGCGCAGCCATTCGGGCTTGCGCGCGGGCAGGGGCGCGCGTCCGAGGTCCGGGATCAGTCCGTCGTTCTTCATGCTGCGATCGCTTTCTAGGGGCGGCCCTCGGCCAGGGTGAACACGTCGCCCGGCACGAAGCGGCCGTCCTCGAAACGCACGGTGGCCGCCTCGTGCACGGTGTCGTGCTCGAAGACCAGGACGTAGTCGTCCTCCACGGCGCGGGTCAGGAACTGCTTCTTCTCGGTCACGGTCAGCAGGGGATTCAGGTCGTAGCCCATGATCCAGGGCACGTGCACCTGGCTGAGGTACGGCAGCAGGTCGGCGCAGAAGACCAGCACCCCGGCGCCGGTGTGGAACTCCACCATCTGCTGTCCCGGCGTGTGGCCGCTGATGGGCGTGACCCGCACCCCGGGGATGATCTCCTTGGCCCCGTCCACCAGCTCGAGGCGGCCCTCAGCCTGCAGGATGGCGAAGTCCTCGGGGCGGAAGCTGGCCCGGTCCCGCTCCGAGGGCGAACCGGCCCACTCCCAGTGCCGGCGCTGCACCCAGTAGCGCGCCTCCGGGAAGGTGGGCACCAGGCGTCCGTCCACCTCGCGCACGGCGCCCCCGGCGTGGTCGAAATGCAGGTGGGTCAGGATGACGTCGGTGACCGACTCGCGGGTGACGCCCTCCTCGGCCAGCTCGGCCACCAGCTGGTGGGGCCGGCGCACCAGGCTGAACACGCCGACCTTCTTCTCGTCCCAGCGGTCGCCCATGCCCGTGTCCACCAGGATGCGCCGGCTGCCCGCGGCCCCGGAGGCGTCGGCCAGCAGGCAGCGCAGGTCCAGGTCGATGCGGTTGAGCTCGTCGGCCGGATGCTGCTTCTGCCAGAAGACCTTGGGCACCACGCCGAACATGGCGCCGCCGTCGAGCTTGAAGCGCCCGTCATGGACGGCCCGGAAGGTCCAGTCGCCGAGTTTCATGGTCGCGCTCGCCTTTCGTCGCCGGCCTGTGGATCCGGCCATCGGGGCCCAGCCGTCGGCGCCCGGCCGCAGATCCGGCTGGCATACCCGTCGTCGACGGTGCAGGATGGCCGTGCCCGCCGCCTGTCACGATAACCCGCCCCGCGCCGCCGGGCAACGCAGGAGATGCCTTGCAGTTCCCCCGCCCCCTGCTGCGCGGCCGCTTCCTGGGCCGCGAAAAGCGCTTCCTGGTGCACGTGCGCCTGGACGATGGCCGCACCGTGGTCGCCCACACCAACAACACCGGACGCATGACCGGCACCCTGGCCCCGGACGCCCCGGTCTGGCTGAGCCCGGCGGACGATCCGCGGCGCAAGCTGGCCTGGACGCTGGAGCTGGTCGAGACCACGGCCGCCACCGGCGAGGGCATCGCGCCGGGGGTCCTGGTGGGGGTCAACACGGCCCTGGCCAACGTTCTGGCCGCCGAGGCGATCGCCGCCGGCTTGGTGCCGGGCCTTGAGCGCGCCGGCGCACCGCGACCCGAGGTGCGTTACGGAACCCAGGGTTCGCGCATCGACCTGCTGTACGAGCCGGCCCCGGGGGCACGGGTGTGGGTTGAGGTCAAGAACGTGTCCCTGGTCCGCGGCGGCCACGCGCGCTTCCCCGACGCGCCCACCGCCAGGGGACGCAAGCACCTGGTGGAACTGATGCAGGTGGTGGCCGCCGGCGAGCGGGCCGCGCTGGTCTTCTGCGTGCAGCGCGGGGACGCGCAGTCGGTCGGGCCGGCCGACGACATCGACCCGGCGTATGGACGGCTGCTGAGGGCGGCGGTTGCCGGCGGGGTCGAGGTTTGCGGGGTGGGGATGTTGCTGGCAACCGATAAGATCCTGCCGGCCAGGCGGTTGACGACGATCGGGTGATGCCGCCCCACCCGCGGCCGCAGAAACCGCCTCGGGCGCCAGCCTGGATATGATATCATGCTTTCAGAGTTGCCATTCGAGGATGCGGTTCGTCCGACCCCGCCTGCCGCCACGGACCGCGAAAAAGGGGGACCGCCATGCGCACGCGCCGCAACCAGGCCCTGTCCGGGGTCGCCATCGCCATTGCCTGCCTGATCCTGGCCGCAGTCACGCCCGCTGCCGCCCATCCACCCAACAGCCTGGGCATCTGGTTCGATCCCGCCTACACCCAGCAGGACAACCAGGGGGACGCGTTTCCCTTCATGGGCGAGGCCTACCTGGTGCTGCACGAACTCTCCTTCTCGGGGCTGGGCGGCTGGGAATGCCGCATCGCCACCGACGGACCTGTGACCCTGCTGGGCTGGAACCTCGAAGGCGTGGCGATCAACTTCGAAAACCCGCCCTCGTTCACCGTGGGTATGGGCGAGCCCCTGCCCGATTCCGACGCGATCCTGCTGGCCACGGTCCAGTACATGGTCACCGCGGCGGGACCGATCACCTTCAGCATCAGGCCGACGGTGCACGCCTCCATTCCCGGCTCCATGGCCTGCATCACCTTCGCCGACCCCAACATCATGCTCCCCTTGATCACGGTCACCGGCGCGCCGGAAGTGGCCTGGATCAACCGCGATGTGCCGATCTGCACGGTGACGCCCGAAGCCGTCGACTTCGGCGTCCAGGCCGTCGGCACCGAGGTCCGGCGCAACGTGACGGTAGCCAACGACGGGGGCGGCCTGATCACCGTCAGGCCCACGCTCGCGGGTGACTGCGGGACCTTCCGCATCATCAGCGGCGGCGGCACCTACTCCCTGGGACAGGGACAGCAGCGGACCATCGTCGTCGGCTTCCTGCCGACCGACATCGACGTCTTCGCCTGCGCCCTGGACCTGGGCACTTCCTGCCCGCCGATCCCCCTGACCGGGGCCGGACGGGAGCCGGTGCTTGCGGGCCACGTCGGTCCCAACCCGCTGCTCTTCGGCGGCGTGACCGCGACCCTGTCCTTCGACCGGACGGTCGGCGTGGTCAACACCGGGGATATCCCCCTCGTGGTGCAGGTCCGGCCCGAGCCCGGCTGCACCGCGTTCACCGTCGTCAGCGCCGTCGATTTCACCGTGCCGGCGGGCACCCTGGTGCCCCTGACCGTCCGCTTCACTCCCCCGGCTCCGGGTGAGTACGCCTGCGAGCTGGCGCTGCACGACGTGATCGCGCCGCTGGTGATCACCGGGACCGGGCTGGCCCCCGCCGTGGGCTGGACCGTCGCGCCGACCGCGCTCGATTTCGGCGCCGTGGGCGTGGGCAGCGCCCCGGTGCAGCGCACCGTGACCGTGCGCAACACCGGCCAACTGCCCACCGCGCTGGACCTCGCGCTGGTCGATGCCTCCGGCGTGTTCTCGATCGTCGCGCCCGCCGACCTGCGGCCCGTGGTGAATCCGAACACCAACCTGACGGTGGCGATCGCGTTCTCGCCGTTCGTCGGCGGCTATCATGGCGGCACCCTGGTCCTGGGCGGCGGCGCGCCCGATGTGCCCCTGGCCGGCGTGGCCCAGGAGCCCGTCCCCGCCTGCGACGTCACCACCGACCTGGTCGACTTCGGCCGTGTGCCCATCCTGGGCCAGAGTTCCCGCAGCTTCCGCGTCAACAACACGGGCAACACGGTGCTGGCCCTCGCGCCGGCGCTGACCTGCCCCGAATTCAGCGTCCCGACCTTCCCCGCGACCATCGCCCCCGGCGGCTTCGGCTGGATCACCGTGGCCTACTACCCCACCGACCTGGGGATCGACCTCTGCGTCCTGGACCTGGGACCCGACGCCTGCTCCAGCGTGAACCTGCTCGGCGAGGGCGTAACCGGCGGCGGCACCGTCGGCGAGGACGAGGTCGGCATCTCGTTCAGCACGGACTTCTACGAACCCATAGGCTACGCGCCGACCTTCTCCCCCATCCGGGCGTACCTGGTCATGTCCGGCACCTCGTTCGGCAACGGCGTCTGGGCCTGGGAGCTGAAGATCAGCCACGAGCCCCAGCTGATCCTGCTCAGCACCTACCTGCGGGGGCAGGCCATCAACTTCCTGACGCCGCCCGATTTCGTCGTGGGCCTGGCCGCGCCGCTGCCCGAAGCGCCGCTGATCGTCCTGGCGGAGCTCGAATTCATGCCCCTGGACCTCTATCCCCACTGGCTGCAGCTGGGACCGTCCTCGATCCCGTCGATTCCCGGACAGATGGTCTGGGCCTACAACGACCAGTACGAGCTGACGGTCATGACGCCGCTGGGCGGCGAGCCGATCGTGGCCTGGATCAATCCCGACGGGCCCCTGGCCGTCCAGGCACCCACGCCGCTGCTGAGCCTGGCCGGCGGCCGGGTCGAGCTGCGCTGGCCGCTGCCCGGCGACGGCAGCGACGGCTGCCATGTCTACCGCGCGATCGGCGGCAGCGAGACCCGGCTGACGTCGTCGCTGCTGCAGCCGACCGGCCAGGGCTTCGTGTACGTGGACGACCTGGACGGGCTGGCCGGCGGCGTGACCGCCGCCTACAGCTACGCCATCGTGCAGGGCGGCACCGAGATCGCCCGCAGCCCGGCCGCCGCGGTCGAACTCCCGGCTGCGGCGCTGCTGGCCACGGGCCTGCAGCCGAACCGTCCCAACCCGTTCAATCCCGAGACCGAGATCCACTTCACCCTGGCCGCGGCCGGCAGCGTGCGCCTGTCCGTGTTCGACGTGACCGGCCGCCGGATCGCGGTGCTCAGCGACGGCGTGCGCGGCGAGGGCCTCCACCACGTCACCTGGCAGGGTCGGGACGACGCCGGCCGCGCGGTGCCCAGCGGGTCGTACTACGTGCGGCTGGAGACGGCCGCCGGCAGCGACACCAGGAAGGTGATGCTGCTGAAGTAGCCGGTCTACCGTTGGTAAACGAAAGGCGCCGCTCCCGGAGGGGCGGCGCCTTCGTCATATCCGTCGCGATCCGCCTCGGGCCTACTCCACCGTCCAGCAGTCGGACGTGTAGAGCAGGTCCTTCAGCTTGCCGGGGCCCCGCTTGGCGGTGACCGCGGCGACCTGCTCGGCGACCAGGCCGTCGAGGGTCGGCGCCGCGACCGACCGCAGCACGCCGAAGGGCCGCGGCAGGTCCGGCTCGTTGTCCAGCTGCGACATCTGGAACGCCGCGACCGGGGAGCTGTGGGTCGGATCCCAGACCGAGGCTTCCGCCGCGGGCACCACCTTCAGCCCGTAGCCCTCTGCCCTGAGGCCCTTGTCCTGGTCCTTGCCGTAGATCATGGGCTTGCCGGCCTCGAGAGCGATCGTCAGCTCGTCGCGGACGGCCTTCTCGCTCCAACCCTTGAAGGCACCGTCGTTGAAGATCACGCAGTTCTGCCAGACCTCGACGAAGGCCGAGCCCTTGTGGGCCGCCGCCGCCCCCAGCACCTCCTTCAGGTGCTTGGGCTGCACGTCCATGGTGCGGGCCACGAAGCTGGCACCGGCGCCCAGGGCCAGCTGCATCGGGTTGAAGGGCGCGTCGACCGAGCCGTAGGGCGTGGTCTTGGTCTTCAGGCCCAGCGGCGAGGTCGGCGAGTACTGCCCCTTGGTCAGGCCGTAGATCTGGTTGTTGAAGAGGATGATCTTCAGGTCCACGTTGCGCCGCAGCGAATGGATCATGTGGTTGCCGCCGATGGAGAGGCCGTCGCCGTCACCGGTGATCACCCACACCTGCAGATCCGGGTTGGCCACCTTCACGCCCGTGGCGATGGCGTTGGCCCGGCCGTGGATGCTGTGGAAGCCGTAGGTGTCCATGTAGTACGGGAAGCGGCTGGAGCAGCCGATGCCCGAGACCATCACCACGTTCTCCTTGGCCACGCCGATATCCGCGAGCACGGCCTGCACGCTGTTGATGACCGAGTAGTCGCCGCAGCCCGGGCACCAGCGGACTTCCTGGTCGGACTTGAAGTCCTTGGGTTTCAACTGCTGGACGTCACTCATGCCGTCTCCTCCAGGATCTTATTGAAATGCGCCTTCAGCTCGGGAGCGAAGAAGGGCTTGCCTTGGACCTTGTGCAACGATTCGAACTTGAACTGCGGGTACTCGCTGGTCAGCAACCGCGCCATCTGGCCCATGTTAAGCTCAGGGACCACGATCCGCTTGGCCGAAGCGAAGATCGGCTCCAGGCCGTGGGGCAGCGGATACACATGGCGCAGGTGGACGCGGCCGACGCTCAGGCCGTCACGCTGCATCGACTCGACCGAACTGCGGATCGCCCCGTAGGTCGAGCCCCAGCCCACCACCAGCACATCCGGATCCTCGGGCCCGAAGTACTCGGGCGTCGGGATCGAGTCGCGGACGTTCATGACCTTCTTCAGGCGAGTGTCGACCATCACCTGGTGGTTGTCCGGGTCATGGGAGACGTTGCCCGTCCGCGCATCCTTCTCCAGGCCGCCGATGCGGTGGGCCAGGCCGGGGGTGCCGGGCTTGGCCCAGCCGCGGGCCAGCTTGGCATCGCGCACGTACGGCGTGAAGCCTTCGGGATCGGTCACGAACTTCACCTTGAAGCGCGGCAGGTCCTCCATCGCCGGCAGCTTCCAGGGCTCGGCCCCGTTGGCGATGTAGTTGTCGCTGAGCAGGATCACCGGCGTCATGTACTCGACGGCGATGCGGCAGGCCTCCACCGCGCACTCGAAGGCGTCGGACGGGCAGGAGCAGGCCAGCACCGGGATCGGCGCCTCGCCGTTGCGGCCGAAGACCGACTGCAGCAGGTCCGCCTGCTCCACCTTGGTGGGCAGGCCGGTCGACGGGCCGGCGCGCTGCACGTTGACGCAGACCAGCGGCAGCTCGGTGATCACGGCCAGGCCCAGGGCCTCGGTCTTGAGGGCCAGGCCCGGGCCCGAGGTCGTGGTCATGCCCAGGCGGCCGGCGAACGAGGCGCCGATCGCCGTGCAGATGCCCGCGATCTCGTCCTCCATCTGGCAGGTGATCACGTCGTAGTTCTTCAGCTCGGCCATGTGCTGCAGGATGTCGGTGGCCGGGGTGATCGGGTACGAGCCGAGGAAGGCCTTCAGGCCCGCCAGTTCGGCGCCCGCCACCAGGCCCAGGGCCAGGCCGTGGTTGCCCATGATGTTGCGGTAGGTCCCGGCGGGCGCGTCGTCGACCTTGGGCACGTCGTAGCGGCCCTGGAACAGGCGCAGCAGCTCACCGTGGTTGTAGCCCGCCTTCAAGGCGCGGATGTTGGCGTCGGCCAGTTCGGGCTTCTTCTTGAACTTCAGCTCGAGCCAGGCGAGGGTGGGCTCGACCGGCCGGCTGAACAGCCAGTACATCATGCCCAGGGTGTAGAAGTTCTTGCAGCGCAGCACGTCCTTCTTGCCCAGGGTCGTCCCCTCGAGGGCCTCGATGGTGCGCTGGTTGATGTCCTCCTCGATCACCCGGAAGGCCTTGAGCGTGCCGTCGGTCAGCGGGTTGCTCTTGAGGTCGGCCTTCTCCAGGTCCTTTTCGGTGAAGGAGCCGGTGTTGACCAGCACGATGCCGCCCGGCTTGAGATCCTTGTAGTTGATGATCAGGGCCGCCGGGTTCATCGCCACCAGCACGTCCGGGGCGTCGCCCGGGGTGTAGATGTCCGACGAGCTGAAATGGATCTGGTAGCCGGACACGCCGGCGCGGGTGCCGGCCGGGGCGCGGATCTCCGCGGGGAAGTCCGGGAAGGTGGCCAGATCGTTGCCGACCTTGGCGGTGGTGTCGGTGAACTGCGTCCCCGTCAGCTGCATGCCGTCGCCGGAGTCGCCGGCGAAGCGGATGGTGACATCGTCCTGCCTGATCAGTTCAGAAGACATGGCGTGAACGTCGCCTCCTCGCCCCAGGAGCCCCCGCCGCCGTGGGCGGGCGGAGGTGGGTGTCAGGGGATGGTCCGGACCACGCCGGGAGGGGGTCCGGGTGCGGGCCATCGCAGCTGCCCGCAAACTGTCTTGTAACTCCGGAAGTTATATTGTCACCAGGTCGGATGCCATGAAAAAGGGTCTGTTAAAAACTAAACGTATGCACGGCCCTTAGCCGGGGCCGCCAGAAAGGGCGGCGCCCCCCGGGCCTGCCGGTCCGGGGGTCGCCCTGTCGTGCCTCTATGGTTCTAGCGCTCCTGCATCGAGTTCGTCTCGGTCTCCTTGCGCAGCTCTTCGGCGTTGAGGACCGTGAACTCCACGCGGCGGTTGGCGGCGCGGCCCTCGGCGGTCTTGTTGTCGGCGATCGGCGCGCTTTCGCCGTAGCCCTTGACCGTGAAGCGGCTCGCGTCCATCTCGGGGTGCCGGCCCATGATGTAGGCCAGGGCCGCGGCCGCACGCCGCTCGCTGAGGCTGGCATTCAGCGCCGCCGAACCGGTGTCGTCGGTGTGGCCGCCGATCTCGACCCGCATCGCCGGCCAATCGGCCAGGGTCCGGCCGATCTCGTTCAGTTCCTCGGTGTTCTCGAGGTCCAACTCGGCCGAGCCCGTCTTGAAGACGATCGCCGTGGTGGCGAAGCGGCCGCTGTCGAACAGCTCGACCGCCATGGCCGTCACCGGGATCGGGCAGCCCTTGGCGTCGACCTTCAGGTGCTTCGGCGTGTCGGAGCAGGCGTCGAGGCCGTCGTAGACCCCGTCGCCGTCGCTGTCGAGGGGGCAGCCGGAGGCGTCGACCTTGGCGCCCTTGAGCGTGCCGGGGCAGGTGTCGAGGCCGTCATAGACCCCGTCGCCGTCGGCGTCCAGGGGGCAACCACTGCCGTCGACCTTGGCGCCCTTGGGCGTGCCGGGGCAGGTGTCGAGGCCGTCGTAGACCCCGTCGCCGTCGGCGTCCAGCGGGCAACCGCTGCCGTCGACCCCGGCGCCGGCGGGCGTACCGGGGCAGGCGTCGTCGCCGTCGCGCACACCGTCGCCGTCGCTGTCCTTGCTGCTCTTGCCGAAGCCGAACTGCAGGCCGATCGTGGCGATCCAGTTGTGGGTCAGGTCGCCGTTGTTGGGGTAGGCGTCGCTCAGGTCGGTCACCACGTCGCGCAGCTCGAAGCGCAGGCTGCGGTTGTTGGCGTCATTGCCGCCGAGGCGGAAGTTGGCGCCGACGGCCCATTCGTAGCCGTTGAGGTGCTGGGTCGGGTCCGCGGCGTGGGCGGCCTGGTCGAACTGGGCCCAGCCCGCCAGCAGGTAGGGATCGATGCGCCGGCCCGGCAGCAGCTGGTACATGAGGTCCACGCCGTAGTGCTTCAGGTCGACCTCGGCGCCGTCGCTGCCGCGCCTGGTGTCGCTGTAGCCGAAATCGCCCTCCAGCCGCCAGTGCCGCTGGGCCTGCCAGCCCAGGCGAGCGCCCCAGATGGGCTCGTCCGCCAGGCCGAAGTCCGGGCTGAGGAAGGTGCCGCCGAAGTACGGCGTGAACGTGATGAGCGGCCGGTCACCGGACGCGGCTGGCTCGGCGGCTGCCGCGGCGGTCGCCAGCAGCAGGACGGCGAAGATGGCGAGCGTGGCTTTCATGACACTATCTCCCTTGGTCCCCGGTGGTTGCCGAATCCGCGGAAGCATGCGGCAACGATCCGCCCCCACCCCACGGAGTTTTTACAGTCGTCCAAGTAGGCACACCGGCGGCTCCGGGTCAACCCGGGGGCCGCCGCACCCCCTGCCGCGGTTGACTTCCCGGGGCAAGACCGACCATCTTGCCCGGGCAGGGCAGCGGCCGTCCTCGGGGCGCCGCCGCCATCGCGGCCCGACCATTTCGACCCGGAGTCCGTCCCTTGGGCATCATGGCCTTCATCCTGCTGGCGTGCTCGTCGCTGTTCGCGGTGATCGATCCGCTGGGCTGCATCCCCTTCTTCAGCGGCCTGACCAGCGGCATGGACCGTCGCCGCAAGGCCCGCGTGCTGGGACGGGCGCTGGCGGTCTCGTTCGGCGTGCTGGCGGTCTTCACCCTCCTGGGCCAGCAGCTGCTGCACCTGTTCGGCATCACCATCGACGCCTTCCGCATCGCCGGCGGCGTGATCTTCTTCGGGATCGGCCTGGATATGCTGCAGTCCCAGCCCCGGCGCTGGCGCACGGGTATCCGCCGGGCCTACGCCGAGGACCACCCCCACAGCGAGGAGAGCCCCGGCGGGGACGACGACCCCTCGGTCACGCCCCTGGCCATCCCGCTGCTGGCCGGCCCCGGCTCTATCACCACGGTGATGGTGCTGGTGCCCCAGGGCCCCGGGGGCCTGGGGCCGGTGCTGGTGCTGGGCGCCGTGCTGGCGATCCTGGTGCTGACCGGTGGCGTTCTGATGGGCGCGGACACGGTGCTGGCGCGGCTCGGCAGCAGCGGCCTGCGCATCATCGAGAAGCTGATGGGGCTGCTGCTGACGGTGATCGCCGTGCAGCTGATCATCGATGGCGTGGTGCCGGTCGTGCGCTCGATGCTGGGCTGAGCAGGGGCGACTGCTCCCGCAGGGCCCGGCGGTACACCGCTTCGATCGCGTCGAGCATGCCGGCCGTGGCGAAGTCCGCGCGCACGCGCCGGAACGCTGCGGCGGCCAGGCGGGCCCCCAGCTCCGGGTCGGCCAGCAGTTGTTCGAGCGCCCCGGCCAGCGCCGCCGCATCGCCCGGGGCGACCAGCAGTCCGTCGCGCCCGTGGCGCACGATCTCCGGGATCCCGCCCGCATCAGTCGCCACCAGGGGTACGCCCTGGGCCATCGCCTCCAGCACCACCAGCCCGAACGGCTCGGCCAGTGACGGCACCGCCTGCAGGTCGAAACCCTCGCCCAGCTCCGCGGCATCGGGGCGGTAGCCGAGGAAGTGCACCACCCCGTCCAGTCCGGCGGCGACCACCCCGGCCCGCAGCCGACGCCCGTGGCCGCTGTTGCGCTCGTCGTCGCCGATGATCGCCACCTGCAGCCGCGGCCGGCGCGGCCGCAGCAGCGCGGTCGCTGCCAGCAGCACCGGCAGGCCCTTGTCCGGGCTGAGGCGCCCCACGAACCCGACCACCTCGGCGTCCGCCGCCAGGCCCAGCCGCCGTCGCGCCTCGTTCCGGTCCGGAGCCGCAGCCGGCGGCTCGATGCCGTGGCGGACCGTGAGCACGCGCTCAGGCGCCATCACTGCGCTCGCCAGCAGGCTCGAGCGCACCGCCTCGCTCACCGCCAGCAGGGCGGCGAAGCGGTCCAGGAAGGGGCGCTTGAACCGGGCGCGGCCCACCGGGTCCAGCCGGTGGCGGGTCCCCACGTTCGCCGTCGCGGTGCCGAGGGTCGCCACCGCGGCGGTGTACCAGTCCCGCGGCGTATGGGTATGCAGAACCTCGATCCGGTGCCGCCGCAGCCAGGCCGCCAGGCGTGCGGTGCCCAGCGGCTCGTACCAGTCCACCAGGGGCAGGGTGGTGACGGCGATCCCCGTGCTGGTCAGCCGCTCCGCCAGCGCGCTGCCCGGCCGCACCACCACGTGCACCTCGTGGCCGCGGGCACACATACCCGCCGCCAGCGCGGCCAGGTGCACCTCGCCGCCGTAGTAGCCGGTCATCGAACTGAGCTGGGCGATGCGCATGGCTGGTGAATCCCGTTTCCGCGTCGGCAGGAAGCGCCGCGCGCCCCGCCGGGTGCACGACCATTTGACAGCCCACCGATCGTAATCTACCGTCTTCCCTTGACCAACCGGGAACATTTCCCCCCACGCAGCATGGAGGCCTCCCATGACCCGATTCCTCCGGCGCCGCGGACGGTCGGCGCCCATCCTGTGCGCGCTGTTCGGCACGGCGCTCCTGTGGTCCCTCGGCGTGGGCGCGATGCCGGCGGCTGCCCAGGACCCCGGCAGCCACGATCCCGCCGCCGCCACCACCGGCCAGGCCGCCGACGCCACCCACGGCCAGGAGCACGGAGAAGGCCACGGTGACAGCCACGCCGTCAGCCCCGTCGGCCAACTGCCCCTCTGGACGGCGATTCCCTTCGTGGGTATTCTGCTCTCGATCGCCCTGGGGCCCCTGGTGGCGCCGCACTTCTGGCACCATCACTTCCCCAAGGTGTCGGCATTCTGGGCGCTGCTGTTCGCGGTGCCGTTCCTGGTCTGGAACCCCGCCGAGGCGGTGCAGGAGATCCTGCACATCTACCTGGTCGACTACATCCCCTTCATCATCCTGCTGTGGGGCCTGTTCACCATCAGCGGGGGCATCTACGTGGGCGGCGCGTTGCGCGGCAAGCCGGTGGTCAACCTGACCCTGCTGCTGGTCGGCACCTTCCTGGCTTCGCTGATCGGCACCACGGGTGCGGCGATGGTGCTGGTGCGGCCCCTGCTGCGCGCCAACGAGTGGCGCCGCAACAAGGTGCACCTGCTGGTTTTCTTCATCTTCCTGGTGGCGAACATCGGCGGCTCGCTGACGCCGCTGGGCGACCCGCCGCTGTTCCTGGGCTTCCTGCACGGAGTGCCCTTCTTCTGGGTGACCACCGGCCTGCTGCCCCACATGCTGCTGGCGGTCGGCATCATCCTGTGCGTGTTCTTCCTGGTCGACACGTTCTTCTACCGGCGCGAGCAGAACACGCCGCCGGCGGCCGTCGCCGGCGAGCGCGGCCTGCACATCGAGGGCGCCCACAACGTGCTGTTCCTGCTGGGCGTGATGGGCGCGGTGATCATGTCCGGCTCGCTGAAGCTGCCCTCGGTCCCCATCTACAGCGGCGGCAGCCACGCCCTGACCATGCCCCTGCAGAACCCGCTTAAGGACGTCATCATCATCCTGATGGGCATTCTCTCCCTGCGCACCACCACCAAGGTGCTGCGGGCCAAGAACGGCTTCTCCTGGTTCCCGATCCAGGAGGTGGCCTACCTGTTCGCGGGCATCTTCATGACCATCATCCCGGCCCTGGCCATCCTCAAGGCCGGTTCGGCCGGGGCGCTGGCCGGTCTGACCGAAGCCGTGCACGGACCGGTGCGCTACTTCTGGGCCACGGGCACCCTCTCCAGCTTCCTGGACAACGCGCCCACCTACCTGACCTTCTTCAATTCGGCCCTCGGCTCCCTGGGCCTGACCGAGTCCATGGTGCCGGGCATGCTGGGGCACGGCGACCCGTCGCTGATCAACCCGGAGTTCGTCGCCGACCTGCAGGCCATCTCCGCCGGCGCGGTCTTCATGGGTGCCATGACCTACATCGGCAACGCGCCGAACTTCATGGTCAAGTCCATCGCCGAGGAGGCCGGCATCCCCATGCCCAGCTTCTTCGGCTACATGCTCAAGTGGTCGATCCCGGTGCTGCTGCCGGTGTTCGTCATCGTCACCCTGGTGTTCTTCGCCTAGAGGAGGTTCGAGGACCATGGCCAACAAGACACGGGCCGCAACGGGCGGTTCCGCGAAACCGTCCTTCTATGAAGTCGCCTTCAAGGGCAAGCCCAAGGTGGTGCGCGCCTTCCTGCACGGGCTGACCATGGGCGCGGGCGGCGAAGCGACGATCTTCTTCAGCTACACCGATGGCATCCGCCACGAAGGCAAGGTCGAGCGGATGGCCGAGATGGTGGGCCTGATGGCCGGCGACTGCCACGTGGTTGTCGACGCCGGCACCAGCGGCCTCCTGAAGTCCCTGGCCAAGCGCATCACGGCCGAGACCGGCCTGGCCATGACCTCCCACCGCCGCGTCAAGTCGGCCAGCCTGGCCTTCGCCTTCAAGGTGTTCACGCCGCAGCACAACGCCGAGCTGGTCAAGGCCGTCAAGAACCTGCCGGCAGGCGTGAAGGTGCAGGGCTACAAGCACGAGGTGAGGTCCGATCCCTCGTCGCGGGGGGTCGAAGCCTACGCGCCCAGCCACCATTACGAGGCCGTCGGCGAAGGTGTCCTGCTCGGGCCGGTGGACGCGCTGGTGTCGATCCGGCGCAGGTTGGAACTGTTCCCGATGATCAACCCGGAGGAAATCGAACTGGTGCTGGCCTGAGTCCGGCCCTTTCCCGACCCGGAAAAACGCCCCCGGTCCGCCGACCGGGGGCGTTGCCGTAGGCCGATCCTAGCGCAGCAGCATAAGCTTGCCCGCCCCGCCGCCCCCGGGACCGGTCAGGCGCAGCAGGTAGGTGCCGCTGGCCATCGCGCGACCTCCGGCATCGTCGCCGTGCCAGGTCACCTCGTGCACCGCCGCGGAGCGCTCCGCATCGACCAGCGTGCGCACCAGGCGCCCGCGCAGGTCGTGCACCGTGAGCTTCACCCGCCCCGCCTGCGGCACCGCGTAGCGGATGACGGTCGACGGGTTGAACGGATTGGGCCGGTTGCCCAGCACCGCCAGCACGCTCGGCACAGCCTCGCCCGGATCGGGGTCCGGCGCCGCCGTCACCAGCTCCAGGCACCAGCCCAGCAGGGTGCCCTGGTCCCCGGCGGCCAGGTCGGCCACGCGCAGGGTCCAGGTGCCGGCGGTCGGCTCGCCGACCAGGCGGCGCAGATCGCCGGCGGGGCGCAGATTACCGGCGTACCAGCCGGCCGCGGTCCCGTCCTGGCGGCCGTCGGCCTGGCGCAGCCGCACGAGGGTGTGCGCCGGGGTCAACAGCTCCAGTTCCAGGTCCCCGGGCCACCCGTGCTCCAGGTCCACGCGGATCCGCACGCCGCCCACAGCCCCGAGGTCACCCACGGTGATCGCCGACAGCACGCCTGCGGCAGCCGCGTCGGGGATCGCGTCCCCACTGCCGCCCGCGCACAGCAGCGTGTCCACCGCGGCGGCCAGCGTCAGGTCCGTCGCCGTCACCGCAGCGGCCGCCGGCACTTCGATTGCGGTGGTGACCGCCAGGTGCCCCGGCGCCGCGGCGCCCAGGTGGTAGCGGCCGGCCGCCAGACCGGTGAAGCTGAAGGTCCCGTCCGCCGCGACGGCCACGCTGCGGCCGCCGGGCTCGAGCCAGACCGTGGCGCCCTCCCCCGCGACCACCCTGCCGTCGAGGCGCGCCGTGGCCGCCGGCGGATGCAGCAGCCACTCCACGGCATTCTGCAGCAGGCGCTGGCGGCCGAGCGGATCGAGGCGGTCCCAGCTGAAGGCGAAGTACACGCTGCTGCCGGCGGTCTCGTCCGGGTCCGGATCGTAGCCGACGACCGCCGCCTGGCCGTCGGCCCAGACCGCGGCGACCCGGGCGTCGCCGGCCGCAACGACCGCATCGGCGTCGGCGTAGCCGCGCACGACCTCTTCCAGCGGCGCGAACAGCGGCGCCGGTCGCCGGGCCACCGGATGCAGCGAACCGCCGGTGTCGACGGTGTCGGCACGATCGCCGGCCCAGGCCGCGATCCGCAGCACGTCGCGCAGGAACTGCGGGTCGTCGCGGTGGGCCGCCGCCAGATCCCCGCCCTCGACCAACAGGCGGCCGCCGGCCTCGAGATGGGCCAGCACGGCCGCCCGCAGGGGCGCCGGCAGTGCCGCGTCGTGGTCGCCCCGGGCCAGGATCACCACATCGTAGGCCGACCAGGCCGCCGGGTCGATCAACGCCTGCGGCTGGTAGGTCGGCGTGTAGCCCAGCCCATACAGCGCCGAGACCATGGCCAGGGCCGAGCCCGCGGGCGGGGCCGTGTAGCCGCCGGCCGTCTCGACGCCCTGCTTGTCGGTGCGAGGGGCGAACGTGTGGCTGCTGCCCGGCGGCAGGTTGGCATCGACGACGACGATGCTGCCCTCCAGCGGCACCAGGGCCACCGCCTGGGGCGCGTCGCCCACGCCGAGCCCCCACACGACGGTCTGCGGCACAAAGCCGGCCGCCGTCAGCACCGCCAGGTAGCTGCCCACCGGCAACGGAGCCGTGGCGAAGTTCCCGTCCGCGTCGGCGTAAACGCTGGCCACCAGCACCGTATCCTCCGCCCGACGCAACTCCACCACCGCCCGCACGGGGACCGCCGTGGACGCCGAGGTCACCACGCCGCGCAGGATCTCCCGGGGCGCCGGCTGCAGCACCGTCTGCCAGGAATTGGTGCCGTAAAGCAGCGGGCTCGGCGCGTCGTGGGCGGTGTAGCCGAAGCGTTCGACCACCAGGTCGAAGGTGCCCACCGGCAGATCGGGCTCGTGGCGCCACCAGCCCTGGCCGTCGCTGAAGGTCTCGACCACCGGCGCGCCGCCGCGGTCGCTGCCTGTGCGGTACAGGCGCACCCGCGCATCGGTCACCGGCATGCCGTTGTTCCCGCCGTCGACGATGCGGCCGCCCACGGTCCCGACCGCCGCCAGCACCGGCACCGTCGCCGTGTGCACCGCGTAGCCGTCCTTGAGCAGGGCCACTTCGAGAATGCCCACCGAGTCGGGCCGGACCACGGCGGTCACGGTGCTGCCGGTCGCCACGGCGGTGGTGTCGACACCGCAGCCGCGGATGCGCAGGGACAGGCCGGCCTCCCCGGCGCTGCCGGTGATGGTGCCCGGCTCGTCGGGCGCCAGCGCACCCTGCATGGCGATCGCCGGCACGCCGGCCGCGAAGGCAGGCCCGCTCAGGGCCGCCGCCCCGACCACCGGCACCGTCACCCTGAACAGCGCCAAACCGCCGACGGCAGCGCGGCCCCGCACCACCAGGTCCTCCCCGTAGCGGGGCGCCAAGTCCGGGAACTGCGCCGTGCCGGCACCCGCCAGGCCCACGGTCGAGGCCGCGATGCCCCAGCCCTCGAGGCTCACCTCCACGGCGCCGATTCCCGCGGCCAGCCCGGCCAGCTGGACCGCCAGCGACCCCGGCTGCCCCGCCTGCAGGGGCGCCGGCGTCGGCTGCAGGATCACGTTCACCGGCACCGTCACCGGCACCGTCTCGCGATGGGTCAGCAGGTTGCGTCCGCTGACGGTCAGGACCACGCTGCCCGGCGTCGCCGGCGGCACCGTCAGCGGCACCGCGGCGTAGCCGGTGGCATCGGTCAGCGCCGTGCCGTGCAGCACGCCGCTGCTGGTGACGGCCACCCGCGCGCCGGCCACGCCGGCGTCCACCGGCAAGACATCCACACCGACGGCCAGCTGGCCCAGGTGGCGCACCGCCAGCGGCTGCGGCATCGTCGTGCGCACCTGCAGCGAGCAGTCGCCGAAGATGTTGTACTGCTCCACGAGCTGCCGACCCTCGGCCCCCGGGTAGACGTCCAGCACCTTCATGATGCCGTGCTGGCAGAGGGCGCCGATCTCGTCGGCCTGCCCGCTGGTCAGGAGATCGATGGTCTCGGCCTGCATCACCGTCGGCGGCACCCAGGGCGTGGTGGTCGAGGATGCGTACATGGCGATGGCGCCCTGCGGGGCCTGGGGCGTGCCCGAGCGCAGCCAGGCCTCGGCGAAGCACTCGCCGTCGCTGAAGCGGCCATTGGCGCAGCTGACGTCGATGATCCAGGGATTCTGCCAGCCGTTGGCCAGGGCGTGCACGTCGGCGGTGGAGAACAACGGGTTGGACCAGGACGAGCCCGAGCCGTGGCCAAGGTAGTTCAGCAGGCTGCGCCCCTGGTTCAGGGCGGCGGCGATCATGCCGCCGGTGGCGTCCGGCTCGTAGATGCGGTCGACTTCGCCGAAGGTCCAGCCCAGCAGGTCGGCGCGCAGGCGGTCGGCCAGCACCGCGTCGGTGGGGTCGCCCAGGTTGGAGGCCGCGCCGACCGCGTGGTCGTACCAGGCGCCGTCGGGGTCGGGGTCGCGCTCGTAGTGGATGAACTTCACCAGCTGGGTGCGCAGCTCGACCGTGTCCCGGGCCGAGATGCGCGAGACGAAGAGATCGGGGTAGAGATCGTCGCCCGCGACCTGGGCGTAGCGGGTGTCGTCGTCGGCCTGCTCGAACAGGCCCTTCCAGCCCGGCACCAGGGGCACGTCACCGGCCAGCAGCAGGTAGGTCAGCCCCGCCGGTTCGGCAAAGCGCGCGCGCACCGAGTCGGCGATGCCCGCGGCCGTGCCGCCGGCGGCCTCGGTCGTCAGCACCAGGGGCTGCAGACCCCGCTCCCGCTTCCACTGCAGGAAAGACTCGAGCACGGGCACGAAGGCCTCGGGCGCCACCACCAGCAGCCGGCCGCCGGTGTCCACGGGCCGGTACTTGTCGGCCGAAGGCGGATTGGCGAAGCGGCGGGCCACGAGATCGTCGAAGCCCGCAGCCGCGGCGGTGGGCCGCTCGGGCAGCGCATTGATGCCGCCGTCACCGCGGGTCGCGATCTCCAGGGTCATCGCCTCGAGCACCAGCAGCAGGCCCCGGTCGGCGTCCCAGCGCACGGGTCGGATGCGCAGGCCCAGGCCCCGCTGGTCCCGCAGCACATAGGGACGCCCCGGCTCGACCGCGGCGGCGGGATGCACGCCGCCGCCATCGTAGGCGGGACCGAAGACCCAGGCCGCGTCCGCGGGCCGCACCGTGCGCGGCAGGTTGCCCCGGGAAGGCAGCACGGGTAGGGCGGCGACCTCGCGCCAGCGCTCGGCAACGATCCGCACTTCGGGTGTGCCCTGGGCAGGAATCCGCAGGTTCAGCGGCAGGAAGGGCAGATCCGGTTCGCCTGCCGTCAGCAAGGGATAGCCCCCGGGCAGGAGGACCCGGTTCAGCGCCCGCCCTGCGACCGTCACCGGCTCGACCACGACTCCCGGCACCGTGACCGTGACCCGCAGCAGGGCGGGATCGGCGGCCTCGACCGTCACCTGCGGCGGGCGCGGTTCGCCCGCGCCCAACCAGGCCGCGGAGGCCGGGGTCGCAAGCAGCAGGCAGAGGATGGCGGACGACAGGCGGAGCATGGGCGATCACCGGGTTGGGGCCTCTCCCGGCACGGTACCGGGACCCATAAGTGTACCATCGACGGCGCCCGGCTGGCAACCCGACCAGACCGGGCCTGATTCGCCGCTCCTGCCCGCGGCAGACAAGCCGACGGGGCGGCCCAGACGGACCGCCCCGGTGGTCATCCCGCTGCGGGCGTCAGGACCGTCCGCCGCTAGGGCAGCACCACGCCTTCGGCCTCCTCATCGCACAGCGCCGTCCAGCGCCCGGTGAAGAAGCCACCCGGATAGCCGGCGACCGGATGCGCCTCGCCGCCGAGGATGCCCTCGATGCGGCCGGCGGCGCCGGCCCACTCGCCGTGGAAGGTGGCCAGCTCGTTCTCCTGATCCGCCGGTTCCCAGGTCCCGCGCACCCGGGCCCGGAAGTGGCCGCCCCGGCCGATGACCTTGCCGACGAACACCCGCTCGCCCGCGTCATCGAGACCGTAGCCGCCGCGCAGGAAGCCGTCGATGCGGCCGTCCAGGCCCATCCACAGCCCGGCGAAGCTGCCCAAGCGCACACCGCCGCCGCTGCTGTCGGGGCGATCGACGGCGGCTGCAACGCGGTAGCGGCCCGACAGGAAGCCCTTGGGACAGGTCGCGAGGTCACCGGGGGCGAAGCCGGTAACCTCGAAACGGTTGCCCAGGTCGTCGACGTCCACCACCCGGTGCAGGCCCCCGAGCTCGGCCACCGGGATGTCCACCGTCAGCAGCGGCGTGGCGATGTGCAGCATGTTCGGCCGCACCGGCGGCCGGGGATCCCCGCCGCTCGTGTCCGTGTTCGCCGGCAGCGGCGGCTCGATGATCTGCAGCACCATGCCGTCATGGCCGCAGCGCGTGTGCGAGACGAAGGCCACGGTCTGCCGGTCCAGGCGCGGCCAGATCACATGGTCGGCGGGCCGCTCGAAGGCCAGCAGGCGCTTGACCACCACCACGCCGCTGTCGGTGCGGAAGCTGCCCGTCCAGTCGGTCGACGCGCAGGGGCGCTCGACGGCGGTCGTGTCCTCGGGCCCGCTCAGCATGCCCCAGTTCAGGCGCACGTAGGTGATGCGCGGACGCGCCGGATCGTCGGGACGGCCCGGCCCTTCGCACATCTGCTCCAGGCGCCGCACTTCGGGATCCGCAGCCAGCGGATCGTCGGCCAGCTGACCTTCCTCGGCCAGCAGTTCGGCCACGAGGGACTCGTCCCCGAAGGCCTCGGTCTCGTCGCTCTCGGTCAGCCCGCCCCAGGGATCGTTCAGGTCCAGGGAGGCGTAGTCGTCGCCGCCGGTGGGCACGGCGGCAGTCGGGGCGGCTTCGTCGCCGCTGCAGCCGGCCAGCAGGGCCAGGCCCGCTCCCAGCACCAGGATCAAGGCGATTCTCGTGGCGGATCTCATGGGTTCCCCTCCATGCAGATGACGTGGGCACAGGTCGGTCGAACAGCTGCCACGAGCATGGGGAATGCCAGCCGGCCGGGAGGGCGCCAAGGTGTTCGGCAACTTCAAGTTGGCTGCGGAGAGAGCGGGTTCGGCGCCCCGCTGGTTGTCCCTGCAGGGACAGGTCCGCACCCTACCGTCCAACGCCAGGGGCAGGCCGGGTCACGGCCCCTCGTTCTGCACCTTGATCTTCAGGGCCATCAGCTCGTTGTGCCGCACGCCCAGCAGGGTGGCCACCTTGTGCATCAGCGCATCCTCGTGCGCCTCGAGCACGCCGTCGCTGTAGACGACCTGCCACATGAGCTCGACCACCGCCAGCTTGCGCGCCCGCGGGAAGTCGTCGTTGACCAGGCGCGCGAACTGGAAGAGGCCGTCGGCGTCCTGGCGTTCCTGCTCGGCCAGCTCCAGCAAAGCGTCGGTGTCGGCCTGGTCCAGGCTGAAGCGCTTGGCCACCTGGGCCGCCACCAGGGCGCGCTCGTCGTCGCTGAAGCTCTGGTCGGCGTGGGCGGCCTCCAGCAGCAGGGCGCAGGTGGCCACGCGCAGGCGCGCGGCGTCGTCCAGCGGGGCGGTGTCGGCCATGCGCTGGCCGAAGAACTTGCCGATGCGATCGATCATGGGGTCATCCTTCCGGTCGGACGGCGCGGCGGGTCCAGGTGGCGCCCGGCAGCGTGAGCACCTCGTAGGCGATGGTGCCCAGCTGGTCGGCCAGCATCTCGACAGTGATGGTCTCCTCGCCCTGCCGCCCCAGCAGCACGGCCTGGTCGCCGGCCTCGGCGCCGGGTACGTGGGTCACGTCGACCATGCACAGGTTCATGCAGATGCGGCCGACGACCGGCGCCCGCCGGCCGCGGATCAGCACATGGGCCCGGCCCGACAGGGCCCGCGGCCAGCCGTCGGCGTAACCCACCGGCAGCACGGCGATGCGGCTGGCGGTCATGGCTTTCCAGGTGCGGCCGTAGCCCACGGTCTCGCCGGCGGGCACGTCCCGCACCTGGGCCACGCGCACCCGCCAGGTGATGGCCGTTTCCAGCTGGGGCTCGGCGCGGCCGCGTTGGCGCACCGCGACGCGGGTTTCCCGCGACGGCCAGACGCCGTAGGCCGCCACGCCCACCCGCGCGATGCCCGCGTGGGTGCGGTCCCACAGCAGCACCGCGGCGCTGCAGCTCATGTGGATTTCGGGCGCAGCGACGCCCAGCTCGGCCAACCGGGCGCGGTGCGCGGCGAAGCGGGCCATCTGGGCCTCGGCGAAGGCGTGATCGGTGGTGTCCTCGATGTCGGCGAAGTGGCTCGACAGCCCGACCACCGCCAGGCCCTGGACCGCCTGCAGCAGCGCGAGCGCCGGCGCCAGCTCGGCCTCGACCAGGCCCTGGCGGTTGACGCCGGTCTCGACCTTCAGGTGCACCCGCAGCGGGCGCCCGGCGGCGGCCACCTCGGCGGCCGCGGCCAGCGAGGCCACCGTCAACTCGACCTGCAGGTCCGCAGCCTCGGCCGCCTCCCAGGTCTGCACCGGGCCCAGCACGATGAGGCGCGCGTCAAGGCCCGCTTCGCGCAGGACGCGGGCCTCGTTCAGGCTGTGCACACCCAGGATGTCCGCCCCGCCGGCCAGGAAGGCAGCGGCGGCGATGGCGGCGCCGTGGCCGTAGGCATCGGCCTTGACCACGGCCAACAGGAGGGTCGGCGGCGCCACCAGCCCGCGGAACACCTGCATGTTCCGGCTGAGGGCGCCGCCATCCACGTCGATGGTCAGCCAGGCAGGTCGGGCCTCGTCAGCCGGCGGCCTGCTCGGCCTTCTTCCGCTTGCGGTGAGCGCAGGCTTCCTTGTCCTTGCAGGCACCGTACAGCTCCAGGCGATGGCGGTAGATCTGGAAGTCGTTCTCTTCGGCCAGCTTTTCCTGCAGGGCCTCGAGACGCGGGTTGTAGAACTCGAAGATCTCGCCGCACTCCAGGCAGATCATGTGGTCGTGGTGCTCCACGTCCGAATGACCTTCGTAGCGGGCGAGGCCGTCGCCGAAGCGCCGCTCCTCCACCAGGCCGCTCTCGACCAGCAGATGCAGCGTGCGGTACACGGTGGCGTAGCCGATCCGGGGATTGGCCTTCTTGACCTGGTTGAGCAGCTCTTCCACCGAGATATGTCCACGCAGCCGGAAGAACGTCGCGATGATCGTGTTCCGCTGGCGGGTGGTCTTGAGGCCCTTGCGCTGGATGTAGTCCGCGAAGGCCGCTTCCTTCTCCTTGACGAGGCTCTCGTCGATCTGCTTGTTCTGTTTCACGGGCGACATGGATGACCTCTCACGGGATTTCGGATGCGTCGGCTGCGGCAGCTTTCGATATTGAAAACTGTTTTCGTATTTCCACGTTAGCCTCGGAAATCCGCCCTGTCAAGGTTCCCGCTCAGCGAAAGTCCGCGCGCACCGCAATCGCTTCGCCCGGGGGCAGATACCAGAGCCCTGACCCGTCGTGCCAGAGCAGAACATCGGCACCCCGCCAGAGGAACGAGAGGGCGTCCACGACACCATTCCAGCGCAGGCGGGCCCCCACCAGGCGGTAAAGGCGCCCCGTGCCCGCATCGGTCAGCCACATGCTGCTGCCGTCCCAGGCCAGGCCGCAGGGCGAGAAGCCGGGTGTGGCCACGAAGCGCGTGAACTCGCCGACCTCGGGATCGAAGCGGTCCAGGCGCCCGGAGTCGCGGTCGCTGACCCACAGGTAGCGCCCGTCCCAGGCCAGGGCCATGGGGCGATGGCCCGGCGCGGTGAAGCCGCCCTCGACCACCAGCGCGCCCAGGGTGTCGACCGTGATCTCGTAGAGGATGGAGCTGCCGTCGGGCGCGTCGCCGCAGGCGAAGAAGGCCTTGCCCGTCCAGGCCAGGCCCCGATCCAGCACCCCGGTGTAGTCCTCGTCGTGCAGCACCTTGCCGCCAGGCCCCTGCAGCAGCAGCCGCACTTCGCGGCGGCCCGATGCGGCCAGCGAGTCCGGCACGTCCAGCAGGAAGGCCAGCGAATCGGCGCCCGCGACGGTCAGGCCCACCACGCGGCCCGGGCCGGGCAGGGCCAGGGTGTCGCCCGGGACGATGGCCATCTCGGCCACGCGGCCGTCCTGGGCGGCAGCCGGTGCGGCGCCGAGGGCGACGAGCACCGCGGCCGCCAGCGCGGCCGTGGCCGCGGAACTGATTGAGCGCTTCATCTTGCCTGGGATCCTTCCGCTTCATCGTCACCGGATCGCCGCGCCACCGCCGCCGCCAGCAACTGCCGCAGCCCCGCGAAATCCAGGGGCTTGGTGGTCACGGCCTCGCAAAGGCCCGCGCCGCCGTCCGGCAGCGCGGCATCGCGATCGACGCCCGTCATCAGCACCACTGCCGGCGCCCCGGGCCGCGTGCGCAGCCAGCGCGCGAACTGCAGGCCCGATTCGCCGGGCAGGTTCAGGTCCACCAGGGCCAGCGCGAACGCCGTGCCCTGGCAGGCGGTGCGCGCCGCGCCGGCGTCGGCGGCGGCGGTGACGGCCGCTCCCCAGGAACCCAGGATCTCGGCCAGCACCTCGCGCACCGACGGTTCGTCGTCCACCACCAGGATCGGCCCCGGCAGCGCCGCCGCTGCGGTCGGGACCACGGCCCCCGCCGATTCCGCCGTGGCGGCGGCGGGCAGATCGAGCAGGAAAACCGCACCGGCGGCCCGGGGTTCCCCCACGCCGAGGGTCGCATCCCAGTCCGCCAGCAGCTGGCGGCTCGCCGCCAACCCGACGCCCCGGCCGTCGCGCCCGCGGGGCGACCCGCCGGCGGCGAATATGCGCTCCGCGGCGCCCGGCGCCAAGCCCGGGCCGCTGTCCTGCACCGTCAGGAGGATCCGCCCGTCCCGCGGCACGGCCGCCAGTTCCAGGCGGCCGCCGCCAGCCATGGCTTCGATCGCGTTGAGCACCAGGTTGCCCAGCACCTCACGCAGGACCTGGGCGGGCACGGCCGCCGCCAGCTCCGCCGCGATGTCCTTGACCACCACCCAGTCGCCGCCTGCGGACCAGGCCGCGCCAGCAGGCGGCTGGTGCACCAGCACCACCTCGTCCACGCAGCGGGCCAGCTCGGCCCGGGCCGGCATTGCCAGCGACGCGTCGCCGGCACCGAGTCGTCGCAGCATCGCCGCCGCGTCGCGTGCGGCCAGGGTCAGGGCCTCCAGATCGCCGGCCCGCACGCCGCGCAGGCGCAGCAGCTCGGCCCGGCCGGTGATCACCGTCAGCATCTGGTTGACGTCGTGGACGACGCCGGCAACGGCGAGATCCCGGTCCGCGGTGGGCATGGTGGTCCTTCCCTGGCTCCGGCTGGGCAACATTCCTGCATGATACACCGGAGGGCGCCCGCTGCAATGGCGGGCTTCGGGCAGGCGGCGGCCGGATCAGGCGACCGGTTCGGGCTCGGGCAAGAGGACGTCCGCGAGGTCGGCGGCCCAGGGCGCGTCCGCGGCCAGGGCCCGCAACGCCTCCTCGCGCACCGCAGGCGGCAGCTCCGCCAGCGCGAGCAGATCCTGGCTCCACTCCAGCACCCGGTGCAGACGCTCGACGTTGCGCAGGCCGATCTCCGGCAGCGGACCGGGCTCGGCGGGGCAGGAGGCGATCTCCTCCAGCGCGGTGCGGATCGCCGTCAGCGGGCTGCGCAGCTCGTGGCCCAGGAAGTCGCGGTAGCGGTCGCGCAGGGGATCGGCCACGCCGCCTTCGCGCAGGGCACGGGTGCGGGCGAAGCCGGTCTCGAGCACGCGGCGCAGGCAGTCGCCTGCCGCGCGGCGCGGGCTGATCACCCGCCAGGCCAGGCCATGGGGGTCGTCTTCGCCCACGACCACGATCGGCGCCGCAGGCTCAGTGCCACTTTCGCCGGCGGGCGCGGGCGGGGCGCCGAACCAGAGCACCGCGTCGCAGTCGGCCACCGTTGGCCGGCGACGGGGATCGGCGGCGCCGCCGCGGGCCGAGGTCAGACCCCAGGCCGTTAGGCGCTGGCGCAGATCATCCGGCGGCAAGCCGGGTCCCATGAGCAGGATGTGCGGCACGATGGTCCTTCCCGCGGCAGTGCTGCCGCCCGGTTCACGGGCAGCAGAACCGCAAGGGACATGCCGGGTTGACGCGCCACCGGGACAGGCCGGCGGGCGCGGAAGCGGCAGGGCAGGACGCCCCCCGGCGGGAAATCGCGGGGAACGACGCGGCATGGCGGCGGCGGCCGGCGGCCCGGGTCCCGGGGAGGTGCGGGCAGGGCGAATCGCAACCCGCCGGGGCGCAGCACACCGCAGATTTCACTCGGCGGCGGGCTCGGCTTCGGGTCGGTGGGCGGGGCTGTCGAAGCGCCAGGCCAGGGTCAGACGCCACTGGGCGGGACGGTTGTCCGTGTTCTCCAGCTCGCGGACCAGGCGCAGGCCGCAGGAACCGTCGGCGGTCCAGGGCAACCAGACCTGGGCCCCCACCTGCAGGGAGCGGCGGGTGTTGCGGTCCTCCCAGTCGAGGTTCAGGTGCCAGGAGGATCCCCGCCCCCGCAGCAGTGCCCACTCGGCCGTGAACAGCCAGCCGTTGGGGAAGGCGGCGCTGGAGAGGTTGTCGCCGCTGGCATCCATGTGCAGCAGATAGCCCCCGCCCAGCCAGAGATGCCAAGGTCCCCCGGACCGCATATCCCGCCGCGCCTGCAGGCGCAGCGGCAGGCTGGTCGACGACCAGGGATACAGGGTGTTCTGGCCGGTGGGCAGACCCAGGGCCACGGCGTACTGCCAGGCACCGAGGCCGGCCAGGCCGGTCGGTCCGGTGGCCCCCACCTCGATCTGGCCGAAGCCGACCAGGCGTTCGCCCCCGGGCCAGTCCGCGGGCTGCTCGTCGCCCACGGTCTCGGGCCAGCGTTCGGCCACGGAGTACCCGTCGGTGTCGAAGCTCAGGTAGGGCAGGCGCAGGAAGAACACGCCGTTCTGCCCGGCCGGCATCAGCGCCGTCAGCATCACGCGGTTGGCAGTCCAGTTGGTGCTGTCGTCCACGAAGCGGTCGACCCCGGCGAGCAGCGCCAGACGCGAGGAGGAGTCGGCGGGGGCGATCCAGGGCATGGCGTCGAGGTGGGGCAGCTGTGCGCGCACGCCCGACGGCGCGAGCGACAGCAGGACCGCGCAGACCACGGCCTGGGCCGCGGCCCGACGGCGCAGGGTCACGCGGGCGCCTCTTCGATCAGGCGCACCACCCCGGCCGAACCGAAGTAGCACTTGATGATGCGGCGGCCTCCGGGCAGCGGCTCCTTGGCCACGACCACGCCGCAGTCGTCCCAGGCCAGGTGATGCACGCACTGGCCCACCGCGTAGCTCTCGGAGGGACGGTAGGGCACGGCCGTCGCGGGGTCGCTCGCCGCCAGCAGCGCGGCGTACTCGGCGATGGGCTCGGCCCCCTCGGCAGCGGGACCAGACGCCGCGGCAGCGGGGGCGTCGCTGACGTCGACGGCGGCGTCATCCTCGCCGCCGATCCCGTCGCTGTCTTCGTCGGCGTCTTCGTCGGAGTCTTCGTCGGAGTCGTCGGCGAGCACCGATGCGTCCGGCAGGACGCCCGCGTCGGCGGCGCGCGCGGCCATCATGGCCGCCGGGCTGTCCCAGGGCAGGTCGTCGTCGCCGGTGTCAGCCTCGGAGACCGTGGCCACCGCCGGGGGCGCATCGCCCTCGCCGCCGCGCTGCGGCGCGAGGTCGCCGCCGCCGACCTTGGGCAGGAAACCCTGGCAGCGCGGGCAGCGGAACCAGATGACGCCGTCATCCTCGTCCCCGTCACCGGTGGGGACGACTTCCATGTCCAGCCATTGTTTGCAGACGGAACAGAATTGTCTGGCTTTCACGTGGTCTCCGTGCCCGTCGGCGCGACCGGCGCGGTCAGGGCACGATCCGGCAGCAGTTGTCCGCGTCCTGCTTGCTGAGATAGCGCATGCCGCACACCAGGCACTTGTTGGGCCCGTCGATGCGGCCCTCGCTCTCGGCCTTGCTCAGCAACCGCTCGTACTTGACGAAGCTTTCGTCGCGGACCAGGACGTGATCTTCCTTGATTGTGGCCATCGGCTCCTCCTTGGCTCTGGGTCAAACGGTCCGGCGGCTCCGTCCGGGGGTGACGTGGCAGACCGTAACCGGATGACCTGTCGCATAGTACATAACCAGGTGGCGCGCGTCAACCCGCGGTGATCCGCTTTGATCAGATGGGGGTCAGGACTCCGCGGCCTGCGCGGGCAGATCCTCGCCGTGCCCGACGGTCGCGGGCGCCTGGGCCAGCCGGTAGAGATCGGCCAGATCACCGAGGCCGCGCTCCCGGGCATCGGCCAGCGCCGCCAGCAGCACGCCGGCGGTGGCCGCGGCGTCGTCGGCAGCGCGGTGGGGGTGGTCGTGCATGACGCCGAAACGGCGGGCCAGGTCCGGCAGGCTGCGGCTCTCCAGGTCGGGCCACAGGTCCCGCGAGAGTTGCAGCGTGCAAAGCCCGGTCACCGCGGGCCGGGCCACGCCGCGCCGGCCGAACTCCCAGCGCAGGAACGGCAGGTCGAAGCGGATGTCGTGGGCCACGAACACGCAGCCGTCCAGCAGTTCGACCAGCTCCTCGGCGACATCCGAGAAGGTGGGCGCCCCTTCCAGGTCGGCGTTGCCGATGCCCGTCAGCCGCGCCACCCAGGGCGGGATGGTGCGGTCGGTCCAGATCATCGACTCGTAGCGGCGCACGATGCGGCCATCCTGCACCAGCACGATGCCGATCTCGATGATCTCGTCCACGCCGATCACGCTGCCGGTGGTCTCCAGGTCGACGACCGCGTAGACCGTCTCGTCCAGCCGCCGCCGCATGGCCGGCGCGCCATCGACCGACCAGCAGTTGTCGTGGGTCTGGATGAAGCGCTCGTCCGAGGCCAGCAGCGCGCGCACGACGACCTGCGTCTCCGGCATTTCGTGGCGGCGGGCTCCGAAGAGACGCCGGGCGATGGCCGGAGTCGGCAGGGGCGTCCCCTGTCCGAGCAGGAAGGCGTGGGCCTGTGCGCGGAATTCCTTAAGATCGTGTGCGAACATGGGAAGATGATAGCACGAATCGCCCACTCAGGTCAATCGGGCCGGCCGAGGGCCGCCACGGCGCCGGTGCCGTAGGCCACCAGTTCCATGACCTCCACCCGGACCTGGGGCGGCGGCGGCCGCAGGCGGCTGCTGGGCGGGTCCAGGCTGGATGCGGACCGCACCCGTTCGGCGGCGTAGGCCAGGCCCAGGAAGGGAACCTCCGGATGCACGGCCACGGCGATCTCGCGGGAGGTGACCTGGATCATGCGGCCGGCCGGCAGTGCGGCCACCTGGGTGTCCGCCGCTGCGAGGGTGAACTGGTCGCAAAGCAGTTCGCGGCCCTGGATCACCCGGGTCGTGGGCGGATCCACCTGCACCCGGCCCGCCACGAAATCCTGCTCCAGCGAAGATGCCAGCAGCGGGTCGCGCCGCAGATCCTGGCGGTCGAAGGGCTCCCAGCGGTCGTCCTGCCAGCGCCGCGCCTCCAGCACGTGGTCCAGCAGAGTGCCTTCGCGGCCGAGGATCGACGCGGCCACCGTCAGCTGCACCCCGTCCGCCGGCACAGGCGTGCAGGTGCCGTCGGGCCCCTCCTGCAGAGGCACCATCTCCAGGATCCAGGGGGCGTCCGCCCCGTCGCCGCGGCGGCCCAGACAGGCGATGCGGGTCAGTCCGGACTCGCGGCGGCCGCCGGCCATGACCTGGGTGCGGTAGTCGGCCCAGGCGCCGGTCTCCAGCCGCAGCGGCAGTTCGGGCTGGCGCCACAGGGTCAGCATGTCCAGGGCCCCGGCGCCTCCGGGCGCGCCCAGCACCCACAGCACGCACAGGAGAACGGCCGGCGCCAGGCGCCGGCCGCCGCTGCTCCCGCCGGTGGTCCGGCTAGTGTTTGATCTTTTCCCAGTAGCTCGCATAGTCGAAGTTCGGGCTGTTCGCCTGGTCGTGGCAGGTGACGCACGAGTCCTTGGCCAGGTTCCCCCACTTGCCGTCGCGGGCATGCTCGGTGCCGTAGCCGTGGCAGGCCTCGCACTGGACGTTGGTCAGCCGGGAGAAGGGTTGCTCGTCGGCGTACCCGTTGCGGTACTGGTAGCCGGTGGTGTGGCAACTGAGGCACTCGGGCTCGGTGCTCTGGCCCTGCCGCCGGATGGTGGCGAAGGCCTGGGCGTGGCCAGACCCGACATAGGCATCCCAGGCGCCCTCGTGGCAGCCCTTGCAGGTCTGGTCGAGCAGGAAGCTCTCCTTTTCCGAGCCGAAGGTGCGCGGGTAGGCGGCGCGCTTGGCATCCTTGAACGCCACCAGGCTGGCCTTGTAGTCCTCCACCCGCTGCAGCATGCCGGCGTCGTCGGCGACGGCCTCGTCCAGGCTCGTGGTCTGGACCTCGACCGCCATCACCTTGCCGTCGGTCCCGCTGACGAAGAGGTTGGCCCGCCCGATGAAGCGGCCCTCGTAGCCCGAGCCCAGCAGGATCGTGTCGTCGATCAGCCGCTCGTCGGTCAGGTTGCGGAAGGTGTGGCCGAGGACGGCCAGGTCGATGCCCTTGACCTCGCGCAGGATCGTCTCGGTGGTGGTCTCGCCCAGGTGGCCCACCAGCACGATGGTCTGGGCCTCCTTGCGCACCCGCGGAATCAGCTCGCGCAGGGTCGCCACCGGATCGGCCACGGTGAAGAAGGCCTCGTCCCCGGTGAGGGTGACGATGCGCAGGGCGGGATCCAGCACGCTGATCAGGCCGAATTTCACGCCGCCGCGCTCGACCACCAGGTACTCGGGCACGATCAGGACGCCGGTCGTGTCGCGCACGTTGGCGCTGGTGAACGGCAGCTTGTATTTCTGCATCATCTCGCGCAGATAGGGCAGGCCGTAGTTCAGATCGAACTCGCCCAGCCCGATGGCGTCGAAACCGAGGTCGCCGGTGACCTCGCACAGGAACGTCGTCTGGTGCTGGTCGTTGCGATTGCGCGTACCGAAGAGATCGCCGCCGTCGACCATCAGCACCGGGACGTCTTCTTTCCACAGATTGTCCAGATAGGTGGCCCTCCGGGCCAACCCGCCACGCTGATGGGACTTTCAGCCACAGGGCTCGATCTTGCCCTTGACGTCGGTCTGGTAGACGAGGGTCACGCCCTTCCAGGCGGACTCATCGGCCAGGGCCGAGTGCAGCGTTGCGGTCGCGACGGCTCCGCCGAGCGCCACGGCGGCAGTCAGGGTCACGAGGACCTCGCGCTTGGTCATGTTGCCGGTCCTTCCAAGGCTGTGGGGTTGTCCGGATCGCGCCGCTGCCCCCGGGCCCCGACGCAAAATAACGCGGCCTGCTACCCCGCAGGGCCGCCGCGGTTCCCTCCCATGATACCCGGCCGCCGCGGGCGCGGCAAGGCCTGCGGCCGCAACGGGAAAGGCGGCCCCTCGGCCGCCCTTCCACCGGCCGCACGCGGCCCCTATTTCTGCACCCGGCCCTTGAGGCTCTTGCCCGCCACGAAAGCGGGGTACTTGGCGGCCGGGATGGTGATGGTCGCCCCCGTCTGCGGGTTGCGTCCGGCGCGCTTCTTGCGGTCCCGGCGCTCGAAGGCGCCGAAGCCGGTGATCTGGACCTTGTCGCCCTTGGCCACGGCCGTGGCGATGATCCCCTCGCGGGGAGCTGTCGAGAAGAGCGCGTCGACCGCGCGTTTGGCGGCGGCCTTGCTCAGTCCCGCCTTGGCGGCCAACTGGATCGTCAGTTCGGTCTTGTTCATGAGCTCACCTCCTTTCGGTGCCCATCAAACCCCCGGCGGAAGCGGGCTGTCAACGCCAAAACGCCGCCGCAGAGGCGCGCCGCCGGCTCAGAAGCCGCCCAGGCCTCCACCCAGCGATCCCATGTAGTCCTCCCGGCCGCGGGTGAACTTCAGGTCCGGGATCGAGCTCAGGTAGAGGCGGAAGCCGAAGGACGAGTCCACGTCGCTGATGGTGCGATTGAACTCCAGGCTCCAGCAGTGCAGGTTGCGGTGCAGGCTGTACTGCTGACGCACCACGGTGCCCGCCACCAGGTCGAAGCTGGCGTTGTAGCGGAAATCCCAGTCGCGGGTCAGGGTGGCGCGGCAGGTCACACCGGCGCTGGTGCGCTGGGGTTCGCTCGCGGCGCCGTTGTTGTAGCTGTAGGACATGTTGAAACCGGCGTCGAAGGGGATGAAGCGGCCCCCCTCGGTGGGATCCCGGTTCTCGCCGCCGCCCTGGCTGCGCCCCGGGCGCTGATAGTAGTCGTTGTACGGATCGCTCTCGTCCCCGAACCCGTCCAGCTCCTCCGGCCGCAGCGGGTCGCCGAAGTCGTCGTACCGGGGCCCGTCGCCGCCGAGCGAATCGGCCGCGGCCGGCGGCAGTCCCAGGCGGTCGATGGCGGCGTTGCGCTCCGGCTCGACCGCCGCCTCGCCTGCCCCGGTGTCCAGGCGGCCGGAGAAGCTGAGCCCGTAGGTGAAGTTGGTGGACTTCAGGGCCAGGCTGCGCGGATCGATGACGTTGCTGACCCGCAGCTTGAGGTAGTTGGCCTGGCCGGGCCGGATGGTCAGGCCGCTGCGGATGTCGCTCCACTGCTGGGCCGGCGGGGCCTTGGGGTTGAAGCTGGTGCCCAGGTCCCAGTCCACCACGCCGTCCAGTTTCTTCTCGGTCAGCCCGGAATCGCGGCTCGCAGTGGCGTACTTCACGTCGAAGCGGTTGCCCAGGCTGAAGGAGTAGGAGGTGCTGTTGGCCTGGTGACCGGACAGCCCCGGCCGCACCGACCAGCCGGTGGTGAAACGCACCGTGTGCCGGATCGCCCGCAGCGACCCCACCTGCACCGGGAACAGGCCGTACAGGGTCGTGCCCAGGTTCACCCCGAAGCTGAGGCTGGGCGTGGTGTCCTCCTCGAAACCGTCGATATCCTCGTAGTGGCCGCTGGTGTCCGTATCGGCGACCCAGGTCCGTCCGCTGACCTCCTGCCGCTGCCAGGTCTGCCCGGCGCTGGCGGTGGTGCTGAGGTTGAAGATGCCGATCCGCGGCGGCCGCGTGGCCAGCGACCAGCTGCCCTGGGCCTGGTAGCTCTGCTGGTCGCGCAGCTCGTAGCCCGCGCTGTTGGAGTTCAGCGAGTAGCCCTGGGAGAAGTAGGTGTTGCGCAGGATGTCCCCGACCGCACTGCCCTCGCCCGGCCCCGTGCGCTGGGGCGCCAGGGTGATCTGGCGCACGTTGAGCGACAGCGAGGGCAGGGTCATGGTGTAGATCAGGTTGTCGGTGGCCGGATTGTCGTCCTCGACGTTGGTCCGCTCGTCGCGTACGGCGTTGAGGCTGGTGTTGACGAACGGCCAGTTGCGGCTGACGAAGACGCTGGACTTGAGCTGGCCGCTGACGATGTCGCGGTCGGCGCTGCCGGCCAGGTCGTTGCTCGAGAGCTTGGTCGAGGCCAGGCGGACGTCGGCGCGGAACTGGTAGTCGTCCATCAGCGTCGGCTGGTTGTGGTTCACACGCAGCTGCCACTCGTCGGTGGAATTGTCGCCCAGGCCGATCTTGCGGCTGTAGTCGATCCCGCCCTGGAAGGTGTAGCGCTTGTTGTAGCGGTTGCTGATGCGGTAGCCGAAGTCGTTGCGTTCGTTGTAGTCGCCCTCGACGATGAAATCCATGTACTCGTTGGTGGCCCAGTAGTAGCCGAAGTCGCGGATGTAGCGGCCGTCGCGGCTGGACCAGCCGAAGTCGAACGAGGGGAAGAGGATGCCCGACTGCCGGCCCTGCTTCAGGCTCTTGTAGTAGAAGGGCAGCGCGAACACCGGCACCCGGCCCACGCGCATGACGATGGGCGCGGCGACCACCTTGTCCTCCATGCGCATCTTCATCTTGTCGGCCCAGAAGTGGTAGTGCGGATGCTCCAGGTCGCAGCTGGTCATGCGCCCGCTGCAGATCTTGAGCGTGGTGTCCTCGAAGCGCCGGATCTCGTCGCCCACGTAGTAGTAGTTGTCGAACGAGGTCACCCCGTCCTGGACCGCGCCGGTCTTGTGGCGGAAGTTGTAGCCCATGCGGTCGCCGGCGATGGTCTCGGCGTCCTCGATCAGCGGCTCGCCCTCGGCGTAGAGCTCCCGTTCGGCCGTGTCCAGCTTGATGTGGTCGGCCGTCAGCTTCATGGTGCCGTACTCGAGCACGCCCTGGTCGCTGATGTCGATGACCTTGTCGCGCATGCCGAAGCTGACGCTGCCGCCGCTGTAGCGGACCTCGGTGGCGTTGGCCAGGAAGTCCAGGTTCGAGCGGCTGGTGTCCAGGCCCGAGGCGGCCAGGGAGTCCAGGGCGGCCGCCAGCAGCGAATCGACGAAGGCCGGGTGGGCCGTGCCCGCGGTCGCGGGGGTCACCAGGCCGATGGAACGGGCCAGCGAGTCGATCTCCGCCCTCACCGCAGCGTCGTCCAGCGCGGCCTGCACGGTGTCGGCGACGGCGGCCGAATCGCCGCTGGCCGCCAGCAGGTCCGCCAGCCGCCGGGAGCGCCCCAGCATCTCGCGCATGGCCGCCACCCGGGCGAACCGGTAGGTGCCGCTCATGTTGCCGCGCACGTCGACCCGCGCCACCCGCTCCTCGCGGAAGTGGATGACGATGGTGTCGCCGGCCACGTCGTTGGTGGCCACCTCGTCGCTCAGGTCCAGGGGCGTGTAGCGGCTGCGGGCCCGGCCGACCACCACGGTGCGGCGGATCTGCTCATCCTCCATCTCCACCGAGATCGAGTCGCCCTCCAGGATGTCCAGCTCCGGCAGGCCGGAGTAGATGTGGGCCAGGCTGTCGGGCGAGGCATCCTCCATGCGCGCGTCGCCGGTCAGGATGACCCGGTGCAGGTGCCCGTCCCGGTAGATGAACTCGATGCGCTCGCCGTGCATGGTGCTGCGTCCGCCCAGGCCCACCTGCGGCGAGCCGGTCAGCACCATGCGCTCGCGCCCGTGGGCCACGGCGGTGTCGGCGTCGGCCCGGGTCTGGCCCTGGCGGATGCGCACCGAGTCGGTCATCACCACCAGGTCGTCGAAGCGGTAGAAGCGCATCCGCCCGGCGGTCGAGACCAGGGGCCCGCCCGACTGCTCGCGGCTGGTCAGCACCGGGTTGCGGTCGACCTCGGCCACGCCCTCGGCCTCCAGGAAGATCGCATGGTCGCCGGTGACCAGGTTCTTCGCGCCCGGCTCCATGATCTGCACGTGGCCGAAGGCCTCGCCGAGCCCGGTCTGGCGGTCGCGCTCGACCGTGTCGGCGCGCACCGTGTAGTCGGGAGTCACCAGCAGCGCGTCGCCGATCAGGCGCAGCAGGCGGCCGGCCTGGCGGGACTCGCCGCGCAGCCCGGTGCCGACCATCTCCCCTTCGACCACGCGCACGTCGCCGAAGAAATCGCCGCGGCCGAAGGTCTCGCTGTAGTCGCCGCGGCGGCAGGTCAGTACGGCGCCCTTGTTGGTCAGGCGCACCCGGCCGTAGAGCTCGTAGCGGCCGCGGTCGCGGTAGACGATGCCGGTGTCGGCGGCCGCGGTCACGGTATCGCGGTCGATGAAGACGTTGCCGTAGAGGTAGGAGATGCGCTCGCCGTCGACGATACGGTCGACCCAGCGTTCGGCCACCCCCCGTGAGAGCGGCCGCGTGACCGGGTCGTCCGGATCGATGGCCCCCACCGGCACCACGCCCGTCAGCACGCCGGCCAGCAGCACCGCCGCCGCGGCCGCCGCCGGGAGCAGGGACCGCGCCCGCTGCGGTCGGTTCGTCGGTTCCTGCCGGGGGTTCGGGCTCATCGGCGGGCGAGCCCCGCTTCCCGGGCCAACCAGGCCGCGCCCACGGCTGCGGCAACCGTTCCCAGCTGCGCCGGCACCACCGGTGTCGCGCGGGCGTCCTCGGCCAGCACCAGCTGCGGGACCACGGCCCGGCACGGCGCGAAGATCAGGTCGCCGGCCCCGGCCACACCACCGCCGACGATCACCCGCTCGGGATCCAGGGCGTTGATCAGGTTGCCGACGGCCTGCCCGAGCCGGCGCCCCGCGGCGGCGAAGAGCTCGCGGCAGACGGCGTCGCCGGATTCGGCCAGCTCGGCCAGGTCCCGGGTGGTCAGCTGCTCGCCCCGCCGCCGCACCAGATCGGCCAGCGGCCCGTCCTGGGCGGACAGTTCGCGGGCCCTGGCCAGCAGCGCGCGGCTGCCGGCCCAGGCCTCCAGACAGCCGTGGTTGCCGCAGGGGCAGAGCGGACCTTCGGGATCCAGCACCATGTGCCCGAACTCGGCCGCCCCGCTGTGGGTGCCCACCAGCAGGCGACCGTCCAGCAGGATGCCGCCGCCCACGCCGGTGCCCAGCGCCAGCATCACCAGGTTGCGGCAGCCGCGGCCGGCACCGGCACGGTATTCGCCGTACAGGGCGGCGTTGACGTCGTTGGCCAGGGCCGTCGGCAGGTCGGGAAAAGCGTGGCGCAAGGCACCGCCCAGGTCGCTGTCCTGCCAGCCGGGCAGGTTGGGCGAGCGGCCCAGACGGCCGCGGATCGGATCGACGATTCCGGCGCAGGCCAAGCCCACCGCGAGCGGGACGAGCCCGGTGGCGGCCACCGCCCGGGCCAGGCGGTCCATGGTGCCCGCGCTGTCGGCTGGATCGGTGGGCACCTCGCCCGTGTCGAGAGTGGCGCCGGCATCGTCCAACAGGATCCATTTGACCGAGGTCCCGCCGGTATCGGCACCGAGAATACAACGGACCTTCACGGAGTCTCCTTCGTGGTAGGCGGTCAGGCCCCGGCCAGGGCGGCCAGGACCGGCCGGGCCGGGCGTTGCGCGCGCGTCTCATCCAGATCCCGCACTCCCAGCAGCCACAGCACCTCAGCCACGGCGAAGCAGCTGCCGGTGACCAGCACCGCATCGTCCGGCTCCAGCGAGCGGGCCACCGCCGCCACCGCCGCGGCCGCCGTCGGCGCCACCGCGGCCCGGTCCGCAGCCTGCGGCGGCCAGGTCGCCGGCGGCAGCGACCAGCGGGTCAGGCGGGCCCCCAGTTCGGCGGGCGTGCAGGAGCGCGGCAGCGAGACCGGCAGCCCGATCACCTGGTCGCAGGCCGCCACCAGCGGCGCCAGCTCCGGGACGGCCGGCTTGTCCAGCATCGCCCCGTAGATCAGCACGCGGCGTCCGCGCACCGGACGGGCCAAGAACGTGCCCAGCGCCGCCTCGAGGGCCTGGGGATTGTGGGCCGTATCGAAGATCCAGTCCGGCCCCGTCAGCACGAGCTGGTACCGGCCGGGCAGGAAAAGATTCCCCAGGGCCGCCGCCGGATCCGGCGGCAGCAAGGGCCCGTGACCCCGGGTTTCCAGGTCGGCCAGAGCCAGCAGCGCCAGGGCCACGTTGCGCCGCAGCACCGGCGCGCCCGGATCGGGCAGGCCCGGCAGCACACGGTCGCGCAGGACCAGGTCCCAGGCGCCGGGCCCGTCGTCCCAGCGCGCCAGCTCGTCCAGGAAGTGCACCGGGCTGCCGGTCTGCACCGCCGTCGATGAAGGTCTGCCCCCGCAGCTCCGCGTCCACCCCGCGTACAGGGGCACGCCCCGCTTGAGCAAGCCCAGCTTCTCGGCCAGGATCTCCGGCCGGGTCTCGCCCAGGATCAGCTGGTGATCCAGGCCGACGGAGGTCAGCAGGATCGCCTCGGCCGGCAGGGCGTTGCTGGCGTCGAGCCGGCCGCCCAGCCCGACTTCGCAGCAGACCACCTCGGTGCCGGCATCGCGGGCGATCTGCACCATCAACGCGGTCAGGGTCTCGAACCAGCTGGCACCGTGCTTCTCGACCAGCGGGCGGATGGCCGTCACCCGGGCCGCGAAGTCGTCGGCGCTCGACGGCACGATCGCGCAGGCAGGATGCGCTCGTGCACCGCCAGCAGGTGCGGGCTGGTGTAGGTGGCGGTGACCACCCCGGCCGCCTCCAGCAGGTGGGCCAGGACGCGGGTGGTGCTGCCCTTGCCGTTGGTGCCGGCCACCACCAGGAAGCGCAGGTCCCGCTCGGGATGGCCCAGGTCTTCCAGCAACCCCTCGATGCGCTGCAGGCCGGGCCGGATGCCGAAGCGGTTCAGGGCGAAGAGCCAGCGCGTGGCCTCGTCGCCGGCGGCGAACGGCGCGGGCAGATCAACCCCCACCCCCGGCTCGCCCGGGTGGGAGATCCGGTCGGGGTCCCCCGGCCGGCGGGGAGTGCCCAGGCCCATGGCGCCTCAGCCCCGCGGGGGGCGCCGCACCGAGACGTCCCGGCCGTCGACGAACCAGTGCAGGGTCGTCTCGAGGGTCTGCTTGAGGTTCTTGCGCTCGGCGATCACGTCCACCTGGCCGTGCTCGAGCAGGAACTCCGACGACTGGAAACCCGCCGGCAGGTCGCCGCCGATGGTCTGCTTGATGACCCGCGGCCCCGCGAAGCCGATCAGCGCGCCGGGCTCGGCCAGGTTGATGTCCCCGAGCATCGAGTAGCTGGCGGTGACGCCGCCGGTGGTGGGATTGGTCAGCAGGGAGATGAACGGGATGCCTTCGCGGCGCAGTCGGGCCAGCACCGCGCTGGTCTTGGCCATCTGCATCAGCGAGAGCAGCGACTCCTGCATGCGGGCGCCGCCGCTGCGCGAGAGCACCAGGGCCGCCTCCCGGTTGTGCAGCGCATCGAGCAGGGCGCGGGCGATCTTCTCGCCCACGACCGAACCCATGCTGCCGCCCATGAAGGAGAATTCCATCAGCGCCGCCGAAACGGGCATGCGCCCGATCTCGCCGCGGCCGGTGATGACCGCGTCCTCCTTGCCGGTCGAGGCCATGCTGGCCTTGATGCGGTCGCGGTAGCGCTTGGAGTCCTTGAAATCCAGGGCATCCACGCTGGTGATGCCGCGGTGGGTCTCCTGCCAGCTGCCCTCGTCGAAGAGCAGTCCGAGGTACTGCTCGGTGCTGAAGGGCAGGTGATGGCCGCAGGCGCCGCAGACCCAGAGGTTGCGGTCCAGCTCGCGGTGGTAGAGGACCTCCGAACACTGGGGGCACTTGCGCCACAGGTTGTCCGGAATGTCCTTCTTCTGGCTGGTCAGGGCCTGGATGCCCTTGGCCGCCTCGTTCAACCAGGACACGGCGTCCTCCTCGCAGACGATGCACGGGGGCGGCGCGGGCGGCCGCACCCCGCGGCAGGGATGTCCGTAGCCGCCAACTTAGCCCGTCCCGGGCGCGGCGGACAACATAATTCGGGTCAGGGCCCCGCGGGCCGGGCACCGGCCAGCACCCGGGCCGTGGCCGCGGTCATGATCACCGCGTCCTCGCCGTTGTCGGCGTAGTAGCCCGGTCTCAGGCCGGTTTCGCCGAATCCGTGCCGCCGGTAGAAGGCGCGGGCCCCGTGGTTGCCGGCCCGCACCTCGAGGGTGAGTTCGACCAGGTCCGCAGCCAGGGCCTGGCGGGCCGCCTCCAACAGCAGGGCCGTGCCCACGCCCCGGCGCCGGACCGCGGGCTGGGCCGCCAGGTTCAGCACGTGCAGCTGATCGGCCACGCGCCAGGCCATGAGGAACCCGCAGACTTCGCCCCCGATCTCGGCCACCAGCGGCAGGCGCATGGCGTCGGCCAGCAACTCGCCGAAAAGGGCGTCGCGGGACCAGGGATCACTGAAGCAGACCCGCTCGATGCGCTGGACCGCCGCCAGGTCCCGGGGCTGGGCCTGGCGGATGCGCAGGCTGTCCCGGGCTCCGCTCACGGCTCCGCCCGTTCGCTGCGGTGGCTGCTGATGTCGTCGCCCGGCTCGGTGGGCGTCAGGTCGACCCGGCGCTTGACCTCCGCGTCGCTGACCCGCAGGTAGTCCGGCAGCAGCGTGAAGGGATGGCTGCGGGGCAGACCGGCCGCGGCGTCGCCCATGGCCAGGGCCAGGGCCGGGGCCGTGGCCGGGTGGGACGTCGTCCAGTCGCGCAGGGCGGGCGTGCCGCGGGCCGCCAGTTCCGGCCGCAGCTGCGCCCCCTGTCCCAGCAGCAGCCCGGCGCCGTCGCCGCCGTAGACGGGTCCGCCGGGATCCGGCAGGGCGCCCGTCAGCCGCTGCCACCAGCGATCGGGGGTGGCCGCCGACGGCGCCAGCACCGCTTCGACCCAGGGCCCCCGCCGCCGGTACAGGCCGGCGAAGATCTCGCCGCGCCGCGCGTCCAGCGCGGGCACCGCCAGCTCCTGGGCAGGATCCGCCTCGCGCAGCAGGGCAGCGGCCATTGCCTCGAGGGAAAGGACTCCCACCAGTTCGGCCCCCAGGGCCCAGGCCAGGCCCTTGGCCGTGGCCACGCCGATGCGCACGCCGGTGAAGCTGCCCGGGCCGGTGGTGACGCCGATGCCGGTCAGCTCGCGCTTGTCGCGGCCGGTGGCGGCCAGCATCTCCTGGATCACCGGCAGCAAAGCATCGGCGTAGCTGCCCTGGATGTTCACGGGCCGGTAGAGCAGGACCTGCCCGTGATCCGCCAGGGCGAAGCGCCCGCAGTCGGTGACCGTGTCCAGGGCCAGGTTCAGCATGAAGACTCCCCGCCGAACAGCGACGTCCAGTCCGCCGGCAGCCGCGGCACGCCCCGCGCGCGCCAGATCCGCTCGTCCGGCGTCGCCCCCGGCAGCACCAGCAGCTCGATGCGCGGCGACGTGCCCAGGGCCGGCAGCAGCGGCCCCGGCCATTCGACCAGTGCGACCGCGGTGCCGTCCCACACCTCGTCCAGGATGCCCGGCACCCCCACGTCGTCTAGGTCGTGACCGGGTTCCAGGCGGTAGAAATCCAGGTGGTGAACCGTCGGCCGGCCGGGGTAGGTGTTGACCAGGGTGAAGGTGGGCGAGACGACCTCGCCGCCGATCCCCCGCGCCCGGCAGAAGCCCTGGCAGAAGCAGGTCTTGCCCGCACCCAGGGGACCGTGCAGGAGGACGACGCCGCCGGCAGGCAGCAGCGCCGCAGCCCTCGCGCCCAGTTCGGCGGTCGCGGCCGCGCCGCGCACGGTCAGGGTGCAGGGAAAGCCGGCCGGATCGGGCAGCACATGGGCAGCCACGGCCGACTACCTCGGCCTGAGCACGAGGAAGGGGCAGATCATCTCCTCGAGGCTGATGCCCCCGTGCTGGAAGCTGTCGCGGTAGAGACGCTCGTACTCGTGGAAATTTGTCGGGTAGACCAGGTAGTGGTTCTCGGTGGTGATGGCGTAGTTCTCGATGGTGCTCTGCCGGGGCAGGCGGAAGTCCTCGGGATTCTTCATGAGCAGGACCCTGTCCTCGTCCACGCCCAGGTTGTCGCCGAACTTGTAGCGCACGTTGCTGCTGGTGTCGCGGTTGCCGCGGATCTGCAGGGCGCGCTGGCAGAGCATCGAGCCGTGGTCGGTGGTCAGGATCACCGTGCAGTCGCGGCGGGCCAGGTTGCGCATCACGTCCCACAGGTTCGAGTGCTCGAACCAGGAGCGCATCAGGGTGCGGAAGGCGGCCTCGTCCGGCGCCAGCTCCTTGAGGATGCGGCTCTGGCTGCGGCCGTGGGCCATGATGTCCAGGAAGTTGTAGACCCCCGCGACCAGGCGCGTGCCGTCGAGGCTGCCCAGGTTGCGGTGCAGGTGGTCGGTGTCGCGGGCGTCGGACACCTTGTAGTAGCGCGAACTGCCCGCGGCGGGGCTGCCCAGGCGCCGCAGCAACTCGTCCAGCAGCTCGGCCTCGTGGGCGTTGCGGCTGCCCTCGTGGTTGGCGTCGCCGATCCACCATTCGGGGTAGCCCTCGGCGATGTCCAGGGGATAGAGGCCCGCGAAAAGCGAATTGCGCGCGTAGGGCGTGGCCGTGGGCAGCAGCGACCAGTAGTTGCGCCGCTCCACGTGGAAATGCGCCTCCAGCAGCGGCTCGATCATGCGCACCTGGTCCAGGCGCATGCAGTCGATCAGGATCCAGAACACCTGCCGGCTGCGCTTGACCTCGGGCTCGATCCAGGTCTCGTAGAGGCGGGGGCTGAGCAGCGGCGCGTCCGAGAGTTCGCCGGCGGTGCCCACGCCGGTGGCTCCGTCGGCGCGGATCCAGTCGCGATAGCGGCCGCGTACGTAGCGCGAGAAGGCCAGGTTGGCGGCGTTCATCTGGTCGGCGTGGGTCGAGAGCAGCCCGTGGTCGCGAGTACTGGAAGATGTCCATGCCCCAGGTCACGAGGTCGGAGTAGATGCCCTCCCAGTCGGCGGGCGAGGCCGCGGTGCCGATGCGCTCGCTGACGGCCATGAAGTTGCCCATGTAGTCGCGCATCACGGTCTCGCCGGTCAGCTTGCGGCGCCTCCAGCTGGCGCTTCAGCGCCGAGAGGATCTGCAGGGGCGAGACGGGCTTGACCAGGTAGTCGTCGATGCGCTTGCCGATGGCCCGGGTCATCAGGTCCTCGGCCTCGCTCTTGGTGATCATGATCACCGGGACGCGGGCGTTGACCTTGCGCATCTCCTCGAGGGTCTCCAGACCGCCCATGCCGGGCATCATCTCGTCCAGCAGCACCGCGTCGTAGGCCTTCTCCGCCCAGCATGGCGATGGCGTCGCGGCCGTTGGTGGCGCCGTCGACCTCGTACCCCTTCTCGCCCAGGTACATGACGTGCGAGCGCAGTTCCTCGATGTTGTCGTCGACCCACAGGATGCGGAAAGCCAAGGGTCGCTCCTTCGGTTCAGACCGTTGCCGCGGGCAGCGTCACGGTGATGGTGGTGCCGTCGGGCCCGGTCTCGCGATGCGGATGCGGCCGCCGTGGTACTGCACGACGATGCGCTTGACCAGGGCCAGGCCCATGCCCCAGCCGCGCTGCTTGGTGGTGAATCCCGGCTCGAAGATCCGGTTCCCGACCCCGGGGGGGATGCCCCGGCCGGTGTCGGCCGACGTGCAGCGCCACGCCGTCCTCGCCGCGGTCCTCGACCCGCACCGTGATGCGTGCCCTTGCCGTCGGTCAGGGCGTCGATGCCGTTCTTGATCAGGTTCTCCAGTACCCAGCCCAGCAGGTCGCGGTTGAAGACCACCGGGGTCTCGGCATGGCCCTCGCGGCGCAGCTGCACCCGTCCGCCCAGGTGGGGCAGACGGCGGCGGAAGTACTCGACGGTGTCGTCGACCACCGCCAGCAGCTGCGGTGTCGTCCAGCTTGGGCAGCGAGCCGATCTGGCTGAAGCGGGCCGAGATCATGCCCAGGCGGTCGACGTCCCGGTTCAGCTCGACCATCAGGTCGCTCTTGGGATCGACCTTCTCCTCGAGCAGGGCCACCCAGCCCATGATCGAGGTCAGCGGCGTGCCCAGCTGGTGGGCCGTCTCCTTGGCCATGCCGGCGAACAGCGCCGTCTGCTCGGCCTGCTTCTTGTTCTGCAGCGCCCAGATGATGACCAGGAAGAACAGGGCCATGATCGAGCAGCTCGAGGTACGGCATGACGCGGATGCGCGCGGCTCAGCGCCGACTGGCCCTAGTGCAGGGTGCCCAGGCGGTGGCCGTCGGGACCCTTGATGGCGAAGGGCTCGTGCTCGTCGTCGAAGCTGGCGGCCAGCGTCAGGATCTCGGCGATGACCGGGTTGCGCGGGTGCGAAGGGTCGATGTTCATCAGGAACGGCGTAATCCGGCAGCGGGATGCCGATCACCGGCTCGTTCCACAGCAGGGGCCGCCCCGCGTTGTCGGTGATGACGAACGGCACCTCGATCTCGTTGATGATCTCGATCAGCGGCTGGATCTCCTCGGCCTTGTCCGCCAGCAGCAGCCGGCTGGCCAGGTCCGCGAACAGGCGCGTCGTCAGGTAGCTCTGGCGCTCGACGCTCTTGGCCACGCGGATGGTGAAGACCGTGGTCGCCACCACGATGCTCACGCTGCCGAACAGCAGGTAGATGTTGAACAGGTGCCGCCGCCGTATGCCCAGGAAACTGCGCTGCCGGGACCGGGACTTCATGTCAGGCGATGTGCTCCATGCCCGCCCATGTAGGGCGCAAGCACCTCGGGCACGCGGATGCGCCCGTCGGCGGTCTGGTAGTTCTCCAGGATCGCCACCAGGATGCGCGGCAGGGCCAGGCCCGAGCCGTTCAGCGTGTGCACGAAGCCCTTGCCGCTCGGGCCCCTTGAAGCGGATGCCGGCCCGGCGGGCCTGGAAATCGCGTGAAGTTGCTGCAGGAGGAGACCTCCAGCCAGGCGCCGACGCCGGCGGCCCAGACCTCCAGGTCGTAGCACTTGGCCGCGGCGAAGCTGAGGTCGCCGGTGGCCAGGGCCACCACCCGGTAGGGCAGCTCGCAGCTTCTGCAGCAGCTCCTCGGCGTCGGCGGTCAGGGTCTCCAGCTCGTCCCAGCGAGGTCTCCGGGTCGACGAACTTCACCATCTCCACCTTGTGGAACTGGTGGACGCGCAGCAGGCCGCGGGTGTCCTTGCCCGCGGCGCCGGCCTCGCGGCGGAAGCAGGGCGAGAAGGCGCAGTACTTCAGGGGCAGCTGCGACTCCGTCCAAGGTCTCCTGCATGTGCAGGTTGGTGACCGAGACCTCGGCCGTGGGGATCAGGAAGAGGTCGTCCACCTGGCAGTAGTACATGTCGCTCTCGAGCTTGGGCAGCTGCCCGGTGCCGGTCATGGCCTCGCGGTTGACCAGGTAGGGAACGTTGAACTCGGTGTAGCCCTGCTCCAGGTGCACGTCCAGGAACCAGTTGATCAGGGCGCGCTCCAGCCGCGCGCCGTCGCCGCTGAGCACGGTGAAGCCGCTGCCGGACATGCGGGCGGCTGCGCTCCGGGTGCAGGATGCCCAGCTCGGCGCCCAGGTCCCAGTGGGGCATGACCGTGAAATCGGGCCGCCAGGGCTCGCCCCAGGTGCGCACGAGGCGGTTGTTCTCCTCGCCCCCTTCGGGGCAGGACTCGTGGCGGCACGTTGGGCACGCGCAGGTACAGCGCCTCGACCTCGGCCTCCAGTTCGGCGGCGCGGGCTTTCAGCAGCTTGATGCGCTCGGCCACGTCCTTCATGGCGGCGATGGCCGCGGCGGCGTCCTCGCCGGCCTTCTTCCTTTCGCTGATGGCCTTGTTGGCGCGGTTGGCCTCGGCCTGCAGGGTCTCGGTCTCCTGCAGGGCCGCACGGCGCTCGGCGTCCTTGTCGTAGTAGGCGGCGATGTCCACGGACTCGCGCTTGAGGGCGACGGCCCGGGTCACGAGGTCGCGGTTCTCGCGCAGGAACTTGCGGTCCAGCAAAGCGGATCCCCTTTGGCGGCATGGGATTCCGGCCGGCAACGGACGGGCCGGGCCCGGGCACACGAACACGCGGGGACCGGCGCCCTGCGGCCGGATTTCGGAATTGCATTCCGGTCCCCTGACTGTTAGAAGGGTAGTAGCAAGAACCCTGCGGCGGCAAGCCCCGATTCCCCGCCCAGCACCCCGGAGAGCGTTCCATGGACCGATCCCGACTCATCGCGCAGTTGCGCTCCGTGCCCGTGCGCCGGCGGATCATCACCGCCCTGGACGTGCCCAGCGGCCGCGAGGCCGTCAGCCTGGCCGCCTCCATGGGCCGCGGCGACCACTTCGTCAAGGTGGGGCTGGAGCTGTTCTCGGCTGCCGGCCCGGAGGTGGTGCAGAAGCTGCAGGCCATCCGCCGCCGCGTCTTCCTGGACCTGAAGTACCACGACATCCCCAACACCGTGGCCGGCGGCCGCGCGGGTGGCCGCCGACCTGGGCGCGGTCACTGTGCACGGTGCACGCCTCGGCGGGGCGCGGCGGCGCTGAGCGCCGCGGCCGAGGCCCTGGCCGGGCTCAACGGGCCCGGCCAGCGGCCCGCCCTGCTGGCGGTCACGGTGCTGACCAGCCTGTCGGAGCCCGAGCTGGCCGAGGCCTGCCCTTCGCCCGACGCCCTGGCCGACCGCATCGACCGCCTCGCCCGCCTGGCCTGGGACTGCGGCTGCGACGGCCTGGTCTGCTCGGCCGCCGACCTGCCGCGGCTGCGGGCCGCAGTGGGACCGGAACCGCTGGTGGTGACGCCGGGCATCCGCCCCGCCGGCAGCGCCGTCGACGACCAGCTCCGCATCGCCACCCCCCTGGCCGCCCTGCAGGCGGGAGCCGACTTCCTGGTGATCGGGCGGCCCATCACCCGCGCCGCGAACCCGGCCGCGGCCCTGGCCGCCATCGCCGACGAACTGGCCCAGACCGGAGGCAGCCGCTCATGAGCGATGACAAGGTCCTGTCCCTGATGCAAGAGCTGGGCGCGCTGCACCGCGGGCATTTCCTGCTGAGCAGCGGCCGGCACAGCGACACCTACTTCCAGTGCGCGCGGCTGCTGCAGTTCCCCGAGCTGGCGCAGGAACTGGGCGCGGCCCTGGCCGGCCTCTTCGCCGATGAGGCCTGCGACCTGGTGGTCAGCCCCGCCCTCGGCGGCATCCTCATCGGCCACGAGGTGGCCCGGGCCATGGGCCGGCGCTTCGTGTTCACCGAGCGCAAGGACGGCGTGATGGGCATCCGCCGCGGCTTCAGCCTGGAGAAGGGCGAGAAGGTGATCATCGCCGAGGACGTGGTGACGCGCGGCACCAGCCTGCTGGAGGTGCGCGACGTGGTCGAGGCCGCCGGCGGCCGGGTGGTCGGGCTGACCAGCATCATCGACCGCACCGGCGGCGAGGTGGAGCTGCCGCTGCCCTTGCGCGCGCTGGCGCGGGTCTCGGTCGAGACCTGGGAGCCGGCCGCCTGTCCCCTCTGTGCCCGGGGCCTGGACGTGGTCAAGCCCGGCAGTCGCGGCAACTAGGTGCCGGTGCCCGGCGGCAGCGGCGCCGAGGCCCGTCCCCGGCGGCGGGCGCTGCTGGGCGGCCTGGCCGTGGCGCTGCTGGTCGGCGCGGGCTGGACGGCCACCCACCCGGCGCGCCCCCTCGAACCCACCGGCGATCTCTACACCCACCTGATGGTCGCCCGGCACTTGACCCGGGGCGAGGGCTTCGTCACCGACATCGCCTACCCCTTGGCCTTTGCCTGGCCCTTCGCGCGCCGGCTGCCCCAGCCGCTGATCCATCGCGCGCCCGGGTACGCGCTGCTGCTGGCCGGGCCGGTGGCGGCCGTCGGCGGTGATCCGGACCGCAGCATCGCGGCGGCGCGCATACTGCAGCTGGGCATCCTGACCGGCCTGCTGTGGCTGGGCTCGTCGGCGTGGCTGGCCCGCGGTCGGCCCGGGGCGGCGGTGGGCTGGGCGCTGCTGCTGGCGGCCCATCCCCTGGCGGCCTACGCCATCGACTGGGGTCACGACGAGTGGCCGGCGGCCCTGGTGCTGCTGGCGGTGTGGCTGCGCCACCGCGACGGGGCCCGGTCGCCTGCCGCGGGCGACGGACTGCTGCTGGGCGCGCTGGCCCTGCTGCGGCCGGAACTGCTGTGGCTGCCGATCCTCTGGTGGCTGCTGCGGGGGCCGGTGCGCCCGCCTCGCCGGGCGGTGCTGGTCTGCAGCCTGGCCTTCGTCCTGGTGGCCGGGCCCTGGGCAGTGCGCAACGCGCTGCTGACCGGCGATCCCCTGTTCAGCCTGCAGTCGCGGGCCGAGCATCTGAAGGACACGCGCACCTTCCCCGAATACCAGGTGTACCGGCAGCTGGAGCCGCAGCCGCTGCTGCCCACACTGTTGGCGGACCCGGAGCCGGTGGCCCGCAAGACGGTCCGCGGCCTGCGCTTCTTCCGGGCCGAGCAGGGCGCGTTCATGCCGCCGGTAATCACGGTCGGCCTGCTCTTGCTGGGGCTGGAACTGCTGCGCCGCCGCTGCCTGGGCTGGCGGCGCGGCCCGACGGCGCGGCCGGCCATCCCGAAGCTGGTGGCGGGCCCGGGCCTGGCAGGACTCAGCCTGGGACTGCTTGCCTGCCTCTATGCGGTGTTCGACCACTCGGTCCGCCACTTTGAGGTGCTGCTGCCGATCGTGGCCTGGGAGCTGGGTGCGTTGCTGGTCGAAGCACCCTGGGCCTGGGTCAGGTCGCGCCTGGAGACGGCGGGGCGCGGGGGGATCCCGGTGCTGCCGTCCTGGCTGGCGGTGTCGGCTGCCGCGCTGGCGGCCCTGGTCCTGGTGCGCGCCGCGGTGCGGCCGCCCACGGGCTGGGATCAGGCCGAGGCCGCGGCGCAGCACTCGGCCGCGCAGGTCGGGGCCGAAGTCGAACGCTTGCGCGCCGCGCCGGCCGGAGTCGTCTTCGTGCAGACGGCGGCCGCGCCCTGGTTCGCCGATCGTCCGGCGGTGTGGTCGCCCCTGGACGACGGCGTGCGCCGACGCATCCGCGAACTGATCGAGGCCGGGCCATGACCGCCTGGCTGCGGCAGGATCCCAGGTTGGCCGCCGAGGGCTGGGCCCATGGCTGGAACACCGAGAACGGACCGGATTTCGGCGGCGATCCCGGCACACCCGCCCACGCCGGGCCGGTGGGCAGACTGACCGCGGCCGTTGGCCTGGCCGACGCCGCCTGGGTGCGGCAGGTGCACGGCGGCACGGTGCTGCGCGCGGACGCCGCCGGCTGCCTGGGCGAAGCCGACGCCCTGTGGAGCGATCGTTCCGGCCGCGGGGTGATCGGCCGCGGCGCCGACTGCCCGCTGGTGCTGGTGGGGATGGGCGGCCCGCGGCCGGTGTGGGGTTTCGCGCATGCGTCCTGGCGCTCGACGGTGCGGGGCATCACCGCCTCCCTCGTCGCGGCCATGGCCGCCGCGGGCGGCGACCCGGCCACGGCGCGGGCGGTGATCTGCCCTTCGGCGGGCCCCTGCTGCTATGAGGTGGGGAACGAGGTCCGGGCCGAGGCTCTCCAACGCCTGGGGCCCGCGGCGCACGAGTTCTTCGCCGCCAGGGACGACCGCTGGATCCTGGACCTGTGGCGGGCCAACCAGGTGCAATTGGCGGCGGCAGGTGTGCCGCCGGAGGCCGTGACAACGGTCGGCCAATGCACGATCTGCGGCACCGGCTTTCCCAGCTACCGTCGACAGGGGGAAGCCGCGGGGCGCTTCGCCGCGATCATCGGCCGCGCCGGCCGCAGCTAACGGTACAGGGCCTTGACGCCGCTCCAGGTGGAGTCGTCCGCGGGCACCGAGGGGCCGTCGTCGGTGCCGCAGCTGGGATCATTCACCGAAGCCAGCCAGTTGGGCGTCGCCACGCCGTCCCAGCCCCACAGGTACTGCAACGGCTTGTAGACGCTGGGCTCGGCGGTCGTGGTGTAGACCGGCAGGTTCTGGGCGCCGCTGGGATCGCTGGCCGGCCGCACCCGCAGGGCGATGGACCATTCCCAGACCACGTTGACGGTCAGGTCCAGCAGCACCGTCGACTGCTGGTAGGGCAGGGGCGTGCCGTATGAGACCACGAATTCGGGCGCGGTGGCCGTGTTGATGCCGTCGCCGCGGATGGTGAAGGGGCCCAGGGCCGACGGCAGCGAAGCCTCGATCGTGGCCTCCCAGGACAGGAAGCCCGAGTTGTCGCTGGCCCGGGTCAGGCACAGGTAGGCCGGCACCTGGGTGCCCGGCGTGGCGGTGGCGCACCACTCGCGGCCACCGGTCTCGAAGAAGATGCCGATGCCGTTGGGTGACGGATCGATGGGCTGGCCCAGCGCCACCGTCGCCCCGACCAGAACGAATGCCGCCGCCAGAATCGCTTTCATGATACGACCGCTCCCTGCAGGTATGGGTTCCGTCCGATATCCTCCGCGCCCGGCCGGCCTGCCGCCGCCGGCGCGATCCCCACCATTATAGCAAACCGTACCGCCACCGCCCGCTACATGTTTCGCCGGTACTGCCCGCCCACCCGGTACAGGGCGCCGGAGATCCGGCCCAGCGAGCAGATCTTCACCGTCTCGAACAGTTCCTCGAAGATGTTGCCGTGCTCGACCGCCACCCGCTGCAGCTGCGCCAGCGCCGCCGCGGACCGCTCGCGCGTTGCGCTCCTGGAAGGCCGGCAGCGAGGCGATGGCAAACTCCTTCTCGTCGTCGCGGCGAGCGGATCACCTCCCTGGGCAGCACCGTGGGCGAGCCCTTGCGGATCGAGGTAGGTGTTCACGCCGACGATGGGCAGCTCGCCGGTGTGCTTGAGCGTCTCGTAGTAGCAGGCGATTCCTCCTGGATCTTGGTGCGCTGGTACATGCGTCTCCATGGCGCCCAGCACGCCGCCGCGCTCGCTGAGGCGCGTCGAACTCCGTGCAGCACCGCCTCCTCCACCAGGTCGGTCAGCTCGTCGATGATGAACGCGCCCTGCAGCGGGTTCTCGTTCTTGGCCAGGCCCGAGCTCCTTGTTGATGATCAGCTGGATGGCCATGGCGCGGCGCACCGATCTCCTCGGTCGGGCGTGGTGATGGCCTCGTCGTAGGCGTTGGTGTGCAGGCTGTTGCAGTTGTCGTAGATCGCGTAGAGCGCCTGCAGCGTGGTGCGGATGTCGTTGAAGTCGATCTCCTGCGCGTGCAGGGAGCGGCCGGAGGTCTGGATGTGGTACTTCAGCATCTGGCTGCGCTCGTTGCCGCCGTAGAGGTTGCGCATGGCCTTGGCCCAGATGCGGCGGGCCACGCGGCCGATCACCGCGTACTCGGGGTCCATGCCGTTGCTGAAGAAGAACGACAGGTTGGGCGCGAAGTCGTCGATGTCCATGCCCCGGGACAGGTAGTACTCCACGTAGGTGAAGCCGTTGGCCAGGGTGAAGGCCAGCTGGCGTGATGGGGTTGGCGCCCGGCCTCGGCGATGTGGTAGCCGCTGATGCGACACCGAGTAGAAGTTGCGCACGCTGCGGTCGATGAAGTACTGCTGCATGTCGCCCATCATGCGCAGGGCGAACTCGGTGGAGAAGATGCAGGTGTTCTGGGCCTGGTCCTCCTTGAGGATGTCGGCCTGCACGGTGCCGCGCACCGCGCTCAGGGTCTCGGCCTTGATCTGCTGCGTAGACCTCGGGCGGCAGCACCTGGTCGCCGCTGACGCCCAGCAGCAGCAGGCCCAGGCCGTCGTTGCCGTCGCGGCAGCTCGCCCTGGTAGCGCGGGCCGGGGCAGGCCGCGCTCCTCGTAGAGCGCGCTCGATCCTGCGCCTCGACCTCGGCCTCCAGCCCGCTGGCACGGATGTACTTCTCGCAGCCCTGGTCGATCGCCGCGTTCATGAAGAAGGCCAGCAGCATGGGCGCCGGACCGTTGATGGTCATCGAGACGCGAGGTGCGTGGGGTCGGCCAGGTCGAAGCCGCTGTAGAGCTTCTTGGCGTCGTCGAGCGTGGCGACCGCTCACGCCGCTGTTGCCCACCTTGCCGTAGATGTCCGGCCGGCGGATCGGGATCCTCGCCGTAGAGCGTCACCGAGTCGAAGGCCGTGCGACAGCCGCTTGGCCGGCATGCCCTGGCGACACGTAGTGGAAGCGGCGGTTGGTGCGCTCGGGGCCGCCCTCGCCGGCGAACATGCGCGTCGGGGTCCTCGCCCTCGCGCTTGAGCGGGAAGACGCCGGCGGCGTAGGGGAAGAATCGCCGGGCACGTTCTCCGGTCAGCAGCCAGCGCAGCAGGTCGCCCCAGTCGCGGTAGCGCGGCAGCGCCACCTTGGGGATCGCGGCTGCCGGCGAGGCTGGTCTGCCACAGGTCCTGCTCGATCACCCTGTCGCGCACCTTGAAGTTGTAGGTGTCCTCGCGGTAGCTGGCCGCCAGGGCGGGCCAGGCGTTCAGCCGGTCGCGGCAGTCGGCGTCCAGGCGCCGCTCGCGCTCGGCGTAGAGCGCCGTCAGTTCGCGCACCGCCGGCGGGTCCTGGTCGCCGGCCGGCGCCAGCGCCAGCAGGGCGCCGTCGGCCGGGGCCGCGTCCTCGTCCTCGCCCCGCAGCGCCGCGATGGCCCCCCGCAGCCGGTACAGCTGGCGGGCCAACGCCGCCTGGGTGGTCACGAAGCCGTCGTAGCGGCGGCTGTGGCTCGACGATCTCGGCCAGGTAGCGGGTGCGCTCGGGCGGGATCACGTAGTTGCGCTCGGGTCATGGCCTCGGTCACGGTGAAGGACGAGGCCAGGTCCGCGCCGGTGCGCGCGACGATCGGCATCCATCAGCGCGCGTACAGGCGGTTCATGCCCGGGTCGTTGAACTGGGTGGCGATGGTGCCGAACACCGGCAGCGTCCTCGTCCGCCGTCTCGAACAGGTTGTGGTTGCGGCGGTACTGCTTGCGCACGTCGCGCAGCGGCGTCGAGCGCAGCCGCGGTGGTCGAACTTGTTGATGGCGATGACGTCGGCGAAGTCGAGCATGTCGATCTTCTCGAGCTGGGTCGCGGCGCCGTACTCGGCGGTCATCACGTAGAGCGACCAGGTCGCGAGTGCTCGATGATCTCGGTGTCGCTCTGGCCGATGCCGCTGGTCTCGACGATCACCAGGTCGAAGCCGGCCGCCTTGCAGATGTCGATGGCCTCGCTGCACGTACTTGCGACAGCGCGAGGTTGGACTGGCGTGTGGCCAGCGAGCGCATGTAGACCCGCGGGTCGTCGATGGCGTTCATGCGGATGCGGTCGCCCAGCAGGGCGCCGCCGCTGCGCCGTCGCGACGGGTCCACCGAGACGATGGCCACGGTCCGCTCGGCGAAGTCCTGCAGGAAGCGCCGCACCAGCTCGTCCACCAGCGAGGACTTGCCCGCGCCGCCGGTGCCGGTGATGCCCAGCACCGGGATCACCCGCTCGCCCACGCCCGCGGCCTGCACCGCGGCCATGAGCTCCTCGCCGGCCTCGGGCTGGTTCTCGGCCAGGCTGATCAGCCGCCCCAGGCTGCGCGGGTCGCGCCGGGCCAGCCCGGCCAGGTGCTCCTGCTCCGCCCGCTCGCCCGTGGTGAAGTCGCACTGCTGCAGCACGTCGTTGATCATGCCCTGCAGACCCAGGGCCCGGCCGTCGTCGGGGCTGAGTAGATGCGGGCGATGCCGTAGGCCTGCAGCTCCTCGATCTCGTCGGGCAGGATGGTGCCGCCGCCGCCGGCGAAGATCCGGATGTCGACCCCCGCTTCCCTGAGCAGGTCGTGCATGTACTTGAGGTACTCCACGTGCCCGCCCTGGTAGCTGGTGATGGCAATGCCCTGGGCGTCCTCCTGGATGGCGCAGTCGACGATCTCCTGCACCGAGCGGTTGTGGCCGAGGTGGATCACCTCGGCCCCGCTGGCCTGCAGGATGCGGCGCATGATGTTGATGGCCGCGTCGTGGCCGTCGAACAGCGAGGCCGCCGTGACGATGCGCACGTGGTGGCGCGGGCGGTAGGGCTCGGGCGCGGGGCCGGCGTGCGGGAGTGCGGACATGCGGGACCTCAGGGCAAGGGGCGGCCTGCCGGTCGCCCCGGTTGGAAAAGGGGACGCCGCCGCCCGCGGCGCGGACCGGCGGAGTTGCCCGACAAATCTACCACACGGCTCCGTTGCGCGCCAAACAAGGCGCTCAGGGCAGCCCCACCTCCAGCCAGAGCCGTCCCCAGGTGCGGCGAGCCGTCACCACCGCCGAGGGTGTGGCCTGCTCCCGCCGCAGTTCGCCCTTGAGGGTCCACAGCAGCGGCGCACGGTCCTCCGGCTGCGGCAGGCGCGCCAGGGATCCCAGCACCGACCAGCGCTCCCCCTCGCCGGGCGTCAGCCCGGGAATGCCCCAGGTGGCGTGGGTCAGGGTCAGGCCGGCTTCTAGGCCCAGACCCGCCGGCCGCACCCGCACCGTGCCGGCCAGGGACTCGCCGCTGCCGCCCAGCTGGTGGGCCAGCAGCTGCCCGTCCTGGGTGTAGCCCTCGGGGAAGCCGCCGTTGCTGTACCACAGCACCGAATCGTGCCAGAGCTCGCTGTACTCCGCCTCCAGATCCCAGCGCGAGGAGAGCAGGGCGATGCCGGCCACCGAGGCGGGCGCCGCGATCTCCGGCCACACGCCCCCGGGCCCCGAGGGCAGGAAGTCGGTCCCCCCGTACTCCCACCACACGCGCCCCGCGGCAGAGGGCAGCACCGGCCAGGGCGCATCGCGCCAGCGGCCCTCGAAGCCCACGGCGAAGATGCGGTCGGTGATGGGCCCGTGGGCCGCCTCCTGCCAGGTGGTGCCGATCACCGGGAAATTGATCTGCAGCAGATCGGGCCAGAGGCTGCCGTCCTGGCTGGCGACCATGGTGCCCTGGGAGGCAGTGAAGCGGAACCAGCTCACCGGCTCCCAGCCCACCAGCCACTCCATGAACCAGGGGTGCTGTTCGGTGATGATCGTGCCCGCGGGCGGGAAGAAGCGCACCTCACGGCTGGACAGGCTGCCGACCCGCAGCAGCAGGTCGCTGGGGGCCAGCCAGCGCATGATCCCGCTCCAGCGGAACGGCGCGGTGCGCCGGCCGGTCAGCGCCGGGAAGCTGTCGCCGCCGTGGTCGAGGGTCAGGCCGCCACCCCGGCCCGGGCCCACCCGGCGCGGCTCCCAGCCCGCGCCCAGGGCCCAGTTGCCCAGGCGCACCCCGGCCATGGCCCGGGGCAGGGCGAAGGTCCAGGCGCCCCCCTGCTGGCGGGCCGCACCGACCTGGGGCCGGCCCGTGGCCGGGTGCCAGCCGGGCCAGGCCAAGGGGTCGTCGGCGGCGAGGGTCTGCCCGGCGGCCAGGCGTCCGGAGACCCGCCCGGTCACGCCGAACCACCAGTGGGCGCCGAGCGTGGCGTCGACGATCAGCTCACCGGCCGCGTTGGCGCCGCCGGACCAGTCCAGGCCGGCCTCGTCCGCCAGCGGATCCCCCAGCTCCTGCCAGCCCAGCAGAGCCCGCCCGCTGCTGCGCACCCGCGGCGGATGCACCTTGCAGGCGCAGCCGATCCAGGTCGGCGCCCAGCCGCCGCCGGCGTAGCGGTCCCGCCACCAGCGCATCAAGGCAAGTTCGTCGTCATCGATGCCGGGAGCATCGCCTGTCATGGCCCGGGCCAGGGCCTCGTCCAGGAGGGAGGCCAGTTCCTGCTCGCTCCGCGGGCGGTAGGCCGGAGGCAGCAGCCCAGCCTCCAGCACCAGGCGCTCGATGGTCGTCCAGGGTACGGTGCGCGCGTCCGGCTCGACCAGGCCCAGGCCGCCGGCCCGGGCAGACGAAACCCCCGGCATCACGGGGACGCCGGGGGTGAGCAGGATCAGCGCGACCAGCCCGGCGCTCAGCCGCCGGCGAAGACGCAGACCAGGCCGCCGAGGGCCAGCACCGGCAGCGCCAGCACCACCACGGCCAGGGGCAGGATCGCTGCCACCACCGTGCCGACGATCAGCAGCAGCGGCAGCACGAAGACCAGGGCCAGCAGGCCCTTGGTCAGGAAGAAGGCCAGCTTCAAGGGGAACAGCGCCATCGCGAACACGCACTTCAGGAGCAGCACGCCGATGCTCAGGACCAGCATCAGGATCGAGAGGGCGATGATGGCTTCCAGCAGGAACATGGGTGGTCCTTTCGCTCGGCGGTCGGATCCCGGGGCCGATTCCCCGGGCGGCACGCCTGCTTCCTACGCTTGGCCGTTCATGAGGTTGCATGGTCGCGGCACCGTCCAGGATAACCACCCGTCCCGGAATTTATTCGGGCCGGCAACACCATGTCACACTCGCCCGGTTGCGGCGGGCGACCTTGACAATCAACAAGAAGCAACCTGCCCTATCCACCAACAATATAACTATTTGAGAAATTACTGGACATATAGACCTTCAAAATGGCATAATATCAACATGGCTGCTTCATAGGCGACACTTTCCCGGGATTGTTGAAGCTCGCGCACTTCCTTTCCGCTCGGGTAGACCGTGAAGCAGCCATATCTTTTCAGGGCCGGCGGCAACCCTACCATCGGCCGCGCAGGACGGTCAAGTCGTTCTGCCTGCGGAAAATATGAAGGACGGCCCCCTGCGGGAGCCGTCCTTCGTGCTTGCCGGGCGATCCCTAGCGGGTGAACAGGGCCATGTCCACCTTGGGGTCGGCGTCCCAGACTTCGACGGTCATGGTCCCGAAGAGCTCGTCGTCGTAGAGCAGGCGCAGGGCCTTGGGCACCTGGAACCCGTCCATCTCGGCGTACTCGTCGATGACCACCTTCTGGGTCACCGGCGCCTGGGTCATGGGCGAGACGCCGGGCTGCTGCACCATGTGCACCCGCTTGCTGGCCGCCTCCAGGAAGAAGATCTCGTAGCCCTCGCCGAAGCCGGTCACGTACACCGGCAGGCAGGCCACGCCGTCCACGTCCCGGGGCTCGAGCGCCTGGCAGGACAGCTTGTCCAGGCCGCGGAAGATGCCCACCACGTCCGAACCCAGTTCCTCCTGGGCCTTGGCCACGTCGTCGGCGGCCAGGTCCTTGGTGCCCATGGGGCTGGCGGCCCAGCCCTCGCTGCCGGCCAGCACCATGGTCTGGTTGCCGAACGGAGTCTTGATCAGGGTGTGGGACTTGTCCGGATAGACCACCGTCTTCGCGGTGGTGAAGGTCAGGTCCATGCCCTGGATCGTGGCCTGGAGCTTGGACTCCTCGTAGTAGCTCTTCAGGGCCGAGAGGCGCTTGCCGCCGGCCTGCTCGCGGGCGGCCTGCATCAGGGTCATGCCCTGGGCCAGGCTCTCGGGCGTGGCGTCGGGGATCGCCAGCGACGGCTCGGGGATGGTGATGTCCACCTGGTTGACCGGGCCGTACTTGCTGAAGTCGCCGTCCCAGTCGGCGTAGTTGCCGACGGCGAGGATGGTCATGCGCTCGGGGTGCCAGACCGCCTGGGTGGCCGCCAGCACGTCCGCCCTGGTCATGGCCTTGACCTGCGCCTGGTAGGTCGTCAGGAAGTCGGCCGGGTAGCCGTAGCGCTCGAACATGACCATGCGGTCGAGGATCTCGCGCTTGCTGTCGTAGTTGAAGACCTCGGAGTTGAGGATGCCGTCCTTGGCCTGGGCCAGCTCCTCGTCCGTGACCTCGGCGCTGATCATCTTCCCGATCTCCACGAGGATGGCGTCGGTGGCCTGCTCGCTGGTCTCGCTCTTGGTCATGGTGAAGGCCATGAACAGGCCGGGATCGCGGAAGCCGGTGCCGGCGCTGCTGCCCACCGAGTAGGCCAGGCCCTGGCGGCTGCGCACCTCGTTGAACAAGCGCGTGGCGAAGCCGCCACCCAGGATGCGGTTGCCCACCTGCACGCCCGCGTACCAGGGGCTGTCGGCACGGATGCCCTTGTGGCCCATCACCACGGTGGTCTGGGTCAGGTCGTCCTTGTCCACCACGTTGACCGTGCGCGGCAGGTCGGGGATCGCCGGGTCGGCCGGCAGCGGAGCCGTGGCCCGCTCCCAGCCGGCGAAAACCTTCTCCAGCCGGGCGACCATGTCGGCGCTGGTGAAGTCGCCGATGACCACCAGATACATGCGGTCGGGGTGGAACCAGGCCGCGTGGAAGGCCTGCATGTCCTCGCGGGTGACCGCGGAGATCGAGTCGTACTCGGGGTGGCGGGCCAGCGGGTGGTCCGGGCCGTAGACGACCTTCATGGCCTCGCGCTGGGCGATGGACATGGGGTCGTCGTTGCGGCGGCTGATCCCGGCCTTCTGCTCCTCCTTGGCCAGCTTGATCTTGGCCTCGGGGAAGGCGGGGTTGCGCAGGATGTCCGCCAGCAGCTCCAGGCCCAGGTCGGTGTCCTCGACCAGGGCGGACACGTAGGCGCCGCCGCTGTTCTGGCCGATGTAGGTCTCGACCGCCAGGCCGCGGGACTCGACCAACTCGTCGATGTCGTCGCCGTTGCGGGTGGTGGTGCCGCCGCTGCGCATCACGGTGCCGGTCATCTCGGCCAGGCCGACCAGGTCGGCCGGTTCGTAGTTCGAGCCCACCTCGATGGTGGCGCTCAGCTCGAGCAGCGGGAATTCGTGATCCTCGGCCAGGTAGACGACCATGCCGTTGGACAGCTCGACCCGCTCGTACGCGGGCATCTTGATCGCGCCCAGCTGCGGGATGGCGATCTTCTCCCAGGGCTTCTTGGCCTCGGCGCTGCCGGTCAGGCTGCCCGCGACCAGGAGCAGCAGGAGCAGCAGGCCCCCGCTTCGCTTCAGGTGGTGCATGTCTTGATCCTTTCGGCGTCCCGCCGGGGCGGGACGGTCACGGCTCCCTAGGAGTCCTCGGTCTCGATGACGGCGACGGTGCGGTTGGACTCGGTAAAGACCTCGGCAGCGACGCGCTTGACGTCGTCCAGGCTGACGGCCTCGACCCGGGCGACCTCGGAGAAGAGGTTCTTCCAGTCGCCGGTGAAGGTCTGGTACCAGGCCAGCTGGCTGGCCATGCCCTCGTTGCCGCGCAGGCCGCGGATGAAGTTGGCGCGTGCCCGCTGCTTGACGCCCTCGAGCTCGGCCTCGGTGATGCCGTCCTTCACCATGCGGTCGATCTCGGCGAAGATGGCGTCCTCCATGTCCAGGGCGGTCTTGTCCTTGGCCGGCAGCGCGAAGACCAGCAGGCCGGTCTCGTACTTCTCGCCGGGGAAGCCGGGGAAGGTCATGGCCTGGATGGCGATGCCATCCTCCTTGACCAGCTTCTTGTAGAGGCGGCTGGTGCGGCCCTGGCCCAGGACGTCGGCGATGACCGAGTAGACCGGCCAGTCGGGATGGCGCACGCTGCCGATGTGGTAGCCGGCCACGAACAGGGGCTGGCTGGGGTCCTTCATCACGAAGCGCTTCTCGCCCAGCTGCTGGGGCTCGCGGGTCTCGACCGGCTCGGGCTTGCCCGCGGGGATGTCCTTGAAGTACTTGCTGGCGTACTTCTGCACGTCGGCCACGGTCACGTCGCCGACCACCGTGACCACGATGTTCGAGCCCACGTAGTGCTCGTCGTAGTAGGCCTGGCAGTCGGCGCGGCTGATGGTGTTGAGGTCGGACATGTAGCCGATCGTGGAGTGGTGGTAGCCGTTGGCCATGAACATCAGGTTCTGGAACTGCTCGATCATGCGCCCGATGGGGTTGTTGTCGGTGCGCATGCGGCGCTCCTCGGTCACCGGGCCGTCCTTCTCGGTGTAGAACTCGCGCAGCACCGGGTCGGCCATGCGGCTGCCCTCGAGGTAGGCCCACATCTCCAGCCGGTTGCTGGGCAGGTTGTAATGGTAGACCGTGACGTCGCTGCTGGTGTAGGCGTTCAGGCCGTTGCCGCCGTTGTTCTCGACGATCTTGCCGAATTCGTTGGTGACGACCACCTCGCGGGCGGCATCCTTGGCGGCCTTGAAGCCCAGCTCGGCCGCTTCCAGCGCTTCGCGCCGGTCCTTGACCTCTTCAAGGTACCAGGTGAGGGCGGTGGTCTCCGCGGCGCCCACCTGGAAGTTGTCCACCTTCTCGTTCTCGGTGCCCTGGGCGTGGGCGATGGTCACGTCGACCTGCCCGTCCGCGCCGGTCGCCATGGACACGTCCACCGGCAGGTCCTTGAGCAGGCCCTCCATGCGCGCGAACTGCTCGGCGCTCCCGGCCGGCAGGCGCGAAACCAGCTGCTCGTACTTGGCCAGGGGCGCCTCGAGGTCGTTGCGGGCCCGCTTGAGCTCGGCGAAGGCCGCATCCTCGGCGGCCATCAGCTGCTTCTCCTTGCGCAGGTCGGTGGTGCCGATCTCGCTGGTGCCCTTGAAGGCCATGTGCTCCAGGATGTGGGACAGGCCCGTGACGCCGCGCACCTCGTTGGCGCTGCCGACGTTCACGAAGGTGCGGAAGGAGAAGACGGGCACGTCGTGGTTCTCCAGCACGATGAAGTGCACCCCGTTGTCGAGGGTGAACTCCTGGATCTGGTTCTCCAGATCGAGGTAGGTCTGGGCCACGGCCGCGCCGGCGGCGAGCGCGACGAGCGCGGCCGCAAGCAGGGTCAGGACTCGCTTGCTGATGGGCATGGGTTCCTCCACGGCTGGCTCCGCCCGGGCGGAGCACTCCGGTGTATCGCCGGCCCTGGGGCCGGTCCGGTCATCTGAATCAGCAGGATCGGGCCGCCCCCCGTTGGCCCGGCTCGGCTGGGGTCCAAATCGTACGCACCAAAGCTAACACGCCCGGGGCCCGAGCGCCAATGAGCCCCCCTTACGCAAGCAGGGACCGGAGGTTGCGCCGGATCGGCAAGTCGTTCTCAGCGGGAGAGGCTGCGGCTGTCGGGGTCGGTGAAGCGCCACGGCCGCCGGGTTGCCAGGCGGATGCCGATCCGCGGCGAAGTGGCGATCCGCGCCGGCGGCGGGCCCGGCCACACGCGCAGATCCGCCGGTCCGGGCAGGTCGGCGCCAACCGGCCGGCCGTTCCAGGCCAGGTCGATGCCCAGGGCCCGGCAGAGGCGGCCGGGCCCCGCCAGCAGGCGCGAATCGTCGGGCAGTCCGGCCAGGGGCTCGGCGGCGCGCACCAGTACGGCGCCGGCTTCGCCCTCGGCGCCGGTCACGAAGTTCAGACAGTGGTGCATGCCGTAGACCAGGTAGACGTAGGCGTGGCCGGGCGGGCCGAACATGATGCGCGAGCGCGGCGTGGGCCCCCGGCCGGCGTGGCTGGCGGGATCATCCAGGCTGCCGTAGGCCTCGACCTCGACCAGGCGGACGCGGAGCGGGCCATCGGGCCCGGCCACCTCCAGGATCGCGCCCACGAGGTCGCGGGCCACGTCGCAGGCGGGGCGGGCGAAGACTGCGCAGCGCAGACCCTGGAGGTGTCCGTCCGGGGACCGGTTCATGTCATGTCCGCAGGTTTCGTGTTGAGGCCTTTGCCGCGACCAACCGCCGCTTCCACCGTGGCATCCTAGCATCCGTCCCGAGGGTCATGGTGATTTCCCGATTCCAATCGTCCGGCTTACATGATATGATATTTTCATTATCAAAAGCATGTCCTTGCCATCGATTGCCGGTCGAAATGGGAAGATGATGAAGTATCTGCGCAGTGGAATCGCCCTGGTCGTCATGGCTTTGGTCCTGACGACGGTCGCGGCCCAGGCCTCGACGCCCCCGCAAAAGTGCCAGAACTGGCTGGTTCAATGGGAGTTTCCGGAATCGGACGACTGGCCGCCCGATGCCTGGTGGGATGCCGTCTGGCCCCGCAGCGGGTACGGTGTCCGCATGCACGACCAGGTCGAGATCAAGCTTCACGTCACCAACGACATCCACGAGCCCAACCGCTTCGACTTCGGCCTCGACGGCTCCTGCATCCCCTGGCGCGAGCCGGGGGTCGTGGCCACCAACAGCTGGTTCGCCGAGCACACGCGGTACTACTTCGAAGGCCAGCCCTACGCCCTCGGCGACACGCTGCACACCGATTACCTGATGCCCTACGAATCGCGGGAACTGGTCTTCACCGCCGTCTACGACTGGACCTGGATCGCGCCCTGGAGCGCGGCCCGGCTGCCGTCGATCATCCTGTCCTATGTCCCGTTGATCAGCCAATGGAAGCTCATCATCCTGAGCGGCAAGATCCTCGGGTTCCTGATGCGACTGGAGTCCAACCAGTCCATTCCCATGTTGGCCTACTCCTATCATGGGCTGGTCGAGGCCGCCGAACCACCCGACACCACCCATGAGGTCAACGCCTGGGTGACCTACGAGAAAGGCGTCTACCTCGGCAGCAGCATCATCAACGGTGGTGCTGCTTCGGTCACGACCATGGTGGGCTTTTGCCTGCCCTTCCCCGCGAATCTGGTCGCCTTCTGCCTCGAGGCCGGTTTGTGGGTCTCTTGCGAGGTGACCTACATCAAGGCCTACGATCCCGATCCCGCCTATACGGAGTACGCCCTGCCCGCGGTCGCGGACCTGCCCGCCATTGCGGACCTAGGCCCGGGTCTGCACCGGACCGTGTATGACCTGGCACGGGAAGTCCCGGCCCTGGCCGAGGCAGAGAAGTCCAGCTACGCCAAGTACCTCGGTGCCGTGGAGGGCGGCGATGACCGCTGGGCCGCCGCCCAGGCAGCCGTGAGCAAAGGCTACGCCCTGCGCCGGGCGCAAATCCTGCGACAGTTGAGCGACCTGACCGAGGAGATGGTAGAGCCGGCGGAGATCCCCGACGCCGCCGCCCTCGCGGGAATCCGCGACTCCCTGGCCGTCCACGGATTGCCGGCGATCGAAGTGCAGATCCTCGAGCAGTTCGGCTGGTCACCGAGCGCCATCGCCGAAGTCGTCGACGGCTTGATCGCCGCCCCGGACAGTGCCTACCAGGAGATCCGCAACCTGCCGCAGCAGCTGTCCGATATGGCGGCCATCGTCGAGGAAGGCGTTAGCCGGCTGGATGAAACCGACGGCGGCACCCTGGTGGCCAACATCCGCAGCGAGCCCGGGCACGTGCCTGATCTCGGCCCCCGCGGCACGGTGACCTGCTATGCCGAGTTCCATCGACTGGAAAACCTGGACGGCTGCCAACTGCTGAGCGCCGTCCTGGACGAGGAACTCGCCGCCTCGCGGATCGCGACGACCATCGGCGACCAGGACGGCGACGGGATCGGCGATCTGGCCTTCGAGTTCGAACTCGGTTCGCTGAGCCGGTCGTGGCGGGAAGGCGACAATCTCCTGCCCCTGCGCGGCCTGCTGCGCAAGACCGACGGCGACACCGTCGCCTGGGCCGGTGCCGGCGTGTTGCGTGCGTTGGCGGCTCCGGTCGCCACCTACCTGGCGGAATTCCGCCTCGAAACCGATCCCTCCGGGGTGACGGTCAGCTGGCGCTGCGACAGCTGTGTCGGCACCGACGACTTCCGGGTCACCGCGCGCCAGGACAACCGGGTCTGGTCGCTGCCGGTGGTGCAGGTCGCGCCAGCCCACTTCCAGGCCAGGGATGACACCGGCCGACGGACACCCTCCGGACCGGTCGTCTACGAACTTCACCATCGCGAAGACGGGGTCTGGCAACTCATGGCCAGCGACGAGGCCCGCGGCGGAACTTCCGTGCTGGCCACGTGCCTGCAGGGGATCCACCCCAACCCCGCCAATCCCCGCACGCTCATCAACTACAGTGTCAGCCGGACCCAACAGGTCGAGATCACGATCTACGACGCCAGGGGCCGGCGCCTGATCCGGCTCGTGGACTCGATCGTGGCGGCGGGGTCCCACAGTGTGGAATGGGACGGGCAGGACGAAAACGGCCGATCCGCGGCCAGCGGAACCTACCTGGTTCAGCTGCGCTCGGAAGAGAGGGTGGACACGGGCAAGATCATGCTGGCGCGCTGATCGCCCCCGGCGCGACGAGACGAGCATCGAGGGACTGGCGCGGGTCGGGTGATCAGTGCACTGCCGGAGCCCGCCCCATGAAGAACACCAGACGGCCTCCGCCCATGATCCCGGCATGGGTCAGCGCACGCTGTTCCAGCGGCCGGCCGTCCAGCTCCACCCGCTGCACGTAGACGTTCTGCTCGCTCTGGTCGCGGGCCTCGACCGTGAAGATCCGTCCGTTCTCCAGGTGCAATTCCGCGCGCCGCACCAGCGGGCTGCCCAGGGCGTAGCTGTCGCTGCCCGGGCACACCGGGTAGAAGCCCAGGGCGCTGAACACGTACCAGGCCGACATCTGGCCCGCGTCGTCGTTGCCGCAGAGGCCCGCCGGGCCGGTGCCGTGCATGGCGTCCATGATCTGCCGCACGCGGGCCTGGGTCTGCCAGGGCCGGTCGCTCCAGTTGTAGAGGTAGGCGATGTGGTGGCCCGGCTCGTTGCCGTGGACGTAGTTGCCGATGATGCCGTCGCGGGTGATGTCCTCGGTGTGGGCGATGTGCTCGTCGCCCAGCTCCATGGTGAAGAGCGAGTCCAGGTGCGCGCCGAAGCGGGCGGGGCCGCCCATCAGCTCCACCAGGGCGGGCACGTCCTGGGGCACGTACAGGCCGTAGTTCCAGGCGTTGCCCTCGATGAAGCCCTGGCCCTCGGTGGCCATGGTGTCGAACTCCGGCCGCCAGCTGCCGTCGCGGCGCCGGGGCCGCATGAAGCCGCTCCCGGGGTCGAAAACTTGGCGGTACGAACCTGAGCGGGCCAGGTAGCGCTGCTCCAGCTCCCGGTCGCCGGCCAGGCGGGCCAGCTGGGCGATGCACCAGTCGTCGTAGGCGAACTCCAAGGTGATGCTCACCGAGGACCCGCTGGCCTCATCGGGCACCCAGCCCAGCTTTTCGTACTCCCCCAGGCCGTCGAAGTAGGGCACCTGCGAGGTGGCGACGCAGGCGGCCAGGGCCCGCTGCAGATCGATGCCGGGCAGCCCCTTGACCACTGCGTCGGCGATCACCGAGACCGCGTGGTAACCGATCATGCACCAGTTCTCGTTGGCGTGGTGGCTCCAGACCGGCAGCATCGGGTGCACGCTCTGGTCGAAGTGGGCCAGCATGCTGCCCACCAGGTCCGCGGCCCGGGTCGGCTGCAGGATCGTCAGCAGCGGGTGCAGGGCGCGGTAGGTGTCCCACAGGGAGAAGATCGTGTGGTTGGTGAAGCCCTCGGCGGTGTGGATGTCCTGGTCCAGGCCCCGGTAGCGGCCGTCGACGTCCTGGTAGACCACCGGGCCGAGCATGGTGTGGTACAAGGCGGTGTAGAAGATCGACTGGCGGTCGTCGTCCAGGGATTCGACCTGCACCCGGGACAGCTCCCGGTTCCAGGCGGCGCGGGCGGCGGCCCGGGCGGCGTCGAAGTCCCAGCCGGGGGCCTCGGCGGCCAGGTTGGCCAGCGCCCCGGCGCGGCCCACCGGCGAGAGCGCCACCTTGACCTGCAGCTGGTCGCCGGCTTCGACGGCGAAGGCGAAGGCGGCGCGGATCTCGCGGCCCGCCATCTCGGGGAAGTCGTGCTCCTGCTCGAAACGGCGCCAGAAGCCGCGGTAGGGCGCGGCGTCCAGGCGCTGGTGTCCGTAGGACGTGAACGGCCGGCTGAAGGCGATGGCGAAGTGGACCGTGCGGGTGCGGGCCCAGCCCGTGGTCATACGCCAGCCGGTGATCAGCGTGTCGTTCTCCACCCGCACGAAGGTCCAGACGTCCTTGCCCGGGTAGTCGTAGATGTTGGCCGTCAGGTCCAGCAGCACCTGGGCGGGCCCACCCTCGGCGAACGTGTAGCGATGGCGGCCGGTGCGGGTGGTCGCGGTCAGCTCGACGCCGATGCCCCCGTCGTCCAGGGTGACGGCGTAATAGCCGGGCTCGGCGGTCTCGGTGGCGTGGCGGAAGGGCGCCACCGGCGGCGCGGCCAGGTCGATCTCCCCTATCACGGGCAGCAGCGAGACGTCGCCCAGGTCCGAGTGCCCCGTGCCGCTGAAGTGGGTGTGGCTGAAGCCGGCGATGGTGCTGTCGGCGTACTGATAGCCGGCGCAGTAGCGGTAGACCTCCGGCACGTAGCGGCCCTCGGCGTCGAACATGGACAGGTGCCGGGTGTCGGGGCTCAGCTGCACCAGGCCGAACGGCACCGTCGCCCCCGGGTAGGTGTGGCCCATGTTGCCTGTGCCCACCAGGGGATCGACCCAGCGGGCGGGGTCGTCGTCGTCGGCGGCGGTGCAGACCACGGCCACGAGCAGGACGATGCAGCAGATGATCGGGCGCAGCGGGGTCATGGCAGCCTCGGCAAGTTGGTCATTCGACAATGATTTCGTCCACGAACACGTAGGCGGCGCCTCCGGCCCCGGGATGCCCCGCCGGCAATGGACCGGCATTCGGCGCCGTCAGGCGCAGCGCCCGCAGCGGCACGCCGTCCAGGTCGAGCACCAGGTCACGGCGGATGACGCCGCCGGCTTCGGCCGGCACATCGTGGTCGACCCGGCCGGCGGGCGTGAACGCCGTGCCGTCGGTCGAGACCTCCACCTCCAGGTGCCGCGGCAGCAGGACCCACGAGCCCGTGTCCTGCAGCACACCCAGGCTCACCCTGTGCACCGCGGTCGGCGCGCCCAGGTCCAGGGTGATCACCACGTCCTCTTTTTCGGTGCCCAGCCAACCGCCGTGGCGCCAGTCGTCGGGACCGCGCCGGCCGTCGATCAGGGCATCGGGGCCGCCGGCGGCGTAGTCGGGATCCGGCGCGGCGCCCAGGCTGACCGTCCAGTGTTCCGGCAGGGCGATGAACTCGGCCGTGACCACGGGGCTGCTCTCGCCGTCGGGGCGCACGGCCACGAAGCGCAGGGTCGTGGTGCGGGCCAGGACCACCGGGTTGTCGTAGGGCCGGCCGGCGACGGGATCGGCCGCGGGGTCGTCGGTCCAACGCAGCTGCGCGCCGGACTCGGCGCCGGCCAGGGCCACCTCCAGGCGGCCGCGGAAGCGGTCGTTGGCCGCCACGGCCCAGGGCGCGGGCACGATGGGCGCGTAACGCGGACCGGCGATGGGACGATCGGCAGGGTCCTGGCCCCAACGGCCTGCACTGCCCAGGTGGAAGACCAGCTCGCCGCCGCCGATCACCTCGGCATGGGACAGCCAGGAGCGGGAGAGCGGCGCGCCGTTGAAGGTCACGCTTTGCACCGCGCCTTCGCCCTCGCGCCGGGTTGTGAAGCGGCGCCCGTCCTCGAACTCCATGGTCATGGCCGAGAAGCGCGGCGGGATGATCAGCCACTGCCCCGCGCCCGGCGCCAGGTCGTACAGGCCGTAGGCGGCCAGCACGTACCAGGCGGACATCTGGCCGCAGTCCTCGTTGCCGATCAGGCCCTCGGGACCGTCGGTGTAGAAGGCGTCGAGCACCTGCACCACCCGGTCGGCCGTCAGCTGCGGCCGGCCCGCGGCGTGGTGCAGCCAGGCCACGTGGTGGCTCGGCTCGTTGCCGTGGACGTACTGGCCCATGCGGCCGGTGATGTCGGGCAGGTCGCGGCCGGTGGTGGTGCTGTCGGCGGCGAACATGTCCGCCAGGGCGGCCACGAAGGCCTCGTCCCCGCCCATCCGGGCGATGAGCGCGGCGGGATCCTGGGGCACGGCGAAGCGGTACTGCCAGGCGCTGGCCTCGGTGTAGTTGTGGTCCACCAGCGCGGGGTCGAAGGGCACCAGCCACTGCCCGTTGCGCCGCGGCCGGAAGAAGCCGGTCTCGGCATCGTAGAGATGACGCCAGGCCTGGCTGCGCCGGGCGAAGACCCGGGCCGGGTCCGGGCGGTCCAGGGAACGCGCCATCTCGGCGATGCAGAAGTCGTCGTAGGCGTACTCGAGGGTGCGGCTCACCGACTCGGCGGCCAGGTCGCTGGAGATGAAGCCATCGCGCTGGTAGCTCTCCAGGCCGAAGTGGTCCCGCAGCGCGCTGTCGAGCATGGCCTCCAGGGCCAGGTCCCCGGAGAAGCCGCCGATGCCCTTGAGCCAGGCGTCGGCGATCACCGACACCGAGTGGTAGCCGATCATGCACTCGGTCTCGTTGGCGGCCAGCTCCCAGACCGGCAGGCGGCCGCCGTCCTGGTACTGGGCGAGCATGGTGGCCACGAACTCGCCGGTGCGGACGCGCTGGACCAGGGTGAACAGGGGGTGGGTGGCACGGTAGGTGTCCCACAGGGAGAAGACGGTGTACTGGTCGCGGCCAGTGACGGTGTGCGTCTGCAGGTCCATGCCGCGGTAGCGGCCGTCGGCGTCGCTGAACAGGTTGGGCGCGATGAAGCCGTGGTAGAGGGCGGTGGCCAGGATCGCCAGGTCGCGGTCGGCCGCGCCCTCGACCTTGAACGGCTCAAGCACTGCTGCCCAGGCGGCGCGGGCGCGGGCCCGCGTGGCGGCGAAGTCGAAGTCGGCCCATTCGGCGTCCAGGTTGGTGCGGGCGCCCTGGGCATCGACCGCCGAGATGCCCACCTGCACCAGCAGCTCGCCGCCCTGGTCGCCGAAGGAGAGCACGGCCTTGACGGCGCGGCCCTCGGCGTCGCGCACGAAGCTGGTGGCGACAAAAGGCCGCGAGAACACGGCCCGGAAGTGGATCAGCTGGTCCTGCGCCCAGTGGCGCGAGCGGCGGAAGCCGTCCAGGGTGCGGTCGCCCTCGACGCCGAGGTCGGCGTCCAGCACCTGGTCGCGGTGCTCGAGGTCGACGATCACGTGGGCCGGCCGGCCGGCGGGGAAGACGTAGCGGTGCAGCCCCGTGCGCGGGGTCGCGGTCAGCTCCACGTCGATGCCGTAGTCCTCAAGGCGCACCGCGTACCAGCCGGCGGCGGCCTGCTCGCTGCCCTTGCTGAAGCGCGAGCCGTAGCCCTGGTCCGGCCGGTCGGGGTAGCCGTTGTCCAGCAGCGGCTCACCCGTCAGCGGCATCAGCAGGATGTCGCCGTAGTCCCGCGCCCCGGTGCCCGACAGGTGGGTGTGGCTGAAGCCGAAGACCACGCTGTCGCTGTTGTGGTAGCCGGAGCAGCCGTCCCAGCCGGTCAGGCGGGTGTCGGGCGAGAGCTGGACCATGCCGAAGGGCAGGGTCGGGCCGGGGAAGGTGTGGCCGTGGCCGCCGGTGCCGATGAAGGGATCGATGTGGTCGACCAGGTCGGTCGCCGCAGCCGGCCCGGCCGCCAGCAGCAGCACCAGCGTCAGCGCACCCGTCGGCCGCCTCACGCCCCCGGCCCCTGGCGCGAGAAATGGCGGTACAGCAGCCAGGTGGCCACCGCCGCGACCGTGTACAGGGCCACGGGCACGATCCAGGTCCAGAAGAAGCCCGACAGGGGCGAGACGGCAGGCAGGGCTTCGTTCATCGTTCATCATCCTTCTGCTGCCGCTTGCGCCAGCTCCACCAGGCCAGGCCCAGGCCCAGGAACGAGGCGACGTAGGCCAGGCTCATGCCCAGCAGGGTGACCAGTCCCTTGTCCATCAGGTCTCCTTCGCTTCCTGCCAGCGCAGGCGCTGCTCCAGCTCGGCCACGTAGCCGGCCTGCTGATTCTCGTATTCGCGCGACACGGCGCGCAGCTTGGGGTCGATGATCCAGTAGATCAGGAACATGCCGGTGACCGCGCTGAGCAGGATCAGCACGCCGCCCGACTGCAGCAGCAGCGACTTGGTCACGCCCAGCATCAGTCCGGCCATGACCAGGGGCGAGAGCACCACCACCAGCCAGTCCTCGCGGGTCCAGGCGTCGGCCTGCTCGGCGGTCCAGGTGCGGCGGATCAGGGGGCGCGGGCCTTCGTCGGCGATGGGCGCGGTCTCGGTGATCAGCCCGCGGCGCACGGCCTCGCGGTGCACCGGTCCCCACCAGCCGATGGGCCGGGTCATCACGTAGTAGCGCACCAGCTTGTCCATGTCCTCGGCACGGGTGGCCAGGGTCACCGGAACAAAGATGAGCGCGCCCAGGGCCATCAGCAGCCAGAAGTTCAGGTGGTCGGGCAGCTTGGGGATCACGCCGAAGGCCGGCAGGATCCACACCACCAGCCACGACACCCCCAGGTTGGCCATCCAGCCGGCCAGGTAGCCCCAGGCGTTGAAGCGCCACCACACCACCTGCAGGATGTTGGGCAGCCAGATGCCGGCCATCATCAGCCACAGGGCGAAGATCAGCCACTTGGTGATCTCCTGCATCATCAGGCCGTAGAAGAACGAGCCCACCAGCAGCACGAAGGTCGCGGCGCGGCCCATCCAGACCAGGCGCTTTTCCGAGGCGTCGGGCCGCAGGTAGCGCTGGTAGATGTCGCGGGTGAAGTAGAGCGCGCCCAGGTTCAGGTGGCTGCTGATGGTCGAGAGGTGGATCGCGAGGATGGCCCCGAAGAACACGCCCACCAGCCCGGCCGGCAGCAGCTCGAAGCCCAGGCGGAACCAGCCCAGCTCGTACTGGGCCTGGTCGGCGATGTTGGGCAGCATGGCGAAGAAGGCCAGGATCCCCGCGGCCCAGAAGCCGTTGCGCACCAGGGTGACCGCGCCGCCCGCCCACAGGCCGTAGGTGGCGTCGCGCACCGACTTGGCCGACTGGATGCGCTGGGCCTCCACGTACCAGTCGATGCTGGTGCCCATGCCGAAGCCGCCCAGCACGGCGATCACCAGCATGGTCAACCACCAGACGATGGGGAAGTCGCCGCCCACCCAGCCGGTGAAGGCGAAGGCGTCCAGGCGCCAGCCCTGGCCCAGCTCGACGATGCGGCCGGTGACCTCGGCCGGTCCGCCGGCGGCAGCCACCCCCACCAGCGAGACCAGCACGATGGCGAAGATCGCGACGATGCCCTGCAGGAAGTCGCCCATCACCACGCCCCAGTAGCCGGCGGCCAGGGTGTAGAAGGCGGTGATCAGCGAAGGGATCACCAGCCCCACCCACACCGGCCAGCCGAAGGCCAAGGTGCAGACCTTGCCCATGGCGATGCCCACCCAGCCGAGGATGAACATGTTCATGAACACCTGCCAGCCGGCCATCCAGCCCCGCAACAGCTCGGCGCCCAGGCCGCCGAAGCGCTCGGTCTGCCACTCGGCCTGGGTGTAGGCCAGCGAGCGCCGGAAGATGCGCGCCGAGACGAAGGCCCCGATCGCGGTCCAGGCGGTGAAGAAGGTGTACCACAGGCCGCGCAGGCCGTTGGCGTAGATCACCCCGGTGATCCACATGGGCGTGTCGGTGGCGGTGTGGGTGCTGAAGACCGAGGCCGCCGGCAGCCACCAGGGCAGGCCCCGGCCGGCCAGGAAGAAGTCGCTCTCCGAGCGGCGGGCCAGGCGGTAGAAGAAGGCCGCGCCGCCGACCATCAGCAGCAGGAAGGCGACGGCCCAGAAGATGTCCAGTCCGGTGAATCGGCCCATGGTGCCACCTGGGTGGGGCCCCGCCCGGGCGGGGCGCGTGGAGGTTCGAGAGCTTGCCGGGCGGAGTATAGGCCGGATCGGGGGGCGGTCCCAGCGGGAATCGCACTGGCGCGAATCGCACCGGGCAGGACGAAGGCCCCGGGCTACAGCCCGGGGCCTTGGGTTGCTCGCACGGTGCCGATGGGTCGACCGCTTCGGGCAAGGAGTTCAGCGTGCCAGGACGGCCTTCGCCGCCGCCGAAACCTCGCCGGGCCCGCGCAGGCGCACGAAGTACACCCCCGAGCTCACGTCATGACCTCGCGCGTCCCGCCCGTCCCAGCGGGCCGAGTGCAGTCCGGGCCCAAGCACGCCCAACGCCTCGGTCCGGATCCGACGACCGGTCACGTCGTAGATCTCCAGGTCCACCGGGCCCGAATCCCGCACCACGAACGACACCTCCGTGGCCGGATTGAACGGATTGGGCGCCACGGTCCGTATCGCAAGACCGGCAGGATCAGGCACGGCGCCGTCGCCGATGTCCTCGACGCCGCTTGGCGAGGCGGGCTTCACGCCCAGGCTATGATAGACACCCGCGGCGATGGCCAGGTAGCCGGTGTTCGGTGCCGGAACGTCGCACTGGCCGTACAAGTTGCTTCCCAGGCCCACGACCTCCCCGTTGGACTTGCGGCCCAGGGCGTGGTAGTAGGCCGCATCGATGGCGACGAAGCCGCTGTTCGGGTTCGGGACCACGGGGGCGCCATACCCCCAGGTTACAAGGGACCCGTTGGACCTGAGTCCCAGACCGTAGATTTTTCCCGCGTCGAGTGCCACGAAGCCGCTGTTGGGCTCGGGGACCCAGCATTCGCCGTTGGAGCAGCCTCCCCAGGTCACGATCGAACCGTCGGACTTGAGCCCGAGGCTGTGATCCGAGCCGGCGGCCACGGCGATGAAGCCGGAGTTCGGCTCCGGGACGGTGCATCGGCCGGATGCGTTCGTGCCCCAGCAGACGATCGACCCGTTGGATTTCAGTCCCAGGCTGTGGAAATAGCCGACCGCGATCGCCACGAAATCAGAGTTCGGCGCCGGGACGTTGCATTGCCCGTAGAGGTTGGCCCCCCCCCAGGCCACGACGGATCCGTTGGACTTCAGTCCCAGGCTGTGATCCATGAATGTGGCGATCGCCACGAAGTCCTGGTTCGGCGCCGGGACATTGCATTGCCCGGCAGCATTGCTGCCCCCGGCCAAGATGGTACCGTCGGATTTCAGCCCCAGACTGTGCGCCAGTCCGGCCGCGACCGCCGTGAACCCACTGTTCGGGACCGGCAGTTCGCACTGGTCCCACGAGTTGTTTCCCCAGGCCACGACCATTCCGCTCGGTTGTCCGAACACGACACCCGCGCCCAGCAGGATTGCCCACGCCCCGAGCAGGCGCAGACCGATTGGATTTCCCAACCATCGCATCTCATCACCCCCCGAATGAGACCATGCCGGCCACCGCCCGACCGAAGATGTCGCGTGGCAGCCAGGCACTACGAGAACGGCGCGCTCTGCCGTTCGCGCCCCTCCATTTCCCGGGCGAAGGTTTCAACTTAGGGTCGCAGACGGATTCGACTCGTGCAGCGGAAGGCAACAGACTGAAGATCAGCAAGAAGCATGCGGAGGCCCGGCGAAAACAGAACATGGCGGCCTCCCCGTCGACACGAGAATCCGGCCCTACTTCCGCCCTGTGGGGGTTACAGCTTAGCCATTAAGTGAATTGACGGCAATGGTATACGGGATTTATACAGTCCTCTTTTGCGTTCGCCGCCTGGGCAGCAGACATCCGGGGCGGGGTCGGACCCGGCTAGTGCGAACTCATCTCCCAGATGACGTTCACGATCATCCAGCTGCCGCTGTGCTTCGTCAGCTGGATGTAATCGATGCCCCAGGCCGCTTCCAGCTTCACGTTCGCGATCATGGCGGTATGATCGAGGATGGTCACCTTGCGGACCGAGGTCTTGGCATCGAACATGCCGTCCTTGTTCAAGTGGCCGGCCAGGTCCTTCAGCTCGGCGAAGGTCATCCAGCTCTCCTCGAGACCCGAGCCGTCCCTGGCCGGCATGTAGCCCACCTTCTGCAGCTTCGGGCTGACGCTCCCGTCCAGCAGCTCGGGCTTCACATCATAGATCGAGCTCACGTAGTCCTGCACGGCCTGCTCGATGGCCTTCGCGTCGGCAGCGTTTTCGGCGAGGGCGAATCCGGCGGTGGCCATGGCCAGGGTGGCCACGATCAACAAGGCTTTCGAGGTGGTCTTCAGCATGTTCGAGGTTCCTTTCGGTCTCGTCTCTCGACGGTACGACTCGGATATCGCCTCCATGCATAGCCCCGAAGCGGCTGGATCGCCACGGAGGCGCGATTCGCGTCGTGCCCCGTTGCGGGAATTGATCCATCGTGCCGCGGGAGCGTTATATCACGCCTCCACGGCATGAAACGCCATTTCGGAGCGCTCGAGTTGATTCTCGCGGTTCGCGTGCGGACAGGCGGCCAATACCGGGGCAGCTACCGTGCCGATCCGGGGCAGGATGTCGCAGCGGACGTGCCAGTTGACGGGAGCCCGCGCCTGCGACCACAATGGCCCTGCGGTTCCCGGGGCGGCCCACCTCCGGCACTCTGGGCGGAGCCGGGGCCGTAGATCCCGATAGCTTCCCGATCAACGATGTGGCGCAGGCCGGCGTGAGGGCACGTCGGCAACGGAACCCGAGGTGAACTCGTTGGCTGACAACCCGAGGAACGAGCAGGACGCCACGTCGGGACAGGGCTCGGCCGGCGGAGCATCCGGGCCGCAAGTGGCGCCGGCGCCGGCGAAGGACCCCATCCGCAAGGTGACGCTCAGCGTCCTGGCCGTCTGCATCCTGATCTTCGCGTGGTACGTGGCGGCGGACCGCGTGACGCCCTTCACCGATCAGGCGCGGGTCCAGACCCTGGTCACCCCCATCGTGCCCCGCGTTTCGGGCTACCTGACCGAGGTCAACGTCCAACTGCACAGCCTGGTCGGAAGCGGCGACCTGATGTTCCGGATCGACAGCCGGCCGTACGAACTGGCGGTCAGTTCGGCCGAAGCCAACCTGGACCTGGCGGCCCAGACCGTCGGCGCCCAGACCGCCACGGTGAAGACCGCGGTGGCCCAGGTGGGAGTCGCCCGCGCGCAGCTCGACCGGGCGCAGCGCAATTCCGACCGGACCCGGGAGATCCTCGCCATCAATCCCGGTGCGTTGTCCCAGGCCGACAAGGATCGGGCCGAGACCGCCCTGGACCAGGCCATCCAGCACCTTTCGTCGGCCGAATCCGAGCTGCAGCGGGCCAAGGAGCAGCTGGGAGTCCAGGGGCCGGAGAATCCCCAGCTGCGGGCCGCCTTGGCGGCCCTGGAGCAGGCCCGGCTGGACCTCGAGTTCACCTCGGTCTACGCTCCCTCGGACGGCGCCATCGAGAGTTTCAACCTGGACCGGGGTTACTACGCCCAGGCCGGCCAGGCGCTGGTGACCTTCGTCTCGCGCCGGGACGTATGGATCGAGGCGGACATGCGCGAGAACAACCTCTCGCGGATCGAGGTCGGTGATCCTGCGGAGTTCGTGCTCGACGTGGCCCCGGGCCGGGTCTTCAAGGGCACGGTGCGCAGCGTCGGGTTCGGCGTGGGGCCCGGCGGCAGCGTCAATCGGGGCGGCCTGCCCTCGGTCGAGAGCAGCCAGGGATGGCTGCGGGATCCCCAGCGGTTTCCCGTCATCGTGACCTTCGCCGCCGCCGACCCGGCCGGATTCCTGCGCGCCGGCGGCCAGGTGGATGTGACCGTGTACACCGGCAAGCACCCGCTCCTCAACGCGATCGCCAAGCTCCGCCTCCGGATCTGGAGCCTCATCTCCTATGTCCGCTGAGGCCGCAGCCGCACGCCCCGTCGCCGGGCTCCTGATCGACGCCCGCAACCGCCGGGTCATCCGCTATGCCCTGGGTACGACCATTGCGCTGGCCCTGGCCACGGCGACTCCGTGGACCCTGTCGTACATGGCACCCTGCGTGGTGGCTTCTCTGCTCGCCACGGCGGCGCCGGCTCCCACCTTGAAGCAGGGGTTGGGCTACGTCGGCACCGTCACCGTTTCGTGCTTCGTGGGCCTGTGGTCCTGCCAGTATTTTCTCGATGCGCCGCTGGTCCTGCTGGCGGCCATCGGCTTGGTGCTGCTGCGGATCTTCCATGCCGCTGCGGGCGGGACCTCTGCCTTCGTCGTGGCCTGGCTCCTGATCGGCATCCTGGTCATCCCGCTCGTGGCGGTGCAGTCGCCGGATGCGGCCATCCTCGCGACCGAAGGCATCGTCATCGGCGGCGCCGCCACCATGGTTTTCATCTGGGTCGCCTTCGCCCTCGTGCCGGAACCGGCCGCGCCCCCGCCGCAAGTTGTCCAGGCAGGCCCCAAACCGGCGCCGCCGTCCCCGCGCGCCCGTCTGGTGACCGCGACGACGATCACCCTGGTCGTGATGCCCATGGTCGTCGTCTTCCACCTCTGCGCCTGGGTCGACGGCGTGCTGATCCTGGGCTACACCGGCCTGCTGGCCATGAATCCGGCCTTCGCCAAGGGGCTCGAGGCGGGCAGGGGGCTTGTTTGGGCCAACGTCGCGGGCGGGGTCGTGGCGATTCTGGTCTACGGGATCCTCACGATCGTGCCGGAGTTCTCCTACCTGCTGCTGCTGACGCTCCTGGCGGGCCTGGCCTTCGGTCCCCGCGTGATTGCGGAGCATCCCCGGGCACCACTCTACGGTCGGGCCTACTCGACGTACCTGCTGGTGATCGCGTCCACGACCACCGGGACGGGCGGCGGAGCCACGCTTGAGGTGTTCCAGAGGGTCTTGCAGATCACGACGGCCGTCATCTATGTGGTGGCGGCCTACGGCCTGGCAGCGCGGTTCCGGCAGGCGAGAGAGGTCCAGGGATGACGAGACTTCCTTTGCTGATGCTCCTGCTCGTGCTCGTCGGCGGCTGCACGGTCGGGCCCAACTACCAGCGGCCGCCGGTCGACGAGCCCGCGGCCTTTCGCGGGGACACCGTGCCCGGAGCAGCGGTGGTCGATCTGGCCTGGTGGGAACTCTTCGAGGATCCCGTGCTGCAGGACCTGATCGAAACGGCGCTCGCGAACAACCGGGATCTGCGCACGGCCGTGGCGCGCATCGACGAGGCCGCGGCCACCCTCGGCATCGTGAGGGCGGATCTCTATCCCCGGGTGTACTACGGTGGCGACGGCTCGGGCTCCGCCAGTTCCGCGGGCGAGGGCGGGACCGATTTCGAGGGTACGCTGTTCCTGAGCGCGGGTTGGCAAGTCGATCTCTGGGGACGCTTCCGCCGCGCCAACGAAGCGGCCCTGCAGGATCTGCTGGCCACCGAGGCGGGCATGCGCGGAGTCACGGTCAGCCTGGTCGCCTCGGTGGCCAGCTCCTATCTCCTGCTTCGGGACCTGGACAACCGGCTGGAGATCTCCGAGAAGACGGTCCAGACGCGTCTGGAAAATGTCGACATCATCCGGGCCCGCTTCGCGGGCGGATCGGTCACCCAGGTCGACCTGAGCCAGTCGATCATCCAACTCTCCCTGGCCGAGGTCGCCGTCCAGACCTTCGTCCGCTTGCGTCGGCAGACGGAGAACTCCATCAACCTGCTGCTCGGTTCGCCGCCGGCCGCCATCGAGCGGGGCCGCCCCCTGGCGCAGCAACTGAGCGCCCCCGCGGTTCCGGCCGGACTCCCCTCGGCACTGCTGGACCAGCGCCCCGACATCCTGGTGGCCGAGCGGCAGCTCCACGCCCAGACCGCCCGGATCGGCGTGGCCGAGGCGCTGAAGTATCCCCAGTTCAACCTGACCGGTGATCTCGGCACCGCTTTCGCCGATATCAGCGCCGCATTCTTCGACCTTGGCGCCCAGATCGTCGGGCCGCTCTTCAATTCAGGGGAGAACTCGCGCCGGGTCGACGCCGAGGTGGCGCGTACGCAGCAGCTGCTCAACAACTACGAGCAGGCCGTGCTCAACGCCTACCGCGAGGTCGAGGACGCGCTCATCGCCATCAGCACTTACGAACTCGAGCTGGCGGCGCGCCAGCGCCAGGTCGAAGCGGCGCAGGCGGCGGCCGATCTCTCCTGGGTCCGTTATGAGACCGGAATGACCAGCTACCTGGAGATCCTCGAGTCCCAGCGATCGCTCTTCGACTCGCAGCTCCAGACTTCCGAGACATTTCAGCTCCGCCTCAATGCCGTCGTGGCCCTCTATGCCGCCCTGGGTGGGGGCTGGTCCGTGGAGGAACCGGCGGCGAGCGAACCGTAGGCCCGCGAAGATTGATCCGGTGTGCCGCAGGCGCGTGATAGATTGACCAGGACCCGGATCCGCGCGAGGGCGGATTCGACTCACCCCTCGCTGATCCGGAGGTCTTCCCCTTGGCCGATTCACAGATCACCTACGGACTGTGGGCCGTGGTCCTGGGCGCGGTCAGCGCCGTGTCGCTGCCCCTGGGCTCGCTGGTGGGACTGCGCGTGCGCTTTCCCGCCTCGCTCATCGCGGCCTTCGCGGCCTTCGGCGCCGGCGCCCTGATTGCCGCCCTGAGCGTCGAACTGGTCGCCCCCACGGCCCTGGCCCTGACCGCCGCCGGCGAGGGCGGAGGCCATGCCCTGGCCCATTTCCTGGCCATGATCGTCGGCGGCGTGCTGGGCGGGCTGGTCTTCGTGGCCCTGGACGCGGTGGTGAACAAGAAGGGCGGCTACGTCCGCAAGACCTCGACCACCATGGCCCACGTAGCGGCCGAACGCCGCGGGGATATCCGCAAGGTGATGGACAAGGTGCTGGAGGTCCGCCCCTTCGACGCCCTGCCCGAAAGCCTGGTCCAGGACCTGGCGGGCATGCTGCAGCTGGCACCGTTTCGCGCCGGCGAAGTGCTGACCGATCCCAGCCACGGATCCGAGGATGCCTACATCGTCCTGGAAGGGGAACTCGACGTGGCGATCGACGGCCGGGCCGCCGAGACCGTGGGCCCGGGCGCGACCGTCCTGATGCTGGCCCTCTTCGTGCCGGACCTGGCCAACCTGGGCACCGTGACTGCCCGCAGCGACGGGCGTTGCCTGGCCCTCGGGCGCGAGGAAGTCGCCCACCTGCGGGCCCGGTCCGGGGCCTTCGATCAGGCCTGCCGCGAGCTGGCCGGGCAACGCCTGGACCGGCTCGAGCAGCATCTGACCTCGCGCCTGGACGAGGCCGTCGCCTGGACCCGCGCGGCCGCCGGCGCCCTGCGCCTGGGAACCGAACCGCCGGCGCTCACCGTGCGCCGCAGCCACGGCCCGGAGCACGGCTCGCCGCTGGCCGTCTGGCTGGGCATCCTGCTGGACGGGATCCCCGAGAGCATCGTCATCGGCGCCGGCCTGTTCATGACCCTGGCCGCCCATCCCACCCCGGAGACCCTGCGCTTCCTGAACGTGATCCCGTTCACCCTGGTGGCGGGGCTCTTCCTGTCCAACTTCCCGGAGGCGCTGTCGAGCTCGGCCAACATGCAGGCCCAGGGCTGGTCCCGGCGGCGGATCTTCCTGATGTGGGCCGCGCTGATGGTGACGACGGCCCTGGGCTCGGGCCTGGGCTTCGGGCTGGCCTCGGTGATCAGCGAGACCTGGCTGGTGTTCGCCGAGGGCCTGGCCGCCGGCGCCATGCTGACCATGATCGCCGCGGCCATGATCCCCGAGGCGGCCGCGCACGGCAAACCCAGCGTCGTGGGGCTGAGCACCCTGGCGGGATTCCTGGCGGCGGTGATGTTCAAGCTGCTGGAATAGCGGTGACGAACGTCACTGGGCACAGGCTCGCGCTCTCCTTTCGGTCAGCTCTTCGATGCGTCCGTCGCCATTGCAGTCGCCCATGATCGCACAGCCGTCCAGACCGATGGCAGTGTCATCGTCGCCGACCACCGTTTTCCGCGTGACAACCCGCCCCCACGCCCGCATGCTGCGGACCGGTCCGGCGCCGGCAAGCCGCCGCAGAACAGATGGAAGTGAAGTGACGTGCAACTGAATCACCTGGACTGGTGGGTCGTCTCGCTCTGTCTCGCGGCCGCCTTCGCGCCCGCCCTCTGGTTCGCCCGCCGCGCCGGGCGCGACACCAGCGAGTTCTTCGCCAGCGGCCGCTCGGCCCCCTGGTGGTTGATCGGCACCAGCATGGTGGCCACCACCTTCAGCACCGACACGCCGAACCTGGTCACGGACCTGGTGCGCAGCGGCGGCGTCTCGGCCAACTGGACCTGGTGGGCCTTCCTGGTCACGGGCATGGCCACGGTCTTCCTCTACGCCCGCATGTGGCGCCGCAGCGGCGTGCTGACCGACCTCGAATTCTACGAGCTTCGCTACAGCGGCCGGCCGGCCGCGGTCGTGCGCGGCGTGCGTGCGGTCTACCTGGGGCTGGTCTTCAACGCCGTGATCATGGCAGCCGTCACCCTGGCGGCGATCAAGATCGCCCACGTGCTGCTGGGCTGGGAGCGCAGCACCACCCTGCTCGTCTGCTTCCTGCTGAGCGTCGGCTTCTCCGTGCTGTCCGGGCTGTGGGGCGTGCTGGTGGCCGACCTGGTGCAGTTCACAATCGCGATGATCGGCGTGGTGGCTGCGGCCCGGGCGGCCCTGGACGCCCCGCAGGTGGGCGGGTTGCAGGGCCTGGTGACGAAGCTGGATCCGCAGGTCCTGTCCCTGTTGCCGGATCCGGGCGACGGCACCGTGTTCGTCTCGGTGCTGGTCGTGCCGCTGGCCGTGCAGTGGTGGGCCGTATGGTATCCGGGGTCCGAACCGGGTGGAGGCAGCTACATCGCCCAACGGCTGCTGGCGGCCCGCGACGAGAACCACGCCCTGAAGGCCGTGCTCTGGTTCAACGCGGCGCACTACGCGTTGCGGCCCTGGCCGTGGATCCTGGTCGCGCTGGCCTCCCTGCTGGTCTTTCCCGAATTGTCGGACATCCGTGCCGCCCTGCCCCACGTGAACGAGTCGCTGCTTGGCAACGACATCGCCTACCCGGCCATGCTGACGCTCCTACCCCACGGGCTGTTGGGGCTGCTCCTGGCCTCGCTGACCGCCGCCTACGTGTCGACGATGAGCACGCACCTGAACTGGGGCGCCTCGTACCTGGTGCACGACCTCTACCGGCGCTTCCTGCGGCCCGACGCCGCCGAGCGGCACCTGGTGCTGGTCTCCCGCCTGGCCACGGTGGGCCTGATGGTGTGCGCGGTGCTGTTCACGCTGCTGCTGGAAACCGCCGGCGAGGCCTTCCGGCTGCTGCTCTCCTTCGGCGCGGGCACCGGCCTGATCTACCTGCTGCGCTGGTACTGGTGGCGCATCAACGCATGGAGCGAGATCTCGGCGATGGTCGTCTCGTTCCTCGTGACCGCGGCGATCCACCTGCTGCGGCGGGCGGGCAGCCTCGACCTCGGCCCCGACGCGGCGCTGCTGTGGACCATCGGCGTGACCACCGCGGTCTGGCTGGCGGTCACCTTCGCCACTCCCGCGGTCGATCGCTCCGTCCTGGAGGACTTCGTGCGGCGGATCCGGCCGGCGGGGCCGGGCTGGCGCGATTTCACGCCCGCCGACGCCGGCCCGGCCGATCCCCTGCCCCGCGCGCTGGTTTCCTGGTCGCTGGGCTGCATCGCGGTCTACTCGGCCCTGTTCGCCACCGGGAGCCTGCTGTACGGGCGCACCGGGCGGGGCCTGGCGCTGGTCGGGACGGCGTTGCTCGCGGCGTGGATCCTGCAGCGGCTGTGGCGGGAAGAGCGCCCCGCGGCCGCAACGCCCTAGAGGCCGGCGATCAGCCGGCGCAGGCGGACCTCGACCGCCAGCAGGTTCTCCAATAGCCGCAGCTGGGCGCGGGCCCGCCGCAGGTTGTGGCCGGCCTCCGACACCTTGTAGTACACGTCGCCCGCCAGGTGATCGGCCAGGAAGCGCGCGGCCTGCTCGCAGGTGATCGCCAGGGCGCCGTCGACCAGGGCGTTCCGCTCGGCGACGGTCAACCACTCCCGCGATCCTTCCAGGAAGCCGGCCGCCAACTCGCCGAAGACCTCCTCGCGCACGACGATGCGCCGCGGGTCGGGTTCATCCTCGGGCCGGCCCGTGACCGCGCTGCGCACCAGATCGCCGAAATCGTGCGGCACCAGGCCGGGCATGACCGTGTCCAGATCGATCACGCAGAGGGCCTCGCCGCTGCCCGCGTCGACCAGGACGTTGTCCAGCTTCGCGTCGTTGTGCACCGGGCGGATCGGCAGCGCCAGGGTGCCCAGGCGCGCCGCCAGTCCGTCCATCCCTGCCAGGCGATCATGCTCCGGGCGACAGCCGGACAAGCGGCCGCAGGGATCGGCCGCGGCCGCCGCCCGCAGCGCCGCCAGCCGGGCCGGGGTGTCGTGGAAGCCCGGCAGGATCTCCCGCAGGGGCGGGCCCGCGCCCTCAGCCACCAGGCCGGGAAAGCGGCCCAGCAGGCGGGCCGCCGCACGCACCTCCGCCTGGCGGGTCGGATCGACGGGACGGGCGGCCGGGATGCGCACCAGGCAACGCCACACCTCGCCGGCCGCGTCGCGCAGCCAGGGGCGGTGGTCCGGGCCGGCCAAAAAGACCAGGCGATGGCGCGGGTCGGCGTCGCCCCGTCGGCGCAGGGCGTCGTCGACCCGGGCCGCGGCCGCGGCGGCGTTCTCGGCCACGGCCGCCGGGTCGGGGAAGACCTCCCGGTTCAGGCGCTGCAGCAGGCGCGGGCCGCCGGGCGCGTCCAGCTCCCAGGTGTCGTTGACCAGGCCGTTGCCGAAAGCCTTGGGAGAGCGGCGGGAAACATCCAGGTCGAACCCCGCGGCCGCCCGGCGCGAGGCGGCCAACCCGGCCAGGCGCGCAGCGACGTGCCCGCGGTCTGCGGGCCAGGTCAACCCGCACCACGGATCGGGGGCCGGAATCACGCGCACCGCGATCCGCCCCGAGCGCACGCCGGCATCGATGGCCGCGGGCAGGTAGCACTCGTCGCTCTCCAGGTTCGCGCTGGTGAGGAATTCCCGCAGGGCTTCCTCCAGCAGGGGGAACACGGCGGGCGTGAATCCCCAGGCGTTCATGGAGACCGGGACGTCCGCCGGCAGCGATTCGCCGGCACGGTCCCCCGCGGCGATGCGGCCGGCCGCGTCGATCGCCGGGACCTCGTGCAGGCCGGTCAGGAAGCCCGCAGCGTCGGTCCCGCAGAGCGCCCGCGAGACGGTGCCGGCAGTGGAAAGCGTCCCGCCGAGAGGGAAGCCGAGCATCGCGAAGCAGGTCGAGGCCGGATCGCCGGGCAAGGCCGCGGCCAGGTCGAACGGGGCGTTCGGGCCGTAGTGGTCGTCGGCGTTGAACAGCAGGAACGGACCGGTCACCGCCGCACGGGCGGACCAGAGGGCGTGCGCGGTGCCCCAGGGGCGGTCCCTGGCGACCATGGCGCCGCCCGGAAGATCGTCCGGACGCTGGACCACCACGTCGATGGCGCAGGCCGGCTGTGGCCGGGTCGCAAAGAGCTTCCGGACCTCGGCCTCGCGCCCCGGCGCGGTCACGACGACCGCATGCCGGCAACCGGCCCGCACGGCGTCGGCCACGGTCACCTCAAGCAGGCTGGATCCGTCCGGAGCGACGGCCAGGAACTGCTTCTCGGCCCCGAATCTGCGGCCCCGGCCGCCGGCCAGGATGACGATTTCCATAGCAGAATCCTTTTGGCCACACCAAGCATGAGGTTTGTGCGCAGCAGCGCCGACCGGCCGCACTCCTACGGAGCGAGCCCGCCCAGCAGCCACTGCGCCTCCTGGCGGACCGACGTGTAGTAGGAGCCGCTGCTCTCGGGCAGGTCGGCCAGGAGTTGCAGGATCTGCACATCGGTGCGTACGGTCTCATTGCCGATCAGCGCCTGGGCCAGCGTGTAGGCGTTCGTCGCATACAGCAGCCCGGCGAGGCTCAGGAGGGCGTCGCGGTCGGTGTCCGGGTCGGCGGCGAGGTAGGGCAGGAACCCGCCCCAGCAGAGCGAGGTATCGGCGGCCATCAGCAGTCCCCAGGTGTTGGGCTGGAACAGGGCCACGTCCGTGGGCACCACGTCGAAGTAGCGGGAGGGATCCGGCACGTGGCCTTCGCCGTCGGCCTGGGCGAACCAGCCGATCTTCCCGCCCACGCGAACCCCGTACACCATGCTGTAGATGCAACCCGATGGGCAGTCCTGCCCTTCTCCGTACGAGGCCCAGAAGAACTCGACCACGTATTCGCCGGCGATCCGGTGGACGAAATGCAGCCTGGGCAGGGCTTCCTGGTCGATGAACTCCTTCACGGCGGCGCTCGGCGGGGTGGGTTGCCAGCCCGCGCCGGGGCCGGAGTCCTCGCAGGCGGCCAGGGCCAGGGTCAGGGGCAGCAGTAGCAGCGTCGACCTTCGCATGGAGCACCATCCCGTTTCCCCGACAGGGTCAGGCAGCGGCGTAACACCGCAAGACTCCGCGGATCGTCGTGCAGCCGACCCGGGAGGTCACGGATATCTACCTCGACGACGTCCCGGCCGGGAACTTCTCGTCGAGAATCTTCCAGATTTTCAACCGTATGAGACGAGCGCGTGACAGGCGACGCGCGATCGATACCAGCAGGCAATAGGCGGCGACCGCAATGCCGAAGATGAGCCACGGAAGCCCGACGGCCAGGAGAAACGGGAGCAGCAGCAGGAAGGGCTTGCGGGTAGGACGAACCATATCGTTGACCGCGTTCTCGTACTGGATGCGATCCAGTTCGTGGCTCCGATAAATAATATACGATCCCCGTTTTGCCCGTCCACGGATGGCCCAGATCGCAGACATATGATGACCGGCCGCCACGGGATAATTCATGTCCTGAAACTGAAGGTCCCAATCCTTGCCGGACGGTGTGGTCAGCATGATCTGAAGGTGATTGGTCCCCACAATTCTGTCTCGGACTTCAGTGTTCGTGGACCCGTCGACATTAGTAAATGTGCTACTCGACTGCACCACCGTGTGGCTTGTCCAACGTTGAATGTCCTTGACGGTCCCCGTCACGTGGCCCAACCGGAACCGCTTCCCACCGACAAACAGGCGCGACGGGGCACCGGGCACAAATCGCAACGGCTCGAGAGAACGCAGGAAGGCGAGGGCAAAACCAATCCCGAATATGAGTATCCACGTATTCCGACGAAAAAAGACCTGCCAGGTCGATGGAAGTGCGGCGACGAACTCGGCCCATGTATCGGCACCTTCCAGGGCCTGCAGGATGCGGCCTCGCACGCCCCCCACTTCGAAACGAGACGGATCGTTTGAGCCGGGCAGAGATTCGTCCAAGGCACCCGAGGATTCCGCAGGCCCGGGATCGAGCTTTGCAAATTCGGCCTGGAAGTCCGCGGGGATGAAAACGTCCATCATTTCACGCCGGAACGTGGGATCCCTACTGAGCTCCTTCGCGTTCCTGTTGAAATCCTCGTGTGCCTGCGGTGGACGCCCGGCCAGGACACTGTTGCGGACATCTGCTGCGTACGCGTCATACGATCCGCGACGCTGCAGCTCTTCGCGCGTCCAGGCATCCCCCAGCCGGCGGGGACCTTGAATCACGTCCATCATCCAACTCATGTATTGAAGGGCGGCAACCTGCCGTAGTGCAAGCTCGGACCCGGTGCCTTGCGGCGTCCTCTCGACAACCTGCTGGGGAGTCGGCATGAAGCGCAGATACGCATCCTTCTGCGCGCGAGCGATTGGTACCGCGCCAGTCAGGACGAGGGCAAGAATCGCCAAACCGAGAATGCGGCGTGAGGGCATTGGCAGCTCCATGCGGAGGCATCGGTCGGCGAATGCGAACCTTTTTCCGCGGTGGAAGACCCGGCGCTGTCGGCATCGATATTGACGGCAAATGACCCAGGGGACAGGAAAGACAACGACCCCGTCTCCCCTCCCCACGGCGACTGGCGCCCGCGATTATGCCACGCGGCGAGACCGCACGTCAATCCGCCCCCGGATCCGCCCCCGAAGTTAGCTGCGACGACCCGATCCCCGCTCCCCCACCGCCGAATTCCGCGCCTGCGGACATACCGGTCCAGCCGCCGCCCCGCCAACAGTTCGACACTGATTCCCCGCCCTTCCTTTACGCATAGGAAAATCAACGGTTTAGTCCCCTCCCCGGCCGGTGTGGTCGGCGTCTGCCGCCATTCCTGAACGCCCGACGTCAACCGGACGGTTCCCCGGAAGGCTGCCGATCAACCATTAATGTCCTCGTTTGCCGCATCTCGGCCGCTGCGGCCGAGACGCCCAGCTGTCGCCACGTGCCATTTTCCGTCCTGCCCCGCGACGACCTGGGTCGTCCAACGTGACGGTGGCGGCGACCATAGGCTGATTCAGACGGAGTTGGCAGCAGCGGCATCTAAAAGCCCGGCTCCTTGCCTGGTGATGCCGGAACCGTGCCCCTCGTGTGGGGAATGATCCATTGTGCCGCAGGATCGTTATATAACGCTTGCACAGCATGAAAGCTGAAGTTGGGTGCCCGCTTCATCACGGCTTGTTGTTCGCGTCGTGGCTGGCTTGGGCCAACGTGATGCGGAGCACCTCGCCGGCAGCGACTCACCGCGCCCTATTTGTCGATCTCCTTGTGCTTCAGCAGCCAGACCCCCACCGCTGCCGCCACCGCACCGACCACCAGCAGCACGGCCACCGACTGCAGCCGCGGCACCGGGTCGCGCGTGACCGCCGCGCTCAGGATGGCTCCCAGGATGCCCGGCAGATCCGAAATGTCGGCCGCCGGCCGGTCCACCAGGTTCTGCAGGTGGAAGCGCAGGCTCAGCTCCTGCACCCGGGCCGGCACGTTGGCCACCATGCTCTCCCAGCCGAAGGCGAAGATGATCGCCGGGAAGACCGGCTTCTTGAAGTGGGTGCCCAAAGCCGCGAAGACCGCGGTGTAGGCGTAGGCGCCCAGGGCGATGATGGCGAAGGTCGCCAGGTACAACCGCAGGAAGTCCCAGGTGATGATGCCCAGGCCGCCGCTGACCATGATCATGAAGCACAGCACCAGCGAGCCCGAGAGCATGACCGCGGCGGTGACCTGCGCCGCCAGCAGCCGGCCCAGGTAGATGGCGCGACGGCGGATGGGTCGGGTCCAGGCGTAGACGATGGTCCCCTCCTCGATCTGCTCGCCGATCGCCGACACGCCCACGGCCATGGCCACGATGGGCACCAGGAAGGGGATGATCGCCTCGTGGGTCAGGCCGGTCAGCTGCAGCTGGGCGGTGATCCCCTCGTTGGGGAACCAGACGCGGATCACCGCCACCACCAGCACCGGCAACAGGTTGATCAGGCCCAGGGAGATCAGGCGGCGGCGGCGCGCCATCTCGCGCAGGCTGAACCAGGCGATCCAGAGCACGGCGCGCACGCTCGGCAGCGGCGCGGGCACGGCGGCAGGAGTGTTGGCGGTCGTTTCGGTCACGGTCCCGTCCTCGGTTCAGCGTTCGGTCAGGTACTGGAAGACAGCCTCGAGGCTGTCGTCCAGGGTGACGATCTCGTCCACCTTCAGGCCGTGCTCGAGCACCCAGCTGGGCAGGGTGCGGTAGAACTCGACCGCGTGGTCGGTGCGCACCACGACCCGGGTGGCGTTCTCCAGCTCCACCGAGACCACGTGGTCGCGGCCGATCAGGAAGCCGGCCAGCTCACGCGCGGCGGGCGAAACCAGGGCCACGGTCGTCGGGTGCTCGGGGATCTTGTCGCGGATCTCGGTCACCGCGCCCTCGGCCAGGACCTTGCCCCGGTCGATCAGCACGATGTCGCTGGTCATGGACTCGACCTCGGGCAGGATGTGGCTGGAGACCAGCACCGTGCGGCCCTGCTTGCCCAGCTCGCGCACCAGGTCGATGGACTGCTTGCGCGAGACCGGGTCCATGCCGTTGAGCGGCTCGTCCAGGAAGATCACGTCCGGGTCGTGGGCCAGGGCCTGGGCCAGCTTCAGCTTCTGGCGCATGCCCTTGGAATAGCCGCCGCAGCGGCGGTGCTGGGCGTCGGTCAGCTCGAAGCGTGCCAGCCAGGTGTCGACCCGGCGGTCGGTCTCGGCCCGCGCGAAGCCCATCAGGCGCAGGTTCAGGGTCAGGAACTCGCGACCGGTCATCCAGTCGGGCAGGGCGTCGCTCTCGGGGCAGAAGCCGACGCGCCGGTACCAGCCCACGTCCTGGCGCAGCTCGCGCCCGAAGACGCGCACGGTGCCGTGGCTGGGCTCGATCAGCCCGGCCAGCATCTTGAACAGCGTCGACTTGCCGGCACCGTTGGCCCCCAGCAGCCCCACCACGCCGGTGCCCACGCTGAGGGTGCAGTTGTTGACGGCGATGACCTCGCCGAACCACTTGCCGCAGCGATCGGCGCTGATGCGCGCCGCGGCGCCGCCCACGCCCGCCCCGCTGGCGTTCATGACACCACCTCCACCGGGCGGATGCGCCGGCGCAGCACCCAGACCGCCAGCGCGGTCCAGGCCGTCACCACCAGCGCGCTCACCGCCTGGGGCACGCCCAGCCGCGGCCCGGCGCCGAAGATCAGCGAGCCCGCGTTGTGGTACTGGCCCAGGAAATTGGCGGCCTCGAAGGCGTCCTTGCCCAGGCCGCGGGCGATGCCGCCGATGGCCTCGGTGCCCATGACCAGGATCGTCCACCAGACCATCACGTAGATGGTGCGCTTGCCCATGCTGCTGAAGGCCAGCAGCACCAGGCCCATGCTGATGCCGGTCAGGCCGCAGTAGAGGATGGACCGCAGCGGCGTCAGCAGCAGCAGGTCCAGCCCCGTCGCGTCCGGCGCGATGAAGAAGGCGAAGATGCACATCACCAGCACCGGCATCAGGGTCACCAGGCAGTAGAAGAACATCAGGATCAGGGCCTTGCCCAGCAGGTAGTCCTTCAGGTCCAGGGGCCGCGAGAAGTACAGCGACAGCCCGTTGTCCTGGCGGTCCTGGGCCACCAGGCCGGCACCGATCACCGCCATCACCGCGAAGACTGCGAAGCGCTGCATCTCCAGGAAGCGCAGGAAGCCCTCGGGCTCGATGCTGGTCCAGCCGCCGCCCAGCAGGCGGGTCAGTTCGCCGGCCTTCAGCGAGAAGTAGATGATCGCCCCCTTGACCACCGCCGGCACCAGGGCCAGCAGGGCCATGGCCAGCACGCCCTTGTGCTTGAGCCCGGCGGTGATGCCCCGGCGGGCGATGACCCACCAGGCCGGCCAGATCTTGCGCCCCGAGGGCTCCCAATGGGTGTATCCGCGGTCGTAGACCGGCATCTCAGGCCTCCACCAGACGATAGAATTCCTCGGCCAGGCTCACCGGACGGCGGCGCAGGCGGCGCAAAGCGAATTCGTGGGCCACGGCCACGCCCAGGATGGCGTTGATGCCGGCGGCGGCGTCCCAGGCCCCGTCGGCAGCCCCGGCGCCGTCGAGTCGGCGCATGTCCAGGGTCACCAGCAGCAGGCGCTGGTCCTCGACCACCTCGGCGCCGAGCGCGACAAGGCCGCCGCGGAAGGCCGCGCTGTCGCCGAAGCCCTCCACCTCGAAGACCTGCAGGGGCTGGCGGGCAGCGCCGTCGACCCGCTCGCGGGCCAGCAGCTCGCCCTTGCGCAGCACCAGGATCTCGCCGCACACGGCCTCGACGTCGGCCAGCAGATGGGTCGAGAGGATCACGCCCAGGCCCTTGTTGCGGGCCAGGTCGGCGATCAGCTCGAGGATGGAGACCCGCCCCCGCGGATCCAGGCCGCTGGTGGGCTCGTCCAGGAAGATCCACTCGGGGTCGTGGACCAGGGCCTGGGCCAGCTTCAGGCGCTGCTTCATGCCCTGGCTGTAGTCCTCGCATTTGCGATAGCGCTCGTCGGCCAGGCCCACGTAGTGCAGCACCTCGTGGGCGCGCTGCATGGCGTCGCGGGCGGGCATGCCCGAGAGCTCGCCCAGGTAGGCCACCAGGCCCACGCCGCTGAAACCGGGGATGATGCCGCCGCGCTCGGGCATCCAGCCCAGGCCCGCGCGGGCCAGCCGCGCTTCCCTGGCCATGTCATGGCCCAGCACGGTGACCTTGGCCGGCGCCAGGGGCACGTGGCCCAGCAGGCAGCGCAGCAGGGTGGTCTTGCCCGATCCGTTGGGGCCCAGCAGCCCCACGGCGCCCTTTTCCAGGGTGAAGGAGACGCCGCGCAGCACGGGTTCCCGCGCGTAGGCGAAGTCCAGATCCTCGACCCGGAGGCTGGTTGCGGTGCGGTTGACTTTGATGGCCGACCCTTTCATGTTACGATCCTGGAAAGGCGAATCCGCCCTAGACGAAACAGCCCGCTGATTGTTTCAGGCCGCGGCCCCGAAGGGAACCATTTTCCGTTCGGCCCCGGACCCACAACAGACGCGGGCGCAGCGGGAAGGTTGCCATGGCACGCACCCGGATCCGGACCGCCGAGGCGGTCACCGCCGGCCACGCCGACAAGCTCTGCGACCAGATCGCCGACGCCATCCTCGACACCATCCTGGCCAGCGACCGCTACGCCCGCGTGGCCTGCGAGGTGCTGGTGACCACCGGCATGGTCGTGGTCACCGGCCAGATCACCACCAAGTGCTGGGTCGACATCACCGGCATCGTGCGCGAGACCATCCGCCGCGTCGGCTACAACGATCCGCAGGTCGGCTTCGACCATGCCAGCTGCGCCGTGGTGGTCCTGCTGGAGGAGCAGTCCGGCGACGTCTCCCTGGGCGTGGACCGCAAGGGCGCCGGCGACCAGGGCGTGTGCGTGGGCTACGCCAGCGACGAGGGCCGGAGCCTGCCCGTCGACACCCACCTGATGCCCGTGCCCGCCTTCCTGGCCAATCGCCTGGCCGCGCGCCTCGAGTCGGTGCGCAAGGACGGCAAGCTGCCCTACCTCTACCCCGACGGCAAGGTGCAGCTGTCGGTGGCCTACGCCGGCGACAAGCCGGTGGCCCTGACCGACGTGGTGGTCTCGGCCCATCATCATGCGGACACCGACCTGGCCCGCCTGCGCCGCGACATCCGGCGCCTGGTGATCAAGCCGGTGCTCGAGCCCACGGGTCTGCTGGGCCCGGACACGGTCATCTGGATCAACCCGGTGGGCGCCTTCGCCGAGGGTGGCCCCCGCGCCGACAGCGGCCTGACCGGCCGCAAGATCACCGTCGACTGCTACGGCGACGCCTGCCCCCACGGCGGCAGCGCCTTCAGCGGCAAGGATCCCACCAAGCCCGACCGCACCGGCAGCTACGGCGCCCGCTGGGCCGCCAAGAACGTGGTCGCCGCCGGCCTGGCCCGGCGTTGCGCCGTGGAGCTGGCCTACATCATCGGCCACCCCCAGCCGGTGGCTTTGATGGTCGACACCTTCGGCACCGGCAAGCTGGACGACGCCGTGCTGGGCGATCTGGTGGCCGCCGAATTCGACCTCTCGCCCGCGGGCATCATCGAGAGCCTGGACCTGCGCCGGCCCCTGTACGGACCGACCGCGGTCTACGGCCACTTCGGCCGACCGGACCTGGATCTGCCCTGGGAGCAGCTGGACCGGGTCGCCGGCCTGCAGGCCCGGGCCGCGGCCCTCAAGCCGCGCAAGCCCCGCAGCAAGGGAGGCCGCTGATGGCGGACAAGGAGCCCCAGGCACCGCGCGAGCCCGGGTTCGCGACCATCTGCGTCCACGGCAAGAAGCACCTGGACAAGCACGAGGTGGGGCGGCCGATCCGCGCCGTCAGCACGCCCATCTTCCAGAGCTCGACCTTCGCCTTCGAGAACGTGGCCCACGGCGCGGCCGTGTTCCGCGGCGAGGATCCCAGCTACGTCTACACCCGCCTGGGCAACCCCACCCAGACCGCGCTGGAGACGGAGATCGCCCACCTGGAGCAGGGCGAGGCCGCCCTGGCCCTGGCCAGCGGCATGGCCGCGGCCACGACCGCGGTGCTCAACTGCTGCCGCACCGGCGACCACATCGTGGCCGGCGACACCCTCTACGGGGGCACCCATCAGCTGTTCACCCAGACGCTGCCGCGGCTGGGCATCGACGTGACCGAGGTGCCGGCCCAGGACCCGAAGAACTTCGCCAGGGCGATCACCAGGCGCACGAAGCTGGTCTACCTGGAGACCCCGGCCAACCCCACCCTGGTGCTGACGGACATCGCCGCCGTGGCGGAGATCGCCCACCGCGCCGGGGCGCTGGTGCTGGTGGACAACACCTTCTGCACGCCCTACCTGCAGAACCCGTTGCTGCTGGGCGCGGACATCGTGCTGCACTCGGCCACCAAGTACATCGGCGGGCACGGCGACACGGTCGCCGGCATCCTGGTCGGCCGTGCCGACTGGATCATGGCCGCCCGCATGGAGATCCTGCGGGACCTGGGCGGCTGCATCTCGCCCTTCAACGCCTGGCTGCTGCTGCGCGGGCTGAAGACCCTGCCGGTGCGCATGGACCGGCACCTGGAGAATGCCATGGAGGTGGCCCAGTTCCTGGCCTACCACCCCAAGGTCACGCAGGTGATCTACCCCGGGCTGAAGACCCATCCCCAGCACGCCCTGGCCAAGCGCCAGCAGCGCGGCTTCGGCGGCATGATCAGCTTCATGGTCGAGGGCGGGCGGGCCGCCGGCATCACGGTGATGGACAACGTGCAGCTGTGCACCCTGGCGGTCAGCCTCGGCGACGTGGACACCCTGATCGAGCATCCGGCCTCCATGACCCACTCCACCTACAGCGAGGACGAACTGGCCAAGGTGGGCATCGATCCGGGCATGGTGCGGCTGTCGGTGGGGCTGGAAAACGTCGAGGACATCATCGCCGACCTGCGGCAGTCGCTGGCGCTGATCTAGGCCAGCGCGCACGTGGTTGACCCTTCAATGCCAATAGGTTAGGATCCCCGCGGAGCCGCCTGCCCCGGTCCGCCGCAACCGGGCGCCGGCATCTGCCGTTGTGCCGGCCGAAAGAGGTCCGCGGGTGTTGACCGTTCGCCGCATCGTCGTGCTGACCGCCCTCGCGGCGGCGCTGTTCTGGATCCTGGACGCCATGCTCCACGCCTGGGTCTTCGGCGCGGGTGATCCGGTCGGCCAACTGCTGCGCCCGGAGCCCCATGATCTGTGCGTGCGCCTGCTGGCCATCGCCTTCATGGGCCTGGCCGGCGCCGCCTGGAGCCGGCAGGCCCGGCGGGCGCTGGCGGCGCGGCAGGACCTGGCGGTCAGCGAAGCCAACTACCGTGCCCTGGTCGAAGCCTCCCCCGACTGCGTGGTGGTGCACGCGGCCGGCCGACCCCTGTTCGCCAACCGGCGCGCCCTGGAGTTCTTCGGCGCCGACGACGTGACCGCCCTCGGCCGCGAATCCCTGGCCACCCTGGTCCACGTCGACGATCGCGACCTCATCAGCGAGCGCCTGCGGCAACTGCGACCGGGCGGAAGCGGGTCGCCGCCCGGGGAGTTGCGCCTGCGCCGCGAGGACGGCAGCTTCGCCCACACCCTGGCCCAGAGCGCGCCGATCCGCTATGGCGAGCGCGACGGCGTGCTGACCGTGTTTCGTGATATCACCACCGACGTGGAGACGCGGCGCGACCTGGTGGCCAGCCGCGAGCGCCTGAGCCTGGCACTCGAAGCCGCCCAGGACGGCGTCTGGGACTGGGATGTGGGCTCGGGACGCATGGTCTACAGCCGCTCCTGGGCCACGATGCTGGGCCTCGAACTGGAGGACCTGCCTGCGGACCAGTCCATCTGGGAGAAGCTCCTGCATCCGGACGACCAGGCGCGCACCTCTGCCCTGCTGCAGGCCCACCTGCGCGGCGAGCTGCCGGTCTACGAGACCGAGGTCCGCCTGCGCCACGCCCGCGGCCACTACATCTGGGTGCTGGACCGCGGCAAGGTGGTCGAACGCGACTCGGCCGGACAACCGGTGCGCATGGCCGGCACCCACCGCGACATCACCGACCGCAAGGAGGCCGAGCTGGCCCTGGAGGTGCGCAACCGGCTGGCCGAGACCTTCCTGACCGGCTCGGGGCCGGGCATCTACATCGACGTGCTGGCCCTGGTCTGCGAGGCCACCGGCAGCCCGGCCGGCCTGCTGGGCACCTTCGACGGCGACGGCGACCTGCGCCTGGCGGCCGTCCGCCCGGCCTCGGACACCTCCCTGGTGCCGGCGGCGCAGCTGGACCCGCTGCTGGTGCGGGTGATGCGCCAGGACCACGCCGCCATCGAGACCGGCACGGTCGACCTCGACGGCAGCGGCCGCCCGGTGCACGGCGCCGTGGCGGTGCCCATCTCGACCCGCGAGCAGGTGCTGGGCGTGCTCGTGGTCGGCGACCGCAGCGAGGCCTACCGGCTCTCGGACCGCGCCTTCCTCGAATCCCTGTCCGGCTACCTGGCGCCGATCTTGCAGTCGCACCTGGCCAACGAACTGACCGAGATGCAGCTGCGCCAGGCCCAGAAGATGGAAGCCCTGGGCGCCCTGGCCGGCGGCATCGCCCACGACTTCAACAACATCCTGCAGGCGATCCTGGGCTTCACCACCCTGGCACGCGGCGACGCGCCGGCCGGCTCGACCCTGGTGCGCGACCTCGATCGCGTGCTCAAGGCCACCCGCCGCGGCGAGGAACTGGTGCGGCGCATCCTGCTGTTCAGCCGGCGCGAAGAGCAGGAACTGCGGCCGGTCGATGCCGGCGCGATCGCCCGCGAGGCGGCCGACCTGCTGCGGCCCACCCTGCCGGCGTCGATCGAGCTGGAGGTCGACATCGCGGCCGATGCCGGCCGGATCGTGGCCGACCCGGCCCAGATCAGCCAGGTGCTGCTGAACCTGGCCACCAACGCCCTGCATGCCATGGAAAGCGGCGGCGGCCGCCTGTCCCTGCTCCTGCGGCGCGTGCCCGCCGGCTCGGCCGCGGCGATCCCGCCGGCACTGGCGGACCGCGACCTGGTCCTGATCACCGTGCGCGACACCGGCTGCGGCATGGACCGGCGGACCATGGCCCGGCTCTTCGATCCCTTCTTCACCACCAAGGACGTGGGCAAGGGCACCGGCCTGGGCCTGTCGGTGGTCCACGGCATCGTCATCGCCCACGGCGGCGACATCCGGGTCAGCAGCGAACCGGGCCAGGGCACGGTGGTCCAGGTGTACCTGCCCCGCCTGGCCGACGAACCGGTCGGCACCGGCGTGCCGGGCCCGCCGGCCGCCGACCGGCGCATCCTCTTCGTCGACGACGAGGAACCCATCGTCAGCGTGGCCACCGCCATGCTCGAGCGCAGCGGCTACACCGTCGACGGCTGCCTCGGCGGCCCGGCCGCCCTGGACACCCTGGCCCGTGTGGCCGATCATTACGACCTGCTGGTCACCGACGCCGCCATGCCGGGCGTCGACGGCCTGGCCGTGATCAGCCGCTGGCGCGAACTGCGGCCCGGCGCGCCGGTGATCGTGGTCACCGGACACAACGAGGCCTCGATCCCGGCGGCGATGCAGGCCGACGGCCACACCGTCGTGATCCACAAGCCGTTCGACACGGAAACCCTGGCGGCGGCCGTGCAGGGAGCATTGGCCGCCGCGACGCACGGACAGGCCTGAGCCCCGCACGCTTCGCGGAGGAAGGAGACGATCGTGGCTAGGGTCCTGATCATCGAAGACGACAACGAGGTGCGCGAGTTCCTCGAGAGCCTGCTCGAACGGGCGGGCTACGGGACGATCACCGCGGTCAACGGCAAGGAGGGCGTGGAGATCTTCCGCAGCACGCCGCTGGACCTGGTGATCACCGACATCATCATGCCGGAGAAGGACGGGATCGAGGCGATCATGGACATGAAGCGCGCCAACCCCGCGCTGAAGGTGATCGCCATCTCGGGCGGCGGCCGGGCCGAGCCCGAGAACTACCTGCATTCGGCCCGGCTGCTGGGCGCGGACCGGACCATCAAGAAGCCGTTCACCAACGAGGACATCCTCGAGGCGGTGCGCACGCTGCTCGGCTGAGCGGGACTAGTCGGCGAGCTCGGTCGCCAGGCGGCGGAAGACGTCCAGGGCCTCGGGGTTGGCCAGGACCTCGGCGTTGGTCACCGGCAGCCCGTGCAGCAGGTTGCGCACCGCGAGCTCGACGGTCTTGCCGCTGATGGTGCGCGGCACCGCCGGCACCTGGCGGATCACCGCCGGCACGTGCCGCGGCGAGGCCTCCCGGCGCAGGCTCGCCCGCAGCTCCGCCTCCAGGGCCGCGTCCAGGGCCGCCCCTTCCCGCAGCACCACGAACAGCAGCACCCGCACGTCGTCGCCCCGCTGCTGCCCCACCACCAGGCTCTCCACCACCTGCCGGATGCCGGTCGACGATGCGGTAGATCTCGGCCGTGCCGATGCGCACGCCGCCCGGATTGAGCACCGTGTCGGAGCGGCCGTGGATGACCATGCCGCCGGCGGGGGTCAGCTCGGCGAAGTCGCCGTGGCACCACACGCCGGCAAAACGCGCGAAGTAGGCGGCGCGGTAGCGTGCGCCGTCGGGGTCCTGCCAGAAGCCCGTGGGCATGGACGGGAACGGCGCCGTGCACACCAGCTCGCCCTTGCCGCCGACCAGCGGCCGTCCCTCCTGGTCGAAGACGTCCACCGCCAGGCCCAGGCCCCGGCACTGCAGCTCGCCCCGCCGCACCGGCAGCACCGGGCTGCCCAGGGCGAAGCAGGAGATGATGTCGGTGCCGCCGGAGATGCTGCTGAGGCGCAGGTCCGCCTTGACCTCCCGGTAGACCCAGTCGAAGGAGGCCGGGGCCAGGGGCGAGCCGGTCGAGAGGATCACCTGCAGGGCCGACAGGTCGTGGCTGGTGCCCGGCCTCAGCCCCTCCTGCTGGCAGGCCGCCAGCCAGCGGGCGCTGGCGCCCAGGGTGGTGCAGCCCTCGGCGGCCGCGTAGTCCCACAGCACCGTCGGCGGCGCCAGGGGATGGCCGTCGTACAGGAGCAGCGTGGCGCCGGAGGCCAGGCCCGAGACCAGCCAGTTCCACATCATCCAGCCGCAGGTGGTGAAGTAGAAGAAGCGGTCGCCCGGGCGCAGGTCGCCGTGCAGCCGGTGTTCCTTCAGGTGCTGCAGCAGGGTGCCGCCCACCGAATGCACCATGCACTTGGGCAGGCCCGTGGTGCCGGAGGAGAACATGATGAACAGCGGAGCGGCGAAGCCCACCCGGGTGCAGGCCAGCGGCGCACCCGCGGTGCCGTAGTCGGCCCAGGCGGCGGTGCCGGCCGGCGGCGACGCCCCCGGATCCACGAACGGCACCACCACGGTGCGGCGCAACGACGGCAGCTCGGCGCGCAGGCGGGCGACCGTGGGTCCGCAATCGTGGACACGGCCGCCGTAGCGGTAGCCGTCGGCGGTGAACAGCACCTCCGGTTCGATCTGGCCGAAGCGGTCCAGCACGCCCTGGCTGCCGAAGTCGGGCGAGCAGCTGGACCAGACCCCGCCCAGGCTGGCGGTCGCCAGCATGGCGATCACCGTCTCGGGCAGGTTGGGCAGGAAGCCGGCCACCCGCACCCCCGGCCCCACGCCGTCGGCGGCCAGGCCGGCGGCCACGCGGGCGGTCTCGGCGCGCAGTTCGGCCCGGGTCAGGCGACGGATCGCGCCCTCCTCGCCCCGAAAGACGATGGCCTCGTCCGCGCCTTCGCCCTGCAGCAGGTTCTCGGCGTAGTTCAGGCGGGCACCGGGGAACCAGCGGGCGCCGGGCATGCGGCCGCCGTCGGCCAGGACCGGCTCCGGACCCTTGTCCCCCACCACACCGGCGAAGTCCCACAGCTCGGACCAGAAATCGGGCGCGCTGTCCACCGACCAGCGCCACAGGGCATCCCAGTCGGCCAGCTCCAGGCCGTGCCGCCGGTTGACGCCGCGGCGGAACTCGCTGACCAGCGCCCGCTCGACCGCGTCGGGCGTCGGCTCCCAGAGGATGTCGCCCTCGCGGCTCAAGGTTCGGCGCGGGCGGGCGCGATCGTGCCGCTGACCTCGCCGAAGCCGACGCGGTAGCCGTCGCCCTGGCACCAGCCGCTCATGGTCACGGTGTCGCCGTCGGCCAGGAACTTGCGCTGCTCGCCGCCAGGCAGCGCGATGGGCTCGGTGCCGCGCCAGGTGATCTCCAGCAGCGAGCCGTAGCTGCCCTTGTCCGGACCGCTGATGGTGCCGGAGGCCAGCAGGTCGCCGGTGCCCAGGTTGCAGCCGGTCACCGTGTGGTGGGCCAGCTGCTGGGCCATGGTCCAGTACAGGTGGCGGAAGTTGCTGGCGCAGACCCGCAGGCCGGTGGCGGCGCCGGGCGCGCGCACCTCCACCTCCAGGCTGATGTCGTAGGTGTGGCGGTCGGCCTCCTGCAGGTAGGGCAGCGGCGCCGGATCCTGCTCCGGAGCGGGGCAGCGGAACGGGGCCAGCGCCTCGGGCGTGACCACCCAGGGCGCCACGCTGGTGGCGAAGTTCTTGGCGTTGAACGGGCCCAGGGGCTGGTACTCCCACTTCTGGATGTCGCGGGCCGACCAGTCGTTGACCAGCACCAGCCCGAAGATGTCGGCCGCGGCTTCGTCGACGCCGATGGGCTCGCCCAGGCGGTTGCCGCCCGAGACGTAGAAGCCCATCTCCAGCTCGAAGTCCAGCAGGCGGCAGGGGCCGAAGACCGGCGGCTGGCCGTCGGCCGGCTGCATCTGACCCCGCGGCCGCACCACCGGCGTGCCCGAGACCACCAGCGAACTGGCCCGGCCGTGGTAGCCCACCGGCAGGTGCAGCCAGTTGGGCATCAGGGCGTTCTCCTGGCCCCTGAACATGATGCCCACGTTGGTGGCGTGCTCCTTCGAGGAGTAGAAGTCGGTGTAGTCGCGGGTCAGCACCGGCAGGTGCATGACCACCGAGTCGGCGGGCAGCAGGGCCCGGCCCCGCAGCACCGGGTCGTCGCGCAGGGTGGGCTCGTCGGCCCGCAGCAGGCCGTGGATCAGGCGACGCAGGAAGCGGCGGCGCTCGGGTTCCACGTCCATCAGCGGGTTCAGCACCGGGTGGCTGAACAGGCCCCGCGGCAGCCCCGCGTCCCGCAGCAGACCGGCGTCCTCGATCACCGACAGGTCCACGATCCGGTCGCCGATCCGGGTGGCGATGCGGCGGCCGGCGGCCGGCCCCGGGCTGAACACGCCCCAGGGCAGGTTCTGCAGGGGGAAGTGGCTGTCGCGGTCCACGTCCAGGAAGGAGCGCACGGCGGGGTCGACGGTCGGGTCCATGGGCGGATCGTCCTTTCGCGGCGGCCGGCTACAGCAGGCCGAGTGCGGCCAGGTCGTCGCGGGGTTCAAGGAAGGAGCAGCTGCCGAAGCCGGTCAGCGCCCCGGCGCGGACCCGGGCCACGGCCGCGGCATCGGCCGGCAGGCCGCGCCAGGCGAAGGTCTCGTCGTCGAAGCGGAACGCCGCCGGGTCGGTCTCGGCCAGGCAGGCCACCAGGTCGTCCCCGGCCAGACCCGCAGTCCGGGCCAGGATGCCGGCGCCGAACACGTTGAGGAAGCCGTGCATCATCACGTCCGGGTCGGTGGACCGGTGGCGAAGGGGGTGATGCAGCCCGGCGGTGAACTTCAACGGCAGTTCCAGCTCGCCCGCCAGGGCGATGACCGCCGCCAGGCGCTCGGGGCTCGGGAAGGCCTCGGCCACCAGGCCCCCGCAGCGCAGCTTGGCGCCGATGCGCCCGAACGGACCGTCCGGACCTCCGCTGCGGGCGGCCGCCACGGCGATCGCCGTCAGCACGGCGCGGTCGTCGCCGCCGGCCGGGGTCTCGATGAAGAGCTCGCGGCCGGCGAGCCCGGCGTCCACCAGGCCGTCCAGCAGCGCGGCCAGGAAGTCGGCGCAGCCGGCGCCCGCCGCTGCGGCCGGCACCGGCGTTTCCAGCACCTCGACCAGGGCCCGCCCCGCGGTCCGGTCCTCGAGGGCGGCCACCCGGTCGCCCTGGACCTCGGTGCGGGCCACCGCCACCTCGGCCCCGTCGCGGGCGCCCACCAGGACCGACAGCTTCCAGGGCCGGCCCGCCGCCAGGTGCGGTGCCGCGGCGGCCGCGAACGCGTCCAGCGATTCGGCCGGGGCGATGAAGCGGCCCAGCATCCAGGCCTCCGGCAGGGTGCGGTGGGCGGCGTAGCCCGAGACCGCCGCCGGCATGTCCAGGGCCGCCGGCGGGAACAGCCCCGCGTAGTCGATCAGCTCGCCCATGAATGCGGCGAAGGCCCGGCTCACGCCGGATCCTCCCCCAGCCAGGAGGCCCCGTAGCCGGGATCCTCGCAGGCCAGCGCGTCCCGGGCCACCTGCAGCGGCGCAAAGGTGTCGAGCATGACGGCCAGCTCGTCGGTCTCCTTCTGCCCGATCGAGGCCTCGGTGCGCCCCGGCTGCGGGCCGTGGGGCAGACCGTCCGGGTGCAGGGTGACCGACCCGGTCTCGATGCCGGCCCGGCTCATGAACTCGTCGTTGCAGTAGTAGATGACCTCGTCGGTCATCACGTTCGAGTGGCTGTAGGGCGCAGGCACCGCCTCGGGGTGGAAATCGTACAGCCGCGGCACGAACGAGCAGAGCACGAAGCGGTCGGCCTCGAAGGTCTGGTGCACCGGCGGCGGCTGATGCAGACGGCCGACGATGGGTTCGAAGTCGTGGATGCTGAAGGCCCAGGGGTAGTAGCAGCCGTCCCAGCCCACGGTGTCGCAGGGGTGATGGTCCATGACCACGCGGCTGACCGTCGCGCCGGCCTTGGTCAGCACCGGGAAGTCGCCCTGCTCGTCGTGCACCACGCAGCTCCGTGGGCACGCGGATGTCGCGCTCGCAGAACGGGCTGTGCTCCAGCAGCTGGCCCTGGGCGTTGCGGTAGCGGGACGGGCGTGCGCACGTGGCTGGGCGTTTCGATCACCAGGTGGACCTGGGCCGGTCCGGCATCGGGCCGCAGGCGGTGGATGATGCCCCGCGGCACCACCAGGTAGTCGCCCTCCCGATAGCGCAGGTTGCCGAACTGGGACTCGAGCACGCCCTGGCCGCGGGTGACGTAGACGATCTCGTCGGCCCGCGCGTTGCGCCAGTACCAGTCGTCGGTCGCCGCCGGCCGGGCCAGCGACATCACCACGTCGGCGTTGAAGAGCAGGGGCACCCGGTCGCGGGTGGCGCTGGGGCCGGCGCTCTCCAGGCGGTGGCTGCGCAGGTGGCGCATGGCCAGCCGCGGCTCCGGCTCCGCCTGCAGCGGCCGGGTCCAGGCCGTCTCCACGGACCTGACCGCCGTCGGGCGGCGCAGGGTGTAAAGCAGCGACTGCAGCCCCGTGAAGCCGAGGTTGCCCATCAGCTGCTCGTAGTGGATGCCGCCGTCGTCCTTGCGGAACACGGTGTGGCGCTTGGCCGGGATCCGGCCCAGCCGCTGGTAGAAGGGCATGCTCGCGTCCTTTCGGCCGGCGCTAGAGGTTGCCGCGCAGCGCCTGTTCCTGCTCGATGGTCACGAACAGGGCCCTGAAGTTGCCCTTGCCGAAGCTCTCGCTGCCCTCGCGCTGGATGATCTCGACGAAGAAGGTCGGCCGATCCTGCAGTGGCCGGGTGAATAGCTGCAGCAGGTAGCCGGCGTCGTCCTTGTCCACCAGGATGCCCAGGTCCTTGACCCGGCCGCGATCCTCCTTGATGGGTCCGACGTGCTCCCAGACATGGTCGTAGTAGCCGGCGGGCACCTTCAGAAACTCCACGCCGTTGCGGCGCAGGGCGGCGATGGTCGCCAGGATGTCGTCGGTCTTCAGGGCCAGGTGCTGCACGCCGGCGGTGACGTTGTGGTCGATGTACTCCTGGATCTGGCTCTTCTTGCGGCCCTCGGCCGGTTCGTTGATGGGGAACTTGATGCGCCGGTCGTCGGTCGCCACCACGGTGCTGCGCAGGGCGGTGAACTCGGTGGAGATGTCCTTGTCGTCGTAGGAGACGAAGCGGTCCATGCCCAGCACCTCGTCGTACCACCTGACCCAGGAGTCCATGCGGTGGTCCTCGACGTTGCCCACCACGTGGTCGATGCACTGCAGGCCCACGCCCTCGCCCTTGATCTCGTTGATCACGAAACCGGGCAGGAAGCCGCGGTAGCCGTCGCGCTGGATGAAGGTGTGCACGACCTCGCCGTAGGTCTGGATCTTGGCCATCTGCACCCGGCCCAGGTCGTCCTTGAACTCGCGGGGCGGTCGGTCGCTGGTGGCGCCGCGGGCCACCGCCTCGTCGTGGATCGCCGCGGCGTCGGCCACCTCGAAGGCGATGTCCCGGACCCCGTCGCCGTGCAGGGTCAGCCAGATGTTCAGGGAATCGTCATGGTGCAGCGGCGTGGTGAAGACCAGCCAGATGTCGCCCTGGCGCAGCACGTAGGAGGCACGCTTGCGATAGCCCGTCTCGGGGCCGCGGTAGGCCACCTGGTCGAAGCCGAAGGCCTTGCGGTAGAAGTAGGCGGCCTGCTTGGCGTTGCCGACCAGGAACTCCACGTGGTGAATGCGCTTGAGGTCCAGCGACATGGCTTGCTCCCCCTCTGCCCGAGTAGAACGTTGATTCGCGACAGGATTAGCGGCATTCGGGGCCGATGTCAACCGTGCGCGGGTCCCGGGCCCGGCCCGCCGTTGGCCGAACACGGGAATTGATGTACCCTGGGCGGCGGCACCGCGGGCCGGTGCCCGTGACGCCACCACGCCACCGACGGAAGGCTCCATCCCGTGATCACCAGGCTGCAGCGTGCCCTCGCCCTGCGCGAAGGCGAGACCGCCCCTGTCCTGCTCTCGTGCCTGCTGTTCTGGCTGCTGATGTCCGGCTACTACATCCTGCGGCCGATCCGCGACGAGATGGGCATCGCCGGCGGGCAGGACCTGCTGCACACCCTGTTCCTGGTGACCCTGGCGGTGACGGCCCTGGCCGCGCCGGCGATCGGCTGGCTGGTACGGCGCTTCCGGCGCGAGGTCTTCCTGCCGGTCGCGCTGCGCTTCTTCGCCCTGAACCTGGTGATCTTCTACCTGGCCCTGCGCTTCGCCGACGCGCGCACCCTGGTCTGGTCGGGCCGGGTCTTCTACGTGTGGCTGAGCGTGTTCAACCTCAGCGCCCTGTCCCTGTTCTGGTCCTTCATGGCCGACGGCTTCGGCTACGAGCGCGGCCGCCGCCTCTTCGGCATCGTGGCCGTGGCCGGCACCGTGGGCGCCATCTTCGGCAGCGGGCTGACCACGCTGCTGGTGGCGGCCCTGGGCCGACCCAACCTGCTGCTGGTGGCCATCCTGCTGATCGAGGGCGCGGCCCGGGGCGTCGGCCCCCTCTCCCGCCGCTTCGAGACCATGGGCGGGGAGGCGGTGCCGCAGCCGGACACCGGCATCCTGGCCGGGGTGACCCGCACCCTGCGCTCGCCCTACCTGCTGGGCATCGCCGGGTTCATCTTCCTCTACACGCTGATGAACACCTTCCTCTATTTCGAGAAGACGCAGATCGTGGCCGATAGCGTCACCGGCAGCGACGCCCGGGCCGCCGTGCTGGGCTCCATCGACCTCTGGGCCAACCTGCTGACCCTGGTGGTGCAGCTGCTGCTGACGGGACGGCTGCTGCGCGGGGTGGGCGCCGGGCCGCTGCTGCTGCTGCTGCCGGTGGGCTTCGCCGCGGCCTTCCTGGCCCTGGGCCTGTGGCCCTCGCTGACCCTGTTCATCGTGCTGCAGACGGTGCTGCGCGCGGCCAACTACGCCCTGGCCAAGCCCGCGCGCGAGACGCTGTTCACGGTGGTGCCGCAGGAGGACCGCTACAAGGCCAAGAACTTCATCGACACCTTCGTCTACCGGGGCGGCGACGCGGTCGGTTCGCTGGCCTCGGGCGCCGTGGCGGTGATCGCCTGGCTGGCGTTGCCGATCGCCGCGGTGTGGGCGGTGCTGGCGCTGCGCCTGGGCCGGCAGCAGCGCCGGCTGGCGGCGCAGGACGACGCCGACGCGCGCCGGCCGGTCAGCTGAGGGGCACCCGGCCCACCGGCATGGTCATGCAGCGGCAGCCGCCGCCGCCGCGGGCCAGCTCGGAGCCGTCGATGGTCACCACGCAGCGGCCGGCCGTGTCCAGGTCCACCTTGCCGTCGGCCACGTCGGCGGCCGGCACCACGGCGAAGCCGGCGCGGGCCAGCTCCTCGACGGTGTGGGTGTTGCGCCCGTAGCCGATCACCTGCCCCGGCCCCAGGGCGAAGAAGTTGGCGCCGCTGTGCCACTGCTCCCGCTCCTGCAGCCAGCGGTCGTCGCGGCCCCCGCAGTACACGGGCTCCAGGTCCAGGCCCAGCTGGGCCAGCCCCGACAGCAGGGTGTCCTCCTCGCTGATCGAGACCACCCTGCCCCCCTCGACGTGGATGTGCACCACGTCGTAGTGGTGGGTCTGCAGGACCACCGGCTCGTAGACCAGGCACAGGTTCCGGTCCAGCAGGGTGAAGACCATGTCCAGGTGGATGAACGACTCGGGGGTGCGCGGCAGCTCCTGCACCAGGATGTGCTGGCGCACTCCGCGTTCGCGGAAGCGCTCGATCAGGAAGTCGATGGCCGTGCTGGTGGTGCGGGCGCCCAGGCCCACCACCAGCACGTCCGGTGCCGCCACCAGCACGTCCCCGCCCTCGATGGTCAGCCCCGGGGCCGAACCACCCAGTCGTGCGGGGTTCATGGTCGGCGCCCCCAGCCGGGGATGGAATTCGAAGATGGCCTCCATGATGCGCGCTTCGCGGCCCCGGACCCCGCTGGCCATGCAGGACACCAGCACGCTGTCGCCGAAGGTGACGGCCGCGTCCCGGGTGAAGAAGAAATTGTGCAGCGGCGGCAGGGAATAACGGTCCGCGCTGAGGAAGCGCGTAAGGCTGTCCTTGACCATGGGCACGCCCTCGATCAGCAGCCGGGCCAGCTCGGCCGGTTCCTGCTCCAGCAGGCCGTCCGCCACCTGGGGCACCCCTTCGGCCTCGCAGATGCGGCGCACCAGGCCGCTGCGCACCCGGCCGTTGCCCAGGATGTCCTGCAGCAGCTGCCGCACCTGGAAGATCTCGGCCCGGCGCGCCAGCACCCCCCGCAGCTGGGCGTATTCCCGACGAGCCACGTCCAGGTTCAGGATGTCGCTGTAAAGGGCCCGTTCGGCGGTTTCGGGCGTCATGTTGGCCACTTCCTGGCCCGGATCGTGCATGACCACGCCGGTCAGGCGACCGACCTCGGACGTGACCTGGACCTCGAACCTGTCGCTCATCAAAACCTCCGGATGGGCCCCGGCGAGGGGGTCGGGACGGTGGGCGCGCGGCCGGACCAGCATAGACGGCCCCGCGGCCGGCGGCAAGGACAGGGCCCGAATCGGGACTCAAGTCCCCCCGCGGGTTGCCGATCCCTGCGTTGGACATTCTCCGGGAGGAAAGGACGACCATGGGACGCGAACACCGTCAAAGGCCCCGCAAGAACACCCCGCACCTGGTGAAGGTGCTGGATATCAACACCAACCGCAACCTGGGTCGGGTCGTGGACATCACCGCTGGCGGCATGATGCTCGTGACCAAGAACCCCATCGCGGTGGGCGATCGTTTCAACTTCCGCATCATCCTGCCGGTGATGGTCCACTACCGCACCGAGGTGGACGTGGAGGCCGAGGCGATGTGGGCCAAGAAGGACGAGAACCCGGACTTCCACAAGACCGGCTTCCGCTTCGTGAACCTGCCGGGCGAGGACGGCTACCTGCTCGAGGACGTCATGCACAAGTTGAATCTCGTCGGCTAGATCCGATCCGGCCGTTGCCATTGCGGGGGGAGTCCAGGCTCCCCCCGTCGCTTGCCCGGCGCCCGCCGGTGGCGGGCGCGGCGCCCGGGATTATCTTGGTCGGATGCGCGGGGCGGCCCCGAGCCGTCGCGCGAACGCATATGCACCAGCACCAGGAGGGAGGTGTCCTGGCATGACCCGGAACACCGCAATCGTTTGGGGAATTCTCACCACCGCCCTGCTGACCGGCGCCGCCCCGGCGGCCCAGGCCCAGGTCAGGATCATGATGCTGCACCATTCCACCGGCCGCAACCTCCTGGCGGAGGGAGACGTGCGGGTAGTGCTGCAGCAGGCGGCCGGCGACAAGGCTCCCGCACCCGCCCTCTGGGACCACGACTACAACCCGATCGGCCTGTCCGGTCCGTCCGGCGCCAAGCTGGGCTACAGCTTCAACATCCCCGACGACAACACCGACCCCGACGGCCTGCACAAGCTCTGGACCACCGACAACGCCGCACGCGACTCGCTGCTCTCGCGCTTCGACGTGATCGTCTTCAAGAGCTGCTACGAGCCGACCAACCTGATCCGCACCGACGACCAGCTGCAGCAGTACAAGACCTGGTACCTGGAGATCCGCGACGTGCTGGACCAGCACCCGGACAAGGTCTTCGTGCTGTTCACGCCGCCCGCCCTGACGCCGCTCTGGCCGGGCAGCACGGTGGAATGGGCCGACCGGGCCCGGAACTTCGCCAACTGGATGAAGAGCGACACCTTCCTGGCCGGGCACCCCAACCTGCGGGTCTTCGACTTCTTCGACGTCCTGGCCAACCCCGACGACGGATCTCCGCAGCGCAACATGCTGCGCCAGGATTTCCTGCGGAACTACCCGACCATCGACGGCCACCCCAATGCGCTGGCCAACCAGACGGCGGCGCCGCTGCTGGTCCAGGTGCTGATGGAGGCGGCTTCGGTGCCGACGGCGGGGAGCAGCTGGGGCGGCCTCAAGGCCCTCAACCGCTGACCGGTCCACCGGCCCGAAACAGGTTCCCGCCCGGAATCGAACGGCCCGCCGCTGCTGCGACGGGCCGTTTCTCTTGTCCTGCGACCGCAGCCGGCAACGCCGGTGCGGCGTGGTCGATCCGCGGCGGTCAGTTCGCCGTCGTCTTGGCCGCCTCGTCCTTCTGCGCACTCTCCGCCGCCAGCTGCTTGAGATGCTCCTCGTTCCATTTGGCCGCCAGCGCGAACATCTCCGGCAGGGTCTTGGCCTCGGCGAAAAGCTTCAGGGCCTCGTGCAGCTGCACATCGGCCTCGATGGCCACCTGATAGGCGGCCTGGGGACCGTGCAGGCGACGGGCCACCTCGCGGCGCAGGCCGCGCTCGATGAAATCCCGGTTGGCCGTGACCAGGGAGTCGCTGAGGGTCAGGTCGAACACGCCGAGGTACTCGCCGATGTTCTCGCGTCCGGCCAGGAAGGTCTCGAACTGGGCGAATTCGGCGGAGCTGGGCCGCCAGTCCGCCGGCACCTTGTCGTGCGCCGCGGCGTAGTCCACGGCCCAGGCGAACAGGGCGTAGTCGCGCTCGACGGCCACCTCGAAGTCGGTCAGGAAGTCCTGCTTGATCTCGATGTCCGGCGTGATGCCGCCGCCGCCGTAGACCACGCGCCCGCTGTCGGTGTAGTACTTCTCGCGCTCGGAACGGGGAATCTCCAGCTCCTCGGGGTCCTGCTCCAGGTCCGGGTGGCCGTTGGGCATCTCGTCCTCGGCCATGGCCTCGGCGGCCTTCTTCTGCTCCTTGTGGATGGAGCGGCCCGAGGGCGTGTAGTAGCGCGCCGTGGTCAGCTTCAGCGCCTCGTCCTCGTCCAGGCGGAACACGGTCTGCACCGAGCCCTTGCCGAAGGAGGTGCGGCCGACCACCAGGCCCGCGTCATGGTCCTGGATCGCCGCGGCCACGATCTCGCTGGCCGAGGCCGACGAGTTGTTGACCATCACGATCAGCGGGACCTTGTTGTACACGGAGCCCCGGCTGCGGCTGTAGAAGGACTGGTTCTGGTCGGGCAGGCGTCCCTTGGTGAAGACGATCAGCTGGTCGCGCTCCAGGAAGAGCTCGCTGACGGCCTGGGCCGCCCCCAGCAGGCCGCCCGGGTTGAAGCGCAGGTCCAGGATCAGGCCCTTCGCGCCCTCCCGGGTCAGCTGGTCCAGCTTCTCGCGCATTTCGTCGGCGGTGGTGCGCGCGAAGTTCTGCACGCGGATGTAGCCGACGTCGCCCATCATGAAGGCGTAGGGCACGCTCTCGATGCGGATGATGTCGCGGGTGATGGTGTAGGGGATCGGCTCGGCCACCCCCGGGCGCTGCACCGTGAGGTTGACCTTGGAGCCCCGGGGTCCGCGCAGCTTCTCCACCGCCTGGTTGCTGGTGAAGTCGCGGGCCGACTCGCCCTCGATCTCGATGATCTGGTCGCCGCCCTGGATGCCCATGTAGTAGGCGGGGGTGCCCTCGATGGGCGAGACCACGGTGGGGAAGTGGTCGCGCACGTTGATGGTGATGCCCAGGCCGCCGAACTCGCCCTCGGTCGACATCACCAGGTCCTCGTAGTTGACCGGCGGCAGGTAGTTCGAATGCTCGTCCAGCTGGTCGAGCATGCCCTGGACCGCGGCCTCCATGACCGCCTTGGCCTCGATCTCGTCCACGTAGTTCTCGAGGATCTTGTCGTAGACCTCGCTGAGGATCTTCAGGTTCTCGTACTTGTCGCGGCGCCGCTGCTGGGGATCGTCGGTGGCGCGCACCACCGTGACGGTCGCCACCAGCACCAGGGCCAGCCCCAGCAGGGCCAGCAGGCGGGGACGGAGGAAACGGCGGCGCGGGGCCTGGTTGTCGTGCTGGGTCATGGTCGTCCTTGTCTCGGTTGGCGGCGGGGACGGGGTCCCGGGCCGGGTCGCCGCGCCCGCGGCGGGTCGCAGCACCCGGGGCAGGTCGCTAAGGTCACAGATATTTAAGCAAACCGTGTTCCAACCGCCGCAAATGTTCCAAAGCCTGCTCCAGCATGGCTTCGGGCGACGCGGCGGCGTCGATCACCCGGAACCGGAGATCCCCCGAGGCGACCATGGCCTGGTAGCCTTCGTGGACCCGGCGGTGGAATTCCGCCGTTTCCCGGTCCAAACGGTCGGTAACCCGCTGTTTCAGGCGTTCGCGTCCCAGCTCAGGGGGCAGCATGCACAGCAGGGTCAGGTCCGGTTCCAGGCCGCCGAGGGCCACCTGGTTGAGCTGCTGGACCAGCTTCTCGCCCAGCCCGCGGCCGCTGCCCTGGTAGGCCACCGAGGCGTCGGCGAAGCGGTCGCAGAGGATGATCATGCCGGCCTCGAGGGCCGGTTCGACCTTTTCGCGCACCAGCTGGGCCCGGCTGGCGACCATCAGCAGCAACTCCGTCTCGGCGCACATGTCCTCAGACGCCGGATCGAGCAGAATGTTCCGGATGCGTTCGCCGAGGGCCGTGCCCCCGGGCTCGCGCACCAGCAGGGGCTGCTCCCCGCAAGCCACCAGGCGGGCGGTGATGCCCTGGATCAGGGTGGTCTTGCCGCTGCCCTCGGGTCCCTCGAAGGTGATCAGCAGGCCGCGGCCATGGCGATCGGTGCCGTGCGGGCTCACGACGGGTCCCGGGGCGCGCCGCTGCCGGTGCGCGCGGCCGGATCGGCACCCGGCAGTTTGGCAGCCACATGGACGATGCGCTGCACGGTGGTCGCCAGGGTCCCCACCGCCAGGGCGCCCAGGATGAAGACCAGGATCCAGCGCCCCAGCAGCAGGCCCGCCGTCAGCAGCACCACCCGCTCGGTGCGCTGCATGAAGCCCACCTGGCAGGTCTCGCCCACGCCCTCGGCCCGGGCACGTACGTAGCTGGTGGTCAGGCTGCCGACCACCGTGGCCACGATCAGCAGCAGGGCCACCGGGTCGGCGCCGCCGTCCAGGGTGGCGTAGTACCAGGTCAGGCCGGCGAAGAGGAAGGCCTCCCCCAGCCGGTCGAAGCACGAGTCCAGGAAGGCACCGCGCTTGGAGACCGTGCCTTGCAGCCGGGCCAGATCGCCGTCCAGCATGTCGAAGGCCGAGCCCGCCAGGAAGACCAGCGCACCCAGGAAGAGCCGGCCCTCGGCGACCGCCCAGCCCGACAGCGCGGTGATCGCCAGGCCCAGCAGCGACACGCCCAGGGGCGAGAAGCCGGCCCGGTCCAGCGCCAGCACCAGCGGGCGCACGCGGCTGCGGGCGTTCTGCTTGAAGGCGGCAAAATCCATCATTCCTCCCGGTCAGCGACCTCGCGGTCGCCGCGGATGACCAGGACCAGCTCGCCCTTGAGGCGGCGGCCCGTCATGAGCCCGAGCAACTCGGCGGCCGTGCCCCGCAGCGTCTCCTCGTGCAGCTTGGTGATCTCGCGGGCGATGGCCAGGGGCCGGGCCGGGGCCAACGCCTGCAGCAGTTCGAGGGTCGAGACGATGCGGTGGATCGACTCCAGGACGATCACCGTGCCGCGCTCGGCCAGGGCCTCGGCCAGGAAGCGCTCGCGCGCGCCCTTCTTGCGCGGAGCATACCCCACGAACAGGAATCGGTCAGGCGAAAAGCCCGAGAGCACCAGGGCCGCCAGCACGCTCGACGGGCCGGGCACCACCGTCCAGGCCAGGCCCGCCTCCTGCAGCGCCCGCACCAGGGTGAAGCCCGGGTCCGAGACGCAGGGCATGCCCGCGTCGCTGACCACGGCCACCCGGCCGCCGGCCTGCAGGCGCTCGACGATGCGCGGCACCACCTGCAGCTTGTTGTGGTCGTGGTAGCTCTGCACCGGCAGGCGCAGGCCGTAGCGGTCCAGCAGGCGGCGGGTGTGGCGCGTGTCCTCGGCGTAGAGCACGTCCGCGCCGGCGAGCACCGCCAGGGCGCGCAGGCCCACGTCGCCCAGGTTGCCGATGGGCGTGGCCACGAAGTGGCACAGGCCCGGCGGCAGATCCACGTCCGGCAGCGTGATGCTGGTCAATGGAAGCCCCCCGCGACGGCCCGGCCCGGACCCGGGTCGTCGGGATCGCGGCGACCGGGGAAGACCGCCACCGGCGCCGTGGTCCGCTTGAAGGCCATGGCGGCGACCCGCGCGGTCACCTGCTCGACCAGCTCCCGCCGGTAACCCAGGGCGGCCAGCTTCAGCGGGCCCAGCTGCTGGTCCACCAGCATGTGCAGCAGGCCGTCGACCTCGGCGTAGGTGAAGCCCAGCTCGTCCTCGTCGGCCTGGCCGGCCCACAGGTCGGCGCTCGGGGCCTTGGTCAGCACGGCGTCGGGCAGCCCCAGCCAGGCAGCCAGCAGGCGGATCTCGGTCTTGTAGAGCTGGCCGACGGGGTTCAGGCCGCAGGCGTTGTCGCCGTGCATGGTGGTGTAGCCCAGCAGCCCCTCGGTGCGGTTGCCGGTGCCCAGCACCAGCGACCGGTCCCGGGCCGAACGGTCGTAGAGCACGACCATGCGGCAGCGGGCCATGACGTTGCCGCGGCGCAGGGGATCGGCGTCGGGCATGGCGGCCAGGAAGGCGTCCACCATGGGCGTGATCGGGACCTGCTCGGTGGCCAGGCCCAGGACCGCGGCCACCGCCGCGGCGTCGGTCAGGGAGGCGGCCGAACTGGTGGCGTAAGGCAGCATCACTCCCAGCACGTTGGCGGCCCCGACCGCGCGCACGGCCAGGGCCGCGGCCACGGCCGAGTCGATGCCGCCGGAGAGGCCGACGGTCAGACGCTTGCGGCCGGCGGCGGCCAGGGTCCCGCTGATGAAGGCGCAGCAGCGCTGCGCGGCCGTCTCGGGGGCGATGGCCCAGGGCGGGCGTTCGGGGGTCGGCTTCTTCACGATCTTCGTCCCTTCCGGCGCTCAGCTGCGCCGCCAGGCGCCGGGCAGGAACAGCACCAGCACCGTGAACAGCTCCAGGCGGCCGACCAGCATGAAGCCCATCAGCAGCCACTTCTCCCAGTCCATCAGCGATCCGTAGTTGCAGGCCGGTCCGACCAGGCCCAGGCCGGGGCCGATGTTGCCGAGGGTGGCCGCCGTGGCGCCGATGCTGGTCACCAGGTCCCGGCCGCCCGCGGTCAGCGCCAGCACGCCGACGCCGTAGACCACCATGTAGAGCAGGAAGAACCCCAGCACGTTGGTCTGCAGCGTCGGGGAGACGGCTCGCCCATCGAACCACAGGGTAAACACGGCCCGCGGGTGCAGCATGCGCCGCAACTCCAGCTTCGCGGTCTTCAGCAGGATCAGCAGCCGCACCACCTTGATGCCGCCGCCGGTGGAGCCGGCGCAGCCGCCGACGACCATCAGCATCAGCAGCACCGCATGGGCGAACGGTGGCCACAGCAGGTAGTCGGCGGTGCCGAAGCCGGTCGTCGTGATGATCGACACCACCTGGAACAGGGCCAGGCGCACGGCCTCGCCCCAGGCGTGGTAGAAGCGGGCCAGCAGCAGCAACCCGGCCAGGACCGCCGTCGCCCCGGCGATGATCAGCAGGTAGAAGCGGAACTCCTCATCCCGGCCGTAGGCCAGCACGCGGCCGCGGAGGGCCAGGAAGTGCAGCGAGAAGTTCGTGCCCGCCAGCAGCATGAAGACGATCAGGATCCACTCGACCGCCGGGCTGGCGTAGCCGCCGACCGAGGCGTTGTGGTTGGAGAAACCCCCGGTGGCCATGGTGGCGAAGCTGTGGCAGACCGCATCGAAGGGCCCCATCCCCGCCAGCACCAGGGCGCCGACCTCCAGCAGGGTCAGCAGCACGTACACGCCCCAGAGCAGGCGGGCGGTCTCGCGGATGCGCGGGGTCAGGCGCTCGGCCACCGGACCGGGCACCTCGGCCCGGAACAGCTGCATGCCGCCGACCCCCAGCAGCGGCAGGATCGCCACCGCCAGCAGCACGATGCCCATGCCCCCCAGCCAGTGGGTCAGCGCCCGCCAGAAGAGGGTGGCGTGGCTGCGCCCCTCGATGTCGGTCAGGACCGAGGCGCCGGTGGTGGTGAAGCCGCTGATGGACTCGAAGGCCGCGTCGGTGAACGAGGGGAACTGCCCGCTCAGCCAGCCGGGCAGGGCGCCCAGCAGGCCGACCACCAGCCAGCCGCAGGCCACCACCGCGAAGCCCTCGCGGATGCGCAGGTCCGCCGCGTCCCGCAGCAGCAGCAGGCCCGCGCCGCCGAGGGCGCCGCCGATCGCGGCCGCCAGCACGAAATGGCGCCAGTCGGGCTCGCCGTAGCCCAGTGCCACCAGCGCCGGCAGCAACAGGCAGGCCGCGGTCACCAGCAGCAGGAAAGCCAGGACCTTCAGGACCGAGCGCAGGCTCACGACCCGCCGCCGGCGAAGAAGTTCTCGACCGGCGCCACCCCGTCGGGCAGGGCGAACACCACCACGTCGTCGCCGGGGGCCAGCACCGTGTCGCCGCGGGGCGTGACCACGCGCTCGCGCTTGAGCACGGCGGCGATCACCGCGTCGCGGGGGAAGTCGAGATCGCCGAGGGTGCGCCCCAGCCAGCGGTGGCCCTGGCCCACCTTGAACTGCAGGATCTCGGCGCCGCTGAAGCCCAGGGTCTCGGCGCTGACCACCGCCCCCCGGCGCACGAAGCGGGCGATGGCCGCCGAGGTCGACAGCCGCGGCGAGACGGCCGCGTCCACGCCCACCATCGACAGCAGGGGCACGTAGTCGGGCCGGTCCACCAGGCAGACGGTCTTGCGCGCCCCGTGGTGCCGGGCCAGCAGGCAGGCCAGGATGTTGGTCTCCTCGTCGCTGCCCACGGCGACGAAGCCGTCCATCTCGGCCACGCCCTCGCTGGCCAGCAGGTCGGTGTCGGTACCCCGGCCGTGCAGCACCAGGGCACCCTTGAGCTGCTCGGAGGCCCGTTGGCATTTCTCCGGATCGGGATCGATGAGCTTGACCCTGACGCCGGCCGCCAGCAGGTCACGCGACAGCTCGCGCCCCATGCTGTTGGCGCCGAGGATCATCACCGTCGACAGCCGCCGGCCCGCGGACCCGAAGTACATCAGCGAACGGCCCACGGTGCGGCGCGGCCCGGCCAGGAAGACCTGGTCGTCGGCCTCGATCACCGTGTTGCCGCGGGGGATCAGGGTGGTGTCACCGCGCACGATGGTCGTGACCAGGGCGATGCGCTCGCCCAGGTCGCGGTTGATCGCCGCCAGGGTGCGGCCCTCGACCCGGCTGCCCTTCTCCACGCGGGCGCCCACGATGCGCACCTTGCCGCCGGCGAAGTCGTGGACCTCGGTGGCGCCGGTCTGGAACAGCACCTCGCGGATGGCGCCGACGCCCTCGTGGTCGGGGTTGATGGCCAGGTCGACGCCGTCGAGGATCAGCTGGTTGCCCTCGTAGTAGGCCTCGTTGCGGACCCGGGCCACCTTGATGCGCGCGCCCAGGGCGTGGGCGGTCTGGCAGGCGATGATGTTGATCTCGTCCAGGTTGGTGACTGCGGCGAACAGGTCGCAGTCCTTCATCCCGACCTCTCGCAGGGTCGCGGGGCTGACCCCGTTGCCGATCACGAAGCGGCAGTCCAGCTGCTCGCCCACCAGGTCCAGCGGGGCCTGGTCCATCTCCACCAGCCACACGTCGTGCTCGCGGCGGGTGATGGTGCGGGCCAGCTCGAAGCCCACCGCGCCGGCACCGATGATGACGATCTTCACCTGCCCACTCCCGGGAATCGGTTCAGCGCCGCCAGGGCCGCAGCGACCGCCGGCGGCGGCGTGTCCAGGTTCGGCACCAGGCGCACGCGCCCCGTCCCGAAGCCCACCGCCAGCACGCCCTCGGCCCTCAGGTGGGCCAGCAGGGCCTGATCGCCGCCCGGCCCCTGCACGTCGATGATGACGATGTTGGTGTCCACCGGATGATTGATCTTCAGGTGCGGATTGTCCAGCCCCGTCGCCAGCCGGCGGGCCGCGGCATGGTCCTCGTGCAGGCGCTCCAGGTTGTGGTCCAGGGCGTGCAGGCAGGCCGCCGCCAGGATCCCCGCCTGGCGCATGGCGCCGCCGAACATCTTGCGGAAGCGGTGGGCGGTGGCGACGGTCGTGCGGTCGCCGGCCAGCACCGAACCCACCGGCGCGCCCAGGGCCTTGCTGAAGCAGACGCTGAGGCTGTCGACGGGGGCGGCCAGTTCGGCCAGGGCCAGGCCCGTGGCCACGTGGGCGTGCCACAGGCGGGCCCCGTCCAGGTGCACGCGCAGGCCGCGGGCGCGGGCGCCGGCGGCGATGGCCACGACGTTGGCCTGGGGCAGGATGCGACCGCCCGCCCGGTTGTGGGTGTTCTCCAGGCAGACCAGGCGAGGCGGGGCGCAGTGGTAGTTGTCCGACGGGTTCAGGGCCGCCTCCACCAGGGGCCAGTCGAGGATGCCCCCGGGCGCGTCCACGCAGGTCAGCAGCACGCCCGTCAGCACCGACGGCGCACCTGCCTCGTAGCGGTAGATGTGGGCCCCGTCCTCCAGCACCACCTGGTCGCCGGCGTGGGCGTGGGCCCGGATCGCCAACTGGTTGCCCATGGTGCCGCTGGGCACGTAGAGGGCGGCCTCCTTGCCCAGCAGGTCGGCCACCTTCTCCTGCAGCAGGTTGACCGTGGGATCGTCGCCGAAGACGTCGTCGCCCACCTCGGCCGCGGCCATGGCCCGGCGCATGGCCTCGCTCGGGCGCGTGACGGTGTCGCTGCGCATATCGATGATTCGCATGGGAATTCCTCCGGATCGGCAGGGCGCGGGCCCGCCGCGGACGCAGGGGCCGGACAAGGGAAACCGGCCCCCCGGGGTCGCGGGAAACCGGTTCCACCCCTCAAGTCATGGGCGAGGCGACAGGCGGCAAAGCCGGGCCTCAGGCGTCCTTCTCGGCGACGCGGTCCTTGAGCATCTTGGAGACCTTGAACACAGGCACGCGACGCGAAGGCACCGGCACGGCGTCGCCGGTGCGCGGATTGCGCGCCATGCGCTCCTTGCGCTCCTTGACCTTGAAGGTCCCGAAGCCGCGGATCTCCAGATGATGGCCGGCCACAAGGAGATCGCCGATCTTGTCCAGGAACAGATCGACTGTCTCGCCCACTTCCTTCTTGGTCAGACCCGTCTTTTGGGCGATGTCCTCGACGATATCGGCCTTGGTCATGGCGTGCCTCCTGAGTTCCTCTCCAGATACCCAACCCGGAATCCCTGGCAACTGCGACCATATTCAAGGATAAATCGTGCCCCGTCAAGGGCTTTATCGTGCCGTGGGCGCACCCCGGGGACACCCCCGCCCCCGACGCCGGAGCAAGGCAGGATGCAACGCCGGCCGCCGCCGGCCGCGCAATGCGCTAGGCCGCGGTGTTCCCCGGACGTTCCCTTCGTTGCGCGCACCTTCCCCGGGTTTCCGACAATCGTCGATCGTCCAGCAGGTTATCCGCTTCGGGGCCGCAGTGCGCACCCGTGGCCCTGCCTTTGCAGTCCCGGCCGTCGAGACGTCCGGGAGGGGCAGCACACCTGCCAACCGTGCCAAAGCAACAGACACCCTCCCGGGCGTCCACCCAGAACCGGAGCAACCGAAGCGATAACGAGGAGGAACTCCCATGGCAGGCAAGACGATGATCAAGATCCTGATGCTGCTGGCATTGATCGCCCTGGCGGGCGGCTGCGGCAGCGACGACCCCGCCGCTCCCGTCAGCATCGACACCGCGCCCCCGGCCGTGCCGACCAACCTGACCGCCAACTACCTTCCCGACCAGGGCGGCGTGATCCTGTCCTGGGACGCCAACACCGTGGACGCGGACCTGGCCGGCTACGTGATCGACAAGGTGCGCTCGGGCTTGACCACGGCGCTGGTGTCGACGCCGATCATGGTCCCGACCATCCAGGATGCGAATCCGGGCAACGGCGTGACCACCTACTACGTGTACGCCGTCGACCTGGTCGGCAACGAGAGCGCCGTGGCCATGGCCACCATCAGCCTCGTGGGTTCGCACGTGGACGAGGACCTCAACAACGACTAGCGCGGGACCTCGGAGCTTCGCTCGGTGCTCGACGGGGCCCCCCGCCCAGGGGTGGGGGGCCTCGATCCCGCACACGGACCATCGCCGAACCTGGAGAGAACGGACATGCACACCTTCATCCGCACCGCGACGATCCTGACCCTGGCCGCCCTGCTGCCGGTCATCGGCGGCTGCAGCGGCAGCGACTCCGTGGCCCCGACCCTGCCCGCAGGCACCGCCGACACGGCGCCGCCGGCGGTCCCGACCAACCTGGCCGCCACCTTCACCGGCAGCGCGGTCAAGCTGAACTGGGACGCCAACACCGTCGACGCCGACCTGCTGGGCTACCGGGTGTACCTGCTGGCCTACGGCGCCACGCTGGCCCTGGTCGAGGAACCGCTGACCGCCACCTGGTGGGTCAGCCCCAGCTCCGGGACCGTCGAGTGCACGTACGCCGTGACTGCGGTCGACGTCCACGGCAACGAAAGCGCCTGGCAGACGGTCGCCTATGCGGGCCCTGCCGCGCCGGCCCAGCGCGACGCCCTGCGCTAGCCCCGCTCAGTGGTCCGGGATCCGCCTGCCGGCCGCGTGCGCGCCGGCAGTGCGGTCCAGGCCGCCCACACTTCCCCGACCGTCAGGTTCTCCAGCCAACCGTACTCGTCGCCGCGCGGGTCGGGTTTCCGCCGCGGGCTGCGCAGGGCGACCACCTCGGCCGCCGGCGGCTTCCACAGCGCGGGGTCGGTGGGCCCGAACAGGGCCAGCGTCGGCACCCGCAGGGCGCCGGCCACGTGCATGATCCCGGTGTCGTTGCAGAGGAACCGCTCCGCGCCCGCGACCAGGGCCGCCGCCACGCCCACCGGGCAGGGCGGCGCGGGCTTGACCATGGCGGCGTGGGCCGGCGGCAGGGCCGCCACCAGCGCCGCCAGCTGCGGCTGATCGGCCGGCCCGTGCAGCACCAGCACCCGGTGGCCGGCCGCCGCGGCCCGGGCCGCGACCGCGGCGAAGCGTTCGGCCGGCCACAGGTTCTGGACCTTGCCCGCGCCCGGGTGCAGGGCCCAGTAGCCGGGACCGAACTCCAGCCCGGCCAGGATGCGTGCGGCCTCGGCCTGTTCGTCCGCCGCGGGCACCACCAGGGTCGCGCGGTCGGAGGTCACCAGCCCCACCGCTTCCAGCGGCGCCAGGGCGTGCTCCACCGCGTGGCGATCCAGTTCCGGCGAGGACGGCAGCTGCAGCGAGAAGGCCACGGCGCTGAGGTCGAAGCCGAAGGGCCGGCTGTCGGCGCCCACGACCCAGCGCGCGCCGGTGGCCAGACCCAGGGCCGCACTGGTCACCGAGAAGGAGACGCTGGCCAGGACGATCGCCAGCTCGGGACGGCCCGACCTCAGCTCGCGCCCGAAGCGCAGCAGGGCCAGCGGGCGCCGCCACAGGCGCTGGTCGAAGGTCAGCACCCGGTCCAGCAGCGGATTGTGCCGCACCACCTGCACGTTGACCGGGGCGGTGACCAGGGTCAGGTGGGCCGCCGGCCAGGCTTCGCGGATGGCCCGCAGCGCGGGCGTCGCGCAGACCATGTCCCCCATCTGGTTCTGCTGCCGCACGATGACGATGCGCGCCGGGCGCAGGGCGCGCAGCCCGTCCGCCGTCAGCGGCTTGCGGCGCAGGGGCCGGGCCGCGAGGCAGGCCAGGCGGTTCTTGAGGCTGCGCATGGAGTTGCCGTTCATGGGTCCTTCCGGGGCCCGGCGGCCGTTGGCACGCCCCTTGCCTTTGGTCCCCGCATCCGGGTGCTCCCGGCCCGCGCGGCGCGGACCGGCCAGCCCCAGGAAGAGGACCGATGCGACGTATCGTCAACGCCGGCCTGTGGTTCGGCTGGCTCTGCTTTTGCGCCATGGGCGCCTACGAATCGACCGCCAAGGCGCCCGACTGGCTGGGTCGGCACCTGCCCGGGCGCGCCGCCTGCCGGCGTGCGGAAATTTCGACCACCTGGAACCCGCCCACCGGGGTCTTCCCCCTGGACAAGCTCCTGCACGAGGGCGAGGAAGCCCTGCGCTACTACGGCCTGCCCCACCGACGCTAGGGTTCAGCGCCGGTGCGTGCGCCCCCGCCGGTCCTCCAGGTCCTTCAGCAGCGACAGGTACGCCGCCAGCCGCCAGGGCGGGATCGTGCCCGCCGCCACGGCGGCCTTGACCGCGCAGCCCGGCTCCTCGCGGTGCAGGCAGGTGCGGAAGCGGCACCCGTCGGCGACCGCCGTGAAGTCGGGAAAATAATCCCGCAGCACCAGCGGATCAACGTCCCAGGGATCGAAGCCGCGGATGCCCGGACTGTCGGCGATCCAGCCGCCGTCGGCGACCCGGTACAGCTCGGTGCTGGTGGTGGTGTGGCGGCCCAGGCCGGTCTTGGCCGTGACGCCGCCCACGCGCAGGCCCAGGCCGGGCTCGATGGCGTTGAGCAGGCTGCTCTTGCCGACCCCCGAGGCCCCCACCAGCAGGCTGATGCGCCCGGTCAGCACCGCCCGCAGCTCGTCCAGGCCCGCACCCGTGACGATCGAGGTGTGCAGCACCGTGTAGCCCAGGGTGCGGAAGTGCTCCCAGCGGGCCGGGTCCAGGCCCGGGCCCACCAGGTCGATCTTGTTGAGCACCAGCACGCCGGCGACCTCGAAGCGTTCGGCGGCCATCAGCAGGCGGTCGATGAACCCGGTCTGGGGCGCCGGCTCGCCCACCGACTGCACCGCCAGCACCTGGTCGAGGTTGGCCATCAGCACCTGCTCGATGTGACCGCCGCTGCGCCGGGCCGCCATGCGCGAGACCCGGCTGCGCCGCGGCAGCACCTCCTCGATCACCCCGCTGGGCGGCTCGGCCGACGGGTCGATGGTCCCGAAGCGCACCCGGTCGCCCGCCACCACCGGCGTCTGCTCCTGGCGGCGGCCCATCTTCAGGCGGCCGCGCAGCTCGCAGCGCCAGACGCGCCCGTCGGCCGCCACTTCGCAGTGGCCGCCGGCCACGCGGATCACGACGCCCTCGCCGTCGACCGGAGGCGTCGGGTCTACCGGGTTGCTGCTCATGAACCTCGTTTCAGGGGTGCAGACGGCCGGCAGGGCCGCCCGGGGCGTCAAATGCGCCTTGAGAAACCCTGGGGCATGGGTTAGCTTGGGATCAGACACAAGTGGTAGCACATTCCGACCGCTCACTCAAGGTGGTGCAGGCGTCATGAACATCGCCGAGGTCCTGAAGCACACCTCACCCGCCCTCTTCCTCCCCGACCTCCAGGCCACAGACAAGCAGGGCGCCCTCGCCGAGATGGTCGAAGGACTGCTCGCGGGCACCGTGATCCAGAACGCCGACACGATCCTGCAGATGCTGCAGAGCCGCGAGAACCTGGGCAGCACCGCCGTGGGTCCGGGCATCGCGTTCCCCCACGGGCGTACCCTGGCCGTGCAGCGGCTGACCATCCTGATCGGCCGCTCGGCCGAGGGCGTGGACTTCGACTCCGAAGACGGCAACCCGACGCACCTTTTCTTCGTGCTGATCGCGCCGCCCCAGGACACGGGCCACCAGTACATCAAGTCGCTGGCGACGCTGATCGACCGGGTCCAGGACGAGGGCCTGCGCGCGAAGCTGCTCGCGGCGCCGGACTACGAGGCGTTCTGCGCCGCCATGAGGGAGGAGTAGCCGATGCATCCCCAGCTGCAACTCCTGGTCGCGCTGCAGGACATGGAAGGCATGATCCGCGAGGTCGAGGAGCAGGGCGACGAGCTCAAGGACATGGGCTTCACCCACGGCGGGCTCGACAACCTCAGGGCCGCGCGGGACGACCTGTCCGCCAAGATCGAACCCCGGCTGATGAGCTCGTTCCGCCGCCTGACCGGCAAGTTCGGCCACGCCGTGGTGCCGGTGGTCAACAACCTCTGCACCGGCTGCTTCAACAACATCCCCTCGTCCTTCGTCAGCAAGACCAACGTGAACAAGGTCCAGAAGTGCGAGAGCTGCGGCCGCATCCTCTACTGGCCGTAGCGGGGCACCGCCCGCAACGCCGAGGGGCCGCACCGTCTAGGCGCGGCCCCTCGTCTTTTCCCCCGCCGGATCTCCAGGCTATTCGTCGGCGCCGCTGAACGCCCCCGCGGTGGCCACCACCTGGGCAATGCGCTCGACGATCTCCTTCTTCTCGCCGCCGTCGTCCTTGACCCCCAGGTCCTCCTTGGCCCAGCGCGACTCGGGGAAGGGCCCGAGGCTCTCGAGCTCCTCCCAGCTGGTGACGCCGGTCTCCTTGCGGAAGATCAGGCGGCCGCCCTCGAGGTCGACGGTGATCAGGTCGCCCTTGCGGATCTGCTCGCTGCAGATGTGATGGCTGATGGGCGTGACGATCTCGCGCTCGACCACGCGCTTCAGGGGCCGCGCGCCGTACTGCACGTCCGTGCCGGCGGCCACCAGGTGGGCCTTGGCCTCCTGGGTGATCTCCAGCAGGAACGGCTCGGTGCACATCAGCGAGCGGTGGTGCACCTGGGCGATCAGGATGTCCAGGATCGCGTAGAGGTGCTGCTCCTTGAGCGTGTGGTAGGTGATGATGTCGTCGAAGCGGTTGAGGAACTCGAAGGGGAAGACCTTCTTGGCCTCGCGCAGGGCCGACTCCTCGATGTCCCGGTCCAGCTTGGCGTCGGTGGTGCCGGTGTCGAAGCCGATGCCGGTGCGCGCGAGGTGGGCGCCCATGGCCTGGCTGCCCACGTTGGTCGTCAGCACGATGATCGAGTTGCGGAAGTCCACTTCCTCGTTGTTGCCCAGCACCACGGTGCCGTCCTCGAGGATGCCCAGCAGCAGGTTCCACAGCTTGGGGTGGGCCTTCTCGATCTCGTCGAAGAGCACGATCGAGAGGCTGCGCTCGCTCTCGGGCGGGAACATGCGCGACAGCTTGCCGCCGGGTTCGCTGACCAGGCCGGACTGGTTCTCGCGGGCCTTGGCGTGGTGGCGGTCGATGTTCTCCTGGGCCAGCAGCGGCCGGATCTCGCCGCCCACGTAGCCCGGCGGCGAGCCGAGCAGCTTGGAGATGTTGTAGTGGGCCGAGTACTCCTGGCAGTTGACCCGGGTGAAGGCGCGCTTGCTGCCGAAGACGGTCTCGGCCAGGGCGCGCACCGTCTCGGTCTTGCCGACTCCGGTCGGCCCCATGAACATCATCGTCAGCAGGGGACGTTCGGGATCGTGGACCCCGGCGATCAGGCGGCTGAAGCTGTCGGTGAGCTTGTCGATGGCCGCGGGCTGGCCCACGACCATCTTGTTCATGTGGGTGGCGAAGCGCAGCAGCTGCTCGTTCCGCTTTTCCTGGCGCAGGGTCTTCACGCGGTTCTCCATCCGGGCTGGGCGCCGGCGGCGCCGGTCCTCGACGTCCCTGTCGGGGGTGCGGCCTGGCCAGAAGCCCGCCGCTGCCCCATGGATCGGTCGGGCGGCGGCGGGCTTGAGAACGAATGCGCGTAAACGCCTCTTGGCGTTGGGATTGCACCAAAAGAGCAACTATTGTGATGATTCCGACAAATACGGGACGGCCAGGTACGGAGCCTGGGGTGCGCCCGGGGTCTCGACCCAGCGGTCGTCGACGCGCACCCGCACCGGACTGTGCAGCTCGAAGTAGCGCTCGAGGGCCTCGGCCGTGGTCACCCGGGTGGGCGTGACCGCCGACGGGGGCAATGGCGGCCAGGAACTCCAGGCCGCTGTTGCCCTCCATCAGGAAGTTGGTGCAGATGACCTTGTAGATGCGGTCCGGATCCCAGGGCCGGCCGCCGATCTCCAGCAGGACCACCCGGTCGTAGTCGGGCCGGTTGGTGTCGAAGGACATGCGCACGCCCGAGATGCAGATGCCGCCGCTGCGGCCGGCCACCTTGCGCTCGATGATGCGGCGCAGCGTGCGGCCGTCCATCTGCACCTCCACCAGCTCGTTGCCGAAGGGCAGCACGGCGAAGACGTCCTGGGCGGTGATGTCGCCCCCCGGCATGTCGGCGCGCAGGCCGCCCAGGTTCTGGAAGGCGAAGTCGGCCTCGAAGTAGGTGCGCATGGCGTCGGTCACCAGGTTGCCCACCAGGTTCGCCTCCGGCCCGCCGCGGCCCAGGGAGTTGGCGGTCTGGCCGATGACCCGCTTCATCTCGGCCTCGGTGCGGTCCTGGTGCGGCTTGATGACCGCGGTGATCTCCGGGTCCGGCCACAGCTCGTCCTCGAAGAGGGTGATCAGGGTGCCCGTGTCGTGGGCCGGCTCCCAGCCCAGCAGGGTGCCGGTGGCGCGGTCGATCAGCAGGATGGCGTGGCCCAGGCTCGAGCCGTTGCCGAAGCTCTCGAAGCACATGGTGTGGTTCACCGGGTCGATCCACGGATGGTGGTAGCCCCGGTGGGTGTGGCCGCCGACGGCGAAGTCGACGCCGGGCACCACGTGCACCAGCTCCATCAGGTTCATGCCGCCGTAGGAGTGGTTGCTGCCGTAGGTGCCGACCTGCTCGCCGGCGGTCTCGGTCTCCTCGGCGCCGGTGATGCGCTTCCAGCCCTCGTCCGGGTCGTAGGGCAGCCCTTCGTGGATGGCCAGCAGGATCAGCTGGGCGCCCTGCCCGCGCAGGATGTCGCGGTACTTGGCCACGGTCTCGGGCATGGGCAGGAAATCCAGCCCCTTGACGTTCTCGGGGAAGGACATGGTCCCGGTGCTGGGGGTGATGATGCCGATCACGCCGACCTTCACGCCCTGGAAGTCGAGCATCAGCGTGGGCTGCACCCAGTCGACCAGCTTGCCGGTCTCGTGCTCCACCAGGTTGGCACAGATGAAGGGGAAGTCGGCCAGACCGACCAGGCGCTCCAGGTTGGTGCGGCCCAGGTCGAAGTCGTGGTTGCCGGGCACGCTGAAGGCGTAGCCGATGGCGTTGTAGTACTCGATGACCGACGTGCCCTGGGTCTTGGTGCCGATGGGCGTGCCCTGGAAGAAGTCGCCCACGTCCATCAGCAGGACCGCCTCGCCGGCCGCCTCGGCCTTGGCGCGGATCTCCTTGATGTAGGCGGCGGCCGAGGCACCCCCGCCCAGGGGCGGCGGGAAGTCGGGGTTCATGAACCGCGCCGGCTCAGGCGCGATGTGCCCGTGCAGGTCGTTGGTCCACATCAGGTGCAGGCGCAGGATGCCGTCTTCGTCCCCGCCCCGGGCCGCGCAGGCCAGCAGGGCCGTCAGGGCCGCTGCCAGCAGCAGGGTGCCGCGTCGCTTGTCCATCTCGATCCCTCTTTCCTTCGCGCCGCGTCCCGGTCGTCGCCGGTGCGCGCTAGAAGTTCACCGTGTAGCCCGCGCCGAACCGCAGCTGCGTGTCCTCCACCCGGGCCTGGGGATCGGCCGTGTAGGCCCCCCCGAAGTAGTTGGGCGGGTAGGGGAACTGGTTGTCGATGACGCTGTCGATCTTGGTCAGCTCCAGCGAGAACGAGACCATGCCCTTGCCCAGCGGCATGCCCACGCCGGCGCTGAAGGCGCTGGCGGAGGCTTCCTTGTCCTGGTACGAGTCGTAGTGGCGGAAGCCGAAGCGCAGGGGCACGCCGCTGTAGAAGGTGTGCTGCAGGCCGATGCGCACCTCCATGGTGTCGTTGAGCTGCGCCCCGTTGGCGCCCTCGGCCTTCTCCGTGTCCTCGGTCTGGCTCCAGGGCATGTACTCCAGCTCCATGGTGAAGACCGTGGCCGGGTCGGTGCGCGGGCGGAAGGTCAGGCCGGCGCGGTAGATGTCCGGGTACTTGATGTGGCCGGCATGGGTCTCGTCGAGCACCAGGCCGTCCGTGGCCTCGGTGCGCCGGGTCGAGAAATCGCCGCTGGCCTTCAGGCGCGATTCCCAGGCCAGGCCGACCTCGACCCGCTCGTTGACCACGCCGCGCAGGCCGAAGCTGACGTTGATGCCGTCCATGTCCTGGGTGTAGACCTGCTCGTAGCTGGAGTCGCCGTCGGCGGTGGCGAAGTCGCGCACGTTCCAGGTGTCGGTGCGGGTGCCGAAGGCGTAGTGGGCGGCGAAGCCGACCGAGACGCGCTCGTGCACCGTGGCGCCGAAGCCCAGCGACAGGTTGCGCAGGGTGCCGTCGAGCTCGCGCGAGCGGTTCTCGATGATGGCGTCCCGCTCCGGCGAGGGGTAGACGTCCGGGTTGCGCAGCTCCTCCTCGAACTTGTACTGGTACGGGTAGCGGTCCGTCAGCGAGAGCGCCGCCGTCAGCGGCACGCCGCCGTCGAGGACCCGCCGCGCCACCCCGAACCCGGACTGCCAGAAGTAGTTGCGATTGGAGGCGACCGCCGCGTCGGTGACCCAGCTTTCGAAGGTGTCGAACAGCGGCTGGTAGCGGTCCTCGCTCTCCTGGTCCAGGCCCACGCCCAGGTCCAGGCGCGTGCCCGTCTCCAGGGCCAGGAAGGCCGGGTTGTAGATGTTGGAGAGCCCGCCCCGGTACATGGCGATGCCGCTGCCCCCCATGCCGTTGATCTCGCCCCCGCGCCAGGCCCACTGGTCGCCGTAGGCGGCCATCAGCTGGGGCGCCGCCGCCGCCGGCAACGCCGCCAGCAGCGCCAGTCCCACACCCAGGCCCCGCACCAGGTCCGCCATGCTCAGATTCTTCTTCATCTCCGGTCTCCTCGAAGCCGTCAGAAGGTGTAGTCCATCTGCAGACGGACAATGGTGTCGTCCCTGGTCACGCGCGTGGCGTCGGGCGTGGGCGCAGCCAGGTCGCCGTAGCTCCGGATGTCCACGTAGGTCTTGGGCAGGTTGTGGTCACGCGTGACTTTCAGCTGGAAGAGCAGCCGTTCGCTGACCCGGCTCTCCACCTTGAACCAGTTGCGGAAGCCGTTGCCTTCCAGCAGCACGAACTCGTCGCCCTCGAAGTTCCAGAAGAACCCGTCGTAGACCGACGAGGCGAAGGTCAACTTGATGCCGCCGGTGACGTTGTGCTCGTAGCGCGCCTCGAAGGCGTGGGCCGGAGAGGCGGCCGTGCCCACGGCGACGTCGCCGCCGCCGTCGGCGGTGCCGCTGAGCCGCGGCCGCGCCGGGAAGAACACGTTGCTGGTCACGTAGGTGAAGCCCAGCCGGTTGTAGTTGCTGAGCATGGCGATCATCTGCCAGCGCGTCTCCCAGTTGCGGAAGGCCCGCACGTCGTCCGGGTTGGTCTCCGAGCGGCTGCTGTAGCGGTGCCGGACCCGGAAGCGCAGGTTGAAGACGGGCTGGTACTCGCCCTTGATGGTGTAGCGCATCATGTCGGCGCCGTCGGCCTTGCGGGTCCACTGGTCGAACTGCAGGCCGCTGAGGGTCAGCTGCCGGCTGATGCGGTAGCGGGTCTCCAGGAACAGCCCCTGTTCCGGCTTGGGCTGGGGCGTGTTCGCGTCCAGCCAGGCGTAGAGGTCGTCGTTCAGCCGGTAGGGCGCGTCCAGCAGGGTCATCTCGTAGCGGTTGTCGTTGCTGAAGGCCCGGTTGTAGGGGTTGTCGAAGCCCACGTCGTAGTCGCGCCAGATGGCCAGCAGGTGCAGGTTGTCCCACTGGGCGAAGGCGTTGAACACCATGGCGTCCGGGTTCTTGGTGCTGAAGAACCTGTTGCGCGGGTCCTGCATGAAGGCGTACTCGCCCTGCAGCGCCACGTTGGCGACCACCGCCTGGCCCTCGGCCCCCATCACCCGCCGCCAGCGGTGCTCGGTGACGGTCCCGTCGTCGTTGGCCACGACGCTGTTGTACGACTCCCAGATCTCCCGGTCACGGGCCTCCAGCAGCCCGGTGTCCGTGACCAGGGTGGCCGCGTCGGGGGAGAATCCCCGGTTGTAGCGGGCCTCGTAGCCGGTCACGCCCAGGAAGCTGCCCGGCGCCAGCATGACCTTCAGGTTGCCGCCGATCAGGTTCTCCTCGATCGCCCGGCGCCGCAGCCGCGACGGGACCAGCTCGCCGTTGACGTTGACCTCGCGGTCGATCAGCAGCATCGCGTCCGGCCGCGGCTTCATCACCACGTAGCGGTTGATGGTGCCGTCGGCGTTGATGATGCCGTCCTTCTTGCCCGTGGAGAGGAATCCGGCCAGGTGCAGGCGCTTCCAGGAGCCCTCGAAGGCCGCCCCCTGCAGGTGGTACTCGTAGCTGCTGCTGACGTCGCCCGAGACGCCGAGCAGGCGCTTGTTGAAGCCGTACCCTGTCTTGCGGAACTGGATGTAGTCGGTGTTGTCCATGACCAGGCCCAGGCCGAAGGCCGCACGGAAGTTGCCCACGTACAGGCTCTTGAGGCGGAAGTCGCCGGCCCGGCGGTCGCGCACGCCGGCGAAGGCCTTCACGGTCTCGTTCCACTTGGTCTCGCCGTACTCGCGGGAGGTCAACACGCCCGCGGTGAAGCCGTTCTGGCCCGAGACCCGGATCTTGTTCATCCAGCCCGGATTGAAGTCGTAGACGTCGCCCACGTAGTAGCGGCCCCGGGGCGTGACCGTGCTCGCGATGTAGTTGCCGAGATCCTCCTCGTCGTTGGACATGGGGGTCTCGGTGTAGCGCGTCTGCACGTAGCCCGTAAGCGCGTGGTCGGTGTAGTCGGCCACCTCGTCGTCGCTGTAGACCACGAAGTCGCGCAGGTTGCGGTAGGAGAAGTAGCGCAGGCCCTCGGTCCCCCGCAGCTGCCGCGAGCTCTCGAAGCGTCCGACCCGGTCACGGGCCTTCAGGATCGCGGTGGCGTCCACCGGCGAGACGTTCTGGTAGGACATCAGGTCGAAGAGGTCGAGCGTGTTGAGATTCTCCGGTGTCCGCATCCGGTCCAGGTACTCGTCGGCCAGGCCCTCGTTCGAGCCCTCCTGGCTCATGTACTGGCGGACCTGCCGGTAGCTGGCCGAGAGGCGGGCGATGCTGGCGTCCTGGGGCGGCGGCGGCATGGTCGAGACCAGGGGCTTGATGGCCGCGAACAGCGCCGGGGTCATCCCTTCGACCTCGAGCACGTCGTACACGTCGCCGAAGAAGCCCAGGTAGATGCGATGGTTGACGATGGCCTCGGCCACCTCCGGCGGCACCGGCAGCGCCAGCACCTGCTCCAGGGGGGCCGAATTGAGGTCGACGGGCCCGGGCGGGTCGCCCGCGGCCGTCGCCGCCGGGACGCCCAGGACCGCGCCGGCGAGCAGCAGCAGGACGGCGACCGTCCCCGCGCTGCGCCCGAGCGATCGGCGCCTCCGGTGCGTGGTCAGGGTGTCGTTCACTGCGCCTCACCGCCCCAGGCGTACACCAGGCCGAACTGGTGCGTGCTGTCGAGGGTGCCGCCCCCGGTGGAGAAGCCGTAGTCCAGGGAGATGCCCTGCATGGTGTAGCCGAAGCCCGCGGTCAGGCGGTTGGGATTGGTGGCCACGCCCGCGCGCAGGGCGAACGAGGGCACGATGAAGGCCTCGACGCCGCCCTTGTAGACCACGTCCTGGCCCAGCTGGTTCTCGATCTCGAAGGAGGTGATCACCGCGTCGTAGGGCTCGTAGGAGATGCCCGCGACCACGCGCCGCGCCATCTCCTCGTTGTCCACGCCGATGCGCGGGTCGTTGATGTTCACGACCTGCAAGCCCAGCCGGGTGCGGCGGTGCAGGGTGACCAGCAGGCCCAGGTCCACGCCGACGGCGGTGTCGTTGCCCGGGTCGACGCCCGAGACCGACTCGCCCGCCTCGACGCGCATCACGTTCAGCGCCCAGCCCACGGCGATGCTCGAGTGCAGGTCGCTGTAGAGGTCCAGCCCCTGGGCGAAGGTCAGCTTGGTCTCCTTCAGCAGCGAGACCCCCTCCCAGTCGACCGTGAAGCTGGTCAGGCCGAGGCCGAAGCGGCCGTAGCGGCTGTCGAAGGGCAGGCCCACGCCCACGGCCACGAAATCGGTGAAGTCCAGGCGGAAGGGGCGGTGGTAGGCCGCAGCCACCTGGCCGCCGGAAGCCCCGCCCAGGGACGCCGGATTCAGGAACGCGGCCCAGGCGGCGTCAGGCGAGGCCACGCCCGTCTCGCCCATGGCCCGCGCGCGCGGGCTGACCTGGGTGGTCTCGAAGAACGCCGCGGCAGAGCCGGCCCAGAGGCCGAGCGCCGCGGTCACCAGGAAGATGGTCAAGCTGCGGATCATCGCTCACCCTCTCTACTTGCTGAGCCGCGTGGCCACGACCACGGGGGCGGTTTCGGTCTGCTCTTCGCCGGTCATCTTCTCGACCACCGAGAGGTGCACCACGTACATGCCGGCGGGCACCCGCTCGTAGGTGTCGTCGCGGCCGTCCCAGAGCACGGTCGAGTAGGCACCGGCGATGCTCGACGGCGCGCCGTCGAAGCGGCTGTCCCAGAGCGTGATCACGAGACGCCCGTTCAGGTCGAAGATGCGCAGGCGCGTCTCGCTGCCGCTGCGGCTGATGAACTGGATGGGGAAGGCCTCGCCCAGCTCGGGCAGGAAGGTCTTGGCCTGCACCTTGAGTTCGACACTGGAGCCGCCCTCGCCGGGGCCCTCGCCGCCGTCCGGACGCGACGGGTCCGCCGGCTGCATGGCGAAGGTGGTCGCCAGGTCCTCGCTCAGCTCGTCGCGCCCGCCCACGCCGTTGCTGCCGGTGGAGGCCTGGCCGCCCTCGGTCGCGTCGATGCGCGTGTAGGAACTGCCGAACTCCAGCTGCGTGACGAACGGCAGCTGGCTGCCCACGGCCGTGTCCGGCTGGTAGGTCGAGCCGCCGATGGTGATGCCCGTCTTGCTGAAGCGGTAGCTGGTCGAGGTGCCCCAGAAGAAGATGTCGATGTCCGTGGCCAGGTCCGCCCCGGGGGTGAAATGGTAGAGGATCACCGGCTCGCCGGTGTTGGTCAGGCTCGGCACCGAGCCGGAGGAGACGATGCTGTTCTCGCCCGGGGTGCCGAATAGCCAGCGCATGTCCGGCACCTGGTCGGGCACCGGATCGTCCTCGCTCAACTCCAGGTCGGGCAGGAAACCGAAGGCGCCGGAGAAGGCGTTGCTGCCGGGGATCGTGACGACGATGGTGTCGCCGGCGGCGATCGTGAAGCCGGCGGGGAACCGCGCATGGAAGTCGGTGAACATGCCGCCGCCGATGGTGTCGGCGTTCAGCACGCCGCCGCCGATGTTCCAGTAGCCCGTGTTGGCCGGGCTGTAGATGGCGTCGGTCAGGTAGTAGTCGCTGAGATCCACGTCCCAGGCGTTGGGATTCCAGATCTCGATGAACTCGTTCTCCGCGCCCAGGGTGCAGACTTCCGTCAGCAACAGCTTGTCCGGCCCTTCGCCCACGACCGGCGCCGCCTCCGTGACCCAGCCCGCGACGAACCGCGGCGCCGCCGCCGGATGCACGGCCTCGACGCCCGCGGCGTTGGTGGCCACGGCCCACCAGGCGACCACGGCGCCCTCGGTCTGGGCCGGCACGGTCGCGTTCCACTGGCTGCCCGCCGCGGCGGCGTTGACCGTCTGCACCGGGCCGCCGTCGACGGTGTAGTTGACCACCACCGAGTTCACGGCCGTGTTGGAGGCCAGCGCCAGGGTGACCACGGCCGCCTGACCGTCGAAGGGCGCGGCCGGGCTGAGCGTGACGGCGCCGAAGATGGGTGCGCTCGGCAGCCAGGTCGCCGGGGGCGCGGCCGGGCCCTGGGTCGTGGCCACGGCCCAGGTGGCGCTGAGCACCTCGCTGGTCTCGTCATGGCCGGTGGTGCCGTTGCCGGGCGTGGCCTCGGTGCCCTCGGAGGCCGTATTGCGCATGTACGAGCGTCCGTCGTTGGCCGAACCGGGCAGCGGCGTCTGGGCGCCGGTTGCGGTGTCGGCCAGGTAGGTCGATTCGTCGAAGCTGTAGCCGGTCTTGTCCACGCGGAAGCCCGCGTTGGTGCCCCAGTGGGCGTAGTCCAGGTCGCCGACCAGATCGCTGCTGCCGTCCCAGCGGTACATGGCCACGCTGCCGGAGCCCAGCAGGGTCACGACATTGGAGCCGCCGGCCAGGCTGCCCGCGTTGATCGAGCCGGGGAAGACCTCCACCAGCTCGGGCACCGTGTCGGCGGCCAGGCCGTCCTCGAAGACCTCGAAGTCGGGCTGGAATCCGTAAGCCGTGGCGAACACGCCGCTGCCGGTGACCGAGATCGTGATCGTGTCGCCGGCGGCGATCACCGCGCCGGCAGGGAAGCGGCCGTGGAAGGTGCCGCCGGAGCCGCCGCCCGCCGTCGCGCTGGTGGGATCGTCCTCGACGATGCGCCAGTAGCCCGCGCTGTTGGTCACGTTGGTCCCGGTCGTCAGGTAGACATCGTCCAGGGCCACGCTCGCACCGGTGGGATTGACGATCTCGATGAAGCGCGCACCGAACCGGTTCACGGTGGTGACGATCTCGCTGAGGATCAGGTGGTCGGCATCCTGGGCAGCGGCCGGCGCAGTGGCGCCTAGGCAGCCGAGCACGAGGACCGGGATCAGCGGCAAGGCCCGCAAACGGGCGTCCGGCCTGCACTTTCTGGTCATCGGGGGGCTCTCCCTTTCAGGGGAAACGACGGCGGAAATCCGGGTCGATCGCGGGCTGTCGGGCGTTGCCGAACATAGCGCGCCGGACCGTCCGCGGGCAAGTCATTAATCTGCATGAATTCTGTGAAAGCGGTTTGAAACCGTCTCGTCAGACGGCGCGGGCAAACGCGGTGCGCAGCTCGTCGGCCAGGGCGGCGGCGCGCAGGCTATCCAGGAATTCGCTGGATTTGACGGCCCGGGCCAGGCGGGCCAGCACCCGCAGCATCTGCCGCGGGTCACCGTCAGGGCCCACCAGCAGGATGACCACGTCCACGGGCTGGCCGTCCTCCGACGGCACGTCCAGCGGCGCCGCGAGGGTGGCCACGGCGACGCGCACCTCCGGCACCGCGGCGTGGCGCGCGTGGGGAATCGCCAGGCCGCCGCCGATGGCGGTGCTGCCCTCGGCCTCGCGGCGCATGACCTCGGCCACGATGCTGGACGCGTTGCTGATCTCGCCCTCGTCCGCGAGCGTCGCGACCAGGCGCGCCACCGCATCCTCGACCGAGGCGCACTTGACGTGGGGCAGGAACCCGCGCGTTGTTGTATAGTCCAGCAGCTTCATGGGATCCATGGTAATGACCCGGAGCGCCGGTGTCCAGTGATGGCACCGGCCATGCACCGGGATTTACGGAGCACGATGGCGCACGAACCTTTCGCCTCCCTGACCCGCAAACCGCGCTGGCGGGCCCGCCTCGGCCGCTGGCGGCGGACGCTGCTGCGCCCGCTGCGCCCGTCCCGTCTGCGCGCGGCGCACGCGAGCCCGGCGCACCTGCTGCTGATCGGGGTGGACACCCTGCGCGCCGACCACCTGGGCATCGGCGGCGACGGGCGGGCCATCAGCCCGCGCATCGATGCGCTGGCCGGCGGCGGCACCGTCTTTGCCGACGTCACGGCGCCCGCGCCCTGGACCCTGCCCTCGTTCGCCAGCGCCCTCAGCGGCGTGATGCCCGGCCTGCACGGCGGCTACCTGCCCGGTCCCCGCCGCGACATGGACCGGCAGCCCCCCGGACGCTTCGCGCCCGCGCTCCCGACCCTGGCCACCCACCTGCGGGCCCAGGGCTACCGCGCGGCCGCCTTCTATTCCAACCCGTTCTTCGCCTTCGGGCTGGCCGAGACCTTCGCCGTCCACGAGCACCACAACCTGGCCGCCGCGGACCTGGCCCAGGTGGCACTGGACTGGCTGCGCCGCCACGCCGACGAGCCCTGCTTCTGCTTCGTGCTCTTCAACGATCCCCACGAACCGACCACGCCGCCCGCGGCCGACCTGGCGCCATTCCTCGGCGCCGCCCGCCGCGCCGGTGCCGATCCCGCGCCCGCGGCCCTGCGCTCGGTCGCGCGTTGGGGCGAGCCGCCGGCACCGGACCTGGGCCGCTGTGATCGTCCCCTGGACGCCGCCGCCAGTGCGGCGTTGGCCCTGAAGCTGGCCGTCTACGCGGCAACCGTGCACCAGGTGGACCGGGCCGTGGGCCTGATGCAGGACACCCTGACGCGCTGGGGCCTGGCCGAGCGCACCCTGGTCTCGCTCTTCGCCGACCACGGCGAGGAATTCCTGGAGCACGCTGATGCCGCCCGCCGCTGGAACCACGACCCCCGCGGCCTGGCGGGCATCGGGCACGGCCACAGCCACTTCCAGGAACTGCTGCACGTGCCCTGGGCCGCCTGGGGCCCCGGCGTGCCGGCTGGCCGCCGCGTGCAGGCACCCGTCTCGCTGCTGGACTTGGCGCCGACCCTGGCGGACTGGCTGGGGTTGGCGCCGTTCACGCCGACGGTCGGGCGCCCGCTGGCCGACGGCGCTCCCGCGGCGAGCCTGATCGGCCGCAGCCGTGCCGACCTGGACGCGCCCGCCGACCGGACGCCGCTGCTGGCCGAGGCCATCGCCTACGGTCCGGACCTGGTGATGGTGCGGCAGGACAGTTGGAAGCTGATCGCGCGGCGGGACGGCGCACCCCTGGCCCTGTTCGACCTGGCCGACGACCCGGGCGAGACCCGCGACTGTTCGGCGGCTGCGCCCCAGGAGCTGGCAGCCCTCTGCGCCGTCGCCGTCGCCTGGCAGGCCAGCGGCTGCGGCGCCTCCGGCCCCGGCAGCGGCGGCGGCTGGGGCGACCTCGACGACACCGTGCGGCAGCGCTTGAAGGATCTCGGCTACGCTGATTGAGGCCCGCGCGCGGCGGCGAGGCGGTCGGCGCCCAGGCCCAGGCCACAGACCAGCCAGGTCAGCAGCGCCACCTCGGCGTCGCCGAAGTACCACTCGAACATCCCCGCCACCACGAACGCCCACCACACGCCGATCGCCGCCAGCACCCAGCCGTCCGGCGGCGCGGATTCGGCGGCGTTGGGCCGCCCAAGGCGCAGGGAGCGCCAGAGGGCGGTCAGCCGGCGCAGCAGCTGCACCATCAGGACCAGCGCCAGCGCCAGACCCGGCAGCCCCCAGATGGCCGCCAGCTGCAGCAGGTTGTTGTGCAGGTGGCCGACGACGAGGATCGGCCCGCCGGGATAACTATGGCGATCGACGGGACCGCCGGCGGCCTGCTCCCGGTAGGACCAGTAGAGCTCGTTCAGGTCCCGGTCCCCCACCCCGGTCAGCGGGTGGTCGCCGATCACGCGCAGGCCGACCTGCCACATCTGCAGCCGGGGCGAGTTCTGGTAGTGGATCGGGTCGAAGGCCGAGAGGAAGCGGTCGCGCACCAGCCCCGGCGAGAGCAGCACCGCCGCCACCGCCAGCGCCGCCGCCAGCATCGCCAGGCGCCGCCGCACCAGGGCCAGCATCACCAGGGCTCCGGCCGCGGTGCCCAGCCAGGCGCTGCGGGTCAGGGTCAGCAGCAGCGCCGCCGCCATGGGCAACAGCGCCAGGCCCACCAGCAGGCGCGTGCGGCGCGGCCGTGCTGTCAGCACGAAGGCCAGGGCCACCAGGCAGGTCACCATCATCAGCCCGCCGGCGGTCATGTAGCCCTGGATCAGCACCACGCGGTTCTTGAGGAAGCCGTCCCAGGCGTCGACGAAGGCCCCGCCCAGGCGCGCGTAGGCCACCAGGCCGTAGACGGCGGTGCCGGCACCCCCCAGCAGCAGCGCCGCCAGGGCGCCGGTGCGCACCCGCGGGCCCAGGGTGCCGCGCGCCAGGCCCGCGCCCAGCCAGAGGGCCGCGAACAGGTAGAAGCGGCGCAGGAAGACGGCGCTCTGCGCACGGTCGGCCGAAAGAGGCACCATGGCCACGGCCCAGATGGCCAAAGCCAGCAGCGGGCCCTCCACTCCGGTGGCCCAGGGGCGCCCGGCGCGGGTCACAGCCAGCTGCACCAGCAGCGCGGACGCGGCCACGCCCAGCAGGATCTGGGTCACCGAGATGGAGAAGGTCGAGGTCAGGGCCAGGGCGACCAGCGCGGCGGCCATCACCCGGTCGGTGGCGCGCACCGCCGGCGGCAGGCTGCTGGAGATGCTCCCGGCCGCGGCCACCGGCCCTAGGCCTGGGGCTCGACGGCCAGCTCGTGCACCCGGTCGGCCAGGGCCAGGAAGGCCTCGCGCGCCGGCGAGCCCTCGTGCTCCACCGCGGGCCGGCCCTGGTCGCCGCCCTCGCGGATGGCCGGGTCGATGGGGATCTGCGCCAGCAGCGGCAAGCCGTACTCCTTGGCCACGCGGGCGCCGCCGCCCTGGCCGAAGATGTCGTAGCTCTTGCCCGTGTCCGGGCAGATGAAGAAGCTCATGTTCTCGACGATGCCCAGCACCGGCACCTGCACCTCGCGGAACATGCGGATGCCGCGGCGCACGTCGGCCAGGGCGACTTCCTGGGGGGTGGTCACCATCACCACGCCGGCCAGGGGCACCTGCTGGACCAGGGTCAGCTGGGCGTCGCCGGTGCCCGGCGGCATGTCCACCACCAGGTAGTCCAGGTCCTGCCACTGCACGTCCTTGAGGAACTGCTTGATGGCCGAGAACACCAGGGGACCGCGCCAGATCACCGGCTGGTCCGGGGCCATCAGGAGGCCCATGCTGATGACCTGCAGCCCGCGGTGACGCACCGGGTGGATCTTCTTGTCGGCCGTGACCTCGGGCGCCTTGTCCATGGCCAGCATGGTCGGCACGCTGGGTCCGTAGACGTCGGCGTCCATCAGGCCCACCTTGAAGCCGCGGTCGCGCAGGGCCAGGGCCAGGTTCACCGCCACCGATGACTTGCCCACGCCGCCCTTGGCGCTGGCCACGGCCACCACCTTGCGCGCGCCCGGCAGCTGCTTGCGGTCGGCGAAGGGATCAGGCGACTGGCCGTGGGGGCCGCGGGCCGGGGCGGCGCGCTTGCCCGAACGGTCATCCACCGTCACCTCGACCGACATCACGCCCGGCACCTTGGCCAGGCGCTCGGCCACCCCCGCGCGCACCGCGGCGATGGTCTCCTCCTTCTCGGAGGTGCGCACCACGGTCACGGCCACGGCGCCGCCGGTGACCTTGATCTCGCCGATCAGGTTGATCTTCACCACGTCGATCTTCGTGCCCGGGACCTTCACGTCCTTGAGGGCCTCAAGCACGACCTCGGGTGTCAGCTTGCTGCTCAATGCGTTGCTCCTCGGTTGTCCGGCGGCGCCGGGGCGCGGCCGTCAGCGGATTTTCAGGCTCTCGATGACCCGGTCCAGGATCAGGTCGTGGTCGAAGGCCAGGGGGGGCAGCTGGTCCAGGGGATGCCAGGCCGCGGCCGCGGCGTCGTCGCCGCCGGCGACCGCCGGCAGGTCGCCGATGATCACCGCCACGTAGACGATGGAGACCGTGTGCCCCCGCGGATCGCGCCCGGGCCGGCCGAAGGCGCGGAACTGGCGGAAGGGCAGGCCCGTCAGGCCGGTCTCCTCGGCGATTTCGCGTGCCACGGCGGCGTCGATGTCCTCGCCGTAGTCCACGAAGCCGCCGGGCAGGGCGTGCCGCCCGCGAAAGGGCTCGTGCCCGCGCTCGATCAACAGGACCCGATAGCCTTCGGCCAGGAGGCCGTCCCGCTGCCGGTGCAGGACCACGCCGTCGACCGTCAGGGCCGGGTTGCGCGGCTGCGGGCTCCCCGTCAAGGATCAGCCCTGCTTGAAGGAGGCCAGGGCCGCGTCGCAGCTCTCGAAGGTCTCGAAGACCAGCTTCAGCTGGGTCACGTTCAGGATGTTGTCGATGCGGTCGCTGACTTCGCAGATCTTCAGCTGGCCGCCGTTCTTCTTCAGGGTGTGGAAAGCCGAGACCAGGATGCCCAGACCGGTCGAGTTCACCCAGCTGACCTTCGACAGGTTCAGCAGTACGTCCACGCAGCCGGCGGCCACGAGCGCCTTGATCTCCGTCTGGAACTTCTCGTGGTCCGGGCCGCCCATGATCTTGCCCGAAATCTGAAGGACCATGACGTCCCCGACCTGGTTCTGCTTGATGTTCAAAACGCAATCCTCCCTTGGCGTGATGGTTCCCTGTCTGTCCATATGATAGAGTCAGGCGCGAGCTTTACCAACCGGAGAAATGGAGTCCCCTGATGGCCGACGTGCGCCCCAGCGTCCTGGCCGGGACGTGGTACCCCGGCCGCCCGGCCGAGCTGGCCGCGGCGGTGGACCGCTGCCTGGTGCCCGGGACCGTGCCGCCGCCGGCGGGCCGGCCCCTGATCGCCCTGGCCCCCCACGCGGGCTACGCCTGGAGCGGTCCCACCGCCGGCCGCCTCTTCGCCCGGCTGCGGGACCGCCTGCCGGGCCGGGTGGTGATCCTGGCCCCCAACCACCGGGTGCCCCTGCAGCGGATTGCCCTGCCCGCGGCCACGGCCTTCGCCACGCCCCTGGGCCTGGTGCCGGTGGACACCGCCGCGGTGGCGGCCCTGGCCGCCGGACCGGCCTTCTGCCTGGACGACCGGGCCCACCGGGACGAGCACGCCATCGAGATCCAGCTGCCGTTCCTGCAGCGGCTGCGCCCGGACGACCCGCCGCGCATCGTGCCCCTGCTGGTGCCGCCCCTGCCGGCGGAGCTGCGCGCCTCGGCGGCGCAGGCCCTGACCCGGCTGGTCAACCCCGACACCCTGCTGCTGGTCTCGACCGACTTCACCCATTACGGCGGGGACTTCGGCTTCCAGCCCTTTGTCGAGCAGCGGGCCGATGCCCTGGCCGGCGCCATCGAGCGCCTGGACGCCGGGGCGGTGCTGCGGGTGCTGGCCGGCGACGCGGCGGCGCTGCGGGCCTACGGTCGCGACACCGGCATCACCATGTGCGGCCTCGAGGCCGCCGCCCTGGCCCTGGAGACGGGGCTGCCCGCCGGCTGGGAAGGCGCCCTGCTGGACTACGCCCGCAGCGGCGATCGGGACCACGACTACCGCCGCTCGGTCAGCTACGCCGCGGTGCTGCTGGCCGACGGCTCCGCGCCCCCGCAGGGCCCGGCATGAGCGCCAGCCTCAGCGCCGCCGACCGCGAACTGCTGCGCGAGCTGGCCCGCCAGGCGGTGGCCGCGGCCGCCCGGCGCGAGGCTCCGCCGTCCCTGCCGCCCCTGGTGGGCGTCCTGGCCGAACCCCGCGGCGTCTTCGTGACGCTAACCCGCGGCGGCGCGCTGCGCGGCTGCATCGGCAGCCTGGTGGGCCGCCTGCCCCTGGCCGAAGCGGTGCGCGAGAGCGGACGCAACGCCGCGGTGCACGACCCCCGCTTCCGGCCCGTGCACCCGGACGAACTGGACGGCCTGGACCTGGAAGTGTCGGTCCTGTCGCCCCTGGTTGAGGTCGAAGGACCCGGGGCCATCGAGGTGGGCCGGCACGGCGTGCTGCTGGGCTGCGGCGGCCGCCAGGCCGTGTTCCTGCCCCAGGTGGCGACCGAACAGGGCTGGGATCGCGACACGATGCTCTCGCAGCTGGCGCTGAAGGCGGGCCTGGCTGCCGACGCCTGGCGCCGGGGGACCAGCTTCCAGGTCTTCACCGCCGATGTTTTCTAGTTGTAGGGAGGGCCCCTGCGGGCTATTTTGCAGGTCCGAGGCGCGAATGGCGGGGTTTGCGGAGCAGCCTCGCTGTTTTGGTATGGCAAGGAAGTGACGGTGACGCATGGGTCTTCTTGACAAGATCGGCAATTTCAAGCTCGCCAAGGGCCTGATGGAGCAGGATCTCTACAACTATTTCAGGGTGATAGAATCGGCCCAGACCAACACCGTGCGCTACCAGGGCCGCGAGGTCATCATGCTGGGGAGCAACAACTACCTCGGCCTGACCAACCATCCCAAGGTCAAGGAGGCCGCCCAGGCGGCCATCGCCAAGTACGGCACCGGCTGCGCCGGCTCGCGCTTCCTCAACGGCACCCTCGACATCCACATCGAACTCGAGGAGAAGCTGGCCAAGCTGGTGGGCAAGGAGAAGGCCCTGGTCTTCTCCACCGGCTTCATGGTCAACCAGGGCGTGCTCAGTTCGCTGGTCGGCCGCAACGAGACGATCATCGTCGACCGCACCGACCACGCCTCGATCATCGACGGTGCCCGGCTCAGCTTCGGCGACGTGCGCAAGTTCAAGCACAACGACATGGAGAACCTCGAGCTGGTGCTGCGCAGCGAGCAGGACACCAACAAGCTGATCATCGTCGACGGCGTGTTCTCCATGGAGGGCGACATCGCCCGGATGCCGGAGATCGTGGCCCTGGCCAAGAAGTACGACGCCGTGGTGATGGTGGACGACGCCCACGGCGTGGGCGTGCTGGGCGACCACGGCCGCGGCACCTGCAACCATTTCGGCCTGACCGACGAGGTGCCCCTGATCATGGGCACCTTCAGCAAGTCGCTGGCCTCGGTCGGCGGGTTCGTGGCCGCCGACGCCGACACCATCCATTACATCCAGCACCTGGCCCGGGCCCTGATGTTCTCGGCCAGCATGCCGCCCGCCTCGGTGGCCTCGGTCTCGGCCGCGGTCGACGTGATGCTGGAGGAGACCTGGCGCCACGAGGCCCTCTGGCGCAACAACGACCTGATGCGCAAGCGCCTGGACGACGCCGGCTTCGACACCGGGCCGAGCGAGACGCCGATCATCCCCGCGGTGGTGGGCGAGGACATGACCGCCTTCAGGTTCGTGCGCCGCCTGATCGACGAGGGCGTGTTCGCCAACCCGGTGGTCAGCCCGGCGGTCGAGCAGGGCAACGCCCTGATCCGGCTCTCGCTGATGGCGACCCACACCGAGGACGAGATCAACAAGGCCATGGACATCATGGTCAAGGTCGGCCGGGAGTTGGGCGTCATCCCCGCCTGAGCCAGGCGCCGGCCCCGCGATGATCCCGCGCGGGCGGCCCCAGGGCCGCCCGCCTGTTTCGGACCGCAAGGAGGGCCCATGTCCGTCACCGTCACCCCCGTCGCGGGCGGCCGCGATCTCGACGCCTTCCTGGACGTCCCCTATCGCATCTATCGCGAGGATCCCCACCAGGTCTTCCCCCTGAAGGACGAGCTGAAGAAGTTCTTCGACCGCAAGCACAACCCCTTCTGGAACCACGCCCAGGGCGAGCTGTGGCTGGCCCGCCGGGGCGACCAGGTGGTCGGCCGCATCGGCGCCTGCGTCGACCGCTACAGCAACGAGCATCACCACGAGCAGGTGGGCTTCTTCGGGTTCTACGAGGTGGACGACGACGCCGAGGCCGCCCGGGCACTGCTGACCGTCGCCGGGGACTGGATCGCGGCCCAGGGCATGCAGGTCATGCGCGGACCCGGCTGCTTCACCTCGAACCACGACTGGTACGGCCTGCAGGTCGAGGGCGACTTCGGGCGTCCGGTGATCGGCATGCCCTACAATCCCCGCTACTACGAAGGCCAGCTGCTGGACTTCGGCCTGCGCGGGGCCAAGGACCTGTGGGCCTGGCACGTGGACACCGACGGCAAGTTCCCCGAGAAGGTGCAGCACCTGATCGACCGCATCCTGTCCCGCGAAGGCCTGGTGGTGCGCACCTTCGACATGAAGAACTTCTTCGCCGACGCCTCGCTGGTGCGGCAGCTGTACAACGACAGCTGGAGCGCCAACTGGGGCTTCATCCCCATGGACGACGAGGACTTCAAGTACGCCGCCAAGGACATGAAGTCCATGGTCGACCCCGACTTCCTGCTGGTGGCCGAACTGGACGGCAAACCCATCGGCTTCTCCCTGACCATCCCCGACTTCAACGAGGCGCTGCAGCCCCTGAAGGGCCGCCTGCTGCCCTTCGGCTGGCTGGTCTTCCTGCTCGGGAAGCGCAAGGTGCGCACCGCGCGCACCCTGCTGATGGGGGTGCTGCCGGAGTACCGCAAGCTGGGCGTGGACGTGGCCATGGTCTACCGCACCATGCAGGCCGGCTTCGCCCGGGGCATCACCAGCGGCGAGTGCTCGTGGGTGCTGGCGGACAACCTGCCCATGAACCGGATCATGGAGAGCTACGGCGGGACCCGCTACCGGACCTACCGCGTCTTCGAGCGGCCGGTCGCGTGACCGCTCGCGGCACCATCGCCCTGACCGGAGCCACCGGTTTCCTGGGCAGCCACATCGCCGACCTGCTGTTGGCCGGCGGCTGGAGCGTGCGCGCCTCGGTGCGCGAGTCCAGCAGCCTGCGCTGGCTCGAGGGCAAGCCCGTCGAGTTGCTGACGATCGACCTGGACGACATCGACGACTGCCGCCGTCTGCTGCAGGGCACCGCCGGGCTGATCCACTGCGCCGGCGTGGTCTCGGCCCGGGACGAGGCCGGCTTCCGGCGCGGCAACGTGGACACCACCGCCGCCCTGCTGGCCGCCGCGGCCGCGGAGTGGACCGAACCCGTGCCCGACCCCGCCCCGGCCTTCGTGCTCGTCTCCAGCCTGGCCGCCCACGGCCCGGCGCCGCTGCAGGAGCCGGCCACGGAGTCGATGCCGTCGGCCCCCATCTCCGCCTACGGCCGCAGCAAGCGCGAAGCCGAGCGCCTGGCGGCCACGGCGCCGGGGCTGTTCCGCCGCGCAGTGCTGCGCCCGCCCTCGCTGTACGGCCCGCGGGACCGGGAATTCCTGCCGCTGCTGAGCCTGGCCCGCCGCGGCTGGGCCGTGCGCGTGGGCCGCCGCCTGGGCGGCCTCTCGCTGGTCGACGGACGCGACGCCGCCGCCGCCGCGGTGGCCCTGCTGGCGACCCCGACCGCCGAGGGTATCTTCTTCGTGGACGACGGGACCCGGGGCTACGACTTCCCGGCCCTGGCCAGGGCCCTGGGCGAGGCGGCCGGGCGCAGGGTGCGCCTGCTGACGCTGCCCCTGGGCCTGGTGTCCCTGGTCGCTCGCCTGGCACCCGGCGCCTCGCCGGTGCTGGCGGCCGACCGCGTCGCCGACCTGCGCCAGGTGGGCTGGGTCTGCGACGGCTCGCGCCTGGTCGCGGCCACCGGCCTCGCCCCCGCCCGCCGCGCCGCCCGCGGTTTCGCCGAGACCATGGCCTTCGACCGGAAGCAGGAGCAGCCGTGAATCTGCGCCGCACCCTGGTGGGACTCTCGCTGCGGCGCATGAACATCGACCGCTGGGCCGTGGTCTACCTGCTGCTGAGCGCCTTCTACACGGTGCTGGGTCCGGGAGTCGTGCAGCGGCCCTGGGCCTACGTCGGGCTGCACGCGGCCATGGCCCTGGGCGTGTGGTTCGTGCCGCCGCTGCTGCGCGGCAGCCGCTTCTTCGTGCCCCGCCTGCTGGGCGAGATCTACCTGCCGCTGCTGTTCCCGCTCTTCTACGCGGAGCTCGCCTACCTGGGCCTGATCTTCTTCGACTTCGAGAACAGCCTCGACCCGTCGCTGATCCGCCTGGAGCAGTGGCTGTTCGGCGGCCAGCCCAGCCTCGAGTGGTCGCGGGCCTGGCCCTGGCCCTGGTTCCACGAGCTGATGGAGTTCGCCTACTTCAGCTACTATTTCCTGGCGGCGGCATTCCTGGTGCTGGTGTTCCGGGCGAGGAGCCTGCTGGAGCCCGAGCGCTGGGACATCGTGCGCGACTTCGTGCGCGACCTGAGCGTCACCATGCTGGTCTGCTACACCATGTACGCCTTCCTGCCGGCCTGGGGGCCCAAGTATTTCCGCGCCGGCTACGTGGAGGTCGGCGGCTGGATCTTCACCGACATCATGCGCCACATCCACGAGAACGGCGCCCTGCTGGGCGCCGCCTTCCCCTCCAGCCATGTGGCCGCCTCGATGATCCCCTGGTGGTACACCTGGAAGCTCTTCCCCCGCCAGCGCTGGTGGATGACCACGATCTTCGTGCTGCTGTGCATGTCGACGGTCTACAACCGCTACCACTACGTGGTGGACGTGATCGCCGGGGCGCTGCTGGCGGGGATCGTGCTGCAGGTGGGCGACAACCTGGGCGACACCGCCCGCGACAGCCTGCGTCCGGCGCGGCTGCGCAGCGGGCTGGCCCGCGCCCGGCGCCTGGTCAAGCGGACGCCGCGGCCCTAGGACCGCGGCGTCGCGGATCTTCCGTTGCTGAGCGGCCCACGGCCGCCATGCCTAGCCTCAGGTGAAGCCGCCGCGCCCGCAGCCCGCCGCCGGGGCCTGCGCCCCCGCGCTCGCACCACCGGTTGCGAAGGACGAGAAGCCCTTCTCCACGGTCCTGGACCTGCAGGCGGGGCAGGCCACCTTGCCCGCGGCCGCGTCGGCCAGGCTCATCAGCTCCTCGAACGTGTGCCCGCACTTGCGGCAGGTGAATTCGTACAGCGGCATGCCGCTCCTCCCTTGGCGCCGCGGTCGGTCCGCGGCGCGGCTCAGGTCCGTTCCGGGCGCGTGTCCGTGCCGGTCGCTGCGGTCTCGTCCTGGTCCTTGGCGGCGTGCTGGTCCCGATCCCCGATCGAGCAGGAGGCGGGGCCTCAGCCGGGCTTCAGCCCCAGCTTGGGGAACACGAAGTTCACGACCACGAACCAGGCGACGATGAAGAGCGCGAATTCCAGCATTGTTGCCCGTTTCGTCGGGCCGCCGGCGGTTTCGGATCCGGTCCGGAACCAGGGCGGCCGCTTAATCTGCAAAGTTTATTGACTACAAGATAGTCACATCCGGGCTGGCGTCAAGGCGCCTAGCAGGTGGCCCGCACCCAGCCCCCGTCCGCGACCACCGCCTGCCCGGTGATGTAGCCCGCGCGGCGCGACATCAAAAAGACGATCAGCGCCGCCAGCTCGTCGGCCTCGCCCAGGCGGCCGGCCGGGATCGACCCGGTCCAGCCGGCGATCACGTCCTCGCGGCTGCAGCCGGTCCGGGCCATCTTGGCGGCGATCAGGCGCTCGACCGCGCTGGTGGCGTGGAAGCCCGGCGCCACGGCGTTGACCGTCACCCCGTGGGACGCGGCATCGTCGCTGAGACTCTTGACCAGGCCGTGCACCGCCGGTCGCAGCACGTTCGACAGCACCAGGCCCTCGACCGGCTGCCGCACCGCCACCGAGGTCACCGCCACGATCCGCCCCCAACCGCGGGTCTTCATGCCCGGCAGCACCAGGCGGCAGAGGTTCACCGCGCTGGCGATGGTCAGCCGATACGCCGCCTCCCAGTCGGCGGGCTCGAGATCGGCGAAGCCGCCCGCCGGCGGTCCGCCCGCATTGACCAGCAGCAGGTCGATGGGACCCAGCTCCTGCTCCACCTGGCCGGTGAACGCGGCCACCGCCGCGGCGTCGCGCAGGTCCAGGGCCCGGGCCAGCACGCGGCCGCCGCAGCCGCCCCAGACCTCCTCGCCGGCGGCGCAGACTTCGGCGGCGGCGGCAGCCAGCTCCTCTTCGCCGCGGGCGCAGAGCGCCACCTTGCAGCCTTCCTCGGCCAGCAGCCGCGCCGTCGCCAGGCCGAAGCCGCGCGACGCCGCCGTGACCAGCGCCGTCCGGCCCTTCAATCCGAGATCCATCGTGCTTCCTCCCGCTGTCCGCAGACCCGCAAGGTCATGCGCCGACCACGGTAACACACGGGCACAACCGTTGCATTCGTGTTCGTCAAGGGTCCCCGCGCACCGTCACCGGGAACGACGGGGAACGACCGGACACCGCGGCGACCGCACCACCTTGCAGAGAAAGATTCCGCATGTCCCAGGCACCGCAAACCGCACTGCAACGGTACAAGGCCCGACGGGACGGCAAGCCCGCCGGACCGCCGATCGCGGTGCCGGCGGCGGAAAAAAGCGAGCCGAGGGCTGCGCGGCTGTGGCTGCGGCTGGCGGTGCTGCTGACGGCGATGGCGGTGCTGGCGGTGGCCCTGCTGGCGGTCCTGCCCGGCGGCCCGCCGCCGGTGGACCTGACCTACGCCATCGACCTCGCCGAGGCGCCGCAGGGTGCGCTGATCGTGACCGTGGGCCTGACCGGCGATCTTCCCCGCCAGCTGGAGCTGGCCTTCCCGACCGGCGTCTTCGGCGACGCGGGCAACGGGGTCCGCCCCCATTCCCCGACCGCCGGCGCCCTGGATCCGGACGGGCGCCTGCTGCGCACGCTGCCGGTCGAGCGCAGCGGCGAAGGCTGGGTGCTGGACACCGGCGGCGCGGAACGCGCCGCGTTCACCTACCGCATCGACCTGGCCCGCACCACGGGGCAGGAGCAGGACATCCGCCGCCACATCTCCACGCCCGTGGCCGGAGGCGTGCGCGCCGCCGGCTACGAGATCTTCCTGGCGCCCCTGGGCGTCGAGGTGCGCGACATCACCGTCACCATCACCAACCCCGCCGAGCTGCCGGTGCTGGTGCCCTGGCCCTCGCTGGTCAAGGGCGTGCTGGCAGCCCGGGCCCGGCCCGATTCCCTGGCCAAGGCCCACCTCGGCGCGGGCCAGGGCTACCTGCCGGCCGGACCCCCGCCGCCGCCGGCCGCCGTCGGCGCCACGCCCGAGGCCCTGGCAGCGGTGCCCGCGGCCAGCCGCCAGTACCATCCGCGCAACCTGCAGGATCTGAGCAACGCCCTGCTGGTCTGCGGCGACATCCGCACCGCCTCCACCGACGTGCGCGGCTGCACGATCCAGTACGCCACCGACCGGCGCTGGCGCTTCCCCGACGCCGAGGCCCTGGACCTGGTGCGGCGCATCGCCCGCACCCAGATCGGCTTCTTCGGCTCGGCCCCCGCTTCGCCCATCACCGTGCTGCTGGCGGCCAACGAGGTCACCGCCGCCGAGGGCTTCGACGTCTACGGCGTGCACACCGGCAGCTCGATCCTGGTGCTGATCGACGCCGACGCCACCTGGGGCGAGCTGGAGGAGCACGGCGCCAGCGTCATTGCCCACGAGATGTTCCACGGGTGGCTGGGCGAGGCTATCCCCCAGTCGGACCCGGCCACCCTGTGGTTCACCGAGGGCGCCACCACCTGGTTCGCCGCCCGCATGCTGACGGCCGCGGGCATCTGGTCCCCCGACCACGCCCAACGCACCCTCGAGGCCCGCCTGGACCGGGACTACCGCGCCAACCCCCTGCTGGGTCAGATGTCCGTGGCCGCGGCCGCGGCCGAGGTCATGGCCGAGGCCGGGCAGGTGCGCTTCGCCTACGCCGGCGGGGTGGCCGCCTGCATGGCCCTGGACCAGTGGCTGGGCACCGCCAGCGGCCTCGAACACCCCCTGGACGCAGTGCTGCGCCGCCTCTACGAGACCCACAGCGACGAGCCCCTGAGCCGCGCCTCCCTCGAGTCGGCGGTCCACGCCATCACCGGCGTGGACTGCGGCTGGTGGCTGGACGAGCACGTGTACGGCAAAACCGCCTTGCCGCCGTCCGATCGCTTGATTTAAGTTCCCCCGGTCCCTGCACGCCTTCCTTTGCGGACCGGAGGATTCCCTTGCCCGAGTTCAAGCGCACCCTCGTGACCAGCGCCCTGCCCTACGCCAACGGCGAGATCCACCTGGGGCACCTGGCGGGCGCCTACCTGCCGGCGGACATCTACGCGCGCTACCTGCGGCTCAGGGGCCAGGACGTGCTCTACATATGCGGCACCGACGAGTACGGCGTGCCCATCACCCTGACCGCCGAGCGCCAGGGCATCACGCCCAAGGAGCTGGTGGACCGCAACTACGAGTCGATCAGGAAGTCGTTCGAGGGCTTCGGCATGAGCTTCGACAACTTCAGCCAGACCAGCCGGCCCATCCACGCCGCAACGGCGCAGGCCTTCTTCACCGACCTGCACCGCCAGGGCGTGTTCAGGCAGAAGACCACCGAGCAGTTCTACAGCCCCAGCCAGGGCCGCTTCCTGGCCGACCGCTACATCGAGGGCACCTGCCCCAAGTGCCAGAGCCCCGGCGCCCGCGGCGACCAGTGCGAGAAGTGCGGCTCGAGCCTGGATCCCACCGAGTTGGTCGAGCCGCGCAACGCCCAGGACGGCAGCCCGCTGGAGCTGCGCGAGACCACCCACTGGTTCCTGCCCCTGGGCGCCTGGCAGGACCGGCTGATCGCCATGTTCGATGCGCACCCGGAGTGGAAGGACAACGTCAAGCAGTACTGCCGGGGCTGGTTCAAGGAAGGGCTCGGCGACCGTGCGGTGACCCGCGACCTGAACTGGGGCGTGCCTGTGCCCCTGCCCGACCACGACGGCAAGGTCTTCTACGTGTGGTTCGAGGCGCCCATCGGCTACATCTCCGCCACCCGCGAATGGACCGCCGCCCAGGGCGACCCCGACAGCTGGCGCACCTGGTGGCAGAGCCCGGACACGCGCCTGGTGCACTTCATCGGCAAGGACAACGTCTTCTTCCACGCGGTGATGTTCCCGGCCATGCTGATGGCCCACAGCGAGGACTACGTGCTGCCGGAGAACGTGCCGGCCAACGAGTTCCTGAACCTCGAGGGGCAGAAGCTGTCCACCAGCCGCGGCTTCGCCGTCTGGCTGCCCGAGTACCTGGAGAAGTTCAGCCCCGACCCGCTGCGCTACACCCTGGCCCGCAACGCGCCCGAGACCCGGGACATGAACTTCACCTGGGAGAACTTCCAGGCCAACTCCAAGGATCTGGGCAACAACTTCGGCAACCTCATCAACCGGGTCTTCACCTTCACCCACAATTACTTCGAGGGCAAGGTGCCCCGGTGGTCAGAAGCGGGGATGACGGACCTGGACCGCCAGGCCCTGGCCGAGGTCGAGGCCGACCTGGCGACCTGGGCCGCCTGCCTGGAGAAGTTCGAGGTCAAGGGGGCGCTGGAGGCGGCCTTCCACGCCGGGCAGGTGGGCAACCGCTACTTCACCGAGGCGGCGCCGTTCAAGACCCGCAAGGACGACCGCGAGCGCTGCGAGCAGTCCCTGGGCGTGATCCTGCAGATCCTGCGTCTGCTGACGCTGATGCTGGCGCCGGTGGTGCCGTTCGCCATGGCCAAGGTCTGGCGTTGGCTGGGCATGCAGGGCGACCTGGAACGCGGCGGCTGGATCGAGGGCCTGCGGCCGCTGGAGCCGGGACGGCCCCTGGGAGTGCCGGAGATCCTCTTCCCGCCCTTGGACGAACAGTTGGTGCAGGCCGAGATCGAGCGCCTGGCCAAGCTGCTCAAGGACTGATCCGCCGAGGGCGCTAGTCGCCGAACTCGAAGGCCAGGCCCAGCCGCGCCACCCATCCGGTGTAGTCCAGCGTCATGTTGCTGCCGTCGTCCTTCAGGACCGGCGCATCGTCGTGCTCGACCTCGTCGAGGTTGGCCCAGCGCCAGCCGGCCCACAGCTGCAGCAAGGTGTGCTCGCGGATCCGCCGGTCGTAGCCCACGGCGGCGTCGAAACTCCAGGTCATGCCGCTGAGCTTGCCCTCGCCGTAGTCCACCGTGTCCCGGTTGATCCGGGTGGACCCGTCGCAGAACAGGGGGCCGGTGCCGAGCACCAGGCCCAGGCGCCACTTCTCGCCCTGCAGGGGGCGCCACTGGACGCGGCCGATGAAGGCGTTGGCGTTGAGGTTGAGGGTGCCGTCGACGCCATCGTCGGTGCCCGAGACCTGGGCCCACTGCCGGTCCCAGTGGAAGCCGACGCCCAGCTCCGGGTTCACGTCGTAGCCGAAGGCCAGGTCCAGCAGGAAGCCGGTGCCCACGTCGGGGAAGTTGTAGCCGCTGATGGATTCCTCGTAGAAGCTGTAGTCGGCGTCGTTGACGTCCTCCATGGCCATGTCGGCCAGGCCGCCACCGATGCGGAACCAGGACTGGGCGGCCGCCGGCGAGGCGGCCAGCGACGAAAGCAGGACCAACAGGGCGGCGGCGGCGATACGGCTGCGCAGGGTCACGGCGACCTCCAGGGGCGGAACAGGGCACTTGGGGCTTCAGACCGGCGATCCGCCGGCCGAAATGGAACGTAGCACAACCGGCGCATCCTGCCCAGCCCGGGCCGGCCGCCGGCCGGCACAGGCCCACCGACGAGGAGAGAGCATGCGAGTCCTGATCCCCGCCGTGTTGGTGGTCGTTGCGGCCACCCTGTCCGGCCCCGCCGGCGCGGTCCCCTGGACCGAGATGAACGACGACGACCTGCGCAGCGAACTGCGCCAGGTCGACCACGAACTTGAGTCCTTCTACAGCGCCCAGTCCAAGCTGGAACGCGCCGGGCGGGCCTCCAGCAACGCCTCCCGGTCGTCGGCCCTCGAGGAGATCGAGGATGTCATGCTCGAGATCATCTTCCGGCGCGAGGACAAGCTGAGCCTGGAGCACACCATCATCCGCCACGGCGAACCCGTGTCCGGACCCACCGAGGCCGCGGAGGTGGGCTCGCCCAACGCCAACAAGGAAACCCGGCGCCGCATGGACAAGGGCACCAGCAGCAAGTCCGACGACTTCCTGCGCCTGGCCTGGATGCAGCAGCAGGTCATCGCCTGCGGGCGCATCTACCAGCCGGCGCTCGAGAAGCAGTCCGGAGCCTTCGACAACTATCTCAGCTATGTGGCCGAATTCGGGGGCGCGCTGCAGAGCGAGGGCGACGGTCTCGCGGCTGAGCTGTCCCGGCGCGAGGCGGCCGCGGCCGCGGCGCAGGTCGAGAGCGATCCCGGCAACGAATGACCCGCCCCTGGGGCTAAAGGCCCGGGTGGTCGAAGGCGGCCGCCCGGGCCTGCGTGTGCATGGCCCGCGCCGCCGCGGCTTCCAGTTGCAGGACCTCGGCCGCCGCGGCATATTCCCCCGCCAGATCCAGCCCGAAGAACCCGCGGTCGTCGGTGTTGAGGCAGCAGGGCACGCCCGCGGCCAGGAAGGCCCGCAGCGGGTGCGCGGCCAGGTCGGGCACGGCCCCGGTCAGCACGTTCGAGCGCGGGCAAAGCTCCACGAACACGCCGCGCGCAGCCAGCAGGGCCAGCAGCGCCGGGTCTGCCGCCGCGGCGGTGCCATGGCCCAGCCGATCGGCGCCGCAATCCTCCACCGCCTGGCGGATCGAGCGCAGGGCGCCCTCGCCCATGGCCGTCACCTCGCCGGCGTGGATGGTCACGCCCAGGCCCGCAGCCCGGACCTCGGCAAAGAGCGGGGCGAAGTCGGCCGCCGGTCCGGCGGACTCGTCGCCGCCCAGGCCGAAGCCCACCACCCCAAGCTGCCGGCCGCAGGTCAAGGCTGCGGCGCAGGCCGGCCGGGCCTCCTCCAGACCCCACTGGCGCACTGCGTCGGGGATCCAGCGCATGACCGGGCCCAGGGTCCCGGCCACCTCGGCCGCGGCCTCGGCCAGGGCCCGCTGCACGGCCAGCGGATCGATGGACCGGCGCAGCATTACCCCGTAGGACACGGTGATCTCGGCGTAGCCCACGCCGTCGGCCGCCAGCTGGGCGCCCAGGTCCAGGGCCACCTCGTGGAAGTCCCGGGGGGTGCGCAGCACGCTGGTGGCCCGGCGGAAGAGGTCCAGGAAGCCGTGGAAGCCGCTGAAGCGGAAGGAGGACCCGTCGGGGGTGAGGCAGGCCAGGGGCAGGCCCGGCTGGTCGTGGCGCCCTGCCAGCGCGATCAGCCGGGCCGGGGTCAGCGAGCCCTCCAGGTGGGTGTGCAGTTCGACCCGCCCGAGGGCCGGTTCATGCCCCTCAGCGGGCAAGGGTCAGCTGGCGCGCCCGGGCGCCCTGTTCGCTCTGCAGCAGCACCAGGTAGCTGCCCGAGGGCGAGGCCTGGCCCTGGTCGGTGCGGCCGTCCCACTGCACGGTCTGCCAATCGCCGGTCGCGGTCGCGGCGTGCAGGGTGCGCACCAGGCGCCCGCGCAGATCGTAGATGCGGCAAGCCACCGGCTGGCCGCCGTCGGCCCGGAAGCGGATGCTGACCATGGGGTTGGCCGGATTGGGCCAAATGTCGCCCAGGACCAGGTCCGCCGGCAGGCCCGGTGCCAGGCCCCGGGGGCCGTCCAGGGCCGCCAGCACGCTGGTCGTGCCGTCGGCCAGGGTCACGCTCAGCTCGTAGCCGAAGCCGGCGCCCGCGGGCGCGCCCAGGTCCAGCACCGTGAAGCCGTCGGCGGTGCGGGCCAGCGCCCCCTGCCCGGGATCGGAGCCACCGTCGTACACGACCACGTCGCCTTCGGCACCCCGCCGCAGCAGCTGCAGGCGCACCACCTGGTCAGCCGGCACGGCCAGGCCGAAGTCCAGGCGCACGTCGCCCTCGGCGGTCCAGTCGGCCCGCCAGCGGGACAGGAGATTGGCCACGACCTGGCCGCTGGCGTCGACCACCAGGCAGAATCCCGCCGTGGCATTGGAGGCGACGTTGCCGAAGGGCGCCCCCACCGCCAGGTCCCACAGCCCGTCGCCGTCGAAGTCGCCGGCCGAGCTGACGGCCCAGCCGAACTGGTCGTCCGCCTCGGTGCCCGGCATCAGGGGAATGTTCGCCGAGACGTCCAGGTCGGCAGCGCTGGTCTGGGAGGCCTGGCCGCCGGCGAAGATGTAGGCCCGGCCGGCGTTGCTGGCCTCGAAGTCGCGCTGCGGCGCACCGATCAGCAGGTCCTCGGCCGAGCTGCCGGTGACGTCGTGGACCCGCGCCAGGGACCAGCCGAGGCGGTCGCCGGCGTTGGCGCCGTTGACGTAGCGGTTGCCGGCGTGGTCGGGGTTCAGCCCGCCGAACACCACCTCGACGCGGCCGTTGGCCGCGCCCCCGGCGTTCATCTCCGGCGCGCCGATGGCCAGGTCATCCTCGCTGTCGCCGTCCCAGCTGCCGGCGTTGCGCACGGCGAAGCCGTAGCGGCCGCCGGCGGCGTTGTTGTAGGAGGTGCTGATCCAGTGGTCGATGGTGGTGTCGGGGGCCGCCCCGCCCAGGGTGCCCCGGTAGACGTACACCGCGCCGGCGTCGGCGCCGCGGGTGTTGTTGTCCGGAGCGCCCACGGCAATCGCCTCGGCGTTGCCGCCCAGGAAGCTGCCCGCACCGCAGACCGACCAGCCGAAGTTGTCGCCGGCAAAGGAGCCGCGCAGGACCGTGGCGTCGGCCAGGTCGGTGCTCGGTCCGCCGGAGCGTCCGTAGATGACATAGGCGGCGCCGTTGTCGGTGGCGCCCAGGCTCCGGCCGGGCGCACCGATGATGAAGTCGTCGCTGCCGTCGCCGTCGAAGTCGCCGGCGGCGGCCACCGAGAAGCCGAACCAGTCTTCGTCGGCCACGCCGTTGAAAGTCAGGTCCGGTGCCGTCGGCAGGGTCGACCCGCCGTAGAACACGTACACGCGCCCGGCCAGGGAGGTGGACAGGCCCCGTGCCGGGGCTCCGACCGCCCAGTCGGGCCGGCCGTCGTCGTTGACGTCGCCGATGGCGGCCACCGCGAAGCCGAACTCCTCGCGCGGCTGCCCGCGCCAGACCCGGTCCGGGGCCGTCAACAGATAGCGCCCGCCGCGCCAGAGGAAGACCGCCCCGGCGTCGGTGCCGCCGACGTCGGCGCCCGGCGCCCCCACCAGCAGCTCCCAGCGGCCGTCGCCGTTCAAATCCTCCAGTTCATGGACCGAAGTGCCGAAAAGCTGTCCAGAGACGCCGTCGGCCACGTCCGTCAGGTGGACTGCGGCGGGGGCGGCCGAGGCCAGCCCCAACAGCAACAGGGCCGGGAACGCCAGGACGGCATGGGTGTTGCTTGGGGAATGACCAGACACGACAGGACCTCCGCATCAGCACGATTTGCCGGTCCCGGCGGCTCTTTCCCGGGCGGGAAATTGCCAGGAACGGGCGAATTGCACGGTTTCCGGGGGTCATGATAGCACGGAAGGCGACCCCGGTCATGGTCCCATGCAAGGATGGGACCCAGAATTCCCTTGATCGGGACGGTCCGGTGAGGCAGATTTTCCTGGTCTTGATTGCCAGGATGGACCTCGCCGCAACGATAAGGACGGAACCCTGAATCCAGACGTGCTGAAAAAAATTCCGGCGACGCCCCTCGTCGCCGTGGGCGGCCTGTTGATGCTGGCCTGGGGTGCCGGGCAATTGGTGCCCGCCCCGCGCAACGACGACGGCATGGGCGGCCCCGCCGAGCCGCCGCTGGCCCAGGTGCTGGCCACCGAGGCCGGCCTGCTGCCTGGCGTGCTCCTGGCCCGCGAGGAGCTCCCGATGCTCAGTCCCGGCGAACTGGGACCGATCTGCCACCCGGACGAGGGTCCGGTGGAGATGGTCCTGGGCCGCCGTGAGACCTTCTACGACGCCCTGGCCGCCCGTGGGGTCGCCCACGAGGACATCATGGCCCTGGTCAGGGCCTGCAAGCCGTTCCGCAACCTTTCGAAGGTGCGCCCGGGCGAACGCTTCCGCCTGCACGTGATCCCCGACGGCGGCCTGCGCTCCCTGGGCTTCGACCTGGACGAGGAGAGCTTCGTCACCTGGGTGCGCACCGGCGACACCTACGAGCGCCAGGACGGCACCTACCCCGTCGAGCGGCGCCTGCGCGGGGTCGGCGGCCGCATCGACCAGAGCCTCTACGCCAGCCTGCAGGAGATCGACGCGCCCCTGGCCCTGGCGGCCAAGCTCAACGACATCCTGGGCTGGGACGTGGACTTCAGCCGCGACCTGCGTCAGGGCGACACCTTCCGCGTGGTCTACGAGGAGATCTGGAAGGACGGCGAGTTCGTGCGCACCGGCCAGGTCCAGGCCGCCGAACTGACCAACCGCGGCGAGCTGCGTCGGGCCTATCTCTTCACCGACAATGAAGGCAAACCCGGCTACTACGATCCCGACGGCAAGAACCTGCAGAAGCAGCTGATGCGCGCCCCCTGCGAGTACTCCCGCATCAGCAGCGAGTTCTCCTACCGCCGCTTCCACCCGGTGCTCAAGCGCTGGATGCCCCACCTGGGCGTGGACTACGCCGCCCCCCTGGGCACCCCCGTGCGCGCCGGCGGCGACGGCGTGGTGGTGGCCGCCCGCAAGAAGGAGGGCAACGGCCGCTACGTGCAGATCCGCCACACCAACCGGGAATTCGAGACCTACTACCTGCACCTGTCGGGCTTCGCCCAGGGCATCAAGGAGGGCGTGAAGGTCCGGCAGGGCCAGATCATCGGCTTCGTGGGCGCCTCCGGCTACGCCACCGGCCCCCACCTGGACTACCGGGTCAAGAAGAGCGGCAACTTCGTCAACCCGCGCACCCTGAAGCTGCCCGCCGCAGCCCCGGTGCCCGGCGACCAGCTGGCCCTCTACAACGCCCTGGGCGCCCAGTACGCCGCCGCCCTGGATGCGGTGCCGGTGGGCCGGGCCGCCGTGGCCGTGCCCGCCATCGCGGTCAGCCAGCCCCCGGAGTGGGACGCGGTCAGCTACGCGGCCGCCCATGCGCCGCTGGTGATGCTCAGCGCGAACTGAGCGCCGTCACGACTCAGCCCCGCCGGATGGCCGTCCGGCGGGGCTTTTCTGTTTCAACATCGCGACAATCGTTGATGGAATGGCCCGTAGAGCTCTGCTGGCAGAGTTCTACGACCTCATCCGTCAAACCCGGCTTCAGCGATACAGCCCGTGCAGCCCGCCCCAACTCACGGGTCTGGCCGGCAGTGGCCCGTCGGCCATGGGCTCGAACTCCACGAAGGCCTTGATCACTGGCGTGGCGTAGCCGTCGAGGATGCGCGGGCGGATCTCCTGGGCACTGAGCCCGCCCCACCAGTTGCCGGTCAGGTCCAGGGTCACCGGCGGCTGGACCGAATAGTTGGCCAGAGCCACGATGCGGAAGCCTGCGTCGCGCAGGATGTGGTTGCCGTGCAGGGAGATGCGGGCGCCACTGGCGGCGTAGATGGTGAAGCCGTCGGCGGTGCGCAGGATGTTGCCCGAGCCGGTCAGATCGACCGCACCCGAGGCTTTGACCGCCACCTGCCCGGCGCGGATCTCGCAATCGTCCAGGCGGGTTTCGACCCATCCCTGCAGCGAAACTGCCGTCTCGACCGTCTCGTCGAAGGTGCAGCCCGTGATCGGCACGACGACGTGGTTCCAGTCGTACACCTGGGCGGCGATCCCCCGCTCCAGCGAGCGGAAGGTGCAGTCGGTCACGGTCGCGCTGCCGATGATCCACAGTCCATCGCCACCGGTGTCGAATGAGCAGCCATGGACCGTCATGCCCCAGGAAGCCGTTAGCGCGTGGAGGCCCATGTCACTGAACTCGCAATCGGTCACGTCGCCCCGGGCACTGACACCGTGGGCGCAGGTCCGGAAACGGCATTGGGAAAGGCTGATCCTCAGCGAGTTCATCTCGTCTATCTCGGACCACACGGGCCGGCCCAGGTTCTCGACCGCAACATCCTGCAGCCGGACGGGACCCAGGCTCGAACCGCTGTAGCCGGCGATGCCGACCCAATCGGCTTCCGGCTGGGCCGGCCCGATGACGGTCAAGTCCGCCCCGGCACCGCGGATGGTCAGCGGGCCCTCGACGACGGCGATGACGTGCTCGAAGACAACGCCCGCAGGGAACGGCCCACCCCAGTCCTCGTACCGGAACGCCTGGTCATACCGCCCCGGCCCCACCGCGATCGTGTCCCCAGCTGCCGCGGCGTCGATCGCCGACTGCAGGTCGGTGAACTGGCCGGAGCCGTCCCGCTCCACCGTCCAGGTGGCGGCCTCGGCCTGGCTACAAACCAGGATCGCCAGGCAGATCGCCCATAGTCGGTTGCCCATGCCGCCCTCCGTTCGCAGGTCCGGTCGCGTCATGAATATAGAATATCAATGGGGGGGGGCAACAGCGATCCGCAGCGCTCAGCGCACCAGATTCCGCGCCGTGACCAGCGCCGTGGCCGGCACCTGCAGCAGGCGGCCGTCGGCGGGGCGCCACAGGCCCACCGGCGGCTCGCCGTCGGCGGTCGGGGCCAGGCGCTCGGCGCCGCCGGGCAGGTTGTCCGTGTCCAGGTGGCCGCACTGCCAGACCTCGGTGCAGGCGGGCTCGGCCCAGCGCACGGTCAGGACGATGCGGCCCTCGTCCCGGAGCACGCGCTTGGCCGCGGTCGGCGGCAGCACCGCCAGGATGGGCAACCGGTCCAGGTCCACCACGAAGTTGCGGGCCGTCAGGTGCTCGCGCTCCTCGTTGGTGCCCGGCGGGGGCAGCAGCTGGTCCCACTGGGTGCGCTCGTCGTTGCGGAACTCGCGGTCGCTGCGCGTGGCCTTCAGCAGGGGCCCGCCGGCGCCCGTGATCTCGATCTCGTCCGCCAGCAGCGGGCGCCCGGTCAGGGCGAAGGCGTGCAGCAGGTTGCCCAGGGGCGCCTCCAGCGAGGCCTGGGACTGCACCGGCACCAGCAGGGGATTGCCGCGGCGCACCGCCGGCACCAGGGCCGCGTCCAGAGGCGGGCCGAAGCCGATGGTCAGGCGGTCGGGATCCTCGCTGCCGGGATCGGGGTCGATGCCCTCGCCCTGCAGGGTGACCCGGCGCCGGGGCGGGTCCAGCTGCCAGTCGGCCAGGGCGCCGGCGGCCCGGTCCGGCTGCACGAAGCGGGTGATCTGCAGCTGGCCGATCTCGTAGGCCAGCAGGGAGACCGCGCGCTCGTCCGCCAGCACCCACAGGCCCTCGTCGTCCCGGCGGCGGCGATCGTCGTAGAGGCGCTGGTAGTCCTGCAGCAGCGGCGGCAGCGGGGCCGTGTCCAGGGCCGGCACCAGCAGCCACCAGCGCCCGCCCGCGGCCGCCAGCACCTCGCGGCGGCGGCCCTGCTCGAGGGTCACCCGGTCCAGGACCGACAACGGCACCGGGGGCAGCAGACTGGTCAGGCGCACGGCGTCCGGCAGCTGGGCCAGGCGGTCGCGGACCTCCCCCAGCACCGGGAAGCAGCCGACGCGCCCGGCGCCGCTGGCGTAGACGTTGCCCGTCACGGGGTTGACCGCGCCCAGGGCCAGGCGCTCCTCGGCGCCGCCGGGGCCCTGCAGGGTCAGGTGCACCGCGGCCGGTCCGTTGAACTCGTAGCGCCGGTCCTCGGGCTCGGTGCCCGGCAGCACGCGCCCGCCGTCGGCCACGCCCACGGCGGCCAGTTGCTGGGACAGGCGCAGGGGATCGACCCAGTCGCTGACGGCGCCGGACAGGGTCCACAGCGATTCCCCGTGGCGGTCGAAGCGGTAGGGCACGCCGCCGACGGTCAGCTGCACGCGCTCGACGGTGTGCAGGTCGAACGACAGCAGCGGCCCGCCGCCGCCCAGGTCCGGCGGCGCGTCGTCGCGCAGCAGCAGCAGGGCGCCCACGATCACCAGCAGGACCACCGCCAAGAGCGGCACGGGGCGCAGCAGCCGGCGGCCGATCACGCCTGGCCCCCGGCCCGGCGGTGGCGCAGCATGATGCCGACCGCGAGGCTGCCCACCAGCAGCGGCCAGCCGAGCACCGCGCCCCAGCCCAGCACCTTCTTGCGCAGGGGGTCCAGCACCACCGGCTGGCTCAGGGGATCGCGGCCGCGCAGCTGGATCAGGGTCTCCTCCCGGGCCAGCCAGCCCAGGGCGTTGAGCACCAGGTCGCGGTTGCCGCCGAGGTTGAAGTTGGCGTTGGTCAGGAACTCGGAGTTGCCGATGACGGCCAGGCGCCCCGGCCGCTGCGCGGCAGGATCCAGCCGCACCTCCAGCACCATGCCGAACTCCAGGGGCCCGGCCGCGTCGATGCCCTCGTCATAGTTGGCCCGGCCCATGAAGCGGGTGTCCGGGTCGCGCTCGGCCCAGGTCAGCTCGCTGCTGCGCAGGATGATGGCCCCGGCCACCAGGCTGTCGGGCTGGCCCACCACCGCCAGCGGTTGCACCAGCGGGAAGATGGTGGCCACACCCATCAGCGAGCGCACGACTTCGTGGTCGCCGTAACCGTCGCCCACGACCACGGTGCGGGCGCCCATGCCCGCCTCGCTGGCCGCACGGTCGGCGGCGATGATCACGTCGCCGGTCAGGCCGACCCGCCAGCGGGCCAGCCAGCGGCGCCAGGCCTCGGGCGTGGGCGGATCGAACAGGCCGAGGATGGCCCCGCCCCGGGCCAGGTGCGCCTCCAGGGCCTGCAGCTCCTGGTCACCGGGCTCGGTGCGCGGGCCGGCGATGACCACCACGTCCGCGCCGGCGGGCACGCGCCCGACCACCGGCAGGTGCAGGTTCTCCAGGGTGTAGCCCTGCTCGTAAAGCACCTGGGCGAAGCTCGAGTAGCCGCTCAGGCCGTCGCTGTCGGTCAGGTGTTCGCCGTGGCCCAGCAGGTGCAGGACGCGGGTGCGCCGGCCCGAGGCCACGCGGTAGACGGCGTTGATCAGTCCGCTCTCGTCCGGCTGCAGCACGCTGGACCAGCGCTCGCCCGCCGCCACGACCATGGTGCGCGAGACGTTGACCCCGTACTTGCGCACCAGGTCCAGCTCCTCCTCCGGATCGACCAGGCGGTAGCGGAAGGAGCGGCTGTGCTGGCTGCAGGCCTTGAGCAGGGCGTCGGTCAGGTCGCGGGCCGGGTCCAGGCGCTGGTAGAAGGCCGTGACCATCACGTGGTCCAGGTCGTCGGTGTCCAGGCCGGCCGAGTCGGCGGCCGCGCGCAGCTTGGCCAGATCCGCCGGCAGCGACTCGAGGATCTGCACCGTCTGCGGGGCCAGGCTGTAGCGCTTGTTGCCGGTCAGGTCGACGCTCACCGGCAGGCGCATGGCCAGCAGCTGCAGGGCCACCGCCAGGGCCGCCGCCAGCAGCACGGGCAGGGCCGCGCCCAGCCGCCGGTCGCGGGTCTGGCGCCTGCCCGCCAGCACCGCCGAGGCCGCCACCAGCGGCACCGCCGCCAGCACCAGGAAGTAGACCACGTCGCGGCTGTCGATGACGCCCCGGCTGAATTTCTCGAAGTGGGTCAGGATGGACAGCTGGCGGCAGAGCTCGCCGAAGGGCGCCGCCAGGTAGGGCTCCAGCGCGCCGACCATGAACAGCACGATGCCCAGGGCGAAGGCCGTGAAGTAGGCCAGGATCTGGTGCCCCACGAGGGTCGAGGCCAGCACGCCCCAGGCGGCCAGGGCGCCGCTGAACAGGAGCAGGCCCAGCCAGGCGCTCAGCAGCGGGCCGGGCTCGGGATCGCCCAGGAACCACACGGTGCCGAAGTAGGCCCCCGAGGCCAGGATCAGCACGCCCGCCACCGCGACCGCGGCCAGCCACTTGCCCAGCACCCAGACCGGGTCGGGCACCGGCCAGCTCGCGACCAGTTCCCAGCGGCCGGAACGGTAGTCCGGCGCGAACAGGCGCATGGTCACCGCCGGCATCAGCAGCAGCAGGAACAGGGTCATGTTGGAGAACAGGGGCCGGAACAGGCCCTCGGCCAGGTTCAGGTAGTTGCCGCTGCGCGCCGACTGCAGGGCGGTCAGGGAGAGCTCGCTGTAGCCCAGCAGGAAGAGGGTGAAGAACAGCCCCACCGCCACCAGGAAGCCCACCAGCACCACCGGGGCGATGGCGCTGTGGAAGAAGGAGCCCAGCTCGCGGCCCAGGATTGCGCGCATTTGATTCAGGGCGCGGACCTGCCTCATGGCTGCGCCTCCGGTCGGTCGGCGCCGCGGCCCGGGTCCCGTCCCGCGCCGGTCAGGCGCAGGAACAGGTCCTCCAGGCTGGGGCCCTTGTCCTCGATGCTCTGCAGCCGGCCGCCGGCGGCGAGCACCGATTCGACCAGGCGCGGGCGCACCTCCACCGGGTTGCCGGCGATCAGCACCTCGGCCCCGCGGTCGGTGATGATCACGTTGTCGACCCCGGCGATGGCGGCCAGGGCCGCGGCCACGGCCTCGCGGTCCCCGTCCCAGGACAGGACCACGGTGCTGCCGGGGGCGCGCAGGGCGCCGCCGCCCAGGCCCGCGGCCAGCTCCTCGGTGACCAGGCGCCCGCGATCGAGGATCAGCACGCGCCCGCAGACCGAGGCCACCTCGCTCAGGATGTGGCTGCTGAAGAGCACGGTGCGGGTGCCGCCGAAGGAGCGGATCAGGTCGCGGATGCCGACGATCTGGTGGGGGTCCAGGCCGCTGGTGGGCTCGTCCAGGATCAGCACCTCGGGGTCGCCGATCAGGGCCTGGGCCAGGCCCACCCGCTTGCGGTAGCCGTGGCTGAGGGTGCCGACCAGCTTGTGGCGCACGTCGGCCAGGCCGGTCTGCTCCAGCAGGCGGGCCACCTGGTCCGGCTGCACGGCCGCGGGCACGCCCTTCAGCTCGCTGACGAAATGCAGCAGCGAAACGACGCTCTGGTCGCCGTAGAGCACCACGTGTTCGGGCATGAAGCCGACCCGGCGGCGCACCGCCAGGGGGTCCTTGCGCAGGTCGCAGCCGGCGATGGTGGCGGTGCCGGAGGTGGGGGCCAGCGAACCGGTGAGGATCTTCATGGCCGTCGACTTGCCCGCCCCGTTGGGGCCCAGGAAGCCGACGATCTCGCCCTTGGCGACGTCGAAGGAGACGTCGTCCAGGGCCAGGTTCCCGCCGTAGCGGCGCGTCAATCCCTTGACTTCGATCATATGGCTCCGTCGCCGTCGGTCGGGGTCAAAGCGGCGCGTTCCAGCGCATAAGCACCGAGCCCCAGGTGAAGCCCGCGCCGAAGCTGGTGGCCACCACCAGGCTGCCTTCGTGCAGACGCCCTTCCTCCAGCGCCACGCGCAGGCAGGAGGGGATGCTGGCGCTGGTGGTGTTGCCGAAGCGGTCGATGGTCACACCCACCTGGCGGTCCTCCAGGCCGACCCGGCGCTGGGCGGCCTCGATGATGCGCAGGTTGGCCTGGTGGGGCACGAAGAGGTCGACGTCCTTGCCGGTGAAGCCGTTCTTCTCGACGATCTCGGCCGTGACGTTGGCCATGCCCTTGACCGCGAACTTGTAGACCTCGCGGCCCTCCTGGAAGATGAAGTGCTTGCCGGCGGCCAGGCTCTCGGCGCTGGGCGGCAGGCGGCTGCCGCCGCCGTCCATCTTCAGCAGGTCCGCGCCCGAGCCGTCGACCCGCAGGATGGCGTCGATGAAGCCGACCCGCTCGGGCGCGATCGCCTCGATCACCACCGCGCCGGCGCCGTCGCCGAACAGGATGCAGGTGTTGCGGTCGGTGTAGTCGGTGATGGCGGACATGATCTCGGTGCCGATCACCAGCACGCGCCTGGCGAAGCCGCACTCCACCTGGGCGCGGGCGTTCTGCAGGGCGAAGACGAAGCCGCTGCAGGCGGCCTCCAGGTCGTAGCCCCAGGCCTTGTCGGCGCCGATCATGTGCTGGATCAGGCAGGCCGTGGCCGGGAACATCATGTCCGGGGTCACCGTGGGCACGATGATCAGGTCGATGTCCGTGGCCTTGAGGCCCGCGTGCTCGAGGGCCTGCTCGGCGGCCTTGGCCCCGTGGAAGGAGGCGCCGACCCCCTTCTCCACGATGCGGCGCTCCTTGATGCCGGTGCGCTCGACGATCCAGGCGTCATTGGTGTCGACCATCTTCTCGAGGTCGGCGTTGGTCAGGCGGCGCTCGGGAAAGCTCATCCCCACACCGGTGATGCCGGCGGTCTGCAGCGTCCTTGCGGGCATGGATCGATCCTCCGGGGAATGGTCGGGCGGCCCTCCGCACGGGAAGGGCGGCAAGCGGCGCGGGTGGGCGCCGCGGTGCGTGGAGACTTCCGTTCAAGTTAGGCGATCGGCGCGGGGGGATCAAGCGGGGAGATGCGGATCCGGCGGACACACGGAACCCCCCGGCCGGAGCCGGGGGGTTCCACGATCGGGACGAGCACCACGGGCGGTCTCGGTCGGGCGCCCCGGCCTGTGGCCGGACCACCCCGTAGGCGCCGCGCAGCGAGCGGAGGACTAGTCCTCCTTCTTCTCCTCGTCCGCGCCTGCGGCGTCGTCGGTGGCCTCGACCTTGGCGTCGTGGGCCTCCTGCAGCTCCGCCTGGGCCTCGGCCTTCTCCTGCGCCTCGAGCACCCGACGGGCGCGCGTGCGCTTCTTGGTGTCGGTGACCTTGAGGCGGGCCTTGCCGTCGACCAGTTCCAGGATCGCGATCTCCGCGGCGTCGCCCCGGCGCGGGCCCATGCGCATGATGCGCGTGTAGCCCCCCGGGCGTTCGGCGTAGCGGGGACCGATCTCCGCGAAGAGCTTCTGCAGCACTTCGGGCTCGTTGACCTTGCGGGCCGCCATGCGGCGCGAGTGCAGATCACCCTTCTTGGCGAAGGTGATCAGCTTCTCGGCCACGATGCGGGCCTCCTTGGCCTTGGGCACCGTCGTCTGGATCCGCTCGTGCTTGAACAGCGAGGTCACCAGGTTGCGGTACAGCATCTTGCGGTGGGCCGGGGTGCGGTTCAGCTTCCGGCCGCTGACATTGTGTCGCATGAATCATCCATCCTTTATCCGTCGGCCGGCGGCGGCAGCAGCCGCGCGCCGGGCAGGCTGCCCGGCTAGTCGCCGGTCTTCTCGCGGACCCGGTCGGCGATCTCGGTGTCGAAGCTCATCCCGAAGGTCAGGTTCATGCCCTCCAGGATCTCGGCGATCTCGTTGAGGCTCTTGCGGCCGAAGTTGCGGAACTTCAGCATTTCCTGCTCCGACTTGGTGACCAGGTCGTGCAGGGTGCGGATGTGGCCCGACTTCAGGCAGTTGGCCGAACGGACCGACAACTCGAGCTCCTCCACCTGGCGCGACAGCAGCTCGACCAGGCGCTCCTGCTCCTCGTTGACCTCGACTTCCTGGGCGTCGATCGGCGCCTCGTCGAAGTTGATGAAGAGCTGCAGCTGGTCCTTCAGCAGCTTGGAGGCGAAGCCCACCGCGTCCTCGGCACGCACGGCGCCGTTGGTGGTGATGCCCAGCACCAGCTTGTCGTAGTCGGTGCGCTGGCCGACGCGGGTGTCCTCGACCCGGAAGCTGACCTTGCGCACCGGCGAGTAGTTGGTGTCCATGCGGATGACGCCGATCACCTCGTCCGGCACGTTGTGGTATTCGCGGTCCACGTAGCTGCGGCCCACGTCGATGTACATCCGCGCGCTGAAATCGCCCTTCTCGGTGATCGTGCAGACCACGTGGTCCGGGTTGGCGAGCTGCAGGTCGGGGTGTCCCTCGATCATGCTGGCGGTCACCACGCCCGGGCCGGTCGCGTCGATGCGGGCCCAGTGCGCGGGGGCGTCCGTCAGGCGGAACACGACCTGCTTGAGGTTCAGCACGATATCCGTGACGTCCTCCAGCACGTGGGGGATCGTGCTCAGCTCGTGCTTGACGCCCTCGATCTGCACGGCGGTGATGCCCTGGCCGTGGATCGAGGAAAGCAGGGTGCGGCGCAACGCGTTGCCCAGGGTGTGACCGAAGCCGCGCTCCAGGGGCGCGATCTCGATCTCCGCGAAGGTCTCGGTCCGGGACTCCGGCCTCACCTTCACGCCCTCGGGCATCATCATGTTGACCCACTTCATATTCTCTTCCATCCCTTCCGCTCTGACAGCGTCTTACTTCGAGTAGAGCTCCACGATCAGGTTCTCCTGGATCGGGATGGGCAGATCGCTCAGCTGAGGCTCGGCCATGAGGCGGCCTTCGAGCTTCCTGACGTCCACCTCGACGAACGGCAGGCGATCGCGCTTGGCGTTGTCCTTGAGGGACTGCACGATCTGCGGCACGTTCTGGCTCTTGGCCCGGACGGAGATGACCTGGCCGATGCGCACCTGGCGGCTGGGGATGTCGCAGACATCGCCGGTGACCAGCACGTGCTTGTGCCGGATCATCTGACGTGCCGCGGCCCGCGAAGGCGCGAAGCCCATGCGGTAGACGACGTTGTCGAGACGTTTCTCCAGGAGATTGAAGAGGTTCTCGCCCGTGGCGCCCTTGCGGCGGTTGGCCTCCGCGAAGTAGAGGCGGAACTGGCGTTCGAGGACCCCGTAGATTGCACGGACCTTCTGCTTCTCACGAAGCTGAAGTTTGTAGTCCGAGGGTTTACGCCCGCGGCGACGGCCATGCTCGCCCGGCCCGTACGGCCGACGCTCCATGGCACAGCTGCTGGAGTAGCAGCGCTCGCCCTTCAGGAAGAGCTTCATCCCCTCACGACGGCAAAGCTTGCACTTTGCCCCGGTGTACCTGGCCATTAATCGAACCTCCCGGCCCGCGGTGGCGCCTTGTCGCCCCGCGCGGCCAATCGTTTGGAAACTACAGCCGACGACGTTTCTTGGGCCGGCAGCCGTTGTGCGGGATCGCGGTGCAGTCCTTGATCCGGGTCACTTCCAGGCCCTCGGCCTTCAGGCTGCGGATCGCGGCCTCGCGGCCCGAGCCCGGGCCCTTGACCCAGACCTCGACCTTGCGCATCCCGCTGGAGATGACCTCCTGCGCGCAGAAGCGCGCGGCCAGCTGGGCGGCGAACGCGGTGCTCTTGCGGCTGCCCTTGTAACGGCCCTGGTGGCCGCCGCTGGACCAGGTGATCGCGTTCCCCTGCAGATCGGTGATCGTGATCAGGGTGTTGTTGAAGCTCGACTTCACGTGGGCCACGCCCACCGAGTCCAGCTTCTTCTTCTTGGCCTTGCGCCCCTTGACCCGCTTGTCCTTGGCAGTCGCCACTTCAAACCTCCTGAGTACCCGACGGGGCTACTTCTTCTTGCCGCCGGGACGGGCCTTGGGGCCCTTACGGGTGCGGGCATTGTTCTTGGTGTTCTGACCGCGGCACGGCAGCTTGCGCCGGTGCCTCAGCCCGCGATAGCATCCGATGTCCATCAACCGCTGGATGTTCATCGCGACTTCGGTACGCAGGGTACCTTCGACCTGGTATTCCTTGTCGAGGATGCCGATGATCGAACGCGTCTGTTCCTCGGTGAGGTCGCGCGTCTTGGTCTCCGGGTCGATCTTCGCCTTGCCGCAGATCTCCACGGCCCGGTGCTCACCGATGCCGTAGATGTAGGTCAACGAAGTCGAGATCCTCTTGTTGCTAGGAATATCCACACCGGCGATGCGTGCCACTATGGCTCCTTTCTTGCTTCCCTGGCCGCTGCCGGGACGCCTGGGCGCCCGTCACGACCGTCTCCGCCCGGACTCAGCCCTGGCGCTGGTTATGGCGTCGAGTCACGCAGATCACCCGCACGACGCCCTTGCGTCGGATGACCTTGCACTTCGGGCAGATCTTCTTCACCGAACTGCGAACCTTCATCGTGATGCCTCCCGTCGGCGCTCCGCCCGCGGACCCGCGCCGATCCTCTCTACTTGTAGCGGTAGGTGATGCGGCCCCGCGTCAGGTCGTACGGGGACAGCTCGACCGTCACCTTGTCGCCGGGCAGGATGCGGATGAAGTGCATGCGCATCTTCCCCGACACGTGCGCCAGCACGACGTGCTTGTTCTCCAACTCGACCCGGAACATCGCGTTGGGCAGCGCCTCGACGACGGTCCCCTCTACGCTGATTCCTTCTTCCTTCGCCATAAGCGTTGAGCCTCCGCTCGTTCTAGAACGCCGCGACGCCGGAGCCGCGCCTGGTCAGGACCCGGGGTCCTTCGGCGGTGACGGCCACCGTGTGCTCGAAGTGGGCCGACAGGCCCCGGTCCGCCGTCACGATCGTCCACTCGTCCCGCGCGGTGACCACCCGCTTCGTCCCGGCATTGATCATCGGCTCGATGGCGATGACCAGGCCCTCCTCCATGACCGGATCGGGCATGGTGTAGCAGCGGAAGTTCGGGACCTGCGGATCCTCGTGCAGGTCCCGCCCGATGCCGTGCCCCACCAGCGACTCCACCACGGAGAATCCGTTCCCGCGGGCGTGCTCCTCGACCGCCGTGCCCACCACCGAGAGGCGTTTGCCCGGCTCGATGGCGGCGATGCCGCGCTCGAGGCACTCCTGCGTCACCCGCAGCAGCCTGGCCGCCTCGTCGTCGATCCGGCCCACCGGCAGCGTCTCGGCGCTGTCCGCGTGCCAGCCGTCCCTGATCAGCCCGATGTCGATGCCGACGATGTCCCCCTCGCGGAGCTCCCGCTCGCCGGGGATGCCGTGGACGACTTCCTCGTTGACCGAAATGCAGGCAGACGCCGGGAACCCGTGGTAGCCCTTGAAAGAGGGCACGCAGCCGGCCTCCCGGATCATGGCTTCGATGGCGCTGTCCAGCTCGCCGGTGGTCACTCCGGGCTCCACCAGCTTGCGCACCTCGAGGAAGACAGAAGCCAGAATGTCGGCGCTGGCCTGCATTTTGTCAACCTGATCGGCCGACTTCAGCTTGATGTTCTGCCTATTCAAGGACACGCGCAATCCTCTGCTTGACCTCTTCCGGGGTGCCCCGGCCGTCGATCTTCGCCAGCTTGTACTTCAATCCCAGCCGCTCGGCGGCCGGCCAGGTCCTGGCCCGGAACACCTCCAGGCGGTGCAGGATCGTCTCTTCCTTGTCGTCGACCCGCGTGTGCAGCTCGTTCTTGCCGCACACCGAGCAGAACTTGGGCGCCCCGAAGGACTTGTGGGCACTCGTGACGTGCCCGCAGTTGCGGCAGGTCAGGCGCCCGCCCAGACGCTGCAGGATCACGTCGTCGGGGGCGTCCAGGACCACCACCCGGTCGATCTTCGCGCCGATCTCCGCCAGCAGCTCCAGCAGGCCGTCGGCCTGGCGCGCCGTGCGCGGGAAGCCGTCCAGGAGCCAGCCGCCCTGGGCCGCCGGATCCTGCAGCCGGCCCCTGATGATCTCCATCATCAGGTCGTCCGGCACCAGTTCTCCCGCCGCCATCATGGTCGCGATCTTCCGGCCGAGCTCCGTGCCGTCGTGCACCGCCTGGCGCAGGATGCCGCCGGTGGCGATGTGCACCAGGCCCTGCCCGGTCAGGATCCCCTCCGCCTGGGTGCCCTTGCCGACACCCGGAGGTCCCATGATGACGATGTTCACGCGCCGACTACCTCCGGGCCCGCAGCCGTCCCTTGGTCATGAAGCCGTCGTAGTGCCTCATAACGAGGTGCGACTCGATCTGCTGCAGAGTGTCGAGGGCCACGCCCACGACGATCAGCAGGCCGGTGCCGCCGAAATAGAACGGAACCTTCAGGATCGAGATCATCAGGTCCGGCAGGACGGCGATCACCGCGAGGAAGATCGCTCCCGGCAGGGTGACCCGGGTCAGCACCCGGTCGATGTACTCGGCGGTCTTCTTGCCCGGACGCACGCCCGGGATGAAGCCGCTGTTCTTCTTCATGTTGTCCGCCAGGTCGACCGGGTTGAGGATCACCGCGGTGTAGAAGTAGGCGAACAGGATGATCAGCGCCGAATAGACCAGCACGTACAGCGGCTGGGGCGGGGCGAAGGCCCGGCTGACGGCGGCCAGGAAGCCCGCGTCCGGGAACATCTGGCCCAGGGTCGCCGGGAACATGATGATCGACTGGGCGAAGATGATGGGGATCACGCCGGCGGTGTTGACCTTCAGCGGGATGTGGGTGTTGGCGCCGCCGTAGACGCGCCGCCCCACGATCTTCTTGGCGTACTGGACCGGGATCTTGCGCTGGCCCTGGGTGATGGCGATGATGCCCGCGATCACGAAGAGCATGAAGATCGCGATGATCAGCGCCTTGACCACGTGCATGTCGCCGCTGGCCAGCTGCTGGCCGGTGTTGAGGATGTCGGTCGGGTAGCGCGCCACGATGCCGATGAAGATGATCAGCGAGATGCCGTTGCCGATGCCCCGCTCGGTGATCTGCTCGCCCAGCCACATCACGAACACGGTGCCCGCGGTCAGGGTCAGCATGGTCAGCAGCTTGAAGCCCAGGCCCGGGGCCGAGACGATGCCGCCCATCTGCTCCAGGCCCGCGGCCATGCCGAAGGACTGGATCATGGCCAGCGCGACCGTGGCCAGGCGCGTGTACTGGGTGATCTTCTTGCGGCCCTCCTCGCCTTCCTTGGCCAGCTTCTCGAAGAAGGGTACGACCGCCTGCAGCAGCTGGAAGATGATGGAGGCGCTGATGTAGGGCATGATGCCCAGGGCGAAGATGGTGGCGTTGCTCAGGTTGCCGCCCGAGAACATGTCGTACAGGCCCATCAGGGACCCCGACTGGGCGTCGAAGAACTGCTGCAGGGCCGCGCGGTTGATCCCCGGCGTGGGGACGTGTCCCGCCCAGCCGGTAGACCAGCAGGATGAGCGCGGTGAACAGGATCCGCCGCTTCAGCTCGGGGATCCTGAACATGCTTTTGTAGCTGCCGGTGATGTTCAAAGCAAAGCTTCCTTTGGCTCTAGGACCCGGATGCGCGTCAGCTCTTGACGGTCACGGAACCGCCGGCCGCTTCCACGGCCGCTACGGCCGACTTGCTGGCCTTGGCGACCTCGATCTGCAGCGACTTCTCGACCTTGCCGCGGCCGAGCAGCTTGATCGGCCGGTCCACGTACTTGACCAGGCCGGCCTTGGCCAGGGCCTCGCCGTCGATCTTCGCGCCGGTCTCGAACACCGCCTCCAGCTCGTCGATGTTGACCAGCTGGAACGTCTTCTTGAAGATGTTGGTGAAACCGCGCTTGGGCAGACGCCGGTTCAGGGGCATCTGGCCGCCCTCGAACCAGGCCGGGATGCCGCCGCCGGAGCGGGCCTTCTGGCCCTTGTGCCCCCGGCCGCCGGTCTTGCCCTGGCCGGAGCCGGTGCCGCGGCCACGCCGCTTCTTGTCGCGGTTGGCGCCCTTGGGCGCCCCCAGGTTGTTCAGCTTGAGCATTGCTACTTAACCTCTTCCACCGTCACGAGGTGGCGGACCTTGAACACCATGCCGCGGATGGCGGGGGTGTCGTCATGGATGACCTCGGTCTGGTTGCGCTTGAGGCCGAGCGATTCGATCACCAGGCGGTGCTTCTGCGGCCGCCCGATCACGCTCTTGACCTGCCGGATCCTCAGCTTGGTGTCACTCATCGTTCCCCGTCACTTTCTTGTCGAAGCCCAGGACCTCGGGGACGGACAGGCCGCGCTTGGCGGCGATCTGCTCCACGGTGCGCAGCTGCTTGAGCCCGTCCATGGTGGCCTTGACCACGTTGTTCGGGTTGCGCGAGCCCAGCTGCTTGGTCAGGATGTTCTTGACCCCCGCGGCCTCGAGGATGGCGCGCACGCCGCCGGCGGCGATCACGCCGGTACCGGGGCTGGCGGGCTTGAGCAGCACGCGGCTGGCGCCGAAGCGGCCGATCACCTGGTAGGGGATCGTCTCGCCGAGCATCGGCACGGTGACCTGCGCGTTGCGCGCGCCCTCGCCGCCCTTGCGGATGGCGTCGGCGATCTCGTTGGCCTTGCCCATCGCCACGCCGACCTTGCCCTTGCCGTCGCCGACGGCCACGATGGCGCTGAAGCTGAAGCGCCGGCCGCCCTTGACCACCTTGGCCACGCGGTTGATGTTGATCACGTTCTCGTGCATGTCGCTGCCCGAATCGCGCGAGTCGCGACCGTCACGCCCGCGTCCGCCCGGTCCGCCGGGACCGCCGGGACCGCGTCCGCCAGGACCGCCGGGGCCACGCCCGCCGGGACCGCCGGGACCGCGCCCGCCGGGACCGCCGGGACCGCGCCCGCCGGGACCACCGGGTCCGCGTCCGCCGGGGCCGCCGGGACCGCGCCCGCCGGGACCGCCGGGACCGCCAGGACCGCCAGGACCGCGCCCGCGGCCGCCGGGGCCGCCCGAGTTGTTGTTCGTGAAATCCGCCATCTGCCTTGCTCCTGATTCCACCGGCCTGAGGCCGGTCGGGTCCTAGACTTCGATTCCGCCGTCCCTGAGCCCGCGGGCCAGGGCGGCGACACGCCCGTGGTAGAGGTAGCCGTTGCGGTCGAAGACCACGGCGGTGATCCCCTTCTCCTTGGCCATCCCGGCCAGGCCGCGTCCGACCAGGTAGGCCGCGGCGCACTTGCCGCCGATGCCCTCGGGGATCTCGCCCTCGCCGCCCTTCCGGCCGTCGAAGGACAGCAGGGTGCGGCCCTGGTCGTCGTCGATCACCTGGGCGTAGATGTTCTTGTGGCTGCGGAACACGCTGACGCGAGGGCGCGCGGCCGTGCCGTGACAGCTTCTTGCGCACGCTGGTCTTCCGCTTCGCATCCGCGCATCACGCCGCTTTTTGCTGACATCTGATCATCTGGACGTCACCTCCCGGCCCGGCGGCCTACTTGCCCGCCGCCTTGCCGGCCTTGCGGACGATTTCCTCGCCCTCGTAACGGATGCCCTTGCCCTTGTACGGCTCGGGCTTGCGATAAGCGCGGATCTCGGCCGCGACCTGGCCGACGCGCTGCTTGTCGACGCCCTCGACCATCGATGTGCGTCTGGTCCGGGCAGGTGATCTTGATGTCCGCGGGGATCGGGTACTCCACGGGGTGGCTGAACTGCAGCTGCAGGTCCAGCACCTTGCCCTTGACCGCGGCACGGTAGCCGACGCCGATGATCTCCAGCTTCTTCTGGAAGCCCGTGGTCACCCCCGTGACCTGGTTGGCGATCAGGGCGCGCACCAGGCCGTGCCGCGCCTTCATGGTCTTGGAATCGTCGGGTCGGGTGATGCGCAGGGTCCCGTCCTTGGCCTCGATGGCCAGGCCCGCCGGGACGTGCTGCCGGTGTTCACCCTTGGGTCCCTTGACCACCGAGGTCGTGCCGTCGATCGTGACGGTCACCCCGGAGGGCAGGGCGATCGGGTTGTTGCCAATGCGCGACATCGTTCTGCTCCTTGCCTAAAAACCGGTCCTGTCGGACGCTGCTTACCAGACCTCGCAGAGCACTTCGCCGCCGATGCCACGCATCCGGCACTGGTGCCCCGTCAGGATCCCCTGGTTGGTGGACAGGATGCTGATCCCGTAGCCGCCGCAGACCTTGGGAATGTTTTCCTTGCCGGCGAAGATCCGCCGACCCGGGCGGCTGACCCGCCGGATCCCCTCGATCACGCCGACCCGGCGGCCGTCCCGCGTGTAGTACTTCAGGAACAGGCGCAGGGTGCCCTGCGCGTCGTCCTGGATGAACTCGAACTTCTCCACATAGCCCTGCTTGATCAGCAGCTCGGCCATGGCCCGCTTCTGGTTCGAAGCGGGCATCTCGACCCTGCGGTGGCCCGCCGTGGTGGCGTTCCGGATGCGGGTCAGCATATCCGCAATGGGATCGGTCATGCTCATTGCATTCGCTCCTGTTCGCTCTACCAGCTGGCCTTGGTGACGCCCGGGATGTCGCCGTTGCAGGGCGAGCTGCCGGAAACACAGTCGGCAGATGCCGAATTTGCGGATGAAGGCCCGGGACCGGCCGCAGCGACGGCACCGGTTGTAGGCCCTCACCTTGAACTTGGGCTTGCGCTGGGCCTTGGCGATCAACGATTTCCTGGCCAAGATTCACTCCTCCTTATCGCCGGAACGGCATGCCGAGCAGCTTGAGCAGTTCCCGGCCTTCTTCGTCGTTCGTCGCCGTGGTCACGATCGTGATGTTCATGCCCCGGGGCTCATCGACCTTGTCGTAGTCGATCTCCGGGAAGATCAGCTGGTCCTTCAGGCCCAGGGTGTAGTCGCCGCGACCCGCTCAGGCGCGGCGGCACGCCGCGGAAGTCGCGGATGCGGGGCAACGCCACGTTGATGAACCGGTCCAGGAACTCCCACATCCGGCGGTCACGCAGGGTGACGGCGGCGCCGATATGCATGCCCTCGCGGAGCTTGAAGTTCGAGATCGACTTGCGGGCCCTGGTCTTGACCGCCTTCTGTCCGGTGATCGTCTCCAGGTCGACCAGCGCGGTCTCCAGGATCTTGGGGTTCTGGGTGGCCTTCCCCAGTCCCATGTTGATCACGACCTTCACCGGCTTCGGGGTCTGCATGGGGCTCGTGTAACCGAACTTCTCCCGCAGGGCCGAGACAACCTCGTCCTCGTACCTGGCCTTCATGCTGGGCTTGGCAGCAGCCATTGTCTTTCCTCCGCTGACCATGTCAGTCGTTCAGCATTTCGCCGCTCTTCTTGCTCGTGCGAGCGCGGCTGCCGTCGGACAGGATTTCCTTGCCGATGCGGGTCGGCTTGCCCGTATTGGGGCAGACCAGCATCACGTTCGAAGCATTGATCGGGCCTTCCTTCTCGATGATCCCGCCCTGGGGAACATCACGGCTGCGCCTTGGTGTGCCGCTTGATCAGGTTGACCTTCTCCACGATGATGCGGCCCGTGTCGGGGAACACCTTGAGGACCTTGCCCTCCTTGCCCCTGTCGTTGCCGGACATCACGCGGACCACGTCGTTCTTCTTGATCCGCATCACAGGACCTCCGGCGCCAGCGAGACGATCTTCATGAACTTCTTGTCGCGCAGTTCGCGCGCCACCGGCCCGAAGATGCGCGTGCCCACCGGATTCTCGCCGTCTTCCTGGATGATCACCGCGGCGTTGTCGCTGAAGCGGATGTACGATGCCGTCCTTGCGGCCGATCTCCTTGCGCGTGCGCACGATCACGCACTTGACGACCTGGCCCTTCTTCACGTTGCCGTTGGGAATGGCCGACTTGACCGAAGCGACGATGATGTCGCCGACGCGGGCGTAGCGGCGGTTGCTGCCGCCGAGCACGCGGAAGCACATGACGATCTTCGCGCCCGAGTTGTCCGCGACCGTGAGTCTTGTCTGTTCCTGAATCATTGCACCATACCTCCGGGCTACTTGGCCCGTTCGACGATCTCCGCGACCCGCCAGCGCTTGGTCTTGGAGATGGGACGGGTCGCCATGACCTTCACGATGTCGCCGACCTTGCACTCGTTGGTCTCGTCGTGGGCGACGAGCTTGGCCGTGCGGGTGATGATCCGCTTGTACAGCGGGTGCGGGAAGCGGCGGCTGACCTTGACGACCACGGTCTGGTTCATCTTGTCGGACACGACTTCGCCGATGCGCACGGCGCTCAGGTTTCTCTCGGTATTGGCCATCTTCTTCTTCTCCCTGGTCGCGACGGACGCGGCCGATCGGACCTTGCCGACGCCTAGACGGCGCTCTTCTTCTGGGTGATCACCGTCTTGAGAACCGCGATCTCACGGCGCATGTGGCGCACCTGGAGCGGGTTGTCCAGCTGGCGCATCTTGAGCTGAATCTTCAGGTTCATCAGCTCCTCGGCCTTCTCCCGCTCAAGGCTCTCGAGCTCCTCGAGGGGCAGGTCGCGCAGATCATGGGCTTTCTTCATCGCTCTACTCTCCCTGACGGCTGACGATGCGCGTCTTGAACGGCAGCTTGGCCGCGCCCAGGCCGAGGGCCTCCTTGGCCAGGGTCGTGGTCCACGCCGTTGATCTCGAACAGGATCCGGCCCGGCTTGACCACGGCCACCCAGTACTCCGGGGCGCCCTTGCCCTTGCCCATGCGGGTCTCGGCGGGCTTGAGGGTGATCGGCTTGTCCGGGAAGACCCGGATCCACACCTGGCCCACGCGCTTCATGTGGCGGGTGATGGCAATACGCGTGGCCTCGATCTGGCGGCTGGTGATCCAGCCGTTGTCCAGGGCCTGCAGGCCGTAGTCACCGAAGGCGATGGTGGCACCGCGCCAGGCCAGACCCTTGCGGCGACCCTTCATCATCTTCCTGAACTTCGTGCGCTTCGGCATCAACATGGTTCGTCGTCCTCTTCGCTCGGTCCGCGCCGCGGCGCCGGACCTGGATCTCATGAGCTTCCGGTCGCCCGGGGGCCGGGCTTGGCTGACTAGGCCCGCTGCTCGACCACCTGCTTGCGCTGCTGCTCCTTGAACTCGGCCGGGAAGATCTCGCCCTTGCAGATCCAGACCTTCACCCCGATCGCCCCGTACTGGGTGCGCGCGGTGGCCGTGCCGTAGTCGATGTCCGCGCGCAGCGTGTGCAGGGGCACACTGCCGTCGTGGTAGGTCTCGACCCGGGACATCTCGGCGCCGCCGAGCCGGCCGGCGCAGCGGATCTTGATGCCCTTGGCGCCCATGCGCATCGCCGTGGCGATGGACTTCTTCATGGCCCGGCGGAAGGAGACGCGGCCCTCGAGCTGCACGGCGATGTGGTCGGCGACCAGCGGCGCGCTCAGCTCGGGCTTCTTGACCTCTTCGACGTCCAGCTTGACGTTCTTGCCGATCATCTTCTGCAGCTCGGCGCGCAGCTGGTCGGCCTTCTGTGCCCTTCTTGCCGATGACCACGCCGGGGCGGCTGGTGGCGACCACGATGTTGACCTTCTCGCGGAAGCGCTTGATCTTCATCGACTCGACGCCGGCAGCGCCGACGCGGGCCATGATGTACTTGCGCAGCAGCAGGTCCTCGTTCAGCCAGTCGGCGAAATGCTTCTCGGTGAACCAGCTGGCGTTCCAGTCCTTGATGATTCCCAGCCGGAACCCGATCGGATGTGTCTTCTGACCCATGGTCTTCCTTCCTTTGCCGTACCCGCCGGTGGCGGTGCGGCGTCCATCCCGGTGCGGCCCCGCGGACCGCGCTGCAGCAGGGGGGCGAGGCGTCTAGACGCCGCCCTCGACCGTGACCTCGATGTGGGCCGTCCGCTTGATGATGCGGTAGGCCCGGCCCTGGGCGCGCGGACGGATCCGCTTCATCGTCGGGCCCTCGTCGATCAGGATCTCCTTGACCAGGAGATCCTCGTTCTTGAGCCGCGCGTCGCCCGTCGGTCCGGATGCGGACGTTGGCGGCGGCCGAGAGCATGGTCTTGCGCAGGACGGCGAAGCCTTCTTCGGCGTCAGGGCCAGGATGCCCAGGGCCTCGTCGACGTTCTTGCCGCGGATCAGGTCGGCGACCAGCCGGGCCTTGCGCGGCGAGATCCGGATGTAGCGGGAGACGGCACGTGCCTCCATCTCGACAACCTCCGCGGCAGGTTACTTCTTCTTCTTGCTGGTGTGGCCCCGGTACGTCCGCGTCGGCGCGAACTCGCCGAGCTTGTGGCCCAACCATGTTCTCCTGGACGTACACCGGCACGAACTGCTTGCCGTTGTGCACCGCGATCGTGTGGCCGAGGAACTCGGGCACGATCGTCGAGCGGCGCGACCAGGTCTTGACGACCCGCTTGCTCGCCCGAGCCGTTCAGGGTCGCGACCTTCTTCGACCAGGGACGTCGTCGATGAACGGCCCCTTCTTGATCGCATCTCGCCATGTTCTTCGTTTCCTCCGTTGCGGCCGCCGCGCTCACGCGCCGCGGCGGTCACCGGTCACTACTTCGCCTTGCGGCGGCGCACGATGAAGTTGTCCGACGGCTGCTTCTTGCGCGTCTTGTCACCCTTGGTCGGCTTGCCCCAGGGCGTCACCGGGTGGCGACCGCCGCTGGTGCGACCCTCGCCGCCGCCGTGCGGGTGGTCGACCGGGTTCATGGCCACGCCGCGCACCGTCGGCCGGACGCCCAGCCAGCGGGAGCGGCCGGCCTTGCCGCTGACCACGTTCTCGTGCTCGGCGTTGCCGACCTCGCCGATGGTCGCGTAGCAGCGCTTGTGCACCATGCGCACCTCGCCGCTGGGCAGGCGCAGGGTGACGTACTCGCCCTCCTTGGCCATGACCTGGGCGAAGGAGCCGGCGCTGCGCGCCAGCTGGCCGCCCTTGCCGATGTTCATCTCGATGTTGTGCACCAGCGTGCCCAGCGGGATCCGCTCCAGCGGCAGGGCGTTGCCGGCGTTGTAGGCCGCGGTCTCGCCCGAGACGACGGTGTCGCCCACCTTGAGGCCCTTGGGCCAGATGATGTAGCGCTTCTCGCCGTCCAGGTAGTGCAGCAGGGCGATGCGCGCGCTCCGGTTCGGATCGTACTCGATGCTGAACACCTTGGCCGGCACGTCGTGCTTGTTGCGCTTGAAATCGATCTTGCGGTAGCGGCGCTTGTGGCCGCCGCCCTGGTGCCGCACCGTGATGCGGCCGTTGTTGTTGCGGCCGCCGGTCTTCTTGAGCGGCTCGAGCAGCGACTTCTCGGGCGTGCTGCGCGTGATCTCGCTGAAGTCCGCGACGGTCCGGAACCGCTGGGTCGGCGTCACGGGCTTGAGTTTCCTGATTGCCATTCCGTTCTCTCCCTTGCCGGGTCGCCCCCGGGGGCGACGCTCGGGCGTCTTTGCAGCCCGGCGCCCGGAACGTCCGGGGCCGCGGCTATAGCTGACGGATCGCTAGACGATCTCGAACAGATCGATCGTCTCGCCCTGCGCGAGGGTGACGACCGCCTTCTTCCAGTCCGCACGCTTGCCCTCGTGCCGGCCCATCCGCTTGATCTTGCCGCGGTAGTTCATGGTCCGCACCTGGGTGACCTTGACGCCGAAGAACTGCTCGACGGCCTGCTTGATCTCGTGCTTGTTGGCCTCGGGGGCGACCTCGAACGCGTACTGGTTGTGCTGCTCCCGCATGAGCGCACCCTGCTCGGTGATCAGGGGCCGCACGATGACTTTGCTCAGGTCCTTCACGATCCGAACACCTCCTCGGCGCCGGCCAGGGCCGCCGGGTGAAGACCAGGTTGTCGGCCCACAGGATCGTGTAGGCGTTGAGCTCGTGGGAGCGCAGCACGCGGACGCCCTTGATGTTGCGCGCCGACTGCCAGAGGGCGTCGCCGTCTGTGGGCAGCACCAGCAGGGTGTGCCGGCCGGGCAGCTTCATGGCCGCGAGCATGCCGGCCACGGCCCTGGTCTGCGGCTTGGCCAGCTCGAGGTCCTCGATCACGTTGACCCGCTCGGCGCCGGCCCGGTCACTGAGGGCGCTCTTGAGGGCGACCCGCTTGATCTTGCGCGGCAGCTTGTAGCTGTAGTCGCGGGGGTGCGGCCCGAAGGCCACGCCGCCGCCCACGCGCGTGGGGCTGCCCGCCGAACCGGCGCGGGCGCGGCCCGTGCCCTTCTGGCGGTACAGCTTGGCGGTGGAATAGGCCACCTCGCCCCGCGTCTTGGTGTCGTGCGTGCCCTGGCGCTGGTTGGCCAGGTAGCAGCGCACGGCCTCGTAGAGGGCCTGCCGGTGCACGGGCTGCGCGAACAGGGAGGCGGGAAGTTCCACCGTTCCCTGCTCCTGACCCGCACCGTTGTAGAGTTTCGCCGTTGCCATTTCCTACCTCGTTCCGTTTCGGTCCTGCCGGACCCGCCTGGGGGTTACCGGCTGGGCCGGATGAAAACGATACCGTTCTTGTGGCCCGGGACACTGCCCGTACCAGGATCAGATTCCGCTCCTGGTCGACGGCGACGACCTTCAGGTTCTTCTTCGTCTCCTGCTTGTTGCCGACTGGCCCGGCATGTCCTTGCCCGGCAGCACGCGCCCCGGGAAGGTGTGCATACCGATCGAGCCCATCATGCGCACGTTCTTCGAGCCGTGGGCGTCGGGGCCGCGGTGTTGGCCGTGACGCTTGATGGCGCCGGGAAGCCGCGGCCCTTGGTGGTGCCGGTCACGTCGACGGTCGTGATCTCGGCCAGGACACCCACGTTCAGGGTGTCACCCAGCTTGAACTCGTGACCGCCGTCCATCCGGAATTCGCACCACGGTCCGCAGAGGGTCGGTGCCGGCCTTGCGGAAGTGTCCCTGCATGGGCAGGGGCGTGTTCTTGGGCTTCTTGGCGCCGAAGCCGATCTGCACGGCGCTGTACCCGTCGTTCTGCTCGTGCTTGACCTGCGTGACGACGCAGGGGCCCGGCCTCGATGACCGTGACGGGCACGCTGCGCCCGTCCTCCTGGAAGCGGCGGGTCATGCCGAGTTTCTTGCCGATCAGTCCGATCATTCTCGTTCGCTCCCTTGCAACCGCCTCAGTGCGGCTTCAGACCTTGATCTCGACATCGACGCTGGCCGGGAGGGTCAGCTTCTTGAGGAATTCCGTCGTCTGCGGGGTCGAGTTCTCGATCTCGATCAGCCGCTTGTGGATCCGCATCTCGAACTGCTCCCGCGACTTCTTGTCGACGTGCGGCGAGCGCAGGACGGTGTAGATGGACTTCCGGGTGGGCAGGGGAATCGGCCCCCGCACCAGCGCGCCCGGTCTTCAGGGCGGTCGCCACGATCATCTCGGCCGAGCGGTCGAGCACCGCCGCCTCGTAGGCCCTCAGCCTGATCTTGATCTTCTGTCGAGCCACGTCTGTTCTCCTTCGCGATGGCTACTCCAGCGTCGTCGGGTCCGGGCCCGGCGCCTGCTCACCGTCCGCCATGCCCCCGCGGGGGTCCTGCTCTGCCACTGGTGGGGCGGGGACCGCGTGCCCCCGCCCGGAACTCGTTCTAGGCCAGGATCTTGGCCACGACGCCGGCGCCCACGGTACGGCCGCCCTCGCGGATGGCGAAGCGCAGGCCCTCTTCCATCGCGATCGGCGTGATCAGCTCGACCGTCACCTTGATGTTGTCGCCCGGCATCACCATCTCCACGCCCTCGGGCAGGTGGGCGTTGCCCGTCACGTCCGTCGTCCGGAAGTAGAACTGCGGACGGTAGCCCGTGAAGAACGGCGTGTGACGGCCGCCCTCCTCCTTCGTCAGGATGTAGACCTCGCCCTCGAACTTCGTGTGCGGGCGTCACCGAGCCCGGCTTGCAGATCACCATGCCGCGCTCCACGTCTTCCTTCTTCATGCCGCGCAGCAGCAGGCCCACGTTGTCGCCGGCACGACCCTCGTCCAGGATCTTGCGGAACATCTCCACGCCCGTGCACACCGTGCTCTGCGTGTCGCGGATGCCCACCAGCTCGATCTTCTCGCCCGTCTTGACGATGCCGCGCTCGATACGACCGGTCGCCACCGTGCCGCGGCCCGAGATCGAGAACACGTCCTCCACCGGCATCAGGAACGGCTTGTCCAGCTGCGCGCTCCGGCAGCGGGATGTAGCTGTCCAGCGCGTCCATCAGCTCGAAGATGCACTTGGCCTCGGGGCTGTCGGCGTCGCCGCTCTCCAGCGCCTTCAGCGCCGAGCCGCGGATGATCGGCGTCTCGTCGCCGGGGAACTCGTACTGGTCCAGCAGCTCGCGGACCTCCAGCTCCACCAGGTCCAGCAGCTCCTCGTCGTCCACCATGTCCACCTTGTTCAGGAAGACGATGATGTACGGCACGCCCACCTGGCGGGCCAGCAGGATGTGCTCGCGCGTCTGGGGCATCGGGCCGTCGGCCGCCGACACCACCAGCACCGCGCCGTCCATCTGCGCCGCGCCCGTGATCATGTTCTTCACGTAGTCGGCGTGGCCCGGGCAGTCGACGTGCGCGTAGTGCCGCGTCTTGCTCTGGTACTCCACGTGGGCGGTCGCGATCGTGATGCCGCGCTCGCGCTCCTCCGGCGCCTTGTCGATCTTGTCGAACGGCATGTACTCCGCCAGTCCGATCTTCGAGAGGATCTCCGTGATCGCCGCCGTCAGCGTCGTCTTGCCGTGGTCCACGTGGCCGATCGTGCCCACGTTCACGTGATCCTTCGTCCGTTCGAATTTTGCGCGTGCCATTTGCGGCTACCTCCTCGAGGCTATCGGACCGGCGCGGCCTCAGGCCCCTGCGTAAAGCCGCGTGATGTTCCGCGGCGATCTTGTCCCGGCACCTTCTCGTAACGTGCCAACTGCATCGCTGAACACGCCCCGTCCCTGGGTCAGCGACCGCAGCTGCGTGGCGTAACCGAACATCTCGACCAGGGGCACGTCGGCGTGCACGACCTGCACGTCGCGCCGCGGCTCGATGCCGGTGACCCGGCCGCGCCGGGCATTGAGTTGCCGGTGACCTCGCCCGTGTAAGTCGGTCGGCACCGTGATCTCCACCGTCATGACCGGCTCCAGGAGCGCCGGGCTCGGCGGCCTTGGCCCCGTCCCAGAGGGCGTTGACCGTGGCGTTGCGGAAGCCCATCTCGGTGGACTGCCCGTCCTCGAAGGCGCCGCCGGTCAGGCGGATCGCCAGGTCGACCAGGGGGTACCCGGCCAGCACGCCCGTCTCGCAGGCCTGCCGGGCCGAGCTCTCGACGAACGGGCACGAACTCGCCGGGCACCTGCAGCCGGCCGGCGCCGTTCTCGAACACGATGCCGGTGCCGTAGTCGCCGGGGCCGATGGTCAGCTCGACCCGCGCGAAGTTCGTGCGTGCCGGCCGGTCTCGCGTCGAAGTACTCAGCCGGGAAACCACCCGCGTGACCGTCTCGCGGTAGGCGACCTGGGGCCGGCCGACGTTGCAGGCCACCTTGTGCTCGCGCTGCAGGCGGTCGATGATGATCTCCAGGTGCAGCTCGCCCATGCCCCAGATCACCGGTCTGGCCGCTGTCCGGGTCCTTGCCGCACGTGGAAGGTCGGGTCCTCGTCGGTCATCGCCTGCAGGGCGTCGACCAGCTTGTCCTGGTCGGCCTTCGTCCTGGGCTCGATGGCCATGTAGATGACCGGTTCGGCGAACGTCATCGGTCCAGCAGCAGCGGCGCTCTCGAGCGACGGTCAGCGTGTCGCCGGTGCGGATCTCCTTGAAGCCCACGGCGGCGACGATGTCGCCGGTGCGGGCCTCCGGCAGGTCCTCGCGCTTGTTGGCGTGCATGCGCAGCAGGCGCTGGATCCGCTCCTTCTTGCCGGTCTTGACGTTGAGCAGCGACCTTGCCCGCACTCGAAGTGGCCGCTGTAGACCCGCAGGAACGCCAGCCGCGCCCGCGAAGGGATCCGCCAGGATCTTGAAGGCCAGGGCGCGAACGGCTCGTCGTCGGACGGGGCCCGGGTCACGCCGGTCGCGCCGTCCTGGTCGAAGCCGCACGACCGCGGGCCGATCCAGGGGCGAGGGCAGGTAATCCACCACGGCGTCGAGCAGCTTCTGCACGCCCTTGTTCTTCAGCGCCGAGCCGCAGAGCACCGGCACCAGCTGGCCGTTCAGCGTCGCCCGCCGCACCGCGGCGTGGATCTGCGCGGCCGTCGGCTCCGCTCGGCGACGAAGAGCTCCATGATCTCCTCGTCGACCTCGCCCAGGGCCTCGATCATGGCGGCGCGGGCGGCGGCCGCGGCGCGCGGCCATGGCGGCGGGGATCTCCGTCGTGTCGAAGGTCGCCCCAGGTCCTCGTCGTGGTAGATCCGGGCGTTCATCGCCAGCAGGTCGATGACGCCGCGGAACGCGTCCTCGGCCCCGATGGGAATGTTCACCGGCACCGGCCGGGCGCCGAGGCGCTCGACCATGCTCGCGACCGCGCGCTCGAAGTCCGCGCCCAGCCGGTCCATCTTGTTGATGAACGCGATGCGGGGCACGTTGTACTGGTCGGCCTGCCGCCAGACCGTCTCGGACTGGGGCTCGACCCCGCCCACGCCGCAGAAGACCGCCACGGCCCCGTCGAGCACCCGCAGGCTGCGCTCCACCTCGGCGGTGAAGTCCACGTGGCCCGGGGTGTCGATGATGTTGACCCGGTGCTCGCGCCAGGCGCAGGTGGTGGCGGCCGACGTGATCGTGATGCCGCGTTCGCGCTCCTGCTCCATGTAGTCCATCTGGGTGGCGCCGTCGTCGACGTCGCCGGGGCGGTGGACGCGCCCGGTGTAGTACAGGATCCGCTCAGTCGTCGTCGTCTTGCCGGCGTCGATGTGAGCCATGATCCCGATGTTCCGGATCGTTTCGAGTGCGACTTCGCGAGCCACCACCGATCTCCAGTTCCAGGGGCTGCCCGGCCCTCCGACGGCCGGGAACGACAAGCCCAGACAAACAACGCGCACTTGACCCTTGCACGGGCAGTACGTCTCCATTGCCTCTAGTCCCAAAGGATTCCGTTCGCGGGACGTTATCAGGCTATTCGGTTGTGTGATCCGTTCACGCTGATCGAGCGCTTGCTGACGAGAACGAGAGGGACCCTTACCAGCGGCAGTGGGCGAACGCACGGTTCGCTTCAGCCATTCGGTGAGTGTCTTCGCGCTTCTTGATAGACGGTCCTTCGTTCTTGCTCGCCATCAGGAGCTCGGCCGCCAGACGTTCGGCGAACGTATGCTCCGGGCGGCTGCGGGCGAAACCGATCAGCCAGCGCATGGCCAGCTGGGTCCGCCGTTCGGCCCGGACCTCGACGGGCACCTGGTAGGTGGCACCGCCGATGCGCCGGGATTTCACTTCGACGCTGGGCTTGACGTTGTTCAGGGCGGAGCGGAAGACGTCGATGCCCTCCTGGCCGCTCTTGTCCTTGATCGAGTCCAGGGCCGAGTAGAAGGCCCGCTCCGAGACGCTGCGCTTGCCGTCGCTCATGCAGTAGTTGATGAACTTGGTCACCATGACGTCACCGTAACGGGGATCGGCGGCGAGTTCACGCTTCTCGGGGGACCTGCGTCTCGACATGTCTTTCTACTCTCCTGGGCGGGATCCCCGCCGAATGCACCGGACTGGCCGGCGGAATCACTGTTTGACGGCGCCGAAGGGGCGCGCGCTAGCTCTTGGGCCGCTTGGCCCCGTACTTGGACCGGCCCTGGCGCCGGGTATCGACGCCCGGAGGCGTCCTGGGTGCCGCGGACGATGTGGTAGCGCACGCCCGGCAGATCCTTCACGCGGCCGCCGCGCACCAGCACGATGCTGTGCTCCTGCAGGTTGTGGCCCTCGCCCGGGATGTAGGCGGTCACTTCGATGCCGTTGGTCAGCCGCACGCGGGCGATCTTCCGCAGCGCCGAGTTGGGCTTCTTGGGCGTCTGGGTGTACACGCGGGTGCACACGCCCTTGCGCTGGGGGCAGGACTGCAGGGCAGGGCACTTGCTCTTCTTGGTCGGGGGTTTCCGACCCTTGCGCACCAGCTGGCTGAGTGTCGGCAACTTACGGTCTCCTGCAATCTTAAGTCCTTGGCGGAACTCGACTTGAGTGGCGCAGGACATGACAATACGCTGTGTCTGCACGCATTCAGACACCACGGCAGCCTGGAACGGCTGCCGCTGTGAACGGGGAATATTATACGGAGGGCCCGGCGGTGTCAAGGTTTAGGGCTTTTTTTCCTACAACCGGACCGGACCGGGCCGAAAAGAAAGGCAGACCGGCCGTACCCGCAAACCGGAATTCCGTGAGGTCCGCTCGCCCATGCCGCAGATCAGAACCGTCGACGAGGAGAAATCCCAGAGCAGGGCCCGCCTGGCCATCTGCTGGCTCTCCCTGCTGGCGTACCCGGTGGTGGGGTACTTCCGGGGCCTCTACGGCACCGAGATCTTCGCCCGGGGCATGACCACCATCGTGGCCTACATGGTCTTTTCCATCGCCTGGTTCGAGTTCGTGCGCCGCAACCCCTACCGCTGGCCCCGCCGGCGCTACGCCTCGATGATCGCGGACCTGGGCATCATGACGATCTTCCTGCACCTGGGCGGGAAGTACGTGGCGGCCTTCTACCCCATCTTCCTGTGGATCATCATCGGCAACGGGATCCGTTTCGGGGCCCATTTCCTGACCTGGGCCCAGGTCGTGGGCACCATCGGCTTCGGCTCGGTGATGCTGGGCAACGGCTACTGGCAGGAGCACCGGGAGGTGGGCCTCGGCATGCTGCTGGGGGTGATGGTGCTGCCGACCTTCTACCAGACCCTGCTGCGCCGGCTGCGCAAGATGCAGGAGCTGGAGGTGGCCCTGGCCCGCTCGCGCCTGGCCGACAAGGCCAAGGACGAGTTCCTGGCCACCATGAGCCACGAGATCCGCACCCCCATGAACGGGGTGCTGGGCATGGCCCAGGCCCTGGACGACACCAGCCTGAACCCCGAACAGCGCGAGCACCTGGCGATCATCACCCGTTCGGTGGAGTCGCTGCTGCACATCATCAACGACATCCTGGACTACTCGAAGATCACTTCGAACAACCTGTCCCTGGAGGCGGTGCCCTTCGACCTGCACCAGGTGCTGGAGGACGTCCGCTCCCTGCTGCAGTCCACGGCCGCGGCCAAGGGCGTCGAACTGCTCTTCGACTACAGGGAGGGCGCGCCCCGCCACTTCCTGGGCGACCCGACCCGCATCCGCCAGATCGCCTTCAACCTGGTGGGCAACGCCATCAAGTTCACCGAGCGGGGCCAGGTGCGGATCGCCTGCCGGCCCGGCGGCTCCGGCAAGGCGGGCCAGGTCAAGCTGCTGGTCTCGGACACGGGCATCGGCATCCCCGAGGACCGCCTGACCGCGGTCTTCGACCAGTTCGAGCAGGCGGACAACTCGACCACCCGCCAGTACGGGGGCACCGGCCTGGGCCTGGCCATCAGCCGCCAGCTGGCCCGGATGATGGGCGGCGACATCACCGTCAAGTCGACCGTGGGCAAGGGCTCGACCTTCAGCGTGGCCCTGGCCCTGGAGCCGGCCGCGGCGCCGGTCCCGGCCCCGGTCGCGGCCGCCGCGCCCGCCGGCGAGGCCCTGCCCCAGTTCGGCCTGCGCGCCCTGGTCGCCGAGGACAACGCCTTCAACCAGGTGGTCGTGCGCAACCTGCTCAAGCGGATCGGGATCGCGGTGGAGGTGGCCGAGAACGGGGAGGAGGCCCTGGTCAAGCTGGACCAGGGCGGCTTCGACCTGGTGTTCATGGACGTGCGGATGCCGGTGATGAACGGCTACGACTGCACCCGGCGCATCCGGGCCCGCGGCGACGCGACGGCCGGCATCCCGATCCTGGCCGTGACCGCCGATGCCACCCGCGGCGACGTCCAGCAGTGCCTGTCCGCGGGCATGAACCTGCACCTGAGCAAGCCCTTGCGCCTGGCCGAGGTGATCGAGGCCGTGCGCGCGCTGGACCTGGCGGCCGCGCCCCAGACCTGAGCCCTCAGCCGTGGCCCTCAGCCATGGCCCTCGAGCGCCCGCGGCTCCTGCGCCGCCCGCAGCACCCGCCGGTTCTGGGCCTGGATCAGCCGTTCGATCAGCAGCAGGTCACGCTCGGTCAGCTGCAGCGCCGCGTCCACCCAGATGCGGGTGATGGTGATCAGCTCCTCGTAGGTCACCGGCTGGATGCAGCGGCGGATGCGGCCCATGGCCGCGTGGGCGTTGCTGCGCTTGCGGTGGGTGCGCATGAAGTCCAGCACCGCCTGCTCCCCCTTGCCGTCGTCGACCACCCGGTCGACCAGCCGCAGCTCGCGCATGTCATGGGCCGAGAGCAGGTCCCCGCTCATGATGATGCGCTCGGCCGTGTCCGGGCTGGTGCGCCGGATCAGGAAGCTGTAGGCCCCCATGCCCGGCACCAGGTTGAACAGCACCTCGGGCAGCCCGTACTTGGCGCTGCGCTCGGAGATCACCACGTTGCTGGAGACCGCGGCCTCGAAGCCGCCGCCCAGGGCATCGCCCTGGACCAGGGTGATGGTGGTCAGCGGCTGGTCGAAGTTGACCGCATTGGGATAGAGCACGTCGATGCAGGCCTTGGCGTAGCGGAACAGGCCCTGGCGGTCCTGCTGGCGGATCAGGCGGGCGAAGAGCTGCAGGTCGCCGCCCAGGTTGAAGACGCCCGGCACCGCGCTCGCCAGCACGGTGTAGCGCACCGGCAGGGGCTCGCCGCGGGCGGCGGCGTCGCGGATCACGGCCTCGATGCGCAGCTGGAACTGGCGCAACTCGGCCAGCAGGTCGAGGTTGAAGCAGGGGCGGTCGCGGGGCTCCAGGGTGTACCAGACCGCGCCGAACTCGTCGTCGTAGCGGACCGACAACTGCTCGTAGGCGCCCCCCGGCGGCAGGAAATCCCTGGTCTTGGTCATTGCGCCATCCCTGGCTCGCCAGCGGTCGCTCCGGGGCGAAACGGGCTGCTGTGGTCGTCGTTGGTGCGGGAACTGGCCGTCCGCGGTTCCCGACGATTATAGCACTCCGAAACCATTACGGATTCTAAAGATATATTCAGCAGGCTGTTCTGTCACGAAAAGATCACGGGGCGGTCGCCCGGCGACCGCCCCGCGTTGCCATGGCCCTGAAGGCAGGGAGCTAGTCGCCCACCGCCTCGGCCTCGTTGTCGTAGACAGCCTCGGCGGCCGCAGCCTCGGCGGCCAGGGTGGCCAGCTCGTGCAGCTCGATCCCCTCGATGATCAGGGGATCCTCCTCCGCCGGCTCCTCCACCGCCAGGTACTTGAACTCGGTCAGACCGGTGCCGGCCGAGATCAGGTGGCCCATGATCACGTTCTCCTTCAGCGATACGCAGCTCGTCCCGCTTGCTGCGGGTCGCCGCGTCGGTCAGCACCCGGGTGGTCTCCTGGAAGCTGGCCGCGCTGATGAAGCTGTCGGTGGTCAGGCTGGCCTTGGTGATGCCCAGCAGCAGCGGCTCGAAGGTGGCCGGCTCCAGCTCGGGCTCGCCCTTGGCGCGCAGCTCGAGGTTCTTCTTCAGGATCTCGCGGTTGAACTCCTCGACGTCCTGCTTGGTGATCTGCTCGTCCTCGAGGAACGGCGTGTCGCCCGGGTTGATGATCATCACCTTGCGCAGCATGCGCGAGACGATGATCTCGATGTGCTTGTCGTTGATCTTCACGCCCTGCAGGCGGTAGACCTCCTGCACCGCGTTGACCAGGTAGCGCTGCACCTCGGCCACGCCCTTGATGGACAGGATGTCCATGGGGTTGATCGGCCCCTCGGTCAGGCGGTCGCCGGCCAGATCACGTGCTCGCCCTCGTAGGTCCGCACGTGCTTGCCGTGGGGGATGGTGTATTCCTTCTCCACGCCGCCTTCGCCGACCACGGCCACCTTGCGCTGGCCGCGGGTCGTGCCGCGGAACTCGACCACGCCGTCGATCTCGGTGACGATGGCCGTCTCGCGCGGACGCCGGGCCTCGAACAGCTCGGCCACCCGCGGCAGACCGCCGGTGATGTCGCCGGACTGGGAGACTTCGCGGGGGATCTTGGCCAGCTGGGTGCCGGCGGCGACCTCCTTGCCGTCCTCCACGAGCAGGAAGGCGCCGGTCGGCACGATGTACTCGGCCGTGCTTGCCGCCCGGACTTCTTGTTCACGATCTGGATCGACGGGGTGCACGCTCTTGTCCGCCGACTCGACGATCACCGGCTGCTTCATGCGGGTCTTCTCGTCGAGGTCGACGCGACAGGGTCAGGCCCTCGATGATGCCGCTGAAGGAGACGATGCCCTGGTCCTCGGCCAGGATGAAGTCGGCGAACGGGTCCCACTCGAAGATGGGATCGCCGACCTTGATCTTCTGGTTGTCCTTGACCAGGACCACCGCGCCGTAGGGCACGGTCATCTGGCTGCGGGTGATGCCCGAGTCCAGCACCAGGCTGATCTCGCCCTTGCGGCCGATGGAGACCATCTGCTTGTCCGCGTTCTTGACCAGCTGCACGTCCTTGCTGAAGACGATCTTGCCGTTGGCCGCGGCGTGCTTGACGGTCTGCTCGACGATGCGGCTGGCCGTACCGCCGATGTGGAAGGTCCGCAGGGTCAGCTGCGTGCCCGGCTCGCCGATGGACTGGGCGGCGATGACCCCGATGGGCTCGCCGATGTCCACCAGCTTCTGCTCCGACAGGTTGTAGCCGTAGCAGAGGGCGCAGACGCCGTGGCGGGTCTCGCAGGAGAGCACCGACCGCATCAGCACCGAGTGGATGCCCGCGTCCTCGATGGCGGTCGCGGCCGTCATGTCGATGACCTCGCCGGCCTCGGCGATGACGTTGCCCCTGCCGTCGATGACGTCCTCGGCCGTGGTGCGGCCCGACGATGCGCTCGGCCAGGGACTCGATCGTCTTCTCGCCCTCCTTGAGGGTCGTGATCTCGACGCCGCGCAGCGTGCCGCAGTCGTGCTCGCTGACCACGATGTCCTGGGCCACGTCCACCAGGCGGCGCGTCAGGTAGCCGGCGTCGGCGGTCTTGAGCGCCGTGTCGGCCAGACCCTTGCGGGCGCCGTGCGTGGAGATGAAGTACTCGAGCATGGTCAGCCCCTCGCGGAAGTTCGCGATGATGGGCTGCTCGATGATCTCGCCGAAACCGCCGGTGATCTTCTTCTGGGGCTTGGCCATCAGTCCGCGCATGCCGGCCAGCTGCTTGATCTGGTCGGCCGAGCCTCGCGCGCCCGAGGCGTTCATCATGTACACCGGGTTGAAGCCCTGGTCGTCCTCGCTCAGGTGGGCGAACATGCGCTCCTTGACCTCGTTGGTCACCTGGGTCCACTTGTCGATCACCTTGTTGTAGCGCTCGCGGTTGGTGATGACGCCGTCGCGGTGGTCCTTGACGTAGCCGTCGACCACCTTCTGCGCCGCCGCGATGATCTCGGCCTTCTCCGGCGGGATGATGATGTCGTCGATGCCGATGGAGATGCCGCCCTCGGTCGCGTGGTGGAAGCCCAGTTCCTTGAGGCGGTCCAGGAACTCCATGCAGGCGGTCATGCCCAGGCGCGCATGCACCTCGGACACGATGCGCGAGAGGGCCTTCTTGTTCAGGGGCTCGTTGACGTAGCCCATGGCGTCGGAGAGGATCTCGTTGAAGAGGATGCGGCCGATGGTCGTCTCGATCCGCGGTCCCTCGTCCTCGAAGCGCACCTTGACCAGCGCGTGCTTGCTGATCAGCCCGGCCGAGTAGGCGGAGAAGGCGTCGGCCTGGCTGGCGAACACCTTGCCCTCGCCCTTGTCGCCCTTGCGCGACAGGGTCAGGTAGTAGCAGCCCAGCACCATGTCCTGGCTGGGCGAGGCCACCGGCTCGCCGCTGGCCGGCGAGAGGATGTTCAGCGGCGAGAGCATCAGCAGCCGCGCCTCGAGCTGGGCCTCGTAGCCCAGGGGCACGTGCACGGCCATCTGGTCGCCGTCGAAGTCGGCGTTGAAGGCGGTGCAGACCAGCGGGTGGATGCGGATGGCCTTGCCCTCGATCAGCACCGGCTCGAAGGCCTGGATGCCCAGGCGGTGCAGGGTCGGGGCGCGGTTCAGCAGCACCGGGTGGTCCTTGATGATCTCCTCGAGGATGTCCCAGACCTCGGGGCGCTCCTGCTCGACCAGCTTCTTGGCGCTCTTGACGGTCTGGACGTAGCCCTTCTCCTCCAGCTTGCGGATGATGAAGGGCTTGAACAGCTCCAGGGCCATGCTCTTGGGCAGGCCGCACTGGTAGAGCTTCAGCTCGGGCCCGACCACGATCACCGAACGGCCGGAGTAGTCGACGCGCTTGCCCAGCAGGTTCTGCCGGAAGCGGCCCTTCTTGCCCTTGATCATGTCGCTCAGCGACTTCAGGGGCCGGTTGCCCTGGCCCTTGACCGCGCGCGAGCGGCGGCCGTTGTCGAACAGGGCGTCGACGGCCTCCTGCAGCATGCGCTTCTCGTTGCGCAGGATCACGCCGGGCGCCTTGATCTCGATCAGCTTCTTGAGCCGGTTGTTGCGGTTGATCACGCGCCGGTAAAGGTCGTTCAGGTCACTGGTGGCGAAGCGGCCGCCGTCCAGGGGCACCAGCGGGCGCAGGTCCGGCGGCAGCACCGGCACGCAGTCCAGGATCATCCACTCCGGGCTGTTGTTGCTCTGCAGGAACGCGTCGACGATCTTCAGGCGCTTGAGCACCGACTTCTTGCGCTGCACCGAGGTCTCGATCTTGACCTGGGCGCGGCTCTCCTGGTTGATGGCCTCCAGATCGAGGCCGGCCAGCAGCTTGCGCACCGCGTCGGCACCCATCTCCAGGGTGCACTCCCAGTCGGGATGCTCCTCCTTGTGCTCCCACCACTCCTCGTCGCTGATCACGTCGCCCTTGCGCAGCTCGGTGTTGCCCGGGTCGAGCACGACGTTGGACTCGTAGTAGAGGATGCGCTCGAGGTCCTTGACCTTCATCTCCAGCAGCTGGCCGATGCGGCTGGGCAGGCCCTTGAAGAACCAGATGTGGGCGATGGGCACGGCCAGCTCGATGTGGCCCAGGCGCTCGCGCCGCACCTTGCTCTGGGTGACCTCCACGCCGCACTTGTCGCAGACCATGCCGCGGAAGCGGATGCGCTTGTACTTGCCGCAGTTGCACTCCCAGTCCTTGACCGGGCCGAAGATGCGCTCGCAGAAGAGCCCGTCCTTCTCCGGCTTGAACGTGCGGTAGTTGATGGTCTCCGGCTTGGTGACCTCGCCGTAGCTCCACTCGCGGATCTTGTCCGGGCGACGCCAACTGGATCATGATGGCGTTGCAGTCCGCCGATTTCCTGCCCTCGTCCCGGATAGTCTGGCCGAGCATGTATCTTCCTCCTCGGGCGGCCTCGCGGCCGGCCCCGGATCAAAGGTCCTAGACCGAGTCTTCCAGCGTCACGTCCAGACAGAGACTCTGGAGCTCGCGCATCAGAACGTTGAAAGACTCCGGGATGCCGGGCTCGGGCGGGTTCTCGCCCTTGACGATCGCCTCGTAGATGCGGGAACGGCCGGTCACGTCGTCCGACTTGACCGTCAGCATCTCCTGCAGGCAGTTCGCCGCGCCGTAGGCTTCCAGGGCCCAGACTTCCATTTCACCGAAACGCTGGCCGCCGAACTGGGCCTTGCCGCCCAGCGGCTGCTGGGTGACCAGGCTGTACGGCCCGATCGACCGGGCGTGGATCTTCTCCTCGACCAGATGGTGCAGCTTCAGCATGTAGATCACGCCGACGGTGACCGGCTTGTCGAAGGCCGTGCCGGTGCGCCCGTCGTAGAGGGTGCTCTTGCCGCTGGGGTCGTAGCCCTGCTCGACGAGCGCCTCCTTGATCTCCTCGATGGTCGCGCCGTCGAAGACCGGGGTCATCACCTTGGCGCCCTGGGCCGCGGCCGCGTAGCCGAGGTGGGTCTCGAGGATCTGGCCCAGGTTCATGCGGCTGGGCACGCCCAGCGGATTGAGCACCATGTCGACCGGGGTGCCGTCCGCGAGGTAGGGCATGTCCTCCTCGGCCATGATCTTGGAAACGACGCCCTTGTTGCCGTGGCGGCCGGCCATCTTGTCGCCCACCGACAGCTTGCGCCGCCGGGCCACGTAGACCTTGACCAGCTTGACCACGCCCGGCGGCAGCTCGTCGCCGCGCAGGGCGCGCTCGCAGTTCTTCTCGTACTCCACGTCCAGGCGCTCGCGCTCGCGGGCCGCGGCCTCGAAGACCGAGCGGATGCGGGCGTCCTGCGCCTCGTCCTGCACCAGCGGCAGGCCCCAGTGGATCGAGCCGAAGTCCAGCTCCGTCAGCACGGCCTTGGTGAACTTGCGGCCCGACTTGATCAGCACCTCGCCGGTGTTGGCGTCGATGATGTGATGCGCGGTCTGGCCGTTGAAGAGCTCGCCCAGGCGCTCCTCGGCCAGCTCGTTCACCTTGGAGATGTTGCGGTCCCGCCGGCGCTGAGGGCGTCCAGCTGGCGCTTCTCCTCCTTCTTGGAGCGGGTGGTGCGGTCCTGGCGGCTGAACACGCGCACGCCGACCACGATCCCGTCCATGCCCGGAGGCGCCTTCAGCGAGGCGTCCTTCACGTCGCCGGCCTTCTCGCCGAAGATGGCCCGCAGCAGCTTCTCCTCGGGGGAGAGCTCGGTCTCGCCCTTGGGCGTGACCTTGCCGACCATGATGTCGCCGGCCCGCACCCGGGCGCCGGGGTAGATGACGCCGTCCTCGTCGAGGTTCTTCAGCGCGTCCTCGCCCACGTTGGGGATCTCGCGGGTGACCTCCTCGACGCCGCGCTTGGTGTCGCGCACCTGCAGCTCGAACTCCTCGATGTGCAGCGAGGTGTAGATGTCGTCCTTGACCAGCTTCTCGGACACCAGGATGGCGTCCTCGAAGTTGTAGCCGCCCCAGGGCATGAAGGCCACCAGCAGGTTGCGTGCCCAGGGCCAGCTCGCCGTCGTTGGTGCAGGGGCCGTCGGCGATGGGCTGGCCGGCGGTCACCCGCTGGCCCGGCAGCACCAGCGGCTTCTGGTTGTAGCAGGTGTCCTGGTTGCTGCGCTTGAACTTGCGCAGGCGGTACTCCACCAGGCCGCCCTGGCTCGAAGAAGCTGCTGGCGGCGACCGCGTCCGGGTCGTCGTAGCGGATGACGATGGTGTCGGCGGTCGCCGTCTCGACCACGCCGTCGCCTGGCCGCGGTGATCACCGCGCCCGAGTCGATGGCGATCTTCTTCTCCATGCCCGTGCCGACGACCGGGCTGTCCGAGCGCAGCAGGGGCACCGCCTGGCGCTGCATGTTGCAGCCCATCAGCGCGCGGTTGGCGTCGTCGTGCTCGAGGAACGGGATCAGCGAGGCCGCCGCCGAGACGATCTGCTTCGGCGAGACGTCCATGTAGTTGATCTCGGCCGGCTTGGCCATGGGGTACTCGCCCCGGTAGCGGGTCAGGATCACGCGGCTTGCACGAAGTGGCCCTTGTCGTCGATCGGCGCATTGGCCTGGGCGATGGTGACCGCGTCCTCCTCGTCGGCCGTCAGGTAGTCGGTGCTGGCGGCTGACCACCCCGCCGTCCACCCGCCGGTACGGCGACTCGATGAAGCCGAAGCCGTTGATGCGGGCATGGGTCGCCAGGCTGGCGATCAGGCCGATGTTCGGGCCTTCCGGCGTCTCGACCGGGCACATGCGGCCGTAGTGGGTGTAGTGCACGTCGCGCACCTCGAAGCCGGCGCGGTCGCGGTGCAGTCCGCCCGGCCCCAGGGCGCTCAGGCGGCGCTTGTGGGTCAGCTCGCGACAGCGGGTTGGTCTGGTCCATGAACTGGCTCAGCTGGCTGCTGCCGAAGAACGACTGCATCACCGCCGAGACCGTGCGCGCGTTGACCAGGTCGGCCGGGCTGAGCGGCTTCTCCTTGTCCGCGAGGTTCATGCGCTCCTTGATGATGCGCGCCATGCGGGAGAGGCCCACCGAGAACTGGTTGGCCAGCAGCTCGCCGACCGAGCGGATGCGACGGTTGCCGAAGTGGTCGATGTCGTCGATCTCGCTGTGGCCCAGGAACAGGCCGATCATCTCGTGGATGATGGCCAGGAAATCGGCCGGGGTCAGCGTCGTGGTCTTGGGGTCCACGTCCAGCTGCAGCCGGCGGTTCATCTTGTAGCGGCCCACCTCGGCCAGGTCGTAGCGCTTGTCGTTGAAGAACAGGCGCTCGAACAGGGCGCGGGCGACTTCCTCGTTCGGGGGATCGCCCGGCCGCAGCAGGCTGTAGAAGCGGCGCAGCGCCTCGTCCTGGGTGTGGGTCGGGTCCTTGCGCAGGGTGTTGAGGATCAGGCTGGGCTCGTTGAGCGTGACCTGGCCCTCGCACACCAGCTTGATCTCGGCGATGCTGCCGCCCAGCAGGGCCTCGCGCAGCAGGGCGTCGATGACGGTGCCGGCGCGGGCCAGCGGCTTCTCGTCGTCGGCGTTCGTGTAGACGTCGCCGGCGAGGATGCGGCCCTCGAGGCCCTCCTCCAGCGCGGCGTACTTCTTGGTGTTCGGCTTGGGGATCTTGACCGTCTCGACCTCGTGGAAGAGGGCGATGATCTCCTCGTTGCTCTGGAAGCCCAGCGCCCGCAGCAGCATGGTGGCCGGCTGCTTGCGCTTCCGGTCGATGTGCACGTAGAGCAGGTTGTTGATGTCGGTGGTGAACTCGACCCACGAGCCCCGGTAGGGGATGATGCGGGCGCGGAACAGCCGCCGGCCGTTGGGGTGCGTCTCGTCGCTGAAGAACACGCCCGGCGACCGGTGCAGCTGCGAGACGATGACGCGCTCGGCGCCGTTGATCAGGAAGGTGCCCTTGTCCGTGATCATCGGCAGCTCGCCCAGGTAGACTTCCTGCTCCTGGATGTCGCGGATCATCATCTCCTGGTCGGTGGCGCCTTCGGCCTCCTCCTTGACCACCAGCCGCAGCCGGACCTTCAGCGGCACGCTGAAGCTCAGACCGCGCTCCTGGCACTCCTCGATGCCGTACTTGGGCTCGCCGGTCTTGTAGCTGATGTACTCCATGATCAGGTGACCACGGGTCGACTCGATGGGGAAGATCGTCTGGAAGACGGCTTCGATGCCCTGCGAGGTGCGGGCCTCGGTCTTGCGGCCGACCTGCAGGAAATCGTTGTAGGACTCCAGCTGCACGGCCAGGAGATTGGGCATCTTCTCGTCGCGCTGCAGCTTGGAGAAATTGACGCGTCCGGTGAACTTGTCGACAGGGATTTTTCTCACTGGACCACTTCCTCGGAAAGATGGACGGGGGGCCCGGACCGGCCTCCGCTCTGGCTCGCTTGGCGGCCCCGGGGGCCGCGGGCGGAGCGCCGCCCCGTCCGGGGACGGGGCGGCGCAAGTCCGCAGGCGGGGCTTCGCCCCGCCGCAGCCGACCCTACTTCAGGTCGATGATCGCGCCGACTTCCTCGAGCTTGGCCTTGATCGCCTCGGCCTCGTCCTTGGAGATGCCCTCCTTGACGTTGGTCGGGGCGCTCTCGACGAGCTCCTTGGCTTCCTTCAGGCCCAGGCTGGTGATCGCGCGGATCTCCTTGATGACCTGGATCTTCTTGTCGCCGACGCCGGTCAGCACCACGGTGAACTCGTCCTTGACCTCTTCGACCGCGGCGGCGGGGCCGGCGGCGACCATGGCCATGGGGGCGGCGGCGCTGACGCCGTACTTCGCCTCCATTGCCTTGACCAGGTCCGCGGCCTCGAGCAGGGTCAGGGTGTCGATCAGTTCCAGGGCCTTGGCGGCGTTCGTGCTGAGGTTGATCTCCGACATTGTTCCGTCTCTCCTTGCCATCCGGGCGCCGTGCGCCCGGTCATTTGTCTGGTTCCTGCACCGGGCGGAGCCGCGGCACAGACTCTCGGAATCGCGACGGCCGTCAGGCCGCCTTGGACTTCGCCGCGGCGTCGATGACGCGCGCCAGCGCCGCCGCCAGGCCGTTGACCGTGCAGGCCAGGCCCCGTGCCGGCGAACTGATGCTGCCCATCATGGCGGCCAGCAGTTCGTCGCGGCTGGGGATCTTCGACAGCGCCAGGACCTGAGCGGGCTCCAGCAGCTGGCCGTCGACGTACCCGCCCTTGATCTGCATCTTGTCGTTGTCCTTGGCGAACTCCACGACAAGCTTGGCAGGATCGACCTGGCTCTCGGCGCCGAACACCATGGCGGTGTGTCCCTTAAGCTTCGCTTTGAGGACACCCGCTCCCGCCGAATCGGCCGCGATGCGCGCGAGGCGGTTCTTCACCACGCGGCATTCGACCGACTTGGCGCGGCAGTTGCGCCGGAACTGGGTCATCTGGTCCACCGTCAGGCCCGAGAAGTCCGCGAGCACGAGGCTCTGCGCCTTCTCGATCCGGGCGGTGATGGCCTGGACCTCGGTTACTTTTTCGGGACGTGCCATGAGGCATCTCCTTGCTCTCTATGCCGTCGGCCGCGGGGCCGGCGGGTTGTTCCGGCCTCGCTAGACGAGGCTGTCCGCATCGACGCGGATGGCGGGAGTCATCGTGCCGGAGATGAACACCGACTTGACGTAGGTTCCCTTGACCGCTGCCGGCTTGACGCGCATGAGCTCGCGGAACAACGCCTCGGCGTTCTCCTTGAGGGACTCGTTGCTGAAGGAACGCTTGCCGATGGGCGCGTGGATGATCCCGGCCTTGTCGATCCGGTACTCGATCCTGCCCGCCTTGGCTTCCTTCACGGCCTTGGTGACATCCATGGTGACGGTGCCGACCTTCGGGTTGGGCATGAGCCCGCGCGGGCCGAGGATCTTGCCCAGCTTGCCCATCTCACCCATCATGTCGGGCGTGGCGATGATCACGTCCACGTCCGTCCAGCCGTCCTTGATCTTGGGCAGGTACTCGTCGGCGCCGACCATGTCGGCCCCGGCCGCCTTGGCCTCCTGCTCCTTCGGGCCCCGGGTGATCACCAGCACGCGGACGGTCTTGCCCGTCCCGTTCGGCAGCACCACGGTGCCACGGACCATCTGTTCGGCATGGCGGGGGTTGACGTTCAACCGGACCGCCAGGTCCACCGTCTCGTCGAACTTGGCCTTATGGAACTCGCTCAGGGTGGCCAGGGCGGCGCCGATGGCGACGTCCTGGTTCTTGTCCACGAGCGCCCGGGCCATGCGGTAGTTCTTGCCGTGCTTCATTGCTCGATCTCCAACTTCTGAGGGTTCGATCGGGGTCGCCCGGCGCTGCCGTGCGCCCCGTTCTCCGGTGCCCGTCGGTCCCCGTGGACCCGGCGCCGTGCTTTCAGCAGTCGATGCCGTTCTAGACGATCTCCAGCCCCATGCTCCGCGCCGTGCCCGCGATGATCTTGATCGCGGCCTCGGGCGAACCGGCATTGAGGTCCACCATCTTCAGCTCGGCGATCTCCTTGAGCTTGGCTCGCGAGATCGTACCGGCGGTGACCCTGCCGGGCGTGGCACTGCCAGATTCCAGACCGACAGCCTTCCGGAGCAGGACCGAAGCAGGCGGCGTCTTGGTGATGAAGGAGAAACTACGGTCCTGGAAGACCGTGATCACCACCGGGATCACCAAACCCATCTGCTCCTTGGTCCGCTCGTTGAAGGCGCTGCAGAACTCCATGATGTTCAGACCATGCTGACCGAGCGCGGGTCCCACCGGGGGGGCGGGATTGGCCACGCCGGCCTTGATCTGCAGCTTGATCTGCGTCATGACTTTCTTGGCCATGTCGACTTCACTCCTTCAATCGGGACATGCCTTTGCGGTCCCGCCGCGTCCGGCCCCGGGGAGTCCACGCCCCGTGCCCGGTTACGGCACACCGTCCCGGCCCCATCTATGTAATTCCGCGAACGCCGAGAGCCGCGTGCGCAGCGCGCCCTCCGGGACCAGACTTCCCTCGGGACACCTTCGGACAACGGCGGGTCAGACTGGCTTCACCTGAAGGAAGTCCAGCTCCACCGGGGTCTCCGAACCGAAAATCGAGATCATCACCTTGAGCTTGCCCTTGTCGTGATTGATCTCGTTGATGACGCCCACCCACTCGGTGAACGGGCCGTCCATCACCTGGACGCTGTCGCCCACCAGATAGGGGATCTCCAGGGTCGTGCGCGCCTCTTCCGGCGCGGAGATGCGGCCGAGGATGCGGTCCACTTCCTCGCGCGTGATCGGCTCCGGCTTCAGCGGCGTGCCGCCGATGAAGCGGGTGACCCCGGGAATGCTGTTGATGAAATGGTGCGTCTCCTTGTCGAGGATCATCTCGACCAGGATATAGCTGGGGAAGAACTTGCGCTTCACCGTGGAGCGCTTGCCGTTCTTCATCTCCATGACTTCCTGCGTGGCGACCAGCACCTCGCCGAAGAAGCCCTCCATGTGGTTCGACTTGACGGCCATCTCGATGTTGCGCTTGACCTTGTTCTCGTGGCCGGTGTTGGCGTGGATCACGTACCAGCGCATCTTGCCGCGCCGTTCGATGTCCTTGCGCTCGGAGTCGCTCAGCTCCAGGGAGACCGACGCCAGCAGCTCGTCCTCCTCGCTCAGCGGCGCCGTGTCCGCCGGCGCGGCCCCGGTCCCGGCGGGCTCGGCCTCGGCGGCGGCCTCGTCGGGCAGGTCGAAGAAGAGCGACTCGTCGTCGCCCGCGGGCGCAGCCGGCGCCGTCGCGGCCTCGTCGCCGTCGGCGGGGACGTCCAGCCCGGTCCGTTCCTCGTCGTTCATGCCGTCCTTCTCAAACAAGAGGCGCTCCGATCTTCAGGTCCGCGCATCGACGCAGACATACCCCACAGATGGGACGGCCGTCCCAGCTCCGGGGCCCTCGTCGTTGTTCCGCTCCCGCAACAGCCGTCAGGCCAGGGAGATGATCGATTTGATCCCCAGGTCGAGGATCTTGTCCACGGCGAACAGGAACACCGTGATCACCAGGACAGTCACCAGGACGACGATCGTGGATTCCTTCAATTCGGCCACACTGGGCCAGGAAACCCGCTTCATCTCCTGGGACGTCTCCCGCAGGTACTGGGTGAAACGTGCCAACATGTCCCGTCGGGCCCTTCCTGCTTACGCCCGGCCCGCCAACCTGGCGGCCCGGGCGATGAATGGGGTGGCAGGGGCGGCAGGGCTCGAACCCGCGACCCTCGGTTTTGGAGACCGATGCTCTACCAACTGAGCTACACCCCTGCAATACCCGGCGCCGGGACCGCAACCGCGGCCCCGGCTCTCGACTTCAGCGGGTCTCCTTGTGATCCGTGTGCTTGTTGCACTTGGCGCAGTACTTCTTGTACGTCACCCGGTCCGGATGGAGCCGCTTGTTCTTCTTGGTCGTGTAGTTCCTCAGCTTGCACTCGTTGCAGGCGAGGGTGATGATGTCCCGCATGTTATTCCCGCTCCCGTCGCCCCAGGCGGTGAACCCGTCCCGGGCGATGAACTTTTCCCAGGCCAGGATCCCGTTCTAGGCCAGGATCTTGGCCACGACGCCGGCGCCCACGGTACGGCCGCCCTCGCGGATGGCGAAGCGCAGGCCCTCCTCCATGGCGATCGGCGTGATCAGCTCGACCGTCATCTTGATGTTGTCGCCCGGCATCACCATCTCCACGCCCTCGGGCAGGTGGGCGTTGCCGGTCACGTCCGTCGTCCGGAAGTAGAACTGCGGACGGTAGCCCGTGAAGAACGGCGTGTGACGGCCGCCCTCCTCCTTCGTCAGGATGTAGACCTCGCCCTCGAACTTCGTGTGCGGGGTCACCGAGCCCGGCTTGCAGATCACCATGCCGCGCTCCACGTCTTCCTTCTTCATGCCGCGCAGCAGCAGGCCCACGTTGTCGCCGGCACGACCCTCGTCCAGGATCTTGCGGAACATCTCCACGCCCGTGCACACCGTGCTCTGCGTGTCGCGGATGCCCACCAGCTCGATCTTCTCGCCCGTCTTGACGATGCCGCGCTCGATACGACCGGTCGCCACCGTGCCGCGGCCCGAGATCGAGAACACGTCCTCCACCGGCATCAGGAACGCCTTGTCCAGCGCGCGCTCCGGCAGCGGGATGTAGGTGTCCAGGGCCTCCACCAGATCGAAGATGCACTTGGCCTCCGGGCCTTCGGCGTCGCCGCTCTCCAGCGCCTTCAGGGCCGAGCCGCGGATGATCGGCGTCGCGTCGCCGGGGAACTCGTACTTGTCCAGCAGCTCGCGGACCTCCAGCTCCACCAGGTCCAGCAGCTCCTCGTCGTCCACCATGTCCACCTTGTTCAGGAAGACGATGATGTACGGCACGCCCACCTGGCGGGCCAGCAGGATGTGCTCGCGCGTCTGGGGCATCGGGCCGTCGGCCGCCGACACCACCAGCACCGCGCCGTCCATCTGCGCCGCGCCCGTGATCATGTTCTTGACGTAGTCGGCGTGGCCCGGGCAGTCGACGTGGGCGTAGTGCCGCGTCTTGCTCGAGTACTCCACGTGGGCGGTCGCGATCGTGATGCCGCGCTCGCGCTCCTCCGGCGCCTTGTCGATCATGTCGAACGGCGTGTACTCCGCCAGTCCGACCTTCGAGAGGATCTCCGTGATCGCCGCCGTCAGCGTCGTCTTGCCGTGGTCCACGTGGCCGATCGTGCCCACGTTCACGTGATCCTTAGTCCGCTCAAATTTTGCGCGCGCCATTTGCGGCTTCCTCCCGTGGAAGATCCTCGACCGAATCATGCGCCATCCGGCTGCGGAAGCGGCGCACTCACAACAAACGCTCGGACATCAAGGACAGGATGGAGCCCACGAGCAGATTCGAACTGCTGACCGCTTGCTTACCATGCAAGTGCTCTACCGACTGAGCTACGTGGGCTCCCGGATCCCGTCTCCGGCAAAACCAGGCTGATGGAGCGGGAAACGGGGTTCGAACCCGCGACCCTCAGCTTGGAAGGCTGATGCTCTACCAACTGAGCTATTCCCGCTCGAACGGTCTCGATCGTGGTGGGGGGGGGAGGATTCGAACCTCCGAAGGCGTCAGCCGACAGATTTACAGTCTGTTCCCTTTGACCGCTCGGGAACCCCCCCACGCCGACCAGAAGATCCGCATGGGCGACCCGCCCAACCACCGCGGGACGCTTGGAGCTGGCGAGAGGACTTGAACCCCCAACCACCTCATTACAAGTGAGGAGCTCTACCAGTTGAGCTACGCCAGCTCCGGTCCCATCCTCACCATCCAGATTCCAGCCATAAAGCGGCCCCGTCCCCCAAAGGACCGGGACCGAATTAGGTCCGGGAATATTAACCAGCAGGGAAGATATGTCAAGGCACCAACCTGAACAATGTGCCGGCCGGGGCCCGGGTCAGGCCCCCGCGGGGCCCCGCAGGGCGTCCCGGCAGAGATCGGCCACCAGGTCGTCGAAACCGATGCCCACCGCCGCGGCCGCCTTGGGCACCAGGCTGGTGCGGGTCATGCCCGGCACGGTGTTCAGCTCGAGGCAGGAATATTCGACCCCAGACAAGCGGAAGTCTATGCGGGCCAACCCCTTGCATCCTACCAACTCGTACAGGCGGAGGGCGTCGGCGGCGATCTGCTCGTACAGGGGCGAGGTCACCGGGGCGGGCACCAGGTACTCGCTGGCGCCCTCGGTGTACTTGTTGCGGAAGTCGTAGAAGCCCTCCTTGGGGCGGATCTCCAGGAGCGGCAGCCGCCGCCCCAGGAAGATGGCCGCGGTCAATTCCCGGCCAGGGATGTAACGCTCCAGCAGGATGTCCCCCACCGGTCCCGGCGAGGCAGCCAGGACCTTGGCGAAGGCCGCGTCGAATTCGCCCGGAACCATGACGATGGCCACGCCCACCGAGCTGCCCGCGGCGTTGAGCTTGATCACCAGGGGGAAGCCCAGTTCGGCGCTCGCGCGCTCCAGGATGCGGGCGGGCGTCAGCTCGTCGCGCTGCGCACCGGCGGCCGAAGCCACGCTGCCGGGCCGGTGGGCCGCCTTGTCCCAGGTGACCTGCAGCCAGTCCGGAGTCGGGATGCCGGCCGAGCGCATGATGCGCTTGGCCATGGCCTTGTCCATGGCCACGGCGCTGGCCGCCGGCCCCGAGAGGGCGTAGCGGATGCCCATAAGATCAAGCAGGGCCTGAATATGACCGTCCTCGCCGTCGCCCCCGTGCAGGGCCGGGAAGACCACGTCCACCTGCCGCACAATCTCCAATGCCATGACCGCCGCGACCCGGGGCAGGTCCACCTCGTGCACCTCGTGGCCGGCCCGGCGCAGGCCTTCGGCCACCGCCTGGCCCGACAGCAGGGAGATCTCCCGCTCGGAGGAGTCGCCGCCCATGAGCACCGCCACGCGCATCCTGTCGGCCATGCCGCCTAGTCCTTCCGCTCGAGGATGACCACCGCCAGGGCGGTCACGCATTCGCCCCGGCCCTCGGGGCCCAGCCCCTCGCCGCGGGTGCCCTTGACCGAGACCTGCCCTATTCCGGCGCCCAGGGCCGCAGCCAGGGCGGCCCGCATCTCCGGCACCCGGGGCAGGAGCCGCGGCTGCTCGGTGATCACCGTGCAGTCCAGGTTGCCCAGGCGCCAGCCGGCGGCGGTGACCAGGGCCCAGGCCCGCGCCAGCAGCCGGACGCTGTCGGCGCCCGCGTAGGCCGGGTCGGTGTCCGGAAAGTGGGCCCCGATGTCCCCCAGGCCCGCCGCCCCCAGCACCGCGTCGGTGACCGCGTGGCAGACCGCATCGCCGTCGGAGTGGCCCACCGGCCCCACCGGGCAGTCGGCGAACAGCACCCCGCCCAGCACGCAGGGGCGACCCGCGGCCAGCGGGTGGCGGTCCCAGCCCTGTCCGATGCGCGCCATGGCGGTCCTTGGCCGCGCCCCGCGGGGCGCTCAGGGAAAGAGGTCGGCCTGCGCGAAGGGCACGCCGGCCCGGTCCTTGTCCGACAGCACGGTCTCGACCCCCGCGACCAGGGGCCAGGCGATGCCCAGGTCCGGATCGTCCCAGCGGATCACCCGCTCGTGCTCGGGGGCGTAGTAGTCGGAGCACTTGTACACGAACTCCGCCGCCTCGCTCAACACATAAAAGCCGTGGCCGAAGCCGGGCGGCACCCACAGCTGGCGCCGGTTGTCCGCCGACAGCTCGGTGCCGGTCCAGCGCCCGCAGGTGGGCGAGCTGCGCCGCAGGTCCACCGCCACGTCGAAGACCCGGCCGGCGATGACCCGGACCAGCTTGCCCTGGGGCTGCCGGATCTGGTAGTGCATCCCGCGCAGGACGCCGCGCCCGGAGCTGCTCTGGTTGTCCTGCACGAAGGGGACGTCGAGGCCGGCCTCCTTGAACAGGTTGTCCCGCCAGGTCTCCATGAAGTAGCCGCGCTCGTCGCCCAGCACCCGGGGCTCGATGATCTTCACGTCGGGGATGCCCGTGGCCACGATCTTCACCGGCGCCCCCCCAGCAGGCGGCGCAGATAGGTCCCGTAGCCGCTCTTCTCCAGGGGCGTGGCCAGGGCGGCCAGCTGGGCGTCGTCGATGAAGCCCATGCGCCAGGCGATCTCCTCGGGGCTGGCGATGCGCAGGCCCTGCCTTTCCTCGACCACGCGGATGAACTGCCCCGCGTCCAGCAGCGACTGGTGGGTGCCGGTGTCCAGCCAGGCGGCGCCGCGGCCCAGGACCTCCACGTGCAGGTCGCCCCGGCGCAGGTAGGCCGCCAGCACGTCGGCGATCTCCAGCTCGCCCCGGGCCGAGGGCCGGATGGCCTTGGCGATCTCCACCACGTCCTTGTCGCAGAAGTAGAGGCCGGTCACCGCATGATTCGACCTGGGCCGGGCCGGCTTCTCCTCGATGCTGACGGCGCGGCCGGAGTCGTCCAGCTCGACCACGCCGTAGCGCTCGGGATCCTGCACCTCGTAGGCGAAGACCGTGGCGCCGGATTCGCGGCGCGCCACCGCCTGCAGCCGGCGCGACAGGCCCTCGGCGTAGAAGATGTTGTCGCCCAGGATCAGGCAGGCCGGGCAGCCGCCCAGGAACTCCTCGGCCAGCAGGAAGGCCTGGGCCAGGCCGTCGGGGCTGGGCTGGGCCACGTAGCTCAGCTCCAGACCCCAGCGCCGGCCGTCGCCCAGCAGGGCCCGGAAGGCCGCCTGGTCAGCCGGCGTGGTGATGATCAGGATCTCGCGCAGGCCCGCCAGCATCAGGGTCGACAGGGGGTAGTAGATCATCGGCTTGTCGTAGACGGGCATCAGCTGCTTGCTGACCGTCAGGGTCAGCGGGTGCAGGCGGCTGCCGGTGCCGCCGGCCAGGATGATGCCCTTGGTGCAGGTCGCTTCCACGTCGTCACTCCTTGTCCCAGCTAAATCCTGCAGATGGAGAAGCGGTACTTGCCCGACTCCTCCTGGGCGATGGCCTCGACGAACACGATGTCCACGGCGAACGCCTCGCCCAGGGCCGCACGCAGCTTGGCCGTCAGCTGCCGGCCCGTCTCGTCGTCCCACTCGGCGCCCCGCACCACGTGGGCCCGCACCGCCAGCGGCCGCTCCTGCACCAGCTGCAGCTGGTGGATGCCCGGGTAGCGGGTCAGGGTGTTCTCGATCAGCGAGATGCCCGCCACCTTGGCGCCGTCGGCCGCCACCAGGAAATCGGCCAGCCGCCCGCTGAGGCCCGCCATCAGGGGCAGCCCGCGGCCGCAGGCGCAGGTGCCGGCCGCCGGCGCGCCGCGGTCGCCCACCTCGTAGCGCAGCATGGGCATGCCGCGGTTGATCAGCTCGGTCACCACGATGCGGCCGTCCTCGCCCGGGGCGCAGGGCCGGCCGTCGTCCCGCAGGAACTCGACGATAGCGTGTTCGGCGTTCAGATGCATCCCCTGATGCTGTTCGCACTCGCAGGCGATGAGGCTGACCTCCTCGCACCCGTAGCGGTTGGTGACCCGGGTGCCGAAGACCGCCTCGATCACCGCGCGCTCCTTGTCGATGAGCATCATGCTGGTGGCGACGATGCCATCGGGCCGCGGCGCCCGGCCCGTGCCCTGCAGCGCCTCGGCCAGGATGAAGATGCTGTGGGCGTGGCCGTAGAGCAGGCCGGGCTTCATCCGGTGCCACTGCTGCAGGAAGCGGTCGATGGCCTGGCCGTCGATCTTCATGGTGTCCAGGTAGATGATGCGGTCCTTCAGGGCGCAGCGGATGCGGTTCTTCAGGGTGCGCGGCACCGGCGGGTTGCCCCAGACCGCGGCCAGGGGCTGGCCCAGGCGCCAGCCGGACCACTGGTCCGCGCGCAGGGCCGCGGCGCCCCGGCGCTCGACGCCCCGGCGGTCGCAGAACACGTTCAGGGCCACGCCGGTCGAGCCGCCGGTCTTGGCCGGCACCAGCTCCTCGCGGCGGAAGTCCCCCGACAGGATGTCGCCCAGGCGCCCGCGCACGTCGGTCTTGGTCAACAGCGGCAGGCCCGCCAGGTCGGCGATGGTGCGCACGCCGGCGGGGTCGATGCCCGCGGCGGCGAAGCGCTCGGCGTAGAAGGGGCTGGTGGCGGCGGCGTGGCGCACCATGAGCTGCAGATCCCGCTCCTGGCCGGCGCGCAGCGTTGCGGCCGGCAGCCACTGGCTGCGGCGCAGCTCGCGCAGGGTGCGCAGGCGGACGCTGCCTTCGTAGAGGTCCCAGGCGGGCTCGAAAAGGTTGCGGACCAGAACATCAGGTGCGCGCACGTTCGCCTCCGCGGCGGACGGACCGGGTCGGCTCAGATGCCGGCCGCGGATCGTCGGTAGAGTTCCAGGTGGGCCGCCACGCAGCGGTCCCAGCCGTAGGTGGTTTCGGCGGTGTGCCGGGCCGCGGCCGCCAGCCGGCGCCGCCGGGGCACATCCTCGATCATGACCGTCAGCGCGGCCGCCAACGCTTCGGCGTCGCCGACGGGCACCAGCAACCCGGTGCGGTCGTGCTCCAGGGCCTCGGCGTTGCCCCCCACGTCGGTGGCCACGGCCGCGCAGCCCTTGAACATGTACTCGAGCAGGGCGTTGCTGAAGCCTTCGGAATCCGAGCAGAGCACCCCCACCTGCAGCCGCTGCAGGTAGGCGGGCACATCGGCCACCCGCCCCGCGAAGACGATGCGGTCGCCCAGGCCGCACTCGGCCGCCAGGGCTTCCATGGCCGGGCGCAGCTGCCCGTCCCCCACCACGTGCCAGCGCACCTGGGGGTGCCGCTGTGCCACGATCCCCGCCGCCCGCACGAACAGGTCGATGCGTTTGACCTGGCGATTCACGTTGCCCACGATGCCCACCTCGGTGGTGGGCCCCGTGTGGTCGACGAAGGGCAGCGCCGCCACGTCGACCCCGTTGGGGATCACGCGGATGCGCGCCGGATCGAGCCCGTCCCGCTCGGCGAAGTGGTCCCGCACCATGCGCGAGTTGGCCACGAACCCGGTCAGCAGCGGGTAGGTGCGCCGCATCAGCCACTCCTGGCGCGGATCCCGCCAGAACCCCAGGTCACGGAACGAGGCCAGCCGCACCGGCACCCCGGCCAGGCGCGCCGCCGCCCCACCGAAGATGGTCGCGTCCTGAAAAAAGGTCTGCACCGCGCCGAAGCCCCCGCGCCGCAGTTGCCGGGCCACCGAGACCACAGTCCGCAGCCCCCGCGGCGAGGCCAGCCGCGGCACGTCCAGGACCAGCAGCGGGCAGTCCGCGGGCGCCAGCTCGGGCGGCGTCGGCCGCAGGGTCAGCAGGTGCGGCTGCACCAGGCGGCGGTCCAGGCGCGCGATCAGACCCGTCAGCTGCAGCTCGGTGCCGCCGCGGGCCAGGGCATCGATGCAGTACAGGACCTTGGTCGGCCCGGGGCCCGAGGCAGCGCTCATGTGCTCCAACCCTGTGAAATCCAAGCAGTTCAGGCCGCACGGAGCGGGCCGTGGCGTTGACATCGGCGCGGGGTGCCTCTATACTCTGCGGACCTTTGGCGCGCGCCTTCCCCGCATCCCGGACACAGGACCGATGAAGAAGAAGCTCAAGACACTGCTGCTGGCCGTGCCCGGCTTCGAGGCCACCTGCCGGGCGTTGACCCGCGACCACGTGCGCGCGCTAATGTACCACCGCTTCAGCGAACGGACCACCGGCGATCCCCGCTTCGTGGACCGCGGCACCCTGCAGGCCCAGGCCGCACGCATCGCCCGCCACCATGCCCGCTGGACCCCGGACCAGCACCTGGCCGCGGTCACGGGCGGCCCCCGCCCCGCCGGTTCCTGCCCCGTGGTGGTGACCGCCGACGACGGCTACCACGACTTCTTCGGGGTCGCCTTCCCCGTGTTCCGCGACGCCGCCATCCCGGCCATGCTCTTCGTGACCACGGGGTTCGTGGACGGCCACCACTGGTTCTGGTGGGATCGCCTGGAGCACGTGCTGCAGCAGGCTCCCGAGGGCACGCCCCAGGTCACCGCCGGCGGCGTCGGCCTCGAGCTGGACCTGCGCTCGGCCGCGGGTCGGCGTGCGGCCTGGCACGCGGTGGCCGATCGCTGCCGCTTCATCGCCGACCGGGAGAAGGAAGCGGTCATCGCCGGGCTGGCCGCCGAGCTGGGCGTGGGCCTGCCGGCCGTGCCGCCGCCGGGCTACGGCCCGGTCAGCTGGCAGCAGATCGCCACCATGGCCGCGGCCGGGCTGCCCATGGGCGCCCACACGGTCAGCCACCCCATCCTGTCGCGGGTCAGCACTGCGGAAGCGGCCCGGGAGATCGACGAGTCGGTGGCCGCGCTGTCGGCCCGCCTGGGCGCGCCGGTGCGCTGGTTCGCCTACCCCCAGGGCGGCCCTGCCGACTGGACCCCCGCGGTGCGCGAGCAGGTGGCCGCCGCCTGCGCCGGCTGCTACCTGGCCTACCAGGAGCTGGGCCACCCCGACGATCCCTACACCCTGCCCCGCTACTGCGTGACCGCCGACCCCACGGACTTCCGCTGGGTGCTGTGCGGCGCCGAATACCTGGGCCTGCGCGTGCGCGGCCTCTTGGGCCTGCACACGGGCGTTGCCGCCGGCTATTGGACCGGAGCCGAACCCGCCGAGGAGCAACGATGACGAACACCCCCCTGGTCTCGGTGGTCACGGCCTCGTACAACATGGGGCACTACGTGACCGAGGCCGTCGATTCGGTGCTGGCCCAGGACTACCGCGCCGTCGAGGTGATCGTGGTCGACGACGGCTCGACCGACGACACCCAGGCGGTGCTGGCCCGCTACGCCGACGACCCGCGGGTCACGGTCATCCACCAGGAGAACCAGGGCCAGACCGTGGCCAAGAACCGCGGCCTGGCCGCGGCCAGGGGCCAGCTGATCGGCTTCTGCGACGCGGACAACCGCTGGCTGCCGGGCAAGCTGGCCCGGCAGGTGCCCATCCTGCTGGCTAGGCCGGAGATCGGCGTGGTCTACGGCGACCTGCAGCTGATCGACGGCGAGGGCAACCCCCTGCCGCCCCCGGGCACCCGTCGCCACAGCGGCCGCATCACCGGCAAGCTGCTGATCGACAACTTCGTGACCTTCAACACGACGCTGCTGCGGAAGGAGACGGTGCAGGCCATGCACGGGTTCGACGAGAGCCTGCGCATGGCCATCGACTACGACCTGTGGCTGCGCATCTCGCTAAAGCACGAGTTCCTCTACCTGCCCGAGCCGCTGGTGGCCTACCGCATCTGGGGCGGCCAGATGTCCCACCGCACGGGCGAGCGCATGGACAACTTCTTCCGGCTGCTGGAGAAGTTCCTGCGGGAGAACCCGGGCGCGGTCTCGGCCGCGGACGGCCGCCGGGCCTGGGCCCATTCGCTGACCACGCGGGGGCTGTGGCTGGCTTCGGTCGGCCGCAAGGGCGAGGCCTGGGCGGACTACCGCCGGGCGCTGGGCTACCGGCCGTGGGATATGCGGCTGGTCAAGAGCATCGTCAAGCTCGGGCTGGGTCGTTCGTGAACCAGGGCCTGGAGTTCGGCTGGGCCGGCCCCGGTGACCTGGCTGAGCTCGAAGCCTTCCACGCGGAGCATTTCGGTGCCGACTCGGTGCAGGCCCTGCCCGGCCGGGTGCGCTGGCTCTACTTCGACCATCCCCTGGGCCTGCACGTGGCCGTGTGCCGCGACGGCGGGCGGCTGGTGGCCAGCTGCGGGCACCTGGCGCAGGTGGTGCCGGTGGCCGGGGCGCCGGTCACCGCGGGGTTCGGCATCGACTTCATGGTGGCGCCGTCGCATCGGCGCCGGGGCATCGGCAAGCGCTTCCTGGAGATGAGGCTGGAGCGGTTCCCGCTGAGCCTGTCCACGGGGCAGAGTGCGGAGATGCGGGCGCTGTATGCGGCTTGTGGGGGCGTGGAGTTGGGGCCGCTGTTCCTGGGGCTGCATCGGCGGCGGCCGCCGGGGCGGGGCGGGGCGAAGGCGTTGGCGTTGGGGTGGGCGGTCTGGGCTGCGGGGGTGGGTGGACGGCGGGTCGGGGCGGTGCCGGGGCTGCGGGAGGTGCCCTGCGCGGAGGCTGCCGAACTGGCGGCCTGCGGAGGCGACGGTGGGGACTGGTTGCGCTGGCGCTTCGGGGGGCCGGTTTATGCGGATCATGTGTGCTTGGCGTGCGGAGGCCGGGTTTGGTAGCCGTGCGACCGTGTTCTGCCGGGAGCAGAGCGGGATTCGGCAGGTGGTCGGGGTGGCTGGGGCCGGGGGGGACCGGGCAGCCTTGCTGGCGGCGGTGGCCTGGCGGGGCGGCGCTGACGAGACCCGGGTGATGGGTGCCGGCGATGACCTGCACGGCCAATTGCGGCGGGCCGGGTTCCTGGTGCGGCCGACGGGGGCACGGCTGAGTGGCGATGACGCTGGATCCGGCCCTGCGGCGGGCGCTGCGGCCGGGCGTCGTGGAACTGGACGCCGGCGCCGCCGACGCCGACCTGCTGCGGCGGCCGGGCTAGGATCGGACGCCGGTCAGCGGCCGAGACCCCGCGGGGTGACAGGGTCGCGCGGGCGGTCGGTGCCTTCGATGAATTGGCGGATGAACAGCTCCACCAGCAGGATCGTGCCCAAGGCATTCCAAGTGTTCTCTCCGCGGCGCAGGCTGCGCGCCAACTCCCGGACACCCTCCCTGTCGCCACAGGCCGCGGTCCAGGCAACGCTCCGACAGAACGATCCCGTCCACGTAATCCCGCACGTGCTTCCAGCGTCGGTACCACTGGCCGTAGAACGGGAACGAGCCGCGGTGGGGCAGGTTGATGCGCCCGCCGGACAGCCGGCACAGGTAGTACTTGGTTTTGACACCGCGCCAATGGCGCTTGAGGGCCTCGTCGTAGGCCCCGGGGATGCCCGGCTTCACCGGGATCAGGATGCCGTCCTTCAGGCGCGGCAATTCTGTCGTCGCCGGGAAGTGGCGCATGGCCCAGCGCAATTGCAACTGGCGGCCGGCCAGTGCCTTGGCGTCGAGGGTGTTGCAGAATTCGTAGATGTCCCGATCGAGGAAGGGCGAGGCCACGTCGCTCCAGGGCAGGACCTGGCTGATGAGGTTGGGTACAGTCATGCCGACGGCGCGGATGCGGAACTTGAACTCGAGGGTGTCGCCGTAGGCGCCGGTGAAGCCCTGGCTGTCCCACAGATCCTCGCACACCCGGCGGATACCGGCCGCAATTCTGACGCGATCGCGCGGGGCTGAAGATCGCCGTACGCTGTCGGGCCGTCCAATTGAACGTGCCATGGGTCGTCGCGAAGCAGTTCTCTCGCCGCTGCTCAGGCGAGGCGTCGAGCAGGCCCAGGTCGTCGCCGTACCCCCCCATGATGCCTTCGCCGATCAGGCCGTGCAGCAGGAGCCCGTGCGGGACATCGTCGGCGAGATTGGCGCCTATGTAGTGCATGTGGTTGGGCAGGCAGCGGCCCTCGGTGAACCAGACGGCCCGGCCGAACCAGTCCGGCAGGAGGCGGCCGTCGATCTCGTGGGTCTGCAAGGGGAAGCCCAGGTGCCGGGTCACCCGTCGGGCGACGTCGACCTCGAGCGAATGGGGCTCGCCGGCCGTGAAGCCGGTCAGGGGGCGATCGCAGCGCAGGGCCGCCCCGGCCAGCAGCCGCGAATCGAGTCCGCCGCTCATGGCGATGTTCCAGGACGGCACCGAGGCGGCGAACCGTCCCAGGGTGCGGCCGACCATGGCGTCGAACTCGTCGAGCGCCTCGTCGTCGGCCGGCCGGTCGCGCGGTGCGCCCGGATCGGGCAGGCGCTCGACCCGCGTGCCCTGCCGGCGAGCAGACGAGGGCATGGTGGGCCGGCAGGCGATGCACACCCGCCAGCAGGGTATGCGGACCGAGCAGGTAGCCCATGGCCATGAACTCGTCGAAGGCCACCTCGTCGAGGGCCTCCCGGCCGGGCTCGGCCAGGACCTTAAGCTCGGTCGAGATCGTGACGATACCGTCCCGTTCCCGCCAGTAGACGGGCAAGGCGCCGAAGCGGTCGCAGACCACGGTCAGGGTGCGGCTGGCCGCATCGCAGTGGGCCAAGGCGAAGACTCCGGTCCAGAGCAGGCGACTGCGGGTCGGGACGGGAACTCCAGGCGGCCAGGACCTCGGCGGGGATCGCCAGGGCCGTGGCACCGTTGCCGTCCCAGATGGATCCGGCCAGCGCCACGAAACTGTCGTCCAGGGCCGCGGTGCCGCCACAGGGCAATTGGCCATGGTTGACCGCCAAACCGACGCCGCATTCGCCGCCGATCTCGTGCACCGGCTCGCCCGGAAGCTGCACGGTGCGCGAACGGACGCCTTCGGCGAAGGCTGCACGGGCCGCAGGAGCCAAGCCGGCTGCGGCGAAGCGCACGTGGATGCTGCTCATGCGGACCTTTCAGCTGCCGAACCGGATGGGCAAATTGGATAGTGCGCATCCATGATAACTGAAGTCCAGGGATCGGCCACGGCTGGACGGCCAGCCGGTCGGGGGAATTGTCCACTGTACGATTCGAGGCTGCGCGGATACATTGTGCGCCAAGCGGGCACGGGCCTAACCACGCTCCGGGGGATGACTTCGTGTTGAAAAAGCTGTTCGGCTGGATGCGACTCTACAAGGTCCTGAGCTATCTCTACGACCTCTATGCCAAGCATGAAGCCGTCGCGTTCGAGTCGACTCACTTGCGGCACCTGGGCGACCACAGCGAGGTCTACGAAGGAGTTTCGATCACCGATCCCAGCCGGGTCTGGATCGGCAACCGGACCAAGATCTACGGCGGCACCTTCATCAATTCCATGGGCGGGCTGCACATCGGCGACCACGTGGGCATCGGCTACGGCTGCACCATCCTGACCTTCATCCACTCCTACCGCAACGCCGCGGCGATCCCCTTCGACAACAAGGTGTTCCTGAAGCCCGTGATCATCCGGGACTTCGCCTGGATCGGCTGGAACGCCCAACTGATGCCCGGGGTCGAGATCGGTGAGGGCGCCATCGTCTCGATGGGCTCGGTGGTCACCAAGAACGTGCCGCCGCTGGCCATCGTCATGGGCAATCCGGCCGAGGTGATCGGCTACCGCAGCGAGGCGCAGTACGCCACCTGCAAGGCCGAGGGACGTGTCTGCTCGCACCGCATCTCCGAGTTCTATCCTGAAGGGATGATCGAGGAGATACCGATCATGACCCGGCGGCGCTACGCCAAGGAACTGGCGGATCTGGGCATGGCCGACGCCGTACCGCCCGTTGCGGCTACGGAGGCATAGAACTTGGCCGCATCGATCAGCCTCGCCATTCGCACCCGCCAGGACTGGATGCCGCCGGTGCGCGACGAGGGCCCCGGCGGTGGCACCATCGCCAGCAGCACCGCCTGGTCGGGCCTGGGCATCGGCGCCACCAGCGCCCTGCAGCTGGTGCGGAGCATGATCTTCGCCCGGCTGCTGATGCCCGAGGACTTCGGCGTCCTGGGCCTGGCCAACGTGTTCACCCAGTTCATTCTGATCTTTGCCAACTTCGGCTTCAACCAGTCGGTCATCTACCAGAAGGACCTGGGCAAGCACGACCTGTCGACCTGCTTCTGGGCCAACGTCATGGTCGACGGGGCGGCGGCACTGATCTGCGCCGTGGCGGCCCTGGTGACGAGCATCTTCACCGGGGACACGACCACCGCCTACGTGATCTGCCTGCTGGCCATCCAGTTCGTGTTCACGAGCCTGGGCAGCATCAACAGCTCGCTGATGCGGCGTCAGTTCATGTTCCGGGAGACGGCGATCGTCAATTTCGCCGGAGCCGTGGTCACGTTCCTCGTGGCCTGGGCCCTGGTTGGCCTGGCCGGATGGGGCGTGTACGGCCTGGTTGCCGGAATGAACATCGGGACGCTGTTCATGGCGCTCATGAACTTCTACTACCTGCCCTGGCTGCCGTCGTTCACCTTCTCGCGCGAGGCCTTCGGTCGGCACTTCCGCTACGGCCGCTGGCTGCTGGGAGTCAGCCTGGTGACCTTCGCCAACGGCAGCCTGGACAGGGTGGCGATCGGCACGCTGCTGAGCAAGGTTCAACTGGGCTTCTACGAATACGCCTCGAATATACCCCTGATGATGGTGAACACGCTGTCGCGGGTGCTCAACACGGTCCTTTTCTCGGCGTTCTCCAGCCTGCAGGACAAGCACGAGGAACTGACCAAGCTGCTGCTGAACGTCTACCGCTACAACGCCATGCTCACCTATCCGATCCTGGTGGGCATCGGCCTGGTCGCCGAAGACTTCATTCTCGTCGCCTACGGGGAACGATGGCTGCCGATCCTGGTGCCGCTGCGGCTGTTCTGCGCCGTGGGCCTGATGCAGATCTACACCCAGCCGCTGTACATCCTGTGCAACGGCATCGGCAAGCCGAACCTGCCGTTCCGCTGGTCACTGATCTTCCTGCCCATCAATTTGGGCCTGATCTGGGCCGGGATGAAGCTTGCGGGCATGAACGGGGTCGTGGCCGGGCGGTTGGCGTTTCCGATCTTCATGATCGCCACGCTAGGCGTGCAAGTGATGAAGCACCTCAAGGTATCCTGGGCCCGGATCTTTGCCGCGACACTGCCGGCATCGGCGGGCTGCGTGCTGATGGCGGCCGCCATTTGGGGACTCCGGGCCAGCGCCTTGACGCTGCCGAGCAACGACCTGCTGCGCCTGCTCCTCCTGGTGGGCGTGGGCGCCGGCATGTACTTGGGATTCATGTTCGTGTTCTTCCGCGGGGAACTGCTCGGTCTCGTGAGGCGGCTGCGCCCCGGGTCGTGAACCATCCCCCCGGCTGGGGAGGCGATTGATGCTGGACGATTTCAAGGCCGACCTGGGCAGGCTGCGGCGGTACGGCAGCCGCGAGTCGACCCTGCGCCTGCTGCTGTTCAACCAGGGGATCTGGGCCTGTGCCTGCTACCGGGCCGGGCGCTGGCTGAACGATCACCGGCCGCCGCCGGGGATCCGCCAGGTCGTGATGTTCGGCTACCACCTCTGGTGGAAATGGATCGAGACCCATACCGGGCATCTCGATTTCGCCCGACTGCCGCATCGGCCCTGGGCTTGTACATCGGGCACTTCGGCCAGATCATCCTGCACTCGGACGTGGTGATGGGGCGGGACTGCAACCTGTCGCAGGGCGTGACCCTGGGACTGGCCGAGCGCGACGGCAAGTGGGGCGTGCCCACGGTCGGGGATCGCGTCTACATCGCCCCCGGGGCCAAGGTGATTGGTCCGATCCACCTTGCGGACGGCACAGTGGTCGGCGCCAACGCGGTCGTGGTCCGCAGCACCGAGGAAAACGACGTGGTAGGCGGGATCCCGGCCAAGGTCATCAGCCGCAAGGGAAGCGGGGAATTCATCCGGCCGGAGTGACGGATCCGACGTCTCCGGCCTCGCCAGCAGGGCGCGGCTGATGCGGGCCGTCTGCACCGCTAGACCCGACAACGCGAACGCAAGACCGGCGCCGAACCACCAGTAGACCTCGTACATGTCCATGCCGAATGCGCCAAGTACGAGGCGCACGAGGATGAAGCCGCCTCCAGCCTTGGCCACCGCGACGAGGTAGCGCAGATCCTCCGCGTGGCGCGCCATGGAGCGCGAGACAGGCGGTGGCACGCCCGCCGGCACGAGCCGTCGCCTCCAATCGATCCAACTGCGCACGGAAGCTCAACATGGTCCGCCGGAAGGTCGCCATCATCACGCCGACAAGGGCCAGGAAGATGATCAGTCCCTGGAAGCCGAGATTCGTCGCCACCTCCAGATAGAGATTGTGCGTGTCCTGGATGCGCCCGAACTTCTGCGCCCGGACCGCAGGAAACGAAGCCACTCCGACACCCAACGGATGCTCGAGAAAGATCGTAAAGGCGTCGTCCAAGATCTCGCAGGCGCGCCTCCTTCGAATGTCCCTCCGCCTCCTGTCCGCCGATGCTCTTGAATCGCTCGATGTACTGTTCGGGAATCACCGAGAGACTGGCCGCACCGACAACAAGACCGAGCAGTAGAAACCTGAACTTGCTGGCAGACTGGAACCACCACCAGACCGCGAAAGCGAAGAAGCCGACATACCCGGTTCGCGAACCTGAATAGATAATGCATATCATCGATGTCGCCAGCAGGGGCCAGCAGTGCCAGCTTCAGCCACCAGCGCCGGGTGTGCGGAAACAGGAACGCCACGAATGGGATGCAGCCCATCGCGACACCAGCCAGGCTGTTCGGATGGGCGTAGATGGGTACAGCGCCGTGCAGGCGCATGACCCCCTGGTTCTGCCAGACCAGACCGCCGCTGATCAGTCCGCGCACCGCCTCCTGGGTCACGTAGAACGTCGAGAACAGGAAGGCTGCGAGGAAAAGTCGCATCTGTCGCGGAGATTCGATCATCACGGCCATGAAGAACGTCAGGAAGGCGAACTTGATCACCCGATCCATGAAGATTGTCTGAGCAATGACCGGGGCGGCGGCAAAGGGCACCTGGACGATGATCGCCACGAAGAGCAAGCACGATTCCGAGCATCAGCGGGCGCACAGGGCCGAGCTTCGGCGGTCGACGCGTGACTTCGTATCCGACCAGGACGATGACCGCCAGCCCCAACAGGAACTCGAAGCGAATCGTGGCCAGGATATCGCGCCGGGCGCCGAGCTGGATGTATCTCGCGACCACAAAGGCCAGGAATGCCACGAAGGTAAAGGTCGTGCGGGTCGGGTAGGACGGGAACCGCCGCGGGCTTTGCGCGCCCGGCTCCTTGTTCTCCGCCTGCAATCCCTGGCCGTCCATGAACCGCCTCAGTCCGTAGAGCCGTGGAACCACTCCAGCAGCAGGTAGATATGGAAAGCCAGCATCGTATCGGACGTCTTGAACATCTTGGGGTGCTTCTCGTGGTAGAAGCGCGTCCGATGCCAACGGTGGCTGTAACGGTCATGCAGGCGGTTGTAGACGCGACTCTTCAGGCCAGGAACCCACCCCGGCGAATCCACGGGCGCAAATGCCGCAACTATGCGCCGGCAAGCGTCCCGATCCAGCAGACCGCCGAGGTCATGGCCGGCATCCAGGTGGGCCAGGGTGCGCTCGCGCACGAACGGCGCCATGAAGGCGTAGTAGTTGGCGATGTTGCTGGCGTGATTGCGTCCGTAGGCGAACATCCGCGGATAACTTGTGCGGATCGTCTCGATGAACAGGTTCTTCAGCACGCGCAGGTTTCCGGGCACGTGCGTGTAGACGTCGAAGACCCGCCCGGCCAACAGCGGCCGCCGCACCTGGACGTGCTCCTCGTCCGAGATACCCAGGCCGAGGATATACCGGTTGATGCCGCCCATCTGCCACAGGTAGTCCCGGCGCTCGGTCCAGTCGGTATTCTTGCAGTGGCGCATGACGCCGTCGATCTGACCCTCGTAGAGGCCGTCGCTGTCAGACCTGAGATCGCCGTGCAGGACATCCTTGACCTTCTGCATCAGCGGGTAGGGCACGATCTTGGTGATCGACAACTCGCGGGTCGGAGCGCGGTCACCGGAACCCCAGGTGACATCGCCCTTCATCATGAAGTCGACTTCCGCAAAGATCTCGCGGGGGAGCTGGTGCAGACCGAAACTTTCGGGGTTGTTGGCGGTGGTGATCTCGCCCCGGTGCACGCCGTCGAGCCACCGCTCGGCTCCTGCGTTCGGCTCGCGCCTGCAGAAGCGGAAGGGCAGACCCAGGTCGTTGGCCATCCGTTTGGCCAACCAGGTGTCGGCATAGCGGATCTCGTCGCTGACACCGTTGGTGATGACCATTTCCGGCTTGCGGCCCGACTCGAGCATCGCACCCAGGATCGCCCGGCTATCCCAACCGCCGCTGAGGAAGATCCCCGGTCGGCTGCCCGCCGGATTCAGCAGGTCGACTGAACCGGCGATCGCATCTGCCAGCCGCTGCCGGTGCTCGGCCGTCGGCAGCGTGGTGTCCGGATCATAGACGAGGTTCCAGTAGCGGCGCTCGTGAACCTCGGCGGACCGCGTGTCCACCTCGAGGATGGTCGCGGGTGTCAGGAAACGGGCCTCGCGGACCTGGGTCGAGGGCCCCAGGAAATGGCCGACCGACAGGAAACAAATCACCGCACCCTGGTCGGGGGTCCAGCCGGCTTCTCCGCGGTTGAGATGCCGCAGCCTCGTGCCGAAGCTGAACCGGCCTTCACCAACGTGCCAGTACATTGGCAGGATCCCGATACGGTCGTTCAGGACCGTAAGCCTGGACGCGGCCGGTTCGTGGATGACGGCGTGGAACGCGCCTTCCAGTTCGTTCAGTGCGGCGTCGCCAGCGCTGCGCCAGCGCTCGGCGAACCTCCGGGCATCAAGGCGGCCTTCAGACCGGCTGAAGCAGTGGCCGTAAAGAGCGACGTTGACGCCCTCGCAATCCGCGACGGACAGCGACGACGGGCCGGCCGTTCGCTCTGCACAGCCGACGGCAATACCGTCGATCTCGTACAGGCTACGCACCTTGGCGCCGGTGAAGTCACCGACCGCACCGGTACGGGAATTCCCCGTCGACCCTCCACCTGCCACAATCGCGCCGAATAGCCCCGGCATGCACATCTCCTCCGCTACCGCGTTGAATTCACCAATGGCCGCTCTGCGCAGATCAGCCGATCAGCCGCAGTTCGTCAATCGTCCGGATGAACAGGTCGTTCTGGGCTTCGTTGCCGATCGCCACCCGCAACCGGTTGGGCGCCATACCCGTGAACTTCGCGCCGTCGACCACCAGAATGCCGTGCTCAACCAACGCACGGGCCGCCGCACCCGAGTCAAGCGCGACTGTCAGTTCGTAGAATGGCACCGGCGTCTCGCGCCGCATGCTTGAGCCGAAGGCTGCTGCCAGCGGCGCGGACTCGTTCGGTAAGCCAGCCACGGATCAGATCGACTCGCTCTATCGACTGCTCGACCGCCAAACCAATGGTCTGGCAGACCGCCGGCACACTGAACGGCGAGCGCCCGGCCCGGATCTCGGCCACGAGCTCAGCCGCGGCCACGACATAGCCGAGCCGCAGGCCGGCCAGGCCGATCTTCGAATACGACTTGAGGACCACCAGGTTGTCGAACTCCCGGCAGAGAGCCGCCGCGTCCCAGCTCGCATACCACGAAAACACCGCGTCGATGCAGAAAAGCGTGTCGGGGTGGGCGGCCAACGCCTGCCGCAGGTCGGCCTCAGGTACTTCGGCCGTAGTGGGATTGCATGGCGTGCAGACGATCGCCATTTTCAACTTCGCGGGCATCGCCGACAGCGCCGGAAAGTGCTCGATCTCGACCCCGGCCAGGGCCGAGGCCACGATCGCGAAGCGCGGGAAGTTCGGCGCCAGGATGCCGATCCGTCCCCCGGCGGCTAGGTAGCGCCCGAGGATGAATTCGATGCCGTTGTCCGCGCCCGGGACCAGCCACACGTTCTCGGAGCCGACGCCCTCACGCGCCGCGATTGCCGCGACCAGCAGCGGGTCCTGACCCGGCGTCCGGTACGGTTGCACCGCATCCTCGGCCACCGCGGCGAGGCAGGCCTGCACGATGTCCGTCCACGGGCAGGGTCCGGTGACCAGCGAGAGATCCGTGCCCGAACGGGGCGTCAAGGCGTAATTAGCGGCGTCGAGCGACCGACTGGACATGAACCCGGGCAGAAACCGTGACACAAGGCCTCCCTTTCCAGATGCAGTTGCGGTCGCCGAACGTCGTTGCTATCGCGTTCCCGACGGTCGCGCCAAGACACTCGAACCGGAGGCAGCGACGACACGCGAGCCCTCAGTCTATTCGAGCGGAACCACAACCGCAACAGGGGCTTCCGGAATCACGACGAGGTGGAATACCGGCTTCCACCTCGCACCCAGTGTATTTCGACTTCCGGGCCAGCTACTTCAGCAGAATCAGCGGTTCGGTCAATTTGTCCAAACCGGCATCACTTCACTAGCGCTAGACACCCGAAGCAGTTATACGACTGTCCCGCACCGGCTTTTAGAAACCCAGCCTAAATCGCCCGTCGGCAAGGAACTATCGAACGAGGGCGCCAGACACGTTAGAACTTGGGTAACGGCCGCCGATGAAGGCAACGGCCTCGCCTACAACTTCGGCATAGTAAACCAGGTTCTCGAATTGAACGTGTGTAAGCACACGATGAAGGCGATAACCAAGTCGATATAGCAAGCGCTGGCTAAAATCATGCTGTTGCCGAACTTACACAAGACTACCGGCATGTCGCTATTTCCGGCATAAGAGGCCAGCCCATTTGTGCAGAACTCCGGTCAAATACGTACGCCGAGTTGGAAGAGGCTGACCAACAGCAGGTAGACGATTAGACGTAGTCACCATCAAAGGCAGTGGCCGCAAGCCGTGATCACTATAAGCTTTCGAAATACTCGTGGCGATATGGGCAAGTATTGATATGCTCTTGCGTTGATCGAGAACGTTTGTAGACAATCGCGCAACGAGATCAGCGCGATGCAGGACGATCATTTGCCTCTGGGAGTACCGTGGGATGAAGTTGAAGCAGCACCTACTCGCTTTTTTGATATATCGTGCTGCCTCGATAGCAGAGGCCGGGGATGTCGGGCGCCGCCTCCAACATCTGGAACAGACACAATTTGCGACCCAAGAGCACAGGGAACGGCTGCAAGCTGAGCGGCTTCAACAATTGATCAACCATGCTCGAAAATATGTGCCGCATTACAATGGCCTAACTGAAATTGCCAGCGTAAATCACTGTAGCCCATCAGCGATACTCGCAGGAATACCATTCCTAAAGAAAGCCGATCTTCAACGGCAGGCGAACGCCATGGCTTCCTCGGCAGCCCTGGGCCGCCGGATCAGCAAGACGACCGGCGGCTCGACCGGAGAGCCGGTTACGCTCAGCAAGACCCGCACAGCGTTCGCATGGGAGTTGGCCGCGACATGGCGAGGTTACGGCTGGGCAGGCGTCTACGCTGGCGAGCGACAAGCCCGCTTTTGGGGCGTACCCAAGACCGTCACCGCGCTTTGGCGGTCTCGATTGGTGGACATTGCGTGCAATCGCATCCGAATCTCGGCGTTTAGCTTTACCGAATCGGATCTAAAGCACTATGTCGCGCTCATCGAGCGTCGACGACCTGTGTACTTCTATGGATATGTATCGATGCTTGCGGAATTCGCTCGCTTTCTTGAACGCAACGGAATCACTCTATCCTATAGACCAACTTGCGTGATCACGACTTCTGAAGTGCTTACCGACCAGGATCGTGAATTGCTGACCCGCATTTTTCGGGCGCGAGTCTTCAACGAATACGGTTGCGGCGAACTGGGCACTGTCGCGCACGAATGCGAACAGGGCCGCCTCCACCTTTCCGAAGAGAACATGTTCGTCGAGGTCTTCGACGGCGATATTCCAGCACCCCGGGGTGGTGCTGGGGAATTGGTCGTCACCGAGTTAAACAACTTGGCCACCCCCTTGATTCGCTACCGTACGGGAGATTTCGGAATCGTCGCAAGTACACCATGCCCGTGTGGCCGCACGTTACGCGTACTCGACGAGATTCACGGGCGTGCCTACGACTTCATCCGAAATAGGAATGGCCAGCTTTTTCACGGTGAATTCATGATCTATCTCTTTGAGGATCTTAGGCGCCGCCAAGTTGGTATCCGCCAGTTTCAGGTAGTGCAACGAGACCTTGATACCTTTCTTGTCCGCCTTGTCACAAGCGAGCAATACACTGGCGAGAATGAAGCGGTTATTACAGATTACATTCGCACCAATATCGAGCCAGAGGCGACAGTCGGATTTGAGTATGTCGAATCCATAGCCCGCGAAAAGTCCGGAAAGCTGAGAGTAATCCGTGGATTGGAGTCGTCGTGACCTCAGAATTTCCAGTAACTCTACCGACGGTGGGCGTGATTATCCCCGCCAAGAATGAAGCAGGCAATATTTTCCGGTGCATTGATTCGATTCGCAGGACCAGCTATCCACAAGAACTTATCAGGATCGTTGTCGTCGACAATGGTTCCACCGACGACACAGCACGAATAGCGGAATCGTTCGGCGCTTCGGTATTATCTCGGTCACAGGGTACGATCGCGTCGCTGCGTAACGCCGGGGCTGCTGAGGTTGACTGCACCATCTTGGCGTTCTTGGACGCAGATATGGAAGTTTCCTCCCATTGGCTCTCGACTGCCGTTGCGGCCCTCGACGAGGACGGTGTGGGTGCAGTCGGCGGGCTCAATGCGGTACCGGAAAACACGACTTGGGTCGACCGGACCTGGTTCAAGCACGTAAGCCTGCGTCCCGACAATGGCCCGGTTTCTTGGCTCGGGTCTGGCAATTTGATAATTCGGAAAATTACGTTTGATGCAATCGGGGGCTGGAATTCGGCTTTGGAGACGTGCGAAGACCTCGATTTGTGTGACCGATTGCGGAGCGATTTTCGCATAATGCATCTAAAGAATGCGTCGGCGATTCACCATGGAGGGTTTCGTAGTCTAAGGGAGATGTTTCACAAAGAGCTTTGGAGGGGCAAAAACTCCCTCTCCCGCTGGAAGGCGATCAGTCGTGACGGAAGGCAAGCACAGTCCATCCTTCTGCCAATGATTCACGGTATCTGCATCATCGGATTTGCGGCAGCAATCCCCTTCGGCGTAGTTCCGGCTCTAATTGGCCTCGCCGCCGCAAATGCGTTGCCCGCGTTGAGGACGTCATATACAATTCTACGCCTCAGAGATATCCGTCCTGCTGGACAGTTCTTTGCTGTCTGGCACACCTACTACCTCGCACGGGCCCTGTCCCCGTTCGCAAAGCGGCCGGCGCCCGCACGAAAGCAAATCTACCTCACTAACGAACAGGCTGCCCCGGAACACCCGGTAAGACGCCAGGATTCGTAAGAACGAATCCGTCGGCGTTGACTTGGCCGTTGGCGTCGAGAACAAATAGCCAAGCGGGCGAAGCCGGCTCGAACGAACCGCGGTTCACCTGAACTGCAACTGAACTTGGTGACCAAGCCGTAGGGATCTGGATTTCCAGGTGTCGGCAACTTGTAAATACCGGCGCATCGCCGACGACGACGCGCGCGATCGTATTGTCTATGTAAACGTCGCCCCAGTACACAAATGTGTCGTCAGCGTAACGCGAAGGGTCATGTGGACTGCTCCCAATCGCCTGTACGTAGTCGTAGGGCCCACCCGACGAGGCGACAAGATTGCCTGTCGATAGGACGTTGGTATTGTCAACGTCCAACGTAAGGCGGCCACCTCCATTGATATCGAGATTCTGGCTAAATATTGTTGCCTCTACATTGCTCCAAACATTATCAGTTAGAATTCCTGGATAATTATTATTGGTCTCTACGTGCGAAGCGATGTCGCCCGCGTGACTCCAGAACATCGTCATTTGAGCTTCCCAAGAGGTCCGTCCAACTGTTCCACTTCCGCCGACCCAAGCTCGCAACAACTTGTTGAAAACGAGCCCACTGCCCTGATTGGAGAGATTTCGTGTCGCCATCACCCACCAGTTGACGTACATCACTTGTCCGGTCCCATCGAGATCCAAATCGACTCCAGTGAACCCCCCCGCCTTATTGACTCGATAAACCGCGCGCCCTGGAACACGAAGTCCTGTCCCCTCCGTGTAATAGTATACTTGATCAGTGTAGAGGCGATTCGGCCACGGGCAGTCCGGACAGTCTCCATCTCTCTGCACGGGTACAGCGTCACCATTTTGCATTCCGCTATACGCCGGTTGGCCTCCGACTGGATCCCACAGAACCGGTGCCGCCGGTACTTTGCTGCCAAAGTTCACACCGCGTACTGTGATCGAAACATCGTTAGCCCAACTACCTTCTACTGTGTCTACTTGCGGTTGTGCGCTTACACTCGACACAAACGCACAAATCTGCAACAACCAAAGACAAGACAACAACTTATTCAACATGTCCGTTGCCTCCAACCGCAAGACGAGAACACCTCGAACCCCTCGCCGGGACCAAGGAAGCTCCAATAGTGTTTTCAGACAAGCACTATTTATGCCAAAAGCCAAACGAATCTCAGGCCAACTTACGACATTTCACCGAATTGGTCCAGGACCCAATCCTCGGAAGTACAGCCCTGCCAACATTCCGTCCAAGTTCCCAATTGTTGCATAGATTGACTGAAAGTGTCTACCCGTGGCATTCAGGATCCGCCAAGCCCATTGATCACAACCAGCGGTTGCACCTAGTGCTCAGCGCCAATCATGTTTGTCTCGGACCATGCAATTTGCCTATTGCGATCCTTGGAACATCGCCCACTTGTAGCTGGCCAGGGCCACGGAGGCGCTGGTCGTCGATCTGGGGAAGCGGCGAGCGTTAGTGAAGGCGGCGCAGATGCGGGTGAGGGCGGAGTATTCCTGGTAGCAGTGCTTGGAGAAGCCTTTGGAATTCTACGGGAGGTTCGCCGGACTCGAAACAGACTGGGTTTCGTCGGGGACGGCCTGAGCATCGAAGCCCGCGTAGATTTCGTCGTTCGCCTGCCCCATCGCGTCGAGCCTGTATGACGCGGCCTGCTCGGCCTTGGCCGCGGCACCGAGGCGGCTCCGCTGTTCGGGGTCGCCGATCAGCGCCGCCAACGCTCCGCCGAACGCCGCGACGTCGCCCGGCAGCACCAGTCGGCCGGTGACTCCGTCAGAGATGACCTCCTGCAGTCCTCCTACCCGGGAAACCACGAACGCCCGGCCGAGCGACATCCCCTCCAGCAGAGAGTAGGGCAGACGCTCGTGCCACGACGGCATCAGGGCGATATCCAGGTGAGCCAGGTGCGAGTAGTTGCCCCGCTTGAAGCCCAGAAATTGGACATGGGACTCTGTACCCGGGCTCCTGGTCAGCTCTTACAACTGATTGCGTAGAGGTCTAGTAACTGACTCCGCGTATTGGACATCACCCGGTAACGTGCAACAACACTCTACCAGTCAGAATCCAGGTATGTGATGCTCCACTCCCGCGGGTCGGTCGGCAGCGATGGTGCATGGAAGACATCGACAAACAGGGCGCCGGCGGACTTCCGCTTCAAGCTGGGCCAGGCACCCGTATTCCAGACCTGCGGCCCGAATACCCAAAAATCAATGCTGTCGGCCAGATCCCCAGCCGCGACCCAGGCGATGAGATCAGGCACGACCCGCCTGTGGCCCGGCCCGAGGCAGATGTCGGTGACCTCCCACTGCCGTTCCAATCGCTTCACCGTGATCAGGCCGGCCAGCGAGCCGTCCCGGTCGCTGACCTCGATCACCGGCATGTCGTCGCGGGGGTTGCCGCGGGCGCGCCACTGCATGAACGCGGGGCAGCGGTCGCCGTGGACGGAATCGAGTTCCTGTTTGACCTCTGGGATCGCACCGGGCTCCTGCACGAACGCGAAGCGGTAGCGGCCGGCGCTGGCCAGCCGCCCCATGGCCCGCACTCCCGCCAGCACCGGCGCAGCGATGGCGGCCACCGCCGCGCCCTTCTTGCGGCGCAGCACTTCCGGCCGCAGCACGACGGTCTGCATGCCGTAGTGACCCATGAGGGTCCAACCCGCATGGGCGTGGGCCTTGACCGAGGCCGACAGCGAGGGAAAGCTGAGGTAGAAGAACTCGCGACCCTCGAGCCATTCGTGGTGCTGCCGACGCAGAAAGGCCATGACCTCATTGAACATGCCTTTGCCCCGGACCTGCTGGCTCATGAGCCCGTCCACGGTCTGCAGGCCGATGATCTCGCGGTCGCCGTAGCGGAAGAGCTGCGGGATGATGGCCACCGCCCCGGCCAACTCGCCGTCCTGCTCTATCTTGTAGGTGAGCGCGTCGCCCACCGGATTCTCGAAGTACTTCCAGTCGTACCAGCGGCGCTCCGTCAGGGCAAAGCCGTGCTGTTTGAACAGGGCCACGATGGGGTCGAAGTCGGCCGGGACCGCGGGCAGGATCCGCACGGTTACCTCCTCGGGGTTCGGACCAGGAGCCGGTTGATTTTGAAGCGCAGCACGCCCGGGGTGTCGAAGCCGCCCACCAGCAGGCGGGGGACGGCGAACGGGTCGCCCGCAGGGGGCACGGCGCGGGCGCCCAGGGCGTAGGCGTGAGTGTAGCCGGCGTTGACGGTGTGCCTGCGCACCTCGGCGTCGTGGTCGCCGTTGGGGTAGGCCAGTTCAGTGACCGGCTGGCCCAGGAGCGTCTCCAGCACGTGGCGCGATTCGCTGAGCTGGTGATCGAGGCGGTCGGCCTCGAGGTAAGGCAGAATCGCGTGGTCGCAGGCATGCGACCCCACCTGCACCAGGGGATGGCGGGCCAGACGCTGCAATTCGTCCGGGTTCAGGGGACGGTAACGCTCGCGCGCAGCCGCAAGGGCTGCGGGATGAGCGGTGGCCAGGGCCTCGATGACGGCGGCCACTGATGGGTCGTCCTCGTTGCCCAGGCCCTTGAGAGCCTCCAGCACCGCATTGACGTCGTCCCAGAGCAGATCGTCGCGCTGCCGGCGCAGGGGGAAGCGGCCCAGGCCATGGTCGGTGAGGTCGACCTCGGCGGCATCCGCAAGGAGCAACGTTCCGGCGACCCGGTCGAACCAGAACAAATCGCCGCTGAGCAGGTTGGCGGTGGTCACGAAGAACACCGCCGGCACCTCGAGGAACTCGAGCACCGGCAGGGCCAGACGCAGGTTGTTGCGGTAGCCGTCGTCGAAGGTCACGAGAAAGCGCACACCGCGGCCGGGCACATCGAGCTGCTCAGGGCCGATGAAAACGCCCATGCTGCCAAGCGCTTCGAGTTGCTGCTGGAAAAGCGTCTGGGGCACGCGCAGCCACGACGGTGGGTCGTTCTCGTCGCGCAGGTCGTGGTAGCACAGCACCACGGTGGCGTCCCGACCCGCGGTCAACGCACGGGTGATCAGGGGCAATCCGATGAGGTGCTTGATGGTGCGAGCGAGCATGTGCCTCCGGCCGCGCATGGGCGGTGGTTTGCGATGATGCTACGGCGATTGTCCTGTTCTATACTCCTAACGGCCGCAGCCGCAACGGGTTGGAGATGGCCGGAAGGAACACCACGCCCCTGAAGATCCTCTACTTCATCGACGCCATGCCCGGCGGCGGCGGCACCGAGAACCAACTCGCCGGCCTGGTCCAGCGCTGGGCCCACGCCCGGGTGGAGGCCCAAGTCTGCAACCTCCACGACGCCGACGACTCGGCCGACACCAGCTCGGACCGCGTGCCCACTTTGAACTGCCGCGGTCTGGTCCATCTGGCCACCTGGCTGGAAGCGCAGCGCCTGCGCCGCTACATGATGCGAGAGGGCATCCAGATCGTCCAGACGTTCTTCCAGGACGCCACGGTGCTGGGTCTGTGGACGGCCTGCCTCGCGAGCGTGCCCCGCCGCGTGACCTCGTTCCGCAACCTTGGCTTCTGGTGCGAGCCGCGCATCCAGTTCCTCATGAGGCGCAGTTACCCCCTGGCCACGGCCTTCCTGGCCAACAGCCAGGCGGTGAAGGACCGCTTCGTGGCGGACGACGGCCTCGCTGCGGCACGGATAACCGCAATCCCCAATGGCCTAGACCCCGATGCCATGCCCTTCCAGCCCGGGCGCGGCACACCGCCCACCGTGGCCCTCCTCGGCAACTTCAACCGCCCCGTCAAACGGGCCGACCTGTTCGTGGACGCGGCCATCACCCTGGCCGCGCGCGTCCCCGAGGTGCGTTTCCTGCTCATCGGCGACGGACAACAGCGGGCCCTGCTGGAGTCCAAGGTGCGCGACGCCGGCTTCACCGACCGCTTCGACTTCGTGGGTCGCCGCCGCGACGTGCCCGACCTGCTGGCCAGCTGCGACGTGGGCGTGAACTGCTCGGACAGCGAAGGCTTCAGCAATGCGGTGCTGGAGTACATGCTGGCCTGGTGTGCGGTGGTGGCAACCGACGTCGGGGGAAACGGCGAACTGGTGCGTGACGGCGTCGACGGGTTGCTGGTGCCGAAGGGGGATACCGCCGGACTGGCCAGGGCCATGGAGGCGCTGGTCGTGGATGAGGGGAAGCGGCGAACGATGGTGGAGGCGGCGCGGGCGCGGGTGGTGCAGGAGTATTCCCGGGAGCGGTGCCTGGAGAGGCATTGGGAATTCTACGTGATGCTCGCCGGAATCGAAGCGGACTAGTCTATCTTGCTGCCGTTCAAGGTTTTAGCACCGGCGTAGATCCCGTCGTAGGACCGCCCCATGGCGTCAAGCGTGTAGGAGGCCGCTTGCTCGGCCCTGGCCGCGGCACCGAGGCGGTTCCGCTGCTCCGGGTCTCCAATCAGGGCTGCCAGCGCACCGCCGAGCGATGCAATATCCCCCGGCGGCACCAGCAGGCCAGTGACTCCGTCGGTGATGACCTCCTGCAGCCCACCGACCCGGGAAACCACAAAGGCCCGACCGAGCGACATCCCCTCCAGCAGGGAATACGGCAGCCCCTCGTGCCACGAGGGCATCAGGACCATATCCAGGTGCGCAAGGTACGAGTAGATGTCCTGCTTGAAGCCGAGAAACCGCACCCGGGATTCCGCGCCCAGGCTCCGGGCCAGTTCCTCCAATGGATCGCGCAAGGGCCCGGTGCCGATGATCCAGAGCCGAGCTGCGGATTCGGCATCCAGCGCGGCAAAGGCCCGAATCGCGACGTCGATCGCCTTGACCGCCGACACCCGCCCCACCATGCCGATATGCACACCGGGCTGCTGCAACTCCGGCGGGCACGGATAGTCATCCCGATGCAGCGGGTCGATGCCATTGGGCACGTGGTGGCGATCGAGGCCGCGGTGGATGTGGTCGTATTTCGATGCGATGTCCCGGGTCACGTAGCACACTGAATCGGCTCGGCGCCGCGTAAAATGCTGGTCGAGGCGGGCGTTCAGGCGCGTGCGCGTTCGGGTCAGCAGCGTACCGCCACCGGTCTCGGGCAGGCCGTGTTCAGTCTTGACGATGCGGAAGGGTACCTTGTCCCTCGCAAGGGCACAGGTGATCAGCGCCCGGTACCCGTGGACGTGCACGACGTCGATGCCCCGCGTGGCAATCAGATCGGCCAACCGCCACGCCAGCCTCGGGTCGTACTTGCCCCCACTGAGGATGACCGGCTCGACGCCCTTCCCTCGCAGTTGCACCGCAAGTTCGTTGTTGTGGAACAGGACGACGTCCGGATCGGTGTCGTTGGTGCGCCGCCAGTAAGTGCACAAATCCAGGATCTGCCGCTCAACCCCGCCGAATAGCTCTCCCGCCGAACATATGGCCAAGCGCATCAGTTGGTCGTCCCGGTCACACCACCCAGGAACTCCAAGAACGCCTCGGCAGCCTCCGCATTCCCCTCCCCACTAGGATGACTATCCTGCCCCCCCTGCGTAGGATAAGCCGACCACCCCGTCCCCGCATCCGCCAACACCCCGTAGTAGTCGAACACCACCACATTCGGCAGCCCATACCCCGCCAGCCACCCGTTCTCCGCGTCCGTCAGCCACCGGTTGAACCCCAGCGCCAACTCCGGATGCCCAGGCTTCCCGCTGAACCACGACTTGATCGTCGCCTTCATGCCCACCGGCTTGCGATCCGCCAGCGGCGGCGCCGTGAACGCGATGAACAGCACCTCCGGGTGAGCCTCGAAGTACGGCAGCAGCGACCGGTACGCCGCCTTGGCGTTGGCCACCGTCAGCTCCGGCCCGTCCGGGTTGCCGGGCTCGGTGCCCTCGCCGGTGAACGCGTTGTTGGGGAAGCACGACTTGAAGGCCACGATCGAGTTCGTCATGCCCTCGGGCAGCAGCGTGTCCTGCCGCTTGGTGCGCAGGATCAGATCCATCTGGTCACGGAACTTGGCCCGCCAGTGCCGGATGTCCGTGTCCTCGCCCACGATCGAGCCGTAGGAAGCCTCGTTGACCGCGTAGCCGCGGGCTTCAAGCTTCGCCCGCAGCCCGCCCCCGTTGGGATGGCTGTCGTAGATGCACAGCTCGCCGGTCTCGGGGCCGCCGCCCACCCGCTCGCCGGGCTCGGCCAGCAGCTGGCCGCCGCAGGAATGATGGATGAAGAGCAGCTGCACCGGTTCCCTCCCCGCCGGGTTGGTGTCTTCTTCGGCCGCGGTCGCCGCCGTCGCCGTGGTCGCCGCCGCCAGCACTAGCACCAGCACCAGGACCGCCGATCGATTCCGCAGTTCCATTGCAAGCATGGTCGGTTCTCCCTCCGGCCTGCCCGGCCGCACACAGCCAAATCCCTGAGTACGAAGATGATAACAAATCCCCCGCCCGCGGCAAGGTTCCAACGCCGCCCCCGGGATTGCCTCCGGATAGACTCCGATCCCCGCGGGACAGTCCGCCAAGCTTGGGATATACTGCCCCGGTTCCGCGCCGCCGCCCCGTCCGCGGCGCCCACCGGCCAACTCCCAGGGAGACACCCTTTGTCCGCTGATCCTGCCCCCGCAGCTCCGGAAGCCCCTTCCCGCGGCATCCGCAGCCTGCGCCCCTACCTGTCCCTGCTGGCGGGCCAGCACTGGGAGCTGGCCGCCACCATGACGCTGATGCTGGGCTCGACCGCCGTCGCCCTGGCCATCCCCGTCTACGCCGGGCGCCTGGTCGACGTCCTGGGCGGCACCCTGCCCACCGAGCTGACCGGCCGCGCCCTGGCCCTGGTGGCGGCCCTGCTGCTGGTTCAGTTGGCGGCCAGCTTCGCCTACACCGTGGTCTCGTCGCGCCTGGGCCTGCGCACCGTGGCCAAGCTGCGCACCCGGGTCTACGCCCACCTGCTGGAGCTGCCGGCCCTGTTCTTCACCGGCCACCGGGCCGGCGACCTCACGACCCGCGTCACCAGCGACGTGGGCAGCATCCAGTACCTGCTGACGGGGGGGCTGGTGGGGTTCGTGCGGGCCGCCCTGACCCTGGCCGCGGCCCTGGTCATGATGCTGACCATCAACCCGCGGCTGACCGTCACGGTGCTGCTGCTGATCCCCGGCACCATCCTGCTGGTGCGCCTCTTCGGCAACCGCCTGCGGCGCCTGTCGCGGCTGATGTACGACGAGCTGGGCCGCATCTCCAGCCACGTGCAGGAGACGGTCGCGGGCATCCGCAGCCTGAAGGTCTACAACAACCAGACCCACGAGAACGCGCGCTTCGCCGAGCGGGTCGAAAGCTACCGCGCCGCCGGCATGAAGCGGGCCTGGCTGGAGGCGGCCCTCGAGTCGGGCATCCAGATCAGCCTCTGGATCTGCCTGGTGACCATCGTGGTCTACGGCTTCACCCTGGCGGCCCGGGGGCAGACCACCAACGGCGAGCTGGTGACCTTCCTGCTGCTGGCCTACCGGGTGGCGCTGCCGCTGGCCTCCATGACCAGCCTCTTCTCCTCGGCCCAGGGCGCCATCGCCGCGGCCGGGCGCCTGGACGACCTGTTCAGCGTCGAGCCGGAGCGGGTGCCCGGGGCGCCGGTCCCCGCGCCCCAGCACGGGGCGGCCGGCCTCAGCTTCCGCGGCGTCGGCTTCCGTTACCCCGAGGCGCCGGAAATGCCGGTGCTGGCGGACCTCGACCTGGAGATCGCCCCGGGCCAGTGGGTGGGCATCGTCGGGCCGTCGGGGGCGGGCAAGACCACCCTGGCCGGGCTGGTGCTGGGCCTGTTCCCCCCCACCACAGGTCAGATGCAGCTGGACGGCCGCCCCTACGCCGACTACGAGCTGTCCGAGCTGCGGGCCCGCATGGCCTTCGTGTCCCAGGAGCCGTCCATCCGTGACCAGTCCCTGCGCGACAACATCAGCTTCGGGCTGCCCGGGGTGGACGGGGCGGCGGTCGAGGCCGCGGCCGCGCGCGCCGGGGTGGACGAGTTCGCCGCCCGCCTGGCCGACGGCCTGGACACCCCCTGCGGCGAGCGGGGCGCCCGCCTCAGCGGCGGCCAGTGCCAGCGGGTGGCCCTGGCCCGGGCCTTCCTGCGCGATCCGGGCCTGCTGGTGCTGGACGAGCCCACCAGCGCCCTGGACGCCGCCGCCGAGGACCACATCCGCCGCACCATGAAGGACCTCATGACCGGCCGCACGGCCGTGGTCATCAGCCACCGCTTCTCCCTGGTGCGCGACCTGGACCTGATCCTGGTCCTGGCCGAGGGCAGGGTGGTCGAGCAGGGCGCCCACGACGAGCTCATGGCCCGCAAGGGGCTATACAGCCATCTTTACAGCCTTCAGCACGAAAAGAATCCCCTATGAATCCCATTGTTGGCGGTTGACAAATGGGGCGATCCCATATAGAATGATTCTCAATCCAGGGGGGAATCTGTGGCGTGTTCAACGTCCCCTGCAAATAGGTGTCATGGAGGGATCAAGATGAAAAAGGTTTATGCGAAGCCGGCCTTGAATTCGCGCGTGATCGCGCTCGGCGTCTTCGGGACGTACAACAACGATCCGACCGGCGGCGGCGGCGGTGGCGGTGGCGGCAACCAGCCCCAGCCGATCAGGAACATCAACGATCACCGGCTCAGCATGGAGTAGGGCCTCGGCCCTGACTCGGCAGTTCAAAAGCAGCCGCGTGGCAACGCGGCTGCTTTTATATTGGCCCAATCCGGCTCGCACCGATAGGGTGCCTCAGGCTTCGGCCGCCACCTCGGCGGGACCACCGGTCGCCAACTCCGCCATCGCCTGCTCCAGCTCGATCCGGTGATGCCGCCGGTGCTTCAGCGGCACCCAGAAATCCTCGCGCTCCTGCTCCCCCAGCCGATCCCAGTGGTTGGCGATGAAACCCACCAGGGCGCCGGTGGCCTCGAGGTACCCCGCGAGCACCTCGCCGAAGGGGCGCTGCCGGGCCTCGGCGATGGCCTGCCGGCTGAGCACGTCGAAATCGACGGGGCGGTCGGGGCTGCGTTGGGCCGGGTCGAGGCGGGCGGTGAAGAAGCGGACGGTGAAGTCGTCCCAGAAGGCGATGTGGCCGAGGATTTCCTTCAGGCTGAGGGATCCGTGGGGTCCCCGCCGCTCGCGCAGGGCGGGCGGGCAGGTGATCAGCTTCCGACGCAGCCGACGATCCTCGTCGATCAAGGCGTCGGCCAGGGTCTGCCATGGGCTCAAGGTGCCTGTCCCTTTCTGGCGAGAAGGGTGGCGATGCGGGCCGCCTCCGGCGTCCCGTCGCCATTATCGCAGTGGTCAGCGAACTGCGCAACCATCTTGCGTTTCGGACCGTCGGGGCCTAGGATCAAGGCGTGACCGCACCCGCCGGGAGGGCGCGGGCGGTCCACCGGACTCGCCACGGAGGATGACCATGTCTATAACTGCAAGATCTTGCCCGGCTTGGGCGACCCTGGCCGTCGTGGCGGCCCTGCTCTCTGCCGGCACCGCCGGCGCCGGCGACCGTGACCTGTCCGGCCGCTGGGGCCTGGGCCTGGAGTTCGGCTCCTACAAGTTGCTGGGCGGCGACCACGACTACAGCACCGTCGACCAGTTCGGCGGCCTGAACCTCAGCCGCGGCCTTTCGCGGGAGTGGACGCTGCAGTTGGCCGTGCGCTACGGCTACGTGCGCCCGGGCATCGGCTCTCCCGGCGAGGGCGACGTGGGCTGGTCCGGCACCTCCGGTGCGCCCCTCTACACGCCCATGGTGCAGCCGATGCTGCGCCTGCAGCGGCGCTTCGCGGCCACCTCCTCGGTGCAGCCCTTCCTGGGCGCCGGAGTTGGCCTGACCAGCTGGAAGGTCGTGGACAAGACCGGCCAGGACGTGGGCACGATCCCCGACGGCGATCCGGCCCAGGGCTACGACAGCGACGGCAACGCCGCCGAGCTCAAGGGCAGCGACCTGACCCTCGGCCTGGAACTCGGCGTGGACTTCGCCCTCGGCGACCACTGGGCCCTGACCCTGGGCGGCCGCTACCACTTCCTGCCCTCGAACACCACCGACAACGTGGGCGCCAGCTCCCTCTGGGGCCCGCAGTACGTGGACGCCAACAACGCCAGCGCCGAGGGCTTCCTGGGCCTCACCTTCTGGTTCGGCAGCAACGACCGCGACGGTGACGGGGTGCCCAACACCCGCGACGCCTGCCCCGACGAGGCCGAGGACATCGACGGCTTCCGCGACGACGACGGCTGCCCCGACCTGGACAACGACGGCGACGGCATCACCGACGCCCGCGACGGCTGCCCCGACCAGTCCGAGGACCGTGACGGCTTCCGGGACGAAGACGGCTGCCCCGACCCGGACAACGACGGTGACGGCATCGTCGACGCCAAGGACCGCTGCCCCGACGAGGCCGAGGATGCCGACGGCTTCCAGGACGAGGACGGCTGCCCCGATCCGGACAACGACGGCGACGGTGTGCTCGACGCCGCGGACCGCTGCCCGGACACGCCGGCGGGCGTGAGGGTGGGCCCCGACGGCTGCGAACTGGCCGCGGCCGCCCCGGTCCCGGCGGCACCGGTGGCGGTGGCGGTCGTGCTGCCGGTCGCCGGCCAGACCATGGTGTTGAGCGATGTGGCCTTCCAGTCCTCCAGCGCCCACCTCCTGCCCGAGTCGTCGGCCAAGCTGGACCAGCTGGCCGCGGCCCTGCGCGCCAATCCCGAGGCCGTGGTCGAGGTGCGCGGCCACACCGACTCGGTCGGCGGCAGCGAAGCCAACCGGGACCTCTCCCAGCGGCGGGCCATGGCCGTGCGCGACGCCCTGATCCAGCGGGGGGTCGAGGCGAGGCGCGTCAACGCCGTCGGCTACGGGGAGGACTTCCCCATCGCCGGCAACGACACCCCTGAAGGCCGTGCCCGCAACCGCCGGGTCGAGCTGCACCGCCTGCAGTAGCGCCGGCTACTCGATGCCGGCCTTGGCCAGGGCCCGCCGCATCTGCTGCTCGGTCTGGGCCCCCACCAGGTGCGCCCGGATCACGCCCTCGCGGTCGATCACGAAGATCGAGGGGATGCTCTGGGTCTTGTAGGTCACGGCCACATCCTGCTGGTCGGCCGTCACGATGGGGAAGGTGTAGTCGTTCTTCTGCAGGAACGCGGTGATGGTCGCCTTCTCCTCGCTGCTGGCGCCCAGGAAGACCACGTCGCCGGCGGCCTTCAGCTCGCGGTAGAGCGTCTCGATGTGCGGCATCTCCATGCGGCAGGGCGGGCACCAGGTCGCCCAGAAGTTCAGGAAGACCACCTTGCCCCGGTGGTCCGACAGCCGGGTCGTGCTGCCGTCGAAGCGGCCCAGCGCGATGTCGGGCGCCGCCTGGCCGGTCATGGCATCGGGATTGGTGAGCCGATCCAGGTCGTCCACCGTGCGCACCCCCGCCGGCACCGCGTAGACGAAGCGCTCGGCCGGCACCGGCTGGTCCAGGCTGAAGCGATCGACCGTCGTGACCAGGGTCTGGTTGACGGGCGTGCCGCCCTGCATCACCCGCAGCACCCGCTGCGACTTGAGCACCAGGCCCGAGGCCGGGTCGTACCAGGACCGCCCCTCGCCCCGCGCCACGGCGCCCTCGACGGGCTCGCCCTCATCCGCCGCGAAGGTGTAGACCAGGCAGGGGATCTCGCGGCCGTCGACGGTCAGGGTCTCGGCCACGGGCTCGCCGACCGCCACCGGCTCGGCCGGCAGCAGGAAGTCGGACAGGCCCGAGTAGTAGTTGTAGACGCTCTCAGGGGTGAGCTCGAACTGGCCGGCCGCGTCGAAGTTGCGGCCCAGGGTGGCCGGGGGGCCCACGTAGCAGGTGCCCAGCTGGCTGATGTGCAGCCAGGCGCCGTCGGGGCCCGTGCCCAGGTCGACGGTGAAGCCGGTGCCGGCCTGGCGGTTGGCCAGGCTGTGGGGCCACTGGCCGGCGCTGCTGAGAGCCACCTCCAGCTTCATGGCCGGATCCATGCCCGCCATGCCGGAGGAGACCTGCATCGTCGCCTCGACCTGGTACGATTCCAACTTCTCGGCGGCGGCCCGGGAATGGGCGGCCGCGGCGGCGAAGTCGGTGACGGGGGCATCGGCGGCGCAGCCGACGCCGGGCAGGCCCAGCACGAGCGCCAGCATCAGCGGCGCGGCGCGGCGAGACAGCGGCATGACACGGTCCTTTCGGTCAGACATGGGAAAGGGGCCCGCGGCGGTGCCGCGGGCCCCATTGCGATAACATGAACGCCGGGCGATGGCGAGAAGTTTCGCCTGTTTCAGCCCAGCGGACCGGCCGCCAGGGAGAACAGGTTGCCCTGGCGGGCCAGCATCGAGCCGATCAGGCGGCGCACCGGTTCCAGGGGCAGCAGGGCGGAGTCGAAGGTGTCGGCGACCCATTCCTCGACCGACTGGGCGGCCGTGCGGATGCCCACCACGAAGTGGGCGGTCTGCTCGGCCAGGTGCACCGCTTCGGCCAGGGCCGCGTCGGCGCCGGCCAGTTCGGGCACGTGGTGCCAGCGCACCGCCGCCACCACCGCCGGCGGCAGCTGCCAGTCCTCGAGCAGGGCCGCCCCCGCCTCGGCGTGGTCGTAGCCCGTGAGCTCCCGTTCGCAGCCCAGGGTCACCCCCGGCGGCGCCATCATGACCGGACCGCCCGGCTCTGTCGCCCCTGCACGTTCGGCGAATCCGGCCCGCCGCACGGCGAGCACCGGATCCAGGACGAGTTTGCCGATGTCGTGCAGAAGCCCCGCTGTGAAGGCACGGTCGCGCAGATCACTCTGCCCCATGGCTATGACGAGGGAGGCAGCGCCATAGGCCGTGATCAGACTGTGCTTCCAGAGCTCGTCCAGCTCCTGCCCGTATCCGGGCAGGTCGCGACGCAGGACGGGCTCGAGGCTGAGGGCGAAACAGAGCCGGGCGAAGGTGAGGTTGCCGACCAGCACCAGCGCTTCGCGCGGGCTGCCGATGCGGCGGGGGAAATTGTAGAGGGACGAGTTGCAGAGCTTCAGCAGGCCGGCGGTCAGGCCGGGATCGCGCTCGGCCAGCGGCACCAGCCGGCCGGCGTCCACCATCGGGTTCTCCATGATCTCGATCAGCGAGACCAGGGCGCCGCGGCGCACGCCCGGATTGGGCAGCCTGGCCACGAGCTCCTGCAAAGATGGCATGGGGTGGTGAGTCCTCACCGCCGCGACGAAGGGGGCGGGCGGCCGGCGGTGGGCGATACCGCCGGGGCCCGCGGCCCGGACTTTTTTCCAGGCGCCCCTATGCATCGGGCGGCGAAGGTCCTGCTGGAGATGGGGATATCCGCAATCTGGAGTACGGAGGTTACGATACGGTGAAACCCGCAGCGGCGGCTCAGATCACCCGCAGATGGTGGTGCTTCTTCTTGCCCACCTGCAGGGCGATGCGGCCGGACTGCACGTCCGCCGCGGTCAGCGCGCGCAGTTCGTCGCTGACCGTCTCGCCGTTGATGCGCACGCCGCCCTGCCGGACCAGGCGCCGGGCCTCGCCGCGGCTGGCCACCAGGCCGCCGTCGACCAGGGCCTCCAAGAGCGGCAGGCCGTCACCCGTGAAGTCGGCGGAGGGACGCTCGCTGCTGGGCACGGCGCTCTCGTCGGCAGCGCCGGCGAAGAGCGCGGCGGCCGCCCGCTCGGCTTCGGCGGCGGCCTCGGTCCCGTGCAGCAGGGCGGTGACCTCGCGGGCCAGCACCCGCTTGGCCTCGCGCACGTCGGCGCCTGCGAGCTTTTCCAGCGCCTCGATCTCGGTGCGCGGCAGCAGCGTGTACATGCGCAGGAAGCGCGACACGTCGCGGTCGTCCACGTTCACCCAGTACTGGTGGAAGTCGAAGACGCTGGTGCGCTCGGCCGCCAGCCAGACCGCGCCGGCGGCGGTCTTGCCCATCTTCTCGCCGCTGGCGGTGGCAGATCAGCGGGAAGGTCAGGCCGAAGACCTCGCTGCGGTTGACCCGGCGGCAGAGATCGATGCCCGAGCAGATGTTGCCCCACTGGTCGCTGCCGCCCATCTGCAGCCGGCAGCCGTGGTCGCGGTTGAGCACCGCGAAATCGTAGGCCTGCAGGATCATGTAGTTGAACTCGATGAAGGACAGGCCGACCTCCATGCGGGTCTTGACCGAGTCGCGGGTCAGCATCTGGTTGACCGAGAAGTGACGGCCCGACGTCGCGCAGGAACTCGATGTAGCCGTAGCCGCGCAGCCAGTCGGCGTTGTCCAGCATCAGCGCCGTCCTGGGCGCCCTCGCCGAAGCGCAGGTAGTGGCCCAGCTGGGCGCTGATGCCCGCCAGGTTGGCGGTGATCTGCCCGGGCGTGAGCATGGTGCGCAGCTCGGTCTTGCCGCTGGGATCGCCCACCATGGCCGTGGCCCCGCCCACGATGGCGATGGGCCGATGACCCCAGCGCTGCAGGTGCACCAGGCCCATGATGGGCACCAGGCTGCCGATGTGCAGGCTGTCGGCGGTGGGATCGAAGCCGGTGTAGGCCGTCAGCGGGCCCTGGGCCAGGCGCGCGGCCAGGCCGGTCTCGTCGGTGCACTGCTCGAGGAAGCCGCGCCAGCGCAGCTCGTCCAGGAATGTCGCGAAGCCTGCGGTCATGTCCATCGTCCCGGTCGATCGTGGAAATTCCCTCGAGGCCGCCCGCTCTTTGGGTGGTCCTGACAGGAACCAGCCCGAAGGCTGATCCTCCACCTGTGAACGGACGGTCTCCAGGGCCCGACTTCGTCGCCCGCGCAGAGCGGGTGCTCAGCGTTTGAGCAGATCGTCGAGAGTCGGGAAGAATTCCGGAAAGGATACGGCCACGCAGTCCGGGTCGTCCAGTGCCGAATCGCCTTCGGACGTCAACGCGGCCACGGCCAGGGCCATGGCGATGCGATGGTCGCCGCCGGTCTCGTGGCGGATCGGCGCCGCCGGCGTGCCGCCGCGCAGCACGGTCGGGCCGTGGATCACCAGGCCGTCGGGACGCTCCTCGAGGTCGGCGCCCAGGGCGCGCAGGCCGCGGGCCATCAGGGCGATGCGGTCGCTCTCCTTGACCCGCAGCTCCTCGGCGCCGCTGATCACCGTGGTGCCCGCGCAGGCGGTGGCCAGCACCGCCAGCACCGGCAGTTCGTCCACCAGCCCCGGCACCTCGGCCGCGCCGATGGTGAAGGCGCGCAGCGGACCGGCGCCGACGCTGACGTCGCCGGCGGGCTCGCGCGCGGGGTCGTCCGCTGCGGCTTTCGATTCGATCACGACCTCGGCGCCGGCGGCCCGCAGCACGTCCAGGGCGCCGGTGCGGCCCGGGCCCAGGGCCTGGCCGCGCACGGTCAGGCGCGAGCCCGGCACCATGGCCGCGGCCACCTGGAAGAAGGCGGCGGTCGAGGGATCGGCGGGCACGGCCAGGTCGTACGGCCTGAGGCCCCGCCGCGCGCGGACGACGAGGCGGTCGCCCGGCCCCGGCCGCGGCGCCGCGCCCATGGCCGTCAGCAGGCGCTCGCTGTGGTCGCGGCTGCTGCCGCCGCCGTCGACGACGGTCTCACCGTCGGCGTGCAGGCCCGCCAGCAGCAGCGCCGACTTGAGCTGGGCCGAGGGCACCGGCAGGGCATGGACCACACCGCGCAGGGAGGCTCCGCGCACCCGCAGCGGCAGCCGGCCCTCGGCGCCCAGCCACTCGATGCGGGCGCCCATGGCGCGCAGGGGCGCGACCACCCGGGACATGGGCCGGCCGCGCAGGGAGGCGTCGCCGTCGAGCACGACGCCCGGCCCGTCGGGCGGCAGCCAGCCCGCCAGCAGCCCGCACAGCAGCCGGGCCGTGGTGCCGCTGTTGCGGCAGTCGATCAGCAGAGGTTCCTTGCCTGTGCGCAGGCAGGCGGCCGGCGCTGCGGCGGCATCGACAGTGATGCGATCGCCGTCGCGCGCGATCCGGGCGCCGAGCGCAGCCACGGCCTCGAGGCTGGCCAGGGTGTCGGCCGAGGCCAGCCAGCCCGAGGCGCGGCACGGCCCCGAGGCCAGCAGCGCGAACAGGGCCGCGCGATGGGAAACGGATTTGTCACCGGGAACGACAACGGCGCCGGTCAGGGGCGCCGATGCCCGTGGCAGCGATCGAGGCACTGGTCCCTCCCCTAGCCGAGGCTGTCCGGATCCCCCGTATGGTGCTGGACATTGGCAGGCACGTGATGATCTTTCTGGTCCGGCATGGCCGGAAGCCGGGACTGTGACCGGCGGGCCCCGCCGGTGGCTCCCGCGGAGCCGCATGCCAATGTAGCCTGCGGGCGGCGCCGGAGCCAATGGCGGTTCCGGGAATCGGATCGGAAGCAGCATGCGCCAAGCCCAACGCCCAGCCCTGTCCGGCCTCCTGCGCGTGCACGAGGGTCGCGAGATCATGGGCCTGGCCGCGCCCACGATCCTGATGATGATCTCGCACACCATGATGTGGACGGTGGACACGGCGCTGCTGGGCCGGGTCGACAGCGTGGCCCTGGCCGCGGCCGGCCTGGGCGGCATGCTGACCTGGTCGGCCTACTCGCTCTTCAACAACCTCAGCCGCATCACCGGCACCTTCGTCAGCCAGGCCTGGGGCCGGGGCGACGAGGACGCCGTCGCCCACTACACCTGGCAGGGCGTGTGGCTGGCGCTGGTGACGGGGCTGGTGCTGCAGGCCATGGGCTGGTCCAGCTTCGCGGTGCTGCCCTGGACCCGCAATCCCCAGGATGTGCAGGAGCTGACCTACGTCTACATCCGCTGGCGCACCCTGAGCGCGGTGTTCACCCAGGTCAGCTTCGTGCTGACGGGGTTCTTCATCGGGCGGCGCGAGGTGAAGGTGCCGATGATCGCCGGCCTGGCGGGCAACGTGCTGAACGTGGTGCTGGACCTCTGGCTCATCTTCGGCTGGGAGGGCTTCGCGCTGGCGGGTCGCCGCTGGCTGGCCGTGCCGGCCATGGGGGTCGGGGGCGCGGCCATCGCCACCAGCATCGGCACCACAGTCACCGCCCTGGTGCTGGCGGGCTGGGCCCTGACCCCGCGTCTGCGGGCCCGCTACGCCCTGCACCGGGTGCGTCGGCCCGATCCCCGCGCGATCACCCGCATCGTGCGCGTGGGCCTGCCGGCGGCGGGCGAGGGCTTCATCGACATGGGCGGCTTCCTGATGTTCACGGTCTTCGTGGGCACCACCGGCGCGGTGGCCCTCGCCGCCAGCCAGATCACCTTCCAGGTCCTGAGCCTGAGCTTCATGCCCCTGTGGGGCCTGACCACCGCCGCGGGCGTGATCACCGGCAACTGCATCGGGCGCGGCGACGCGGACCGGGCGGCCCACTACGGACGGCAGGTCTACAAGCTGGGTTCGTACTATTCCCTGGGCCTGGGGTGTGCGATGCTCCTGGCGCGGGAGCAGCTGTTCCGCGTGTTCAGCACCGACCCCGCGGTGCTCGTGCTGGGCGCCGGACTGGTGACGGTGGCCGCGGTGTTCCAGTACTTCGACGGCCTGCGCATGCTCAGCAGCGGCATCCTGCAGGGGGCGGGCGACACCCGCTACACCATGCTGGCGACGCTGGTGCTGATGTGGGGCGCCTTCATCCCGCTGACCTGGTACCTGATCGTGCACCGGGGCGGCGACGTGGAGACCGCCTGGCTGGGCGCCTCCGCCTGCTACCTGGTGCAGGGCGCGGTCATGTGGCGGCGGTTCGAGTCCGGGGCCTGGCGGCAGGCGGACATCTTCCGGTAGACATCAAGGGAGGACGTGATGGCGAAGAAGATCGGTCTGGCCGTGCTGGCGCTGCTGGTGCTGCTGCAATTCGTGCCCGTGGAACGGGCGAACCCGCCCGTGCGGGGCGACTTCGACGGACCGCCCGAGGTGCGCGAGATCCTCGTGCGTTCCTGCTACGACTGCCACTCGAACCTGACCCGCTGGCCCTGGTACAGCCGGGTCGCGCCGATCTCGTTCCTGGTGGCCCACGACGTCGAGGAGGGGCGCGGCAAGCTCAACTTCTCCGAGTGGGGCACCTACGGCCAGGCCGAGCGCGCCCATCAGGGTGCGGAGATCCTCGAAGTGCTCGAAAAGAGCGAGATGCCGCTGCCGATCTACGTGCTGCTGCACGGCGAGGCGAAGCTGTCCGGCAGCGAACTGCAGACCCTGCGCGGCTGGCGGCCCTAGGAAAGGCGTGATCATGCGGCAATTGACCCTGAGCCTGTTGGCGCTGCTGGTGGTGGCCGGCTGCGGCGGCGAGCAGGCCGCCGACCCGGACTACGTGGCGCGGATCGACGCCTGGCACGCCGGGCGCGTGGCCCGCCTGACCGCCGAGACCGGCTGGCTGACCCTGGTGGGCCTGCATCCGCTGGCACCCGGCCCCAACATCGTGGGCTCGGCGCCCGAAGCGAATGTGCAGCTGGTGGCGGCCGCGCCGCCGCGGCTGGGCCGGATCGACGTGGGCGGCGACGGGACGGTGCGCTTCCAGGCCGACCCCGCGGTCAGCGTGCGGCTGCACGGCGACGCGTCCGGGGACCCGGTGACCACCCTTGACCTGGCCACCGACGCGGGCGGCAGCCCCACGGTGCTGGCCGTCGGCACCCTGGTGATGCACGTCATCGACCGCGGCGGCCACCTCTTCCTGCGGGTCAAGGACACCCGGGCCGAGGCCCTGCGCACCTTCACGGGCATCGACCGCTTCGCCGTGGACCCGCGCTGGCGGGTGACCGCGCGCCTCGAGCCGGGACCGGGCACCGTGCAGGTGCCCGACGTGCTGGGCGGCCTGAGCGACGAGCCCAGCCCCGGCACCCTGGTCTTCACCATCGACGGCACGGCGTGCCGCCTGGTGCCCACCGGCGCACCGGGCGAGGGCCTGTTCATCGTCTTCGGCGACCGCAGCAACGGACCCCAGACCTACCCGGGCGGCCGCTTCCTGTCGACCGACCCGCCGACAGGCGACGGCACCGTGGTCCTGGACTTCAACCAGGCGGTCAACCCGCCCTGCGCCTTCAGCGACTTCGCCACCTGCCCGCTGCCGCCGACGGGCAACACCCTGCCCATCGCGGTCACGGCCGGCGAGAAGCGCTGGGGCAGCCACTGACCGGAAGGACCTGCGATGGCCAAGAAAGCCCTGGCCCGCCACGGCAAGCGGCTCGTGGAGAAGGCGCTGTTCAGCGGGCGCCGGCTGCTGGTGGAGAAGAACCTGGATCCGGCCCGGGACTCGGTCATCGTCTCCTGGGCCACCTACAGCCCGTGGCTGTTGGACCCGGCGTTCCTGGCCTGCCACGCCGCGGTGCGGGCCAACACCCTGGTCGATCTCTATCGCTGCTGGGAGCTGTGGCACCTGCTGGGCCAGGTGCGCCAGCTCGAGGGCGACGTGCTGGAGGTCGGCACCTGGCGCGGCGGCACCGGCGCGCTGCTGGGGCGGCGGGCGGCCGACCTGGGCCTGGCCGCGGAGATCTTCCTCTGCGACACCTTCACCGGCGTGGTCAAGACCGGCGCCGAGGACCGCAACTACCGGGGCGGCGAGCACGCGGACACGGCCCTGCCGGTGGTCCAGGCGCTGTTGGCGGAGCTGGGTCTGACCAACGTGCGCATCCTGCAGGGGATCTTTCCCGACGACACGGCCCATGCGGTGGCCGACCGCCGCTTCCGCCTCTGCCACATCGACGTGGACGCCTACCGCTCGGCCCGGGACGTGCTGCACTGGGTGTGGCCGCGGCTGGCCATGGGCGGGGTGGTGGTCTTCGACGACTTCGGCTTCGCCAGCACGGCGGGGATCGCGCAGCTGGTCACAGAGGAGCAGGATCGCGCCGACCTCGTGTGCCTGCAGAACCTCAACGGGCACGCGGTCTTCGTCAAGACGGGCGGCTGACCCGGCCTAGAATCGCCGACCCACCGTGCCGGTGAACAGGGTTCCCGCCAGCACCACCCCCGGCACCTCCATCACCCGGCGGTCGGCGAGGTTGGTGCCGGTCAGCGAGGCGAACCAGCCCCCGCCCCCGCGCCAGTCCAGGCGACCGTCCAGCACCGCGACCACGCGGAAATCATCGGGACCGTCGCTGCGCTCCAGGTAGCGGAAGGCCAGGGTGGCCTCGACGCCTGCCGGCAGCACCACCGTGCCGGCGGTGGTGAGGTTCTGGCGCGGCACCAGCAGGCCGTACTTGGCCTCGTAACCCGGGGTCAGGGACATGGTGCGCTCCAGCCAGGCCCAGCCGGCGGACAGCCGGTGGCCGCGCGAGGCGCGCCAGGCCGCCCGGGCCTCGACGCCGCGGGCCGTGCCCTCGGCGATGTTCAGCACCTGCCACACGCTGCCGCCGACAGGCCGGGCCCAGTCGATCAGGTCGGTCTCGTGGCGCTCGAAGTAGACGACGCTGGCCTGCCACGGACCCTCGACGAGTTCGACACCCGCGTCCCAGGCCCAGCCCTGCTCAGGCCGCAGGTCGGGATTGCCCTGGTTGGCCGGATCCAGGTAGTACAGGTCGGTGAAGGTCGGCACGCGGTAGACCGTGCCGGAGCTGGCGCGCAGGGTCCAGGGGCCGTGCAGGTCGCAGGACACCGCGGCCGTGCCCGAGCCGCGGGGCGCGTAGGACGAGCGCAGGTCCACCCGGCCGCCCAGCTGCCAGCGCAGGGGCGCGCTGTGGCGGTCCAATTCGGCCGACAGCGACATCCGCCGACGCAGGTGGTCACCCAGCGCCGGGCCGCTGACGCCGCCGCGCAGGCCCTGGCTGTCGATGTCCTCGTACACGCCTTCCAGGCCCGCGGCCAGGCTGTGGTGGTCGGCCAGGTCCACCAGGCCGCGCAGCTCGGCCCCGTAGCGGTTGGTCACGTGGTCGTTGGTGTAGGCGTCGGGGTTGGTGCGGATCAGCTCGAAATGGTCCTCGTGGCGGCGGTAGTAGAAGCGCGGCTCGAGCACCGTGCGCTCGCCCACCCGGCGGTTCAGCTTGGCGGTGGCGGCCAGGGTGCGGGTGTGCTCCCAGGACGGGTAGGGCGCGTAGAAGTCATAGGCGCCGAACCTGCGGTCGGCGTAGCCCACGAAGGCGTCCAGTTCGCCGGCGCCGGAGGTGTTGAGCAGGCGGCCGGTGGTCGACCACAGGTCGGCGTCGTTGCCGCCCTCGACCTTCGTGCCGTCGTCGCGGGTGAAGTCGTAGCCGTCGGTGCGGAAGCCCTCGAGCGAGACCCGGCCCGCGGTCGCGCCGCCGGCGAGGTCGGCGCTGCCCCAGGCCCCCACGCTGCCGTTGCCGCCGGCCAGGACGGCCGCCTCGCCGCCGGAGCGCTCGCCCGGCTGGCGGGGCACCACGTTGACCGTGCCGCCGAAGGCGCCCGAGCCGTACAGCGCCGAGCCGTGGCCGGGCAGCACCTCCAGCCGGTCCACGTCGTGCAGGCCCAGCGGCAGGTCCATCAGGTGGTGGCCGGTCTGGGGATCGGACAGGTCGGTGCCGTCGAGCAGCATCTGCACCTGGTCGAAGGTGGAGCCGCGAATGGAGAGGTCCGCCTGCACCCCGTACTGCTGGCGCTGGCCGGTGACCACCGAGGGCAGCACCTGCAGCTGCTCGGCCACCGAGCGCGAGGGCCGCGTGGCCAGCTCGTCCCCGTCCAGCAGGTCGACCTGGCGCACCACTCCCGGCAGGGCGATCGGCACCCGCGAGCCCAGCACCTCGACCGGGTCGGTCAGCCACAGGGTGTCGCCCTGGACGATCATGAAGGCGGCGGTGTCGGCGGCCGCGGTCGCGGCGAGGGCGGGGGCGGCGGCCAGCAACACGATCGCCAGCACCGGCCCGCCGGTCAGCAGGCAGCGCATCGGGGGTTCCTTCCCGGGACGGGGATCAGGCGGACTGCGACCCGGATTTGGGCTTCGGCTTGGCGTTCCACAGCCGCACGGCCAGGAACAGGCCGATCGCCGCCACCGGGATCATCGCCACGGGCCACGCCCGCCAGTTGGCCGGGTCGGTGGCCGCGCCCGTGATGTGGCCGGCCGCATCCAGTTCCACCTTCGGCAGCACCAGGGCGTAGGTCAGCGACATGACGCCCGTGCCAAGATAGACGAAGCCGTCGATGATGCCCACGGCAATGCCCGCGTTCTTCGCCCCGCCGAAGTCCATGCTGGCGGTGCCCGAGAGCATGCCGTGCACGCCGATCACCGCCATCGACATCACCACCACCAGCCAGCCCACGATGGGCGTGGTGTAGGTGAAGGACAGCACCACCGCCCCGACCAGCATGATCCCGTAGAGGAAGCCGGCCACCGGACCCGCGCCGCGACTGGAACACGTGGTCGCTGATGAAGCCCGCGAACACCCCGCCGGTGATGCCGGCGATGCACAGCAGCAGGCCCCAGTTGTCGTTGACGAAGCTCGATTTCAGGCCCAGCACGGCGTCGGTCTGCTTGGCGAACGAGCCGTACCACTGCATGATCGCCTGGCGCAGGAAGCCGCTGCAGAACTCCACGCCGGCGATGGTCAGGATGATGGGATTGGTCAGCATGCGGCGGAACACCGTGCCCGCACCCAGACGCGGTCCGCTGTCGCCGCTGGTGGCGTCGCCGGTGTTGAAGTCGACCAGGCCGGCCTCGCCCGGGGTGTTGCGCACCACGAACCAGTCGATCACCCAGAACGCGGCCAGCAGCAGCGCCGGCATCAGGAACACCCAGGCCAGGCCCAGGCCGCCCAGGATCATGTAGCCGATGTCGAAGGCGAAGTAGATGCCCAGGGAGATGAGGATGCCGAAGATGGCCCCGAACACCCCGCGCTCGCGCACGTGGAACCAGGGCGCGTTGACCTTGACGATGGCCACGGCGCCGAAGCTCTGGAAGTACATGTTGGCGGCGTAGAGGATCGAGAAGACCACCAGGAAGTGGCGGGCCAGGGGCAGCGCCAGGGGGCCGTCGTGCAGCAGCGAAAGGGCGCACAGGCCCATCAGCAGGTTCATGACCGTGGCGCCGGCGGCGCCCACCAGGATCGAGAAGCGCCCGCCCATGCGGTCGGTCAGCGGGCCGTTGACCAGGAACGACACGCCGTAGACGATCGTGCCGACCATGAAGATGATGCCGAAGCCGGTGTTGCCCATCAGCGGCGCGCCGTCGGGCCCGGCCATCTCCTCGAAGGCGTACTGGCTGACCTTCAGGTTGTAGCGGCCCATGTAGAGGAAGGCGTAGGTCAGGCCCAGCGGCAGCCAGTTCATGATGCGCCGCCGCAGGTAGCGGCGGTCGTGCCCCACGTCCACCGAAGGCAGGCGCCAGAACACGACGCCGACGATCGCCAGCAGGATCAGCACGGGTACGAATTCCTGGATCCACTGGGGCATGGTCACGCTCCTGTCGAGGTTCCGGTCCACGGGCCTGCGCCCGGTCAACGATAGTCCCTGGCGCCGCTGCGGGCCACCGCCGATGCGCCGCTCAGTCCTGCCGGCGGATCACCACCAGCGTGATGTCGTCGGACTGCTCCACCCCCGCGGTGTGGTTGGCCACCGCCGCCAGGATGGCCTCCTTGATGCCAACGGCCGGCAGGTGGGCGTGCCGGCGCACCACCTCGACCAGCGCCTCGTCGCCGAACATGGCGTCCGGGTCGTCGGGCTCGGCCGAGGGGCCGACCGCCTCGGTGATGCCGTCGGTGAACAGCACCACCACGTCGCCCGGGCCGATCACGGTCTCCTGCTGGCGGTAGTCCTGGCCCGTCAGCATGCCCAGCAGCAGCCCGCCCTCGCCCAGTGCGGCCAGCTGCCCGTCGGCCCGCAGCACCAGGGGCGGGTTGTGCCCCGCGTTGGTGCTGGTCAGCACGCCGCCCCGGATGTCCAGCACGCCGTAGAAGAAGGTGGCGAACATGTGCGGATCGGTCGAGGCCACCAGCAGGTCGTTCACCCGGCTGACCACCTGGGACACGCTGCTGGGATGGATCACCTGGCCGTGCAGGCTGGCCTGCAGGTTGGACATCAGCAGCGCCGCGGGCATGCCCTTGCCCGAGACGTCGCCGATGGCGATGCCCAGCCGCTCGTCCGGCTGCAGGATGAAGTCGAAGTAGTCGCCGCCGATCTCGCGGCTGGGGATGCTGGCGCCGGTGATCTCGAAGCCCGCCAGGCGCGGCTCCTCGTGGGGCAGCAGGCGCTCCTGGATCTCGCGGGCCGTCTGCAGCTCGCGGGTCAGGCGCTCCCGGGCCAGGGCATCGTCGCGACCCTTCTTGACCGCGCGGGTCATGTCGTTGAAGTCGGTGGCCAGGTCGCCGAACTCGTCCTCGTTGGGCAGGGTGATCGTCGCGTCCAGGTCGCCGGCCGCCACGGCGCGGGTGCCGCGGCCCAGGCTGCGCACCGCGGCGATGATGCCCTCGGTGATGCGCACCCCGAAGAACAGCGCGAAGATCTCGATCACCAGGAACAGGGACGCCACCAGGCCCAGGGCGATGACCACGGCCACGTTCAGGTTGTCCTCGCCCTCGAGGAACTCGCTGCGCAGGTCGGTCCAGCCCACGCGCAGGGTCAGGAAGATGCTGGTGTCGTCGACCCGGCCCTCGCGGTGGCGCAGCACCTCCAGCAGGGTGCCGCCGAAGTAGCGCCAGTCCGACCAGAACGTGGGATCGTCCGCCACGTCCCGGTGCATGACCCGGCGGCCGCCGAAGACGGGGCTGCGCACCGGGTCGCGGGAGCCGATGTTCACGTTCGTGCCGTCGCTGTCGGTGCCCAGGGGGGTCAGCACCAGGCCGGCCCGCAGCTGCTGCGACAGCGCCGTCAGCGGCCGCTGGCCCAGCAGCCAGGCCTGCGCCCGCGGTTCGGGGCCGCCGAGGCCCTGCCAGCGCATCAGCCACAGATCGCCCGCGGCGGCGACCCAGGCGGTGGTGTCGTGCGGCGCGGCGCGGCTCAGCTGCCGGGCCAGGTCCGCGGTCCAGGGCGGGGCCGGCCGGCGCACGGTGCCCGCGGGCACCGCCGCGATCGCCTGCTCGGGCCAGACGAAGACCGTGTCGAACAGGGCCGGCGCCAGGTCGCTGCCCTCGGCGGTGACCGCGCGCCAGGACTCGAGGATGCCTGCCGCGCTGCTGGCCCTGGCCCCGCCCAGCCCCGTGTACAGCATCATCGCCGCCAGCAGGCCCACCAGCAGCAGGGGCACCACGCCGATCAGGAACGCGCTGACGGCGAGCTTGGGCCGCAGACGCAGGAAGTGCAGCTGCATGCGCACGGCCAGGTGGAACAGGGACCAGAACCAGAAGAAGGCCAGCGAGCCCAGGGCCCAGCCGCCCAGGTTGCGCAGGACCAGGGCCAGGCCGGTGGGCTCGGTGTTCCAGGCCGCACGCGCCAGCACCAGCAGCACCCCCGCCAGAACCCCCAGGCCGAAGCCCAGCGCCCGCAGCCGCGCCCCGATGTGCCGCCAGGGACGATAGCGGCGCACCGTCAGGCCGAACCCGGAGATGGCGATGGATCCGGCCACGCCGGCGGTGCCGGCGACGACGGCCAACAGCCCGGCGCTGACGAACCACCACAGCCAGAACCAGCGGCCCCAGGTGTCGGCCAGCAGGAAGCGCACGGCCGCCAGCCAGGACAAAAGCAGCAGCACCGCCGCCGCCATGGCCGCGACCGGCGCCGCGGCCGCCTGGGCCAGGCCGGCCGCTCCGGCCAGCAGCACCCAGGACACGAGGATCAGCCGCCACAGGGTCCGGCCGTCGAGGTCGCGCAGCAGACGTTTCACCGGATGCCCTGCTCCTTCTTGTAGGTGGCCCAGTTGGCCTTCAGGTCACTGAAGGCAGCGTAGTCGCCGGCCAGGAAGGGATTCTCCCGGCGCTCGCGGCCGATGGTCGACTGGGGCCTGACGCCCTGGCCCCCGTAGTAGTCGTGTCCGGGCAGGACGATGGTTTCGTCCGGAAGTTGCAGCACCCGCTGCAGCGAGTCCCACTGCTGCTCGGGCGACGAGCCCGGGAAGTGGGGGCCGGTGCCGCCGACCTTGCCGCAGAACAGCAGGTCGCCGGTGACCAGGAACGGCGCCGCGTGGAAGCAATAGTGATCGGGCGCGTGGCCGGGAGTGCGCAGGGCCGTGATGCCGAAGCTGCCGGCGGTGATCACCTCGTCGGCGACCAGGGCCCGGGCCCCGGGCACGGCCTCGGCGCGGCCGGCGAGGACCGGCGCCCCGCAGATCTGCGCCAGCTCGGCGGCGGCGCCCGTGTGATCGCCGTGGTCGTGGGTGATCAGGATCGACCCGATGGTCAGGCCGTGGGCCTCAGCTGCGGCGGCGAAGCGCCCGGCCGCGAAGCCGGGATCGATGGCCGCGACCCGGCCGGACTCGCGGTCCCCCAGCAGGTAGTGGAAGTTGCGGTCGCCGCCCAGGTGCAGCTGCAGGCAGACGACGCGGTCGGTGCTCAGGTCGGTGATCATGGTGCTACTCCATCCCTTGCTGGCGCCCATGGTAACCGGCGGCCCCAAAGCGGTAAAGGCCAACCGCCCCGGCGCCCGCGGCCGGAGCTTGCCCGGGGGCCAGGCGGCCCTTACCCTGGGGGTTCGCCCCGCGCCGTTGGCCAGCAGAGACCGGAGACGTCATGACCGGCAAACCCGCCCGCGACCTCGAAACCGCCGCCCTGGTGCCCGCCGGCTGGGCCGCCGTCGGCCCCATCCTCAGCGAGATGATCGTGCGCTGGCACGAGAAAGAGGCCGCCATCGGCGACTGGGAGTCGGCCCTGGCCGCGCTTCCGGCCCGCCATGCGCCCGGCTGGGCCGCCACCGTCGAGCACCTGCAGTTGGTCAACACCTTCCAGTGGCACGAGGAGGACCGCAGCCGCGACCACGGCGCCGACGACCACGTGCTGGCGGCGGTCAAGCGCTCCATCGACGCCTCGAACCGCCGGCGGGTGCAGACCGTCGACCGCCTGGACGACATGATCCACGCCGGCCTGGTGCGGAGTGGCGCGGTCGCCCCCGCGGCGCCGCTGAACAGCGAGTCGCCGGCGAGCATCATCGACCGCCTGACGGTGCTGGCCCTGAAAGTCCACCACGTGGCCGAGGCCCTGGCCCCCATGCCCGCGGGCGACGAGCGCCGGGCCATGCGGGGCCGCCTGGACGGGCTGACCGGGCAGCGGGACGATCTGGGCGGCTGCCTGGACGCCCTGCTGGACGGGATCCGCGGCGGGCGGGTCGGTTTGCGGTTGTACCGGCAGGTGAAGGTCTACCGGCAGGCGGAGACGGGCACCCTCAAGGCCGACCTGGACTGACAACCCCCGGGCAAAAGCGCCGGCGGGCCTTGCGGCCTGCCGGCGTTTTCGTATGAGTGGGATAACGAGACAATTCCCATCCTATTGGTTTCCGGGGGACGCCATGCGCACATGGATCGCCACACTGACCCTGGCCGCGGGCCTGGCCGCCACAGCCGTCGCCGCGCCCGGTCCCGGCGAGGTCGGCAGCCAGGCCGCCGAGTTCACCCTGCAGGACATCGACGGCGAGGTGCACACCCTCGGCGGCCAACGGGGCAAGGTGGTCATGCTGGCCATCGTCGGCTACGGCTGAAGCAGCTGCATCGCCGAAGCCCCCGGTACGGAGGCCATCTTCCAACAGTACGCCGATCAGCCCTTCCAGCCCTTCGCCATCGACGTCTGGGACGGCAGCCCGGCGCAGGCCTCGATCTTTCTGGCCAACACCGACATCACCTTCCCGCTGCTGATGCGCGGGGCCCAGGGCGGCATCCTGGCCAACTACAACACCACCTACCACTACTACTTCATCATCGACGGGGATGGGGTCATCGCCTGGCGCGGCGACTTCAACGCTGTCGCCATGCGCGCGGCCATCGACGCGGCCCTGGCGCCCCTGCCGACGGACGACGAAACCTGGAGCGGACTGAAGGCGCTGTTCCGCTAGCGCCGGCACTTGCAGGAGGGGGATTTTATGCAGCGACGAATCATCGAAGGCGCGGTCCTGCTGACGGCGGCCCTGATCCTGGCCGCGGCCGTCCCGGCGACGGCCCAGCCCGGCGCCGTGGGCACCCTGGCCGCGGAATTCAACCTGGCCGAACTCGGCGGCGGCTACCGCAGCCTGAGCCAGCACCGGGGCGAGGTCGTGTTCCTGGCGATCATCGGCTACGGCTGACCCCACTGCATCAATGACGGCCCCGGTACGGAGGCCCTAGCCAACGACTACGCCGCCGAGCCCTTCCAGGCCCTGGCCATCGACGTCTGGGACGGCACGCCGGCCCAGGCCGCGCTCTACCCGGCCAACGCCCAGATCACCTATCCGCTCATGATGATGGGCAATGCCGCCGGCATCCTCTCGGCCTACAACTGCCCCTACCACTACTACTTCGTCATCGACGGGCAGGGGATCATCCGCTGGCGCGGCCTCTACAACGACGCGACGGTGCGGGCGACCATCGACACGGCGCTCGGCGAGCTGGGCATGTCGGCCGTGGGCGACGTGCCGCAGGCCGGTGCCCGGCTGCTGGAGGCCTACCCCAACCCCTTCAACCCGCTGGTGCGCATCCCCTACGAGTTGTCGGGCGAGGGCGGCGATGCGTCGGTGCGTTTGGAGATCCTGGACCTGCGCGGCCGCGTGGTGCAGACCGTGGTCAGCGAGCGCCAGGCCCGGGGCCGCCGCTACGAGGCGACCTGGCCGGGCACCGACAGCGCCGGGCAGAACCTGGCCAGCGGCGTCTACCTGGCGCGGCTGACCGTGGACGGGCACAGCCAGGCGGTGAACCTGACCCTGGTGCGTTGAACCGGCTTGCCGGTGGGGGCTCCCCCCTTGCTCCCCACACGGCAAAAGGCCCCGGCGCGAGCCGGGGCCTTCGTCGTTCTTCGTCCCGGGGAGATCCCAGCTACCGATAGAGCGCCTTGAGCGCCCCCCAGTCCCGCACCTCGGTCGGCGTCGAGTTGTTGGGCACGGTGATGGTCACCGGCATGTCCATGAAGATGGGGTTGCCGCCCTCGCAATCCTGGGCGAAGGCGTAGGGCCCGGCCGCCCACAGGTACTGGCCGGGGCCGGGGGCATCCAGGCGCACCGTCAGGGTGGCCAGCAGGATCGCGCTCTCGTCGAGGCAGCCGTCCACCGAGGAGACCATGCCCGCCAGCGGCGTGCTGCCGGTGTGCTCGAGCAGCGGGTTGAGCTCCACCGACTGCACGTCCAGGTAGGCGCCGCAGCAGGCCTGGTGCACCACCCACGACACCTGGTGCAGCGGCTGCTGCAGGGGCTGGCCCGGCTCGTGGGCGAAGACACAGGCGTAGAGGGTGAACTCGTGGCCGATCTCCGCGGTCATGGTGTCGACGTAGCTGGTGGGCGAGGCGCTGAGGCCGATGCGCGGGAAATCGTACTGGGCGGCCGCGGGGCCGGCCACCAGCAGGGCGACCAGGGCCAGGGCGGCGGCAAGGCCGCGCTGCGACGGGCCGGAGTTGGTGATCATGGCACGACTGTCCTTCAGTAGGGCCCAGGGGGCCGCATGAACCCGGATGCTTCCCATCGAGTATACGCAGGACGGGCCGGCAGCCGCAAGGCCGCCGGCCCGCTTCGATGCGCGTCACAGGCCGGGAACTAGCCCAGCAACTCCTCCACCCGCCGCCAATCGGCGTCGGTGGTGATCTTCCAGTTGCGGGGATCCCCCGGCACGATGGTCGGCGGATACCCCCGGGCGGCCATCAGGCTGCCGTCGTCGGTGAAGCGGCCCCCGGTCTCGCGGGCCCAGCGGTGGGCGTCGCGGAAGATGTCCCAGCGGAAGACCTGCGGGGTCTGCACCGCCAGCAGATGCGTGCGATCCAGATACGTGGCCTGCCCGTCGTCCTCGCGCTGGATGATGGTGTCGGACACCGGCACCCCCGGCACCGACGAGCCGCTGCTGAGGGTCGCCACGCACAGGCTGTCCAGCAGCTGGTCCGAGGCGAAGGGCCGCGCCCCGTCGTGCACCGCGATCAGGCCGCTGTCGGCCGGCGCGTGGTCCGAAGCGGCCAGCACCTCGACCGCGTTGCCGGTCGAGGCGGTGCGCGTGGGCCCCGCCGGCGCCAGCAGCCAGGGCAGGCCCAGCGGCTCCAGCAGCGGGGTCAGGGCGGCGGCGGCCTCGTTCTGCCAGGCATCGGGCACCGCCACGGTGACGGTCACCGCCTGGGGGCGCACGTTCAGGAAGTTCTGCAGCGCGCAGGTGAACAGCATGCCACGCCGGGTGGTGCGGAACTGCTTGGGCGGCAGGTCGTCCAGGTCCGCGCGCATCCCCTTGCCGCCGGCCAGCAGGATCAGGTGCAGACGGGGCTTCTCAGCGGCCATGATGCTCCTCCTTGGCGGTCCGCGCCCGCGGCGCCGTGGGCAACAGGGACAGGGCGACCGCCGCTTCGACGCTGGCGGCAGTCTCCAGGTGCAGCCCCTTGGGGGGCCGGCCGGCCCCCTTGGCCTGGGGTGCGGCCAGGATGGCTCGTTTGAAGCCGTGGCGGGCGGCCTCGCGCAGGCGGCCCTCGAGGTCCGCCACCTGCCGCACCTCGCCGGTCAGGCCCACCTCGCCCAGGACCAGCGTGTCGATCGGAATCGGCTTCTCGCGCAGGGACGAGGCCAAGGCGGCCAGGATCGCCAGGTCGGCGCCGGGATCGTCGATGCGCCCGCCGCCGGCCACCTTGACGAAGATATCACATCCGCCCAGGTCCATGCCCGCGCGCTTTTCCAGGATGGCCGCCAGCAGCGCCACCCGCTTGCTGTCGACCCCCTGCACCACCCGCTGGGGCGTGCCGTAGCGCGAGCTCGAGACCAGGGCCTGCACCTCCACCAGGAAGGTGCGCGAGCCGTTCTTGACCGCCGTGACCGCCGAGCCGGGCTCGATGCCCCGCCGGCCCGACAGGAAGAGCACGCCCGCCTCGTCGACCGGCACCAGGCCCTCGCCGCGCATCTCCAGCACCGCCAGCTCGCCGGTGGTGCCGAAGCGGTTCTTCACCGCGCGCACCATGCGGATGGCGCCGCCGCCGGAGCCTTCGAAGTAGAGCACCGTGTCGACCATGTGCTCCAGCAGCTTGGGGCCGGCCAGGTCGCCGGTCTTGGTCACGTGCCCCACCAGGAACACCGGGCAGCCGCTGCGCCGGGCGAAGTCCGCCAGCACGCCGCCGCAGTAGCGGATCTGGGTGGGGCTGCCGGGGAAGGCATCGATGTTCTCGCTGTGCAGGGTCTGGATGCTGTCGGCGATGATCACCGCCGGCGGCGCGTCCGGACCGGCGGCCGCGCGCTCCTCCTGCATGGTCTCGATCAGGTGCTCCAGATGCACCTCGGGCAGGATGTGGAAGCCCTCCTCGTCGTCGGGCTTGAAGCCCAGGCGCTCGGCGCGCATGCGGATCTGGGCCGGCGACTCCTCGCCCGCCACGTAGAGCACGGGGATGCCCTGCCGCACCCACCACAGGGCCAGGCCCGTCAGCAGGGTCGACTTGCCCACGCCCGGCTCGCCGCCCAGCAGCACGACCGAGCCCTCGACCAGGCCCCCGCCCACGACCCGGGCCACTTCGGCCGGCTCGATGGGCAGCCGCCGCAGACCGGCCGACGAGACCTGCGACAGGGGCACCGGCTTGCGCCGCGCGCCCGGCTGGTCCTGGCCGCCGGCGAAACCCACCGACCCGCCACCGGCGCTGAATCCGCGCGTGCCCTTGCCCGCGCCGGGCTTGGCCACCGACATCTCGGCCATGGTGTTCCAGGCGCCGCAGCCGGGGCAGCGCCCCAGCCAGCGCAGCTCCTCGTGGCCGCAGTCCTTGCAGAAGAAGCGGGTGGTGGTCTTGGCCATCGAAAGGACCGGTCCTTCGGAATTCGGGGTCATGGTCAGCGGACGAGGGTCAGCTTGCGCTCGCGCAGCAGGCCGTCGGCCTCGAGGCGCGCCAGGTAGACGCCGCTGGCGGCGCCGCGGCCGCTGTGGTCGCGGCCGTCCCAGACGGCCTCGTGCCGGCCGGCGGGCAGGTCCTCGTCCAGCAGGCGACGGACCAGCATACCACGGATGTCGTAGATGGCCAGCGCAGCGCGCGCAGGCTGCCCCAGTTCGAAGCTGACCACCGTGCGCGGGTTGAAGGGGTTGGGCGCGGCGCCCAGCGCGCCGACGGCCACGACCACCGGGGTGTCCCCCGCGCCCGACACTCCGGGCGTCAGGGTAAACCGCAGGCTCCAGCTGTTGAGGAACCCGAAATCCCCGGCCTGGTCGTCGGTCACCGCCAGCACCCAGACTCCGGCCGCGTCATGGGCCACCAGGTCGTCCAGGCTGCCGGGCCCGGCGATTGCCAGATCGACCGGCCAGGTGCCCACCAGGTTGTCGGTGCCGACGCCGCCGTGGTCGTGCAGGGTGATGACGGTTCCGTCGGGGGCGTAGAGGTCGATGCGCAGCTGCTCGGGCGCCGCATGGGTGATGTCGATGCCCACCTGCAAGGCCAGGATGGTGCCCGCCGCCGCACCGTCCAGGTTCAGCAGGCGGACCAGGCCGTTGGGCGAACCGTCGGGGATGATCTGTCCGGTCGCCTCGGTCAGCACGATGTCGGTCTGGGCCAGGGCGTGGACCATGAACGTCCGCTCGCCCGTGCCGGTGGTGTTGGCCGCCGCCGCCAGATCGCGCGCGGTCAGGCTGTAGACGATGACGTCGCCGTCGGCCACCTCGCCCGCGCCCAGCGGAAAGACCAGCGACCAGGCGTCGTCGGCACCGGCGGCCAGGGGCAGCGGACCCACCGGCGCGCCGCCGTTGCGGCGGTAGGTGAGCTCGACCCCGGCCACGCCCAGGTTGTCCTGCACGGTGCAGCGCACCGTCGGCGGCCAGGCGTACAGCGACTGATTGGTCAGCGGCACGTGGGCCAGCGCGGGCGGCGTGGTGTCCGGGCCCACGCGGAAGCTGTGCAGCCGCTGCGGCGCCCGCACCGGATCGGTGACCGTGAGGCCCGCCAGATCCGTGCCCGTGAGGTAGTACTGCACGGTGGTGCCGGCCGGCTGCCCGGCCATGGACGCGAAATACGAAATCGGGCCGCCGCCGGTGGGGACCAGCGGCGTCGCCTGCCAGGGACCGTCGTCGGCCCGCCAGACCACCTGCAGCGACGGGTCATCCAGCCCGTGCCGCGCGCTGACGAAAGCCCCGACGGTGTAGGGCCCGGCGCTGTTTTCGCTGTCGGCCAGGGGCGTGTGCGCGAACAGCGGCCCCCAGTAGGTCGCCGCCGCCCAGGCATTGACGATGCCCCAGCCCTGGTCGTTGTCCGGCGTGGCCGCCTGGTGGGCGGTCTCCCGCAGCGCCTCGCGCAGCTGCAGCGGCGAGAGGTCGGGCACGCGTTCGAGCACCAGCGCCGCCACGCCTGCCGCCAGGGGTCCGCTGAACGAGGTGCCGCTGGCCTTGAGGTAGCCCTGCCCGTCGTTGGGATCGGCCACCGGATTGTCCAGCCCCCTCGCCGCCACGTCGGGCTTGATGCGCCCGTCGGCCGTGGGTCCGGGCGAGGAGAACCAGGTGGTCGCGCCCGAGGCCGTGACCGCGCCCACGGTGATCACGCCGTCCCCGTCGGCCGGCACGCCGATGGTGCCGACACCGGTGCGGTCGTTGCCTGCGGAGTTGACCACCACCAGCCCCCGCGCCACCGCCAGGTCCGCGGCGATGGTGGTGACGGCCGTGTTGCCGTCCAGATCCTCGAAGGTGTACCAGTCCAGGTAGATCAGCGACGAGGTGACGATGTCCGCGCCCTGGGCCTCGAGCCACTCCAGGCCTGCCACCCAGTTGTCCTCCTCCAGGGGGACTTCCTGGGAGATGTCCTCGGTCTTGGCCAGGATCACCGCGACGTCGGGCGCCGGACCCACCAGGCGGCCCGAACGCCGGGCCGCCAGGGTCGACAAGACCATCGTGCCGTGATTCTGGGCACCGGTCGGGTCGCCGGGCTCGTCGGCCACGATCGGGTCGTCGTTGACGAAGTCCCAGGTGGCCAGGACGGGCAGCCCGCTGAAGACCTCGTGGGTGGTCTTGAAGCCGGTGTCCAGGAAGCCGACGGTCACGCCCCGGCCGCTGAGGCCGGCCGCGTGGGCCTCGAGCACGCCGGCCTGGACCATGGCGTCGAGGTTCGGGCCGTAGTCGAAGTCCGCGGCGGCGGCCTTGTCCGCGGTCGGCGGCAGATCCAGCGGCTGGATATCCAGCGGATCGGCACCCCGCCCCCGCGCCACCGGCTGGACCCGCCGCACCCCGGGCAGGGCGCGCAGCAGCTGCTCCTGGGCGAAGGTGGCGTCGAAGCTGGCGGCGTTCAGCCAGCGGCTCTGGCGGCGCAGGCGGGCGCCGGTGGCCTGGGCCGCCGCCAGGTCGGCCGCCGCCAGGGGCAGATCGCCGGCCGTGACCACCTTGCCGCCCGAGCGCTCGCGGCGGGCGCGCACCTTGGCCGGCAGCTGCGCCGCGGCCTCGGCCAGGGCCGCGTCCAGGGCGGGACCGTCCAGCCCCTTGTCGGCGAAGAAGACCCAGACCGGCCGCTCGGCCGGCGGCGCGGCGAGGGTAGGGGCGGCCAGCAGCAGGCAGCAGGTCAGGACAACGAGGCGGGCCATCGCACCCTCCGGCACGGGAACGGGCATGGGGCAGATCATCCATGATGATACCATGAATCGGCGGGCGCGACCCGGCCGGGGTGCAAAAAAGCGGCCGCGGGAGGCGAAGCCCGCGGCCGCTGGAAAATCGGGAAAGTAGCGTCAATTCACCGATTTGGGCCTGGCCGGCTCGTCGCCGTCCTCGTCGTCCTCGTCGATGAAGCCCATGTCCTCGAGCACGTCGTACAGCCACAGCTGGGCCTCGGGATCGCAGTCCCAGGCCTCGCCCAGCAGGTCCAGGGTGATCAGGGCCTCGTCCTCGCTGCCGCGCTGGACGGTGGAGTCCGCCGGGACCTCGCGCTCGCCGGGATCGCCGACGCCGGCCAGCCAGGGTGCCACGTAGGGGTTGGCGGCCAGGGCCCGGTCCAGGGCCTCGCGGGCGCCCTCCTCGTCGGCCACCATCAGGTACAGCAGCACCCAGGCCCAGGCGTAGACGGTGCTGTCGCCGTCGTCGACCTCCTCCAGCAGGTCCCACGAGCGCTGCACCTCGCCCATGGCCAGGTAGTAGCTCAACAGCAGGGCGGCGTTGCCCATGTGGTCGGCCGGATCCAGGTCCAGCAGGTTCTCGTAGTTGGCGATGGCGTCGAAGCGGCGGCCCACGGTCCACATGACCTCGGCCAGGTGCTTCAGCGTGCGCAGATAGGGGCGGGCCTCGACCATGGGCCAGAAGTCGCCCATGAATTCGGCGAAGAACTCCTCGCCCAGGCGCTTCTCGCCGGTGGTGGCGGCGTGCTCCAGCTCGCCGATCAGCTCGCCCGGATCCTCGCAGGCCAGGAAGGCGCGCACGCAGAGGGCGTCGACGCAGTGGTCGTCCAGGGCCAGGGCCTGATCGGCCAGGTCCAGCGCCAGGTCCGAGTCTTCGGCTTCGTAGGCCTGGTAGGCCAGCTCCTGGGCCTGCTCCAGCGGGTTCTCCTGCAGGTAGGCCAGGCGGCGCTGGGCCAGGCCGGCATCCGACGGTCCCGCAGCCGCGCCGCGGAATTCCTCCTCCGAGGCGTACACCGCCTGTTCCTGCAGCAGGGCGTGGCGCATCAGGCGTTCGATCAGGAAGGGCGATTCGCCGGGGGCGCTGCGGTCGAGGTCATCGCTCATGGAAATGCACTCCGGGGCCGAAACAGGACAAGGCGGGACGGCGGCAGCCACGCAGGCGCAGGCATCCCTTGCTCGCCCCAAGGGTAGGCAGATGGATGCCCGCCGTCAAAGCCCGGTTGGTGGGATGCGGCCGGGATGCTATCGTCGCGCGGCGGCGCGGGCCGCAGAAGGGACGGGATTCATGGCAGGATACCCCCTGGTCGGGCTGGCGCTGGGCAGCGGCGGAGCCCGCGGCCTGGCCCACGCGGGCGTGCTGGCGGCCCTCGAGGAGGCCGGCATCCGGGCCGACCGCATCGTCGGCACCAGCATGGGCGCCATCGTGGGCGGGCTGTACGCCCAGGACCCGGACCCGGCGCGGGTCTGGACGCGCCTGCAGGGCTACGTGGGCGATCCCGAGTTCGCCTCCTACTGGTCCCCCTTCGTGCCCCGCGGCGACAACCACGACCACGAGCACCTCGGGCGCATCTCGGGCATCTTCGACTTCATGCAGCGCAAGCTGATCGCCGTCAAGACCGTGACCCGGCCCTGGCAGCAGGACGAGGAAAAGCTGCGCGGTCCGCTGTTGGCGCTGTTCGGGCCGGGGAGTTTCGCCGACCTGAAGATCCCGTTCGCCGCCATCGCGCTGGACCTGATCTCGGGCCAGCGCGTGGTGTTCAACGAGGGCCCGGTGGTCGACGGCGTGTATGCCAGCAGCGCCATCCCCGGGGTGTTTCCGCCCCTGAGGCGTGGCAAGCAGGTGATCTGCGACGGCGGCGGTCCCTTCCGCTGCCCGGTCGAGAGCTGCCGCGACCTGGGTGCCGACCTGGTGGTCGCCGTCGACATCCCCGCCTTCGAGGACACCCACTTCGCCACGGGCCTGGACATGATCCTGCGCTCGAACACCATCGCCCGGCAGCGGCTCAACGGCTTCGTGATGGCTTCGGCGGACTTCGTGATCCGCCCGGCGGTCACCGACTGCCACTGGGCCGACTTCACCAACGGCCAGGTGGCCCGGGACCGGGGCTACGCGGCGGGCAAGGCCGCGGTGCCCGAGCTGCTGAAGCTGCTGCAGCTGCGGCGCAGCCTCGGCGACCGGGTGCGGCGGCAGCTGGCGTCGGCCTTGCGGCTGGGCTGAGGATCAAGCCCCCGGCAGCGCGGCCAGGACGTGGGACAGCGCGGCCACGGCGGCCTGCAGATCGCTCTCGCTGATCACCAGGGGTGGCAGGAAGCGCACCACCTTGCGCCCGGCGGGCAGGGCCAGCACGCCCCGCTCCTGCAGGCCGCGCACCACCGACGCCGCCGGCCCGGCCAGCTCCACACCCGCCATCAGACCCAGGCCCCGCACCTCGCGGATCGCGGGATGGCCCAGACCGCCCAGGGCCGTGCGGAAGGCCTCGCCCAGGCGTGCGGCCCGGTGCACCAGATCGTCGGCCGCCAGCACCTCCAGCACGGTCAGGGCTGCCGCGCAGGCCACCGGGTTGCCGCCGAAGGTCGAGCCGTGCAGGGACACGGCGTCCGGGATGCGCGCCCCGCACAGCACCGCGCCCATGGGGAAGCCGCCGGCCAGGCCCTTGGCCAGGCAGAGCAGGTCCGGCACCACGCCCGAGTGCTCGACGGCGAAGAGGCGGCCGGTGCGCCCGCAGCCCGTCTGCACCTCGTCGATGATCAGCAGCGCGCCCTGCCGGTCACAAATGCGTCTGGCCGCGGCCAGGTAGCCGTCGGGCGCCGGGTGCACGCCGCCCTCGCCCTGGACGACCTCGAGGATGACCGCGGCCGTGGTGGCGTCGACCGCCGCGGCGAGGGCCGCCTCGTCGCCGAAGGGCACGTGCCCGAAGCCCGGCACCAGGGGCTCGAAGGCCTGCCGGTACTGGGGCTGGAAGGTGGCGCTGAGGGCGCCCATGGTGCGGCCGTGGAAACCGCGGATGGTGGCCACCACCCCGGGGCGGCCCGTGGCCAGGCGGGCGAACTTCAGGGCTGCTTCCACCGCTTCGGTGCCCGAGTTGCAAAGGAAAGCCCGGTCCAGGCCGGCCGGGGCCGCCGCCGTCAGCCGCTCGAGATATCGGCGACGGACATCGTTGCCGAAGGACACGGGGCAGCTCATGAGCCGGCCCGCCTGCCCGGCGATGGCGGCCGTCAGTTGCGGATGCCCGTGGCCCAGGATCGCGGCGCCGTGGCCGCCGACGCAGTCGATGTACTGGCGGCCTGCGGCATCCCACACCCGCGCACCTTCGCCCCGCACCAGGTCCAGGCCCCGGGGTGCAGTCAGCAGGAGTTCGGCGGGGCCGCCGGCGGCTTGCGGATCCGGCGCGACCGGGGCCGGGCGCGGCGCGTTCACGCCGCCTCCGCCCGGGCCAGGGTGCCGCTGCCGGCCAGCAGTTCGCCGATCGGATCGTCGCTGCGGCCGTCGCCGATCAGCACGCGGGTGCCCGGCACCGCCAGCAGCTTGCCCAGGGCGTGCAGCTTGCGGCGGATGCGGCCTTGCAGCTGCGCCTCCCAATGGGCGCAGGACACCGCGTCCAGTTCGGGGATGAGCGACGACGGATCGCCGGCGGTCCGCAGCAGCCCCGGCGCGGCCATCAGCTGCAGCACGGTGTGGGCGCGGTACTCCTGCTGCAGCAGGGCCACCACGTCGTCGTTCTCGGTGTTGACGGCGCAGCCCTCTTCGTCGGCCACCGGCACCGTCAACAGCGGCAGGCAGCCTGCGTCCAGCAGCGCGTCCAGCAGCGGGCGGCGCACCGCCACCGGCTTGCCCGAAAGATCGCGCACGATGCGCCGGCGTCCGCCCTCGCTGACCCGGATGCCGGGATTGCGGCGGGCCTGGATCACGCCGCCGTCGAGGCCGCACAGGCCCACCGCGTCGATCCCCTGGCGACGGCACAGCTCCACCAGCCGCTTGTTGCGCAGGCCGGCGTAGCTGAGCATCAGCAGGTCGATGGCCGTCTCGTCGGAGTAGACGCTGGCGTAGCCCGACTCCGAGGTGATCACCCGGGGCCGGCTGCCCAGGCGCCCGGCCAGCTGGTCGCGCAGGGCGTTGGCGCCGTGCACCACCAGGCAGGGCTCGTCCAGCCGGGCCAGCCCCGCGACGATTCCCGGCAGGTTCAGGTCGTCGCTGCCGCCGATCTTGACGATGTACACAGGGGCACCTCCGTGACGCCCGGCGGCAGGGCGCGCCACTGCGGCACGCCCGGCAGGGGCCGGGAGCAGACCAGGGTTCGCTCCGCCGAAATCGCGGCGAAGAGGGTGTAGTAGCCGGGATCCTCGCCCGGGCAGCCGCTGACGATTGCCCGCCGGCCGTCGGCCACGATCCAGTTCATGCCCAGGACGCGCCTGCTGCGGGCCAGCAGCACCGCGCGGGCCTGCGGGCTGCCCAGGCGCCGGGTCAGGTTGAAGATGCGCTCGGCGCCGATCCGCCCCGGCACCGCCAGGCGCACCCCGTGCAGCTCGCCGTTGAAGACGAAGGCCTCGTCGCCGGCCACGAAGGGCATGTTGTTGGCCAGCTCGATCCCCTCGTCGCGGAAGGCGCTGCGGGCGTGGACCAGCAGGTGCCGCACCGGGCCCGCGGGCAAGGCGTGGTCCTGCCAGATGGGAGTCAGGGTGCGGTGGGTGCGCCAGCGACCGCCGGCGCGCCAGGCCGCGCCCCAGCCGTGGCCCTGGAACACGGGGCTGGCCGCGCACATGGCCGCGAACTGCGCCAGCAGGGGCGCGGGGTCGAAGGGCTCGCGGTCGGTCACCAGCAGGATCCGGCACATGAACGTCTCCCTACGCCGGATGCAGGCCGGGAAAGCCCAGACCGGTGGTCTCGGGGCTGCCGGTCATGAGGTTGAAGGCCTGCACCGCCTGGCCGGCCGCGCCCTTGCCCAGGTTGTCGATGGCCGAGACCACCACCAGGCGGTCCGAGTCCGGGTCACGGACAAAGCCCACGTCGCACCAGTTGGTGCCCGCCAGCGGCCGCGGGTCCGGCAGCCGGTGCACGCCGGTCTGCTCGCGCACCAGGCGCACGAACGGCTCATTGCCATAGGCTTGGGCGAACACCCGCAGGATCGCCCGCTCGTCCAGGTTTCCATCGCGCAGGAACACGTGGCAGACCGCCTGCACCCCGCGCACGATGGGCAGCGAGGTGGCCGTGAAGTGCAGCGGCCCGTCGGGCGCCAGCCCCAGCTCCTGCCGGATCTCCGCGGCGTGGCGATGGCCCACCGGCTTGTAGCAGCGCAGGGAGCCGTGCCGCTCCGGATGGTGCGAGCCCGGGTCCGGCGTGTTGCCGGCCTGGCTGGTGCCGGCCTTGACCTCGACCACGGTGCGCGCGGGGTCGACCAGCCCGGCGGCGTACAGCGGCTGCAGGGCCAGGATCGTGGCGGTGGCGTTGCAGCCGGCGCTGGAGATCCAGCGCGCGTCGATCATCGCGTCACGGTGCAGCTCGGGGATGCCGTACACGAAGCGCGGCAGCAGCTCCGGCCGCAGGTGCGGCTGGCCGTAGGCCCGGGCATACGCTTCGGCGTCGCGCAGGCGGAAGTCGCCGCCCAGGTCGATCAGCCGCGGCGCCAGCTCGGCCAGCTCGTCGATGCGCGCCATGGACTGGCCGTGGGGCAGGCAGACGAAGACCAGGTCGCAGCGCTCCAGCTGCGCAACCGGCACGAAGCGCAGGTCCGTCACCTTGCGCAGGTTCGGATGGGTCTCGCTCACCTTGCGCCCGCCCAGCCGCTCGGAGCTGGCCTGGATGCGCCCCACCGCCGGATGGAACAGCAGCAGCCGCAGCAGCTCACCGCCGGTGTAGCCGCTGCCGCCGACGATGGCGACCGAGAGCCCCGACCTGGAGAGCTCAGACATGGGCGGCCTCCCGGGCCATGGCCACCGCGTAGGCCGCCACCGCACCGGGGATGTCGACGCCGGTCACCTCGATGCTGTTGCGGAACTCCATGGTGTGGTTGACCTCGTTGACCAGCAGCCCGTCCGGGCCCTCGAGCAGGTCGATGGCCACCACGCCGCCGCCCACGGCACCGGCGGCCGCCAGCGAGAGCCCGGCGACCTCCGGCGTGACCGGACAGGCCGAGGTGCGGGCCCCGCGCGCGGTGTTGGTGACCCAGTGCTCGGCATGCCGATAGATGGCCGCGATGCACGAGTCGCCCACCACGAAGCTGCGGATGTCGCGCCCCGGCTTGTCGATGTAGCGCTGGAGGAAGTGCACCCCGTGGCGGTAGCCGCCCAGGGTCTCCCGGTGCTCGAGCACGGCCTCGGCCGCGTCGCGGTCGTTGAGCCGGGCCAGCAGCCGCCCCCAGGAGCCGACCGCCGGCTTGAGCACCGCCGGGTAGCCCAGTTCGTCCAGGGCGGCCAGGGCGGCTTCGGTCCCGCAGGCCACCCGCACCGGGGGCTGGGGCACCCCGGCTGCGGCCAGCGCGGCGGCGGTGCGGATCTTGTCGCCGCAGACGGCGATCACCGCGCCCCGGTTCAGGCAGCGCAGGCCGGCGGCCTCGCACAGGTGCACCGCCTGCTCGCCGGCGAACTGGCTGACCGAGCGGTCCAGCACCAGGTCGGCCTGCAGCTCGGGCGGCGGCCCGGGCGCGAACACCAGCCGGCGCACGTCCACCGGCGCCACGGTCACGCCCGCGCACTTTTCGAGCGCGCGGATCAGCAGCTTCTCCTCCGGCCGGACGATGGCGTGCAGCACGGCGATGCGGGTCATGACGCCGCCTCCAGCCGGGCCGCGGCCCGGTCCTCGGGCTCACGGCACCAGGCCACGATGTAGCGCAGCTCCGCGTCGTCGACGATGCGGCCGCTCTGGCCCACCTGCTTGACCGCGGCCAGCACCCGACGGCGCAGCTCGGCGTCGTCCAGCGGCTGCCCGATGCCGTCGAGGGCGTGCTGCAGGGCGGCCATGCCCGACATGTGGTCCAGGCTGAGGGTGGGCCGGCGGCCCAGCAGCGCCGGATCCAGGCTCTGGTAATGCAGCGGGTCGACCAGGGCCGCCTGGCTGTGCACGCCGGCACAGTGGCGGAAGGCGTTGGCGCCGGTCACCGGGAAGTGAGCCGCCAGGGGAATGCCGCTGAAGCGGCTGACCAGGGCGTACAGTTCGTCGAGCCGGGTCAGGTCCCAGGCCTCGGCGCCGCAGTCGGCCGTCAGCACCGTCAGCATCGTGCCCAGGTCGACGATCCCCGCGCGCTCGCCCAGCCCCATCACCGAGACGTCGACGATGTCGACCCCCGCGCGCACCGCCTCCAGGGCGTTGGCCAGGGCCAGGCCCCGGTCGTTGTGGCAGTGCACCTCCAGCAGCGGCTGCACGCCGGCCCGGTCCAGCGCGTCGCGCAGGCGCCGCACGTAGTCGCCCAGGCTGCGCTCGCCGCCGGGCATCATCCAGCCGGTGGTGTCGGCCACGCTGATGATGTCGGCCCCCGCCTCGACCGCCGCCACGGCGGCGGCGGTGACGTTGCCCCAGGCCGAGCGCACGGTGTCCTCGGGGGTGTAGCGGATCAGCAGGTCGGGCGCCTCGCGGCGGGCCCGGGCGATGACCCGCGCCACCTGGTCCACGGCCCGCACCAGGTCGGTGGTGTGGTGCCCCAGGCGGGCGTCGGACACGCAGTAGAACACCCCGAGGAAGCCGACGCCGCAGGCCAGGGCCTGGTCCACGTCGCGATCCAGGGAGCGGGCGTGGGCGCCGACGGTGGCCTGCAGGCCGGCGGCGGCCATGTCCCTCAGCGCGGTCTCGATCTCGACCGTCACCGCCGGGTGGCCGCCCTCGATGATGTCCACGCCGACCTTGTCCAGCAGCCGCGCCACCGCCAGCTTCACGTGGGGCGGGAAGCACACGCCCGGCGTCTGCTCGCCCTCGCGCAGGGTGGAGTCCAGGATGCGCACCATGGGTTACTGCCCCCAGTCCTCGCCCACCGAGGGCGCTTCGATCAGGGCCAGGGGCTCGGTGGTCGTGACCTCGAACTCGGTGCCGCAGGCGTGGCAGTCGATCAGTTCGCCCACCATCAGGTCGTCGTTCAGCTGCAGGGCCTGCCCGCAGACGAAGCACTCGTTCCGGCTGTTCGCAGCGCTCATGGTCGTTCCTCCTTGGCCTCGGGTTCGGGTGCGTGCCGGGGCGCTTGCTGGCTCCGTCCGGCCTTCGGACCTCAAGGTGACGGCAAAACAAGGGCAATACAATTATTGGGCAATCATTGACAAATTTTAGCTAGAGTGTAAAATATTTGACATGCGCACGCTGGCCAGCGAAGTCCAGGCGATCATCGCCGAGTCGCCCTTCCTGGAGGAAGGGCTGGCCCGGGGCATCGTCAACCTGTCGGCCCTGGCCCGGCAGCTGCTGCCCGAGCTGGAGCGCAAGCTGGGGCGCGAGGTGGGCGCCGGCACGGTGATGATGGCGCTGCGCCGGGCCCAGCCCGCGGCGCGCCGGCAGAGCGCGGGGCTGGCCGGCGGGCGGCGCCGCCTGGGCGACCTGACGGTGCGCTCGGGCCTGGCCGAACTGACCTACCGCACCTCGGCCGAGACCCTGGCCTGCCAGCAGGTCCTGCTGCGGCGGGCCCGCAACCTGGGCAGCCACTTCATGACCTTCACCCAGGGCCTGTTCGAGACCACGATCATCACCAGCGCCCCGCTGGTGCCCGCGGTCGAGAAGGCCTTCGCCGCCGAGGAGCGGATCGTCAAGCTGGACGACCTGGCCGCGGTGGTGATCCGCCTGCCCGCCGACAGCGTGCACCAGCCCGGCGTCCACTACAGCCTGCTGAAGCAGCTGGCCTGGCACGGCATCAACGTGGTGGAGGTGGTCTCCACCTACACCGAGCTGACGGTGGTCTTCGCCCGGCAGGACGTGGACCGGGCCTTCTCCGTGCTGATGGAGTACCTGGCCCCGGTCGCGGCGCGCCGCTGAACCGCGCCGCCATCGTGCATTTCCCCTGCCCGGACAACCGGCCCGGCAGGCCCGGTGCAACCGACGGCAATCCCCCCTGGACCGGCATCGGCCGCGACCCGCCCCCATGCGGCATCCGGAGCACCGGCCCACCTGTCTGGCACGGATGTTTCAACTGTCGGCAGCCGCAGCCCCGACCCCCGGGGCCCCCGCACCCCGCCTCTGCAAGGAGCCGACATGCGCATCATCGCCATCGCCATGACCAAGGGCGGCGTGGGCAAGACCACGACCGCGGTGAACCTGGCCCACGGCCTGGCCCGGCGCGGGCAGCGCGTGCTGCTGGTGGACGCCGACACCCAGGGCCAGTGCGCCAAGGCCCTGGGCGTGCAGGCCGAGGTGACCCTCGACCAGGTGCTGGTGGGCGAGGCCACCATCCTGGAAGCGTTGACCCGCGCCCGCGACAACCTGGACCTGGTGGCCAGCGACCATCACCTGACCCGGGCCGCCCTGGCCATCGCCCGCCGCGAGCACGACGGCCATCTGGCCCTGGCCGAGGCCCTGGCCCCCTGCGCCGGTCGCTACGACACCGTGGTGCTGGACGCCGCCCCGGGGGTCGATGCCATCGCCGTCAACGTGCTCGGCTGTGCCGACGAGGTGATCGCGCCGGTGGCCCTGGCCCCGGCCGCCCTGGCGGGCGTGATGGACTTCGTGCGCCATGTGGAGCGGGTGGGCCGCCACAACACCAGGCTGTGCCTGTCCTGGATCCTGCCCACGTTCCACGACCAGCGCACCCGCACCTCGGCCGAGACGCTGCTGCAGCTGCGGGAGCACTTCGGCGCCAGGGTCTGCCGCTCGATCCGGGTGAACATCGAGTTGGCCGAGGCCTTCGGCTGGCAGCGCACCATCTTCGAGCACGCGCCGCGCTCGCGCGGTGCGGCCGACTACGAGGCCTTCATCGACGTGGTGGCGGCGGCCGAAGTGCCGGCCGCGGCGTTGGCCTGAGCCGGTCGCCGATCAGGTCCAGCCGCGGGCGGTCTACTTCACCACCAGACTGACCAGCTTGCCCGGCACGAAGATCTCCTTCACCACGGTCTTGCCCTCGAGCCAGGGCACGATCTTCCCGGTGGCCCTGGCCTGGGCGATGACCGCGTCCTTGGCCGCGTCGGCGGGCACCTCGATCTGGTCGCGCAGCTTGCCGTTGACCTGCACCACGACCGTGACCGTGTCGTCCACCAGGTAACGGGGGTCGGCGACCGGCCAGGGCTCGTAGGCCAGGCTGCGCTGGTGACCCAGCTGGGCCCAGAGCTCCTCGGCCAGGTGCGGCGCGTAGGGCGCCAGCAGCAGGACGAAGGTCTCCAGCACCGCCCGCGGCCGCACCGCCAGCTGGTTCAGCTCGTTGACGAAGACCATCATCTGGCTGATGGCGGTGTTGAAGCGCAGGTCCTCGGTCATCGAGGTCACCGCGTCGATGGTGCGGTGCAGGACGCGCAGGGTGGCCTCGTCCGGCTCGGTCGTCTGCACCGACGGCAGCAGCGCGCCGGTCTCCGGGTCGCAGAAGAGGCGCCAGCAGCGGTCCAGGAAGCGGCGCACGCCCTCGATGCCCTGGGTGTTCCAGGGCTTGTCGCGCTTCCAGGGGCCCCAGGAACATCAGGTACAGGCGCAGGCTGTCGGCGCCGTGCTCGGCGATCACGTCGTCGGGGTTGACCACGTTGCCGCGGCTCTTGCTCATCTTCTCGCTGTTCTCGCCCAGGATCATGCCCTGGTTGCGCAGCTTGCGGAACGGCTCGCTGGTCGAGACCAGGCCCAGGTCGAACAGCACCTTGTGCCAGAAGCGCGCGTACAGCAGGTGCAGCACCGCGTGCTCGGCGCCGCCCAGGTAGAGGTCCACCGGCATCCAGTAGCGCTCCTTGGCCGGGTCCCAGGCCGCCTGCGTCGTTGTGCGGGATCGCAGAAGCGCAGGTAGTACCAGCAGCTGCCCGCCCACTGGGGCATGGTGTTGCTCTCGCGCCGGGCCCGCTGGCCGCTGCGCGGATCGTCGATCGTCGATCCACTCGCTCGATCGTGGCCAGCGGACCCTCGCCGGTGCCGGCGGGCTCGTATTTCTCGACCTCGGGCAGGGTCAGCGGCAGTTCGTCCGCCTCCAGCAGGCGCACCGTGCCGTCGGCCAGCTTCAGCAGGGGGAACGGCTCGCCCCAGTAGCGCTGCCGGCTGAACAGCCAGTCGCGCAGCTTGTAGTTGACCTTGCGCTCGCCCAGGCCCTTTGCGACCAGCCAGTCGATCATGCGGCCTTGGCCGCGGCCACGTCCAGGCCGTCGAGGAAGCCGCTGTTGATCGCCGGGCCGTCGCCGGTGCAGGCCTTGCCGTCGAAGCCGGCCGGCGTCTGCACCGTGCGCACGATGGGCAGGTCGAAGGTCTCGGCGAACTCCCAGTCGCGCTCGTCCTGGCCGGGCACGGCCATGATGGCGCCGGTGCCGTAGCCCATCATCACGTAGTCGGCGACCCAGACCGGGATCTCGCCGCCGGTGGCCGGATTGACGGCAGAAGGCGCCGGTGAAGACGCCGGTCTTGTCCTTGGCGATCTGGCGGTCGCGGTCGCTCTTGGCCGGCGGCCTCGCCTGCGGTAGGCCTCCACCGCGGCGCGCTGGTCGTCGGTGGTCAGAGCTCGTCGACCCAGGGATGCTCGGGGCTGAGCACCATGTAGGTGGCGCCGAACATGGTGTCGGGCCGGGTGGTGAAGATGCGCAGCACGCGCTCGGAGCCGACCACGGGGAAGTCGCACCTCGGCGCCCTCGCTGCGGCCGATCCAGTTGCGCTGCAGATCCTTGATGTGCTCGGGCCAGTCCAGGTCGTCCAGGTCCGTCAGCAGGCGCTCGGCGTAGGCGGTGATGCGCAGCATCCACTGCTTCATGGGCTTGCGCATCGACCGGGTGGCCGCCCACGTCGCTGAGGCCGTCCATGACCTCCTCGTTGGCCAGCACCGTGCCCAGGGCCGGGCACCAGTTCACCGGCGACCTCGGCCTCGTAGGCCAGGCCCTGCTCGTAGAGCAGGGTGAAGATCCACTGGGTCCAGCGGTAGTAGTCCGGGATCGGTGGTGGCGACCTCGCGGTCCCAGTCGTAGCTGAAGCCGAGCATCTTCAACTGGCGCTTGAAGTTGGCGATGTTGCGGACGGTGGTCTCGCGCGGGATGGGTGCCGGTCTTGATGGCGTGGTTCTCCGCCGGCAGGCCGAAGCTGTCCCAGCCCATCGGGTGCAGCACGTTGAAGCCGCTGCATGCGCTTGTAGCGGGCGATGATGTCGGTGGCGGTGTAGCCCTCGGGATGCCCCACGTGCAGGCCGTTGCCGCGAGGGTAGGGGAACATGTCCAGCACGTAGTACTTGGGCCCGGCGCCGTCCTCGCCGCGCCTGAAGGTCTTGCTCTTCGTCCCAGTGCCGCTGCCAGCGGGGCTCGATGGTCGAGGGATCGTAGGCCATGGTCCAGCACCTCGCGCGGGCCCGCCGGCCCGGCGGGCGGAATTCGGTTCGGGGAAGGGGGGAATATGCGCCATCGGCCGGGAACTGGCAACCGGCGGGAACGGCCGGGCGCCGGTGCGACCGGCCCCGGCCTCTCCGCGGAACGGATCCTACATGGGCGAGAAACCCTGGTCCGACCAGTAGGCGTCCTGGTAGATCTTCTCCAGCTCCAGCAGCTGCTCGAGGTGGCCGTCCTCCCACTCCACCAGCCAGGTGAAGAGCTGGCGCAGGGCGGGGTCACCGGTCTTGGCGGCCTGCTCCTTGTAGTAGGCGATGGCCTTGTTCTCGAGGTCGCAGCCGATGCCGATCACGGCCATCTCGAAGTTGCCGCGGCGGATGGCGCGCTTGAAATCGTCGTTGATGATGCCGTGGGAGCCGTGGTCCACCTCGGCCGGGTGCACGTCGTCCAGGTTGATGCGCCCCTCCTCCATCAGCGACTTGTACTGGCTCATGAGGATGCGCACGTGGTCGTCCTCGTCCTTGGCCAGCATGGCGAACATGGCCTTGGCCTGGGGATCGGTGGTCTCGCGGGCGGCATGGCTGTACAGCTGCTGGCCCTTGATCTCGACCATCACGGCGTCCTTGATGGCCTTGATCATCTCCTGCTTCTTCGGATCGGCGTTCATCGGTCATCCTCCTGGTGCGGCCCGCCCCGGCGGGCCCTTGGGCACGTGGGCTAGAACACGTTCAGCTTGAAGTACTTCTTGGGATTGCGGCGCATCTCGTCCAGGAGCCTCTGCAGCGAGGTCATGGTCGAGTCGGCGCGCTGGTAGAGGGCCGGGTCGTTCAGCAGCAGCGCCGCCGAGCCCTCGCCCTCGTCGAGCTTGGTCATGATCGTGTCGAGGCGGCGGGCGGTCACCGCCAGGCCGGCCAGCAGGGTGTCGGCCCGGGCCGCCGCGCCGGCGGCGCTGCCGAGCGTGCTGTCCACCAGGCCGGAGGCCATCAGCTCGTGCAGGTCGCTGCGAGGTCGCGGTCAGGTTGTCCATCACCGCGGCGATCTCGGCCCGGTTCTCGACCATGATGGCGTCCAGGTGCTGCAGCGTGAGGTTGGCCTGGGCCATGGTCTCGACCAGCTTGCCCTGCTCACTGATGTCCGTGACCAGGACGTTGAGCTTGGTCGTCAATTCGCGCATCTCGTCCATCGCCTTGCCCGCCACGTCGGTCATCTCGGTGATGGAGGCCGCGGTGCGGCCCTGGAAGATGAAGTCCTCCGGAGCCGGCTCCCCTTCGCCGGGTCAGGATCTCGATCACCACCTCGCCCACGATGCCCTTGGTGCCGAGGGTGAAGCTGGCGTCCTCGCGCAGCATGATCTCGTCGTCCAGCTCGATGCCGACGCGCACGAAGCCGTCCATCACCTCGAACTTGTCGACCTGGCCGGCGCGGATGCCGCGCACCTGGACGCGGTCGCCCACCTGCAGCCCCTCGACGGTGGGGAAATCCACCTCGAAGTTCTGCACGCCGCCGCCCACCGTCATGTCCTTCAGCCACATCATGCCGATGACGAGGACGACCAGCGCGAAGACGGTGATCAGCCCGACCTGGACTTCGTTCTGCTTGCGGTCCATTCCCTACTCCCGTGTCAGAAGGCGCCCAGGGGGCCGGTGGCGCTGCCCTGGATGAACTGCTTCACCATCGGATGGTCGGTCGTCCTGACCTCCGTCGACGGTCCCCGTGTAGACGATGCTGCCCCGGTTGAGCATGGCGATCCGGTCGGCGACCTTGAAGGCGCTGGGCATGTCGTGGGTCACCACGATGCTGGTGACGCCCAGCTCCCGCTGCAGCTTGAGGATCAGGTCGTTGATGGCGTCGCTGGTGATGGGATCCAGGCCCGTGGTCGGCTCGTCGTAGAGGATGTACTGGGGCTCCATCACGATGGCCCGGGCCAGCCCGGCCCGCTTCTTCATGCCGCCGGAGAGCTCGCTGGGCAGCTTCTCCTCCGAGCCCTCCAGTCCCACCATGGCCAGGCAGTCGCAGGCCCGCTCGCGGATGCGCGCGGCCGGCCAGTCGGTGTGCTCCTCGAGCATCAGGCCGACGTTCTTGCAGATGGTCATGGAGTCGAAAAGGGCCGCGCCCTGGAAGAGGAACCCGAACTTGCGCCGCAGGCGCATCAGGTCGTTCCGGCGCATGGAGGTGATCTCCTCGCCCTCGATCCAGATCAGGCCCTCGTCGGGCTCCAGCAGGCGCACGATGTTCTTCAGCAGCACGGACTTGCCCTGGCCGCTGCGCCCGATCACGACCAGCGTCTCGCCCTTCTGCACCAGCAGGTCGGCCCGATCCAGCACGACCTTGGGCCCGAAGGCCTTGGACACGCCCTCGATCACGATGCCCCGGTACTCGGCCGGGTTCTCGACCTTCAGGTCCGGCGGCGGGGGCAGGATGTAATCCTGGGGCATTGCCATCTCAGCTCCGGAACACGATCTGGAAGAGGATGATCGCCAGGAAGTAGTCGGCCACCAGCACGCTCAGGCAGCTGCCCACCACGGCGGTCATGGTGGCCTTGCCCACGCCCTCGGCCCCGCCCTCGGTGTTGAAGCCGAAGTAGATGCCGCTCATGGCGATGATGCCGCCGAAAAAGAACGCCTTGATCAGGCCGCCGAGCAGGTCGCTCGACTTGTAGAACATCTTCAGGCCCTCGATGAAGGTGCTGCTGGTCACGTCCAGGGTCAGCACCGAGGCCACGTAGCCGCCGAAGACGGCGATGGTGTTGGCCAGGATGGTCACGATGGGAATCATCAGCAGCGCGGCCAGGAAGCGCGGCATGGCCAGGTAGCGCGCCGGATCGATGGCCATGATGTTCATGGCGTCCAGCTGCTCGGTCACCTTCATGGTGCCCAGTTCGGCGGCGTAGTTGGCGCAGAGCCGGCTGCCCACGACCAGGGCGATCAGCACCGGTCCCAGTTCGATGAAGACCGACTTGGAGATGACCGTACCGAGGAACTTCATGGGCACGTAGGCCTGCATCTGGTAGACGGCCTGCACCGCGGTCACCGCACCCACGAAGACCGAGGTCGTGATCACCAGGGGCAGCGAGCCGATGGCCACGATCTGCATCTGCTCGGCGATCTCCCGGCGCATGCCCCAGGCGTGGGGCACCTGCTGGGTGATCGAGCGCAGCAGCAGGGCGCCACGGCCCGTGTTCTGCAGGCCGTGGAGGACGGAACGTCCGATGTTGCCGATGATTGCCGTCATGGTCCGGCGAATATAAGCGCAGCGGGCGGCGAAGTCTATGCCCGCGGCAGGGGTGCGCCGGCCGGGCCGGATCCTGATGGCGGGCATTCGTCGGCCGTGCTACCCTTGCCGGCGTTGCGCGTGCGGTCTGCCGACCGGACCTACTTCCCCGGAGCCTGCGAATGCCCCTGCGCCCGACTTTGCGGCTCCGCCGCGGCCCCCCTGCAGCCTGCCCCGGCCTCCTCTGCGCGGCCCTGGCGATCCTGATCGGCCTGTCCGGCGGGACCCGCGCCGCAGCCGCCGACGCCGGCGAGTCCGCCCCTGACAGCCTGATCATCCTGGCCGCCGACGCCTGGCCACCCTACAACTGCGCCGCCGACGACACCCTCGAAGGCTACCTGGTCGAGGTCGCCCGCGCCGTCTTCGAACCCCTGGGCTACCGGGTCGAGTACCGCATCGTGCCCTGGCAACGGGCCCTGGCCGGCACCCTGGCCGGGACCTACGACGCGGCCCTGGGCGCCAGCCCTGCCGAGGCCGACGGCCTGGTCCTGCCCGCGACCGAGCTGCTGCTGAGCCGCGCCGCCCTCTTCGCGCGCGCCGACAGCGACCTGCGCATCGCAGGCCCCGCCGACCTGGATCCGCTGAGCGTCGGGGCGATCAGCGGCTACAACTACGATGGCTGGCTCGGGCTCTGGCTGCAGGCCAACGCCGAGCGGCCGGACCGGGTCCAGCTGCTCTCGGGCGACTACCCCATACGCCAGAACCTGCAGAAGCTGGTGGGCGGGCGCCTCGACCTGGTGGCGGACAACCCCGCGAGCATCGCCTACACCGCCGGGCGCCTGGGCCTGGCCGACCTGATCCGGCAGGTCGCGATCAGCGGCGACCCGGAGGCCTGCCACATCGCCTTCGCCCCCGCCGGCGGCCAGGGTGCGCACCTGGCGGCGCTGCTGGACCAGGGCGTCGCCGCGCTGCGGCAGGACGGACGCTTCGCGGCCATCCTGGCCCGCTACGGGCTGCGCGACTGGGTCGAGCCCCGGGCGCCGCGGTGAGGCGGCCGGCATGAAAGTCATGGGCCGCACCAGCATCGGCTTCCGCCTGAGCCTGTACGTCTCGGCGATCACCGCCGCCGTCGTCGTGGTGGTGGTCGCCGGCCTGCTGCTCTATGCCTACCAGCGGCAGGTGCGGGTCATCGCCGCCAATGCCGATCGCGTGGCCACCCTCACCGTGCCCCAGCTGACCGCGTCGATCTGGGACTACGCCGGCGACCGCGCGCACGAGCAGCTGGACGACCTGGTCGGGGTCGAGCACCTGGTCTGGGCCGAGCTGGTCACTCCCGACGACACCCTGCACACCGGGGTGCGGCCGGCCGCGGGCGCGGTGGAGCACCGCTTCGACCTGGTGCATCCCCAGGGCGGCACCATCGGCCAGCTGCGCATCGCGTTCAGCCTGGCCGCTGCCCGGCGCGCGGTGCTGCGCGAGGCCGCCGCCCTGGCCGCCTACACCCTGGCACCGCTGCTGCTGATGGCCGCGGCCACGATGCTGGTCTTCCGGCGGCTGGTCACCCGGCACCTGGACGCCCTGGCCGTCTACGTGCGCTCCCTCTCCCTGGGCACCATGGACCGGGCCTTCGTCTTCAAACGCCCCGGCGGCGGCGGTGCCGACGAGCTGGACCGCCTGCGCGCGGGCATCGAAGCCATGCGCACCAACCTGCTGACCGAGATCCGGGGCCGGCGCGAGGCCGAATCCCGCCTCGGCCGCGTCGAGGAGCGCTACCGCTCGGTCTTCAACGCCACCGGCGACGCGATCTTCATCCACGAGGCCCAGACCGGCCGCGTCCTCGACGTGAACGAGACCATGCTGGCCATGTACCGCTGCACGCGGAACGAGGCCCTGACCGCCGGACCGGACGAGTTCACCGCCGAGGAGCAGCGCGAGGGAGTGGCCGAGGCCCTGCGCCGCGTCCAGCTGGCGGCGACCGGCAAACCCCAGGTCTTCGAGTGGTATGCCCGGCGCCGGAGCGGCGAGAAGTTCTGGGTCGAGGTGTCCCTGCGCAGCATGGCGCCGGCCGACCAGGACCTGGTCCTGGCCGCGGTCCGCGATATCACCGCGCGCAAGGAGGCCGAGCAGCGCCTGCAGCAGATGCAGCGCATGGAGACCGTGGGCCAGCTGGCCGGTGGCATCGCCCACGACTTCAACAACCTGCTGGCCGGCATCCTGGGCGCGGCCGAAATGATCGAGCTGGACACGCAGCAGAGCGAGGTCCGGGAATACGCCCGGATGATCGTCGGCACCACGCGCCGCGCCGCCGACCTGACCAGCAAGCTGCTCTCGTACTCGCGCCGCGGCCCGGTGGTGCTGGAAGCCCAGGACGTGCACGAGATCGTGGCCGACGTGGCGGCCATCCTCGAGCGGAGCATCGACAAGCGCATCACCCTGCTGACCGAGGCCGCGGCCCAGCGGTACCTGGTCAGCGGCGACCGCAGCCAACTGCAGAGCGCGATCCTCAACCTGGGCCTCAACGCCCGCGACGCCATGCCCGAGGGCGGGGTGCTGACCATCGCCACGGCCAACCTCGCGGACAACGGCGGCGGCCACGAAGGCATAGAGATCAGCGTGCGTGACACCGGCGTGGGCATCGACGCCCGGGTGGCGACCCGCATCTTCGAACCCTTCTTCACCACCAAGCAGGCGGGCAAGGGCACCGGCCTGGGCCTGGCCGCGGTCGACACCACGGTCCGCGAACACGCAGGCACGGTCACCTTCAGCAGCGAGCCCGGCCGGGGCACGGTCTTCCGGGTGGTGCTGCCCCTGGTGGCGGGAGAGGCGCCGGCCGCGGCGCCCGCCACGCCCCTGGTCGACGGCGAGGGCTGCGTGCTGGTGGTCGACGACGAGGACGCGGTGCGCGAGATGATGGGGCGCAGCCTGCGCAAGCTGGGCTACCGGGTGCTGAGCGCCGCGGACGGCGCCGAGGGGCTGGAGACCTTCCGGCACCACGCCGACCGGATCGACCTGGTGATCCTCGACATGATCATGCCCCGCCTGAGCGGGCCGGACACCTTCGCCGCCATCCGCGCCGCGGCGCCCGGGGCGCGGATCGTCGTGGCCACCGGCTTCAGCGAGGACGACGCCGTGGACGACCTGCGGGCCGCCGGGCTGCAGGGCGTGCTGCGCAAGCCGTTCCAGCTGGCGGAGCTCAGCCAGGTGGTGGCCCGGGCCCTGGCGCCGTAACACCGCGCCGCCGACCGCACGATCGTGTATACTGTCGGTGGACCCCCGGACCCCGGCCGCGGGAGGACACCATGGACCGCCCTGCCCCCGTCATCGTCGCCTGCCTGGCCGCAGCGATCCTGCCGCTGCTGTGCCTGCCCGCCGCCGCCTCCACCGTCCACGTGCTGACCTGGGAAGGACCGATCACGCCCGTGGCCGCCGCCTACCTGGTCGACGGGATGGCGGCCGCCGCCGGCGACGACGGCGCCGCGGCGGTGCTGATCCGCCTGGACACGCCCGGCGGCCTGGACACCTCCATGCGCGCCATCATCAAGGCGCAGTTGGCCTCGCCGCTGCCGGTGGTGGTCTGGGTGGGCCCCTCCGGCAGCCGCGCCGCCAGCGCCGGCGCCTTCATCGCCGTGGCGGCGAACCTGGCCGCCATGGCGCCGGGCACCAACATCGGCTCGGCCAGCCCGGTGCAGATGGGCGGCGGCGCCATGGACAGCACCATGGCCAAGAAGGTGGGCAACGACGCGGCGGCCTACATCGCCAGCATCGCCGCCCAGCGGGGACGCGACGCGCCGACCTGCCGCCTGTTCGTCAGCGAAGCCCTCAACCTGACCGCCGAGCAGGCCCGCGAGCGCGGCGTCATCGACTTCCTGGCCGCGGACCTGGGCGCGGTGCTGGACAGCCTGCGCGGCCGCACGGTCGCCGTGGACACCGGCACCGTGGTCCTGCCCGCCGAGGCGCTGACCGCCGAGCACCGCGACCCCGGCCTGCGCCAGCGGCTGCTGAAGACCCTGGCCGACCCCAACGTGGCCTACATCCTGATGATGCTGGGCATCTACGGACTGTTCTTCGAGCTGAGCAACCCCGGCGCCTTCGCCCCCGGCGTGCTGGGCGGCATCTGCCTGCTGCTGGCGCTGTTCGCCTTCCAGGCCCTGCCCATCGACGCCAGCGGCGTGCTGCTGATCCTGCTGGGGGTGGTGCTGCTGATCCTGGAGGTCAAGGTGACCAGCTACGGCGTGCTTTCGATCGGCGGCGTGGCCGCCTTGGTGCTGGGCTCGCTGCTGCTGTTCGACTCGACGGCGGCGCCCTGGGCCCGGGTCAGCCTGAAGGTGCTGGTGCCGACGGTCGCGGCCTTCGCCGGCTTCTTCCTGCTCTGCGTCTGGCTGGCTGTGCGCGGCCAGCGGCGCCCGGTAACCACGGGCCTGGGCGCGATGGTAGGCGAGACCGGCCGCGTGGTGCGCGACCTGCCGGGGCCGGACGCGCCCGGCAAGGTGATCGTCCATGGCGAAATGTGGAACGCGACGGCGGCGCAGCCCCTGCCCGCCGGCACGCGGATCCTGGTGGTGGAGGTCCAGGGCCGTACGGTGCGCGTGGCGCGCGCCGACGACAAGGCCGTGACCGAACCGAGGAGCGTGTGATGACTCTGCTGTTTCCGGCCGTGATCGTCTTCTTCGTGCTGGTGATCCTGGCCAACTCCCTGCGCATCCTGCGCGAGTACGAGCGCGGCGTGGTCTTCCGCCTGGGCCGCTTCGTGGGCAACCGCGGGCCGGGCCTGATCATCCTGGTCCCCTTCATAGAAAAGATGGTGAAGATCAGCCTGCGCACCATCACCATGGACGTGCCGCCCCAGGACGTGATCACCCGCGACAACGTCTCGGTGCGGGTCAACGCCGTGCTCTACTTCCGGGTGGTCGAGCCGGACCGCGCGATCATCGAGGTCGAGGACTACTACTTCGCCACCAGCCAGCTGGCCCAGACCACCCTGCGCAGCGTCGTGGGCCAGGCCGAGCTGGACGAGCTGCTGGCCGAGCGCGAGAAGCTCAACGCCGAGGTGCAGACCATCCTGGACGAGGCCACCGACCCCTGGGGCATCAAGGTGGTCACCGTGGAGATGAAGGACGTCGACCTGCCCATGGAGATGAAACGGGCCATGGCCAAGCAGGCCGAGGCCGAGCGCGAGCGGCGGGCCAAGGTCATCCACGCCGAAGGCGAGTTCCAGGCCAGCCAACGCCTGAGCGACGCGGCGGCGGTCATCGAACAGCACCCCACGGCGCTGCAGCTGCGCTATCTGCAGGCCCTGGTGGAGGTGGCGTCGGAGAACAACTCGACAACGCTCTTCCCCATCCCCATCGACCTGATGCAGGCCTTCATGAACCGCAAGAGTGGCGCCTGAGGGCGCCGGCGCGGACCGGGACCACCCCCGGTCCGCGCCACCTTTGATTCCCACGTAAACACTGTGATTTCAGTTGATTATCCTCGTGCCGGCGTGAAATTTCCGTATCGCCCGCAACCGGGCGCAGTGGATAATGATGCAGGGTTGTCGCCAGGCGGCGCGTGGAGGGGAACACCCGCGGCAAGGGAACAAACCCTGATTTCGCCTCAAGGGAGGACCCCGTCCATGAAGAAGTTCATCCTGCTGGCCGGCCTCGCGCTGGCCCTCGCCCTCGTCGGCTGCAGCAGCGACGATCCCACCGCCCCGGTGGCCGACGAGGCCATCGTCGACGGCAGCATCTACCAGCGTCCGGAGTTCATCGACGACCGGCCCGAGGCCGTGCAGCTGGCCAACACCCTGACCGGCGCCGACGTCTTCGCCGTCGTGCCCGTGGCGGCGGACAAGGCCGGCGGCAAGTACGCCCTGGTGATCGGCATCAGCGACTACGCCGGCACCAGCCAACGACCTGACCTATTGCGACGACGACGCCATCGACTGGCGCAACTACCTCCTGGGCCAGGGCTACACCGTCACCATGCTGCTGGACGGGGCGGCGACCAAGGTCGCCATCGAGGCCGCCGTGGCGAACCTGGTGTCCCTGAGCATCGCCGGCAACGAGATCGCCTACGCCTACTCGGGCCACGGTTCGCGGGGCAACATGGTCTCGGCCGACCTGACCTACATCTCGAGTACGTGGTTCGGGGGGATGTTCGCCGGCGCGGGCAGCACGAAGATGTCCTTCAACTTCGACGCCTGCCAGATCGGCGCCTTCGGCACGGCGCTCAACGCCGCCGGCCGGGTGATCGCCCTGGCCTCGGACACCAAGCGCTACAGCTACGACGGCACCGCCGCCATGGCCAACGGCGTCTTCACCTACTACCAGATGCTGGGCTTCGACGTGCAGGGCTACCTTCACGCCGAGCCCGACGACGCCTACGCCGTGGCCCAGATGAAGCTCTGGGCCAGTTCGGTGCGCGTCAAGGTGGCGCCGTACTACATCGACAGCTACACGGGAGACCTGGACTACTAGCCACGCCCGTTGCCGCGGGAACCGCCGGGAGCCGGTCCACAGGGCCGGCTCCCAGCCTACAGCAGCCCGCTGCCCAGCCCCAGCGCCACCACCGCCAGCAGCACCGCCACCAGCCGCTGCACCCCGCGCATGGTCAGCTTCTTCAGGTAGAGATTGCCCAGGGCCGCGCCGGCGAAGGCCGCCAGCACCGCCGCCGCCAGCAGCACCCAGTCCAGGTCCGCGGCCTCGGCCGCCAGGGTGCGGCCGTACACCCCCAGGCGGGTAACGTCGATCAGCACCGACACCGCCACGCCGGTGGCCACGTACACCTCCTTGGTCAGTCCGGCCCGCACCAGGAAGGCCGAGCGCAGCGCGCCCTGCATGCCCGAGAGGCCGCCGAAGAAGCCGCTGAGCACGCCGCCCAGCGGCAGCCAGCGCACGCCGAAGGAGAGCCGGCCGAAGCGCGGCGAGAACTCCAGCACGGCGAAGACCAGCAGCAGGACGCCCACCGTCAGCTTGACCGGGGTGACGGCCAGTTCGCGGCCGCCCAGCCCGTACTGCAGCAGGTCCGGCAGCCCCGACAGCGCATGCAGCGCCCGGGCGCCGACGAAGGCCGCCGCGATGGCCGGCAGGCCGAAGCGCAGGATGACACCCCGGTCCGCGTGGCGGCCCACCAGGGCGAGCTTGAACAGGCCGTTCAGGAAGTGCACCACCGCGGTCAGGGCGATGGCCTCCTCCAGGGGGAAGAAGCAGGCGAACACCGGCAGCAGCAGGGTGCCCAGCCCGAATCCCGAGAAGAAGGTCAGGCCCGAGGCCAGCAGGGCCACGGAGCAGACGATGAGCATGGTCATGACGGTTCGGCCTCCCCAGCGGACCCCCGCTCCAGATCCTCGAGATAGCCCAGCATGCCGCGCAGGGACTGCCGGGTGAAGTCGCGCTCGCGCTCGCGGATGTCCGCCGGCAGTCCGGCGCCGCGGGCGTAGTGGGGATCGCGGCGCACCAGTTCGGCAGCGATCGCGTCCAGCAGGGGTTCGCCGGCGGCGCAGGAGCCGGCCTGCGCGCCGAGATCACGGCAGGTCTCGACCCACAGTTCGAGCTGGGCTCGGGCGGCCCCCAGCAGCGCGCGGGCGTCGCCGGTGTGCCGGCCGTGGTGGGCGAAGAGCAGCTCCCGCGGCGCCGGGTCCACCGCCAGCAGTCGGTCCAGGGAGCGCTGCGCCACCTCCAGGCGGAAGACCGGCGGGGTCGCCGGCCGCAGGTACGGCTCGGGCGTGTCCGGCCCCCGGTCCAGGGTGGCGTAGGTGCCGGCCGCCTCGCCCAGGAACAGGCGTTCCCCGTGCAGGAAGCAGACGTGGTGCGCGGCATGCCCCGGCGTCTCGATCACCCGGATCCCCCGGGCCTCGGCCTCGGCGTAGTCGGCCAGCGCCGCGGCCGGCACCGGCACCGGCTCGCCGTAGACCCGGGCCTTGTCGCCCAGCACCGCCAGCGAACCCGCCCACAGGCGGGCCGGATCCTCCAGGTGGGGACGGGCCCGATGGTGGCAGATCACCCGGGCCCCGGGCCAGCGCTCCAGCACGGCGGCCGTGGTCCCGGCGTGGTCCAGGTGGATGTGGGTCAGGAGGATGAAGTCCAGGCGCCGGCAGCCCAACGCGGCCAAGGCCGCGATCAGGCGGGCGCCCGTGGCCGGCGGCCCCGGATCGACCACGAAGGCCAGCTCCGGCGTCAGCAGGGCCCAGCAGGAGATGAAGCGGCGCTGCCCCACCAGCTCCTGGTCCAGGTCGATCAGGTGCAGGCCGCGGTCGGCATTCGGCCTCGAGCTCATCGGCGTCGTCTCCCGCGGATGGATGGGGGGGCGGCCCCTCAGTCCAGCGACCGGCAGTCCAGCCAGTAGCGCAGCAAGCCGCCGGCGGTCAGCGTGTAGGCGTAGTCAGCGGCCAGGTCCAGATGCGTGACCACGGCATCGGGCTGCTCCGCCCGGCCGATCACGGCGAGACGGGCGGGATCTGCCAGGTCCAGGACCGTCAGATGCGAGGCGCCGCCCCAGGGCAGGCCGCTGAGGGTGTAGGCCACCGGCCCGCGCAGTTCCAGGCCGCGGGCCTCACCCTCGATGCCGAGGGCGAACACGGTCTGCAGATGGCCCTCGGCGTCAGGCCGCACCACCCGCAGGGTGCCGTCGATGTGGTAGTCCAGGCCAAAGCTGTCGGCCCAGGCCACGGCTGCCGAGTCCTGCACCTGCAGCCCGGCGATGTCGCGCGCGATCTCCACCGGCTGCGACGGATCCGACACGTCCACCAGCACCAACTGCGCGGTCGCCAGCGAAACCAGCACGCGGTTGCCGGCGACGGCCACCTGCCGCACGTAGTCGGCGAAATCCAGCTCGCCGCTGAAGCGGGGCGCATCGGGATCGGCCAGGTCGTACACGCGCAGGGTGCCGCCGTAACCGGTGACCAGCAGGCTGTCGCTCACCGCCAGCGTCCCGAATCCGAGGCCCGGGTGGCACAGGACCGGCGGCGCACCGCCGGCGGCCGGATCCAGCACCAGCAGCCCCTTGGAGTTGCGGACCAGGTAGACGCGTCCGCGCCCGGCGGCCAGGTGCAGGATCGTTTCGCCCACGTCATGGACCGCGGCCGGCCGGTCGGCGACGGCGTCCCCCAGGGCGTACACCGAGGCCTGGGCGGCATCGACCACCACCGCGTGATCCGCGGTCACGGCCAGTCCCTGGGGCACGGCCGGTTCCCGGGGCGCCGCGGCGAACACCGGGTGCGCCGGATCGCCCACGTCGATGGTGCGCAGCCAGCGATCGCCTGCCAGCAGCACCCCGTCCACGTGCGTCATGCCGTAGAACGCCACGTAGCCCGACGCCGACGCGTCGGCCCGCAGCAGCGGGGCGTCACCGCCGCCGAACTCGAACACCTTCAGGCGCGCACCCGGAGGACTGGAGCCCACGTAGACCAGCGGACCCGCCGCCGCCAGGCAGCGGACCCGGCTCAGGGTGCGCAGGTCGGCCAGCACCACGGTGTCGGGGGCGCTGAGATCGAAGGTCGCCAGACCCTCCTCGACGGCCGCATGCAGGAGCGCACCGGAGACCACCAGGTCCTCGGCCGCACCCTGCCCCAGGTCCTGGGCATGGGTCAGCCGCCCGTCGCTCCCCACCGTGAATACGGCCCGGCCGCCGGCGAAGAGGCGGTTGCCGGCCAAGGCCAGCGCTCCGGGTCGGTCCAGCACCAGCCGGCTGCGCTCCTTGGGCCGGCGGGGATCGCTGATGTCGTAGCTGACCAGCTGCCGATGGAAGCCGCTGACGAACAGCCGGCTGCCGTCCAGCAGGACCGAGTCGGTGAAGTGGGTCGCTTCGCCGCCGCTGACCTCGATGCGCACCAGGAGCTGCGGCAGGGCGGGATCGCTCAGGTCAAAGAGCGCAAAACCGGCGTTGCCCTCGGCCACGGCGGCCAGGCGGCCCTGCAGGTCGACGTCGAAGGCGGCCAGGCAGGGGGCCGCACCCAGCAGCCGGGGCGCCGCCGGATCGCTCACGTCCAGCACCCTCAGACCGGCGTAGGTGCTGGCCAGCACCGCCAGCCCGTCCTCGGCGTCGACGGCCGTAACCAGCCCGCCGGTCCAGGTCGCGACCGTGCGCATGGGCACCGCGCCGTCGGCATAATAGTCGTAGGGGATGCAGCCGTCCCGGTCGGGATCGGGCTTCGGGACGCTGCTGCCGGGGCCGCTGCTGCCGCAGCCGCCGGCCGCCAGGCACACCAGGACACACGCCGCGGTCAAGCCGCGCCGCCCCCGCGGCCACTGGTCCCGGTTCATGGTGCGCATAACTCCTGGAGGGTCGGACCAGCCCCTGCGCGACCCGCGTCAGCGTGCGAGGTCGCCGAATCGCGTGAATTCCTTGTGGAAATGCAGGTCGAACGAGCCGATGGGGCCGTTGCGCTGCTTGCCGATGATGATGGTCGCCATGTTGCGCACCGTCTCATCGTCGGGCTTGTAGACTTCCTCACGGTATATGAACAGGACCAGATCCGCATCCTGTTCGATGGCACCGGATTCCCGCAGATCGCTGAGCATGGGTTTGTGGTCGCCGCGGGCCTCGACGCCGCGCGACAGCTGGGACAGGGCGATCACCGGCACGTTCAGGTCCTTGGCCATGCCCTTGAGGTGGCGGCTGATGGTGCGAGATCTCCTGCTGGCGGTTCTCGACGCGGCCGCCGCCGGTCATCAGCTGCAGGTAGTCGACCACGATCAGGCCCAGGCCGTGCTGCTGCTTCAGGCGCCGCGACTTGGCCTTCATCTCCAGCACCGAGATGCTGCTGGTGTCGTCGATGTGGATCGGCAGCTGGGAGAGCTGGTCGCAGGCCTGGGTCAGGCGCGGCCAGTCCTCGGCCCGCAGCTTGCCCCGGCGCAGGTTGTGCAGGTTGAAGCTGCCGCTGGAGCCGAGCATGCGCATCACCAGCTGCTCACGGGCCATTTCCAGCGAGAAGACGCCGACGCCGACCTTCTCCCTCATGGCCACGTTGTAGGCCAGGTTCAGCGCGAACGAGGTCTTGCCCATGGACGGCCGCGCCGCCACGATGATCAGGTCGCCCTTCTGCAGGCCGCCGGTCTTGCGGTCCATGTCCGCGAAGCCGGTGTGCAGGCCGGTGACGTCGCTGCCGCTCTGGAAGGCCTCCTCGATGGACTTGAAGGTGCGGGGCACGATGCTCGACACGCCCGAGAAGCCGCCGGCGCGCGAATCCTCGCTGACCTCGTAGATGTGGGCCTGGGCCCGGTCCAGGATGGCCGCGGCCTCGTCGGCGCCGGCGTAGGCCTCCGAGGCGATGGTCGACGAGACGGTGATCAGCTGCCGCAGCATCGACTTCTCCTTCACGATGCCCGCGTGGTAGATCACGTTGGCGGCGGTGCCCATCATGCCCGCCAGGTCGATCAGGAAGTCCATGCCGCCGACCAGCTCCAGCAGGTCGGTGCCGCGCAGGTTCTTGGCCTGCACCGGGTCGAGCAGCTGCTCGCCGCCCTTCTGCAGCAGGTCGGCCACGGTGATGGGATCGACCGCCTGGTCGTTCTCGTACAGGCGCGCACATGGCGCGGAAGATCAGCTGGTGCTCCAGCCGGTAGAAATCCCCGTGCAGTGATGCGCTCGCGGGCCAGGCCGACGGCCTCCTTGTCCACCATGGCGGCGCCCAGGACGGCCTGCTCGGCCTCCTCGGAGAACGGCGGCTGGCGCTCGCCGGGCAGGCGGTCGTAGCCCAGGCGGGAGCGGCCCGGGCGGGGGCCGCCCGACGAATTCGGCGGCTCCGGGGAATCAGGGCCCAGGGGCCGGGGACGGACTTCCAAACGGGTCTCCTTCATGACGACGGCTGGTCGGGCCACCGAAGATACCACGCGCCGGTCCCGATCCCAACCCCGGCCTCCGGGCGCCGCGGCGAAGGCGGTGGACAACCTGGGGACAACGCCCCCGCGGCCGGGGCACGAGCTGGGGACAAACCGGGGACAGCCGCGCCTTGGCGGTGGAAAAACCGCGCCGGGCAAGGGATAATGGCCCACAAGTGCTTGCCGGACCCGGCTCCCGGCCGGCCCGAGTTGTCCCCCACCCCCCGGAGACCCCCCGTGGCCCAGCCCCTCGACCCCCGCACCCTGCTGGCCCCGCTGCTGGCCGAACTGGACCCGCCCCGGGCCTGGCAGGGCGCCCACCAGTTGCCCTGGCACGACCCCGAATTCAGCGAGCGCATGCTGCGCTGTGCACCTGGACCCGGACACGGACATGGCCAGCCGCCGGCCCGCGCTGATCGCCCGCCACTGCGACTGGCTGGAGGCGCGCCTGGGCTCCGGTCCGCGCCGCATCCTGGACGTGGGCTGCGGCCCCGGGCTTTACCTGCCATGAACTGGCCCGTCGCGGCCACGCCGCCGTGGGCTTCGACTTCGCGCCGGCGCCCCTGCGCTGGGCCCGCGAGACCGCCGCCGCCGGTGGCCTGGACTGCACGATCCTGGAGGCCGACCTGACCGCCCTGCCGGCGGACTTCGCCGCCACCGTGGGCCCCTGCGACGCGGTCACCTTCTGGTTCGGCGAGTTCCACGCGTTCCCGCCCGCGGCGGCCGCGCGGTTCCTGCCCCGGCTGGCGGAATGCCTCGTGCCCGGCGGCATCTTCGTGCTGGAACACCAGCCCCGTCAGGCCTTCGTCGAGGAGGACGAGGCCAGCTGGGAGGTGGTCCCGTCGGGTCCGTTCGCCGACGAACCCCACCTCTGGCTGCAGCGCTTCAGCTGGGACGAGGAGGCGCAGACCGAGATCCATGCGCACTGGATCCTCGCGCCGGGATCCGCTACCCTCCGCCGGTACGTCCAGTGCCACCAGGCCTGGCGGGACGACGAGCTGGTCGCCCTGCTGGCGGGGTGCGGCCTGGAGGCGCCCGAGTTCCATCCGCCCATCACCGGGGCCACGGACGAGTTCGAGTTCCCGGTGCTCGTGACCACCCGCACCGCCGGCAGCCGGCGCCTGAGGAGCCCATGACCTGCCGCCTGCCCACCGCCGGACACGCCCGCGGCCCACGGTGTCACCGTGCGTGATCCGCGCCGCTATGTGCCGTTCCTGGTGGGCGCGCTGCTCTTCGTGCTCTCGGTGGTGCTGCCGGGCCTGCCCGACAGCCTGGCGCCGGACGGCCGCACGGTCGTGCTCGGACGCGAGGGCCAGGCCGCCCTGGGCCTGTTCCTGCTGGCGGGCGTGTGGTGGGTGTTCGAGGTCATCCCCGTCGGCATCACCGCCATCGTGGTCGGCATCGTGCAGTCGGTGTGGCTGATCCGCGACTCGCGCACCGCCCTGACCGACTACATGGACCCGTCGGTATGGTTCATCGTGGGCTCGCTGCTGATCGGCATGGCCTTCGCCAAGACCGGCCTGACCCGCCGCCTGGCCTTCCGCATGCTGTCGGTCATCCCCGAGAACACGCGGCTGATCTACCTGGGCGTCTTCGCCATGACCGCGGGCCTGACCCTCTTCATGGCCCACACCGCGGTGGCGGCGGCGGTCTTCCCCCTGCTGCTGGTGGTGCACAACCTGTACGAACCGACCGGCCGCAGGACCCGCTTCGGCAAGGGCCTGTTCATCGGCATGGCCTGGGTCGCGGGCGCCGGCAGCATCATCACCCTGCTGGGCGCGGCCCGGGGCGCGGTGGCCATCGGTTTCTTCCGGCAGCTGACGGGCCAGGAGATCTCCTTCTTCGAGATCACCCGCTTCCTGGCGCCGGTGGGGGTGCTGATGGTGCTGATGCTCTGGGGCTGGGTCTGCATCGCCTTCCGCCCCGAGCGCGACACCCTGCCGGGCCTGCGCGAGCGCGCCCGCACCATGCATGCCGCCCTGCCGCCGCTGGCGCGCAAGGAGGTGGGCACCGTCCTGGTGATGCTGGGCGTGGTCGCGGTGCTGACCCTGCGCTCGTTCCTGCCGGTGCTGGCGCCCCTGGACAAGAGCGCGGTGATCCTGACCGCGGCGGTGCTGTTCTTCGTCTCGGGCGTGCTGGACCTGAAGGACCTGGAGAACCTGCCCTGGAACATCGTGCTGCTGTTCGGCGGCGCCATGAGCCTGGGCTTCTGCCTGTGGGAGACCGGCGCCGCCGAGTGGCTGGCCATCCACTGGCTGAGCCTGTTCCACGACGCGCCCTGGCTGGTGTTCATCATGGGCGTGACCGTGTTCGTGCTGGTGATGACCAACTTCATCATGAACGTGGCGGCCATCGCCATCACCCTGCCGGTGGCCCTGGTGATGGCGCCCTACGTGAACGTCGAGCCCGAGGTGGTGATGTTCGCGGCGCTGGCCGCCGCCGGCATGCCGTTCCTGCTGCTGGTGGGCGCCGCCCCCAACGCCATCGCCTACGAGAGCGCCCAGTTCAAGGCGCGCGACTTCTTCATCTACGGGATCCCGCCGAGCATCATGCTGCTGGTGGTGATCTTCTTCTTCGTGTGGAAGATCTGGCCCTGGATGGGCATGCCTGTCCTGATCGGGCAATGAGCCCCGCGCCGCACAACGATCCGCTGCACCTTGACCGCACGACCATGCTGCTGGGCGCCGCCGCCGCCGCGGTGGGCCTGGTCTGTGCCGTCGTGATGGCGGCTGGGCGCGGAGTCAGCCTGGGCCTGCCGCTGGACGACGCCTGGATCCACGCCGCGTTCGCCCGCAACCTGGCGTTGGACCAGGTGTGGGGGCTGTTCGCGGGGCAGCAGAGCGGGGGCGAGAGCAGTCTGCTGTGGCCGGCGCTGCTGGCGGCAGGCGAGCTGGGCGGGGCGGGGTTGGCGCCGGTCCTGGCGCTGGTGCTGGGTGCGGCGGCGTTCCTGGTGCTGCCGGGGGTGGCCGCGGGGCTCGTGCCCCTGCGGACCGAGGCGCGCGTGTTGGCAGTCGCGGTCGGCCTGTGTGGTCCGCTGCTGTTCGCCGCCTTGTCGGGCATGGAGACCGTGCCCGCTCTGGTCTGCGGACTGGCTGCCCTTGGCCGCTTGCGCGCGGGGCACGACGGCCGGGCCGCGGTGCTGGCCGGGCTGGCGGCCCTGCTGCGGCCGGACGCGCTGCTGCTGATCCCCGTGCTGATCGTGGGCGTGGCCACCCGGCCTTCGCCGCCCGGACCGCCGCGCTCCTGGCTGCGGCTGTGGCCGGCGGTGGCGCTGTCGCTGCTGGCGATCGCCACCCTCTCGGTGCTGGAGCAGCGCTTTCCGCCGGCGACGCTGGCGGGGCGGCGGTGGATCGCCGGGCTGCCGCGGGAGGTCGAGTTGGCGCAGGCCGCGGGCGGACTGGCGTCGTTGATCCGCGCCTGGGCGGCGGCGCTGCCGGCGGACCTGGGGGCCGGGCGTCTGGTGGCCGGGCTGCCGGGGGCGCGGTTCTGGTCGTTGATCTGGGGCGCGGCCGCCTTGGTCGCGGTCAGCCTGGGTGCGGTGCGGGTGGTCCGGCCGCGGACGTTCCCCGAGCTTCACGGCCTGCGGCTGCTGGCGGCCTGGACGGTGGCCGCCCTGCTGTTTTACGCGGTGGTGCTGCCGGACCGCGGTCATGCGGGGCGTTACCAGCTGCAGGTCTGCGTGTGCGCGCTCGCCTTGGCGGTCGACGGCGTGCTCTCGCTGCGGACGCTGGGCGGGCGGTTGCGGCTGGCCGGGCCGGCGCTGGCAGTGGTGCTCGGCGGCGGGCTGGTCGGCAGCATGGTCGAGACGGCCTGGCTTTGGGGTTCGGCGGTGGACCACATCAACCGGTTGCATGTGAAGGTGGCGCGCGAGCTGCCGGACCGCACCGGGCCTGACGCGGTGATCGCGGTGTTCGACGTGGGTGCGGTCGCGTATGCGCGGACCCGCGAACTGGTCGATCTCAGCGGGCTGACCGGTGGGGATGGGGCTGCGGCCCTCTACGGCGGGGATACCGAGCGCTTCCTGCTCGCGCATCGGGCCAGCCATGTGCTGTTGCCCTACTGGGGCGAACCGGAAGGGGCCGGTTCGTTGCGGGAGCGGCTGGGGATCCTTGCGCCTGTGCGCTGCAGATTGCCGGTGGTGGCCACGGATGCGTATGACGGGCGCGATTGGCAGCGGCAGTTCTCGTTTACCGGCAATGCGTTCAGGATCCTGCGGATGCACGCAGTGGTGAGCGGCGGGCCGTAGGCAGCGGGACTCGAAAGCGCGCCCCGCCGGTCCCGCGACCTCACCGCGCCAAAGTCATCTTCACGGTCCGCAGCGCCGCCGGCGTCTCCAGCCGGGCCAGGTACACCCCCGAAGGCACCGCCGATCCGCGGCTATTCAGGCCGTCCCACTCGGCCGCCCACTCCCCCGCGGCCATCTCCATGTCGATCAGCGTCGCCACCAAGCCACCGCGCAGATCGTACACCGCCAGGGTCACGTGCCCGGCAGCCGGCAAACTGTAGCGCAGAACCGTCCGCGGATTGAACGGGTTCGGCCGGTTCTGCTGCAGCGTCGGTGCGGCCGGCACGACCGCCGCCGACAGATGGGCCGGCCCGTACCAATGGACCGACCCGTCGGCAGTCATCTCCTCCAACCAATAGTCCACGCCACCGGCCGGTGGCGCCTGGTCGACGTACTCGTAGGACAGCCTGGCCGGTGAGCATCGCCTCGCCGAGCAGCGTGCGCACCGAATTCGGCATCTGCCGCCACACCCGGAAGCCGGCGTGTGCCTGTGGCTGACTGATCGTCCAGCGCACGACACCCGACCTGCCGACCCGCCGGGCCACGAGGTCGATGAAGGTGACCGACAGGCCGGCGTCGCACTGGGCGGGCGCCACCTGCAGGCCCGTGAACCCGTCCGCAACGTAGGCGTAGCCCCCCGCGACGGCGACGCCCCAGGTCTCGCCCGGGGTGTCCATGCCGCCCACCACCTGCGGGTTCGCCGGATCGGTGATGTCCAGGACATGAAAGCCCCAGGAAAAGTACGCCGAGCGGGCGGAGCTCCCGGAGGCATCGACACCTGCGGCCTGGCCTTTGTAGAACACTTGGCCCATCGACAAATAGGCATAGCCCCCGGCAATGGTGATGCCCCGGGCCTGGCCCGCCGCGGCGAAGCTGCCGACCAGCTGCGGGTTGGCCGGATCGCTGATGTCGATCACCCGCAGGCCGTAGCCGAGATCCGTCAGGTACGCATGGTTCCCGGAGACGGCGACGTCGAAGGTAAAAAAGATCGGAATGACCGGACTGCCCACCAATTGCGGGTTCGTCGGATCGCTGATGTCGATCACCTGCAGGCCGGCCATCCGGTCCGCCACGTAGGCCAGGTTGCCCGCGATGGCGACCCCCCGGGCTTCGCCCGGCGTGTCCAGGCCGCCCACCAGTTGTGGGTTCTCCGGATACGTGATGTCGACCACCTGCAGGCCGGCGTCCGCGGCCGCCACGTAGGCGTGGTTGCCGGCGATGGCCACGCCGACGGCTTCGCCCGGGGTGAACACAGCGCCCGCTATCGTCGGGCTCGTCGCATGCGCGATGTCGAACACCTGCAGGCCATAGTCGCCGTCGGCCACGTAGGCGTGGTTGCCGGAGACGGCGAGGCCCATGGCCCCGCCCGGCATGGCCACGTCACCAGACAGCTGAGGGCTTGCCGGATTCGTGATGTCGATCACCTGCAGGCCGAAGTCGAAGTCCGTCACGTAGGCGTGGCTGCCGGAGATCGCGACAGCGTAGGCCCAGCCCTGCACGGCCACGCCGCCCTCCGGTTGCGGGCTCGCCGGGTCCATGAGGTCGAACACCTGAAGACCGCCGTGTCCGTCCGCCACGTAGGCATGATCCCCGGCGATCGCCGCGTCCGAGGCATAGTTCGCGGTGGCGACCCCGCCCACCAACTGCGGGCTCGCCGGATTCGTGATGTCGATCACCTGCAGGCCCTCCGGTCCGCTGGCCACGTAGGCGTGGCTGCCGGAGACGACGACGCCTATGGCCTCGCCCGGCGTATCCACTCCCCCCACCCACTGCGGATTCGCCGGATCGGTGACGTCGATCACCTGGAGGCCGTCGTCTCCGCCGGCCAGATAGGCATGGCTCCCGAGGATCGCGACGTCCCAGGCATAGCCCGGCGAATCCACATCGCCGACCCCTCGCGGATCCGCCGGATCGGTGATGTCGACCACCTGGAGGCCGAGACCACCGATGGCCACGTAGGCATGGCTTCCGGAAATGGCGACGGAATTGGCCTCACCCAGCGTGGCCAGGCGGCCCACCGACTGAGGGCTCGCCGGTTTCATGATGTCGATCACCCGCAGGCCGCCCGCCGAGTCCGCCACGTAGGCATGGCTCCCGGAGACGGCGACGCCCACGGCGCTGTTCATCATGCCCACGCTGCCCACCCAATGCAGGTAGGAGCTGTAGTCGATGCATTGGGCGTGGGCGGTGTCGGTTGGGGATCCGCAGGCGAGGGTGGCAGCCAGGATCACTGTCATCAAGCTGCCGCGGGCATTGGTGATTCCGGCTGCCGACATGTCGCACCCCTTCTGCTGCCAACACCAGCGATCAGCGGTCAGACAACGGCTCAATCGATGTCCCTACGGGCGTCTTACCCGGGCGCCGCGGCCCGGTTTGCGAACCGGCGCGAACGACTCAGAAGCTGCCCGGAAATCCAGGGCTTTCGAGTAGTATTTTGGTGGACCGGAAGCCATACTCTCCCCGATGCGGCTAACGGTTGAGTTCACCCGCGGACGGAGGCTGGAGAAGCCATCCGTAAGCCGTCGGGCTCAACGAAGGGCTAGGCGGCACCGAGTGTGCGCTCACAGGGGCACTGCGGCAAACCCTAGGTTCGGCGAAGACTTGCATCGGGCACGCGACGCGACAGCCATAGCACATATGCACCAATGACAACATCAACCGAGAAACACCAAACGGGATACCAACCGGGAACACCGGGGTTGGTGAACAACCGACTATGCGTCACATCGTACACTCCGTGAAGTATCCAGAGTGCACCGACCACGACCGCTGATAGGCGGACGCTCACAAACGTGAAGACCAGGCCCGCTACGACAAACGGAATGCCGTAGATCACTTCTTTGGCGCCCAAAGCCTGCTCGCCGGCTTGTAGAGCAAAGAGCGCGTACAAGCTGGGCAGAGTGAGCAGACCCAATGAGTACACCCAATGCTGCCCACGAATGAGTCGTGCCGTGACTATGGTGAGAACGCCTACCGCGACACCGATGGGGGCTTCAATCACGGACGCGCTTCCTTTCCCGCCGCCTGACACCGCGTTATACGGCGCCATCGTGACCGCTCGACACGTTGTCTTTCGACCAAAAGTGCTCGTTATCTCAGCGCCTGGCCGAACTTGATGCGGTGACCTTCCGGGGTTTCCACGAGAAACTCGCGCAGCCCCCACGGTTTGTCGGCGATCGGCTCCTTGATCCGTACTTGGTGCGCGACGTATTGCTGGTACAACTCATCGATACCCTCGCAATTGACGTAAGCGAACCACGAGTGATTACCCGTGTTCCGCGCCGGTACTTCTCCCCGGCAATCGCCGACCATAAGCCAAAAGTCTCCGAGCTGCAGAAAGGACCAGCCGTCGACCTGGCGGTACTCGGTGAAGGCGAGCTTTTCAGTGAAGTACGCGACCGCAGCTTTGAAATCACTGACGGCTAATACATGCTGCGCTTTTGTAACCCTAAAATTCATGCAATGATCCTCCTCGGCAACACATTCCATCGGCCTGCGCTACCGGCGGCATCCTTTGGTTCATGTCGAATCACGAGCGGCCGCAGAGGTCGCATCCGGTCCTAGACAGTACCGCTATCGGAATCAGATTCCACTTCCAGATCGAAACGGGATATCGCTCGCCGCAGCGAGACACCTTCTGAGCCGTAAAACACCACATCTCAAGCCCACCCCATCCCGATACCTTGCGCACGCCCGGTCCGCGATGCCTGCGGCCGTCGTCCCAGCCCCGGCAGCAATCGCCCCAACCCGACCACGCAGGGCCTACCACCTCGCCGAAGTTTATCAGGAATCATTGATTCAGGGCAGGATATCTGCCTAAACGGAGAGAATATCGCGAGCTTTTGACCGGCCCATCGGAACGCCCCGAGCAGCGGGTCCCGCCCGGCGGAGCGAAGGACCTCGGCGCCGCACTCTCAGCCCCGCCCCACCAGCGCATCCCGCAACGCCCGCAACTTCCGCACATCATCCCAGGTGTCCCGCTTGAAATCGGGATTCCTCAGCAACGCCGCCGGATGATAAGTCGCCAGCACCGGGATCCCGGCATAGAAGTGCACCGTCTCCCGCAGCCGCTTCAAGCTGGTGTCCGTCCCCAGCAGCGTCTGCGCCGCCACCCGGCCCAGGCAGCAGATCAGCTTCGGCTGCAGGATCGCCAGCTGCCGCCGCAGATGCGGCTCACAGGCCGCCACCTCGCCAGGCAGCGGATCGCGATTCCCCGGCGGCCGGCACTTCAGGATGTTGCAGATGAAGACGTCCTCGCGGGCAAAGCCGATCGCGCCGATGATCTTGGTCAGCAGCTGGCCGCTCTTGCCCACGAAGGGCTGACCCTGCTCATCCTCGTCCGCGCCCGGCGCCTCGCCGATGAACACCACGTCAGCCTCGGGGTCGCCCTCGCCGAAGACGGTGTGCTTGCGCCCAGCGCTCAGCTCGCAGGCCGTGCACGGCAGCACCAGCTCGCGCAGACGGGCCAGGGCGGCCCGGCGATCGCCGCCGGCTTCGACCAGGAACGGGTCCGCAGCCACACCAGCGTCGCCATGCCCGGCGATGGCCGCCAGGGCCTTGCCCACGAACGCATCGCATTGCTGCTTGAAGGCGGGGTCCATTTCCGGCGCCGGCGGCAAGGCGCGGCGCGGCTTGCCCGCGACCGAGGACTTCCCCCGGGGGAAGTCGGCCGCGGAGCCCCCCCGGGGGGCTTCGCCGGCGGCGGCTTCAGCGGCCGCGGCCGCGGGCTCAGCCACCGGTCCCTCATCCAGGTACCAGGCACCACCGGGATCGTTCTGGTCCAGCCAGCTCAGGAAATCCCGCAGCACCGCGTCGCGGTTGTCGCCCGCGCCCGTCACTTGCCGGTCCCGGTGCGCGCCGACTCCAGCCGATCCAGGATCTGCACCGCCAGCTGCGGCTTGGGCAGCGATGCACTCGCCCACAGCACGCCCTCCGCCCCGATCAGCACCACCTGATGGTCGCCGTCGCCGAAGCGGGCGCCCTCGGCAGTCGGGTCGTTGGCCAGCACGAAGTCCATGCCCTTATCGTTGCGCTTGACCGCGGCCTTGGCCACAAGGTCACCGGTCTCCAAGGCGAAGCCCACCACGCACAACCCCGCACCGCGATGCCGGGGCACCACGTCCTTCAGGATGTCGGGATTGCGCTCGAGTTCGAGGTGCCAGGCGCTGCCAAGCTCGTCCTTCTTGAGCTTCGCCTTGGCCGGCGCCACGGGCGTGAAGTCCGCCACCGCGGCCGCCATCAAGAGCCAGTCACAGCCGGCGGTCAAAGCCTCGGCCACCGCGTCGGCCATCTCACGACCGGTGACCACCGGCACCAGCCGGGCCAACCCGCGCGGCGCCGCGCGCTCCACCGGGCCGCTGATCAAGGTGACCTCGGCGCCCGCGTCCACCGCCGCGGCAGCCAGCGCATAGCCCATGGCCCCGCTCGAGCGGTTGATGACCCCGCGCACCGGGTCGATGGGTTCCAGCGTGGGGCCCGCCGTCACGGTCACCCGGCGTCCGGCCCAGGGGCCGGCCGGGCGCCCGCCGCCAACCTCGTCGCGCACCGGCAGGTCGGCCGTCAGCTCCCGCACGGCGGCTATGATCTCCTCGGGCTCGGCCATGCGGCCGACCTCGACGGTGCCGCAGGCCAGCCAGCCGCTGCCGGGGCCCACGAAGGCCACGCCGCGCTCGGCCAGCAGCGCCCGGTTGGCCTGCACCGCCGGATGCCGCCACATGTTGTCGTTCATCGCGGGCGCCATCAGCACAGGGCCGGGGAAGGCCAACAGCAGGGTCGAGACGATGTCGTCGGCGATGCCGCCGGCGGCCTTGCCCAGGAGGTTGGCCGTGGCCGGAGCCACCACCACCAGGTCGGCCCAGCGGGCGTACTCGATGTGGTCCAGGGCCTCGCTCTGGCCCTCGCCCCACAGGTCGGTGGCCACCGGCGCGCCGGTCAGGGCGCGCATGGTCACCGGGCCGACGAAACGCGTGGCGGCCTCGGTCATGGCCACCTTCACGAGAAAGCCCGATTGCTGCAGCAACCGGGCTAAGAAGCAACTCTTGTAGGCGGCGATGCCGCCCGTGACCATCAGCAGGACGCGGGCCTGGGCCATGGTCTACTCCTGGACTTCCTGCTCCCTCTCGAGCCGGGCCTGGCGGGCGCGCTCCTTCTCGTCGTAGAACTCCACCTTGCCGTTGATCAGCCGCTCGACCGCCAGCGTGGTGATCTTGCCCGGCAGGGAGACGTTGAAGTTCCGGGCGCGCTCGTTCAGCCGCCGGGCCTCGAGGGCCACGATCTTGATGGCCTTGAACTTGTTGGGAATGAGGTCGGTCACCTTGTGGCGGGCAATGTAGGTCATCAGGCCTTCCCTTACGAGAGGGGACCCGGACAGGCGTGCCGATCGCAGGAGACACGAATGCTCCGCGATCCGGGCACACCGGCCCGACGCGTTTCCAGCAACCGGTCAAATCTAAGCGATTCGCCGCCGATGGCAAGGGGGTGAGTCCGAAACAGATACTATCAGTTGCAGCATAACAAGTTGCATGATCACCGGCGACTAGAGATCCCGGCGCCGGAAGACCAGCAGGGCCGCCGCCAGGGGCAGCCCGATCTGCAGGACCAGGGCCACGGCCGCCCCGGCCGCGCCCAGCGGCCGCCCGAAGATGTCCACCAGCACCGCGCCCGCCGGCCCGAACAGGGCCCCCCGGCCGCCGGCCAGGTTCACCAGCACGCGGCCGATGTCCACCGGGTTGAGCAGGATCGCCGGCAGCAGGATCGTCTTGAGCGCCACGCCCTTGAACAGGGCGCTGGCACCGATCACCGCCAGGTCGTAGCCCACCACCGTCGCGAACCACACCACCACCGCCGCGGCCATGGCGCGCAGGCGGTCCAGGAACACCACCCCCAGCAGGAAAGCCAGCGACAGGTAGGCCAGCAGCATGGCCACGCTCACCAGCGCCAGCATCAGGAAGCCGCCGAGGGCCGCGTTGGAGGTCTGCATGGCGATCAGCACGCCCGCGGCGCCCAGCCCGATCGCCAGCGCCGAGACCAGCGCCGCAGCCACCCCCAGCCAGCTGCCCAGCAGCACCTCGGCGCGGCTGACGGGCTGGGCCAGGGTCACCGCCAGGTTGTGGCGGCGGCCGGTGACCTCGGTGGTGCCGATCATCAGCGCGATCAGCGGCACCACGTAGACCACCAGGTTCAGCAGGCTCGCGCTCAGCCGCGCGAAGCCCTGGAAGCCCGCCGCCCGCTGCCCCGCCAGGCCGAAGAAGCTCAGGGCCAGGGTCATCACGCAGAACAGCACGGCGAAGACCTGGATCGAGCGGGTCGCCCCCACCCGCTGCAGCGTCTCGTCGGCGACGATCAGCACGCGCTTCACTCGTGACCCGCTTCCAGGTGGCTGCCGGTGACCTCGAAGCGGCCGACGGTCTGGCCACCCAGCACGAAGGCGAAGTCGTCGCCGGGACGATTGCTGGTGAACACGATCTCCCGGGCCAGACCCGGGCCGATGCCCAGGGCCGGGACCGCGTCCTCGTAGCCGGTGATGGTCAGCAAGCCCTCCGGCGCGTCGGGCCCGGCGCTGATCAGCAGATGGATCTCCGCGTCCTTGGGCACCCGCAGCTTGGGCGGCACCATGCCGGCGGCGGTCAGGTCCACGGTCGCGCGGTGGATGGGGGCGGGCGCCTCGGGAGCCGTGGTCTGCTCGCCGCGGCCGATCCGGTCCAGCAGCACGCCCAGCAGCAGAGCCGCCGCCACCGCGCCCAAGGCGGTCAGAGCCAGCTTCCGCACGCCTAGTTGCCCGGCCGGCGCAGGGTGCCGGCTACGAAGGCCTCCAGCGGTCCAGCCACGCCGCCGCGCTTCTCGGCCTCGGACGCGGCCAGGCCGGCGTCGGCGAAGGCCGCGTAGCCGCCGCCCATGGGCGAAGGGAAGTTCGCCAGCACCACGGTCATGGACGCGGCCGGCCGCAGGGTCTTGCTCGGCAGGTCGGCCACCCAGATCGCGGTCGGCGCGTCGGCGCCGCTGCGGCTGCGCAGGTCGCGCACCAGACATTCGATGGCGTCGTAGGCCAGCACCTGGCCGTCGTCCAGCCTGGCCGCGGCCGCGAAGGCCGGATCGGCCACCGCCATGGTGCAGGCCGTGCAGCGCGCGTCGCCCATCACCAGTTCGGGCGGGCCGTCGGCCGTCTCGCCGCCCCCGCCGCAGCCGCCGAATCCGGCCGTCAGCAGCAGCGTCAGGGCGCCGCCCAGGATCCTAGCTTTCAAAGTCGCTCTCCTCTTCGCCGACCGCGGCCAGGAAGCGGGCCTCGAGCCCGCCCCGGGTGGTCGCCGTCGCGGTGTGGTCAACGGTCTCGACGGCCGCCACGCGCCCGTCCAGCAGGACCAGCACACGGTCGCACAGACGCTCCACATCGTCCAGCAGGTGTGAGCAGAGCACGATGGTGCGCCCTTCGCCGGCCAGGCGCGTCACCAGGCGGCGGAAGCCCGCGGTGGCCCGGGGATCCAGGCTGGCGGTGGGCTCGTCCAGCAGCAGCACCGGCGGATCGCCCAGCAGCGCCGCCGCCACGCTCAAGCGCTGGCGCTGCCCGCCCGAAAGCGTGCCCACCGGCCGATCCAGCAGGGGCTCGACCCCGACGGTCGCCGCCCGCAGCTGCACCTCTGCAGCATCCACGCCGCGCAGGCGGGCCAGGAAGCCCAGGGCCTGGCGCCCGGTGCTGCGCTCCTCGAAACCGTCGTATTGCGGCACGTAGCCGATCACCCGGCGCAGCTTCACCGGATCGACGGCCAGGTCCACGTCCGCGATCACCACGCGGCCCGTGTCCGGCCGCACCAGGCCCAGCAGCACCTTCAGCAGCGTGGTCTTGCCCGCGCCGTTGGGGCCGATGATGCCCAGGGTCTCGCCCGCCGACACGCTGAACTCCACGCCGTCGAGCGCCTGCACCGCACCGTAGCGCTTGCTCAGTCCGCTGGCCTTGATCACCGGCGGCTCCGCAGCACGACCAGCCCGCAGCCCGCGACGCCCAGCGAGGCCAACGCCAGCGGCAGGCGGCCCTCGTCAGTGGCGGGCGCGGTCGCGGCGGCCAATTCCGGGCCCACGAACGGCGGCACCCGGACCGGCGTCAGCAGCGGCAACGGATCGGCCAGCTCGGTCAATTGCAGGGCGGGCAGCGAGCGCTGGGCCAGGTCCAGCGCCACCACCGCCGGCGAGCCCGAGAACACCGTCAGGTCGGGGAACTGCTTGCTCACGAAGGCGAACAGGCTGACCGGGCAGTGGGGCACGTCGCCGATGCCGTCGCCGTCGAGGTCGTAGGGATGGGCATCGCTCCAGTAGTTGCCCTCCTGGCCGTCGCTGAGGCGGTTGCGGGTGCGGCGCATGTCCAAGGACATCTGGTAGTCGTTGTCCAGGAACGCGTTGCGCGTGAAGACATTCTCCTCGGACGAACTGTAGGCGATCACGCCCCAGCCGTTCTCGGCGATGATGTTCTCGCGGAACCGGTTGCGGTTCGAGCCGTCCAGGAACAGCCCGATGGTGTTGTCCTCGAGCCGGTTGTGCACGAAGTCCGAGTCGCTGCAGTCGCGCAGCAGCAGGCCGTAGGTGCGGTGCCCCCGGTTGTGCACGAAATGGTTGCCCTGCATCAGCATGCGGTTGCTGAACATCAGGGCCACGCCGGCCGTGTTGGCCGTGAACAGGTTGTCGGTCAGGATGTTGCGCTGGCTGTACATCGAATGCAGGCCGAAGCGGTCCTGCCCGTGGAAGATGTTCTGCTTCACCACGGCGCTGTCGGCGAACGACAGGTAGATGCCGTCGCGGTGGCCGGCCACATCGTTGCCGGTGACCTCGGCCGAAACCGCGTGCCAGATGTGGATGCCGTTGCCGTGGTTCTCCTCGTGGACCCGGCCGCGGCGGCCGGTCAGCCGGCAGTCGCGGATCACCGGTCGCCGCGCGTTGCGCACGTAGATGCCGTGGTTGGTGTCCTCGAGCACCAGGTCCTCGACCAGGGTGCCGTCGACCTCGTCCAGCAGGATGCCGGCGTCGTCCACCAGCAGGTCGTAACCGCTGTTGCGCACCGTGAAGCCGCGCAGCACCACGCCCGCCGCACGCACCACCAGCACCGTGCCCCGGCCCTCGCCGTCGAGCACCGCCGCCCGGCTGCCGCTGACCGTCAGCGGCCGGTCGATGATCAGCTGCCCCGGGTGCACCCCGTCGGGCAGGACCACCGTGCCCCCGGAATCGGCCGCCGCGATCAGCGGCTGCAGCGCGCTGGTCCGCGGCGGCTCGCGGTAGTCGATGAAATCGGCCGCCCGCGCCGCGGGCACCGCCGCCAGCGACCAGGCCGCACCCGCCAGCAGCAGCACGGCCGCCCGACCGCCGAGCCGTCGCCGCCTCCCCAGCCAAAGATCGGCCAACGCCAGCAGCGGTCCCAGCACGCCGGCCAGCACCAGGATGTATGCACCTGCGTGGGGGTAGGAACTCACCACGAAGTTGCCCCTGGTGTTGGTGCCGAACAGCGGCGGCGTGAAGGCCCCGAAGTCCAGCGCCGCCTTCGGATCGAGGTTGGTCCCGTACTCCTGCAGCCAGCCGGCGAAATGGAGCATCATCACCGTGCCGAACACCGCGAACCCCAGCCAACCCAGGAAGGCCAGCCAGCGCCGTCCCACCGCCGCGGCCAGCAGCGCCACGGCCCCGAAGATCGTGATCACCAGGGGCAGGTAGTCGAACTCGGGGAAGCTCTCGGGCGAGATCTGCTGCATGCCGATGTAGTGGTTCAGGATGTTGATGTTGCGCAGGTCGCCGCGCACGTCGTCGGCGTAGATCAGCATCTGCAGGCCCTCGCGGTACTGGGGCGCCACCATGTGGATGCGCCAGATCGGCAGCACCGGCAGGAACATCACCGGCAGCAGGGCCAGGCCCACCGCCCCCACCAGCAGCCGCTGCCAGCGGACCAGGCGGCCGGTCACGTAACCGATCAGCTGCCGGGAAAGCGGGGCGGCGGCCGCGGCCGCCGCCCCTGTCTGCAATCCGTCGTGGTCGTTGCGAGTCACCGGACAAGCTCCCCGGTTACGGCCGCACCGCGAGATACCCCTGCATCTCCTGGTGCAGTGCCGAACAGAAATTCGAGCAGTAGAACGGGTAGATCCCCGGCTTGGACGGCGTGAACTTGGCCGTCTTGGTCTCGCCCGGCTCGATCTGGAAATCGACGTTCGAGCGCAGGATGCCGAAGCCGTGGGCGATGTCCCGGTCCTGCTCCACGTTGGTGACGTGGAAGTAGACGGTCTCGCCCATGTTGATCGTCAGCGTGTCGGGCGCGAAGTGGGTGCGCACCGCCACCATCTTCACGTGCACGTCCTTGCCCTCGCGGGTGACCCCCGACTCCTCGTCGTTCAGGGCGCGCCACTTGTGGTGGTTCTCCTCGATCGGGAAGATGAGCTTCACGTTGGGCACGATCTTGTCGGCCTTGATGATCTGCCCGTAGTGCGGCTCCATGTAGGTGGGGATGTCCAGGATCAGCTCCATGGTCGGCCGGTTGAGGTCGATCAGCTGCGCGCCCTCCGGATGGGTCGGCCCCATGGGCAGGTAGCGGTCCTTGGAGATCTTGTTCAGCGCCAGCAGCCAGTCGCCGGTGGGATGCTTGGTGTCGCCCTCGCTGGCCGTCAGGTGGCCGATCGAGTAGTGGACGTCGACCTTGTCGACCACCTCGTAGGTGTCGAGGCTCCACTTGGCCACCTGGCTGTCCAGGAACAGGCTGGTGTAGGCGAAGCCGCGGCCGTCGAACTGGGTGTGCAGCGGACCCAGGCCCACCGGCACCTCGGCGATGCGGGTGGCCTCGTAGCGCACCACGGGAATGCCGCCGAACTCGCCGATGAAGTCCTTCTCGGCGACGGCCTTCAGGAAGTTCTCGAAGCTGTGCACCACCGTGACCGCGGCCAGCTTGCCGTTGCCGATGATGCGCGTGCCCGAGGGATCGATGTCCACGCCGTGGGGCGACTTGGGCGTCGGCAGCAGGTACATCAGGCCCGGCACCTCGGCCGGGTCGATGACCTTGGCGCCCTCCACCAGCTTGAACTTGCCATCGGCGACGGCCTGCTGGCCCTTGCGCCAGTCCATGGCCAGGATGAAGTCGCGCTCGTTCTGGCTGGCGTTGACCTCGAGCTTGGTGTAGGCCTGCTCCGAGTTGTAGCAGCTGAAGAAGACCCAGCCGTGGCTCGGCCCCTTGCCCGCGTCGGACTTGTCCCAGTCGAAGGGCGGCGTGCGCACCTCGTAGTCCAGGCTCATGGTGCCGTCGCCGGCGATGGCCACGGCCGCGATCACCCCGTTGAACTTGTTCTTGTAGTCGGCGATCGACTGGTAGGTGTTGGGCACCGGCGCCGAGAAGCGGCTGGCGGCGAACACGTACTCCGAGTTCTCGGTGATGAAGGTCGAGGCATGGTTGGCCGAGATGTTGGGCAGCGGCCCGATGATCTGCTTGGTCTTGAAGACGTCCAGGTCGATGCGAGCGATGCGCGCGTTGGCCATGTCGTTGATGAACAGCCAGCGGCCGTCGTAGTCGCCGTTGGTCTCCGACAGCGCCGGATGATGGGCGTCGCCCCAGAGGAAGCCGCCGAGCATCGCCTTCGAATCCTCGTCGTAACCCCAGCCGCTGGCCGACTCGGGCGTGTACACCGGGATGGTGTTGAGGTGCCGTCCGCTGGGCAGGCCGTAGACGTAGACCTGGCCCGAGTGGCCGCCCGAGAGGAACGCGAAATACTCGTCGTACTCGCCGGGGGCGACGTACACGCGCTGGGCCGCGTCACCGGTCGCGCTGGTCTGGACGGAACCGCCGCCGCAGCCGAACTGGACCAGCAGGGCGACGGCCGTGATCGCCAGGGCGAGCGGCAGACCGTATCGGGGGAATCGTCGCATCGGGGTCTCCTTCAGGGTATGGGATCGTCTCGAACGGCTACGGCGTGGCCAGGGTCTCGCGCAGCAGGTACTGGATCACCGCGTTCGCTTCGGCCTCGGTCAGGTGCTGGTTGGCCATCTGCAGGGCGTACTCGGCCATCAGCTCCCGGGCGATGGGATCGTTCTTGAGCATCCACTCGGGATCGAGGATCTGCTTCTTCATCCAGCGCTCGGTGCGGCGGTTGGCCACGCCCGAGAGGTCGGGGCCCTGCTTGCGCTCGCCCACGGCGTGGCAGGTGATGCAAGCCTTGGTCTTGAAGAGCTGCTCGCCCCAGCTGGCCAGGCCCGGGTTGAGGGTCAGGGTCTCGGCCGCCTTGGGACCGTCGTTGAGGTTGGCGGCGGCGGCGGCGGGTGCCGCCTTCTGGTCAGTCTTCTTCTCGCCGTTGCAGCCCGCGGTCAGCGCGAGGACACCAAGCAACAGCGGCAGCATGATCGAAAACCGGCGCATCGTGGATCTCCCTGTCGGCGGTCCCGGCGGGACCGCCGCTGCTGGACATTCTGGCAGGCCGGAGCGGATCCGGCCCGGGCGGCGCAGCGCGGCAACCGTTGGTGCCCCACGTCCACGCCGCCGCGACTCGTACTCCGACTATTCTTCTGTGAGTTGACGGGGTCAAGCGCGTTCGCCGGCGCCCGGGAAGGGCAGGCCCGGACCCGGCGCACTCCGTCCTGGACAATCCTGATCGATAATAGGACAACTATGTCCTTAAAGCGGATTTACAGTGGTTGCAGAGATTTGCAATCGAACGCAGGTTCGCCGCCAAAAAAAGGCGGCACTCCGGCTGTCGGAAGCGCCGCCAACCCTGCGGGAAGTTCGAAGTTGCCTGCTAGGCCTCCAACGGCGGCTGCGCCCAGCTCACCCGCCGGCAGGGAGCCGCCTCGATCACCGCCAGCGCCCGCAGCACCGCCCGCTCGAGGTCGTCGTTGACGATCCACCAGTCGTAGGCGCCGGCCTGGGCCACCTCGCCCCGGGCGTTGGCCAGGCGGGTGGCGATCACCGCGTCGCTGTCGGTGCCGCGGCTGCGCAGCCGCCGCTCGAGCTCGTCCCAGGACGGCGGGAACAGGAAGATCGAGACCAGCTCCGCCCCCAGGCGCGGGATCACCTGCAGGCCGCCCTGCACGTCGATGTCCAGGACCGGGATGCGCCCGCGCGCGCTCACCTCGTCCAGGGCCGCGCGGCGGGTGCCGTAGCGGTTGCCGTGGACCACCGCCCACTCGACGAAGGCGTCCTCGGCCAGCAGCCGGTCGAAGCGGGCGTCGTCCACGAAGTCGTAGTCGACGCCGTCGCGCTCGCCCTCGCGGATCGGGCGCGTGGTGCTCGAGACCGAGAAGGCCAGCCGCGGGTCGGCGGCCATCAGGCGGCCGATGAAGCTGCTCTTGCCGGCGCCCGACGGCCCCGTGATCAGCACGATCATGGCGCTACTCCAGGTTCTGGATCTGCTCGCGCAGGGACTCGACCTCGTCCTTCATGGCGATCACCGCGGTGGTGATGGCCATGATGTTGGTCTTCGAGCCCATGGTGTTGACCTCGCGGTGCATCTCCTGCAGCAGGAAGTTGATGCGCTTGGCCACCTGCCCGCCCTCGACCAGGGCCGAGCGGAAGGCCTCGATGTGGATGCCCAGCCGCTCGCACTCCTCGTTGATGTTGGCCTTGTCGGCGATGATCGCCACCTCCTGGGCCAGGCGCTGGGGCTCCAGCTGCTCGTTCATCAGCTTGGCCAGGCGCTCCTCCAGGCGGATGCGGATCTCCTCGGCGGCCTGGGGCGCCAGGGTGCGCACGTTCTCCAGCTGTGCGGTCAGGGTGTCCAGGCGCTGGCGCATCTCCGCCTCCAGGGCGGCGCCCTCCTGGGCCTTCATGGTCTGCAGCCCGGCGCAGGCGGCGGCCAGGCCGGCCATCAGCGCGGTCTTGACGTCGTCGGGATCCAGCTCCGGCTCCTGGGCGCGGAAGACATCCGGCACCGCCAGCAGGTGATCGAGGGTGATCTCCTGGGGCTTGCCCGTCTCCTTTTCGATGCGCGCGGCGGCGGCCTTGACCATGGCCAGGGCCGTCTCCAGCCGCGCGGAATCCAGGCCGGCGACCCCCTGGTCCTGGTCCGACTGCAGCTGCACCGCCACCGTCACCCGCCCGCGGGCCACGTTGTCCTTCAGGAAATTGCGGATGTCGACCTCGAAGGGCGCCACCGGTCCAGGCAGCTTCAGCGCCACGTCCAGGAAGCGATGGTTCACCGAGCGCAATTCCACGGCCACGGTCCAGCGCCCCGCGCGCCCCTCGCCGCCACCGAATCCGGTCATGCTGAGCATGGCTATCCTCCGTTCATGTCTGCTTGCGGTAGCCCGCAGTCTAGGGCCTGACCCCGTGCCGGGCAAGGCGAACCGCCGATCGCCGATTGGCAGCGGCCCGCCGCGGCGCTATCATGCGCGCCGAGGCCTAGCGCCCCCGGCCCCACCGCCCTGGAAAGGAATCCACGATGAAGCGGATGATCTGCGCCCTGACCGTCGCCCTGCTGCTGACCGCCGCCGCCGCCTGTGCCGGGCTCCCGCCCCTGGGCCCCCGCGCCGGCTACACCTCCTGGAACGGGATCTCCCAGGCCCACTTCGGCGCCCAGGTCAAGCTGGGCGACGTGTTCCCCAACTTCGCCTTCACGCCCAACTTCGAACTGGGCTTCGGCGACAGCGCCACCATCCTGACCCTCAACGGCGACCTGGCCTACCGCATGACCGAGTTCTTCCGCGCGCCCTGGGGCCCGTACATCGGCGGCAGCGTGGCCTTCATCCACGTCAACCTCGACGGGTCCAGCTCGGATCTGGGCCTGTCCGGCCTGCTGGGCACCACCTACACGCTGAACAACAACAACGAGGTCTTCGTCGAGATCCGCTTCAGCCTCGTCGACAGCCCCGAGTTCAAGGCCACCATCGGCTACACGTTCTTCTAGCATGGAAAGCGGCGGTGCCCAGCGTCCGTGGCTCGAGCACACCGCCCTGGCGGACGTGCTCGCCGGCTGGCGCGCCGCCTGGACCGGCCGCGCCCTGTTCGCCGTCACCGGCGGCGCCGACTGGGTGCGCCTGCACCTGGAGGGCCCCGAGCGCGACGGCATCCTGCTGACCGACGTCGGCGGCGCGCGCCTGGTCCTGGCCTGCCGCGGCGCCCTGCCCGCGCCCCTGACGGCGGCCCTGCCCGGTCGCCGCGATCATCCCCTGAAGGGCCTGCTGGCCGGCGCCCGCCTCGAGCGCCTGGGCCTGCTGCCGGACGACCGGGTGGCCGCCTTCGGCCTCGCCGCCGCCGACGGCACGCCCCTGGTGCTGCTGCACCGCCTGTTCGGCGCCCGCGGCGACACCACCCTGCTGGACGCCGGCGGACGCCTGCTCTGGGCCCGGCACCGGCCGCCCCACGACCTGCTGGCGCGCATCCCGCCGCCGGCGACCTGGACCAGCGGCACCCCCGCGCCCGACACCCTGTCGGCGCCCGGGCTGGACCACCTGGTCGCCAGCCTGGCCGCCGCGATCGCCACCGGCTTCGCCGCCGCCCTGGTCCGCCGCCTGCGCGGCGCCGAGCGGCGGGCCGCCAACCTGGAGGCCGATCTGGCGGTGGCCGAACAGGGCGACGAGCTGCGCCGCCGGGCCGAGGCCCTGGCCGCGAGCATGCACCTGCTGCGCCCGGGCCTGCCCGGCATCGAGGTCACCGACCCCCGCAGCGGCCTGCCCCTGGTGCTGGACCTGGACCCGGCCCTGCCGCCGGCGGCCAACCTGGAAGCCGCCTTCCGGCGGGCGCGCAAGGCCGAGCGCGGCCGCGGCATCCTGGCCGAGCGGCTGGGAGAAGCACGCCGTGAAGTGCAGGCCCTGGCCCGGGCCCTGGCCGCGGCCGACGACCTGCCCGCAGGTCCGCCCCTGGACCGGCTGGCCGCCCTGCTCGCCTGGCGCGACGCCGAGGCCGGCCTGATCCCCACCGGCCAGTCCGGCCGCGTGCACGCCCCCGAGGAGCCGGCCCGCCCCTTCCGCCGCTACCTGCTGGACGGCCGCTGGGAGGTCTGGATCGGCCGCAGCAACGTCGAGAACGACGAGCTCACCCACCGCGCCAGCCACGCCCAGGACATCTGGCTGCACGCCCAGGGCGTGGCCGGCAGCCACGTCATCCTGCGCACCGGCGGCAAGCCGGAGCAGGTGCCGCGCGCGGTGATCGTCAAGGCCGCCGCCCTGGCCGCCCTCCACAGCAAGGCCAAGCACGCCGGCCTGGCGCCGGTGATCTGGACCGAACGCCGCTACGTGCGCAAGCCGCGCAAGGCCCCCGCGGGCACGGCCGCCTGCCTGCGCGAACAGAACGTGTTCGCCACGCCCGGGGTGCCGGACGGCGCGGTGCCCATCTGAGGTCGGGAGTCGGAGTCAGTCGGAGTAGCGGTCGCGGATGGCGTTGAGCTGGTCGGGGCGCGAGAGGAAGACCTCCACCAGGTCGGGATCGAACTGGATGCCGGCCTTTTCGCGCAGCGCCTGCATGGTCTCTTCCTGGCTCCAGGCGGCCTTGTAGATGCGGCGGCTGGTCAGGGCGTCGTAGACGTCGGCGATGGCCACGATGCGCGCCGCCAGGGCGATCTCCCGCCCCGCGAGCCCGCGCGGATAGCCGCTGCCGTCCCACCACTCGTGGTGGCAGAGGGCGACCTCCGCCCCCATGGCGATCAGCGCGTACTCGCCGAAGTCGTCCATCAGCCCCCGCAGCAGGTCCGCCCCGGTCAGGGTGTGGGTCTTCATGATGTCGTACTCGTCGCTGGTCAGCTTGCCCGGCTTGAGCAGGATCGAGTCGGGGATGCCCACCTTGCCCACGTCGTGCAGGGCGGCCGAGCGCGAGATGACGTCGACGAACTCCCGCGTCACCTGGTGGTAGCCCATGCGCCCGGACAGCTGGCGCGCCAGGTGGCCCGAGTACTCGCAGATGCGGTTGAGATGCCCGCCGATGTGGGGATCGCGGATCTCGGCCAGCAGGGCCATGCCGCGGATCACGGCGTCCCGCGAGCGGCTCAGCTCACCCACCAGCCGCATGTTCTCCAGGGAGTAGGCCATCTGGTCGACGGCCATGCTGCACAGTCCCACGTCCTGGGGCGAGAAGGCCCCCTCGGCCTTGCTGGCGAACTCGAAGACCCCCACCGGGCCGTTGTTGGAGATCACCGGCAGGATCAGCACCGAGGTGTGCTCGTCCGACAGCACCTGCATGCCCGGCTCGTCGTGCTGGTTGTCCGAGTGGACCAGGTACTCCTCGCGGAAGGCCTGGGCGTGGGCGCTGGCCCCGTCGGCGATCTCGATGCGCCGGCCCACCATGGCCGCCGCGTAGCCCACCGAGGCCTTCAGCTCCAGCTCGTCGGTGGCCGCGTCGTGCAGGAAGAGGGCGCAGGCGTCGCAGCCGATGACCCGACCCACCCCGCGCACGACCTCGTCGTACGAGGATTCGTCGATGGTCATGCACACCAGCTTGGCGTTGAACGACTGCAGGGCCTGCAGGCGGTCGGCGCCGGGCACGACGCCGGGCTGGGCGCCTGCCGCCAGCAGGACGTCCGGACCGTGGCTCTGGGTGCTGTCGGGTTCGCGGCTCATCGGATCCTGTTCGTGCAGGCCAAAGGCGCGGCCGGCTGCCGCGCGCTCCCATGATCCCTCCGGACATCGGTTTCGACCGATATCCGGACCTCCTGTAGCCAATTCCGCCCCGCCGACCCCTAGCGCAGGCGCTCGATCTCCTCCACCAGGACGCTCTCCAGCTCGCTCTTCTCGATGGTGCGGTGCAGCTCGCCCTTGCGGTAGATGGCCACCTTGGAGCGCCCGGCGGCGATCCCCAGGTCGGCGGCCTTGGCCTCGCCCGGCCCGTTGACGATGCAGCCCATGACCGAGATCACCCGGTCCGACGGCAGGTCCTTGGCCAGCTCCTCGACCCGGCTGGCCAGGGCCACCACGTCCACCTCGACCCGACCGCAGGTGGGGCAGGCCACCACCCGGGCGAAGCCCTCGCGCAGCTGCAGGGCCTGCAGCATGTGGAAGGCGGCCGTGACCTCGTGTACCGGGTCGTCGGCCAGGCTGATGCGCACCGTGTCGCCGATGCCCTCGGCAAGCAGCACCGACATGGCGGCGACCGAGCGGCTGGTGCCCGCCAGCAGCGTGCCGGCCTCGGTCACGCCCAGGTGCTGGGGCACGTCGCTGACCTGGCGCGAAGCGCCGGCAGGCCTCGACCGCTTCCCAGGGGTTCGAAGCTCTTGAGGCTCACGGCCACGTCGTGGAAGCCGACCGCGGCCAGCACCTCGATCTCGTCCAGACCGCTCTGCACCAGGGCGCCCGCGGGGTCGGTCTGCGCCATTTCCTCGTAGCGCCGGTGCAGGCTGCCCCGGTTGACGCCGATGCGGATGGGCACGCCCTTGTCCGCCGCCGCCGCGCGCCACCTCGCGCACGTGATCCCGCGAGCCGATGTTGCCCGGGTTGATGCGCAGCTTGGCGATGCCCGCCTCCAGCGCCGCCAGGGCCATCCTGTGGTCGTAGTGGATGTCCGCCACCAGGGGCACGTTGCTGAAGTTCACCAGGCGCGGGCAGGGCGCGCACGCGCGTCGGCGTCGTTGACCGTGACCCGCACCAGCTCGGCGCCGGCGGTGGCCAGCTCCTGATCTGCTGGTAGGGTGGCCTCGAAGTCGCCGGTCTTGGTGGTGGTCATGGACTGCACGCGCACGGGCGCATCGCCGCCGATGGTCACCTGGCCGGCGGTGATCTGCCGGGTCGGGCGGCGCGGCGCGCAGACGGGACGGCCGGCGGTGTTGCTGTCGCTGCTCATGCGTTGCTCCGGGCCCGCGGGCCCTGGGTCAGGCGTCGCCGAGGTGCGGGCCCGCGCGGCGGATATCGCCGTCGCGCACGGTCAGCCCGTTCTCGTCCAGGTATTCCAGCATGGGGATGCCCAGCTTGCGGGTCAGCCCGCTGAGTTCACGGAAGCCGGCAAAGGCCAGCTCGCCCTCGGCCGCGAAGTGGGCGCGCAGGACCGCCACCAGCTTGGCCATGGCCTCCACGTGCACGAAGTACTCGTTGTTGACCGGGACCGCAAGTCTGTGGTCGGCCAGGTGGCGCATCACCTCGATGGCCTTGAACTCGCCGAAGCCGGGCCGGCCCTGCACCGCCTTGAACGCGGGCGAGGCTGCGGCGAAGTCGTCGGCGCCGGGCCAGTCCAGGCCGCCGGCCGCCAATTCCGCCGCCACCTGGGCCACGGCCTCGGCCATGCCCGCCGGCAGCGGCGGCCCCCCGGGCGTGGCGGCGATGCGGTCGCCGGCCACCACCCAGACTCCGGGCTCGGCCAGGGCCTGCACCAGGGCGTTCCACTCGTTGGCCCCGCCCTTGAACTTCACCCGGCGGCGGGCCTCCTCCTTGGGCAGGCCCAGGCGCAGGGGATAGCGCTGGCCGTAGTCGTCGACCAGCTTGGCGATGGTCGCCTGCAGTTCCTCGCCCAGGGTGCGGTCGTAGACACGCTTGCCGACAATCAGGGCCGCCGGATCGTCCTCCAGGCCCAGGGCCTCGGCCAGGGGCAGGCCCGCCAGGCCGGCGGCCTTGAGGTTCTGGCGAAACAGCTCGCCGGGATCGCCGTCCTCCATCACGCCCAGGCGCTCCAGCGCACCTTCCTCGAAGCGCTTGTGCCGCTTCGGGTTGGCGTCCAGCACGATCGCCGCCGGCGATGCTCGTGACCGGCGAGTAGAAGCGCAGCACCAGCCGGTCGTCCGCGCGCGGCGATCAGCTCGTCCTCCAGGTGCAGCTGGGCCAGGCCGCTGCGGGCTCCGGCGTCGCCGCCCAGCTCGGGCTCGTCCAGCAGCACCAGGCGCCCCAGCACCTCGCGGCCGGCGTGGTGCACGTGCACCCGCTGGCGGTTCTTGATGATTCCCTTGTAGTGGGGCATCACGTTGGCCCGGATGTCCAGGCGCCGCGTGGGCCGGGCCGCGTCCAGCGCCGTCACCTGGAAGCCGCGCTCCACGTCCTCGCGCTTGATGCCGTGCAGCGCCAGGGCCAGCCGTTGGCCCGAGGCCCCCCGGGGGGCCTTGCGCCCGTGCACCTGCACCTCGCGCACCCGCACCGGCACCGCCCCCGGCTGCAGCAGCAGCTTGTCCCCGTCAGCCACCGCCCCGCCCCAGCAGGTGCCGGTCACCACCACCCCCGCGCCGGGCATGGTGAAGATGCGGTCGATGGGCAGGCGGAACGGCCCTTCCTCGGCCCGCGCGGGCAGGGCCAGGGCCTCGACCTTGAGCGCGGCCTTCAGCTCCTCCAGCCCGATCCCCTTGTGGGCCGAGACCGCGACGATGGGCTTGCCCTCAAGAAAGGTGCCCTCGACCAGTTCGGCCGCCTCCTCGGTCACCACCGCCACGAAGTCCTCGTCCACCATGTCGATTTTTGCGACCACCACGACGCCGCTCTGCACCCCCAGAGAGTTGAGGATCTCCAGATGCTCGATGGTCTGGGGCATGACGCCTTCGTCGCCGGCGATCACCAGGAAAGCGAGATCCACCCCGCCCGCGCCCGAGACCATCTGCCTGACGAATTTCTCGTGCCCCGGCATGTCGATCACACCCAGCTGCACGCCGTCGCCCAGGTCCAGCTCCGCAAAGCCCAGCTCGATGCTGATGCCCCGCTGCTGCTCTTCCTTGAGCCGATCGGTGTTGGTGCCGGTCAGCGCGGTGATCAGGGCAGTCTTGCCATGATCCACGTGCCCGGCGGCGCCGAGAATGAAATGTCGGGTGGGCTGGGTCATGGCCTCGGTGTTTGCTGTGCGGGTGTATAAAAAGCCGAACCCATAGAATGCACCCTTGGCGCGCAGGCGGCAAGGCCCTGGGCATGAAGTTGATAAATTGTGCCGTGGAAGCGTTATATAACGCTTGCAGTGCTGTCCAAGACAACTCCGCCCCGCCGCCGTCGGTACCGTATGCGCTGTCCTTTGACCCGTTTTGGACGGGCCAATCGCCGCCCCGGGGATGAGGCCCCGTTCCTGCCGTCCAAGATCTAAAGTCCCAGGGCCAGTTGCTCCACCGCCGGGGGCCCCCCGGGGGGTACCGCCAGCGGCTGTTCCAACCAGGCCCATAGATCGCGGTAGGTGAACAGGTTCCAGCGCAGCAGGGCCACCAGATTGGACAGCGCCCAACCGCGCCGGGCCTTCAACTGAAGGTACCGCAGCAGCAGCATGGCAATCAGTGCCGTCCAGATCTGCGACAGCACCGCGTTGACGTTGGTCCCGATGAACGTCTTGATCCTGAGGTTCTGCTTCAGCGCCTTGAAGAACAACTCGATCTGCCAGCGCTGCCGGTAGACCTCGGCGATCACCTGCGCCGGCACGTGCAGCAGGTTCGTCACGTAGGTGTACTGCTCGCCCGTCTCCGGATCCCGGTACACCACCCGGCGCAGGAGGTAGGGATAGCGCTCGTGCGTGGCTGTGTTGGCGAACTCGACGATCTGGTCGGCCTGGACATCCCCCGTGACGGCCTTCTCCTCGATGACCCGCAGTCTGGTGCTGCTCTTGCTGCGGATCACGAAGCAGACCTGGTCCCGGACCCATTGCATGAACAGGTCCACCGACCAGTAGCCCCTATCGACCACCACCACGCTGCCGGGCGGGAACGTGAAGTGGCGGGCCGACGGCACGTCGTGCTCCTCGGCCGCGGTGATGTTGGCGAACCGCGGCAGGTACCCGTCGTGGTCCAGCACCAGGTGCAGCTTGATCGCACCCTTGGCCGAGCGGTAGCGGGCCCAGTCGAACAACGACAGGCAAAGCGCGATCACCGACGCGTCCAGGGAGTAGAGCTTCCCCGGCAGCTTCAGCTTCCGTCGGTCGGGGCAGTCGTAGCTCAGGCGGCTGGACAGCTTGTAGAACAGGGCTTCGAACAGGGTCCAGCTGCGCTGCTGGTTGGCGTACGAGAGGGTCGACTTGCCGGGCGCCTTGCGCATGCCCAGGTGGCTCAGCTTGCCCAGGCAGGAACCCAGCCCATCGCTGATCTCGCGTAGGGACTTGGCCTGGGCCAGCTGGCAGAACAGCAGGGCCACGAAGTGGTCCCAGCTGGCGAAGCCCTTGCTGTAGCGCTCGGTGCCGATGTCGCGGACCAAGTTGTGGAACTCGTGGCGCGGGAAGACCTCAAGAAGCTGGTTGAACAGGCTCGCATGACGTATCATGGCCGCAGTCCTCCTGGCGGGGGAACCATGGGTTGGGTTAGCACCCCCATGATGCCACTGCCGGAGGACTTTTTTTATCTGTATCTCGAACCGTTTTTGGACAGGTCTGTAACGCTCCCACGTCACAATCCAACAAGCAACCCCCGCGCCCCTACCCCTTCTCCCGCCGAATCCGTGCCCCCAGCGCCGCCAGCCGCTCTTCGATCCGCTCATATCCCCGGTCGATGTGGTAGACCCTATTGACCACCGTCGTCCCGTGGGCCGCGACCCCCGCCAGGACCAGCGCCGCCGAGGCCCGCAGGTCGCTGGCCATCACCGGCGCGCCCTCCAGGCGCGGCACGCCGAACACGGCCGCCCGCGCCCCGTCGACGCGGATGTCCGCGCCCAGTCGCTGCAGCTCGGCCACGTGGGTGAAGCGGTCGGGGTAGATGGTCTCGCTGATGAAACTCGTCCCGTCGGCCAGGCAGCAGGCGGCCATCACTTGGGCCTGCATGTCGGTGGGAAAGCCGGGGTAGGGCCGGGTGATGACCTCCGTGGGCTCGGGCCGGCCGTCCGATGCGATCACCAGTTCGCCGGCACCTTCTTCGATGGTGCAGCCCATCTCCCGCAGCACCGCGGTCACCGGATGCAGGTGCACGCAGTCCACGCCGGTCAGGCGCACGCGCCCGCCGGCCATGGCGACGCCCGCCATGATGGTGCCGGCCTCGATGCGGTCGGCGATCACCGCATGCGCGAGCGGAGCGAGCGCATCCACGCCCTGCACCTTCAAAGCCGCCGTCCCCACGCCCGAGATCTTCGCCCCCGCGCCCACCAAGGCCTCCGCCAGTTGCGTCACCTCGGGCTCGACGGCACAGTTGTCCAAAACCGACTCGCCTGCGGCGAGTACTGCCGCCATCAGCACGTTGCAGGTTCCGCCCACCGACGAAGGCTCGAACCGGAACCGCCCCCCGGGCAGCCGCCCGCCGGGCACGCGCCCCCGGATATAGCCGCCCTCCAGCGAAAGCTCGGCCCCCAGCGCCTCCAGGCCTTCGATGTGCAGGTTCACCGGCCGCGGCCCGAACGCGCACCCGCCGGGCAATGAGACCCGTGCCTCCCCCGCCGCGGCCAGCAGCGGGCCCAGCACGTAGATGCTCGCGCGCATCTTGCGCACCAGATCGTACGAGGCCTCGTGGCCGGTCAACGCGCTGGTGTCGATGCTCAGGCGATGATCCGCCAGGACGCAGCGCGCCCCCAACCCCTCCAGGATGGTCATGAAGAAGCGCACGTCCTGCAGGTCGGGCACGTTGTCGATCACCGACTCGCCGCGGGCCAGCAGCGCCGCGGCCATCAGCGGCAGCACCGCGTTCTTCGCCCCGCCCACCGCCAGTTCGCCCTCCAGCGGGGTCGGCCCCTCGATCACAAACCTGTCCACGCTCAGTCCTCCTTGGCGGGCAGACACCCGGTGACAACCCGGTCACGCCCCGCATAGTCCTTGTGCACGACCAGCTCCGCAACACCCGAAGCGGCCAGGATCGCCGGCACCGCCGCACCCTGGTCGGCGCCGATCTCCACGGCCACCAGACCGCCCGGCCGCAGCCAGGGCCCCAGCCCCGAGGCCAGCGCCCTGTAGAAAACCAACCCGTCGGCGCCCGCCGTCCAAAGCCAGCCGCGGATCGTGCTCGGCCACCTCGCGGTCCAGCCCCTCGATCTCGGCGCTGGCGATGTACGGCGGATTGCTCACCAGCAGGTCGACCCCTCCCTTGAGGCGCTCCGGCAAGGGCGTGAAGCGGCTGCCCTCCAGCACGGTCACGCGGCCGTCCACCCCGTGGCGATGGGCGTTGCGCCGGGTCAGGTCCACCGCCGCCGGGTTGAGGTCCGTGGCCCAGACCGCCAGCCGCGGCAGCTCCAGGGCCAGCGAAACCCCGATCACGCCGGTCCCGCAACCGATCTCCACCGCCACCGGCTGCAGCAGGTTGCGATCGCCCGGGGCCAGCAGAGAGGTGGCGATCTCCACCAGCCGCTCGGTCTCCGGCCGGGGGATGAACACGCCCGGCTCCACCTTGAAGGTGCGCGAGTAGAACTCGGTCTCGCCCAGGATGGTCTGCAGGGGTTGGCCGGAGGCGCGGCGGCGCACCAGGTCGCGGTAGCGGTCCAGTTCCGGGCCCAGCACCGGGCGGTCGTGCTGCATGAAGAGCTCGATGCGCGACAGCCCCAGCACGTCCGCCAGCAGGCGCTCGGCGTTCAGGCGCGCCGACTCGACGCCCTTGCCCTCGAGGTAGCCGGCGGTGACCTGCAGCAGCGAGCGCACGGTCTGGATGTCAGCGTTCATGGGCTGGCCATGGCGCGGCGCGGCGGCCGCCCCGGGTTCGGGTGCCGGGTCCGGGCAGCGCGCCGGAGGGCGCGCTCACTTGGTGCGGGTCGCGGCCAGCGCCTCTTCGCGGCGATGGGCCTGGATGGCCTCGACCACGTCGTCCAGGTTGCCGGCCATGATGGCATCGAGGTTGTGCACGGTCAACCCGATCCGGTGATCGGTGAAGCGGCTCTGGGGGAAGTTGTAGGTGCGGATCTTGCCGCTGCGGTCGCCGCTGCCCACCTGGCTCTTGCGCTCGGCGGCGATCTTGGCGTCCTGCTCGGCGATGGCGTGCTCCAGCAGCCGCGAGCGCAGCACGCCCAGGGCCTTGGCCTTGTTCTTGTGCTGGGACTTCTCGTCCTGGCACTGCACCACCAGCCCGGTCGGCAGGTGGGTGATGCGCACGGCGCTGTCGGTGGTGTTGACCGACTGGCCGCCCGGACCGCTGGAGCGGAAGACGTCGATGCGCAGCTCGTTCTCGGCGATCTCGATGTCAACCTCCTCGGCCTCCGGCAGCACGGCCACGGTCACGGCCGAGGTGTGGATGCGGCCCTGGGCCTCGGTCGCCGGCACCCGCTGCACCCGGTGCACGCCGCTCTCCCAGCGCAGGATGCCGAAGGCGCTCTCGCCCTTGACCCCGTAGATGACCTCCTTGTAGCCGCCCTGGGTGCCCTCGGTGGCGTCGATCAGCTCGGTCTTCCAGCCCTTGCGCTCGGCGAAGCGCAGGTACATGCGCGCCACCTCCTCGGCGAAGAGGGCGGCCTCGTCGCCGCCGGTGCCGGCGCGGATCTCCAGGATGGCGTCGCGATCGTCGTTGGGATCGTGGGGCAGCAGGGCCTCCTCGAAGACGGCCTCCGCCTCCTCCAGCCGGGGCTCGAGGCCTGCGAGATCCTCGCGGATCATCTCCAGCACCTCGGGATCCTTCTCGGTCTTCAGCAGGGCGCGGTTGTTGTCCACCTGCTCCTGCAGGTGGAACCAGCGCTCGCCCACCTTCAGCTGCTTGCCCACGCGGGCGTGCTCGCGGGTCAGGCGGCGGTAGTTCTCCTGGTCCGCCAGGGCCGCGGGGTCGGAAAGCTCCTCGCCCAGGGCGCGGTAGTCGTCGCGCAGGGACTGCACGTTCTCCTTCAAGACACCCCTCCGGCGGCGGCAGGCTCGGCGCCCGGCACCGCGTCCGGCAGATCGAAGTACACCCGCTCGCGGAAGTCGTCGGCTTCCGGGGTCAGCACCGAGCGCAGGGCCGCCATGGCCACCGTCAGCTGGGCGTCGTCGGGCTCCTTGGTGGTGATCTTCTGCAGCATCAGCCCCGGCCAGATGGCCGGCCGCACGAACCAGGCCTTGCCGAACTTCCCGGACAGCTTGATGGCCTCGTAGGCCAGGCCGCCGATCAGGGGCACGAAGGCCAGGCGCTGCAGGCGGTCGGCGATGGTCTCGGGCCGGCCCAGGAAGCTGAAGACCACGATCGAAATCAGCATCACGAAGAACAGGAAGCTGGTGCCGCAGCGCGGGTGCAGGGTGGTCAAGGGCCGCGCCCCGGCGGCGTCCAGGCTGCTGCCGTTCTCGAAGGCGTGGATCGACTTGTGCTCGGCGCCGTGGTACATGAAGACCCGCCCCATGTCCGGCAGCTTGCTGACCCCCCACAGGTAGGCCACGAACAGGACCACGCGGAACAGGCCGTCGACCGCGTTCCAGGCCAGACTGCCGTGTTCCGCGGGCACCACCAGGTCGGTCAGGATGATGGGCAGGTAGAAGAACAGGCCCAGGCTCAGCACGAAGGAGAAGGCCACCGTCCCCCACATCAGGATCGTGTCCTTGAGCGACGACTTGCGAGCCCTCGACCCGGTCCTCGCTGGTGGCCTGGTCGGCCGAGAACATCAGGGCGTCGATGCCCAGGCCCATGGTCTCGATCAGGTGCACCCCGCCCGCGCAGCACCGGGATGTTCAGGAAGGGCAGCTTGCGCACGATGCTGGCGAAGGGCTTCTTGCGCACCACGATGCGCCCGTCGGGAGTGCGCACGGCCATGGCCAGGTAGCGGGGGCTGCGCATCATCACGCCCTCGATCAGGGCCTGGCCGCCCACGGCCAGGTCCAGCTGCCGGGCCTCGCCGACGTCGAGGCTGTCGGGGCAGGCGCGGGTGGAGGCGATGGGGCTCGGGGCGTTTCGGTCGCTCATGGGTCACCTGTGCTGCTGTCGGCCCGCGGCGGCCGTTGATCCGGATGCGGGCGCCCGCAGGCGTCCAGTGTCCCGGGCTAGATAAAGGAAAGCGCCGGGATGGTCAACCCCGGCACCTTCACAAGTCTCCGTATCCCGGCGGTGCCGGGGTCGTCGCGACGGAGTTCCCGGACTACTTCTTGGTGTAGTTCGAGCCCTCGTACCGCTTGCGGAAGCGCTCGACGCGCCCGGCGGTGTCGACGATCTTCTGCTGCCCCGTGAAGAACGGGTGGCACGCGGAACAGATTTCCACGTTCAGCTTTTCGGTGGTCGACCGGGTGTTGATCACGTTGCCGCAGAGGCAGGTGATCACGCAGTCGATGTACTTGGGATGGATGTTCTGCTTCATCGTTCCTGCTGCCTTTTCTTGCCTGAAACCGCATATCCGGCTCGAGGGGGAAAAGGAAATACCGGCGGCCCCAGTTGGCAAGGACATTTTTAGTCCCGAAACGATCCCGACAACCAGGACCCGGGGGTCCGGAAGCCCGCAGCGGCCCCTGGCCGCCCCGGCGGGCGGTCCTCAGGCGTTCATCGCCCCCAGGAACTGCTCGTTGTCCTTGGTCTTGCTGAGCTTGTCGATGAGGAATTCCATGGCCTCGATCGGGTTGTAGTCGCTCAGGTACTTGCGCAGCACCCAGATCTTGTTGAGGTCCTTCTGCTCGATCAGCAGGTCCTCCTTGCGGGTGCCGGACTTGAAGATGTCGATGGCCGGGTACACGCGGCGGTCGGCGATCTTGCGGTCCAGGACCAGTTCCATGTTGCCGGTGCCCTTGAACTCCTCGAAGATCACCTCGTCCATGCGGCTGCCGGTCTCGATCAGCGCCGTGGCGATGATGGTCAGCGAGCCGCCGTCCTCGATGTTGCGCGCCGCGCCGAAGAAGCGCTTGGGCTTCTGCAGGGCGTTGGAGTCCACGCCGCCGGAGAGGATCTTGCCCGAGTGGGGCACCACCGAGTTGTGGGCGCGCGCCAGGCGGGTGATCGAGTCCAGCAGGATCACCACGTCCATGCCGTTCTCCACCAGGCGCCGGCTCTTGGCCAGCACCATGTTGGCCACCTGCACGTGGCGCTCGGCGGGCTCGTCGAAGGTGGAGCTGACCACCTCGCCCTTGACCGACCGCGCCATGTCGGTGACCTCCTCGGGCCGCTCGTCGATCAGCAGCACGATCAGGTGCACCTCGGGGTGGTTGGTGGTGATGGCGTTGGCGATCTTCTGCAGGATCATCGTCTTGCCGGCCCGCGGCGGCGACACGATCAGGCCGCGCTGCCCCTTGCCGATGGGCGCCAGCAGGTTGATCAGGCGGGTGGTCATGTTCTTGGGATTGTGCTCGAGGTTGAGCATCTCCTCGGGGTACAGCGGCGTCAGGTTGTCGAAGAGGGTGACCTTCTTCGCCGTGTCCGGGTCCTTGTAGTTGACCGATTCGACCTTCAGCAGCGCGAAGTAGCGCTCGTTGTCCTTGGGCGGGCGCACCTGGCCGCTGATGGTGTCGCCGGTCTTGAGGTCGAACTTCTTGATCTGGGACGGGGAGAGGTAGATGTCGTCGGGGCCCGGCAGGTAGTTGTACTTGGCCGAGCGCAGGAAGCCGTAGCCTTCGGCCAGCACCTGCAGCACGCCCTCGGCGTAGATCAGCCCGTTCTTCTCGGTCTGGCCCTCGAGGATCTTGAAGATCAGCTCCGACTTGCGCAGGGTGCTGACGGCCTCGATGTTCATGCCGCGAGCGACCTCCACGAGCTCGTGGATGTTCATCTCCTGCAATTCCTTGATATCCATGATTCTCCTCGAACCGAAGCGGCGAGCACGGGGTGTGGGCGAACATGCGGGCCTGCGGCCACGCGGGGTGGTGGGCTGATGCGCCCCCGGAAAAGTCTCAGGCTGAGTTACCCTGGATTCACCTTGGCGGGCCAGCTGGCCCTGGTTGGTGGCCCCATACTAGCACGAACCGCGCCAGCGGGCAAATCTCGTCTCTATCGTCCGGCGGGGCGGCGGCCCGGCCCGGCGCCCGGAACCGCGCCCTGCGCGGCCCCGGTCCGGGAATCGGTCCTGGCACTTGAGGTTCGGCCCGCTACTGGGCGCTGCCCCCCGTGAGTTCCTGGTAGGTCTTGAAGTTGGTCTCCGAAGCCGTGAAATCCCCCAGCTCGACCTGGGCCATGCTCAGATAAAGGAAACCGTCCGCCTTCACCGGGTAGAGGTTGGTCATGGCCACTCCCACCTCGACCGCGCGGCCGAACATGGCCGTCGAGCGCTCCTTCAGGGCGGCCTTGACCGCGGGATCGGTCCCGGCCTCGGACTCTTCCTTCAACTGCTTGCCGTAGTTGTAGTAGGTGCGCACGCGCGTCAGCATCGTGTTGGCCTGGGGCGTATCCTCGTAGGTGGTCGCCCGGTCCAGGGCCGCGATGGCGGTGTCGAAGCGTCCGACCCGGCTGCTCGAGTACCAGGTGCCCGCCGAGACCAGCATCGCGCCGTTGTCGGCGTCGTTGCTGGCGTCGGTGTCGGCCTCGTTGAGATCGACGATACGCACGTAGAAATCGGCGGCCCGTTCGAAGTCGCCGTCGGCACGGGCCAGATTGGCGATCTCCAGCAGCAGCGCCTGGTCGTCACCGTGCTCGCGCAGCAGCACGTCGTAGATGGCGGCGGCCTCGGCGTTGCGCTCGAGATTGACCAGCACGCTGGCCTTGTCCAGCTGCAGGTCGTAGGCCGCGGGATTCTCCAGCAGCACATGGTCCAGCAGGGTCAGGGCCTGGGTCAGCAGGGTGTCGCGCTCGGCGGCGGTCACCGGCTCCCCGTTCAGGGAGTCCAAGGCCGACATCTGCATCTTCATGCGGGCAATGCTCTTGACCGGCGTCGTGGAGTCCGGCAGCGCGGCGTAGGCCAGGCGCATGTGGCCCTCGGCCTGCTCGTAGTAGTTGTCGTCCCAGTCGCGCTTGGCCTGGCTCAGCAGGTTGTTGTAGTTGTAGCGCAGCGCCCGCTCCACCTCCGCGGCGAAGTGCAGGCTGTCGATGGCCACCGACCGCATGTAGGAGTCGTAGGCGAGCTCGTAGTTCTTCCTGGCCTCGACGTAGTTGTCGGCCAGCGCCGCCTGCTCGCCCAGGTTGCTGTAGGCCTCGCCCAGGTAGTAGTAGGCGTCAGGCTCGTTGTCGTTGTACTGGAATCCCTCGTGGATCACCTGCACGGCCTTGTCGTAGTTCTGCTCGTCGATGTAGAGGATCGCGCTCGTGGTGTGGGCCGAGCGGCAGCCGACGACGGCAGCCAGGACCAGCAGGCCGACGGGCAGGATGATGCGCAGTCTGGTCATCGAAAGAATCCCCCCTAGGGACGTGCGGCACACGGGCGCGGAACGGAAAGGACCGTGACGGGGTGGGGAACGGTCGATGCGCACCGCATCGCCGGGACACGGGAACGCGGCGGCCGAGCCGCCAAATCGCTTGTAATAGATAAGAAGCCGCGGCGCACGCTGTCAACCCGATTATTCCCCGGCTAATGCCCCGCCGGATCCCCGTCGGGCCGGTCGGCGTCCCCGCGGCGATGGCCGCGGCCCGCACGGCCCTCGCCCCGGCTGCCGTGGCCGTAGCCGCTGCCGCCGCCGAGGCGCTCGAAAGGCAGCATCCGCAGCAGCTCGGCCTGCTGCCCGGGATCGAGCATTTCCAGCTCCGTGCGCAGGTTCACCGCGACCAGGGAATCGAGCGCGGCCTCGGCCCGGCCCACCGCGGCCAGGGCCGCCGTCACCGCGGCCGGGTCCGGCGGGTGGCGCGCGGCCTCGGTGCGCAAGGTCTCGCGGCAGCTTTCGAGCACCGTCGTGCGCGCGCGCACGTCCGCCTCCACCTGCCGGCGATGGAGGCTGAACGCCGCCTGCTGCGCCTCGTCCAGGTCCAGCCGCTGGGTCAGGTGCCGGAAGCGCCGGTCCATGCGTTCCTTCCAGGCCTGGGTGTCGCCCACGGCCGTCGACATCCGGCTGCCGTAGGATCGGGCCGAGCGTTCGCGGGCCTCCGGATCTTCGCGCAGGCGCCAGGCCAGGCCCAGGTTCAGCCCCAGGGAAATCAGCAGCGCCAGCACCAGCAGCCGTTTCATCGCCTTGCCTCCGTCGGGCCGGGGTCGTCGTTGCCGGAGTCGTCGTTGCCGGGGTCCAGCCACACGTCCAGCGCCACGGCGGCGTCGGTATCCAGCGCGCGGCTGCTGGCCACCCAGAGGGTCGGGTCGGCGGCCTCGGCCGTGCCGCCCGGCGGCAGCAGCACACCGGCGACGAGGCCGCAGGCCACGGCGGCCGCGGCCAGGCCGGCCCGCATCACGGGGCGGCTGCCGAAGAACCAGCCGGGACGCGGGCCCGCGATGCGGGCCTGCACAGCGGGCCAGACGCTGCGGGCGCCGACCGGCGGCGCCGCCTGCGCCAGGTCGTGCCACACGGCGGCCAGGGCGTCCGCTTCCCCGCGGCATCCCGCGCACGCGGCCAGATGGGTTTCGACCGCGGCCTGCTCGGCCGTATCCAGTTCGCCTCCCAGCCACCGGGGCAGAAGTCCGCTCACGTGCCGCATCTCAGTCCACCTTTCCGGCCAACTGCCCGCGCAGGGAGGCCAGCGCCCGCTGGATCAGCGACTCGACGCCCGGCACCGTCGTGCCCATGGCCGTCGCGATCTCCTTGTACTTCAACCCCTGGTAGCGGTGCAGGACCAGCGCCTGCCGCTGCCGGTCCGGCAGCTCGGCCAGGGCCGCGCGCACCGCCGCCGCCCGCTGCCGCACCTGCAGGTCCTCGTCCGGGGCGAGCCGTTCGTCCGGCGGATCGTGCCGGGCCGTGTCGAAGCTCACCCAGCGCAGGATCTTCCGCCGCCGCAGGCGGCTGCGGGCCAGGTTGCCGGCGATGCGCAGCAGCCAGCTGCGGAAGCGCCCCTCGCCCCGGTAGCGGCCGGCCTGGCGGTGGACCTTGACGAAGGTCTCCTGGGCCAGGTCCTCGGCCTCCTCGATCGAGCCGAGCATGGAAACCAGGAACGCCCTGACGTCCGCCTCCCAACGCAGGACGAGCAGGCCGAAGGCGGCCTCCTCGCCCTGCGCCGTGCGCGCCATCAGGGCATCGTCGTCCTGGTGAAGGGTCACCGCATACCGTCCCGCTGATGGGCGCCATCACTTGATTCAGTCGCTCGACCGGGGGCAGTCGCCGCCGCCGCGATGCCCGCCGTGCCGACCTTGTCCGCCGCGTCCTTCGCGGCTGCCGCGGCCTTCGCCCATCAGGAGCATCTTGTCCCGCTGCTCGGGCGTCAACTGCTGACGCACCGCCAGGCGGGTGTCCAGGCGGTTCTGCTGCATCGTGGTGCGCAGTTCGCCGATCTTCGCGACCAGGCCCTTGGCCGCCTTGGCGTCCGGGGCATCCTTCAGCAGCTCGCCCTCCAGCTCGTTGCGCAGGCGCAGCAGGTCCTTGCGCAAGACCTGGTTCTGGGCCTGGCCCTTCTCCTGCAGCGCGGTGATGGCCGTGACCTGCTCGTCGCTCAGTTCCAGGCGCGCGGCCAGGCGGGTGATGCCGGGGCCGTCGCCGTCGCAGCGGGCCTGGTCACATACACCCTGGTTGCAGGCACCCTGGTTGCAGGCACCTTTGCCGCCGCCGTGGGGTCCCTGGGCCAGGGCCAGGCCGCCGCAGGCCAGGACGAGGATCGTCGCCGTGGCCAGGACGAGATTCCGGTTGGGTCGGATCTTCATTTCCAGTGCTCCTTGTTGGTCGTGGTTGCCCGGTGCTCGGAAGGGGCGTGTGCGCCTCATGTGACCACCAAACGCGGGAGGCGGAGCGAACCAGCGGTGTCGCGGGCGGAATTCCGGGCAGGGTGACCGCTGGTGTCCGCTCAGCGGATCGGCTCGAGCGGCAGGCGGGCCAGGTTGGCCGTCAACTCGGCCTGTCCCGGCAGCCGCTCCAGGCCGTGGCCGAAGACCGCGGCCGCCTCACCGGGGCGCCCGGCCCGGGCCAGCACGATGCCCAGGTCGTTCCAGCCGCGGGAATCGTCGGGGTGGGCAGCCACCAGCCTGCGGGCGACGGCCTCGGCCCCGGCCAGGTCGCCCTGGGCGCCGAGGGCGACGGCCAGGTTGTGCAGGCTGTCGGCGTCGCGCGGCCGCACCGCCAGCACCGCCCGCAGGTGCGGCACTGCCGCGGCCGGATCGCCGGCCGCCAGCGCCCGGGAGGCCAGGCTCTGGTGGATGCCGGGTGCGCGGACCACCGCGGCCGCGCCGGCGGCAAGCACACGGCTGGCCTCTGCGCTGTCGCCCTGGGCTGCGCGCACCTGCGCCAACCCGAGCCAGGGCACCTCGCCGGGTGCGCCAAGGTCCAGGGCACGGCGGTACAGCTCACCCGCACGGGCCAGTTCGGCCGGGTCCGCCTCGGCCCGGGCCAGGTCGCTGCGACGCAGCGCCTCATTGGCCAGGCCCATGGCCTGCCACTGGGCCCGCACCCCCCCAACCCCCAGGGCAGGACCAGCAACAGCGCCAGCACCGCCGCCGTCAGCGCCCCACGGCGCCGCTGCAGCAGTGCCGACGCACCGACCGCGGCCAGCAGCACCAGCGCCGGGACCAGGGCCAGACGGTAGCGGGAGACCACGAAGAACAGACTCTGCGCCGCCAGCAGCAGCGCGACCGCGAGCAGCGGCACCGCCCAGGATCCGCCGACCCGTCGTCGCACCAGATCCGCAGCACCGGCGGCCGCCAGCACCACGATCAGCGCCCAGGGCACCGCCAGCAGCCGCAGCAGCGGCACCGTGGCGGTCCAGCCCGCCAGGGGCGTCAGCTGATCGATCTCCCAGGCCTGCAGGTGCAGCCAGATCTTCTTGAGCCACAGGCGTCCGGTGCGCAGCGGCGCGGCGCGCATGGATTCCCATGCCCGGCCGGCCCAGATCCGGTCCGCATCCGCCAGCGAGGGCGGCGCCCCCGCGGTTGCGGCCGCCAGCTGTTCGCTGCCCGCCGGATCGGCCCGCCAGTCGCCGTCGATCACCGCCACGTAGAAGCCGTTGGCGTCCGGCCCGTTGCCGATCATCAGGTTCACGCCGCCGTTGAGCGCGGGCCCGACCAGGCGTCCGGAGGCCCGCGAGTTGTGGACGGTCGCCGGCGCCAGCGCCGCCAGGGCGGCCAGGACCAGGACCCCCGCCGAGGCCCGTGACCGCAGGCCGCCGCCCCGCAGCGCCCACCAGGCCGCCGCCGGCACCAGGACCAGTGCGGTTCCCCGCAGCAGGCCGGCCGCCCCCAGCGCCAGGCCGACCGCAGCCGCGGTCAGCCCCGGCCGCCGGCTCTGCGGCAGCCGCACCAGCAGCCACAGCGCCAAGGTCAGCAGGAACACCAGCGGCAATTCCAGCAGCACGGTCAGCGCGTACACCGCCGCCGGCCGGTAGAGCATGAACAGCAACGACGGCAACCAGACCAGCAGCTGCCGCCGCGGCGCTTCGGCTGGCAGCAGGCGGCCCGCCAGCAGGCGCAGCAGCACCGCCGTGCCCAGCCAGCAGGCGATCTGCAGCAGCCGCAGCCCGCGCAGGGCGCCGGCGGGAACCACGCGATCGTCCGGCACCGCCTGAGCGCTGCCGGCCAGCTTGATCAGCACCGGATAGAGGGGAGACATGAAGTGCGGCTGAGCGGAAGGGGCGGCCAGGCCGTCCAGGTCGGCGGCCCGGTCCAGGTACCAGACCTCGTCCAGCACCGGCACCCGGCCGAAGACCGAGCGTTCGGCCTGCCCCAGCAGCAGGATCCACAGGACCAGCACCGCCAGCACCGCCGTCAGCCGGGCCGCCCACACGGTCCCTCCGCGGCTCGCCCGCTGCCGGTGGGCGTTCACACGCTGAACCGGATCTCCAGGACGTCCCCGTCCTGCACCGTGTAGGCCTTGCCCTCGAGGCGCACCTTGTTGGCCGCCTTGGCCGCGGACAGGCTGCCGGCGGCGATCAGGTCGGCGTAGGCGGTGGTCTCGGCGCGGATGAAGCCGCGCTGCAGGTCCGAGTGGATGACGCCGGCGGCCTCCGGGGCCAGGGCGCCGCGGCGCACGGCCCAGGCCCGGCACTCGTCCGGCCCCACGGTGAAGAAGCTCTGCAGATCCAGCGCCCCGTAGGCGGCGCGGATCATGCGGTTGACCGCCGGCTCCTCGATGCCCAGGTCGGCCAGGAACTCCGCCGCGTCCTCCGGCGGCAGCTCGGCCAGCTCGGCCTCCATGCTGGCGCAGAGGGCGACCACCTCGGCCCCGGCGGCCTCTGCCGCGGCCACCACCTTGGCCGGCGGCTCCTCGCCCTCGGCCAGGTTCAGCACCACGATCAGCGGCTTCTGGGTCAGGAACGTGTAGCCGGCGATGATCTTCTTCTCGTCGGGATTGAGCGACAGGTCGCGCAGGGGCCGGTCGTCCTCCAACTGGGCCTTCAGGCGCTCCATCAGGGGCGGCTCCAGGGGGTTGGCCACCTTGCCCATGGTGCGCTTCTCCTTGGTCAACCGCTCGAGCCGGTTCTCGACGATCTGCAGGTCGGCCAGGGCCAGCTCCAGGGCCAGGGTTTCCAGTTCGGCCAGCGGATCAGCCGGACCGTAGCCGCCGCCGAAGCAGCGGATGACCTGGGCCAGGGCGTCGACCCGCCGGCCGTGCTCCAGGAAGCGCGTGGCCTCGCGGTTGCCGTCGGCTCCGGCGCCGCCCTCGAAGCCGGGCACGTCCACCCACTCCACCTGGGCGTGCACCGTGCGCCGCGGCTTGAACATCACGGTCAGCTTGTCCAGGCGCGGGTCGGGCACCTTGCCCACGGCGCGGTGGGGTTCGACGCCCCCCTGTCCGGTGGGCAGCGCCGATCCGGTGATGGCGTTGAAGAGAGTCGTCTTGCCGGTGAATTTCACACCGATGATGCCGATCTGCACGGGGTCCTCCCGGGCGCGGTCCGGCCCGGTATCGGGCATTCCCCGCGATATTCGAGGTCAGGGGGTGTCTCGGTCAGGCGGCTGCGCCTTATTCGTTGCTCGGCGGATCCTCTTCGAAGGTCTCCATCACCGACCAGTTCGACCAGGGTCCGTACCGGGTCGCGTCCACGTGAGCCCGCACGCGCACCTTGTAGTCCTTGCCCAGTTCGACGGGAATGACCACCCGGGTCTCGGCAATGCGATCGATCGTGAGCGTGTCGCGGTTGTTGACCACGTATTCGACATAGTACCAGTTCACGAGGTCGGGGCGCACGGTCGGCGCGGTCCACGAGTAGGTCCAGGTGTGGGCAACATTGGACTGCCCGAGGGCGACATTCCTGCCGGCGTAGACCACGCCAAACACCGCCGCGAGGGTTGCGGCGGCTGCCAGGCAAATAATTCTTGTCCTCGTCGCTGCCATGGGACGGCCTTCCGTCAAAGGTTGAAAGCCGGGCGGCAAGGTCCTGCCTCCCAAAATTATACCGCTTTTGTCTCCCGGACGCAAAATGATCGTGACGATCGAATTCCCGGCTCATTCCGGCAATAGAAGGCAAAATCGGCAATTCACAGTTGCCCGGAGGCGGGGCTGGACCGCATATTGCTTGTGCGCTTCGCACCCCACCGGAGCGCGCGGCCGCCAACGGAGAGTCTCTGGCCGCCCGAAGCATGGAAGGAACCAGCCGCATGTCCCTCGACCAGCGGATAACATCCCTGACCATGATCCTGGTCCTGGCCGTAGCCAACTTGTCGTTCGTCGGCTTGGCCGACGCCGCGGTGATTGCCGTACCCGGCGAGCGGCCCACCGTGGCCGCGGCCCTGGCCGCCGCCCGCCAGGGCGACGTGATCGAGCTGGCCCCCGGCCGCTACGCCGAATACGGCCTGGTGGCCACGGTCGCGGTCACGATCCGCGGCCTGGGCGGCCGCCCCGCCGACGTGGTGATCGATGGTGCTGCCCGCGGGCGCATCCTCTCGGTGGAGGACGTGCCCGGCACGGTGGCACTGCAGAATCTGACCCTGCGCGGCGGCCTGGCCGGCGGATCGACCTCGCGGCTGCGCAGCGGCGGCGCCGTGTACGTGGCCCGCAGCCGCTTCGAGGCCCAGAACTGCCGCTTCGAGGACAACCAGGCGTCGGCCCATGGCGGGGCCATCCGCTTCGTCAACGCCGAAGGCCGCCTCTCCCAGTGCGTGCTGACCGGCAACGAGGCGCTGCTCGGCGGCGGGGCGGTCGACTGCAGCTACAACGCGTCGCCGTCGATCGACCGCTGCACCTTCGACCGCAATGCCGGCGGCTGGGGCGGCGCCGTGTCCTGCCGCAGCTTCTCTTCCCCGCAGGTCACGCGCTCGGTCTTCACCTACAACTCCACCAGCGACCTCTACGGCTACGGCGGCGGCGTGTTCGCCGACCTCGATTCTTCGCCGAACCTGTCGTTGTGCACCTTCGCCAACAACCGTGCGGCATTCGGCGGGGCCCTCGGCTGTTTCCAGGGTTCCCGGGTGATCATCAACCGCTGCACCCTGCTGGCGAATTCCGCCACCGGTACCGGCGCCGGCATCTACTGCATCGACGGTTCGCCCCGGGTGACCTCGTCGATCGTGACCTTCCAGAACGGCTCCGGGGTCGAGAGCGTCGGCCTCGCCCTGCCCGAACTCGGCTGCTCGAACGTCTTCGGCAACTTCGGCGGCGATGTCAGCGGGCCGATCACCGGCGTGCCGGGCAGCGCTCCGGTGATCAGCGCCAACCCCCTGTACTGCACCTCCGCGTCGGTGAACGACGGCGTGATGAACATCGATCCGGCCTCGCCCAGCGCCGGCGGCTCCTGCGGCGGCATGGGCGCCTGGCCTGCCACCTGCAACCTGGGCCTGCCGAGCATCGCCGCCTTCATCCCCGACTTCGACGGCACCCGCACCAGTGTGCGCTGGTGGACCGCCGGCGACCATGCGGGCGTCGATTACCGGCTGACCTGGGCTGCGGCCGGAGATCCCGAACGGGAACTCCGGGTGGACCAGACCGGCGCCGACGCCTTCCTGGCCCAGTCGTACGAACCCCCGGCCGGCGACACCGCGGTGGTCTTCCGCCTCTACCTGGCCAACACCGCCGGAGATTGGCTGCTGGTCGCCGACAGCGGCTTCGGCACCGGCCAGGACGACGACGGCGACGAGGATCTGCCCACTCCCCCGGACCATCTGGCCGTGCGCAACTGGCCCAACCCGTTCAATCCCGAGACCAGCATCGCGGTGACCGTACGGCGCACCGAGCAGGTCAGGGTCGGCGTCTTCGGCCTGGACGGCCGCCGCGTTCGCCTGCTGGCGGACCGCGTCTTCGCCGCCGGCGAAGAGGAGCTGCGCTGGGACGGACGCGACGAGAACGGCCGCAGCCTCTCCTCGGGCGCCTATCTGGTGCGGGTCGAGAGCGCTTCGGAAACCCGCTCGTTGAAGATCACCCTCTTGAAGTAAGCCGGACGGAGCTGCGGCGGCGCGCCACGATGCCCGCCGCCGGCCGGCCGTCATCGTCGCTGCCCTCCTCGTGGACCAGGATATCCCAGGCTCCCCGCGCGAAGATGGCCGGCAGTTCGCCGCGTCCCAGCCGGTGCCGGGGTCGGGGATGGCCCGCATAGCCCGGCCGGTCGGCGAAGGTGCGCACCCAGACCACGCCCCCGGGCACGACCCGCCCCTCCAGCTGCGCCAGCAGCGGCCGCTCCAGGAACCGGAAGGCCGTGACCAGGCCCCAGGGCCCGGCCGGCAGATTCTCGGGCCGGCGCAGATCCGCCGTCACGAACCTGCAGGCGACACCGCAGGCGGCGGCCAGCCGCGCACCCAGCTCCAGGGCTTCGGCCTGGTGGTCGATCCCGGTGACGCGGTAACCGCGTTCGGCCAGCCAGACGCAGGCCCGGCCGCTGCCGCAGCCCAGGTCCAGGGCCGGGCCCAGGGCCGGCGGCGGCAGCAGGTCCTGGTGGCGCAGCAGGGCCGCCGGAGGCGCCCAGAGGCGTGCGCGGGAGGTTCCGGTCGCCAGCAGTTCGGGCGGCAGGATCGCCAGGTCGGTCGCCGCCAGGGCCAACCCGTCGACCCGGTCCCGCCCCCGGGCGGCCAGGTGCCGCGCCAGGGCCTCGGCCTCGGCCGGCCGACCCGCCACCACCAGCAGGGGCGCGTGCCGCGGCGGCAGATGGATCGAGGGCAGGTCCCGGGCCAGGGTCCGGTCGTCGGCCGCCTCGGGCGGCAGGGGATGCGAGGCGGCGCCGCGCAGGTGGCCCGCCGCGAAATCCGCCGCAGGGCGCACATCCAGGACCAGGCCGGCGCGCCAGCCGGGCAGGCGGTCCAAACGCCGGCGCCATTCGGATCTCGGATCGGCCACGTCGGCCTCCGCGGGCAATGGTTGCAAGCGGCCCGCCGCAGGGTCTACATTGGGCGGGCCGGATCCTGCTTTATTAGGCGAGCCCCGTGCCGAAGTCAATGCGCCGGTGCTTGGACCGGCTCCTGCTCACCCCACGGCCCCAGGAGAGAACATGCCCGCGATCCGCAAATTCGTGGTGACCCCCGACCTGCCCACGCCCCTGCGCCCGCTGCTGGACATCGCCCGCAACGTGTGGTGGACCTGGAACGTCGAGGCCATCAACCTGCTGCGCCGGGTCGACCCCGACGGCTGGGACAGGCACGACGGCAACCCGATCGCCGTCCTGGGCAGCCTGGCCGCCGACCGCATCCGCGAACTGGAGCGGGACAAGGCCTTCCTGGCCCACCTCGAGCGCGTGCGCGGCGACCTGGAGCGCTACCTGGCCATGCCGGCCTGGTTCGAGAGCGAGAACGAGAACCTGGGCAAGACGCTGATCGGCTACTTCTCCCTGGAGTTCGGCCTGCACGAGTCGCTGCCCCTGTACTCGGGCGGCCTGGGCATCCTGGCCGGCGATCACCTGAAGTCGGCCTCGGACCTGGGCCTGCCCCTGGTGGGCGTGGGCCTGGCCTACCAGTACGGCTACTTCCGCCAGTACCTCAACCACGACGGCTGGCAGATGGAGGAATACCCGGTCAACGACTTCTACAACATGTCCATGCAGCTGGAGCGCGATCCCGAAGGCAAGCCCTGGGTGATCGAGGTCCATTACCCGGGCCGCACGGTGCGGGCCCGCATCTGGCGGGTGCAGGTGGGCCGCAACCCGCTGCTCCTGCTGGACACCAACCTGCCGGAGAACCTGCCCGAGGACCGTGAGATCACCAGCCGCCTCTACGGCGGCGACAACGACATGCGCATCCGCCAGGAGATCATGCTGGGCATCGGCGGCCTGCGCGCCCTGATGACCCTGGGCCTGGAGCCGGACGTCTGCCACCTGAACGAAGGGCACTCGGCCTTCCTGGCCCTGGAGCGCATCAACCTGCTGATGAAGAACAGGGGCCTGGACTACGCCACCGCCTTCGAGATGGTGCGTGCCAGCAACGTCTTCACCACCCACACGCCGGTGCCGGCGGGCAACGACCACTTCGCCCCCGAGCTGGTGACCAACTACCTCAAGAGCAAGGCCGACGAGCTGGGCATCGGCATCGAGGGCCTGCTGTCCCTGGGCCGCCAGAACCCGGCGGACAAGCAGCGAGACCTTCTGCATGACGGTGCTGGCCCTGCGCCTGAGCCGCTTCGCCAACGGCGTCAGCGAGCTGCACGGCCATGTGTCGCGCGAACATGTGGCAGCGGGTTTGGCCCGGCGTGCCGGCCGAGGAGATCCCCATCTCCCACGTCACCAACGGCATCCACACCCGCAGCTGGCTGTGCTCGGAGATCGCCCGCCTGTACGAACGCTACCTGGGCCCGCGCTGGTACGAGGAGCCCACCAACCGCACCATCTGGGACCGCGTCGACCACATCCCCGACGCCGAGCTCTGGCGCTCGCACGAACGCATGCGCGAGCGGCTGGTCAGCTTCGTGCGCCGGCGCCTGCGCAAGCAGCTGCAGGCCCGCGGCGCCAACCGGGCCTGGGTGCGCCAGGCCGCGGAGGTGCTCGACCCCGAAGCCCTGACGATCGGCTTCGCCCGGCGTTTCGCCACCTACAAGCGGGCGCTGCTGATCCTGCGCGACCCGGCGCGCCTGAGCCGCCTGCTCAACGACCCGCAGCGCCCGGTGCAGCTGATCTTCGCGGGCAAGGCCCACCCCAAGGACAACCCCGGCAAGGAGCTGATCCGGCAGCTGGTGCACCTGGCCGGCATGGAGGAGTTCCGCAAGCGGATCGTCTTCGTCGAGGACTACAACATCGAGGTGGCCCGCTACCTGGTGCAGGGCGTGGACGTCTGGCTCAACACGCCGCGCCGGCCGCTGGAGGCCAGCGGCACCAGCGGCATGAAGGTGCCCCCCAACGGCGGCGTGAACCTCTCGGTGCTCGACGGCTGGTGGTGCGAGGGCTATCACCAGGACAACGGCTGGGCCATCGGCGCCGGCGAGGACTACGACGACCAGGAGTACCAGGACGCGGTGGAGAGCACCGCGCTCTACGAACTGCTCGAGAACGAGATCATCCCCATGTTCTACGATCGCGGCAGCGACGACGTGCCCCGCGAGTGGACCCGGGTCATGAAGAACTCCATGCGCACCGTCAACGCCGAGTTCAACACCAACCGCATGGTCGAGGAGTACTCGGGCCGCTTCTACGTGCCCTGCGTGGAGAATTCGCGTCGGCTGGGTGCGGACGGTTTCACGCGGGCCCGCGAGCTGGCCGACTGGCGGCGCCGGGTCAGGATCGCTTGGCCGGGCGCCCGCATCGTCTGCGTCGAGGAGGCCCCGCAGGCCGCCCAGCCCATGGGCTCGACCATGAAGATCCGGGCCATGGTGGAGTTGGGCGGGCTGGCGCCCGAGGAGGTGCTGGTGGAGGTCTACCACGGCCCCCTCAACGCCCAGGGCGAGATCACCGGCGGCGAGACCGCCTCGATGCAGCCGATCGAAACCCGGTCCGAGGGCACGATCTACGAGGGCTCGATCCCCTGCGTCCGCGCCGGCCGGCGCGGCTACACCGTGCGCGCGGTGCCGCGCAAGGACGGCTTCCCCCTGGGCCGCTTCGAGACGGGGCTGGTGGCCTGGTGGGACGATCCCGAGCGGAGGACCTGCGACGACGTGATGGCCGGCGGCAAGGCCAGGCAGAAGAGCTGAAGCATCCCGACGGAATGAAGAAGGGGCCGGGTGGCGTTGCCCGGCCCCTTCGCGCGCCCGGGATCAGGGAGAATCCAGGCCCGGCACGATGCTCTTGAGGTCTTCCACGTACTGCCCGAAGCGCCGGCGCCCCTCGGCGGTCAGGCGCAGGACCGTCCGCGGCCGGCGGCCCTCGAATCCCTTGACGATCTCCACCAGGCCCCCCTCCTCCAGCTTGCTGAGGTGGGCCGAGAGGGTGCCGTCGGTCAGGCCCAGCAGCTTGCGGGCCTCGGTGAAGCTGAGCGGACGTTCGGCGCGCACCAGCTGCGACAGGATGAGCAGACGCACCCTGCCGTGGATCAGCGGCGCCAGGGGCTGACGGCCGCCCGGGCCGGCCCCCGCCGGTTTCGTCCTCGCCGCGCCCATCGGCCTCCCTGCCGGGCGTGCTCGGCGGAGCCCCCGCCCGGGCGTCCGTGCCGCGGGGCGGATGCTGCGCTGTGCAGGGACCGGCCGGAGTCGAGCGAGGTGATGGCCCTGGCCGGTCCCTGGTCGCGTCGGGGGGCGGCCGCCCTGCCGCCCCCCGATACGGATCTGCCCGCCCGCGCGCCCACCGGCGCCCGGTCAGCCGCCCTGCATCCGTGCGGGGCGGGGAAGATGATGGGGGGCGGCTGGCACCCAGGACCAGTGTGTCCGCCCCCGTCGGCCGTCCGGAGTTCCGTCTCCGACCCCTGGCGGGGGTCCGGCGTTCCTTCGGGACCCGGCTCATCCTTCCCGACAGACCTGACCCGGTTCGGATCGCTCCGGCTCCGGGTCGAGCCCGCGGCGGTCCTGCGGTGCGGACATCCTTGTCCGGACCCGTGGTCGTGCGACCGCCGACCTGTACTTTATAATTCAAAGTACTTTGGTTTATCAAGCTTTTTCTGAAGAATTTTCGACCGGCCCCGCCTGGGGTCCGCTGTCGCTTGAGCAGGCTGGACTTGGCGACCGCCGCGGCTATCTTTGAGGCGCGAACCCGCGCCGTTGCCGGCTGCCCGCCGGGCCGCGGTTTCTCCCTCGGTCCCGCCCCCCCGCCGGAGGTTCCGGCTCCGGGCGCGCGACCCGGACCAACGAAGGAGATTGCCGTGAAGACGCAGAAGCTCATCGCCATCGAGGACCAGTACGGCGCCCACAACTACCATCCCCTGGAAATCGTCATCGCCAAGGCCGAAGGCGTGTGGGTCGAGGACGTCGAGGGCAACCGCTACATGGACTTCCTGGCTGCCTACAGCGCCGTGAACCAGGGCCATTGCCATCCCCGCATCCTCAAGGCGCTGCGGCGCCAGGCGGCCAAGGTCACCCTGACCAGCCGCGCCTTCCGCAACGACCAGCTGCCGCTGTTCTGCCAGGAGCTGTGCGCGCTGACCGGCTACCCCAAGGTGCTGCCCATGAACTCGGGCGCCGAGGCCGTCGAGACCGCCATCAAGGCCGCGCGCAAGTGGGGCGAGAAGGTCAAGGGCATCGCCAGGGACCAGGCCGAGATCATCGTCTGCGCCGACAACTTCCACGGCCGCACCACGACCATCGTCGGCTTCAGCACCGAGGAGCAGTACAAGGACGGCTTCGGCCCCTTCACCCCGGGCTTCAAGATCATCCCCTACGGCGACCTCCAGGCGCTCGAGGCGGCGATGTCGCCCAACACGGCGGCCTTCCTGGTCGAGCCCATCCAGGGCGAGTCGGGCATCAAGCTGCCGGCCGAGGGCTTCCTCAAGCAGGCCGCCGCGGCTCTGCAAGCAGCACAATGCGCTGTTCATCTGCGACGAGATCCAGTCGGGCCTCGGCCGCACGGGCAAGCTCTTCGCCTTCGAGTGGGAGGGCGTGCGCCCCGACGGCGTGATCATCGGCAAGGCCCTCAGCGGCGGCTTCTACCCGGTGTCGGCCTTCGTCAGCAGCGAAGAAGTGATGGGCGTGTTCCACCCCGGCGACCACGGCTCCACCTTCGGCGGCAACCCGCTGGGCATGGCCGTGGCCCGCGAGGCCCTGAAGGTGCTGGTCGAGGAGGAGCTGGTCGAGAACAGCGCCAGGCTGGGTCCCTGGTTCATCGAGGAGCTGCAGAAGCTGAAGCACAAGAGCATAAAACTGGTGCGCGGCCGCGGACTGTGGGTCGGCGTGGTGCTGGACCGCAAGGCCCGCCCCTACTGCGAGGCCCTGATGAAGGAAGGCATGCTCTGCAAGGAGACCCACGAGAACGTGATCCGGCTGGCCCCGCCCCTGTGCATCACGAAGAAGGAACTGAAGATGGCGCTGCGGCGCATCGACAAGGTGTTCAAGCAGCTGGACGGCTGAGGTCCCGGCTGACCGCGCCTCGAGGCCCGGCGCCCGCGCGCCGGGCCTTTTTCGTGCGCGTGACGGGCGGGCACGGCGCTGGTAGGATCGGCGCCGAAGGAGTCCCCATGCCCCAGGCGTTCTTCACCTCGGACCTGCACGGCCGCCCCGGCCGCTACGCCGCCCTGCTGCGCCTGGTCGAGGCCGAACGCCCGGCCGCCGTCTTCCTGGGCGGCGACCTGCTGCCCCACGCCAGGGACCGGGCCTGGGCCAAAGACGGCGACGGCGACTTCATCGAGTCGTACCTGGTGCCGCACTTCGGCGCCGCACGGACACGCATGGGCGCCGCCTGGTCCCGCATCTTCCTGATCATGGGCAACGACGATCCGGCGGCCTGCGAGGACAGTCTGCGCACCGGCCAGGACCAGGGCCTGTGGGAGTACGTGCACGGCCGCCGCGTGCCCTGGGGCGGGTTCGAGGTCTGCGGCTACAACTGCGTGCCGCCCTCGCCCTTCCAGCTCAAGGACTGGGAGCGGTACGACGTGTCCCGTTACGTGGACCCGGGCTGCGTGTCGCCCGAGGAAGGGCGCCGCACCGACGGCCTCACGGCGCGCGAACTGCGCTGGCTGACCATCCGCGACGAACTGGCCGCCATCGCGGGCGAGGCCGACCTGGCCCGCACGATCTGCCTCTTCCACGGACCACCCCACGACACCTGCCTGGACCGGGCCGCGCTGGACGGCAGGACCGTCGACCATGTGCCGCTGGATCCCCATGTGGGCAGCATCGCGGTGCGGGAGTTCCTGCTGGGCAGGCAGCCGCTGCTGGGCCTGCACGGGCACATCCACGAGACGGCGCGCCTGACCGGCCGCTGGCGCCAGCAGCTGGGCCGCACCTGGGTCCTGGCCGGCGCCCACGACGGGGCGGAGCTGCCGCTGGTGCGTTTCGACCCCGCTGACCCCGACGGCGCGACGCGCGAGCTGATCCCCGTCTGAGGCGGCCGGACCCGCCGGTCAGGACTTAGTGACCGCCAGCAGCTGCGCGGCGTCGGTGACCGCGCCGATCTTCACCGCGAAGCTCGAACGCTTCTCGATGTCCTCGTCCGTGACCAGGTGGATGTCCAGCAGGCCGTCGCTGCGGTACCCCGTGCGCTGGTAGTTGAACTCGGCCAGGCAGCGGCTCCAGCCGTCCAGCCAGTCCAGCAGCTCCCGCCGCTGGGCGTCGCTGCCGCGCACATGCACCAGCAGGTCGATGTCGCTGCCCGGGCCGGCGGTGGCGTTCTTCACGCTGCCGAACAGGTAGAGCGCCACCACGCCGAAGCGCTCGCGGTCCAGCTCGGCGCTGATGCGCTCGGCCATCTGCCGGCGCCAGCGCCAGAACTGCAGCGGGGCGCGCACCTGCTCGTCGTGGCGGACCGCGGCGTGGGCCGCCTGCCCGCCGGGTTCTGCCAGGTGGGCCACCGCCTCGTCCAGGTCGGCGTTCAGCAGCACCCGCAGCACGCGGCCGTCGGCCGCGGCCGGCACGTCGATCACCCGCAGCACCTCGGCCAGGGCCGCGCTGTCCGGCAGCAGGTCCGGCAGCAGGTTGGGCGCCGCCAGCAGGAAGCGCTCGTTGAACTGCACGTCCTGGTCGTCGGGGTAGACGGGCAGGTAGCCGATCCCAGCTTCAACCAGGTCCTGGAAGAAGTGGGTGCCGAAAGAGACGTCCGGCACGTAGCCCCCGGTGCGGCGGGCGATCTCGATCAGCATCGCCGTGTTGCTGATGTCGGCGTAGGTGACGCTGACACCCAGCTTGATGTCGCCGCGGCTGCCCCAGCGCCCGGGGCCCATCAGGATGAACTGCTTCTTGGGCAGCAGCTTGTTCAGCTCGCCGACCGCGCGGCCGACGGCCTTCAGCTCGGCCCGGTTCTCCAGGGCGTCGTAGCGCTCCGGGTCGACGTAGACGATGTGGTTGATGTCCGCGAGCCGGCAGTTGGAGACGAAGCGGCGGGCCGAGAACACCACGTCCGCTTCGGCGATGTCCCGCGGGATGGGCGCGGGCGCCGCCAGGTCGGACTGGCTCTGGGGCCGGCACTGCAGCAGGTACAGGTGCTCGCCGTCGTGGGCGAACTCCACGTCGACCGGCCCCTTGAAGGTCTCCTCGAGCACGCGCAGGGTCTCGCGGATCTGGGCAACGAACGGCGAGCGCCCGCGCAGGCCCTCGAAGCATGCCACCAGGGGCGTGCTGCCGTCCTCGAGCAGGGCGCTGATGGGCTTGACCAGGCGGTTGCCCTCGATGCGGCAGAAGACCTGGGAGAGGGCCGGATAGTCGCCGCCGATCTCGCGCATCAGGTCGTCGATTTCCAGGGTCTCGAAGACGTTGTCCTCGAGGTTGAGCACGTCGATCTGCCGCGGCGAGTAGCGCACCACCTCGTCGACGGCGACGTTGGCCCGCAGCTCGGGCTTGCCCGGCACCAGCAGCACCGGATAGTCGTCGCCGGTGCGGTCGACCGCGCGGGTGCCCAGGCCCGGCACCAGGCGCACCAGGCCGTCCTCGCGGGTGATGCGCGGCGACCAGCGGAATTCGTTGCGGCTGAAGGCCACCCCCGCGAAGGCGGGGAAGAACCACTTGCCGGTGCGGCGGCCCACCACCTCCTGGATCAGCACGCCCATCTGCTCGTCGAACTCCAGCACGCCGCGCTCGCGCCGGTACTCGATGGGGTCGGGCCCGAACATGGAGGCGTAGACCTCGGCCACCGCGTCCAGCAGGGCGGCCAGGCACTCGCGCTTGCTGCCCTGGTTGGGCAGGAAGAGGCTCTTGTACTTGCCGCTGAAGGCCGTGCCCACCCGGTCCTCCAGCAGGCTCGAGCTGCGCACGATCAGGGGCACGCCCTCGAACTCGTCCAGCACCGTGGCCAGGCCCTGCACCAGCACCGGCGGGAAGGTCGAGTTCTTGAAGAGGCGGATGATGTTGGGGTAGTCGCGCCGGACGTCGTCGATGGACTTGTACTTCTGGTGCAGCAGGTCCTCGAGGTCGTTGTAGGCGATGAAGTCCAGCACGGCGTCCGAGGCCACGTACCAGGTGCGCGGGATGCGGACGTCGGCCAGGGGCCCGGCCGCCGCGTCCGGTGCGACGTTGCCGTCGCCGGCGGCACGGGCACCCCGGTTCAACAGCACGCGGTGGGCCAGCAGCATGCCGGCGGCCTTGCCGCCCAGCTTGCCGTGGCTCTCCTCGCCGGCCACGATCCGGTCCATGAGCTCGCGGAAGAAGCCGACCGAGACCTCGTCCTTGGCCGCCTGCACGAAGTCCAGCTGTTCGGTCAGCACGCGCTGGCTCAGGCCCACGCGCACGCTCTTGAGGGTCGACTCTGGCAGGCCCACCCCGTCGGGGGCCAGCTGGTGGAAGCGGCGCAGGGCATCGCGCACCTCGACCAGGCTCGAGCGCGGGTTGTCCAGGGCCTTGAGGAACTGGCTGGCCTTGTCCGCCTGCACCCACTTCTGGACGCGCATGATGATCTCGTCGCCGCCCAGGTAGCCCGACGCCACATCGAAGGGCCGACCCGTCGCCAGCAGCCAGCGGTCGGTCTGGACCCGGTGCTCGGGCACGTTGGCCTCGCCGGTCTTGCCGTCCAGGGGATCCCAGTCCGCATCGATCTCGCGCAGCATCTCCTGGGCCTCGGCGATGCCGATGGAGCACAGGTGGTTGAGCATCTTGCGGGCGATGCGCACGAAGAGCGCGTCGTCGGTCTCGCGCAGCAGGTCCACCAGCACCCGCCAGCTGGAATCGGCGCCCGCCGCCGGGTCGCTGCCCAGTTCGCGCCACTTGTGCCCCATGCTCTCGAGCTTGCGGAACAGCACCCAGTGGCCGAGCCGGTCGGCCAGGCTGCCGATCAGGCGCACCTCCTCGGCCAGGAAGGGGCCGTCGACCTCGACGGGACGCTCCTCCCGGTAGCAGACCCGCAGCTCGCCCACGACTTCGTCCTGCACCCGGATCGGGGCCCGCAGGGTCCAGGGCGTCTCGCGCCAGTTGGGCGTGGCCGCCTGCTCGTCCTCGACCAGGACCGACGCCTCGCACACCTCCGGGTACTGCCATCCGGGCGGGATCACCGCGGCCACCTCGGCCAGGACCTGGGGCAGGGTGCGCCCGCTCCCGGTCAGGGCCTTCTCCACCTCGTAGAGGCAGTTCAGTTCCTTGGCCCGCTCGCGGAGCGCGCCCAGCAGGTCGTGGACATCGCTCATGCGGGACCCCTTTCCACCACGCCCAGGCCGGCCAGCCCGTCGACCCGCGCGCTCAGCGGCCGGGGCAGGCGGACGTGGCGCACGTGCTGCGATTCGTGGACCGCCGGCTGGGCCGCCAGCCAGTCCCAGGCGATGCTGCCGCCGCGCGGCGAGACCGTCAGGTAGTAGACGCCGAAGCCGATCAGGTTGTGGAAGAAGTGGGCACCCTGGCTAGGGTCCGGGTTCATGCCCTTGGTGGCGGTCTCGACGATGACCTTGGCCCCGGCGATCTGCCCCCACTCCACCGGCACGCCCAGCCAGGGATCGCTGCTGCCCCAGCGGCCGAAGCCGATCAGCACGTAGGGACGGCCCTCGCGGGCGAGGCGGCGGTCGACCTCCTCGATCTCCATGGCGATGGCGCGGGTGCGGCCCGCGTCGAAGGACTCGGGTTTGAGGTAGACCACGTCCGCCAGGTCGGCGCGGGCGCCGTTGCCCAGGGCCCGGTCCGCCGCCACCACGACCCGGTCGCCGCTGAGATCCACCGGCGAGACCAGGGTGTCGCCGCGCGGGATGGCCATGGGTCGCATCTGCAGCAGGCAGAGGCGCAGGTCGTCGCCGCCGGGACCGTGGTCCAGGGCGAATTCGATCTCCACCGGGCAGCCCGCCGTGCGCTCGGCCAAGGGGAACAGCCGCCGCAGCAGTCCGTTCAGGGGCAGGGTCTCGCCCACCAGGATCGGCGCGAAGTCCAGCACGTGGGGCCCGGCGGAGGTGCAGCCCATGCGCAGCCGGTCCGAGCGGTGATCGTAGGTGGAGGCCAGGTGGTCGAGCACGCCGTCGGCGGCGGCATCCTCCAGCTCGGCCTCCAGCAGGAACTCGGTCTCGCGCATGGGATCCGGCGGCGGCGGCGTGCCCATGTTCACGGTCCAGAACGAGGTCTGGGTGTTGCGCATGCGGTCGCCAATGTTGTTGAACGGCGGCGGCGCCGCGGGGTAGGCCGGCGAATAGCCCCAGGAGAGGCCGCCGTCGACGATCTGGCGGCCCAGGCCCAGGGCGAGGTTGACCACACCGTCGGTGGGCTTGGCCGCACCGCTGGGGTAGTAGTTGAACGAACGGGCCACGCCCGACAGCACGGGGTAGTAGCGGTCGCCATGGCGGTCGCCGACCACCTCCTGGATGATGACACCCATCTTCTCGGCGCCGTGGTCCAGGCCGGTGCCGACGAAGTAGTCCTGGGCGGTCTTGAAGAAGGTGGCCGCGTAGACGAAGCGGACGGCGTGGCAGAGGGCCGTGAAGCGTTCGTCCGCCGAGGCCTGGTGGTTGGGGATCATCTTGGTGGCGTAGACCCCCGCGAAGGGGTGCTCGAGGGCGTCCTCCAGCAGGCTGGACGAGCGCACCGCCAGCGGCACCCGCACCTGGGCGATGAAGTCGCGCAGGTCGCCCAGCACCTCCGGCGGCAGGGTGGCCTTCAGGAAGAGATGGGACAGGCGGGCGTTCGAGCCCCCGGCCAGGGCCGGCTCGCGCAGGTCGTTCAGGTCCATGAAGGCGTCGAAGACGTCGGTGCCCAGCACCAGCATGCGCGGGACCGTGACGCCGATCCCCGGGAACTCGAGGGGATCGAGCCCGCCCAGCAGGTCGGTCTTCAGCTGCCACAGCCCGGCCGCCTTGCCGCCGACACCGCCGCCGCCGAGGCGGGTGATGATCTCGCCCGACTCCCAGACACCCCGCGTGAAGCGGGGGATGGGCAGCTTCGCCGCGCCGGTCATGGCGTCTCCCTCCGTCGGCTCAGACCCAGCCCCGGTCGCGGCAGGCCGAGGCCACGCGACCGATGGCCAGCATGTAGGCGGCGTCCCGCATCGGCACCTTGCGGCGCGAGGACAGGGCGTGCACGTCGTGGAAGGCCGAGGTCATCTTGACGTCCAGCTTGCTGAGCACCTCGCCCAGCTCCCAGTAGTAGTTCAGGTTGCTCTGGACCTCTTCGAAGTAGCTGCAGGTGGCGCCGCCGACGTTGGCCAGGAAGTCGGGGATCACGAACACGCCCTTCTGCTGCAGCACCGCATCGGCCTCGGGGGTGGTCGGGCCGTTGGCGCCTTCGGCGACCACCTTGACCCGCGGCGAGAGGCGGCCGACGGTCTCGGCGGTCAGCTGGTTCTCCAGGGCGGCGGGCACCAGGATGTCGACCTCGCGGTCCAGCCAGGCGTCGCCGTCGAGGACCTCGTAGCCCAGGTCGGCGGCCTTGCGGCGGTCGATGCCGCCGAAGGAGTCGGTGATCTTGCGCAGCTGGGCCAGGTCGATGCCGCCGCGCTTGAAGTAGGCGTAGGACACCTGGTCGCGCTGGTCCCAGCAGGAGACGCAGAGCGTGGTGCCGCCGATGCGGGCGAACAGCTCGATGGCGTTCTGGGCCACGTTGCCGAAACCCTGGAAGCTGGCGGTGGACCCGGCCGGATCGATGTCCAGTTCGCGCAGGGCTTCGCGCAGGGCATAGACCAGGCCGTAGCCCGTGGCCTGCAGCCGCCCCAGGGAACCGCCCAGCCCCACCGGCTTGCCGGTGATGAAGCCGGGGTAGTGGCCCCCGTGGATGGCCTCGTACTCGTCGAGCATCCAGAGCATGTGCTGGGCCGAGGTCATCACGTCCGGGGCCGGCACGTCGCGGTAGGGCCCCACGTCGCGGGCGATCTGGCGCACCCAGCCGCGGCAGATGGCCTCCTGCTCCCGCGGGCTGAGGTTGTGGGGATCGCAGACCACGCCACCCTTGCCGCCGCCGAGGGGAATGTCCGCCACGGCGCACTTCCAGGTCATCCACATGGAGAGGGCGCGAACCGTGTCGGCGGTCTCCTGGGGGTGGAAGCGGATGCCGCCCTTGCAGGGCCCGCGGGCGTCGTTGTGCTGGACGCGGAAACCCTGGAAGATCTTGACCGTGCCGTCGTCCATGCGCACCGGGATGCTGAAGTGGTATTCGCGCATGGGCTGGCGCAGCAAGGCGCGCGCGCCGGCGTCCAGGTCGATCTTCGCGGCGATGCGGTCGAACTCCGCCTGGGCCGTGACGTACGCGTTGTAGCCTTTGCTGGTGGACATCGCGCAACCTCCGCGAGCGGTTGAAGATCGGGACCGGCGGCCGAAGTCCTGCTTTCGACCGCAAGATCCGCACCGATGGCGGGAAATCCACCGGTTCGCTTATCTGTCTATATGAATTTCAGTTACGCTGATTGCGCCGCCACCCGGCGAAAATCAATGATGCCCTACTGCATCATTTTCCTGCAACAATGATGCGCCATTGCGCCTTTAGCCGTCAAGTTCGCCGATGCGTCGCCGTCCGTCGCCGGGCGGCAGATCCAGGCCCAGGCGACGGATCTTGCGCTGCAGGGTGGTGCGGTGGATGCCCAGTTCCCGCGCGGCGGCGCCCCGGTTGCCCTGGTGGCGGCGCAGCACCTGGCGGATGTAATCGGCCTCCAGCCGGGGCAGGGCCCGACCCGCCCGCAGCGGCGCCGGCGCACCCTCGCCGCCCGGCTGCAGTTCGCGCGGCAGGTGGCGCGGTTCGATCACCCCGCCGGGGCACATCACCCAGGCGTGCTCGACGATGTTCTCCAGTTCGCGGATGTTGCCGGGGTAGTCGTGGGCAGTCAGGATCTCCAGCACCCGGGACGAGATGCCGGACACGGCCTTGGCCCGCCGCGAAGCCAGGCGGTCCAGGAAGCGCTGCACCAGCAGCGGGATGTCGCCCTTGCGCTCGCGCAGGGGCGGGATCGGCACGTTCAGCACGTTGATGCGGAAGAAGAGGTCGCGGCGGAAGGTGCCCTGGTCGACCATGGCCGCCAGGTCGCGGTGGGTGGCGGCGATGAAGCGCACGTCGCAGGTGCGCGGCCGCACGTCGCCCAGCCGCTCGTAGACCCGCTCCTGCAGCACCCGCAGCAGCTTGACCTGCACCGCGGCGCTCATGTCGCCGATCTCGTCCAGGAAGAGGGTGCCCCCGTCGGCGGCCTCCAGGCGGCCGGGGCGGTCGCGGTCGGCCCCGGTGTAGGCGCCGGCCTTGACGCCGAACAGTTCGGCCTCGAGCAGGGACTCGGGCAGGGCGGCGCAGTTGACCGTGACCAGGGGGCCGCGGCGGCGGGAGCCCAGGTCATGGATGGTGCGCACCAGCATGCTCTTGCCGGTGCCGGTCTCCCCCTGCAGCAGCACGCTGCTGTCGGCGCGGGCGATGGTCGGCAAGGTGCCGATCAGGCGGCGCATGCCCGGATCGCCGGTCACCAGGTCCTGGAACGTGCGGGAATGCTCGGCCTCGGCGGCGGTGCGGCGCACCTCGGTCAGGTTGCGGAAGGTGGCGGCGCCGCCGAGGACCGTGCCGTCGGCCGCACGCACCAGGGTGGTCGAAAGGATCACCGGCACCTGGCGGCCGCGGGCCGCCTCGACCATCAGGTGCAGGTTGTCCAGGGGCCGCCCCGCCGCCAGGGTTTCGGCCAGGACACAGCGGCCCCGGCCCCAGTCCGTGGCCAGCACCTCGCTCACCGACCGGTCCAGGGCCTCGTGCAGGGACAGGCCCAGGGCCTCGAGGGCCGCGCGGTTGACCGCCGTGACCCGCAGATCGTTGTCCACGGCGACGATGCCGTCCGAGACGCTGTTGAACAGGTCCAGCAGCAGCTCATGGGGCACCTCCCCGGGCCCCGGCCCCCGTGGCGTCCGATCGCTGGTCATGACCACCTCGTCCCGGTTGCGGACCCGTGCCGGCGTTCTCCCGGTGATTCTTAGCCCATGGCGGCAGGCGAATCCAGCCCCGAGCGACCCCGAGGGGGTGACGCCGGGGCGGTTTCGTGCTAGTTTTCCGGACGCAAACGCGCTCCACTGCGCCGCATCCCCGGACCCGCATTCCCTGCGAGGACTTGATGACCGCCATGAGCAACCGCCTGCTTCGGCTGCCCGGCACCCTGGTGCCGGCCCTGCTGCTGGCCGCCTGCGCCGGCAGCCCGCCGCCGAACGCTACCGACTCCACAGCGATCCCGGAGGCCGTCATGAGCGATGCCAACGTGGCCGATCTCGCCGATCCCTGGGCCTACCGCACCCTGGCCGAGCTCTGCGATACGGTCGGGCCGCGGCTGACCGGTTCGCCGGGCATGGCCAAGGCCGTGGCCTGGGCCGAGCGCACCATGCGCGAGGCCGGTTGCGACAGCGTCTGGACCGAGCCGGTCGAGGTGCCCCACTGGACCCGCGGCCACGAATGGGCCCGCTGCACCGCGCCGGTCGAGTTCGACCTGGTCATGACCGGACTGGGCCTCAGCGACGGCACGCCGCCCGAGGGCGTCGAAGCCGAGCTGCTGGTGGTGCATGACTTCGAGGAGCTCGAAGCCCGCGCCGCCGAGGCCGCGGGCCGCATCGTGCTGTTCAACATGGAATGGGCGGGCTACGGCCCGACCGTGCAGTACCGCACCCGGGGCGCCAGCCGGGCCGCCCGCCACGGCGCCGTCGCGGTGCTGATCCGCTCGGTCACCCCCAACAGCCTGGCCACGCCCCACACCGGGATGATGCGCTACGAGGACGACGCGCCGCGCATCCCCGCCGCGGCCATCACCGTCGAGGACGCCGGGCGCCTGCAGCGGCTGGCCGACGCCGGCCATCGGCCCCGCGTGCGGCTGATGATGGAGGCCCGCAACCACGGCCTGACCACCTGCCACAACGTGATCGGCGACATCCGCGGTGCCGACCGGCCTGACGAGATCGTGCTGGTGGCCGGGCACCTGGATTCCTGGGACATCGGCACCGGCGCCCACGACGACGGTGCCGGCTGCGTCATGGCCCTGGCCGCGGCGCGGCGGCTGCTGGTGGACGGCGGCCGGCCGGCGCGCACGGTGCGCGTGGTCTTCTACACCGCCGAGGAGATCGGGGGCTACGGCGGCAAGGCCTACCGCGACGCCCACCGGGACGAGCTGGACCGCCACGTGTCCGCCCTCGAGAGCGACAGCGGCGCCTTCGCGCCCGCCGGGTTCACGGTGCAGGGCGACTCGCTGGTGGTGGCGGCGGTGGCAGACCATGCCCTGTCCGTAGCCGCCCTGGGCGCGGGCAAGGTCTCGCCGGGCGGATCGGGCGTGGACATCGGGCCCATCTGCGAGTGCGGCGTGCCCGGCATCGGGCACCGGGTCGACGGCGGCGTCTACTTCGACTACCACCACAGCCCGGCCGACACCTTCGACAAGATCGATGCGGGCGACCTGGCCCGGAACGTGGCGGCGATCGCCGGCCTGATCCGGTCGATCAGCGAGGATCCCGTGCCCTTGCGTGACCGCAGCGCCGCCGGGCCGGTGGCCGACGGAGTGAAACCGATCGACCGCTAGCACGTAGTGGGGAAGGGCCCGGCGGCCGCCGCCGGGCCGATCCTCTTGTATGGCAACCCAGTTGGAGGTAGACCCCATGATGAGAATCGCCCCGGCGGCAGCGTCCGCGACGCTCCTGATCGTCCTGTGCGCCCTGGGCCTGGCCGCGGCCCCGGCCGCCCTGGCCGCCGACCCGGTGGAAGCGGCTCCCGACTTCACCGACGCCCGCCTGCTGCGCATGCCCGACATCCACGGCGACACCATCGTGTTCGTCTACGCGGGCGACCTGTGGACCGTGCCGACGGGCGGCGGCCAGGCCGTGCGCCTGACCGGTTCGGTGGGCTACCTCTCCCAGCCCAAGTTCAGCCCCGACGGCCGCAGCATCGCCTTCACCGGCAACTACGACGGCAACGAGGACGCCTACATGGTGCCGGTCGGCGGCGGCGAACCGGTGCGCCTGACCTGGCACCCGGGCTACGACCGGGTGATCGACTGGCAGCCCGACGGCAAGTCGGTGCGCTTCCAGTCCGGGCGCGAGAGCCGCACCGGGCGCGACCTGCAGCTGTTCACCGTGTCCGCCGCGGGCGGCCTGCCGGAGCGCATGATCCTGCCCACGGGCGGCCTGTCCAGCTACTCCCCCGACGGCGGGCGCATCGCCTTCAACCGCATCAGCCGCGAGCTGCGCACCTGGAAGCGCTACAAGGGCGGCATGGCCCAGGACGTGTGGGTCTACGACTTCGGCAAGAACGACACCCAGCGGCTGACCGACTGGATCGGCACCGACAACTTCCCCATGTGGCACGGCGAGACCATCTACTTCACCAGCGACCGCACCGGCCGGCTGCAGATCTGGGCCCACGACCTCAAGACGGGGCAGCAGCGCCAGGTCACCAACCATGACGAGTACGACGTCAAGCACCCCAGCCTCGGCCCCGACTCCATCGTCTACGAGAACGGCGGCTGGCTGTACGTGCTGGACCTGGCCACGGAGAAGTCGCGCAAGGTGACGGTGACCCTGCGCAGCGACAACACGGCCGCACGGCCGGGCCTGCGCCCGGTGGCCGACCTGATCGGCGGCGGCGACCTGGCGCCCGACGCCAAGCGCGCGGTCTTCGAGGCCCGCGGCGACATCTTCACGGTGCCGGCGGAGAAGGGCGACGTGCGCAACCTGACCGCGACGCCGGGCATCCGCGAGCGGGACGCCGTCTGGTCGCCCGACGGGCGGCAGGTGGCCTACCTCAGCGACCGTTCCGGCGAGTACCAGGTCTGCCTGCGCGCCGCCGACGGCAGCGGGGACGAGAAGCAGCTGACGAAGAAGACCGAGGCCTGGCAGTACGGCGTGGCCTGGTCCCCCGACAGCAAGCACCTGCTGATGAGCGACGCGGCCATGAACCTCTGGCTGATCGATGCGGACTCCGGCGCTCTGAAGAAGATCGACCAGGGCATCAGCGACGACATCCAGCAGTTCGCCTGGAGCCACGACTCGGGCTGGGTCAGCTACAGCAAGGCCGAGGCCAACGGCTTCCGTTCGATCTTCCTGTACCAGCTCGACGGCGGCAAGGTGCAGCGGGTGACCAGCGACTTCACCGACGACTCCGCCCCCTGCTTCGACGACGAGGGCAAGTACCTGTTCTTCGCCTCGTCGCGCAACTTCAATCCGACCCTCGGCGGCTTCGACCTCAACCCCATCTGGGCCGACATGGACGGCCTCTACGTGGTGACGCTGCGGGCCGACCTGCCCAACCCGTTCCCGCCCGAGAGCGACGAGGTGGAGATCAAGGAGGAGGGCGAGGACAAGGACGAGGACGAGGACAAGAAGGACGAGAAGAAGGACGATGCGGACGAGAAGGAGAAGAAGAAGGAGGCCGAGCCCCTGGTCATCGACGTCGAGGGCCTGGCCGACCGCATGGTCGCCCTGGACGTGGACCCGGGCAACTACCTGGGCCTGGAGTTCGCCGACGGCAAGCTCTTCTACCTGAGCCGGCCCTTCACCCCGGGCGGCGGCCGCGGCAACGGCCGGGCCACCGCCGCCATCAAGGTCTACGACCTGAAGGAGCGCGAGGAGAAGACCGTGCTCTCGCCCGCCGACGGCTTCACCCTCTCGGCCGACGGCAAGAAGCTGCTGTACGGCGCCAAGGGCAGCTTCGGCATCATCGACGCCAAGGCCGAGCAGAAGCCGGCGGAGAAGCCCCTGCGCACCGGCGAACTGGAGGCACGGGTCGATCCCCGGGCCGAGTGGCGGCAGATGTTCCGCGACGCCTGGCGCCAGGAACGCGACTTCTTCTACGATCCGGGCATGCACGGCGTCGACTGGCAGCACATGTACGAGCGCTACGGCCAGCTGATCCCCTACGTCAGCCACGGCGCGGACTTCAGCTACGTCGTGGGCGAGCTGATCGGCGAGTTGAACTCGTCCCACAGCTACGTGCGGTCCGGCGACATGCCGCGCCCCGAGCGCGTCGGCACCGGCCTGCTGGGCGCCGACTTCGGCCTGGACACGGGCAGCGGGCGCTACACCCTGGCCCGCATCCTGACCGAGCGCGACTGGAACGGCGGCAGCGAGGCGCCCCTGCACGTGCCGGGCAACGAGGTGAACCCGGGCGACGTCCTGCTGAAGGTCGACGGGGTCGAGCTGAAGGCGCCGCTGAATCCCTACAGCCTGTTCGAGGGCAAGGTGGGCAAGCAGGTGGTGCTGGAGCTCGCTGCCAAGGCCGACGGCAAGGACAGCCGCACGATCACGGTGGTGCCCATCGCCGACGAGTCGGATCTGCGCTACGAGGCCTGGGTGCAGGGCAACCGCCGCAAGGTGGACGAGCTCTCCGACGGCAAGATCGGCTATCTGCACCTGCCCAACACCGCCGTCGGCGGCCAGCAGGGCTTCGCCAAGGGCTACTACCCGAACCTGCGCAAGGACGGGCTGATCATCGACGAGCGCTTCAACGGCGGCGGGTTCATACCCGACTTCTTCATGAACATCCTGCGCCAGAAGCTGGTCAACCTCTGGAAGCCCCGCCACGGCCAGGACTGGCGCACGCCGGGCACGGCCTTCCTGGGGCACCTGGCCATGATCAGCAACGGCTACGCCGGCAGCGGCGGCGACGCCCTGCCCTACTACTTCAAGTACTACGAGCTGGGACCGGTGATCGGCACCCGCACCTGGGGCGGCCTGGTGGGCATCAGCCGCGGCATCACCCTGATGGACGGCGGCGGCGTCACCTTCCCCGAGTTCGGGCTGTTCAACACCCAGGGCCAGTGGGACGTGGAGAACTACGGCGTCGATCCCACGATCCCCATCGACAACCTGCCGCACGAGGAGATCGCCGGCCGCGATCCCCAGCTGGAGAAGGCGGTCGAGGTGCTGCTGCAGAAGATCAAGGACGAGCCGGTCGAAGTGCCGACCGTGGGGTCGTTCCCGCGGGACAAGAAGTAGACCGGATTCGCGCAAGACGGCCGGCGCCGCCTCCTTCGGGGGGCGGCGTCGGTTTGCAGGAGGCCACGCCCATGCCCCGCAACGTGGAGATCAAGGCCAGGGTCGGCGATCCTGCGCGCCTGCGCACGCTCGCCTTGGCGTTGGCCGACGGGCCGCCTGAGGTGATCGAACAGACGGACACCTTTTTTGCTGCCGGGCAGGGGCGGCTGAAGCTGAGGGTGTTCGCGGACGGGCGGGGGGAGCTGATTTTTTATGAGAGGCCCGACTTGGTCGGGCCTAAGACCTCGCACTATTGCCTCGCGCCCGTGGCCGACGGAGCGGCCCTGCTGGCGGTGCTGGCGGCGGCCCTGCCGCAGCAAGGCGTCGTGCGCAAGCGGCGCGAGCTGCTGCTGTGCGGGCGCACCCGCATCCACCTGGACCGGGTCGAGGGGCTGGGCGATTTCCTGGAGCTGGAGGTGGTGCTGGCCGAGGGCGAGGACCTGGACGGCGGCGAGGCCGAAGCGCAGGCGCTGATGGCTCGGCTCGAAGTGGTCCCCGCCGACCTGGTGACCGGGGCGTATCTTGATCTGCTGGGGGGCAGACCCTAGCTTGTCTTTTCGTCCGGAATCCTGTCCCCGGGGGCACGAAACAGGACGATAAGTCATTGGCATGGGCCGGGAATCGGATCCTGGCGTCCCCTCCGACCTGCCTCGAAGGCCGCCCGGCGGCCTTCCCGGGCATCCTGTTAAAAAGTTACTTAGTCTTTCATATTCGGGCGATCGGGTCCTATTATTGGCTGGTCCCAGCGTTTGGCTAGGCCATGCGGCCCCCATAAGGAGCATCCGACCATGCCCGCCCGTTTCCGCACCGCCCTCTTCACGGTCCTGATCTACCTGGCTTTCTTTGCCTCCGGCGCCGCCAGCCTGATCGCCGAAGTCACCTGGAACCGGATGCTGATCGTGGTGGTGGGCAATTCCCTGCACGCCGCGGCGATGATCATCATGGTGTTCATGGGCGGATTGGGGCTCGGCAGCTGGGTCGGCGGCCGGGTGATCGCGGGGCGGCGCATCTCGCTGGTGCCGTACCTGCTGCTGGAGCTGTGCATCGGGCTGTACGTGATGGCTTCGCCCGGGCTGTTCGACGGACTGACGGACCTGTTCATGTCCCTGGCCGGCAGCACCACCAATCGCGAGGGCCTGACCCTGGTGCGCATGCTGGTGACGACGCTGGCCCTGCTGGTGCCCGCGTTCATGATGGGCGCCACCTTCCCGGCGATGATCTCGGGCGCCGCCCTGGATTCGCCCGCCCGCCGCTCGGCCCGCACCGGCTATCTCTACAGCACGAACACCCTGGGCGCGGCCATCGGCTGCTTCGCCGCCGGCTACTACATGCTGCTGGAACTGGGCGTGCAGTTCACCCTGAACGTGGCCTTCTTCGCCTACCTGACGGCGGCGGCCAGCGCCCTGTTGGCCAACCGTCTGCGGGAGCCGGAGGCGGCGGCGGCAGCCGTTGCGGCCGATGCCGCGGCGCCGGCGGCGGTCAAAGCCGGCACGCGGCGCTTCCTCTACGCCGCGACCTTCACCGTGGGCATGGTCTCGCTGGCCTACGAGGTGCTGCTGACGCGGGTCAGCATCCTCTATCTGGGCAACACGGTCTCGGTCTTTCCGCTGGTGCTGACGGCATTCCTGCTGGGCACCGGCTTCAGTGCGATCGCCGGCACCTGGTTGTACGGCGTGTTGCGGCGACGGGGCGACGGAGCCGGGCGGATCTTCGGGGTGACGGCGATCGTCGCCGGTCTGCTGCTGGTGGTGACCCCGTACCTGCTGTTGACGGACATGGTGATCGGCCCGGACCAGTTCGCCAAGTTCGCCGATTCGGCCCCCAAGAGCCCGTTGCCGATCCTGGGCCTGCTGATGCTGCCGGTCGTTTTCATCGGCGCCCTGCTGCCGCTGGCGATCCGCATGCTGGCGCCCGAGGGCCGCAGCGCAGCCACCCGCGAGGCGGCCACCCTCTACTCCCTGAACACGGCGGGCGGCCTGGTGGGCGCGGGTCTCGCCAACCACTACGTCGTGCCCCTGATCGGTATGCAGGCCACGCTGGCCCTGCTGACGGGCCTGCTGCTGCTGATCGCGGCGGTGAACCTGGCGGGCACGGCGGCGCGGCGGCTGCTGCCGGCCGGCGCCGTGGCCGTGGCCGTGGCGCTGCTGGCGGCCTTCGCGCTGCCGGACATGATCACCATGTACGCCCGGAAGATCGCCGACTCGACCCAGGCCGAGCGCGTGGACATCAAGCTGGTGCGCGAAGGCAAGGCCGCCACGGTGACCGTGCTGGACCAGTTCGACCCCAAGCTGCAGGACTACCGGGACATGTACCTCAACGGCGTCGAGGAGGCCTCGACCCGCTTCTGGCACGTGCAGCTGTTCAAGTTGCTGGGCGTGCTGCCGCCCCTGATCCACGAGTCGGACGGCCCCAAGGACGCCATGGTGATCGCCTTCGGCGCCGGCATCACCGCCGGCTCGGTGCTGGCCTCGGACGAGGTGGCATCGCTGGACGTGGTGGACCTGAACCCGGATATCGAAGGCATCAACGACCTGTTCACCGAGGTCAACGGCGACGTCTTCCACCAGGACCGCTTCCACTTCCACAACGACGACGGCCGCAACTACCTGGTGACCTGCAACAAGCAGTACGACCTGATCATCAGCGACTCGACCCACCCGCGGGCCTACGACAGCTGGATCCTCTACACCGAGGAGTTCTACGAGGCCGTCAAGACGCGCCTTAAGCCGGGCGGCATCTGGGCCCAGTGGGTGCCGGTGCTGGGCTCCATGCGCGGCGAGCTGATGCGCATCCACCTCAATACGTTCCGCAAGGTCTTCCCGACGGTCACCGTGTGGTACGTCTACGGTTCGGACCAGGCCCTGCTGCTGGCCACGCCCGAGCCCCTGCAGATCGATGCGGCGCGGCTGCAGACCAAGCTCGACAGGCTGCCGCCGTGGTTCCGCGCGCATGAGTACCAGCTGGACACGGTGGCGCGGGTGGCGGGCTTCTTCTGGATGAGCCCCGAGACCGTCGACCGCATGATCGCCGGCGAGACCAGGATCAACACCGACAACGTCCACTACTTCGACAAGCAGTCGGCAGTCTGGCCCCTGGCGCCCCAGTGGCAGCTACCGGCCTTCCAGACCAGGGCCCAGCCCTTCTTCGCGGGCCTGGACGCGCCGTTGGCCGCGGCCATCACCGACGAGCAGAAGGTGGCGGGCCACTTGGGGCGCTTCGCGTTCTACCGCACCATGCCCGACCTGCACCGGGCCTGGTGCCTGGCCCCGGACAACGGCAACGCGAACTACTTCATGGCCGAGGCCTTCAGCGGGCAGCTGCCGGCCGACCACGACGCGTTCTGCGCCACGCAGGACATCGCCGCCTTCCGGGCCGTGGCCGACCAGCATCCGGACAACGCCGTGGCCCTCAACGGCCTGGCCGACGCCCTGTCCGCGGCCGGCCAGCTGGAGGAGGCCCGCACCGTCTCGGAGCGGGCCGTGACTCTGGACCCGGCCAACGGCATGCTGCTGGACACCCTGGGCTGGATCCAGTTCAAGCAGGAGGACCTGGCCGCAGCCCACGCCACGTTGACCCGCGCGTTGGCCGGCCTGCCCGATCATCCGATCGTGCTGTACCACCTGGGCGCAACCGCCCAGGCCATGGGCCGCGGCGACGAGGCCCGGCGGCACCTGGAGCGGGCGCTGGCCGTGGGCGGGGACTTCCCCGATGCGGCGGCCGCGCGGGCGGCGTTGGCGCTGCTGCGCTGAGCGGGGCCCGGCTACAACCGCGCCACCCCCAGCCAAACCGCATGCAGCGCCGCCACGATCACGAAGAACACGCGGCGCGCCCGCTCGGGATCGGCCTTGAGGTAGCGGTATTCTATGCTGCCGGTGGGGCAGCGGCTGAGGCAGTCGCCGCACAGGGTGCAGGCTTCGGCGGGCTCGCGGCGCAGCACGTCCTCGGGGTAGAGGGCGTCGAAGCGGCAGGCGGGCGTGCAGGCACCGCAGTCGGTGCAGCCGGAGGAGATGCGCAGGCGCCAGGGCGAGATCTTGCCCAGGCGCGTGGCCACGAAGCCCATGGGGCACCAGGCGGTGCAGTGGGCCATATGGCCGCTGCGGCGCGACCACACGGCCATGATCCCCACCCCAACCAGACCGAAGCCCGCGGCCAGCCAGCCGGCAGTCACGGTGCCCACGCCCAGGCGGCCCAGCCCGAAGGCCGTGGCGAACACGATCACCAGCACGATCCAGCGGAAGTGCCGGCGCCAGGCGGGCAGGCGGCCGGGGCGCTTGCGGGCGCTGGCGAAGCGGTCGTCCCAGGCGCCGATGTAGCACAGCCAGCTGCACCAGGCCGGGCCCACCACCAGCACGCTGGCGCTGAAGAGAATCGCCATGAACAGCCCGCCGCTGCGGTAGAGCGGGCCCGCGACGATCAGGGCCGGCACCGGCAGGTGCAGCTTGCCGCTCATCAGCAGCTTGTCCACGCCGGCCATGCCCACCAGCAGCTGGGTGAAGAACAGCAGCGAAAACATCAGCCACACCTTGGGACGCAGCTGCTTGATGCGGCGCGGCTCGCGCAGGCGGTCGGCCAGCCAGCCGGCGTAGAAGGCCAGCAGCGCGCCCTCCCACCAGCCGCCGCCGGGCAGGAAGCGCTCCAGCAGGATCATGGGGCGGGCCACCACCACCTGCACGATGGTCAGCAGGCCGCCCGTGACCAGGAAGGCGCCCAGCCCCGAGGCCACGGCATCGTCCGGCCGCAGGCGGTGGCGGCGGTGCGCCGTCTCCAGCACCAGCCCCGCCGCGGCCGTGGCCAGGGCCACGCCGCCCAGGATCAGGGTCGTGCGCAGGGTGGGCAGCCCCATGCGCCGGTAGGCGGAGGTGATGGCCAGCAGGGTCAGCAGCCATTCCAGGGCGCCGGCCGCGAGCAAGATCTGCAGGGCCCGGTCGGCCCAGCGCCGGCGCAGCCACAAGGCCGCCGGCAGGGTCAGCCAGAGGCCCATCAGGCCGGTCTCGCCGGCCCGGAAGTGATGGGCCGCCAACACGATGCAAACCAGGAAGACAGGGATCAGACGCATGGCGCTACCGTCCGGACACAGGTGATGCCCGAACGTACGCATCCGCCGGACGGCGGGTCAAACTAAATGTGGATGAAATTGTCCTTTTATGATCAGCCGCCGATTCGCGGCTGGCCGGGCTGCCCCGGCGGACCGGCATCGACCTCGATCACCGGGCGGCCCGAGCGGGCCGAATAGAAGATCTCGTGGGGGGTGTGCACCAGGTGGTCATCGCCCCGCACGAAGAAGGCGTAGAAGGGCGGCTGTTCGATGAGGCCGCCGATGTTCAGGGTCACCCAGCCGTCGTAGTCCCGGCGCTGGATCTCGCCCAGGTCGAGGCGGAACTCGCAGTCCTCCCATTGGGCGCGGTCGCCGATCACCAGGTGCACGCCCAGGTTGGCCGCGCCCACGCTGCCGGCGAAGAAGCCGGGAATGCGGGTCTCGATGCCGTTGTCGATGGGACCGTTCCAGATCAGGGCATACTCGCCGGCCAGGGCGGCCGCCGGCAGCATGACGGCCAACACGGCCGCCGACCACATGGAGCGCATGGTTCCTCCCCCAGGACAGCCGATCATATCGATAGCGGATCAATGGCCCCGACAGCCTATACACGACGGGCGCGGACGTCAAAGCCTTGTGGCGCCGGCCTTCAACGCGCCTGCCGGCGCTGGGCCTCGAGCTGCTGCAGCAGGCGGGCCACGTCCTGGTTGTCCGGGGCCAGGCGCGCCGCTTCGGCCAGGTCCGCGGCCGCCGCGTCCAGTTCGCCCGCGTGCAGGTGCATGAGACCCCGGTTGTACCAGGCGGTCACCAGCTGTGGATCCAGTGCCAAGGCGCGGGCGAAGGCCGCCGTCGCCGTCGTCGGGTCGGCGGCCATCACCGCGACCAGGCCCAGGTCGCTCCACGCGGCGGGCAGGGTCGGGTCCATGGACACGGCCCGCTCCAGATGGGGCCGGGCCGCGCCGGGATCCTCGCGGATCAGCAACAGGTGCCCGAGGCCGGCCTCGATGCCCGCGTCGAACTGCCCGCGCTCGGCCAGCATCTGCGCAGCCTGGCGCAGGTCGGGCAGACCGCGGTCGGGCTGGTTGCGGCCCGCGAAGACCAGCCCCCGCGCCCTCAGGGCCCACTCCCGGTCCTCTTCCCGGCGCAGGATGATCCCCGTGGCACTGACCGTGGCCCCCGCCCAGAATTCCCGGTCGTCGCCGGGCGCCGCGGCCTGGAAGCGGGCCAGGGCCAGATTCGCGTAGGCCGACAGGGAGCCCGTTACGTAGTGCCGGTCGAAGGCCAGCCAGACCGGCATGACGGGAGCCAAGGCGGCCGGGCCGAGGCGCGCCGCCTTGACCTCGGCGATGCGGTCGCTGTGGCCCAGGGGCACCGCGGCCCGGGACTCGGCGAACCAGCGGCGGGCGTAAGCCCACTCGCCGACCCGCTCGGCGATGGTGCCCATGTCCCGGTAGCACTCGGCGGCGTGGTCCCGGTTCGGGCGCAGCTCCGCCACCGTGCCGGCGCGCGTGTCGCTGTTGAGCAGCAGCGCCAGGGCCGCGCGGTCCTGGTCCCGCGAGCAGTCCAGCACCGCCAGGATCCAGTTCGCGTCGCTGGAGAAGGTGTCCTTGCGCAGGATGTCGGCGGCGAACTCGTGAGCCTGGGAGCGCTGGCCCAGGGCCGCGGCCAGCAGGCCCTGGATGCGCCAGACGTCGCGGTCGCCGGACCCGAGCCTCGAGGCGGCCTGGGCCCACTCCATGCCCTGGCGCCACTCGGCCCGATCGTAGTGGAGCCAGGCCCGCAGCAGGGCCGTGCGCCGGGCCGCGTCGTCCCGGGCGGCGCGATCCATGGGGCCGTCGGCGTCGGGCGATCCCCAGGCCTTGACCGCGGCGGTGGCGTGGTCCAGGCAGGCCTCGGCCTGCAGGTAGTCCCCCACCCAGCGCCACATGCTGGCCAGCTCGAGCCAGGGGTCCGGGTCATCGGGGGCCAGACCCACCGCGGCCAGCAGGGCCCGCGCCCGTCGGCGGCTATCGATGGCGGTGCGGGCCGCGGCGGTCTGCTCGGCGGCCGCGACGCGGCGCGAGGTGCGTTCGGTCGGCTCCAGGGTCAGGAAGGTCTCAAGATCAAGGGAATCAGCAGCGGCCAGTCCCGTCAATGCGGCAAAAGGCGGGGCCGAGCCGCCCCGCGGGCCGCCGCAGCCGCCGGCCGCCAGGGCTGCACCCAACAGCAGGCCCAGCATCGCGCAGGCCGGGCGACCGGCGAGGTGAACAGCGCGCTGCAGCAGGCAGTCCATGTCCAGCCTTAACGGAATAGTCGATCCAACCAGTTGCCCTTGGCCACGCCCGCGGTGGTCACCACCGGCACACTGCCCAGTTCGATGCCGTCGAGCAGGGCCACGGCCTGCCCCACCTGGGCACCCGCCAGCAGCGGCGCCTCGGCCGCAGGCAGGCGGTAGATGATCGTCACCTGGTCGGCGCGGTCGCGGGGCACATTGACCACCAGCTCAGCCGCGGCCGTGACCGCAGCCTCCTTGGCCTTGCCGCCGCGCACCTCAACGGACTGCGGCAGCGGCTGGCCGTCGGCCGCCAGCAGCGGCACCTGGGTGTAGAGGTTGAAGCCGTAGGAGAGCAGGCGGGTGGTCTCGTTGGCGCGGCCCCTGTCCGACGGGCAGCCCATCACCACCGAGATCAGGCGCGTGCCCATCTGCACCGCCGAGGCGGTGACGCAGAACCCGGCCGGCGCGGTGTAGCCGGTCTTGATGCCGTCCAGGCCGCGGTAGGTGCCCACCAGCTTGTTCGGGTTGTGCAGCGTGAACTTGCCGTCGCGGAAGGGCATGGTCTTGGTCGAGGCCCATTCCAGCGCTTCGGGATGGCGGATCAGCTCACGGCCGAGAATGGCCATGTCCCGGGCGCTGGTGATGTCCGGCTCCTGCTTCCAGGCCGGCGGCAGGCCGTGCACCGAGTGGAAGACTGTGTCGGTCATGCCCAGTTCCTTGCCGCGGAGATTCATCAGGTCGACGAAGGCGTCGGTGCTGCCGGCAACGTGCTCGGCCAGGGCGGTGGCAGCGTCGTTGGCCGAGTGGATGGCCAGGGCGTGCAGCAGCTCTTCCACCGCGAATTCCTCGTTGTGGGCCAGGTAGACCTGGGAGCCGCCCATCTTGCTGGCGTTGGCCGAGACGCGCACCATGTCGGTCAGGCGCAGATCGCCCTTGGCCACGCGCTCGAGCACGATCAGCTCGGTCATCATCTTCAGCATGGACGCGGGCTGGCGCAGCTCGCGATCGTTGACCGCCACCAGGGTCATGCCGGTGCCGGCGTCGATGACGATGGCGCTGGCGAAATCGCCTTCGAGGACGGCGGGGGCGGCCAGGGCTGCGTTTCCGCCGCCGGCGAATGCCCCCGCCAGCACCAGGCCGATGATGAGCGCCACGATGCACACGGGCGGGAATCCGCGGCCAGGTCCGGCCAGTTCCTTCTGGTTCATGATCCGATCCTTCGTTCTTCGTGCCCAAGTCTTCCTGCGCAAGTGCCGCCGACGTCCGTCACTGCAGCACGATGCGCTCGATGGCGACGCCCAGCGGCCTGGCATCCTGCCCGTCGGGCCGGAACACGCCGCTCTGGATCTCGAGGGTCAGCAGGTCGGGATCCGCCGGCTGGTCGGGCAGCGGAATCGTCGCCGCCCACGGTCCAGGCGCCAGATCCCCAGCAAAGAGAGTGGCACCATCGACCCGGATCGTCAAATGCGTACCTTGCGGGCCGGTGGAAACCAGGCTGCAGTCCAGGGCTCGCGGCCGCTCGTCGCCGGACAGGGGAATCCGCAGCCGGGCCTGGCCGTTGGTCCAGCGGAAAGGCGTGCCTTCCCAGCGCTCGGGTCGATGCAGACCGCTTTCCCGGATGCCGTCCTGGGGACGGGCGGCCAGGTTCGTGCCCAGCCACGACTTGCCCCAGCGGCCGAGGCGGAGCAGCCTGCGCTCGTCACCGGTGCCTTCGACCAGGAACAGCTCGACGAGGTTGGCTCCCTGCCGGTATCGCCAGGGCTCGGTGAGGATCCGCCAATCGCGTTCGTCCTGTCCCTCGACCGGCAGGCGCGGCCGCCCGACACCGGCCACGACGCCCTCCACGGCCACCGCCAGCAGGGGGCCGGGCAGGTCGGAGCCGACCAGGCAGGTGCCGTTCAGCTCGGCGGGAATGAACAAGGTGTTGGTGTCGACGGCCAGGATCCTGGCGTCGTCCAGCAGCGTCGCGCGGGTCGGCCCGCGCACGACGCGCAGGCGCTCGACCGGCACGTCGATCAGGTCCGCGGCCGGCCCGATGCGGAGCAGATCCCAGGGTGACGAGACGGAGCCGAACAGCGCGGACTTCTCCGCCAGGGCCGCCGACCGGACCGCCAGCCCGGACACCGGCAGACGCAGGTGCTCGCGACTATCCTGGTCCAGGAAATCGACGACCTCCCGGTCCGGGATCGCGTCGTCCACCAGGGAGACGCCGTCGAATTTCCAGCCTGGCGACAGGTCCAGCTGATCGGCGATAGTCGGCAGGATGTCCAAGAGCTGGGCATGCCGCTGATCGACGCCGCGGCGCGCGCCTCCCGGGTACTTGATCAGCAGCGGCACCGCCATCACGTCGACCAGGTTCCGCTCGCTCACCCGCCGGTGGTAGTCGCCGCTGCGGAAGGCACAGCCGTGATCCGCCGTCACCACCAGCAGGCAACGGTCGTACAAGCCTTCGCGACGCAGTTGGGCCACCATCTCGCCGAGCAGGCCGTCGGTGCAGGCCAGCTGGAGCAGGTGCCGGCGGTAGGCGTCGCGGGCGACCCGCGGATCCTCACCCCAGCTCCCGTCCTCCTCCAGCACCTCGCCTTCGCGCCAGTGGTAGATCCGGCCCCGGGGTGTCAGCCGGTACGGATTGTGGGGCAGGAGCGCGTGGATCACCGCCAGCAGCGGACGCTCGCCCGCGGTCAGCCGCTCGATCCAGGCCCGAAAACCCTCGATCCGGTTCGGTGCCTGGTCGGCGTTGAGGTTCTGGCCGAAGTTGCTCCAGCGGGTCGAGACCGCCGGCAGCCGGTCCCGCCACGGCGACGGCACGATCGTGTGCAGGTAGACGACCCCGGTGTCCTGCAGCAGGAGACGGCGCCGGGCCGCGGCATCCTCGGGATGGGCCAGCCCGGGTGGACAGAGGCTGGTCTGGGCCTCGTCCACCACCAGGCGGTGCGAACCGCCCAGCAGCGTGAAGATGTTGCGGGGGTAACCGCCCGCGGTCGACGGCTGGTCCCAGCCCGGCAGCCGGCCCGCCAGGATGGCCGGCACAGCGCGCAGGGTCGCGCTGCTGACCGTCGTCGCGTTGGGGTACCAAACCGACTCATCGGCCAACGCCGCCAGGTTGGGGCACAACCCCCGGTCGATGGTGCCGTCGGCCGCCTGCAGCGAGGTCAGGGGCAACTCGTCGAGGATCACCACGACGACCGGCGTGTCGCCGACCACCTCGCTCAGCGGCGGCGCCCAGGTCGACTGCATGGTGATGCGGGCGGACGATGACAGGGCGAACAGGACCAGGAATCCGACCGGGGCCAGGGCGAAGGCGGGCAGGGCCCTCCGCACGAAGGCGTTGCGCTGCCGGAGCACGACGAATCCCGTGGCCAGCGCCCCAGCCAGCCCGATCGTCCAGGGGGCGCCGGGCAGGGGCAGGCGGTCCAGCAGCGGCAGCAGGGCGATCGCCGCCAGCAGGGCCAGGATCGCCAGGTGCAGGGCTCGGCCCGCCGGAGGCAGCACCAGGCCGACGGCGATGGACGCCAGCCAACAGACCAGCGGGATGCCCACGGCCGCGGCAGCCACCAGCGCCACGAGTTCCCCGGGCCGGGTCCCGTGGACGGCCAGGAAGTCGGGATAGCGGGCAAGCAGGTCCAGGATCGGCTGCAGCAGCGCGAATCCCGAAATGGCCGTGAGCTCGGCGAGGGCGGGCCACGCGGTGTTCCGTTGGGTCTTCACGTTACCATTCCATGGCGGGACGCGCACCGTGCCTCCATGCCCCGGAAGCGAATGTTTGCATCATGCAAAAGCTGAGTATAGACTGGTCCAATTGGTCCCGCCATGTGTTGTTTCCAGCATCCTGCCGCGGAGGATTCCCATGCCCGACCGCCTGCGCACTGTGACCCGCGCCCGTCGCAGCCTGATTGTCCTGGCCCTTGCCGCCGCCCTGGTCGCCGTGCCGGGCGCAGCCCTGGCCTACATCGACCCCGGCACCGGCAGCTTCGTGATCCAGGGCATCATCGCCGCGGTGATCGGCGCCGGCGTGGCCGTGCGCATGTTCTGGGGCCGCATCAAGGGCGCGCTCACGGGCCGACGGACTGCGGCCGACGAAGACGATGACGCCTGACGGTCCGCTCAGCGGCAGCTTCCGCGATCCCGGCGGCTTCCTCTTTCGCCGTGACGGGGTGCTCTACCGCCAGGTGAACCGCTCCTGCGCCGCCGACCTCCAGCTCCTGCATGAATCCGGGCTCTACGAGGTGCTGGTGGGCAAGGGTCTGCTCATCCCCCACCGCGAGGCCTCCCTGGAGCTGGCGCCGGCCCCCGGCGCGGCCCGCGTGATCGCGCCCGAGCCCGTGCCCTTCATCAGCTATCCCTACGAGTGGTGCTTCTCCCAGCTGCAGGATGCGGCCCTGGCCACCCTGCGCATCCAGAAGCTGGCCCTGCGCCACGGCCTGACCCTGAAGGACGCGTCGGCCTACAACATCCAGTTCCACCGGGGCCGGCCCGTGCTGATCGACACCCTGTCGCTGGCGGCCTACCGCGAGGGCGAGCCCTGGGTGGCCTACCGCCAGTTCTGCCAGCACTTCCTGGCACCCCTGGCCCTGATGGCGAAGGTGGACGTGCGGCTGCTGTCGCTGCTGCGCACCCACATCGACGGGGTGCCGCTGGACCTGGCCTCGCGGCTGCTGCCCTGGCGCACGCGGCTGTCGCCGGCGCTGCTGATGCACCTGCACGCCCATGCGGCCAGCCAGAAGAAGCACGAGGGCGACGCGCGCGCGGCCCGGCCGCGGCCGGTCTCCCGGCAGGCGCTGGGCGGCATCCTGGACAGCCTGCGCGGGGCCGTGCGCGGGTTGGGTTGGACTCCCGCCGGCACCGAGTGGGGCGACTACTACGCGGACACCAACTACAGCGACGACGCCCTGGACGCCAAGCGCGACCTGGTGGCGGCGTTCATCGAACGCGCGGCGCCGGACACGGTCTGGGACTTGGGGGCCAACGACGGCACCTTCAGCCGCCTGGCGGCCGAGCGGGGCCTGCCCACGGTGGCGGCGGACATCGATCCGGCAGCGGTGGAGCACAACTGGCGGCGGGTCAGGCAGGACGGCGAAGCGAACCTGCTGCCGCTGCTGATGGACCTGACCAATCCCAGCCCGGCCCTGGGCTGGGATCACGCCGAGCGGGACGGCCTGCTGCAGCGGGGGCCGGCGGGCTGCGTGCTGGCCCTGGCCCTGATCCATCACCTGGCCATCAGCAACAACGTGCCGCTGCCGCGGGTGGCGGGGTTCCTGGCCCGGGCCGGGCGCAGCCTGATCATCGAGTTCGTGCCCAAGAGCGACTCCCAGGTCCGGCGCCTGCTGGCCACGCGCCAGGACGTCTTCCCCGCCTACGACCGGGCGGGCTTCGAGGCCGCCTTCGCCGGCGCCTTCACCATCGAGGCCACCGCGCCCATCCCCGCCAGCGAACGCACCCTCTACCTCATGCGCCGCCGCCCCGCCTAGGGCAGGAACACCTTCAGGCCCCAGTGCAGGGACCAGCGGTTGCCCTGGCTCTGGGGGCCGTCGTCGGGCTGCTTCTCGGTGAAGGTGCCGAAGCGGTATTGCACGGTGATGTCGGCCGCCGCCTCGTCCGAGACCATCCAGGCCAGGCCGGCCTTGAGCAGCCCGCTGCCGCTGTTGTAGGTGGTGGACGAGCCCGCCAGTTCGCTGCGCGCCCGGCCCCAGAGGTAGCCCGCGCCCAGGTACGGCAGGCCGCGGCCGCGGGGATCGTCGTCGCCGATTGTGTCGAAGTAGTACTCGGCGGTGGGACCCAGCTCGTAGTGGTTGGAGACCACGTCGCCCTGGCGGAACCAGGTGCCGACCGCCAGCAGGTTCAGGGCCACGCCGTCGGCCACGAAGACGCCGCCGCCCGGCTGCAGGCTCCATTCCTGGGTGCGGTTGCCGGCGTCGTCGGCGTAGTACTCGCCCCCCGCCGAGGAGAAGGCGATGCTGCCGGCGACCACGTGCCCGCCCACCGCCAGCGGCGAACGTGCCGCCGCCGGCTGCGCGACCGCCAGCAGGCCGGCCATCAACAGGATGCGCACCACGCTCACGTCCTTTCCCAGACGAAGATGCTGCCCCCGGCGGCGCCGGAGACGAAGGGCCGACCTGACCAGTCCGCCACGTGGGCCCGCTGCTTGAAGCCCACGGCGCGGTGGCCGGCGGCCAGGTCGCCGCTGGTGCGGGGGTAGAGCATCGTCTCGCCGCTGAAGATCTCCTCGCCGTCGCGCTCGAGCCGGGTCTCGAAGCGCAGGCTGCCCGGCCCGATGTCCAGGTAACGGCGCCGGAACACCAGCGCGCCGTCGCCGGGGCGGATGGGCGGGAAGACGTACTCGTCCAGCTGCAGCACCGGATCGAAGTTCACGGTCTGGAAGAGCCAGATCCCGCCCGGCTTGAGCAGGTTGCGCACCGCGCCCAGGAAGCCCGCCAGGCCGGCCGCCGGCAGATGCGGCAGCACGTTGCCGATGCAGAGCACCCCGTCGAAGCGGCCGTGTCCGAGCAGGCCGATCTCCTGCATGCCCATGATGCGGAAGTCCCCCGCCGGATGCAGGCGCTGGGCCTCGTCGATCATGCCCGGGTCCAGGTCGATGCCCACGCAGGAGCGCCCGCCGGCATCGAGGTGGCGGCAGTAGCTGCCGGTGCCGCAGCCCACGTCCAGGACACGTCCGTGGGGCGGCAGCCAGCGGTCGAGAAAGGCCGCGGCCTCGGCCCGGAAGGGGAAGATGTCCTCGTAGCTGCCGGCAAAATCCGAGTAGAACGCCATGACCCGTCGCCTCCGCTGTGCTATATTGTGCCCGTCGCAAGTGAGGCGCCCGACGGCCCGCTTGTCAATCCGCAATCCCGCAGGATGCCGCCCGGAGGTGGACGATGTTCCCGTTCAAGACGATCCTCTGCCCGACCGACTTCAGCGAGCCGTCGGTCTGCGGCCTCAAGATGGCCAACGAGTTCGCCCTGAAGTTCGGCACGGAGATCATCCTGTTGAACGTGCATCGGCCCGTCCCGCACCTGCCGCAGCCACGCATCGAGTCGGCGGACCTGAACTTCGACATGACGGCCTACGAAGGGCAGGTGGCGGAGGAGGCCCGCGAAAACCTGGCGCGCTTCGCCTCCGGCATCCTGGACGATTCGGTCACGCCGCGCCTGGAGATCCGCATGGGCCGCCCGGCCAAGGAGATCCTGGCCTTCGCCGAGGCCGAGCAGGTCGGGGCCATCTTCATCGCCACCCACGGCCGCACGGGCCTGGCCCACATGGTCTTCGGCTCGGTGGCCGAGATGGTGGTGCGCTACGCCCTGTGCCCGGTGCTGACGATCCGCTCCTGCTAGCCCGGACTCAGGCGGCCACCACCGGCAACCCCGCAGCCCGCCACCAGGCGATGCCGCCGGTCAGGTGGTGCACGCCGCTGAAGCCCTGGGCGCCGGCCAGGTAGCGGCCCAGCACGTCCGTGCGTTGACCCAGGCGGCAGACCAGCGCGAAGGGATCGTCGCGGCCGACGGTCGCCCCCAGTTCCGCCAGCCAGCGGTCCAGGTCGAACTGCCCCCGCTCGTCGAAGAAGGTCAGCAGGCGGCTGCCGGCGATCACGCCGGTGGCCTGCCATTCGTAGGGGCGGCGGATGTCCACCAGCGGCAGGCCGCGTTCCAGCCAGGCGACCAGCTGTTCGTTGCCCAGCTGGCCCAGGCGCGCGTCGGCGGGAGTGGCCGCGAGCAGGTCGATCAAGGCCGCGCCTTCCAGGCCGCGATCACCGCCGGCGGCAGGGGCAGCCAGCCGTTGATGAAGGCCGGGCCGGGCGCCCCGGCGGCAGCCTTTTCCAGGTGCACATGCAGGCCCCCCACCCGGGTCACCTCGAGGCAGTCGTCGACCTCGTGCAGGTCGTCGGTGTGCAGTTCGTCGCTGCCCGGCAGCAGGGCGGCTTTGGCCCGGGCCTTGATCCCGGCCGCGTCCTCGCCCACCAGGAAGGTCACCGCATGCAGCTCGCCGAAGTGCTGCGGCCGGTAGGCGCCCAGGTTGATGAACCAGAGCCGGGCCGGCCCCGCCGGCGGCTCGGGTCGCAGCATGACCCGGTGGCCGTCGACCTGGTCGAGGGCCGCCCACGAGTCCACGTGCAGGCCGTCCGGCGCGCCGAACCACAGGTCCAGCAGCTGCTCCCAGGTGTCCTCGATGGCCGCGCCGCAGGCGAAGACCACGTCGTGCAGCTCGGTGTGGGCCCGGGCGGCGGTGCCCCCGAGCATGACGGCGAAGAGTCTCATGCGCTCCCCAATCGTGCGCGGAACATGAAGAAGACGGCGCCCAGCAGGCAGAATCCCGCCCAGAGGTAGTCCAGGGTCGGCTTCTCCCGCAGATAGTACACCGAGAAGGGCACGAACACCGAGAGGGTGATCACCTCCTGCAGGATCTTCAGCTGGCCCACGCTCAGCACCTGGTGGCCGATGCGGTTGGCCGGCACCTGCAGCATGTATTCGAAGAAGGCGATGCCCCAGCTGACCAGGGCCGCCACCAGCCAGCTCCGGTGCGAGAGGCCGCGCAGGTGGCCATACCAGGCGAAGGTCATGAAGACGTTGCTGAAGCAGAGCAGGATCACCGTCAGGATGGTGGGATGCATGGACGCCTCGTGCGCCGTTGGCGGGTTGGTGGGTTGGCGATGCCAGTCGGCCCCCAGGTCAGTGGCGGCCGCGGATCTCGTTGATCAGCTCCATCTGGATCTCCTGGATCTCCACCAGGCGCTCCCACTGGTGCGAAAGCAGGTGGTCGACCTTCTGGTGCAGGTGCCTGATCTCCAGCTCCGCTTTCAGGTTCACCTGGTAGTCGCGCTGGGCATGCAGCCGGTCGCGGGTCTCCTGCCGGCCCTGGCTCATCATGATGACCGGCGCCTGGATCGCCGCCAGGCAGGACAGGGCCAGGTTCAGCAGGATGAAGGGGTACGGATCCCAGGGATGGTACAGCAGGACCAGGGAGTTGCCCAGGATCCACAGGAAAAGCACCCCGGCGAAGATGCCGATGAAGCGCCAGCTGCCGCCGTAGCCGGCGATGCGGTCGGCCACGCGCTGGCCCAGGGTCTGGCCGGCGAGGAGTTCCACTTCGGGATCGCGCGCGAGGATCTCCTGCTGGCGCAGGCTTTCGATGACCTCGTGCTCGAGGTCGGTCAGCTCGCCCCGCTCCGCCTGGAGCAGGCCCTGCACGTACTTGTGGCGATAGGCCTGGAGGTCGTCGTTGCAGATCCAGCCGTCCTCGGACCAATGGCCGGTCTCGGCGACGATGATCTCGCCGACGGCCGGACGGACGATGACGCCGGGTCTCAGGTCGGCTCGCCGTGTGCTGCCGCAGATCTGACAGGCGCGTTCCGTGGCCGGTCTGGACATCTCCATGCCTCCTGTTGACAACCCGGCTCTCAGAACTCGGCCAGGGCCGCCTGCGTGTCGATCACCCGGCCATAGACCCGATCGAGGGTGGCCAGGGTCGCCGCGTGGACCTCGGCCGCCGGCACGACCGTCTCGCCGTACTTCAGGTCGCGGGTGGCGCAGGCGTCGCCGACGACGACGACCTCGAAGCCGTAGTCGGCCGCCGCCCGGGCCGCACCCTCCAGGCACATGTGGGTCTGCATGCCGCAGAGCACGACGCGCAGGATGCCCCGCTTCTGCAACCGGTCCAGCAGGTCGGTGTCCTGGAAGGCGTTGACCTCGTTCTTGAAGACCACATCCTCGCCGTCAAGCGGCGCCACCTCGGCGTGGAATTCCTTGCCGGCCTGGGCGTTGTGGCCCACGTGGTACACGGGCAGGCCGCGCTCGCGGAAGCGCGCCAGCACCAGGCCGGCGTTGGCGCCGGCCGCTTCGGGCCCGACCAGGGGCAGCGCCCCGCCCGGGAAATAGAAGTCCTGGATGTCGATGATGACCAGGGCCGTGGGCGGGGTGCCGGCCGCCGGCGACTGGGCGCCTGCCGCACCGGCGCCAAGGAGGCAGCCGAGCAGCAGGAGGGAAACGAGGGGCTTCGGGATGCGCATGGTCTTCGCTTTCGTTGGCGGTTGGCAAAGCCGTCCGGTCGCGGGCGGAGGACCGCGATCAGCCCGGCAGCTGCAGCCCCATCTGCCGGAACTGGGCGGCCATGTCCCGGGCCCCCCAGCGCTGGCGGATCAGGCCGTCGCGGATCTCGAACCACTCCATGGCCGGGATCTCGTAGGCCTGGCGCGTGACCGGCCCCCCGCGGAACGAGGCCACCGAACGGCCCCGCTCCCGGTAGCGCGCCGCCACCAGGTCGCCCTCGGCCACGAGGTCCTGCACCTCGAGGTTGATGGCGAAGCAGCCGATCAGCTCCCGCCAGATCGGCCGGACCACGTCGAGCCCGCCGGCGCCGAGCACGCCGTGGACCAGCGCGTCGGGGGCGAAGAGGTGGGCCAGGGCATCGACGTCCCCGTGGTTGAAGGCGTCGACGTAGGCCTGCACGATCTGCTTGTTGGTTGCCGACATGGCGATCCCTCCGGGGATGGGCGCGCGCGGCCGCTCAGCTGATGCCGCGCTCCTGCATGTACGTGCGCAGCCGCTGGGCGTGGTCCATGTCGCCACGGTTCAGCGACTGGAAGATCCGCGAAAGCTGGCCGGTGCTGACGGTTTCCATGAAGGTCTGGAAATGCAGCTCGCCGGACGACTGCTCCAGTTCCAGCGCGAAGCCGAAGGCCGCGTTGCGGGTCGACGGGGCGGCGGCCTCCGCGACGATGCGCGCCTCGATCCGCGCGTTGAGTTCGCGGATCTCCTGCAGTTGTTCGGGCAGCAGTCCGGCGGGGAAGTCGTGCACCACCGACGCGATCTGATCGGCCGAGCGCAGCAGCGACGCGTGGTTCTTCTCCTCCATGGCCAACTGCCACCAGAAAGCCCCGTCGTCGGGCAGCGACTGGTGGAAGCGAACATACAGCTTGCCGATGTTCATTTCCAGCCTGACTGCTTCGGCCAGGAGGTCGGTGATCTCCTTGTTGTCCGTCATGATCCGCACCTCGTACAAGCGAACACCCCTGACCGGGGCGGTGGTTGGCGTCGCGAAGTGGTTGCCGCCACGGGCAAGGTGCCGGTGCGCGGAGCCTAACCGGGGGCCGTGCCGCAATCAAGGACTTGTTATACCTTGATTTATGAATGTTCAGTTCACCCTGCCGCCGCCGGGAGGCCCTCATGCCCACGATCCGCGCCGTCGCCACCGCCGTGCCTGCCAACCGCATCGACCAGGACCTGGCCCGGGAGTTCGTGCGCAGGCTCTTCGCGGGGCGCATCCCCGACCTCGAGCGCCTGCTGCCGGTGTTCGCCAACTCGGGCATCGACACCCGCCACTTCGCGGCGCCGGTGGACTGGTTCCTGGAGCCCCACGACCTGGCCGAAAAGAGCGCCCTGTATGTGCGCGAGGCCACCCGCCTGTCGGCCCAGGCCGCCCGCGCCGCGTTGGCGCAGGCGGAACTGGCGGCCACCGACATCGACCTCATCCTCTACGTCAACACCACGGGACTGGCCACGCCGTCGATCGACGCCCGGCTGATCAACGAGCTGGGTCTGCGCCATGACGTGCGCCGCGCGCCGATCTGGGGCCTGGGCTGCGCGGGCGGCGCGGCGGGGCTGTCCCACGCCCACCACCACGCGCTGGGCCACCCCGACCAGCGGGTGCTGCTGGTGGCCACCGAGCTGTGCGGCCTGACCTTCATGCCCGAGGACGACTCCAAGGCCAACCTGGTGGCGACCGCGCTGTTCGCCGACGGCGCGGCGGCGGTCGTGGTCGAGGGCGACCAGGCGGCCGGCCCGGGCCTGCCGATCCTCGGCACCCGCAGCCGCTTCTACCCCGACAGTCTGGACGTCATGGGCTGGACGGTGCTGCAGCAGGGCCTGCAGGTGGTGTTCGCCCAGCGCATCCCCGACATCGTCGCCGACACGGCGCGCGAGGACGTGGGCGCCTTCCTGGGCGATCACGGCCTGGGCCTGGGCGACGTCGACGCCTTCCTGCTGCATCCGGGGGGCACCAAGGTCCTGGAAGCCTACGAAGCGGCGCTGGGGTTGGTGCCGCAGCAGCTCGAACTTTCCCGTGGCGTGCTGCGCGACTTCGGCAACATGTCTTCGGCGACGGTGCTGTTCGTGCTGGAGCGGTATCTGCGCCAGCACGGCACCGGGCGCGGCGGGCACGGCCTGATCTCGGCGCTGGGGCCGGGCTTCTGCTCGGAGTCGCTGCTGATCGGGCTCTAGGCCGGCGCGGGAGCTAGTCGTTCTCCGGCCGCGCCTCCAGGCGCAGCACCTCGCCGTCGGCGGTCTCGACGTCCAGCACCATGGGCCGGCAACAGACCTGGCAGTCCTCGACGTAGGACTGGCGGCCGAGGGTGCAGTCGATCAGCACCCAGTTGATCTGGCCGCAGCAGGGGCAGGCCAGGGGATGTTCCTCCTGCAGGCTCATCGTGCGTTCTCCAGGCAGTCCAGCAGCAGCTTGCGGCTGCGGCCGAGGGTCTTGGTGCCGATCAGGTCGACCCCGCCTTCCAGCAGCGCCGCGTAGCAGGCCTCACGCCGCGGCACCTGGAACACCCGCAGCAGGCGGCCGGGCACGGCGTCGGTGTCCGCCCGGATCCGCGCCAGCTGGCGGGTGAACTCCGGCGGCGGCAGATCGTGGCCGTCCCAGTCGAACTCGTCCGGGTACTTCACCGTGATCAGCTTCAGCAGATCCGACGGCAGCGCGGCGTGGTCGGCGGGCAACTGGCGGTAGTGGGCCTGGACGGCCACCCAGCGCACGGGTTCGGCGGCCAGTTCGGCCAGCGGCGGGAACCAGCCCACCAGCACCACCTGCACCGGTCCCGGTTGCACCACGCCGTCACGCACCACCGTCAGCAGGTCCGGGTAGCGGGCCAGCGCCCGGCACATGGCGTCGTAGGAGGCGCGGCCCTCCTCCTTGGCCTCGATGTTCAGCAGGAATATCGAGCCGTCCGGCAGCACCGACCCGTCGCGTGCGACGATGGCGCGCAGGGGATCGAGGTAGAGGGACTCCAGCGTGCGCCCCGGGCGGGTCCGGTCGCGGTCGTGGGCCACCCGCAACTCGCCGTCCACCAGGTAGAAGTCGGCCTCGACGCCCCGGTAGCCCTGGTCCAGGGCGTCCTGCAAGGGGTGATGATTCTCATAGTCGTTGTGGGCGTAGGCCGGGACGAGGTCGTCGCGCGGCGCCGCCGAACACGTCGTGGCCGCCAGCACCATGAGCATCGCCGCCGGCACGTTCCCGGCCCCGCATCGGTGCACAACACCCTCCTTCTGCCGACCTGGCGCGGCCCACCTGACCGCCCGGATCCAGCATAGGGCAACTCTTCTTTGGCGCCCAGCCCGCAGGCACCATTCCCTGCTTCGTTCGGCCGCCGAATCTGGTACCATGCCCGGTGCCCAGACCCCTGACCCGGAACGCCTGCCAAGGAGAGATCCATGCGCCCCCGAACCACGGCCATGCTGCTGCTTGCCCTGATGCTCGTCCTCCTGGTGGCCCTGCCCCTGGCCGCGGCTGCCCAGGACAAGGACCCCTACCTCTGGCTCGAGGAGGTCGAGGGCAAGAAGGCCCTCGAGTGGGTCAAGGAGCGCAGCGCCAAGGACACCGCCGTGCTGGAGGCGGTGCCCGAGTTCGCGCCGATCCACGCCAAGCTGCTGGAGATCTACAATTCGCGCGATCGGATCCCCTCCGTCAGCATGCAGGGCGCCTGGCTCTACAACTACTGGCAGGATGCGGAGCACGTGCGCGGCCTGTGGCGCCGCACCTTCCTGGACCAGTACGTCACGGCCGAGCCGGTCTGGGAGACGGTGCTGGACCTGGACGCCCTGGCCGCGGCCGAGGGCGAGAACTGGGTGTGGAAAGGTGCCGATTTCCTGCAGCCTGAATCCCGCCTCTGCCTGATCACCCTGTCCCGGGGCGGCGGAGACTCGGCGGTGGTGCGCGAGTTCGACGCCGTGGCCAAGGCCTTCGTCGAAGACGGCTTCATGGTCCCCGAGGCCAAATCCAGCGTCGGCTGGCAGGACGAGGACACCGTCTGGCTGGGCACCGACTTCGGCGAGGGTTCACTGACCGAGTCGGGCTACCCGCGGCTGGTCAAGGCCTGGACCCGGGGCACCCCCATGAGCGAGGCCGTCACCGTGTTCGAAGGCAAGACCACGGACGTCTCGGTCGGCGCCTACACCAGCGTCCAGCCCGAGGGCCGCTACCACTTCGCCACCCTGACGCCCGCCTTCTACACCGGCACCACCTACCTGATCCTCGACGGCCGCCTGGTGAAGGTGGACATCCCCCACGACGCCGAGCTGAAGGGGATCTTCAAGGAGCACCTGCTGGTCTCGCTGCGCTCGGACTGGGAGGTCGGCGGCCGCACCTACACCCAGGACGCGCTGCTGGCCATCGGCCTGGACGCCTTCCTGGCCGGCGACCGCGACTTCAAGGTGCTGTTCGAGCCCTCGGAGCGCGTCTCCCTCGACGGCGTGCGCACCACCCGCAACCACCTGCTGATTTCGACCCTGGACAACGTCAGCGGCCGGCTCTACCGCCTGACCCCGGCCGAGGGCGAGTGGACCCGCGAGGAGATCGCCCTGCCCGGCCTGGGCACCGTGGGCATCGGTTCGACCAGCGACGTCGACGACACCTTCTTCTTCACCTACAACGACTTCCTGACCCCACCGAGCCTCTACCTGGTGAGGCCCGGCGGGCAGCCCGAGCGCATCAAGACCACGCCTGAGCAGTTCGACGCCACCGGGATGACGGTCGTCCAGCACGAGGCGACTTCGGCCGACGGCACCAGGATCCCCTACTTCATGATCCTGCCCAAGGACTTCCAGGCCGATGGCACGAACCCGACGATGCTCTACGGGTACGGCGGCTTCGAGGTCTCGATGAAGCCCGGCTACTCGGGCTCGACCGGCGCGGCCTGGGTGGAGAAGGGCGGCGTCTACGTGCTGGCCAACATCCGCGGCGGCGGCGAGTTCGGCCCGCGCTGGCACCAGGGCGGGGTCAAAGAGAACCACCAGCACTGCTTCGACGACTTCATCGCCGTGGCCGAGGACCTGATCGCACGCAAGGTCACCTCGCCTGAGCACCTGGGCATCGCCGGCGGCTCCAACGGCGGCCTGCTGGTGGGCGGCGGCCTTCACCCAGCGGCCAGAGCTGTTCAACGCCGTGGTCTGCCAGGTGCCGCTCCTGGACATGAAGCGCTACAACAAGCTGCTGGCCGGCGCGAGCTGGATGGGCGAGTACGGCAACCCCGACACCGACGACTGGGAGTACATGAAGTCCTGGTCGCCCTACCAGAACCTGGACAAGAACACGGACTACCCGCAGGTGTTCTTCGCGACCTCCACCCGGGACGACCGCGTGCATCCGGCCCACGCCCGCAAGATGGTCAAGAAGATGAGCGACATGGGCAAGCCCGTGTACTACTACGAGAACACCGAGGGCGGGCACGGCGTGGCCGCGAACCTGAACCAGCGGGCCTACATGTGGGCGCTGACCTATGCCTACCTGTGGCAGATGCTGCGGTAGCGACCGACCAGGGGCTCGGCGAGACGGCCGCCCGGCGCTCAGCCCAGCGGCCAGTCCAGCCCCGTCGCCGGCTTGCCCAGCAGCCGGCACATGGCCGTCACCTGGCCCTGGTGATGGAAGAAGTGGGTCAGGGTGCGCATGAACACCTGGGCCGGAACCAGGGTCTGGGTGCGTCCGCCCCAGGTGGCCATGGGGCGGGCGGTGTCCAGTTCGGCGTCATCGGCGCCGTGCAGGTAGATGGCGGTGGCGGCGGCGACCCGCACCCGCCAGGCCTCCAGTTCGTCGACGCCGGGGTAGGCCGCGTCGTCGAAGTCGGCATCGACACGACCCTGGAGCACGCCGATCCAGTACTCCTGGGCGCCGATCACGTGGTGCAGCTGCAGGCGCACCGTCGGGTAGGCGAAGCCGTCCAGTTCCCGGTTCAACTCGTCGGGGCTGAGGGCGCGGCAGTGCTCCAGCAGGGCGGCCAGGCAGCCGTGGGCCCGGGTGTTGAGATCGTCGAAGAAAGTCGAGATGTGCATCCGTTGCCTCGCGTGCTGATGGAGTAGCCCTTAGGCCCGGGTGCTGGTCAGCCCTGCTCCCGGGCCATCACGGTTTCGACCCGGCGGTCCGGTACGAGCCAGACCAACGCCACGGCCACGTAGACGCCGACCGAGACCCAGGGCGACCAGAAGGCGGCGGCGATGCCGACGACATAGAGGATCGGCGACATCTTCCCCTTCCAGTCCCCGCCGACGGCCCTGCCCAGCAGCGAATCCGGCCCCTGGGACGCGATGATCAAACGCTGCAGGATCCAGTAGGCGATGGCGGACATCAACAGGACCGCGCCGTAGACGGCGCAGGGCGCCGCGGCGAAATGATTCTCGCCCATCCACCCGGTGGCGAACGGGATAATCGACAACCAGAACAGCAGGTGGAGATTAGCCCACAGGATGCCGCCGGTCACGGTCCGCACGGTGTTCAGCATGTGGTGATGGTTGTTCCAGTAGATGCCAAGATAGATGAAGCTCAGGACGTAGCTCAACAACACCGGCAGCAGGGGCGCAATGGCCTCCAGGCCGGCGCCGTGCGGGACCTTCAGCTCCAGCACCATGATGGTGATGATGATCGCGATCACGCCGTCGCTGAACGCTTCCAGCCGGTTCCGGCCCATGGCGAACCTACTATCTACGGGACCCAGGTCCCGATGTATGGTAATGGGGTGAAAATGAGGCTAGTGGCGGACGCCGACATGTTACAACGGCGTCAGGGATCGGCAACCGGGCGGGTCCCGCGACCGGTCAACGATAGAGGGCCTTGACGGAGCCGAATCCCGTCACGCGGGTCGGGATGACGTCGGCGCAGAGTTCGAACCAAGGGTGCTGCCCATAGCAAAGATACGGCCAGAACGCGAAGACCGGGTCCGCGTATTCGCCGCCGAGGGGGAAGGCCATGGCGGCGGCGTTGCCGTCGTCGGCGTCGAGAATGGCCATGTGGCCGGGGATGGCGGCGCCGTCGGTCGGTGGTGCCAGGTAGATGTAGTTTTCCATCAGCGAGAAGACGCCGATCGAAAGCGTGGCCAGCAGGCACCGGTCGTTGACGATGGGCAACGACCCCGTCACCCGGAAATCCGGCGCCACCAGCGCGTTGGTGGCCGACGTGGGCAGCGTGGTCTCAATCAGGAACACCCCCGCGGGCAAGACCACCCGCAGTTCGTAGCCGCCGACGGTGCCCAGTGCGGCGTTCCGGTCCCAGCTGTGGGGGTAGATGGCAACGACGTAGAGCGAAACGATGCCCGGAACTCCCGAGTAGCACGTATCGTAGGGCCCGGCTGGGTTATGCGAGAAGATACCGACAGCGTTGCGACAGTCCTCGTAGGTCTGGGCCCTGGCGGCGGAGGCCAGCACGAGCAGGATCAGCAGGGTATGGCGCATCGTGGTCCCCTTTGTTGGCCGGTCTATAGCAGCCCGGGCGCCTGAGGGGCCCCCCGGGGGGGCTTTTCCGCTACGATATCCATTAGCAGCGCGGGGCCGGCAGGGTCCCCGGTTCCCTAATCCAGTTGCGCGCCGTCAAATCCCTCGCTGATCGCCACCGCTCCGACGACCACCAACGCGACCAAGCCGACAAGCGAATACATCGCGACCTTGTCGCCTGACGACAGATATGAGACGAGTATGAACTCTATATCTGCGGCCGGAATGACCAACTCTTCGACCCCGTAGTTGCCCGCCTTCGTGAGGACCAGCTCCGATTCACTCACCCGGGAAACCTTTCCGGATACTTCCGATTGGTCCCGCAGCATCACCCGGACATCGGAGTGCAGCGTCACCACCTGCTGGTCCGCGTCGGGGCTCTTCGCCGCCCCGGGCAGGACACCATACCGATACGAGGAGCAGCCCGAAATCATGGCCGCGATCAGGACAACGCAAATTGCTCGCTTTGTTGGCAACGTATCCCGCTCCTAGGATCGGCACACTATTAGCGTAGCGCAGACCGCGTGACTGGCGGCCCTGTCAGCTGCAATCGCTTGATGGATATCTCTCGCTACAAGCCCTCAAGGACTTCCGACAACTGCTGACCTAGAGCAGGCAGATCCTCGCTTGCCGTGGTCCAGACCATGCCCACGTCGACACCGAAGTAGTCATGGATGAGTTTGTCTCGCATACCGGCGACGTCCCGCCAGGGGATATCAGGATACTGGGAGGCGAGGTCGGTGGAGACCCGTTTGGCGGCCTCCCCGATGATCTGGATCTGCCGAATAACGGCGTCTTGGTGCAAACCAGACTGACGAAAGCCAGCTTCGTCCAATTCGGCCAGGTACTCACCGATCGTGGCGATGGCCTCGAGCATGTGCTGCAGGAAAAGGCGATTATCCCGCGTCTTCATAGACAACCTGCTGGGACTGCATGATTTCTTCGCGGAGATGAGGGCTAATGGCCTCTTCGGTCAGCAGGTCGACCGGCCGACCGAGCGCCGCGGAGAGTTCGCGCTCCAGCCTGACGAGAGCCATGAGGCCGGTGGGTCTGGTGAATTCCACCAGGACGTCGACGTCGCTACCGGGTCCCGCATCACCTCGTGCGAAAGACCCGAACAGTGAGACCCGACGGGTGCCATGCGACCGACAGACTTCGATCAGCTTGTCTATTGCAAGGGCTTCCACCACTCAACCTCCCGAAATTTCCGCTTCGTTCCTCAGAATAGCAGTTTCTACCGCGGAAGTACATCGCCCGCACCGCCACCCCCCTATCCCTTCACCTCCCGCACCGAATCAATCACCGTCCCGTCCACCCACTTGATGGCCGCGACCACCTTCTCGCCCAGGACCGGCGGCGCCGGCGGTCCGCCGACGATCTCCTCCACCTCGCGCTTGATCTCGCGGATGTCGCGGATGGGCAGGCTCGAGCCGCGCAGCTTCGCGATCAGGTCCTGGCGCAGCGGGTTGATGGCGATGCCGCGCTCGGTGACGATCACGTCGATCAGTTCGCCGGGGCCGCAGAGGGTGGTCACCTTGTCCACCAGCACCGGGATGCGGTCGCGGAAGCTGGGCACCGGCAGGATGGTGCACTTGCTGGCCAGGCAGTTCTGCCAGCCGCCGATGCCGTGCAGCAGGCGGCCGTCGCTGTGGGTGACGACGTTGGCGTTGAAGTCCACGTCGACCTCGGTGGCGCCCAGCACAACCGCGTCCAGCAGCGAGGCGAAGTTGCCCTTGCCGTGCCAGTTGTAGCTGGTGAAGGGCGAGGTGTTGACGTGGCCCGGGTTCTCGCGCATGGAGCGCACGCCGTCCAGGTCGAAGGTCTGGCCGTCGAGGATGTAGTCGGTCAGGCCCTCCTGCAGCATGTCCACCAGGTACTGGGTCGAGCCGCCGCGCACGAAGCGCGCCTTGATCTTCCGCTCGCGCATCATGTCGCGCAGGAAGAGCGCGAACGAGAGGGCGGTGCCGCCGGCTCCGGCCTGGAAGCTGAACCCGTCCTTGACGATGCCCGCCTCGTCGCAGAAGCGCGCGGTCAGTTCGGCGATCAGCAGGCGGTCGGGCGACTTGGTGATCTCGGTGGTGCCCGAGACGATCTTCGCCGCGTCGCCGATCGAGTCCATCACCACCACCTGGTCCACGTTGTTGCCCTGGATCTGCCAGGGGATGCAGGGGAAGGGCACCAGGTTGTCCGTGACCGCGATCACGTGGTCGGCGTACAGGCTGTCGGCCAGGGCGAAGCCCAGCAGGCCGCAGGCGGTGGGCCCGCGATCACCGGTGGCGTTGCCGAAGGGATCGGCCGTGGGCGCGGCGATCACCGCGATGTCGATGTGCACCTCGCCGTCCTGGATGGCCTGCCAGCGGCCGCCGTGGCTGCGCAGGACGGCCATGCCGCGCATCTTGCCCGCGGTGCAGTAGTCGCCCAGGGGGCCGTTCATCGAACCTTCGATGTGGTGCAGCAGGCCGCTCTCGAGGTGGGCGATCTGCGGCGCGTGCACCGGGAAGCTGGCGCTGGGGAACCAGCGCAGGTCCTTGACCCCCAGCTCGGCCGCGGCGGCGAACACGGCGTTGGCCACGAAGTCGCCGTTGCGCAGGTGGTGGTGGCTGCCGATGGTCATGCCGTCGCGAAGCCCCGCCCGCCGCAGAGCCGTCTTGATGGAGTCGACCACCTTGTTGCCGTCGGCGGGGTAGTCGTTGCAGCTGCGGATGGGCGGGGCCGCCTTGCGGCCGGTGGGCTTGTGCCGGCCCACGCCCTGGTAGGGGACGGCCGCGGCGCCGTTGATCTCGACCGGCACCAGGCGGCCGGCGGCGTTCTGCACCATCTTCGTCATGGGAGCTCTCCTTGGAGCAGCGTTTCGAGGATCTCGGCGGCCGCGCGCACGGCCTCAGGGCACGGTTCCTTGCTCAGGCCCTCGGCCTTGACCCGCTCGGCCACGCCGGGCAGGGACAGGTTGTGGCCCAGGATGTCGGTGCACAGGGTCGAGCCGCGGCTCGCGGCGTAGCGGCGCAGGAATTCCTGCGAAAGACGGCGAATGCGGTCGCGCCCGAAGTCGTCGTCCGGCGCGGTCGGCCCCAGCACCAGCCCCAGCACCAACAGCGCTCCGGTGCCCGCGCCGCAGGGCCCATCGGTGCGGCTCAGGCCGCCGGCCAGGGGCGAGGCCACCTTCAATGCCGTCTCCCGGTCCAGGCCGTGGTCCGGTCCGTAGGTGGCCAGCAGGGCCTGGGCGCAGCTGTAGCCGCCCTCGAACATGGCGACCGCCTGCGCGACCCGTTCGCTGAACAACCCGCTCATGCGCCCGCTTCTCCGCGCCAGCCCTCGTCCAGCCGCCCCACCTGCAGGGCCAGGGCCACGGTGGTGCGGGCCCGCTTGACCACCGGCGCATCGATCATCTTGCTGCCCAGGCTGACCACGCCCAGGCCGAGGCGCTCGGCCTCCTCGTAGGCCAGCACGATCTGCCTGGCCTTGTCGATCTCCGCCTGGTCCGGGGCCAGGGCGTCGTGCACCACCGCCACCTGGCGCGGATGGATGCAGCCCTTGCCCACGAAGCCCAGGCTCTTGGCCTCGAGGCAGCTCTGCCGCAGCCCCTCCATGTCCGCCACATCGCTGAACACCGTGTCGATGGGTTGCACCCCCGCGGCGCGGGCGCCGTTGAGCACCTGGGCCCGGGCCCAGAACGACTCGCGGCCCTCGGCCGTGCGCTGGGCGCCGATGTCGGCGGTGTAGTCCTCCAGGCCGATCGCGAGGGCCACCACATTGGGGCTGGCGGCGGCGATCTCGTAGGCCTTCCAGGCGCCGAGGGCCGACTCGATGATGGGCATCAGCAGGATTTCGCCGCGCACCCCGTGCTGCTGGCGCAGGGCGGCGATGCGCCGGTCCACGGCGCGCACCTGCTCGGGGTCCTCGACCTTGGGGATCAGCACCAGGTGGCAGTTGTGGGGCACGATCCAGTCCAGGTCCTCCAGGCCGCGCTCGCCCTGGTTGATGCGCACCATGCGCTCGGCGCCGCGGAAATCCACCGCGCGCAGGGCGTTGCGCACCACGGCGCGGGCGGCGTCCTTCTCCGCCGGGGCCACCGAGTCCTCCAGGTCGAGGATCAAGCCGTCCGGACCATGCAGGCCGGCGTTGACGTGGAACTTGGGCTCGTTGCCGGGCAGGTAGAGACGGCTGCGGCGCAGGCGCTCGCGGCTGGTAGGGACGTTCGCCCCGGGTGCCCGCGGCGGCAGGTACTCGGCCTCGGGCTGCACCCCCGCCCGGCGCACCGCCGTCTCCAGGCGGGCGGCGATCACGTAGGGCAGCGCGCCCTGGTCCTCGATGGTCACCGTGGCGTGGTCGACGCCCAACACCCGGCAGCCCTCCTGGATCTGGGCGGCGATCCGCTCGCCGTACATGCCGGCCACCTTGCTCTGCAGCTCGATGCGGACGCCCAGTTCGGCGCCCAGCTCGATCTTGATCCAGCAGTCGGAGCGGACCTGCGTCCCGCGCTTGCCCGCTTCACCGATTTTCGCCATGGCTGCCAGCCTTTCCCTGCGGATGGACGTTGTCCGGGACCCGTCCGACCATGATGGGGCAAGCCGGAGGGCGAATCAAGGCCGGGAACACTCCAAACGGCTGTTTTCAAGGACTTTGGCCACCGCGGGGCGGCAGTTGCGAAGTCTGTTGGCCAGATGTGGGGATAACCCGGGTAGAGTCCATTTTGGAATATTCCTTACATAATGATCACAATATGGACGAATGGTGTCTGACAAGGACTTAGCGGACAGCGGGACTATTTTGCACGCGATTCGGGCCGGGGATGGGGCTGGGGATAACCTGGGCAGAACTTTCTTCAGTGGGGGAAAACGAAACGGCCGGCTTGCGCCGGCCGTTTCGATCGCGGGGAGCGGCCAGGGCTCAGCCCTTGGCCAGATCCTGCAGGGTACCGCCGAACAGGCTCCAGATCTTCTGCACCGAGCTGATCTGCACCTGCTCGTCCGGCGAATGGGCGCCGGTGATGTTGGGCCCGAACGAAACGATGTCCAGGTCCGGGTATTTCTCCGTCAGCAGGCCGCACTCCAGGCCGGCGTGGATGGCCAGCAGCTCGGCGTCGGCGCCGAAGGCCTGCTTGTAGCGGGCCCGGGTCACCGCCAGCACCGCCGAAGCCAGGTTCGGCTTCCAGCCCGGATAGCCCTCGGGCTGGCTGGTCTCGGCCCCGGCCAGGGCACCGATGGCCGCGTGCTGGCGCACGATGCCGTCGAGGGTGGCCATCACCGAAGACCGGCTGCAGATCACCAGGCGCACGGTGCCGCCGTCGGTCTTGATCACGCCCAGGTTCGAGCTGGATTCGACCAGCCCGGCGATGTCCCGGCTCATGCCCAGCACGCCGTTGGGGATCGCCGCGACCAGGTCCAGGATGCGCCGGCTGCTCTCGAGGCTGAGGCAGCGCGGGGCCTGCACGGCGCTGACCGTCCACTGGAAGCCGCGGTCCGAATCCGCCAGCTCCTCGGCGGCGATGCGCCCGAGCATGGCGTCGACCACCTGCTTGAACCTGCGCCCCATGGCCGCCGGCACCACGACCTTGGCCTCGGCCTCGCGCGGGATGGCGTTGCGCATGCTGCCGCCGTTGATCTCGACGATGCGCACGTCCATCTCTCCGGCAGCCGCCAGCAGGGCCCGGCCGAGGATCTTGATGGCGTTGCCCCGGCCCTTGTGGATGTCCAGGCCCGAGTGGCCGCCCAGCAGCCCGCTGATGGACACCTTGCGGCCCACCGAGTCCTTGGGCGTGCGGGTGCCGCGGTTCTTCAGCACGTATTGGGTGTCCCGGCCTCCGGCGCAGCCGACGAAGATGGCGTCGTCCTGCTCGCTGTCCAGGTTGATCATGGTGCGCGCGCTGAAGAAGCCCTTGCCCACGTTGGCTGCGCCGGTCAGGCCGCGCTCCTCGTCCACCGTCAGCAGCACCTCGATCGGGCCGTGCTGCAGGCTGGGCTCGTCGGCCACGGCCAGGCCCATGGCGCAGCCGATGCCGTTGTCCGCGCCCAGGGTCGTGCCCACGGCGGTGACCCAATCGCCCTCGATCGTCAGCTTGATGGGATCGACGGTAAAGTCGTGCTTCGTGGCGGCGTTCTTCTCGCAGACCATGTCCACGTGGCCCTGGATCAGCACGGGCGCGGCCTGCTCGCAGCCGGGGCTGCCGGGGATCGAGATCAGCAGGTTGCCGACCTTGTCCTCCTTCCAGGCCAGGCCGCGCTGGTCGGCCCAGGCCTTGAACATGGCCTGGACGGCGGTCTCGGCGCCGGAGCCGCGGGGCACCGCGCTCATCTGTTCGAAGATCCGCCAGACAGCGGAGGGCTGGAGTTGGTCAAGCTTCCCCATGGTCACTCCCGTTCTTGTGGTTCAGTTGCCGTAGCGCAGGATGACGCCCCACATGCCGGCGGCGTAGATGTCGCCGCAGGGGCCGATGTGCACGCCGTTGAGGCGATCGTGGCTGCCGGTGGTCAGCACGTCCCAGGACGTGCCGTCGTAGCGGGCCACCACGCCGTTGTAGCCGGCCGCGTAGACGTTGCCGTCCAGGTCGCCGGCCGCGGCGTAGAGCGAGAAATCGGTGCCGACGGGCATCGGCGTCCAGGGCGTGCCCAGCCAGGGCGTGCCCGCGTTGCGCAGGGCCAGGCCGCTCTCGCCCACGGCGATGGTCTCGCCCCCGGTGCGGCACCAGACCCCGTACAGGGCCTCGGTGCGCCCGGTGTCCAGGGTGCGCCAGATGATGCCGTTGAAGTGCAGGACGGTGCCGCCGAGGCCGACGGCGCAGATGTCGGTGGCCGAGCGGCCGTGCACGTCCAGCAGCGAGACGTCGCTGCCGCTGGGCATGTTCTCCCAGCTGTCGCCGTCGAAGTGGACGATGGTGCCGTCCTGTCCCACCGCGTAGACGTTGCCGGCGCTGGTGCCCCAGACCGCCTCGAGGTTGGCCTGGGACTGCAGGCGCCACACCGACCAGGGATGGCCGTTGCGGTGGCGCACGATCACGCCGCCGGTGCCGACGGCGAACCAGTCGCCGGGCTCTGGGCCCCAGACGTCCGCGTAGTCGACCTCGCCGATCTGCGGCGCCACGTCCTGCCAGCCGCCGTCCTGGCTCTCCAGCAGCACGCCCTGCTTGCCCGCGGCGATGACCCGGTCGCAGCCGTCGGTCCACACCGACTGCAGCCAGTGGGTGCGGCCATCGTTGATCACCTGCCAGGCCGGGTCGGCCAGGCGCATGACCAGGCCGTTGTAGCCCACCACCAGCAGCGCGCTGTCGCCGTCGCCCCAGAGGCCGTACAGGTAGCGGCCCTCGGCGATGGTGCGGCCGGACCAGGTGCCGTCGGGGTTGCGGGTCAGGTAGGTGCCGTTGGCACCCACGGCCACCGGCGGCGTGCCCGGCAGGCCCCACACCGACCACAGGCGGTCCACGGTGTCGGTGGGTTCGCCGGTCCAGCCGGTCCCGTCGAAGCGCAGGACCGTGCCCAGCGAGCCGACCGCGTAGACCTCGTCCGCGCCGTAGCCCCAGACCGCGTCCAGGGCGTTGTCGGTGACCAGCGGCTGCGCGCTCCAGGCCGTGCCGTCGAAACGGAGCATGGCCCCGGCCCGGCCCACGGCCCAGACGTCGTTCGCCGCCGAGCCCCACACGCCGTAAAGGGTGAGGTCGCTGCCGCTGTCCTCGCTCTGCCAGCGGGCGCCGTCGAAGCGGGTGATCACGCCGTCGTCGCCGACGGCGATCACGTTGGACGGACCCGTGCCCCACACCCCGAGCAGGTCCACGTAGGTGCCGGGGTAGAAGACGGTCCAGGCCGTGCCGTCGAAGTGCAGGCAGGTGCCGCCCTCGCCCACGGCCCAGACGTCGTCGGCGGCGTCGCCCCACAGGGCGCGCAGGTTCACCGCGTAATCGATGTTCCAGGTGGTCAGCTCGCCGTCCCAGTAGCGGCGGATGACACCCTTCTCGGTGGCGACGAAGAAGCGGCCGGCCGAGACGCCCCACACGGCGCGGTTGGTGTACTCGGGCTCCAGGATGGTGGTCCAGCCCGGCTGGCCCGGGGTGATGACGTTGTCGTCATCGTCCCCGCAGCCGCCCGTGCCCAGGATGAGCAACGCCGCCAGCAACAGGGCCGCAGCCCGGCGACAGGGGAATCGGGAGTCGAGGTGGAGATTGCCGCCCATGGATGCCTCGTGAGTCCTGCCGGAGTTGCCGGTACCGCCGCCGCTTGCCGGCGGCGGGTCCGTCGGCGTCGCGAAAGGGGTCGACCGCCTGGGCCGGACCCCCTGTCCATCCAGGCCCATTGTAACACAAGCGACGACCATTGGTGCCCCCCGATTCGCCTAGCGGGCCGCGGCCAGGGGGGAGGTCGCCGCCGCCCAGTTGCCGCGCAGCACCCGGCCCTGGCCCACCGGCAGCAGCAGCCAGCTGTACTTGCCGTAATGGCCCAGCCGCCCACCCAGGGCCGCCAGGCGCTCGGGCGAGCCGCAGAGCACCACCAGGTCGGTGACGTCCAGCTGGCTCGGATTGGCCGCGGCGTAGACCAGGTCGTACTGGTCCAGGCTGTAGCGCTTGCCCTCGAGCACCAGGGTCGTGCCGGCGATCGCCAGTTCCGGCCGCCGGTACTGCTCGGCCACCGGGGGTTCCGGGTTGATCACCAGGTTGGACTGGAACGTGCCCCGCGGCAGGTCGGTCGGCGGCAGCCCGCTGTCCAGGAAGTTGAAGTAGCGCCCGTCGGTGAAGCCCTCGCCGAAACCGCGGGCCGCGGCGGCCAGGGCGGTGTCGCCGCAGACCACGTTGGGCACCTCCTCGGCCAGGGCCTGGCTGACCGTCGGTTCCACCTCCTGGAAATGCAGGCGCCGGAACAGGTCATAGTCCGGGTCCACCACCAGGCGCAACGGCCGGTCCGCCGGCAGGGTGAAGCGCTGCTCGGCGGCGGCCAGATGCACCTCATGCATGACGGCGCCGTCCTTCGTCTCGACGCGCACCGGCACGCCGAGGTCGTAGACGGGTGCCGCCTGCTGCAGCACGAAGCTGACCTCGTCATCCCGGAACTCGACCGCGCCCAGGGCCAGCACCGGAGCACCGGCCCGGTCCAGCCACTGGGCCGCGAAGGCGGCGGGATCGTATGCGCCGGCCCCGGCCCAGACCGCCAGGAAATCGTCCCACGAGGCCGCCGTGAACCGGTGCTCGGCGTAGATCCGCTGCAGCCCCTGCAGGAAGGCCTCGCGGCCCAGCCGACGATCCAGCATATGGAAGACCATCATGCTTTTGCCGTAGCCCACGGCCCGGGTGGCGGCGCTGTGGCGGCTGGCGAAGTCGCGCAGGGCGAAGTCGGCGGCCGGGTCGCGCACGTAGGCGTAGTAGTCCTTCAGCAGGTTGCGCCGGTACTCGCGGGCCGCTTCGGGCGACTCCAGTTCCTTGTAGTGGTAGTCGGCGCACCAGCTGGTCAGGCCTTCGCACCAGTTGCCGCTTTCGACCTCGACGAAGACCGAGTTGCCCCACCAGTTGTGGGCGATCTCATGGCCGAAGCTGGTGGTGGGGATGAAGGGCAGGCGCAGCACCTGGCTGCCCAGCAGGGTCCAGCCCGGCATGCCGTAGCCGGTGGGGAACCAGTTCTCCACCGTGGCGAACTTGGCGTAGGGATAGGCGCCGATCATCTCCTCGTACATGGCGACGTAGGCCCGGGTGCGCTCGAAGTAGGTGGCGCGCAGGTCGGCGTCGTCCTCCAGGAAGAAGGTGTAGGCGGTCACGCCGTCCCGCACCGGCTCTTCGTGGACCACGAAGCGGTTGGCCACCAGGTTCAGGCCGTCGCTGGGCTGGTCGGCCACCCAGCGGGTGATGTGCGGCGCGATCTCCTCGCGCCGGCCCTGGGTCACGCTCACGAAGCCCTCGGGCACCCGCACCGTCAGGTCGAAGCTCGCCATCGCCCCGTCGGCGGCCGGCAGCCAGCCCGCGCCCGCGGACAGGTAGATGCCCTCGTCGCCGATGGTGGCGGTGATCTCGCCGCCCACGTTCTCGCGGGAGAAGGTCACCTGGTCGGTGGGCTGGTGGAAGACACCGACCAGGCGCACCGCCAGCTGGCCGCCCTGATCCAGGCCCAGCGCGGCCAGATCGATCACCTGCCGGGCACCCTGCTCGTCCTCCACCTTCTGCGGGACGTACGACGGCGGCGCCGGATCCAGCTCCTGGATGGTCAGGCCCGCGCCCACGGTCAGGCTGGCCAACCCCGCCGGCAGGGTCAGACGGTCGTAGATCCGCACTTCGTGGGTCCCGGTGTCGAGGACCACGTCGGCGGTGTGATGGATCACCGGCGGCGCGGCGGCAACGGCCAGGGACGGCAGGACCGCGAGCAACAGGATCAGGCAGAGACGCTGGCACATCGGGAATCACCTCGTCGGCGGGAGATCAGGTGCGACCGGGTCCCCGGCAGGATAGCCAAGGGACCCGGTCGGGGGCAAGAGCGGTCCGCGGGCGGGTCAGTCGACCACCACCTCGACCAGGGGCAGGGCCGCCAGGTAGCGGGCGCCGACCCGCTGCAGGTCGGCCAGGCTCACGGCCTCCAGCCGCTGCACCGCCTCCAGGTAGCCGCCCAGGTCGCCGTCCAGCTCGGCCATGGCCAGGTAGTAGGCCTGTCCCATGGACGAGAGGCGGCGCATCATCAGGCGCCCGGCCCAGGCGCTGCGGATGCGGTCCAGCTCCTGCTGGGTCACGGTCGCCGGGTCGTAGCCGGTGACCGCCTGGCGCAGGGCGGTCCGCCCCTCGTCCAGGCGCTCCCGGGGCGGGTTGAGCCAGGCCTCGAACACGGCATGGTCCCCGTGCACGTCAAGGGCGCTGCCGGTGCTGTAGCTCAGTCCCCGGGTCTCGCGCAGGTCCATGGCGATGCGGTCGTTGAGCACCGCCACGGCCAGGTCCAGGGCCGCCGCGTCGGCGGGCGCAACCGCCAGGACCGCGCCCAGGCGCAACGCCGCCAGCTGGCCGCCCACGGTGGCGGTGACCTCGGCCGGCGCCGCGGTCGGCACCAGGGGAGGCAGGCCGGGGGACGGGCGCCCGCGTCCGGCCAGGTTCTGCTCGATGATCCGCGCCAGCTCGGCGTGCTCCAGCGGACCCACCACGGCGAACACCAGGTTTTCGGGGGAGAAGGCGCGCCGGTACAGCACCCGCACCTGGTTGAAGTTCAGCGCCTGGAGCGATGTCGCCGAGCCCTCGGGCTCCAGGGCGAGCGGGTGGTCTGCGTAGAGGGTCTGCGCCAGCAGGCGGTTGGCGGTGGCCCGGGCGCTGGCCTGCTGGCGCTGCAGTTCGGTCACGCGCTCGTCGCGCACCCGGTTGAAGGCATCCTGGTCGAAGGCCGCGTGCTGGATCTCACGGGTCAGCAGTGCCATCAACTCGGCCCCGTGCTGGGCCGCGGCCTCGATGCGGATGAAGCTGAAACGGCCGTTGGTGTAGTAGTCGTCCATGGGGATGCGACCGTCGTCGACCTTCTTGACCACGGCACCCAGGCGGCGCAGCTCGCGGGCCAGACAGGAGGCGTCGCAGCCGGCGTAGCCCTCCTCCAGCAGGCGGTGCACCAGGTCCAGGGCGCCGGCGGTGGCGTTGTCCCGGTCCAACATGGAGCGGCCGCGGACCGCCAGGTGGATGGCAATCACCGCGCCGTCGGGGTTGGTCTGCGAGACCAGCACCGCCCCGTTGGCCAACTCGGCCCGGTCGATCGGCAGCGGGTTCCCCGTCGCAGCCGCGGACGCGGTGTCGCCGGCGGCCGCGCCTTCCGGCACGGGTTCCACCAGTACCGCCTGGCAGGGCACGTCGCGCAGCCAGCTGTCCAGCACGCGCGTCACGTCGGCAGCGGTCACGGCGCGCAGGTGGTCCAGGTAGCCCACGAATTCGTCCACCCCGCCCTGCACCAGGGTCTCGGCGGCGTAGATGCCGGTCATGCGCAGCTGCTCGCGCTCGAGCAGGGTCGAGGTCTCGGCCAGGCTCACCACGCCGGCCAGGTCCTCGTCGGCCACGCCCAGCTCCAGGCCCACGCTGACCGCGTCCCGGAACAGGCTGTAGCACTGGCCCGGGTCGACGCCCTCGGGCAGGGTGAACTGCACCACCAGGCGCCCGAAGCCCGGCGCCTTCTCCCACCACAGGCCGACCTCCGGCCGCACGGCCGCGTCCAGGGGCTCCAGCACCCGGGTCAGCAGGCCGCTGCCCTCGAGGGTCAGCAGTTCGGTCAGCACCAGGAACGGGTAGAAGTCGGCCAGGCCCCAGGTGGGGGCCTCGAAGGCCAGGGCGACGGTGCGCTGGTCGCCGGCCCGGCGGGTCAAGGCTCGGGTCTGCTCGATGGGCCGCAGCGGCACCAGCGCCACCGTCGGCACCGTGCCCGGCGCGACGGCGCCGTAGTGCTCCTCCAACAGGGCCACGGCCTCGTCGCGCTCGAAGTTGCCGGCCAGGGTCAGCACCATGTTGTTGGGCACATACCAGGCGCGGTAGAAGGCATGCACGTCGTCGCGCTGCAGGTTGGCGATGCTGGCGCGGGTGCCCAGGGTCGGCAGCTCCAGGCTGGAGCCGGCGAACAGCACGTTGCGCAGCGTGACCTCCAGCGCCCGGCCCGGCCAGTCGCGGGCCTGCACCATCTCGCCCAGGACGATGCCCTGCTCCTTGGCGAACTTTTCGGCCGGGATCAGCGAGTGGAAGAGCATCTGGCTCTGCAGCTCGAGGCCCGCGGCCAGGTCGGTCGCCGGCAGCACGGTCATGAAGTTGGTGTAGAAGTCGGTGGTGTTGGCGTTGTTGTAGGCGCCCAGGCGGTCGGTCTCGGCGTACAGCGCCTCCTGGTCCCATTTCTCGGTCCCGTTGAACAGCAGGTGCTCCAGCATATGGCTCATGCCGCTGGTGCGCTGGTCCTCGCGGGCCGAGCCCACCTTGACCTGGGTGTAGATGCCGACCATGGGCTGGGCCGGGTTGCGCATCAGCACCACCTCGAGGCCGTTCTCCAGCCGCAGCAGCTCGAAGTTCGCCGGCAGGGTGTGGAAGGCGGGCTCCAGCGGGGCCTCGCCGTAGACGGGGGCGGCAGCAGCCGTCCCGCCGTGGGCGGCAACGGCCAGCGCCAGCAGCAGCGCCGCGTTCAAAAACCTGGTCATGCCTTGGTCCTTTCGGGTCGTCATCCGTCGCAGGCCGCTTCGGCGCCGTCGACGATGCCGCAGAAGTCCGCGGGCTTGAGGCTGGCGCCGCCGATCAGGCCGCCGTCCACGTCGGGCAGGCCGATCAGCTCGTGCGCGTTGTCGGGCTTGCAGCTGCCGCCGTAGAGGATGCGCAGCGCCGCGGCGGTCTCGCCGCCCAGCAGCCCGGCCACCAGGCCGCGCGAGTGGGCATGCATCTCCTGGGCGATCTCTGGCGTGGCCGTCTCGCCGGTGCCGATGGCCCAGACCGGCTCGTAGGCCAGCACCAGGTTGTAGGCGTTGGCGCCCTCGAGCCGGGGCAGCACGCCTTTCAACTGGGCCTCGACCACGGCCCGGGCCCGGCCGCCCTTGCGCTCGTCCAGCACCTCGCCGTAGCAGAAGATGGCCTTCAGGCCCGCCTGGTGCACCAGGTCGATCTTGCGCACGAAGTCGTCGTCCCGCTCGCCGAAGTACTGGCGCCGCTCGCTGTGGCCGATGATCACGTAGCGCACGCCCGCCTCGGTCAGCATGGCGGCCGAGACCTCGCCCGTGTAGGCGCCCTTGTCCTGGGCCGCGCAGTTCTGGGCGCCCAGCTGCACCGGGTCGCCCTGGGCCAGGGGGGCCACCGCGGCCAGGGTCACGAACGGCGGGCAGACCACCACGTCCCCGCGCAGGGTGCGGCCCTGCAGCAGTCGGGCGACGCCCGCGGTCAGCTCGCGGCCCGCCTGGGGGCCCAGGTTCAGTTTCCAGTTGCCGGCGACCAGGTAGCGTCGCATGGGATCTCCTCCGCTGGGGGCTGGTTGACGGTTCGGACCAAGGCTCGGATCCGAAACAGAATATGTCATCTCCTCTTTGGGATGTCCACCGGACCGTGGCCCGGGCCCGAATACGCGGGCTGTCGGCAGGGTAGCTCGCGGGTCCCCCGAACGGCCCCGACGAAAGGCGCCCCCCATGACCTCCGGCTACCGCTGCCCCAAGTGCAGCAACGGCACGTTCGACACGAGCGAGTTCCGTGCCACCGGCGGCTTCCTGACCAAGGTCTTCGACATCCAGAGCAAGCGGTTCACGACGGTGATCTGCGGCCGCTGCCGCTACACCGAGCTCTACCAGGCGGACCAGAGCACCCTCGGCAGCATTTTCGACTTCTTCACCCGGGGCTAGGCACCGCAGCGCGGCAGGAACTCCAGCAGCAGCTTGGCGATGCGGTCGCGCACCATGGCGCCGACCTCCACCACGTCCTGGTGCGAGAGCTCGGGCTGACCGGTCTCGCGCGCCGGATTGGTGATGCAGGACAGGCCCACGGTGCGCAGGCCCAGACGGCGCAGCAGCACGGCTTCGGGCGCCGTCGACATGCCGACGGCGTCGCAGCCCAGGCGGCGCAGCAGGCCGATCTCCGCCTTGGCCTCGTAGGCGGGGCCGTACATGCTGGCGTAGGTGCCGCTGTGCATGGGCACGCCCACGGCCGCCGCCGCGGCGACCAGTTCCCGAGCCAGATCCGGGTCGTAGAGGTCGGCGATGCCGCCGCTGCGCCCGATCGCCGCCAACTGCGCCCGACGGGCGGCCCCGTCGCCCGCCGCCCCCGGCGGCGGCGCCCAGGGGTCGGCCAGCAGGCCGCGCAGGGGATCGTGCAGATGCAGGTCGATCTGGTCGCGGATCACCATCAGGTCACCCGGCGTGTAGAAGCGGTTCAGGCCGCCCGCGGCGTTGGTCACCACCACGGTGCGCACGCCCAGGCAGGCCAGCACCGCCGTCGGCAGCAGCAGATCGGCGAAGGGCAGGCCCTCGTACGGATGCAGCCGCCCCTGCATCACCAGCACCGGCACTCCGGCGGCCGTGCCGCTGACCAGGCGCCCGCTGTGTTCGGCCACGGTGGTGGCGGTGAAGCCGGGGATGGCCGCGTAGTCCACGGCCCGCGTGTCCTCGACCGCGTCGACGAAGTTGCCCAGGCCGCTGCCCAGGATCAGGCCCACCCGGCCGCCCTGGCCGCGCTCGGCCAGCCAGGCGGCGGCGCCGGCCACCCGGCCGCGCCAGGGCTCGGCCAGCAGGGCCAGGCGCCCGGCCGTGGCAGCGCTCACGCGGTGCCCCCGGCCAGGCCGTCCAGATCGAACTTGTCCCGCAGGGAACCGAAGGTCTCGATGGCCTCGATGGTCAGCTGCCGCTTCTGCAGCTCGGGCAGGAACGCGCTCTTGAAGCCGTTGATCAGCAGGTGCTCGGTCTCCATCAGGGTCAGGTCGAAGGTGTCCACGGCCCGCCGCAGCTCGCGCAGGGGCGAGGTGCGGGCGAACAGGGTGTTGTCGGTGTTGAGGCAGACCCGCAGGCCCTTCTTGAGGAAGGTGCGCAGGGGATGGTCCCCCAGCTCGGCCACCACGCCGCTCTGCAGGTTGCTGCTGAGGCAGACCTCCAGGGGGATGCGGTTGTCGGCCATGAAGGCCATCAGGTCCGGGTCCTCCTCCAGGCGCGTGCCCAGGCCGATGCGATTGGCGCCGCAGATGTGCAGGGCCTGGTGGATGGAGGCCGCCCCGTAGCCCTCGCCGGCGTGGATGGTGACGTTCTGGTTGTTGTTCAGGCAGTGGAAGAAGGCCTCGCGGTGGCGCTTGGGCGGATTGTCCTCCTCCTCGCCGGCCAGGTCGAAAGCCACCACGCCGCGGCCTTTCCAGGCCACCGCCAGCTTCGCCAGCTCCAGCGAGTGGACCGGGTCGACGCTGCGGATCCCCGTGACGATGATGCCGGCGCCGATGCGGGAGGCCGCCGCCCCGGCGTCGAGGCCGCGCTTGACCGCGGCGATGGCCTGGTCCGGGGAAAGGCCCTGGCGGCCGTGGAAGAGCGGGCAGAAGCGCACCTCCATGTGCCACACGCCGTCGGCGGCGAAGTCCTCCACCAGCTCGCGGGCCACCCGCTCCAGGTTCGGGGCCGTCTGCAGCACCGCCGTGGTGTGCTCGAAGTGGCTGAGGAACTCGTGCATGCAGGTCCCGCGCTCGGCCGGGAAGTAGCGGGCGCGCACGTCGGCCGCGGTGCCGGACATGTCCAGGCCCGCGGCCGGGCCCAGCTCCATGAACGTGGCCAGGCGCAGCGAGCCGTCCAGGTGCACGTGCAGATCGGTCTTGGGCAGCGCAGCCAGCAGCTCGTCCGGCAGGGCCGGGCCGCGCAGCAGGTCGCTTGGTCGGTAGTCTCCCAGTCTCACTTGCCCTTGCCCGCCTTTCCGGCCTTGCGCCGCTGCGCGTCGTGCTTCTCCTGGTGGAACTCGCGGACCAGGCGCAGCAGCTCCAGCTGGGCCTCGCCGTCGTCGCGCAGGTTCACCGCTTCGGTGTCGATGCTGCGCACCGGGCAGAGGGCGGGTGCCCGCTCGATCCAGTCCTCGTAGGCCGCGTGCAGGTCCTGCAGGAAATCCAGGGGGATGTCCGATTCGCAGCTGCGGGCCCGCTGGCGGATGCGCGCCAGGGCCGTCTCCGGCCGGCAGGACAGGTAGATGATCAGGTCGGGCGGCCGCAGGAAGGCCGCCATGTTGCGGAAGATCTCCCGGTAGTTCTGGTAGTCCCGCTCGTCCATGCAGCCGCGCCGGTGCAGGGTCGGCGCGAAGATCTCCACGTCTTCGTAGATCGTGCGGTCCTGCACCGCCGAGCCCGGCCGGTCGATGATGGTCTTCTGCACCTCGAAGCGCTGGCTCAGGAAGTAGACCTGCAGGTGGAAGCTCCAGCGGGCCATGTCCCGGTAGTAGTCGTCGAGGTAGGGATTGTTGATCACCGGCTCGAAGAACATGCGCCAGCCGAAGACCTCTCCGATCATCGTCGTGATCATGCTCTTGCCCACGCCGATGTTGCCGGCGATCGAGACGTAGAAGGGCGTGGCGGGATCGGGACCGGCGGACAGCTGCTTCTTCAGGCGGGAGTGGTTCACGCGGTGCCTTCCGTTTCGCCGGACTTCTGGGCCAGGCGCCCCTCGAAATCCGTCACGATGTCCAGCAGGTGCGCCGGCAGCAGTCCGCGCACGGCCCGGTCGATCTCGGCCGGGACCCCGCCGAAGCGGGCCTCGGCCACCGCCCCGGCGATGCAGGCCTGGGTGTCGGCGTCCCCGCCCAGGGAGACGGCCAGGCGCACCGCGTCCAGCCAGTCGGCGGCCTCCAGGGCGCAGACCAGTGCCTCGGGCACCGAGCCCTGGCAGGAGATGTCGAACTTGTAGCCCGGCCTGATCTGCGCCGTCGAGCGGCCGAGGTCGTAGCCGAAACGCGCGGTCAGTTCCGCGCGCAACGCGGCGGGGTCGGCCCCCTGGCGCGCCCGCAGCACCGCCAGCGCCACGGCCCGCGCCCCCTTGATGCCCTCGGGATGGTCATGGGTGACCGCGGCCGAGCGCTCGGCCTCGCGCAGCACCTCGGCCTCGTCGTCCAGCAGGAAGGCGATGGGCGAAACCCGCATGGCCGACCCGTTGCCCCAGCTGTTGTAGGGTTGCGGATCCTTGCTCTGCAGCCACTTGTGGAAGGAGGGGCCGTACCCCGCCAGCGGATACAGGCGCCCGAAGATGCGGTAGTTCTCGGCGTAGTCGCCGTCGGTCATCAGACTGAAGGCCGTAGCGGCGGTCAGCACGGAGTCGTCGGTGAAGCGGCAGTCCGCGCCCAGCAGGGGGAACGCCGTCGTCTTGACCGGATGGGCCTCGTAGGGGGAACCGATGATGTCGCCGGCGATGGCACCGATCATGTCCGACCTCCTTGGGCGGGATGCTGGCTGCGGGACATTATCGGCCGGAAGGGCCCCCGGGCGCAAGGGTGCGCTGCCGCGACCTAGTCGGGGGGCGGAGGCGGCTTGCGGTTCAGCTCGGTGTAGTAGCCGTTGGAGATGTAGCGCCGCACCTCGTCCGTGTCGGGCGTGACCAGGAAGAGCCAGGCGCCGTAGGAGTAGTCGTTGGCGCCGCCGCCGATGCGCACGTCCACCACGTCGATGGACACGGGCCGCGGCGTGCGCTCGCTGGTGCCGAAACCGAAGCTGAAGACGCCCAGGCGGTCGAAGATCTGCACCCGGTCGTTGGCGGTGTCGGCCACGAAGATGCGCCCCAGCCCGTCGGTGGCCACCGCCTGGGGCGCGTTGAACTCGCCCAACTCGGAGCTGGTGCCACCGACCCAATCGGTCTGGTTGCAGGCCGCGGCGTTGCCGATCACGTACTCGTCGGCGGCCGGCTCGGGCGAACAGATCGGGAAGGGCTGGAAGGTGGCGGCCAGTCCGCGCAGGTCCGGATCCGTCTCGTCCGGCGTGGAGTCGAAGCGGATCACCCAGTTCCGCATGGTGTCCGGGTCGCAGACCAGCAGGTGGTTGTTCCAGTCCCGGGCCATGCCGGAGGGAATGTGCACGAAGCGGGCCGCATCGCCGTCGGCGCGGGCCAGCAGGCCGTAGGGCGTCAGGCCGTTGAACTCGTCGAAGGCGTAGCGCCAGATGACGCCGGCCGCGGGGTCGGACAGGTAGAGGTAGGTCAGCGCCCCCGGCACCTCCTCAATGCCGGCGGGGCTGGTGACCATGGCCGTCACTTCCAGCGGGCCGTCCAGGGGCGTGGTGCCGCCCGGCGCCAGGTCATCCCGGCGGAACCAGCTGACCTGGCCCAGCCCCTGCTCCCAGACGAAGATCCAGGCGTCGTTGCGGCTGGCGCAGATCGCCCGCGGATCGGCCAACCCGCCGACCTGCCCCAGCGGCGAATATTCCAGGTTGCGCTTGGTCAGCCCATCGGCCGAGATCACGAACAGCGAGCCCTGGGTGGTGACCAGCTGCCGCGGGTCGTTGTCGCTCCAGGACCCGTAGTCGATGTACTGGCTGACCGAGAACAGGCCCTCCGGCTGGGGGATGGCGATCTTCTCGCCGCAGGCGGCCAGCAGCAGCCCGCAGGCCGCGGCCGCCAGGGCGATTCCGGTGCGCAGCAGGAGCGGGCCGCGTCTCATCGCTCCCCCTTGCGCCAGGCATCGGGATCCTTGGGCCGGAACAGGGGCGACACGTCCACCGAGAAGTGGTGGATGGTGCCGAACGCGCCCTGGTCGCTGTAGGCGTAGTCGATGCGCAGCAGCAGCTGCTTGCGCTCGAGCTGCAGGCCGAAGCCGGCGGCGAAGCCGCCCTCCGGCCGGCTGGTCTCGTAGCCGGCGCGCAGGAAGAGCATACGGTACAGGCCCAGCTCGCCGCCCAGGCGGAAGCTCTCCTTGTTGTCCGAAGGGTGGTTGAAGTCGGCCGCGGTCAGGAAGCCGACTTCCTGGCCCAGGGTCCAGGTCTTGGCGGTGCCGAAGGAGCCCTCGGTGGGCGCGGCGAAGTCCTGGAACTCGGTGGCCGGCTGGTAGCCGTCCGGCAGCGTCGGCGGCGTGCCGCCGGGCTGCAGGTCGCTGCCGAAATTGCGCACCGAGAAGCCGACCCGCAGATCGCCCAGGCCCACGTAGTAGAGGATGCCAAGGTCGGCGAAGACCGCCTGCAGCTGGTACGGTCCAGGTTCTCCTGGTAGTACTTCAGGGTGCCGCCGATCGAGAAGCGGTCGGTCATGGCCCGCGCCACCGACGCGCCGACGAAGAACTGGTCGGCGTTGAAGTACTGGCCGGTGCCCTGCTGGTGCAGTTCGGTGGTGCGCAGGATGTCGCCCGAACGCAGCCCGCCCACCGTCAGGCCGAAGCCGAAATTCTGCCGCCGCCAATGGGCCGCCAGGTAGTCCAGGTCGATGTCGGCCGTGTACTCGCTGTGGCTGAAGAAGAAGTTCTTGCGCCCCGCCGTGCGCATGATGCCGGCCGGATTCCAGAACGGCGCCGAGCCGTCGATGGCCAGCGACGAGTAGGCCTTGCCCATGGCCACCGCGCGGGCACCCACCGGGATCTTCATGAACTGTCCGCCGGAGGTGCCGACGTTCTCCTCGCCGAACAGGTTGATGATGTCCGCCGCGCGCACCGACCCGGCCGCCGCCGCCAGCAGGCCGGCCGCAAGCAGGATGGCGATGCCGCGCCGCGTCACCATGAGTAGCTCACCCCCCACATCATCACCCGCGGGTTCTCGATGTAGCTGGGGTCGACCACGCCCTTGGCGTAGTCCTCGCTGTCGGTGGTCAGGACCGTCTCGCCCTCGGGGTTCCACTGGTCCGACCAGCCGGGGTTGAAGTCGCCGAGCTGGTAGCCTTCGCCGGTCCAGGGATTGACCCGGCGGTAGTCCTTGTGGTTGAACAAGTTGCGGGCTTCCAGCCAGAAGGTCAGCTTCTCGTTGCGGCCCACCCGCCAGAACTTGTTGAGGCGCAGGTTGAGGCTGCTCTTGAAGGGGCCGACCTCGCTGTAGCGGTCGCCTTCCACGTAGTCTTTCCAGCCCAGATAGACCATCGGCGTGTAGCGCTGGCCGGCCTCGGCGCTGTAGAGCACGTTGAAGCTCCAGTTCGGCGGCAGTGGTCCAGCCGAAGATGCTGGGCCGGTCCTTGTCGAACACGCTGAAGTCCAGGTTCAGGCTCACGGCCCAGGGCTTGTCCCACAGCAACGGATCGCGGGTCAGGCCGCCCAGGTTGGCGCTGCTGCCCTCGTCGGTGCCGTACACCGCCTGCAGGTAGGCCTCGTCGGCGCTGCTGTTGGTGCCGGTCGAGTTCTGCAGCTCCAGACCGGCCGAGCCGCTGAGCCAGCGCGTGGTGCGCTTGATGACCGTCAGCTCGATGCCAAGGCTGCGCGCCGAATCGCCGTTGAAGTAGCGCACCGGCGAGATGGGCACGCTGCCGGAGTCGTCCGGGTCGGGCGTGTCGTCGGCGCTGATCTCCACAGGAAGCAGGCCGACCGACTTGGCGTAGTCGTAGATGTCCCGGTTGAAGAAGGTCACGCCCATGCTCCACAGCCCGCCGAACTCGTGCTGGACGCCAGCCTCGTACTCCACCGTCACCTTGGGATCGAGGTTCGGGTTGCCCAGCAGCTGCACCTTGGTGGCGGTCTGGGTCTCGAGCTGCGGATACACGTAGGCGAAGCGCGCCCACTGGCTGAAGTGGCCGTAGTTGAAGAAGAACTTGTCGCGCTCGGTGACCGGGAAGCTCAGGCCGATGCGCGGCGACAGGCGCGTCTTCCAGCGCCGGCCCGCGAACTCGGAGGTGTTGGCGTAGAACTCGTCCGCCATGTCCGGGTAGATGAAAAGGTAATCGTCGGGATTGGCCATCACGTGCTCGACTTCCTTGCCCGGGGCCCAGAAGTCGAAACGCAGGCCGGCGTTGACGATCAGCCCGCGGTAGCGCGCCGTGTCCTGGAAGAAGGCCGAGCCGGTGATCGGGTGGGCCGTGAAGACGTCCTCGCTGACGGCCAGCTTGCCCGGCGGCGGGCCGCCGAGCGAACCCTGCAGGTCGATCAGCTGCATCTCGGTGAACGAGAGCTCGAAGCCCGTCTTGAACTCGTTGGCGCCGCCGCCCATGAAGGACTAGGCGCCCTTGCCGGTCCAGGAATCGGTGTAGTGGTCGTGCCAGCGGTCGGCGTGGTAGTAGGCCTGTCCGCTGGGCCGCGAGGGCTGGTAGTTCGGCGGCAGCGAATAGGTCGTGAAATCGTCGTTGCCGTTGACGTTGGCGTGCATGCGGCTGAAGTTGCGGCCCACCTGCAGCTCGTACCACGAGGTCTCGCCCAGCACCTGCCGGTAGTAGGCCTGGGTCAGGATGTTCTCGTTGGTGAAGACGAGGAACTCGTCCATCAGGTCCATGTAGGGCCGCGGATAGCCCTCGCCCGGCAGGGTGAAGCCCTGGCTGACGGCCACCTGCCGGCTGGTATTGATGTTCAGCTTGTGGGCCGGCGTGATGTTCCAGGTCCACTTCAGCAGGCCGTTCCAGTCGTTCTGCTCGCGCTGCGACCAGAAGCTGCCCGGATAGACCGGCGACTCGAGATCGCGCTGGCGGCTGTAGATGGGCAGGTAGCCGTCGCGGATGTCCATCGAGCCGCTGGCCAGCATGTACTGCTTGCCCGGCAGGTTCAGGCCCAGGGAGCGCAAGCCGGCGCTGATGGGGTCGGGCCCGGACAGGGAGGCCTTGACGATGTCGATGTTGTGGGGCTCGTCGAAGGTCGTCAGGTCCCGCCAGTCCACGGGGTCCTGCTTGTCCGCGGTGTTGGTGATGTAGTCGCGCTGCAGGCTGACCCGGCCCTCCACCCGGTCGCTGCCCTCCTTGGTCGAGACACGCACCACGCCGCTGACCGCCTGGCCGTACTCGGCGTTGAAGCCGCCGGTCAGCACCTCGATCTCGTTGATGATGGAGGGGTCGATCTGGTAGCCGTAGCCGCCGCCGGCCAAGGGGTCGTTCACGCTCAGGCCGTCGACCACGAACATGGTGTCGTCGGCCCGTCCGCCGCGGATGTGGATCTCGTTGTCCTGCAGGGTGACGCCCGGCTGCTGCGCCAGCATGTCGACCACGTCGTCCAGCGGCATCGCCGCCATGTCGCTGGCCGAGAGGAAATGGGCGCTGCCGGTGCGGTCCACCTCGACCAGGGCGCGTTCGGCCGCGATCTCCAGCGGCTCGAGCATGATCGCCTTGACCTCGAGGTGGAAGTCGAGGTTGACGACCTCCCCCGGGGCCAGGGTGACCGTCTGCGAACCCACGCCGTAGGAGATGTAGCTGGCCTTGACCGTGTAGGTGCCGGGCCGCAGGCCCCGCAGGATGTAGAAGCCGTCGGTGAAGGCCATGGTGCCCAGGTTGGTGCCCGAGAGGAACACGTTGGTGTAGGGCATGGACTCGCCGCTCTCGGCGTCGAAGATGCGGCCCTTGATGGTGACCGGAGCCTGGGGCTGCTCCAGGTTGACCCGCGTCTGGGCACCGGCGGTCCCGGCCAGCAGGACGGCCGCCAGCAGCAGCGCGGACAGGGTGCGTGGCAGCCTCACGGCGCGACCACCCCCATCTCCGCGGTCAGCAGGGCGCCGAAGGTGGCGATGGCCTCGCTGCGCACGAAATACTCGGGCTGCAGACCGATGCTGATGACCCGGGCCAGGGGCTCGGTCGAGCGCAGGGGCCAGCGCGCGACGGCGACCGGGTCGCAGGGCACGACCGGACGCGTCGAGCCGAAGCAGCCCCGGTCGCAGCAGGCCTCGAAGCGGCAGATCCACTGGCTGCCCGCCAGGGTCTTCAGCCCGATGGCCTGGGCGAAGTTGCTGGTGCAGCCCATGGCCGGCAGCCAGGCCTCGTCCCCCAACACCGCCAGGCCGCTGAAGTTGCGCAGCGGCGCGGCCGGCTCGGCGCTGGGGCTCAGCTTCAGCACGGTCTGGATGAAGGCCGGCGAGAGGCCAGTCTCGTTGCCGGTGATCCCGCGCGAGACCAGCATCAGGCGGCCGGCCGGCTCTCCCCCGGTGGGGATCACGTACTGCTGCAGCACGCCGTCGCGGGCCGCGGCCGTCTTGAGGGTCGGGCTGGTGGTGCCGCCGTCGGACCAGATCACCGCATCGAAGAGGCGCATCGACTCCAGCAGCACCCAGGCCCGGTCCGGGAAGCCGTAGAGGAACTCGTAGGTGTTCCAGTTGTCGGTGCCCAGGGTCGCGTCCAGCATCTCCCGGAAGAAGGCGCGGCCGGCCGTGGGTGTGATGTCCGGCACCCACAGCACCGGGCCGGCAGGCTCGCGCACCTCCCAGCGGAACTGCAGGCGCGTGTCGGATAAGCCCTCGTCCGTGACCGAGACGGTCAGCGTGCGCGCACCGGGAGCGACTCCGCGGAGCTCGATCTCGAATTCCTTGATGTCGTCCGGCGTGCCGAACGGCACGCGCACCCAGCCCAGCTCGGGGTCGGCCGCCGGATCGTCCTGGTCCCAGGACAGGTCCGGATCGCCATCGGCCAGGGTGTAGCGGTAGAAGGGATCCATGGTGTCGGCGCCGTCGAGGTCGAAGGCGAAGAGCCGGAAGTTGCAGATCCCGAAGTTCCAGTAGACGGTGTCCGGCACCGCAACGCCGGTGACCTGGCGCTGCATGTTGGACAGGGGCTCGAAGTCCACCTGGAAGTTGACCGCCGGCGGGGAGTTCTTCAGGGGGAAGAACTGCACCACGGTGTCGCTGAGGGCGCCCCGGTCGTCACGGCAGGCCAGCAGGAAGGTGGCCTCGGCCTCGCCCGCGATGTCGGTGACGAAGCTCATGGTGGTGTCGGTGCGGGTGGTGGTGTCCCAGGGCGCCGGCACGTCGGCCTCGGTGCGCACCGAGACGTAGTACTCGGTGACCCAGCCGTCGCGGTCGGTGCCCGACCAGTGGAAGGTGCGCCGGTAGTAGCTGGTGGGATTCAGCTGCCCCCCGCTGTCGACCGGAGTCGCGAACATGCTCGCGACCGGTCGCGCGTTGGCCACCGTGTCGGGGTCGAAGGGATCGTTGGCGGAACAGCCGGCCAGCCACAGGGCGCCGGCAACCGCGGCGGTCAGCACCAGGGCGGACAGCGGGCCGAGCAGGCGCCGGGACCAGCGGAGGCGGGCGGGCGTGCTCATTTGATGATCACCAGCTTCCCGCGCTGGATGGCGCCGGTGGCGAGATCCTCGACCGCGTAGATGTAGAGCCCCGAGGCGATGGCCCGGTCCGGTTCGCTCAGCAGGTCCCAGGCGTGCTGGCCCGTCGCCGGGTCGTCGTGCTCCAGGGTGCGCACCAGGTCGCCCGCCACCGTGAAGATCTTGATGGTGCAGCTTGCGGGCAGGTTGGTGAACCACAGCTTGCGTCCCAACTCGCCGCGGTTGCGGTTGTCGTACATGGAGGCCGCACGGTAGGGATTCGGGTACACGCCCACCGTGCGCGAGCCGCCGGCCACCGGGCCCGGCCCCGGATGCACCAGTTTCGCGTTCTCGTTGAAACCGCTCTGGAACTCGGGCAGCCCCGCCTCCAGGTCCGGCGCGCTGAACGACACCACCGAATACCAGTAGGGGAAGCCGTCGAGCAGGTTGGTGTCGACGATCTCACGCCGGCCGTCCTCGTTCAGCGGCGGCAGGCCCGTGTCGAAGCCGACGCCGTCGATCTTGTCGTACTGCGCCACCAGCGTGGCCAGCCGGTAGGGATCCTCGGTGATGGTCTCGCCCTGGTAGCGATAGAGCCGGTAGCCCTGGAAGTCCGGCTTGCCGGTCACCTGGCTGATGTGGTGCTCGGGCGAGCGCAGCGGACTTTCGCTGGGCAGGGGCTCGCCCAGGGCGTCCAGCGAGTCGCCCGGCGCCCAGCCCAGGACCACCGTGTCGTCGGCGAAGCCGAACTGCAGCCGGGGCGAGGGCGGCCCCTCGGGGATGCGGAAGCCGTCGTTGTAGGCCACCTGCGCCACCTTGCTGTTGGCCAGCAGGCCCAGCGAGTCGGGCCCCGCGACGATGGCCCAGCTCATGCGCAGGGTGTCGCCGTCGGCCCAGGTGGGGAAGGGCCCGGTCGAGATGATGCCGACCCAGTTGCCCTGCATGGAGAAATTGGTCTCCTGGGTCTCGCCCACGTCGAACTCGCCGTTGGACATGAACTGGTACTTGCCCGTCAGCACCGCGGTGGTGTCGTCGCCCTCGTAGTACCAGTCGTCGCCGGCGGGCACGTTGCGGAAGGTCCACTGGTTGTACGAGACCGGTCGCACGGTGTCCGACTCCGCGACCGCCGGCACCGTGCCCAGCAGGCGGTAGCCGATCCAGCTGGTGGCCAGGCCGTCGTCCCCGTCGGCGTCGTGCTCGTAGGCCATCCAGATCCCGGGGTCGCCGGCGGGGGAGTTCTCGGGCGGCACCAGGCCCTCGGCCCCCCAGGCCCCGTTCATGTCGTCGTAGTAGTTCCAGCGCACCGTGGCGTTGGGGTCGTAGGGATCGCCCTGCTCGGTGTTGCCGACGGTGGTGTCGATCCAGAAGCCCAGGTAGACGTCGCGCAGTTCGGTGCCCGAGATGTTGACGATGGCATAGTCCAGGATGATGAAGTCGTCGGTGTAGGGGCTGCCCCAGGCCAGGGTGCGCATGCCCACGTGCAGGCCCAGCGGCTTGTGGCTGCCGGACTCGGCCCGCGCGTAGTCGTTGTAGAAGCAGTTGATCTGCTGGGTGGCGAGGGCCTCGGCGTTGTAGTTGTCGGCATTCTGGCTGTTGGACCACTCGGTGGTCAGGTAGCGGGTCACGGTGTCGCTGTAGGCCTCGAACTCGCGCAGCAGATCGCCCTCGATCTGGCCGTTGGCGTCCTGGGACCCGGTCGAGACCCGGCGCTCGCCGTCGGCGTTGCGCGCCCCCACCCACAGGCCGCCCCGGTAGACGTGTTCGACGTTGCTGTTGAGGGGGTACTCGCCCGAGGGCAGGTGGCGGTAGGTGAAGGCGTGCCCCACGTACCCCAGGTTGGTGATGGTCACGCCCAGCAGTCCGGCGTTGGTGAACTTGTCGACCACCGCGCCGGCGCGGGCCCCGTCGACAGGGCAGACCGCGACGGTCAGCAGGAGGGCCAGGGTGATTCTGCCTAGGCTGCGGCCCAAGTCGTCCTCCACGGGGGCGGTCTGCGCTGCGGCGTTCCGGGTCGGGTCGGATCGGCGCCTGAAATCCTGCCCGTGCGTGCCGGTTAGCGCGTCGGGGTCTGCCAAGGTAGCGGGTGGCGCGGCGCCATGTCAATGCGCTAGCATGGAACCGGGAGGAATTCGCAGGATGCTGACAATCACGATCGAATTCACCGCTGATCTGGCGCCGCTGCCGCGGCCGGCCATGCTGATCCGCGACGACGATCCCGAGGCCCCGGCTGCGGCGGTCGTGCGCCGCTTCGCCCTGGCGGAACCGGCCGAGCTCTTCGCCCGCTGCTGCCTCTGCAACGGCCGTGTGCGGCCGGTGGCCAAGGCGTCGGTGGCGGCGCGCATCCCGCCCAGGACGGCACTCTGGCTGGACGAGTTCAACGGGTGCGCGGACTGCGGGCAACCCTATTGGGAGGGGACCCACGTGGCGGTGCTGCGGGCACAGCTGGAGCGGATCCTGGCTGGAGGCGACTGATGGTCAACGAAACCTGAATTCGACTCAACCGATTGCCGCACATTGCGTAACGTCCGCTTCACCCCCGGGGGATGAGTCGACCGTGCGTCCGGCCACGCGATCGCCTATGCTGGCGCGCTCAAAGGCGCGAACAACCGCAAGCCAAACCCTGACCCGCGGGATGCCATGCCGATCGTCCGCACCTGGGATATCGCACCCGACCGCCCCGTATGGCGCTGCGCCGCCCTCTGCCCGGGTCCGATCGCCCTGCTGGACAGCGCCCTGGCTTCGCCGCGCCTGGGCCGGCACTCGTTCCTGGTGGCCGACCCGCCCGCCATGCTCACCGCCCGGCGGCGGCGCGGCATCACCCCCGCGGGCGAGCCCTCGCCGTTCCTGCTGACCCTGACCACCTGGCGGGAACCCGGCGGCGCGGTGCCCACGCCACCGGCGGTGCGCACCTGGAGCGGCGACCCCTTCAGCGCGCTGCGCCAGCTGCAGGCAGCCTACGCAGTCGAGGCCGCCGCAGGCACCGAACCCGCCGCCCCCTTCAGCGGCGGCCTGGTGGGCTGGCTGGGCTACGGCGCCGCCCACGCCCTGGAGCACCTGCCGGACCAGGCGCGCGACGACCTGGGCCTGCCGGACCTCTGCTTCCTGGTGGCGGACCAGGTGCTGGCGACCGACCACGCCACCGGCCGCACGACCCTCAGCCTCACCGGCCGCGGCACCGATCCGGACGCCGACGCCCAGGCGGGCTACGCGCGCTGGCTGGAGCGGCTGGCCGAGCCCGACGCCGGCCCCCCAGCGCCGGCCGCTGCCGCCGACCCGGGCGTGCGCGCCCACTGCGACCGCGCCACCTACACCGCCTCCGTTGCCCGCTGCCGCGACCACATCCTGGCCGGCGACGTCTTCGAGGTCTGCCTCACCCACCGCCTGGAGGCCGACCTGCCCGCGACGCCCTGGCGCCTGTACGAAGTCCTGCGCGCCGGCAATCCTGCACCGTTTGCCGCCTACATCGACGCCGGCGGCGCCCAGGTGGTCAGTGCCTCGCCCGAGCGCTTCCTGCGCCTGGACCGGGATGGTCGGGCCGAGAGCCGGCCCATCAAGGGCACCCGCCCCCGCGGCGCCGACCCGGCGACGGATCTGCGCCTGCGCGACGAGCTGGCCGCCAGCGACAAGGATCGCGCCGAGAACCTGATGATCGTCGACCTGGTGCGCAGCGACCTGGGGCGGGTCTGCGAAACCGGCAGCGTGGCCGTGCCCGAGCTGCTGGCGGTCGAGAGCTACGCCACGGTCCACCAGCTGGTCTCGACGGTGCAGGGCCGGCTGCGGACGGGGCTCGACGCCATCGACCTGGTGCGCGCCTGCTTCCCCGGCGGCTCCATGACCGGTGCGCCCAAGATCGCCGCCATGGGCATCATCGACGCGGTCGAACCGGTGGTGCGGGGGGTCTACAGCGGGGCGCTCGGCTACCTCGACCGGGGCGGCGCCATGGACCTGTGCATCGTCATCCGCACGCTGGTCTGCACCGGCGGCCGCGCCACCTGCGGCGTGGGCGGTGCCGTGACCGCCGACAGCGATCCGGACGCGGAGTACGAGGAGTCCCTGGACAAGGCGCGGGCGCTGCTGGAGGCCCTGGGCCGGGCGCGCTAGGCCGCCGCGTCGTGCACCCGCCCGCAACGGGGGCACTTGGCCCGCGGCGCGGCGAAGTCCGGCGGCAGCTTCAGCACGGTGCCGCAGGGGCACTCGATGCGCCGGTAGCCATCCTCGCGGTAGATGAAATCGTCCACCTGGCGGGCCCGCTCGCGGCGCAGGGGATCGTCCCGCAGCAGCGGGCCGTCCGCCGACGGTCCGCGCACGGCGCCGCCCCGCCCGTCCTTCAGCGCCGAGCCCGGCATGACGCCGCGCCCGCCACCCTTGACCTGGCGGAAGGCCTGGTCATAGGCCATGAAGCCGGCCCCGCCCATGGCCCGCAGGATGCGCACGCGCTCGTCGATGGGCGGGTGGGTGCTGGTGGCGTTGGCCGCCATCTTCCCCGCCCGCTTCAGGGGATTGATGATGTACATGGGCGCGGTCGCGCTGTTGGCCGAGGCCAGCTTGCGGGGCGAGGCGGCGATCTTCTCCAGGGCCGAGGCCAGCCCCTCGGGGTAGCGGGTGAAAGTGGCGGAGGAGGCGTCGGCCAGGTACTCGCGCTTGCGGCTGACGGCGAAGTAGATGAACTGGGCGATGATCGGCGCGAAGATCATCAGCACCACCGCGACGATGGCGATCAGTCCCTGCCCGCCGTCGCCGTCGCGGCGCGAGCGGCTGCGCCCGCCGCCCAGCCACATGCCCCGCATCCCCACCTCGGCCAGGATCACGATGGCCCCGGCCAGGATGCCGGCGAACAGCATCAGCTGCACGTCCCGGTTGCGCACGTGGGCCAACTCGTGGGCGATCACGCCCTGCAGCTCGTCGCGATTGAGGGATTTCAGGAGCCCGCTGGTCACCGCCACCGCCGCGGTCTCGGGGCGGCGGCCGGTGGCGAAGGCGTTGGGCGCCTCGTCGTCGATGACGTAGATGTCCGGCACCTTGGGCAGGCCCGCGGCCAGGGTCATCTCCTCGACCACGTTGCGCAGCTGGGGCAGGTCGCCGTCCTTGACCTTCTTCGCCCCGGACATGGACAGGAAGACCTGGTCGCCCTGGAACCAGGAGACCAGCGTCATCACCAGCCAGACCAGCAGGGCCACGGCCACGCCGCCGGGCCCGGCGCCCTGGCCGCCGAAATACTCGCCCAGCGCCCAGCCGAGCGCCGCCAGCAGCAGGGCGGCGCTCGTGACCAGGAGGAAGGACTTGCGCCGGTTGGCGGCGATCTGTTCCCACATGGCGGCGTTCCCCGTGTCCTAGCTGGAGAAGTCGACCTTGGGCGCCTCGCGCTGGCCGGCCTCGGTGACCTCGAAGAACTTCTCGGTGCCGAAGTTGAAGATGCCCGCGATGATGTTGCCCGGGAACATCTGCACCTTGTTGTTCATGTTCATCACGGTCTCGTTGTAGAACTGGCGCGCGAAGGAGATCTTGTTCTCGGTGCTGGTCAGCTCCTCCTGCAGGGCCAGGAAGTTGGTGCTGGCCTTGAGGTCGGGATAGCTCTCGGCCACGGCGAAGAGGCGGCCCAGGGCGGCGCCCAGGCCGGACTCGGCGGCCATGCGCGCGTCCATGGAGCCGGCGCCGGCCACGGCGGCGCGGGCCTGGGTCACGGCCTCCAGCGTCCCGCGCTCGTGGTTCATGTAGCCCTTGACGGTCTCCATCAGGTTGGGGATCAGGTCGAAGCGGCGCTTGAGCTGCACGTCGACCTGGGCCCAGGCCTCCTTGACGCGGTTGCGCAGGCCGACCAGACCGTTGTACAGGCCGACCACCCAGCCGACCACGACCACCAGCAGACCGAGCACGATGAGCAGGGCTATCATGTTGTTTCACCTTTCCGGGCGGGGCGGCGACGGCCGCCTAGGCGCCCGCGGGGGCTTCGGGGAACACTTCGCTCAGGAACTTCAGCACGCCCGGGTCCTGGACCCAGCCCGTCGCCGTCAGGTCGCGGCAGAGGGTGCGCAACTCGCCGCGATCGAACCAGAGCCCGCAGCGGCCGTCCGTGCAGACGTCGATGATTACCCCGCCGGCCGAGCCGATATTCACCTTGTCCATGGTCTTGCGGCAGCGGGGGCAGGGACGGGCGCCTTCGCCGGCGGGCGCGACCGCGGCCAGGGCCCGGGGCGTCTCGCCGCCCAGCAGCAGGTCCAGCTCGCCGCCGTCGAACCAGACGCCCTCGCAGGTGGCGCAAACATCCAGTTCGATCTCGGCGTGTTCCACCACGTACATGCTGCGTTCGCGGCAGACGGGGCATTTCATGGGCGGCTCCGGTTCCGGTTCAGGTACGAGGGCATGGTCGCTCAGCGAGGGACGTTTGGCAACCGCCGAGCCGCAGCAGGATCTGGGAAATCCCGGCGGTTGCCCGTATAATAATGGTTGGTGACGCTGCAGCAGTGCGGCGCCCCGCGATCATGCCGGATGGGAGGTCGCGCATGCGTTTTATCCTCTTGCTGGGCATCGCGTTCGTCATGGTGGCCCCCGCCGCAGGGCAGGACTGCCCGCCCGATACGCTCAACCTGTATGGCGGCCCCGGCACCCTCGCCGGCAAGTTCCAGACCGCGCACGGGCAGCCCGACGCCCAGGGCTGGACCCACCGCGACGACTCGGTGGAACTGGTATCCCGCTGGAAAATCTCCACCTATTTCGCGGCCGAGCTCGACCCGGACAGGCCGGGCAACCATGCCTGGTGGTGCGGGGATGACTTCCCCTCCTGTGGCACCGGCGACCCGGACGGGGGCTACGGCAACGGCTGGGACACGCGCCTGGCCTGGACCGGGGCGATCGACCCCGCGCGGGCGGCCACGGTGCGGCTGACCGGTGTCGTGCGCTACGACACTGAGATCGGCTACGACTACCTGCGCGTGGAATTCGTCAAGGCCGCCACGGTGATCCTGGCAGCGACCTGGGACGGCGTGGGCTCCCGCACCCTGGACGAGACCGTCACCTACCAGCCCGGCGAATTCCGGGGGCCGGGTGGCGACTCGGTGCGGGTGCAGCTGCGCGTGGTCTCGGACGGCGGTTGGTCGGACGAGGATTGCTCCTGGCCGACAGCCGGCGCCGTCCAGGCGGACACCCTGCAGGTGACGGTGCAGCAGGGCGACGACCCGCCCTGGTCCAGCCCCGTGGAGACCTGCGAACCCGGTGCACCGACGCTGTGGCGCGAGCTGCCGCCGATCGGCGTGGGTGACTTCGCGCAGCTCTGGACCGATCTGCCGGAACTGGACCCGGACCAGGACAACACCTCGCCCCAGTGGGCCTTCCTCGACGATGGGCTCGTGGTGCCGGGGGTGGGGCCGACCTGGGTCTATGACCCGGCCTACCCCGAGAGCACCTACGCCGTGACCGTCCGCGGCGGCTCACTGGGAGCCGGCAATCCCCTGATCAACACGCTCCTGTCCCCGCCCATCGCCTTGCCCGAGGCCTGGTGCGGGGCGCTGCAGGTGGCCGTCGACGCCTACTTCGACACGGGGGCGTGCCCGCCCACCTTCGAGGCGTTCGGCCTGGCGATCACCGCGGATCCCGCCGGAGTGTCGGGCTGGCAGGAAGTCTCGGATGGGTTCTTCCATTTCGGCACCAACCAGGCCTTCCATCGGCCCGTCGCCACCTTCGACCTGGACCTCGTTCCGGCCGACACGCGCTGGGTGCGGATCATGCTTAGTGCGCGCCAGTTGCCCGTCTGGTGCTGGGAATGGAACCCACTGCCCGGCCCCTACTACGACAACGTGCGGCTACAGCTGGTGCCGTCGGCCCTGAGCCCGGTGCCGGCCGCCGCCGCCGCCTTCACGGCGACCGCCGCGCCGAATCCCTTCAATCCGGCGGTGACCATCGCCTGGGACCTGCCCCGGGCGGGCGACCTGGAGGTGCAGGTCTTCGACCTGGCGGGGCGGCTGGTGCGGACGCTGCGGGGCGGGCCTGCGGAGGCGGGACGGGGCAGCATCGCCTGGCAGGGTAGGGACGACGCGGGCCGCGCGCTGGCGGCCGGCGTGTACTTCTGCCGCCTGCGCGGGCACGGGCAGCAGCGGATCCTCAAGCTCACGCTGCTGAAGTAGCCGCTCCTACCAGGTGGTGAAGGGGCGGGCCACCAGGTTGTTGTTGCTGTAGCGCGGGTCGGTGGTGACCTCAGCGCCGACCCAGGCCGGCTTGACGATCGGCTGCTCGGCGTCCGTCAGTTCGCATTCGGCGGTGACCAGGCCGCAGTTCAACCCATGGAACTCGTCCACCTCCCAGGCCAGATCCGAGACGGTCACCGTGTAGCGGGTCTTCTCGACGATGGGCTGCAGGCAGAGTTCCAGAAGCCGCTGCGCGTCCTCGAACGGGATGGTGTACTCGAATTCAGGGCGAGCCAATCCCGTGCGCAGCCCCTTGACCGTCAGCACGGCCCGGTCCCCCATGGTGCGCACCCGCACGACCCGCTCCGCCTCGGCGCAGAGGTAGCCCTGGCGATAGGGTACGCCGCGCCCGAGGGCACGCCATTCGTCGCCGCTGACCAGGAACTTGCGTTCGATCTCGATGCCCATGCCCATCCTTCCGCCGTGTGCCGCGCAATGCCGCTGTCCCGAACCCGATCCATGTTACATTATCGTGCGGCTGTCGCCTACCGCGGCGGCCCGAGAGAGGATCCGTGACCATGCCCCTGCTCGCCGAGACCGTGGGCCTGCTCGACCGCCTGCCCCTGGCCGCCCCGGCCGTGCTGGTGGACGAGTCCCGGGCCCGGGCCAACATCGCCCGCATGGCCGCCAAGGCCGCCGCCTCGGGCGTGCGCCTGCGCCCCCACTTCAAGACCCACCAGAACGTGGGCGTGGGCCGCTGGTTCCGTGAGGCCGGAGTGCAGCACGCCACCGTCTCCTCGCTGGCGATGGCCGCGCAGTTCGCCCAGGACGGCTGGGATGACCTGACCCTGGCGATGCTGGTCAATCCGCGGGAGCTGCCTCAGCTGGCGGAGCTGGCCTGGCGCCTGGCCGACCGGGGCGGCGCCCTGGGCCTGGTTGTGGACACGCCCGAGGCCGCACGCGCGGTGCGCCACCTCGTGGGCGACACGGCGCCGCTGTGGCTGAAGGTGGACACGGGCTACGGCCGCACGGGCGTGCGCTGGGACGACGGTCCGCGTCTGCAGGCCGTCGCCGAATCGGCCGCGTTCGCCGGCCTGCTGACCCACGCCGGCCACAGCTACCGCACGCCCCCGGCCGGGTTGCCCGCGCTCTTTCTCGAGACCGCGCAGCGCCTGGCCGCGGCCCGGCAGGCGACCGGACGCGACCTGCGGCTTTCGGTGGGCGACACTCCCACCTGCAGCGCCGTCCCACGCTTCGACGGCGTGGACGAGGTGCGCCCCGGCAACTTCGTCTTCTTCGACCTGATGCAGCGGGCCCAGGGCGTGTGCACGGACGCGGAACTGGCCGCGGCGGTGGCGTGCCCGGTGATCGGTCTGGAACCGGCGCGCGGGCGGATCATCCTCCAGGGCGGCGCGGTGCACCTGAGCAAGGAAGCCCTGACCTCGGCGGATGGACCCGTCTTCGGGTACCTTGGCACCGTCACGCCGGAGGGATTCGGGCGGGTGATCGCCCAGGCCCCGCTGACGAGCCTGAGCCAGGAGCACGGCATCGTCAGCCTGGCGGACGGATGCTGGGAGGAGTTGGCCGGAGGGTTGCGGACCGGCGACCTGGTCCCGGTCTTTCCCGTCCACTCGTGCCTGGCCTGCGACCTCCACCCACACCTGACGACGCTGGCCGGCACGCGCCTGCCCCGCCACGGCGAAGGGACCGCATCATGAAACGCTGGCGCTTTCCCCTGGGCCTGGTGGCCTGGCTTTGGTTGGCCCTGAGCGCGGGGTTCGTCGGCTCCAGCTTCCCGCCGGGAACCTGGTACGAGAGCCTGGCGAAGCCGTCGTGGACGCCGCCGAACCTGGTCTTCCCCTTGGCCTGGACCGTGCTCTACCTGCTGATGGGGTACGCGGCCTTCCGCGTCTGGCACCGCCACGGGTTCCGGCGCGCCGGTGTCGCCCTGGGCCTGTGGGGCATCCAGCTGGTGCTGAACTCCGTCTGGTCCTGGCTCTTCTTCGGGCGGCACGCCATCGGCGCGGCCTTCTTCGAGATCCTGCTGCTGTGGGCGGCCATCCTGGCCACCTTCCTGGCCTTCCGCCAGCGGGACCAGTTGGCGTCGCGCCTGCTGCTGCCCTACCTGGGCTGGGTGGGCTTCGCCTGGGCCCTGAACTTCGCCGTCTGGCGCCTCAACGCCTGAGCGATCACTTCACCAGGGTCATGCGCCGGCTGGTCACCTGGCCCCGCGCCTCCAGGCGGTAGAGGTAGACGCCCGAACCCATCGGCGCGCCGCGGCCATCGCGGCCGTCCCAGACCACGGCGTGAGCGCCGGCCGGCAGATCCCCATCCACCAGCTTCGTCACCAGCCGGCCCCGGATATCGAAGACCGCCAGGCGCGTACGCCCGCCCTCGGGCAGCGAGAAGCGGATCGTCGTCTGGGGGTTGAACGGGTTGGGGCTGTTCTGGTCCAGGCCGAAGGCCACGACCCCGGCCCCGGGCACGCCGCTGACCTGGGCGAAGGCCGTCGGCAGGTCCGTGTTGTCGGTCGCGCGCGCGGTCACCACCGGCTGGGCCAGGTCGACCGCCTCGGACAGGGTGATCACCAGCAGCTCGCCGTTGCCGGCCAGGGCCGCGCCGCCACCGAGCACCGCCAGCGCGATGTCGAGGGTGTCGCTGTCGGCGTTGGCCAGGAACATCGGCGCCACCTGCGCCGCGACCAGGGCACCGCCGCTGACCTGGGCCGTCACGCCCGCGGGCAGGGCCAGGCCGAGGCGCAGGCCCTTGAGCGAGGCATGGGCCTGCTCCAGGCCCAGGGTCCAGACCCCGGGCGCGGGCCGCCGCCAGACCAGTTGCACCGCGCCACCGCTGGCTGCCGGGGCGGCCGGCGTGCCGTGGGTCATGGCGACGATCATCACGTCCTCGAAGTCGACGGCGCCGTCGGTCACCGGAATGCCGGTGAACGTGCCGTCGGCGGTGGGACCGACGTCGGCGAACGCGTCGAAGCCCGGCTGCCCGCGGTCGACGCCGTAGTCGGCCAGGAGGACGGCCACGTCGGCGGTGTCCACCAGGCCGTCGCCGAAGCCGGCGATGTCACCCAGACGGTAATTGAACGTGCGCGGGGAGAGCACAGTCGGCGGACCGTAATTGGCCGCCGCGTCCCCGGCGAAGATCTCGTACTGGTAGACGCCGCGCGTGGTCAGGCTGTCGACCAGCGCGGTTTCGGCGGCCGCCAGGCGGACCACCAGCGTCCACGCCGTGTCGGCCTGGGCGGCCGCGCGGTCTGCCGGGCGCACCGGCAGCGCGCTGCCGGCGGCGTCGTCGTAGAGCGGGTAGGCCGAAAGGCCATCCTGGTCCTGCCACACCGCCCGCCAGATCTCCAGCGAGTCCGCGTCCGCCGGAACGTCCTGCCAACTGACGGTCACGGCGCCCGGAGTTCCGAAGGCGCTCAGCAGCGCTACCGCGGCCGGCGCCGTGGTGTCCGGAACGGTGATGGTGACGACAGCAGGCAGGGACACGGCGCCTTCATCATCGGCGACCGTGTAGCTGAGGGAGTCGTCGCCGGCAAAGCCCGGCTCCGGCGTGTAGACGATGGCACCGGTCAGGGTGTCGACCTCGGCCAAGCCGTGCAGGGGCGGCGTCACGATGCTCACGGTCGCCGGCACCAGCGTGCCGTCGAAGTCGCTGTCGTTGGCCAATACGTCGATGGCAATCGGCTGCGCGTCCGGCAGCGTCACGCTGTCGGCCAGCGCCACCGGCGCCTCGTTGGGCGGTCCGCTCATGGTCGTCGTCAGATTGGTGTTGTCGGTCGCGCGGGCCAGGACCGCTGGGGCGGCCAGCTGGACGGCGTCAGACAAGGTGAAGGTCAGCAGTTCGCCGCTGCCGGTCAGCGCCGCGCCGCCGCCAAGCACCGCCAGCGCGATGTCCAGGGTGTCGGTGCCGGCGTCGGCCAGGAACATCGGCGCCGCCTGCGCAGCGGCCAAGCTACCGCCGGCGATCTGGGCCGTGACGCCCGCGGGCAGGGCCAGGGTCAGCCGCAGGCCCTTGAGCGAGGCGTGCTCCTGCACGAGGTTCAGGGACCACACATCCGCCGCCGGGTGCAGCCAGACCAGCTCCACGTCGCCGCCGGCCGAAGCCGGTGCCGCCGGGGTGCCGTAATCCATGGCCAGGACCATCACGTCCTCGAAGTCGATGGCGCCGTCGGTCAGCGGAACGCCCGTCAGGGTGCCGTCGGCGGTGGGGCCGAAGTCCGAGGCCGGGTCGAACCCGCCATCGAGCTGGACCAGGCCGTAGTCGGCGGTCAGGACGGCTGCATCGGTGCTGTCGACGATGCCGTCGCCGAGCCCGGCGAAGTCGCCCAGCACGTAGTTCAGCGCCCGCGGCGCCGTCGTGGTCGGGCCGCTCCAATTGGCGGCCGCGTCGGCGGCGAAGATCTCGTAGTGGTAGTCGCCGCGCGCAGCCACGCTGTCGACCAGCGCGGTCTCGACCGCGGCCACGCGGGCCACCAGGGTCCAGGCCGTGTCGGCCTGGGCGGCGGTGCGGTCGGCCGGGCGCACCGGCAGGGCGCTGCCGGGAGCGTCGTCATAGAGCGGGTAGGCGGACAGGCCGTCCTGGTCCTGCCACACGGCCCGCCAGATCTCCAGCGAATCCGCATCCGCAGGCACGTCCTGCCAGCTGACGGTGACCGCACCGGGGCCACCCGCGGCCGCAAGCAGGGCCACCGTCGCAGGGGCGGTGGTGTCGGGTACGGTGATGGTGACGATCGCCGGCAGGGAGACCGCACCTTCGTTGTCGGCCACGGTGTAGCTCAACGAATCGGCACCCGAGAAGCCCGCCTCCGGCGTGTAGACGATCGCACCGGTCAGGGTGTCGACCTCGGCCAGCCCATGCAGGGGCGCCACCACGACCATCACGCTGGCCGGCACGAGCGTGCCGTCGAAGTCGCTGTCGTTGGCCAGCACGTCGATGGCGAAGGGCTGTGCGTCCGGCAGCGGCACGCTGTCGGCCACGGCCACCGGCGCCTCGTTGGGCGGACCGCTCACGACGGTCACCAGGTCGGTGTTGTCGGTCGCACGGGCCAGGACCATGACTTCCGGCAGCAACGCGGAGCCGGTGACCGTGAACTCCAGCAGCGCGCCGGTGCCCTCGATCGCGGCGCCGCCGCCCAGCGCCACCAGGGCGATGGTGACGGTGTCGGTGTCGGCGCTGGCCAGGAACATCGGCGCCAGTTGCGCCGCGGTCAGGTCGCCGCCGGCCACCTGGACCGCCGCGCCCTCGGGCAGGACCATCGCCACGCTGAGGCCCTTGAGCGAGGCATGGGCCTGCTCCAGGCCCAGGGTCCAGACCCCGGGCGCCGTATGCAGCCAGGCCAGATCCACATCGCCGCCGGCCGAAATCGGCGCCGCCGGCGTGCCGTGGGTCATGGCCAGGATCATGGCATCCTCGAAATCGATGAAGCCGTCGGTCACCGGGATGCCGGTGAACGTGCCGTCGGCGGTGGGACCGACATCGGCGGCGGCGTCGAACCCGGGCAGGTCACGACCGATGCCGAAGTCCGCCAGCAGGGCGGCCGCGTCGGCGGCATCGACTATGCCGTCACCGGCCGCGGCGAAATCACCCAGCAGGTAGTTGAAGGTTCGCGGCGCCGTCGCGGTCGGGCCGCTCCAATTGAGGGCCGCATCCGCCACGAAGGCTTCATAGTGGTAGACACCACGGTCGACCACGGCGTCCACGAATGCCGTGTCGCCCGCGGCCACGTGCGCCACCAGGGTCCAGGCCGTGTCGGCCAGCGCCTCGGCGCGGTCAGCCGGGCGCACCGGCTGCGTGCTGCCGGGAGCGTCGTCGTAGAGCGGGTAGGCGGACAGGCCGTCCTGGTCCTGCCACACGGCCCGCCAGATCTCCAGGGAGTCGGCATCGACGGACGCACCCTGCCAGCTGACGGTCACGGTGCCCGGGGCACCCACTGCCGCCAGCAGAGCCAACGGCGCCGGTGCAGTGGTGTCCGGAACGGTGATGGTGACGACCGCCGGCAGGGAGACCGCACCTTCATTGTCGGCCACGGTGTAGCTCAAGGAATCGGCACCCGAGAAGTCCAGATCCGGCGTGTAGACGATCGCACCGGTCAGGGTGTCGACCTCGGCCAACCCATGCAGGGGCGCCACCACGACCATCACGCTGGCCGGCACGAGCGTGCCGTCGAAGTCGCTGTCGTTGGCCAATACGTTGATGGCAATCGGCTGCGCGTCCGGCAGCGTCACGCTGTCGGCCACGGCCACCGGCGCCTCGTTGGGCGACCCGGTCAGGATCGTCGTCAGGTCGGTGTTGTCGGTCGCCCGGGCCAGGACCACCGGCGGCGCCAACTGGACGGCGTCCGAAAGGGTAAACGTCAGCAGCTCGCCGCTGCCGGTCAGCGCCGCGCCGCCGCCGAGCACCGCCAGGGCGATGTCGATGGTGTCGGCGCTGGCCAGGAACGTCGCCGCCGCCTGCGCCGCGACCAGGCTGCCGCCGGCGACCTGGGCCGTCACGCCTTCAGGCAGGGCCAGGGTCAGACGCAAGCCCTTGAGCGAGGCGTGCTCCTGCACGAGGTTCAGGGACCAGACGTCCGCCGCCGGGTGCAGCCAGGCCAGCTCCACGTCGCCGCCGGCCGAAGTCGGTGCCGCCGGCGTGCCGTAGTCCATGGCCAGGACCATCACGTCCTCGAAGTCGACGAAGCCGTCCGTCAGCGGAACGCCCGTGAGGGTGCCGTCGGCGGTGGGGCCGAAGTCCGAGGCCGGGTCGAACCCGCCATCGAGGCGGGTCAGGCCGTAGTCGCCGGCCAGGACAGCCGCATCGGTGCTGTCGACGACGCCGTCGCCGAAGCCGGCGAAGTCGCCCAGCAGGTAGTTCAGCGCCCGCGGCGCCGTCGCGGTCGGGCCGCTCCAGTTGGCGGCCGCATCGGCAACGAAGATCTCGTAGTGGTAGTCGCCGCGCGCAGCCACGCTGTCCACCAGCGCGGTCTCGACCGCGGCCACGCGGGCCACCAGGGTCCAGGCCGTGTCGGCCTGGGCGGCCGCGCGGTCGGCCGGGCGCACCGGCAGGGCGCTGCCGGGAGCGTCGTCGTAGAGCGGGTAGGCGGACAGGCCGTCCTGGTCCTGCCACACGGCCCGCCAGATCTCCAGCGAGTCGGCATCGACGGGCGCGCCCTGCCAACTGACGGTCACGGCGCCCGGGCTGCCGATTGCCGCCAGCAGGGCCACCGGTGCCGGCGAAATCCCGTCGGGCGAGGCGATGGTGACCAGGGCCGGCGCCGAGACGCCGCCTTCGTCGTCGCTCACGGTGTAGGCCAGGGTATCGACGCCCACGAAGAACGGATCGGGCGTGTAGACGACCTCGCCGGTCAGGGTGTCCACCGCCGCCAGCCCGTGCACGGGCGCGGCGGTGATCGTCACGCTCGCCGGCAGCAGCGTGCCGTCGGGATCGGAGTCGTTGGCCAGCACGGCGATCGCCACCGGCTGGTCGTCGATCAGGGTCAGGCTGTCGGCCAGCGCCAGCGGCAGCTCGTTGGGCACGCCGTAGAGGTAGAACTTGCCGGCGTTGGTCAGGGCTCCGGCGTCGAAGAGGTTGGCGCCGGTGAGGAAGTCGGCGCGGCCGTCGCCGTCCTGGTCGCCCACGATGGCGACCTGCGAGCCCAGGCGATCGGAAGCGACCTCGCCGATAAAGCTGAGGTCCGCCACGGCGGTGGTCTGGACCGTGCCGGCCGGATCGCCGCCGAAGAAGACGAAGGTCTCGCCCGGTCCGTAGCCGGCCGTGTCGGGCGTCGGGGCGCCGATGATCAGGTCGTCGTAGCCGTCATGGTTGAGGTCGCCGGCGCCGGCGACGGTGCGCCCGAAGATGCCGCGCTCTTGGGTGCCGTAATAGACCAGTTCGGCCAGGCCGTCGGCGCCGGGGCCGCCGAAGAAGACGAAGGCGCGACCGGCGAAGACGCCTTCGAAGCTGTTGTGCATGTCCCCGATGATCACATCGTCGTAGCCGTCGCCATTGACATCGCCGGCGGCGTTCAGACCGTAGCCGAAGCGGTTGATACCCGGGCCGCCGGTGAAGACCAGGTCCTGCTGGTCATCGACGGCCGGACCACCGGCGAAGAGGTAGACATTGATCAGGGTGTTGCCGCCGACGATGACGTCGTCCCAGCCGTCCGCGTTGAAGTCGCCGACGCCGGCGACCGACCAGCCGAAGAAGCCGCCGATCCCGGCGCCGAGGGTCAGGTCGGCGGTGGCGTCCAGGGCGGCACCACCGAAGTACACCAGGGCGCGCCCGTCGGCGCCGAGGCTGGCAGGCGAACCGATGATCAATTCGTTGCCGTCACCGCTGCCGTCAAGGTCCCCGGCGCCGGCCACGGTGTAACCCAGGAAGGCGTTGTTGCCCAGGCCGTCGATCACCAGGTCCGGCTGGTTGTCCAGGGCCGGACCGCCGAAGTACAGGTAGGCACGGCCGGCATTGTAGAACGCGAAGTCGTTGCGGGGCGCCCCCACCACCAGGTCGTCCCAGCCGTCGCCGTTGACGTCGCCGCAGCCGCTGACCGAGGTGCCGAACTGGTCGCCGTTCACCTCGCCGGAAAGCACCAGGTCAGGCACGGCGTCGAGGGCCGGGCCCCCGAAGTAGATGTAGACCACGCCGCAACCGTTCACGATGCCCTGGGCCCCGGGGGCGCCGACGGCGAAATCCGGCAGTCCGTCTCCGTTAAGATCGCCTGCAGGAGCAAGATACAGCCCCAGACTGGCATTTGCGCCGGGGCCGACGGGCGAGAGCAACAGGTCGGCCTGGGCCGCCTGCGCAGGGGCCGCGGCGATCAGGGTCGCGAGCAGTCCAAGTACCGTCCCAGAGGCGACGAAAACTATGTTGCTAAAGCACTTGCGGCTACTTTGGCTGAGCATCGGAATTCGGTCCTCCACGCGGGAGCCAAAACGCCGGCGGCGCAGGACGTGCCGACGGCTTCCTCAGGTCTGTGAACAAGAGTACACGAAAGTAAAATATCTCACAATATGTATTTTTTATCCCTCCCCTAAGCCCGAGCCTGACGCGCAAACGCCAGAGCCGCAGCACCCCAAGTCGGGAATCCCCGCTCCATATGAAGATCAATTCCCTCGGGTTCGCCAGTCCCGGCTGCGGCCGACCGGGAACTTCAGCTTGCAGGATCGTGTTGTCATCCGGCCCCCGACCTGCTTAATTGCGCTTTAGAGCCCGCACGCGCCGTCGCGCGGCCGGGCACCCACGTCCCCAGGAGGAACCGCCATGGATGGCCGTCGTTTCGCCCGCCTCGTCCTGCCCGCCGCGCTCGCGCTGATCTTCATCGGCTGCGAAGCGACCGAGGACACGCCCACCACGCCCTCATCGTCGTCCGTGGACATCCAGATCACGAGCGACCCCACCGTCGTCTTCAACGGGGCCACCGGCAAGACCAGCACCATCGTGCAGTTCATCGCGCGCGACAAGGCCGGCAATCCCCTGGCACCGGACGACGTGATCGTCGAACTGCTGGTGGACAACGCCGCCGTGGACAACGAGTCGGTGCTGCAGGAAGACTCGGAGGAGCTGAGCTCGAGCATCCATCTGGGCATGGTGCTGGACGCCAGCTACAGCATGCTGCTGCACTCGCCGCCGGCGTTCGCGCCCATGCTCGCCGCCGCGCGCAACGCCGTGATCGAGGGCCAGGCCCTCTACGCCGGCCGACCGGGCACCTTCACCTGGAGCGTGTCCTGGTTCAACGAGACCATCTCGGCGCCGGCGACGCCGGGCCGCACCTGGCAGGCGGACGATCTGCTGACGATCCCCGAACCGGGCGTGGGCACGGCGACCAAGCTCTTTGCGGCCGTGCAGCGCCACGCCGGAAAGATGCTCGACAGCTATGCGACCATCGCCAACGGACCGCACGACCACCACGTGATGATCGTGCTCTCGGACGGCGCGGACAACTACAGCTGGTTCGACAACGCCAGCTTCACCTCGGCGGGCGTCACCACCAGCGGCGCGCCCTACAACGTGGCCGGGGCCGATTCCACCGGCGTCGGCGGTGCAACAGCCGCCATCGAGGCGCACCCCAACCTGACGGTGCACGCGCTGGGCCTGGGCTCGGCCGTCGCCGATGCCCAGCTGCAGGCCCTGGCCACCGCCGGCGGCGGCCGCTACCTGAAGAACCCGTCCAGCGCCGAGCTCGAGGACCTGTTCGCCTCGGTGACCCAGGAGTTCGCGACCATCCAGGACCATGGGGCGACGATTCCGCTGCAGCCGGGGAACTACCAGTTCACCCTGCGGGTCCTGACCACGGACCGGCGCGCCAAGGACGAGTACAAGTTCCGCTTCCACGCCGGCGACGGCGATGCGGGCGTGCTGCCGTGAACTAGTCCGCGCCCGGCGGCGGCGCCACCGCCGCCCGCCGTGCCCAGTACCAGACGGCCTCGGCGAACTGTTCGGCGGTGTAGGCGGCGTGGGTGCCGCCGGGCCGGCGCAGGAAATTGCGGGCCATGGTCAGCGGGTCCATGGGCTCGCGCTCGGCCGGGCCGGCGATCAGGGCCACCACCTCCCAGTCGCAATCGCCGCTGCGGCGGCCGCCGTCCTGGTTGAGGGCGGCCGCGCTGTAGAGCACGACCGCGGCGTGCCGCACCGGCTCGGGCGGGCCGTCGGCCAGCACCCGCAGGTAGGGCTCCTCGTGGGGCTGCCGCCGCACGAGTTCCGCCCGCAACGGCGTCTCCGCCTCGACCAGCACCGTGCTGCCGACGAACCCGGCGGGATCCACCGGCACCACCACCACTTCGGTCAGATCGGCTCGCCCCTGCCCGGGCCGGCGCCCGGCCCAGCCGGCCCGCACCCGCTCCAGCAGCTCGTCCTCGCCGCCGGCGAACCAGGTGTGGGCCCCGCCGGGCACGCAACGCCCGCGGGCGAAATCGCTCCAGCCCAGATTCAGGTCCCTGCCGTCATCATTTTCCAAGACTGCCGCCCCCCGCTGCATTATCCTTGATGGCCCATGCACCGACCTACGGGGCCGCCACGGCGGTCCCGCCACCTGCAACCGGGAGTCCCCATGAGCTACCCCGTCAACGAGCGGCAGCTGATCCGCGACTGCGAGATCGGCGAGGGCACCAAGGTCTGGAATTTCGTCAACATGTACGGCTGCAAGATCGGCCGGAACTCGATGATCGGCACCTTCGTCGAGGTTCAGAACGACGTGACCATCGGCGATCGCACCCGCGTGCAGAGCCACACCTTCATCTGCGAGATGGTGACCATCGGCAACGACGTGTTCGTCGGCCACGGGGTCATGTTCATCAACGACACCATGCCACCGCAGCCGGAGAAGGACAAGTGGAAGCCCACCTTCATCGGCGACCGGGCCAGCATCGGTTCGAACGCCACCATCCTGCCGGTGACCGTCGGCGCGGACGCCGTGATCGGTGCCGGCGCGGTGGTGACGAAGGACGTCCCCGCCGGTGCGATCGTGGCCGGCTGCCCGGCCCGCATCCTGCGCTACAAGCCCGGGTTCGGACCGGCCAAGTGAGCGTGGCGGCCCTGGGCTGCTGGGCGGCGGCGCTGCTGCTGGCGAACACGTCGGCGGCCGCGACGACGGCAGCGGTCGATTCGCTGGCGGTCGACCTGCCGGACATCGTGGTCAGCGGCGAGGCTTCGCCCGCGGTGGTGGTGGACCGCACCGTGGTCGATGCGGCGGCCATCGGGCGGCTGGATCCGGGCTCCCTGGCCGACCTGGGTGCAGTGCTGCCCTCGACCCGGGTGTCGGTCAACAGCCGCGGCGAGGCCACCGCCATGGTCCGCGGCGCCAGCGAGCGGCACGTGCAGACCTTCCTCGACGGCATCCCGCTGAACCTGCCCTGGGACGAGCGCGTCGATCTGGAGACGGTGCCGGCCCTGGGTATCGGCCGGCTGGAAGGGCGGCGCGGGCCGGCCACCCTGCTGGACGGACCCGGGGCGCTGGCCGGCAGCCTGCGCATGCTGCCGCCGGAGCCGGCCGGAGAGGCGCCCGTGACCCGGGTGCGCGGAGCCCTGGGCGAGCTGGGCCTGGGCAGCGCCGAGCTGGCCCACCAGCGGCGCCTGGGCGACTGGAACACCATGGCCGCCGGCAGCTGGCGCGCCCGTGACGCCCAGCCCCTGCCCGGCGGCGGCGAGATCGTCAACAGCGACCTTGAACAGTCGGCCCTGCTGCTGCGGGGCGGGCGGACCCTGTCCGGCACCGGCCGCCTGAACCTGCTGGCCACGGCCTGGACCGCCGAGAAGGGCGTGCCGCCGGAGCAGCACCTGGGCGACGAGGCCCGCTTCTGGCGCTACCCGGTGCGCGAGCGCGCGCTCGTCGGCGCGGCGATGGACCTGCCCCTGGACGCGGCCGGCGTGTGGGACCTGGGCGCCGCCGTCTCGGCCGACTTCTTCCACCAGGAGATCGACCCCCGCGGACCCGACGGCTGGGACCAACCCCTGCAGGACGGCCAGGACTACGAGCAGAACTGGGACCGCACCGGCTACGGCCGGCTGCGCCTGGTGCGCTGGCTGGGCGATCAGACGAAGCTGGCCCTGCAGGGCTCGGCCCGCTGCACCAACCACCGCGAGAGCGTGGTGGTGGGCGGTCCGGAACTGACCTACGCCCAGTGGCTGACCGCGCTGGCCCTGGAGGGCGAGTCCCTGCTGGCCGAGCGCTGGACCCTGCGCGCGGGCGTCGGCTGGGATCACGGCGCCACCCCGGAGGCCGGGGACAAGGAGGCCAGCGGGCCGCTGGACGCCCCCGCCCTGAACCTGCGGGTGGTGCGCGACCTGGGCGAGCGCACGGGCGTCTACCTGGGCGCCAGCCGCCGCAGCCGCTTCCCCTCCCTGCGCGAGACCTACTCGGGCGCCCTGGGCCGGTTCATCCCCAACGAGGACCTGGGGCCCGAGCGCCAGGACCAGGTCGAGGTGGGCGCCACCACCGCGGCCGACACCTGGACCCTGGAGGGAGCGGCCTTCTACGGGCGCCTGACCGATGGCATCGAACGGCAGGCCATCGCGGGCAGCGACCAGTTCGAGCGGGTCAACCGCAGCGAGATCATCACGCCGGGGGTCGAGGTGGCGGCGACCTGGAGACCGTGGACCGGGCTGGAGGCGCGGGCGCAGCACACCATTCTCGACGCGCGGGTCCAGGACGAAGGCGTCGAGCGGCCCGCCGAGGACCGGCCCGGCTACCTCTCGCTGGTGGGGGTGTCGTGGCAGCCTTGGAGCGGGCCGGGCGCCGCCCTCGAAGCGAGGGTCACCGGCCCCCGCTGGAGCGCCGACTCCACCGCCGCCGACGGGCTGCGCCATCTGCCGGCGGGCGTGACCTGGAATCTGCGCCTGTCCTGGGACTGGGTGGATGTGCCCGGCTCGACCAGCGACGTCGAACTGCATCTGCGGGTGGACAACCTCTTCGACCAGCGGGTGGACTACCAGACGGGACTGCCGGAAGCGGGGCGGACCGTGAGCGGCGGCGTGGCCCTGACGCTCTAGCCGGGGGCGGCCACGGGTCCGATGGACCGCGCGGCGCGCCCCCGGCGCTCCCTCCGCTTATCCCCTACTGCTCGCCGCAGAAGCCGTCAGGCGAATTGACGTTGGCCGAGCGCACCGTCATCCGGAAGTTGCGCAGGACCTCGTCCCCGTTGTTGAGCGTGATGGCCACTCCCGAGACTTCGGACACCATCTGCTCCTCGTGCTCGAAGACCGTCAGCGTGGCCGAGGTACCTTCGGAATCGAAACCGCCCGACCAGGCCCGCCCGCCCGCGATGAAGGTGAAGGTGCAGGGCCAGCTGCCGGTCTGACCCGCCGCGGGACCGCCCGCCACCGCAACGCAGCTGCCGCCGATGTTGCCGCCGTCGGTGTCGAACTGCATCTGGAAGACACCCCAGTCCGCGGCGTAACCGTGGCTGGCGAAGTCCCCTTCCCAGCTGCCGTCGGCGTCGATGGTCAGCAGCCAATGGCACTGGCAGACGCCGGCATCCAGCTCGGCCCAGCCGCTGATCTGCGGGTTCTCGACGCTGGTGGCGACCAGGCGCATGGTGGCCGAACCGTTGGCCGGCACGGTGTACAGGCCCGTGCCCGAGACGCTGCCGACCACGCGACCGCCGGTGTTGGCCGGCTCGAGGGACCAGGTCACGGCGGTGTTCTGCAGGCCCTCCACCGTGGCGCTGAACTGGCGGCTCTCGCCATTGGCCACGCAGGCGTAGCCCGGGTCGACGGTGATCCTGCCCTGCAGCAGGCGCACCGTCACGATGTCCATGCGGGGCGGATCGTTGCTGGCGCGCAGGCCGTCGCGGCTGAGGCTCTCGACGCTGACCAGGAAGGGGTAGAGGTTCTCGTTGACCGGTGTGCGCAGGGTCCGTGTGCCCGGGCCATTGGTCGGCTGGGTGCCTCCGTCCTCCCAGGTACCCTGCGTGTTGTCCCAGTAGAGCCGCTCGTTGTTGGCGTTCTCGATGGTCGTGGTGATGGCCACCAGGTCGCCGGCGTTCTCCACGACGATGTCCGACGGCGTGGCCACGACCCGGATGACCCGGGTCTCGATGGCCTGTTCACCCGAGATGGTGCGGAAGCCGAACTGGGAGGAGACCGCGCTGACCTTGACCACGTCCGGGCCCACCATCAGCGGGCGGATCTCGCGGAAGTCGCTGGTCGAGACCCTGCCGATCACGGCCCGCCCCTCGCTGTAGGGCAGGTCGGTGATGTCCACGCGCCAGTGCTGGGAGCAGAACTCCACCACCCCGGACGGCTGACCCTCGAGGTAGAAGCCCACGCTCATGCCCACGTCGCCCAGGGCGGCGTCGCGCAGGAAGTCGCTGTCGCGGATGCGCCCCGCGCCGGCCGTGCCCAGGCCCAGGCCCACCAGCTGCATGACCGCGTCGAAGACGGCCTTGTCGGCCACCCAGCCGTTGGACTTGGCCACCACGTAGACTTCGGACCACTGGGCGAAGCCGGCCTCGTCCTCGGGCATCCAGTCCCTGTCCAGCTGGAAGTCGAGGCTGACGAAGGCGCTGGGGTAGGTGTTGGCGATGTACTCGCGGGAGGTCTGGTAGGCATAGAGACCGGCGCCGAGCACCGCGGCCGCGCCGTTGAGCGCGGGCACGAAGGCGGCGGCGGCCAGGGTCAGGCCGGCGGCCGCGACGATCTTGGCGGGTGCGCCGTCGGGATTGATGGCCACCTGCGCCGCGAAGGCCTTCTGCATGGCTTCGGCCAGCTGCGGCGCGGTGCTGACCGTGGGGCCCATGCTCACGCAGCTCTTGTCCTGCGCATCGCCGGACCAGGCCAGGGTGCCCGGCTGGGGATCGCCCATGTGGTCGATGTCCGCCTGGACCAGCGAATCGAGGTTGCTGAAGGCGAAGATGCGGTCCAGCAGATCGCTCCCTACGGCGTCCAGGTAGTCGCTGCTGCCGTCGGCGATGCGCGCCAGGCTGTGGGGATGGCCCGGGTCGTCCACGAACACCTGGGCGAACTTCAGGGGCAGCAGCCGCGTTTCGACGGCCTCGATCTCCAGGGCCGCCAACTCGTCGAAGCTGCTGCCTTCGGCGATGGCGCGCTGGTCGATGTGGGCGCGCAGCCGGTCCACGAACTGCAGGAAGCGGCCGGGCGCCGCCGGCAGGCCGCCCAGGTCGAGGCTCAGGTCGGGGCTGCGCACGGCGCCGTTGGTGATGCGCAGCTGGACGCTGCCGCCGTCGGCCGGCGTCAGGGGGTGGAACGGGGCCAGGAACCAGGGCTGGCCGCCGTCCGGCTCTTCGACCGGCATCGTGAAGATCTCGGCGCCGGCGGCGTCCAGGAAGACCACCTCGTAGCCCTCGTAGATCTTGGACGCGGGCAAACCGCCGATGCCGACGCGGCCGCCGGGGGCGCTCGTGTCCAGGGACAGGATGGCGTCGTCGAGGCTGCCTGCCGGAGGCGGGGCGGTGCCGCCGTCGCCGCCGCCGCCGCAGCCGGACAACATCAGAACGATGGGAATCAACAGGATGACGATGCGGTGGGACACGGACGATCCTCCAGGCTATGGGCCGATGAAAGGCATTGGTGCATGGAGGAATACGGATTCCACCGGGCAATCCGGACACGATCTGCCGGGAATATTGATCGTGGGTGTGCGAAAGGGCCATCCTCCCCGTATCATGTGCCCGACCAGCGACCTGCGGCCTCTGCCCGAATGCAGCAACGAAGGACAACCGCCAAGTGCGCGATCAGCCCGATGTCACCTCCCTGTTGCTGGACCTGGACGCCGGGGACCGCGCTGCGTTCGAAACGCTGGTGACCCTGCTCTACGACGATCTGCGCCGCCTGGCGCGCCGCCACCTGCACCTGCGCGGCGGCCAGCTCACCCTGCACACCGCCGGGCTGGTGCACGAGGCCTTCCTCAAGCTCGCTGACCAGACCCGCCTCAGCTGGGAGGACCGGGGCCATTTCCTGGCGGTCTACGCCCGGGTCATGCACAACATCGTGATCGACCTGGCCCGGCAGGCGGGGGCGCGCAAGCGCGGTGGCGACCGGAAGCAGGTCACCCTCGACGATGCCCACCTGCAGATCAGCGCCCAGGCCGACGACCTGCTGGCGGTCCAGGAAGCCCTGGAGCAGCTGGACCAACTGCAGCCGCGCCTGGCCCAGGTGGTGGAGTGCCGCTTCTTCGGCGGGCTCACCGAACCGGAGACGGCCCTGGCCCTGGGCCTGACCGACCGCACCGTGCGCCGTGATTGGGTCAAAGCGCGCACCCTTCTGCGCCGGATGCTGGACGACACGGCGGGGCAGCCAGCATGAGCGCCGGGCACGGCTCCCTGGACCCCGCACGCTGGGCCCGCCTGGACGCGGTCCTCGACGCATTGCTGGACCTGGAACCCGCCGCGCGGCCGGCCCGCCTGACCGAGCTGGCGGCCACCGACCCCGGGCTGGCCGCCGAGGCGGAGGCCTTCCTGGCCGAAGCCGAGCGGGTCGAGACCGCCGGCTTCCTGGCCCTGCCGGTTGGCGAGTCGGCAGCGGGGCTGATCGACCACGCGACCCGCGGCGATGCGCCGGAGGCCCGGCTGGGCCGGCGCCTGGGCGCCTGGGAGCTGACCGGTATCCTGGGCGAGGGCGGCATGGGCGTGGTGTACGCCGCCCGCCGCGCCGACGGCCAGTACGAGGGCGACGCCGCGATCAAGCTGATGATCGCCGTCGACCCCGGTTCGCCGCTGCGTCACCACCTGCTGGCCGAGCGCCAGATCCTGGCCGACCTGGACGATCCGCGCATCGCGCGGCTACTGGACGGCGGCTTCAGCGACGACGGCCACCCCTACCTGGTGATGGAGCGCATCGACGGCCGCACCATCGTCGAGCACGCCGAGGCCGCGGGGCTGGGACTGGAGGCGCGGCTCGACCTGTTCGCGCAGGTCTGCCAGGCGGTGCACGGCGCCCACCGGCGCATGATCCTGCACTGCGACCTCAAGCCGTCCAACATCCTGGTCACGCCGCAGGGCGAGCTGAAGCTGCTGGATTTCGGCGTGGCCCGGCCGCTGGCGGACGCTCCGGCCGGCAGCACGACCACCGCCGACACCGTCACCTCGCGGTACTTCACGCCGGGTTACGCCTCGCCGGAGCAGGTGGCGGGCGCCGCGCTGACCCCTGCGAGCGATGTCTTCGCCCTGGGCGTGGTGCTGCACAAACTGATCGCGGGCGAACAGCCCTGGGCCCGGCGCCTGCGGGGCGATCTGCAGCGGATCCTCGACCGGGCCGTGGCCGCCGACCCCGCCGACCGCTACTCGTCCCCGGCTGAACTGGAGCAGGACCTGGTGCGCTGGCGGCGGCATCTGCCCGTGAGCGCGACGCCGGACACCGCCGGCTACCGGCTGCGCCGCCTGGTGGACCGGCACCGGATGACCAGCCTCGCCCTGGCGGCGGTCGGAGTGGCGGTGCTGGTGGGCGTGGTGGGCACCGCCTGGCAGGCCCGGATCGCCGCCGGCGAACGGGACCAGGCCCGCCGCGAGGCGCGGCGCGCCCAGACGATCAACACCTTCCTCACCGACCTCTTCAACGTCGCCGATCCCAACGAGAATCTGGGCGCCGACCTGATGGTGCGCGAGATCCTCGACCGCGGCCGCGACCGGATCGGCCAGTTGGCCGACGAACCGGCCGACCGGGCCGAACTGCTGACCGTGCTGGCGGGGGTGTACTTCCGCCTCGGCCTGTATGCCGAGAGCCGTGATCTCTACGCCGCCGAACTGGCCGCCGAGCGCCAGCTGCACGGCCCCGAGCACGAGGTGGTCTCGGACACCCGCATCGACCTGGGGGTCAGCCTGCTCGAGCTGGGCGACACCGACGGCGCCGCGGCGCAGATCGACAGCTGCCTCGCCTACCGGCGCCGGCACCCGCGCGACGATCCGGGCTGGTTGTCGGTGCCGACGGCAGTGCTGGCGCGCATCGCCGCCGCTCGCGGCGACGACGCCACAGCCGTGCGGCTTTTTGCCGAGGTGCTCGACAGCCTCGATCCCGAGGCTGCCGACCAGCAGGAGCAGCTGGGCCGCACCTGGTCCAACTACGGCGTGTCCCTGGCGCGCCTGGGCCGGTTCGCGGCTGCCGATTCGGCCTACACCCGGGCCGAGGGCCACTACCGGGTGTCGATTCCCGAGCACCACAGCTACCTGGGCACCCTCTACGCCAACTGGGGCCTGGTGGCCCATTCGCTCGGCCAGCTGGACCGGGCTGAGGAACTGCATCGGCAAGCGCTCGCCATCAGGCGCCGCCTGCGCCACAACCAGGTGGACATCGGGACCTCGCTCATCAACCTGGGCAACCTGCTGGTGGAGCGGCGGCAGACCGCCGAGGCGCTGCCCATGCTGGAGGAGGCGCTGGCGATCCAGCGCGAGGCATTCGGCGAGATGCACATCTACGTGGCCGCGGCGGAGATCAATCTGGGCCTGGCCCGGCTCCAGCTGGGCGACATCGCCGCCGCCGACGCGCGGTTCGCCACCGGCGAGGCGATCATCAGGCAGCTGTACGGCAACGACAGCACCGCCCTGGCCGTGGCTCTGAGGCGGCGCGCCGAGGCGGCCCGCGCCGCCGGCGATGGGCCGAGGGCCGTGGCGCTGCTGCAGGAGGCGGTCGCCATGCACCGCCGGCACCTGCCCAACTGGCGGCACCGCTTCGGCGAGGCGCTGCTGGTCCTGGCCGAGGTGGAAAGCGAACTCGGGCATGCCGCGGCCGCCCGCGGGGCCGCGACCGAAGCGGCCGAGGTGTTGGCGGAGACCGCTGGTCCGGACCATGCCCTGACGGTGCAGGCGCGGGAAATGGCGGTACGCGTGGCTGGGACGCGCTGAGGGGAATCCGTCCGGCTCAGTCGAACGCGTAGCCCACGAGCCGACCCGTCCACTGCGGATTGTAGTACAGCGTCAGGCCGACTCCCGGCACCACGTAGACGTCCGGCACGCGGACCGTGCCCTCGTCGAGGACCAACTCGTAGACGTCGGCGGTCACCTCGCCGAAATCCGTCGTGACCAGGCTGTCGGCGGCGATGCAGACCAGGAAGCGATCCGGCCCCGTCTCGAAGCTATCGCCCGGCCGACCGTCGCTGGGCGCCACCAGCGCCCGGCCCGTCACCTGGACCACACCTTCGGAATCGACCCAACCGTAGCTGTAGAGCCCGTCGGCCTCGTTGCGCAGCATTCGGCCGGTGCTGGACAGGAATTTCGCCGGGGCGACCGTGGGCATCTCCAACGCGACGGTCAGGGTGCGGCCGTCGTAGATGATCTCCCGGTTTCCGGTGATGATGCGACCGACGTTGATGACCGGGGCGCCCGGTTCGTTGGCCTGCAGTTCGTAGTGCCAGATGTTGCCGACGTCCAGGGCCATCACGGGGACGGGCTCGACGGGGGCGGCCGGGTCGTCGCTGCAGGCGGACACGAACAACACCAGCACGACCAGCCAGAAGTTTCGCAATGACCGCACACCTCCCTCCCCGGCTGACACCTAGTACTCGATGCTGCGGAGCACATCCTTCACATGAGCGCGCTGCCCATGAGCATAGGAAACCCTAACCGCCTCGACAAATCCGGCTCCGTCACTCTTGGCGATGAAGTAGGTACCGCTGCAACGCCCCGTCTCGGGATCAGCCTGCAACTGGGAGTAGAATGCACCCTCCAGACCAGAACTGGTCGAAAGATATTCCGTATCCGGATACGTATACGTCGCGGGAAGTTCTCCCAGCTCCACGGGCAGGCCACCGGTCATTCCCCACACCGAAATGTGAAATGTCGCCTTCTTGTCGATCCGGTTCTTGGCGAACCAGCAGGCGTCCATACCGCACGACACACCGTCGCCCTCGTACCGGTCGGTAAACGAGATCTGCAGCCCCGAATGCAGGGGCTCGCTGCTCCAGACTTCAGGCGCAACCGGCCCGTCACTGTCAGAACATGCGGCTATCGTCAGCAATGCCACGAACAGGAGTACCTTCGGCAACATGATGCGGTCCTTTCATCCGTCCAACGTTGGCTTCAGTTGCAAGCGTGGCTGGCGCGGCTTGTGCGTCAGCACAAGGCGTGACAGACGCGATTGGCAGGGGGAAGCTCTTGTTAGGCATGAACGCACCCACATTCTAGTTCATGCCTTCCATGGCATTCGCAATCCCGATACCCGCCACAATTGCCAGCGCCAACACACTCAACAACACGATCTCCACATTCTTCTTTTTGTCGCTAGAAGAAGTATACTCCATTTCGATCGCGACAATATCGGACGCACTTAGAGAACGTTCGGAAATCCCGTAGTTGCCATCTCCGGTGAGTACCAACTCGTCGCTGGACACCTGCAATACCTCGCCTGTTACCACTTCCCCATCGCTCAGCGTAACCTTCACCCGGGAACCTATCTTGACGAAGTGGCTGTTCTCTATCGCTGTAGATTCCACAGATGCCCCAGGTAGGCTGGCACGACGGTATGACGTACATCCCGAAAGGAAAGCCAATATCGTAAGCACCCAGACACATCGAGATACGGCCGACACCAGCACCCCCACGGATTAGTTCATTTCTTGCCTAACTACCGATAGAGCGCCTTCACCCCACCCCAAGAGACCACATCCGCAGGCACCGCGCACCCATCGTTGTCCAGCACCACCACGCCCGACCACAGGGCCGGCGAAGTCAGGCAGCAGGCCAGGGTCGCCTCGCCGCCGACCAGCACCGAAAGATCCGCACCCGCAGGCGCCGCATTCCCCGCGAAGTCCGTGTTCCAGGCATAGAACACGGCCGACGCCAGCACATGCACCGCCCCCCCGGCCGTGCCCGCAATGTTGTCCACCAGCGTGCAGTCCAGCAGGTCGAGGGTCGCGTGCGGCCCCCACCAGTAGGCGGCGTAGATCGCGCCGCCCTCGGTGCCGGCGGTGTTGGCCTCGAAGCGGCAGCTCTCTACCGTGACGTCGGCATCGCCCACGCGCAGGGCGCCGCCGCTGGTCGATTCGGCCGCGTTGCCCAGGAACAGGCACTGCTCGAAGCGCGCCGTGCACCACTGCCAGACCGTGGCGCCGCCGCCGAAGCCCGTCGCGGTGTTGCCCTCGAAGCGACAGCCGCGAACGGTGACGTCCCCCGGCACCACGCCCGGCCCCCAGGCCACGGCCATGCCGCCGGCGCTGGCCGCCAGGTTGTTCTCGAACACGCAGTCGATGACCTCGCCCGTGACCCCGGCCAGCTTCAAGCCGCCCGAGTCGCCCGAGCCGCCTTCGATGGCCCGGTTGTCCCGGAAAACGCAGCCGCGCACCAGCGCCGTGCCGCCCTCGATGTAGGTGCCCGCGCCGCCGCCTTCGTTCTTCCAGCCGGTCACGTTGTCCCGCAGCACGCAGTTGTCCAGCAGCAGGTAACCGGCCCGGAAGGCCAGGCCGGCGCCGGCGCCGTCGGTGGGGCCGTAGAAGGAAGTGTTGCCGCCAGCGATCGTCAGGTCGCGCACCACCAGGCCGTCCAGGCCCGCCACGCAGGTCACCACGCGGCCGCGCCCCTGGCCGTCGAGCACCACGTCCTCGGGATTGCCGGTCGCCCCGGCCAGGACCACCGGCACGGGCACGATGTAGCGGGTCTGCAGGGACTCGGTCGGGGCCATCTGCAGGTCCCGGCTGTAGGTGCCTGCGGCGACCAGGACGGTGTCGCCGGCGGCGGCGGCGTTGAGCGCGTCCTGGAGGTCGGCGAAGTCGTCGGGCACGTGCAGGGTCGCCGCGGCCGCCGGCAGCGACAACGCCGTGACCACGATCGCAATCAGGTACGGCAGGAGATGATGGCGGTGCATGATGCGCCCCCCTGTTCGCGTAGGCAGTTGCTGCAAACGGAAGTATAGCACATCCCGGCGTTCCGACCTTCGGCCCGGCCACTTGATCTCCGCCGCTGCCGCCTTTGGTTCGGCCGAGAGCCGAACGTGCAGAGGGAGCGCAACAAACGATCAGGAGCGGGTCGGAATCCTGGGCTACGATCCGCGAAGATCTGCGGCGTCGAGTAACAGGACGGTACTCGAGTTCCTCGTGCTCGAGCATGTAGATGGCGGAGAGGGTTGCCTGTGCTCACGCGGTCAAGCCACTGCAAAACAACAGCTTGCCGCGATATTTGACTCCCCCTGGCGAACACCGCGGAAATATCCGTGCACTATCCTCCCGATTCCTGCGCCTTAACAGGAACCGGCCCTGGGGTACCACCCTGGTCGCCAATTCCCTCAGCCAGGAGTCGAAACCATGTCGCCCAAAGTAACCGCCCAAGGAACGCGCATCACATTGCTCCTGGCCGCCAGCCTTCTGCTGCTGTCCGGCCTGACCGCTTGTTCCGGTGACGACCCCGCAGCTCCGCCAGTCGTCGCCGATGTGGACGGCTACCTCGCAGACCTGCCGTCATGGACCGCATTCTCGCCATCCCTGCCCGATGCCGACGAGGCCGTAGGCGACCCCGAGTTGTCCCAGGAGGAAATCAACGGCACGAACTACAATTGCGAGTCCACCCGCTACTCGATGACCCAGACGCCGGACAAGATGGCGACGCTCAATCCCGATGTCGAAGTGCTGTGGGTCGGCTCCCTGCTGCAGGGATCAGGCTACATCGGCGGGATCGGCACGCTGGCGGAACTGCCCATCCGGCAACGGGCACCGTTGACCCTTTCGATCGACCTGCTGACCGGCGACAACACGCGCACCGTCGCCGACCCGGACCTGGCCTCGGTCACCCAGGCCATCGGCGGACTTATCCAGGCCGCAGCCGATGCCGGACATCGCGCCGGCAGCCGCATCGTCTATAACGAGTCCACCTACCACTCCCTCGAGGAGACGACGCTCAAGCTGGGGTTCTCCGCCGCCTATTCCGGCGTCGCGATCAAGGCGGCCCTCGAGGCCAACAGTTCGGCCGAGACCTCGACCATCATGGTGACCTACACCCAGCAGATGTTCACCGTATCCCAGGTCCTGCCCCAGACCCCGGGCGAGATCTTCAGTGCCGCATTCACCGAGCCCATGCTGCAGGAACAGGTCAACCGGGGGCGCATCGGGCCGGATAACCTGCCGGTCTACGTTTCCAGCGTCGTCTACGGCCGGATGCTGGTCTTCACCATGACGGCCACGGCGAGCGCATCGGAGATCCGGGCCGCCCTGGAAATCGCCGCGGGCGAGATCGGCGGCGAACTGTCGCTCGGGCAACGGACCCTGCTGGAAACGGCCGAAATCGGTCTCGTCGCCATCGGCGGCGATGCGGCCAACGCCGAGGCGGCGATCCGCAGCGGTGATTTCGCCGCCTATTTCGACCAGGATGCCGCCCTGACCACCGCACGACCGATTTCCTACACGATCCGCAACCTGGCGGACAACAGCGTGGCTTCGGTCAGCGAAACCACCGAGTACAACGTTTCGGCGTGCGCCGCCGAGGAGACCGGCGCCACCTACAACATCCAGATCGTCGATGTGACCTATGCCGAACGCAGCCTGTGCGGCATCCTCCCGATCTGTCAGATCCTCTTCCGCTCGCAGTTCTCGATCGAGGATGCGGAGCACACCGTGCAGTCGGTCAACGAAACGACCCAGAACTTCATGTGCGTCGACGACTCGCACGGCTACACCGCATTCAACGTGTCGGTGAAGCTGCACTATGACGGTCGGGATCAGGTCAGGATCTTCGGCGAGATCTGGACCGACTGGCCCAGCCACGTCAGCTGGCAGCCTGGCATCGTGCTCACTGGCGCGCTGACCGACGGGATCAAGGTTTCGTCGCGCTGGTCGGAGCTCGGCTGCCACCGCTTCGCGGTCCGCTATCGGGTGACCAAGACCGGGGTCCTGACCGACTGACCGGGCCAGGGATGCGCCGCCAGGAGCGAATCGGCCCTGGCGGCGCAACCGCTGATGGACAGGCGGGCAGGTCCGGTCTGCCCGGTCCGCTGCCTCCGGCCCCGAGCCCCGACCTTGCCCTTCTTCCCCGATGGTTTAGCTTTGGCCCTTACCCCAACCCACGGCAAGGAGCACGATCCATGATCGAGAACGGCAAGACGGTGCAGGTCCACTACAAGGGTTCGCTGGCCGATGGCACGGTGTTCGACAGTTCCGAGGGCAGCGAGCCCCTGGAGTTCCTGACCGGCAGCCAGTCGGTGATCCCCGGTTTCGAGGCCGCCGTGGTGGCCCTGGCCGTGGGCGAGACCGTGACCGTCACCATCCCCTGCGACGAGGCCTACGGTGATTCCAGCGAGGAGATGGTGGGCCTGGTGCCCCGCGCGAGCATGCCCGAGGACCTGGCGCCCGAAGTCGGCATGATGCTGGAGATGCACACCCAGGACGGCACCATGCCCGTACGCGTGGTCGCGGTCGACGACGACAGCGTCACCCTCGACGCCAACCATCCCCTGGCCGGCGAGGACCTCACGTTCGAGCTGACGCTGGTCGCGGTCCTCTAGGGACCCGACCCGCGGAGGGCGCTCCTACTTCACCAGCATCAGCTTGGTGACCGCCCGCTCGGCGCCGACCCGCGCCTGCGCGAAGTAGACCCCGCTGCCGACCGGCGAACCGGCCGTGTCGCGCCCGTCCCAGGTGCGGCGGTGGGCGCCGGCTGCCAGGTAGCCGGTCTCCAGCGCGCGGACCAGCCTGCCCCGCAGATCGTAGATCCGCAGCTCGACCTGGCCGCTGTGCGGCACGGTGAAGGCCACCGTGGTGCTGGGGTTGAAGGGATTCGGCCAGGCGGCGATGCTCAGCGCCACCGCGCCCGCGCCCGGCACCGGCGACAGCACGTCCTGCAGGCGGGTCGCCGTGATCCGGAAGTCGTCGAAGGTGAAGCCCGCGCGGTTGACGCTGGTGTCGGTGGCCAGCCGGTAGCGGATGCGCACGTCCGGCTGCCCGATGTAGTTGGCCAGGGAGACCGTGTTCTGGACCCAGGTCAGCTGGTTGTCGTCGAAGCAGGGCACACCGGCCGGCGTCTGGCCGCCCTGGCCCGTGGCCGGGCCGGTGTAGGCGGTCGTCAGCGCGGTCCAGCTCTGCCCGCCGTTGACCGAGACCTCGCAGAAGCAGGCATCCCAGGTGGGCTCGATGGCCCAGGTGGCCCAGAACGAGAGCTGCGCCGTGAGCACCCCGTCCAGGTCCACGCTCTGCGCCATGGTCACGATGTTGGTGATGTTGTCGGCGTAGTTGACGCCCGGGCTGTCGGTCAGGCTGCCGGTCGAGAGGTGCCCCACGCCCCCGGTGGACAGGCCCCAGCCGCCGGTCCAGCCCGCCATGCCGGCCTCGAAGTCCGAGGCGAAGAGGTCCAGGGTCTCGATGGCACCGAGCACGAAGTTCGCTGTCGCCGGCACGGCACCGACGGTCACCTGCTGCGAGACCGTGGCGTGCCCGGAGGCCGAGGCCTCGACCCGGTAGTCGCCGTAGGGCAGCGTGGTGGCGTAGATCCCGCCCGGGGCCGGCAGCGAGGTGACGTACTGGTCCAGGGGCAGGGAGAAGACGGTGATGGCGGCGTCGAGGGCCGCCCCGCCGGGCGCGGTGACCGTGCCGGCCAGGTCGCCATGGGCCACCGGATCCAGCGCCACGTTCAGCACCGTGGGCGTGCCCCAGGTGGTGGCCACGCCCGCGACCACCTTGTCCAGGTAACCGGGCGCCGAGAAGATCAGCTGCCAGGTGCCCGTGGGCAGCAGCTTGTAGTAGTCGCCGTGGGCGGGGTCGGTGCCCACTGGCTTGGTGTTGCCCACCACGGTGACCGTCGCGTCCAGGGGCAGACCGGTGTCCGCGCCGGTGACCACGCCGTTGACGCCCTGACGCGCCGCGGCCGACGTAGTTCAGCAGGCTCTGGCGGTTGTCGTTCCAGAAGCCGTCGAGGGCCGAGGCCGCCGGCCACTTGGTGTTGCTGATCTCCATGGTGACGTCGATGCAGTCGGTCTGGTCGTAGGACCAGTCCTGCAGGGTGCCGGTGGCCACGTACCAGTCGGCGCCGTTGGTGATGCCCTGGGGGAACGACGGGCTGTTGTACATGGGCAGGTTGGTGGTGGAGTAGGCCAGGCTCAGCTGGATCAGCGCCGCGTCGTCGGGAGCCCGGGTGTAGGTGTAGTCCCAGGGGTAGTTCGCGACCAGGGCGCCGCCGTGGGCGTTGAGGCTGACCACGAAGTGATGGGCCTGGGCGTAGGTCATGACGTCGAGCGTTCTCCGACCTCGATCGTCGCTGTGGGTGCCGGCCGGCTCGGGGAAGTTGCGGTTCATGTCCACGCCGTTGGCATTGGTGCGGGTGCCGGCCACGTAGCCGTCGGGATTGTGCAGGGGCATGATGTGGATCTCGGTGTCGTCCACCAGCGTCGGTCACGTTCTCGAAGCCCGGCTGCCCGTAGTTGTCCAGCAGGTAGTGGGCCAGGTTCCAGAGCATGACCATGCCCACGGTCTCGTCGCCGTGGATGGAGCTGGTCAGGCGCACCTCGGGCTCGGCCTCGGTGGATTGCACGTCGTCGGAGATGACGATGCCCCACATGGCCCGGCCCTGGACCGAGGTGCCCACGGTCACGGTGCGGGCCAGGGTGGGATGGGCCGCGGCCAGGGCGGCCAGGTCGGTGCCGATCTGGGCGTGGGTCGGGTAGTACAACGCCTTGGCGGGATCGGTGGCCGCGAAGCCCTTGGCGGCCTGCTCGGCCCAGAAGGCCTCGACGGCCCGGCGGCCCTCCTGCTCCAGGTCGGGCTGGCGGGTGAAGGCGTAGCCGGCCGCACCCAGGGCCGCGGCCTCCTCCGCGGTGACCCGCGGCATGAACAGCAGGCGACCGGAGGCCGGGTCCGGGCGCAGCTGCTCCCGGTCGAAGGAGGCGATGGGCACCGCCGCTAGCAGGCGCGTGACCGCGGCGGCGTCGGCCAGTTCCAGGCTGACCGGGAAGTCGTTCCAGGTCCGCTCCTTCCACAGGGGCAGCCCGTTGCCGTCGGTGGGGATGGGCTCGCGGCCCGCTGCCGGCAGGACGGACGCCAGCATCAGCACGGCGGCCACGAGGACGATCGGCAGGCGGGACTGGTGGATCAGGTTCCGGCGCACTTCCCACAGCATGTCAACAATCTCCCGGTTGTCTTTCGTGGTGTCGGTCACTTTTCAGGGCGCTTCTTCGGTCAACCCGGGCGGGCCGCCCCCCATTCGGGGGACGGCCCGCGTCCGGGTCGGGGTTGTGGCCCGCCTATGCTACTTCAGCAGCAGCATCTTGGCGGTCGCACTGCTCGTCTCAGTCCGCACGCGGTAATAGTATACACCACTGGAGACCGCACGTCCGCCGTTGTCGGTGCCGTCCCAGATCTCGGCCTGGGCCGAGGCGGTCCGGTTGCCGTCGATCAGCGTCCGCACCAGGCGGCCGGCCACGTCGTAGATGTCCAGGCGGACATGGCCCGCCTTGGGCAGGTCGAAACGGATCGTGGTCGAGGGGTTGAACGGGTTCGGGTAGTTCCCGCGCAGGGCGAACACACCCGGGACCCCGGAGGCGAAGGCCACCATCACCTCTTCGCTGAAGCCGATCTCGACCCCGCCCCGCACCAGGGCGAAGCTGTAGTACACGGTCTGGCCGGCGGCCAGGCCGACGCCGGGGTCGACGAAGCGGACACCGCCTGCACGGACGTCCAGCAGCGCGTCGTTCAGACGCACGGCCGGCAGGCCGGGCACGCGGCGGTAGACGTTGTAGCCGTCGGCCAGGGCGCTGTCCGCGTCCCAGCTCAGCTGCATGCCGTCGCCGACGGCGGTGGCGACCAGCGGGCTGACGCCCACGGCCACGACGCCGCTGCCGTAGGTGATCCGCAGGCACCACTGGTTGAAGGTGCCGGTGTCACCGCCGGCGCCGTCGCTGACGGTCAGGGTCCAGGGACCGCTCATCTCCTGGCCGACCAGGGAGCCCAGGTTGCCGGCCGGGGTCAGCTCGGTCGGGTACCAGCCGATGAGGTTGTCCGCACTCGAGCCGGTGCGGTTGTGCAGCACCACCGCCGTGCCCTGCGGCGAGGTCAGGGTGACGGACAGGTCGCCCCGGTAGGTGTGGGTCAGGTTCACGTAGACCTCGATCGCGCTGACGTTGCCGATCGTATCGACGGTCATGATGTCGCTGACCGTCGCGTTGTCCAGGATCGGCAGGGCCGGCGAGCGGCAGGGCTCGACCGTGGCGGTCGGGCTCAGCACGAAGCTGACGCCGGTCAGGTTCTCGCCGTCGCCCAGGGTCACCTGGACGACCTCGGTCGACCAGCCCGGCGCCGATGCCGTCAGGGTGTAGGTCCCGGCGAAGAGCCCGGTCAGGTTGAACGAGCCGTTGAACCCGGTCGTGACCACGCCGCCGTTGGGCGTGGCGGTGATGGTGATGCCGGCGTGGGTGGTCTGGCCCATGAGCAGGGCCTGGCCCGACGCCGAGCAGTTGCCGACCTCGGGGGTCAGCAGCCACAGCACGGCGTTCTCCAGCAGGTCCCGCCGGCCCGCGTCCACGGCCAGGTAGTTGAAGGTGAAGAAGACGATCTGCCCGCCCTCAGGAGCCGGGTTCGGGTCGTAGGTGATGACGCTGGCGTCGTTCAGGTAGCTGGTCCAGCTCAGGGGCCGGGCCGCACCGGCCAGGGGCGCCATGGCGTCGCTGTCGCCGTAGCCGACGTAGGTCAGGCCCAGGGGCACGGCGGCGTTGTTCGGGATTGTTCAGTATGTAGGCCGCCGCGTCATTCACCGCGATGGTGCCGGCGTCGTCGGCGTTCCAGTCGTTGGTGTGCATGACGTCGTTGGCGAAATCGACGTCGCCGTACTGGTCATAGCCCAGCTCGCCGCCCTCCAGCAACAGGTGGCCGCCGGCGCGTGCGAAGGCCAGCAGGCCGGCCTTCAGCGGGGCGTCGGACAGGGTCGCCGTGTTGTTGCCACAGGCCAGCACCACCAGGTCGTAGTCCCAGAAGGTGGCCGGATCGACCGCGTCGGCGGTCTTGACGGTCACGAAGTAGCCCAGCTCCTCCAGGTCCAGGGCGATCTGGGCCGCGCTCTTGGCCGGCGGGGCGTTGTAGCCGGGGGCCAGCAGGACGTCCTCCGCCTTGCCGCCGAACTTGGCTTCGTGGTCGTAGCTCTTGGCGCCGTCGTCGATCACCAGCAGGTCGCCGTTGGTCGGCTCGAGCACGAAGTCCTTGATGGTCGTCGGCTGCTCGATGCTCATGGACAGGTTCACCGGCACGTGATGGAAGGCCCGCACCTGCACGTTGTAGGTGAAGTAGGGCAGCGCGCCGGTCGTGAAGCTGCCGTCGGGACCGCAGGTGGTCTCGGTGTAGAGCTCGCCGGTGTCGCTGCGGTAGACGCGCACCGTGCCCTGCAGCGGCGCAGTAGTCGACGGCGTCGATCACCACGCCAGACAGGGCGCCGCTGGGCGCCGGCAGCAGCTCGACGGCGAAGCTGTTGGCGCCGTAGTTGACGAAGACGGGCTGGCTCGAAGTGCAGATAGCCGAAGTGGTCGACTTCGAGGGTGTAGTCGTCGACCAGGATCTCCTCGGGCGCGGCCCAGTTGCCGGCCGCGTCGGTGACCACGCTGAAGACGGCGCTGCCGCCCCCGTCGTAGCCGTTGACCGTGACGCCGGGCATGGGCGCGCCGGCGCTGGCCACGGTGCCGGCGACCGTGCCGAAGGCCTCGATCACCGCGAAGGTCTCGCTGTACAGGTTGTAGCCGCTGACGGCGATGATGCCGGTGACCTGGCCCAGCTGTCCGGGCGTGGCCGTCAGTGCGGCCGCGGTCGTCTCCAGCAGGGCGCCGCCGGGCATCGCCGCGTACAGGGTGTGACCCGGTCTCGCCGACGCTGGCGTGCAGCGTGCCCGGCAGGTTCAGCGCGAAGGAATCGCTCAGGCCGATGTCCGTGCTGACGGTCAGGTCGGGCGCGGTCAGGTCGGCGGCCGTTGACCGTGACCTGCTCGGTGAACAGGCGGTAGGTCTCGGCCGGGTCCTGACCCGCGATGTCCAGGGTCGGGCCGTAGGCCGCGGTCACGCTGATCACGGCCACGCCGGCCGCGTCGGTGACCACGGGCGTCGTGGCATACTGCAGGCCCTCGGCCCAGATCTCGATGCCGGGCTGGGGCAGCACGCCGTCGGCGTCCATCACGGTGACGGTGATGTCCGTCGGCGTGTTCACGTCGATGACCGCCGGCACGATGGTCACCGTCGCGGGCACGATGACGTTCAGGTCGACGATGTAGGGCACCCGGTTCTGGGCGGTGACGACCATCTTCATGGGCACGCCCGGGGTCAGCAGGTCGAGGTAGGAGATGTCGACGCTGCCGCCGGCACCCACCGTGCCCGAACCCACCAGCACGCCGTCCTGGGTCAGGCCGACATAGCTGCCCACGTCCGCGGACACCGTCAGGGCCGGGGTGCCGACGAAGACGGTGGACTGATGGCCGACCGTGTTGGCCACGGGAGCCAGGTAGGTGCTGAGGCTGGGGTCGCCCAGCAGGTTGTAGATGTTCCAGTAGTACTCGGTGAGCGGCTGGAGCCGGACTCGCATGACCGCCAGGTTGCCGGCGATGATGATCGCGTCGTTGGTCACGTACCACAGGGTCGCGGCCTCGCCGTGGTCGTGGAAGACGCCGTCGTAGGCGCCGAGCCCGGTGGACTCGTACGGCCAGGCGGTGCCGTTGATCTGGCTGGCGGAGTGGAAGCCGACGCCCCACCAGTAGTCCTCGTCCCAGTAGGTGGAGTTCGAGCCGCCGATGTAGCCGACGGCACCCTTGTTGGGGGCGCGCAGCAAGGTCTCGCCGATGCACTCGGCGTAGTCGTAGGTCGAGGTCAGGCAGCAGTTGCCGATGGCCAGACCGTACTTGCCGGCGTTGGTCATGCTGTTGATGTTGCGCCTGGGTCATGCTCGGGTCGGCCCAGGATGGTCTCGCTGCCGTGGGCGGTGTAGTTGATCAGGGCCAGGCCGTCGTTGACGGACTGGATGATCTCGCCCTCGACCGGGGTGTTGGAGAGCGGGTAGAGGTAGGTGTTGCTGGTCAGCCCGTGGGCGGCGTTGAAGTAGTGGGTCGTGCCGTAGTTGATCTGCCCGTTGCCGTGGGTCGGGCGCCCAGGTGCCGTCGACGCCGGCGATCAGGGTCACCTCGTCGAGGTAGCTGACGGATCGGGCATGGTGAACTGGTCGTACATCATCGTCTTGTCCAGCTGCGCCTGCAGCTGGCTGGGATTGGTGGCGCTGAAGCGGCCGTAGTACATGTCCGGCACCAGGTCGCCGTCGACCGCGCAGTACGGACGGTCGGTGGCGTCGCCGGCCAGCATGAAGGTCGGGCATCTCGGCCACGTCGCCGACGAAGAGCACGAAGCTGGGCGCCGGCAGTTCGGGCGTGGCGCTGTTGTACAGCCCGTGCAGGTAGGCCTGGATCTGGGCCGTCGTGTTGCCGACCTCGGGCGTCCCGGTCACGGCCAGGATCATGCGGAAGCCGCGCTCGGTCTTCCAGGCCACGAAGTCCTGCATCTGGGCGGCGAACATCGGCGGGGTCACCACGACCATGGTCACCACGTCGCCCACCCGGTCGGGATAGCCGTCATGGAAGCCCTTGGCTCCGGCCAGGCCCGCGTAGATGTGTTCGAAGAACGGGCTCCAGGTGCGGGCGACCAGGTCGGTGGCAGCCTGGGCCTCGCCGCCCTCGAAGCTGATGCTGACGTCCATGGACTCGATGACCTCGATCTCGCCGTCGGCGGGGTAGTACGCCACCGGGGAGATCTCCAGGCGACCGATGTCCATGGCGCGCAGCCGGCCCTGGCGCACGATGCGCACGGGGTCCTGACGCACCTCGGCCTTGCGGTAGGCGGCCGGGTCGTAGACGAAGGCCACCTGGGCGGGGTCCGCGCTCTTGGACAGGCTGGGCTGGGCCGGCAGCAGCGGATGCACCGCGCCGAAGTCCGCCAGCTTGACCCGGCGGGTCACGACGTTGCTGACGTCGACCTGCGTGGTCGCGCCGGCGGGGATCGAGAGCAGCCGGTTCATCATCGGCAGCTCGGGCGAGCCCTCGATCTGGGAGGCGTGGAACCCGGGGATGACAAGCCGCGTGAAGAGGCCGCCCTTGGTGTTGATGTCGAGCGTCTGGATGCGGCCGACTTCCATGCGGAAGCTGAGGGCCGCCTTGCTGTCCTGGGTCACCGCGAGGACGGGATCGCTCCCGTTGAGGGTGATGTCGGCGTAGGCTGCTCCAGCGCTGCAGGCCGCCAACACCAGGATGCCAACGAGCATCTTCCTGGTCATCATCGGGGTCCTTTCTGTTGGTGGAGCAATTGGGCCGCCATAGCGGCGGCTTCCCAACCCGACACACCCGACCGGCGCTCCCCATTTACCGGACAGACGGGTTAATTTTGAGATACCATCATCGTACCAGAATCCAAGCCGTTGTCGTGAAATCGTTTGTCAAATTTTCAGAACATTTGTTATGTCATTGATAGGATATTTGCAGATTGCACCATACGGTTGTGCAATTAATATACGATAAATGTTATCGGTTTTACCTTTCAATCAGAAGGGTGGCCGCACCGGCGCGACCGCCCAGCCAGGGTTCCGGCCCGGAGGGCGCCAGGCCGATTATTGGTGCTCAAATCCCAGTGCGGATTGTGATATGATGCCTGCCAAGGGATCGTGGCCGATCGCCAGGGATCGTGGCCGATCAGGGGAGGGGCTTTCGACGATGCGCCTGCGTGACACGGTTCCAGCAGCCGTTCTGGCGGCCTGTTGCCTGGCACCGGCAGCCTGGGCCCAGCCGGCGTTCAACTTCACCGTGGGCGGCGGCGGAACCACCGGCCGCATCGCCAACCTCAACCAGCTGGTCGCCTTTCCCACCCTGGTGACCAACACCGGCGACAGCGCCGACACCTACACCGTCACCGTCACCAAGGAGCTGCCCGCGGGCTGGATCACCTCCCTCTGCCAGGGCACCATCTGCTACGCCCCCTTCGTGGTGGAGATCAGCTTCAGCCTGGCCGCCGGCGCCGAGACCAACCTGGACGTCGACCTGACGGCGGTGGCCACCGCCGGCGAGGGCGCGGTGCAGGTGACCGTCACGAGCGGGGCCGCCCCCCAGCTCAGCCGCAGCGAGCGCTTCCTGGTGATCACCCCCGGCCCGGAGGTGCTGCTGGTCGACGGCGACGGCGACGCGGCCGGCGAGCTCGCCTGCCGGGAGGCCCTGGCCGCGACCGGCCGCACCTTCGCGACCTGGCCGCGCCACACTGCCGGCAGCCTCAGCGGCGTCCAGTTGGGTGATTTCCCCCAGGTGGTCTGGTTCAGCGGCGCCCGCTCGCCCGGCCTGGACGACGGCGACCGCAGCGCCCTGGCCTACTACGTGCAGCACGGCGGCGCCTTCTTCCTGTCCGGTCCGGACCTGGCCCACGAGGCCTGCGATCCGGCCGGCGACCACTACTCGGCCCAGGCTGCGGCCTGGTTCGCGGTCATCCTGGGCACCGGCTACGCCACCGAAGGTTCCGCTCCGACCCTGGCCGGCGGACCGGTCGGCGACCCGTTCACCGGCGGCCTGACCTGCGCGCTGCAGGGCCCAGCCGGCCTCAACACCGTCTGCGACGAATTGGCCGCCACCGGCAACGGCTCGGCCAGCCTGGTGTACGGGACCGGCGAGATCGCGGCCGTGCGCGCGACCTACGGCGCGGGCCGCACCTTCTTCTGCGGCTTCGCCCTGGAGGACATCGCGGCCCCGGCCGAACGCACCGCCCTGCTGCAGGCGTTCCTGGCCTGGAGCGGCGCCCTCAGCGCGGTGGCCGTGCCGCCGCCCGCGGTCGCCGTCAGCGACCTGAGCGCCGCGCCCAACCCCTGCAACCCGCGCACCGTGCTGGGCTTCACCCTGGCCGAGGGCCCGCTGCGGAGCGTGGCCGTGGACATCCTCGATGTGCGCGGCCGGACGGTGCGCCGCCTGCTGCGCGAACAGCTGGAGCCGGGCGCCCACACGGTGGCCTGGTCCGGCGCCGACGACGCGGGGCGGCCCCTGGCCTCGGGCACGTACCTGGTCCGGGTCGATGCGGAGGGACAGGTGGCCGGCACCAAGCTCACGTTGAGCAAGTAGACCCTGAACAGGTGCCGCGGCACCTCTTGCGACAGGAGACCGGATGAGACGCGCTGCCTTGCTGATGATCCCGCTGCTGATCCTGCTGGTGGGAGCGGGCCGGACGACGGCTGCCGAGCCCGTGCCCGGCTGGGTCGACAACCACGACGGCGGGGGCCTCTTCAACGACGACGGCCTGGTGGTCGTCAGCTCGCCGCAGGGCCACGCGCTGGTGGCCGGCGAATCGGCCGACGGCATCGGCGGCAGCGATCTGGCCGTGCGCCTGCTCGACCGCGACGACGGGCACGAGATCTGGCACACGCGCTACGAAGGCTACGACGACAAGGACGTCACGGTCACCGACGTGACCTGGGACTCGGTGGGCCAGCTGATCGTCGCGGGGTACATCCGCGGCTGCGTGGGCTGAGGCCAGGGTGACGACGTCGTCGTGCTCAAGCTCGACGGCGCGACCGGGGAGGTTCTCTGGTCCCAGCACTACGCCGGCACCGATGGACTCGACGAGGCGGCCCTGGCGGTGGCCGTCGGCGCCCAGGACGAGGTCTATTTCTGCGGTCGGGCCAGCCGACCCAACGTGGGCATGCAGATGCTGGCCATGCGCCTGGACAAGGCCGACGGGCACGTGGTCTGGAGCAGCCTCTACGGCCGCACCGCCGGCCTGGACGACGTGGCCTGGGACCTGGTGGTGGGCCCGGACGGCCACCCGGTGATCGCGGGCGTGGCGGCCCTGACCACGGGCGCGGTCTGTGCGGTCCGCCAGCTGGATGCGGCCGACGGCGCGCTGCGCTGGCACCGCGAACTGGCCGGGGCGCTGGATGACTTCACCAACCCCGGCACCTGGCTGGCGCTGCTCGACGGCGGCGACGTGGCCGTCTGCCAGCGCGCCTACGGCGCCAACGGCTACGATGTGGTGCTGGCCCGCTGCGCCGCCGCCGACGGCACGCCGGCCTGGTCGGTGCGCTACGACGGCCCCACCCACGGCGGCGACAACCCGCGGCACATGATCCGCGACGCGGCCGGCGACCTGCTGGTCACCGGGGTGCAGGACGCATTCTGGAACTACAACTACATGCTGCTGAAATTCTCCGGCACGACCGGCGCGCCCACCTGGCAGGCACCGGCCTACGACGGGCCTCCGGGCTGGTACGACGCGGCCAGCTGCGTGGCGGTCGGGCCGGGCGGCGTGATCCTGGTGGCCGGCCTCAGCGACGGCTCCGGCACCGGCTGGGACATGGCCACCGTGGGCTACGACCCGGACAGTGGCGGCATCCTCTGGGCCCTGCGCCACGACGGGCCAGCCGGCGAGAGCGACGAGGCCCGCGACGTGGCCGTCACCGCCCAGGGCGACATCTACGTCACCGGCTACGGCTACGGCCTCGGCACCGGCAAGGACCACGTGACCCTGCGCTACCTGACGGCACCGCCCAGCGGCGTGCCCATGGTGGCAGCAGGCGCGCGGCTGGAACCGGCCTACCCCAATCCGTTCAATCCGCGCATGACGATCGCGTTCACCCTGGCGGAGGCAGGGCCGGCCAAGGTGACCGTCTACGGGGTGGATGGTCGCCGGGTGCGGACGCTGCACGACGGGCCATGCGCCGCCGGCCGGCAGGTCCTGGCCTGGGACGGGCGTGACGGCGACGGGCGTGCGCTGGCGGCGGGGGTGTACGTGTATGTGCTGGATACCGGCGGCCAACGGCTGGCCGGATCGGCAACCCTGATCAAGTAGCGCTCCAGGTCGGAACTGCGGCCGGCACCTCCGGCTGCCGGCCGTTTTGCAAGCCCGCCATCAATCTTGACAAAAACACTCAAGTATATTATCTCAAAGAGCGACCATGAACCCCCCGCGGGGCTGCAACAGGCCTTCAATCCGGGAGATGAACCCATCATGCCCTACCCCGAGCAGATGGTGGCCCCCATGCGGGCCGAGCTGACCACCTTCGGCGTGCAGGAACTGCGCAACGCCGGCGAAGTCGACGCCTGGTTCGCCGACACGAGCGGCACCGCGGTGCTGCTGATCAACTCCGTGTGCGGCTGCGCCGCCGGCAGCGCGCGGCCCGCCCTGAAGCTGGCCCTGGAGCATCCGAGCCGCCCGACCCGCGCGGCCACGGTCTTCGCCGGCCAGGACGTCGAGGCCACGGCCCGCGCCCGGCAGCTGATCGGTGATGTGCCGCCGAGCAGCCCGTCGATCGCCGTGCTGAAGGACGGCGAGCTGGTGCACTTCGTGCCGCGCCACCTGATCGAGGGCCAGTCGGCCGAGCTGGTCGCCCGCGAACTGGGCGAGGCCTTCGCCGAACACTGCTGAGAGGACACCAGCGATGGGTACGTTTCACGACGGCAAGGGTGATCTGCACGGCATCACCGTGGTGGCCGAGGCCGGCGCCACGGTCTACGTGGGCCGCTGCGACACCATCACCGAGCAGGGCGTGGTCCTGTTGGACTGCGACCGCCACGACGAGGGCCAGGACGGCAAGTCCAACGCCGACTGGCTGCAGCGCGCCGCGCGCTTCGGCGTCTGGAAGCAGCACGATCGCCTGGTGCTGCCCCGGGCCGAGGTGACGGCCGTCACGCCCCTGGGCGATTTCGTCCGCAAGGGCGGGGCGGCCGCGCGGCCGCTGGAGCCGTCGGCGCCTGCGCCCGCTGCGCCGGCGCCCGCCCCGGCGACCGGCGACGTGGTCGCCCTGACCGACGCCGCCAAGTCCGAGGTCCGGCGCCTGCTGGAGGCCGAGCCCCGACCGGGCCACGGCCTGCGCCTGGGCGTGGCCGGCGGCGGCTGTTCGGGCCTGGTCTACAAGGTGGAGTTCGATCGGCGCCAGGAGGGCGACGTGGTCGTGGCCCACGACGGCTTCGACGTGCTGCTGGACCGCAAGAGCACCATCTACCTGCGCGGCGTGGTGCTGGACCACAAGGCCGGACTCTCGGGCCGCGGCTTCGTCTTCAGCAATCCCAACGCCACCAACACCTGCGGGTGCGGGGAGAGCTTCGCCGTATGAGCGCGGCCGCCCTCGAACTGTGCCGGCGCGCCCGCGCGACCGGCCTCCGCTGGGACTGGAACGGGGCGCCCGCACTGGGCGCCCTGCTCGTTGCCGGCGGTGACGGCGGCACTTTCCTGCAGGCCCAGCTGACCAGCGATGTGGCCGCGCTGGCGCCGGGCACGGGGCAGCTCTCGGCGCGGCTGGACCGCAAGGGCGCGCTGGTGGCCTGGTTCAGCCTGCACCGCCTGCCGGACCAGGGTCAGCCCTTCCCCACCTACCTGGCGCTGCTGCCGCGGGCGGAGATCGCCGGGCTGCTGGCCGACCTCGAGCGCTTCGTGATCGGCGAGGACGTGCTGCTGGAGGACGTGTCGGCGGAGTTCGACGGGGTGGTGGTGCAGGGGCCGGATGCGGCCGCTGACCTGCCGGAGTTCGCCGTCCGCGCCGAGCCGGCGGGCTTCACCATCGCTCGCTCGTTCACCGGCGATCCGGGCTACCTGCGGCTGGTGCCGCGGGGCGCGGCGCTCGACCTGCCGCCGGCCCTGATCGGTGCGGATCCGCACGATGGCGCGGACATCGCCTGGCATTGGCTGCGGGTCGAAGCCGGCTGGCCGCTGCTGGGCACCGATCTCGCGCCCGGCGACCGGGCACTGCCCCAGACCGGGCTGGAGGACCGCACCGTCAGCTATACGAAGGGCTGCTACCTGGGCCAGGAAGTCGTGGCCCGCATCCGCACCTACGGCTCGGTGCCCGAGGCCCTGCGCGGGCTGGTGTTCGGCGAGTTGCCCGGCGATGTGTTGCCGGCGTTCCCGGCGCCGGGTTCGATCCTCGGCGATGCCGAAGGCCGCAAGCTCGGCACCTGGGCCTCGGGCGCGCTGTCGGTCGCCTGGCAGCGGCCGGTGGCCTTGGCCTACGTGAACCGCGCCCAGCGCACGCCCGGCACCGTGCTGCCGGTCGCCCTGGCCGACGGCACCGTCACCCCGGCCGAAGTGGTGCTGCTGCCCCTGCACGATTCCACCGACCAGGCCGCGCGCGCCCGCCGCCTGCACGAGCGCGCGGTGCACCTGTTCAGCCGCGGCGACGACGGACGGGCCGTTGCCCTGCTGGAGGAAGCCATCGCCCTGGATTCCTCGTTTGCCGAGGCCTACGAGGCGCTGGGTGTGATCCTGGGCCGCGGCGAGCGCTTCCACGAGGCCATCGACATCTTCAAGCGGCTCGAGGAGATCGCCCCGCACGAGCCCATGGTCCACACCAACCTTTCGCTCTTCTACATGAAGATCGGCGACAAGGACGAGGCCGAGCGGCAGAAGGCCGAAGCCACCTTGAAGCGCTTCGCCGGGCTGGACGACGAGAAGGCCGCGCGCGAGAACGCCGCGGCCGACACGGCCGCCCGCCGCGCCGACGCCGAGCGCAAGCTGGGCATGTTCGCCGAGGTGCTCGAGATCGACCCCGACGATCCGTTGGCCTTGATGGGCCTGGGCAACGCCCTGGTGACGCTGGAGCGGCTGGACGAGGCCGAGCCGCACCTGGCCCGGGCCTGCGCGGTGCAGAAGGACAACAGCGCCGCCTTCGCCGCCCACGGCAAGCTGCTGGAGCGGCTGGGGCGCGGCGCCGAGGCGCGCGCGGTCTTCGAGGCCGGCGTGCAGGTGGCCAGCCGCAAGGGCGACCTGATGCCGCTGCGGGAGATGGAGCATCGGCTGCTGGTGCTGAAGGCCGGCTGAGGACCGGCTTGACGCGGGGCGACGGTCCGGGCATGGTCCGCCGAACGCACGGCCGCCAACCGTCCAACCCACGGGAATCCCTTCATGGCACGATCAACAGCTCCGCCGCCGACCATACCCCTGGACCAGGTCGTACAACTCTGGCTGCGCCAGCAGGGGCTGCTGGCCCCGCTGTCGGGCACGCCGCTGACCCGCGCCGCGCTGGTCGACCACCTCGAGCGCACCGGCGGCCTGCAGGTCGACACCATCAACGTGGTCGAGCGGGCCCACTACCTGACCCTGTGGAGCCGCTTCGGCGCCTACGATCGTCAGGAACTGGACGCCTGGATCGAGCGCGACCGCGTGGCCTTCGAGTACTGGGCCCACGAGGCCTCGATCCTGCCCGGCTCGCACCTGCCGCTGGCCCGCCGCCGCATGCGCGCCTTTCCGCCGGAGCGCTGGCAGCGCAACGCCTGGTGGCAGCGGTTCCAGACCTCGACCGCGTCCAAGCGCCGGGTGCTGGCCCGGCTGCGCGCCGAGGGTCCGCTGGAGAGCACCGACTTCGCCGCCGATCCCGACGAGTGGGAGGACGGCGAGCGCCCCGGCGGCAGCTACCCCATGGCCAAGGAGGACGGGCGCTCGCTGAAGCTGCTATGGCACGCGGGCAAGGTGGCGATCAGCGGGCGGCGGCATTTCCGCTGCGTCTACGACCTGGCCGAGCGGGTGTATCCGGCCGGCGGGGCGGTGACGGCCGCGTCCTACGCCGACAGCTGGCTGCTGGGCGGGCTGCGCGGCCAGGGCATCGCCGGCGTGCGCCACCTTGACGGCTACCTGACCGCCCAGGGCCTGGACGCGGCGGCCAAGCGCGCGGTGATCGCGCGCAATCTCAAGCGCGGACTGGTGCGCGAGGTGCACGTGGCCGGGCATCGCGGCCCCTGGTACGCCCTGCCCGAGCACCTCGAGGACTTGGCTTCTTTGCCGACGCCCGAGGGCACGACCCTGCTCTGTCCCTTCGACTCGCTGCTTTGGCAGCGCCGCCGCGCCGAGGACCTGCTGGGCTTCCGCTACCGCGTGGAGATCTACACGCCCCCGGCCAAGCGCGAGTTCGGCTACTACGTGCTGCCGATCCTGCACGACGGCAAGCTGGTCGGAAGGCTGGATCCTAAGCTGCACCGGGATCGTGCGGCGCTGGAGATACGGGCGTTGCACCTGGAGCCGGGCGTCCGGCGCGATGCGCGGCTGGAGCGCGGCGTGGGTTCGGCGTTGGAGAGCTTGGCGGAGTTCCTGGGCGCCGGTGACCTGGTCCTGCCGCGCCGCCGGCGGTGACCGTCACAATCCCGCAGCGAATGTTGATGGAAAGGACCGCCGAGGCGTTATATAACGCTTGGGCGGCCCCATTGCTCAAGTCGGCCGGCGCGCCTCAGTGCGACAACTCCTCCGTCCAGTTCAGCACAAGGTCGAACACGCCGATGCGGTTGGACTCCAGCGGCAGGTTCAGCAGGAAGCGCTGGCCGTCGGCGCTCGCCACATAGCGGTTGCGGCTGATCTCGCTGCGGGTCAGCAGGGTGTCGAAGAGCTTGATCGGCGTGCCCACGCGGAAGGCCGCAGCATCTTCCACCGGGACGGCCACCAGCGAGGTGGCTTCGTCGCCGCGGAAGAAGATCTCCCGGCCGTCGCCGCGCCACTGGGGCTCGCTGCCGCCGTCGGTCGAGACCTGCCAGCGGCCGCCCGGGCCGGGATACGCACGCACATACACTTCCATGCGCCCCGATTCGCTGGACGTGTAGGCCAGCCAGCGTCCGTTGGGCGAAAGGCAGCCGTTCGCTTCCGCGAACCGCGTCGCCACGATTTGGGCGGCCGGGGTCTGCCGGTCCAGGGGCAGGGCCCAGAGGTCGGGATTGCCCGCCGGGAACGTCACCATGATGATGGTCCCGCCATCGGCCGACCAGTCCATGACGCCGGCGTGGTAGTCGGCAGCAAACAGCGAGTCGGACTCGCCGGTGCCGTCGGCGCTGCGCGAGCGGATCGTGTAGGGGCCGCGTTCGCGCACGGAGTAGGCGATGCGCAGACCGTCGGGCGACCAACTGGGGAAGACCTCGTTGGCGTCGCCGAAGGTCAGGCGCGAGGCCACGCCCCGCTCCAGGTCCCGCACCCAGATGTCCTCGCCGCCGCCCTGGGGATCGACCACCCCGTAGGCCAGCCGCCCGCCGTCGCGGGACAGGGCCAGATCCCGGTAGGCTCCCGGCGGACCCTCCCGCCCCAGTCGTCGTCCGTTGCGGTCCACCCAGACCAGTTCGCTGCGCTCGGTCACGCCGCCGCCCATGGTGGCCAGCACCCCGTTCTCCGACACCGAGAAGTTGGCCTGCCCGTTGCCCGTGACCAGAACCCGCTCGGCCACCGGAAACGGGTCACCGCGCCATTGGCCCTGGCCCGTGTCCAGGCGCCGGGCCATGAGGGTGGACTCGACGGTGTAGAGCACCAGGTCGGGCAGGGCGAAATCGACGCGGCTGCCGATCGGCCCCAGGTCGACGACCTCCCGTGAATCGAGCGATCCGAGCTTCAACTGCCAGCCGTTCTGGTTGGTGCGCGCTGCCGCCAGATAGAGGAAGTGCCGCCCGTCGGGCAGGAAGCAGGGCCAGGCATGCTGGTTCTCTCCCAGCGACCGGTCCATGAAGGTGGCGGCCGAGGCCACGCCCCCGTTGGCCGAGACCTGGCGGATCGAATCGCCGGCCGCGCCGTCGAAGAGGATCACGTCCCCGCGGCCCCAGGTGCCGTCGGCGGCGCTCTGGGTCTCGCAGACCAGCTGCGGCGGACCGCCCGCCACCGCTACCTTCTTCAGCTGGTTGCCCAGGAAGTAGGCCAGGTGACGGCTGTCCGGCGACCAGAACGGCCGGCCGGCGCTTTCGGTGCCCGGCAGAGGGTTGGCCACCAACGCGTCCAGGGGCCGCACCCAGATCATCACTGCGCCCAGGCTGTCGGTGGCCAGGAAGGCCAGCTGGCGCCCGTCGGGCGAGATGCGCGGCCAGGTCATCGATCGTGCGGCCGGCGGCGGCGGCAGGGTGAAGCGGGTCACGGGCACCGGCGGGGTCTCGTGGGTCAGCGTCGTGGTCACGCCCCAGGCCGCGGCCAGGCCCAGCACCGCCACCAGCGCCCAGGCCAGGCGCTCCCGGTGCCGCCGGCGGGTGGCGACGGGCACCGGCACGCCGGCCAGCGAACCGCCCTCGGCCACCCACTTCAGCTGCAGCTTGACGTCGTGGGCGGTCTGGATGCGCTCGTTCGGATCCTTGGCCAGGCAGGCGGTGACCACCCGGGCCAAGGCCGGCGGCGTCAGCGGCGCGGCGGTCGCCAGGGCCGGCGGCTCGGCGTGCATGATGGCACCGATCAGGCTGGCCTGGCTCTTGCCCGCGAACGCCCGCGTGCCGGTGACCATCTCGTAGAGCACGCAGCCCAGGGCCCAGAGGTCGCTGCGGGCGTCGGCCTCGCCGCCCTCGAGCTGCTCGGGCGCCATGTAGAGGAAGGTGCCGACCAGGGTGCCCTCGGCGGTGAGGCTCCGCGAGATGGTCAGCGAGCTGGTCAGGTCTCCCGGCGCGGCCGTCGGCGTCGCGGCGCGGGCCAGGCCGAAGTCCATCAGCTTGGCGCCGCCGCGGGTCAGCATCACGTTGCCGGGTTTGAGATCGCGGTGCACGATGCCCTGGCGGTGGGCCGTGTCCAGGGCCTCGGCGATCTGGATCGCCAGCGGCAGCAATTCGTCCGTGGTCAACGGCCCGCGCTCCAGGCGCTCGGCCAGGGTCTCCCCTTCGATCAGCTCCATCACCAGGAAGTCGATGTCGCCCTCGCGCCCGATGTCATAGAGGGTGCAGATGTGCGGATGGTTCAGCCCGCTGATGGCCTTGGCTTCGCGCTCGAGGCGCGCGCGGGCGTCCGCGGTGTCGGCCAGGTGCTGGGGCAGGACCTTGACCGCCACGTCGCGACCCAGGCGCGTGTCGCGGGCGCGCCAGACCTCGCCCATGCCGCCGGCGCCCAAAGGCGCGATGATCTCGTAGGGACCGAGTCGGGATCCGGTTTGCAAGGCGGGGACCTCGTTGGGCTGGGATGGGATATTGGCTGCTCAGCGCAAACAGGATAATTGATATCTGTTTTCGATACAAGCGCTCTGGGCAAGGATTCCGGATCACGAAGCCGCGCGAAGACTATTGATGCGAAAGCCCGCCCAGGCGTCACGGAACGCCTGGGCGGGCCATTCTCTCAAATCGGCAGTGCCGGTCAGACCGTCACGTACTTCGCCCCCGCCGCGTGGCAGATGGGGCACTTGTCCGGCGGCGTGCCGAACTCGATGTGGCCGCACACCGGGCAAAGGTAGAACTTGGCCTCGGCCAGGTCCTGGCCCTTCTCGGCGGCGGCCAGGGCGGCGGCGTAGAGCTGGGCGTGCACTTCCTCGGCCGCGACCGCGTACTTGAACATGCGCTTGGCCTTGTGGCCTTCGGCCGCGGCCTGCTTCAGCATGGGCGGGTACATCTTTTCGAACTCGAAGGTCTCGCCGCCGATGGCGGCCTTGAGGTTGTCCAGCGTCGAGCCCACGCCTTCGAGGGCGGAGAAATGCCCGGCCGCATGGATGCGCTCGGCCTGGGCCGTGGTGCGGAACAGGCGGGCGATGTTGGGCTTGCCGTCCTTCTCGGCGGCCTCGGCGAACGAGGTGTACTTCTGGAAGGCCTGGCTCTCGCCGGCGAAGGCTTCCTTCAGGTTGTCGTGGGTGTTGGCCATGGTTCGACTCCTGGTTTCGGGTGGGCACGGACGGATGCGTACCGAGGGAACATAGCAGTTCCCCCGGTCGCATCCAAATCGTTGCCGGGCAAGGATATCAGAGCGCAATGGTCGGCGATCAGCGCACCAGGCGGCAGCCCAGCGCGATCGAGAGGAACTTCGATTCCTCATCGTCGGCGCGGCTGGTCAGGACGCAGGGCGCCGTGGTACCGACGACCGCCGCGGCCAGGCGCGCGCCCGCCAGCAGGGTGGCCGCCTTGTAGAACACGTTGCCGCACTCGATGCTGGGAAAGACCAGGATGTCGGCGGCCCCGCCCACCGGCGAATCGAGCCCCTTGATGACGCAGGCCTCCGGCGACAGCGCCACGTCCAGGGCCAGCGGACCGTCGACGATCACGCCCGGGAACCGCGCGGCCGCCTGGTCGCGGATCGCCGCGGCCTCGACCGTGGCCGGCATCCTGGCGCTGACCTTTTCGGTGGCGGTGATCAGCGCGGCCCGGGGCTCGGCGATGCCGAAGCTGCGCGCCGCGTCGATGCAGGACTGCAGGATCTGCAGCTTGGTCGCCAGGTCCGGCAGCGGGATGATGGCCACGTCGGCAACGAACAGCAGCTTGCCGTGGCGGCGCACGTAGGCCGGCAGCTCGACCACCGATACGTGGGTCAGCACACCGCCCGCGGCCAGCAGCCCCGTCTCCTTGTCCAGGATCTGCTTCATGTAGTCGCTGGTGGCGATCAGGCCCTTCATCAGCACGTCGGCCTGCCCCGCGCGCACCATGGCCACGGCCTTGCGCCCCGGCCTCGACCGTGTCGGGCTCGTCGACCACGTTGAAGACCGCGGGATCGAGGTCATGCTCGGCACAGAGCGCCGCGATCAGCTTGCCGTCGCCGACCAGCGTGACCTCGGCGATGCCCTCGGCCGCGGCGCGGCCGGCCGCGGCGATGGTGTTGGGGTCATGACCCGCGGCCACCGCCAGGCGGCGCGAGGGCTGGTCCTTGAGGTCGTGCGACCAGCTGGTCGAGGCTGCGGATCGGGTTCATCGCCGGCGTCCTTCGGTGGAATGCCCTCAGTCCTCGGGCGCGTACTCGCGCGCCTGTTCCTTGCCGATGAGCACGCGCAGCGCGCCCTTGACCAGGGCGTACATCTCGTTCTCGCCCGGGTAGGCGGTCACGCCGCAGCCCAGCGCGCCGACGCCGCGGGTGATCTCGGCCACGAAGCGCTCGCTGCGGGCCAGGCCGCCGGTCAGCAGCACCTGGTCCACCGGCGCGCCGTCGAAGGCCGGCAGCAGGCCCGTGATGCCCTTGCAGATCTGGTAGACCATGGCGTCGCAGACCCGGCAGACCTCGGGGTCGCCCGCCTCCACGCGCCGCTCCACCTCGCGGAAGTCGGCGGTGCCCAGCAGGTCGATCAGGCCGCCGCGCCCCTTGTTCAGCAGCAGCAGCTCCGCCAGGGTGTACTGGCCGCTGAAGCAGAGGCGGATCAGGTCGCCGGTGGGCTCGCTGCCCGAGCGCTGCGGGCTGAACGGACCCTCGCCGTCGAGGCCGTTGTTCACGTCGATGTAGCGGCCCTTGGCGTGTGCGCCGATGGTGATGCCGCCGCCCATGTGGCAGACGATCAGGTTCAGGTAGCGGTAGAAGGTCTCGTGCTCCTCGGCGTAGCGCCGGGCCGTGGAGATCTGGTTCAGGGCGTGGCTGATGACCTTGCGCCGGATGGCCTTCATGCCCGTGACCTTGACCCGCTCGGGCGCCTCGTCCACCACCACCGGGTCGACGATGAAGGCCGGCTTGCCGGTGCCCTCGACCAGCTCGCGGGCGATCAGCGCGCCCAGGTTCGAGGCGTGGTCGCTGCCGGTGCCCGCCAGCAGGTCGTCGCGCATGCGGTCGTTCACCGCGTAGGTGCCGTGGGGAATGGGCTGCAGCAGGCCGCCGCGCCCGCTGACCGCGTCCAGGTCCTCCAGCGACAGCCCGTGGTCGGCCAAGGCCTGCATGATGATGCCCTTGCGCAGGGCGTACTGCTCGACGATCCGCTTGCCCTCGTAGGGCGCCAGCTCGGCCGCCGTGTGCTGGATCTCCTGGGTGAAGCGCTCCTGGTCTCCCTCGTAGACCGCGATCTTGGTCGAGGTCGATGCCCGGGTTGACCGCCAGGATGCGGTAGCGCCGGAAGAAGGTGTCCTTGGGCGTGCGGCTCCAGTGGCCGAAGCGGTGCAGGCGCAGCACGCTGGCCTTGACCCCCAGGCGCGCGTCCTCGGCGGTGCAGTCCATGGGCAGGTCCACGCCCTGGAAGCGCAGGCCGAACATCACGCTGAACTTCTTGGCCTCGGGATAGCGCGTGGCGTAGAGATGGAACAGCAGGTTCCCCGTGTCCAGGTTGGGCGCGATGATCACGTTGGTGCCGCCGACGAAGGCCGTGTCCTGGCCGCGCCGGTAGAGCTGGGCGCTGCGCCGCGACAGCGCCACGCTGACCTTGACCTCGCCCTCGATGCGGATGGTCTCGTAGCGGTGGCCGTGGGTGACCCGTTCGGCCAGCACCGCCGGCACGAGCTCGGCGGCCTGGCGCACCAGATCGGGGCTGGGGCCCTCGTCCGAACCCTTGTTGCGGTAGGAGACCATGGCGCCGTTGATGGTCGGCAGCACCTCGGTGGGGAACAGGTCGCGGGCCACGGCGCAGGTGCCGACCGCCACGTAGGCCAGCACCTCGGGGGTCATGGTGGCGTTGACCCCCACGTCGCCGATGACCACGATGTTGTGGGGGAAGATGCCCTGGGTGTGGCTGTCCGGCAGCACGAAGACGCCGGCCTCGCTCAGCACGTCCTGCTTGGCGAGCAGGCGGATCATGGGGCGGAAGTAGTCCTTGGGCTCATGCTGGATGCCGCCGACCACCATGTCGGCGTGGCCCTGGCGCACGGCCATGATGCCGAAGCGCGCGGGCTCGCGCAGCAGGCGCATGGCCTCGTCCAGGTCGGCGGTGCGGCGCAGGGCCTGGGGCAGCTCGGTGCAGGCGCGGGCGAACTCCTCCAGCAGGTCGGGGCGCTGCTCGGGGTCGCAGAAGGCGCTCTCGGAGAGGGCGAACTCGACCCGGGTGGCGTCCACGTGACCCAGTTCGGCGGCCACCACCGCGCGGACCGCCTGCTCCGAGGCCAGGAACACCGGCCGCACGAAGCGGGCCAGATGGCAGGCCGCCTCGATGATGCGCGCATCGGTGGCCTCGATGAAGATCACCGCGGGCCGGTTCTTCTGCACCGCGAGGATCTGCTGGTCCAGGGCGCCGTCGATGTCGTACATTGGGCCTTCCTCGGACTGCCGGGGCGGGCCGGCGGGACGGTCGATAATCGTTTAACATAAACAATCTTGGTCAAAGTCCGGACCCTTGGCAAGGACGCCCTCGTGAGCGCTGACACCTCCCACCGGACCGACCGCCGCCTCCAGGAACTGGTGGCCGCGCAGGCGGTGCGCGTAGCGGCCCTCGGCCCGGCCGCGGGCCGGCGCTGGCTGCTGGTGGACGTGGCCGGGCAAAGGCTGGCCCTGGTCGAGCGGGGGCGGGTCGCCGGCCTCTGGCCGGTGTCCACCGCGGCGGCGGGCCTGGACAACCGGCAGGACTCGGGCGGCACGCCGCCGGGGTTGCACCGCATCGCGCAGCGCCTCGGGCTGGGCCTGGCAACCGGCACCGTCTTCGTGAGCCGCGAACCCACCGGCGCCGTCTGGTGCGGCGAGCCCGATCCGGGCGACCTGATCCTCAGCCGGGTGCTCGTCCTGGACGGCCTAGAGGACGGGCTCAACCGCGGGCCGGGCATCGACAGCCGCGCGCGCTACATCTATATCCACGGCACCAACCACGAAGCGCAGCTGGGCCGGCCCGTCAGCGGCGGCTGCGTGCGCCTGGCCAACCGTGACGTGATCGACCTGGCCGATCGCGTGGCCGAAGGAGATCCTGTTGTCATCCTCTGATCCGGCCCCGCGCTGGCTGCACTTCGTGGGCGTCGGCGGCAGTGGCATGAGCGCCCTGATCCAGTTCCACGCCCTGGCCGGCGGCCGTGCCACCGGCAGCGACCGCGCCTTCGACCAGGGCGAGCGCCCCCAGCTGCGCAAGGCCCTCGAGCGGCTGGGCGTGGTGATCACGCCCCAGGACGGGAGTTTCACCGCGGCGCTGGACGGCCAGTGCGATGCCATCGTGGTCAGCACCGCGGTCGAGGACCAGGTGCCGGACGTGGCGGCGGCCCGCGCCGCCGGCGTGCCGGTGCTGCACCGCTCGGAACTGCTGGCCGACTACGTGGCGCAGCACCGCACCGTGGCCGTCAGCGGCACCAGCGGCAAGTCGACGGTCACGGCCATGGTGTTCGCCATCCTGCGCGCGGCCGGGCTGGGCCCGGGCCTGCTGACCGGCGGCGCTCTGACCGAACTGGAGGAGGCCGGCCACCTGGGCAACGCCTGGGCCCCCGCCCCGCCGGCCGGCGCCGCACCCCTGCTGGTGATCGAGGCCGACGAGAGCGACGGCAGCCTGGTGCGCTACCATCCCTGGTGCGGCGTGGTGCTGAACCTGGGCCTGGACCACAAGAGCCCCGCCGAGGTGCTGGCCCTGTTCCGCACCTTCCGGCAGCAGACCGTCGGCCCCTTCGTGCTGGGCGCCGACGCGAACCTGGACGAATTGGCCGAGGGCGCCCTGCGTTTCGGCCTGGCCGACACCGACCCCGCGCCGGCCGGCGTGTTCGCCACCGACCTGGACCTGCGGCCCGACCAGGTGCGCTTCCGCCTGGGCGACACGGCCTTCCGCGTGCCCCAGCCGGGTGCCCACACGGTGCTCAACGCCTGCGCGGCGGTGGCCGCGGCCCGCGCCCTGGACGTCGAGGACGCGGTCAGCGCCGCGGCCCTGGCCCGCTTCCGCGGCGTGGCCCGGCGCTTCGTCAGCCTGGGCACGGCCGGCGGCGTCGAGGTGATCGACGACTTCGCCCACAACCCGGACAAGATCGCCGCCGCGGCCGCCGCGGCCCGGTCCCGCCTGCGGGACGGCGGCCGCCTCCTGGCGGTGTTCCAGCCCCACGGCTTCGGCCCCACGCGCTTCCTGAAGGACGCGCTGATCGCGGCCTTCGGCGCCGCCCTCGGCCCCAATGACGTGCTCTGGCTGCCGGAGATCTTCTACGCCGGCGGCACCGTCAGCCGCGACATCTCGGCGGCCGACCTGGTGGCCGGGGTCGTGGCCGCCGGGCGCGACGCGCGCTTTCTGGCCGACCGCGCCGCCCTGCCGGCGGCCATCGCGGCCGAGGCCCGGCCCGGCGACCTGGTGCTGGTCATGGGTGCGCGCGACCCCTCGCTGACGGCCTTCGGCCGCGCGATCCTGGCGGAGCTGGAAATCCGGGGAAACGGGTAGCTCAGGCGGGAGCGTTCGCGGGCACGGCCTCGGGCGCGGCCTCGGCGGCGGCGGCGCGGTTGCGCCCGTTGCCGCCGATGGCCTCGCCCTTGCGCCGGTCGATGAACAGGTTGCTGCCCTTGATGGTCTTGGCCTTGTGCTTGACCTCGGCGCAGACCTCGGCCACCTCCACGTGCAGACGGAACGGCCGCTGCTTCAGCAGCACCGCGCCCATGGAGATCGAGACCAGGGGGAAGCGGGCCGGGTTGCCCTGGCGGTCCTTCGACTCGATGTAGCCCCGCGCCACGTCTTCGTCGTTGTAGAATGCCCCCACGCCGCGGTCGAAGCGGGCGACGATCTCCGCACCCGCCTGCTCCAGCTTGTCCTGGGGCAGGAGCATCACGAAGTCGTCGCCGCCGACGTGGCCCAGGAAGCCCTGGTTGGCGCAGACCACGCGCAGCACCGTCTGCAGGGTCTCGGCGTTGAACAGCAGCACGTCGTCGCCGTCGTTGAAGCCGTAGGCGTCGTTGTAGGCCTTGAAGTTGTCCAGGTCGGTGTAGAGCACGGCCACGTCGTCGCCGCTGTCCAGGGCCTGCTGGATCTTCTGCACGATGGTGTTGTTGCCCGGCAGGTGGGTCAGCGGATTGTTGTCGATGGCCAGCTCGCCCAGGCGCTCGACCTCCTGCAGCAGGTGCAGGAAGCGGATGGGCTGGCGCACCCGCATCAGGAACTCGACCAGCGGGCAGGGCTTGACGATGTAGTCCACGCCCCCGCTCTCGTAGCAGCGGGCGATGTCCTCGGTCTCGCGGCTGTCGGTGATGAAGACCACCGGCACCTTTTCCAGGCGCGGATCCCGCTTCAGCTCGGCGCAGAGGGCGTAGCCGTCGCAGTCGGTCAGGCGGCGGGCGATCAGCAGCAGGTCGGGCACCTGCTCGTCGATGGCGGCGCGGGTGCCGGCGGCATCGGTGGCCGTGACCACCGCGTAGCCCTGGCCTTTCAGCGTGGTGGCGTGGATCCGCAGGTCCTGGGGCGACCCGTCGCTGATCAGGATCCTGGCCGCCAGTTCGCTCATCTCACCGGCACCCCGACCAGTTCGGCCACCGCGTCCAGCAGGTCCTGCCGGGCCACGGGCTTGGTGAAGGTGTGGCGCACGCCGCAGCGGCGCACCCAGGCCAGGTAGTCGTCGGCGCCGATGCGGCCGCCGCCGCTGATGGCGATCACCGGCAGGTCGGGTTTGACGGCACGCAGCTCCATGATGGTCTCGATGCCTTCCTTCTCGGGCATCACGATGTCGGTGATCACCAGCACGTGCACCGCCGGATCGAAGATCTGGACCGCCTGGTTGCCGTCGCCGGCCGTGTCGACCGCGTAGCCCTCACGCTCGAGGACGGCCCTGAGCAGGGCCAGCACCTGGTCGTCGTCGTCGACGGCAAGGATGCGGCCGGGGGTGGTTGGCTGGGACATGATCGACTCGCATTCGTAGGGATCGGGCCGTGGCGGGGTGCGCGGCCGTTGGCTTGTTTCATTGTCCCGGGTTTCGGCCGGAAAACCGGCGCTTTGAGGGTTTTCCGGATGCTTTTGCCCCGGGTGCCGGGCCTGCCTAAAGAAGAACCTGACTCAATGGCCGGGCGGCCCCGCCCGATACCGGTGCAGTCCCCGCAGCAGGCCATCGCCCCCGGCCCCGGCGGATCGCCCAACCTCAACGACGGGACACGGACCGCCCATGCTCGACCACGTCGCCCTTTTCGGTCCGACCTCGCTGACGGCCGCCGACTGCGCCCTGCGCCAGAACCTGACCCTGGGCCAGTGCCCCTGGTTCGACGAGCTGTGCCGGCTGCTGCCGGTGCCGATCCTGATTCTCAACGCCGACGACACCGTGGTGCTGGCCAACGGCGCCCTGCTGCGCCTGGCCGAGCTGCCGCGGCAGACCGACCTGGTCGGCTGCAGCGCCGACCCTGAGCGCCTGGCCGAGCTGGGGCTGGTGGCCCGCCCCCTGCGTGCGGCCGGCGAGCCCTACCGGCTGCTGACCCTCGACGGCCAGGGCCGCCGCTCCAGCCTCGAGCGCATGTTCTTCCACGACCTGCTGAACACCGCCGGCGGCGTGCAGGGCCTGTCCGAGGTGATGGCCGACGCGCCGCCCGAGGAGCTGCCCCGCCTGACAACGGCCGTGCGCGACCTGGCCGACCAGCTGGTGGAGGAGATCTCCGCCCACCGCGACCTGGCCGCCGCCGAGACCGGCGAGCTGCAGGTGGAGCGGCGTCCGCTGCAGGCCGCCGAGATCCTGCGCATGGTGGCGGCCCGCTACCGCGGCCATCCGGTCAGCGGCGACCGCCAGATCGTGGTGGTGCCGGGGCCGGGCGGCGGCGTCGCCCACTCCGATCCGGTGATCCTGGGCCGCATCCTGGGCAACCTGGTCAAGAACGCCCTGGAGGCGGTGCCCGAGGGCGCCAGCGTCACCCTCGACAGCGGGCGCAGCGCGGGCTCGGTCTGGTTCTCGGTGCACAATCCGGGAGAGATCGCGGCCCGCCACCTGCAGCGGGTGTTCGAGCGGGAGTTCTCGACCAAGGGGCAGGGGCGCGGGCTGGGCACCTACAGCGTGAAGATCCTCGCCGAATCGTACCTCCGGGGCCGCGTCGCCTTCACCAGCGACGCGGCCCGGGGCACGACCTTCACCGTCAGCGTGCCTGTCGGCGGGCCTTGACGATCATCCACACGCCGCCGCCGATCAGGAACAACGGCCACCAGTTCTCGATCCAGTCCAGCGAGATGTCGGTGTTCAGGTCCAGCAGGAACAGCACGCCGATCACCGTCAGCAGGATGCCCGCCGGCAGGGAGCCCCGGGCGCCCGGGCTCTTGAACTCCTCGGGCACGTTCTCGCCGCCGAGGCCGTCGAGCACCCGGTTGTAGTGATGGGCGCGCCGGTTGGCGTCGATCATGTTGTACAGCCAGAAGAAGGCGATGAAGAGCCCGAACAGCGGCTCGGCCCCCCGCACGCCCGAACTCAGGATCGTGATCGTGGTCGCCACCACGGCCATGTTGATGAACCCCTGCTGGTAGTAGCCCACGTAGATCTGGCCGAGGCCCGGCATCAAGGACAGCACCGTCGCCAGGGCCGGGGACTTGCGGCTGCCGTCGCGGGGCCGGGCCGCCTGCTGCTGATAGGGCGGCTGCTCGTAGGTGCGCTGCCCGCTGTCATTCTGCTCGCCGTTCATGGTTCGCTCCTTTCCAATCATCCAAGGGAATCGGGATGTGTCGTCCAATACAGTTTCCAGGCCGTGCGCCCCGCGTGCAGGGCTTCGAGCAGTTCGCGGCCGGCGTCGCCGGGGCGGCCGCCGCGCAGATGGGTGAAGGCCGCATCGGCGTGCCCGGCGCAGAGCGCACGGGCCGGCGCCGAGCGCTCGGCGCGGGCAGCCAGGGAGGCGCCGGTGCGCGCGACGCCCCGGTCCAGTTCGCCGCGCAGGACGGCGCTCGTGCTGTCGGCGCGCTGGTTCAGCCACAGGGATGCCTCGCCCACCAGGGGCAGCACCTCCGGGCCCACCTGGACCACCGCCAGCGCCTTGCGCGGCGCTCCGCGCAGGGGCGAAATCGGCGTCGCGGTCAGGAGCACCAGGATCACGGTGGCGGCGTAGGCCGCCTGCAAAGCGAAGCCCGGCCGCAGGATGCGCTCCTGCCACCAGCGCCCGAAGCGGTCCATCAGGCCGCCAGGACCGGTCTGGGCCACCTGGGCGGTGCGGCGGGCCTCGGCGGCGGCGCTGCGGCCACTGGTGCGGGCCAGCACGCCGGCGGTGAAGGCCGGGCCCGGGTCCAGCACGGCCAGGGATGCCAGCTCGCCGCCGAGCCAACCCAGGGTCACGGCCACGGCGCGGCAGCCGGCGCAGTGCTCCAGGTGCCGGCGCACCAGCTGGCGGTCCAGCAGCTCGAGGCTGCCGTCGGTGAGTTCGGTCAGGAGGCCGCACGCCCGCTCGCAGGCGGAGCCGGACGTCCGGGCCAACACGTCCCGTACGAAATCCCGGTTTCCGTCCCGCCTGCGATCGTTCACGACACGGCCTCCTGACCGAAGCCACCGCCGCCGGGGCCGCCCTCGAGGTCGAGGATGGCCCGGGCCAGTTCCACGCGGGCGCGGCTGGAGCGCGACTTGACCGTGCCCAGGGGCAGGTCCAGCATCCCCGCGATCTCCTCCAGGGGCAGGCCCTGGATGTCCTTGAGCACGATGATCTCCCGGTTGATCTCGCTGAGGTGCCCCATGGCCCGGTGCACCAGCTGCTGGCGGGCGCCGGCCAGCCAGGCCTGCTCGGGGTCCGGGCCGCCACTGGCCAGGTTGGTCAGCTCGGCGGCGGGGATGTCCTGGCGCGGCGGCCGCGCCTTGCGCCGCCGCAGGTGGTCCAGGCAGGCGTTGCGGGCGATGCTGGTCAGCCAGGAGGGGAACCGATCGGGCTCGTTCATCTGCCCCAGCCGGTCCCAGACGCGCACGAAGATCTCCTGGGCGAGGTCGAGGGCCTCGTCCTGGTCGCCCACGTAGCCGAAGGCGATGGAGCATACGCGTCCCTGATACTCCCTCACGAGAGCCTCCCAAGCCAGTTCGTCGCCCACTCGGCAACGGTTCAGCAGTTCAACCTGGTCCATGATCCCTTCCGGGGTGGGGGCGCTGGTAAGGGGTGCGCCCTCCGATCACACCACAGACGCGCCGGGGGTGTCGAGGGTTCGGTGGGTTCGGCAGATTATTTTGGAGGCCGGATCGGCGTCCGGGGTCTACCTTGGGGTCAGCAACCCGGAGGAACCATGACCAAGGAATCCCTCAAGGCAAGGATGCCCGGCGGCCGGCCGGACTTCAGCCGCGCCATCGCCGCCTTCAGCCGCTCGGACACCCGCAAGGCCGTGTGGCAGCTCATCAACACCATCGTGCCCTACCTGTTGCTGATGGCCTTGATGGTCTTCAGCCGGGTGCGCGGCTGGCCCTATGCCGTGACCCTGGCCCTGGCCCTGCCCGCGGCGGTGATGCAGATCCGCGTCTTCATCTTCTTCCACGACTGCTGCCACGACTCGTTCTTCGCTTCGCGGCGGGCCAACCGGATCGTGGGCTATATCACGGGGATCCTGACCTTCACGCCCTTCGACGACTGGAAGCGCAGCCACAACGCCCACCACGCCTCGGCCGGGGACCTGGACAACCGGGGCACGGGCGACGTCTGGACCATGACCGTGGACGAGTACCTGGCCGCGCCGCGCCTCCAGCGCCTGGGCTACCGCCTGGTGCGCAACCCGTTCTTCCTGCTGCTGGTGGTGCCGTTCTGGCTGTCGCTGATCTCCTACCGCATCCCCCACCGGAATGCGGGGCGGCAGGCGGCCGTGAGCGTGCTGGTCACCGACCTGGCCCTGGTGGGCATCTTCGTCCTGGCGGCGCTGACCGTCGGCTGGCAGACCTACGTGCTGGTGCAACTGCCGGTGATCGTCATCTCCTGGACCATGGGCGTCTGGCTGTTCTACGTGCAGCACCAGTACGAGGGCGCCTACTGGACCCGCAAGGACGAGTGGGATCCCCTGCAGGCCGCGTTGCGCGGCAGCTCCTACTACAAGCTGCCCAAGGTGCTGCAGTGGTTCACCGGCAACATCGGGCTGCACCACATCCACCACCTGCGGCCGCGCATCCCCAACTACCACCTGCAGGCCTGCCAGGACACGATCCCCGCGTTGCAGGCGGTCAAGCCGCTGACGTTGCGGCGCAGCCTGCGCTCGGTGGCGCTGAACCTCTGGGACGAGCAGGGGCAGACCATGGTCAGCTTCCGGGCCATCCGCGGGCGGCCGCGGGTCAGGGCCTAGGCGGCCATGATCACCCTGCGCCCCGCCGGCGAGCGCGGTCACGCCGACCACGGCTGGCTCGACACCTGGCACACCTTCTCGTTTGCGGGCTATCGCGATCCGCGGCACATGGGCTTCCGCAGCCTGCGCGTCATCAACGACGACGTGGTGGCCGCCGGCGCCGGCTTCGGCACCCATCCCCACGACAACATGGAGATCGTGACCTACGTGCTCGAGGGCGCCCTGGAGCACAAGGACAGCCTGGGCACGGGCTCGGTGCTGCGGCCGGGCGACGTGCAGCGCATGAGCGCGGGCACGGGCGTCACCCACAGCGAGTTCAACCACTCGGCCGACGAGCCGCTGCGGCTGCTGCAGATCTGGATCCGGCCGGCGGAGCGCGGGATCGCCCCCGGCTACGAGGAAAAAACCTTCACCGAGGCGGACAAGCGCGGCCGGCTGCGGCTGATCGTCGCGCCGGACGGGCGGGAAGGGTCGCTGCGCATCCACCAGGACGTGGCGGTGTACGCGTCGATCCTGGAGGCCGGCGAGTCGGTGACGCACGCATTGGCGCCGGGGCGGCACGCCTGGGTGCAGGTGGCAAGCGGGTCGGTCACGCTGGGCGGCGTCCGTCTGGGACAGGGTGACGGGGCCGCGGTCAGCGACGAGGCCGAGCTGGTGTTCGCGGCCACTGTGCGGGCCGAGTTCCTGGTGTTTGATCTGGCCTAGTCCACGCTGCCGGGGCCGGCCGCGACCTTTTCCCGGCTGAGGAGACTCCATGGAACTGCAATTGGCGAACAAGGTCGCCCTGGTGACAGGTGCCAGCCGCGGCATAGGCTTGGCGATTGCCGAAGTTCTTGCAGCCGAGGAGATGCGACTGGTCCTGGTCGCCCGCACGGGCGGACTGCTTGAGCAGATTGCCGGAACGATCGGCGCGGAATGCCTGCCCTGCGCCCTGGACCTGCGCGATCCGCAGGCAGTGCCGACCGCCATTGCCGCGACCATGCAACGATTCGGGCGGATAGACCTGCTGGTCAACAACGCCGGGGCCACCAAGCGCGGCGACTTCCTCGAGTTATCCGACGCCGACTGGAACGACGGTTTCGCCTTGAAGTTCTTCGGCGCCATGCGGCTTTGCCGGGCAGCCTGGCCGCACCTCGTCGCCGTGCAGGGTTCGATCGTCAACATCATCGGGATCGGCGGGCGTACGGCGAATGCCGAGTTCACGATCGGCGGGTCGGTCAATTCCGCCCTGCTGAACCTGACGAAGGCCCTGGCCCACCGGGGCCTGCAGGACGGGGTCCGGGTCAACGCCATCAACCCCGGGTCCATCGCCACCGAGAGACTCCGGACCCGGATCGCCGCTCTAGCCGCCGAGCAGGGGCTGGATTACGATGCAGCGGCAGGGGCCATGGCCGCGAAACTGGGTGTCGCCGGATTCGGCCGGCCGCAGGACATTGCCAGGACCGTGGCATTCCTCGCCTCACCTGCGGCAGACTATTGCCAGGGCAGCATCATCGATGTGGATGGCGGGCAGACCCGCACGCTCTGAAGGCCCTATCGGTCATCCAGGTGTCCGTAGGCGTCCTCATGCACTCCCACGGCGCGCCCTGACGGATCGTCGCGCCGGCGCAGCGACTCGTCCCAGGCCATTGCCGCTTCCGTCGAACAGGCCACCGACTTGCCGTGGGGCACCGTGCGCAGCACCGAATCCCGGGCGCCGAAGTGCTGCTCGAACAGGCCGCGGTAACGGTAGGCCTCCTTCGAGGCCGGAGTGTGCACGGGAAACCGCTCCGCCCGGGCCGCGAAGGCCGCGTCGCTGACCGCAGCCTCGGCCGTGGCCTTGAGCGCATCGATCCAGCCGTAGCCCACGCCGTCGGAGAACTGCTCCTTCTGGCGCCAGGCCACCCGCGCCGGCAGCAGGTCGGCGAAGCACTCGCGCAGCACCTTCTTTTCGATCACCCCGCCGCCGCACATCTTGTCCGCCGGCGCCAGGGTCATGGCGACGTCCAGGAACATCTTGTCCAGGAAGGGCACCCGCGCCTCGACGCCCCAGGCGGCCATGGCCTTGTTGGCGCGCAGGCAGTCGTACAGGTGCAGCTTGTCCAGCTTGCGCAGCAGCTCGCCGTGGAATTCGCGCGCGTCCGGCGCCTTGTGGAAGTACAGGTAGCCGCCGAAGATCTCGTCCGCACCTTCGCCCGAGAGCACCATCTTGATGCCCATGGCCTTGATGCGCCGGGCCATCAGGTACATGGGCGTCGCCGCGCGGATGGAGGTCACATCGTAGGTCTCCAGGTGGCGGATCACGTCCGGCACCGCGTCGAGGCCCTCCTGGATCGTGTAGACAACCTCGTGGTGGACGGTGCCGAGGTGGGCGGCGACCTCGCGGGCCGCGGCCAGGTCGGGCGAATCGGTCAGGCCCACGGCGAAGCTGTGCAGCCGGGGCCACCAGGCCGGGGATCGCTCGTCGTCCTCCACGCGCATGGCCGCGTGCCGGGCAGCCAGGGCCGCGATCACCGACGAGTCGAGCCCGCCGGAGATGAGCACGCCGTAGGGCACGTCCGACATCAGGTGGCAGCGCACGGCATCGTCCAGGGCCGCGGTCAGGGCGGCGCGATCGGTGGTGCAGGCCTCGACACCCTCCCAGGACCGCCAGGTCCGGTGCCACCAGCGCCGCGGCGCGGGCTCGCCGCTGAGCCACAGGTGTCCGGGCGGGAAGACTTCCACCTGTTCACAAACCGGCACCAGGGCCTTCATCTCCGAGGCCACGTGCAGGGTGCCGGCGGCGTCCCGGCCGAAGTAGAGCGGAATGATGCCCATGTGGTCCCGGGCGATCAGCCAGCGGTCCTGATCCTGGTCGTAGAGCACGAACGCGAACATCCCGCGCAGCCTGTCCAGGAAGGTGCTGCCGTGCTCGGCGTAGAGGGCCAGGATGACTTCGCAGTCCGAGCCGGTCTGGAACGCATAGCCGCCGCTGAGCTGCGCCTCCAGTTCCTTGTGGTTGTAGATCTCGCCGTTGACCGCCAGCACGTGGGTGCCGGCGGCATTCTTCAGCGGCTGGGCGCCGCCCACCGGATCGACGATGGCCAGGCGCTCGTGGGCCAGGATGGCGTTCGGAGCGGCATGGATGCCCGACCAGTCGGGGCCGCGGTGGCGCATCAGGCGCGACATCTCCAGGGCGCGGGCGCGCAGGGCCGCGGGGTCGGACTTCAGGTCCAGCAGGCAGAAGATCGAGCACATGGGCGGCGCAGCTCCCGGAAAAAAAGGAGCCCGGACCACGGATCCGGGCGATGGCGATGCTCGATTGTACCACACCCGGTTTTCTGCTGGAACTCCAAGGGTTTGACCGCGTACTTTGGCGGTTGCCACGAATCGGCATCCCCGTCGTTGCCAGCAACCGAGCAACCGCCATTCCGGGAGACGCGATGCTCCGCCGCACGATCAGCGCCGCCCGCAGCGGCCTGAGCCGCAACTTGCGCTTCCATGCGAAACCCTGTCCCCAGGGACAGGGTTTGGGCCAGGACATCAAGACCCACGCTCATCCCGGGGCAGACCTGCCCGCGGCGGCGGGAGCACCCATGGCTTGCAGCCCGTTCCGGTGCCTGCTCGTCCTGTTCGCCCTGGTCGGCACACCCGCCCTGGCCACCGTGGACAGCTTCGCGCCGGCGGGCCCGGGTGCCCCTTACGCCGAGGCCGCCAACGGCACCAGCACGCCGATCCCCTCGCTGGCCGCCCACCGCATCGCCGCCGACGCCATCACCCTCGACGGCCGCCTCGACGAGGATGCCTGGGACCAGGCCCAGACCGGTTGGGGCTTCCGCCAGGCCGATCCGCGCCGTTTCACCGAGGCCTCGGTCAAGACCACCTTCAAGGTGCTGTACGACGGGGACGCCCTGTACATCGGCGTGGCCTGCTGGGAAGACGACATGGCCAACGTCGCCAAGTACCTCAGCCGGCGCGACAACATCCAGTCCTCGGACATGGTCAGCATCTACCTCGACCCCTACCTGGACCGCACCACAGGCTACAACTTCCGGGTCAACGCCCTGGGCGTGCAGCAGGATGCCTACCTCTTCGACAACGGCAACCGCGACGACGACTGGAACGCCGTCTGGGAAGCGGAGGTCTGGCAGGACGAACGCGGCTGGTACGTGGAGATGCGCATCCCCTTTGCCCAGATGCGCTTCAGGCCCGAGCCGAGCATGACCTGGGGCCTGCAGGCCTATCGCTGGCTGCACGGCCGGGGCGAGGACACGGGCTGGGTGTTGTGGGATCGAGACCAGAGCGGCTTCGTCAGCCGCTGGGGCAATCTGACCGGCCTCGAGGGCGTGGACAATCCCCACAAGCTGGAGGTGCTGCCCTACGCCCTGACCCGCCACACGGACCCGGCGGCCGAGGGCGACGCCGACCAGTGGCAGCACAGCCGCCGGATCGGCGCCGACTTCAAGTACGGACTGACCGCCAACACCACCCTCAACGCCACGATCCAGCCCGACTTCGGCCAGGTGGAGGCCGACCCCGCCACCCTGAACCTGTCGCCGTTCGAGACCTTCTACCAGGAGAAGCGGCCGTTCTTCATCGAGGGCGCGCGTTTCTTCCAGCAGCCGGACTTCAACCTCTTCTACTCGCGGCGCATCGGCACCGGCGACCCGGACGCGCGCATCCGCGGCGCGGGCAAGCTGACCGGCAAGGTGGGCGGCGACGTCTCGATCGCCGTCCTGGCCGCGGCCACGGACGTGACCACCGCGGGCTCGGCCAACAACCCCTTTGTCGGCGGCAGCCAGCAGGCCGCCTACGGTCTGCTGCGCACGGGCAAGGAGTTCGCCGACGGGCAGCACAGCGTGTTCGTGATGGGCACCGCGGTCAAGCGCGACCCGGCCAGTTTCGCCGCCACCGGCGATCCGCGGCTGATGCGCGACGGCTATTCGGCGGGCGGCGACTTCACCCTGCACTTCGCCGACCGCATGTACTGGCTGCACGGGTCGGCGGTCGGCACCATGGTCGAGCCCCACGACGACGCCTTCGCGCCGGGCCCGGCGCCGGGCACGAGCTACGGCACCGGCGCCACCCTGCAGACCCGCAAGCTGGCCGGCACCTGGCGGGGCGGCCTGCTCGGCACCTTCGAGAGCGACCAGCTCGATCCCAACGACATGGGCTACCTGTCCGCCCCCGACGAGAAGGTGGTCAACGGCGACCTGCTCTGGGTCTACAACGACGATGCGGGCGGCAGCGTCCTCAGCGAGGCCAACCTCAGCCTCGAAAGCCACGCCAGTTGGCTCTACGCGGGCAATGCCGGCACCGACCTGGCCAGCGGGAACGAGGCCTGGCGTTACGGCGCCGACCATCGCCAGGGCTCAGGCATCCACCTCTCGGGCGCGGCGCAGCTGGACAGCCGGCACCAGTTCGAGTTCTTCCTGGGCCACTCCTTCGAGGGCACCAGCAAGTACGAGACCAGGCGCTTCGCCGGGGCCCAGGGACCCTTGATGACCACGCCCGCCTGGAACGCCGCCGCCGTGCAGTTCAACAGCGACTGGCGCAAGTCCTGGGCCGTGGACGTGGAGTACGAGTACGACTGGGGCGAAACGGGCTCGTGGGCCCACGGAATCGGGATCGACCTGCGCTGGAACCAGAGCCAACACCTGCTGCATTCGCTGGGCGTGGGCTTCGTGAACGAGTGGAACGATGCCCAGTGGCTGGAGAACCTGGCCAACGACGGCAGCCAGGCGGGCGTGACCGGCGTCGGCGGCGTGGACTACCTGTTCGGCCGGCTGGCCCGCACCACCTGGGACCTGACCCTGCGCTCGAGCATCCTGCTGGACCGGGACCGCTCGCTGCAGATCTACCTGCAGCCCTTCTACACCAGCGGCGACTACAGCGACCCGCGCTGGCTGGCCGCAGCCGACAGCTACGACCTGCGTCCGTACGCCGTGGACGCCGCGCGCTACGACTTCGAGTTCGGCGCGGTGAACCTGAACGTGGTCTACCGCTGGGAGTACCGACCGGGCTCGACCGTGTACCTGGTCTGGACCCACGCCAAGCAGCGCTACGAGGACGGGTTCGGGCAGGACGACCCGGCGGGCTGGGACAACGGCGGGGACTTCGGCTACGCGTTCCGCAGCGAACCGGAGAACAGCATCCTGCTGAAGATCTCCTACTGGTTCAGCATCTAGGCCTGCCCGGCCCGCGGCGCGATCACCAGCCGATGATAGATCCGGTTCAGCGCCATGTTGACGCGGTTGACCCGCTGCCGGTGGCGCCGGAACTCCTCCAGGTCCGCCTCAAGGGTGGGCCCGTAGGCCCGGCGGTAGCGCGGATACAGTTCGTTGGCCACCCACTCGTAGAGCGGCCGCTCGTCCCCGTACATCTGCTCCAGCTGCCCGTGCGTGGCCGGGTCGGCCAACAGCCGGCGGGCCAGGTCGTTGCCCCGGGCCGTGTTGGTCCGCAGGTAGGCGATGTCCAGGTCCGGGCGCAGCAGCTTGCGGAACACCAGCAGCGATTCGTCGAAGCGCTCGGTCAGGCCGACGAAGACCTCCTGCTGCCCGATGCGCCGGATCGCGTCCTGGGCGTCGGCTGCGGGCGAGAACATCTTCAGCTGGTGGTTACGGTGCACGGGCCAATCTACCCAGTCCGCCCAGACCAGGTCGGGCCGGTCGGTCTGCACGTGATACTGGAAGTGGGAGGCGCCGCGTGCCAGGGGCTCGCGCACGAAGGCGAACCAGCGCGTGGGCTGGACTTCCTGCAGGTTCGACCACAGGGCGATGCCGTGGCCGCCGACGCTGCGTAGGAACGGGCACAGCCGCTTCAGGCGCCGCAAGTCGTCGGGTGTGTATTTGGGCACGACGTAGTCGACGCTCCAGGGGTCGGCCGTGGGCCGCGGCGCCCACTCGACGGCCTCGGCGTGGGCGGGCCCGTAGCTGCTGCGCAGCATCTGCTCGACGGTCTGCCCGCCGGTCTTGGCCACGTGGATGAAGGCCAGCAGTTCCTTGGGCACGCACTCTTCCTTCCGGGCGACGGGGCGTTCGGGCGGCAGGACCATATCACCGGGCCGCGGCGCGGGCAAGGTGACCGCGGCGCCGCCGGCCTCAGCGCAGGAGCAGGAGCTTGGTGCGGGCCGCGGTCCGGGGCCCCTGCAGGATCGCCAGGTAGGTGCCCGAGGCCACGGCCCGGCCGGCCCGGTCGCGACCGGTCCAGGTCAGGGTGTGGGTCCCGGCCGGCAGCACCGTCGGCGCCAGCAGCGTGGCCACTGTGCGCCCGGCCAGGTCGTGGATCGTGACCGTGACCTCTTCCGCGTCCGGCAGGGTGAGCGCCAGGGTGACCGCGGGATTGAAGGGGTTCGGGTGCGCGGACAACTTCGCCGCCAGCGGCGGCAGGTCCACGCCGGCGATGCCGACCAGCGATTCGTAGGCGCCGATGTCGGTGCCCCCGCCCAGGGGCGCGGGATTGCCGTCCAGGTCCGTCGCCGGCGGCTGCGGCACCCCGGCGTCGGTCAGCGGCGAGCCCGGCAGGGGCCGCGCGTCCGCGGGACCCTGGTACGGCGAGGCGGCCGGTTCGATGGTGCCGACGGGCGTCACGCCCACGCAGACGAAGTCGTCCGGCCGCATGGCGCAGTTGGTGACCTCGCTGTAGCCGTTCGCGTCGCCGTAGATCTGGGCCCGCGGGTCGTCGGCCCAGAACGCGCAGTTGACCAGGGCGATGCGCATGCCGTCCACCTGCAGCACGTCGCCCTCGCTCGGCGAGTGCACCGCGCCGCCATTGTGCACCGGACCGTGGGCCTCGTTGTCCAGGAACGAGCAGTTGAAGAAAACGCCGCGGGTGCGGGCGCGGGTGCTGAAGGCGCCGCCGTTGCCCAGCAGCGTCGACTCGTTGCCCTGGCGGTCGAGGCCGGCCCGGTTGCCGATGAACTCGCAGTGGCGGTAGGTGGCCGTCTCGCCCCGGTTCAGGACCGAGGATCCGCCCTTGAAGGAGGCGCCGCCCTGCAGGTAGGCGGTGTTGCGCAGGAAGCGGCAGCGCACCACGTCGCCGACGGCGTAGCGACCGATGTACAGCCCCGCGCCCTGGGCGGCGAAGTTGTCCGAGAACTCGCAATCCTCGACCGTCACGCCGTAGAAGCGGCCGGTGTTGCCCTTGAGCATGACCCCGCCCCCGTCGCCGGCCCAGGGATCCAGGTCGATCAGGCCCACGTTGCCGCGCACCAGGCAGCGCCGCAGGTCCAGGCGCAACGGTTCGGTGTGGGTCAGGTTGCGCCGCATGAACACGCCGGCGCCGGCGGACCAGGTGGTGGTCAGGCCCAGCGCGCTGGTGCTCTCTGCCACCTCGCTGTCCTGCATGTCCAGGCCGGCGTCGTCCATGGAGAGCGCACCGCCGGGGCCCTGGGCGGCGTTGCGCAGGAAGCGCGTGTCGCGCACGGTGACGAAGGTCGGCGCCAGCGGCGAGTTGACCATCAGCGCGCCGCCGCGCGCGCCGCCGCTGCCTTCGAGGCTGGTGTTGTCCAGGAAGTCGCAGCCGTCGATGCCCAGCCGCCAGCCGTCGGCCACCCACAGCGCGCCGCCGCTGCCGCGGGTCGTGTTGTGCTCGAAGCGGCAGTCCACCAGGTCGACGGCCGTGCCGGCGCCGTTGCCGGCCAGGGCCAGGCAGCTGCCGCCCCGGCCCGACAGGCCGCTGCCCTGCAGGCCGCGGAAGACAAGGTCGCGGAAAACAGCGGCGGTGACGCTGCCGGCGAAGATGGTGAAGGCCGGCACGTCGCTCGGCTGGCCGTCGCCGACCAGCACGAAGCCGGCGGCGGTGAAGGTGCCGGCGCCGGCGGCCACGGTCATGGTGCCGGCGGGAGCGCAGATCACGCGGCAGCCGGTGGTGTCGGCGTCGAGGTCGCGGTTCAGCAGGGCGCGCGGCAGGGTCACCGCCGCCGCCAGGCCGTGGTCGGCCCGCTCCAGCAGGATGGTGTCGCTCGGCGCGGCGGCCAGGGCGGCGCTCGCCAGGCCCGCGTAGCATTCGGCGGCCGACCAGTCGCCGGGCGTGCTGGCACCGCTGCTGCGCAGGCCGCCGGGAGCCACGTGCAGGCGTGCGGCTTCCGCTGCAGTGAACGGAACAGTCGCCAGGACCAGCACGAGGGCCACGCGCGCCACGGCGGCGCCCGCCCGGGGATGTTGCGTGCGATTCATGGCATCAATGATAACCCATCCGCCGGGCTAGCACAATTGGTCAAATATAATAACGCATGATCGTTTCACCTGGACCACCCCCGCGGCCGGACCGGGCGCTCAGCCGTTGACAATCCCCTCAACCTGCGCAGACTTGCCCCGATATCCGACGGCGGGCCGTCGTCCCGTCCGCGGTCCACCAGCAGGGAGCCCAGCGCTTGATCGTCGTCGTCCTCGGCATGCACAAGTCCGGCACCACCCTCGTGTCCCAGATCCTGCACCGCTCCGGGATCCCCATGGGCGATTTCGACGAGTCGGTGTCCTACGACCGGGGCAACAAGTACGAGCGCGAGGCGACCCTGGCCCTGGACCTGGAGATCATGGGCGCCCCCGACGACGAGGTGCTGGACCTGGCCCCGCCCCGGGCCGCGGCCCTGACGCCCGACCAACGGGCCCGGATGCGCGCCATCATCGCCGGGTGCGAATCCACCCGGGCCGATTGGGGCTTCAAGGATCCCCGCGCCTGCCTGCTCTACGACCTGTGGGCCCAGGAGCTGCCGCCGCACCGGATCGTCGCGGTCCACCGCGACCCGGCCGAGGTCTGGTCCCACTTCAAGTGGTCGGGACCGCGCTGGTACCACACCAACTTCCACCGGGCCTACGCCTACCTGAACCGCTGGCACGAGCACAATGCGGCCCTGCTGCGCATCCTGGCGGCGACGCCGCAGCCGTGGATCATGGTCGGCTACCGCGAGCTGATGGCCGGCGACGACGAGTTCGCCCGGCTGCAGGAATTCCTGGGCCGGCCGCTGCAGGACGCGCGCCGGCCGGGCCTGTACCGCAACCGCCCCCGCCGCGACGTCTTCCTGCGTACGGCCGACCGGCTGCTGCGCTGGCGGCACGGCATCGCCGTCGACCGGATGATGGATGATCTGGGCTCCCTGCGCAGCCCGGGCTCGACGCCGGCCGCCGCGCCGCCTAGGCTCGGCCCATGAACCTGCCCGTACCCAAGCAGAAGCCGCGCAGCCGGGTCCGCGCCCGCCTGCACGAGATCATCTTCGAGGCGGACACCAGGGCCGGCCGCGCCTTCGACCTGGTCCTGATCTGGAGCATCCTGCTGAGCGTGGCCGCGGTCATGCTCGACAGCGTGGCGGCGGTGCGCGTCCGCTACGGCACGGTGCTGACGGCGATCGAGTGGTTCTTCACCATCCTCTTCAGCCTGGAGTACCTGCTGCGCCTGTGGTGCATCGGCAGGCCGCTGCGCTACGCCACCAGCTTCTTCGGCGTGGTGGACCTGCTGGCCATCCTGCCCACCTACCTCAGCCTGCTGCTGCCGGGCAGCCGCTACCTGCTGGTGATCCGCATCCTGCGGGTGCCGCGCATCTTCCGCGTGCTGAAGCTGGTGCAGTACCTGGACGAGGCCCAGACCATGCTGCGCGCCCTGCGCGCCGGCGGCCGCAAGATCGTGGTCTTCTTCGCCACGGTGATGGCCCTGGTGGTGGTCTTCGGTTCTGTGATGTACATCGTCGAGGGCGAGGCCCACGGCTTCACCATCATCGCGGTGCCCACGGGGATCGTCGCGGCGGAGATGGCCCGGGCCCAGGGCCGGCCGGTCAGCACCCAGGTCTGCCGCGAGTGCGCGGCCGAGGGGCACGACGCGGACGCGCGGCACTGCAAGCGGTGCGGCGCCGGCCTCTGAGCCGGGACGGCTTCAGCGCCGCCCCAGCATCCTGCGCAGCCGCCCCAGGATTCCCGCCCGCTCCAGCTGCACGTCCCGCCCTTCGCCCAGCCCGCGGGCCAGGACCTCCAGGGCCTCGCGGTTGCTGGCCGCGCGCCCGGCCGCCAGGTCGGACAGGCGCTCGGGCACGGCCTCGTGCAGGCCCAGCAGGGCGGCGAAGGCCTCGTCGCCGAACTCCAGCAGCTCGGCGCTCTCGGCCACGGTGATGGTGGCGCTGCGGGGCAGGCCGGTCAGGGCGCTCATCTCGCCCACCAGCGCGCCGGGCACCAGGGCGAAGACCACCGGCTCGCCGTCGGTGCCGCGGACCTCGCCCTGCAGCCGGCCGCGCACCAGGACCCAGAACTCGTCGCTGTCCTCGCCCTGGCGGCAGAGGGTCTCGCCGTGGGTGTAGGGCCGGCGTTTGACCAGGGGCGCGACCGCGGCCAGGGCCGCCCGGTCCAGCAGGGGCGCGCCGGCCTCGTCGACCAGCAGCCGCGTGCAGAGGTCGCTGCGCAGCAGGTCGGTGACGGTGGCCTCCAGGTCCGTGTCCGTCGGCGGCAGGCGCCGCTGGTTGTAGACCACGGCCATGAAGTCGTTCAGCAGCTTGTCGCTCATGGGGAAGGGGATCTCGATCCCACGGCGCTTGAACTGGTACCAGATCATGCGGTTGACCGCGCCGGCGATGGGGCTGTGGCGCGAGTAGTCCCGGGTCCAGAAATCGAGGCGATAGTTGATGCCGAAGTCCAGGTAGGCGGTGATCATCGCATCCGGCGCCGGGCTGCTGCGCACCTCGGGCACGGCGCGGGCCGCGCAGAGCAGGGCCTCGATCACTTCGTCGGGGGCGTCGCTGTAGCTGGCGCCGACCTCCACCATGTGGCGGCGCAGGGGCGTCGGGTCGTCCAGGTTGTTGATCCTGGCCTCGGCCACCTTGCTGTTGGGGATGATGTGCAGGTGCCCGCCCCGGGTGCGCAGGCGGGTCTCGCGCCAGTTGGTCTTGACCACCCGGCCGGTGATGCCGTCGATCTCCACCCACTCGCCCGGCCGCAGCGAGCGCACCAGGTGCAGCGACATGCCGGCCATGAGATTGCCCAGCACCCCCTGCAGGGCGAAACCGACCACCGCCGTCAGCAGGGCCGTCGAGGCCAGCAGCGGACCGATGTCCACGCCCATCTCCGCGCTCAGCACCCCGAAGCCGATGGCCACCACGGCCAGGGCCCGGATGATGTCCAGCAGCAGGTCCGGGATGGGAAAGCCCTGGCCGCGCAGGTGGAAGACGGCGCGGGCCGTGCCGTCGGCCAGCAGCAGGATGCCCACGCCGATCCAGAACATGAGCCAGGCCGAGACGTGGGTCGGGTGCGCATCCAGCCAGGCCGTCCCGGCGGTGCCGGTCCGCAGCAGCACGAGCGCCGCCTCGGTCAGCAGGAGCACCAGCGCCGGGCGCGAGACGTGGGCCAGCAGATCCAGCGGCAGCTGGGCGATGCGGCGGCGCTGGTCGGGCTCGTACTGCAGGCGCCGGCGCAGCGGCGCGCTGAGCACCGTGGCCACCGACCAGATCAGCAGCAGCGCCGCGCATTCCATGAACAACGGGCCGTAGGCGGTCACGGTTTCCTCCCCTGGTCGGCGGCGGGACGGCCGCCGAGTTCGAGTTCCAGTCCTTCGCGCGCCAGGGTCGCCCCCGGCCGCAAGGTGTGCAGTTCACGACCGATGGCGTCCAGCCGCGCGTCGTCGTTGCCGGGGGCGTGATGGGTGACCAGCAGGCGGGCCACGCCCGCGGCCGCGGCCGCCTCCGCGCACTGGGCGATCGAGCTGTGGCCCCAGCCCCGGTGGCGGGGCAGCTCGTCGGCGCTGAACTGGCCGTCCATCACCAGCAGGTCGACGGGATGCGGTCGGGCGCAGAGCTCCACGAAGCGCCGGTGCAGCTGGGCGTCGCCCCGCTCCCACTCCAGGTCCGTGGCCAGGACCAGGCTGGCGCCGTCCGTATCCTCGATGCGCCAGGTCGCGCTGCCGCCGGGGTGGGGCATCTCGAGGCCGCGCACCGTCAGGCCGCCGTGGCGCAGCACCGGCGCGCTGCCGTCCAGATCGGTCCGCGCCAGTTCCTGGATGTGCACCCGGGCCTTGGACTGGGCCAGCGAGTACGGCCACAGCGGCGGCGAGAACACCCGATCCAGGGCCTGCTGCAGCGACAGCCCGATCGGCGCGGGCGCGACGATGTGCACCTCGGCCCCGACCGTGAAGAGGGCGGCCAGCTTGGGCAGCCCCAGCACGTGGTCCAGGTGCAGGTGGGACAGCAGGACGACGATCTCGGCGGCGGCGCCGGCAGGGACGGGGGCGGCCAGCCGCGGGTTGACGGCCTGCAGGCCGCTGCCCGCGTCCAGCAGCAGGCGCTCGCCGGCGGCCCCGGTGACCAGGACGCAGGTGGTGTGGCCGCCGTAGGCGGCAAACGCCGGCCCGCTGCAGGGCATGGAGCCGCGGACGCCGCCGAAGAAGACCTTCATGCTCACCCCTTGCTGGTCAGGACCCAGTCGCCCCGGAAATCCTCGCCGGCAGCCCGCGCCGCCAGGAGGCGCTCGGTCCAACGCGACGCCACCGGATCGCCCGCGGCCCGGGCGAAGGCCGCCAGGGCCTGGTCGGCCCGGCCGGCCCGGCCATGGGCCAGGCCCTCCTCGTACGCGTCCAGCCAGGTCGGCCGCGGATCCGCGGCCAGGCCCAGCAGCTCGTGCACCAGCACCGGCTCGCGGCGGCCGATCACCTGCAGGCCGCCCACCTCGCGGGTCAGCAGGGCCCCGCCGCAGGCCGCGCGGGTGGTCTCGCTGATCATCGTACCGCTGCCGAAGGCCTTGTTGGCCCCTTCTAGTCGCGAGGCCAGGTTGGCCGCATCGCCCAGCACCGTGTAGTCGAAGCGCTGCCGCGAACCCATGTTGCCGACGACCACCTCGCCGCTGTGCAGGCCGACGCGCATGTGCAGCGGCTGGCCGCTGCGCCGGCGGAACTCCTCGCGCCGCGCCGCCAGGGCCTGCTGGCAGCGCACCGCGGCGCGGCAGGCCCGCAGGGCGTGGTCGGCCTGGTCCAGGGGCGCGTTCCAGAAGGCCAGGATCGCGTCACCCTCGTACTTGTCCAGGGTGCCGCCCTCCTCCAGCACGATGTCGGTCATGTCGGTCAGGTAGTCGTTCAGCAGCCGGGTCAGGGTCACCGGATCGAGGCCCTCGCTCAGGGCGGTGAAGCCCGCGAGGTCGCTGAACATGATCGTCAGCTCGCGCCGCTCGCCGCCCAGCTGCAGGGCCTGCGGGTCGACCAGGATGCGCTCGATCACCGCCGGGCTCAGGTAGTGGCGGAAGGCGCTCTTGAGGAAGCGGCGCTGGCGGCCCTCGGTGGCGTAGTTGCGGGCCAGCCCGCCGATCAGCGCGACCCCGGCGGCCAGGGTGCCGGGCACGACCGGCCACCACCAGCCGGCGGCGTAGAGGGCCAACCCGGCCAGCGAGGGCAGCAGCAGCAGGCCCAGACCCGCGGCCAGGCCCGTGCGGGCACTGCGCAGGGCGGTGACCGCCAGGGCCGTGCCCATGGCCAGCAGCAGCACACCTAGGGCGGCCAGGGGCGCCGGAGCGTCAGCCATGAAGTCGTCGTCCAGCAGGTTGTCCAGCACGGTGGCGTGGATCACCACGCCCGGGCTGGCCGGGCCCAGGGGCGTCGGGCGCAGATCCAGCAGGCCGGGGGCGCTGAACCCGAACAGCACGTAGGCGTCGCGCAGCAGCGCGGGATCGATCACCGGCGCCTCGCCCGCCTGCAGCCGCAGCTCGGACTGGATCACCGCGGCGGCGCTGTAGGTGCGGTACAGCGGCAGCGGTCCGCGGAAGCGCAGCAGCGCGCCGCCCTCGGCGTCGATGCGCACGCTGCGATGACCGATCCGGGCCCGGCCGGCGGCCAGATCCAGGCCGGCGTCCGTTGCGCCGCCGAGGCGCCAGGCCTCCACGCCCAGGGTGGGCACGATCCTGTCCCCCAGTCGGCGCAGGACGCCGCTGCGCCGGAACACGCCGTCGGACCCGGGGATGTCGCTGACGTTGGCCAGGCCGGCGACGGTGGCGGCGATCTCGGCGATGGGTTCGTCCAGGCCCGCGGCTTCCAGGCTGCCGGGCAGCAGGTGCAGGGCGCAGGCGCCGACGCAGCGCCCGTTGGCCGCCAGCGCGGCCGCCAGCAACTCGTCGTCCTCGACGCCGTAGGTCGAGCCTTCGGTCAGCACCATGTCCAGCGCCAGCACCCGGGCCCCGGCCCGCGCGCAGAAGTCGACCAGCGGCACATAGACCTGGCGCGGCCAGGGCCAGCCCAGGCCGTTCTCCTGTTCGGCCCAGTCGAGGCTGGCCTGGTCCAGCAGGATCAGCACGATGCGGTCGCTGGCCTGGCCCGGCCGGGCCAGGGTGCGCGCCCGCCAGTCCCAGGTGATGCGCTCGAGCCCGTCCAGCGTCCCGACGAACCAGAGCAGCAGGGCCAGGGCTGCCGCCCCGGCCCCGATCGCCAAACCCTGCCGGTGCGCCGTCGTCACGTCTACACGCCCGCCATGGCCTCGGTGAAGCGCCGGCCGCGGGCCGGCGTGGCCGCCGCCGCACCCTCGCCGGTGGCCTGGCCCGCCACGGCCTGCATGCGGTCCCGCGCCGAGGGGTGGGTCTTGGCGAAGCCGGGACCACCGCTGGCCAGCCGCTGGTCCATGGTCCGCAGCATGCGCATCAGCGCCGAGCTGTCATAGCCCAGCCGTTCCAGGATCACGACGGCATCCTGGTCGGCATCGTGCTCCAGGCCGCGGGCGTAGCCGCTGTTGACCAGGGTCTGGGTGATGTCCTGGACCCCGCCCTCGAACTGGGCGGTCAGGTCCTTCAGCTGCTGGTCGCCCAGCTGGCGCGCCGTCTCCACCGTCAGCGTGGCCAGGGCCCCGGTCAGGCGGCTCTTCTTGATGGCGCGCAGACCGTCGCGGTTCTGCACGTGGGCGATCTCGTGGGCCAGCACGGCGGCCAGCTCGTCCTCGCTGCTGCAGCACCGGGCCAGGCCGCGGGTCACCAGGATCAGCCCGCCCGGGGCCGCGAAGGCATTGATCTCGTCGCTGTCCAGCAGCAGGAAGTGGTAGCCGGCGAAGGTCTCGGGCCGGTCCGAGGCCAGGGCCAGGGTCTGGCCCAGGGTGTTGACGTAGGCGTTGGCCGCGGCCGCGTCCCAGGGCCGGTAGGTCTGCAGGATGTCGGCGGCCACGGCGCGGCCGATGTAGTATTCCTGCTCGGGGGTGATGTCCTCGAAGGACTTGGCGATGGCGTCGCTGGTGCGGTTGATGGATCCGGCCTGGTCGGCGGTGATCATGCCCTGGTCCTGGGCCACCTGGGTGCCCAGCTTGGTCACCGAGGCGCAGCCGGCCAGAACAGCCGCCGCCAAAAGCGCCAGCCAAAGGGTGCGGCGGCTCATGGCGCACCTCCCTCGCGGGGCCCGAGGCCGCCGGCGCGGGCGAAGCCCTCCCGCTCGGCCAGGGGGACCGTCCAGCCTTCCATGCGGTCGACCCAGGCGTAGTTCGCGGCGGGATTGTCGCTGCGGTAGGCCTTCTCCACCTGCTCGCTGAAGCCCTTGCCCGCCAGCACGATCTCCTGGCCGCTGGCCTGGCCGGAGACATCGGACTGGCCGGCCTTCAGCACGATCGCCTTCTCGCTCAGGGCCGACCCGTGGATCCAGCCCGTGCGGCCCGCCTTGTCGCGCACCCGGAACCAGCCCGCGCGCGCTTCGAGCACCTCGAGGCGGTCGCCGTAGACGACGTCGGCCACGATGGCGCCCAGGAAGGCCGGCTTGTCCCGCAGCTGCCCCTTGCGCACCTGCACGCTCTGCATCTGGTTGGCTGCCCAGGCCGCCGCCACCAGCAGCAGCAGCAACAGACACGCTCGCCTCAACGTCCGCATGGATCGTTCCTCCCCCGTGATGATGCCAGGATCGCGAATCCCCCGGGGAGCATAGCATCGCCCCGTGGCATCAACCACGGGAATTCGGGGCACGCGCAGGGCCGCCCCGTTGGGCGGCCCTCCACGCTTCCCTCCGGCGTACGATGGTCAGTCGTACAGGTCCCCCACCTTGTTGATGGTCAGGTACAGGCGGATCGAGCAGCCCCCGCCCGAGCGGGTGTAGTAGCGCTGGCCGCCGCCCACGCCGAAAGCCCAGCTCAGGTCCCAGGTGCCGATCACCTCGTCGTTGCTGGCGTCGTCCATGTCCCAGGCCGTGCCGGTCACGCGCATGGTGCCGCGGCCGTCGCGGTAGAGGTTGACGTAGCGCACGGAGCTGTTGATCTGCACCTCGCCGCCCTCGTTGAGCTGCACCCAGTTGTTGGCGGCGCGGTTGGCCAGGGTGGTATTGCCCGTGGCGTGGTGCAGGACATAGTTGTAGTACACCTCGGGCGAGGGGCCGAAGGCGCCGTCGCAGCCGTTGGAGATCAGGCGCAGCTTGTCGATGGTCAGGGCGTAGCGCGCGCCGGTGGGCGTGCGGTCGGCCGGAGTGCACTCGTTGATGTTGTAGACCGTGGTCTCGCTCACCTTGGCGATGGAGTTGTCGGCCAGGTTGCGCACGGTGTAGGACAGGGGCCGGGCCGAGGTCAGCGGGGCGTCGGAGGCGAAGTACTCGCTGAGGCGGCCGCTGGTGATCAGGCCTTCCACCCCGTCGTCCGCGCCGCCGACGGTCGAGACCTGGATGCGCGACTCGCTCAGCACCGTCAGGCTGTTGGCGTCGACCGAGCCGCTGCCGATGCCGTCGCGGCTGGCGGTCAGGGCCGCGCGCATGTCCTCCACAGAGTGGGACGAGGTCATCGTCAGCATCAGCATGCGCCCGTAGACCACGCTGGAGATGTAGGTGGGCAGGTTGTCGGGGCCGATGCGGCCCAGCTCGACCTGCTCGTTCAGCTTGGCGGCGGTGAAGTCGTTGCTGAAGAACTCGGACGGCGTCTGGGGCTGCACTACCGAGACGGTGAACATCTTCTGGGTGAAGTAGGCGGTCAGGGTGTGCTCCTCCAGCGACTGCTCGTAGGACAGGGAGGACTGCACCTGGGTGCCCAGGTAGTTGACCGAGATGCCCAGGTCCAGCGAGGCCTGCTGCAGCGAGTGGGTCGTGGTCTGGTCGAAGAAGATGCTGCTGCCGGCCTGGTGCCCGGCGTCGGAGGCGTCCTGGATCAGACCGCCGACCGCAACGGCCACCGAGGCCGCGTCCGGGTTGACCACGGTCCGGGTCACGTCCTCGGTCAGCAGGTCGATGAAGACCTTCAGCGGCGCCCGCTGGCGGATCGGCAGCTCGCCCAGCGAACCGAGGCCGCCGGCATACTTGTCGCCCTGCAGCAGCGATCCCGGCCACATGATGTCGGCGTCCGGGCTGAAGACGGTGATCTCCCGTGGCGTCTCGGTGACCGAGTACTGGGACACCTGGCAGTCGTACTCCACGCTGCCGTCGAGCTGGGTCGAGTCGACGGGCCCCTCCAGGAGCAGGTTCTCCGACGGCATGGGCGGCGAGTACTGCTCCCAGGTGGGCAGGGACTGGACGTAGTCGTCGACGTCGGCCGCCACCGGCGGCGCGACCGTGTCCTCGCTGCTGCAGCCGGCGATCAGACCGAAGGCCGCCAGAGCCAGGATCATGAGGGACTTGGACTTGCGGGACATTGCACTCTCCATTTCAGACTGACGACACCGGTGGCGCCATCGGGGACGGTTTTGTCTTCATCGGGGGATGCGGAATCGGAGGCGGGTGTGCGCAAAAAAATCTGCGGCCGGCGGCAAGGGGGCCGTCAGTCGGCGGCGGGCGCCGCGCCGATCTGCAACCAGTCCAGCCCGATCCCGAGCTCACGGGTGTCGGCCGAGGCCGCGCCAGGCTGCGCCGAAGGCCGGGCGGCCCCCCGCGGCACCAGCGCCAGGGCGTTCGGCCCGGCGGTCCGGATCAGCCCGGCCGGCACCCGCCAGACGACGAACTGCCAGTCCGCGGCCAGGGCCACCGGGCCCAGGCCGGTGCCGTTGATCACCAGGTCCACCGTCTGGTCGGGCACGCCGGCAAACGACCGGGCCCGCAGCTGCACCAGGCAGTCCGCCGCCGTCCCCGCTCCCAGCCTCACCGCGACCGTATCGGCGCCGCTCCAGCGCATGGTCAGACCCTCGGCCCAGACCTCGCAGGCCGCCAGGCCGATCCACCGCCCGGCGTCTGCGGCCGGGTCCGGCGCGGCGAACTCCTCGCGGCAGGGCGCGAACGGCGGCAGCGACCAGGGCGCCGCCAGGTCCACCAGCAGCACCGTGGGCGCGGGCAGCCGGCGCACGCCCGGGCGCAGCGGCGCCAGGTAGACCGGCTCGCTGCGGAAGCTCAGCACGCCTTCGCGCTCGGCCTGGAGCACGAAGTCCCGACCCGTCTGGGTGTCGAACAGGGCGACGCGGTCCGACGGGACGCCGAAGTCATGGAAGGCCAGGAACTCCAGCTCGATGCCGGCGGTCCGCCAGCGGAACGGCCCGTAGTCCAGGGACCGCGGCACCTCGGGATAGTAGTAGGGCCAGTTGGTCAGCACCGGCACCTGCCGCGCAGCGGCCAGGGCGATGGCCGCCTCGACGCCGCGCTGCTGGTCACCGGTGAAGGCCGCCGCCTGCCGCACGTAGTCGGTGCCGGCGACGAAGTTCGCCGTCACCAGGAGCGCCGGCGCCAACGCAGCCAGGGCCAAACCCGCCCGGCCCAGCGTCCGCCCCAGGGCCAGCAGCCTGGCCACGAACTCGCCGGCCAGGATCGCCGTGAAGACCAGGCTGAACAGTGGATAGCGCCAGTCCAGCGAACCGATCACCTCGCCGTCGAGCCTGGTCAGCTTGGCCACGCAGGCGAAGAACACGACGCTGCAGCCCACACCCCCCAGCAGCAGCCACTGCCAGCGCGTGATGCGCAGACGCACCCAGCCCGCCAGCCGCAGCACCAGCAACCCGGCCGGCACCAGCACCACGACCCGGTCCAGGGCCGGGCTCCAGTACCAGAGCCGGTTCAGGTGGGCCGGCGTCACCTCGAAGTGGGGCCAGGTCGCAAGCAGGGCTGCCCCGGCCAGCATGAACCAGGCGGCCGTACGGCGCCCGGGCACCACCTCGACCAGGCCCAGCAGCGCGAACCCCAGCAGCCCCGTCCCCGCCAACTGGGCCCCGTGTTGTCGGGCCAGATCCAGGGCGATGCGCAGCTGGTCGGCCCAGGGCAGGTAGGGATGCCCGGGGACGATCAGCAGGGGCCAGTACTCCCAGGAGGGCTCGCCGGCCTGGAACAGGCCGCGCCAGAAGTGCAGGTAGAAGTGCCAGAGACCCCAGCCGATCGCCACCGCGGCCACCGTCGCCACGACGAGGGCGAGCTGGCGGCGGCGCCCCAGCGCCAGGCCCGCGCTGCCGTGCACCCAGCCCAGCCCCAGGCAAACCGGCAGGACCAGGACCGCGTACTCCTTGGTCAGCAGCGCCGCCGCGGCCAGCACCAGGCAGCCCGCCACCAGGCTGGGCCGCGGACGGCACCAGGTCCGGTCGCACAGCAGCAGCAACCCGACGCAGACCGCCAGCAGGACCATGTCGATGTACAGCCAGTGCAGCATGGCGAAGAGGGCGGGCACGCTGCCGGCCAGGACGGCCGCGCCCAGGCCGGCGGTCCGGCCGCCATGCCGCCCGGCCAGGACGCCCACGCCCACCAGCCCGGCCGTGCCGACGGCGGCCGCGCCCAATCTGGCAGCGGCGGCCGACGGCCCGGCGACCGTCTGCAGCAGCGCGATGAAATGGTAGAAGAGCGAGAAGCGTTCGCGGCCGCCCACCAGCCCCTGGCCCTCGCGGACCAGGGTGGCGCGGGCCGAGGTCGTGGCCGCGTCCCAGAAGAAGGGGTCATGACGGTGGGCCAGCAGCGAGAGGAACACGACCGCCAGGGCGCCGACGGCCACCAGGCGCAGACGGGGCACTTGCAGACCGGCTTCACCCGCGGCGGCACGGAACACCAGGGCGGCCAGGGCGGCCACCAGCAGGTACTGGGCCCAGGCGAGCGGCGCCCAGCCGTCGGGCGAGGGATCGACCGCGCCCACCAGGGGGGCGGCGTAGCCCAGCACCAGCAGGATGAGCAGAACGTCGGGGAGCAGCCGGCGGCCGAGGCTCTTGCCGATCACGGAGGCTCCTGCCAATTGGAGGACGCGACAACACGGGAGTATCGGGTGATCGTCGTCGCCGCAGAGTGTACAGGCGGGGCCCCAAAACGGCAACCGGGCCTTGGGCTTCGGCTTTGCGGGCTCAGTCCCCCTGGCCCGGCAGCCGGTACAGCCCCGCCGCCTTCTGGGCCGAGACGGTGATCCCCTGGATCAGGGCTGAGCTGAAGCCCTCGTGCTCCATGCGGTTCAGCCCGGCGATGGTGCAGCCGCGGGGCGTGGTCACCCGGTCGATCTCCCGCTCGGGATGGCTGCCGTGCTGCTGCAGCAGGCAGGCCGCGCCCTTGGCGGTCTGGGCGGCGATGGCCAGGGCGGTGCCGGCGTGGAAGCCGATCTCGATGCCGCCCTGCGAGGCCGCGCGGATGGCGCGCATGAAGAAGGCGATGCCGCAGGCCCCCAGCGCCGTGGCCGCGCCCATGTCCTCCTCGTTGATGCGCACCGTGCGCCCCACCGCCGAGAACACCGTCTCGGCCAGGGCCAGCGCCGCCTCCTGCGACGCGTCGGCGGCCAGGCAGGTCATGGACTCGCGCACGGCGATCGCCGTGTTGGGCATGGCCCGCACCACCGGCACCGGCTGGCCCAGCCGCCGCTCGATCTGGCCCACGCTCACGCCGGTGACCACCGACACCACCACGTGCCGCTGGGGATCGAGCGCCGGGGCGATCTCGGCCAGCAGCCCGTCGATCTGCTGGGGCTCGACCGCCACGATCACCAGTTGGGCCTGGGCCACGGCCGCCAGATTGTCGCTGCCGACGGCGAAGCCGCGCTCGGCCAGGGGCGCCAGCGGCTCCAGGTGCCGCCGGGTCAGGAACACGTCGGCGGCGCGGTAGGTGCCGGCCTGCACCAGGCCGTCGGCGATGGCGGTGCCGATGTTGCCTGCGCCCAGGATGGCGATGCGCTTGCCCTGCTTCATGGGGACGACTCCTTCACAGTCGGGTTGCGGGATCGATCAGAGGGCGGCGCCCAGCACCACCGTCCAGGTCCGGATGCGCCAGGCCGTCACCAGCCCGTTCTGCACGTAGGGATCGGCGGCCACGAACTGCTCCACCTGGGCCCGGTCCTCGGCCGCGAACACCAGGGCGGACCCGTCGACCGGCTCGGCGAAGGCGCCAGCCAGCAGCAGCCGGCCGTCGGCCACCCAGGCCTGGGCCAGCGCCAGGTGCCCGGCGCGGAAAGGCGCCCGGCGCTCGATGATGTTCTCGACGAAGTCGTAGAAGAGGATGAAGTGCATGGGATAGGCCTCCGCCTGGGGTCGATGCGGTGGCCGGCGGCCCGGAAGACGCCAGCGTGACCACGTTATCGTAAGCCCTGCGCCGTCGGCCGACAAGCCACGGCGCACGGGGCCCTGAAGCGCCTGGGGGAGCGGCGGGGCCCGGCGCACTCCGGTGCCGGGCCCCGCCGTCCAGCGGATCAGTTCACGACCGACAGCGCCACGAAGATCCGGTTGGTGACCGCGGCGTGGTTCCAGGCCAGATCCTGGCGGCCGTCGCCGTTGAAGTCGCCGCTCAGCAGCTGGTACTGGTCCCAGGTCACGCCGGCCGGATGCTCCATGTCCAGGGGCGTGAACAGGAATCCGGAGCTCTGGGTGCTGAGCCCCACATAGAGCGCGTTGACCAGGTTTGTCAGCCGGTTCATGACCAGGTCCTGGCGCCCGTCGCCGTCAAGATCCAGCAGGCGCAGCTGATGGGGGC